>CAVXSO010000007.1:0-1195257 GCA_963764465.1 uncultured Pseudomonadota bacterium | reverse complement strand
GCGCGCGCCAGGCCAACGTTCGCCCCCTACGAGGGCGCATCTACTCGAGGAGCAGTGCCCCGACAGTCAGTCTCAGCGATGCCCGGCCGGGCCGGCTGCGGGGCTGCGTCCCCTCCGAGCATCACCGTTGTACGCCATAGAAAGTCGGCGACTTCGATGCCAGGCAGGCTATGGCAGATGCCCGGACCCGGGCATGCTAACGATGGTCTCCCAGTTCCCAGTTTCGTCGCACACGGGACGCCACTTCCGAACAAAACTGGGCACCAGTCTGCCTGGGTCGTACACGTCATCGCTCGCAGCTTTGGCAAGGGCTGCTCTGGGACCGCTGATGTGCACTTCCCGAGCGCTTACGACGATCCTGCTAACGAACATGCGGATGTAAGCGCGGTGCAGCTCAGTCGGCCCCTCGCGCAAACCCTGACACATCGCATCGGAGAGCCGGCGAAGCTTCGTTGACGTGAGGGGCCGGTGGCGGGGTGACTGGGCCGTGTCGGCGAGTGCGATATCGCCGGCGAGGCGGCGCTTGCCGGCTTCCAGGAAGTCCTTCGGCCAGGAGTAATACAGGCTCTCGGCAATGCCTTCCCGGCGGCATAGGGCGGCAATGCTGTCCTCGCCGCGCAGGCCCTCCAGCACGATGCGGATCTTGTCCTCGGCCGAGTGGTGCTTGCGGGTGGCGCGGCAGATGTCACGGACAGCCTGCTCGACGGACGGCTGCGCCGTCACGTCATGCGGCCGTGCGGCGGGCGCGGAGAATTTCTGGCTCATCTGCACTCCTTGACGGTTACGATGAGCCAGAAATGCTCTGCTCCTCAACTACGCCTGTCTGTCTCATTGACCCTGACGCCGGACAGGGTTCGCAAGCGCCTCACCTCGGCGCTGTAGGCCCCGTGGCGGGTCCGCGCCTTGCGCGGATGCGCTCGATCCCCTCAGCCGTCCTAGGCCCGGCGCTGGCGCCCCCGTGAAGCCGGTATCGCCCGTTCGCCATGGCAGGACACTGGCACGCGCTCGCCCGCCGGGTGTGCGCGCCGCAGCGAGGGGGTTGCCTGGGCCAGGGGCAGCGTCATGGTCCAGTGTGGAAGGCGGTCTATAGGGTTCATTGACCAGTGCTGAGATTAACCCCCCCCTCGGTGCGGCCGTCACGCTGCTCACGATCGCCTGCCCGCCGTCCTGCACGTGGTCATGTTCGACGCGCACCTGCTGCGATGCCCGGCCGCGTTTGCGTTCCGGCGCGTCCACCGTCTCAGTCATCCCTCGCGCAAGGCTCGCGCCGTCCCGCCCGAGACGGGTGGCCGTGTCGGCAGGCTGCTCGGGGTGCATCGCCGTCGCCTGCGCCGCGATCATGGCTTCGATCTCATCGGCGGGGTTGAACGCAAGCATGCCGGCGAGAGCCGCGCGTTCTCCCGCTCGAGATCCTTCAGCCGGCACACCTAGCCGACGCTCGTGCCGTCCTCCGCCTGCTTCGGCACGAAGGCGATCTGCGCTCGCGAAAACTTCGACCTCGTCATCGCTCACTCCGCTTCCTTGCCCGCCATCCATAACGGGAGTCTTCCAGATCACGACGGTCCAGCTTCCCCGGAGCTGGCCACGAGGAGAGCGGAACTGTTGACCTCGGGCGCCAACGGGCCCAGCACGATCCGTCACGATGCGAGAGTTTGACCGAGACGCCGGTTGCGAGTCTGCGCAAGGTCGCTATACTTGCAAAACAAAGTGCTGGTTCGGTTCGCGCCGGTAACAACAACTTCACCTTGGAAAAAGGCGTTGGAGCGGTGGAAGCGATCACGGACACGGTCATACAAATCATTTCCAGGGAGCTCAAGATTCCCGTCGACCGTCTAAGCCCCGGTACGGCGTTGCAGGATCTTGGTGCCGAATCACTCGATTTGATCGAGATCATCTTCGCGCTGGAGGAGGAATTCGACATCAGCATCCCCTATAACGCGAATGAGGCGGCGGGCGCCGGCAACGGGGTGGCCTCGCCGGATGGATTTGGAAAGCTGGAGACCATTGGCCAGATTGCCGCGGCAGTGACGCGTCTCATAGACAGCAAGTCCTCCGCATGAACCGCGTGGTCATCACGGGGATCGGGGTCGTCTCCCCGGTAGGATGTACGCTCGGTGAGTTCTGGCCGGCCCTGGTGGAAGGCCGCTCGGCCATTGGTCCGTTCTCGGTCCCCCGAAGTGAACGGCTGACCACGCGCATCGCGGCGCAGGTTTCCCAGTTCGACCCGGCACTGTTTTTCGAGCCCAAGCAGCGCGGCCTGCTGGATCGTTTTTCGCAATTCGCTGTCGTGGCCGCGCGTGCCGCCGTGCAGGATTCGGGCCTCGCGATATCCGACCATCTGGCGCTTGAGGCGGCCACGGTTATCGGCAGTGCCTCCGGTGGCCAGACGACGATGGATGATGCCTATTTCAAATTATACTCCGAAAATGCGCCGCGCCTTCACCCGTTGACAGTCCCTCGATTGATGACGAGCGCGGCGGCAAGCCAGGTATCGATGGACCTTGGCCTGAAGGGACCGGCCTTCTGCACGTCGACCGCCTGTGCGGCGGGGACGCATGCGATCGGCATGGCGTTCCACCTGGTTCGTTCCGGACAGGCAGGCATCGCCGTCGCCGGCGGCGCCGAAGCGTGCCTGACAGCCGGGACCATCAAGGCATGGGAATCTCTTCGCGTGCTCAGCCAGGATACCTGCAGGCCCTTCTCCCGCACGCGATCGGGGCTGGTACTGGGCGAGGGGGCGGCAGTGTTGCTGCTTGAGGAACGCGCCCACGCACTCGCCCGGGGAGCACGTGTCTACGCGGAAATTCTGGGATTTGGCATGACCGCCGATGCCTATGACATCACGGCATCAGACCCTGACGGCGCTGCACGGGCCATGCGGGCGGCGCTTCGGGACGCGCGAATAAATCCAGGCGAGGTCAAGTACGTCAACGCACACGGTACCGCAACGGCCCAGAACGATCGATCGGAGACAACAGCCCTGCGAGCCGTCTTCGGGCAGGATGCCGGGCACATTGCGGTCTCGTCCAGCAAGGCTGTGCTCGGGCACGGACTGGGCGCCGCCGGAGCGCTGGAGATGGCTGTGACCGCGCTTGCCATCCACCATCAGACAATTCCACCAACAGCCAATTTCGAGGAAGCCGATCCCGACTGTGATCTGGATGTCGTTCCGAATGTGGCCCGGCAGGCGGAGATCAACGTCGCGATGTCGAACTCCTTTGCCTTCGGCGGACTGAACGCCGTACTCCTGGCCGCGCGGGCCTGAAGCGGTTGGGGTACGGGCGTCGTGTCCGGTGCGAGCAGCGCGCACAAACTTGGGTTGTCCTGACGTGCCACTGAGTTGTCATCCAGTGGCACGTCACCACGATCGTGGATCCTGCCGGTCGTGACCTTGCTGGCCGCGACGATGTCGGGCGGGTGCGTCGTCGGTCCCGGGTATCCGAAATATGATGCCCCCGGATACGGCGCGGGCTATCATAATTAGGAACATTGGCGCCATGACGGTGACGGCGGCGGCAACCGAGACTCGCCTGACCCCGGCACGATGATCGCTGACGGTTCAGTCCGGGGCGCGATAGAATTGGGTGGCGCAGGAGGCTGACCATGGGCTTGATCCTGATTTTGCTGATCGTTTTTGTTGTGTTTGGAGGCGGCGGCTACTACGGCTATGGCCGCTACGGTACATTCGGCGGAATTGTGCCGCTTCTCATCCTGGTGCTGGTGCTGCTCTGGCTGTTTGGCGGCGGCGGCTACCACCGGTTCTACGGCTGACGTCAAACCCACCGCTTTCTCCCGGGCGGGTCTTCGGCGAGCGGGACTTCCCGACGCTGAACCAAGCTGTTGAGGGGACCGCCATGCCAGCGTCGAGAGACTCCCAGCAAGACAGTCCCGTGTCCTCCGTCCAGGCAATCAACGCGTTGTCACCGGGCGAAAAGCGTGCGCTCCTTGCCCAGTTCCTGCGCAGAGAGGCGGACAAGTCCCTCCCGTCGTACCCTCTCTCGGACAATCAGCAGGGCATATGGTTTCTGTGCCAGCTTGCCCCGGAAAGCTCGATCTACAATGTCAGTTTCGCCGGGCGCATCCGCTCCGCTGTTGATATCCGGGCCCTCCGGTGCGCGCTTCAGACACTGATCGATCGACACCCTTCGCTGCGGACCACGTTTGCGGTGCATGCGGGCAAGCCCGCGCAACGGGTCCACGAACATCAGACGGTCCGCTTCGAGGTGACCGATACCTCGACCTGTCGGGAGGATACGATGCAAGCCCGTCTGGTCGCGGAAACGCTGCGCCCGTTCGATCTGGAGCGGGGGCCGGTCATGCGGGCGAGCCTGTTCACGCGATCGGCGCACGAGCACGTCCTGTTGCTTGTGGTCCATCATATCGTGATCGACTTTTGGTCCCTCGCGATCATCCTGAACGAGCTCGGCGCTCTCTATCTGGCAGAAAGATCCGGCCAACCGTCTTCCCTCCCGCCCCCTGGTCGGCCCTACACGGACTTCGTCCGTTGGCAATTCAAAACATTGACGAGCCCGGTCGGGGAACAACTCTGGGACTACTGGAAGGCCCAGCTGGCCGGCCCGCTCCCCGTGCTTGATCTGCCGACCGACCGACCGCGACCGCCGGTTCAGCTGTATCGTGGCGCGCAGCACGATTTCACTCTGAGTGGTGAACTCGCCCAGCGGCTCAGGGCTCTTGCCAAAGCCGAGGGGGCCACGCTGTACATGGTCCTGCTGGCGGCGTTCGAGCTGATGCTTTTCCACCACAGCGGCCAGGAAGACATCCTTGTCGCCTCTCCCATGGTCGGGCGCAGCCGCGCCGAGTTTGAAGGGGTGGTCGGCTTCTTCGCAAATCCGGTCATCCTGCGAGCGGATCTTTCCGGTAACCCGGATTTCCGGTCGCTTCTGGCCCGGGTACGTCAGACGGTGCTGGCCGCGCTCGAGCACCAGGATTATCCGACGCTGCGTTTGATCCAGGGACTGCGGCCGCCCCGCGATCTCAGCCGACCGCCCCTCTGCCAGACCATGTTCGTGCTGGACAAACCGCACCGCGTCGCCGACCGGACCGCACCGGAATTCGCGGGGGTCGGAACCGGGCTGCGGATGAGCCTTGGCGGGTTCGAGATGGAGTCGATCCCCCTCGAACGCCGCGCTGCCACTCTCGATCTGGTCATGTTGATCATCGAGACCAGCGATTCGCTTGCCACGTCGATCCGCTTCAACACCGACCTGTTCGATATCGAAACCATAAGCCGGATGGCGGGACATTTCCACGTTCTGCTGGAAAGCGCCATCCGTGACCCGGCCACGACGATCGGCGAGATGGCCATTCTGACCGATGCCGAACGCCGGCAACTCCTGGTGGCATTCAACGACACCAGGACCGATGTCCCCAGCGAGCGGTGCCTCCACCACCTGTTCGAGGAACAGGTCGCGCGGACGCCGAACTGCTTGGCCGTCACGTTCGAGGGACAGCAACTCACCTACGAGCAACTCGACGCGCGCGCCAATCAACTGGCGCGCCGCCTGCAAACGCTGAGGGTCCAGCCGGACGTTCCGGTTGCCATCTGCATGGAACCCTGCCCGGAGATGATTGTCGGTGTGCTGGGTATCCTGAAAGCCGGCGGAGCGTATCTGCCGTTGGATCCGGCCTATCCGAAGGAGCGCCTGGCGTTCATGCTGCGCGATGCCCAGGTGCCGGTGATCCTGACACGGACACCGTGGCTGGAGCGCCTGCCCGACCATGCGGGAACCACCCTGTGCCTGGACCCCGGGTTGGAAGCCATCGCGCCGGAAAGTGAAAGAGCTCCGCTCAGCGCGGCAACCGCGCGAAGCCTCGCCTATGTGATCTACACCTCGGGCTCGACCGGACAGCCGAAGGGGGTGATGTGCGAACATGCCGGCCTCGTGAACTATCTGCGCTGGGTCAACGATGGCCCTCTGGCCGATCCCGAGTTCGCCATGCCGCTCACGACGAAACTGACCTTCGACATGTGTCTGAAGCAGCTCTTTCCCCCGCTTCTGCGAGGGGGCGAGGTCTGGATCATTCCGGAGGAGGTCGTGGCAGAGCCTGGCTTGCTGCTGTCGGCTCTGGCGCAGCGACCAAAGGTCGCGCTGAACTGCGTGCCATCCTTGTGGACCGGCGTCCTGCAGGCGATGCGGTCCGGTCACGCCGCGCCCCCGGGTCTGACGCGGGTGATTTTCGGCGGCGAAACGCTGAGCAAGGAGCTGGTCGCGCGTAGCTTCGCCGCCCTGCCGCATCTCCAGATCTGGAATATCTACGGCCCGACGGAGGCAACGGCAAACGCGTCCGCCGCCAGGATCACTTCAGCGGACGCGGTGACGATCGGTCGACCAATCGCCAACGCACGGATCTACATTCTGAATCCCCTTCGGCAGCCAGTCCCCATCGGCGTGCAGGGCGAGCTGTACATTGGCGGTGCCGGCGTGGCCCGCGGGTACCTGAACCGGCCCGATATGACTGCGGAACGGTTCGTTTCGGACCCGTTCAGCGCCGTGCCCGGGGCACGCATGTACAAGACCGGCGACCTGGCGCGCTACAGAGCCGATGGGACCATCGAGTTCCTCGGGCGGGCCGACCACCAGGTCAAGGTCCGCGGGTTCCGGATCGAACTCGGTGAGATCGAAGCCGCACTCGGCCAACACCCGGCCGTGCGAGAAGCTGTCGTGCTCGCGCAGGAAGACGTGGCCGGTGATCCTGCGGACGCGGCCGGGAGACAAAAGCGCCTGGTGGCTTACGTGGTCGCAGAGCCAGGCCTCCCCCCAACGACGACTGAGCTGCGCGATTTTCTGCAGCAAAAGCTCCCCGAGTACATGGTGCCGGCGATCTTCGTGCCGCTCGATGCCCTGCCGTTGATGCCCAATGGAAAGATCGACCGTCAGGCACTGAGGGTTCCGGGCGGACTGCGACCGCGACTGGATGGGGCGTTCGTGGCGCCCCGGACCCTGACGGAGGAGCTGTTGGCGGGGATCTGGGGCCAGCTGCTCGAGATCGACCTCGTTGGCACCCACGATAATTTCTTCGACCTTGGCGGCCATTCGCTGTTGGCAACCCAGCTCATGTCCCGCGTGCGCGAGGCATTCCAGGTAGAAATTCCGCTACGTCGGCTGTTCGAGGCACCGACCGTTGCGGGTCTGGCCGAGAGCATCGACGCTGCCCGCCAGGCCGGACATGTCTTGTCGGCACCCCCTATCCTGCCGGTCCCCCGGAACGGAGATCTGGCTCTTTCGTTCGCCCAGCAGAGACTATGGTTTCTCGATCGGCTGGCACCGGGCCTGCCCGCCTACAATATCCCGGCCGCCGTTCGCCTTCAGGGACCGCTCAACCTGGCGGCGCTGGAGCGGGGTCTCAACGCGATCGTCAATCGTCACGAGGCCCTGCGCACCACGTTCCGGGAAGTGGATGGATGCGCCGTGCAGGTGATCGCCCCGACCCTGACGATCAAGCTGCCGGTCGTCGACCTGCGGGACCGGTCGGCAAGCGCCCAGGAAGCGGAGGTCCGTCGCCTAGTCAACGCCGAAGCCGAGCGTCCCTTCGATTTGTCGCGAGGACCGCTGCTGCGGGGCACTGTGCTGCGGTTGAGCGACACGGAGCACGTCGGGCTGCTGACCATGCACCATATCGTGTCGGATGGTTGGTCGACGGGAATCCTGGTTCGCGAGCTGGCGACACTCTACAGCGCGTTCTGCGCCGGCGGCTCGCCGCTGCTGCCCGAGCTACCCATTCAATATGCAGACTTCGCCCACTGGCAGCGGACATGGTTGCAGGGCGACGTCCTGGAATCCCAGCTTGCCTATTGGAAAGGGCAACTGATCGACGCCCCGGACCGTCTCGATCTGCCCACCGATCACCCCAGACCGGCATTGCAGACGTTCCGAGGCGCGCACCAGTCGTTGGCATTACCCGAACAGCTGCGGGCAGACATCCAGGCGCTGAGCCGCCAGGAAGGCGTGACGCAGTTCATGGCGTTTCTGGCGGCGTTCCAGGCTCTGCTGTACCGCTACACCGGGCAGGACGACCTGATCGTGGGCACGCCGATTGCCAACCGTAACCGGCTGGAGACCGAGGGTCTCATCGGCCTCTTCGTCAACTCTCTGGTCCTGCGCACGAACCTTTCCGGCAATCCCGGCTTTCGGGAAGTCCTGCGCCGGGTGCGGGAGACATGTCTCGGGGCGTACGCCCATCAGGACCTGCCCTTCGATCGCCTGGTCGAGGAATTGCACGTGCAGCGGGATTTGAACCGAAATCCGCTGTTTCAGGTGATGTTCGTTCTGCAAACGGCGTCACCGCGGGCCATCGAGCTGCCGGGCGCCATCCTGAGCTCTGTCGAGGGGGACATCGAGACGGCGCACGTCGACCTCACGCTCGTGGTCGCCGACACGGGGCAGGAGATGACGGCCACCTTCGTCTACAACGTCGATCTGTTCGACGCCGACACGATAGCCCGGTTGCTGGGGCATTTCCGGACCCTGTTGCTGGGTGCGCTCGTGGACCCCGGGCAACGCCTCGCGGACTTGCCGCTGTTGGGCGAAGCGGAACGGCGGCAACTGCTGGTGGAGTGGCAAGGCCCCGCGAGCAACAGCCGGCATGATGTCTGTATCCATCAACTGTTCGAGGCGCAGGTGGCGCGAACACCGGACGCCGTCGCCGTGGTGTTCGAAGCGCAGCAGCTGACATACGGGGAGCTGAACCGCCGCGCCAATTACCTCGCGCACCACCTGCGGGCGCTGGGCGTCGGGCCCGAGGTGCCGGTGGCCATCTGCCTGGAGCGCTCCCTGGAGATGGTCGTCGGGTTGCTGGGCATCCTCAAGGCGGGCGGCGCGTACCTCCCTTTGGACCCGGCATACCCGAAGGAGCGCCTCGCCCTCATGCTGCAAGATGCTCAGGTGCCGGTGCTGCTGACCCGGGAGCAATTTGCGGCGGGGCTGGCCGACCAGGGCGCCGCGGTCGTCTGTCTCGACTCCGACTGGGAAGCCATCGCCCATCGCAGCGCAGACAACCCCGTCGGAGCGGCCGGCCCGGAGGCATTGGCCTACGTCATCTATACGTCGGGATCGACAGGGCAGCCCAAGGGCGTCCTCGTCCCGCATGACGCACTCCTTGGGCACTGCCTGAATGTCATAAGCGCCTACGGGCTCGACTCCAGGGATATCGTTCTTCAGTTCGCCGCTCCGAGCTTCGACGTGTCGTTGGAGGAGATCCTGCCGACGCTGGTCGCGGGGGCCCGGCTGGTGGTGATGGGTCCGGACATCTGGTACCCGGCCGAGCTGCATCGGAAGATCGCGGAATGCGGTCTGACGGTCCTCAATCTTCCGACCCCCTACTGGCAGGAACTGGCGCGAGAATGGGCGCACGCGCCGGATCTCGTCCCGGCCATTCCGCCACGGCTCTGCATAGTCGGCAGCGATGCGATGTCGCCGGACGCCCTCAGGCTCTGGCGGCTGGCCCCGGTCGGCTCGATACGCCTCCTCAATGGCTACGGCCCGACCGAGACGACAATCACGGCAACAGCCCTGGAAATCGCGCCTCATCCCGGCCGGATCACGGCTGAACGGAGCGTGCCCATCGGCCGCCCTCTCGCGGGCCGGACGGCCTATGTTCTGGACCAGCACGGCAATCAGGTTCCCGTCGGCGTCGCCGGCCATCTGCACATCGGCGGAGCGGGCGTGGCCCGAGGATACTTGAACCGGCCCGACCTGACCGCCGAGGCGTTTGTTCCGGACCCGTTCAGTAGCCAGCCCGGCGCGCGCATGTACAGGACCGGCGACCTGGCGCGCTTTCGCGCCGATGGGAACATCGAGTTCCTCGGTCGGGCGGATCAGCAGGTCAAGATCCGCGGATTTCGCATCGAACTGGGAGAAATCGAGGCCACGCTTGGCCAACATCCGGCGGTGCGCGAGGCCGTGGTCCTGGCGCGGGAAGACACGCCCGGCCAGAAACAGTTGGTCGCCTATGTGGTCGCGGACGCCACGAGCGATGAGCTGCGCCGCTTCCTCAAAAACAAGCTGCCCGAGTTCATGGTGCCGGCGGTGGTGGTGCTGCTCGACGCCCTGCCGGTGACCGCGCATGGGAAGCTCGACCGACGGCTTTTGCCGGCACCCGATCGCTCCAGGCTGCAAACACCGAAGGTGTTCGTCGCTCCCAGCGACGACCTGGAGCTGCAGCTCGTCCACATCTGGGAGGAGATTCTGGACGTTCGCCCCGTCGGCGTGAGCGACAATTTTTTCGAGCTCGGAGGGCACTCCCTGATGGCGGTGCGTCTGTTCGCCCTCATCGAAAAGCAGCTCGGCAAAAGACTTCCGCTGACCTCCATCTTTCAGGGAGCAACGATTGCGGATCTCGCCCAGGTGCTGCGTCAGCACGCCACATCCGGCCCGGGGTCCTCGCTGGTGCCGATCCAATCCCGAGGAAGCAGACCGCCGCTCTTCCTGGTGCATCCGGCCGGCGGGCATGTTTTTCCCTACATCCAGCTGGGTCAGCTTCTGGGTGCCGATCAGCCCTGCTACGGGCTGCAGGCCAGGGGGGCGGAAGACGGACATGACCCGGACACGCGGATCGAAGATATGGCGGCCCATTACGTCCAGGCGTTGCAGATCGTCCAGCAGACGGGGCCGTATTTTCTGGGCGGATGGTCCATGGGCGGAGTGATCGCCTTCGAGATGGCGCAGCAACTTCTCGCCCAGAACCAGAAGGTGGCGTTCCTCGCGATATTAGACGGAAGGGTCCCCTCGCCGGGTGACACGTTTCCGGAGCAGGACGCCGAAGCCGCCGCGATGGCTGAGCGGTACTTCGGGATTTCGTTCGGCCTGACAGACTCCCTGGCTCTGCTGCCCGAAGACGAGCAGTTGGCCGTGGTGCTGGAAGAAGCGAAGGCCGCCGGCCTGGTGCCCGCGGAGCTCGATGTTGCGCAGGCGCGGCGTTTTGTCATGCTCCTGAGGAACGACCTGCGCGCGACGGAGACCTATGAGCCACATCGCTACCCCGGTCGTGTGACCCTCTTCAGGGCGAGTGAAACTCTGGCCGGCGCGTCGGACGATCCGACGATGGGCTGGAGCGAATGGGCCGATGGCGGTGTGGAGGTCCATGTCGTTCCCGGCAATCACGCCAATCTGATGTACCCGCCGCACGTTCAGGCCCTGGCGGAAAGTCTGACAGCCTGCCTCGACCAGACGTATATTGCGATAACGGAACAAATTGGAGTTGCCGTTCGCACCGATGACCGACGCAACCACGTCTAACACCTGGATCTTCGGCCGGCGACCGAACCCGCAGGCCGGGCTCCGCCTGTTCTGCTTCCCCTATGCGGGAAGCAGCGCCGTCGTTTATCGCTCCTGGGCCGAGTGCCTGCCGGCTGGCGTCGATGTCTGCCCGGTTCAGTATCCCGGCCGGGGAACGCGGCTGATGGAACCTTCCTTCACGCGGCTGTCGCCTCTCGTCGAAGCCCTCGCAGTGGCCCTGGAACCGCTTCTCGATCGGCCGTTTGCGTTCTTCGGCCACAGCCTCGGGGCATTGGTCAGCTTCGAGCTTGCCCGTCAGATCCGCAGAATGTCTGGAATTCTGCCCGTCTGCCTGATTGTCTCCGCGGGGCGCGCCCCGCAGATCCCACCCCGGCACCGATCGATCCATGCACTGCCTGATGGGGAATTCCTCGAAGAGATGCGCCGCCTCAACGGCACGCCGCTGGAGGTGCTGCAAAACATCGAGATCATGCGAATCCTGCTTCCCGTCCTGCGTGCCGACTTCGCCATCGGGGAAACCTACGCGTACTCGCCCGAGCCTCCTCTGGCCTGCCGTATCGTCAGTATTGGCGGCGAGCAGGACCACCGGGTCAGCGGCGACGACCTCGACGGGTGGCGCGAGCAAACGAAGGCCGGTTTCTCGCTGCGGATGTTTCCTGGCGACCATTTCTTTCTGAACACCGATCGTGAACTCCTGCTTCGGTTCGTCTCCGAGGAATTGCACGGCGGCAGGTGAGAACCGTACCATGACGGCACCCCCCGCCAGCCTTCCTGCCCTCCCGTGGCGACCTCCGCCGAAGGCGCTGGTGTTGACGCACGATGAGGTTCATGTCTGGCAGACAACATTGGACCAGCACCGGTTCCGCGGTGAGTCGTTCCTCCGCACCCTTGCCGCCGATGAGCAGACGCGGGCGGGGCGCTTCTATTTCGCGAAAGATCGCGAGCACTTCATCGTTGCGCGCGGGGTGCTGCGCGACATCCTTGGCCGCTATCTGAACCGGGCGCCTGGCCGCCTGTCCTTTTGCTACGGCGCTCACGGAAAGCCATACCTCGCGGGGCGGGCCGAGGTGGATAGGATCTGCTTCAGCGTGTCCCACTCGCGCGGCGCCGCCCTCTATGCGGTCGCTCGTGGCCGGGAGGTGGGTATCGATCTCGAGCGTGTCCGTAACGATCTGCCCGTCGCGGAGCTTGCCACGCGGTTCTTCTCGCGATCAGAGGCCGCACGGCTCCGCGCGCTCCCGATCGCAGCGCAGGGCAAGGCATTCTTCCGCTCCTGGACCCGCAAGGAGGCCTACATCAAGGCCCTGGGGGGCGGACTTTCAATTCCCCTGGACCGGCTTGATGTGGCGCAGGCTACCGCCGAGCCGGGTCCGATAGCTGACATGCAACGAGACCCATCCCACGCCTCGCGCTGGTCGGTTCAGGAGCTTCCCGCCACTCCCGGCTATATGGCCGCGCTTGCCGTGGAAGGGGATGGCTGGCGCCTTAGCTGCTGGCAATGGCGGGATCCGGGCGATGAGATAATCTAGCCGGCCCGTGCTCTAGAAACGACGTTTTCCAGAGCAATATCCGACCGGATGATTCCATTCGCTCGGATATTGCTCTAGGATTTCTTTTTTTGCCGCGCCCATCTTTCGGCGAGCCACTTGACGACGAAGTAGGAGAGCAACGCGACGGGGCTGGCGATGATAATGGAGCCGACGCCCATGGCGGCGTAGGCATCCCGCCCCATTCGCAGCATATCCCATGCTCGTACCGGTCCCGACATCGCCGGACGCTGCATCTGCAGAACCGCTTGCCCCAGCCGATATTCAGCCAGCCAGATCAAAGGCAGCAGCGGAGTATAGAGAAGCGCCACCGTCGCCCCGGCGATGGCGGCGATCACGTTGCGGCTGAGCAGCCACGCCACCGCGGTCGCCACGATAATCGGCGACGGATTGAGCGGCAGGAACCCAGCAGCGATGCCGATGGCGAACCCGGCTGCGATTTTTCCGGGCGGGACGTCCAGGCGCGATAGCCTTCTCCAGGTTTCTCGGACTCGCTGTTTTAGTCCAGGCTTGGCCATGCCTTAGGGAGCAGGGCTGGAATGCACCACGTCGGTCGCGATCTGCCCGTCATGCAGGCCGATCAACCGGTGCGCCCGGGCCATGACCTGTGGATCGTGGGTGGCATAGACAAACGTCGTGCCGTGTGTGCGATTGAGTTGTTCCATCACGTCGAGCAGAGCGGTCGCCGTCCTCGAGTCAAGATTAGCGGTGGGCTCATCCGCCAGAATCAACGCCGGTTCGGTGACCATAGCTCGCGCGACCGCGACACGTTGCTGTTGCCCGCCGGATAGTTCGCCGGGCCGGCGACTTTCAAGGCCGCCAAGACCGATTTCCGAAAACAGCTTTTCTACCCTCTCCCTTCTTTGCTTCGCTGGCACACCCTGCAGGAGCAAGGTGAACTCCGCGTTCTCCAGGGCGGTCAGGACCGGCAGAAGGTTGAAGGCCTGGAAGACGAAGCCAAGACGCCGTAACCGAAGACGAGCCAGGCTACTTGCGGACAAGAGCTGAAGATTCTCCCCCTCCACCAGGACCTCTCCGGTATCAGCACGATCGAGACCGCCGATAATGTTCAGCAGCGTGGTTTTGCCGCAGCCGGACGAGCCCGCAATCGCAAGAAATTCTCCCGGGGCAACACGCAGACTGATCCCGCGCAGTGCCGGAACCTCGATCCGCCCTACCCGGTAGGTCTTCTTGACGTCTCTTAGCTCCACCGCCCATTCAGCCATCGCGCTCCCCAATCATGCTAAGGCAGTCGTAATGCATCAGGCAGTTTCGTCCGTGCGGCCTTGAGCGCCGGATAAACGGAGATGGCGGTCGCCGCCAGGAACACAATGAAGACGGACGACGCGATTCGCGTGAGGCTCAGGCGCGCATAGATGATCGGATCGAAGACGAGTGCCGCGGGACCGCTGCTTTTGAAGAACCAGCGCAGGTCCAGTCCGTGGTTCGAAAAATAGTACTCGGCTCCCAACCCCAGGACGAGGCCAAAAGCGAGGCTGATGGTCGTGAGCGCCAATGACTCGCCAATGACCATGACGGCGAGCTGCACAGGCTGCAGGCCGAGAGCCGAAAAAAGACCGAATTCGTAACGACGGTCAAGCACTCGCATGAGAATGGTATTGAGTATCCCCAACCCGACGACCGCGAGTACCACACCGTTCATGACATAGTTAAAAGCGTTGTCCAGCAGGAAGAGTTGGGCCAGCTCGGGCATGGCTTCCCGCCACGGGAAGATTTCAACCGGGAGGCCAGTCAACTGCTTTCGCAGTTCCCGGGCGACCATCAGAGAGTCGTCCTCCCGGTCCAGCAGGATCACGATCTGGGTAACCTGATCCGGCACGCCAAGCAGAGCCTGGGCCTCCGGCAACGGCATCTGGATGAGATGTGCATCGATCGCCTGCACCCCGGTGCGAAAGATCCCGCTCACCCGCAGCAGAGTGCTCTGCATCTCTCCGCCGGCCGCGCCGGGCGCTCCCGTGTCAGGCGGTTGGAGCATCTGGCTCATCAGCACCAGTTTGTCCCCAACCTTCACCGCGAGCTTGCGGGCCAGCGCCGCCCCGATCACAACGCCCGATCGTTGATCGTCATTGAGGTAGGTGCCCTCGACAATCCGCTGAGGAATGAGCGAGACGGCCCGTTCCTGTTGGGGAATGACCCCCATGATGCGCACCCCATCGGCGTTGATCGCGGAACTCAGCAATCCGGAGGCGAGCAGCCGCGGACTCACGCCTCGCACGACACGTTTCATGGGATCGCTATGCAGGAACGCCTCCGCTGCGGCCGCGGCTCGGGGCGGCAACAACGACTTCGACGAACCCGCCTCCTGGTACCCCTGTGCCTGGACGACGACGTCCCCGGTGCCGAGCCTGACCGCGCTGGCGATGGTCTGCTCGTGGCCGCCATCGAGCAGACCAAGCGAAACCAGAAGCAAGGTCAGACCCAAGCCCAGGGCAAGCGCCGTCAGCAGGGTGCCGCGGGGATTACGCCAGAGATTCCGCCACCCGATCTTCGCCAGCAGAAACATGCCCATCATCGTTAGACCTTTCGGAGGGCCTCCGCTGGCCGAAAGCGGGACGCTCGCCATGCGGGGTAGAGGGCCGACGCCAAAGCCGTGACGGCGAGCCCCACAGCCGCCTGGATGTAGACCGTGAAATCCTGCCGCCCGTGCCAGAGCGGCCCCACGACAACCCCGGCCAGCGAGATCGCGCTTCCTTCGCTGCCCAGGTTCAGGCCGTGAACCTGCAGATACCAGAGAAGCGGCGAGCCAAGCGCCGCTCCCAGGATCAGGCTGGCTGCCGCCAGACTTGCCGCCTCCGCCACGATCAGACCCACCACCTGGCCCGGGCGCATTCCCACCGCCATCAGCATACCGAGCTCACGTGTGCGCTCGATGATCGCCATGAGCATCGTGTTGACGATGCCCATGGCTGCCAACAGGAAGAATATGGAAAATAGAATGAATGTGATTCGACGATTGAACTGCACGTAGTCGGCCAGCTCGGGCGCCAGATGCTGCCAAGGCGTCACTTCAACCGGAATGGTTTTGCTCAGTTGCGCTTCAAGCGCCGCCGCTGTCGTCGTCGCGGTGGTGACGTCATGAAGTTTGATCCCGACTTCATGGATCCTTCCCGGCGGGAAGCGCAGCAGCTCCTGCAGGGAGGCAAGAGGCATGACGACCAGGCCCTGGTCCATGTCAGAAAGCCCCGTTTCGAACAAGCCGGTGACCGTGTAAAGATCGTTCCCCAGGGAACCATCGGCCGCCGGTGTCAGCAGGACGATTTTCGATCCCACGGCGGCGCCAATCGTGGCAGCAAGTTTATCTCCCATCAGGATACCGTTGGGAACTTCCGCGCTCAAATAGCTCCCTTTTACAATCCGGCTTTGCAGCACAGTGATCTTCTGTTCCTGATCGGGGACGACGCCGAGGAGCTCCACCCCAGCGGATTGATCGGTCGCGCTGACCAGCCCGTAGGAGTACACACGCGGGCTCGCCGCCTGAACCCGGGGATCGGCAGCGATGACGGCCATCAAGGCGCCGAGGTCTGTCCCACGTCGTCCTCCCAGGGTCTGCTGAAGGGGCCGATCTGGATAGTAGCCGGGGGCGTGCACCTCGATGTCTGACAGGCCAAGGTCGGTAGCGCTTGCGATCATCTGCTGGCGGAGCCCCGCCATCAAACACGCCACGAACAGCAGCATGGCGTAGCCCACGCCGATGGCCGCCATGGCGATCAGCGTCCGCGCGGGATTGTACCAGAGATTGCGCCACGCGAGCCGCAGCAGCGATCGGCTCATGGCTTCAGATTTTGCAGGGAAAAAATCGACTCGTTGATCGGCACGTCGAATTGGAGGCTGTCGTATGTGACTGTGGTGTATTCGCCCGCACGCTGCATGGGCCGCATGACCAGGCGCGTGGGAATGAGCTTCCCGTCCGCAATTGCATAGCCGGAAAATGTCAGTTCCCGGACCAACATTCCGTTTTCATCATAATAGCGCTGCCACACGGGCATCAGGTCGGATTGGCGTATTTCCAGGGTGATCTTCCCCCACACCACCGGCGCCGCCGGCTTGGGTGTCAGGGTATACTCGGTAACCGCTACTCCATTCCGCTGCCCTGCGAAGGTGGTGGTAATCGCGTAATCCTCCGTAAGACGGGCCTGGTTCACCAGGTCATTGAGGGCGAAGTCGCTGCCCATCCACGGGGTCGTCATCATCGAAGCCGGCATCACAATCGTACGGTCGGCTTTAGGCAGATACATCCAGGCTTGGTTATTGACTTTCAGGATCGCGGTGCCGGCGTCCTCAGGCGGTTGCCGGATCCGGACGAGGATCTTCGACTCGCCGAGCGACCAGAACTTCATCTGAATCTTCCGTTGGGAGAATGGCTTGATGATCTGCATTTCGACGGTGGCGGTGCTGGATTTGCTCGTGAACAACCGGGCCACTCCGGCCACGATGTCCAGGGCGCTTTGACCGCCCGCGGCCTGGCAGATCTGCCCCAGGCTCAGCCATGTCAGCACCACGCAGATCAGGAGGCGCGCATTGTGCCATCGCCCGGAACGATCGGTTCGGCGGCGAGTGCAACATAGGAGCGCGGCGAGAAAAGGCAGGGCCCTTGGACGGGACGCAGTCAGAGCGCCGGGGTTTGCTGTCCTCGCGACGGCGACTCCCAACCCCGCCGTTGTTGCACTAGTTGGGCAGGGAACCACTTTTTTCCTCCTCCAACATCTCGGTGAGTAGTGAACTGACCTGCTCATCCGAAAGCTGGTCCAGGCTGGCCAGCAGACGTGCAGCATTCCGGCTCTCCTCCGGGGGGGCGGGTGTTGGGATTTGGGGCGTCTCAGTGTCGTCGGTCTCAGCCGCCAACTCGTGCAGCACCTCGTTCACGACCTGCTCGACGCTGAACCCCTGGAGGAACTTCACCACGGGCACGTTCACCTTCAGGTCAACCGCGATCCGGTTCTTCAGTTCCACGGCCATCAGGGAATCCACACCGAGATCGCTCAGAGGTTGCTGCGGATCGAGCTTGGCCGGGCTGAGCCCAAGAGACCGGCCCACCTGCTCGCTCAGGTAGGTCTGCAGCAGGTGCAGGCGCTCCCCAGGGCCAGCCGCAAGGAGGGCGTCACGCCGTTCGCTCGTGCGTTCCTCCGCCCCGGCCACAGCGTCGTCCTCGCGCGCCAGCTCGGATAGCAGCGGCGTGCCGCTGCCCGCCGGGTGAAATTCCCGGTACTGCTTCCAATTAACCGGTACCGCAACGACCTGGGTGGCGCTTTGCCCAAGCAGCCGCTCCAGCGTCTCCAGCGCCCTTGCGGGTGCGATGCTGCTGATGCCCAGGAGTGCGAGGCGTGCGGCGAGACGCTTGCCGCCAGCCAACTCCGCAAAGCCCTCACCGGCCCAGGCGCCCCAGTTGATACTCAGCGCTGGGCGGCCCTGGGCGTGACGATGATGCGCCAGCGCATCCAGGAAGGCATTGGCGGCGGCATAATTCCCCTGGCCAGGCTGGCCCAGCACGGAACCCGCGGAGGAGAAGAGCACGAAGAAGTCCAAGGCGACGTCGTGGAGCAGGCGATGCAGCAGCCAGCCCCCCATCACCTTTGGCCGCAGAACCGCACGCAAAGACGCGGCATCAAGTTGGACCAGCAGTCCGTCGTGCAGGATCCCCGCCGCGTGCACGACGCCCCGGATTGGCGGCCAACCCTCCGCGCGGAACGTGTCGAGGAACCCGCGCAGTTCTCCTTCATCCGCCACATCGACAGCCGCCAGATGCACGCTGGCGCCCAACGCCTCCAGGTCACGAATGGCGGTGATCTGGCGGGACAGGCGGCTTCCTGGTTCGGCCGCATCCCAATTGGCACGCGGAGGAAGCCTGGTGCGTCCCAGCAGGATCAAACGGCGCGCCCCTTGCTCGACCATCCAGCGCGCGACCAGCAAGCCGAGGTCGCCCAGGCCGCCGCTGATCAGATAGCTGCCGTCCGTCCGCCAGCGGAGGGACGCGGCTTGGGCAGGCGGCGGACGCCAGCGCACCAGACGGCCCACGTAACGCCGCCCTTGACGAAATGCGACCTGATCCTCCCCCCCCGTACCGGAGATCTCCGGCCACAGTTGATCGGCGGCGTCATCCGGTGACGCCTCGGGGTCCAGGTCCACCAGCCCTCCCCAGAAGCTCGGGTGTTCCTTGGCAACGACGCGACCCAATCCCCACATCGGTGACTGCGCAAGGGACAGCGGGCGAGATATTTCTCCAACCGCTTGGGCACCCTGCGTCGCTACCCATAGTCGCGGCACGTCATCCGACTCTGTGCGCGCCAACGCCTGCGCCAGCAGCAGCACGCTGCCACAGCCCACGGCCTGCGCGGCATTCAGCGAGGCCGCCGTGGTTTCGTCGGGACGAGGCGCATCCAGACCCCAGAGGTGCACAACGCCCCGACAGCCTGGCTGATCGGGGTGCAAGGACGCCTCGAAGAGCCGGCTGATGTCCTCCGCCCGCTCAGGGTGGATACGATACTGGTCGCTGTCCGTTTGCGCATAGGAATCCCCGGGGACGACCAGGATGCTCCGTTCGCCCCGCGCCTCCAGCAGCGCCGACAGCGCATCTCCGACGCCCCCCTTGTCGGCGAAGATCAGCCAGCTTGCTCGGCCCGCTGACGCCGCAGGTTCCACTGCCTTGAGTTGCTGCGCCTGCCACTGCAACTCATAAAGCCAGTCGTCGATATTCGCGTCAGCCCGATCCCGCGCGAAGCTGCCAAGCAGTTCAAAGCGGAGTCCCTGAATTTCGGCCACCAGGCATTCCGCTTCATCGAAAATCTGTACGTCTCCGGTGATGGCATCCGCCTCGCGGTGCCGCATCCGTGCGTGACACCAGAGATGACGTCCGGGTGGCGCGTGTACAACGAACGTGCCGATGCGGGTCGGAAGATAGAGCCCCTGTTGGTGGGCGCTGGTCCCGTCCGTTGGAACCCATGCCGCAAAGACCTGCATTGCGGCGTCCAGCACGGCCGGGTGAATTTGCCCGCCAGGGGCATCCGCCTCCGTCCCGTCGGGCACCCGTACCTCGCCCAGCACTTCTTCGCTCGACCGCCACAACTGGGCGATGCTCTGAAAGAACGCGCCGTAGTGGATGCCGCTTTCCTCGAGCCTCAGGTAATGGTCCCGTCCGGGAAGGTGATCCCGGCACCGCGTGCGGATCTCGGTCAGCGTCTCCTGCCCCGCATCCGGCGTCGCCATGCTGTCGTCCGGTTGTGGGCAGAGTTTGCCGGTGGCATGCAGGATCGGCGGCGTTTCGGCGTGCTTCGCCCCTTCGTCGCGACTGTAGATATCGAAGGACGCGGCACCAACTGCGTCTCGAGAAAGGATCGCCTGAACCCTGCGGGTCCCGCCCTCAGGCAGGAACAGCGCCTTACGAAATTCGATGTCCTTCAGCGCGACGGTGTTTGAACCCAGGGCTTCCGCTGCCACGGCGAGGGCCATCCCGACATAGGTCGAGGCGGGCAGCACGCAGACGCCCTCGATGCGGTGATGATCCAGATACGGCAACACGTTCTTGTTCAGCAATGACTCCCAGAAGTGGGTGCCCGCGGGATGCGGCAATACGAAATGCCGGCCCAGAACCGGGTGGTTCATCGTTGCGCTGGGAGAAGCATCTTCGCGGTAAGATCTGGTCTCCCGTCCCGAGGCCTCCAGCCAGCAAGGCTCCCGCTGCCACGGATAGGGCGGCAGTTGGACGCAGCGCCCCCCGGCCGGATAGATCAGCGTCCAGCTCACCGGATATCCCGCCGCATACACTGCCCCCAGCGATCCGAGCAGGATCGCGCGCTCATCTTCGTCATGACGCAGAGACGCAAGCAGGGTGCATTCCCGGCCGGCGTGGTGGAGCCCCTGCTGCATGGCGCTCAGCAGAATCGGGTGCGGGCTGATTTCCAGGAAAATGTCGTACCCGTCATCGACCAGGCACTGCACCGCGGTGGAGAACAACACCGGCTCGCGCATGTTCCGCGCCCAATAGAGCGCGTCGAGCGCCTGCCCGCTTCCGACCTGGCCGGTCACGGTCGAGTATATCGGCACGGACTCCGCCTGCGGCTGCAGCCCTTCCAGAGCGTCCACCAGAGCAGCACGCAGCGGCTCCATCTGGGGGCTGTGCGCGGCGAAGTCGACCTTGACCATGCGACAGAAGATGTCCCGCCGCTGAAGTTGCGACACCACGGCGTCCAGCGCAGCGGGATCGCCCGACAGCACCGTCAAGCTGGGGCCGTTGCTGGCGGCGACCGACACGCGGTCTTCGATGCCGACCAGAACGTTCCGGGCTTCCTCGATCGAGAGTTCCACCGCCGCCATGGCCCCTTGCCCGACGGCGCGCGTGAACAGGCGGCTACGATGACACACCACCCGAACGGCGTCGGCCAGGCTCAACGCGCCGGCGACGTACGCGGCCGCGACCTCGCCCAGACTATGCCCGACCACGGCCTGCGGCTCAACTCCCCACGAGCGCCACAGCGCGGCCAGGCCAATCTGGATCGCGAACAGCGCAGGCTGGACGATATCGACTTCGTTCAATCGCGACTGGGCGGCATCCGTGGCCGTGAGTTGGGCCAGCAACGACCAGTCCCCGTACGGTCGCATCGCCCGGTCGCAGCGTTCGATGACGTCCCGGAAGACGGGCTCCTGCTCAAGCAGCCGACGCCCCATGCCAATCCATTGGCTCCCCTGGCCGGAAAAAACGAACACGAGTTTACGTCGGCGCGCGGAAAGCCGTCGGCCCGAGGACAAGCCGGGACGGGTCTCGTCGCGCAGGAATGCGTCCAGGCTCTCCACCAGTTGTTCCGGTGAATGCCCGGTCACGGCGAGGCGGTGGTCGTGATGACCAAGCCGCTCGCTGGCTGTGTAACAAATATCGGGCAACAACGAAGCGGCCTCCGGGGCAGCAAGAAAGTCCCGATAGGCGCGCGCGAGAGCGTGCAGGGCTTCCGGCGTGCGGGCAGACAGCGGGAGCAGGTGCGGGCCGGTTCTGCGTCCGAGATCCGCTGCTTCGGACATGGCCACGGGCGCCGCTTCCAGGACCGCATGAGCGTTCGTGCCGCCGAAGCCGAACGAACTGACTCCCGCGAGCGCCGGACCTGTCTCTGTGGGCCACGGACCGAGCGCCGTTTGGACACGGAGAGGAAGCTCGTCGAAAGGAATTAGCGGATTGGCC
This sequence comes from uncultured Pseudomonadota bacterium, assembly GCA_963764465.1. Taxonomy (GTDB): domain Bacteria; phylum Pseudomonadota; class Alphaproteobacteria; order Acetobacterales; family Acetobacteraceae; genus JAJXXT01. The sequence continues at coordinate 1,173,271 of CAVXSO010000007.1, read as the reverse complement.
GCTTCGAAGTGCAGGCTTGGCGGGATCTGCCGATGCCGGAGCGCCAGGACCACCTTGATCAAGCCCGCGATGCCCGCGGCGGCCTCGAGGTGTCCGATGTTGGTCTTGACCGACCCGAGAGCGCAATTCCGCCCCGGTGGACGTTCGATGTTCAGCACCGCGCCCAGCGCTTGCGCCTCGATCGGGTCGCCCAGCAACGTGCCCGTGCCGTGGGCCTCGATGTAGTCGATCTGGCCGGGCGAGACGCCGGCCTGCCGGCAGGCTTCTCGCAGGACTGCCTCTTGAGCCGCCGGATTAGGCGCCATAAGGCCGTTGCTGCGTCCGTCCTGGTTCACCGCGGTGCCACGAATGACCGCATGGATCGGATCCCGATCCGCCACCGCTCGGGAGAGGGGTTTCAGCACGACAACTCCGGCACCCTCACTGCGAACGTAGCCGTTGGCCCTGGCATCGAACGCCTTGCAGCGCCCATCCGGCGCCATGGCGCCGGCCTTGGTGAAATTGATCGCGATCGCCGGGGAGAGGATCAGATTCACGCCCCCGGCTACGGCCAGGACGGACTCGCCATTGCGCAAGCTCCGGCAGGCCAGGTGGACGGCGACCAGCGACGAGGAACAGGCGGTGTCGATGGCAATGCTCGGCGCACGGAAATCGAACAGGTACGAAATCCGGTTGGCGGCGATGCTCGGGGCATTGCCGGTGCCGGAGTAGGCATCGATCCCTTCGAGATCATTCCACTGCCGGCGGCCGTAGTCGCCGGTCGAGATGCCGATGAAGACGCCGACCTGGCTGCCGGCCAGACGCTCAGGCGCCTGCCCGGCATCCTGAAGCGCTTCCCAGGTTACTTCCAGCAGGAGGCGCTGCTGCGGATCCATCCGTAGCGCCTCGCGGGGAGAGATACCGAAGAAACTGGCATCAAACCGATCCACCTGATCCAGAAAGCCGCCCCAGCGCGTGTTCATCCTCCCCGGCACAGCCGGGTCCGGATCGTAAAACGCGCGCTGATCAAATCGATCCGCGGGAACTTCCCGGATGGCATCGACGCCGTTCCGAAGCAGATTCCAGAACGCATCCGGATTGTTCGCGCCGGGAAACCGGCAGCCGATGCCGATGACGGCAATCGGCTCGTCATGCTCCTCCCGCCCCAGGTCGGTGCCGGCTGCCGGCGCCAGTACATCCGGCGACGCCGCCAAATACAAAGCGAGAGCCTCGATCGTGGGGTATTCGTAGACCAGAGCGGGAGACAGTTTTCGTTCCAGCCACTCAGCGAGTTCACCGGCCAGGCTGACGGCCTCCGTCGACCCAAGTCCGTAGCGGACGAAGGGCTCTCGGACATCGATTTCCTGCGGCGCGATCCCCAGCGTCTGTGAAAGTCGTGCGACCAGCCAGGCCTGGATAACTTCGGCGGTCTTCGAGCTCTCTGACATGGGTTACGTCTCACCAAATCTGTCCAGCGTCCCTTCCAGGAAGCCGGCTTTGCAGGCGTGGCGCTGCACCTTGCCACTGGTGGTCTTGGGAATGCGCCCGGCCCGGAGCAGCACCACCGTGTGAGCCCGCGCATCATGTTGCTCGGCCACCGCGCCGCGGATGGCGCGGACGACGTCCTCGACATCCAGCGGCAGACGTCCATGGGTGTGCGCACTTCCCTCCCGACCAGGGGAGGTAGGACTCGCGGGCCGGTAGTGGGGCTCCACCTCGGTGACGATGACCAGTCTTTCCTCGTCGGATCCATCGACCGCGAATGCCGCGCAGCAAGACGGTCGCAACGCCGGGTGGCTTTGTTCCGCTGTCAACTCGATATCCTGCGGGTAGAGTTTGCGACCACTCAGGATGATCAGATCCTTCAGGCGCCCGGTGACGAACAACTCACCGTCGTGGATGAAACCCAAATCTCCGGTACGGAGAAACGGGCCTTCTCCGGTCTCCTTCAGGTAGGCGTGACATGCACGCTGCGTCTCCTCGGGCCGGTTCCAATACCCCTTGGTCACGCTTGGGCCGCAAACCCAGATTTCGCCCACCTGATCCGGTGCGCAGGCCGTCAGGGATTCCGGGTCAGCAATGACGATTTTCGTATCGGCAAGCGCGTGACCACTGCTGACGAGCGTGCGCACGTTCCCGGCCTGGCCGCAACCGTCCACGACATGGTTTGCTTCAAGGGCCGGCACCTGGATCGTGCGGACCATCCCATCCCGCAATGAGCCGCCGGAAACCAGCAGCGTAGCCTCGGCGAGACCGTAACATGGATGCAGGGTGCCCGGGCGCAAGCCACACGAGGCAAAGGCCGCTGCAAATCGCCTCATTGTGTCTGCGCGGACGGGCTCGGAGCCGTTGTAGGCCACGTCCCAGCTACTCAGATCGAGAGTCTCGCGTTGTTCCGGCGTAATTCTACGGGTGCACAATTCATACGCGAAGTTCGGGCCGCCACTGATGGTCGCCTTGAAGCGCGAAATGGCCTCGAGCCACCGTACCGGCCGCATCAGGAACGAGACCGCGGGCATCAGGTAGCAGGGACGTCCCTTGTAGACCGGTTGGATGATCCCGTTCGTCAGTCCCATGTCGTGGAACGCCGGTAGCCAGGTGACGGTGACGCCGTTCGGGTTGAGCGCGAAAAGGCGGCTGATATAGGCGGAATTGTGGATGAGGTTGCCATGACTGATCATGACCCCCTTGGGTTCCGCGGTAGAGCCCGACGTGTACTGAAGCAACGCCAAGGTGTTGCCGGTCACCCCCGGGTCTAGCCACTCCTCCGCCAGCCCGCCGGCAACCGTGTCCGTGGCTACCCAGCGGATCTTCTGTAGTTCGGGAGCTTGCGCGAACAGACCGCCAGTGTCGGCGAGAATCGCCGAGGTGGTGAGCACCACGGAAGGTTGCGCATCGTTGATGATGGCGCGAAGCCGGGGGATGGTCCGCTGTGGCTGAACGAGGTTGGGCGCAGGCAGCGGGACAGCGATCACTCCAGCGTACAGACAGCCGAAGAAGCCAGCAATGAACTCAAGACCCGGCGGATAAAGCAACAGCGCACGCTCCCCGGCCGCGCCGTAGCTTTGTAGCAGCGCGCCAATGCCCCGGGCATGACAGTCCAATGTCGCATGGGTGAGGTGATCCCCTTCTGCTTCTCCATCGACGAGATAAGTATGAGTCCGCTGTTCGGGTTGCTGCAGCGCTCGCCAGCGAAGGACTTCGACGAGCGTGGTCGCGCCATAAGTTAGCTCACTAAAATCCATGGGCACGTTATCCCCATGAGTTGGACCGATAGATACATTATCCCAGATTTGGCTGCAGGGACACCCGAGCATGCCAGACAGCAAGGCGTCGGTCGTCAGCCGCCCGATATGGGCATTTGGGCGCGCAGCGGGCCAGATCGACCATTTCGACGCGTTGCCGGCGCGCAATCCACGGGGCGCCAGAGCACAGGCTGATAACCATCGACAACGCTGGCATCTACGCCGTATTCCTGGTTAGCGACGTCGCCAAGGCGATCACAGGAAACATCGCCTACGTCGATCCTGGATATCACGTCGTTGCACGAGGTGTGCAGGCGCTCGTTCGCGCAACCCCACGTTGAAGCGACAGCATCGACCGGCATGCGTTGGCGACCGGCACCCGTGGGATGAGTAGTTTCCGAGCCTGTGTCGCCCGCCTTGATATCGGATAGTGTCGCGTGAGAGGCGCGGCGAGCCAGGGTGGATGTACCAGTTCGTCCCTTTACGCACGCGCAACGAACTTGGGTGGCCGTGACCCGACGAGGCCATGGCGACGCGGCGTCTTAATCTCCTCAATGGGTGACCGTATGGAAACGTCTGACACAGTCGTTGCCGTCTTCACGGACCACAACGCCGCTGAAGCGGCTGTAAAAAAAGCTAAGCGCGGATGGTTTCGACATCAAAAATCTCAGCGTCGTGGGCAAAGGGTACCACACTGACGAAAAGGTCGTCGGCTTCTATAACATCGGTGACCGGGTGCGATTCTGGGGCACGCGAGGCGCGTTCTGGGGCGGTCTCTGGGGCCTGTTCTTCGGTGGCCTGTTCATGGCCATTCCCGTCGTTGGACACGTCGTCGTGCTCGGATATCTGGCCGCCACGGTCATCTCCGCCGCCGAGAGCGCTATCATGGTTGGTGGGCTGAGTGCGATTGGCGCCGCGCTTTATAGCATCGGCATCCCGAAGGACAGCGTCATCCAATACGAAACGGCCGTAAAAGCCGATGATTTCCTGGTGACCGCGCGCGGCACGGCCTCGGAAATGGCGCTTGCCAAGGCAATCCTCGGAACACTCAATCCCTCGCGCCTTGATGTGCACACGGGCACCAATGCCATGGAGCCGACGGCGCCTCTGGCCCACGCCGCAGGCTGAGAGCGATCGGGTTCGGTTTGCGTTTGTCGGATATCGAGACCGCGCAGCACTGATCCACTGGGATCGGATCGCCACGTCCACTGTCCCCCGGCAGCGCCACAAAGGTCGAAAGCATGTTTGGCGCCTCAAGGATTGGCGTCGCCTCGCCACCCGCTACGACCGCTGCGCGCACACCTTCTTCTCCGCCATCCACATCGCAGCCACCGTCACGTTCTGGTTGTGATACAGAGTCCTGACCTAGGCGGGGCAAATGGATAAGATCTCGTGAGCTTGCGCCGAAATGGCGGCGGTGGCCATCCCGCGCCCGGATCAGTACTGTGGCCGGGCCTGGTGCAAGCGCTACTGGCGTAGGCATGACGGTGGCCCGTTCCCCAGAGAAGGCAGTATGAAATGCTTCGATACCCCCCTGGCCTCGCGTCGCTGATTTCCTACCGGGCCGAGTATGTGAAGGGCGACCTGGGCGCGGGGCTGGCGGTCGCCGCAGTCGCCATACCGGTTGGCATCGCCTACGCGGAACTGGCGGGATTCCCAGCCCAGGTTGGGCTCTACTCCAGCATCTTGCCACTTGTGGCTTATGCCATCTTCGGCAGTTCCCGACAGGTGATCGTGGGGCCCGATGCGGCCACGTGCGCGCTGGTGGCGGCGGCGGTGACGCCGCTCGCGGGCGGTGACCCGGCGCTCTATGCGTCATTGTCGGTCGTCCTGGCGCTGTTGACCGGGGCGATCTGCATTGCCGCGAGCTTCCTGCGGCTGGGCGCGCTGGCGGATCTTTTGTCCAAGCCGATCCTGGTCGGGTTCCTGAACGGCGTTGCCCTTTCCATTATCCTTGGACAAATGGGCAAGCTGCTTGGATTCGCGGTGAGCGCCAAAGGTATTGTCCCGACGCTGCTGGAGGTATGCGGCAAGCTGGACCAGATACATCCGCTAACGGCGGCGGTTGGGGCTCTGGCCTTCGCGCTACTGGTATTGGTGCCGCGCTTTACCTCCGCCTTGCCGCCTGCCATCGTGGCCATGGCGGTATCAGGCGCGGCGGTGGCGGCTTTCGGGCTCGCGGCACACGGCGTGAAAACCATTGGCGCGGTACCAGCGGGACTGCCGGTACTGCGCATGCCGTATATCCATCTGGATTTGCTTCCAGAATTGCTGGCGGAGGCGGCAGGCCTGGCGCTGGTCAGTTTCTCCAGCCTCATGTTGACGGCACGAAGTTTTGCCTCGAAGAACGGTTACGATATCGATCCGGACCAGGATTTCGCCGCCCTGGGTATGGCAAATATCGCTTCCGCTCTATCGCAAGGCTTCACGATCAGCGGGGCGGATTCGCGAACGGCCGTAGCTGACGCAGCGGGCGGCCGTACGCAGGCGACGGCGCTGGTCGCGGCTTTCGCCGTGGCGCTGGTGCTGATGTTCCTGACCGCGCCGCTGCGCTTTGTGCCGATACCGGCCATGGCAGCGGTGCTGGTGGTGGCGAGCCTTTCGCTGGTGGATATCGGCACGCTGCGCATTCTGTATAAGATTGATCCGGTGGAGGCGCTGCTTTCCGTTTTGGCCACGATCGGCGTGGTGGCCGTGGGCGCGGTGAACGCAATTCTTTTCGTGGTGATCCTGGCGCTCCTCCGCTTCGTAAGGCTGGTATCGCGGCCGCGTATCGACATACTCGGCGAGGTGGCCGGTCTTCCCGGCCTTCATCCGCTGCATATGTACAGCGAAGGACAGGAGCGGCCGGGCCTGCTGCTGTTCCGCTTCAACGGGCCGCTCATTTTCTTCAATGCAGCGTTTTTTAAGCAGAAGCTCATGGAAGCGGTGACCCTCGCCGGACCCAACTTGCGGCATGTCGTAATCGATGCCATGCCGGTAACCGGACTGGATGCAACAGGGCTATTTGCGCTGCTCGAGGTGGAACAGGCGCTGCGGGAACGCGGTATCATCCTGTCCGCGGCGGGACGCGCCAAGGAATGGACCGAGTGGGCCCGACGGCGTGGGCTGGAGGCGCAAATCCGCATATTTCCAACGCTCCGTGCGGCCGTGTCGGAGCTTAATCAGTAAATTGGCCGGATCTGCTCCCGCGACCGATCCTGCTTCCGACGTGCCTGCGTCTGATATTGAGCCGGGAGCCGTCTAGCGGATACGAAAATCCGCACCGCGCGGGTACAGGCTTGGGCTAGCGAGTGCCGTCTCGGCAGCGCACTTGCTAGGCGCGGCCGCGCCGTTGCGCTAAGCCGCGGCGCGAAACAACATATCGGGGCCGTTGCGGTAGTCCGCAATCACCTTGACCTGCTCAGTAATAGCCGATGCGCGTCGCAAGTCATGATGGTTGTGGTTCTCCGCAACCACTGATTATAGCCCCGAGAAAGCCTCAAGAGGCCGGGATTTCGGTACTAAGTAAATATCATCGCAATCCGGCCTCGGGCATGCTGACGATGGTTTCCCAGTTCCCAGTTTCGTCGCACGCGGGACGCCACTTCCGAACAAAACTGGGCACCAGTCTGCCTGGGTCGTACACGTCATCGCTCGCAGCTTTGGCAAGGGCTGCTCTGGGACCGCTGATGTGCACTTCCCGAGCGCTTACGACGATCCTGCTAACGAACATGTCTTTACGCGCGGCGGGCGACGATCCTCCACCCGACCCGATCGTCATTGCATCGCTGCCTGGAGCGCCATGGCATCGGTCGGCCGAACTCGTCGCAGACGGCGTGCAGCTTTGAGGTCAGGCCGCCCTTGGAGCGGCCGAGGCAGCGTGATGCCCCCCCTTTATCGAATGGCCCGCCCCACTCCTCCACCATGATCGGGTGGGCAACCGGTGTCCCGTCAGCCTACGGCGCAAATTGGCACTTGATGCCGGCACCTTTATGAGGCTCGGGACGTGCAGATCTCCATCTTGGCCAGGGTTCGGCCCTGAGACCGGATACGTTGATGCAGACTGCTCAGATCAGGTCGAAGAAACCGCTTTGCAGACGGGGCGGGCCATACGTTCGGCCGGGCTGGCCGCTGTGCGATGCGCCTTGAGGTAGGTGCTGTCGATCATCAACTGTTCGGGGATGCCGGCTTCGCGTGCGATGGCGGCGGAGATCTGCTCGAACGCGCCGGCACGGCTCCAGCGCAAGAAGCGGTTGCAGAAGGTCTTGTGAGGACCATCGCCGCGCGGTGCGTCCTTCCACATCAGACAATTGCGGATGACGTCAATGATTCCGCTGACCACGCGTCGTTCATCGACCGGCGGCTTGCCACGTGAGCGCGGAAAGCAGGGCAACAAGCGCGCCATCTGCGCCAGCGACAAGAGAACCACGCCGGACGTCGGACACCTCCGGCAACTCAAGAATCGCAAGTCTGCGAGCCGATGCACGGCGTTTATGGGTCCCGATCCTGAAACCCCGGCGCCCCGATCTGATCGGGAAACTGCGGCACCCGCCGGAACCGTGACACGTCGTACCCCGCCGCGGCGAACCGCCCGAGCAGCGCCCGGTACGTCGCCGCGTCCATCTGCCGCTGCCGCGACAGCACCCAACCGTAACCATGCCCCGGGTAGCCTACCAAGGCGGTGCCGTAGTCCGGGGCCACGTACAGGATCAGATACGACAGATACACCGGCCAGAACGGCGACTCCCGCCAATAGGCGTTCCCGGTGCCGGGCACCACGTAGCCATGCATCACGAACCGCGACAGCGGGGCCGAGAAACTGCCGTCGCGGCCCTCGTACACGTCGTGCACCTTCCCGTCCGGGAAGCTCACGTCGAAATAGCTGCCGACTTTCCCGCGTTCCGCGAAATAAGGGATATTCGCGATGATGTACCACCGCCCCGCGTAGCGCGACAGATCGACATGCGGTGCCAGCGCCTGGTGCGTCCCGAACGTCGTGCAACCGGACAGCCCCGCCAGACACAGCGCCAGCACCGCGCCCCGCAGCCATCTGCACGTTTCATTCATGGCGCTCTCTTGTAACGAACCCGCGAGCCGTCGTTCGCGTCGAACAGCAGCCCGGTCCAAACCTGTGCGGTCACCGCGAAGCAGTCGGCCGGCAAGCGCGTCTCACCCGCCGTCAGCGCCGGGGCCGCGCCCAGCGGCGCGACACGCGGATGCGGCAGCTTCCCGTTCTGCGGATTGATCCGCGGCCCGGCCGGATCGCGCGTCGCGAGCATCGCCGTCGCCGTTCCTTCGGCATCGGTGCGGCACACCGCGACCACGCAGCACCCGCCCCGCAAGGTCTTGGAACTGGGCGACTGGTATCGGTGCGGCACCAGCGGCTCCCGCGGCGCACCGCGATCTTCCACCCTGATGGCGATCGCACGCCCGCTCATGCCCCCCTCCGCGGCAGGACGATACTGACCGGCTCCGCCGGTGGGGCCGGACGCGGCCGCACGCGCATCCCCTTGCGCCAGAGCTTCGCCGCCTCCCAATGGATCCCACTCACCACCTGGGCGGCGAGCAGCGGATGGCGCAGGAAGCCGCGCAGCAGTGCACCGTCCGTCAGCGCCTCGCGCCGCGCCGCGAGGCCGGCGGTCAGCACCGGGCCGGTTTCGTCGCGGACCTCGATCGCGACGCCCAGTCTCTCGCCCGGCGGGATCAGCCGGAAGCGGTAGCGCAGCGCCATGTCCATGAACGGGGAGACATAGAAGCCCTTTGCGCATTCCTGGCGGATCGGCAGACCGGGCCCGTCCACCGGGATCAGGTAGCTGTGGCGCTGACCGAAGGTGTTGTGCACCTCGTACAGCACCGCGCGCAGTGCCCCGTCGCGCCCATGGCAGAAGAAAATGCTGAGCGGGTTGAACACGCTGCCCAGCACCCGCGGCATGGCCAGCAGGCGGATCGGCCCGCCGTCGGGGCCCATCCCCGCTTCGGTCAGCGCCGCCTCCACCTGCGCGCGCAGGGTTCCGCCGCCGGGGACCAGATGATCGCGCTCGGCGAAGCCGAACAGGTTGAAGCGCTCGGCGGAGAACAGCCGCAGCTGGCGGGACACCGCCGGGACCTCGTCCAGGTCCAGCAGGAACATCAGCGTCCGGTAGCGCAGCCGGTGCCGCACCGGGCGCATGCGGGTGTGCACCACCGTGCCGGTGTAGAGCGCCGAGATGCTCACGCCGCCAGCGCCCGCGTATCGGACGGTAGCGGCAGCCGGTCCGACTCGCCGGCCACGCGCCAGGGCCGGCGCACCCCGCCCAGCGCCTCGGCGACGGCGAGGCCCGCCTGCACCCCGTCCTCATGGAACCCGGCACCGAGCCAGGCGCCACAGAACCAGGTGCGGCGCTGCCCCTGCAACGCCCACAGGTCGCGCTGGGCGCGCAACGCCGCGGTATCGAACAGCGGGTGATCGAAATGGGCGCGGTGCAGCACAGTCCCCGGCGCCGGCGGGCGCACCGGGTTCAGTGTCACGAACACCGGCCCGGCGCCGGGGATACGCTGCAGCCGGTTCATCCAGTAGGTCACGCAGAGCGCGTCGCCAGAGGCCGCCCCGATGTAGTTCCAGCTCGCCCAGACCCGCTGGCGCCGCGGCATCAGCGCGGGGTCGCGATGCATCACGACCTCGTTGCGGGTGCTGCCCACCGCGCCCAGCAGCGCGTCCTCCGCGCCCGAGCGATCGGCGAGCAGCGCGCGGGCCTGATCGGCGTGCGTGGCCATCACCACGTGATCGTAGCGGACTTCCTCCCCGTCCGCGGCGCGCAGCACAACGCCGCCAGGCACGCGCCGGATCGCGCGGACGGGACAGTTCAGGCGGATCGCGGCGGCGTAGGGCGCGGTCAGGCGCCGGACATACTCCCGGCTACCCCCGACTACGCTGCGCCATTGCGGTCGGTCGCGCAGCAGCAACAGCCCGTGGTTCTGGCAAAAGCGGATGAATGCCAGCGCCGGGTAGGCCGCGATGCGCTCGGCCGGCGCGGACCAGATTGCCGCGGCCATCGGCAGCAGGTGATCGTGCGCGAACTCCGCCCCGTAGCCGCGCGCGGCCAGATAGGCGCCCAGCGTGATGTCCGGGTCCAGTCGCAGCGCATCGGCCTCGGCCTCGCGGTAGAAGCACGTCAGGTCACGCAGCATCGCCCAGAAGCGCGGCCGGACCAGATTGCGCCGTTGCCCGAACAGCCCGGCGAGGTCCGTTCCGGAATATTCCAGCCCGCCACCGCGCAAGGAGACCGCGAAGGACATGTTGGACCCGTGCGTCGGCACGTCCAGGTGCCGGAACAGCGCAGTCAGGTTCGGGTAGGCTGGCGGATTATAGACGATGAAGCCCATGTCGACCGGTACAGGGCCGGCGGCGCCCGGCACCTCGACGGTGTGGCTGTGCCCGCCCGGTTGCGCCGCGGCTTCATAGACCGTCACTTCATGGGCCGGGTGCAGCAGCCAGGCCGCCGCCATGCCCGAGATGCCGGTCCCTACCACCGCGATCCGCAGCCGATCCGTGCCCCGCATGTTGCTCCGCCACCCGTGCTATGCGAACCGGACTACGATCCGCCCGCCGAGTTGGATCACAGCCGTCGCGGGTGATCCGATGCGCACGGCCCTGCGTAAGGGGGGGCATGTATGTTTCGCGCCAGCCATGGGCGATGCGGGCGGGGACCGGGCTGGTCTCGCCCCGGCCGGGGACCGACGCCATGAGCGATATGCCGGGGGAGATCTCCCACGCGGCCCTGATCCACGCGGTCGCCGCCGACCGTGACCGCGCGGCCTTCGCGGCACTGTTCTCCCACTACGCGCCGCGGGTGAAGACCTTCCTGCAACGCCGTGGCGCCGATGCCGCGGAGGCCGAGGAACTGGCGCAGGAGGCGCTGCTGGCGGTCTGGCGCAAGGCTGGCCAGTTCGACCCCGGCCGCGCCACCGCCGCCGCCTGGATCTTCGCCATAGCGCGCAACCTGCGCATTGACGCGCTGCGCCGGGCGCGGCTGGCGATCCCCGTCGTGGACCCCACCGACGACCCGGCCCCTCCGTACCCGGCCGATGCGCTGCTGGCCGCCGACCAGCGCGCCCGCCGCCTGCACGACGCGATCGCCGCGCTGCCTGAAGAGCAATCCGAAGCCCTGCGCCTGGCCTATTTCGATGAACGTTCGCACAGCGAGATGGAGACCGCGCTCGCGATCCCGCTCGGCACCGTCAAATCGCGCCTGCGCCTGGCCATGGCCCGACTGCGCGCGGCGCTGGGAGAGGACGCATGATCCGCCACCATCCGGCCGAGGCAAGCCTGATCGCCTGCGCCGCCGGCACCATGCCCATGGCGCACGCACAGGTCATCGGCGTCCATGCCGCGCGCTGCCCGGTCTGCGCCGCCGGCCTGCGCGCCGCCGAGGCTGCCGGCGGCGCGCTGCTGGACGCACTGACGCCGGCGCCGATGGCCACCGACGCGCTCGCCCGCTCGCTGGCGCGGCTGGACGCGGCCGCCCCCGAACCTGCGCGCCCCGCGCCCGCATTCGATCTCGCGGCCCTCGCCTCCGGTCGCTGGCGCCGCGTCGCGCCGGGCATCGCGATCATGAAGCTGCTGGCGCGCGATGCCTCCGACAGCAGGCTCGATCTGATCCGCGTCGCCCCGGGCCGCGCCTTGCTCAGCCATGGCCACACCGGACGCGAGACCACCTGCGTCCTTTCCGGCGCCTTCGCCGACGGCACCGGCACCTTCGCGGCCGGAGATTGCGTGGAGGCCGACGCCGCGCTGGACCACACCCCGCGCGCGCTGCCCGGCGAGGACTGCGTCTGCCTGATCGCCACGACGCATCATCTGCGCCCGCATGGCTGGCTCGGCCGGCTGGTGCGCCCGCTGCTGGGGATGTAGCGCGGTGCCTTCCGCACCTGCCGCACCGGCGCCGGCGCACGCCGGCTTTGCCCTGGACCTGCTGAACCGGCTGGCGCCGCGGCGCGGCGTGGCGGTGCGGGCGGGCCTGGCCTATGGGCCGGGGCCGCGGCATCGGCTGGATGCCTATGTCCCAGCCCGCGCCGCGACATCGGCCCCGGCCCCGGTGGTGGTCTTCTTCTACGGCGGCAGCTGGGAGGAAGGCGAGCGGGGCATGTATCGCTTCGTCGCCGCCGCGCTGGCCACGCGCGGCATCCTGACCCTGGTGCCCGACTACCGCCTGTATCCCGAGGTCCGCTTCCCCGCCTTCATGGAGGATGCCGCGGCCGCCGTCGCCTGGGCACGGTCGTTCGTGCCGACGCAGGGCGGGGACCCGGGACGGCTGTTCCTGATGGGGCATTCCGCCGGCGCGCAGATCGCCACGCTGCTGGCGCTGGACCCGCGCTATCTGCGCGCGGCGGGCATGGCGCCGGGGCGCATCGCCGGAGTGATCGGCCTGGCCGGCCCCTACGACTTCCTGCCGCTGCGCAGCCCCACCCTCAAGGCAATCTTCGGTCCGGAGGCGGCTTGGCCAGCGAGCCAGCCGATCACCTACGTCACCCCCTCGGCCCCACCGATGCTGCTGGCGGCCGGCACCGCGGACCGGGTGGTCGACCCCGGCAACGCGCAACGCCTGGCCGCACGCCTGCGTTCGGAGGGGGCAACGGCGGAGGTGCATCTCTATCGCGGGCTGGGGCATCGCGCGCTGATCGGCGGATTCGCCCCGGTCCTGGCGCCGCTGCTGCCGGTGCGGCGAGCCGTGTTGCGCTTCATCGCGCGGCACCGGGGGGCGGCATGATCGTGCTGGCGGTCACGGCCGGGGTGTCGCTGGCCATGATGCTGGCCTGGGCGGTGCAGCGTCGCACCGGCAACGCCGGCTGGGTGGATGTGATCTGGACCTTCGCGCTGGGCGCGGCAGGCGTGGCCTACGCGCTGGCGGCCGGCGCAGGTGGGCCGCGGGCGTGGCTGGCGGCGGCGCTGGCGGCGGGCTGGGCGACGCGGCTGGGCAGTTACATCCTGCGCCGCACGCGCCACGGCACCGAGGATGTTCGCTACGCCAGGTTGCGGGCCGAATGGGGCGAAGGATTCCAGCGCCGCATGTTCGGCTTCCTGCAGATCCAGGCTGCCGTCGCGGCGGTGCTGGCACTGGCGGTGCTGCTGGCCGCCCGCAATCCGGCCCCGCTGGGAGCGGGCGACGCGGCTGGCGCGGCAGTGTTCCTGGTCGCGATCCTGGGCGGCAACGCCGCCGACGAGCAGTTGCTGCGCTTCCGCCGCGAAACGGCCAACCGCAGGCAGGTCTGCACCGCCGGGCTGTGGCGATGGTCGCGCCACCCGAATTATTTCTTCGAGTTCCTGACCTGGTGCGCCTGGCCGCTGCTGGCGATCTCCGCCGCCTATCCGCTGGGCTGGCTGGCGCTGGCCGCGCCGGCGCTGATGTACTGGCTGCTGGTGCATGTCTCCGGCATCCCGCCGCTGGAGGAAGCGATGCTGCGCTCCCGCGGCGACGCCTACCGCGCCTACCAGGCGCGCACCCGCCCGTTCCTGCCGTTGCCGAAATGGAGCCCGAAATGAACCTGGTCGCCGCCGCCACCAGTGCCGTCGAGCGCCTGCCCCTGCCCGATGCGCTGACCAGGGCCGGGATCGCCATGCTGGTGGAACGCACCGGCCGGCGGCTGGACCGCACCCCGCCCGATGCCGACCGCGATTTTGCGCTGCGCATGCACGGCTACCCGATCGCGCGCACGCCCGAGGCCGCCAACGCCCAGCATTACGCGCTGCCGGCCGCGTTCTTCGACCTGGTGCTGGGAGCGCGGCGCAAATACTCGTGCTGCCTGTATGGTGACGACGCCGACACGCTGGACGCGGCCGAGGAACACGCGCTGGCCGAAACCGCTGCCCATGCCGAACTGGCCGACGGGCAGCGGATCCTGGAACTCGGATGCGGCTGGGGGTCGCTGACCTTGTGGATGGCGGAACGCTTTCCGCGCGCGACGATCGTCGCCGTTTCCAACTCCGCCCCGCAGCGGGCGTTCATCGAGGCCACCGCGGCGGCGCGCGGAATCGGCAACGTCCGGGTCATCACCGCCGACATGAACCGCTTCGATCCCGCGGGCTTCGATGCGGGCGCCCGGTTCGACCGCGTGGTTTCGGTGGAGATGTGGGAGCACATGAGCAACTGGCGCGCCCTGCTGGAGCGCGTGCATGGCTGGGTGGAACCGGACGGGCGGGTGTTCCTGCACGTCTTCAGCCACCGCCTGGCGGCCTACGCCTTCGACCACGAGGACCAGGCCGATTGGATCGCCCGGCATTTCTTCACCGGCGGGATCATGCCGAGCCACCGGCTGATCCGCCAGCTGGACGAGCGCTTCACGCTGGAAGCCGAGTGGCGCTGGAGCGGGCTGCATTACCAGCGCACCGCCAACGACTGGCTGGCCCGCTACGACGCGAACGAGGCCGCGATCGATCCGATCCTGCGTGCGGTGTACGGCCGCCGGGCGGGGCTGTGGAAGCGCCGCTGGCGGTTGTTCTTCCTGGCCACCGCCGGGCTGTTCGGCGCGCGCGAGGGCCGCGACTGGGGCATCAGCCACTACCGGCTGCGACCGCGATGAACCTGCGCGCCGCGATCCGCGCCTATGGATCGCATCCCGATCCGGCGACGGCGGCGGCGTGTTTCGTGGCGCTGGTCCTGGGGTCGAACGGACCGTTCTATCCGCTGTACGTGATCGCGGCGGTGGGCTGGGCGCGCGGCCACGCGGCGTTCCTGACGATGGGCGCGATGCCACTGTTCCTGGCCGTCCCGGCGCTCGCCCGGTGGCGGCCGCAGACGGCGCGGGCGGCGCTGTGGCTGGTGGGCACGGTCAACACGGTGTGGTGCATGAAGCTGCTGGGGCCGGCGACCGGCGTGGGGCTGTTCCTGCTGCCCTGCATCGCGCTGGCGGCGCTCCTGCACGGGCGGATGTTGACACTCGCCGGGGCAGGAGTGCCGGTCCTGCTGTTGCAGATCCCCGCGGCGGCGTTCGGGCGTCCGATCCTGGCACTCACGGGCGTGGAGGACGCGCGGTTGGCAGCGCTGAACGAGTTCAGCGCTGCCTGTCTGATGGGGCTCATCGCGCTGCGGCTGGCTTGCGTGCTGCGGGGGCCGGACGCGTAGCGCCGGCGCAATTTCCCACAACTTTCCGCGTGCGCACCGCGATACAGCCAGATCCCACGCTCCAGACAAGTATCCAATGCGCGCCTGGAGTTGACCCAGTGTCGTGGACTGTTCGGGGCCTGGGCGGGTCACATCAGTTCATGATGCTTCCTTTTGTATTCGATCGGCGAGAGATAGCCCGGTGCCGAATGACGGCGTGAGGGATTGTAGAAGCTTTCGATGCAGTGGAAGACGGGCATCCGCGCCTCGCTGTGGGAGCGAAACCGATGACGATCGAGCAGCTCGCATTCCAGCATGGCGAAGAAGCTCTCGCACATGGCATTGTCGTAGTCGTAACCGACGGAACCGGTCGAAGGGGCCTGACACCAGCGTCCTTGCAGCGGCTTCCGAAGGCCAGCGACGTATATTGCGAACCCTGATCGCTATGGTGGATGACGTTCTCTGGTTTGCGCGCGGCGACCGCCATGCCGAGAGCGTCGAGCACGACGCGGGTTTTGAGAGTCCATTCCGAATCTTGTCAGCAACGACCGCGCCTGCGCAGCAGGAGGATGGCGGAGGCGGCGTAGAGGAACGCCTCGGTGGAAGCGACGAGTTTTTCGACATCGCGGGCGAAGCGGCGGTTGCGCCCGACCCACTCGCGATCGCGCATGATCAGATGGTGGTTGATCGTCTCCCATGTCCCGTCAACGCGAAACCGGGCAAACCAACGATAGACCGTCTATGACGGCGGGAACCCTTCCGGGCGGCATCTCCCACGCGCAGCCGCTGCGCAGCGCGTAGAAGATCGCCTCCACGATACGACGCATCGGCCATCTTCGCTTGCGTCCGCGCGGGCAGGGCGGCGGCAGCAAGGGCTCCTGGATCGCCCACTCGGCATCGGTCAGATCGCTTCCATCGCGCAGTTCGGCGCGACGATGCTGCACGCGGGTGGTCGGGTTCCACATGAGGTGCCGGCATCCGGCAAGGCTTCGAACACCTGCCAGGAATCACAGCCGCCCCGACCATCCAACCCGCCGCTCACGCCGTTCCGGAGTGATTCCGAAATGGCGTCTTAGGAAGCCGAGGCGTGTTCGCTAGCCATAGCGCTATCACTATCGCTCGCCGCCAAGCATTATAACGGCAACGTCCCAGTTCCCAGTTTCGTCGCACACGGGACACCAGCTAAATCAATAAGATAATATCAAATTCGTGCAGCCCGGGCGTATTGCTTATAACTATCTCAACACAAGCGGGCGCCTCCACAGCTCGCTGGCGATCACGCGCCTCTCATGGGACACGCGTTGTCGCAAGCTGGAAGCATCACTCTTGCGAAGATCACTCGCCGGCGCTGGCGGCGCGCGGCGGCTTGCTCTCTAAGCTCATTGGAATCCGGCCTTCTTGGCCATATCGATTACCGAGTCAGTGAGGGCGGGTAACGCCCGAACGCTGGATGCCGGCGAGCGTGACCATTACGACAGGCAACGCTCCCGTCCGTGGAAGAACTCCTCTTTCGCCGCTGGTGAATTTTTTCTTGATAATGGCGGCAAACTCGGAAAGGCAGCGATCAACCACGAGATTGCACTCGCGAATGGACGGCCGGCCAGTGTCCCTACTGGGCTTGGGCCAGCTAAAGCATTCAGCTTGAGCCGTGGGGGTAACAAGGGCCAAAACGAGATTCCGCCCGTCGAAGCAGTGAATGACACTACCGTCGTGGCTATGGCCGTAAATCCTCCGCGCCCGCCGGACGGCCGTATGACGTGGCGGCGAAGCCGTCCGTCGAGCAGGCTGTCCGTGACATCCGCCGCGCCCTGGCCGAGGGCATCGACCGCGTGGCGCTTGAACATGTGATGGCGCTGTCCATCCCGATGATCGGTCTCCCGGCTGCGGTCCGGGCCATGACCTGGATCGACGTTCTAACCCGCCCGGACGAGGCGCACCGTCTCGAATAGGCGGTCCTGCGGACCGCGGGCACGGGAGGAAAGCAGTCGACATTGGCATAAATATTCGCTTGAGTGCATATTTGATCCATCGCATATGCAAACCATGGAAGCATCGCTCGCCATCATGGCTGCCCTGGCCAATCCGATCCGCCTGCGCTGCATGGCCCTGCTCGCCACTGTCGAGGAGTTGTGCGTTTGCCAGCTGGTCCACGCGCTGCAAGCACCGCAACCGAAGATCTCCCGCCATCTTTCCGTGCTGCAGGAGGCAGGTCTGGTAACGCAGCGACGCACGGCGCAATGGACACTCTATCGCGCCGCCAACCTGCCGGATTGGGCATCCACGTTGCTACGTGGCGCTGTGCTGGGGCTTTGCGAGGCGCCGCTTCCTCGTCGCGATCGCGCCCGTCTTGCCAGCGCTCCCGAGGGGCCATCGCCGATACAACCGTGCCGTGTCGTCCGCCGCACGCCGGACCGCCAAGCTTCGCCTACCCAAAGGAGAAGAGCCACATGACCGCGCTCATCCCCGAGTTCCGGGAGTTCCATATCAGCCTGCGGGTCGCCGACCTGGACGCAAGCGCGCGTTTCTATACCGACTTCTTCGGCGTGCCACCGAAGGAGCGCACCGCTCGCTACGCCACCTTCATCGTTCCGGAGCTGGCGCTGAACTTCGTCCTGCTGGTCAACGACAAGGGGGCGCCGCTCGATACCTACAGCCTGTATCACCTCGGTCTCGGCGTCGCCGACAAGGCGGCGGTAATCGAGGCGTATCGCCGCGCCCGCGCCGGCGGGGCGGAGATCGTCAAGCCGCCGCGCACCACCTGGCGGGGCACGCCGCTGCACGAACTCTGGCTGCGTGATCCGAGCGGCTACCTGATCGAGATCTACGCGCGCCTGACCGCTGCCGAACTTGCAACGATGCCGCCCGACCAGGAGCCGGTGCTGCTGGCGGGATGAGCGGGAGGTGAACATGCTCGAATACTCCGTCCGCGCCGTTCGCCGTGACGCCCATACGGGGCTTGCATCCTGCAAGGAGGCCGAATTGGTGATGGACACCGATCCGGCTGGCCGCGTCGATGCGTTCAACCCGGCTGAGTTGCTCCTCGCCGCGGTGGCCGCCTGCATGTTGAAGAACCTGGAACGGCTGGCCCCGTTGCTGTCATTTCGCTTTCGTGGCGCGGAGATCCGCCTGCACGGGGTGCGCCAGGACGCGCCGCCGAAGCTGATCGGGATCGATTACGAAATGATAGTCGACACCGACGAGCCGGATCGGCGGCTCGCGTTGATGCACGAGAACATCCGCAAATACGGCACGATCTCCAACACGGTCGCGGCTTCGGTTGCGGTGTCGGGGAATCTGGTCAGGATGAGCCCGCCCGCCAATTGACCAGGATCAATGCGCCGCCTTCCGGCCCGAACTACATGCGGCCGAACCCTGGAGACGACGCAATGCCCGGACGTAATGTGGTTCTGTGCACCGCGGTCCGTACCGCGATCGGCACCTTCAACGGCAGTTTGAAGAATACACCGGCGCCGCAACTGGGGGCTGCGGCCGTGCGCGCCGTGCTGGCGCGATCGGGCCTCGCCGGCGCGGATATCGGCACCGTGGTGATGGGCAACGTGATCCAGGCCGGGACGAAGATGAACCCGGCGCGGCAGGCGGCGATCGGCGGCGGCGTGCCGGTGGAGGTGCCCGCGATGACAGTCAACCGCGTCTGCGGCTCCGGCGCGCAGGCGATCGCTTCCGCCGCACAGGAAGTGATGCTGGGCTTCATTGACAGTGCGATCGCTGGCGGGATGGAGAACATGGACCTCGCGCCCTATCTACAGCGCGAGGCGCGGTGGGGTTATCGCATGGGCCCGGGTGTGGTGGTCGACGCGATGCTCGAAGACGGGTTGAACGACGCCTTCTCTGGTCAGCATTCGGGCTGGCACACCGAAGATCTGGCGGCGAAATTCCAGATTGGCCGCGCCGCGCAGGATCGTTGGGCGGAACGCTCGCAGGCCCGTTTTTCCGCCGCCCAGGCGGCCGGTAAGTTCGTCGCCGAAATCGAGCCGATCGAACTTCCCGGACGCAAGGGACCGACCCGCTTTGCCCAGGACGAGCACAACCGACCCGGCACCACGGTCGAGTCGCTCGCCGCGCTGAAGCCTGCATTCCGCAAGGACGGCACGATCACCGCGGGCAATGCGCCAGGGTTGAACTCCGGCGCCGCGGCGATGGTGGTGGCCGAGGCGGACTGGGCCGCGCGCCACGGGCTGCGGCCGATGGCAAGGTTGGTGTCTTACGGGATCGGGGCGGTCGAGCCGGGATTCTTCGGCCTTGGACCAGTGCCGGCCGTGCGCCAGGCGCTGGAGCGCGCCGGCTGGCGAACCGGCGACGTGGACCGGTTCGAGATCAATGAAGCCTTCGCCGCGATCGTGCTGGCGGTGATCCATG
Organism: uncultured Pseudomonadota bacterium; assembly: GCA_963764465.1. Taxonomy (GTDB): domain Bacteria; phylum Pseudomonadota; class Alphaproteobacteria; order Acetobacterales; family Acetobacteraceae; genus JAJXXT01. Next base: position 1,153,611 of record CAVXSO010000007.1, on the reverse strand, counting down.
AACTCGGCCTGGCCGAGGATGTGGTGAACGTCGAAGGCGGCGCCATCGCGCATGGCCATCCGATCGGGGCGAGCGGCGCGGTGCTGACCACGCGGTTGTTGCACGCGATGGAGCGCGACGGCGTACGGCGCGGCGTGGTCACGCTGTGCATCGGCGGCGGCCAGGGCATCGCGCTCGCGCTCGAGCGCCTGGCGTAGAAGGCGGTCATGACCAAGGTCGCGGTGCATATTTTCCACGACGATGCTTCGGCGTTGGGATCGGGCTCGCATGTGGCGGAACGGATCCGCCAGGTGATCGCGGAAAACGGCGTCGCGCTAGAGGTCTATGTTTTCGGCCCGGCCGAGAAAGCGCTCACCGATTCGGCGCGGGATGCCTTCAACGCCACGATCGACGGGCTGATCGCCGCAGGTATTTCTGTCGGAACCTGCATCGATATTGCTGAGCGGATGGGCCAGCGCGCCGCCTTCGAATTGCGCGGCCTGCGGCTGGAATACGCGCGGGATGCGTTCGTGCGCCTGGCCCGCGAGGGCGCCACCGTGATCAGCTTCTAGCTCAGAGGTCGATCATGGTCCTGATTCTGACCGGCGGGCTGTTCGTGCTCGCATTGGTTTCCGGAATGCTCGGCCTCGGCGTGGCCTTCGCGGCGGTACCGTTCCTGTCGTTCTTCCTGCCCGACCTGGTGCACCAGGTGCAGCCGCTGAGCCTGCTGCTGAACGGGGTCACCGCGCTGTTCTCTGTGTTCGGCTTCGCCCAGAGCGGGCTTATGGACTGGCGCAAGGCGATCCTGCTCGCGGTGATCACCACCATCGTGGCACCGTTGGGGTCGTGGCTGGTGCGCTTCGTGCCGCAGATCTGGGTCTGGGTCGTGTATTTCCTGGCCGTAGCCTATCTGGCGTACCGGCTGTTCAAGCCGGCGGAGGCGCGCGTGGCGGGGCCCCCCGATTTCCGGCTGGCGCTGGTGCTCGCGGTGCCGATCTCCGTACTGGCCGGGTTTCTTGGGATTGGCCCGGGATTCCTGTTGATGCCGACGTTGATCATCGTCGGCTTCGACCCGAAGGTTGCAGCGGCGATCAATGCCTTTGCGGTCACGCCGCCTTCCTTCTCGGCGCTGCTGCCACATCTGGCGACCGCGCAATGGACTGCGGGGCTGACGGTGCCGCTGTTGGTCGCGGGCGCTGTCGGGGCGTTCATCGGCGCCAAGGTGTCGGCGAAATTCGTTCCGGGCGGCCGGCTAAAGCAGGCCTTCGGCGTGCTGATCGTCGTGATGACGGGCTACCAGATCATCCGCATGCTTGGCGCATGATTGCGCCATGCCGAACCGAACGCGGATCATTGCTCTGCTCGTGGTGTTGCTGGCGCTGGCCGGCGGCGGTTTTGCCTGGTTCCGACTGGACCGACCTGCCGCCGCCGATACGTTGACCCTCTATGGCAACGTCGATATCCGCGAGGTGCGGCCGGCGTTCAACGACGCGGGCCACATAACGCGGATCGCGGTGCAGGAGGGCGCCGTGGTGCGCCGTGGGCAGTTGCTCGCCACTCTGGACGACACCCGCTATGCGGCAAGCCTGGCGCAGGCAAAAGCGCAGATGCGGAGCGCGCGGGAGGCGCTGGCAAAGCTGCTCGCCGGATCGCGCCCGGAAGAAATCGCCGCGGCCAAGGCGACGATGGACGGACTGCAGGTGTCCTATCAGAATGACGCGATCAACTACCAGCGCGCGGTCGCCCTTGCAGCCACAGGCGCCGGAACGATCCGGCTGCGCGACGACGCGAAGGCGGCGTTCGACGCCGCGCGCCAGCAATACGAAGCGGCGCGGCAGGCCTGGATCCTGTCGGTCAAAGGACCCCGTGAAGAAGATGTTGCTGCCGCGCGCGCTGCCTACCAGGCGGCCGAGGCCGCCGTCGCGCTGACCCAGCGGGAATTCGACGATACCAGGCTCTATGCGCCATCCGACGGGGTGGTGGAGGATCGCATCCTGGAGCCGGGCGACATGGCCTCGCCGTCTGCGCCAGTGTTCACCATCGCGCTGCCGAGCCCGCTCTGGGTGCGCGCCTATGTGCCGGAGGACAATCTCGGCCGCATTCGCCTCGGCATGACCGCGACGGTCAGCACCGACAGCTACCCCGGGCACGCCTATCACGGCTGGATTGGCTATCTGGCCCCCACAGCCGAGTTCACGCCGAAGACGGTGGAAACCCCCGAGCTGCGCACCGCACTCGTTTATCAGCTGCGCGTCTATGTGTGCGATGCGCGGGGGGAGCTTCGGCTCGGGATGCCGGCGACCGTTCGCATCGACCTCGCCGCCGAGCCATCCAATGCGCTCCAGGGCTGTGTGCCAGGCGATGCTGACCATTGATGCCGCCGGCACCGCTTCCCAGCCGGCGCTCCGGCTTACCGATGTGCGCCGCAGTTTCCGCGCCGGCAAGCGGGTGATCACGGCACTGGACGGGATCACCGCCGAGGCCGCGCGTGGAGCCGTCACTGGGCTGATCGGCCCGGATGGTGCCGGCAAGACCACCCTGATGCGACTGATTGCGGGACTGTTGCGTGCCGATGCCGGGCGGATCGAGGTGTTGGGGATCGATGTCGCACGCGATCCGCTGGGGGTGCAGACGCGGCTCGGTTACATGCCGCAACGGTTTGGACTTTACGAAGATCTCAGCGTGGCCGAGAATCTTGATCTCTATGCCGATCTGCAGGGTGTGCCGCCTTCAGAGCGCGCCGCGCGCTACGGTGAGTTGTTGCACATGACCGGACTTGGCCCGTTCACCACACGTATGGCGGGGCGGCTGTCGGGGGGGATGAAACAGAAGCTGGGGCTTGCCTGCACGCTGGTGCACCCTCCTGACCTGCTGCTGCTCGATGAACCCACCGTTGGTGTCGATCCGGTCTCACGGCGGGAGCTGTGGCAGATCATCGACCACCTGACCCGTGAGGCCCACATGACGGTGCTGTTCAGCACCGCTTATCTTGACGAAGCGGAACGTTGCGACAACGTTCTTCTGATCCATGAGGGGCGGTTGCTGGGCGGGGGTACGCCGGGCCAGTTCACAGCCGAAATGCGGGGGCGCAGTTTCCTCGCCACGGCGCGCCTGGGACGGCGGCAGTTACAGGCACGACTTGCGGCAACGCCCACGGTGGTCGACGCGGTGATCCAGGGCAGCCGGGTACGGGTGGTGATGGCGGATACCATGCCGCCGGTTGCAGCCGGGCTGGTCGCGGAAGCGCCGGATCTTGCGTTCTCCCCAACGCCGCCACGGTTCGAGGACAGCTTCGTGGCCCGATTGCGCGCACAGATCGCAAGCTCACCGCGGGCCGCGGCCATACCGGTGCCCACACCTGCCATGCCGAAGGCCATTGGCGACGTCATCGCGGTCGCGCATCTCACCCGCCGATTCGGCGCCTTCATCGCGGTGGACGACGTGAGCTTTACCGTCGCCCGCGGCGAGATTTTCGGCCTGCTCGGCGCTAATGGGGCCGGCAAATCCACCACCTTCCGCATGCTGTGCGGCCTGCTGCCGGCGTCCGAAGGAACCCTGCGCGTCGCCGGCTTCGATCTGCGCAGAGCGGCGGCGCCGGCACGCGGGCGGATCGGGTATATGGCGCAGAAATTCTCCCTCTACGGCGATCTGTCGGTCGCGCAAAACCTGCGCTTCTTCTCCAGTGCGTATCGCCTGTCCGGTGCCCGCCAGCGTGCTCGCATCGACTGGGCCGAAGCCGAGTTCGAACTCGGGTCGATGCGCGATTCCACCGCGCGCGACCTGCCGCTCGGCTTCAAGCAGCGCCTGGCACTCGCCTGCGCGCTGATGCACGAACCTGACATCCTCTTTCTCGACGAACCCACATCCGGCGTCGATCCGCTGGCGCGGCGAGAGTTCTGGCACCGCATCAACGCGCTCGCCGAGGCGGGCGTGACGGTGCTGGTGACGACGCATTTCATGGAAGAGGCGGAATACTGCGACCGTCTGGTCATCATGGCGCAGGGCAAAGTGCTGGCCGCCGGAGAACCGGAGGTGATCAAGCAGGCCGCACGCACTGACGCGGCGCCTGATCCCACCATGGAAGATGCATTCATCGCCGTCATCGAGGCGGCCCAGCAGCCTGCGCACGCCGCATGAACGCCGGCGCGCTGCGTCGCCTGTTCGGACTGCTGCGCAAGGAGTCGCTGCAGATCTGGCGAGATCCCTCCGCGCTGGCGATCGCCTTCCTGCTGCCCGCCGTGTTGCTGCTGATCTTTGGCTACGGCGTGTCACTGGACGCGCGCAACGTGCCGATCGCGGTTGTCGTACAACAACCGGGTGCGCTCGCCGCAAGCTTCACCAGCGGCTTTGCCCATTCGCCGTTTTTCCGCCCGCGCCGGTTCCTGACCATCCAGGACGCGGAGCGGGCGATGACGGCGCGCGACGTGCAAGGCATCATCTGGTTGCCGAGCGACTTCGCCCGCCGTGCGGAAGCCGGCGGCAATTCCCCGATCGGCGTGATCGTGAACGGCGTCGATGCCAATGACGCGCGCATCATCGAGGGCTATGTGCAGCAGGTCTGGGCCGGCTGGCTCGCCGCACGGGCCGGCGCGGAGGGGCATCCGCCGCCGCTGTCACTTTCGGTGCAGCCGCAGGTGCGCTTCAACCCGGCGGTCGATAGCCGCGACTATCTGGTGCCGGGTCTGATCGCGGTCATCATGACGCTGACGGGCGCGCTGCTCACCGCGCTGGTGATTGCGCGCGAATGGGAACGCGGGACGATGGAAGCACTGATGGTCACGCGCGTGACTTTGCGGGAAATCCTCCTCGCCAAGCTGATCCCATACTTCCTGCTCGGGATGGGCGGCATGGCGGCCTCGGTGGCGATGGCGGTGTTCCTGTTCGGGGTGCCGCTCGAGGGATCGATCCTGGTGCTCACCGGCACCTCGGCCCTGTTCATGCTGGCCGCTCTGGGGATGGGGCTGCTGATCTCGGGCTTCGCACGCAATCAATTCGTGGCCGGCCAGATCGCCATCATCACCACCTTCCTGCCGGCTTTCATCCTGTCGGGCTTCGTTTTCGACATCAACTCGATGCCCCGCGCGGTGCAGATCATCACGCACATCGTCGCGGCGCGGTATTTCGTTGCGATCCTGCAGTCAATATTTCTGGCCGGCAATGTATGGTCGGTGATTCTGCCGAACGCCGCGGCGCTCGCCGTGATGGCGGCGATCTTCCTCGGCCTCGCGCGGGCGACCGCGCGCAAGCGGTTGGATTAGGCGCGTGCTCGGCCAGGTCGTTGCCCTGATCGTGAAGGAGCTGCTCGCCGTGCTGCGTGACGGGAAAAGTCGCATGGTGCTGATTGGGCCGCCGCTGATCCAGCTTCTGGTATTCGGCTACGCGGCCACCTTCGATCTCAACCATGTGCCGGTGGCGATCTACGATCAGGATCCGAGCCAGGCCTCGCGCGAGCTGGTGGCGCATTTCGCCGGCTCACCCACCTTCCACCTGGTGGCGATGCTGCGCAGTCCACACCGCATCGACGACCTGATCGATTCCCGTCAGGTGCAGATGGTGTTGGTGATCGACCGGCGCTTCACGCGCGATCTGCTGACGCATCAGCCAGCGCCGGTGCAAGCGATCGTCGATGGCCGCAATTCAAACACAGCGCTGTTGATCGAGGGGTACGCGAACACCATCCTGAGCGATTTTTCACTCAGCTGGGCCGCGACGCATGGCGGCTCGCCGCCGCCGGCCGTCCTCGACATGCGGGCGCGCTACAACCCGACACTGAGTTCGCGCTGGTTCATCGTGCCCGGCATCGTCGCACTGCTGACGCAGGTGGTGACGCTGCTGGTGGTCGGGCTGTCGGTGGCGCGGGAGCGAGAGACGGGGACCTTCGACCAGTTGCTGGTCACACCGATGCGCCCGATCGACATCCTGCTCGGCAAGGGGCTGCCGGGGCTGCTGATTGGCGTGATCGAGGCCTCAGTCATCATCGCCGCCGCTGTGTGGTGGTTCAACGTGCCGCTGCGTGGCGGGCTGCTAACGCTCTATCTCGGGTTGATCCTATTCGTGATCGCGGTGACCGGAATCGGGCTGATGATCTCCTCGCTCGCTGCCACACAACAGCAAGCGCTGCTTGGAGCGTTCCTGTTCATGGTGCCGTCCATCATCCTGTCGGGCTTCGCCACGCCAATCGCCAATATGCCAGTCTGGGTGCAGGACCTGACCTTGCTGAACCCTATGCGCTACTTCCTCGTGATCGTGCGCAGCGTGTTCCTGGAAGGAGCGAGCTTGACGTCGCTCGCCGCGCAACTCTGGCCGATGGCCGCGATCGGTGTCGTCACGCTGGCCGCGGCAGGCTGGCTGTTCCGAAAGCGGGTGACGTGAGCGGACCGCACGACCCACATCCAAGGAGCAACGGCGATGGTCGAAGACTGGCTGGCCCTGACCGGCAACATGAATGGTGCGGTGCGCGACCTGCGCCAGGCCGCGCCGGAGGTGATGAAGACTTTTTCCGCCATTGCCGGTGCGGCACACGGCGGGGATGCACTGGACGACAAGACGAAGGAGTTGGTGGCGCTGGCCATCAGTGTTGCCATCCGCTGCGCGCCTTGCATCGCCTATCACGCCGAGGGTGCCGTGAAAGCGGGGCCTCACGCGCGGCGGTCGCCGAGACACTGGCGATGGCGGTCTACATGGGCGCCGGCCCGTCGGTGATGTACGCCGCTCAGGCACTGGAGGCGGTGGATCAGATGGCGGCGAAACCCGCTCGACCCGCGTGACGGCCAGGGTATTGTCCTGAGCAGCTTCCTTGCTCGCCGGCTGGAGGTTTTGAGCGACATCATGTTCGGTGTTGCCATGAGCGTGCCCGTCTACTGCCTACCGCTTCCGGGGCCAGATAAGAGGATCGCGGCGTGGTACCCGGTGCTGCGGCCGATGCTCTGGCCGCTGGTCGCGCTGGGGTGCGGCTTTTTGTTCACCGGCACCTTCTGGTTCAGCCACCATCGTCGGCTGCGCCTTACCTTGTCTCGCAGCCGACGTTTCCTGTTCGCAATCTTCGGCTTCCTGTTCCTGATTGTGCTGCTGCCAGCGTCCACGGTGCTGTATGGTCGCGATCCCTTTGTTCCCTGGGTGGCAGGCTTCTACAATTTTCATCTTGCGGCCATCGCATGCGCGAATGAAGGCCTGTGGTTTGCGGCAATTCCGGAACAACCCTCACGGTCATGGCCGCTGGCCATCTGTCCGGGGAGCCTGACCATGCAGGCGAGCAATGGGGTTGCTTCGGATGCTGGCCCACTCGTCGGCCGCACCACCGGCGCACCGCTGCGCCGGATGAAACTCAACGGGCGATCGGCGTTGGAAACAGGGTTGGCGCGAGACGCAACCGCCTGTGCTGCCTGAGCGGGCGCATCACTCGTTACGTAGGGTGATCGGCTCGACGGGCTCCGGCGCGTCGATCAGCGGGTCGAGCCGGAACCGGGCACGCAGCGCCGCGGCGTCCGTCACGGTGACGGTATCCCCCGCAACACGCAGCCCGTGGCGCGATATCGCCGCGAGGGTGCGCGAAAACGTCTCCCGGGTCATGCCAAGCTGCCCCGCGATGCGGCGCTTCTCCATCGGCAACTGAATCCGCGCGGCACCGCCGCTGCGCTCCACTAGGCCGAGCAGGTAACAGCCGACGCGGTCCTCGGCCGAGCGCAGCTTGAGGTTCTTCGCCAGCTTCACCTGCCGGCGGAACTGCGCGGCTTGGCAGGCGAGAACCGCGAGGCACAACGCATGGTCGCTCGCCACCGCGTCGCGGAACGCATCGGCATGGATGAGCGCCAGATACGCCTCCTCCCGCACCCGCGCACGGGCGAGATAGGGTTGGCGGTTCAGCACCGCCGCCGGCAGCAGCAGGTCGAACGGCAGCACGGTCTCGATCGCAACCTCGTTGGAGCCGTCGACACCGAGCAGCTCCACCGCGCCGCCCAGCAGCCATTGTGCGAAGGTTGGCGTCTCCGACTGCTCGAACAGGATGCTGCCCGTGGGCACCCGGTGCAGCACCGCCTGGCGCGCCAGGCGCTCAATCGTCGCGGCGGGGACGTGGCACAGCCAGGGCACGCGCCCCAGCGCCTCGGCCGGCGAGGGCTCGGCCCCGGGGCCCACGGCGGCGCCGGCAGGCGGGCTCACGGTGTCCACGGGTCGCTCACCGGCCCGCCCTGGGCGAGCGCGGCATGGGGGAGAGATTTCCTGGAGACTGCCTAGTTTGTGACATAAGTCACTCTACTAGACGTCGAATGTCTCGTTCGGCTTTGATTTATGTCAATGTCAAGCCGCGGCACCAAATGCACCTTCCCACCCGTGATCGCGGCATCGGGCCGCGAAACCGCTCGCCGCTGGGAATCACGCCAGCCGGCGGCGGTCGAGGCACAAAGGAATGCCGACCATGGATGCATCGACCCAAGCCACCGCCTCGGGAGCCCTCAGTCCCGCGGATCACGGACTGCAAGGCAGCCCACGCATGGGGCTCGTCATGGGCACCTGGGGCTTCTTCATCGGCTTCGCCGCGGTGGCGCTCTACGGGCCGGCGGCGCATGCCTTCCAGCAATCCATGCAGCTCTCGCCGCTGCTGGTGGGGCTGCTGGTGGCAGCACCCCAGCTCACCGGTTCGCTGCTGCGTATTCCATTCGGCGCCTGGGTGGACAAGGTTGGCGGGCGGCTGCCGATGCTGGTGCTGTTCGGCATCTCCATCGTCGGCATGTGGGGCCTGGTGTTCATCCTGGTCACGGTGCCGCAAGTCACCGCCGCCCTCTACCCCATCATCCTGCTGTTCGGCTTCATGAGTGGCTGCGGCGTGGCGTCGTTTTCGGTTGGCATTCCGCAGGTCTCCTACTGGTTCCCACGCAACCGCCAGGGGACGGCGCTGGGCATCTACGGCGGCGTCGGCAACCTCGCACCCGGTGTGTTCACGCTGCTGCTGCCGGTTGCCATCGCTGCTCTTGGGCTGGCCGGCTCCTACCTCGCCTGGCTCGCCTTCCTCCTCATCGGCACCGGCATTTATGGCTGGCTGGCGCGCGACGCCTACTACTTCCAGCTGCGCGCTCGCGACACGGCGGCCGATGAGGCGCGTAGCATCGCGGCAAGCCACGGCCAGGAGCTGTTCCCACGCGACTCCGCCTGGGGCGCGCTGATAATGGCGGCCGACGAGACCCGCACCTGGGGCCTCACCTTCCTCTACTTCGTCTCCTTTGGTGGCTTCCTCGCGCTCACGGCGTGGTTCCCCACCTACTGGATCAACCTTCACCAGATGAGCGTGATCGACGCCGGCGTCCTGGGCGGCGCCGGCTTCTCGCTGCTGGCGGCGGTCGCGCGGGTTGGTGGCGGCTCGCTTGCCGAGAAGTTCGGCGGCGAGATCATGGCGCTGATCTCGTTTACCGTCGTGCTGGCCGGTGCGGCGCTGCTGACCTTCGTGATCAGCTTCCCGATCAATGTTGCGGGCGAGTTCGCGATCGCTCTCGGCATGGGGCTGGGCAACGCCGCGGTGTTCAAGATGGTGCCGAAATACGTGCCGCACGCGGTGGGCGGCGCCTCCGGCATCGTCGGTGGCCTGGGCGCGCTCGGCGGCTTCGTCATCCCACCCACGCTCGGCCTGTTCGCGGGTGCGCTGGGGGCGGCGGGCTACTCCGGCGGGTTCTTCGTCTACGTGGTGCTGGCGGTTGCGGCGATGCTGGTCTCGATCGGCTTCATCCGCACCCGCAACCGCGTCGCCATCGCGTGAGGGCGGTACGATGAGCCTGTTCCTCGACCGTCTCACCTTCTTCCGCCAGCGCAACGAGACCTTTGCCGGCGGGCACGGCGTAACGACTGACGAGCCGCGCGGCTGGGAGGACGCGTATCGCAAGCGCTGGCAGCACGACAAGATCGTTCGTTCCACGCACGGCGTGAACTGCACCGGCTCCTGTTCGTGGAAGATCTACGTCAAGGGCGGCATCGTCACCTGGGAGACGCAGCAGACCGACTATCCACGCACGCGGCCCGACATGCCCAACCACGAGCCGCGCGGCTGCTCGCGGGGGGCGAGCTACTCCTGGTATCTCTACTCCGCGAACCGGGTGAAGCACCCGCTGGTGCGCAGCCGCCTGCTGCGGCTGTGGCGCGAGGCGCGGGCGCTGCGCACGCCCGTCGCGGCCTGGGCCTCGATCGTCGAGGACAGCGAGAAGCGCGCGAGTTATGTGAGCCGGCGCGGCCTCGGCGGTTTCGTGCGCGCGAACTGGGACGAGGTGACGGAGATCATCGCCGCCGCGAATGCCTATACCGCCAGGAAATACGGCCCGGATCGCATCATCGGGTTCTCGCCGATCCCCGCGATGTCGATGCTCTCCTATGCCGCGGGGTCGCGCTACCTCTCGCTGCTCGGCGGCGTCTGCATGAGCTTCTATGACTGGTATTGCGACCTGCCGCCGGCCAGCCCCATGACCTGGGGCGAGCAGACCGACGTGCCGGAGAGTGCGGACTGGTACAACGCCGGCTACCTCATCCTGTGGGGTTCCAACGTGCCGCAGACGCGCACGCCGGACGCGCATTTCTACACCGAGGCGCGCTACAAGGGTGCCAAAAGCGTTGTCGTCTCGCCCGACTATGCCGAGGCGACGAAGTTCGCCGATCTCTGGCTGCATCCGAAGCAGGGCACCGACGCGGCGCTTGCGATGGCGATGGGCCACGTGATCCTGCGCGAGTTCCACCTCGACCGCAGCGTGCCATATTTCGAGGATTATGCCCGCCGCTACAGCGACATGCCGATGCTGGTGCGCCTGGTGAAGCAAGGCGATCATTACGTCCCCGAGCGGCTGCTGCGCGCCGAGGATTTTTCGGATACGCTCGGCGAGGCCAACAACCCCGCGTGGAAGACCGTGGCCTTCGACACCGCGGGCAATCCAGTGGCCCCGCATGGCTCCATCGGCTTCCGCTGGGGCGAACAGGGCAAATGGAACCTCGAGGAGCGTGACGGCGCCGGGCGCGACGTGAAGCTCGCGCTGACGCTCGCGGGCGGCGACGTGCAATCCGTTGCGTTTCCGTATTTCGGCGGCGCCGCCACCAACGGGTTTACCGCGACCGAGCATGCCCCGGTTCTGCCACGCAACGTTCCCATCAGGCGCCTGGCGCTCAAGGAGGGCGAGACGATGGTGGCAACCGTGTTTGACCTGCTCTGTGCCAACTACGGGCTCGATCGCGGCTTTGGCGGCACCAACGTCACTTCCAACTATGACGCTGACGGGCCGTTCACCCCGGCCTGGGCCGAGCGCGTGACCGGCGTGCCGCGCCACCATATCATTCACGTCGCGCGCGAGTTCGCCAGCAACGCCGAGAAGACCAATGGCCGCTCGATGGTGATCCTCGGCGCCGGGCTGAACCACTGGTACCACATGGACATGAGCTACCGGGGGATCATCAATCTCCTGGTGTTCTGCGGTTGCGTCGGCCAGTCCGGCGGCGGCTGGTCGCACTACGTGGGCCAGGAGAAGCTGCGCCCACAAACCGGCTGGCTGCCCGTCGCCTTCGCGCTCGACTGGAACCGTCCGCCGCGCCAGCAGAACAGCACCTCATTCTTCTACGCGCACACGGATCAGTGGCGCTATGAGACGCTGGCGGCCTCCGAGATTCTCTCGCCCACGGCGCCGGCGGGCGACTGGTCCGGCAGCCTCATCGACTACAATGTGCGCGCCGAGCGCATGGGCTGGCTGCCCTCCGCGCCGCAGCTCAAGCAGAACCCGCTCGAGATCGCCGCGAAGGCGAAGGCGGCAGGGCTGGCGCCGAAGGAATACGTGGCCCGCGCGCTGCGCTCGGGCGAGCTGGAACTGTCCTGTTCCGACCCCGATGATCCCGCGAATTGGCCGCGCAACATGTTCGTCTGGCGTTCCAATCTGCTCGGCTCATCGGGCAAGGGGCACGAGTATTTCCTCAAGCACCTGCTCGGTGCATCGAACGGCGTGCTGGGCAAGGACCTGGGCGAGGAGGGGCGTGAGAAGCCGCACGAGGTCGCCTGGCACGAGCAGGCGCCGGAGGGCAAGCTTGACCTGCTGGTGACGCTTGATTTCCGCATGAGCACGACCTGCGTCTATTCCGACATCGTGCTGCCGACGGCCACCTGGTACGAGAAGGCGGACCTCAACACATCCGATATGCATCCCTTCATCCACCCGCTTTCGGCGGCGGTGGATCCGGCATGGGAGGCACGCTCGGACTGGGACATCTACAAGGGCATCGCCAAGGCGTTTTCCCGCATCGCGCCGGAGGTGCTGGGCAAGGAAACCGATGTGGTGCTGAGCCCGATCCTGCACGACACCGCGGGCGAGCTGGCGCAGCCATACGACGTGGCGGACTGGAAGCGCGGCGAGGCCGAACCGATTCCTGGCCGCACCATGCCCAATGTTGCCGTGGTTGAACGTGACTACGCGGCGCTCTACGAGCGCTTCACCTCGGTGGGGCCGCTGCTCGAGAAACTCGGCAACGGCGGCAAGGGCATCGGCTGGAACACCAGCCACGAGGTGGAGTTCCTCCGCGCGCTGAACGGCACGGCGCCAAACGGCCAGCCGCGCATGGAAAGCGATATCGACGCGATCGAGGTGGTGCTGAGCCTAGCCCCCGAGACCAACGGCGAGGTCGCGGTCAAGGCGTGGGAGGCACTGGGCAAGATCACCGGCCGCGAGCACGCGCATCTCGCGGCCTCGAAGGAAGACGAGAAGATCCGCTACCGCGACCTGCAGGCGCAGCCGCGCAAGATCATTTCCTCGCCTACCTGGTCGGGTATCGAGAGCGAGAAGGTCTGCTACAACGCGGGCTACACCAACGTGCACGAGCTGATCCCCTGGCGCACGCTGACCGGCCGCCAGCAGCTCTACCAGGACCATCCCTGGATGCGCGCCTTCGGCGAGGGCTTCGTCACCTGGCGGCCGCCGGTCGATACCAAGGCGATCGCCCCGGTGCGTGGCCGGCACGGCAACGGCAACACGGAGATCGTGCTCAACTTCATCACGCCGCACCAGAAATGGGGCATCCACAGCACCTATACCGACAATCTGCTGATGCTGACGTTGAACCGCGGCGGGCCGGTGATCTGGATCAGCGAGGATGACGCGCGCGAGGCCGGCATCGCCGACAATGACTGGGTCGAGGCCTACAACGCCAACGGCGCTCTGGTGGCCCGCGCCGTCGTCTCCCAGCGCGTCAATCCCGGCATGACGCTGATGTATCACGCGCAGGAGAAGATCGTGAACGTGCCGGGCAGCGAGGTGACGGGCAAGCGCGGCGGCATCCACAACTCGGTGACGCGCGCGGTGCTGAAACCCACGCACATGATCGGCGGCTACGCCCAGCTTGCCTATGGGTTCAACTATTACGGCACGGTCGGGTCCAACCGCGACGAGTTCATCATCGTGCGGCGGATGAACAAGGTGGACTGGCTCGATGATGAACCGGTTTCGCAACATCCGGTCGCAGGGGAGACCGTGGCATGAAAGTCCGCGCGCAGATCGCGATGGTTCTGAACCTCGACAAATGCATCGGCTGCCACACCTGTTCCGTCACCTGCAAGAACGTGTGGACCAGCCGCGAGGGCATGGAATACGCCTGGTTCAACAACGTGGAGACCAAGCCCGGCATCGGCTATCCCAAGGAGTGGGAGAACCAGAAGCGCTGGAAGGGCGGCTGGGTACGCAAGCGCAACGGCAAGATCGAGCCGCGCATCGGTGCGAAGTGGCGGGTGCTGTCCAAGATCTTCGCCAACCCCGACCTGCCGGAGATCGACGACTACTACGAGCCCTTCACCTTCGACTACGAGCACCTGCAGACGGCGCCCGACAGCAAAGCCGTGCCGACCGCGCGCCCGCGCTCGCTGATTTCCGGCGAGCGGATGGAGAAGATCGAGTGGGGGCCGAACTGGGAGGAGATTCTGGGCGGTGAGTTCGCCAAGCGTTCGCGTGACGTGAATTTCGAGGGCGTGCAGAAGGACATCTACGGCGCCTTCGAGAACACGTTCATGATGTACCTGCCGCGGCTGTGCGAGCATTGCCTCAACCCGGCCTGTGCGGCGGCGTGCCCCTCGGGCGCGATCTACAAGCGCGAGGAGGACGGCATCGTGCTGATCGACCAGGACAAGTGCCGCGGCTGGCGCATGTGCGTCTCCGGCTGCCCGTACAAGAAGATCTATTACAACTGGTCCTCCGGCAAATCGGAGAAATGCATCTTCTGCTACCCGCGCATCGAGGCCGGGCAGCCGACCGTCTGCTCGGAGACCTGCGTCGGGCGCATCCGCTATCTCGGTGTGGTGTTGTACGACGCGGATCGCATCGAGGAGGCGGCGTCCGTCCCCGACGAAGGCGATCTCTACGAAGCGCAGCTCAAGGTGTTTCTCGACCCGTTCGATCCGTCTGTGCAGGCGCAGGCGCGTGCCGACGGGATTTCCGACGCCTGGCTCGAGGCCGCGCGCCACTCGCCGGTCTGGCGCATGGCGATGGACTGGCGCATCGCCTTCCCGCTGCATCCCGAATACCGCACGCTGCCGATGGTCTGGTACGTGCCGCCGCTCTCGCCGATCCAGTCGGCCGCGGCGAAGGGCGATCTCGGCGAGGCCGGGGGGCTGCCGGACGTGGCCTCCCTGCGCATTCCCGTGCGCTACCTCGCCAACCTGCTCACCGCCGGGCGTACCGCACCGGTGGAACTGGCGCTGCGGCGGATGCTGGCGATGCGCGCCTATATGCGCGGCAAGACCGTGGACGGCGTGATCGACGAGAACGTGGCCGGCAGCGTCGGGCTGACGGGTGCGGATATCGAGGCGATGTACCAGCTGATGGCGATCGCCAATTACGAGGACCGTTTCGTGATCCCAACGGCGCATCGCGAGACCGGGGAGGACCCCTACCAGCTACGCGGCAATTGCGGCTTCTCCTTCGGCGAGGGTTGCTCCGGGCGCACCGGGTTTGACCTGTTCGGCCGCAAGGAAAAGGCCAAGACGCCGATGGAGGTGCAGTGATGGCCCGGACCTATCGCGCGCTGGCGGCACTGCTGTCCTATCCCACGGCCGATTTGCAGGTGGCGGCGGGTGAGATCGGCGCCGCGCTGGCGGCGGAGAGGCTGCTGCCGCAGGCGGCGCGCGACGAGCTCAGCCCTCTCCTGCGCGAGCTTGCCGAGACCGATCTCTATGCGCTGCAGGAACGCTATGTCGGCCTGTTCGACCGTGGCCGCGCGGTGTCGCTGCATCTGTTCGAGCACGTGCATGGCGAGAGCCGTGACCGCGGCCAGGCGATGGTTGATCTCATCGGGCTCTATGCCGAGCACGGGCTCGATGTCACGGGCGGGGAGTTGCCGGATTTCCTGCCGCTGTTCCTCGAGTTCCTCTCGCTGCTGCCGGAAGCCGAGGCGCAGGCGCTGCTCACCGAGCCCGCCGCCATCCTCGCCGCACTCACCGAGCGGCTGGAGCGGCGCGACGCAGGCTATGCCGCCGCGATGCGCGCGGTGGCCACACTGGCGCGGGCGCCGGCGACTGGCAGTTCAGCCATCCCCGATGAGGATGAAGACGATCTCGCGGCGCTCGACGAAGCCTGGGAGGAAGCGGCGGTTCGTTTCGGTCCCGGCGAACCCGGCGATGCCTGCGGCACCGACCGCCTGCGCACCCGCCTGCGCGCAGCGCAACGTGACGTCTCCGTTGCTGATGCCACCGGGAGCGCCTGAGGAGAGATGATGATGAGCCCCTGGCTGAACAACGCGATCTATGGCTGGTATCCCTATCTGGCCCTCACCGTCTTTCTGCTTGGCAGCCTGCTGCGCTTCGACCACTCGCAGTACACCTGGCGCTCCGGCTCCAGCCAGTTGCTGCGGCGGCGGCAGATGCTGTGGGGCTCCAACCTGTTCCATGTCGGCATCCTGGTCATCTTTGCCGGGCATTTCGTGGGGCTGCTGACGCCGCTCGTGGTGTTCGAGTGGCTCGGCATCAGCCATACCTTCAAGCAGCTGCTCGCGATGAGCGTCGGCGGGATCGCGGGAATTGCCTGCTGGATCGGCATCGCCATGCTCGTGCACCGCCGGCTGTTGGATGCGCGCATCCGCGCCACGTCGAGCTTCGGCGACATCGCCATCCTGTTGCTGATCTGGGTCCAGCTTACGTTGGGCCTGTCCACCATTCCGGTCTCGGCGCAGCACCTCGATGGCAGCGAGATGGTGAAGTTCATGTTCTGGGCTCAGGGGATCCTCACCCTGCATCCTGGTGCGGCTTCGCTCGTCGCCGATGTCAATCCAATCTTCAAGCTGCATCTTTTCCTGGGCATGACGGTGTTTCTCGTCTTCCCCTTCAGCCGGCTGGTGCATATCTGGAGCGCGCCGGTCTGGTACCTGGGCCGCCCCGGCTACCAGATCGTGCGCAGCCGCCGGCCCGCGCCCGGCGGCACGCGGGGCTGAGCGATGCGCACCACCATCCAGCATCGCGCGGAGCCGCGCCAGCCGGTCGCGGTCAACACGATCGTGATCGACGATGCCGCGATCGCGCGCGAGGTGCAGAACCATCCCGAGGCCTCGCCGCGCGACGCCTGGGAGGCAGCGACGCGCGCGCTGGTCGTCCGTGAGCTGCTGCTGCAACGCACACGCGCCCTTGGCCTCGCGGCCGACCCGCGCACCGAGGACGGCCTGCGCGAGACGGAGGAGGAGGCGCAGATCCGCGCGCTGCTCGAAGCCGAGATCCACACGCCAACGGCGGATGAGGCGAGCTGCCGGCGCTATTACGCCGCCAATCCCGCGCGGTTTCGCTCGCCGGATCTGTTCGAGCCGCTGCACATCCTGTTCGCGGCCGATCGCGAGGACGCGGGCACCTATGGCGCCGCCATCGCGCGCGCCGCGGCGGTGCTGGCCGAGCTGCGCGTCGCGCCGGGGCGGTTCGAAGAACTGGCCCGTGCGACGTCCGACTGCTCCTCGGGGCGCGAGGGCGGGAGGCTGGGCCAGGTCGCGCGCGGCGAGACCACGCCGGAGTTCGAGGCGGCGATGCTGCGCCTGCGTCCCGGAGAGATCTGCGCCGAACCGGTGCAAACCCGTTATGGTGTCCACATCGTCCGGCTCGACCGCAAGGCCGAGGGCGCGGTGTTACCGTTCGAGGAGGTGCAGGCGCGGATCGCCGCATATCTGGAGGAGAGTTCCTGGCGGCGAGCCGTCGCGCAATACGTGTCGCTGCTCGCGGGGCAGGCCTCGATCACGGGGTTCGAGTTCACCGCTTCCGCCTCCCCCCTGGTGCAATAGAACGATGCTCGGAGACATCCTCGCGGGGCTGACCGACGCGGCACGTGCCGAATCCGTCGCCGTCGCCGTGGCGCCGCCCGCGGTGCTCGCGCGCATCGCCGATGAAGCGCAAGCGGCTGGCATCACGATGGGCACGCTTGTTGCCGAGCGGGTCCGGCACGTCGTCGAGCATGGAGGTGAGGAGCTTTGGCTCGATCTACTGGGCGTGATGTCGGCCTCGCCGCAACCGGGTGCTGCCGCAGTCGAGCGTGTGCTCGCCACCGCCTTCCCCGATCCGGTTCAGGTGCGCGTGACTCGGAAGCCCGCATGAACGCGGTCGCTCCCGGCGTCGGCTGCGCTGCCCATGGCATGGCATTCGCGGAAGCGCTGCAGCGGGTGCTGACATTGGTAACGGAGCCACTGCCAAGCGAGCCCGTGCCGGTTGCCGGATGTATCGGCCGGGTCCTCGCGCAACCCGTTGTGGCGCGTCTGGACCTGCCCGGTTTCGACCAGTCGGCGATGGACGGCTATGCTGTTCGCGTCGCCGATATCATTCGGGCGGCGGTTCTGCGTGTCACCGGTCGCACGGCGGCAGGTGATGCGCCGGGCCGGCTCGTGCCGGGAAGTGCCCATCGCATACTCACCGGCGCGCCGCTGCCCGCGGGAGCCGACGCGGTGATCGCACAGGAACGGGTGCGGCGCGAGGGCGACATCGTGACCATCACGCTGGCGCCACCTTCGGGGACGAATATCCGTCGCCATGGCGAGGATATTCACGCCGGCACCACGCTGATCGCCGACGGCACCGCACTTGATTGGCGCCATGTGGCGGTGCTTGCGGCGCAGGGCATCGATACCGTCGCGGTGCGCCGGCGCCCGCGCGTGGCCGTGCTTTCGAGTGGGCGGGAGTTGCGCTCGGTCAGCGAGGGCCTGCGACCTGGCCAGATCCACGATTCCAACGCGCCGATGCTGACCGCGTTGCTCGCCGGCTGGGGCGCGGAGGTCAGCGCGCTGCCCGCGCTGCCCGACAGTGCCGCCGCGATGCGCATGGTGCTTGGCGAGGCCGCATCAGCCGCGGATCTGGTGCTGACAACGGCCGGCATCTCGGTGGGCGACGAAGACCATGTCCGCGATGCGCTGCACGCCATGGGCGGTACGCTCGATGTGCTGCAAGTGGCGATGAAGCCGGGCAAGCCGCTGGCCGCGGGACAGCTCGGCGGAGCAATCTTCCTCGGCCTGCCTGGGAATCCGCAGGCGGCGCTGGCCGGCGCGGTGGCGTTCCTCCGCCCGCTGCTCGCACGGCTCAACGGTGCCGCCCCGCCCACGCCGCTGCGCGCGCAAGCGGGCTTCTCGCTCTGGCGCAAGCCCGGGCGCACCGAGTTCATCCCCGTGCGCCTGACGCAACACGGGGCCTGTCTGCGCGCCGCGCCCGCTGGGCCGGAGGGTTCGGGGCGACTCGCGCCGCTGCTTGCGGCGGGAGGGCTCGCGGAGCTCGCGCCGTCGGTCACCGATCTGCGGCACGGCGATGTGCTCGACATCCACCCTTTCCTGCCGGTTGGCATTGCCGCGGAGTTCGACCATGGCTGACGCCGTGCCGACCGCCTCCCTTGCCTTTCCCGAAAGCCCGGAGCGCCGGGCCGAGGCCGCGCGCCGGCTGCAGGAGGCGACGGGCCTGGACGACGCGATCCTCGAGCGCCTGGTGCGCGCCTTTTATGAGCGCGCGCGCCACGACCCCGAGATCGGCGCCAAGTTCGACGGCGTGCACGACTGGGAAAAACACATAGCGCGGATCACGGAGTTCTGGTCCTCGGTCGCGCTGATGACCGGGCGCTACCACGGCCAGCCACTGCCGCCGCATGTGAAGCTCGACCTGCACGGACCGCATTTCGCGCGCTGGCTTGCGCTGTTCGAGGAGACGGCGCGGGCGACCTGCCCGGAGCAGGCGGTCGGCTACCTCATGGACAAGGCGCGGCGGATCGCGGCGAGCCTCGCGATGGGCACCAGCATCGCGCGCGGCGAGATGCCGCCGGGCCTCAACACGGGCTTCACCACGCGAAAAGATTGAGGCCTTGGCTGCCGGCCACCGCGCCGGCGACCGTGAGCAGGCTCAGTGCCAGCAGCGCGCGGTGCAGCCATTCGAGCGCCCGCCACGCCGCTTCCGGCCGCGTCGCGGCAAGACGCTTCAGCCGTCGCTCCAGGAACAGGGGCTCGATCACGAACAGCATCAGCGTGAACACCATCCAGGTGAACACCATGGCGTGCATCCACCAGAATCCGGTGGACACGAAACGATCCCAAAGGTCCAGACGCCAGACCATGAAGAAGCCGCTGGCACCAGCGAGCGCCGTGGTCCAGCGCGCCTGGCGGGCGAAGCGCTGCTCCAACGCATGGAACGCGGCGAACCGTTCCGCTTGCGGATGCCGGCGCCGAATCGCCGGCAGCAGCACCGTCGTCACCATGGCCACGCCGCCGATCCACAACACCACCGCGAGCACATGCGCCGCGCGGGCCAGCGCGAGGGCCGTCATCGCCGCCTCAGCCGGTGAAGCGGGGGAACAGGATGTTGTTCTCGGTATGGATGTGCTCGACCAGGTCATCGGCAAATTTCCGGCCGCCGACGCACAGCGCGCGCCAGGTGGGACAGGCATCCGCGGGGGGCGTGAAGTCTTCGGTCAGTTGCTCGAGTCCCCTGAGATAAGTGCCGTGGTCGTCGTGCTCGGCGAGCATCATGCCGATCGGCTGCGCGATCATCGGGTGACCGCCCTGGCGCATCAGCGGGAACAGGACCTGTTCTTCCTTCGCCATGTGATCCTCCAGCTCATGCTGCATCGTCTCGAGCAGCGCCGCGAGGCCCGTGGGCACCTGCGCGTGGCCCCTGTGGGCGGCCTCGACGCGACGAGCGAGGCGCACAAGCTCCGGCAACTCACGGCGATGGGCAGCGTGGTAGCGCGTCTCGATGAGCGCGATGAGATCCTCCGTGCTGTCCGGATGCGATACCGGCAAGCCCAGCGCGGCGATGGCGCCGAGCTCCTCCTCGACGGTCTCGAGCGGGAGCCCTTTGGCGGAAGCGGCATCGGCCAGCGCCACTTGGCCGCCGCAGCAGAAGTCGAGTTTGTGCCGGCGGAAAACACCAGTGGCTCCCGGCAGGGTGGACGCGATGTCGGCCAGCGTGCGCAACGCGAACGCGGTTGCCGGGGAAGCGGTGAATGCAGTCATGCAAGACCTCCTGCCCGCCTTTGCGGGCCCCGCCCCGCGGTACACGGCGGGGATGGCGCGATGGCCAATAATGGTATTGGCAATACCACTTTCATAGCGCGCCGAATGTGGTATGGTCAATACCAATATGAGGTGTGCCCATGCGTCTCCTCGCTTCCACGGATTTCGCGCTGCGTGTCCTGATGCTTCTGGCAAGGTGGCCGGCGCGTCAGCCGGTGAGCGTGGACACGCTGGCGCGGGAGCTCGGCGGACTCTCGTGCCATCATCTGCACAAGATCGTCCAGGAACTGACGGCGCTCGGCGTGACGCGAACGGTGCGCGGCACGGCGGGCGGCGTGAGCCTTGCCGTGGACCCAGCGTCGCTCCGCCTCGGCACCCTGGTGCGGCAGCTGGAAGGCGAGCAGGCGCTCGTCGAGTGCTTCCGCCAGGAAGGCTGCTCCTGCACGCTCGTTCCCGAATGCGGTCTGCGCGGAATGTTGCGTACAGCCAATGACCGATTCTATGAGGCGCTGAACGAACACACTTTGGCCGAGTGCCTGAAGCCAGCCGGCGGAAGGGCAGGGAAGCCAGGCGCGAGCGGCCCGGTCGCGCTCAGGCCACACCGTTCGGCGACAGGATGAGCATCGCAGCCTGGGGTAGCTTCGCCGCGGCTTTCGTGGCGTTCCTGCTTTCGCATGCCATCCCGGCATGCCCGACCGTTCGCAGGCGACTGGTCGCGAACCTCGGAGAGCCAGGCTACCTGATCGCTTATGGCGCGGTCTCGGTCGCGGTGCTCGCGTGGCTGATCGCCGCGGCCGGGCGGGCGCCCTATGTCGGGCTCTGGCCCTTCGCGGCATGGCAGGCCTGGCTTGCCAATCTCGCGATGCCGCTGGCCTGCTTGCTGGTTGCCGCCGGGGTGGGCGCGCCCAACCCTCTCTCCTTCGGTGGCCGTGCGACCGGGTTCGATCCGCTGCGTCCCGGTATCGCGGGCGTCGCGCGGCATCCGCTGCTGATGGCGCTCGCCATCTGGGCCGGTGTGCACACGGTGGCGAACGGCGACCTGGCGCACCTGCTGCTGTTTGGTGGATTTGGAAGCTTTGCCGTGTTGGGGATGCGGATGGTGGACGGGCGCCGGCGGCGGCAGTTGGGCGACGCCGAGTGGCAACGCCTCGCCACACGCACCTCGGCATGGCCGCTCGCCGCGCTGCTGGACGGGCGCTGGAAGCCGCGCCCGACTGCGCCCGTCGTGGCGCGGCTCACGCTGCGGCTGGCGCTAGGGCTCGTGCTCTGGCTCGCGCTGATCACGCTTCACCCGGTGGTGATTGGCGTCTCGCCGCTGCCGTCCTGGTAAGCCTTGCCGTCCGCGGTTCGGGCCCGTTTGGGCGCCGTACTGGTCCGCATCGCGTTCGGCACAGGTGGTTGCGCGTGCCCGCTACCAGTTTTGCTATCGTGTCACCAACATGGCCGCCTTCCCCCGGAAAGCCGAAGTGTGAGAAGCAGGAAATTCGGGGAGGTCGATCAGGCAAAGGTCATTTCCTGGACCGGCAGGGCGTTCTCCGTCCCCTGGCGAAAGCGCCGGACACGCTGGCTCCGGTCACGCACGCGGCTCGCGCTTGATCAAGCTACGGAGATGCCGGTTTGAACTCACATCCGGCAACACGGGCGGATAAGAGCGCCTCCCCGGAAGCTGTCGTGTCGGCTCCCCGCGCACCTGCCGTGAGGTGAGCTACCAGGGCCGCAGCGGCGGGCGTCAGGAATTCGCGGTCGCGGGTGCAGATCATCAGCCGCCGCCTGGCCCAGGTTTCCTCAAGCCGCAGCAGGCGCACCCGCAGCGTCTCGCAATAGACGCTGGCAACGCTCTCCGGCACGATCGCGATGCCCAGCCCGGCATCGACCATGCGGCTGATCGCGTCGAACCCGGAAATGCGGATCGACGTCTTGAGCGGCACGCCAAGATCCGCCGCGGCACGCAGCATCGCCGTCTCGATCGAACTGCCCCGCGGCGCGCCGATGAACTCGTAGGCGGCAGCATCCGCGAAGCGCGTGACACCGCGCTCCGCGAGCTCGTGCCCGTGCGGCACGAGCAACGCAAGCCGGTCGCGGCGGTAGAGGGTGGAGTTGAGATGCGCGGGCGCCACGACGTCGCCGTAGATGCCGATCTCGGCGACATTGTCGCTCACCGCCTGCAGCGTCGCAGGACTGACGCTCTCCTCGAGCTCGACCCGGACATGCGGGAACAGCTCAAGGAAGTGGCGCAGATCCTCCGGCAGATAGCGCACGATGGCGGTGGCGTTGGCATGCACACGGATGGTGCCGCGGATGCCACCCGCGAAATCGCTGAGATCGGCTTCGAGGCTCGCCACGTTGCGCATGATGAGCCGCGCGTGGTGCAGCAGCGCGACGCCGGCGGCTGTCGGCAACATGCCGGTGGGCCGTCGCTCGAACAGCCGCACGTTAAGCGCGAGCTCCATGTCCGCGAGCCGTTTGCTGATCGCTGAGGGGGCGAGATGCTCGCGCTCCGCCGCGCGGGCGAGGCTGGTTTCCTCGGCCACCGCGATGAAAAGACTGAGTGTGACGAGGTCGATCCGTGTCACGCCGCCCGCCTTGGCCCCTTGGTCGTGCCGTTTCCCAGGCGAGCATAGACGCGGGCCAAGAGGTCATCCAGCGCCGGTCGCGCGGGTTCGCGGTTCGCGCAGGCTGGTTCTCGAATTGTCAATGGCTTGGTCCGCGTCCTTGCGCCAGTCTCCGGGGCACGGGGCGCCGCCCGGGGGTACGTCTCGACATGCTCGGGCGAACGCCTCGGGGAACGGCCGGCGAGGGGGAGGAAACAATGGCAGTCAATCGTCGTCGCTTCATCGGCGTCAGCGGCGC
The DNA here is from genome assembly GCA_963764465.1 of uncultured Pseudomonadota bacterium. Taxonomy (GTDB): domain Bacteria; phylum Pseudomonadota; class Alphaproteobacteria; order Acetobacterales; family Acetobacteraceae; genus JAJXXT01. The sequence continues at coordinate 1,130,343 of CAVXSO010000007.1, read as the reverse complement.
GGCACTGGGCCTTGCGGGCCTGGCTACGCGGGCGCGCGCGGCGGAGTTCAACTACAAGCTGGGGCATAGCACGCCGCCGGATCATCCGTTCAGCAAGCGACTCGTCGAAGCCTCAGAGGAGATCCTGAAGCAGACCAATGGCCGCCTGCACATCCAGGTGTTCCCGAACAGCCAGCTGGGCGGCGACAATGACCTTCTGTCGCAGGTGCGCAGCGGCGCCGTGGAGTTCTTCCCGGCGGCTGGGCTGATCCTCGCCTCGGTCCTGCCAGTGACCGCGATCAACGGCATGGGCTTCGCGTTCCCGAGCTACGCGCAGGTGTGGCCGGCGATGGACGGCAAGCTTGGCGCCTACGTACGTGGACAGATCGCCACCAAGACCAACCTGGTCGCGATGGATAAGATGTGGGATCTCGGCTACCGCCAGATCACCAACAGCGTGCGGCCGATCAAGACCGCCGCCGATCTCGAAGGGCTGAAGCTGCGCGTGCCTGGCGCGCCGCCGCTGGTCTCCATGTTCCAGGCGCTGAAGGTCGCGCCAGTGAGCATGCAGTTCGGCGAAGTCTACACGGCGCTGCAGACCCATGTTGTGGACGGACAGGAGAATCCGCTGTCCCAGATCGACATCGGGAAGTTCTACGAGGTCCAGAAATACCTGTCGCTGACGAACCATGTCTGGGACGGATTCTGGATCCTCGCCAACGGCGCCGCGTGGAAGCGCCTGCCCACGGACGTGCAGGAGGTTGCCAACCGCGTGTTCGGCGAGAAGGGTGTGGCGGAGCGCGCCGACCTCGTCGAACTCAACAAGGGGCTCATCGCGACGCTCACCGCCAAGGGTCTCGCCGTGAACACGGCACAGACGGACACGTTCCGCGAGCGCCTCGTTGCCGCCGGCTTCTACACCGATTGGCGCAAGCGCATCGGCGATGAGGCTTGGAGCATCCTGGAGAGTTATGCCGGAAAGCTCGGGTGACATCCGCCGCCGGCGAGGCGCGGACGAGGCGGCGGCATGAGTGAGACCACCCCGGCCTTCGCGTCCGCGCCGGAAGGCAGGCGCCACCGCGTGACGACGCCAGACGGCGTCGAACTCGAGGTCCGTGAGTGGGGCGATCGCGCGGGCCAGCCGCTGCTGCTGGTGACCGGCGTCGCGCAGAGCTACCTGTCCTTCGTCCGGCAATACACCGCGCCCGAGTTCCAGTCCTTCCGGATCGTCGCCTACGACCCACGGGGGCATGGGCTTTCCGACAAGCCGCTCGGCGATGCCTGGTACCAGGAAGGCCAGCGCTGGTCGGGCGACGTGCTTGCGGTAATTCGGGCGCTGCGGCTGGAGCGGCCGGTTCTCGCCGGCTGGTCGTTAGGCGGCCGTATCGTCCGGCAGTACCTCGTCGATCACGGCGACGATGAACTGGCCGGGCTCGCCTTCCTCTCCTGCCGTCCCGTTGAGGTACCTGAGGTAGTGGGGCGCGGCAACGAGGTCATCGGGCGTCTCAATCTCGACGATCTCGCCTCGCGCATCGAGGTCGCCGCCGCGTTCCTGCGCGCATGCTTCGCCGTGCAGCCGCATCCCGACGATTTCGCCTTCGCGCTGGCCTACAACATGCTCTGCCCTTTCGAAGTGCGGCTGCAGATCGCCAAGTGGTGGACCCCGCCCGAGATCTCGAGCCAGGCGCTGCGACGTGTCCGCGTGCCAACGCTCGTCGTCCATGGCGATGCCGACGTGCTGGTGCTACGGCAGGCCGCCGCCATGACGCATGAGCTCATTCCCCATGCGACGTGCAGCATCCATCGGGGGATCGGCCACTCCGTCTTCTTCGAGGCGCCAGGCCGTTTCAATGCCGAACTGCTGGGGCTGCTGCACGCGGCCCGCGGCGCGCGCGCGGCAAGCGGCGGCTGAGGGGCCGGGAACGTGCCGAGCGCCTGGATCGAACGATGCGAGGCGGCGGAGCTGGCCATCGGGGCACGGGCGATGGCCAGGCGCTCACTGGCTGCCATTGATGGCTGGCTGGTCGCGCTCGTCGGCGCGGTCGCCTCGCTCATCCTCGTCGCCGAGATCGTGGTGCTCTTCGCCGGCGTGGTCGCGCGCTACGTTTTCGACCGCCCGTTCGTCTGGACCGACGAGGTCGATTCAACACTGTTCCTCTGGCTCGGCATGCTGGGCGCGGTGCTGGCGCTGCGCCGCTGGGAACACATGCGCATGACCACCTTCATCACCATGCTGCCGGAGCGCTGGCGCGCCTACGCCTTCGCCCTCGCGCACGCGGTGATCCTGGTCTTTCTCATCGCCATGGTCGCCCCTTCCTACGCCGATTTCCAGAACGAGTCCGGCATCATCAGCCCAAGCCTCGAGATCTCCATGGGGTGGCGGGCGGCAGCGATGCCTGTCGGCATGGTGTTGCTGATCGCGACCGCGCTGCTGCGCCTGCGCGAACTACGCTGGCGGTGCGCTGTGGCCTCGCTGTTTCTGGTCCTCGCCGGCGTCGGCGTCCTCGTCCTGCTGCGGCCGGTGTTTCTCGATCTGGACCAGGGCAACCTCGCCATCTTCTTTCTGGTCGGCGTGCCGGTGATGGTTTTCGCTGGCGTGCCCATTGCCTTCGCGTTTGGCGCCTCGACCTTCGCCTATATCGCGCTTTCCACGTCGGTGCCGGTGTCGATCATGGCGTCGCGGCTCGATGCCGGCATGTCGCAACTGCTGCTGCTGGCGATCCCCAATTTTGTCTTCCTGGGCCTGCTGCTCGAGATGAGCGGCATGGCGCGGCGGATGATCGACTTCCTGGCTTCCCTGCTGGGCCACGCCCGCGGCGGGCTGCAATACGTGTTGGTCGCTGCGATGTATCTCGTCTCCGGCATCTCCGGGTCCAAGGCCGCGGACATGGCGGCGATCGCGCCGGCGCTGTTCCCGGAAATGGAAAAGCTCGGCAACGACCGGGACGCAATGACGGCACTTCTCGCCGCGACCGGCGCGCAGACCGAGACCGTGCCGCCGAGCCTGATCCTGATCGCCATTGGTTCCGTCACCAGCCTCTCGATCGCAGGACTCTTCACCGCCGGGCTCATGCCCTCGGCGCTTTTGGGCCTGATGCTGTGCGGCCTCATTTGGCTTCGTGCCAGGCGTCTGCCGCGGATCGAAGGGCGCCGTCCGGGCCGGCGGAAACTGCTTGCGGGATTCCTCGCGGCGCTGCCCGCACTCTTCCTTCCCTTCGTGATCCGCTACGCGGTGGTGGAAGGCGTGGCGACCGCGACCGAGGTTTCCACCATCGGCGTCGTCTACACCTTGCTCGTCGGCCTCGTCCTGTACCGTGAGCTCGGCTTGCCTCAGCTCTACCCGATGATGGTAGCAACGGCGTCGCTCTCCGGTGCCATCCTGCTGGTCACTGGGGCCGCGACCGCGATGGCCTGGGCGATCACCCAGTCGGGCTTCTCCCAGACGCTCGCCGACGTGATTGCCGGCATTCCCGGCGGCACGCCGGTCTTCATGGCCATGTCGATCCTGCTGTTTGCCATTCTCGGCAGCGTGCTCGAGGGGTTGCCGGCGATGGTGCTGTTTGGCCCGCTGATGTTCCCCATCGCCAAGGGGCTTGGCATCAATGATATATATTACGCAATCGTCACGATACTCGCGATGAGCCTTGGTTTGTTCACGCCGCCCTTCGGCGTCGGCTTCTACATCACCTGCGCGATCGGCGGCGCCGATCCCAACCGTGTGATGCGCCATCTCTGGCCGTATCTTGCGGTGCTGACGTTGGGGGTCGTGATCGTCGCCCTCTTCCCATGGCTTTCGGTCGGGCTGCTGGGGTGACCATGGGCCGCCTCAAGAGCCGGAAAATGCCACGATGAGGATTGCCGTTCTCGACGACTGGCAGGGCATCGCGCGAGACTGCGCCGATTGGACGCCGTTGCAACACCGGGCGGAGGTCGTGTTCTTCGAGCGGCCCTTCGCCTCCACCGAGGAAACCGTCGCTGCACTCGCCAGCTTCGACGCGATCCTCGCGATGCGCGAGCGCACCGCCTTTTCCGCGGAGGTGATCGAACGCCTGCCCCGGCTGCGCTTCTTCAACATGACGGGACGGCGGGCTCGTGGCCTCGACGAAATGGTTCGCCGCGGCATCGTCGTCTCCATTACGGGCGGCGGTGAGGGCGGCGAGGACACCGCCGAGCACACGCTCGCTCTGATCCTCTCCGCCGTACGCCACGTGCCGACGGGAGACACCGCAATCCGGGCCGGACGATTCCAGGAGGGCGTGCCGCCGGGATGGCGCCTTGCCGGCAAGACGCTCGGCATTCTGGGGCTCGGCCTCATTGGCAAGCGTGTCGCCCGCTACGCGCGCGCACTCGACATGCGCGTCCTCGCCTGGAGCCGCAGCATGACGGCGGAGAAGGCCGCCGAGGCCGGGGTCGAACCAGTGGCGCGGGAAGCACTGTTCGAGCAGTCGGATATCGTGTCCGTCCACCTGGTCCTTTCACCCGAGACACGCGGCATCGTCGGCGCGGCCGAGATCGCGCGCATGCGCCTCGGTGCGCTGCTCGTGAACACGTCGCGTGCGCTTCTCGTCGATGAGGCGCCGCTGCTGGAGGCTCTCCGTGCGGGCAGGATCGGCGCCGCGCTCGATGTGTTCGCGGAAGAGCCGCTGCCGCCCGATCATCCGCTGCGGCGTGCCCCCGGAACCGTGCTCAGCCCGCATGTGGGCTATGGCACGATCGAGGCGTACCAGCATTTCTATCGCAGCAGCGTTGAGAACACGCTGGCCTTCCTGGGTGGCGCGCCGATCCGCCGCTACGATGCCGAAAGCCACCGCCACTGACGCCGACCGCGAGGAAATGCCGTGCACCGAACCAATCGGATCAAATCCGCCATCGCCGAGGGCCGCCGTATCCGCGGCCTGCACCTGACCTTCGCGCAGCCCAGCGTGATCGAGCTTCTGGCGATCGTCGGTATCGACTACGTCTATCTCGATGGCGAGCACGGCGCCTTCGACAACCGCGATATCGAATTTGCCTGCGTTACCGCCGAGCGGCATGGCATCACGCCCATCGCGCGCGTGCCGGATCCGTCGGCCGCGACCATCACGCGGTTTCTCGATCGCGGCATCAAGGGAATCGTCGTGCCGCACGTGGACAGCGTCGAGGACGCCAAGGCGGTCATCGACGCCGCGTATTACGGTCCGCTCGGCAACCGCTCCTATGGTGGCAACCGGACGCAGTTCGCCGCCGCGATCGGCGACATGCCGGCGCATATGGCGCGCGCCAACGAGGAAATCTGCGTGTCCATCATGGTCGAGACCCTGGGCGCGCTAGCCGCCGCCGGCGATATCGCGGCATTGCCGGGCGTCGACTACATGAGTTTCGGAATGATGGACGTCTCGCAGTCCCTCGGTCATCCTGGCAATCCGAAGCATCCCGATGTTGCCACCGCGGTGGAGGATGCGTCGCGGCGCATCCGGGCGGCTGGCAAGAAGGTGCGGGAGGATTTCGTCACCGTCGGCTGGATCAACGACATCATCATCACCGGCGGCCGTCGGCTGTTCGAGGCGGCCACGTGATCGCGCCGGGGGCCCGACACGAGGCGGCTCGCCTGCTGGCGGCGCAGCCTCGCGCCAGGCGCACCCTCACGTCGCTGCCGGAGGCGCTGCGCCCGGCGACGATCGAGGACGCGCATGGAATCCAGGCAGCGCTTGTCGAGCTTTCCGGCGGCGTGATCGCGGGCTGGAAGGTCGCGACCAACGAGCAGGGCCAGGCGATGTGGGGCGCGATCCTGCCGGAGGATTGCCTCGCCTCACCGGCCACGATCGAGGCGGACCGGTTCCCGCTGCGGGGCATCGAGGGCGAGGTCGCCATCCGGTTCGAGCACGATCTGCCGGCGCGTCGCGCGCTCTACACGCGCGGCGACGTGGAGGCCGCGGTGGTTGCCTTCGCCGCAATTGAAATCGTGGACAGCCGCTTCGCAGACTATCGCGCGGCACCGTTCCTCGATCGCCTTGCCGATCGCATGTCCAACGGCGGGATGGTGATCGGACCGGACTGCCCGGCTTGGCGACTGCTCGATCTCACGCGGCTCAGGGTGCGCCTGCTGATCGACGGGCAGGTCCGCGCCGATCATGCGGGCGGCCACAACCGGGGCGACCCGCTGCTGCCGGCGATGGAGTTCATCAACGCCGTGCAGGCGACGACGGACTTCCGGCGCGGCCAGTTCATCACCACTGGCACCTGCACCGGGCTCGCCTTCGGCGAGGCGGGACAGACCGTGACGGTCGCGTTCGAGGGGCTGGGCGGCGCCGCAGTGACATTTCGCTAGGCACGGCACCGCGCCACCCCGTTTAGGTACCAACGGCGAGGTCCCAGCCGCTCTGCGGCAAATGCCAACCAGTCCCACCGCACATGACGTTGAGGACCGCCGGAGGGCGCCACACAACCCGGTGCCGGAATGCGGCCGATAGCTCTAATCTCGGGGCGCCCATCAACGGGTAGCCGCGCATGGCCGGCCAGATGTCCACCACTCGATCGTGGGAGCGTGCGCCTCCCCCAGGATCGACACCGGGCCGTTGCCTGAAGGCTGCGATCGCTTGCTGCCTACGATACACTTACGGCTATCACCCAGTTCCCAGTCTCGTCGCGCCCGAGCCGCCATCGGAACCGTTCTGCACTGGCGTCGGGCGGCGCGATTTGCGGCGCCGCCACCCACGAGGGCCAAGGTTATCAGTTCGACGTTATGTGAAACCCGTAACCGAACACCATCATGACGATCACCACGATGACCACGAGGCCGAGCAGGCTACCAATGCCGCCCCCGTAATAACCTGATCTGTAGCCGTAGTATCCGCCACCGCCGAAGAGAAACAAAATCAGCAGAATGATGAGGAGAAGGCCCATTGAACAACCTTTCGCGACAGCGATGAGCCGGCCGGCGGCGTCGGAGCGTTAGTGCTCCGAGTGCTGCTGCTGGCGATCAGGGGGCGGGCGATAGCGTTGCTCAGCGGCTGATAGTGGCTGGATTGACTTCTGGTAGCGGCCATCGGAATGGTAATCACGATAGGGGAAGCAGCCGCCGACCACGGATCCCATCATCAAACCCACGAGCATCAGGTGGCCTTGCGGACGATCCGCCTGTGACGATCGGTCATGGCGTACTTTTCTTGGCCGCGCCCGTGAGCGCATGCCCGGTGGCGGAGATATCCTCTCCGGCGCCGGCGGTCGTGTGACAGGCCGTCAGCACGGGGGCAAGGGCTGCCAGCATCAGCAGCGTCAACGCCATTGAAAGTATCCTGCGCATGGCGAGAATCCTTGTTGATATGCAACGACGCGAAGACGGCGACCGATGGTCTGATCGCGATGAGCGGATCTGTGGAGATCCCCAGGCGTCCAAGGGACGGCAGGAAGCTCCGAAGAGCCCCGTCTGCCGCCCCCCGATCGGTGCCGCGTTTTCAGTGTCGGGCGGTCTTGCTCTCGGCGTGCGCACCCTTGGTGGCCTCATGCGCGCTCTGGGAAGACGCCAGGGCCTTCTCGGCATGCTCGAGGCCGGCCTTGTGATCGCCCTTCTGATGGCATTCCGCCGACATCCGCTCCATCTTCGCGGCCGTCTCGTGGGCGTCGGCAGCCTTCGTGTAACTCATCGCTGACATGGTTTTCTCTCTCTTTTTTTGTGGGTCCGCCCGAGGATGTCGCTGTCGCGATTCCGCTCGCGGATTTGATTCGGTTCCAATACGGACACCGGCCCTGACGGCCGCCTGGTCGATATCGATCCGAACCCACGGAATATGGTGCGCCGCCGGTCTCCCGGCAGCTTCGGATTCTACTTACGCCAGCCAGCGGCTGATGTTTTCGCGGGGAATGTGGGCAATGCGGGGCATGAGTAGAATCCGAAGCTGTCCCGACGGTTACGGCCGCGCATAAACTGCAGGGCATCGAGTGGTCCCGATGATGGCGAGTGAAGGTGTGTGCCAGAGCGAACCGATCTCCGAGCCTTCACGCACACGAAACAGGTTCCACGCACACGAAAGGGCATTGTCAAATGAACTCTCCCTCCCGGCTTGCCTCGGCAGGCTTCGTCGCGGCCGCGCTGCTCGCGGGAACCGCCCTGTGCTCCTCGGCACAGGCAACGCCAACCGCTTTTTCCTTCAACTACACGTACGGCGGCGGCTCGGATCAGACCTACACGCCGAGCGGCGCGGGGACCCTTCTGGTCAACGCAACGACAGTCACCGAGGGGATCAACCAGCAGAATTCTGTCGGTCGCCAGCGTATTCGGTCCGTCGGCCGGCGCCGTCAATGATCTGCTCACCTATGTCGCCGCGCCGCTGTCGGTGCCGGTGGCCGCATCGGGCTCGCTGAGCGACGGGCTGACCGTCAAGTGGGACAATATCTACAGCTTCACCTCGTCCTCCGGGACCTACGCGCGCGACCCCGTGAACGACGCCCTGAACTTCAAGTGGATAGGAACGTTCACAGATTCGTCCAGCGCCCTGCAGACGCAGGGTGCCACGTTCACGCAGACGTGGAGCCAGGCGTCAGGTTAGCACCCAGCCGAGTGTTGGCGGCACGTTCAACACCAATCCGAGCATCTCGGTGCCAGAGCCGGGCGCGATATCGCTGCTGGCCACCGGTCTGCTCGGTCTCGGACTGACGCGCCGGCGGCGGCGCGTCGCAGCCTGATGTGACATCGACGCCGCTGGGAACTTTCTCAGCGGCGGACGGGATGGACGACCGATGTTTCTCCTTGCGTCGGTCGTTCCAAATGCGGCCCTTGCAGCGCCCCCCGGTGCAAGGGCCGCAACCATGTTTGCGCGGCGCTGCGGCCAGGCGGTTGCGCGGTCAGCGGGCGCCGATGCCGAACAGCACCACGCGCACGGTGGCCACCAGGATACGCAGGTCCAGCGCAAGGCCGCGGTGGCGCACGTAGGCGAGATCCCACACGAGCTTGCGCCGCGCATCGTCGATCGACGCGCCATAAGGGAGCTTGACCTGCGCCAGGCCCGTGATCCCGGGCAGCACATCGGTCCTGCGCTCATAGCCGGGAACGGTGCGGGCGAGCGTCTGCACGAAATGAGGACGTTCCGGACGCGGGCCGATCAGGCTCATCTCACCGCGCAGGACATTCAGCAGTTGCGGCAGCTCGTCGATCCGCGTCCTGCGCATCCACGCGCCGACCCGCGTGACACGAACGTCGCCAACCTCGGCCCAGCGCGGACCGTCGCGCTCGGCGTCATGGCGCATGCTGCGAAACTTGAGCAGCAGGAACGGGCGGCCATTCAAACCAACACGGGTCTGCCGGTAGATGACGGGGCCAGGCGATTCCAGCTTGATCATGCACGCCGCAACGACGCAGACCGGCAGCGTCATTACGAGCAGCGCGCTGCTCAGCAACACGTCGCGCAGGCGGCGCACGGCGGCCGCGTGCCTTGCCTGCCGCCACGGCCGAACAGCCGCCGCGGCCGTAATGCCGAACGGAGCAACTTCGTGCCTTGGGCCGGGCTGGCGATCCTGCCGGTTCGACCAGCCGTCCCATGTCGCGCTTGCGGCCGTCTCCCCCGACGACAGGGGCGCCGCGTCACCGGCGACGGAGACCAGATCGGACAGGCTGCTCAGCTTCGCGGTCATGGCGCCTCGCCGGGGTTGGCCTCGCAACCTCGCTTTTCCGCCCGTTGCCACGAAACGTGCAGGCATACAGCCGACACTTTCGTGAAAAGCAGGCTTCACGACACATTGCTCGGACCGCTTTCTAGCCGATCCGCCTTCGCCCGCAGAAGACTCGGATTCTACCTATCCCGCGTGAACGGTCGATCAATCCGCGATTGACCCAGGCGCTCGAAAGGTGGCTATTGTCTCGCGCCGCGCAGAGCAGAGCAGTCGCGCCGTTCGGCAGAGATCGTCGTTTCGCGCGCACGGTTCCTCTGCCGTCACATCATGGAATGCCTCGCGCATGCCAAAAAAGAAGGTCCGTCTCGCCGGAGCGGTGTCGTTGCGCACGCGCGCGCGCCCGGGATCCGCCTCGGCGAAACCCGCCACCCGGATCCCCATCGTGGCCGTCGGGTCGTCCGCAGGCGGTCTCGATGCATGCCGGAAGCTCCTGCGAGCGATGCCGGAGAGCCACGGCATGGCGTTCATCCTCGTTCAGCATCTTGATCCCAGTCACGAGAGCATGATGGTGGAGCTGCTGGCCGGCACCACGACGCTCACCGTGCGGCAGGCCGCGCAAGCCATGCCGATCGAGCGTGATCACATCTACGTCATTCCGCCCGGGCACTATCTTTCGGTCAAAGCCGGAACGCTGCATCTCTCAGCGCCCCAGGCCCGGCATGGCGTGCGGTATCCGTTCGACCACCTGTTGCAGTCCCTGGCGGCCGACCACGGCGCGCTCACCGCGTGCGTGATCCTTTCCGGAACCGGCAACGACGGCAGCCTCGGCCTCGAGGCGGTGAAGGCGAGCGGCGGGCTCGTGCTCGCGCAGGACCCCGCGGAGGCCGCCTACGATGGCATGCCGAGCTACGCCATCGCGACCGGCATGGTGGATCGCACGCTCGCGGTGGCCGACATGCCAGCGGTCCTGGCCGAGTTCGCCACCGGCGCGGCGCGCGCCCCGTCACACCGGCGGGCGGCCGCGGACGGCGACAAGGCCGCCGACCTGGGCGCGGTGATCGAACTCCTGCGCACGCGCGGCGGCCACGACTTCGGGCTCTACAAGACGGGCACGCTGCAGCGCCGGATCGAGCGGCGGATGGCCATGGCGCCGGGCGGCAACGCCGGCATGGCGCGCTACCTGAAGACCCTGGCGAGCGATCCCAAGGAACTCGATGCGCTGGCCAAGGACCTGCTCATCCATGTCACGGGGTTCTTCCGCGATCCCAGCGTGTTCGACTTCCTGGCACGCGAGATCGTGCCGCCGATGGTGTGCAACCAGCCGGCTGGCCAGGCGCTGCGCGTATGGGTCGCCGGGTGCAGCACCGGGGAAGAGGCCTATTCCCTGGTCATGCTGTTTCGCGAGGCGGCGACGGCCGCGAAGCTTGACCTCAAGCTGCATGTCTTCGCATCCGACACCGACGCTGACGCCGTCGCGTTCGCGCGCGATGGTCTCTATCCGGAAACGATCGCGGCGGACGTCTCGCCAGAGCGGCTGGCCCGCTTCTTTATTCGCGACGCCGAGGGCTACCGGGTCTCGCCAGAGTTGCGCTCAGCCGTGGTGTTCACGGTGCAGGATGTGCTGGCGGACCCGCCGTTTTCCCGCGTCGACCTGATATCCTGCCGCAACCTGCTGATCTACCTGCGGCCGGAAGCGCAGGCCAAGGTCCAGGCGCTGTTCCATTTCGCGCTGCACGAGAACGGTGTCCTGCTGCTTGGGAATTCCGAGGCGTTGAGCGGGATGGAGGGGATGTTCGAGGTCATATCGAAGCCGGAACGGCTCTACCGGCGGATTGGCCGCGCCCAGCCGCGCGACGTCAGCCGCCTCATCGCGCTCGGCGGCGGGACGAGGGCACTCGCCAGGTCCGCGCCGGGAGCGGCGCCATTGCGCGAGGCGGCACTGGCGGAGCTGTGCCGGCGTCTCGTGCTCGAAAACTACGCGCCCGCTTCCGTGCTCATCAACGCGAGCTATGACTGCCTCTATTCGATGGGGCCGGTGGGCGACTACCTGCGTGTCGTTGCCGGCACGCCGACCCACAACCTTCTGGCCATGGCGCAAAAGACCCTGCGGGCGCGGATCAGGGCGACGATCCAGCAGGCGAGGCAGAAGCACGAGCGCGCGGTGATGACCGGCGGCCTCATCGGATCGGGCGACGGCGACGGGCCGTTCTCGATCGCGGTGCACCCGGTTGCGAGCGAGGGCGAAGCGCTGTTTCTCGTCTGTTTCATAAAGGAGCCGAAATCGAGCCATCGGGACGCCGGGCCGCCACCGGCGGAGGACCGCGCGCGCGTGGCCGAGCTCGAAAAGGATCTCGCGGCCGTCAACGCCGAGCTCGAAGGCGCCATCCACGATCTCGAGATCTCGGGCGAGGAACAGCGCGTAGCGATCGAGGAGGCGCGATCCGTCGGCGAGGAGTTCCAGTCCACCAACGAGGAGCTGCTGACCTCGAAGGAGGAGCTGCAATCGCTCAACGAGGAACTGACGGCGCTCAACACGCAGTTGCAGGAGACGCTGGAGGCGCAGCGCACAACGTCGAACGACCTGCGGAACATTCTCTACAGCACCGACGTCGCGACCGTGTTTCTCGATCGCGCGCTCAACATCCGCTTCTTCACGCCGGCAACGAAGTCCCTGTTCCACATCCTGCCGGCCGATATCGGGCGGCCGCTCGGCGATCTCACCCTGGCCGCCGCCGACAGGGACCTTCTCGCGGACGCGCGCGCGGTGCTCGATGGCGCGCCGGCGGTCGAGCGGGAGGTCGAAACCAGGACGGGAATGTGGCATGCGCGCCGGGTGCAGCCCTACCGGGCGCAGGACTCCACGGTCGAAGGTGTCGTCGTCACCTTCAGGGACATCACCGGGCGCCGGCGTGACGCCGACGCCCTGCTTGCCGCGAAGCAGACCGCGGAACAGGCCAATCTCGCGAAGTCGCGGTTTCTCGCCGCCGCCAGTCACGATCTGCGCCAGCCGCTGCAGTCGCTGGCGCTGGTACACGGGCTTCTGGCACAGACCGCGGCGGGGGAACAGGCACAGCGGCTGCTGGCGCGGTTCGCGGACACGCTGGGTGCCATGTCGGGCATGCTCAACACTCTGCTCGACATCAACCTGCTCGAGGGCGGCGCGGTGCGGCCCGACGTGGTGACCTTCCGGATCAAGGATCTGCTGGAACGGCTGCGCGACGAGTTCGGCGACCATGCGCATGCGCGGGGTCTGTCGTTGCATGTGGTCAACAGCAGTCTGCGCATCCGCAGCGATCCGCGCCTGCTCGGCCAGATGCTTCGCAACCTGCTGTCAAACGCCCTCAAATACACCCCGAAGGGACGGGTCCTGCTCGGCTGCCGCCGCCGGGGCGCGCTGCTGAGCATCGAGGTGTGGGACACCGGGATCGGCATCCCCGAAAGCGAGCAGCGGGCGATCTTCGACGAGTATCATCAGCTCGACAACGCCGCGCGCGAAAGCACCCGTGGGCTCGGTCTCGGGCTTTCGATCGTGCAGCGCCTGGGCCAGTTGCTGCAACACCAAGTGCGCGTGCGCTCGCGCCCCGGCCGCGGGTCTAGCTTTTCCATCGAGGTCCCGATCGTCCCCGATGCGGGTGTGCCGATCGCCCGGCACGATCCGATCGGGGATCAGGGCCGCGCGCCGGGCGCCAACCGTCGCACCGGCTCGATCCTGCTTATCGAGGACGATCGCGAGATGCGCGAACTGCTCGAACTGCTGCTGCGGGACGAAGGCCATGTCGTCGTCAGCGCGCCGGACGGCGCCAGCGCCCTGGCGCTCGCGGCCCACTTCACGTTGCAGCCGGACCTGATTCTGGCGGACTACAACCTGCCCAACGGCATGGACGGGCTGCAGGCGGCCGACGGGCTGCGCGCACGGCTGCACCGGAACATCCCGCTCATCGTGCTGACCGGCGACATCTCGGCCGACACCCTGATGGCCATCTCCCGCAACGACTGCGAGCGACTCTACAAGCCGGTGAATGCGACCGAGCTGACAGAAGCGATCCAGCGCCACCTGCCGAACACGGAGCCGGGACAACACGCCCCGGCGATCACCTCCGGCACGAAGCCTGCGCGCGTCGTCTTCGTGATCGACGACGACCAGGACATCCGGATCAGTCTGCGCGGCATGCTCGAAGCCGAGGGCATGGTGGTCAAGGATTACGGCGACGCCGAAGGCTTTCTCGCCGACTACCGTCCTGGCCATGACGGCGTCCTGCTGATTGACATGCTCCTGCCCGGGATGAGCGGCCTGGACCTGCTGCGCCATATACGCAGCGCCGCCTTCCGGCTGCCGGCCATCATGATCACCGGAGCCGGCGACGTCTCGATGGCGGTAAAAGCCATGACGGCAGGCGCGCTTGATTTCCTCGAGAAGCCCGTGCGCCGCGAAGAGCTTCTCGCCAGCCTGGCGCGAGCCTCCGCACAGGGGCACGACCCCGACGCGCTGCTCGCCGGGCGTCACGCGGCGGTACAGCATATCGCCGGCCTCACGCGGCGTCAGCGCCAGATCATGGAACTGGTGCTAACCGGAGAGCCCAGCAAGAACATCGCGGCGGATCTCGGCATCAGCCAGCGCACCGTCGAGAACCACCGCGCCGCCATCATGCGGCGCACCGGAACGCGGTCGCTGCCTGCGCTCGTGCGCCTGGCACTGGCCGCCGATGGTGACGGCGAGCAGGCCGGCAAGGCCGCCGGCGCGCCGGTCAGCGAGCGGGCCGGCGGGAAGGCGCGGACGAGCTAGTCTTGCCCGTCCACGCCAACCCCCCGATCACCGCAGGGCACATGTTACGGCGCGACCTGGGTCTTGGTGGTGGTCACCGTGGTCTGTGGCGTCACCACCACCGGCACGGTCTGCTGGCTCGTGGTCCGCTCCGTGGTCGTCGTGGTCGGCGGGTCATAATAGGAGCAGGCGCCAAGCAGCATGGCGGTACCGAGCACGGAAGCGGCCGGAAGCAGCCGGCGGCCGGTGGCAAGGATCAGGGAATGGGTCATGGCGGTGTCCTTTCGAAATGGAGGGGCTATTTCGTCACGGTCGTCGTGGTCGTGTCCGTGCTGATCACGGCCGGGGCCGGGTAGGTCGTCGTCGTGCTCACGCTGTCGTCCGCAACGCCGGCGGGGTTGCGGTAGGTCGATGACTGGCTGTCGGTGACCGAGCCGTCAGCGCCGACGGTCTTCTGGGTGCGCACCGTGCTCAGCGTCCCGGGGGGCGGGGCCACGAGCGGCGTGATCACCGGCGGCGCGGGGATCGGCATGATGGTCGCGGGCGTGACGGTGGTGGTGGATTGCGACGTGGTCGTCTGCGCGAGGGCGACGCCAGCCGTCATGACCAGCACCGTGGCGCCGGCCAAAAGAGACCTTTTCATAAGGAGTTTTCCAATGCTGAACGATGGTGGATTATCCGTTCCATCGGATCCGTCACGTTGTATCTCGCTGGATTTTTTACAACTAAATTGACGTATTATAGGTAGTTATTACTATGATTTATAGGTAGTTATTACTATGAGAATATTCATCGTGCCCGGCACCAGCGGTGCACCTCTCCGAGCGGTCTGTCCGTCACAGCCAAACGTCCCTCGCCAAGCCGTCCCGCCAGGGGAACCCTGCGACACCGCTGCGTTGTGGACTATGGCCGGCCTCCCTCAGGTACCCCAGCAAGGAGCTCAAAGTTCCCAGTTTCGTCGCACACGCGACGCCATGCTCGAACAAAAGTACGAGCCGATGCACGGGCGTGGGGCGGATGATTCGGATCCGACGACAACGGCGCGACCCACGCCCACGGAAAAGTCCTCCTCTTCGAGGAGCTTCTGGTGGAAGCGCACGGGGATGGTTCGCGGCCGTAATCGGGTCGCGCTGAAGGATATCCTCGTCGATGCCGTTCCAGAGACCCTATGGCGCGCCGCCGTCACAGGATGGATACCATGGCGTCGTGCTGCCACCCTGGTGCGGCCACGCGAACCGAGGGAGAGAAGCGCCCGATGAACGCCCCTGAACGCATGCGCGCCATACCGACCGAACCGGGTTTCATCGTCATGCCGGCGATCTGGGATGGGCTCACCGCCAAGCTGACGGCGGAGGCGGGATTCAAGCCAGCGTTCTTTTCCGGATCCTGCGTGGCGGCAAGCCGCCTGGGCGGACGCGATCTCGACCGGCATTCGTTTCGCGAGCCGTTCGACGCCCTCGTCATCGCGCGCGATGCCGCGCCGGATCTCCTGCTCCCGGCCGACGCTGATCATGGCTACGGCAACGCCATGAACGTGCAGCGCCCGTCCGCGCCGATGGCCGGGCCGGCGCCACCGCGACCCTCAGCGAGGAAAAGATCACGCCCCACGCTCTGACCGCGACAGGCATGACTTCCGTGCCGCGAGTCGAGATGCGGATGAAAATCCGCGCCGCCGTCGAGGCAGCGAATGAATCCGACATTCTGGTGATGGCCGGTACCGATTGCCGCCCAACCGTGGGCATCGGCGAGGCTCGCGCCCGCATCGCGATATACGTCGAGGAGAGCGCGGACCTCCTGTTCCCCGATCCGCCGAAGGACGCAGACGAAATAAGGCGCGCGGTCGCGCTAGCGGGCGGTCGTCCCTCCCTTGCCGTCATGTCGCCAGGCACACCCAGGGAGACGCCGACGCAGACCCGCGCGGCGGAACCGGGTCTGAAGATCGGCATGTTCCCCACAGGCATGCTGTCGCCGGCGGTCGCTGGCATCAACGCAGGCCTCGCTGCCAATGCCGCCGGCGGTGAACAGGCGGAGATGGCTCCGGCCCCTGCGGCGTTGCGCGGCACGCCGGGCCATGACGATGACGAGCGGCAGACGCGGCGCTTCGCCGTACCGGGCGATTGATCGCGAGCCCATTGACCGCGCCACGGAGACTGTCCACGCAAGCGGCGGCATATCGTAACGGCCGATCGTGAAGAGGCGAAACAACACGGCGGTCGAGTCGTTCAATCTCGCTGGCAAGCGGCCCTGGTCACCAGCCCCTCCCGGGGCACCAGGTTCGCACTCGTGCGCAACATGTGCGCGGACTGGGCAGGGCCTGCAAATCAATGCGATCGCACGCGGTTATTTCCGGACGCTGCGCAATGAGGAGTTCTCCAGCGACCGCGAGTTCAGCACCTGGCTGGAGAAACGCACGCCGGCGCAGCATGGGGCCAAGGTCAAGGAACTCTGCGCCGCCGCGGTAGCAAAGCGCCTCGCCGCATTCGACAGAGGCATCTCGTATGTCGCGCGCGGCCAGCGCGAGGGCATCGCCCACGAATACGTGACGGATCTCGTCGACCTCGCCCGTCGCTCGGGGCTCCTCATCGTGACGCTATCCGGGGCCGAGGGTACGAAGGGCATGATCAGCGCCAAGGTTCGTGCGCCCCTCGGACCGGAGGGCATCCGGGTCAACGTTTCGCCCGGGTCCACAGAAAACGAGCCCGTATTGCTGGAGGCGCTGGCGAGGCAGATCCGCCAGATCCCGCTGGAACGGTGCGGCAATGCGCAGGAAACCGCCCAGGCAGTTGTGTGCCTGGCCACGGACGAGAACTCGTTCATCGTCGGCGGCGAGTTCGTCGTCGACGGCGGCGTGGTTAATCTCTGAGCCTCCGTTGTGACGGAACCGTCGTCTCGGGGTGGCGTTGACCGGCCGCGGCCACATTCCAATTCCCGGTTTCTTCGCCGACGAAACACGACCCATCATACGACCGTGGTTCGCGTCCACCGGGACGCTTCTCGTTTGTGGCACACCGTGCCTCCGCGATGGAATTGCGTCATTTCAAATCCCGCGTGACTCCGCGGAAGCCGCGGCGACGCCGGATCATTATTTCGATTTCCGATCGGGCCCCTCGCGTCTCCAATTGTGGATCGGCGCCATCTCACGAAATCTTTGATTTTCCGCCGTTTTTTACGAAAAAGTCATGTTCTCGTCGCGATAGCCTGTTATGTTAATTCTGTTCGATATCGTAACGTTTTACAGGGCGCGCGCATTCATCCCGCGTCACATCCCGTTATAAGGAGAGTGAACCCATGCCGAACGTCACCGTGCTCGGAGCCCATGGCGAAACCGTTTCCCTGCCCTTCGACACCAGCGCCACGGCGCAGCTCGCAGCGGCACTCGCCGCCAACATCACCTCTGGCGTGCTGGCCGGAACGATCTATCCCTACAACGCGGGGCCCGGCGTGCCCCCGGCACCGCCGTCAGGAACGACCGGCGAGCTTGTTATCAAGCAGAACGGCCTGCAAAGCCCACCGCAAGGCTACGCCGACATCGTGGTGACGGCCGGCGTCGCGACGGTACTCGGTTCCGGCGCCAGCAACGAAGCGATCCTTTCGAGCGGCGGCCATCTCACCTTCATTGCAGCGAGCGGCTCCGGCACGGTGGTGGCTGGCGGCGGCGCGCCCGGATGGAACAGCAACGGCGGCTGGAACGATTCGCACGAGGGCAGTCCCTGGGGGAATCCGGGCGGCCTGTGGAGTGCGTGGGGCGGCGATGATCGCGATCACCATGGCGACGGCCACGGGGGCAGCGGCCGCGGGCGCGGCGGCGACGGTGGCCACCACGGCGGCTACGGCGGCACCAGCGGCAACAGCATCCTCATCGGCGCCACCGACACCGGCAACTGGGACATCCTCACCGGCAACGGCAACGACACGATCCTCGCGCTCGGTTCTGGCAGCGACACGATCGCCGCGGGCGGCGGGCGAAACGCGATCGAACTCGGCAGCGGCAGCGACAGCGTCACCTCCACCGGCGCCGACACGGTCGTCGCCGGCATGGGCAGCGCCACGATTTCCGTCACGAAGGGCGCCCAGGACCTCGTCAAGGGCGGCAGCGGCGGGCTCAACGTCATCGCGCCGGATGGTGCCGTCACCTTGTTCGGCGGCGCCGGCCGCGACACCTTCACCGGCGGCAACGGCCGGGCCGAGGTCCATGGCGGCCTCGGCGGCGACAACGTGCTCACCGCCGGCACCGGCGCCACGAGCCTGTTCGGTGGCGGCAGCGGCGACGTGCTCACGGCCGGCGCGATGAACCAGATGCTCGTCGCCGGCAGCGGCGCGGAGACGCTGCAAGGGGCAGCGAGTGGCGTCGATACGCTGATCGGGGGCGCCGGCAGCGACCAGCTCCTCGGCGGCGGAGGAGCCGACACGTTCGTGGGCGGCGCGGGAGCCGCCACCATGGGCGCGACGGGCCAGGGCAACGTGTTCCTGTTCCAGCACAGCTACAGTGGTGGCACCGATACCATCACCGGCTTCGCCACCGGCGACACGATCGCGCTGCAGGGCTACGGCCGGCACGCGGTCGCCGATGCCCTCGCCAGCCAGACCTATGCCAACGGCTCCGTCACTGTCACGCTGTCCGACAACACCCGCGTGACGTTCCAGGGCGTGGCTTCGCTTTCGGCCAGCGACTTCACCACGCGCGGCGGACATTGAGGACGTGCCGGGGGCATGACCTACCGCGGACCCGGCCGGCTTGATCCCAGACCGGCCGAATCCGAGCGGCATCGAATGGCTGCCAGGGCACAGCGCTCACGGGGGCCGCGAACGGTCCATGTGAGCGCGCCCTGAAGCAAGAAATCCGACCGGCCGATTCCATCCGGTCGGATATTGCCCTACGCGGCCGCCCGCGTCGCGATCGCCGCCAGGCCGGCGGCGAGATCCTCGCGCAGGTCCTCGACATCCTCGAGGCCCACGGAAAACCGGATCACCCCGTCGGTGATGCCGAGCTTCGCGCGTTCCGCCTCGCCGATGCGCAGATGTGTCGTCGTCGCCGGGTGGGTTACCAGCGACTTCGAATCGCCGAGATTGTTGGAGACCCGGATCAATCGCAGCGCGTTCATCAGCGCGAAGGCAGCTGGCTTGCCGCCGCGCAGCTCGAACGTGACCATCGTGCCACCGCCCCGCATCTGCGCCGCCGCCAGCTCCCGCTGGGGAAAATCCGGCAGCGTTGGGTACCAGGCGCGCGCGACCGCGGGCTGGCGCACGAGCCAGGTGGCGAGGTTCTCGGCACTCCGGCTCGCCGCCTCCACCCGCAGCGCCAGCGTCTCCAGCCCCTTCAGCAACAGCCAGGCGTTAAAGGGCGAGAGCGAAGGGCCGGTGTTGCGGATAAACGGCTGCAGCACCTCGTTGACCCATTTCTCCCGACCCAGCACGGCGCCGCCGAGCACGCGGCCCTGCCCGTCGCTGTGCTTGGTCAGCGAATAGACGACGACATCCGCGCCGAGCTCGATCGGCTTCTGCAACAACGGCGTGGCGAAGACGTTGTCCACCACGACGATGGCACCGGCAGCATGCGCGAGCTCCGCCACGGCGCGCAGATCGACGATCTCAAGCATCGGGTTCGATGGGGTCTCGAGCAGCACGAGCGTTGCCGGCCGCGACAGCGCCGTGCGCCAGGCCGCGAGATCGGCGCCGTCCACGAACTCGGTCTCAACTCCGTAGCGCGGCAGCAGCGCGGAGACGATCCAGTGGCACGACCCGAACAGCGCGCGCGAGGCAACGACACGGTCACCCGCCTTCACCTGCGAGAGGATCGCAGCGTGCACCGCGGCCATGCCGGTCGCGGTCGCGCGGCACGCCTCCGCCCCTTCGAGCTGGGCAAGTCGATTTTCCAGCATGGCCACGGTCGGGTTGCCGAAGCGGGAATACTGGAAATGCTGCTCGGTGCCGGCGAAGGTCGCCTCCGCCTGCTCCGCGCTCGCGTAGACGAAACCGGAGGTGAGGAACAACGCCTCCGCCGTCTCGTCGAAGCCGCTGCGCACGGTGCCGCCATGGACGAGACGTGTGGCTGGGCGCCACGTCTTCGGTTGCTGGGATTGGGTCATGATGTCGGGCCTTTCTCACTGGCCCGGCCTCGATTCGACGCAGCACGCAGGTGCCCCGTCAGCCTCTTTAGCGCGCTTCTTTCACCTCGCCGCAATCCGGCCGGACAAATCACGAGGGCCGGAGCCATCCGGCGCACGCACCTAAGCCCCACGGCCACGGACGGTCAACCCCGCCGCGTCGAGGCCCGGATTGCGTGTCTGGCGCCGCTGCCCCTATAACCCTGGCGCATCCTCACGGCAGGGGCGCGGGTGTAGTTCAATGGTAGAACGGCAGCTTCCCAAGCTGCATACGAGGGTTCGATTCCCTTCACCCGCTCCAGCTTTCCCTGCCAGGGGTTTCCGCACATGGGCGTGATGGTGGACGGAGCGTGGGACGCGGCGGCGCGCAGCCTGCCCACCCGGTCCGGCGCCTTCCTCCGCCAGCCGAGCAGCTTCCACGGCACGATCGCGCCAGGCACCGCGCACCCGCCCGAGCCCGACCGCTATCACCTGATTGTTTCGCTCGCCTGCCCCTGGGCGCACCGCACGCTGATCATGCGCGCGCTGAAGGGGCTGCAGGGCCTGATCGGCGTTTCCGTCACCCACTGGCTGATGGCGGAACAGGGGTGGAACTTCGCGCCAGGCCCCGGCGTGGTGCCGCCGCCGGTACCGGGCATCGCGGCGCTGCACCAGCTCTACGGCCTGGCCGACCCGCACTACACCGGCCGCGTCACCGTGCCGGTGCTGTGGGACGCCGCGACGAGCACGATCGTGAACAACGAGTCCGCCGAGATCCTGCGCATCCTCAACAGCGCCTTCGACCGGTTGGGTGCCAGCGCAGGCGACTACTACCCCGAACCGTTGCGGGAAGAAATCGATGCCGTGAACGTGCGCGTCTACGAGACGCTCAACAACGGCGTCTACCGCGCCGGCTTCGCTACCACGCAGGAAGCCTACGAGGCAGCGTTGCACCCGCTGTTCGACACGCTGGACTGGCTCGAGGAACGTCTCGCCCGCCGCAACTTCCTTCTCGGCGAGCAGCTCACCGAAGCCGATATCCGGCTGTTCACCACCCTGGTGCGCTTCGACGCCGTGTATCACGGGCATTTCAAGTGCAACCTGCGCCGGCTGGTCGACTATCCGCGCCTCGCGGCCTTCGCACGCCGCCTCTACGAGCTGCCGGGCGTCGCCGCGACCTGCGACTTCGACCACATCAAGCGGCACTATTACCAAAGCCACCGTCAACTGAACCCGGGCGGCATCGTCCCCGGCGGACCGGCGCGGGATTTCAGGTCCGCCTGAGAAGTGCCGCGCCGCGCCAGGACGCGAGCACGATCCCGGTCGCGATCAGCCCGATCCCGAGGGCATGAAAGACGTGGAACTGCTCACCGAGGAAAACCACCGCGAGGATGCTGCCGAACAGCGGCATCAAGTGCATCGACTGGCCCGCCGCCGTCGAACCCGCGAGCTCCACGCCACGGTTGAAGAACATGTAGCCGACGAAGGAAGGGAAGACGGCAGTGTAGGCAATCGCGAGCCAGGACGGCAGGCCGCCGGTCACATGCGCACCGCCCGCGCGCTCGGCAAGCATGAAGGGCAGCATCATCACTGAGCCGATCGCCATCGCCGCGCCGAGGAAGGCGAGCGGATGCACTGCGGGCCGGCGGCGCACCATGACGCAGTAGACGCCGTAAATCGCCATCGCCAGCAGCATCCAGAGATCGCCGCGGTTGAGCCGCAGATGCACCAGCACCGCGAGCGACCCATGCGCCGCGATCGTCACCACCCCGGCCAGCGAAACAGCGACACCCGCGATCTGCAGCAGGCGCGGCGTTTCGCGGAACAGGACGTAGGCCCAGACGACGATGACCAGCGGCATCGCCGACTGCAGCAGCAGCACGTTGAGCGCCGAGGTCTCGCTGAGGCTGATATAGGCAAGCGAATTGTAGCTTGCGATACCGGTCGCGGCGAGCACCAGCATCAACCGCCAGTGTCGCAGCATCACGTGCAGGTCGCGCCGCAGATGCGGCCAGGCGAAGGGCAATGCCACGAAGAACGCGCCGGTCCAGCGGTACCAGGCGAGTGCGATCGGCGGCACGTGGCCCGCGACGGCGCGGCCGAGCACGATGTTCGCCGCCCAGAACAGGTTGGTCAGGCCCAGCAGCAGCCAGGCATTGTTCCATGGGTTTCGCGCGTAAGGACGTTCCACGGGCGAAGCCTGCCATCGCGCGCGGCAACAAGCCATAAGGGGGATCGCCGGGCGGTACATCGCGGCTATGCTAGCCCTTCGACCTACGCCGCAATTCTCGGAGACCAGGATGGCCCGCAACCCGCAAGCGCACCACGTCCGCCCGAGCCGCCCGCAGCTGCCGGATCCGTACCGCATCCGCGTCGGCAACCAGGAGCTGATCAAGGTCGGCGCGCTGCATTTCGACATCACAGACCCCTACCGGCTGGCCGTCACCGTGTCCTGGCCGGTGTTTTTCACGGGGCTTTTTGTGGCGGAGATTCTGCTCAACGTCTTCTTCGCGCTTCTCTACATCGCCGAGCCAGGATCCATCGCCAACGCACGGCCGGGGCATTTCGGCGACGCGTTTTTCTTCTCCATCGAGACCCTTGCGACGGTGGGCTACGGCACGCTGTCGCCGGCCACCACCTGGGGCCATCTCGTCTCCGCGGCCGAGATCATGGTGGGGCTTGCCTTCACCGCCATCATGACGGGGTTGATCTTCGTTCGCTTCTCCCGCCCCAAGCCCAACGTGCTGTTCGCGGACAATGCCGTCATCACCACGCATGACGGCAAGCCCACGCTGATGGTCCGTCTCGCCTACGCCCGTACCGGCCTCGTCGTCGGGGCGGAGGCGCACCTCTACGTCGTGTTGCTGCAACGCTCGCGCGAGGGTCATACGTTCCGCTTCCCACACGAACTCAAGCTCGCGCGTGGCCGCACGCCGCTCTTCGTGCTTACCTGGACGCTGATGCACGTCATCGACGAGCACTCGCCGTTGCATGGGCTCGACGCCGAGAACCTGCGCGCGGAGGATATCCGCCTCACCATTACCGTGCAGGCGCGCGAACATGCGCTGGCTCGCGATTTCTTCGAAGTGAAGACCTACGGCGCGAGCGAGATCCTGTTTGGCATGAGCTACGCAGACACGATCGTGACCAGCAATGACGGCCAGACCCGCGCCGATATCCGCCGCATCCACCTGTTGGAACCGGACGGCACCGCGAATTGACGGGTACGGCGCGAGCGACTACCGCGCCAGGACAGCAAAGCGCGAAAGCCAGGAAGATGGACCAGACCCATAACGTCCCGCTGCGCCCCGCCAACCTCGCCCCGCCGGCGCCCGCCTATCCATGGCCCGCGCCGTTCACGTCCGCGCTGTTCCTCTCGGTGGACGTGGACGCCGAGGCGGCCTGGACCAGCAAGGACCCGGCGCATGCCGAGCGCCTGGTAACGATGAGCTATGGCGGGTTCGAGGCGCGGGTCGGCACGCCGAAGCTGCTGGAGCTGTTCCGCCAGCTAAGTCTGAAGGCGACGTTCTTCACCACCGGCTGGTCCGTCGACGCGCACCCGGCGATGGCCGAGGCCATCTTGCGCGACGGGCACGAAATCGGCCATCACGGCTACCATCATCTGCTGCCGGATCCGGGCGTCGGTCACATCGCCGAAGAGCTTGATCGTGGGTTCGAGGCGCTGAAGCGCCGGCTCGGCGTGGTGCCGCGCGGCTACCGCGCGCCGTTCGGTGAATTCACGACAGAACTGCAGGAAGCCCTCGTCGCGCGCGGGATCGCCTACACCTCCTCCTTCCGCGACGATGTGCGGCCTTATCGCCACCTGCTCGCCGATGGAAAGCCGGGCCCAATCGAGCTGCCGGTCACCCCCTCCTACGACGACTGGATGCATGGTCTGTCCGCGCGCTTCAGCCCAAGGCCGATTTTCCCACGCGAGCATGTGCTCTCGCTCTGGCGCGATGAGCTGGACGAGACGCGGGACTGGGGCGCGATGGCGACGACCGTTCTGCATCCGCAATGCAGCGGCAGGCCAATGCGGCTTCGGCTGTTGCGCGAGTTCCTGACGCACGCCCGGGGTTGCAAGGACCTCTGGATCACGACGGGTGCCGAGATCGCCGACAATTTCCTCCGCCACGAGAGCGCATGATGGCGCGTATCCTGGTCATCAACCCCAACAGCTCGCGGGAGGTCACCGCGGCGATCGACGCGTCCGTGGCACCGCTGCGCCTTGCCTGCGGCCCGGCAATCGAAACCCACACACTGACGGAAGGCCCGCCCGGCATCACCAGCCAGCGCGATGCGGACAGCGTGGTGATGCCATTGGTGCGGCTGGTGGAACGCGAGAGCGCGGATGCCTTCGTGCTCGCCTGCTTCTCCGATCCCGGTCTGCATGCGGTGCGCGAGGCAGCGCGGGGCCGGCCGGTGATGGGCATAGCAGAGTGGGCGTTGGTGCGGGCACTGACGCTCGGCGAACGTTTCGGCATCATCGCGCTCTCCCGCCCCTCGATCCGCCGGCAGCAGCGGATGGTGCGCACGATGGGGCTGGACGCCCGCTACGCCGGCAGCCGCGCCGTGGAGGCGACCGCCGCCGAGACCACGGGCGCGGCGATGCGCGCCCGCCTCGCGGAAGCCGGGAGAGTACTGATCGAGCAAGACGGTGCCGACGTGCTCGTGCTCGGCTGCGCCGGCATGGCGATGCATCGCGCCTTCCTCGCCGAAGCGCTTGGCGTGGAGGTCGTCGAGCCCGTGCAGCAGGCGGTGTCTTCGGCCCTCACCGCCGTGCTCCTCACAGGAAACCGAACGGACAAAGCGTCTTTGGCCCTTTCCTGCACGAATGGACGACGTTCATGAGCACAGCGATTTTCGCAAGCTATCTTCTTGCTCGGGAGGACGGAAAGCAGACCGTCCTGCGCGACCGCTGGGTCCTGCTCGAGGGCAAGCGCATCGCCGCCGTCACCACCTCCCGCCCGTCGGCGGCGACCGTGCTCGATAAGCCCGGCCGCTTTGTCCTGCCCGGCCTGATGAACCTGCACAACCACGCCTACAGCGAGGCGATCGCGCGGTCACTGACCGAGGACGGCAACGCGCGCAAGCGCAACCGCAGCATCGTCTACACGGTGCTGATGCCGCTCTCGCGGCGCGGCATCGAGATCCTTTCGCATGAGCAACGCCTGGCAATTGCCCGGCTCGGCATCCTGCAGCTCCTGCGCGGCGGCATTGCCAGCGTGATGGATGCGTTCCGCAGCGGCATCCCGGAGATGTTCGAGGCCGCCGCGGAGATGGGCATCCGCTTCTGGGGCGCGCCCTATGTGTTCTCCACCGCCGACGCGCAGATCCAGCCTGATGGCACGATGCGCTACGCCGGCGACGATGGAGCCGCCGATCTCGACGCGTGGAAGGCGCTGCACGTGCGCTGGGAAGGGGCGGCCGGCGGACGCATCCATCTCGCCATGGCGCCGCACGCGACCGACACGTGCGGCCCGGATCTGCTGCGGGAAGCGGCGGTGCAGGCTCGCGCGCGCGGTGTACCTATCACCACCCACATGGCGCAGAGCCCGGACGAGGTCGCTACCATCGCCGCGCGCCATGCCGGTCGAACGCCCGCGGAATATCTCGACTGGCTCGGCCTGCTGGCGCCAGACCTGCTCGCGGCGCACTGCATCGATTCGACGGATGCCGACCTGCGGCTGATGGCGGCGCGCGGAGCGACGGTGCTGAACTGCCCGCGCGTGTTCGCCCGTGCCGGTACCGTCGCCGCCTTCGGCCGTTTCGCCGAACATGGCGTGCGCACGTTGGTCGCGACGGACGGCTACAACGCCGACATGCTGGGCGAGCTGCACGCGGCCTCCACCATCTCCAAGATCGCGCTCGGCAAGCCGGATGTGGCGACCGCGCCGGAACTGCTGGACGCCGTGACCGCGCGCGCCGCCGAGGCGGTCGGACGTACCGATCTCGGAACGATTGTGCCCGGTGCGGCGGCGGATATCACGGTCGTCGACCTCACCCACCCGCAATTGCAGCCGCTGGCGGATCCCAGGCGCGGCCTCATCGCGCTCGGCAACCGCGCCGACATCGCAGAGGTCTTCGTGGACGGCGAACATCTCGTCGCCGAGGGCCGCTACACGAAGGGCGACGAAGCCGCGATCGCCGCCGCGGGCACTGCGGCGGTCGAGCGCATCTGGGCGCTGCCCGAGGCTCGCGCGGCCTTCGAGGGTTGATGGAACTTCCGATCGAAGCCGCACTGCCGGCGTTGCGCGCGGCCTTGCGCGAGCACAGCGCCGCCCTCCTCGTCGCCCCGCCCGGCGCCGGCAAGACCACGCGCGTGCCGCCCGCCCTGCTCGGCGAGGACTGGATCGGTGCCGGCCGCATCGTCATGCTGGAACCACGGCGCCTGGCCGCCCGCGCCGCCGCGACGCGCATGGCGGAGGAGCGCGGCGAGGCCGCAGGTGGACTGATAGGGTTTCGTACTCGTATCGAATCCGCCACCGGCCCGGGCACACGCATCGAGGTGCTGACAGAGGGGCTGCTGGTCCGCCGCCTGCTCGCCGATCCCGGGCTCGATGGCATCTCCCTCGTCATCCTAGACGAGGTGCACGAGCGCAGTGTGGAAGCGGACCTCGCGATGGCCCTTTGCCGGGAGGTGCAGGCGCTGCGCCCGGAACTGCGCCTGCTCGCCATGTCGGCGACGCCGGACACGGAACGCCTGGCCTCGCTGCTCGCAGGTCCCGTCATCGCCGCCGAGGGCCGCACCTTTCCAACCGAGATCCGCCACGCCAGGCGCGATCTCGCCCACCCGCGCGACCTGCCGCAGGAAGCCGCCCGCGCCGTGCGAGAAGCATTGCGCGGCGAGACCGGTGACATCCTCGTCTTCCTGCCGGGCATGGCGGAGATCCGCCGCACCGAGGAAGCGCTGGGCGATTGCGGCGCCGACGTGCTGCCGCTGCACGGTGACCTGCCGCCTGCGACCCAGCTCGCAGCACTCATGCCCGGTGCGCGCCGCCGCGTGGTGCTCGCCACCTCCATCGCCGAGACCTCGCTCACCATCCCGGGGGTGCACATCGTCATCGATGGCGGGTTCCGCCGCGCGCCGGTCTTCGACCCCGGTTCCGGCCTCACCCGGCTCGCGACGGTGCGCATCAGCCGCGCCGCCGCCACCCAGCGCGCCGGCCGCGCGGGGCGGGAGGCGCCAGGCATCGCCATCCGGCTCTGGACCGCCGCCCTGCATCGCGGCCTGCCACCGGCTGACCGGCCGGAAATCCTCGCCGCCGACCTCGCGCCACTCTGCCTCACTTGCGCCAGCTGGGGTGCCACGCCGGAATCCCTGCCTTTCCCGGACGCGCCGCCTTCCGCCGCTCTCGCCACCGCGACCGACCTGCTGCGCGGCCTAGGGGCGCTCGACGAGGCCGGGCGGATCACGCCAGCCGGACGCCGCATGGTGGAACTCGGCGCCCATCCGCGCCTCGCCACCATGATGCTCGCCGCCCGCAGCCCAGGGGAGGCAGCCCTCGCCGCCGACATCGCGGCGCTGCTGGAGGAGCGTGACCCGCTGCGGGATGCCGCCAGCGCCGACATCGCGCTGCAACTCGAGGCCCTCGCCCGTGACCGACGGCTCGGCGCCATCCGCCGCACCGCCGACATGTACCGCAACCGCCTGCGCACCAGGGCGCCCGCGGAGGGCGATCCCGGCCGCCTGATCGCCGCTGCCTTCCCGGACCGTATCGCCCAGCGGCGCGACCCTGGCAGTTTCCGCCTCGCCGGCGGCGGCGGAGCCTCCCTGCCGCTCAGCGATCCGCTGTCCCGCGCCCCGTTCCTCGCCATCGCCGCCATAGCCGCCTCGCGCGGCACGACGATCCGCCTCGCAGCACCGCTCGACCCCACGGACCTGCCGGAATCAGTCGCGGCCAAGGTCACGGTGGCCGAGGAAGCGGGGTTCGATCCCGTGCAGGGCGCGGTCATCGCACGCCGCCGTCGCCGCCTCGGCGCCCTGGTCCTGGAGGACCGCACCATCGCCGCCGACCCTGAGGCAACGGCAAAGGCACTCGCGCAAGCCGTCTCCCTGCCCTCGCTGCCCTGGACGGACGCGGCACGCCAGCTCCAGGCCCGCGTGGCACTTGCCGCCCGCCTGTTCCCCGAGGATGGCTGGCCCGACATCTCGGATGAGGCTCTGGCGGCCGATCGCGCCTGGCTGGCCCAGGCTCTCCATGGCCGCGCGCGGCTGGCCGACGCCGACAAGCTCGACCTCGCCACCATCCTCGGCGAGCGTCTCGGCCGCAAGCTGCGCCATCGGCTGGAAGCGCTTCTGCCACCCGAGATCCAGCTCCCCGGTGGCCGCGCGCGAGTGGACTACACCCAGCCGGAGCCACTCGCCGCCGCCCGCGCACAGGCCTTCTACGGGCTCGCAACGACGCCGCGCCTGGCCGAGGGCCGCTTGGTCCCGCGCCTCGCTCTGCTCTCTCCCGCCGGCCGGCCGATCGCGGTGACCACCGACCTCGCGGGGTTCTGGCGCGGAACCTGGCGGGAGGCGCGAGCCCAGATGCGCGGCCGCTACCCCCGCCATGCCTGGCCGGAGGACCCCACCGCAGGCTGACGTCGATTTTAAGTGATCGGTGAGTCGTATCGTACCCGGCGCAGTTGTAGGTGCTGGCGCGAAACGCCACGTGTCGGCCAAACTCGCCCCTGGACCCGATTCCGATGATCGAAGCCGCCCTTCCCCGCCGCGCCGCGCTCGTTGGCGCAGTCGCCCTGACCGCCGCCCTGCCGTTGCTGGGCTGCGCGCGGGCGCGCGCGGAGGGACCCCGCAGCTTTGCGCCGCTGATCAAGCGTGTCCTGCCCGCGGTGGTGAATATCGGCGTGGAGGAAACGGTGCGCGGCCGCGATCCGCTGGCCGACCTGCCGCCCGCCATCCGCAAGAAATTCCGCGATCGCCTGCCGCCGGCGGCCCAGCACCTGGCCGGCGCCGGTTCCGGCTTCATCATCGATCCGTCCGGCCTGATCGTCACCAACAATCACGTGGTCGGTAACGCCGACAAGATCGTGGTCGGGCTCTCGGACGGGCGCAGCTTTCCCGCGCGCCTCGTCGGCTCCGACGAACTCACCGACATCGCACTGATCAAGATCGACGCGCCGGGCCCGCTTCCCGCCGTGACGCTCGGCTCCAGCCACGCGCTGCAGGTGGGCGACTGGGTGATTGCCGCAGGCAATCCGTTCGGCCTCGGCGGCTCCGTGACCGCCGGCATCGTCTCCGCCTTTGGCCGCGACCTCGGTGCCGGGCCGTTCGACGACTTCATCCAGATCGACGCGCCCATCAATCCCGGCAACTCGGGCGGCCCGCTCTTCGACAGCGACGGCCGCGTGGTGGGCATGAACTCGGCGATCTACACGCCCTCCGGCGGCTCCGTGGGCATCGGTTTCGCCATCCCCTCGGAACTGGTGCAGCAGATCGTTGCCCAGCTTGAGGCGCACGGCACCATCCAGCGCGGCTGGCTCGGCGTCACGCTCGACGATGGATCGGATGGCGGCCCATTTGCCCCGGGCAATGCCGCGGGCGTGCGCATCGTCGAGGTGACGCCGCACGGTCCCGCGGCACGTGCCGGCCTGCACGCGGGCGATATCGTGGTCGCAGTCAATGGCGAGAAGCTCGGCTCCGCCCGCACACTGCAGCGCGCGGTCGCGCTCACCGAGCCCGGCACGCGCGTGCAGCTGGATTGCGTGCGCCGCGGCCGCGCCTTCAACCTGTCGGTCGAGGTGGGGTTGCGTCCCCGCATCGAATCGAACTGACGCTAGCGATCTCACTCGAGGAGAAACGAACGATGCGTATCCTGGTGGTCGAGGACGACAAGGACGTGGCCGGCTTTGTGCTCAAGGGCTTGCGCGAGGCGGGGCACGTGGTGGAGCACGCGTCCAACGGCCGCGACGGCCTGTTCCTTGCCGCCTCCGAGAGTTTCGACGCCATCGTGCTGGACCGCATGTTGCCCGGCGGCATCGACGGACTGCGGCTGCTGGAAACACTGCGCTCGCAGAACAACCACACGCCGGTCCTCTTCCTCTCCGCGCTCGCGCAAGTGGATGAGCGGGTAAAGGGTTTGAAGGCGGGCGGCGACGACTATCTCACCAAGCCGTTCTCGTTCGCCGAGCTGCTCGCGCGCGTCGAGGGCATCGCGCGGCGCGGCCGTGGCGAGGGGCCGGTGACACGCCTCTCCGTCGCGGACCTGGAGATGGACCTGCTGTCGCGCACCGTGCGCCGCGGCGGCGAGAAGATCGACCTGCAGCCGCGCGAGTTCCGCCTTCTCGAATACCTGATGCGCCATGCCGGCCAGGTGGTGACGCGCACCATGCTGCTGGAGGGTGTGTGGGATTATCATTTCGATCCGCAGACGAACGTCATCGACGTGCATGTCTCCCGCCTGCGCCAGAAGGTCGACAAACCCTTCCCGACGCCACTGATCCACACCGTGCGCAACGCCGGCTACATGCTGCGCGCCGAGGCGCCCTGACGGGCATGGCGCGGCGCGGCATCGGGCGGCGAGCCGCGCGGCGCGGGCACGACCGATGAGTTCTCGCGACCACGCTGCAGATGCTGGGGCGCGGCGGGGCCGGTGCGAAGAATCGCCGTGCACCGATGTTCCGCTCCGCCGGGTTCCGCTTCGGTATCCTCTACGCGGCGCTGTTCGGGCTCTCGGCGCTGACGCTGGCGGCGTTCCTGTGGTGGACCACGGTCGGCCTGCTCGACCGGCAGACGGATGCCGCGATCAACGCCGACACTCAGGGCCTCGCCGAGCGTTATCAGGAGGGCGGGCTGCCGGCGCTGATCGAAACGATCGACCAGCGCCTTGCCGCCAATATCGACGACGACGCGATCTACCTGCTGGTCGGGCCACGCTTCGACCGCATCGCCGGCAACCTCAATGCCTGGCCGCACGACGTCACGATGGACACGAACTGGTTCGAGCTGCCCGTGCAGCGCGCCGGGCTCAAGGGCGTGGCGCGGCTGCACGAGTATAATCTCGAGGGCGGGTTCCACCTGCTGGTGGGCCGGGATTCCAATGTCCGCTCGCAATTGCGGCGGCTGCTGACAGGGGCGCTGCTCTGGTCCGCGGTGGTGGCGCTCGGCCTCGGCATGCTGGGCGGCGCGCTGGTGCGCGGCGCCTTCCGCGCGACCGTGGCCGACGTCTCGGCAACGGCGGCGGCGATCGCCGCGGGCGATCTCTCCCGGCGCGTGCGCCTGGCCGGTACCGGCGACGAATTCGACCTGCTCGCCGCCGCCGTGAACGACATGCTGGACCGCATCCTGCGCCTGATGGACGGGGTGAAGCAGGTCTCCAACGCCATCGCGCACGACCTGCGCACACCGATCGCGCGCGCCCGTACCAGGCTGGAGGACGCGGCGATCCACGCCAAGACCCCGGAGGAGCTGCACGCCGCGATCGAGCGGGCGCAGGCGGACCTGGACGGCGTGGTCGGCGTCTTCCACGCGATCCTGCGCATCGCCGAGATCGAGGCGGGTGCCCGGCGTTCCGCGTTCGATACGTTCGACCTGTCGGCGCTGATCGCCGACATGGCGGAGCTCTACGCCGCACCGGCAGAGGACGCGGGCCTGCGGCTCGACACCTCGATCCAGTACCAGCTCTCGTTCTACGGCGACCGCGACATGATCCAGCAGGCCGTGGCCAATCTGCTCGACAACGCGATCAAGTTCTCGCCAGACGGTACCGCGGTGCAGCTCGCGCTCACCGCCGGCAAGGACGGCCTGCGCATCGATGTCGCCGATCGCGGCCCCGGCATCCCGGAGGCGGACCGCGGCCGTGCAACGGAACGCTTCTTCCGCGGCGAGCAGGCGCGCAGCACGCCGGGTTCCGGCCTCGGCCTGGCGCTCGTCCAGGCGGTGGCGACGCTGCATGGCGGCACGCTGACACTTGTCGACAACGCGCCTGGCCTGCGCGCGATCCTTACATTGCCGGCATCGACCATGAACACGGCTTCATGACCCCCCCACCGCAACGAGAGGTGGCGCATGCGATGCCACTGCCCATGCGATGGCTTCCGGTGGCGACCCTGGGGCTGATAGTGTCCTTGGTTCTGGCCGGACCGGGGAACGCGCAGTTGCTGTTCGCGCAGAGCACCGCACCCATGGTGATCACCACCGACACGGCAGCCTATTGCGGCCAGCTCTCCGCACAGGTGGCCGCCGCCCAGGAACACGCCACCGAGGTGCCGCCGGACGTGCCGCGCCTGGCGGCGGAAGGGCGCCGGCTATGCGACAAGGGCCTGATCCGCCCTGGCATCGAGCGCCTGCGCCGTGCCTGGACCCTGCTGACCGTCCGCTAGTCCTTCGGCCAGTCCCGAGGCTTCCGGCCGCCGCGCGGCAAGGTTGCCGCGCGGTCGCCGGCACACGCGGCGCGCGGGTGGACAACGAAACGGACGGACAACGAAAAAGGGCGGACCTTGCGGCCCGCCCTCCATCGTTCGTCGCGATCGGGACTTAGAAGTCCATATCGCCCATGCCACCGCCCGGAGGAGCGGACTGCGGCGCCCTCTTCTCCGGCTTCTCGGCGATCATCGCCTCGGTGGTGACAAGCAGGCCCGCCACCGATGCGGCGTCCTGCAGCGCCGTGCGCACGACCTTGGTCGGGTCGATGATGCCGGCCTTGACAAGGTCCTTGAACTCGCCGCTCTGCGCGTCGAAGCCCCAGTTGTAGTCGTCCTTGTCCAGCACCTTGCCGGAGATCACGGCCCCGTCCTCGCCGGCGTTCTCGGCGATCTGGCGCAGCGGCGTGAGCGCCGCCTTGCGGACGATCTCGATGCCGAAGCGCTGGTCGTCGTTGTCGGCCTTAAGCTTCGCGAGCACGAGCGAGGCGCGCGCGAGCGCCACACCGCCGCCCGGCACGATGCCTTCCTCGACCGCAGCCCGGGTCGCGTGCAGTGCATCGTCCACGCGGTCCTTGCGCTCCTTCACCTCGACCTCGGTGGCGCCGCCGACGCGGATGACGGCAACGCCGCCCGCCAGCTTCGCCAGCCGCTCCTGCAGCTTCTCGCGGTCGTAGTCCGAGGTGGTCTCCTCGATCTGCGCGCGGATCTGGTTGCAGCGGCCGGTGATGTCGGCCTTCTTGCCGGCGCCCTCGACGATGGTGGTGTTCTCCTTCTCGATCACCACCTTCTTCGCCTTGCCAAGCATCCCGAGCGTCACGTTCTCGAGCTTGATGCCGAGATCCTCGCTGATCACCTGGCCGCCGGTCAGGATCGCGATGTCCTCGAGCATCGCCTTGCGGCGATCACCGAAGCCAGGCGCCTTCACCGCCGCGACCTTGAGGCCGCCGCGCAGCTTGTTGACGACCAGGGTGGCCAGCGCCTCGCCCTCGACGTCCTCGGCGATGATCATCAGCGGGCGGCCGGACTGCACCACGGTTTCGAGCAGCGGCAGCATCGGCTGCAGGCCGGAGAGCTTCTTCTCATGGATCAGGATGTAGGGCTGCTCCATGTCCGCGATCATCTTCTCGGCGTTGGTGATGAAGTACGGCGAGACATAGCCCCGGTCGAACTGCATTCCCTCGACGACGTCGAGCTCGGTCTGGATGCCCTTGGCCTCCTCGACCGTGATCACGCCCTCGTTGCCGACCTTCTGCATCGCCTCGGAGATCATCTTGCCGATCTCGGACTCGCCGTTGGCCGAGATCGTGCCGACCTGGGCGGTCTCCGCCTGGGTGGTGATCTTGCGCGTCTTCTTCTTGAGCTCGTCGACCAGGGCGATCACCGCCTTGTCGATGCCGCGGCGCAGGTCCATCGGGTTCATCCCCGCGGCCACCGCCTTGGCGCCTTCGCGCACGATCGACTGGGCCAGCACCGTCGCCGTCGTCGTGCCGTCACCGGCGATGTCATTGGTCTTCGAGGCCACCTCGCGCACCATCTGCGCGCCCATGTTCTCGAACTTGTCGGCGAGCTCGATCTCCTTCGCCACCGTCACACCGTCCTTGGTGATCCGGGGGGCGCCGAAGCTCTTGTCGAGCACGACGTTGCGGCCCTTGGGCCCCAGCGTCACCTTCACGGCATCGGCGAGGATGTCCACGCCACGCAGCATCCGCGCGCGTGCATCCGTGCCGAAACGAACGTCCTTTGCAGGCATGTGTCTCGTTCCTCTCTAGGAATAACTCATTGGTATCCGGAAGGAAGCGGGAGGGATCAGGCGGCCTTCTTCTTCGCGGCGGTCGCCTCGATGATCCCCATGATGTCGCTCTCCTTCATGATCAGCAGCTCCTCGCCGTCGATCTTGACCTCAGTGCCGGACCACTTGCCGAACAGCACGCGGTCGCCAGCCTTCACGTCCAGCGGGACCAGCTGGCCGGCTTCGTTGCGCGCCCCGGGGCCGGCGGCGATGATCTCGCCCTCCATCGGCTTCTCCTTGGCGGTGTCGGGGATGATGATGCCGCCCGTGGTCTTCTCCTCGGCGTTCAGCCGACGGACGACGACCCGGTCGTGCAGGGGACGGAACTTCATTCGGATCGCTCCTGAATGGGGTTGGGTTTCACTCTCGCCGTATTACGCCCCGCCCCTTGCGCCAACTCGTTAGCACTCGCGGGGGGCGAGTGCTGCGCGATCTAGGGTGATGAGGATCCATCGTCAAGGACTCCCGGCAGCACTCTTGGTAGATGAGTGATAAAACGCTGATTCAGTTATGTTTTTTCTTGCCATCCGGCGCCCCTCCCGTGCCATGCTCCCCACTCAGGCCCGCGCCAGACGGGCTACGAGCCTCAGGGAATGCCTCTCACGGCGCTCAGCACGCCACCGAACGTCATGCTGGAGACATCACGCACGATGCCCGACCCGACCCTGTTTTCGCCCGAGAAGAACGTGCCGATCCTGCGTCCATGGCGGCTCACGACGGCAGAGATCGTCTATCACCTGCCGGATCACCCCGGCGTGCTGCAGAGCTTCGTCTGGCAGCAGATGGACCAGGACCCCGACTATCCGGTGCTGAAGCAGTTCCTGGAATTCTGGCGCCGCGAGATCGAAGGCACGCTGCACTCGGTCCGGGTCGCGTCGGCGCAACTGCATGGGTCACGCTGGCGCCACGCGGACCATCTCCTGCGCCTGCAATAGGCGCCCTCGCCACGTCCGGGCGTGATTTCGGTCCCGGCCCGAACCCGGGCGCTACTCGGCCGGTACCGCCACGCCGCCGAACACCGCGCGCGGCTCCCGCGGCACAAGCAGCGCGGTGAGGCCGGCGACGAGGCAGACCACGCCGCCAAACACGAAGGACGGCATGTAGGAGCCGAACGAGTCGCGCAGCATGCCGGCGCCGAGGGCGGCCACCGCGGCGCCGAACTGGTGGCTGGCGAACACCCAGCCGAACACGAGCGAGCCCTGCGCCGCGCCGAACGATTCGGTCGTCAGCCGGATCGTCGGCGGCACCGGCGCGATCCACCCGAGCCCGTAGATCGCCCCGAACACGCCCAGCTCCCAGGTGGAGAAGCCGGACAGCGGCAGCAGGATCAGCACCACGCCGCGAACCAGGTAATAGGCCATGAGCAGCTTGCGCGGATCGTAACGGTCTGTGAGGTAGCCAGCCCCGATCGCGCCCACGAAATCGAACACGGCCATCATCGCGAACACGCCCGCGGCGGCGACCTCGGCAATGCCGTGGTCCTGCAGCAGCGGGATGAAGTGTGTCTGCATCAATCCGTTGGTGGTAAAGCCGCAGACCGCGAAGCCGCCGATCAGGACCCAGAAGGAGCGGGTCGGCAGCACCTGTTTCAGCGCGTCGAACGACAGCCGCGCCGCCCCTGTCCGGCGCGCCGGCCGTGCCATCGGCGTGATGCTGCCGTAGGCCGCGAGGCCGAGTTCGAAGGGGTGGTCGCGCGCCAGCAGCGCCACCAGCACGAACGCCACCGAACACAGCGCGATGGGCGGGACCACCGACAGCCGCCAGCCGACATGCTCCGCGATCCAGGCGGAGATCGGAATGAAGGCAAGCACGCCGCTCGCCGCGGCCGTCGCCATGATGCCGATGGCCAGCCCGCGCCGTCTGCCGAACCAGTCGTTGGCGACTGTGGCACCGAGCACGATCGCCGTCATGCCGGTGCCGAAGCCCACGAACAGGCCCCAGAAGACGTAGAGCTGCCACAGCGCGGACATGCGCGTGATCAGCAGCAACCCGAGCGTGATGCAGAACAGCGCGCTGCAGATGGCACGGCGCAGGCCATAACGCAGCATCAGCGCGGCGGCGAACGGTCCGGTCAGCCCATAGAGCACCAGCCGCAGCGCCATGGCGCCGGAAACCGCGCCCGATGACCACGCGAACTGGTCCTGCAGCGGGCGCATCAGCACGCCCGCCATCCCCATCGCCGCGGAGGTGGCAAGCATTGTCAGGAAGGTGAGGACCAGCATCACCCAGGCGTAATGGATGCCGGCCCGCGCCAGCCGCGCGCTCAGGCGCTCGGCCAGGGAGGTGCGGCCCCAGAACCCCTGCAGTTGCGGCCCGAATTGCCCGCCATCGGCCAACCCAACCCCCTCCACCGGTGGCTTTTCGACCGGCCTCCCTCGGATAGCGGGCAGGCGTTCATCGGCCATCAGCCGCCCGTGAACGTAGCGTTATAAACCCGTCCGCCAGTGCGGCTGGTTATGATTCAAGGGGTTGGCTACCACACGCCGAACCCGGCCAAAGCCGCCCGCCCCGGCAAACGCGCCCCTTCGGAGCGGGCAGCTTCATCCGTCGCGCCCCTGCGTCTATACGGGCGCGCCATGGCCGCTCCCCTGAACACCGACGCAACGCTGCTGACCGGCGCCACCGGCTTCGTTGGCTCCGCCGTCGCGCGCACGCTCGCGGCACGCGGCCACAAGCTGCGCCTGCTGGTCCGCCCAGGCTCCGACCGGCGCAACCTCGCCGGGATCGAGGCTGAACTGGTGGAGGGCGACCTGCGCCAGCCCCGCAGCCTCGCCGGCGCCGTCGCTGGTTGCCGCTACGTGGTGCACGTCGCCGCCGACTACCGGATCTGGGTTCCGGATCCCGGCGCCATGATCGCCGCCAACGTCGATGGCACCACGGCGCTGATGGAGGCATCCCTTGCCGCCGGCGTCGAGCGGATCGTGCATTGCAGCTCCGTCGCCGCTCTCGGGCTCGATCCCAACGGCGGCGAAGCCGACGAGGACACCCGCGTCACCGCCGAGACCATCGTCGGCGTCTACAAGCGCTCCAAATACCAGGCGGAACAGGCGGTGCTGCGCCTGGTGCGCGAGCGCGGCCTGCCCGCCGTCATCGTCAACCCCGCGGGCCCCGTCGGCCCGCGCGACATCAAGCCCACCCCCACCGGACGCATGATCGCCGACGCCGCCGCCGGGCGCATCCCGGCCTATGTCGATACCGGCCTCAACATCGTCCACGTGGACGACGTGGCGGAAGGCCACGCGCTCGCCCTCGAGCGCGGCCGCGTCGGCGAGCGCTACATCCTGGGCTCGGAGAACCTGCTCCTGCGCGACCTCCTGGCCATTGTCGCCGAGGCAGCGGGACGCAAGCCGCCGCGCATCGCACTGCCGGTGGCACCGCTCTGGCCTGTTGCCGTGGCCTGCGAGCTGCTGGGCCGTTTTGGTATCGAACCGGTGGTGACGCGCGACCATCTGCGCATGGCGCGCAAGAAGATGTTCTTTTCCTCTGCCAAGGCGATGCGCGAGCTGGGATACACGCCACGCTCGGCCAGGCTTGCCGTGCGCGACGCGATCGCCTGGTTCCGCGCCGCGGGGGTGGTGCCGGAATGACCGTCGTCGCGGTGCTGGCCCTGCTGGCCTGGCTCTATCTCGCACTGCTGCGCGGCGGATGGTGGCGTACGCAGCCGGTGCTGCCGCGCGCCACACCCGATACGGCCCCGCCACTCGTCGTCGTGGTTCCCGCGCGCGACGAGGCGCCCACGATCGCCGCCGCGATCGGCTCACTGCTGGCGCAAGACTATCCCGGCCCGTTGCGGGTGATACTGGTGGACGACGAGAGCAGTGACGGCACCGCGGCGATCGCCCGCTCGCTGCCCGGCAGCGAGCGCCTCACCGTTCTCAATGGCGCGCCGCGCCCGCCCGGCTGGGCCGGCAAGCTCTGGGCGGTGCAGCAGGGCATCGCCGCCAGCGACGAGGCGCTGATCCTGCTCACGGATGCCGACATCGTGCATGATCCCGCCCATGCCACCTCGCTGCTCGCGGTCATGCAGGCAGGCGGCCTGGGCATGGTGAGCGGCATGGTGGCGCTGCGCTGCGAGAGCATCGCGGAGCGCGCGCTCATTCCAGCCTTCGTGCATTTCTTCCAGATGCTCTATCCGTTCCGCTGGGTCAACGATCGACGCCGTCGTACCGCCGCCGCTGCCGGCGGCACGGTGCTGATCCGGCGCGACACGCTGCTCGCGGCTGGCGGCATCGAGGTGATCCGGGGCGCCCTGATCGACGATGTATCGCTGGCTCGCGCCGTCAAGCCGCGCGCGCCGATCGCACTGCTGCACACCCCGCTCGCGCGCTCCATCCGCCCCTATCCCTCATGGCGCGACATCGGCCGCATGATCGCCCGCTCCGCCTATGTGCAACTCGGCAACTCGCCGATGCTGCTGGTCGGCACGCTGCTGGGGTTGGCGCTGGTTTTTCTCGCACCACCCGCGCTCGCCCTGTTCGGCCATGGTCTCGCGCGGGCGCTGGGCTTCATCGCATGGGCGGTGATGGCGGCAATCTATCTGCCGAGCCTGCGGCGCTACCAGTGCGCCTGGTTCTGGG
This sequence comes from uncultured Pseudomonadota bacterium, assembly GCA_963764465.1. Classification (GTDB taxonomy): domain Bacteria; phylum Pseudomonadota; class Alphaproteobacteria; order Acetobacterales; family Acetobacteraceae; genus JAJXXT01. The sequence continues at coordinate 1,091,202 of CAVXSO010000007.1, read as the reverse complement.
CCGCATTCCTGCCGCTGGTCGCGACCTTCTACAAGGGGGCGACGATCGCCGCGGCATTCGCGCATCATGCCGGCCGCGGCGTGCAATGGAAGTCCCGCGCCTACCCCAATACGACCACGGGGGACGCCGCGTGAGCGCCACCGCCTCCGTCGAGGAATGGTCCGGCAAGGACCGTGGCGACGAGAACTTCCCCGTCGGCTCCTTTCTGATCGCCGCCCATCTGCGTCCCGCGGTTCATGCCTTCTACGCCTTCGCGCGCAACGCCGACGACATCGCCGACAGCGCGACGCTCGCACCCGAGGACAAGATCGCGCGGCTCGACACGATGGAGGCGGTGCTGACCGGCGCGCAGACCGGCGGCAGCCCGAGTGCGACGGCCCTGCGCGCGAGCCTTGCGCAGACCGGCACCACGGACCGCCACGCCCGCGACCTGCTCATCGCCTTCCGCCAGGATGCGACCAAGAAGCGCTACGAAAGCTGGGACGAGCTGCTCGACTATTGCCGCCACTCCGCGATGCCCGTGGGCCGCCACGTGCTGGACCTGCATCGCGAGGCTCGCGACACCTGGCCGGCCTCGGACGCGCTCTGCAGCGTGTTGCAGGTGCTCAACCATCTACAGGATGCAACGAAAGACCTTGCCAATCTCGACCGCTGCTACCTGCCGCTCGATATGCTGAGCGCCGCCAACGCGACCGTCGGCGATCTGCGCCGCCCCTCCGCCACCGCCGGCCTGCGCGCGACCTTCGACGCGCTGCTCGACCGTTGCGACGCACTGATGGCAGGCAAGCTTCTCCCCGCCTTCGTGCGCGACCGCAGGCTTCGCCTCGAGACTGCGGCGATCGACGGGCTCGCGCGGCGGCTCTCGCGACGCCTGCGCCACGGCGATCCGGTCGCGGGCCGCGTCGCGCTGAAACGCATCGATTTCGCCGCAAGCCTGGTCGCCGCCTTCGCCCATTTCCCCAAGCCCGGGCCTGGCAAGCACGGAGCGCGGGCATGAGCGGCAAGGCGTTGGCCGGGCTCGATGCGAGCCGCGCCGATCTCGACGAGGTCGCGGCTCTCGTGCGCGCCGCCGGCACCAGTTTCTATCGCGGCATGGCGGTGCTGCCCCTGCCGCGCCGCCAGGCGATGTACGCGATCTACGCGTTCTGCCGCATCGTCGACGATATCGCCGATGACGAGGTGCAGTTCGCCGAGAAGGCGCCGCGCCTGGACGCCTGGCGCGCGCGCATCGCCGCCCTCTTCGCGGAGGGCCGCGCCGACGAGGCGGTGACGCGCGTGCTGCGCCCGGCGATCGCCGCCTACGGGCTGCGGGAGGAGGATTTCCTCGCCGTCGTGAACGGCATGGCGATGGACGCCGCGGATCCCATCGTGGCACCCGATCTCGCGACGCTCGACCTTTATTGCGATCGCGTCGCCGCCGCCGTTGGGCGGCTCTCCGTCCGCGCCTTCGGCGACGCGTCGCCGGCGGCGGACGACGTCGCCTACCATCTCGGCCGCGCGCTGCAGATGACCAACATCCTGCGCGATGTCGGTGAGGACGCCGAGCGCGGCCGGCTCTACCTGCCGCGCGAGGACCTGGAAGCGGAGGATGTGCCGCCGCGCCTGCCGGACGCCCTGGCAAGCCCGAACCTGCCCCGCGCCGCGGCCAGGCTCGCCGCAAGGGCGGAAGCGCATTTCGTCGCCGCCGACGAAGCAATGCGGCGGTGCGAGCAGGCGGCGATGAAGCCCGCACGGCTGATGGGTGCCACCTACGCTGCCATCCTGCGCCGTGTGCGCGCGAGCGGCTGGCGCGACGTGCACCGCCGCGTCAGCCTGCCGATCTGGGAAAAACTCTACATCGCGCTGCGCTTCGGGATTTCGTGACCCTGCCAACACACGTCCATGTCGTCGGCGCCGGCCTCGCGGGCCTTGCCGCCGCCACGTCGCTCGCCGCGCGCGGTATACGCGTCTCCGTGTACGAGGCGGGGCCCGCCGCCGGCGGCCGGGCGCGTTCCTACCCGGATCGCGAGCTCGGCGTCGTCATCGACAACGGGAACCACCTGCTGCTCTCGGGCAACCGGGCGGCAATGGCCTATCTCGCCCGCATCGGCGCGCGCGATCCGCTGATCGGGCCCGCACGCCCGATCTTTCCCTTCGTGGAGCTGCCGTCCGGGCTGCGCTGGACCATCGCGCCCAACGCGGGGCGCGTCCCGTGGTGGGTGCTCGCCCCGTCGCGCCGCGTGCCTGGCGCGCACCTCTCCGAATTCCTGGCCCTGCGCCGGCTGATGCGCGCGCGGCCCGGCGAGACCGTGGCCTCGCTGCTCGGCCCGGGCGTGCTCGCGCGCCGCCTGCTGGAGCCGCTGGCGATCGCCGCCCTCAACACCATGCCCGCGGAGGCCGACGCGACGTTGCTCGGCGCGGTCGTGGCGCAGACGCTGGCGGAGGGCGGTGCCGCCTGCCGGCCGCTCGTCGCGCGCGCCGGGCTTTCGGAAAGCTTCGTCGACCCCGCGCGCGATTTCCTCACGGCGCGCGGCGGGCAGCCGCGCTTCGGCGCCCGCCTCGCCGCCATCGAAGCCGAGTCCGGCCGCGTCGCGGTGTTGCGCTTCGCTGGCGGCGAGGTCGCGCTGGGACCGGACGACGCCGTCGTGCTTGCGGTGCCGGCGGCCGTCGCGCCGACGCTGCTGCCCGGCCTCACCGCGCCCGATGCGTTCGAGGCCATCGTCAACCTGCACTACCGCATCACGGCGGAACTCCCGGGCGGCGCGGGCTTCATCGGCATCGTCGGCGGCACGGCGGAGTGGCTGTTCGCCCGCCCGCACGTGCTTTCCGTCACCATTTCCGCCGCCAACCGCCTGGTGGACCGCGACGCCGGCGAGCTGGCCCGCACCGTGTGGCCGGAAGTCGCTGCCGCCGCCGGGCTCGCGGCGCCGATGCCCGCCTGGCGCGTGGTCAAGGAGCGCCGCGCCACCTTTGCCGCCACCCCGGCGCAGAACGCACGCCGCCCAGGCCCGCACACGGCACTGGCAAACCTCGTCCTCGCCGGGGACTGGACCGCAACCGGCTTGCCCGCAACGATCGAAGGTGCCATCAGGTCCGGCGATCGTGCCGCCGCCATCCTCCTGGACCTGGGCACGACGCCCCAAACCGGCCCCATTCCTGCGTAATTTACCCGCGATGCTCGAACTCGCTGCTTGCCACCGACCTTGCCCTGATCGACGACGCTGTGACGCGCGCGCGCTCGGCGCTGCTCACGCACCGGCGCGAGGACGGTCATTTCGTCTTCCCGCTGGAAGCCGACGCCACCATCCCCGCCGAGTACGTGCTGCTCACGCATTTCCTCGACCGGCCGGACGTGCCGCTCGAGACCGGCATCGGCGTCTACCTGCGCGGCATCCAGGCGGAACACGGTGGTTGGCCGCTGTTCCATGATGGTGCCTTCGACCTTTCCGCCAGCGTGAAGGCCTATTTCGCGCTGAAGATGATCGGCGATTCACCGGACGCGCCGCATATGCGCCGCGCGCGCGAGGCGATCCTCGCCGCCGGCGGCGCCGAACGCTCCAACGTGTTCACGCGCGCCCAGCTCGCTCTTTACGGGGAGGTTCCGTGGCGTGCGGTGCCGGTGATGCCGGTCGAGATCATGCTGCTGCCACGGTGGTTCCCGTTCCACCTCGACAAGGTGTCGTACTGGTCGCGCACCGTGATCGTGCCGCTGCTGGTGCTGATGGCGCTGAAGCCGCGCGCGCGCAATCCGCGCGGCGTGCGCGTGCAGGAGCTGTTCGTCACACCCCCGGAACGGGTGCGCGACTGGATTCGCGGGCCGTACCGTTCGCGCTGGGGCGTCTGCTTCCGCTACATCGACCAGGCCCTTCGCCCGCTCGAGAAGCTGCTTCCGCGCGCGACACGCCAGCGTGCCATCGACACGGCCGTCGCCTTCGTCACCGAGCGCCTCAACGGCGAGGATGGGCTGGGCGGCATCTACCCCGCCATGGCCAACGCCGCGATGATGTTCGACACGCTGGGCATCCCGCCGGAGGATCCGCAAGCCGCCATCGCCTGGCAGGCACTGCGGAAACTCGTGGTTCGCGAACCGGATCGCGCCTGGGTGCAGCCCTGCCTCTCGCCGGTCTGGGACACGGCGCTCGCCGGCCACGCGCTGGCGGAAGCCGCCAAGGGCACGGATGATGCGCGCGCGGATGCGCCGGTCAGCACCGCCAATGCCTGGCTGCGTGACCGCGAGATCCGCGACGTCGCGGGCGACTGGGCACGCGCCCGGCCGCGTGCGCCGGTGGGTGGATGGGCGTTCCAGTATCGAAACGACCATTACCCTGATGTGGACGATACCGCCGTCGTCGGCATGCTGCTGGATCGGGAACGCCGTGGCACCAGTGGGGCGAATGCCGCCGGCGCCAACACGGCGGCCATCGAGCGCGCCCGCGCCTGGATCCGCGGCATGCAGTGCCGCGGCGGCGGCTGGGGTGCGTTCGACGCCGACAACGACCACATGGTGCTGAACCACATCCCCTTCGCCGATCACGGCGCGCTGCTCGATCCGCCGACCGCGGATGTCACGGCCCGCTGCATTTCGTTCCTTGCCCAGAATGGCAATCCCGATGACGGGGACGCCATCGCCCGCGCGCTCGCCTGGCTGCGTTCGGAGCAGGAAGCCGATGGCAGCTGGTTCGGCCGCTGGGGTACCAACTACATCTACGGCACCTGGTCGGCGCTCTGCGCCCTCAACGCCGCCGGCATCCCCGCGGACGACCCGGCGGTGCGTCGCGCCGTCGGCTTCCTCAGGGAAACGCAGCGCGAGGACGGCGGCTGGGGCGAGGACAACGCGAGCTATGCCGGCCGCAACCGCGGCCGCTATCACCGCAGCAATCCGTCGCAGACCGCCTGGGCGCTGCTCGGCCTGATGGCGGCGGGCGAGGCGGAGAGCGAGGTGGTGGCGCGCGGCATCGCGTTCCTGGCGTCGATGCAACGACCCGATGGCACGTGGGAGGAAGCGCCTTACACCGCCGTCGGTTTCCCACGCGTCTTTTACCTCCGCTACCACGGCTACAAGCTCTATTTCCCGCTGCTCGCGCTGGCCCGTTACCGCAACCTCCTGCGCGGCAACGACCGTCACGTGGGCTGGGGCTTCTAGAAGCCGGTGATGCCCGGCCCGATGAAGCTCGGGATCGTCGTCGGGCTCGAGGCCGAGGCGCGCATCGCGGCGCCGCTCGGAATCGTTGAGATCGGCGGCGGCACCGCCGCCGGCGCCGAGGAGGCGGTGATACGCCTGCTACACAAGGGCGTCGACGGCCTGCTCTCCTTTGGTTTCGCCGGCGGTCTTTCGCCGGTGCTGCGGCCAGGCCATCTGGTCGTGCCGGACGCGGTGCTGGTGGACGGCATCCATCTGCCGACGGACCCGGCGCTCTCCGCCCGCTTCGCGCGCCGCCGCGGCGTACTGCTCGGCGCCCACGGAGTGATCGGCACTGTCGCAGCCCGCCGCGCGACCCATGCCGCGACGGGCGCGGCGGCGGTGGACCTGGAAAGCGCCGCCGTCGCCGCGGGGGCGCATGTCGCGAAACTCCCCTTCGCCGCCGTGCGCGCCATCTGCGATGCCTGGGACCGGGACCTGCCGCGCGTGGTGTTGACGGCGCTCGGCGGCAACGGCCGAATCGCCGGCGGGCGGATCGCGCGCGACCTGCTGCGCAACCCCGGCGAGCTTTTCCCACTCATCGGCCTGGCGCGCGACGCCACCCGCGCACGCCGCACCCTGCGCGACGCAGTCGCCAGCGCGCTCGAACAGCGAAAAACCCTGGCGCCAGCGCGCTGAGTCGCGCCGGCCGCGACACTCAGTCGGCGACGTCGGCCATAGGCCGCTTCTCGTGGCGTAGCTCCGCCATCTTGTCCTCCACATGGCGGCTAAACACGTATTCCGCCGGCCGCTGCCGATCGAGCGGGATCTCCGGCGCCATTGGTCCCTCGGTGCGCGGCCCGCGCATAGCCACCTTCAGCACCTTCAGCGGATGGCGCACGGCATCGACCACCGCGGTCGCCTCGTAGCCGGAATGGACCATGCAGTCGGCGCATTTCTCGTAATTGCCGGTGCCGTACTTGTCCCAGTCCGTGGTCTCCATGAGCTCCTTGAAGTTGTTCGCATAGCCTTCGCCGAGCAGGTAGCAGGGCCGCTGCCAGCCGAATACGTTGCGCGTCGGTTTGCCCCACGGCGTGCAGACATAGCTCTGGTTGCCAGCAAGGAAGTCGAGGAACAGCGAGGACTGGTTGAACTTCCACTTCCTGCCGCGCCCGCGCGCGAAGATGTCGCGGAACAGCTGCTTGGATTTGCGCCGGTTGAGAAAATGCTCCTGGTCCGGCGCGCGCTCATAGGCATAGCCCGGCGAGATCATCACCCCGTCGATTCCCGCCGCGTTGATCGCATCGAGGAAGGCGGCAACCCGTTCCGGCTTGGCGCCGTCGAACAGCGTGGTGTTGATGCAGACCCGGAATCCCTTGGCCTTCGCCGCCTTGATCGCGGCGACGGCGCGTGTGAACACGCCTCCCTGGCTCACCGCCGCGTCATGCATCTCCTGATCGCCGTCGAGGTGCACGTCCCAGGCGAAGTTGCGGTGCGGCTTGAACTTGTCGAGCTGCTTCTCGAGCAGCAGCGCGTTGGTGCAGAGGTAGATGAAGCGCCCCTGCTTGAGCAGCCCGTCGACAACCTGCGGCATCTCCTTGTGCAGCAGCGGCTCGCCGCCCGCGATCGCGACCACCGGCGCGCCGCATTCCGCGGCGGCGCCGAGGCACTGCTCGACCGAGAGGCGCTGGTTCAGGATCTCGGCGGGATAGTCGATCTTGCCGCAGCCCGCGCAGGCGAGGTTGCAGCGAAACAGCGGCTCGAGCATCAGCACCAGCGGATAGCGCTTGCGCCCCGCGAGATGCTGCCGCACGACATAGGCGCCGACACGAACGACTTGGTTCAACGGTACAGGCATGGCAAATCCTCAGGCAGCGTGAGCGGTTGCGGGAACGCCATCGGCCAGTTCCGGCGGAAAGCGGAAGCGCACATCCTCGGCGACCCCGGCGAGGGTCTCCACCTCGATGGCGGTGATCGCGCGCAGCCCCTCGATCACGCCCTGCACCAGTGTCTCCGGCGCGGAGGCCCCGGCGGTGAGGCCGACACTCGCGACCCCCTGGAACCATTCCGGCTTCAGCGCGGCGGCGTCGTCGATGAGGTAGGCAGGCTTGCCCAGCTCCTCGCCGATCTCGCGCAGCCGGTTGGAGTTGGAGGAATTACGGCTGCCGACGACAAGGATCAGGTCCACCTGGGACGCCAGCTCGCGCACCGCCTGCTGGCGGTTCTGCGTCGCGTAGCAGATGTCGCGCACGTCCGGCCCCACAATTGCGGGAAAACGTGTCTTAAGCGCCGCGATGATGCCGCGCGTGTCATCGACCGAGAGCGTGGTCTGCGTGATGTAGGCAAGCCGCTCCGGGTCCGCCGGCGCGACCGCGGCAACATCCTCGACGGTCTGCACCAGATGCACCTTGGCGGGAACCTGGCCGATCGTACCCTCCACCTCGGCATGGCCGGCATGCCCCACGAGCACGATCTCGCGCCCCTGCGCGGCGTAGCGCCTGCCCTCGTTGTGCACCTTGGCGACCAGCGGGCAGGTCGCGTCCAGGACCGGCAGCCCGCGCTCGGCCGCGATTTCCTCGACCCGCTTGGGCACGCCATGGGCGCTGAACACGGTCATCGCGCCCGGCGGGATTTCGTCGAGCTCGTCGACGAACACCGCGCCGCGCTGGCGCAGATCCTCCACCACGTGCCGGTTGTGCACGATCTCGTGGCGCACGTAGATCGGCGGCCCGTATTTGATCAGGGCCCGCTCGACAATCTCGATCGCCCGCTCGACGCCCGCGCAGAAGCCACGCGGCTGGGCCAGGACAACGCGCATTCCTTACATTCTCCCGCGGCAGACCGGATATGGAAGTGTCCGCCTTTTCAGAACAACGCGGCTTGCCCCGCAGCGTTCCGATATTACAATTTGCAACACATCCGCAATGCCGCAAAAACGCCCGGAGTCCGAGCGAGATGAGCGGATTGTGGGACTCGGGTGCTCCGCCTTCGCCACGAACCACAGCATCGCGAGACGCAACGGACATGACAACAACGGCCAAACCCGGGCATTTAGACGCTTGGCGGCATGCGGCGTCCGCTTCCTGGATCCACTGTGGCATTTTTGCAACAACCGCGGAGCCCACCCCGTGACCGATCAACAGACCCTTCCCCGCCCTTTGACGCCGCATTTGGACCGGGTTCGCATTCCGGCGGATTTGCGGAACTTTTCGCCGGAGCAGTTGAAGGCTTTGGCGGAGGAGGTTCGGGCGGAGACGATTTCGGCGGTATCGGTGACGGGAGGTCATCTGGGTGCGTCGCTTGGCGTGGTGGAGCTGACGGTGGCCTTGCATGCGGTGTTCGAGACGCCTGAGGACCGGCTGATCTGGGACGTTGGCCACCAGGCCTACCCGCACAAGATCCTGACCGGGCGGCGCGACCGTATCCGCACGCTGCGCCAGGGCGGGGGGCTGTCCGGCTTCACCCGCCGTTCCGAGAGCCCCTACGACCCGTTCGGCGCGGCGCATTCCTCGACCTCGATCTCGGCCGGGCTCGGCATGGCGGTGGCGCGTGACCTCAAGGGCGAGCAGCGCCACGTGGTGGCGGTGATCGGCGACGGCGCGATGAGCGCCGGCATGGCCTACGAGGCGATGAACAACGCGGGTGCGAGGCACTCGCGCCTGATCGTCATCCTCAACGACAACGACATGTCGATCGCGCCGCCGGTGGGTGCCATGAGCGCCTATCTCTCCCGCCTGCTCTCCTCGCGCTCCTTCCTCTCGCTGCGGGACCTCGCGGCGCGCATGGCCAGGCGCTTCCCGCGCGGCATCGAGCGCACGGCGCGCCGCGCGGAGGAGTTCGCGCGCGGCATCCTGACCGGCGGCACGCTGTTCGAGGAGATGGGGTTCTACTACGTGGGCCCGATCGACGGGCACAACCTGGACCATCTGCTGCCGGTGCTGCGCAACGTGCGTGACGCCGAGGAACACGGCCCGATCCTGCTGCACGTCATCACCCAGAAGGGCCGCGGCTACGCTCCGGCCGAGGCCGCCGCCGACAAGCTGCACGCCGTCTCCCGCTTCAACGTGGTGACCGGCGAGCAGGCCACGACGCCGCCCGGCCCGCCGACCTACACCCGCGTCTTCGCCGATGCGCTGATCGCGGAAGCAGAGAAAGACAAGGGCATCGTCGCCATCACCGCGGCCATGCCCTCCGGCACCGGGCTGGATCGGTTCCAGAAGCGCTTCCCGGACCGCACCTTCGACGTCGGCATCGCCGAGCAGCACGCCGTGACCTTCGCCGCCGGCATGGCGACCGAGGGGATGAAGCCGTTCTGCGCCATCTACTCGACCTTCCTGCAGCGCGGCTACGACCAGGTGGTGCACGACGTCGCCATCCAGTCCCTGCCGGTGCGCTTCGCCATGGACCGCGCGGGGCTGGTTGGCGCCGATGGCGCCACCCATGCCGGCAGCTTCGACCTCGCCTATCTCGGCTGCCTGCCGGGGATGGTGATCATGGCCCCGGCCGACGAGGCGGAACTGGTGCACATGGTCGCCACCGCCGCCACCATCGACGACCGGCCCAGCGCGCTGCGCTACCCGCGCGGCGAGGGCACCGGCGTTGCCCTGCCCGAGAAGCCCGAGATCCTGCCCATCGGCCGCGGCCGTATCCTGCGCGAGGGCACCTCCATCGCCATCCTCTCGCTCGGCACCCGCCTCGCCGACGCGCTCGCCGCCGCCGAGGACCTCGCCGCCCGCGGCCTCTCCACCACCGTCGCCGACGCCCGCTTCGCCAAGCCCATCGACACCGACCTCGTCGAGCGCCTCGCCCGCGAGCACGAAGTGCTCATCACCGTCGAGGAAGCCGCCATCGGCGGCTTCGCCTCAGCCGTCGCCCACCACCTCGCCCATAAGGGCCTCCTCGACCACGGACTCAGGTTCCGGCCCATGACACTCCCAGACCGCTTCATCGACCACGACAGCCAGAAAAACCAACTCGCCAACGCAGGCCTCGATACCAAAGCCATCACACAAACCGCTCTCCTGGCGCTAAGGCAGAACGCAGACCAGGCGGTTCGGGCCTGATGCATCGACGTTCCCTGCTGCTCGCCGCTCTGCTCGCACCCGCGGCGGCGCACGCCGCGACCGACCCGGCTGCAGCGCCCTTGGAGGCCTTCGGCACCGCGCTGATCACGGCAATGAAGGCTGGAACGTCGGCGAGCTTCGACCAGCGGGCCGCGGCGCTGCGCCCAGCAATCGCCGCCGCCTTCAATCTGCCCACCATCCTCGCCCGCTCCGTGGGCCCGGACTACACGGGCTACAGCGACGCCCAGAAATCCGCCCTGCTCGAGGCGTTCACGGCCTTCACCGTGGCGAGCTGGGCCGCCAACTTCAGCAGCTGGAACGGCGAGGTCTTCAGCGTGCTGCCACAGACCCGCAAACTCGGCGCGGAAGAGATCGTGCCGACCCGACTCGCCGCCCCGGGCAAGGACGGGACGAAATTCGACTTCGTGATGCAGCAGGGCGCCGGCGGCTGGCGGGTGGTCGACATCCTGCTCGACGGCACGATCAGCCGCGTGGCCGTGCAGCGCTCCGATTTCCGCGCGCTGCTCGCCTCTGGCGGGCCGGACGCCCTGGTCGCCTCGCTCAAGCGCAAGACGGCACAGCTCGCCACCGGCGGCGCGGGTTGATCCTCGCGGGATTCCTCGCCGCCGCCGTGCTCGCGGGCCTGGTCCAGGCACTCGCGGGCCATGCGCTGCTGCGCCGCTTCCTGCGGCGCCAGCCGGCGCGCTCCGTCGCGCGGGTCAGCGTCCTCAAGCCGCTCGCAGGCAACGAACCGACGCTGGAGGCGGCCCTGGAATGCCTGTTCCGCCAGGACCACCCCGAATTCCAGATCGTCTTCGGCGTGCAGAACCCGGCCGACCCCGCGCTCGCGGTCGTCGAGCGGCTGCGCGCACGCCATCCCGCGGCCGACGTCGCCGTCGTCGTCGACCCGGCGCTGCCGAGCGCCAACCGCAAGACCTCCAACCTCATCCACATGCTGCCGGCGGCCAGGCACGAGGTGATTGTCGTCTCCGATTCCGATGTTCAGGTGCCGCCCGGCTGGCTCGCCGACGTGCTGGCGACGCTCGAGACACCGGGGACCGGGCTGGTGACGACGCTCTACGCAGGGATGCCGGCAGCACCCGGCCCGGTCGCGCTCCTGGGGGCCTCGGGGATGACCACCGGGTTCCTGCCGAGCGCCCTGCTCTCCCGCGCGCTTGGGCGGCAGGACTGCTTCGGAGCCACCATGGCGCTGCGGCGCTCGACGCTCGACGCGATCGGCGGCTTCGCGGCCCTCGGCGACCACCTCGCCGACGATCACCTGCTCGGCGTGCTGGTCAGGCGCCGGGGGCTCGGCATCGCGCTGACGCGCAAAGTCGTGCGCACCGCCGTGGCGGAGACGCGGCTCGTCGACCTGTTCAGCCATGAGCTGCGCTGGGCGCGCACCATCCGCCGGCTGGCGCCCTGGGGTTTCGCGGCGTCGGTGCTGCAATTCTCGCTGATCTGGGCGGCGCTGGCGGGCCTGGCCGACTGGCGCCTCGCCTGGATTTTCCCCGCCGTCTGGGCCGCTCGCGTGGTGCTCGACCGCGCGACCGAGCGCGCACTCGCGGTCGCACCCTCCCCCATCTGGCTACCGCCCTTGCGCGATCTTTTGTCGGTTGTGGTATGGGGCACCAGTTTCCTCTCCGACAACGTTTCCTGGCGGGGTGTGCTGCTCCGCGCCGCACCCGTGCCGCACGAGACCATGGGACACCAGCCGCGATGATGAAGACGCTTTTCCTCCAGCCCCCCTCCTTCGACGGCTTCGATGGTGGCGCCGGCTCCCGCTACCAGGCGCGGCGCGAGATCCGCAGCTTCTGGTTCCCCACCTGGCTCGCCCAGCCGGCGGCACTCATCCCCGGCAGCAAGCTGATCGACGCGCCGCCCGCCGGCATCGGCATGGCGAAGGTGCTGGAGGAAGCCGGCCACCACGAACTTTGCGTCATCCACACCTCCACCCCCTCCTTCGCCTCCGATGCGCGCGTGGCCGCGAAGCTGAAGGAAGCGAACCCGCGCATGAAGATCGGCCTCGTCGGCGCCAAGGTCGCCGTGCAACCGCGCGAGAGCCTGCGCGACGCACCGGCGGTCGATTTCGTCGCCCGCAACGAGTTCGACTTCACCGTCAAGGAAATCGCCGAGGGCCGCGACTTCGCGGACGTGGATGGGATTTCGTTCCGTGATCGAAACGGTATCATCGTCGACAACAAGGATCGCGCGATCCTCGAGGACATGGATTCGCTGCCCTTCGTCAGCGAGGTCTACAAGCGCGACCTCCGGGTCGAGGACTACTTCATCGGCTATCTCAAGCACCCCTATGTGAGCCTCTACACCGGCCGCGGCTGCAAGAGCCGCTGCACCTTCTGCCTCTGGCCACAGACCGTGGGCGGGCACCGCTACCGCGTGCGCTCCGTCGAGCATGTCACGGAAGAGGTGAAGCTGCTGAAGACGCTGTTCCCGCAGATGCGCGAGCTGTTCTTCGACGACGATACGTTCACGGACAACCTGCCCCGCGCCGAGGCGATCGCGCGCGAGCTTGGCAAGCTCGGCGTCACCTGGTCCTGCAACGCCAAGGCCAACGTGCCGCGCGAGACGCTCAAGGTGCTGCGCGACAACGGCCTCAGGCTGCTGCTCGTCGGCTACGAGAGCGGCAACCAGCAGATCCTGCACAACATCAAGAAGGGCATGCGCATCGAGGTCGCGAAGAAATTCACCCGCGACTGCCACGACCTCGGCATCAAGATCCACGGCACCTTCATCCTCGGCCTGCCCGGCGAGACGAAGGAAACCATCCTCGAAACCATCCGTTTCGCCAAGGAAATCAACCCGCACACGTTGCAGGTTTCGCTCGCCGCCCCCTACCCCGGCACGTTCCTGCACGCGCAGGCGCTGGAGAATGGCTGGCTCGACGCCTCGCACGCGGAGCTGATCGACGACCACGGCGTGCAGATTGCGCCGCTGCACTACGCGCATCTGTCACACACGGAGATCTTCGACAGCGTCGAGACCTTCTACCGCAAGTTCTACCTGCGGGTGCCGAAGATCGCGGAGATCGTGGGCGAGATGGTCACCAGCCCGCAGATGATGAAGCGGCGCCTGCGCGAGGGCGTCGAGTTCTTCCAGTTCCTGCGCGAGCGCAAGCAGGCGGCATGAACGACACGGAGGCCGGCCCGGAGGTCCGGGTCGAGACCGGTACGCTGTGTGGGCTCTCGCGCGCTGGCCAGCACGCCTTCCTCGGCATACCCTATTCGGCACCGCCGCTCGGCCCGCTGCGCTGGCGGCCGCCGCAACCGGCTGCTTCATGGATCGGTGTGCGGGACGCGACACGCCTGCCGCCCCAGGCGCCGCAACCGGGCCGCGACGCCACCAGCGTCTATGCCGAATACGCGGGCGACCAGGCGCAGTCCGAGGATTGCCTCACCCTCAATGTCTGGGCACCCGCCGGCGCGCGCGGCGCCAGGCTGCCGGTCATGGTCTGGCTGCATGGCGGCGGTTTCCGCCAGGGGGCCGCGACCAACCCAATTTTCACCGAGGGCACGCTGCCGCTCGCAGGCGTCGTGCTCGTCACCGTTGCATACCGACTAGGCGCGCTCGGCTTCCTCACTCACCCGCTACTCGCGGCCGAATCGGGCTGCAGCGGCAATTACGGCCTGCTCGACCAGGTCGCCGCCCTTGCCTGGATCCACCGCAATATCGCTGCTTTCGGCGGCGATCCCGATTGCGTCACCATCTTCGGCCAGTCCGCCGGTGCCCACAGCATCGGCATGCTGATGGCCGCCCAGGCCGCGCAGGGGCTGTTCCATCGCGCCATCATGATGAGCTTCGGCGCCGTCGGCGCCATGCGCGACCGCACGGCCGCGGAGCGCGATGGCGCGCAGGACACGGCACGGCTGGCGCCGGACCTCGCGGGGCTGCGCGCCTTGCCTGCCGAACGCCTCGTCGCCGCCACGTTCCCCACGCTCGGCCCGATCATCGACGGCGCGCTGCTGCCCGAATCCGGCGCCGCCGCGTTTGCCAACGGCCGTCAAGCGCGTGTGCCGCTGCTCCTCGGCTGGACCGCGGACGAGGGAACGACCTTCGCCGGCCCCACCACGCTCGCCGACCACCGCGCCCGCGTCGCCGCCGCCTTCGGGACGCGCGCCGAGGCTTTCCACGCGCTCTACCCCGCCGGCGACAGCGCGGAGGCGATGCATGCCGACCAGGAATGGTTCGCCGACCGCACGTTCCGCCATAACATCCTGCGCACGGCGGAGGCGCATCGCACCCACGCGCCGACCTGGCTGTACCATTTCACCCGCGTGCAGCCCTTCCACCCCGGCCAGCGCTTCCGCGAGGCCGATCCGGCCACGCGGCTCGGCGCCTTCCACTCCGGCGACTATCCATACGTGTTCGGGACCCTCGACGTACTCGACCGCGCCTGGACCGAGGCCGACCGCGAATTCGCCGCGACGATGCAGGCACTCTGGGTAAGCTTCGCGCGCGACGGCGCGCCGGCTGCCCCCGGCGTCACCTGGCCCGCCTGGGACGGCGGCGATCTCATGGAACTCGGCGAGCGCAGCGGCGCCGCCCCGGTGCCGCACCGCGCGCGCCTCGCCTTCCATGATGCGCCATCCGCGGCGGCGACCGCGACCTCCGCCACCCGCCCGGCCTGAGGCCTACAGCTTCCCCGCCCGCTCCTCCGGCGTGGCCGCGATGCCGCGCCGGGCGAGAAACCGCCCGAAACCGGGGCTCGCGGTCAGCACCGCGAAGGGGATCGCAAGCGGCAGCCCGGCGACGAACGGCGCCACCGCCACCGCGCTCCATCCGGCCCGCGCGAAGCCCAGCCAGAGCAGCACGCCGAGCACCGTGTGCGGCAGGAAGCGCAGCATCGCTTCGCCCATGCCGAGGCGCCGCGGGTCGCGCCGCTGCGGCAGCCAGCCGCGGCCGCCCGCGACCAGCGCCATCGTCTTCGAGAGCGGAGCGATCGCATCGAGCAACAGGGTGAACACGGTTTCCGCCGCGACGGAACGCCACAGTGCGCCGCCTCCCCCGTAGCGCGCCAGCGCCTTCGGCCGCAGCATCAGCTCCGCGTAGCCCAGCAGCTTCGGCGAATAGATCGTGAGCGCCCAGAGGTAGAGCAGGCCCACGGCACCGGGCGCGGATGTGCCCTGCCAGGCCAGCCAGGCCGCGAGGCAGGCGATGGCGAGGTAGAACGGGGCACCCGCGAACAGCAGCATCGCCTGCAACAGCTGCCAGCGGCCCATGGGCAGAAATCCGCGCCGCAGAATCAGGTGCCGGTACTGCCAGTTGCCGCGCTGCCAGCGCGCGTCCCGCCGCTCGAACTCCACGATGGTCGGCGGATTCGCCTCGTAGGAGCCGCGCGAGTCGGGCCAGACCACCACGCCCCAGTGCGCCGCGCGCAGCAGCGCCGCCTCCACCTGGTCGTGCGAGAGGACCGCCGAGCCATCCGGCAGCGCCGGCAGCCGCGCATGCTCGCGAAACGGCGCGATGCGCAACGCCGCATTGTGGCCCCAGAACGGCCCGGCATCGCCCTGCCACCACGCCTGGCCGGCGGCCCAGGTGCGCATCCCCGCGCGCATGCCGAACTGGAACAGCCGCGGAAACGGCGATTCCGCCGGCAGCCCCACCGTCAGGTGCTGCACGATTGCGACGTCCCGCCGCGCCTGCAGGATACGCACGAGGCGCAGCACCGCCTCCGCCGTCATCACCGAATCCGCGTCGAGCACGACGGCGAACTCGAACCCCTCCAGCGCGTCCAGGAAGGCGAGGATGTTACCGGCCTTGTAGCCCGCGTTGCTCTCACGCCGGCGGTAACCGATGCGCGGGTGCGCCGCGACGGCGAGCCGCTCCGCCTCCGCCACCTCGCCGTCCGGCGTGTCGGAAAGCACGAAGGCCGCGAACCGGTCGCCCCAGCGTGTCACATCGAGCCCCGCGAGCAGGCGTTCCAGGTTCTCCAGGATCGGGCCCAGCGGCTCGGCCCGCACCGCGACCAGGATCGCGGTCGGTGTGGTCACGTTGTCCTCGTCGGACCACAGGCCTGGCAGCAGATACCCTGGCGGATCGCGCGCCAGCATGCGCACGAGGAAGCCGGCGACGCCGTTCGCGGCGCAGAGCCCCAGCCAGGGCGCCACCGCAATGCCGCACAGCATCAGCGCCAGCGTCGCCGGCCCCCAGCCGATGCCCTCCAGGACGGCGCGCAGCCAGGCCAGCTCCACCAACGCCACCGCCATCCCGAACGCGGTCACCGCCGCACGGCGCAGAAACATCCTCGCTTCGCTCATGCTGCGAGCACATGGCCCGCCGGCGCGCCGCTGGCTAGAGTCGGCGCGTGTTGGAATCGGGCAAGGCGCGCGCCGCCATCGTGCTTCCCCCTCGCGAGGGCTTCGCCCCGGGCCGCGCCGGCGCCATTGGGCTGATCCTGGGCATGCTCGCGCGGGCCTCAAGCGCGTTCGAGCAAGTGGTCGTCGGCCCACCGCAGTCGGAAACCTTCGCCGGCGCGAATTACGGCGCCATCGCCTGGCCCTGGTGGCCGGGCCCGCTCGCCGTGCGCTACGCCCGGGCCGTCGCCGCCTCGCTGCGCCGCATGCGCCCCGCCATCGTCGAGGTTCACAACCGGCCGGAGCTCGCCCTGCACCTCGCCAGCCGCCTCGATGTCCCGGTGATCCTGGTGCTGCACAATCGGCTGGAGGGCCGCCAGGCCGCCCTGCGCGCGGAGCTTTTCCGGCAGGTGCATGTCGCCACGGTCTCGGATTGGCTCCGCCGCGACACCATCGCGGCTGTGCCCGGCGCCCGCGCCACCGTCCTCCCGAACCCGATCGACCTCGCGGCGATCCCGCCCGCGGGGGAGCGCGCGGCCAGCATCCTGTTCGCCGGCCGCGTCGTCGCCGACAAGGGGGCGGACGCCTTTGTCGCCGCCTGCGCCCTCGCCCTGCCCCGCCTGCCCGGCTGGACCGCCACGATGATCGGCGCCGACCGGTTCGGCCCCGATTCGCCGGAAACTCTCTACCTCGCGCGCCTGCGCGCCCATGCCACCGCCGCTGGCGTCACCATGGCGGGGTACCGGCCGCACGAGGCGGTACTCGCCGCGATGGCCGAGGCCGCGATCGTCGCCGTGCCCAGCCGCTGGCCGGAGCCCTTCGGCATGGTGGCGCTGGAGGCCATGGCCTGCGGCGCGGCGCTCGCCTACGCCCCGCGCGGCGGCCTGCCGGAAGTCGCCGGCGACGCCGGCATGCCCATCGACCCCGACGACCCGGCCGCCATGGCCGATTCCCTGGTGGCACTCGCGAGCGATCCCGCCCGCCGCGCGGCACTGAGCACGGCCGGCCGCACCCGCGCCGAGGGTTTCGCGCTGCCCGCCGCCATCGCCCGGCTCGACGCGCTGCGCACGGATGTGCTCGCGGCATGGTCGCGCGGCCAACGCCACCCTATATAGGCGCCAGGTCCCGACCAACGCCCCAACGAACGCCCCAACGAACGCGTAGGATTGTCATGTCCGCGAGCCAAACCCAAGAACAGATCCCCGTCACCGTGCTCACCGGCTATCTCGGTGCCGGCAAGACCACGCTCCTCAACCGCATCCTCACCGAGCAGCACGGCCGCAAATACGCGGTCGTCGTCAACGAGTTCGGCGAGCTTGGCATCGACAACGACCTCGTCGTCGACACCGACGAGGAAGTCTTCGAGATGAACAACGGCTGCATCTGCTGCACCGTGCGCGGCGACCTCATCCGCATCGTCGGCGGGCTGATGAAGCGGCGCGACAAGTTCGATGGCATCATCATCGAGACCACCGGTCTCGCGAACCCCGCACCTGTCGCGCAGACCTTCTTTGTGGACGAGGACGTGCGCGCCCGCACGAGGCTCGATGCGATCGTGACGGTGGTGGACGCCAAGCACCTGCCCGCGCGGCTCGCGGACAGCCACGAGGCCGCGGACCAGATCGCCTTCGCTGACGTCATCGTGCTCAACAAGACGGACCTCGTGACGCCGGCGGAGCTCGAGGCCGTCGAGGCCAGGATCCGCGAGATCAACCGCTTCGCCGTGATCCACCGGGCCGACCACGGCAACGTGCCGGTCGACCAGCTGCTCGACCAGGGCGCGTTCGATCTCGAGCGTGTGCTGGCCCGCGTTCCGGAATTCCTCACCGACGACGCGCACGAGCACAACGACGACGTCAGCAGCATGTCATTCTCCGTGGAGGAAGATCTGGACGCGGAGAAGTTCAACGCCTGGATCGGCGCGCTGCTCGCGGACCAGGGGCCTGACCTGCTGCGTACCAAGGGCATCCTCGCCTACAAGGGGGATGACCGGCGCTTCGCCTTCCAGGCGGTGCACATGATCGCGGACGGCGCCTATATCGGCCCGTGGCGCGAGGGCGAAAAGCGCGAGAGCCGCATCGTCTTCATCGGCCGCAATCTCAACCGCCCGCGCCTGCGCCGCGGCTTCGAGGCGTGCAAGGCTTGAGCTCGGAGGTTCTCGGCGCCAACCATATCCTCGAGACGCGCGGCAGCAGCGCTGATCTTGGCGCGCATGTGGTGGCCTGCGCCTTCGCGCCGGACGGCACTGCCGGCTTCGCTCTGGGCGACGGCACGCTGCACCTCGCGGCCGGCGGGGAATGGAGCAGCGTTGCCGCGCATGACGGCGCGGTGCTGGCACTCGCCACCGACGCCAAGGGGTTCGTGACCGGCGGCGACGATGGCAAGCTCATGCGCATCGCCGGTGGCGAGGCGGTGGTGCTCGCCGATTTCGGCTCCCGCTGGGTGGAGCAGGTGGCCGCCACGCCCATGCATGTCGCCGCCAGCTATGGCAAGAAGGTCGCCGTGCTGGACGCTTCCGGCAAGATGCTGAAGACGCTGGAACACCCGTCCTCCGTGACCGGCCTCGTCTTCGATACGAAAGGCAAACGGATCGGCGCCTCGCATGTCAACGGCGCCAGCCTCTGGTACGTCGCCGCCAAGACGGACAACCCGCGCAAGCTGGAATGGAAGGGCAGCCACACCGGCATCGCCATCTCGCCCGATGGCGAGAACGTGGTGACCGCGATGCAGGAGAACGCATTGCACGGCTGGCGCCTCGCGGACGGGCAGCACATGCGCATGACCGGCTATCCCACCAAGACCAGGGCGCTCTCCTTCAGCCGCAACGGCAAATGGCTCGCGACCTCGGGGGCGGAAAGCATCGTGCTCTGGCCGTTCTTCGGTGGCGGGCCGATGGGCAAGGCACCGACCGAGCTCGCGGGCGGCGACAACACGCTCTGCAGCTTCGTCGCCTGCCACCCCCAGCACGAGGCGGTCGCCGCCGGCTTCTCGGACGGGCTGCTGGTGCTGGCGGACATCAGCTCCGAGCGCATCCTGCCCGTCGCCGGCCCCTCCGTCGCGAGTTTGGGCGGGCGCGGCGCGGTCACCGCGCTCGCCTGGCGCGCCGATGGCACACGGCTCGCCTTTGGCACCGAAAACGGCTTTGCCGCCGTCATTGATTTCTCGAAGCAGTGAGACCCCGACAGTGAACACCACGACGACCCCGTCGATGCGCCGCATCGGCACCCATGGCCTTGCCATGCCCGTGCTCGGCCTCGGCACCTGGCCGATGAAGGGCGACGATTGCGCGAAAGCCGTCGCCGCCGCGCTCGCCACGGGCTACCGCCACATCGACACCGCGGAGATGTACGGCAACGAGGAGGCGGTGGGTGCGGGCATCCGCGCGAGCGGCGTGGCGCGCGCGGACATCCATCTCACCACCAAGGTCTGGTGGGAGCACCTGGAGCCCAGGGCCCTGCGCGCCGCGTTCGATGCGAGTTTGCAACGTCTTGGCACGGACTATGTCGATCTCTTCCTCATCCATTGGCCGGCTTCCGGGATGGACCTCGGCGCCGCGCTCGACACGATGATGACGCTGCGCGAAGGCGGCTTCGCGCGCGCGATCGGCGTTTCCAACTTCACCGTCGCCCTGATGCAGGAGGCGGTGCGTCGCGCCCCCATCGCCTGCAACCAGGTCGAGTACCACCTGATGCTCGGACAGGCGAAGGTGCTGGAGTTCGCGCGCGCGCACGGCATCGCGGTGACCGCCTACGCACCGGTGGCGCGCGGCCTGTTCTCGAACGACGCCACGGTTGCCGCCATCGCCGGAAGCACGGCGCCTCGGCGGAGCAGGTGGCGCTGGCCTGGCTGCTGGCACAGGACGGCGTTGCCGCCATCCCCAAGGCCGCGAAGCCGGAGAACCAGCGCGCCAATCTCGCGGCGCTGGACCTCAAGCTTTCGCCGGAGGACATCGCGGCGCTGGACGCGCTGCCGAAGGACCGGCGCCAGGTGAACCCCTCGTTCGCGCCCGCCTGGGACAGGTGAGGGGGTTTCGCGCCGGCCTTCTGCTTTCCGCCGCGGCGCACGTGGCGCTGGCCGGCGCGATTCTCGCCAATTTCGGAACGAAGCCGCTGCCCGCTCCGCCGTCGTCGCTGGCGGTAGATCTCGTGGCGATCGCCCCGCCCGAACCCATGATGCCGGCGCCGCCCACGACGGTCTTCCCGACGCCGCAGGCCTCCACGCCACTGGCCACCATGCCACTGGCCCCGATGCCGCCGGCGCCGATGCCATCCGCGCCGATGCCGCCAACGGCGACCTCACCACCGCCCGCCCCGCCCGAAGCGCCCGCAGCCACGGCCGCGCCCGTCGCCACGCGCGTTAGCACGGCGTTTGCCACCGCGATCGCCGAGCCCGAAACCAAACTTGTCCACGTCGTGCCGCGGCCCACGCCACCGCCCATGCCCAGGCCGCGCCAGGTGGCCCTCGCCGCACATCACCCGCCGGCAAGCCACCCGCCCGCATCATCGGCCTTGAACGCGCCGCCCGCATCGGCACCCGCCGCCGCATCGCCCGCGCCGCCCGCGCCATCCGCGCCGGCCACGGCCCACGCGGCGACCGCATCCCCACCTGCCGACTGGCTGCGCGCCATCGCCGCCTGGCTCGCGGCGCACCGCACCTATCCCCAACAGGCCCGCCGTGAAGGCGAGCAGGGCACCGTGGTGCTGCGCCTGGTCATCGCCCGCGACGGCACGGTGCGGGACGCCACCCTGCTCGAGGGCTCCGGCCACGCCGACCTCGACCTCGCGAGCCTCGCCGCGGTCAGGGCCGCGCGCCTGCCGCCCGCGCCTACGGCGGACGCGCCGGCGGAGCTCACGCTGCGCGTGCCGATCCGTTACGCTCTCGAGACATCAAACTGAGGGGATCGTGACCCCGATCATGTCGCCCTCGCGCACGATCGCGGCGAGGCGCGCGGCATCCCAGCCCTCCGTGCCCGCCGGCCGCTCCGGCAGCACCATCCAGCGATAATCCGCCGTGCTGTCCACCACGCGGACGGCGACATCCTCCGCAAGCTCCGTGCCGAACTCGCGCAGCAGCGCGCGCGGCGAACGCACCGCCTTTGCGCGATAGGCCGCGGATTTGTACCAGAACGGCGGATATCCCAGCACCGCGCGCGGATAGCACGAGCACAGCGTGCAGACGACGAGATGATGCAATCCCGGAACATTCTCCAGCACGCCGAGCGGCGGCAGGCCGCGCATCGGAATGCCCATCGCCTCCGCGGCCTTGGTCCCGTCCGCCAGCATCAGCGCGCGGAACTCGGGGTCCGTCCAGGCACGCGCCACCATCGCCGCCCCCTGGCCGGGATTCGCGGCATCGGTCGCGGTGATGCGCTCGGCGATCTCCGCCGCGTTCGCAATGCCCTTTTCGGCCAGCAACGCGCGCAGCCCGTTGAGGATGTCGCGCTCGTCGAGGTCGGCGAGGATCATGCTGCCTCCAGCCAGGATTCGAAGAGCTCCACCAGGAGGTCCGCATCCGCCTCCGGCCAGATCCGGCGCAGGTCGAAACGCACGTGATACAACGCGAGTTCCTCCGCCGGCCGCGCGAAGGCAAGCTTCTCCGGGTTGCGAAACCGGCCCAGCGCGCGGTGGATCACGCCTTCCTGGCCGCGCACGTAATAGGGGGTGCGGATATGGCAGGGTCCGCGCGTCTCGGGCCAGTCGAGCTTCACGCGCACCCGCGTACCCGGCGATAGCTCTGCCGTCATCGTGCCGCTTCCCGCAGCGCCGCCTCGGTGATCACGCCCTTCTCGATCAGGATGGCGGCGATCGAGCGGATCCAGCGCCGATAATAGGAGAGTCGGTGATAGACATCTTCCGGCAGCGACTCGATTCCGCGCCGCAACTCGTCCACGCTCATCACGCCCTTGGCGCCGAGGATCTGGCGGATCGCGTCTACCTCGCGGTCGAAATGGTCGAGCGCATGCGGCGCGGTATCCACCGCCTCGCACAGGAACCGCGGCACGCCACCAAGGTCGTGCATGGCACGCGGTGCGGTCTCCGCAACGTCCCGCGACACATCGTCGTTCATGGTGCGCAGGTTAGCGCGCCAGCTTCACCTTCGCCACTGCGCTACTTCACCACCTCGTCCGGGCCGACGCCGAAGATGGCGTTGCGCGGCACCCAGCCGTCATAGCCCCCGGCGGCAACACGGCACCAGGGCCCGGCGGGGCAGGCGCGCAGCTTGCCGGTCACTCCCTCCTCCAGCTTCGCCACCGCTTGCGCGCTGTCGGAGGCGGCGGCGCGCATCAGCACCTCTTTCGCGGTGACCATGAAGGTGCGCGTGCCCATCAGCGTCGCCTCGTGCACCCAACCACGCTCGCCGGCGGGGTCGATCACCAGGCGCCAGACATCGAAGTCGCGCAGCACCTCCATCGGCAGGCCGCGACGGTGATAGACCCAGCGGATCGGGTACTGCATGCCCGGCCCCTGGCGCAGATAGACCTCGTTGGCACGCAACGACTCCCAGTGCGGTGGGTGCGGCGCATCCTTGGCCGCCTCCGCAGTCGCGTCCTTCGCCGCCGGCGCCTGGGCGGCCGGTGGGCCGGCTGGCGGGGCGGTCTTCGCAGGTGCCTCGGTCACGCCGGGCGGGCGCGGCGGCAACGGCAGCAGCGGATGACCGCGGATAACAGGCGGGCCGGTCGGGGGTGACACGCCGAGCTGCGAGGGCGCGCGCAGATACGCCGGCGGGATCGGCGGCGGCGTGGGCATCGCCGCGCGCGCCGTGCCCCCGGCGAGCACCAGCATGGACCCGAACAACCAGCGCCAACGCATCGGCGCCTCTCTACAGGCCCCGCCCGAGAGCGGGTCAAGCACCCGCCGTCAGAAGGAAACGATCTCGCCCGCGGCCCCCAGCAGCGTCGCCATCCCCGCCACCTCGACGCCCGGTGCCAGGCGCGGCGCGCCGATCCCCGCCAGTCGCAGCGCCGTCTCGCACGCGATCAGCCGCACGCCGAGTTCCACCGCCGCCGCGCGCAGCTCCGCGCATGTCGCGACCCCGAGCGAGCGCCGCCGCGCTTCCTCCGCCGGTTCCTGTCCGGCCGCGGCTTCGCCCAGCAGCGCCGCCGCGCCCGCATCGGTCGCGAACACCACCACGTTGCGGCCGAGTGCGGCCGCCGTCGTCGCCAGCATCAGCGCCGCATGGACCCGTGACGACGCCGCCGAGAGCAGCAGGATGCCGAGCGTATCAGAGCGCGCAGACAGGAGCCGCCTCCGCGTGGTGCGAGAGGTCGCGATACCCGTCCACCCCGCAGGAAGGGCACCCGGGGTCGCGTGGCAGCGTGATCGTGCGCATGCGCGCGGCAAGCGCGTCCCAGATCAACAGCTTGCCGGTCAGCGTCTCGCCGATGCCCATGATCTCCTTGAGCGCCTCGGTGGCCTGCAGCGTGCCCATGACGCCAGTCACCGCCCCGAGCACGCCCGCCTCCCCGCAGCTCGGCACCAGGCCAGGCGGCGGCGGCGCGGGATGCAGGCAGCGATAGCAGGGCCCGCCCGCATGCGGCTTGAACACGCCAAGCTGCCCCTCGAAGCGCAACACCGCGGCCGAGATGAGCGTCTTGCCCGCCAGCACGCAGGCATCCGAGAGCAGGAACCGCGTGTCGAAATTATCCGTGCCGTCACAGACGATATCGTAATCGCGGATCAGGTCCATCACGTTGCCGGGCCCGATGCGCGCGCGCACTGGCCGCACCGCGACCAGCGGATTGATCCGCCGCGCCGCCGCCACCGCGGACTCCACCTTCGGCCTGCCGAGATCCTCCGTGCCGTGCGCCACCTGGCGCTGCAGGTTCGAAAGCTCCACCACGTCGTCGTCGACGAGGCCGATCGTCCCCACGCCCGCCGCCGCGAGATAGAGCAGCAGCGGCGAGCCGAGCCCGCCGGCCCCCGCGATGAACACGCGCGCGGCACGCAGCTTCGCCTGCCCTGTACCGCCGACCTCGGCGAGCAGGATGTGGCGCGCGTAGCGCCGGATCTCGTCCTCGGAAAAATCCAGGTCCATCGCCGGCATATGGGCGCCCGCCGGCGCACCACGCAAGGCCGGGCAACCTTGGGGCCGGGCAACCTTGGGCCGGGCGAAGCTCAGGCAGGCGTCGCGGGATATCCTGCCTCTTCCAGCGCCGCGATCACGGGCGCGGCCTCCGCTCCCTCCACGGTCACACGATGCGCCGGCAGATCGACGCTCACGCGCGCGGCGGGCGCCACGGACGCCACCGCTTCCTTCACCGCGCGCTCGCAATGCGAGCAACTCATGTCCGGGACCTTCAGGGTAAGCATCGCCACCTCCGGCCCGGAGATGGGCCTTCCCATCATGGCAAGGTCAACCCCCCCACCAGCGCCGCAGCGCCACCAGCGACCAGACCGCCTCCACCAGCCCGAACGGCCAGGCCCCCTGGAGGAACCCGTACACGGAGCCGAGCGCGCACGCCCCCGCGAAGCCCAGCACGAACCGGTTGCTGCGACGCTCCAGCGCGTAGCACACCAGCATCGCGGTGACGGCGAAGAGCCCGAACCAGGTGAGCGGCGTGAACACTCAGAGCGCTGCCAGCACCGCCTCGGCAACGTCCCGCGTGCCGGCGGTGCCGCCCGCGTCCGGCGGGCGCAGCCCGGCCGCGAAGGCGCGGTCCACGGCCGCGCGCAGCAGGCCAGCGGCCTCCGCGCAGCGCGTTGCGGCGTGCCGCTCCGCCAGCCACTCGAGCATCATGGCTGCCGAGAGGATCGTCGCCGTCGGGTTCGCGAGCCCCTTGCCCGCGATATCGGGCGCGCTGCCATGGCACGGCTGGAACACCGCGTGTGCGTCGCCGATGTCGGCGGAGGGCGCGAACCCCATGCCGCCGATCAGCCCCGCCGCGAGGTCGGAGAGGATGTCGCCGAACATGTTCTCCGTCACCATCACGTCGAATTGCCAGGGCCGGCGCACCAGGTCCAGCGCCGCCGCGTCCACATAAACGCATTCCGCCTGGACCGAAGGGAACCGCGCCGCCACCTCCAGGAACACGCGGCGGAAGAACGCCATGGAGGTCAGCACATTGGCCTTGTCCACGCAGGCGACACGGCCCGGCAGGCCACGCGCGCGCCGCGCTACTGCGATGCGGAACGCCGCCTCGAACAGCCGCTCGCTGGTGGCCCGCGTGATCACCAGCCGGTCGACCGCCCGCGCATCGTTCTCCACCCACCCCAGCTTGCGCTCGGCGAACAGCCCCTCGGTCGATTCGCGCAGCAGCACGAGGTCGAGCGCGGCCGCGCGTGGATCGGCGAGCGGGATCGGCAGGCCCGGGATCGCCCGCGCCGGCCGCACGCCGGCGTAAAGCCCGAGCTCCGTGCGCAGGTCGAGCTGCGGCGCGATTTCCGTCCCGTCCGGATAACGCACCGCGGGATCGCCCATGGCGCCGAGCAGGATCGCGTCCGCCGCCCGGCAGGCCGCCATTGTCGCCGCCGGCAGCGCGGCACCCGTCGCCTGGTAGCACGCGGCCCCGGCGGCATGCTCCTCCAGCGCGAGCGACACTCCCACCCGGTCGCACGCGGCGCGCAGCAATGCCAGCGTCGGCGCCATCACCTCGGCGCCGATCCCGTCCCCGGGTAGAACCGCGATCCGAAAATCGTCCATGCCGCATCCTCGCGGCCCGGCCGGATGCGTCAACCGCCCTTGACCTTCCCATGATGGGAAGCCCATCTCGGACGCATGGACGGCGGCAACACCATCGACCTCTCGATTACCGGCATGACCTGCGCGACCTGCGCCTCGCGCGTCGAACGCGCGCTGAAGCGCACGCCAGGCGTCGCCGCGGCCTCGGTCAATCTCGCGACCGAGCGTGCCCGCGTGACGCTGGCCGGCGCCGACAAGGAAGCCGTGATCGCGGCCGTCACCCGCGCCGGCTATGGTGCTGCGCCGTTGGAAGCCGCTCCTCCGGCCGATACCTGGGAATGGCGGCTGCTCGGCCTCGGTGCCGTGCTGACCCTGCCGCTGGTTGCGACGATGGCAGGCCTCATGCTGCCCGGCTGGCTGGAACTCCTGCTGGCAACGCCGGTGCAGTTCGTCGTCGGCTGGCGCTTCCACCGCGGCGCCGTCGCTGCGCTGCGCAACCGAGCGCCGAACATGGATGTGCTGGTCTCGCTCGGCACCTGGGCCGCCTTTTTGCTCAGCGTCGCGGATCTGCTCACCGGCGGCCCGCTCTATTTCGAATCCGCCGCCGCGGTGATCGTGCTCGTTCGCCTCGGCAAGGCGCTGGAGGCACGCGCCCGCCGCCGCACCGGGGCGGCGCTGCGCGCGCTGGAGGCGCTGCGTCCCGCGACCGCCTTCCGCCTCGCCGACGGGCAGGAGACGGACGTGCCGATCGCCGCCCTGCGCGTGGGCGACCTGGTCGCCGTCCCACCCGGCGAGCGCATCCCCGTGGATGGCATCGTGCGCGCCGGCGAGAGCGAAGCCGACGAAAGTCTGCTCACCGGCGAGAGCCGGCCGGTGGCGAAGGCGCCCGGCGGGCACGTCGTGGCCGGCTCGCTGAACGGCGCCGGCCGTCTTGAGATCGAAACGACGTCGCTGGCGGGCGAGACCATGCTCGCGCGCATCGTCCGCCTGGTGGAGGACGCGCAGGCCGCCAAGCCGCCGATCCAGCAAGTGGTGGATCGCGTCAGCGCCGTCTTCGTCCCCACGGTGCTGGCGATCGCGGCACTCGCCTTCACGGCCTGGCTGCTCCTGGGCGCGCCGCTCACCTTCGCCCTCGTCGCCGCCGCCGCCGTGCTCGTCGTCGCCTGCCCCTGCGCGCTCGGCCTCGCAACGCCCGCCGCGATCGTGGCGGGTACTGGCGCTGCCGCCCGCGCCGGCATCCTGATCGCCGATCCCGCGGTGCTGGACGCCGCGCGCGGCATCCGCGTCGTCGCCTTCGACAAGACCGGCACGCTCACCGAGGGCCGCCCGCGCCTCGTCGCCGCGATCCCGGCCGAGGGCGTTACGGAACAGGAGCTTTTATCCACCGCCGCCGCGATCGAGGGCAACGCCACACACCCGCTGGCGCGCGCGATTCGCGACGCCGCGAACGGCCTCGCGATACCGCAGGCAGCAGACCTGCGCGCCCTGCCCGGCCGCGGTGCCGAGGCACGCGTGGGCGGCCGCCGCCTCGCGCTCGGCAGCGAACGCCTGCTTGCGGAATCCGGCGCCGATGCCCATGCGCTCGCGGACGCGGCGGCGCGTCATGCCAGCGCCAGCCTCGCCTGGCTGGTGGCGCCGGAGGAACAGCATGTGCTCGGCCTGCTCGCCTTCGCCGACACGCCGCGAGAGGGCGCGCGCGAGGCGGTCGCGGAACTGCACCGCCAGGGCTTTCACGTCGCCATGCTCTCGGGCGACCACGAGGATGCCGCGAGGGCGGTCGCCACCACGCTCGGCATCGAGGATGTGCGCGCCGGGCTGCTCCCCGCGGAGAAGCTCGCGGCCATCTCGGATCTGCGCAAGCTCGGCCCGGTCGCCATGGTCGGCGATGGCGTCAACGACGCGCCGGCGCTCGCCGCCGCCGATCTCGGCATCGCGGTCGCCGGCGGCAGCGAGGCGGCGCTGCACGCCGCGGGCATCACTCTGCTGCGCGCCGACCCGCGCCTGGTTCCAGCCGCGCTTACCATCGCGCGCCGCACCGCGCGCACCATCCGCCAGGGCCTGTTCTGGGCCTTCGCCTATAACGTCGTGGCCCTGCCCTTCGCTGCCATGGGCCTGCTCTCACCGATGATCGCGGGCGGTGCGATGGCTGCCTCCTCCGTCTCCGTCGTGCTCAACGCGCTACGCCTGCGGCGGTGGAAACCGGGATGAGGAAAGCGGCATGAACATCGGCGAGGCTTCCCGCGCATCCGGCGTCTCAGCCAAGATGATCCGTTACTATGAGGCAACGGGCCTGCTGGCCGCCGCCCCCCGCAGCACCGGCAACTACCGCACCTACGCACAGGCGGACGTGCACACGCTGCGCTTCATCCGCCGCGCCCGCGACCTCGGTTTCGACATTGCCTCCATCGCCCGCCTGCTCGCCCTCTGGCGCGACGAGCACCGCAGCAGCGCGGAGGTGAAGCACATCGCCGAGAGCCACATCGCGAGCCTGCGCGAACGCATCGGCCAGATGCAGGCGATGCTGCGCACGCTGGAACATCTCTCGCACCACTGCCAAGGCGATGCGCGGCCGGACTGCCCGATCCTGGACGACCTCGCCGCCCCCGCCCACGCGCCTGCCGCGCCATGAGCCTCACTCGCCGCGCCCTCGTCGCCGCCGCCGCGTCTCTGCCGGTGGCGCGGGCCCGCGCCGCAGCACCCCGCGCCCTCACCGCCGACACGCGCGTGCTCGACGTGCTGGGCAAGCCGGCGACCGCGTTTTCCCTGCTCGGGCCGGATGGCAAGCCGGGCCTCGCCTTCGCACCCGCCGAGCGGTTCGAGGTCGCATTCGACAACAACCTCGCGGAATCCACACTGCTGCATTGGCACGGCCTCACGCCTCCGCCGGCGCAGGACGGCACGCCGGGCCTTTCCGGACCCGCAGTCGTCTCGGGCGATTCCGCGAGGTACGATTTCGCCCTCGCACGCCCCGCGACCGCCTGGGCGCACCCGCTGGGCCTGCAGCAGCAGCGCCTGCTCTCCGCCCCCCTCATCGTGCACGCGCCCAAGGACACGTCGGCGCGCGAACACGTCATGCTGCTCGCGGATTTCGCCTTCGCGGACGCCGAGGCGCTGCAAGCCGCCCTCGGCACCGGCGAGGGCGACGGCGAGACCATCGCCTACGACGCCTTCCTCGCCAACGACCGCACCCTCGAGGACCCCGACTTCGTCGCCGTGGCGCCGGGTGATATGTTGCGGCTTCGCATCATCAACGCCGCCTGCGCCACCGGCTTCGCCATCGACACCGGCGGCCTGCGCGCGCAACTTGTCGCGGTTGACGGCAACCTCGTCGTGCCGGTCGATGCCACGCGCTTTCCCCTCGCCCTCGGCCAGCGCCTCGACCTGCTGTTGCGCATTCCCGCGACCGGCACCTACCCGATCCTCGCGGAGGCGGAGGGCCGGACGGACCGCGCCGGCATCGTGCTCGCCACGCGCGGCGCCCGCGTCAGGAAGCTCGCGCGCCAGGCCGAGCGGCCGTCCGGCTTGCTCGACCCCGACTTCGAGAAGCGTCTCGCCGCCGACCACCGCCTGCCCGCGATGCGCCCGGACCGCAGCCTTGCCATTCGCCTCGACGGCCAGGCCCACCCCTATGCCTGGAGCATCAGCGGCGACGTGCTCGACGTGCGCGCCGGCGATCGCGTGGAGATCACCGTCACCAACGCGACCGACCGCGCGCAGCCAATCCACCTGCACGGCCATGTGTTCGAGGTCGTGGGCATCGGCGACGTGCGCATGGCCGGCGCGCTGCGCGACACCGTCGCCATCCCGCCCGGCGTCAACGTCACCCTGGCGCTGGACGCTGACAATCCCGGCGCATGGCTGCTGCACTCAACGCATCTCTACCGACTGCTGTCCGGCATGGCCACGATCCTGCGCTACGGCGCCTAGTGGCTCAGGCCGGCTCCGGCAGTCGTTGCGCTTTCACAACCTCGCCCGCGAAGTCGCGCGGCGCCGCGCGCTCGGGCCCGCCGACGATCACGTCCGGCCGCAGCAGCCCCACCAGCTCATCCGCCGGATCGCCCTCGCCGGTCGCGATCACCACGAGATCGACGCTGTCGAGGCTCGCGAGCCGTGCCGCGCGCACCGCCTCTGGCTCGCGCGGGCGCCCTGAACCTTTTCGACGTCGCAACGACATGTCGGACGCCAGTCCCACCACCAGCCGCTCGCACGCAGCGCGCGCCTGTTCCAGCAGGTGCTCATGCCCGGGCCGCAGCCCGTCGAACCCACCGGCCACGAAGCCGATGCGCCGCCCGTCGCGCCGCCAGCGATCGACGCGCGCGGCCGCCGCCTCCGCCGAGACGATGCGCGCCAGCGCGCCACGCTGCGGGCTCGCGGCGGCACGCAGGTCGCCCGCGCGCGCCACCGCCGTGCCCGCGCGGCTCAGCACCACGCCCGCCGCGAGCGCCGCCAGCCGCGCCGCGTCCGCCACGGGAAGCTGTGCCGCGAGCCCGCCCGCGAATGCCGCCGTCACGCTGTCCTCCACGCCCGCGATATCGAGCCGCTCGCCCTCCGCCACGCGCAGCAGCGCCGTGCCGGATGCCTCCGCCAGCACCAGCCCCTCACCCGGCAGCAGCGTCGCGACGGCACCGGCGCCGAGCCGCTCGCGCAGCGCGGCGCACGCCGCCGCCAGCGTGCCCGCGGCGGTCACGTCCATGCCGGTCTCCGCGGCCAGCACCGGCACCGAGGGCACCAGCACATCGACGCCGGCATAGCGCGCCAGTTCGCCGCCATGGACGTTCGCCACCACCGTCCGCCCGGCGGCGCGCGCCGCCGCCACCAACGCCGGAGCCACCTCGCCGTCCAGCACGCCCTTGCGATAATCCGAGAGCGCGACGACGGGGGTGGCCGCCATCGCGTCGCGCGCGATGCGCAGCACCCGCTCCGCGATACGCTGGTGGATCGGGCGCGGATCGTCGGTGTCCGCGCGCAGCAGGATCTGCGCCTCGCCGTGATGCGCCGCGCCGACGAAGCGCGTCTTCACCGTGGTCAGCCTGCCGCCCTGAACCACCAGCCACGGCTCGACGCCCGGCTGCCGGCCGATCAGGCCCGTAAGCTCCGCCCCCGCGGTGTCGTCGCCCACCACGGCGACCAGCGCCACCGCGGCGCCGAGGGCGCAGAGGTTGCGCACCAGGTTGCCCGCCCCGCCCGGCACCGCGAGCTCCCGCTCGATCGCCAGCACCGGCACCGGCGCCTCCGGGCTTACGCGCGCGACGGCACCGAACACGGTGCGGTCAAGCATCGCATCGCCCACCACCAGCACGCCCAGTTGCGCCAGGCGCGAAAGGGCGGCGATCGCATCGCTGTCGGTCATGCCGCCCGCCTAATCGCCCGCCACTGGAAGGGCAAGCCTGGAATGGCAGGGGTCGAGATCATGCGCCCGGAACCTGGATGAAGCCGAGGCGGTCGCCCTCCAGCACCACGGCGGTGAGCATCCCGCCGAGCACGGCGCCGGTGTCGATGCCGATGCGCCGGCCAGTGACCACGGGTTCCGCTTCCGGCGTATGGCCGTGCACCACGACCCACGGCCGCCCGACCCCCGGAAGCCCTTCCTCGGCGGAGAGAAACGGCTCGCGGATGCTGATGAGGTCCTGGCGCGTCTGGCGGATCAGCGGCACCCCCGGCCGCACCCCGGCATGCACGAAGATGTAGCTGCCCGCGCGGTGCATGAGCGGGCGAGAGGCGAGGAAGGCGCGCGGCTCCGCCGGAACCACCCCCGGCCATTCCCGCGCGCCGGCCCCCGGCCTGGCTCCCCAGCTCGCCAGCGAATCCCAGCCGCCGAAGGAAAGCCACGTGGCGGCGGCGCGCTTCTCGCCGGCGAGCGCGCGCTCCATCATCGCCTCGTGGTTGCCGAGCAGCACCACCACCCGCACGCCCGGCACCGGAAACGGCGCCATCGCCCGCGCCACCACGCCGGCGGAGTCCGGCCCGCGGTCGATCAGGTCGCCGATATGCAGCACCGTCGCGCGCGCCACCGGCCGCGCCTCGAGGTCCGCCACGATGCACTGCGTCATCGCGTCCAGCGCCGCGGCACAGCCGTGAATGTCGCCGATCGCGTAGATCCGCTCGCCGGGCGGCAGCACCCCTGGCGCGGCGTCAATCTCCAACGCCGTCGCCGCTAATCTGTCCGATACCATTTCCCCCCAACATAGGTCCGCGCCGCCCGGACGTAGACCCAAACCCGCGCCCGGCGTGGTCAAGATTTGTCGGTGTTGCGCGCCCCGCCGGCACCTGTCCAGCAAGCAGCGATCCGCTTGCCCGCCCCGGAGAGTCAC
The DNA here is from genome assembly GCA_963764465.1 of uncultured Pseudomonadota bacterium. GTDB lineage: Bacteria > Pseudomonadota > Alphaproteobacteria > Acetobacterales > Acetobacteraceae > JAJXXT01. The sequence goes on along the minus strand of CAVXSO010000007.1, from coordinate 1,058,801 downwards.
GTGTCGGAAAACCTGGCACATCCGCGCCACGCGCCGCCAATCGCCGCCGGTCCCGGCTGGTCCGGGCACGGCTCGCGCGCGCAAGCCGTGACGGCTTTCAGCGCCCAGGGCCTGGCCACACAGGGGGCGGCAACGCACGGACCGGCCGCACACGGCCCGGCCACGCCGGGTCTGGCCACGCCGGGTCTGGCCACACTGGGTGTGGGCCTCGCGCATCTCGCGGGGCCGGAGACGGCCGTCCTCGCGCTCCTCCCCGCCACCGCGTCCCGCGCGCCCGCCACCGCGCACCTCGGGGGCCTGCGCCTCGCCGCGCTGCGCCTGCTGGCCGAGGAACATGTCGCACTGCATGGCGGCGTGCTGCTCCCGCTCGGCACCCCGCCGCAGGCGCTGCTGATCCGCACGCCGCGCGACCACGCGGAGGCGCTGGACAGCCGCCTGCGCCTCCTGCTCGGCGAGGACGCGGTCGCCAGCTTCGACCTGCCGGAGCGGGCGGAGGCGCTGTCCGAGCGCCTCGCCGCGGAGCGTGGCGAGCCGGAACCTGGCTTCGCCGTGGCCCTCACCGCGCCGCGCGAACCGCTGCTGCGCGTGGCACCGGCGCTGACGCGCGAGACGCTGCAGACGACGCTCGCGGCACTCGACGCGCTGCCGCCCGGACCGCCGCCCCTCCTCGCCCTGCCGCTCGCCTGCCTGCGCGACGAGGCCTTCCTGGGCTTCGCCGCGCGCCACCGCCGCCGCGTCGGTGCCAACGGCGCGGGCCTGGTCGCCGCCGTGCCGCTGGCCGACCTGCTCGCAGCACCGGAAGCCGCGCGCCGCGCCGCGGCGGCGCTTGCCCATGCCGGCCACCGGCTCGGCGCGGCGCTGCATCCGCAGGCGCTGCGTCTTTTCGATCCATCAACGATTCCCGCCTCCCTCCTGGTGACACCATGGGACTCGGCCTGGCAGCGCCACGACACGGCGCTCGCCCGCGCCGGTGCCGGGCGCGTGCTGGCAATGGGCGTGGACAGCGCCGCCGCCGTCTCCACCTGCCGCGCCGCCGGCATCGGCGCCGTCGCCGGGCGTGCCGCCGCCCGCCTGCTTGCCGCCCCACCCACCGGCGCGGGCCCGCTCGCCGCATGAACACCACCCTCGTCCATGCCGCGGAGCACGCCGGCGAACGCGCCGCCCGCCGCCTCGCCGCCATCGCGCAGCAAAGCGCGCTGGCCCAGGTCGGCCGGCACGTGCTGCTGCTGCGCCTGTCGCGCCTGCCGCGGGACTGGTCGCGCCCGCACCACCTGCGCCTGGCGCGCGAGGCGGTCTCGCCGCTGGCCCACGCCCAGCGTGCGGAAATTCTGGACCTGCCCAACCACGACCTCGCCATCGTCTGGCGCGGCGACGCGCCGCTCGACACCTGCCTGCGCGATCTCGGCGCGCTGTTCGAGGGCGCGGAGGGCACCGACGTCGCGGATCTCTACGACCTGCCGGAACACGCCGAGACCGTCGCCGCCGCCGCCGCCGCCAGCCTGCCCCGCCGCCACGCCGAGGCGCCGCCACCCGCCCCGCCGCGCCGACTGGCGCTGGACGCGGAACGCACCATCCGGCTCGCCGCCGCGATCGCGCCGCTCGACATCGGCGGCTTTGTCCGCGCCACCCCGCTCGCCGACACCGCGCCGGGGTCGCGCGCGCGCGGCTGGACGCGCCTTGCCGTCGATCTCCCGGCGCTGATCGAGACCCTGCTGCCCGGCGCCGACGCCAGCGAGGGCGAGGCCCTGCGACGCCTGGGTGCCGCGGCCGCCGAGCGCCTGCTCGTGCACCTCGAGGACGAGCCGAGTCGCCCCGCCGGTCCCTTTACCTTCGCCCTGCCGCCGCTCGCCGCCCTCGGCCCCTATTTCCGCCGCTTCGCCGCCTCCCTCCCGCCGGGCGCGGCAAGTGGCGTGATGATCGGCTTCGACCTTCTGGAGATCGCCGCCGAGCCGGCCGCCTACCTCCTCGCCCGCGACCGGCTGCGCGCGCGCGGCCACAAGGTGCTGCTGCTGGTGCCGGATGGCGTCCCGGCGGGCGCCGCGGACCTGCACGCGCTGGCACCGGACCGCATCGAGCACGCCGGCGCCGCCGGCACCTGCGACGCGCCGCCCACGTAACGAAAATCCGGCGTCCCGCCTGCCCCTCCCTGTCGACCCGGTCACGCGGCGCGCTTTAGCCTCGCCGCGCGCGCAACGACGCGAAACCGAAAGCGGAAGGGAGATCGCGTGGATTCCTCGCCTGGCCTCGTCGAGACGACACTCGTCCATCATGCGCCGCCGCCGCACCGGATCGAACGGATCGACAGCCTCCGCGCCCTTGCCATGCTCGCCGTGATCGCCGAGCACGCGCATCTGCTGCCCTTCGGGTGGATGGGCGTGTGGCTGTTCTATGTGATCTCCGGCTTCGTGGTCACGACGAGCCTGCTCGCCCGCGCCGAGACCGGCCACCGCCTCGGCGACACGCTCGGCTTCTACGCCCGCCGCGGCGCGCGCATCCTGCCGATCTACTATCTCTACATCCTGGTGGGGCTGATCGTGTCCTCGTTCTGGCTCGGCCGGGTGGACTGGCGGCCCTTCGTCTCGATGTTCTTCATGTACAACAATTTCGCGGACGCCTTCGGCAACGGGTTCTTCGCGTGTTTCCGCGCCGGCCACCTCTGGACGATCTCGGTCGAGTGGCAGTTCTACCTGCTGTACGGCTGCCTCTTCATTTGGGCACCGCGCGCCTGGGTCGTTGTCGGCGGCCTTCTCGTCATCGTTCTGGACCCGATACTGCGCATCATTGCGGGCACGATCCTGCTGCGCCACCAGGCGCCGCTGGATGCCGCCTTTTCCGTCTACGTCTTCTCGCCGCTGCACTTCGACGCCTTCGCCCTCGGCGCGCTGCTCGCCGTGTTCCGTGGCCGCCTCAACGCCCACCACGGCAAGCTCGCCGGCGCCGTGGGCCTGGTGCTGCTCGCGATCTACGTGGCCACCTATGCGGCGGTGGACCAGGCCCACAGCGCGCGCGGCGTTGGCGTGTTGCGGAACGTCGTCTCCGGCATCCTGATCGGCCAGGGTCGGGAGGGACCGCTCTACACGATCGTCGACATCCTCGCGGCCTCGCTGCTGCTCCTGACGCTCGACGAGAAAACCGCCCTCCCGCTCGCCGGCAACCGCTGGCTGCAATATGTCGGGCGCATCTCCTATGGCGGCTATGTCTATCACGAGGCCGGTCTCTGGCTCTTCGTCACGCTCCTGCCGCGCACCCTGGTCGCCGGGCGCGGCGCGGCGGGCCACGTCGCCTACGACGTCGCGGATTTCCTGTTCAGCGCCGCGCTCGCCATCGCCTTGGCCGCCCTGTCCTATCGCTGGATCGAGCGGCCCGTGATGCGCCGCGCGGGTCGCGCCGTGGACCGCGCGCTGCGTCGCGAACCCGCCGCCGTCGTGGCCGGCGCGGCACGCACATAACGAGGGTTTCAATTGCAAGCGCACACCGCCGCCGCCTACGATCGGATGGCCCCAGGCCACGCCGGCACCGTTACCAACTGTCTCCCGGAACCCCACGCGGAACGAGCCGAAAGAATTCGGTGCGTGACATGAAACAGCCCCGGCCGCCCGCGACGAACGCGAGGCGCCAGACCCAGCCGGACATGGACGACACGGTCGTCGTGCGCCGGCCGCCCATGGATGCAGCCGCCCGCCCGGTGGCGCGCGCCGGCCGGCGCGCCTGGCTCGCGGCTGGCGGCGTCGTCTGCGCCGGTTGCCTGATGGGCGCCGGGTATTTTCTCGCCCACCGGCCGGCGTCCCGCATCGCCATCGCGCCGCCCGCGCCAAAGCCCGCGCACAAGCCGGCACCGGGCCCGGAGTTCCTCATCCGTACCGCGACCGAGGACGAGATCCTGCACAACGCGACGGCGCCGGGCATGACCGTCTTCCGCTTCGCCGACGAGGCGCGCGTACTGGTGCTGGATTTCGCCACCATGCAGCAGCAGGGGATGACGCTCGATCGCGTCGCGGCCCTGATCGAGAAGGCCGGCACCCCGCGCGGCCGCGTGCTGAGCGAGCCCGAGCTGCTCGCCGCCATCCACCAGGGCGGCGACACCGTCGCGACCTACTATTACGGCCACGACTACAGTGCGGAATCGCTGCGCCGCTTCTTCGCACTCGCCGATGCCGAGAAGATCGCGCTCGACCCGGAGGAAGAGACGTTGCGCCGCCTGCTGCAACAGGATGGCTGGTTCGCGCCAGGCGTGCGCCGCGGGCTGATCTCCATCCCGGCCGTCGGCGCGCATCCGGACATCACGCTCTCCGTCCGCCACACCATCCTGCATCACGAGCTGTCGCACGGCGTGTTCTTCAGCGACCCGGACTACGCGGGCTTCGTGCATCGTTTCTGGGACGGTACGTTGACCGGGCGGGAGCGCGACGGCGTGCGCCGCTTCCTCGGTTCCGAGGGCTACGACATGGGCTACGAGGAGCTGATGTACAACGAGATGCAGGCCTACCTGATGTTCACGCGCGACCCGCGGTTCTTCCGCCCCGAGTTGGTCGGCATGACGGCACGGCATCTCGGCGAGCTGCAGGCGGAGTTTCTGCGCGGCATGCCGAAGGGATGGCTGCACGACGCGCTCGCCACCACGCCGATCGGCTTCCGCCGCCCGGCGCCACGCCGCCACGCACCCCGCCTCTCGCACGCCTGAACGCGACGCGCCGCATCAATCGCGTCCCGTCAATCGCGCCCTGTCATCGGGCGAGGCTTGCTCCCGCGCCGGCGCGCGCCTAACCACCCGCGATGCTCGCACTCTCCGTCGAGAACCTGACCAAGCGCTATCCCGGCGGCACAGTCGCGGTGGACGCGATCACGTTCGCGGTCGCGCGCGGCGCGACCGTCGGGCTGCTCGGCGGCAACGGCGCGGGCAAGACCACCACCATCGCCATGCTGCTCGGCCTGCTGATCCCGACCGCAGGCCGCATCACCGCCCTCGGCCACGACATGGCGCGCGACCGGTTCGCAGCACTCGCGCGGATGAACTTCTCCTCGCCCTACGTGGCCCTGCCCCATCGCCTTTCGGTGCGCGAAAACCTCACGGTCTATGCGCATCTCTACGACGTGCCGCATTCCGCGCGCCGCATCGCGGAACTCGCGGACGAGCTCGACCTCGGCGAGCTGCTCGATCGCCCGGCGGGCCAGCTCTCCGCCGGGCAGAAGACGCGCGTCGCGCTGGCGAAGTCGTTGATCAACCGTCCCGACCTGCTGCTGCTCGACGAACCCAGCGCGAGCCTCGACCCGGATTCCGGCGACATGGTGCGCACCTGGCTCGAACGCTACCGCGCGCAGAGCGGCTGCGCGCTGCTGCTCGCCTCGCACAACATGGCGGAGGTCGAGCGCCTCTGCGATCTGGTGCTGATGATGAAGCGCGGGCGCATCGTCGATCGCGGCTCGCCGTCGGAACTCATTGCCCGCTACGGCCGCGAGGACATGGAGCAGGTCTTCCTGGATATTCGCTCGCGCGACGCGCGCGCCGCCTCGCGGGACGCGCGCGGCCTCGAGCAGGAGCCCGCGTGATGCGCGCCTCGCTGCGCCGCGTGTGGGGGCTGCTGTTCCGCCACCTCGCCCTCTATCGCCGTTCCTGGCCGCGGCTGCTGGAGCTTGCCTACTGGCCGACGCTGCAGATGGTGATCTGGGGCCTCACCGCGCGCTTCTTCGCCGCCCGGCTCGGCGCCGCGGGTGCGACGGGCGCGCTGCTCACCGCGGGCTCGGTCCTGCTCGGCGGCGTGTTGCTGTGGGAGGTGGCGCTGCGCAGCCAGATGGGGGTGGCGATCTCCTTCCTGGAGGAAATCTGGTCGCGCAACCTCGGCCATGTCTTCGTCTCGCCGCTGCGCCCAGCGGAGCTGGTCAGCGCCCTGTTCGCGATGTCCATCCTGCGCACGCTCGCAGGCGTGCTGCCCGCGGTGCTGCTGGCATGGGCGCTCTATGCCTTCAACCTCTTCGCCATGGGTCCCGTCGTCCTCCTCTTCGCCGTCAACCTCATGGCGATGGGCTGGTGGGTCTCGCTCGCGGTGGTGAGCCTCATCCTGCGCCACGGCGCGGGGGCGGAGGCGCTCGCCTGGTCGGTCCTGTTCGGCCTCGCCCCGTTCTCCTGCGTGTTCTACCCGGTGGCGACGCTGCCGGCGGCGCTGCGGCCGGTGGCGCTCGCCCTGCCGTCGGCGCACGTGTTCGAGGGGATGCGCGCGGCGCTGAACCACGGCGTCATCGCCTGGGGCCATCTCGGCTGGGCGATCGGGCTGAATGCGCTGTGGATGGCCGCCGCCGCGCTGCTCTTCGCCCGTCAGTTCCGTGCCGCGCGGGTCCGTGGCGCGTTGCTGGCGATCGGCGAATAGGCGCCGTCTTCCCGCCCACCGCCCCGATTTGGGCGTGCGCGCCACGCCATCGCCGCAATTGCGGCGCGATCGGCTGGACTTGTAGGAACGCCAGCAGACACAGGAGGACCGCATGATCCGCCGTCTCTTCGGCGCTCTCGCCATCGCCGCCTCGCTTGCCGCCTGCGCCGCCAATGGCGCCAGCCCGACCGACCAGCAAAGGCTCGTCGACCGGTCCACGCTGACCTTGCAGGAGATGTTCGCGCCCAACCAGAACCCGCAGGCCGTCTCGCTGCTCAAGAAGGCGAAGGCGGCATTGGTCTGCCCGCAGATCTTCAAGGCCGGCTTCATCGTCGGCGGCTCCGGCGGCGGCTGCGTGCTCGTCGGCCGCTCCGCCAAGGGCGCGACCGGCCCGGATGGCTGGTCCGGCCCCGCCTTCTACGGCATCGGCAGCGGCAGCTTCGGCCTGCAGGCCGGCATCGAGGACAGCGAGGTCGTGCTCGTGGTGCTGACGGACAAGGGCCTGCGCTCGCTGCTCGACAGCCAGTTCAAGTTCGGCGCGGATGCCGGGCTGGCGGTCGCGACGATCGGCGCCGGCGTGCAGGGCTCCATGACGCCCGCGCTCACCGCGGACATCGTCGCCTTCTCCAACAACCGCGGCCTGTTCGCGGGCGTGGCGCTGGATGGCAGCGTGCTCTCCAGCCGCAGCGAGTGGAACCAGAGCTATTACGGCCAGCCGCTCTCGGCGCAGCAGATCGTGCTGGATTTCCAGGGTAACAACCAGGGCGCGGCCCCGCTGAGGGCGATGCTCGCGCACATCGTGGGGCAGTAGAACGCGGCGCTGGCCTGGATGGGGTCTGGGGCCTGAAGGCCCCAGCGGGTCCAGGGCGGAGCCCTGGCCTTCTCCCCGCATCCTGCCTAAACCTTCGCCCATGCCGCCCTTCTGGGAAACCAAGACGCTCGAGGCGATGACGCAGCGCGAGTGGGAATCGCTGTGCGACGGCTGCGGGCGCTGCTGCCTGCACAAGCTGCGCGACGAGGAGACGGACGCCCTGTCCTTCACCAATGTCGCCTGCCGCCTGCTCGACACGAACACCGGGCGCTGCCGCGACTACGCCCATCGCAAGCGCCGCGTGCCGGACTGCATCCGCCTCACGCCCAAAGTCGTGCGGCGCAGCGACTGGCTGCCACCCTCGTGCGCCTATCGCCTGCTCGCGGAGGGCAAGCCCCTGCCGCCCTGGCACCCGCTGCGCAGCGGCCGCGCGGAGACGGTGGTGGAGTCCGGCGCCTCCGTCATCGGCCGTGTCGTGAGCGAGCGCGATGCGGGGCCGCTCGAACACCACATCGCTGAGTGGCCGGGCCGCCGCCCGCGCCGCCGCGCACCCGAATCTGCATGACCACGGCCCGCCACGTCACGCTGGCGCGCGCCAACCAATCGGAGAGAACGAGATGATGAAGGACGCGATCTATGGCGGCGTGAACGCCGCGGTGCTGACGGCGATGAACGCCGACCTCTCGGTCGACCTCGGCCGCATGGCCGCGCACTCGCGCTGGCTGCTGGCGCATGGCTGCAACGGGCTCGGCGTGCTCGGCACCACCGGGGAGGCGAACTCGCTCGGCATCGAGGAGCGCATCGCCATCCTGGAGGGCCTGGTTGCCCGCGGCATCCCTCCCCGCGCGATGCTGCCGGGCACCGGCACCACCAACATCACGGACACGGTGAAGCTGACGCGCCACGCGGCCTCCCTCGGCGCGCCGGGCTGCCTGCTGTTGCCGCCCTTCTTCTACAAGAACCCGAGCGAGGACGGGCTGTTCGCCTACTACTCCGAGGTGGCGAAGCGCATCGAGGGTGCGGCGAAGGTCTATTTCTACCACTTCCCCGCGCAGTCCGCGGTGCCGATCACGGTGCCGCTGATCGCCCGGCTGCGTGCCGCCCACCCCGGCGTGTTCCAGGGCATCAAGGATTCATCGGGCGATTTCGCGAACACCAAGTCCTACGTCGATGCGTTCGCCAAGGACGGGTTCGAGGTCTTCTGCGGCGACGACGGGGCGCTGCACGACCTGCTGCGCGCCGGCGGTGCGGGCTGCATCACGGCCGCGGCGAATGTCGGCTGTTCGGTCAGCGCCGTGGTCTACGCGAACGCGGGGACGCCGGCAGCGGAGGCGGCACAGACGCAGCTTTCCGCGATCCGCAAGGCCGTGACCTCCGCGCCGCTGATCCCGGCGCTGAAGGCGCTGGTCGCGCGCCGCACGGGCGATGCTTCGTGGAACCACCAGCGCCCGCCGCACCTGCCGCTTCCGGCGGAGGCCGCGCAGAAGCTGTTCGCCGCCTTCGACGCGACGGGCCTCGAGCTCGCCGCCTGACGCGGGTTCCGCGCGTGGGCCCAGGGCCCACGCGCGCGTTCCCCGCCGGCGGGCCGCGTCAGGCCGCCAGCACGCGCTGCTCGTCGCGGGCCTGCACCGGGATCGCCGGCTCCCCCAGGCGCTCGGCGTTGCGTTCGGGGTCGCGCACCATGTAGCCGCGGCCCCAGACCGTGCCGATCAGGTTGTCCGCGCCGGCCTGTGCCAGCTTCTTGCGCAGCTTGCAGATGAAGACGTCGATGATCTTCATCTCCGGCTCGTCGATGCCGCCGTAGAGGTGGTTGAGGAACGCGTCCTTCGTCAGCACCATGCCCTTGCGCAGGACCATCAGCTCCAGGATTGCGTATTCCTTGCCGGTGAGGTGCACGACCTTGCCGTTCACCGTCACTTCCCGGCTGTCCAGGTTGAGCTTCACGTTGCCGGCGTGCAGCACCGGCTGGCTGAACCCCTTGCTGCGCCGCACCACCGCCTGCAGCCGCGCCAGCAGCTCCGCCTGGTCGAACGGCTTGGTGATGTAGTCGTCCGCCCCGGCGCCGAGGCCCTTCACCTTCGCTGAGGGACGGTTGAGGCCGGAGAGGATCAGCACCGGGGTTTCCACCCGTGCCCCGCGCATCCGGCGCACCACCTCGAACCCCTCGATGTCCGGCAGCATCAGGTCCAGCACCACGATGTCGTAGTCGTAGTGGCGCGCGAGCTCGAGCGCTTCCTCCCCGGTGTCCGCCTGGTCCACCACGGCGCCGCCGCCGCGCAGCATGAGCGCGATCCCACGCGCGGCCACCAGATCGTCTTCAACCAGCAGGACGCGCATCCAAGCCCTCCATACAACCTATGGTTACATTTGTGCGGTCGATTCGCCTCTTTGTCCACTCAATTTTCATCCTGGCTGCGTAATTTCGACGAAACATCCTCACGTTTCGTCTAATTTTACGAGAATGACCGTGCTCCCACAGCTCCAGGCCCTCACCACGCGGTTGCAGGCCGCCACCGGCGCGCTCGCCGCCATCGACACCGCGATCGTGGAGGGCCGGGTCGCGTCCGTGCGCGGCCTGGCGGTGGAGGTGGCGGGCCTCGGCGGGCTGGCCGGCATCGGCGCGCGGGTGATGCTGCATCCCCGCGACGCCGCCCCCATCCCGGCGGAGCTGGTGGGTTTCTCGCCCGGCATTGCCATCGCCATGCCGTTCGCCGCCACCACCGGGCTCGCCCCGGGGGATGCCGTGCGCACCAGCCTGCGGCCGAGGCCGGCGGCGCTCTACCCCTGCGAGGCCTGGCTCGGCCGCGTGCTGGACCCGTTGGGCAACGCGGTGGACCAGCGCGGGCCCCTGCCGCGCGGCACCGTCTCCGCGCCGCTGGAGGCCTCGCCCCCCGCCGCCGCCACGCGCGCCCGCCTCGGGCCGCGGCTGGCGCTCGGCGTCGCGGCGCTGGACCTGTTCGCCACCTGCCGGGAGGGACAGCGGCTCGGCCTGTTCGCCGGGCCGGGCGTGGGCAAGTCCACCCTCCTTGGCATGCTGGCGCGCGACGCCGTGGCCGATGTGGTGGTCGCGGGCCTGGTGGGCGAGCGCGGGCGCGAGGTCCGCTCCTTCCTCGAGGACGACCTCGGTGAGGGGCTGGCGCGCTCCGTCATCGTCATCGCCACGTCCGACGCGCCGCCGCTGGCACGGCGCGACGCCGCCCGCGCCGCCATGGCGATTGCCGAGCATTTCCGCGACCAGGGCAGGCGCGTGCTGCTGCTGCTCGACAGCGTGACCCGGTTCTGCGCCGCGCTGCGCGAGATCGGCCTCGCCGCAGGGGAGCCGCCTGCCGCCCGCGGCTTTCCGCCCCGCGTCTTCGCCGAGCTCCCCCGCCTGCTGGAGCGCGCCGGGCCAGGCGAGGAAGGCGCGGGCAGCATCACGCTCTTCGCGACGGTCCTCGTGGATGGCGACGACATGACGGAGCCCGTGGCGGACGCGGTGCGCGGCATCCTGGACGGGCACGTGGTGCTGGACCGGCGCATCGCCGAGTCCGGCCGCTACCCGGCGATGGACGTGCTGCGCTCCCTCTCGCGCACCGTGCCGGGCTGCCTGGAGCCGCACGAGGCCAGGTCGGCTGCCGGTGCGCGCGCGGCGCTGGCGCAGGCGGCGGACCTCGCGGACCTGGTGCGGCTCGGCGCCTACCAGCGGGGCGCCGACCCGGCGGCGGATGCGGCGCTGGCGGCCGCCCCGGCGATCGAGGCGCTGCTGCGCCAGGCGCCCGGGGAACGCCGCGAACCCGCGGCCGGATTCGCCCAGCTCGCCGCCATCCTCGCCGAAGCCGGCGAATGACCCCCGCGGCCCTCGCTACGCTGCTGCGCCTGCGCCGGCAGGGGCTGGAGGCCGCCTCCCGCGCGCTCGGGGAGGCCCAGGCGGCGCAGGACCAGGCGGAGACGGAGGCGCGCGCCGCCCGCCGCAGGCTGGAGACCGAGCGCGAGGCGGCCGAGGACCTCGCGGCCGACGACGCCGCGGTGGAGGCCTACGCCGCCTGGCTGCCGCGTGGCCGCGCGGCGCTGGCCGAGGCGGAAGCCGCCCAGGCGCGCGCGATGGAGGCGACGGTTCTCGCCCGTGCCCGCCTCGCCGCGGCCCGCATCGCGATGGAGGCCGCGGACCTGCTCGCCGAGCGCCAGCGCCAGGAGGCCCATGGCCGCGCCACCCGCGCCGGGCGCGAGACGTTGCAGGAATCGCTGCTGCGCCCCCGCGACGAGAACGGCTGACGCCGCCGGATCAGGCCGCGCGTGCCGCGACGCGCCTCAGTGCATGGCGTGCAGCAGCACGTCCGTGATGATGCCGGTCGCCACGGCGACGAGCACGAACTGCGCGCCGGTATCCACCCACTCGTAGCCCGGCGGCGGCTCGTGCAGGTGCTCGCGGTGCCAATCCACCCATTCGCCACGGCCGTCGTAATGCTCGCCCTTGCGCCACTCGCGGGCTTGCGGCGGCGGGCCGCGATAGCCGGGCGGCGGCGGGCCATGGTCGTAGCCACCGTGGCCGGGCGGCGGCGCGCCGTGGCTCGGCGGGGGCGGACCGTGCGGCGGGCCTTCCATCTGGCCGCCATGGCCGGGCGGCGGGCCGCCATGGCCCGGCGGCTGCTGATAGGGCTGGGCGAGCGCCGTGCCAGCCAGCAGCGAAGCGGCGGCGGCTATCGCGATGAAGCGCTTCATCCTCGGGCTCCCCTCGTTGCCACGCGAATCTTGGCCCGGCTTGCGGCCAAACGGCGGCAAGCCATGGGCGGGGGCAAGGCGGATCCTCTCAGATCGTACCGGCGAGCCTTGTGCCCGCGATGGGCAGGGAGCGGACGCGCACGCCGGTCGCCGCGAAGATCGCGTTGCACACGGCCGGTGCCACCGGCGGCGTGCCCGGCTCCCCGAGGCCGCCGATCGGCCGGCCGCTGGGGACGAGATGCGTCTCGATCACCGGCGCCTCGGCCATGCGCAGCATCGGGTATGTGTCGAAATTGCCCTGCACCACGGCGCCGTCGCGGATCGTGATGGCGTCGTACAGCACCGCCGTGAGCCCGTAGATCACCGCGCTCTCCACCTGCATCGTGGCGATGCGCGGGTTGACCACGGTGCCGCAATCCACCGCCGCCACGATGCGCGCAACGCGCACCGCCCCCGCCCCCGCCCTCCCTGGGTCCACCGCGACCTCCGCCACTTCCGCGACGATGGTGCCGAAGGATTCGTGGATCGCGATGCCGCGCCCCCACCGCGACCCGTGCCGCCTGGGCATCTCGCTGCCCCAGCCGGATCTTTCCGCGACCGTATCGAGCACGCGCAGCATGTCCGCCCGGTGCGAGAGCAGCTCGCGGCGGAACCTGTAGGGATCGGTCCCGGCCGCGTGCGCCATCTCGTCGACGAAGCTCTCCATGGCGAAGGCGTTCTGGCTGCTGCCGACGCTGCGCCAGAACATCACCGGGATATGCGTGTTGAGCAGCTTGCAGCGCACCAGCAGGTTCGCGACGTCATAGGGCGTGTTGGCCAGCCCCTCCACCGCGGACGCCTCGACCGGCCCCGGATCGCGGCCCCAGAGCGAGCGGGTGATGGACCCCACGGCCGTCGCGACCGAGAGCGCCCTGGGCTTGCCGCCCTCGAGTGCCGCGCGCATGCGGATCGCCGCCTGCGGGCGGAAGCGGTCGCGCCGGATATCGGTCTCGCGCGTCCACACCAGCTTCACCGGCGCCCCAACCGATTTCGCAACGATCACCGCCTGCACCAGCTCGTCGTTCATCGAGCGCCTGCCGAACCCGCCGCCGAGGAAGCAGTTGTGCAGCACCACGTTTTCCTCGGCCACACCCGCCGCGCGCGCGGCGAGCGTGATGGCGAGGCCGGGGAACTGCGTGCCGAGCCAGGCCTCCACCACGCCGTCGTGGACATGCGCCGTCGCGTTCAGCGGCTCCATCGGCGCGTGCGAGAGGTGCGGCACCTCGTAGAGCGCCTCCACCACCTGCCCGCGCATCGCCGCCTCGACGTCGCCCCGGCGTTTCGCGACCGCGAGCTCGCCATCAAGCGCCGCCCGGTACATCGCGGCGAATTGCGCGCTGTCGGTGTGGCCCGCTTCCCCCGTCTCCCATGTCACGGGCAGGGCGGCGGCGGCTTCCTTGGCGCGCCAGAACCGGTCCGCGACCACGGCGACACCGCCCGGCACCTCCACCACCGCCCTGACGCCGCGCCGCGACATCACCGCGGCGGCGTCGTGGGAGGCGAGCCTGCCGCCCGGCACCGGGCAGAGCGAGACGGCGGCGTAGAGCATCCCCGGCACGCGCACGTCGATGCCGAACATGGCGCTGCCGTTACATTTCGGTGCCGTATCGAGCCGCGCCCGTGGCGTGCCGATGAGGCGGAAGGCGGAGCGCGGCTTCAGCGCGGGCTCGGCCCGCAGCGCGATGGTCGCCGCCTCGCGCACCAGCTCGCCATACGCCGCGCTGCGTCCGCTCGCCGCGTGGCGCACGACGCCGTCCTGCGTGGCGCAGTCCGCGGGTGCCACGCCCCAGCGCCTGGCCGCCGCCGCGACGAGGCGGGCACGCGCGTGCGCCCCCACCTGGCGCAGCGCCTCGAACGAGGTGCGGATGGAGCGGCTGCCGCCCGTGCTCATGTTGCCATAGGCGCCGTCGCGCAGGTTGCGGCCGGGATCGGCGTATTCGGCGCGCACCTGCCGCCAGTCGCAGTCCAGCTCCTCGGCGATGAGCATCGGCAGCGTGGTGTAAATACCCTGCCCCATCTCCGAATGCGCGACGCGGATGGTAACGCCGCCATCGGGCTCGATGAGCAGCCACGGACCCAGCTCCGCGCTGCCGGCGGGATCGGGCACGGACCACGGGGCCGCCGCCGCCGAGGCGCGCGGGGCGAGCAGCATGGCACCGGACGCGGTGAGGCTGGCGACGAAGGCGCGGCGGGAAAGGATCGCGTTCATCGTTTCACTCCCGCATCATTCCGGCGGCGCGGTGGATCGCCGCGCGGATGCGCGGATAGGTGCCGCAGCGGCAGATATTGGTCATCGCCGCGTCGATCTCCGCGTCGCTCGGCGCCTCGTTCCCCGCGAGCAGCGCCGCGGCGGCCATGATCTGCCCGGACTGGCAGTAGCCGCACTGCGGCACGTCCTGCTCCACCCAGGCGCGCTGCACGGCGTGGGAGGCATCGGGCGAGAGCCCCTCGATGGTGACGATGGCGACGCCCGCGAGGCTGCCCACCGGCACCTGGCAGGAGCGGACTGGCACGCCGTTCATGTGCACGGTGCAGGCGCCGCATTGCGCGATGCCGCAGCCGAACTTGGTGCCGGTGAGCCCGAGCTCGTCGCGCAGCACCCAGAGCAGTGGCGTCTGCGGCTCGATGTCGAGTTCATGCTGCGTGCCGTTGACCGAGAGCGAGACCATCGCCGCCTCCGCCCAAGCTCGCGCGGGTATAGCACCGGTTCCCTTGCGGCAGCGGGGTTTTTTGGCCTCCCGGCCCGCGCCTAGCGCGCCGTCGCGACGGCGGCGCCCTTGGGCAGCAGGATATAGGCCTGCCCGTCCTGGCGCATCCTGCCGGCCCGCTCCTCGGCGCCCTTGCCCCAGCCGAAGAAGATATCGCCGCGCACGGCACCCTTGATCGCGCCGCCGAGGTCCTGGGCCACCATCAGCCGGCGGATCGGCTGGCCCGTCACCGGGTCCGTCGTCAGCACGAAGACCGGGGCGGCGAGCGGCAGGTAGGCCTTGTCCACCGCGAGCGACCGGTCCGCCGAGAGCGGCGTGCCCAGCGCGCCGGGCGGGCCGATATCGGCCGAACCCTGCTCGACGCGGAAGAACACGTAGGACGGGTCCTGGTCCATCACGTCCTGCGCCTGGGCGGGATGGCTGTCGAGCCAGGCGCGGATGGACTGCATCGTCACCTGGTCCATCGTCATGGCACCCCGGTCCACCAGCACCCGCCCGATCGGGACATAGGGGTGGCCGTTCTGGCCGTTATAGGTCACGCGCAGCACGCTGCCATCCGGCAGGCGGATGCGCCCCGCGCCCTCCACCGAAAGGAAGAACGCGTCGATCGGGGATTTCAGCCACAGCAGTTCCAGGTGCTGGGACGCCAGCGCGCCGCGCTCGATGGCGGCGCGGTCCGGCAGCACCTGGCCTTCCTGCAGGCCGGGCGGGCGGCGCAGGATCGGCGTCTGGTACGGCCCCTCGCGCTTGAGCGAGCCCTCGAACTCCGGCTCGTAGTAGCCGGTGAACAGCCCCGTCGCGGACCCGTCCTGGGAGACGAGATAGGCGTCGAACGCATGCTCGAAGAAGGCGCGCGCGGCGCTGGTGTCACCGGGCGGCACCGCGCGGGCTTCCCCGCAGGCGAGCCGCCACGGGCCCGCCGTGCCGCCCATCGCCCGCGCCGTGCCCGCGCCGCCGAGGTCCGTGTTCGGGTGGCCGGCCAGCGTGTCGCAGTCGCCGATGAAGGGCGGCAGCGCCGCGGCCGCGTTGTCGGCGGACCAGCCGGGGATGAGCGCGAAGTCCACGTGGGTGAACGCCACCCCCTGGCCCTGCGGCACCGGCACCGCGGGCGGCGGCAGGGCGCTGGGCGGGCGCACGGCGCAGCCGGCGAGCAGGGCGATGGCACCCAGGCAGACGAGGGCGCGGCGCATCAGGCGCTGCGCGCGGCGGCGAGGCGCCAGGTCGGGTCCGGCTGGCCGAGGTCGCGCTCCAGCGTCCAGAGGTCGGTGATCTCCGTCACCGCATCGGTGCCGTGGACGATGCTGCCGTCGCGGCCCAGCGTGTGGCTGACCTGGTCGGAGACGATGCGCAGCTGGATATGCGCGCGGGTGCCGGCGAGTCCGGCGTCGGTGATCTCGATTGCGTGCACGCCGCGTATGTCCGTGAGCTGCTTCTCCCCCGCCGCCTCGCGCGCGGCGATCGCGGCCTCGAAGCCCGCGAGCGTCTCCGGCGCCAGCAGCGGCGAGAGCGTGGCGCGGTCGCCGGCGGCAAACGCGGTGACGATCATGCGGAACGCCGCCTCCGCCCCGTCGAGGAAGCGCTGCGGGGTGAAGCCATGGTCGATCCGCCCCATCGCGAGCAGCGTCTGGCCGAGCTTGGAGGCGGGGTCCGGCACCGGGCGGGCGGGCGCGGGCTCGGCATGCCCCTCGATCACGGCGCCGGCGCCCGGCGGCGCCGGCTGCGGGCGCGGCGCCTGCTCGAAGCCCTGGCGGCGGCCCAGCACGCTGCGCAGCCGCAGGGCCAGGAACACGGCCACCATGGCGAACAGGACGATATCGACCGGAAAACTGCCTGATCCCGTCATGTCGGGTACATCACCTCGTTCTCATCCGCCGGCTTTGGGCACTGGGCGTATGGGCGCCGTGCCCCTGGGCGCCGCCATTGGCCGCCCGACATAGGGTGCCGATCACCGTGGCACAATCGGGGCGGAGGTTACCTGACGGTCATCCGGGTCCGGGCGGCATCCCTGTCCGGGAAGCAACCCTGGCGCCGGCTCCCTGGCGAAATGCGCAGCGCTCGGCTAGTTACAGCCACGTCATGATCCTGCTGCGCCACGGCCAGAGCGAGTTCAACCTGCATTTCTCGGAGTCCCGCCGCGACCCCGGCATCGAGGATCCGCGGCTGACGGAGCTTGGCCACGAGCAGGCGCGGCGCGCGGCGGAGGCGCTCGGTGGCGCGGGCATCCGGCGCATCGTCACCTCCCCTTACACGCGCACGTTGCAGACGGCGCGCCCCATCGCCCAGGCGCTGGGCCTCAAGGTGGAAGTCGAGCCGCTGGTGCGGGAGCGCTACGCCTTCGTCTGCGACGTCGGCACCCCCCGCTCGCGGCTGGAGACGATGTGGCCGCACCTGGATTTCTCGCCACTCGAGGAGCGCTGGTGGCCGGACGGGCCGGAGCCGCACGACAGCGTGTTGGACCGCGCCGCCCTGTTCCGCGACGCCCAGGCGGCGCTGGCGGACTGGTCCGCGACGCTCGTGGTCTGCCACTGGGGGTTCATCATGGCGATGACCGGGATTTCCGTCGCCAACGGCACCTGGCTGCTCTGCGACCCCACCGCCCCGCCGCCCGAGACGATCTCCTGGCGCGTCTAGGCTCCAACGGAACTTGACCCGTCCCGGCCGGCCCCAGCGGTTGGCGCCGTGCCGGCCCCGTGCTACCGGGCCACACCCTTGCGGAGACGCCGATGTCCGAGACCGCTCAACAATCCGCCCCGCCGCTGCTGGTGAACATGCAGTATGTGAAGGACCTTTCCTTCGAGGTCCCGGGCGCCCCCATGATCTACACCGCGCTGCGCCAGCCGCCGCGCGTGGAGATCAACCTGGACGTCCAGGCCCGCCGCGTGACGGAGGGGCAGAACAGCTTCGAGGTGGGGCTCGCGATCCGCGCCGAGGCGTTCGACCCCGCGCCCGCGCCGGGCACGGAGCCGGCCCGCGTCTTCCTCGCCGATCTCGTCTATGCCGGCGTGTTCACGCTGAGCGGCATCCCCGAGGCGAGCGTGGAGCCGGTGCTGCTGGTGGAATGTCCGCGGCTGCTGTTCCCCTTCGCGCGCGACGTGCTGGCGACCTCGACGCGCGACGGCGGCTTCCCGCCGGTGCTGTTGCAGCCGATCGACTTCCTCGCCCTCTGGCAGAGCAGGCGCGCCCAGGGCGCCCCCAGCGGCCTGCAGAACGGCCAGGCCACCGCGTAGTCTCCCGGCGCCCGCCGCGCGCCGGGACCCGGCGGGCGGGCGTTCCTTGGTTCCGTCTTCCGGGCAGGAACGCCGTTACGTCGGCAGCAACCTCTCCGCGACCTGCACCGCGTTGAGCGCCGCCCCCTTCAGCAGCTGGTCCCCCGCCACGAACAGGGACACGCTGCGCCCGGAGGGATCCGAGAAATCCTGCCTGATGCGTCCCGCGAGCACGAGGCCCTGGCCCTCTGCCTCGCCGGGCATCGGGAAGTGGTTTGCCGCCGGATCGTCCACCAGGCGCACGCCCTCGGCCGCTTCCAGCACCGCCCTCGCGCGCGCGGGTTCCATCGGTTCCGCGAACGAAACGGTGAGCGCGATCGCGTGCGCCCGCAGCACGGGCACGCGGATGCAGGTGACGCCGATGGGCATCTGGGCGGCGAGGATGCGCCGGGTCTCCGCCATCACCTTCAGCTCCTCGCCGTTGTGCAGTGTCTCGGGGTCCATCGCGGCGTCGTGGCTGAACAGGTTGAACGCGTAGGGGTGGCGCATGACGCGCGGCTCGTACGCGCGCCCCTCCAGCGCCGCCTCCGTCGCGTCGCGCAGCTCCGCCATGGCCGCCGCCCCGGCGCCCGAGGCCGCCTGGTAGGTCGCCGCCTGGATGCGCAGGATCGGCTGCGCGCGGTGCAGCGGCGCCAGCGCCACGGTCATGATGATGGCGACGCAGTTGGGATTGGCGATGATGCCGGTATGGGTGCCGATCGCCGCCGCGTTCACCTCCGGCACCACCAGCGGCACGTCCGGCGCCATGCGGAAGGCGGAGGAGTTGTCCACCACGACGGCGCCCGCCGCCACCGCCGCCGACGCCCAGCGGCGGGAGACGGAAGCGCCGGCGGAGAACAGCGCCAGGTCCACGCCCTCGAAGCTGCCGGGGCCCAGCGCCTCCACGGTGAGTTCCCGCCCCGCGAAGGGCACGCGCTTGCCCGCCGAGCGCTCCGAGGCCAGCGCGCGGACCGAGGCGGCGGGGAAGCCGCGTGCCTCCAGCGTTGCCAGCAGCTCGGCGCCGACCGCCCCGGTGGCGCCGACGATGGCGATATGGGGGCTGGCCGGCAGGCTGCGGCCTTCGAGGTGGGGAAGTGGGACATCCATGACGCTCGCTCCTGTGGATGGAGCCGGAAGCGCGGGGATGCTGGTTGCTGCCCCGCCTGATCCGGCGGGGCCTCTTGGGTTCAGGCGGCTGGTGCCGCGCGCACACGCAAGAGGACGCCCGCCAGGGACGTCGTCTTCGTCGTCATGCGCTTGATCGAGATGATCATGACGGCGGCGTTAGGGCAGCGGGGGCGGGCGCGTCAAGGGTTCAGTGGCTCGGGGCCTGGGCCACCGCGACGGCGGGCGGCGGAACCGGCGTGGGCGGCAGCGGCAGGGGCGCTGGTGCCTGGGCCTCCTCCACGCGCGGGCCCGCCGGCATGCCGGCGGGGCAGGCGGCCATGGCGAGGTAGGGTGCGGGGTTCACGGGGTGGCCGCCGATCCGCACCTCGAAATGCACGTGCGCGCCATGGGCGAAGCCGGTGTTGCCGACGCGGCCGATCTGCTGCCCGGCGGCGACCGTGCTGCCGACATGCAGCCCGGGCATGAAGGCGGCGAGATGGCCGTAGCGCGTGACCACGCCGTTGCCGTGGCTGATGTCGATCATCTTGCCGTAACCGTAATACCAGCCCTGGTAGACGATGGTGCCGCCGGCAGCGGCGCGGGCGGGCGAGCCCCAGGGGGCCATGAGGTCGATGCCGGAATGCCAGCGGGAGAAGCCGCGGCCGACATGCTTGAGCTGCACGGCCGGAAGCAGCATGGAATCGCAGCCCGGCATGCTCGCGGCGCGCGCGGGCCTTGCGGCCATGCCCCCGGCCCCGATGGCGGCGGCCAGCATGACGGCAGAGATGGTATGACGGGCTTGCATAACAGGGCCGCTAGCATGGCCTCGCGCAAAAGGCGAATCGCGAGCGGTGCCTACAACCCGCTGCCGAACCTGGCCATGATCATGATGATGACGATCTGCAGCACGCCCTGGAAGCCCACGCCGTAGACATAGAACCGCATCAGCCGGGCGATGCGCGGCACGTCCGGCTGCGGCTTGCGCAGCTCGAAATAGACCATGAGGTTGGTCGGCAGCAGCAGGCCGAGGCCCTGGATCGTCAGGATGGTGATGATCACCAGCGCCGCGGCCACCCAGGCGTATTGCGGCCAGGGCATGGCGAGGAAGCCGATGCGCCCGGCCAGGAACCAGCCCGCGGTACCCGTCAGCGCCGCGAGCGTGGGCATCAGGAACAGCATCTTCGGCATCAGCCGGCAGGCGATGGCGCGCCGCGCTGGCGGCGACACCTGGCGCAGGATCGGCCCCATCACGAAGCCCATGAACAGGTCGATCCCGGTCCAGAGCAGGCCGCAGAAAATGTGGACGAAGGTCAGCGCCCAGAGGCCGGGCGCGGCGATGGCGGCCACCAGGCAGGCCAGCGCGACCGCCACCCAGACCAGGTTCCAGGGATTGATTCCGGCGAATTCGTCGGCCGGCGCGGCGGTGGTGATGGACATGGAATAATCTAACAGGACAATGGGATGGCGCGGCAAGAGATGCCGGTCAGCTTACAAGGCGTTGATTTCGATCAAGGCGTTCGCATCCGCAGCAGCAGAACATGAAAAAGTTGAAACGGAGGATCCCGTCATGCGCATGCGCCTTACGCTCGGTACCATCCTGGCTCTCGCCTTCAGCGCCGCGGCCCTGCCGCTGCACAGCGCGAACGCGGCCGATGCCGCCGCCGGGAAGACCGTCTTTCACCAGCGCTGCGCGATCTGCCACAGCGTGGAGAAGGGCGAGAACAAGATCGGCCCAAGCCTGTTCGGGGTGGTCGGCCGGAAGGCCGGCTCGGTTCCCGGCTACAGCTATTCGGCGGCCAACGAGAAAAGCGACCTGGTCTGGAGCGCGGATGAGCTGGACAAGTACCTGGCGAACCCCCGCCACGTCGTGCCCGGCACCAAGATGAGCTTTCCCGGCCTGCCCGACGCCACGGCCCGCGGCAACATCATCGCCTACCTCCAGACGCTCCATTGATCGAGATCAAGGTGCAAGGCGGCGAAACGATAAAATTACCGCAATGACGCCGTCGAGCGTCTGTTTCGGAGGACTATGATGTTCAGGAAAGCGTATGATGCGGCCGGGTTCCCGCCATGGCGGGCCCTGGCCGTTTTGCTGCCGGTGCTGCTGCTGTGGTCGATGCGCCCGGCGCATGCGTTGCCGGCTTTCGCGTCACAGACCGGACAGCCCTGCACTGCCTGCCATGTCGGCGGGTTCGGCCCGCAGCTCACCCCGTTCGGCCGCGCCTTCAAGATTGGCGGCTATACGCAGGGCGGCGGCTCGGGCCTGGCATCGAAGATCCCGCTCTCGGCGATGGTGCTGACCTCGCTGACGCAGACCTCCGGCAACCAGGACCCGCCGCCCGCGCCGCACTTCGCCAAGAACACCAATCCGGCGATCGACCAGATCAGCGTGTTCCTGGCCGGGCGCATCAACGACTATTTCGGCGGGTTCATCCAAGGCACGTATGACGGCGTGAACGTCGCCGAGGCGCTCGACAACACGGATCTGCGCGCAACCTACGAGTTCGACATGGGCTCCAACACGCTGCGCGTCGGCCTGTCGTTGAACAACAACCCGACCGTGCAGGACCCGTGGAATTCCACCTATGCCTGGGGTTACCCCTATGTCGCCTCCGCGCTGGCACCGACCCCGACCGCGGCGCCGCTGCTGGCCGGCGCGCTGGCGGGCAACGTGGTGGGCCTTACCGCCTATGGCTGGTGGAACTCCAAGCTCTACGTCGAGGGCGGCGCCTACCAGGTGATGGACGACAGCATGGCCAAGACGCTGGGCGTCTATCCGCAGGCCGGCAACGGCGATGGTGCCATTCCCTACGTCCGTGTCGCCTATGAGTGGGACTGGGGCGACAACTCCGCCCATGTCGGCGCCCTGTACATGAACGCCAACCTGCAGCCGGTGGATTCCGTGGGCGTGGGCACCGACTCCTACACCGACTACAGCGTGGACGCCGGCTACGAGTTCATCGGCGACGGTCCCAACATCTACACGGTGAACGCGATCTACACGTATGAAGAACAGAACCTGCGCGCCACCTCCGCGCTGGGCGGGGCCGGTGAACCGCATCACGCGCTCAACGACTTCCGCGTCAACGGCACCTGGGTCCGCGACCAGACCTACCAGTTCACGCTGGGCGTGGACGAGACCTACGGCACCGCGGACTCCGTTCTCTACGCGCCCTCATCGGTGAGCGGGAGCAACAACGGCAGCCCCAACAGCACGGCCTTCATCGGCGAGGTGGACTATATCCCGTTCGGCAAGGAGAAGTCCTGGGGCGCACCGTTCGCCAACCTCAAGCTGGGCGTGCAGTTCATCGCCTACACCCAGTTCAACGGCGGCGGCAGCAATTACGACGGCTTCAGCCGCAATGCTTCCGCGAACGATACGATCTACGCCTTCGCCTGGCTTGCCTTCTGATCCCAGGCAAGGCGGGTAGCCGCGGCACGCCGGGCCAGGGCAACCTGGTCCGGCGCTGCTGTTTCTGGCGGCCTAGCCCTTGGCGCTCGCCGGCTGGTAGGTTCCGATCGAGTTGCCGCCATCCACCGCGAGCACCGCGCCGGTGACGAAGGCGGATTCCTCCGAGCACAGGAACAACACCGCCGCCGACGCGTCCCCCGGCCCGGAACTGCGGCCGAGCGGGATCCGCGCCTCCATCCGTGCCACGTAGTCTGCGGGCAGGGCACTCACCTCGCTGCCCGCCGCGAAGCCGGGCTCGACCACATTGACGCGGATGCCATGCGGCGCGAGCTCCAGCGCCTGGCCCTTGCTGAGCCGCTCCAGCGCCGCCTTGCTGGTGCAGTACGTGACCCCGCCCGTCACCATCTGCCGCGCGGCACCGGAACCGATATTGACGATGCGCCCCTTGATGCCCCGCGCGATCATCTGTTTCGCGAACGCACGGACCATCAGGAACGGCGCGCGCAGGTTGACCGCCATGATCGTGTCGAACACCTCGGGGTCGAGATCGTGCAGCAGGCCGGTCCGCGGATAGAGCCCGGCGACGTTGACCAGCACGTCGGGCGCCCCCCATGCGCGCTCCACCAGCGCTGCGAGTTCGGCGATGGAGGATTCCTGGCGCAGGTCGGTGGCATGGGTCGGCGTGGCGGCGGGATCGAGGCCGAGTTCCGCGACGAGCGCTGTCAGTTTCTCGCCGCGCAGGTCCGAGAGGCACAGCGTGGCACCGGCGCGGGCGAAGGCGGCGGCGATCCATTTGCCGTGGATGCCGGCAGCACCGGTGACAATGACCTTCTGGCCTCGGAAGTCGTGCATGGATGCCTCCAGGAAAGACCGCCCCCTAGTAGCCGAGGGCGTGCGGGAGGGCGAGGCTGACGGCCGGGATCAGCGTGGTGGCCACGAGGACGACGAGGAGGCTCAGCACCAGCGGCATCACCTCGCGGAAGATGGCGCCGATCGGTGCCTCGGTCAGCGAGTGCATGACGAAGAGCAGCAGCCCGTGCGGCGGCAGGGCGAGCCCGATCATCATGTTGAGGATCAGCACCACGCCGAACTGCACCGGGTTGATGCCGAGCGAGACCGCGAGCGGCACCAGCAGCGGCACGAGGACGAGCAGCATCGTGATCGCGTCCAGCACGCAGGCGAGGGCGAGGAACACGATGTTCACCGCGGCAAGGAACATCAGCGGCCCGGGATGCCAGGCGGCAAGCGCCCGCGCCAGCACCTGCGGCAGGCCCGCGTCCGCCACCATGTAGTTGAAGACGAAGGCCCCGACGATCACGAGGCCCACCGTCGCGATGGCACGCACGGATTCCACGATGGCGCGGTAGATGGAGCCGAGCGACGCCCGCTCCATCACCAGCGCCAGCACGACGGCGTAGGCCGCCGCGACCGCCGCCGCCTCCGTGGGGGTCGCGATGCCGGCATAGATGATGCCGACCAGCAGCACCGGCAGCGACAGCGCCGGCAGCGCGCGCAGGACGAGTTGCGCGGACATCGGCGGCGCGTCCGTCATCACCGGAAAATTCCGCCGCCTGGCCAGCAGCGCGATCGCCGTGATCATCCCGCCCGCCATCAGAAACGCGGGAACGAGCCCCGCGAGGAACATCGCCGCGACCGAGGTGTTGGCGATGAGGGCGTAGAAGATCATCGGGATCGAGGGCGGAACGAGCGGCCCGATCGTGGCCGCGGCGGCGGAGGTCGCGGCGGCGAAGCCCGGCGTGTAGCCGCCCGATGCGATCATCATCCGCGCGACGACGAGCCCCGGTCCCGCGGCATCGGCGACCGCACTGCCGGACATGCCGGAGAAGACGAGGTTGGTGGCGACATTGGCCTGGGCGAGCCCGCCACGTCTGCGGCCGAGGCCGGCGGCGGCCAGCGCGAACAGCCGGTCCAGCACGCCGCCGCCGCTCATCATGTTGGCGACGAAGATGAACAGCGGCACCGCGATCAGAAGGTAGGAGCCGTAGAGCGAGTTCATCACCTGGTCCACGACGAGGCCCGGGTCCTGTCCGGTGATGAACAGATAGGCGAAACCAGAGCCCATCATGGCGAGCCCGATCGGCGCGCCGGCGATGGCAAGGCCGAGAAAGATGGCGAAGGCGGCAGCAAGAATCACGGCACGATGCCTGGCGCCGGCGCCCGCCGCAGCAACCGCCACAGCGCGACGAGGGAGCGGACGGGCACGGCAACGAGGAAGGCGCCGAAGCAGGCATAGACCCAGTCGAGCGGCAACCCGAGCACCGGCGTCGTCTGCCGGTGCAGGAAGAGGATGTAGCCGAGCGCGGCCGGCAGCCCCGCGCCGAACAGCCCGATCACCACGAGATGGCGCAGCGCCGCGATCGCGCGCTGCGCGCCGGGCGGGAAGACGCGCAGAACGAGATCGAAACGGATATGCGCCTCCAGCGGCACGATGAAGGCGGCCGCCCAGAACACGATCCAGACGAACAGGATCGCCGCGACCTCGTCCGACCAGTCCGGTGCCGCATCGAAGCCGTAGCGGAGCGTGACCTTGAGGACGAAGATCGCGAGCATCACCGCGAACATCAGCGCGGCCGCAAGCTCCGCCGCGCGGCGCGGCAGGCGCACGGAGCTACTGCGCCTCCACCTCCTTCATGAGCTTCTGGTCCCACTTCTTCGCCAGCGGCGAGTCGGCATAGACCTTGTCGGCGTTGGCGCGGAACGGAGCCAGGTCCGGGGTCTGCACGGTGAGGCCCTTCGACTTCAGCAAGGCCACGACGCGGGATTCGTCGGCGAGCCGCGCCTTGTCGTTCTCCGCCATCGCCGCCTTCGCGTCGTGCACCAGAACTTCCTGCTGCGCCTTGGGCAGGTGCTCGAAGACCTTCTCCGAGATGTCGTAGAACACCGGCTGCACCAGGTGGTTGGTCATGACCACCGTCTTTGTCACCTCGTAGAATTTGGCGGCGGCCGTGATGGTGAGCGGATTTTCCTGCCCGTCGATCGTGCCGGTCTTGAGTGCCAGGTAGACCTCCGGCATGCCCATCGGCACCGGCGAGACATCGAGCGTGCGGCCGAGCAGCAGCCATTCCGGCGTCGCCGGCATGCGCATCTTGATGCCTTCGAGGTCGGCGGGCGTGGTCACCGTGCGCTGCTCGCGCAGGTTCACCTCGCGCGTGCCGAGATAGCCGACGGCGAGGATGCGGATGCCGAGCTTCTTCGCAACCGTCTCGGTATACGTCTTGCCGAACGGGCCGTCGAAGATGCGGCGCAGATGCGCGTAGTCGCGGATCAGGTACGCGCGGTCGAGGAAGCCGAGGCTCGGGATTTCCTGTGCCACCTCGAATGTGGTGCCCGTGCTCATTTCCAGCGTGCCGCGCTCGATCGCCGGAAATTCGGTGCCTTGCCGGAACAAGGTGCTGGCCGGGAAGATGTCGATCTTGAACGCGCCGGGCGCGTCCTTGTCGACCATCGTCTTGAAGCTTTCCATCGACTTGGTGAGGAAGTCGGGCGGCGGCGCCGCGGTGGAGAAGCGCAGGCGCACCTGCGCATGCGCCGCTCCGGCGACGAGAAGGCTGGCGGCGGCGGCACAGAGAATGCGGCGCATGGTTCAGGCTCCTTCGATGATGGTGACGTCCAGCGTGCCGATCTTCTCGATCTCGGCGACCACACGGTCGCCGACGGAGAGGAACGTACCCTTCGGCGCGCCAACGCCCGCGGGCGTGCCGGTGAGGATCACATCGCCGGGATCGAGCGTCATGATGCGGGACGCGGTGGAGATCTGTTCCGCGATCGAGAAGATCATGCCGGCGGTGCGCGCGTCCTGCTTCACCGTGCCGTTGACGGAGAGCTTCAGCGCCAGGTCCTGCGGGTTGGCGATGGCGCCGGCAGGCACCAGGCGCGGGCCCATCGGGCAGCACGTGTCGTGCGCCTTACCGGCCACCCAGTCGAGCTTGTAGAACGTCTCCGGCGCGCGGTTGAGGTCGCGGGCGGAGAAGTCGATCGCGACCGTGTAGGCGGCGACATGCGCGAGCGCGTCCTCCACGGACACAGCGCGGGCGGTGCGGCCGATGACGGCGGCAAGCTCCACCTCCCAGTCCATCGCCTTGGTGTCGAGCGGCTTGCGCACGGTGGCGCCGGGGCCGACGACGGCGTTGCGCGGCGGCTTCATGAAGAAGAACAGGCGCTGCGCTTCCTTGCGCAGGTCGGTGACACCCATCTCCGCGCAATGGTCGTAGTAATTGGCGCCGGCACAGAGGATCTTGCCGGGGAAGAGCAGCGGGGCGAGGCGCGCGCCCTCCGGCGCGGCGTCCGCGGCATCCGGCTGCCAGGCATCCAGCGCCGCCGCGACGCGCGCCCAATCGGAAAACAACGCGGCAACGCTCGTCATGCCCGGCACGCCGGCGCGGGCCAGCGAGGCACCAAGGCGATAGAGCCGGCCACCCGCCTCCACGCAGGCTAGCGGCCCGTCTTGCGTGGCGATGGTGGCCAGCGACCAGTTGGAGCTCGGCATCTTGGACCCCGCTTGTTATGGATGGCAGCGTATTTTATAAAATCATCCTGTCAACATGGAGCCCGTGATGGCCGCCCCTCCCACCGCCCCGCATCCGAACGCGCAGGAGGACGACACAGGATCGCTGGCCGAACGCGCCTATCGCCGCCTGCGCGCCGAGATCCTGCATGGCGAGCTGATGCCGGGCGAGCGGCTGCGCGCCGCGGACCTGCACGGGCGCTTCGGCCTGGGGCTGACGCCGATCCGCGAGGCCGTGGGGCGGCTGGCGGCGGAGAACCTGGTCGAGCTCGAAACGCATCGCGGCTCACGGGTGCGCGAGGCGAGTGTGGCGGAACTCAC
The DNA here is from genome assembly GCA_963764465.1 of uncultured Pseudomonadota bacterium. Lineage (GTDB taxonomy): Bacteria > Pseudomonadota > Alphaproteobacteria > Acetobacterales > Acetobacteraceae > JAJXXT01. The sequence goes on along the minus strand of CAVXSO010000007.1, from coordinate 1,031,573 downwards.
CGACCTCATGGCGACGCGGCGGGCCATCGAGCGGCTCTGCCTCGAGGCGGCGATCGCGCATGGCGACGCCTCGTGGGAAGCCGAGATCGTCGCGGCCCTGCACCTGCTGTCCCGCACGGCGTTGCCGGAAGGCGAGCAGGACCGCGCCGCCGCGACGGTGTGGGAAGCACGACACCGGCGCTTCCATGCGGCACTCGTGGCCGCCTGCGGCTCCGCATGGCTGCTGCGGTTCTGGAACCTGCTCAGCGACCATTCGGAACGCTATCGCAAGGTTCGCCTGCTGCGTCACGCCGAGGCTGCGGCGGAGGTGCGCGACATTCCCGGGGAGCATCGGGCGATCGCGCAGGCGGTGCTGGCGCGGGACGCGGCGCGCGCGACGGCGCTGATGGACGCGCATCTGCTGGCGACGGAAAAGACGGTGGCACGATTGCTCTCGGGTGAGGCGGTCTAATCGCCGCAGCCGCGCCGGGATTTGCCCGGCCCGCGAATTTGTGGTGGCCTGCGCCGCACAGCTTTCCGAGGCCGTCATGTCGCTTACCAACGCCCCCGACCCCACGATCCGCCGCGCCATCGTCGAGCAGGATCTCGACAATGTGCTGCACCCGATCGTCCAGCATCGCGCGCTGGAGAAGAAGCAGATGGTGGTGGCGGGTGGCGGCGGCTCCACCATCCGCGACGCCGATGGCACCGAGTATCTCGACGCGATGGCCGGGCTCTGGTGCGTCAACATCGGCTATGGCCGCCACGAGCTGGCGCAGGTCGCCGCCGAGCAGATGGAGCAGCTCGCGTATTTCCCGCACACGGCGATGAACGAGCCGGCAGCACACCTCGCCGCCACGATCAACACGCTGATGGGTGGCGACAACCACGTTTATTTCGTCAATTCCGGCTCCGAGGCGAACGAGGCCGGCATCAAGATCGCGCGGCAATGGGCCAAGCAGGAATACCCAGGCCAGTTCCGCTTCAAGACGATCAGCCGCTACTACGCCTATCACGGCACCACGATGGCGACACTCGATGCCGGCGGCATGGGCGAGCGCAAGGCGAAGTTCGAGCCCTATTCAGGCGATTTCGTGCACGTGGCGCCACCCACCTGCTACCGCTGCCCGTTCGGCCTCTCCTACCCGTCCTGCGGCATGGCCTGCGTGAAGAACATGGAGGCGACGATCCAGGGCGAAGGGCCGGAGAGCGTCGCCGAGGTGATCGTCGAGCCGATCATGAGCGGCGTCGGGATCGCGGTGCCGCCGGATGAATACCTGCCGGCGGTCGAGGATATCTGCCGGCGCTATGGCATCCTGATGCACGTGGACGAGGTCATCAACGGCTTCGGGCGCACGGGCAGGATGTTCGCGCACCAGCACTATGGCGTGAAGCCGGACATCATCGCGGTGGCGAAGGGAATCTCCAGCGCCTACCTGCCGATCGCGGCAACCGTGGTGCGCAACCGCGTGTTCGAGAGCTTCCTCGGCGAGCCGGAATTGAACCGCCAGGTGGTGCAGGTGAACACCTATGGCGGGCATCCGGTCGCGGCCGCGGTGGCGCAGCGCAACATCGAGATCATGGTGGAGGAGAAGCTCGCCGAACGCGCGGCGGAGACCGGCGCCTACCTGATGGACGGGCTGCGCGGCTTGTTGAAGCATCGCAACGTCGGCGACGTGCGCGGCAAGGGCCTGCTCTGCGGCGTGGAGCTGGTGAAGGACAAGGCCACGAAGGAACAGCTCGACAACGCGACGATGCAGGGCGTGGTGGATGCCTGCAAGGCCGCGGGCGTGATCGTGGGCCGCGCCGGTGGCGGCAGCCGCTGGGGCACGGTGGTGGCGATCTGCCCGCCGCTGGTGGTCACGCGCGCCGAGTGCGACCGCATCGTCGAGACGCTGGACAAGGCGATCGCGGCCATTCCCGTGTGAGTCATTGGCGCTGCCCCAACGCCCCCGATTAATGGGGCCCGGGGCCAATGGCCCCGGCGGGTGCGGGCAGAGCCCGCCGCTTCACGCCTTCGGCAGCCGCCCCATCAGGTAAAACTCATCATTCGGCCTGAGGCTCATCAGGTTCGCGAGTTGGTTGGACATCGCGAAGAACGCGGCGATCGCGCCGATGTCCCACACGTCCTCCCGCGAGAAGCCGTGCGCCTCCAGCGCCGCGATGTCGGCGTCGCTCACCGCCTCCGCCTCGCGCGAGACGCGCATGGCGAAGGCGAGCATCGCACGCTGGCGGTCCGTGATGTCGGCCTTGCGCCAGTTGGTCGCGACCTGGTCGGCGATGCGCGGCTCGCGGGCGCGGATGCGCAGGATCGCCCCGTGCGCGACCACGCAGTAGAGGCACTGGTTGGCGCCGCTGGTGGCCACGACGATCATCTCGCGATCGGCCTTGGTGAGGCCACTGTCGCGCTCCATCAGCGCATCGTGATAGGCGAAGAAGGCGCGAAACTCCTCCGGCCGATGCGCGAGGGCGAGGAAGACATTGGGCACGAAGCCCGCCTTCTCCTGCACCGCGAGGATCTTCTCGCGGATGTCCTGCTCCATGGCCCCGAGTTCCGGCACCGCAAAGCGGCTGATCGGCGCGGTCATCGTTTCCCTCTCAGATGGCTTCCAGGAAGCCTTCGAATGTCATCAGCACCGGGTTGTCGCCGGCGGCGAGCCGCCCCTGGCCGATATGGCCCTCGAGATCGACGATGGCGATGTCGAGCGCGGAGGCCTCGCCCACGATCCCATGCGTGACCAGAAGCTCGGTCGCAAATCCCTGGATCGGGGGCGCATCCGCGAAGCGCGCACCGATGGTGCTGGCGACCCCGCCGCGCACGGCCGCGCGGCCAAGCCGTGCCTCGGCGGCGGCCTTCTCCAGTGTGCGCACCAGGTCCTGGTTCGGCGCGAGACGCAGCGCCACGCCCGGTATCGCGCGCGGCGGCAGCGTGGTGCCGGTGGCGACGGGCGAGAACAACTTGAACCCGGTCTCCTCGTCCTGCGTCGCGTCGAACCGCGCGCCGACGAGTGCGGCGCCGGTGGCACGGATCGGCGCCGCAATAACGGTCTCCTCCGGCAGCACGTGGCCGCAACCAGGCGTGCCATCGGCCTCCGTCCAAAGCGCGTGGCAATGGAAGAAGGGCTTGCCGTCCCGCCAGCCAACCGTGATCGCCCCCGCCTCGATCCGCGTGATGCCGGGCGGGCGGCGTGGCGCGCTGTAGAACGCGGCGTGGCTCGCATCCGGGGAAAGCGCCGGAATGACGTAGCCGAACGGACCGAACCCGCCGCCGCTCAGCGCGAGGCAGGCCGATTCCGCGCCATGACGCGCGACAAGTTGCGCAAGCGTATCGAGCAGCAACCCGCCCGCCGGCAACTCGGCCTCGATGGGGATGGCGCCGGCCGGCACGGCGGCGATGCGCCGCGCCCCGGGCGCGCCCGGCTGGCGGATGAAGCGCTCAGGCACGCGCCTGTTCCCTTGCCGCATCGCGCCGGTGCAGTTCCGCGCGGATATCCTTCTTGGCCAGCTTGCCGTAGGCGGATTTCGGCAGCGATTCCCAGAACTCGACGCGCCGTGGCAGCTTGTAGCGGGTGATCTTGTCGCCGAGCCAGGAAAGCAGCATCGCGGCATCCAGCGCCTCGCCCTCGCGCAGCACGCAGACCGCGACCCCCACCTCGCCCCAGGTCGGGTCCGGCACGCCGAACACCGCGCATTCGAGGATGGCGGGATGCGTCAGCAGCTTCTCCTCCACCTCGCGCGGATGGATGTTGGAGCCGCCGGAGATGTACATGTCCGACGCGCGGCCGGTGATGTAGACGAAACCCTCCGCGTCCATGTGGCCGAGATCGCCGGTGCGGAACCAGCCATCGCGGAACGCCTTCGCGTTCGCCTCGGGATTGTCGTAGTAGCCGGCGAAGACCGCCAGGCCGCTGACGCAAATCTCCCCGGTCTCGCCAGGCTTCACCTCGCGTCCGTCATCGTCCTGGATCGAGACCTGCATCGCCGTGCGCTCGAACCCGCAAGTGCCGATGCGTGCATGCGGCCCGTCATCCGGCTCGTGCCATTCCGGCGGCAGCACGGTGATGTTGCCGGTGACCTCACCGAGGCCGAAATACTGCACGAGAACGTGGCCAAGCGTGGCAAGCGCGCGCTTCTGGTCCTCCCGGTACATCGGCGCACCGGCATAGATGACATAGCGCAACGAAGATCGGTCGTACCTGTCAACCGCCGGATGCTCGACCAGCAGCTTCACGATGGTCGGCACGGTGAACATGTTGGTGATCCGCCAGCGCTCCACCAGCTCCCACGCCTCCTCCACGTCCAGCCGATCGGAGGCGAGCATCACGGTCCTGGCGCCGCGCGCGACCTGGGTGAGGGCATGCACGCCGGCGCCGTGCGAGAGCGGCGCCAGCACCAGCGAGGCATCGTGATGTGTCGTCCCCGGCATCAGGTCGCAGAGGTGGTTGGTGACGACGAAACCCATCTGCCCATGCGTGAGCACCGCGGCCTTGGGCCGGCCCGTGGTGCCGGAGGTGAAGAAGAACCAGCAGGGATCGTCGTATTCCACGTCCGCGAGCGGGGACGGCGCGCCGCGATGCCGCGCGATGACGGCATCCACGTCCTCCCCGAACGCCGCCTCGCCGATCGCGAGCATCACGCGCGGCGAGACGGCCTCGTGCACCGCCGCCGCGTGGCCCACGAACTCCGCCTGGCAGATCATCGCGCCCACATGCGCGGTGCGCGCGAGACCCGCGACCTCGTCCGGCGTCTGGCGGAAATTGGTCGGCACGTAGACGGCGCCGATGCGGAAGCACGCGAACATCGCCTCCAGCATCTGGTTGCAGTTGCGCGACTGCACCAGAACGCGATCGCCCTTGGCGAGGCCGAGCGCGGTGAGACCCACGGCGAGAGCGGCGATGCGCGCCTCGATCTCCAACCAGGTCCATTGCCGCTCGCCCCAGACCAGCGCCAGCTCCGCCCCGTGCCGGCGCGCCGCGGCGCGCGGCATGTGCGCGAGGTTCATCACCCGTTTCGAGACCGGGACGAGGCCGCCGCGTGGAGTGGTCATTTCAGGAATCCCGTCGAGATCCATGGCACGAAGGCAATCAGCAGCGTGCCGACCAGAAGTGTGAGGATGTAGGGCGTCATCGCGCGCATGCCCTCGTCGGGGTCCACCCGGCCGATGGCGCAGGCCGTGTAGTAGCCGACGCCGAAGGGCGGGGCGAACAGGCCGATGCCCATCGAGAGGATCACCACCATCGCGTAATGCACCTCGTGGATGCCAACCTCGCGTGCGATGGGAAACAGCAGCGGGCCGAACAGCACGATGGCGGGAATACCCTCCAGCACCGAGCCGAGCACGATGAAGGTCACGATCGAGGCGGCCATGAACGTGTAGTGCCCGCCCGGCAGCCCGCGCATCGCCGCCGCGAGCGACTGCGAGAAACCGGATTGCGTCAGCCCCCAGGCCATGCCGGTCGCGGTGCCGATGATCATCAGGATGGCGCCGGAGAGGGCCGCCGTCTCCACCAGCATCGGTACCAGCCGCCGCCAGTCGAAGCGGCGGTAGAGCAGCAGCCCGACCAGCGTCGCGTAGGCCACGCCCACGGTCGAGACTTCCGTTGCCGTGGCGATCCCGTCCATCACCGTGAAGCGGATCAGGAAGGGCAGCACCAGCGCCGGGAGTGCGACGACGAAGGCACGGAGCACCTCCACGCGCGGCGTGCGCGGCAGCGGCGTGTCCCCGCGGCGGCGGCGCCAGACGACGAGGCAGAGCAGGATCGCCACCACCAGGCCGGGCAGCAGGCCGCCATTGAAGAGGGCGGCGATGGAAACGCCGGTGACGGAACCGATGGTGATGAGCACCAGGCTCGGCGGCACTGTCTCCGTCTGCGCGCCCGTCGCCGAGAGCAGGGCCACGAGGTCGCCGGCATCCGCGCCGCGCGCGCGCATCTCCGGGAACAGCACCGGGGCGATCGCCGCCATGTCCGCGGCCTTGGAGCCGGAGATGCCGGAGACGAGATACATGCCCGCGACCAGGACGTAATGCATGCCGCCGCGCACATGCCCGAGCAGGCCCGCGAGGAACGCCACCATCGCGCGTGCCATGCCGGTCATCTCGATCAGCAGGCCGAGGAAGACGAAGAGCGGCACGGCCAGCAGGATCAGGCTCGACATGCCCTCGTCCATGCGCCCGACCAGGATCGCGGTGGGCGTGTCCGAGGCCAGCGCCAGGTAGGCGAAGGCCGCGAGGCCGAAGGCGAATGCAATCGGCACGCCGGCGAAGACGAGGGCGGCAACGACGCCGACAAAGAAGATCAGGAGGTTGAAGTTGCCGAGGCCGGGAAAGACCGGCCCCGCCAGCGCGAAGCACGCCGCCACGGCGCCGACGCCGAGCACCGCCAGCAGTCCCGCCCGCCCGCACCGCAGCAGCCGCAGCAGCGCCACCAGCAGCATGGCGAGCGTCCCCGCGGGCAGGGCGGCGGCGCGCCAGGCGTCGGAGATTTCCATTGCCGGCGTGGTGATTGCCGCCTGCTCGCTGGCGTAGCCGAACGTGGGGCCCAGCAGCAGCGCGAGGAACAGGACCGAGGCCGCCAGCGCCGCCGCATCCAGCAGCGGGCGCCAGCGCTTTCCCGCGCGCGTGACCAGCGCGGTCATGCGCATGTGCTCGGCGCGGCGCAGCGCGATCGCGGCACCCAGCATGGCGAGCCACAGGAACAGCATCGAGGCGAGTTCGTCCGACCAGACGAGCGGGCGGTCGAACACGTAGCGCGCGATGACACCGGCCAGCAGCAGCAGGATCTCGGCCATCACCAGCGCCGCCGCCGCCAGTTCCACCGTGGCGCCGATGGCGGTGTCCGCGGCGCCGAGCACGTCCCGCCGCGGCACCGCCGACACGCTCATCGTGGCGCGTTTCCCGTGCGCGTGGTCAGCCGAGCCCACCCACGGAATTCTCGAGCAGCTTCCACGCCGCGTCGCCGTATTTCTTGTGCCACTCGGCATAGAACCCGGCGGAACGCAGCTTGTCGCGGAACGGCGCGGCCTCGACAGTGTTGAACACCATGCCCTTGGACGCGAGATCCGACTGCAAGCCGGCGTTCAGCTTCGCAACGTCGCCGCGCTCCAGCACGCCGGCCTCGTTCACGTGCTTGGTGAACACCGCCTGCATCTCCGCCGGCAGCTTCTTCCACGCCGCCCCGTTGGCGAGGAACCAGAAGCCGTCCCACATGTGGTTGGTGAGCGCGCAGTATTTCTGCACCTCGTAAAGCTTCGCCACCGAAATGATGGCCAGCGGGTTCTCCTGCCCGTCCACGAGATGCGTCTGCAGCGCGGAGTACACCTCGGCGAAGTTGATCGAGGTGGGGGCGGCGCCAAAGGCCTTGAACATCGAAGTCCAGAGCGGCGAGGGTGGCACGCGGATCTTGAAGCCCTCGAAATCCTTCGGCGTCTTGATCGGCTTGGTGGCGGACGTGGTCTGGCGGAAACCGTTGTCCCAGATCTTGTCCATGGCAACGAGGCCGGCCTTGCCGATCTGCTCGCGGATATAGGCGCCGAGCGACCCGTCCATCGCCTTCCACACCGTGGCGTAGTCCGGGAAGGCAAAGCCGATGCCGTTGATGGAGGCCGCCGGCACGAGCGTGGAGAGGATGAGGCCCGAGAGGGTAAAGAACTGGATGCCGCCGGCACGCAGCTGGCTCAGCATGTCGGTGTCGCCGCCGAGCTGGTTGTTGGGGAAGATCTTGATCTGCAGGCCGCCATTCGTCTCCTTGGCCACCGCATCCGCCATCGCCTGGGCGCGGATGTTGAGCGGGTGGGTGAGCGGGACGTTGTTGGCGAACTTATAGGTGAAGCTGGTCTGCGCACGGGCGACCGCGGGCATGGCCAGCGCGGCGGCGCCGAGCGCCAGCGCGTGCCGGCGGGTGGCACGGGGCAGGCGGCGCGGAATCCTGGTATTGTCCACTTGGCTTCCTCCTTGGCGGCCGTGTTCGCGGCCTCGTTGCTGGGCTTACGGCACCTAAGAAGGCCGGGGCCCGGCTGTCAACGTGGCTTCCGCCCGCGCCCTTGACGACCGCCACGGCGCGATGAGATGAACATCCACTATAGTAGAAATCCGGTTGCAGCCATGACCCAGCGCCCCCTCCACCCCCGCTCGCTCGCCGCCCAGGCGATGGGCAAGATCGACCCGCTGACCCGCGCGATCGTGCCGCCAATCCATGTCTCCACCACCTATATCCGCGACGAGGACAACAACTATTCCACCGGCTTCATCTACGGCCGGCCGGACAACGAGACGATCCGCGAGGCGGAAGCCGTGCTCGCGATGCTGGAGGAGGCAAAGGCCGGCGCGCTGCTGTTTGGCTCCGGCATGGCGGCGGCGACCGCTGTGTTCCAGGCGTTGTCGCCGGGCGATCACATGGTCGCCGCCAAGGTGATGTACTGGGGCCTGCGCGCCTGGCTGCTCACCGAGGCGACGCGCTGGGGCATCAAGGTCGACTTCGCCGAGACGGACGATCCCGACGCGCTCAGGGCCGCGGTCAAGCCGGGCGTCACCAAGCTCGTGTGGGCGGAAACGCCGTCCAACCCGCTCTGGACCATCACCGACATCGAGGCCGCCGCCGAGATTGCCCACGCCGCCGGTGCGAAGCTCGCGGTCGATTCCACCTGCGCCTCGCCGGTGCACACGCGCCCGCTCACGCTCGGGGCGGATATCGTCATGCACGCGGCGACGAAGGTGCTGAACGGCCATTCAGACGTCGTCGCCGGCGCGCTCGCCGCGCGCGAGGACGATGCGTTCTGGAGCCAGATCAAGCAGAACCGCAAGGGCCTGGGCGGCATCCTCGGCCCGTTCGAGGCGTTCCTGCTGATGCGCGGCATGCGCACGCTGCATCTGCGCCAGGAGCGGCAATCCGCCTCCGCGCTGGCGCTGGCCCAGCGCCTCGCCGCGCATCCGCGGGTCGCGCGCGTGCTGTATCCCGGCCTGCCGCAGCATCCGGGCCATGACGTCGCGGCGCGGCAGATGCATGGCGGGTTCGGCTACATGCTCTCGATCCAGGTCGTGGGCGGCGAGGTGGCGGCGGTGCGCACGGCGGCGCGGGTCGAGCTCTACAAGCGCGCGACCTCGCTTGGCGGCGTCGAAAGCCTCATCGAGCACCGTGCCTCGATCGAGGGCGCCGGCACCCCCTGCCCCACCGACCTGCTGCGCCTTTCGACCGGAATCGAGGACGTCGACGATCTTTACGCGGATCTCGACCAGGCACTGCGCGCCGGCCACGCCTGAGCAGCGGCTCGCCGAGGCACCAGCAAAACGGCCGAATTCTGGTGGGAGGAGCATCTGGAGCGGGCGAAGGGATTCGAACCCTCGACCCCAACCTTGGCAAGGTTGTGCTCTACCCCTGAGCTACGCCCGCGCTCCGAGCCGCGCCTCATAGGCAGTTCGCCTGCGCTTGGCAACATCCCGCGCGGAAGTCACGCCCGCGCGGCGATCAACCCGCCGGTCGCGACCAGGGCTGCGGCGAGCAGCAGTACCGGGGAGACCGGCGCGAACCCGCCGAGGACGAGCAGCACGGTGGAGGCGACCGGCGTCGCGTAGGCCAGCGTGCCGAGCAGGCGCGGATCGCCCTGCTTCATGCCACGGTCCCACAGGAAAAAGGCGGCCCCCACCGGGCCCAGCCCCATCAGCCCCGCTGCGATAAGCGCGCGCGGGCCCGGCACCAGCGGCGGCTCCACCAGCGCGTGCAGCAGCCAGCAGATGGCGGCGGCGGCGGCGCAGAACCCGGCCACGGCGTCCGTCGGCACCGCGGCCATCCGCCGCGCGAGCACGGAATAGAGCGCCCAGGTCAGCCCCGCGCCAAGCGCCAGCGCATAGCCGAGCCAGGCGCCACCGCCTTCCGGGCGGATCAGCAGCACGCACCCCAGGGCCCCCAGCACCACGCCCGCCAGGTGCCGCTTGCGCAGCCGCATGCCCAGGATCGGCGCGGAGAGCAGGACGATCAGCAGCGGCCAGGCGTAGTTGAGCAGGTTCGCCACCGCCGCCGGCGCGAGCGACAGGCCGGCGAAATAGAGCGCGTGGTACCCGGCGAGCCCGCCCACGCCGTGCAGCCAGGCGAGCGGCGCCTGGCGCAGGACGCCGAGCCGGCCGCGCACGGCGAGCCAAGCCAGCCCCGCCGTGCCGGAGACGGTGAAGGCCATCGCGGTGAGCTCGATCGGCGGCACGCCCGCCGCCTCGCGCGACAGCAGGGCGAGAAACGCCCAGAGCGCGATCGCCCCCGCGCCCGCGAGCGTCGCACCCGAGAGGGAGGCGCGGCCAGCCGGAACGCTTTCGGCCCCGCTCAATACATGTGCTGCCCGCCGTTGATCGACAGCGTCGAGCCCGTGATGAAGTCGGCATCGTCGGCGGTGACGAACGCGACCCCGCGGGCGATGTCCTCGGCGCGGCCGAGCCTTCCCATCGGAATGCGGGCGATGATCTTCTGCAGCACGTCGGCCGGCACGGCGCGGACCATGTCGGTGTCCACATAGCCCGGGGCAATGGCGTTGACCGTGATGCCGAAGCGCGCGCCTTCCTGCGCCAGCGCCTTGGTGAAGCCATGGATGCCGGACTTGGCGGCGGCGTAGTTCACCTGGCCGTACTGCCCGGCCTGGCCGTTGATGCTGCCGATATTGACGATGCGGCCGAACTTGGCCGCGCGCATGTCGTCGAACACCAGCTTGCACATGTTGAAGCAGGAGCCGAGGTTGGTATCGATCACCTCGTCCCACATTTCGCGCGACTGCTTGCTGATCGTGGCGTCGCGCGTGATGCCGGCGTTGTTCACCAGGATCTCGATCGGCCCCTGCTCACCGTGGATGCGCTTCACCGCCGCTTCGCATTCGGCGAAGTTGCCGACGTCGAACTTGGTCACGGTGATGCCGGTCTCTTCCTGGAACGCATGCGCCGCGGTTTCGTTGCCGTGGTAGCTGGCGATGACCCTGCGCCCCTCGGCCTTGAGCCTGCGGCTGATCGCCGCCCCGATGCCGCGCGTGCCGCCGGTGACGAGTGCGAGCCTGGTCATTCGTTGCCTCCCTGGAGCAGTTGCCGAAGGCTAACCTCCGGTTTTTCGCGAAGCAACGCCGTGATCGAGGTCAAGCCGCCGATGCGGCTAGCTGTTCATCGGGTAGCGCGCCATCAGGCGCTTGTGCTCCCGCCAGAGGCGCCACAGCTCAACGAGCGGCGTGGGCCGCGCGCCGCGCGCGCGGTTGGCGGCGCCGATGCGCCAGGACGCGCCAAAATGCGCGAGCTCGGCGGCCCAGGCGCGGCGCAGCGTCATGTCCGGGTCCCAGACATGCGTGGCCTCTGAGCCGGAGCCGTTGATCTCGATGATCCGGAACCCCTCGCCACGGCGGAGTGCGGCGATGGAGTCGAAACGGACATCGAGGCGGCCGAAATGAAAATCCGGGATCGAGCTCACGACGCTCTCGACGGCGGCGGCGAGCGCCGGTGTCGCGTGGTCCGAGCCGTCGCGGAAGATCGAGCCCTTGACGTGGTTGCCGGTGAAGACGAGGCGCACGCGCTCGCCGGAGCGAGGCACTTCATCGAGCCGGCCGGCAAGGCGCGGCAGGTAGAGATGCGGCAGGCGCCCGGCACGCGGGTCCCGCCGGACCAGCGTCTCCAGCGTCGCGACGCCATCGCCCACCACTTCCGGAGCGTATTTCAGCGTGATCGAGGTAACGCGGCCGGCGGGCGCGCCGGGCTCGCGGATGTAGAACAGGCCGGCCTCACCCTCTTCCGTGAGCAGGGTCTGCACGATGGCGCGCTCGCCGGCCGGAAAAGCGGCAAGCCAGTCCACGAGTTCCGCCTCGTCCGCAACGATGCGCACGCCGGTGCCGTTGCAGCCGAGGTCGGGCTTGGCGACCAGCGGAAAGGCGAGGTCCGCGCCCGCCATCGCGGCGCGGGCCGCGGTGAGGTCGGTGCCGCGCTCCCCGGCCACCATGAAGCTGGCATACGGCGCCAGGAGGCGGCGCGCCTCACCGTTCACCATGTCCAGGATCTCGGTCTTGGATTCGCCCACCAGCCCACCGGCCGTGATGCCGGGATTGGCGGCCGTGGGCAGCGTCAGGCTGCGATACCGCAGCGCCAGCGTCGCCCATTGCAGCACCACGGGAGCGTAGAACAGCCAGTCCGGCCAGAACTCGAAGGGGCTGAGCAGGCGCCCCGACGGACGCGGCACCCGCGCATCGACGGCGAGCGACTCACCCGCGGCAACGGCGCCGAGCAGCAGCGGGGCGGCATGGACGGCCTCGAGGGCATGACGCAAAACGAGCAGGGCCTCGGACCCGGTTGGACTCACTGGCGACACGCTCCCCTGACGGTGACCCACGCCACCTCCTACAGGGAGGTGCCTCGTTTTGTCGCTACCGGGCGAACCTTTCTTGAAGCTTTTGCCCGAACGCAAGCCCGGTCCTTACAAACAAGCGCAAAATTGCCTTCTAACCATTTGGTGACGTGACAGATCACGACGCGGGTTGTTACACGCCCCTGGTTACGCGTGCCCAAAATCGTTCAGCTTCACCATCGCCCGGTCCGGGAATCCTTAGGGCCCAGGATCGTTCGACCATGCCGGACGCGGGCGCCCGACGCGGGGAACGAGGACCGTTCGCATGGCCAAGACGATAACGACGACGATCACCCACAAGGTCTCCTACGCGGCGGCGGGCAACAACCCGCTGACCATCGCGACCAATGGTGCGATCCTGGCGGCACGCGGCGCCTACGCGCTGAGCCTGGCCTCGGGCGCGGAATGGACGGTCGTCAACGACGGGATGGTCAGCGCGGCGGCGGGCTATGGCATCCACACGGCGCTCGCGACCGTGGTCAATACGGGGATCATCGCCGCGGGCGGCAGCTACGGCGTGCGCCTCGACGGCAACGCCACGCTCGACGAACTCGATCGTCATCAACAGCGGTACCATTACCGATTCGCACTATAGCGCCAGGCAGCCGAACGCCTATGGCGCGGTCTACATGCACGGGGCCGGCGAGGTCACCAATCAGGTCGGCGGCCTGCTTAGCGGCGCCGCCAATGGGGTCATGGGCTTCTACCAAGGCACCTACGGGCTCACCGTGAACAACGCCGGCAGCATCATCGGCCAGAAGCTGGATGGCGTCTCCTCCGGTGGCAGCCTCACTCTCGTCAACAGCGGCCTCATCAGCGGCGGCGTCGGCGGCGTGGTCGCGGAGAATCCGAACGGAACCAGCCCTGGCGGCAATCTCCTCACCAACGTTGCGGGTGGATTGATTGAGGGTGGCCGATACGGTGTGACGGTTGCTGGTTCTGGGACGCTGACCAACGCGGGGACGATCAGCGGCGGCTATGCTGCGGTGCAGTTTGGCTATGGCTATTCGGACCGGCTGATTGACGCGCCTGGCGCGATGTTCGTTGGCAAGGTGAGTGGTGGCAACGCGATCGGCTCGACGGCGGTCTCCACGCTCGAACTTGCCTCCGGCGCCAGCACCGGCACGCTGGCTGGCCTCGGTGTCGGCACCGGCTTCTACGATTTCGCCGCCATCACCGTCGATCCGGGGGCCAACTGGTCGCTCACCGGCGCCAGCACCCTGGCCGCCGGCGCAACCCTGACCGACGCCGGCAACCTCACCCTGGCCAGCGCGCTCGCCGGCACCGGCACCATCGCCTTCGCCGGCTCCGGCGTCGTCCTCACCGTCGAGCCGGGTGACGCCCCGGCCCCGACGCTCGCCGGCTTCAACAACAACACCCTCGCCCTGCTCGGCGTGCACGAGACCATCTCCGGCTTCGCCGGCGGCAAGCTCACCCTCGGCGGCTCCTCGGCGATCACGCTCTCGATCGCCGGCTCCTACTCCACCGCCAACTTCCACGCCGCCTACGCCAACGGCCAGACCGTGCTCACCGCCTGCTACGCCGAGGGCACCGCCATCGAGACCGGGCACGGGCCCGTCCCGGTCCAGCATCTGCGCCCGGGCATGCACCTGCGCACCGCCTCCGGCGCGCTGCGCCCGCTGCGCTGGCTCGGCCATCGCCGCCACACCGATGCCGAGGTCGCCGCGCGCGACGAGCTGCGCCCGGTGCGCCTCGCCGCCGGCTGCCTCGGCAACGACCTCCCCACCCGCGACCTGCGCCTCTCGCCCGAGCACGCGCTGCTGCTCGATGGCGTGCTGGTCCCCGCCATCCAGCTCCTCGGCCTCCCGGGCATCACCCAGGAGCCGCCCGAAGCCGTCACCTACTACCATGTCGAGCTCGACACCCACGACGCCATCCTCGCCGAGGGCATCGCCGCCGAGACCTATATCGAGGAAGCCGCCGGCGCCGTCTTCGACAATGCCGGCACCCGCCCGCCGCCGCCGCTGACCATCCCCTGCGCGCCGCGCATCGTCGCCGGCCCCGTCCTCGCCGCCATACGCCGCCGCCTCGGCGGCACCGATGCGGCGCTCGCCGCCGGCCCCGTCGCCGGCAACATCGAATCCACCGCACCAGGCCGCATCGGCGGATGGGCCTTCCAGCCCGACACCCCCGATGCACCCGTCAGGCTGCTGATCGAGGCCGATGGCGTGCCATGCGCCAGCGTCCTCGCCAACGGCTTTCGTTTCGATCTACGACGCGCAGGCCTCGGACACGGAAACGCCGCCTTCTCCTACACAGGGCCCATCCCACACGGCACCAAATCCATCGCCGTCACACGCGAATCAGACCGTACACACATCCCAGGCTCCCCATTCCCACTCGCCGCCTGATACACAAGCAGGACGGGCGAAAGCGCCGGGGACCCGGGCGACGTTTCCCGCGCACGAACATGCCATCGTGTGCGCCATCGGAGGGGCACTTCCTGGGGCGCGGTCATGTGGGCCGGTCGCGCCGCGCGACGACCGCTGTCGAAACGTTTGTTGCAATTCAAATCGGTGATAGCGAAACGATCAAAAAATTACCCGCTAACCATTTGATGACGTGACAGGCCACGACACGGCCGATTAAGCATGCGCGGATTCGCGCGTCCTGAGTTCTCCGGCCCCAGGATCCTTCGACCACGCCGGACGCGGACGCCCGACGCAGGGAACGAGGACGGTTCGCATGGCCAAGACGATCTCGACGACCATCCACCATAGCGTCATCTACTATGGCAACGCGTCCTCCAATCCGCTGAGCATCGCGAGCAATGGTGCGATCCTGGCGACGGCGAGCGGCTCGTACTACGCGCTGAGCCTTGTCTCGGGGTTGCTGTGGACCGTCGTCAACGCGGGCACCATCAGCGCCTCGGCCGGCCTGGGTTTGCACGCTTCGGCGGCGAGCGTGATCAACACCGGCCTCATCTCCGCCGGCGGCCGCTACGGCGTGCGGCTCGAGGGCGACAGCAATCCCGCCGATGCCGTCGTCATCAACAGCGGCAGCATCATCAACAGCTACGCGGCGCCGGTGCCCGGCCTTTACGCCGCGATCTACCTGCGCGGGCGAGGCGAGATCACCAATCAGGCCGGTGGCCTGATCAGCGGCACCGGCAACGGCGTGATGACGTACGTGTTCGGCACGATGCCCGTGACGGTTACCAATGCCGGCACCATCGCCGGCGGCTTCTACGGCATCTCGTCGGCAGGGCAGCTGACTGTCACCAACAGCGGGCTGATCACTGGCGGCACGGCCGGTGTGCTGAGCGTCGCCTTTGGCGGCGGCACTGGAAGCGACAGCCTCACCAACGTTGCGGGTGGATTGATTGAGGGTGGCCGATACGGTGTGACGGTTGCTGGTTCTGGGACGCTGACCAACGCGGGGACGATCAGCGGCGGCTATGCTGCGGTGCAGTTTGGCTATGGCTATTCGGACCGGCTGATTGACGCGCCTGGCGCGATGTTCGTTGGCAAGGTGAGTGGTGGCAACGCGATCGGCTCGACGGCGGTCTCCACGCTCGAACTTGCCTCCGGCGCCAGCACCGGCACGCTGGCTGGCCTCGGTGTCGGCACCGGCTTCTACGATTTCGCCGCCATCACCGTCGATCCGGGGGCCAACTGGTCGCTCACCGGCGCCAGCACCCTGGCCGCCGGCGCAACCCTGACCGACGCCGGCAACCTCACCCTGGCCAGCGCGCTCGCCGGCACCGGCACCATCGCCTTCGCCGGCTCCGGCGTCGTCCTCACCGTCGAGCCGGGTGACGCCCCGGCCCCGACGCTCGCCGGCTTCAACAACAACACCCTCGCCCTGCTCGGCGTGCACGAGACCATCTCCGGCTTCGCCGGCGGCAAGCTCACCCTCGGCGGCTCCTCGGCGATCACGCTCTCGATCGCCGGCTCCTACTCCACCGCCAACTTCCACGCCGCCTACGCCAACGGCCAGACCGTGCTCACCGCCTGCTACGCCGAGGGCACCGCCATCGAGACCGGGCACGGGCCCGTCCCGGTCCAGCATCTGCGCCCGGGCATGCACCTGCGCACCGCCTCCGGCGCGCTGCGCCCGCTGCGCTGGCTCGGCCATCGCCGCCACACCGATGCCGAGGTCGCCGCGCGCGACGAGCTGCGCCCGGTGCGCCTCGCCGCCGGCTGCCTCGGCAACGACCTCCCCACCCGCGACCTGCGCCTCTCGCCCGAGCACGCGCTGCTGCTCGATGGCGTGCTGGTCCCCGCCATCCAGCTCCTCGGCCTCCCGGGCATCACCCAGGAGCCGCCCGAAGCCGTCACCTACTACCATGTCGAGCTCGACACCCACGACGCCATCCTCGCCGAGGGCATCGCCGCCGAGACCTATATCGAGGAAGCCGCCGGCGCCGTCTTCGACAATGCCGGCACCCGCCCGCCGCCGCCGCTGACCATCCCCTGCGCGCCGCGCATCGTCGCCGGCCCCGTCCTCGCCGCCATACGCCGCCGCCTCGGCGGCACCGATGCGGCGCTCGCCGCCGGCCCCGTCGCCGGCAACATCGAATCCACCGCACCAGGCCGCATCGGCGGATGGGCCTTCCAGCCCGACACCCCCGATGCACCCGTCAGGCTGCTGATCGAGGCCGATGGCGTGCCATGCGCCAGCGTCCTCGCCAACGGCTTTCGTTTCGATCTACGACGCGCAGGCCTCGGACACGGAAACGCCGCCTTCTCCTACACAGGGCCCATCCCACACGGCACCAAATCCATCGCCGTCACACGCGAATCAGACCGTACACACATCCCAGGCTCCCCATTCCCACTCGCCGCCTGATACACAAGCAGGACGTCGCCACATCGAAACGAATGCGCGGCGCCGGCCATCACCGCGAAACGCAACCGTCGCGCGATCCGGGACACAATGCCGACGGCATGGTCACGGGCGGCGCCTGGTGCTGCTTCCCGCCCGCCCGGTCACACGCTGATATCGGTCATGTGCCCGAGCCTGTCACAGGCCGGCACCGCGGCGTGCGCGACAAGGTCGTTTTCACAATATCGCGGTCGTTGCGGGGCGATTCGCCATGCCATATGGTTGCCTCGTGTCACGCGTGTTGAACCTGGAGGAAGCGGCACCGCGCCCGGCTTTCCTGCAATGGCTGTTGGCGCAGCCGGAGACCATACCCGCCGCCGCCGTGATCGCGGTGGTGCTCGGCAGCATGGTCTGCAACCTGTTCGTCGGCATCCGCTACCAGCTTGATCTTCTGCCGACGATGCTGTTGCCAGCCGGGCTGCTCGTCGTCGCGCTCGTCTATTCCGTGTTCCGTCCCGCGCCGACGATCGCCGAGTTGGTGTTCTATTTCGCCCTGTGGATGATGTTCCTCATCTTCGGCGAGCGGCTGAGCTATCTCGGCGCCAGCCTCGGCCTTCCGCTGCGCGACGCCGACTTCGCCGCCGCCGACCGGGCGCTGGGCTTCAACTGGCTGGCCTGGCGGCATTTCGTCGAGCAGTATCCATGGTTCGTCTGGCTGCAGCGCGTCACCTACGAGACGTTCTATGCGCAGCCGCTGGTGATGCTGGTCGCCGCCTCGTTCCTGATGCCACGCCGGCGCAATGCGGAGATGTTCATCGCGCTCGTCGTCGCGACCGCGATCACGGTCGTGGTGAGCACGCTGGTCCCCGCCATCGGCCCCGGCGACGCGCTCGGCTTCGCGACCATGCAGGGCACGGTGATCCGCGAGCTGCAGGCGAACCCGACGGCACAGGCGCTGCCTTATGCCGGCATCGTCAGCCTGCCGTCCTTCCACACGGTGATTTCGTTGCTGATGGTGTATGGCGTGCGCGGCATGCCATGGCTGTTCCCGGTCGCAATCGTGCTCGACATGGCGATGATGATCTCGGTTCCACTTGGCGGCGACCACTACCTCGTCGACATGCTGGCGGGAGCCGTGGTCTGCGTGATCTCGATCCTTGCCGCCCGTGCCGTCACCCGCAGGACCGCCATTGCCGCCGACCGTCTGACGGCCTGAACGGATTTCGGTGGGCCACGGCGAACGCGCATCGGCGTGGGGGCCACGGGCGGCCCGGCTTAGCCTGGCATTCTAGCGCCAAAGCGAGACGAAGGCGTCCAGGGTCGCGGCATCGGCGTCGGTCACCGCCTGGAAGCGGAACCCGCCACCGGTCCAGGACGCGATCCGGTAGCCGTGGTCGAGCACCGTGCTCGGTGCCGCCTCACCCGATTCCGGCCACACATAGACGTCGATGACGTGCTTGGCGTGGCCATAGACCAGCACCGCGACCTGACGCGTGCCGAGATAGTCAAGTCGCCCGCCAAGCAGCGGAAAGCCTTCCTTCGCGAAATCCTCCACCGGCGGGGAAAAGGCGATGCGCCCGTCGAACCACGGTTTCACCGTGTGCTGGTCGGCGGAAATCACATCCATCAGGTGTCCAGGCTCGAGCGCGCGCAGATGGCTCGCGAGCAGCAGCGCCACATCGCCCGGCGCCGCCGGCCGCAGCACCGGCAGGACCAGCAGCATGACGGATGCCGCGATCGCGGCCCCGGCCACGAACCCAGCGCCGGCAAAAAGCGAGCGTCGCCGGAAGCCGCTTGGCGGTGCCGGCACGGCCGCAGAGGCGGGAGACCCCATCGCGGTGATGGCGGCGCGCAGGGATTCGGGTGCGGCGTAACGCGACAGCTCGCCCCGCAGCGCGCGCGAATCTGCCGCCAGCCGGTCACGCAGCGCCGCACAGACGCGGCAATCCTCCACGTGCGCGGCAAGAGTCGCGGATGCCGCGGCATCCAGCTCGCCATCGAGATCCGCCTGGATCAGCAGCGTGTATTCGGCGCAGGCCGTTCCCATCATCGAACCAGCTCCCGCGCCTGTTTCGCGAGTGCCTGCCGGGCGCGGAACAGCCGTGACATCACTGTTCCCACCGGCACGCCCGCCACGCGGGCAATGTCGCGGTAGGACATGTCCTCGATCTCGCGCAGCACGATGCATTCCCGCCATTCCGGCGGCAGGCGGTCGAGCAACTCGCCGAGCCGGCCCGCGAGCTGGCGCCGCATCGCCTCACCTTCCGGACCAGGATCGGGATCCGGCAGCTCGGCATGCGCCGCCTCGTCAAGCGGAACGAGCCGGCGCTCACGTGCCAGCCGGTCGTAGGCAACGCCACGCACGATCGCCAGCAGCCAGGCCCGCGGATTGTCGTCGCGGAACCCAGCGGCATAGGTCATCGCACGGGCAAACGCTTCCTGCACCACGTCTTCGGCCGCATGCGAATCGCGCACCAGCCAGCGGGCGAGGTTGTAGGCTGCGTCCAGATGCGGCAGGGCAGCCCGTGCCACGCGCGACGCGGCGTCGTTCATTGCACGACGATCGTCTCCCTCATGTATGGATGCAAGCCGCAGAGGATGTGATAGGTGCCCGGCGTGTCGAAGACATGGGCGTAGCTTTGCCCCTGTTCGAGCGGCAGGGAAGCAAACGGAGCCGCGGCGTCCGCGCTCTTCACCGTGTGTGCTGCCTGGTCGGTGTTGGTCCAGACCACTTTCGTGCCAGCCGCGACGGTGAGGGTCATTGGCGTGAACATGTAGTCCTTGATGGTGACGCGGGTGTCTCCGGCCCAGGCGGCCGGAGCGACGGCGATCAGGGCAAGCATGGCCGCGGGAAGAATGCGCATGGTCCGGCCTCACGCGAGCGACGTGTCGATGGTCGCGAGCTCGGACCGGCCGGGCGCGAAGGTCACGCGCCTTACGCCGATATGGCTGGCGAGCGTTCCGGGTTCAATATGATATGGGCCTGGATGCGCGGCACTGCCTGGCGCTGGCTGCGGAAAGGCGGTGGAGAGAGCGGTGTGGAATGTCACGTGCCCCTCCACCTTCTGCAGCACCTGGTGGATATGGCCGTTGAGTACCGTGACGGAACCGAAACGCTTTAGCAGCGCCAGAATCTGCGGCGTTTCCTCCGTCGCCCAGCCCCATTGCGGATAGACGGACCAGAGCGGGATATGGGCGAAGATCAAGATCGGCTGGCTGGATGGCCGCGAGACGAGATCCTTGCCGAGCCAGTCGAGCTGCTCCTGCCCGAGCCGGCCGAGGCCGGAACTGCCAAGCCCCGCGATATTGTTGAGGCCCACGAAGTGCACGCCATGCGAGTCGAACGCATACCAGGTGCGGTCTGTTCCCTTCATGCCAAAGTGCTCGCGATAGCCCGTGCCGTTGTCGAGCCAGTCATGCTCGCCCGGGACGACATAGGTGGGCGCGCCGGACTCCCTGAGTATCTGGGCCCCCATGTCGAGCTGATCGGGTTTCGAGAGATGCGAGACATCGCCGGTGTGCAGCACGAACGCAGGGCCGGTTGCGCGGACCATGTCGATCGCCCGGCGGAAGGTCGCCGGCGTGTCCATGTTGGGATCGCCCCTGAAGCCGAGATGGCAGTCGCTGACCTGGGCGAACATGAAGCCGCTATCGGCGGCGCGCGCAGTGCGCGGCACGCCACCATCGACAGTCCAGACCAGGCCTGCGCCGGCCCAAAGCATGCATTCGAGCGCCGTGCGGCGGGATAGGTTGGTCATCGCGCACCTTCGTGGGGTTGCCTGACGCAATGACCGCGATCGCGACCGGTTTATTCCGGATCATGGCGGCAGGCGGCGCGCCGCCCATTCCAGGTGCTCACCAGGAGCGCCTGGAAACCTCCGATGTGCCGCGAGGGAGCCTTCGTCTGGCTTGCTGGCTTGGGCCCGCGCCTACCGCTCGAGGCACATGGCCACACCCATGCCGCCGCCGATGCACAGCGTCGCCAGGCCCTTCTTGGAGCCTCGCTTCGCCATCTCGTGCAGCAGCGTGACCAGGATGCGCGCGCCCGAGGCCCCGATCGGGTGGCCGATCGCGATCGCGCCACCGTTGACATTCACCTTCGCCACGTCCCAGCCCATGTCGCGGTTGACCGCGATCGCCTGCGCGGCAAAGGCCTCGTTGGCTTCGATCAGGTCGAGATCCTCCGGCTTCCACCCGGCGCGCCCCAGCGCCTTGCGGCTGGCGGGGATCGGGCCCGTGCCCATCACGTCTGGCGCCACGCCCGCCGTCGCGAAGGCGGCGATGCGCGCGAGCGGGGTGAGGCCGCGCTTCGCGGCCTCGGTGGCCGTCATCACCACCAGCGCCGCCGCGCCGTCGTTGATGCCGCTGGCGTTGGCCGCCGTCACCGTACCGTCCTTGGCGAAGGCCGGGCGCAGCTTCGCCATGCCCTCCATGCTCGCGTCGTGGCGGATGTATTCGTCGTCGGCCACGACGGTGTCACCCTTGCGGCCCTTGATGGTGACCAGCGTGATCTCGTCCTTGAAGCGGCCGGCCTTCTGCGCCGCACTCGCCTTCTGCTGGCTGGCGAGCGCGAACTGATCCTGCTGCTCGCGCGTGATCTGCCAGCGCGAGGCGACGTTCTCCGCCGTCTGCCCCATGTGATAGCCGTGGAACACGTCCCACAGCCCGTCGCGGATCATCGTGTCGACGAGGCCGAGATCGCCCATCTTGGTGCCGGCACGCAGATGCGCGGCGTGCTGGGACTGGCTCATGCTCTCATGCCCGCCGGCGACGACGATGCCGCTCTCGCCGGTGCGGACCTGCTGCGCGGCCAGCGCCACGGCGCGCAGGCCGGAGCCGCAGACCTGGTTGATGCCGAAGGCGGTGGCGGAATCGGGCACGCCCGCGGCGCGCGCGGCCTGGCGCGCGGGGTTCATGCCCTGCCCGGACGCGAGCACCTGGCCCAGGATCACCTCCGAGACCTCGGCGGCTTCGACCTTGGCACGGCCCAGTGCCGCGGTGATCGCCGCGGCCCCCAGCGTGTGCGCGGGCACGCCGCCGAGCGCACCGTTGAACGAGCCGACCGGCGTGCGGGCAGCGGCCGCGATGACGATGTCTTCCATGGGGGCCTCGTGTGCTGGGTTCCTGGGACGATCTGGCGTCGTGGCGCCCGCTATACAACGGGCAGCGCCGCGACCCAATCGGCGAGTGGCTGCCATAGCGAGGTCGCGGCGTTGCTGCCCGCGGCCATACCGATATGCCCCGCCGCAGGCCGGTGCAGCGTGACACCGGGTATGAGCCTCGCCAGCGGGGCGGCGGAATCCGGTGGCACGATGCGGTCGCGCGAGGGCACCGCGACGAAGGCGGGCATGCGCAGCGCCCGGGGCTCCACCGGGAGGCCGGCGACGCGCCAGATGCCGCGCGCCGGTGAGTTCTCCCCGTACCATCCGGCCAGGCACTCGCGCGCGACGGGGGCCGCGAGTGGCACGCCATCGTTGAGCCAGTCCTCCAGCGCCACGAACAGCCTGGCCCGCGGGCCATCCGGGTCGAGCCGGGCGAAGCCGCGATATTTCCGGGCGATTCCCCAGGGGTCGAGCATCGCGAACAGGAGCTGCAGCGCATCCACCGGCAGGGTGCGGGAGAAGGCGAGCAGTGGCTCGGCGAGCGGCAGCAGCCGGGCGAGCGCCTGCACCTGCTCCGCGCCGCCGGCGTGGAAATCCCAGGGGGTCGCGAGGAGCGCCAGCGCGCGCACCAGCTCCGGCCGGCGCAGGGCGGCGGCGAGCGCCAGGTTGCCGCCCATGCAATAGCCCGCGAGCACCACCGGGCCGTCCGCCGCTGCCGCCGCGATCGCGCGTTCCAGCCTCCCGGCGATGTAGTCGGTGAGGCTGAAGGCGCGTTCCGCCTCGCCCGGCCAGCCCCAGTCCAGCAGCAGCGGCCGGAGCCCGCGGCTGCCGAGATGGCGCATCATCGAGAGCCCCGGTGCGAGGTCCAGCACGTAGGCGCGGTTCACCAGGCTCGGCACGAACAGCACCTTGGGGCCTGCTTCTCCGCCAGCCTCGCCATAATCGAGCAGCCGCGAGCCACCCTCGGACCAGAAGACCGGGGGCTCGGGCAGGTCGCGGTGCCAGGGGTGCCGGCGGTAGGCGGCAATGCCGCGGATCAGCTCACGATCGGCGGCGAGTGTCTCGCGGAGAACCGCCTCGGGAAACCCGTCCGGTCCCGCGCTTGCCAGCCTCTCCAGCAGCGCCTGCGCCTCCGCCGCCCCCTCGGGACGCGGATTCCAGGTCCAGGAGGCGCTGCTCGAGTTCGCGGAGGCGGCCACCGAGACGCTCGATCTCAGCATCGCGAGGGTCAGGTGCAGCAGCAGCGGCCGCGGGCCCCGCCGCGGTGGCGGCATGGTCATGGAAGCTGCCCGCGCCCGCGGCGCCGCGCGGCATCGCGGCGACCATGGCGGCGGCGGCACCGGCCCACATGGAGAGGAGCGTGGTCCAGGCCTCCTGCGCCTCGCGGTCGGCCGCAAGGGCCGCGAGTTCCGTCTCGACCAGGGTGATCCAGTCGCGCGCCAGCTCCCGCATGTCGTCGGGACCGTCCCGCTGCTCGCCCTCCGCCCTCATGCTCCATCCCGGCTCCCGTGCCAGGCATCATAGGCACATGCCGCGGTGCGGAAAACCGTCGCGGACACGTCGATGGAACGGGCCGCCTATGCCTGTTGCACCGCCGCATGCTACGAAAGCCAACATTTCGCCGCGAGGACCGCCATGACCGACCCCTCCCCGGCTGACACGGAAGCGAAGCCGGTGATGCCGCCGGTGGTGGTGAAGAAATATGCCAACCGCCGCCTCTACAACACGGAAAGCTCGACCTACATCACGCTCGACAACCTGGCGGAGATGGTCCGGGGCGGGCGGGATTTCGTTGTCTACGACGCCAAGACCGGGGAGGACATCACCCGCTCCGTCCTCACCCAGATCATCGTCGAGGAGGAGAACAAGGGGCACAACCTGCTGCCCACTGGCTTCCTGCGGCAGCTGATCGGGTTCTACGGCGATTCCATGCAGAACCTGGTGCCGAAATACCTGGAGGACGCGATGCAGAGCTTCGCGCACCAGCAGGAGCAGATGCGCGCCGCGATGCAGAAGACGATGGGAACTTTCTTTCCCTTCGACGTGGAGGAGATGAGCCGGCAGAACCGCGCGATGATGGAGCGGGCGATGAGCCTGTTCACCCCGTTCCGTCCCGAGCAGGGCGGCGCGATGCCGCCTGCCCCGCCCTCCTCGCGCGACGCGGAGATCGAGGGGTTGCGGGCCGAGATCGCGGACCTGCGCCGCCGGCTCGCGGAGGCACAGAAGAAGTAGATGCCCGCGGCACGATGACGAACTGGCCGGTTGCCGAGGGAGTCTTTGCGCTTGGGGATCTGCCGGCGGCGCGTGGGGGTTTGATTGCCAACGCGCGGATCGTCTGGCGCGCGCACGGCACGCTCTCGCCGGCGCGCGACAACGTGGTGCTCTATCCCTGCTCCTACACCGCGCAGCACGCCGACATGGAATGGGCGATCGGGCCGGATTCCCTGCTCGACCCCGGGCGCTGGTTCATCGTCATCCCTGACCTGTTTTCCAACGGCCTGTCCTCCGGCGCCGCCGACACGCCGGACTATCCCTCCGTGGTGACCTATCACGACGTCGTCGCGGCCCAGGCGCGGCTGCTGCGCGAGGTCTGGGGCATCGAGCGGCTGGCCGCCGTCTACGGATTCTCGATGGGCGCGCAGCAGGCCTATCACTGGGCGACGCAGCCAGGCGTGGAGCGCGCCATCGTGGTCTGCGGCAGCGCGCGCACGGCGGTGCACAACCGCGTGTTCCTCTCCTCCCTGCTGCGCACGCTGGAGGCCGCGCCCGAGCACCTCGGCAACGGCCGCTTCTCAGCCGAGCCGCGCGCGCATCTCAAGGCGCTCGGGCATATCTACGCGGGCTGGGCGCTGAGCCAGGATTTCTATCGCGCGGGCCTGCACATGACGGCCCTTGGCGCGCCGGACCTCGAGACGTTCCTGCGCACGGACTGGGAGGAGCGCTACTATCTGCGCCGCGCCGCCAATCTCTACGCCCAGCTCAAGACCTGGGAGGCCGGGGACATCGCCGATGGCGGCGACCTCGCGGCTGCGCTGCGCGCGATCGACGCGCGGGTGCTGCTGCTGCCCTCCGCCACCGATCTCTATTTCCGCGTCGCCGACAACGAGGCCGAGGCCACGCATCTGCGCCATGCGCGCCTGGCGCCGATCCAGAGCATCTGGGGCCACCGCGCCGGCGCACCAAGCGTGATCCCCGAGGACTTTGCGTTCCTCAAGCGCGAGGTGCGGGCGTGGTTGGGCGCGTGAGAGCGTTCGGCACACCAACGGACAAGAGTTCTTTGGTTCTTTCTTGCAAGAAAGAACGAACTTACCCCGCGTAGCACCCGGCGCCGCGCGCCCGCTCGCGCACCAGCGCCAGCACCGCCGTGCACAGCGGCATGGCGTGGCCGGTGAGCGCGCCGAGTTCCACCACCGCGCCAAGCAGCGCGTCGATCTCCATCGGCCTGCCGCGCTCGAGGTCCTGCAGCATCGAGGTCTTGTGCGCGCCGACCTCCGCCGCACCGTCGATGCGCTTGTCCACGTCGATCGCGAAACGAACGCCGAGCGCCTCCGCCACCGCCTGCGCCTCCAGCATCATCGCGCGGGAGAGGGCGCGCAGGTCCGCCTGGCCGGTGATGCGGTCGAGCGTGGCGCCGGTCAGCGCCGAGACGGGGTTGAACGTCAGGTTGCCCCAGAGCTTGACCCAGATCTCGTCGCGGATGCGCGGGCGCACCGGGGCCTTGAAGCCGGCGGCCATCAGCGCCTTCGACAGCGCCTCGACGCGCGGCGAGCGGGAGCCGTCCGGCTCGCCGAGACTGAACCGGTCGCCGTAGGTGTGCTCGACGACACCGGGCTCGATCACCTCGGCGGCGGGATAGACGACGCACCCGATCGCCTGCGTGGGCGGCAGGGTCCTGGTCACGATGCCGCCGGGATCGACGCTTTCGACCACACGGGCGCGCCAGGGCGAATCCAGCCCGTGGAAATACCAGTAGGGAATGCCGTTGACGCCGGTCACCAGCATCGTCTGCGGCGACATCATGCGCGCGATGTCGGCGGCGACCCCGGGCAGCGAATGCGCCTTCAGCGTCACGATCACCGCGTCCTGCACGCCCGCCTCGTCGGCGTTCGCACAGGCGCGCGGGTGCGTGGTGATCGTTTCGTTGCCGGAAATGAGCTTCAGCCCCCGATCGCGCATCGCCGCGAGGTGCGGGCCGCGCGCGACGACGGTGACGTCCTGCCCGGCTTCCGCCAGGCGCGCGGCCATGAGCCCGCCGATCGCGCCGGCGCCGAAGACGGCGATCTTCACGCCTTGAGCCCGAGCTTCCCGGCCAGACCGATGCGCTGGAGCTTGCCGGTGGCACCCTTCGGGATCTCCGGCATGAACAGGATGCGGCGGGGCACCTTGAAGGCGGCGAGACGTTGCGCGGCGAAATCGCGCAACGCCGACTCCTCCAGCGCCTGGCCCTCGCGCAGCACGACGGCAGCGGCAACCTCCTCGCCGAGCTTGTCGTGCGGCATCGAGAACGTAACGACCTGCGCCACGGCGGGGTGGTCCATCAGCACCGCGTCCACCTCCAGCGGCGATACTTTCTCGCCACCGCGGTTGATGATCTCCTTGAGGCGGCCGGTGAGGCGCAGGTAGCCATCCTTGTCGAGCGTGCCCTGGTCGCCGGTGCGGAACCAGCCGTTGGTAAACGCCTTGGCGTTCGCATCGGGGTTGTTGTCGTAGCCGGTGGTGACGTTGGGGCCGCGGATCACCACCTCGCCGAGTTCGCCGGGCGGCAGGATGTTGCCGGCGTCGTCCATGATCGCGATCTCGGGGCCCGCGGCGCGGCCGACCGAGCCCGCGTGGCGCGAAGCCGGCGGCAGCGGGTTGGAGGCCATCTGGTGCGCCGCCTCCGTCATGCCATAGGCCTCGATCACGGGCACGCCGAACGTGCGCTCCAGCTCCTCCATCACCTGCGGTGGCAGCGAGGAGGAGGAGGAGCGGATGAGGCGCAGGCGGCCCGAGGCGATCACCTCCCGGTTGCGCGCGGCGAGCGGCAGGATCGCCTGGTGCATGGTGGGTACCGCCGTGTACCAGGATGGCCGGGCGGCAGCGAACCACGAGAAGAAGCGGAACGCGTTGAAGCCGGGCGAGCAGATCACGGAAGCGCCGGCGCCAAGCGAGGACAGCACCGCCGCGATCAGCCCGTGGATGTGGAACAGCGGCATGATGTTGAGGCAGGCATCGTCGGGCGTGAGCGTAAGCGACGCGGCGATATGGGCGGCGGAGGCGGTGACGTTGCGGTGCGACAACGGCACGATCTTGGGCCGCGCCGTGGTGCCGGAGGTGTGCAGGACCAGCGCGATGTCGTCCGGCCCCGCCATGCCCCCGCGCGCCGGGGTACCCGCGAGCGGTCTCTCGGGCGCGAGGGTGAAGCTGCCGGCGGCCTCGCCGGGCACAACCTCCACAACCGGAATACCGCGCTCGGCGGCAACCGCCCGGGCGGGGCTGTCCACGCCGCGCGCGACCAGCAGCGCCTTGGCGGCGAGATCGTCGAGGTAGAAGGCGAACTCGTCCGGGCGATAGGCGGGGTTGAGCGGTGCCGTGGTGGCGGCACAGGCGACGGTGACGAAGGTGGAGGCGGCTTCCGGCCCGTTGGGCAGCACGATGGCGACGCGGTCGCCGCGTCCGATTCCCATGGCGTTGAGGCTCGCGACCGTGGCGGCGGCAAGCTCCCGCAGGGCCGCGTAGGTCAGCGGCTTGCGGGCCGGCGCGTTGGCCTCGGCGGTGGCGCCGATCGCGAGCGCCGCGCCGGCGCCGCGGGCGAGCAGGGTCTCGATCGTGCGGGCTGGGGTCGTCTGGGTCTGGTCGGCCATCTCGTGCCTCCGGGGGTGGCGGTCGGACCCGCCATAGACCCCGGCGCGCGAGACGAAAAGATCAGCCGAGCGCGCGATACAGCCAGAGGGCGATGGTCGCCATCAGCGCCCAGGCGCCGACGGACAGCAGCAGGATGATCGGATAGGCAATGCCGGTGGGCAGGCGGCCCCGCTCGCTCTCCCAGGCCTCGATGTGCCGCGCCTCCCCGGTCGCACCGTGATAACCGGGCGCGGGAAGCGGCTGAAATCCGCCTGCAGCGGGCAGGGCATTCGCGTCCATGGAGCGACTCCGACGAGTTGGGCCGGACGGTTATCCAGGAGTACCGTTAATCCATCGTTTCGATTCGCTGCACCAGGTTCGAATCGCTGCACCGGGCTAGACGGCCTCATCGTTCGAGATCGAGCCAGTGCATGTCCGCGACATCGGTCGCGAAGCGGGACTTGTAGCGCGCCTCCCCCGCCAGGAAGTCGTATGCCTTCCGCCCGGCCGCGGCGTGGTCCTCGATCGCCAGCCAGTGGCAGACCTGGCCGACGATCTGTCGGCCCTCCGTGGCCGCGAAGCCGGACTGGTAGGCGAATACCTTTCCGCCATGGACGAAGTTATAGAGCAGGCCCAGCACACGATCGCCGGCCGTCACGCGCAGCAATTCCGCCTCCCCGCGCGGCAGCGCCCGGGCGAGCAGCGCTTCGTGGAACCGGGTGAAGAATGGCTCCGCGAAGGCGCCGGGCTGGCCGCGCGCCCGCCATGAGACCTGGTGCAGCGCCGCCAGCTCGCGCAGGAAGGCCAGCGCCTCCGCTTCGCCAGCGGCTCGGGCGAGGCGCAGCGGCCCGGCGGCTTCGAGTGCCCGGCGCGCGCGGCGAAGCTGCTGGCGTGCGTTGGTGGACATCACCGACAGCAAACCGCCCGATGCCCGGATGCGATCGAGATCGAGCCACGGCGCCGGGCGCGGATCCTCCCGCCGCCAGGCCTTTCCCGCGGCGCGGGCCGCGATCAGCGTCGGCTCGTCGACACCGCCCAGGACGAGGTTGCCGTGGCGCAGGGCCGCGCGCAGGCAATCCCGGATCAGTTCCGGGTCGCGTGTCAGCACGCCGTTGTGCTCGATGAACGGCGTATCGAGGGGATGGCGGCCGGCCTCGTGCAGCCAGAGCCGCGCACGGCCGAACCAGCGGCGCCGGCGGTTGAACAGGGCGAGCGCCAGCGTTTCCCCCCGTCCTCGGCGGCGACCAGCAACGGGTCGTCGAACCTTTCCGCGGCCAGGCAGCCGATCCATGTCCAGGAGGCAAAGAAGGAGCCGTCCGTGGCGGGCTCGAGCGCGCGCCAGCGTTGCCCCAGGGCCGCCCATGCCGCCGTGTCGCCCGGGTTGATCCGTGAGACCGTGAACGTTGCCATGGCCTGCCAGTGCGGCGCCGCCCATGGCGTGTCAACGCTTGCGGTCCAGCCCCTGCGCGCCCCTATCGCGGCCCGTTCCCATCGGGCAGGTTGCGACGATCGAGGATCAATACGTGTCGCTTGGGCCCCTGCCGTCCGCACTGCTGCTGCCACCGGGCAACCTGCTGATCGGCGGGATCGCCGCAGTGGTGCTGCCATGGCCGGCCCGGGCGCGGCGGGTGATCCGCTGCCTCGGGCGCGCGGCACTCGTGCTGGTGCTGATCCTGGCCCTGCCGATCGTGCCGACGCTGATGACGATGGCGCTGCAAAGCCAGTTGCCGCTCGCGCCGCCGGCGGGCGACCCACCGGGCGCGATCGTGATCCTCAGCGCCGAAGTGCGCGCGAGCGCGGCGGGCGCGCTGGAACCCGCGGTGAGCGCCGGGCCGATAACGCTGCAGCGGGTGGAAGCGGGCGCGATTCTGGCGCGGCGAACGGGCTTGCCGATCCTCGTCACCGGTGGCGTCGTGCTGCGCGGCACGCCGCCCGTGGGCGAAGTCATGGCGAGGCTGCTGAAGACCAGTTTCGGCCTCGAGGCGCGGTGGGCCGAGAATTGTTCGAAGGACACCTGGCAGAACGCGGCCTTTTCGGCGCCGCTGCTGCACGCGGCCGGAATCACGTCGGTCTATCTCGTCACGGATGCCGGGCACATGCCGCGCGCCATCATCGCCTTTCGCCACGCGGGAATCGTCGCCACGGCGGCACCGGTTCGCCTCGCCGTCCTGCCGCGCGACCTCCCCGCGTCACTGATCCCGAGCCCCGTCGCACTGGCGCGGTCGGAGCTCGCGATCCACGAGGCAATCGGACTAGGCTGGTACCGGCTGCGGGATCGGTGGTGAGCGCGTTCCCGCCGACCGGCGCGGTGGCATGAGCCTGCGCCGGAACGAGACCGTCGAGGAGCACGCGGACTGGCGGCCGCTTGCCCCATTGGTCGCGGCCGGCGCGCGCGACAGCCTGTTCCTTGGCGAGACGTGGTGGCGCACGATGCTGGATGCGGGCCTGGCACCGGGCGAGCGCCCGCGCTTTCTCGCCGCGCATCGCGACGGACGCCCGGTTCTCGCCCTCGCGCTTGCCTCGGGGCGCGGCACTGGTTCGCTCGCCAACGCCTATACCTGCCTCTGGCGGCCGCTCGCGGAGGCTGTGGACGTGAACGCCGCCACGGCGCTCGGGCGCGTGTTGCGGCGCGAGGGGCTGGTACGGTTCGACGCCATCCCCGCCGAGTGGCCCGGTCTGGCCGCCTTTACCCATGGATTGCGGGAAGCGGGGCTTTCTGTCCTTCGCTTCCAGCATTTCGGCACCTGGCACGAGGAGCTCGGCGGTCGGGGCTGGGAGGCCTATCTCGCCGGACGCCCTGGGGCACTACGCTCAACGCTGCGCCGGCAGGGACGCAAGGCGGCGTTCGCGCTCGACGCGGTGGCGGCACCTGGCCCGGCGCTCGACGCGGCAATCGCCGACTACGAAACGATCTATGCGCGCAGCTGGAAAGTGTCGGAGCCATTCCCCGCATTCAACCCGGCGCTGATGCGCAACCTGGCGGGCGAGGGCCTGCTGCGCCTCGGGCTGCTGCGTGATGGCGCGCGGCCAGTGGCGGCCCAGCTCTGGGCGCTGCGCGCGGACCGGCGGCACGCGACGGTGCTCAAGCTCGCGCATGACGAGAGGGATCGCGCCGCCTCGCCGGGTTCGCTGCTGACGGCGGCGATGCTGCGGCGGCTGATCGACGAGGAAGGTATCGAGAGTTTCGACTTCGGCCGCGGGGACGACGGCTACAAGCGGCTGTGGACCAGCGAACGCCGCCAACGTGTGGGCCTGCTGGTCGCACACTGGCGGCATCCTCGGGGGCTCGCCGCGTTGTTGCGCCACCGTGCCGGCAGGATGCGCACAGGGCTTCGCATGCTATACGCTGCGCCGACGAACCCGACGGAACCAGGAGACGCAACGTGATCCTCACTCGCCTCGCGCTTGCCGCCGGCCTCGCGCTTGCCGCGCTGCCGGCCATGGCGGCGACGCTCGTCGCCGGACCGGGCCAGACCTACAAACTGCCTTCGCAGGCAATCAGCGCCGCCAAGGCCGGCGACACGGTGCAGATCCTGCCCGGCGATTATCTCGACTGCGCCTTCGTGCGCCAGAACGACATCACGATCGAGGGCAAGGGCGCGGCCAAGGACGTCATCATGTCCGACAAGACCTGCGGCGGCAAAGCGTTGCTGGTGATCGACGGCAACAACGTCACGGTCCGCAACATGACGCTGGCGCGCGCCGCGGTGCCGGACCGCAATGGCGCGGGCATCCGTGCGGAAGGCGGCAATCTCACCGTCGACGGTGTATTGTTTATCAACAATGAGGAAGGAATCCTTTCGGCGAACAATCCCAACGCGACGATCACGATCCGCAACAGCCTTTTTGACGGCAATGGCATCTGCCAGCCGGGCTGCGCGCACGGCATCTATATCGGCGACTTCAAGAAACTCGTTGTCGACCACAGCGTGTTCCGCAACACGCATCAGGGCCATCACATCAAGTCGCGCGCGGCCTTCACCGAGATCACGAATTCGACGATCGAGGACGGACCGACCGGGAATTCGAGTTACCTGATCGACATTCCGAACGGCGGCGGCCTGCTCATCGAGGGCAACACGATGGAAAAGGGCCCAAAGGCGGAAAACCACACCGCTGCCATCATCATCGGCGAGGAGGGGGTCACGCATGTCAGCCCGCAGTTCATCATCAAGGACAACGTCTTCACCAACGACATGCCCTACCCGACGATCTTCGTGAACAACATCACGCGTGGGGAGGCGATCCTGACCGGCAACAAATTCAAGGGCCGGGTCACGCCGCTGGGCGGCCTCGGCGAAGTGCACTGAAGCGAGGCGCTATCGCGCGCCCGAAACGACGGGCCGAAGCTGCATGCTGCCGAAGCCGTAGGGCGACGTTGCCGGTTTCTCCAGGGCCCGGCGCGCATATTCGCTGAGGCAGGAAGCGAGCGCGAAATTGTACCAGAAGAAAGGCTGGAACGCGTCGCCGACGAACATCATGCAGGGCACGAAGACCATGAGCCCCACGCTGAGGGATTTGCAGAGATCCTCGCACCAGGCGAGATCCGGATTGCCCCGGCATCGGCGCGCCGTGCGTTTGAGCGAGGCCCAGCTTCCGATCACGAGCGTGAGAAAGATGGCGATGCCTGGGAAGCCCTGCTCACCCAGCACCTCCATGTAGGAGTTGTGGAAGGCGCGGGCGTACTGCACCGTCGCAGGCTGGCCGGGACCGAGGGGTGGCAGGTGGATCTCGTTGACGTAAAACGAATTGAATCCGCCGCCCAGCGGATGCGAGGCGGCGAAGCGCAATGTCCACTTCCAGACCTCGATACGGACCATCGCGGAATTGTCTTGCCGATAGGTCGAGATCGTGTCCATTCGCGCCGTCCAGGATTTCGGCGGAAACAGCACCAGTGCCGCGACCGCGGGAAGGATCGCGAGAATCGTCACGAATTTCCGCCGCGACTCCAAGAACATCAGCGTTCCAAGCACCGCCATGCCGACCAGCCCGGTACGCGCGAACGTGCCGACAGCGGTTATCAGGTACATGACGGCAAGCCCGATGCCGCCGAGGCGCCGCAGCCGTAGGTTGGGGACCATCAGCGCATGGCGCCCCGCCCATAGCGCCCACGGCAACAGCATGAGGCAGACGCCCGCGAGGGTGCTGCTCTCGGTCAGGCCCGAATTGCCTTGGATAATACCATGGTCGGCACCGTAGTAGCCGCCGGAAACCGCCTGCTTCACCCCGACCGGAAGAATCTGGATCAACGACGAAAAGATGAAGACAAGGATGAACGCTTCGATCTGCACGCGGGAGCGGATCGCATAAGGAATGAAGGCAGAGAACAGGATGGTCTTGAATGCCCAACTCCACTTCGCGACGGCGGCAGCCGGCGCGACGGCCCATAGCAATGTCAGCGTGCACCATGCGGCCATGAGCAGGGTAAGGACGGTGGTCCAGCGCATGCGCGGTGGCGCGCGCCGGTCGCCGAGGGCATAAAAGAAAACTGCGGTGGCCCCCATGATCAACGCGACAGGAACCTGGCCGAGCGCCATCGAGCCGATATCCTGCGGCACGAACGCGTCAACCCAGACATAGCCGAGCACCAACGCAAAAGGCGTCGTCGTGCCCAGGACCAGGAACGCGAGGTAGAGCGAGCCGACGAGAAGACCGCGCAGCACGCCTAGTGCCTATCGTTCTCGCGCGTCGGCGCGATTTTGCGCCCCAGGGCCGCGCGCACATCCTCGGGCTTGATCGGCCCGAACCAGGGCAGCCGGCGGTCGAGCACGACCGCGCGCAGCAGAAACAACGCCACGAAGCCGACACTGATGACGAGGGAGGCGTCGTCGATCACAATGCACCGCGAGGCCGGGGGGTCCGGCGTCCGTCTGACCGGGGAGAAGGAGAGACCATGAACGACGACACGCCGGAATCGCTCCCGGTTGATCCGCGCCTGCTCGAGATCCTCGTGTGCCCGCTCACCCGCACCACCCTGGTCCTTGACCGCGAGCGGCAGGAACTGATCAGCCGCGCGGCGGGCCTAGCCTATCCGATCCGCGACGGCATTCCCATCATGCTGCCCGAAGAGGCACGCCGCCTCGACCAAACTTGACATGCCCGACGCCACTGAAATCCGCCTCAACCGCGCCGAGCGGGTGCTCCGCGTGACCTTCGCGGACAGCACCATGGCCGAGCTGCCGGCCGAGTACCTGCGCGTCGAGAGCCCGAGTGCCGAGGTCCAGGGACACGCGCCCTCGGAGCGGCAGGTCGTGGGCGGCAAGCGCCTGGTTGGCATCACCGCGGTGGAGCCGGTCGGCAACTATGCCGTGCGGCTCATCTTCGACGACGGACACGACAGCGGCATCTATTCGTGGGAGCTGCTGCACCGGCTGGGCCGCGAGCGGGAACATCGCTGGCGCGCCTATCTTCAGGCGCTGGAGCGCGCGGGACTCAGTCGCTGAGCGGCGCTCCCGCGGCCGGGGGCTGCCGGCGCACCCGCACCCGGCGCACCCGGCGGCCATCCGCCTCCAGCACGCGGAAGACGAGGCCCGAGGGATGCGCCAGCACCTCCCCGCGCGCCGGCATGTGGCCCGCGAGCGTCACGACCAGGCCCCCCACCGTGTCGATATCCGCGCCCCGCTCCTCCTCCGTCAGCACCGGGCCGAGCCGTTCCTCGAAGGCCGCGATCGGCAGCCGCGCGTCGAGATCGAGCACGCCCTCGCCGCGCTCGAGCACCATCGGCCCGGGCGGCTCGTCGTGCTCGTCGGAAATGTCGCCGGTGATGGTCTCGACCAGGTCCTCGATCGTCACCAGCCCGTCGATGCCGCCGTATTCGTCGACCACGAGGGCGAGGTGCATGCGCGCCTGGCGCATCTGCGCGAGCAGGTCGAGCACGGGGATCTGCGGCCCCACAAGCAGCGGTCGGCGCAGCAGTGATTCCAGCCGGAACGCTTCCGGCGCGCCCGTGTAGCCGAATACGTCCTTGATGTGGACCATGCCGACGATGTCATCGAGCTCCTCGCGATAGACCGGCAGGCGCGAATGGCCCTCGGCGCGGATCTGCGCGATCGCGTCGGCAAGCGAGGTGTCCAGCCGCATTGCGACGATGTCCGCGCGCGGGATCATCACGTCATAGGCGGTCTTGCCGCGCAGCCGGAGCACGTTTTCGATCAGCGCGCGCTCCTGCCGGTCGAGCGCCACCGCCTCGCCTGGCGCAGCCGGCGTCTCGGCGGCTTCCTCCACCAGCTCCGCGATGCTCTCGCGCAGGCTCGGCTCCTGCCGGCGCAGCAGCGCGCGGAAACGGTCCCGCAGCGTCATGGCGCCGCCTTCACGCGGCGCGCCTTCCACGGGTTGGGCACGCCGAGCCTCGCGAGAAGCCGCGCCTCCGCCATCTCCATCCGCCGCGCCTCGCCAGCGGCGTGGTGGTCGTGCCCGTCGAGGTGCAGCAGGCCGTGGAGCAGCAGATGCGCGACATGATGCGAGACGCGCTTGCCTTCCGCCGCCGCCTCCCGCGCCACCACGCCACGCGCCAGCACGATTTCCCCCGGCACGCCAGGGCCAGGCAGGAAGGTCAGCACATTGGTCGGCTTGTCGCGGCCGCGGTGGCGGGCATTGAGCCGCCGCACCGTGCGATCGGAATCGAGCACCACCACGACGTCCACGTCGCCGCAGACACGCCGCACCAGGCGTTCGATGCCACGGACACGCCGCCACGCGGGATCGGCAATGACGAGTTCTGGCCCCGCCTCCAGGGGTGGGTGACCCGGGTGATCAGGCGGCATCGCCCTCCGCGCCCCGCGCGCGCCGCGAGCGCGTCTCGCGCTCGGCTGCGGCGCGCTGGTCGTAGGCATCGACGATCGCGGCCACCAGCGGGTGGCGCACCACATCGCGCTTGTCGAAGCGGCAGACAGCGATTCCGGGTACTCCCTCCAATGTTTCCAGCGCGTCGCGCAGGCCGGAGCGGGTGCCGGCCGGCAGGTCGACCTGGCTGAGATCGCCGTTGATCACCATGCGCGTGCCCTCGCCCATGCGGGTCAGCGCCATCTTCATCTGCACCGGCGTGGTGTTCTGCGCCTCGTCCAGGATCACGAAGGCATGCGCCAGCGTCCGCCCGCGCATGAAGGCGAGTGGCGCGACCTCGATCTCGCCGCTGGCCAGCCGCTTCGCCACCTGCTCGGCCGGCATCATGTCGTAGAGCGCGTCGTAGAGCGGGCGCAGATAGGGATCGACCTTGTCCTTGAGGTCGCCGGGCAGGAAGCCGAGCCGCTCCCCCGCCTCCACCGCCGGGCGCGACAGCACGATCCGGTCGATGCGCTGCGCCTGCAGCATCGCAACGGCCTGGGCGACGGCGAGATAGGTCTTGCCGGTGCCCGCGGGCCCGAGCGCGAACACCATCTCGTGCTTCGCCAGCGTCTCCATGTAGCGCGCCTGGCCGGGGCTGCGCGCCGCGACCGCGCCGCGGCGGGTGCGGATCGCCGGGATGTCGGCGAGCGGCAGGCGCGGGTCCTCGACGTCCGCCAGGCGGATCGCCGTCTCGACCTCACTCATGCCCACGGCCTCGCCGCGCTCGAGCTTGCGGTAGAGCGCGTCGAGCGCGCCGCGCGCCGCCTCAACCCTGTCGCTGTCACCGGCAATCGCCACCCGGTTGCCGCGGCAGGAAAGCCGGACCCCGAGCCCCTGTTCCAATCGAACCAGATGCCGGTCGTGATCGCCGAGCAGCAGCGATAGCAGGGCGTTGTCGGCGAAATCGAGGGTGATGGCCCTCGCTGATCCATGGGCGGCGGGCGCGGGCGTGATGTGGGTCAAGCGCAGGCGAGCTCCTCAGTGCGGGGTAAGGATTCGGCGGCGAGCGAGTTTGGATGTCCTTCGGTGATACGCACGGTGATTTCAGTGCCGATCAGCGCGGCCGGTCCGGTCATGTGCACCGGCTGCAACCACGGCGAGCGCCCGGCGACCTGGCCCGGTTGGCGCCCGGGCCCGGTGAACAGCACCTTGATCATCGTGCCGGCGCAATCGCGGTTGAAGGCGTGCTGCTGGTCCCGCAGCAGGCTCTGGATCTCGGCGAGGCGGCGGTCCTTTTCAAGCGCCGCGATCTGGCCGGTCGCGGCGGCGGCCGGCGTCCCCGGGCGTGGCGAGTATTTGAAGCTGAACGCCTGTGCAAAACCCACGTCGCGGATCAGCGCGAGCGTGGCCTGGTGGTCCGCCTCGGTCTCGCCGGGATGGCCGGCGATGATGTCGGTCGAGAGTGCGAGGTCCGGCCGCGCCGCGCGCAACCGGTCCACAAGCTGGCGGTAATGCTCCGCCGTATGGCCGCGGTTCATCGCCGCCAGCACCCGGTCCGAGCCCGACTGCACCGGCAGGTGCAGGAACGGCACCAGCGCCGGCACGTCGCGGTGTGCGGCGATGAGGTCGTCGTCCAGGTCGCGCGGATGCGATGTCGTGTAGCGGATGCGCAGCAGGCCCGGAATATCAGCGAGTTCGCGGATCAGCCGGCCGAGGCCGTGCGCATGCCCGTGCCAAGCGTTGACGTTCTGGCCGAGCAGCACGATCTCGCGCGCGCCGCCGGCGACGAGTTGCCGCGCCTCCGCCAGCACGGCCGCCATTGGCCGGCTGCTCTCGGCGCCGCGCGTGTAGGGCACGACACAGAAGGAGCAGAATTTGTCACAGCCTTCCTGGATGGTCAGGAAGGCCGAAATGGCGGGCGCCGCGCTCTGCGGCAAATGGTCGAACTTGCTCTCGGCGGGGAACTCGGTCTCGATCACCGCCCCCGCGGCGCGGGCGGCGCGGGCGACCATTTCCGGCAGCCGGTGATAGGTCTGCGGCCCCATCACGATATCGACGAACGGCGCGCGGGCGACGATCTCCCGCCCCTCGGCCTGCGCCACGCAGCCCGCGACGGCAAAGATCATCCCCGGCCGCGCCTGCTTCAGCGGCCGCAGGCGCCCGAGTTCGGAGAACACCTTCTCCGAGGCGTTCTCGCGGATATGGCAGGTGTTGAGGATCACCATGTCGGCATCCTCCGCCCGGCCCGTCGGCGCGTAGCCGAGGGGCGCGAGCACATCCTGCATGCGGGCGCTGTCGTAGACGTTCATCTGGCAGCCCCACGTGATGACGTGCAGCCGACGCTTGGCCCGCGCTTCGGCCACCGGCATTCCGGTCGTCATGAGGGGGACAGGCCGGCCTGCAGCGGCCGGGACGGGGTGGCCGTCCGACGCGAGGCGCCGCCCGCGGATGCGGTCAGGCGCAAGGGACGGCGGAATTCCTTGGCATCGCGAACACTTTCGCAACAGGGCCAGTGACTTTGTCAAGCATCGACTGCGTCAGACCCCGGTTTTGTCACGCAAAGGCCGCGTCCGCGGCTTCCGCCAGCACCGAGGTCATCTCCGGCTCGCGGTTCTGCCGCAGCGTCGCCGCGCCGCCGGCAACAACGCGCCAGACGGTGGCGGCGATGACCTTGCGGTCCGCGAAATGCGCGGGGTCCATGGCCGGGGCGTGCAGCACGCTGGCGCGCAGGCCGCGCTGGCGCAGCAGCCGCCAGGCATGCGGCAGCAGGTCCATGTCGCCGTACCAGGCGAACAACGGCCTGCTCGCACGGCCGGCGGGCAGGAAGCCCACGCGGTCATAGACGACCGAGATCGGGCAGACCATCGGGGCGACGTCGGGGCCCTCGCCCGTCGCGAAGGGGGCGGCGGCGGCGAAGAACGTAGGCCGGAACGGCAGCACGCGCGTCCCGTCCGAGCTCGTGCCCTCGGGGAACAGGATCAGGTTGTAACCGCCGGCCAGCCGCTCCCGCATCGCATCGCGCTCGCGGCCTGTCGTGGCCCGCCGGCGCTCCACGAACACGGTCCGGCCGAGCCGTGCGATCAGCCCGATCACCGGCCAGGACCCGACATCGCCCTTGGAGACGAAGGCCGCCGGCAGCAGCGCGCCGAGCACCAGGATGTCGAGCCAGGAGGAGTGGTTGGCGACATAGACCACCGGCCGCCCGGATGGCGCCGGGCCGGCCAGGCGCACCTCGCGCAGCGAGAGGCCGACGCAGAAGCACATGCCGCGCCAGTAGATCCGCGGGAACACCACCTTCGCCCGCCCCGGCAGCAGCAGGCAGATGCCCTGTAGCGGGATGCATGCCGCCGACCAGAGCACGATCGCGATGGCGCGGACCGCGGCCAGCGCCGTGCGGCCCCAGCCCGCGTCGATCGGCCCGCGCCCGAGCGCGCCGAACGGATCAGCGCCGGGCGGCAGAGCACGGCCACGGGCGCGCAGCCCTCGCGGCATCCTGTTCATCGCGCGGGAATCCCCACCCGGATCGGAAATGGAACGAAACTCACCATTCGTCTCCTAGCGTTCCAGTCCGTGCCGGACAATGAAATCGCGATGACGATTAGCGCAAAATCCAGTGTCAAAGACATGGCGGACCCGCGGCAAACAGATAGCGGCGCAACCGGCGGATGGCGGCGCGCGCAGCGCATGCCTAGAGCACGCGAAGGCTGACGATCCGCTGTCAGCCACGAACGTGACGCGCCAACGGAGAGACCCCGCCGCATGGACCGGCCGACACCCGCATCGCCGACGACCGAGGCCTGGGTCCTGCTGCTGGTCCTCTCGCTGCCCTGGGGCGGTAGCTTCGTCTTTTTCCGCCTGCTCGCGGGCAGCCTGCCCGCACTGACCACGGTGTGGTGCCGGGTGGCGCTGGCGGCGCCGGTGCTGCTCCTGCTGCTGTGGCTGCGCGGCGGACGAGCGCGGATGTTCCAATGGAAAGCGCTGGGCCGGGACATCGCGGTGATGGCCGTGCTCAACAACGTCGTTCCGTTCAGCCTGCTCGCCTGGGGCGAAACGCGGGTGACGGCGGGGCTCGCCTCGGTACTGAACGCGACCACACCGGCCTTCGCCGTGCTGATCGCGGCGGCGCTGGGCGCGGAGACGCTGTCACGCGGGCGCGTCATGGGCTGCCTTCTCGCCTTCGCCGGTGTGGTGGTGCTGATCGGGCCCTCGGTGCTCGCCGGCGGCGACGCGCTGGGCGGGCTCGCGTGCCTCGGTGCCGCGTGCAGCTATGGGTTTTCGGCGTTGTGGGGACGGCGACTGCGCGGCGTGCCGCCGATGGCGGCGGCGGCGGGCCAGTGCCTGGCAAGCGCGTTGATCCTGCTGCCGGCGATGCTGCTGGTGGACCGGCCCTGGGTGCTGCCGATGCCAGGCCTCGGCACATGGGGCGCGATCCTTGGCCTTGCCTGGCTCAGCACCGCGCTCGCCTACGTGATATTTTTCCGCATTGTGGTCGTCTCCGGGCCGCAGAACGCGATCCTGGTCACGTTCCTCACCCCGGTCACCGGGCTGCTGCTCGGCGCGATCTTCCTCGGCGAGAGCATCGCGCCGCGCATGCTGGCCGGCCTGCTGCTGATCGCCGCGGGGCTTGCGGCCATCGACGGGCGGCTCGCGGCGCGGCTGGCGCGCGGGACGATCTGACGGGCAGGCCTTGCCAGCCCCCGCCCCTCCGGGCGATGCCTCGGGCATGAACCTCACCATCGCCACCTGGAACATCAACTCGCTGCGCCTGCGCCAGGGCCTGCTCGGATCGCTGCGCGACGCGCTGGACCCCGACGTCATCTGCCTGCAGGAAACCAAGGTGCCGGACGAGCTGTTCCCGCACGAGGTGGGCCCCGCGCTGGGTTATCCGCACGTCGCTCATCGCGGCATGAAGGGCTACAACGGGGTTGCGATCTTCTCGCGCCTGCCGATCAAGGCGGTGGCCAGGACGCCCGACTGGTGCGGCCGCACGGATTGCCGGCATCTCGCGGTGCGCCTGGCGCTGCCCGGCGGCGACATCGAGCTGCACGATTTCTATGTCCCCGCCGGCGGCGACATTCCGAACCGCGAGGCGAACGAGAAATTCGGCCACAAGCTCGACTTCATCGCGGAGGCGCGGGCGCATTTCGCGGGCCGGCGCCTCAAGCGCACGGTGCTGGTGGGCGACCTCAACATCGCGCCGCTCGAGTTCGACGTCTGGAGTCACCGCCAGCTGCTCGACGTGGTGAGCCACACCCCGGTCGAGACCGAAGGACTGCTGGCCTGGCAGCGCGCCGCGTTCCGCGACGCGGTGCGCCACCTCGTCCCCGAGCCGGAGCGGCTCTACACATGGTGGTCCTACCGCAACCGTGACTGGCGGGGGTCCGACCGCGGCCGGCGGCTCGACCATGTGTGGGTGACGCCGGACTTGTTGGACAAGGTAGCGAGGGTACGGGTGCTCAAGGACGCCAGGGACTGGCCGCGCGGCAGCGACCATGTGCCGGTCGCGGCGACGCTGAAGCTCGGTTGACCGTCGCCGGCGTCAGGCCGCGGCGGCGACGGC
This sequence comes from uncultured Pseudomonadota bacterium, assembly GCA_963764465.1. Classification (GTDB taxonomy): domain Bacteria; phylum Pseudomonadota; class Alphaproteobacteria; order Acetobacterales; family Acetobacteraceae; genus JAJXXT01. The sequence continues at coordinate 990,207 of CAVXSO010000007.1, read as the reverse complement.
GCCCAGCGCTGGATTGAGCCGGTAGCCCCGGCCCTCGGTCGCGATCATCTCGCCCGTGGGGTCGCCGAGCTTGCGGCGCAGGCGGTAGACATGGGTCTCGAGCGTATGGGTCGAGACGCGGGCGTTATAACCCCAGACCGCGGCCAGCAGCGTCTCGCGCGAGACGGCGACCGGCCCGGCGCGGTGCAGGAATTTCAGGATCGCGGCTTCTTTTTCCGTGAGCCGGATGCGCTGCCCGGTCACGTCGGAGAGAAAGCGGGCGGCGGCGCTGAAGCGAAACGTGCCGATCTCGATCGTCGCATCGTCGCTGCCCTCGTGGTTGCGCAGCTGGGCGCGCAGTCGTGCCAGCAGCTCCCTGAGCCGGAACGGCTTGGTGACGTAATCGCTGGCCCCGGCATCGAGCCCGCGCACGACATCGGCCTCCGTCGCCTGGGCCGACAGGAGCACGATCGGCACGCGCACGCCGAGCTCGCGCAGCCGGGCGCAGAAGGCGAGGCCATCCCCGTCCGGCAGGGCGGTGTCGAGCAGGATCGCGTCGAAGGCCGGCGGCGAGGCGAGCAGCCTGGGCTCCGCCTCGGCGATGCTCGCCGCCCCATGGGGGAGAAACTCGCCGTCGTGGCCGAGCTGCTCGCCGAGCAGCGCCCGCACCGCGGCGTCCTGGTCGATGATCAGGATCGGGCGCATCGGTCGCTGGCGTGGAGCAGCCATCGTTGTTCTCTCACCATGCATTGGCCACGATTGTCGAGCCAATTTACCGATGCCGCCGGCAGATGGCTTGGATCCAGATCAATTCAGGATCACGGCCTTTATGTGTCAGCCACAGACCCCTTATGACTCCCGATAGCGGGGATTTGCCCCTACATGGGGTGTCTGAACGCTGCGAACGATTGCACCGAATGCCCGCTCGACCTGTCCCCGCCCGCCCGGAACCCTCCCCGCGCCTCGAGGCGCTGCGCGCCGTCCACCGCGCCGTCGCGGAACTGCGCCGCGGCGCCCCGGTGGTGCTGATCGGTGCCGAGAACCTGCTGCTGATTGCCGCCGAAACCGCCGGGCCCAGCGGTATCGCCGAATTCGAGGCGCTGGCGACCGCGCCCGTGCTGCTGCTGGAGCCGGCGCGTGCCGCCGCGGTGCTGCACCGCCCTGTGGAGCCGGCACCACAGGCGCTGGCCCTGCCGGGTCTGGCCCCGGGCGTGCTGCGGGCACTCGCCGACCCCACGCGGGAGATGCCGAAGCCGCCGGAGCCGGCGCGCCCCATCGCCACCCAGGCCGCCGCCCCGACCGGCGCACAGGCGGCACTCGCGCTGGCGAAGCTCGCGCGCCTGCTGCCCGCGGTGCTGGCCGGACGCCTGCCGGCCGAGGCCGAGGCCGGGCCGCTGCTCGCGGTCACGGCCGAGGACGTGCTCGCCTACCCGGTGAGCGAAGCCGCGGCCCTGACCCGCGTCGCCGAGGCGCCGGTGCCGCTCGCGGACGCGCGCGACGCGCGGCTCGTCGCCTTCCGCGCGCCAGATGCCGGCATCGAGCACCTGGCGATCGTCATCGGCGATCCGGCGGCGCAGGACGCCCCCCTGGTACGCCTGCACTCGGAATGTTTCACCGGCGATCTGCTGGGCTCGCTGCGCTGCGACTGCGGCGACCAGCTGCGCGGCGCCGTCGCCCGCATGGCCACCGAGGGGCATGGCGTCCTGCTCTACCTCGCGCAGGAAGGGCGCGGCATCGGCCTGGTCAACAAGCTGCGCGCCTACGCGCTGCAGGATCGCGGGCTCGACACGGTGGATGCAAACCGCGCGCTGGGCTGGGGGGCGGACGAGCGCAGCTTCCTGATCGCGGCGACGATGCTGCGCGAACTGGGCATAGCGCGGCTGCGGCTGCTGACCAACAACCCCGCGAAGGTGGAGGCGCTTTCCGCCTGCGGCATCGAGGTCGTGGCGCGCGAGAAGATCGTGATCCAGGCCAACGGCGTGGACGACGCGTATCTTGCGACCAAGGCGGCGCGCTTCGGGCATCTGCTCGATCCGTGACCCGAGACCAATGATTGCTGAAGTCCGCGCTGACGGAACGCTTTCCTGGCGCGGCCGGCGCCTGCGCTGCGCGCTCGGCCGCTCCGGCATCACCACGGCGAAGCGCGAGGGCGATGGCGCGACACCCGCCGGCCCGCTCCCGCTGCGCCGCCTGCTCTACCGCGCCGACCGCATCGCCCCACCGCCTGGCGCCCTGCCGCGCGAGCCGATCAGCGCCACGGATGGCTGGTGCGACGATCCCGCGCACGCCGACTACAACCGCCAGATCGCGCTGCCGCACCCGGCGCGGCACGAGGAACTGTCGCGCAACGACCATCTCTACGACCTCGTCGGCGTGCTGGGCTGGAATGACGATCCGGTTGTGCGTGGCCGGGGCAGTGCCATTTTCCTGCATCTCGCGCGCGGGGATTACGCGCCGACCGAGGGCTGCGTGGCGCTGTCGCTGCCCGACCTGCTGGCGCTGCTCGCGGAAGGGATGATATCGTTGCATGTTCGTACGGATTAGGCTGCTTTTCGCGGCGTGCCTCTTGTTGCTCGCGGCCCCGGTGGCGCGCGCGGATCCTGACGCACTCTGGAAGATCGTCCACCGCAACTGCGAGCCGGCGGCGGAGGCAGGGAAGGGCAGTGGCGTCTGCGCCCGCGTCGATCCCGGGGCCGGCTGGGCGCTGCTCAAGGACAACTCCCCGAATAAGCCGCAGCAATACCTGCTGATCCCCACGGCGCGGGTGACCGGCATCGAGGATCCGGCGGTGCTGGCAGCGAACGCGCCCGACTGGTTCGCCGACGCCTGGGCCGGGCGCGACCTGGTGGCGCAACGGCTGGGGCACCCGCTCGACCGCGGGTGGGTGATGCTCGCCATCAACTCGCCCACCGCTCGCAGCCAGATGCAGCTGCACATCCATGTCGGTTGCGTGCGCCCGGACGTGCGCGCGCAACTCGCCGCGCGCGCGGGCATGGCGCCGGACATCTGGTCCGCGCCGGACTTTCTCTACGGAAAGCACCCGTACCGCGTGATGCGCATCCTGGGCCGCGACCTTGGCCATCCGACGCCGTTCGAGCGCCTCGCGGAACTGCCGACGGCGCGCGCCGACATGGGCGGTTTCTCGCTTGCCGTGGTGGGCGCGCGGTTCGGCGCCGGCCCGGGCTTTTTCCTTCTTGCCACGGCGGCCAACCCCGAGCGCGGCAACCCAGCTGGCGCGGAAGAGTTGCTGGCCCCCGCCTGCGAGATCCCCTGAACCCCTTGCCATCGGCGGCCGGACGGCCGATGTAGCGTTATCAGGACCTGGATAGTCCGGTTGGAGAGACAGATGTTCATCGAGACCGAAGGCACGCCCAATCCCGCCACGCTGAAATTCCTCCCCGGCCGCGAGGTCGCCGGCGCCGCCACGGCGGATTTCGCCGAGAAGGTGGACGGAGCGACCAGCCCGCTGGCCGCGCGGCTATTCGCGCTGGATGGCGTCGCGCGCGTCTTCCTCGGCGCCGATTTCGTCACCGTGACCAAGACCGACGGCGCCGACTGGGCGCAGCTCAAGGCGCGGGTGCTGGGCGCGATCATGGACCACGCACTCTCCGGCGAGCCCGCTCTGGCCGCCGCCGCCGCCGCGATCGAGGAGGATTGCGCGCCGGAGGACGCCGAGGTGGTGGCCCAGATCAAGGAACTCCTGGATACGCGCGTGCGCCCGGCGGTGGCCGGCGATGGCGGGGACATCGTCTTCCGCGGCTTCCGCGACGGCGTGGTGCGGCTGCACATGCAGGGCGCCTGCTCCGGCTGCCCGTCCTCCACGGCGACGCTCAAGCACGGCATCGAGACGATGCTGCGCCACTACGTGCCGGAAGTGCGCAAGGTCGAGCAGGTGCTTGCGTAATCCTGGCGGGCCTGTGCCGGTCCCCGCCAGCGCTTGATCGCCCGACGCGCGCGGGCTAACGCCGGGCCTCCCCAGCAACGACGGTTTTCGCATGAAGCTCGACGATCCTGCTCTCGACCAGCTGTTCCGCACCGCGCGCACGCACAACAAATGGACCGAGGAACCGGTGACGGACGACGAGATCCGCGCCGTCTTCGACCTGATGAAGATGGCGCCGACCTCCGCCAACTGCTCGCCCGCGCGCTTCCTGTTCCTGCGCAGCGTGAGCTCCAAGGAGCGGCTGCGCCCCGCGCTCTCGGCCGGCAACCTCGAGAAAACCGTGAACGCGCCGGTGACCGCGATCGTCGCCTACGATCCGCATTTCTACGAGCAGCTGCCGAAGCTTTTTCCACACGCTGATGCGCGCGCCTGGTTCTCCGGCAACCCGCCGCTCGCGGAGGAAACGGCGTTCCGCAACTCCACGCTGCAGGGCGGCTATTTCATCCTCGCGGCACGCGCGCTCGGCCTCGATTGCGGGCCGATGAGCGGGTTCGACAAGGCCAAGGTTGATGCGGAATTCTTCTCCTACCGCGGCTGGAAGTCGAACTTCCTGATCAATATCGGCCACGGCGACCCCGAGGGCCTGTTCGAGCGCTCGCCGCGCTTCGACTTCGCCGAGGTCGCCGATATCCTCTGACCCCGCGCCCATCCTCGTCATCGACGGCGCTTCCGGCGGGCACGCGAGCCTGGTCGGGTCGGCACTGATCGGCTCCGTCACGTCCGCCGACGCGGCGGGCCTGGCGCTTTCGGTGCGCAACCTGCTTGCGGATCGCCCGCCACCCGGTGCCGTCGCGGTCGGGGTCGGGCCAGGCAGCTTCACCGGCCTGCGCGCGGCGGCGAGCCTCGGCCAAGGCCTGGCGCAGGGCTGGTCCGTGCCGTGCGTGGGTGTCGCGGCGGCCGAGGCGCTGGCGGCGGTGACCGGCGACATTCCGGGCCGGGCGCTGTGGGTCGCACTCGCCGCGCGCCCGGGCCACGTGTACCTGATCCGCGGGACGGATCCGGCGGTGGTCGCCTTTGCGGACCTGCCCCGCCCCGACGGGCCGGTCGCGATTGCCGGTAATGCGGCCCCGGTCACCGCGGCTTGGCTTGCGGCACGCGGCGCGGACGTGATGCTGACCCCGGCGCGCGAGACCTCGGCCGAGGCGATCGCCGCGATCGCGCGCGAGCGCCTGGCGGGTACGCGCGCGCCCCTGCCGCCGCTGCCGCTCTACGGCGAGGCACCCCGCGTGACCGCGGCACCGCGACGCCCGTCGCCGGTGTGATCGGGGTCTCCGCGTGACGGACGGCCAGGTCCGCGCGAGCGGCGCGCACGCGGCGGCGATGGCGGCGATCCACGCCGCGAGCTTCCCGCCGCGCGAGCGCTGGGGCGAGGACGCGATGCGCTTGCAGCTGGAGCTGCCTGGCGCGTTCGCCTTCATCGACGCGCGCGGCGGCTTCGTGCTCGCCCGCGTCGCCTCCGACGAGGCGGAAATTTTGACCCTTGCCGTCTCGCCCGAGGCGCGCCGCTCCGGGCTCGGCCGTGCTCTGCTTGCGGCCGCGATGGCAGAGGCCCGTGCGCGCGGGGCTGCCTCGATGTTCCTGGAAGTGGCGGCGGCGAACGAAGCCGCCCTCGCGCTCTATGCCGACGCGGGGTTCACTCAGGTCGGTACGCGGCCGAACTATTATCCTGGCGGTGCCGCGGCGCTCGTCCTGCGCGCGTCGCTGTAGGCACGCGCCAGCAGCGCCGTGTGCCGCGCCCGCAACGCGGGGTCCCTGGGATCCGTGAGGATCGCGGCACAACCATCCGCCGACCAGACCGCGCGCGCGAAATCCGGGTGCAGTTCCGTGGGGCCGTCCGTGTTCTCGAACGCGCCTCGGTTGCCGGTGTCGAGGTAGGATTCGCAGGGCAGGCCCTCGGCCAGAATCACGTCGTGCGCCGCGAGTTCCAGGTGCCAGTAGGTGACGCGCTCCCGGCTTTCCTGCGCGATGCTTTCGCCGTTGACGAGGTGGCGGATTGGCACCAGCGCGCCATCCATCAGCACCGCGTGGTCGGGTGAGAGCACCAGGTCGCGCGCCGGCAAACCGTTGCCGAACGCGCCCGCCCGCACCCGCACCGGCATCACGTCGTGCGGCCGCGCGTGGCGGCGCAGGTCCAGGTGCCGCCGGCCGACCCACACCACCGGCGCCAGCCTGCCGGAGACAGTCGCAACCAGGTCGCCGACACGCAGCGCCTCCACCGGGACGCGCCCGCGCGCGGTCGTAAATCCCGTTCCGGTAGCAAAACAGGCGGCCACGTTGCTGGTGATGTAGGTGTTGCCGCTGCCGGTGGCGACCGTGAGTTGGGCGGTGGTGCGGTCCGGCAGCACGATCTCGACCGGTGAGCTCGCGGGATCGAGCGTCAGCGTGCCGTTACTGTCGATACTTGATGTCGCGACGAAGCCGGACACGACAATCGTATCACCGACGGAAAGGTGCTCGATCGCGACAGCTGGTGCGTCCGCCGAGGTGAATTGCAGCGCGGCACCCGTCGCACCCTCGAACATGATCGCGCCGCTGCCGGCGGCACTCACGGCGGCAAGATCGAGCGTGCCGTCGCTGAGCGCGATGCCACCGACAAAGCTGTTGGCCGCCTTGAGAACGACGGTGCCGGCGCCGGACATGGCGACCGCGCCGCTGCCGGGATCGCTATAAGCATCCGTAGGATCGGAGCCCGACTGGTCGGCGATCGCGTTGGCGATCGACAGTGTCGTCCCCGCCGCGGGATCGAGCGCCAGCGTCTGGCTGCCCATAAGGAAGATGCCGGCGCCGAAGCCCTGGCCCGCGCCGCCCGTGATGGCACCTGCGCCGCCCGGCGCGCCGCCCGCGCCGCCGTTGACGGCATTGCCGCTGAGCGACCCGCTGGCCATGACAAGCGTGCCGCCTGATTGGACGAAGATTGCCCCGCCCGCGCCGAGGCCGCCGCCACCGCCACCGCCCGCGCCGCCATAGCCGCCAGCGCCGCCGCCGCCGCCATCGCCGCCGTTGCCGCCGTTGCCACCGGTGCCGCCGGCGCCGATGCTGTGATAGGCGTAGACACCCGCGGTACCAGCCCCGCCCGGCGCGCCGGCCAGCCCGTTGGCCCCGACGACGCCGCTCAGGCCGCTGGCGCCATAGCCGCCCGCCCCCGCGCCGAACCCCGCAGCGCCACCCGTGCCGCCGGAACCGCCACTGCCCGCAAGCCCGCCCTGGCCCGCCGCCCCGCCGGAGTTGCCGCTGCCGCCGGAGCCGGAGTTCGTGGCGGGCGTGTTGTTGTAGTCGTTGCCGGCGCCGCCGCCGCCACCACCACCGCCACCACCGCCGCCACCACCGCCGCCGCCGCCACCACCACCACCACCGGCGCCGCCAGCGCCGCCGCCGCCGAACGCGCCCCCGGCGTTACCAGCGCCGCCATCGCCGCCATTGCCGCCCGCACCCCCCGGACTGCCGGCATGACCGGCCAGGCCTATCGACCCATTGACGCCCAGCGTCGTGCCGCTGTTGCCACCCGTTCCGTAGAACGAACCATGGCCCGCGAACCCATAGGTGCCGCTAAGGCCAGCAAGCCCAGCGCCGCCGCCATTGCCGAGCCCGTAGCTGCCGTGCCCGTTGGTCCCGCTGCCGCCTCCCTTTCCGCCCGCGCCGCCCTGCGTGCCGCTGCCGCCATAGCCGCCATTCCCGCCGCCAAAGCCGTTGGGGCCATAGCCGTGCGTGTTGGGAATAGCCGTCACGCCAGCGTTTCCGGCCGTCGATGTCGCGCCGGCCTGCCCGCCGGCCTTGCCCTTGCCGCCGGACCCGCCGTTGCCGCCGATCGCCTTGTCGCCGGTGAAGCTGACATCGCTCAGCGTCACGACGCCGGCCGCGCCCACGAACAGGCCACCGCCAAGCCCGGCACCGCCACCGCCGCCCGCGCTACCGGCGCCGCCCTTCGCCGTCGTGTTGGTGACCGTGAGATGCTCGAATGTCACCGCCCCGGCGAGCACGGTGAACCCGCGCAGCGAGGCGCCAGCAGCGAGCGTGTCACCGCCGCCGTCGATGGTCAGCGACACGCCGTTGTGCAGCGAGATGGGCGCCAGCGCGACATCGTAGGTGATGTTGGCGGCGAGCTGGATCGTATAGGATCCGGCGGTCAGCGCCTCGGCGGCGCCGATTTCGTTATTCAGCGATGTGATGTCTGTAGCGACGCCGCTCATGCCTGTTTCCCTTGGCAGGGCCGATGACACTGGGCCCGCTCTTCTGTCCTCGATGAATGGAAGTGCGTAAAGACGGGAGCCGCCGCGAACGGACGGTCGGGATTGCCCCCGGAACAAAGCCGGTCGAACGAGCAGCCTCCGTGGATCGCCATTGCCATGTGCGGGCCCCTGCCTCCGGATTTATCCTGCCCGGCCCTCGTGGCGGGCGCCAGCGTCATTTTCGCGCCGGCACAAGAAATGAACACGCCGAACAGGGCACGAATTGATCGCGCCTCGACAATGATTTTGGCGTGACAAGTGACACGCCCAATCGATTACGGTCGAACGATTCTCAGCCAGCTTTCTGCAATAGAATCTGTCCGGTTCCGACCGCATCGTGCGTCTCGGCCAGCACGCGGTGCCCCTGCGCACGCGCGGTCGCGGGAATATTCGCGAGCGGTTCAATCCCTTTTGCCAGCACCAGCAACGTCGCGCCGGCCGGCAGCCGGTCGAGCGCCAGGCGCGTGCGCACGTAGGTCATGGGACAGACATCGGTTGTGACGTCCAGCACCGCATCCGGGACCGTTCCGGCACCGTTCAGATCGAAGTTCGTCTTTTCCATGGCAGTCCCCGCCGATGACGAAAACATTGTTTTGGCGTAAGCATTGCGGAATCGCGATATATGGTATTATAGCGCCGGGTTTGAATGCCTGGAAAGGATATGCTCGTGGCTGATAACAATACCAACCCGGACGTTCTGGGTCTCACCGCCCAGATCGTCGCCGCTCATGTTTCACACAACAACATCGCCGCGGAGGCGCTGCCGGGGCTGATCCAGGAAATCTACCGCACGCTGTCCACCGTCGGCGCCGTCGCAGCCCAGCCGCCCAAGCCGGAACCCGCCGTCTCGCCGAAGAAATCGGTCTTCCCCGACTACATCGTCTGCCTTGAGGACGGGAAAAAGCTGAAGATGCTCAAGCGGCACCTCAAGACCTCGTACAATCTGACGCCGGAGCAGTATCGCGAGCGCTGGGGCCTGGATGCGTCCTACCCGATGGTCGCGCCGAACTACGCCAAGCATCGTTCGACGCTGGCCAAACGCATCGGGCTCGGCACCAAGCCGCGCCAGGCGCCGCCCAGCCGCCGTCGCGGCTGAGCACTGCCGACAGGCCGGGCACCCGCGCGGGTGATGGCGCGGATGCCCGGTGATAACGGGGGGATGAAACAGACGGACGGTTGAGGCGGGGCGGGGGGTCGCATTTGCCCAACCGGCCGCCGCCCCTGTAGTCTGTGCTCCGTGGATGCCCCCATGGAAAGCCGCATCGAGCGCCTGTGCGTCGAGAAGGGCCTCAAGATGACCGGCCAGCGCCGCACGATCGCGCGGGTCCTGTCGGAGGCTACCGACCATCCCGACGTGGAGGAGCTCTACCGCCGCGCGACCGCGCTCGACGCGCGCATCTCGATCGCGACCGTCTACCGCACCGTCCGGCTGCTGGAGGAAAAGGGCATCCTCGAGCGCCGCGACTTCGGCGGCGGGCGCGCCCGCTATGAGCCGACGGAACACGGACGGCACGACCATTTGATCGACATCGACACAGGCCGCGTGGTGGAGTTCAAGGACGACGCGCACGTGGCCGCGCTGGAGGCAATCGCGCGCGAGCTTGGCTTCGAGCTCGTTTCGCACCGCCTCGAGCTGTTCGGCCGCCGCCGGCGCAACGTTGCCGAGCGCCGTCCGGCAGCCGGGCAAGCGCGGGCTGCGCCACGCGCGGCCCCGCGCGGGACGCCGCGATGACGCACGCGGCGAGCAACGCCACAGGCATCGCGAGCCCCGGCATCGCGAGCCCCGGCTTCGGCGAGTTGCTGGCGGGCGCTCTCGGCGTGCGGCTCGCCACCACGGCGGCCGAGATCGACGCGGTACAGGCGCTGCGCTGGCACGTCTTCTACGAGGAGATGGGCGCCGTGCCGGATGCCGCGACCGCGGCCAGCCGGCGCGACCGTGACGCCTTCGACGCCGTCGCCGACCATCTCCTGGTTCTCGATCATGCCCGCGGCGAGGGGGCGGAGGCGGTCGTCGGCTGCTACCGGCTGATCCGCGCGCCGGCCGCGGCGCGTATCGGGCGCTTCTACTCCGCGGACGAATACGACCTCACCCGCGTGCTCGCCTTCGAGGGCGAGGTGCTGGAGCTCGGCCGCTCCTGTGTGAATGCGGACTACCGCAACCGCGCGGTGATGCAGCTGCTATGGCGCGGCATCGCGGCCTATGTGTTCCTGCACGAGATTGGGTTGATGTTCGGCTGTGCCAGCCTGCCGGGAACGAACCCGGACGCGGTGGCGCCGGAGCTCACGTATCTCTATCGCAACCATCTCGCGCCCGAAGCAATCCGCCCGTTGGCGCTGCCGCACCGGCGGGTCGCGATGGACCGGTTGGGCGACATGCCGCTCGACACCCGCGCCGCCATTGCCGCCCTGCCGCCGCTGATCAAGGGCTATCTGCGGCTCGGCGGCTTCGTCGGCGACGGCGCGGTGATCGACCGTGCCTTCAACACCGTGGATGTCGCGGTCGTGGTCAAGACGGACCTCGTCACCAATCGCTATTTCCGCCATTACGAGCGCAGCGTCCGCGAGGGCACGGAACTCTCGTGATCGCCGGTGCCGCGCCGTTTCGTTTCGATGTCATTATGACAGCTCCGCGCCTCGCGGCACCCGCCGTCGCCGTGCTCGAGCGCGCGGGCTGCCGTATCCATTACATGGCGCCCTACCCGTCCGCCGAAGCGGTCGCGGCGCTGGCGCGGGAAGTTGCGGCGCACGCGATCCTGAGCCGCCAGGGGCCAGTGAGCGCCGCGGCGATGGATGCCTCGCCCAATCTGCGCATCGTTGCCCGCCACGGTGTGGGCGTCGATGACGTCGATCTCGCGGCGGCGAAGGCGCGCGGCATCATGGTCGCGCGCGCGCCCGGCTCCAACACCACCGCGGTCGCGGAGCACGCGCTGGCGCTGATCCTGGCACTGGCCAAGGACCTGCGCCCGCTCGGTGCCACCATCGCGGCCGGCGGCTGGCGCGGCGCCGCGGGCCAGGTGCGCGATATCGAGGGACTGCACCTCGGCCTGCTCGGCTTTGGCGCCATCGGCCGCGCGGTCGCGCGCCTCGGGCTGGCCTTCGGCATGCAGATCACCGCCTGCGACCCGAACGCCGCGCCGATCGACGGCGTGGGGTTCGTCGCCACGCCAGCCGAACTCTGGCCGCGCTCGCAGGTGCTGTCGCTGCACTGCCCCTACCTGCCGGCGACGCGCCATATCGTGAACGCGGCGGCGATCGCCGCACTGCCGCGCGGCGCCTTCGTTATCAACACCGCGCGCGGCGGCCTGATCGACGAGGCGGCACTGGCGGTGGCACTCGACGAAGGCCAGCTCGCCGGCGCCGCGCTCGACGTGTTCGAGACCGAGCCGCCAGTCGCCGCCGACCCGCTGCGCAACCACCCGCGCGTCTTCGCAACGCCGCATGTCGCGGGTGTCACGCCACGCTCGCTCGACGCGATGGGCACGATGGCGGCGGAATGCATCGCGGCGTGCCTGACAGGGGGCGTGGTGCCCAGGGAACGCATCGTCTCCGCATGAACCGCCTCGCCGCTCTCGGCCGGCGTCCGGCCCTGGCCGCGGCGCTGCTAGGCCTCGCCTCCGCGCTGGCGCTGCCGCCGATTTTCCTCGTCCCGGTGCTGGGCCTCACCGTGCCGGGCCTGCTGGCGCTGATCGGCGCCGCCCCCACCTGGCGGCGTGCCGCCTGGCTCGGCTTCTGCTTCGGCTTCGTCCACCACGTCGCCGGCCTCTACTGGGTGACGGAGGCGATCCTGGTGCGCGCCGACCAGTTCTGGTGGCTGGTGCCCTTCGCCGCGCCCGGCCTCGCCCTGCTGCTCGCGCCGTTCATCGCGGCAAGCGTGGTCGCGGCGTGGTTCACGCCGCCGGGCTGGCGCCGCGTGCTGGTGCTGGCCGGCGCCTGGACGCTCGCGGACCTCGCGCGGCAGTTCGTCGGCACCGGGTTTCCGTGGAACCCCTGGGGCAGCGTCTGGGCGGCGCCGACCCTGTGGGGCGCGGTCATGCAGCAGCCGGTGGCGTGGATCGGCACGCCCGGCCTCACACTCCTGACCGTGCTGGTGGCGGCGCTGCCGGCGCTGGGCCGGCGCGGCATCGCTACCTCGCTCGCCATTCTCGCGGTCTGGGCGGGGCTCGGCGCCTGGCGGCTCGACACACCGCAGCCAAAGCCGCCGGGACTGACGGTGGCGCTGATCCAGGGCGACATCCCGGAAGGACAAAAGCTCGATGCCGCCTACGCCGCCACCATCTTCACCACCTATCTCGACCTGACGCACGAGGCGGCGCAGCGCATCCACGGCGCGGGGCTCATCATCTGGCCGGAAGCGGCGAGCCCGTACCTGCTCGGCCGCGATGCCAACGCCCGCGCAGCCATCATCTCGGCCGCCGATGGCCTGCCGGTGTTTGCCGGCAGCATCCGCTTCGGCGCCGACGGAAGGCCGCGCAACACGCTCTACGCGATCATCGGCCCCGGACCACCCGCGGCGCGCTACGACAAGCGCCACCTCGTCCCCTTCGGCGAGTACGAGCCATCCTGGATGCCAATCAAGGTGCTGCCCGGCGGCGGTTTCGAGGCGGGCCACGGCCTTGCGACCTGGTCGCTGCCCGGCCTGCCGCCGGTCGGCCCGCTGATCTGCTACGAGGCCATCTTCCCGGCCCAGGTGGTGGACGAGGCGCGCCGGCCGCAATGGATGGTCAACGTCACCAACGATGCCTGGTTCGGCAACTCGACCGGCCCGCGCCAACACCTCGCGGCGGCGCGGCTGCGCGCGGTGGAGGAGGGCCTGCCCCTGGTGCGCGCCGCGAACAGCGGCATCTCCGCCGTATTCGATGCGTTCGGGCACGAAACGGCGCAATTGGGGCTGGAGAAGCGCGGGGTGCTTCTCGCCGCCCTGCCCGGCCCGCTACCGCAGACCCTGTTCGCCCGGCTCGGGCTCGCTATTCCCCTGGGGCTCGCCGTACTCCTCCTGGTTGTAGCAGGCCTATGGAACGTTTCATTAATGCGACGTCGCCCGCAGTTTTAGGATTTTATTGACACCTCAGGGTTGTGAGGTTAACGTGACTGTCAACCAATACGCCCACGCCGAGGCCACGTGTTCGTCGCGAACCGCGTCGCATGTGCCGGAAGCGTGACGACACGGCGGTCGCAGCCCATGGCACGGAACGTGGCCGGCCAGCGCGAGACGAAGGAGGCTGGATGGTACAGGCGAACGACGCGGCTGAACCGGGCATCGAGGAGGGCGCGGCCCCGGGCGAGCCCGAGGCATTGCCGCCCGAGGCCGCGGAAGGCAGCCTCAAGCCCAGCGCCATCGACGCGCATGTCGGCGCGCGCATCCGCCTGCGCCGCACGCTGATGGGCATGTCGCAGGAGCGGCTGGGCGAGTCGCTGGGGCTCACCTTCCAGCAAGTCCAGAAATACGAGCGCGGCGTGAACCGTGTCGGCGCCTCGCGCCTCTACGATCTCGCCCGCGTGCTCGATGTTCCGATCAGCTTCTTTTTCGACGACATGCCGGAGCCCTTGGCACGCGGCGCCGGCGGCGAGATGGGCGCGCGGCGCAGCTTCGGCTTCGCGGAGGCACAGCAGAGCTTCAACGACGACGCGCTCAACCGGCGCGAAACGCTGGAACTGGTCCGCGCCTACTATCGCATCACGGATCCGGCGGTGCGCAAGCGCGTCTTCGACCTGATCAAGTCGCTCGTTCCCGAAGGCGACTGAGCGGGGTTTCGCGATACCGGCGGGCTACCCGCCTCGCCACGCTCACGCAATGGCGGAGCGCCTGGTCGTGGTCCGCTCGGTTTCCTCGCGCGCCGGCACAGCGGGTTCGGGCATGTGCAGCATGATGGCGCGAGTGCGCGCCTCCACCACCGCGCGCGGCGAGGCGGCATGGTCGATGCCCAGCGCCGCGACCGCGGCAACGACGCGCCGCGCCGCCGCCGCCGCGCCCACGGCGTCGGTATCCGGCAGCAGCAGACAAAAACGTTCGCCTCCCGTACGGACCGCGAGGTCGGTGGGCCGGCGGATCGTTCCGGCGAGGGTGCGGGCGATGCGGCGCAGGCAGGAATCCGCCGCGATGGTTCCGTAACGATCGGCGAAGGCCTGATGATACGCGACGCGCACGGCAACGAGCGCCAGTGGCCGGCCAAGCCGGCGCGCGCGCACCCGTGCCGCCAGCATCGCCTCCTCCAGCCGCGCGCGGCTGCCAAGCCGCGTGAGCCGGTCCTCGAACAACATCCTGTCGAGGCGGCGGGTCAGTTCCGCGACTTGGGTTTCCATCTGCCGCTCGCGCGTGATGTCGCGCACGCCGAGCAGGAAGCCGCGGTCACCGATGTGATGCGCCGCGACCGCGAGCAGCACCCGGCTGCCATCGGCGCGCCGGCAGGGGAGTTCCAGCCTCGCCGCCTCGCCGGGCGACAGCGCGTCGAGCGTCAGGCGCAGCGCCGCGGCGTCAGCCGGCGATGCGTCGAGCCCCCGCGCGAGGAAGCCGGCGGGCGCCACGCCGAGCACCGCCCGGCAGGCCGGGGAGACCCAGCGGGGCTTGCGGTCGCGCCCCAGACGCAGGGTGAAGCTGGTGCTGTCGTCGGCCAGGCGTTCCCCGTCCTCCTCCACCGCCGCGAGGCGAAGCCGAGCCGCCGCGAGATCGCGCTCCCGCCCGGCCAGGCGCACGCCAAGCCGCGACAGCTCCTGCCGCGCCGGCGCCACCAGCAGGCGCCAGACGAGGCGATGCGACAGCACGATGCAGGCGGTCGCGCCGACGATCACGCTCTCAGGCTCGCCCGCGAGCGCCATGATGAAGGGAATGGCAAGCCCCGGCATCGCCGACGCCAACAGCCGCGACGACAACGACGGTCCCCGGTCGGTCGGGCTCGGCGGTTCGCTATCGCGCGGAGCGGGCGGACGCACCGGGCCAGGCATTGCGCGGCCGGCCAACGTGACTGACAAGGCGGGCACCAGGTTCTGAACCTCCCGGAAACGGCGCGATTGTCGTGGGCGGGCAGTAAAAAGAGCGTTTAGCCACTCAGGAGAACAGCACGATGCAAACGATCGACATGGCGGATGGCGGCTTCGCCTATCTGCCAGGCGGGCCACGCCCGTTCTCGGCCGGCGTCATCGCCATGCCCGGCCACGCGCTGGTGCGGGTGCGGCCGCGCGCGCCCATGGGGCTGGCCCGCGGCTTCGCCTTCATCACCAGCCACCTCGCCTCGCGCGACCTGCCGCCGGCCGCTCTTGCGGCGCTGGAAATACGTTCCCCGGCGGCGATGACGTTCGCGGACTTCGCCACCTTCAACCGCGGCTACGCGACGCTGCTGCGCGGCCATGGCTTCCTCAAGGACGAGACATTCCCGATCGCGCGCAGCAACATGGCGCCGCTGTTCGACCCGCCGCCGGAGCCGGTCCTGCACGCCTTCACTTACGCGGCACCTGGCGGCGGCCGCGCGCGGGACTTCGTCATCTCCGGCAAGCCGGAACTGCGGGAGGATCCGCCCGGCATCGTCGCCGAGGGCGATACGTCGGAGGCGGGCATGGCGGCGAAGGCGCGCTTCGTGATCGACGCGCTGCGCGCCACCACACAGGCGCTAGGCGGCGACTGGGGCGAGCTCACCGGCGCGCAGGCCTACACGACCCGCCCGCTCGAGGGCGCGATGGAGGTGCTGCGCGAATCCGGCCTTGCCGCGCTCGGCGTGACGCTGGTCCCGGGCTATCCGCCGGTCACCGGCCTCGACTTCGAGATCGACGTGCGCGCGATTGGCGCCGAGCTCGCGGTCTGAGGCTCAGCAGAACGCGTCCTCGCGCAGCTGCGGGTTGTCGAAGGTGGGGTGGCGCATGTCGTGCAAGACCTCGCGCAGCGCGGCGGCGAGGCTGCGCTTCTCCTGCTCGCCGAGGCTGGCGCCGACCTCGACCGGATGGAACCTGCCCCGCACCACGAGGGCCGGCACGCGCGCCGGCCGCTCCTCCAGCGCCACGCGCATCCAGGCGGTGGGAAGCTCGAACTGGCTCGCGCGGCCGGCGTGGTCCCAGCGCTGGATGGTGAGCCGCGCCTCGGTCAGCACCAGGCGCTCCTCGACCCGCGTACGGGCGCCGCGGCGGAAAAGATAGACCGCGAGCCCCAGCTCCGCGGCGGCGAAGATCGCCACCGGCCAGGCGCCCAGCAGCAGCGAGAGTGCCGCGTTGACGGAGCAGGAGAGCAGGATCGCAGCGCCGACCAGGCGCACACCCCGCCGCCCGAGGCTGCGATGCGGCGTCACGACGGCCTCGAAAATCGGGGTATCCATTTGCGCCGATGATAGCCGAGCGGCCCGGCACACGCCAGAATGGCGGCATGGCAAGACCGATGACCCTGGCCGAGGTGCGCACCTTCATCGGGGCGCTGGCACGCGCCAACCCCGCGCCGCGCACTGAGCTGCATTACGGCTCCACGTTCCAGCTTCTCGTCGCCGTGGTGCTCTCGGCACAGACGACCGACGCGGCGGTGAACAAGGCAACGCCAGCGCTGTTCGCTGCCGCCCCGGACGCCGCGGCGATGGCGAAGCTCGGCGCGGAGGGGGTGGGCGAATACGTCCGCTCGATCGGGCTGTGGCAGGCAAAAGCCAGGAACGTCGCCGCCCTGGCGGCACAGCTCGTCGCCGAGCACGGCGGCGAGGTGCCCGGCACGCGCGAGGCGCTGGAGGCGCTGCCCGGCGTCGGCCGCAAAACCGCGAACGTCGTGCTCAACGTCGCGTTCGGCCAGGCGACGATGGCGGTCGATACGCATATCTTCCGCCTCGGCAACCGCACCGGCCTCGCGCCGGGCAAGACGCCACGCGCGGTGGAGGAGGCGCTGCTGCGACGCATCCCGAAGGAATACCTGCGCGACGCGCATCACTGGCTGATCCTGCACGGGCGCTATGTCTGCAAGGCGCGTGCGCCGGACTGCGCGCACTGCGTGGCGCGCGGGGCGTGCAGGTACAGTCAGAAGGAAGGATGAAGGCTGGGGCCTTCAGGCCCCAGACCCCGAATATCCGGGATGCAAGGGCCTGAGGCCCTTGCCGGGTCCAGGGCAGCGCCCTGGCCTTACGTCGTGAGGAACCCGACCAGCCGCATCGCCTCGGCCACGATCGGATCCGCGATCGCCGCGGCGCGCTCCGCCCCGTCGCGCAGCACCGCTTCCACCTGCGCCGTGTCCGCGAGCAGGCGGCGGGTCTCCTCGGCGATTGGTTCCAGTTTTGCAATGAGCAGGTCGGCGAGCGCGGGCTTGAACGCCGCGAACCCCTGCCCGCCCCATTGCCGCAGCACGCTCGCGTGGTCCGTGTCCTCCAGCGCCGCGTAGATGCCGACGAGGTTGCGCGCCTCCGGCCGCCCCTCCAGCCCCTGCGGCTCGGAGGGCAGCGGCTCGGGGTCGGTCTTCGCGCGGCGGA
The DNA here is from genome assembly GCA_963764465.1 of uncultured Pseudomonadota bacterium. GTDB lineage: Bacteria > Pseudomonadota > Alphaproteobacteria > Acetobacterales > Acetobacteraceae > JAJXXT01. The sequence continues at coordinate 972,640 of CAVXSO010000007.1, read as the reverse complement.
TCTTCTGCGCGATGTCGTCGGCGCTGTCGTTGAGGTTGATGCGGCTCTGATCCGACGGATCGGATTTCGACATCTTCTTGGTGCCGTCGCGCAGGCTCATCACACGCGCGGCGGGACCCATGATCAGCCCCTCGATCGCGGGGAAGAACTCCGTGCCATAATCGTGGTTGAATTTCTGCGCGATGTCGTTGGCAAGCTCGAGGTGCTGGCGCTGGTCGTCGCCCACCGGCACGCGCGTGGCCTTGTAGGCAAGGATGTCGGCCGCCATCAGCACCGGGTACGTGTAGAGCCCGGCGGAAACGTTCTCCGTGTTCCTGCCGGCCTTGTCCTTGAACTGCGTCATGCGGTTGAGCCAGCCGAGGCGGGCGACGCACTCAAAGATCCAGGCGAGGCGCACATGCGCCGCCACCTGCGATTGCAGGAACAGGATCGACCGCCTGGGATCGATGCCGCAGGCGAGGAGCGATGCCGCCATCTCGCGCGTCTGGGTGGCAAGCTGCGCCGGCTCCTGCCACTGCGTGATCGCGTGCAGGTCCACCACGCAATAGATGCAGTCATGGGTGTCCTGGAGCGGCGCCCAGTTGCGCATGGCGCCGAGATAGTTGCCGAGGGTGGGCACGCCCGAGGGTTGAATGCCGGAAAAGATGCGCTGCATGGCGGGCGTTCTCCCGGCAAGCGCGCGAATGGTCAACCCGTCGGCGGAAAACGCCGGGGCGGCGGCATCGGTTTTCAGCTGCGCGCCAGGCGCCGGCGCAGCGTGCGCAGGTCCGACGCGCCCAGCAGGTGGGCGGCGAGCAGGTAGGTCGCCGCCCCCGCGCTGATCAGCAGCCCGAGCCCGAGCCAGGCGGCATGGGTGCCCGCGAGCGGCCGGTAGAGCAGCGGCGCGGCAACAAACAGCACGACGACCATGGCAAGCCCGGCGGCGAGCATGCCGGCGGCGCGGCGGCGTAGTGGCGCGTCCGGTGCCAGCGCCCCGGCCCGGGCCAGCAGCACCGCGAGCAATGCCGCGTTGACCCAGGCGGCGGAAGCGGAGGCAAGCGGCGGGCCGAGATGGCCGAACGGGCGCATGAAGGCGAGGTTGAGCGCGATGTTGAGCGCCACTGTCCCGAGCCCGACGCGCACCGGCGTCGCGGTGTCGTGGCGTGCATAGAAGGCTGGGGTGAGCACGCGCAGTGCCACATAGGCGGGCAGGCCCGCGGCATAGGCGGCGAGCGCGGTGGCGGTGAGGTGCGTCGCCCGCGCCGTCATCGCGCCATGGTGGAACAGCACGGCGACAATCGGCCCGCCGATCACGCCCAGGCCGAGGGCTGCCGGCACCGTCAGGAACAGGCCAAACTCCAGTGCGCGATTGAGCCGTTCCCGCGCCCCGGCCGCATTACCCTCGTGCACCAGGCGCGAAAGCGTCGGCAGCAGCGCGGTACCGACCGCGACCCCGATCGTGCCCAGCGGCAGCTGCGCCACGCGGTCCGCGTAATAAAGGACGGAGACGGTGCCCGCGGGCAGCAGGCTCGCGATGATCGTGTCGACGAACAGGTTGATCTGCGTGACGCCGGCACCGATCAGCGCCGGGCCGAGGCGGCGCAGCAGCGCGCGGATCGCGGGCGAAAGGCGCGGCGCGCGCGGCGTGAGGTCCAGCCCCGCGCGATGCGCCGCCACGCCCAGCATCACGAGCTGCAGCACGCCGGAGATGGTGATGCCGATCGCGAGCGCGTGCCCCTCCGTCGGCACGCGGTGGCGCAGGAGCAGCATCGCGGCGATGGTAACGATGTTGAACAGCACCGGCGCCGCCGCGGCGGCGGCGAACCGGTGCAGCCCGTTGAGCGTGCCGGAGATAAGGGCCGCGATGCAGATCAGCGGCATATAGGGGAAGCTGATGCGGCACAGCGCCACGACGAGCGCGAATTTCGCTGGATCGGCGCGGAAGCCCGGCGCGATCAGCCACGCGACGAAGGGCATGAAGATCTCGGCCAGCGCCATCAGCCCCAGCAGCAGGATCGCGAGGGAGGCGGCGGCCTCGGCTGCGAAGCGCGACGAGGCGGCGCGCCCCTCCGTGACCTCGAGCGCCGTGAAGCCTGGAACGAAGGCGGCGTTGAACGCGCCCTCGCCGAACAGGCGGCGGAACAGGTTGGGCAGGCGCAACGCCACCAGTGCCGCGTCGGCCACCGCGCCGGTGCCGAGCAGGGAGGCGATGATGATGTCGCGGGCGAAGCCGAGCACGCGGCTCGCCATGGTCCAGCCACCGACGGTCAGGATGCCGCGAAGCATGGGCGCGGCATAACGGAGAACCGCGCGCCGTTCCTAGCTCTGGCGCGTGGACGGCAACGAAACGGGCCGGACCCCGCATGGAGTCCGGCCCGTCCCTGGTCGGTGATGCCGGCGTGGGTGGGACGCCGGCGCTTCACCCGGTCGCGTTCAGACGCTGGCGGAAAGCGAGTTCACGCCATCGGCCGAGGCGGTCTGCAAGGCGCCGGAGCCATTCGCCGACGCGGTCTGGATGCTGTTCACGCCGTCGGCCGAGGCGGTCCGCAGCGCGCCGGAGCCGTTAGCCGACGCCGTCCGCAACGCCCCCGAACCGTTGGCGGAGGCAGTCTGGAGGGCACCCGAGCCATTGGCCGAAGCCGTTTGCAGGCTGCGCGAGCCCTCGGCCGAGGCGGTCTTGAGGCTCGCCGAGCCATCGGCGGAAGCAAGGATGCCGCCATCGCTCTTGTCCAGCCTCGCCTGGAGGCTGGTGGCCCCTTCCGCCGAGGCCGTCCGGAGTGCGCCAACGCCGTTGGCGGAGGCGCTCTGGATGCTGCCAACGCCATCGGCCGAAGCCAGGATGGCCTGGGCGCCACGGGCCGAAGCCAGGGTCTCGGTCATCGCCTGGGCAGGGTTGAGGGCGGGCGCCACGGCAAGCGCCAGCGCGGCAATGCCGGCAAAAAATGTGGTTTTCATGATCTGTCTCCTTCGCATCCCGACGCTGGCGTCCGGAATCGGGCGGGAGCGGAGCGGGGGGGTTCGTTTGATCTCGGCGACTATCTGTGAGCCGACGCCGCGCCATATGCTCCCAAGGGCGCGGTTGGAGAATGCGCGACCGGGCGCTACCACTTATGCGTAAAAGTATGAAACAGGCGCCGATTACCGGTTATTCATCCGTTTGACTACGGGAAAGAAGCCGCAGCAGCACCTCCGACGGGCCTGTTTCGCCAGCCAGCAACCGGCCAGCTTCCTCACAGATCGGCATTGCGACCCCGGCGGCGCGCGCCCGCGCCAGCAGCGGCGCGGCACTCGCCGCCCCCTCCACCGCATGGCTGCTTCCCGCCATCGCCTCGGCCGAGGTCGCGCCCCGGCCCAGCGCCAGGCCGTGCGCATAGTTGCGGCTTGCCGCCCCGGTGCAGGTCAGCACCAGGTCCCCGAGGCCCGAGAGGCCGGCAACCGTCTCCGCCTGGCCGCCGAGTGCGACTGCCAGCCGCGCGATCTCCGCCAGGCCCCGGGTGATCAGTGCCGCGCGCGCGTTCTCTCCGAACCCGGCCCCGATCGCCGCCCCCGCCGCGATGGCGACGACGTTCTTCGCGGCACCCCCGACCTGCGCGCCCACCGTGTCGGCGTTGCCGTAGAGGCGCAGCGCGCCGCCGCCGAGGAGCCCGATCGCGCGCCGGCGCAACGCCGCGTCCCGCGCCGCGACGACACTCGCCGCCGGCAACCCGCGCGCGATCTCGCCCGCGAAATTCGGCCCGGTCAGCACGCCCGCGGCGAGATCCGGGCGAGTGGCCGCGAGCGTCTCCAGCGGCAGACGCAGCGTGCCCGGCTCGAACCCCTTGGCGCAAACGAGCACCGGGGCTGCCGGCAACAGCGCCGCCGTCGCCGCGACATGCGCCACCGGCACGGCAAGGAGCACCAGCGCGGCGGGCCCCATCACGGACGTGACCGCGATCGATGCCGGCAGCGCAACGCCGGGCAGGCGAGGATTTTCCCGCGACGCCGCGATGGAAGCCGCCCGCGCCTGATCACGCGCCCAGAGCGTGACCGCGTGGCCGAGCGAGGCGGCATGGACCGCCAGCGCCGTGCCCCATGCGCCCGCGCCAACGACGAGCACGTCTCCACCTGGCACGTCACTCATCGGCCACCCGCCGCAATTCCCAGCCGCCATCAGGCTCCGCCAGCACGCCCGCCAGTGCCGCGAGCATCGGCGCCAGCCCGTCCTCCCAACCGAAGGGCGGGTTTGCGACCAGCATGGCGCTGCCGTTGAGTCGCGCCGCATCGAGCGGCGGACGCAGCGCGAGTTCCGCCAGCACCAGGTCCCGCACGCCGCGCTGCGCGAGATCGCCCAGCAGCCCCGCCTGCGGCGCGCGATGCTTGAGCGGCAGCCAGGCGGCGACGACCGCGCCCGGCATGCGTGTCCGCGCGGTGGCGATGCCGGCGGCGAGGCTCGCCATCTCCTCCTCGGCCTCGTAGGGCGGGTCGATCAGCACCAGGGCGCGCCGCTCCGGCGCCGGCAGCAGCGCGCGCAGCGCCTCCCACCCATCGCGCTCGTGCATGCCGATCTTGTCCTGGTTGCGGAACATTGCCCGCAGCGTGGCGGCGTCTTCCTGGTGCAGCTCGCACAGTGCCAGCCGATCCTGCGGGCGGGCCAGCATCGCCGCCAGCGCCGGGGAGCCCGGATAGAACTTGCTTGCCCGCACCAGCGCGAGCCAATCCGCGAGCGGTGCGGGATCGGCCGCGAGCACGCGCGCGATGCCCTGCCGCCACTCGCCGGTGCGCGAAGCGGGTCCCGATTCGAGATCGTAACGACCGATTCCGGCATGCGTGTCGAGATAGAGAAATCCCGCGTCCTTTCGCTGCATCGCGCGCAGCAGCCAGACCAGCACCGCGTGCTTGAGGCAATCGCCGTGATTGCCGGCGTGAAAGGCATGCCGGTAGTTCATGCGACCCTGAGCAGCGCGTCGTCGAGCGGCCAGCGCGGGCGCGGCAGCACCTCGGGGCCCAGCGCCACGCCCGCGCGCAACCGTTCGATCGCGGCCCACGCGACCATCACCGCGTTGTCGCCGCAGAGCCGTGGCGGGGGTGCGGCGAGCGCCATGCCCTCGGCCCGCGCCGCCGCCGCGAGCGCCTTGCGCAGCACCTGGTTCGCGGCAACCCCGCCGCTCACGACCATCAGCGCAAGGTCGGGATGCGTCGCGCGCAGCATCGTCGCCGCGTGGCGCGCGCGATCCGCGATGACCGCGGCAACCGACGCCTGGAAGCCGGCAGCGAGATCCGCCGCGTCGCGCGCCGCGAGCGCGCCTTGGCCGAGCCTCGCCGCCTCCTGCGCCACCGCGGTCTTGAGGCCGGAGAAGGAGAAATCGCAGCCGGCGCGGCCCAGCATCGGCCGTGGCAGGGCGAAGCGCGAGGCATCGCCCCCTGCCGCGAGCCGCTCCAGCGCCGGCCCACCGGGCCAGCCGAGCCCGAGCAGTTTCGCGGCCTTGTCGAACGCCTCGCCCGCCGCGTCGTCGAGCGTGGTGCCGAGCCGGCGGTAGCGCCCCAGCCCCTCCACCGCCACCGCCTGCGTGTGACCGCCCGAGAGCAGCAGCAGCAGGTAGGGAAACGGCGCACCGTCGGGCACGAGGCCCGGCAGTCTCGGCGTCAGCGCATGCGCCTCGAGATGGTTGACCGCGACGAAGGGCTTGCCGAGCGCCAGCGCGAGGCCCTTGCCATAATTGGCGCCAACCAGCAGCCCGCCGATCAGCCCCGGGCCGACGGTCGCGGCAACGGCGCCGAGTTCCACAAGAGAAAGCCCCGCCTCGGCAAGCACCGATTCCACCAAGCCGGGCAGGTGCGCGAGATGCGCGCGCGCCGCGATCTCCGGCACCACGCCGCCATGCTCCGCGTGGCCCGCCTGGCTCAGCACGCGTTCGGCCAGCACGCGCCCGTCCGGCGCGAGCACCGCCACCGCAGTCTCGTCGCAGCTCGTCTCGATGCCGAGAACCGGGCCTTCGATCATGCGCGCGTCATAGGCGGCGCGGCGCGTGCCCGCTACCGGCTTGGCGCGCGGCCCGCCATGCGCCACGTTGCCCGGGACCACGCCGAGGATACGCGATGACCGTCTCAACGCCGCACGCCACACGCCCGGCCCTGCCGCTGCGCGCCGGCACGCGCGGCTCGCCGCTGGCGCTGGTGCAGACCCGCGGCTTCCTCGCCCGGCTGTCCACCTTCTGCCCGGTGCTGGCCTTGCCGCCCGATGGCGCGACCCCGGTCTTCGCCGAGCATGTCATCCGCACCACCGGCGACGCGGTGCGCGACCGTCCGCTCGCGGAGCTCGGCGGCAAGGCGCTGTTCGCCAAGGAGATCCACGAGGCGATGGCCGCGGGCATGATCGACATCGCGGTGCACAGCCTCAAGGACCTCGAGACCGACCTGCCGGAGGGGATCGCGCTTGGCTGCGTGCTGCCGCGCGAGGACCCGCGCGATGCACTGATCCTGGCGCCCTCCTGCGGCCCGCCGGACCCAGCCGATCCGCTGGCGGCGATCCCCCGGGGCGGTGTGGTCGGCACCTGCTCGCCGCGGCGCGCGGCGCAGATCCTCGCGGCACGGCCGGATATCCGCATCGAGCCGCTGCGCGGCAATGTCGAGACGCGGCTGGCCCGCGTCCGGCGTGGCGATTTTTCCGCCACATTTCTGGCGCTGGCGGGGTTGCGCCGGCTTGGCCTCGCCGACGCCGCCTCCGCGGTGCTGGAGCCGGCGGTGATGCTGCCGGCGGCGGGACAGGGCATCGTCGGCGTGACGGTGCGCGCCGGCGACGAGGCGCTGGTGCGCCTGTTGCGCGCGATCGAGGATGCTTCCGTGCGCGCCGTCGCCACCGCCGAGCGGGCGATGCTGGCGGGACTCGGCGGCTCCTGCCGCACGCCGATCGGCGGACATGCCACGATCGAACAGGGCGTGCTGACGCTGGACGGCATGCTGGCGAGCGAGGACGGCACCGTGCTGGTGCGTCGCCAGGCGCGCGGACGCGTCGGGGAAGCCCGCGCGATCGGCGACGAGGTCGCCGCGGCATTGCGTGCCGACGCGCCTGCCCTTCTCGCCCCAGCCCTTGGCTGAGCTAATCCTCGTCACCAGACCGGCGGAGCAGGCGGCGGCCACCGCACGGCGCCTCGCGGCGATGGGGTTCGAGCCGGTGCTGGCGCCCGCGCTGGTGGTGGCGGCGCGACGCCTCGGTGCCCTGCCGCGCGTGCAGGCGGTGCTGGTGACGAGCGGCAACGCCATTCCCGCCCTGCCCCAGCATCTGCGGACGGTACGGCTGCTGGCCGTGGGTGATGCCACGGCCAGGCGCGCCCGCGCGGCGGGTTTCACCGCCGTCGCCAGCGCCGGGCGGGACGCGGCGGTGCTGGCGGCGCTGGCGGCGCGGCTTCTCGACCGCAAGGCGGGCCCGCTGCTGCTCGCCGCGGGCGAAGGCCAGGGCGGGGCGTTGGCGGCGGAACTGCGCCAGGCGGGGTTTCGGGTGTTGCGCCGTGTCGCCTACGTCGCGCGGCCGGCCCGCGCCTTGCCATCGGCGGCCCGGCTTGCCATGGCGCGCCGCGCCGTCACGCATGCGCTGTTCTTCTCGCCCGCCAGCGCCCGCGCCTCGGTTCGCCTGCTGCGCGGCCTGCCCACTGAAGGGATCACCGCGCTCGCCATCTCGGCCGCCACCGAAGCCGCGCTCGCCCCCTTGAAGTGGGCCGGCATCCGTGTTGCATCCTCGCCGGACCAGGAAGCGCTGCTGGCGCTTCTGCCACCGTCCGCCACGCCAGGGGGTCACGCGCCATGACCGGCCACGACGCGTCCGCCACGCCGGAGGCGGCAACCTCAGCCCCGCCAGCTTCGGCCCCGGCGAACGCCCACGCGGGTGGTCCGGAACCGGGCGGCGCGGCCGCGGGTCCAGCCTCGGCCTCTTCCGCCTCGACCCCGGTTTCTTCGCCGCTCGGTCCACGCCTCGGCCCGGTGGTGCTGATCGTCTGCGGCGCCGTCCTGGTCGCGATGACCGTGGGCTGGTTCCTGGCGCAGCGCGGCGGGCCTGCCCCCGGCGGCCCGACGGACGCCGAGATCACGGCGCTGCGTACCCAGCTGGCCGCGGATGAAGCGCACATCGCGACACTATCCGGCCAGGTGCAGGCGCTGGCCGCGAGGCCCGCGGCCGCCACCACCCAGCTTGCCGCGCTCTCCCAGCGCATCGCGGCGCTGGAGGCGCGGCCGGCCGGCGGCGACACCTCGGCGCTCGCCGCCAGCGTGGCGGCACTTGCCCAGAAGCTGGCGAGCGTCGCGCAGGCTGGCCAGGACGCCACCCAGCGCATCGCCCGGATCGAGGCAGCGCGGGCCGCGCTCGACGCCGGCCAGCCTCTCGGCGTCATTCCCGGCGCGCCGCCGGCGCTGGCCCGCTTCGCCACCACCGCGCCGCCGACCACGGTGGGGCTGCGCGAGAGTTTCGCCGCCGCCGCCGCCGCGGCACTCAGGGCCAGCCGCCCGCCGGAACCTGCGAGCCTTCCGGCCCGCCTGCTGCAGCGCGCCGAATTGCTGCTTACCGTGCGCATCGGTGGCAAGGTGGTCGCCGGGCCGCCCGCCTCCGTGGCGCTCGATGCGGCGCGGCGGCATCTTGATAATGGCGATGTCGCCGGCGCGCTCACCGCCCTCGCCCCGCTCGATGCCGCCGCCGCGAAGGCGATGGAGCCATGGACCAGCGACGCCAGGGCGCTGCTCGAGGCGCGGGCAGCGCTGAATGCCATGGCCAGCGGGGGAGCGGGCGCGGGCTGATGCGCCGCATCCTCGTCTTCCTGGTCCTCTGCGCCGCGATCCTCGCCCTCGCCTGGTGGGTGGCCGCGGTCCCGGGCCATCTGGACCTCGCCGTGGGCGGCGTCGCCATCGAAACCACGGCGCCGGTCGGCATCGCGCTCGGCATTGCGGCCCTGCTGGTGACCTACACGGTGCTGCGGCTGCTGGTGATCCTGGTGACGCTGCCGCGGCGCTGGCGGCGCTGGCGCGCGGCGCGGCGGCGCGAGGGCGGCGATCGGGCGGTGACCCGCGCGCTGGTGGCGCTGGCGGCCAACGCCGAGACGCCGGCGCGCAAGCAGTCGGACCGGGCGCGCAAGCTGCTCGGGGATACGCCGCAGACGCTGTTGATCGCCGCCGAGGCGGCGCGGCTCACCGGCGATGACAAGGGCGCGGCCGCCGCCTACGAGGCGCTGGCGAGGAATTCGGAATCCGCCTTCCTCGGCCTGCGCGGCCTGTTCCGCCAGGCGGTCGCTCGTGGTGACTGGCAGGAGGCGATGCGGCTGGCGCGCCGCGCGGAAGCCTATGCGCCGGGCAAGGCCTGGCTGGTGTCCGAACGCGCCGAGGCCGCGCTGCGCGCCGGCGACTGGGACGCGGCACTGGCGCTCGCGGGCCCGGACCTGCCGAAGGCACAGCTGGCGACGGCCGCGGCCCTCGCCAACCCGGACCCGGGCCACGCGCGCAGCCTCGCCAAGCGCGCCTGGCAGCAGGACGCGGCCTTCGCGCCCGCCGCCGTCACCTATGCCAAGGCCCTGCGCGCCGCCGGCAAGGACGCCCGCGCCGCCGCGGTGCTGCGGCGGAGCTGGTCCACGGCACCGCATCCGGACCTCGCGGAAGCGGCACTCGAGGGAATCGCGGAGCCGATGGCCCGGCTGCGCGCCGGCGTTGCCCTGATCCACGGCCGGCCGGACGATGCGGAATCGCACCTGCTGATGGCGCGGCTGTCGCACGAGGCGGATCTTTCCGGCGAGGCGCGGCGCCACATCGAGGCGGCGCGCGCCAAGGGCATGGACGAGCGGCGGCTGTGGCTGCTGGCCGCGAAGGTCGAGGAGGCTACGCCAGCCGGCGGCGAGGCGCTGCGGCGCGCGGCAAATGCCTCCGACCCCGCCTGGACCTGCGGGCAGTGCGGCACGCGCGTTCCCTCCTGGCGGCCGGTCTGCCCGCATTGCGCCGCGGTCGGCCGGATCGGCTGGCAGGCGCCGGGAACCGCGCCGCCGGCGCTGCGCGGCGAGACGCCGAAGGCGCTCTCTGACAGCTGATTCTTTCCTTGCGGTCGTTTCCCGGCCAGGGTCTGTTGCGTGGCGTAGACCCCCATGCTAGGTGCGCGCCGCTCCGGCGCCGCCGCGGGCAATCATTCCCGTGCCTCGCGCACGGCCCCATCAGGATGGACAACGCGCACGTGGCGTCTGGCACCGCTTCAACCACCGCTTCCAATCGGCTGGCCGATCGTTACGCAACCGCGCTCTACGCCCTTGCCGAAGAGCAGGGCGCGCTGGACCGCACGGTGCAGGAAATGGACGCGCTGGGCCGCCTCATCGACGCGAGTGCCGATCTGCACCGCATGCTCCAGAGCCCGCTGATCGACGTGCAAACGGCGCAGAGGGCGCTGCGAGCCGCGCTGACCGAGCAGGGCTATTCCAAGATTGTCCTCGATTTCGTGGGCGTGGTGGCGTCCAACCGCCGTGCGAGGGAGCTGCGCGCCATCGTCGCCGGCTTCGCCGCCCTCGTGGCGGAGCGCCGCGGCGTGGTGGTGGCGCATGTCGCGACCGCCCGCCCGCTTTCACCGATGCAGGAACAGGCGCTGCGCGCCCGGCTGATCGAGGCGGGCTATGCCCGTATCGAGATCGCCACCACCGTCGAACCCGAACTCCTGGGCGGCATGACGCTGCGCGTCGGCGCCCGCCTGTACGACACCTCGCTACGCTCGCGCCTGCAGCGCCTGCAATACGCCATGAAGGGAGCCACCTGATATGGAGATCCGCCCCGCCGAAATCTCCGACATCCTGAAGAAGCAGATCGCGTCGTTCGACACCGAGGCCAATGTCGCCGAGACCGGTCAGGTTCTCTCTGTCGGTGACGGCATCGCCCGTGTGTTCGGGCTGCAGAACGTGATGGCGGGTGAGCTGGTGGAGTTCCCGAGCGCGGGGCTGACCGGCATGGCGCTGAACCTCGAGAGCGACAATGTCGGCGTCGTGATCTTCGGCGACGACCGCGGGATCCGCGAGGGCGACACCGTCTCGCGCACCGGCCGCATCGTGGACGTGCCGGTGGGCAAGGGCCTGCTCGGCCGCGTCGTGGACGGCCTCGGCAACCCGATCGACGGCAAGGGCCCGATCCAGGGGGAGCGCACGGTCGTCGAGGTCAAGGCGCCGGGCATCATTCCCCGCAAGTCGGTGCACGAGCCCGTGCAGACCGGCATCAAGGCGATCGACGCGCTGATCCCGATCGGCCGCGGCCAGCGCGAGCTGATCATCGGCGACCGCCAGACCGGCAAGACGGCGGTGATCGTGGACACGATCATCAACCAGAAGGCCGTCAACCGCGGCGACGACGAGAGCCGCAAGCTCTACTGCATCTATGTCGCGATCGGGCAGAAACGCTCCACCGTCGCGCAGCTCGTCCGCACGCTCGAGGAATACGGCGCGATGGAATACTCCATCGTCGTCGCCGCGACCGCCTCGGACCCCGCGCCGATGCAGTTCCTGGCGCCTTACGCCGGCTGTGCGATGGGCGAGTATTTCCGCGACAACGGCATGCACGCGGTCATCTTCTACGACGACCTTTCCAAGCAGGCCGTCGCCTACCGCCAGATGTCGCTGCTGCTGCGCCGCCCGCCGGGACGCGAGGCATATCCCGGCGACGTCTTCTACCTGCACTCCCGCCTGCTTGAGCGTGCGGCGAAAATGTCCGACGCCAAGGGCGCGGGCAGCCTGACGGCGCTGCCGGTCATCGAAACGCAGGCGGGCGACGTCGCGGCCTACATTCCGACCAACGTGATCTCGATCACCGACGGCCAGATCTTCCTCGAGACGGAGCTGTTCTTCAAAGGCATCCGTCCGGCGGTGAACGTCGGCCTGTCGGTCTCGCGCGTCGGCTCCGCGGCGCAGATCAAGGCGATGAAGCAGGTGGCCGGGCGCATCAAGCTGGAGCTTGCGCAGTACCGCGAGATGGCGGCTTTCGCGCAGTTTTCCTCCGACCTCGACCCGGCGACGCAGAAGCTGCTTGCCCGCGGCGTGCGGCTGACGGAGCTTTTGAAGCAGCCGCAGTTCAAGCCGGTGGCGATCGAGGAGCAGGTGGTGGCGATCTTCGCCGGCACCCGCGGCTATCTCGACGGCATCGACGTGGGCCGCATCGGCGCCTTCGAGAGCCAGCTCATCGGCCAGATCCACGCCCGCGAGCCAGGAATCCTGGAGGCGATCCAGCGTGACCGCGAGATCAAGCCGGACATCGAGAAGAAGCTGGTGACATTCCTCGAAGAGTTCGTGAAAAGCTTCGCCTGAGGCGCGCGCAATGCCGAGCCTGAAAGCCCTGCGGGGACGGATCGCCAGCGTCAAATCGACGCAGAAGATCACCTCCGCGATGAAAATGGTCGCCGCCTCCAAGCTGCGCCGCGCGCAGAGCCAGGCGGAGGCGGCGCGCCCCTACGCGGAGCGCATGGCGCGCATGCTCGGCACGCTGGCGGCCTCGGTCTCGGGGCCTTCGGCGCCGAAGCTGCTCGTGGGCACGGGCAAGGACCAGACCCACCTGCTGCTGCCGGTGACCGCCGATCGCGGCCTCGCGGGCGCGTTCAACACCAATATCGGCCGCCTCACCCGCAACATCGCCCGCCGGCTCGAAGCCGAGGGCAAGACCGTGCGCATCCTGCCGATCGGGCGCAAGGGCCGCGACTACCTGCGGCGCGAGCTCGCCAGCCGCATCGGCGAGGACGTCAGCTACGCCGGCCGCAAGAGTATCGGCTACGCGGATGCCGAGGCGATCGCCGTCAGGGTGGCCGCGATGGTCGAGGCGGGCGAGGTCGATGTCGTCACCGTCGTCTACAACCGCTTCCACTCGGTGATCTCGCAGATCCCGACGGAAACCCGCCTCGTGCCCGCGCCGGTCCCCGAGACCGCGCCGGTGGCGGCCGGCGGCTATGTCGAGGTCGAGCCGGACGAGGAGGAGGTGCTGGCGAAGCTGCTGCCGCAGAACCTCGCGGTGCAGATCTACCGCGCGCTGCTCGAGAGCGCGGCAGGCGAGCATGGCGCGCGCATGTCCGCGATGGACAACGCGACGCGCAACGCCGGCGACATGATCAAGCGCCTGACGCTCAACTACAACCGCGCGCGCCAGGCGAACATCACCAGGGAACTGATCGAGATCATTTCGGGCGCGGAAGCGGTCTGACCGCCCGGCGCACAGAAGGAGAATACTGATGGCGAGCAACAACGTGGGCCGCGTGTCGCAGGTCCTGGGCGCGGTCGTGGACGTGCAGTTCGACGGCGAGCTACCGTTCATGCAGAACGCGCTGACGACCAAGCTGGGCGGCCACACCCTGGTGCTGGAAGTGGCCCAGGAACTCGGCGAGAAGACGGTGCGCTGCATCGCCATGGACAGCACCGACGGCCTGGTGCGCGGGCAGGAGGTGGTGGACACCGGAGCGCCGATCTCCGTGCCGGTCGGGCCGAAAACGCTCGGGCGCATCCTCAACGTGATCGGCGAGCCGATCGACGAGCGCGGCCCGGTGGGCAACGAGAAGACCTACCCGATCCATCGCCCCGCCCCCTCCTTCGAGGAGCAGGCGACCTCGGCCGAGATTCTTATCACCGGCATCAAGGTGGTGGATCTGCTGGCCCCATACCTGAAGGGCGGCAAGATCGGCCTGTTCGGCGGCGCCGGCGTGGGCAAGACGGTGCTCATCCAGGAGCTGATCAACAACATCGCCAAGGCGCATGGCGGCGTCTCCGTGTTCGCCGGCGTCGGCGAGCGCACCCGCGAGGGTAACGACCTCTACCACGAGATGATCGACGCGGGCGTCATCAAGCTCGGCGAGGGCACCACCGAGGGCTCCAAGGTGGCGCTGGTCTACGGGCAGATGAACGAGCCGCCGGGTGCGCGCGCGCGCGTCGCGCTCTCTGGCCTCTCGGTCGCGGAATACTTCCGCGACGAGGAGGGTCAGGACGTGCTCTTCTTCGTCGACAACATCTTCCGCTTCACCCAGGCGGGTGCCGAGGTGTCGGCGCTGCTCGGGCGCATTCCCTCCGCGGTGGGTTACCAGCCGACGCTGGCCACCGACATGGGCGCGCTGCAGGAGCGCATCACCTCGACCAAGAAGGGCTCGATCACCTCGGTGCAGGCCATCTACGTGCCCGCCGACGACCTGACCGACCCGGCGCCGGCCACCTCCTTCGCCCACCTCGACGCGACGACGGTGCTTTCGCGCCAGATTGCCGAGCTTGGCATCTACCCGGCCGTGGATCCGCTCGACTCCACCTCCCGCTCGCTCGACCCGCGCATCGTCGGCGATGAGCACTACCAGGTGGCGCGCGAGGTGCAGCGCATCCTGCAGACCTACAAGTCGCTGCAGGACATCATCGCGATCCTGGGCATGGACGAGCTCTCGGAGGAGGACAAGCTGGTCGTCGCCCGCGCGCGCAAGATCCAGCGCTTCCTCTCGCAGCCCTTCCATGTGGCGGAAGTGTTCACCGGCTTCCCCGGCGTCTTCGTGCCGGTGGCCGACACGATCCGCAGCTTCAAGGGCATCGTCGCCGGCGAGTACGACCACATCCCCGAGTCCGCCTTCTACATGGTCGGCACGATCGAGGACGTGCTGGCGAAGGCCGAGACGATGAAGACAGCAGCCTGAGGCCAGCGTCATGCCCGTTGATCTCGAGATCGTCTCGCCGGAGAAGCTGCTGCTCGCCGAGCCGGTGGAGATGGTGACCTTGCCAGCCGCGGAGGGTGAGATGGGCGTGCTGCCGGGGCACTCGCCGATGATCGTGCTGCTGCGCGGCGGCACGGTGCGCACCTGGGAGGGCGGCAAGGTCGTCCAGAGCCTCTATGTCTCGGGTGGATTCGCCGAGATCAGCGGGACGAAGGTGACGGTGCTGGCCAACGCCGCGACCCCGGTCGCGGAACTTTCCCGCACCGATGCCGAGAAGCGCCTGGCGGATGCCGAGAGCGCCTACGCGGCACTCGACAAGGCCGACATGGCGGCAACGCTGGCCGCGATGGACGCGATCCAGGCCGCGCGCGCGATGGTGGAGGCGGCGCCGGCCGTCTGAACTTGAAATTGCGGCGCGATGTCGCGATTTTGTCATCCATGAGGGTACGGTGCACGCGAACACCCGCCATCATGGCAACCCGGCGATGACGGGGTCGCCGCGATGAAACACTGGGGTATCGAGGATGTGGACTGGGGTGCCTTCGACCCCAGCCGCGTCGATCCGGCGGTGGTGCCGCTGGTCAAGGCTGCGGCCATGGTGGAGCGCAACGGCAGCGACTACGCCATCTACCTCAATCGCGTCTTCCCAGACGATCCGGATTTCCGCGCCGCCGCCGATGCCTGGGCGGAGGAGGAGGTCCAGCACGGCGAGGCGCTTGGGCGCTGGGCGAAGCTGGCTGATCCAGGCTGGGATTTCCGCGAGGCGTTCGCCCGCTACAAGGCGGGCTTCAGCATCAATCTCGACGCCACCGCCTCCGTGCGCGGCTCGCGCACCGGCGAGCTCATCGCGCGCTGCATGGTGGAAACCGGCACGTCGAGCTACTACACGGCGCTGGCCGACGCGACGGCCGAGCCGGTGCTGGAACGCGTCTGCCGGCTGATCGCCGCGGACGAGTACCGCCACTTCAAGCTCTTCTACGACCACATGCGCCGCTATCTCGGGCGCGAGAAGATGGGCTTCGCGCGCCGGCTCGCGATCGCCGCCGGGCGCATCCGCGAGAGCGAGGACGACGAGCTCGCCTTCGCTTTTCATTGCGCGAACGAACCGGAATCGCGAACCTACAGCCACGAGCGTTGCATGCGTGCCTACATGGGCGGCGCCATGGGCTTCTATCGCCGTGGCCACATCGCGCGCGGCATGGGCATGATCTTCAAGACGGTGGGGCTGAAGCCGCACGGACGGCTTTTTGCGCTGGCCACGCGGGCGACCTGGTTCGCCCTCTCCCGCCGCCGCCGCCGCTACGCCGAGGGGCGACCGGCCTGATCGGGTAGTTTGACGCCGCCATCCGTGGTGCGTGCCACCGGCGCCGCGGCGACGATCGCCTCGAGCGGCAGATCGCCATAGACATGCGGAAACAGCGCGCCCCCGCGCGCCTTTTCCCAGCGCAGCGCCTCGCCGAGCCGCGCGAGATCGACGGCGATCAGCATCAAGCCGTCCTGGCCGCGATAGTGCTTGTCGAGCGTGCCCGGCAGCTGCGACGCCAGCGACAGGTGAATGTAGCCGTCGGCGAAATCGGCCGACGTGCCGTGGAACACACCCTCGCGTCGCCATGCGTCCAGCTGTGCCGCCGACAGGACCTTGTAGGCGATGCGCTCACCCTCGGCCCCCGCCATCAGGCGGCGCGGCGCTGCACGCGGCCGACGACTTCCTGCTCGCGCTGCACCGCCAGAACGCCGACCACGGAACCGAGATTGCCCTCGACCAGATGCACCATCTCGGCCGGCATTGCGGCGAGGCGGATCTCGACGCGCGTGGTCTCGCCCTGGCGCCGCGCCTCGAACATGTCCGGCACCAGGTCGCGGCGCGCGAAGGGCTCGATCAGGCGCGGCAGCAGGCCGGGCGATGGTTCCGCGGTGACGGTGAAGCGAACGGCGGCGCGCAGGCCCACCAGGGCCCAGGGCTCGAACGACATGAAGGAAAAACTCCGGAAACGTGCAGGCGGAAGGCGAGCGAAAGGCGCCGGCTGCCTCAGGCAACCAAGCTGGTAATTCGCATCCCCGCGCGCATCGATTCCGAAAGCATAAAGTCACTATAGCGGCTTACGGCGTTCCTGGCGAGAGAAGTTTGGGCCAGGATAGTTTCGGCAGCCGGCCCAGCTCGACGCCGCCGACGGTGAGCTTGCCGCCATGCAGCGAGGCGCTGACGTCGATGCGCGGCCGCGCGCCGGCAGCACTGGGCTTTGCCAGCAGCCCGAGTGCGAACTGCGCCGCGAGCGCCGGTCCCGGCGCCATGTATCCCGCCTCCGCCATGGCGGTGATCGCCTCGTTGTAGCCGAGCACGGTGAGCTTCGCCTCCGCGTCCGGCTGCAGGTCGGCGTCCAGCGCGACGTCGCCGCTACCGGAGAGGCCGAGGGGACCCCAGCCGAGCGCCGTCCGCTCCAGGTTCAGCTTGCCGCCGTGGTCGCGCCAGTCCCGCAGCCAGCCCACCGTGCCGCGGACTCCATCCGCAGGCGGCACGGCCAGCGCCCCGCCAGCCTGGCCCGCCGCCACGAAGGACGAAAGCCGGTTGCCGAGCGCCCAGTGCCCCGGCGGCAGGTGAACATCGTCCAGCGCAAGGAGAAAGCCGAGATCGGGGCCGCGCGGCTCCAGCCTGAACTGCACGCGCGCGGCCGATCCGGCGTCCTGCCCCGCCCTGGTCGCGGCCACGCCCGTCGCGTCGAACTCGATGCTGCGCGGGCCGGAAAGCGGGGCGGCACCGACCAGGGTCGTCGCCCGCACGTCGATTGGCGGAGCGTCCCCTGGCCGCAGCTCGAAGCCTTGGGGCAGACCGATGGAGAGTGTCTCTGGGCTTGTGAGGGCGAGCGCGAGGACAAGGTGGCCGGTATGGACGCTGCCGCCGACCGGCAGCGCGCTGCCGCCCGCGGCCGTCACGTCCGGCACCGCGATGGCGGCGGCGAGCGGGAAACCGGCGCGCGAGGGCTCGCCGGCGGTAACCACCCACCCATTGGCGCGCGCGGCCTCCAGCCCCGCCTCGAACCGGTCCCGCAGCATGCCGGTGACGTAGAACCAGGCCCCGGTCCAGAGGGCGGCGAGGCACAGCAGGAAAAGCAGGAAACGGCGCATCGGCGACGCATACAGGCAAGCGCGGGGCAGCTCTATCCCCAGTTGCCGCAACCCCTTCGGCAAGCCGTCTCGGAAGGCGATAAGCAAGGCCGTATCAGCATTTTATGCCTAGGCGCTGGGACACCATGGCAGCGCCGCGCGGTGTTCCCCCACAAATTTATCCACAGGGCGGAGCGGCGAGCGACGCGGCGAGCGCGTCCATCAGCGCCTCCCGCGGCAGTCCCGACGGCAAGGCCTCGCGAATCTCGATGGTTATGGTTCCGGGATTCTTGACGAACGCGCGGCGACCCCAATGCCGGCCGGAATCCGTCGCGACAGGAACCACCGGCAAGCCGGCGCGCTGCGCCAGAGCAGCCACGCCGGGCTGCAGCGGCAGCATCCTGTCCGGCGGCGCGCGCGTGCCCTCGGGAAAGATGACGATCGTCCTGCCGGCGCGCACCGCCGCGTCGGCACCGCGCAGCAACGTGCGGATGGCCGCCGCCCCCGCCTGCCGGTCCACCACGATCAGCCCGAGCCCGGTGCAGAACCCGCCGACCAGTGGGATGCGCGTCAGTTCGCGCTTCAGCACATAGGCCGGGGTCGGCGCGGGCGGAGCCAGCAGCAGGAACCAGACGATGGTGTCGAAGGCCGACTGGTGGCGCGAGGCGATGAGCGCGGGACCCGCCGGCAGCTGCCCCACCACGCGCCACGAAATGCCACAGATGCGACGCACCGCCCCGAGCACCAGGCACGCCCACAGGCGGATATGGGCCTGCATCGCCGCCTCGCCGCGACGCGTGACGAGCGGCAGCGCCAGCACCATGACCGCGGTGAGACCATAGAAGAACAGGTTGAACAGCGCCGAGCGCAGGAAGCGGATCATCGGTCCAGCCGAAACAGCGGGGCCACGCCGGACGCCACGGCCAGATACTTCACGTATTCCACCGCCAGCAGCCGCCACGCCGTCGGGGAGCGCCACCAGGGGTTCAGCGAGGCGGGGTGCACCGGATAGGGGTGAAGGTTGATGGTGGGCATGGCGCGCGAGAACTCCGCGAGCGCGCGGGGCATGTGGTAGAAGGCGGTGACCACGATCAGCGATGTGGCCTCGTGTTCCTTGACCCATGCGGCGGTTTCGCGCGCGTTGCCGCTGGTGGTGTGGGCCTGGTGCCCGAGCGAGACGCGCGCCGAGAGACCCGGGCTGGCGCCGGCCAGGCGTGCCAGCGTCGGGTAATCCGCGGCGCGCGCGACGCCCGAGATCAGGAGCCGCGGCGCCCAGCCCTCGGCCAGGAGCTTGAGCCCGGTCTCCACCCGGTCCGCGCCGCCGGTCAGGACGACGATGCCGTCGGCATGCACCGGCGGGCCAGGCAGGCGGGTGGCGCCGGCGACGAACCAGGCGAAACCGAGGGCAAGCACCGCGACCAGCAGTGCCGGCAGCCAGACACGACGGCGTTTCACGGCAGGGGGCGAAGCCAGGCGCGGACCGTGACCTGTGCCGTGGCGAAGCCGATCGCGGCGGAAATCAAGGGTATGGCGGCAAGCCCCACCCACAGCGCGCGGGGCAGCGCCGGCATCCAGGCGGCAGGATCGGCCACGCCGCCGGTGATAGGCGCGGCCAGCGCCGCGAGACCAGCCAGCACCGGCAGCGCCGCGACCGTGCCGCCGAGCCCGCCGGCCAGCGCGAGCCGGGTCGCACGTGCGGCGAAGCGGCGGGCGATGTCGCCATCCGTCGCGCCGAGCCCATGCACCAGCAGCACGGCGTCGCGCCGCTGCACCAGGCCGGCGCGGGTCGCGATCGTCACCACGGCGGCGGCGACGCCCATCACCAGCGCCAGCATCACCCAGGCGAGCGCCTGGATGCTGTGCGCGAGGGCGGCGATGCGCCGCGTCCAGTCGCCATGACTGTCCACCAGCGTGCCGGGAGCGGCGGCGCGCAGCTCCGCGGTGAGCGCGCCGAGCGGCGGGCCGCTGCCCTCGGCGCGCACCGCGACGACGGCGGGCAGCTCCAGCCCATCCACACCACCATCCTTGACGCCATCGCCGAGCCACGGCCGCAGCAGCCGTGCGATCTCGGCGTGCGAGAGCTTGTCGACGCTGGCGATGCCCGGGCTCGCGCGCAGCAGCGCCACCACGCGGTCGAGCCGGCTCTGCGGTGCGTCCGTCGCCTTGGACGCCGGGTCAGGCACCTGGACGGTGAGCGCGGCGGCGGGGCCTTCCTGCCATTGGCGGGAGAAGCCGGCGGCGGCGATCGCCCCGGCGAGCGCCAGGCTGGCGAGGAAGGCCATCGCCGCCACCAGGAACGGCAGCAGCTTGCCGGCGACGCCGCGCCGCAGCCCGAGATCGTCCGATCCCGCGGGGCGCAGGCTGCGGGCCCGGCGGGCGGCGGCTCCCCGCTCCCTCTGGGCTTCCACGTCACGCATGGCCACCTCGGCCGGTGGTCTGCACCAGGCGCCCTGCGGCCAGGCGCAGCGCGGGGGCCGGGTGGCGGGCGACGATGGCGTCGTTATGGGTGGCGACCACGATGGTGGTGCCGAGGCGCGAGAGCTCGCCCAGCAGCAGCATCAGCCGCTCGGCCTGGGCGTCGTCCAGGTTGCCAGTGGGCTCGTCCGCCAGCAGCAGGTCCGGGCGGTTGATAACCGCTCGGGCGATGGCGACGCGCTGCTGCTCGCCCCCGGAAAGCTCCGCCGGATGGCAATGGGTGCGGGAGCGCAGCCCGACCCAGGCCAGCATTTCCCCGACATCGGCCTGGACCTGACCCTCCGGTCGGCCGGCGAGACGCAGCGGCAGCGCCACGTTGTCGAAGGCCGAGAGGTGCGGGAGCAGGCGGAAATCCTGGAACACCATGCCGATGCGCCGCCGCAGCTGCGGCAGGGCGGCGCGCGGTGCCGCGCCGATGTCGCGGCCGAGCAGCTCCATCCGCCCGTGACTCGGCCGCACCTCCAGGTGCAGCAGGCGCAACAGGGAGGTCTTCCCGGCACCGGACGGCCCGAGGAGCCAGCGGAAACCGCCGCGCGGAATCGCGAGGCTGATGTCGCGCAGCACCGGCTGCGCCCCGACATCGAGCGCCACGTCCGCGAGCCGCACCAGCGCTCCACTCACGGTCGTCCGGCTCGCGAGCTGGTCCCGGTCCCCTGTTTCAGCATGTCGGGGTCCTGCATGGGAGGGTTCTGCCATGCCCCGGCACCGCGCCGGAAGCGCCTTGCAAGAGCCACGGGACGATGCCGACAATGCGGCATGCGTGTCGCCTGCCCTGAATGTGCCACCGAATACGATGTACCCGAGACAGCCATGGCCGCGGGGCGGCGGCTTCGCTGCTCGGCCTGCGGAACGAGCTGGGAATGGGAACCGGCGGACACGCCGGCGCCTCAGCCGGCAGAGACCGGGCCCGCACCGGCCGCACACCCGCAGGGTGGGGCCCGAGACGGCGAGTCGCCCCACGCCGCCGCCCCACGAGCCGAGCCGCCAGCCGCCACCGAGCCGCCGGCCGCGTCCGGCAAGCCGGCGCCGGAGCCCCAGGCGGCGAGGCCCCAGGCGGCGAAGCCCTCGCCTGCGGGGGCGCCGCGCTTCGACGTGTTGCCCGAGCGGCGGATCGTGCCACCGGCGCCACCACCGGAACGCGGGGGTTGGCTGGTGGCGCTGGCATGGGTGGCGAGCCTTGCGATCTTCCTCGCGGCCGTCGCGGCGCTCTATGTCTGGCGCGCGCCGATCATGCAGGCCTGGCCGCCATTGATCCGGCTTTACACGGCGCTCGGCCTGGCCTGAGCGGATTCCCGGACGCTTCGAGGCTCCCTGTCCCCCACCGGGAAAGCGAGACCAACCAACGCCCGGCACCGGCGGACGTAGCGCAAGAAATCCTACCGGATGACGCCATCCGGTAGGATATTGCTCTAGCCGATACCGGGGACGGCCAGACCGAAGGTGCGTGCGAGCAGCACCAGGTTCAGCGCCAGGATCACGATCGCACCCGCTATCGCCGCGATGTCCGTGAGCCGGCCGTTGGCGAAGCGGCCCATGAGGTCGGGCCGGCGGGTGAGCAGCACGAGCGCGATCATCGGCACCGGCAGGGCGAAGGACAGCACCACCTGGCTCAGCACCAAAGCCAACGTCGCGTTGACGCCGAGGCCGACGACGACGAAGGCCGGGACCATCGTCACCAGCCGCCGCACCCAGACCGGGATGCGGAAGCCGACAAAGCCCTGCATGATCATCTGCCCGGCCATGGTGCCGACCACCGAGCTCGAGATGCCGGAGGCCATCAGCGACACCAGGAAGACCGCGGCGGCGGCGCCGCCGAGCAGCGGCGTCAGCGTGTGGTAGGCAGTGCCGATCTCCGCGACCTCCGGATGCCCCGCGTGGAAGGCCGAGGACGCCATCATCACCATCGCCATGTTGACCGCGCTCGCGACCGAGAGCGCGATCACCACCTCGCGATTGGAAAAACGCAGCAGGGTCGTGCGTTCCTTGTCGTCGCGCGGCGGGGTGCGTACCTGGGTGAGGCCGGAGTGGAGGTAGATCGCATGCGGCATCACCGTGGCGCCGATGATACCAACGGCGATGGTGAGCGCCGCGCTGTCCGGGATCGCGGGTAGCACCGAGTGCAGCGCCGCCTGGCCCCAGTCCACCGGGGCGACGATCATCTCCATCAGGTAGCAAATCGCGATCACCATCACGAGCCCGCCGATGATGATCTCCATCGGCCGGAAGCCGCGCCCCTCGAACAACAGGATCGCGTAGGTGACGACGGCCGTGACGGCCATGCCGGCGAGCAGCGGCAGGTGGAACAGCAGCGAGAGGCCGATGGCGCCGCCGAGGAACTCCGCGAGGTCGGTTGCCATCGCCGCGATCTCGCTCACGGCCCACATGAGAATCACCACCGGCATTGGGAAGCGCTCGCGGCAGAGCTCGGCAAGGTTGCGGCCGGTAACAATGCCGAGCTTGGCCGAGAGCGCCTGGAACAGCATCGCGATGAGGTTGGCGGCGAGCACGACCCAGAGCAGCGCGTAGCCGTAGCTGGCGCCGGCCTGGATGTTGGTCGCAAAATTGCCAGGGTCCATGTAGGCGATGGAGGCAATCACCGCAGGACCGGCAAAGAGCAGCGCGGAGCGCAGACCGCCGCGGCGGCCTTCGAGCACCTCGCGGATCGAGGCGCTCGTCCGATCGCTCAGCTGGCGATTGCTCACCGCCAAACTCATCGGGGGATGATCCCGTGTTGCCATCGCCCCAATATGTAGCCTTGGCTACATTCTGGTCAAGTGCCTCGGCGACTGGTTGGTTGACGGGAGGACATTGCGGACGTTGGGTGCACGGCCGGAGGGCGCAATGGGCAAGGGCAAGGCGGCCGCAGTCCGCGTGAAACGGGTCTATGAGCAGGCGGAGGCCGCGGACGGCGCACGGATTCTCGTGGACCGGCTATGGCCGCGTGGCATCGCGAAGGAGAAGGCCGCGATCGACGCGTGGCTGCGCGACCTGGCGCCGGGCGACGGGTTGCGCAAGCGGTTCCACGGCCATCCCGAGGATTGGGAAGCGTTTCGCGCCGCCTATGCGGAGGAGCTTCGCATGCCGCAGGCGCAGGCGGCCGTGGCCGCGCTGCGCGCACACATCGCGGCTGGCCCCGTCACGCTGATCTATGCCGCGAAGGATGAAGCACGGAACAACGCCGTGGCGCTGCGGCTGTGGCTGCTGGGTGAAGGAGGTGCAGGAGGCTAGCCTCCTGCCGGGTCCGGGCGGAGCCCGGAATCTTATGCTTGCTTGCGCTCGATCAGTCCGCGCCGGATCACCCGTCCGCGTTCGATGCGGTGCTCGATATAGGCCGCGTCGCCCCAGCGAACGGCACGCGCCATGGCCTGCGCGTCTTCCATGAATCTCGCGAGCATCTCCAGCAGCGCCTCGCGGTTGTTGAGGAAGACGTCGCGCCACATCACGGGGTCGGAGGCGGCGATACGCGTGAAGTCGCGGAAGCCGGAGGCGGAGAATTGCAGCACTTCCTCACGGCTCTGGCTCTCGAGGTCGTCCGCGGTGCCGCAGATGGTGAAGGCAATGAGGTGCGGCAGGTGGCTCACGATCGCGAGCACGCGGTCGTGATGCGCGGGTTCCATCGTCGTGACCATGGAGCCGCAGCGCCGCCACAGCTCGGCGGTTTTTTCGACGGCCACTTCATCGGTGCCGGGCGGCGGCGTGAGCAGGCACCACCGGCCCTCGAACAGCTCCGCGAAGCCGGCATCGGGACCCGAATGTTCCGTTCCCGCAAGAGGATGGGCGGGGACAAAATGCACGCCGCCCGGCACCAGCGGCCCGACATCGCGGATCACCGACTGCTTCGTGGATCCCACGTCCGTGAGGATCGCGTCCGGCGCCAGGTATGGCGCGATCGCCTGCGCGATACCCGCATAGGCGCCGACCGGCGCGCAGAGCATGACGCAATCCGCACCGGCAACGGCTTCCTCGGCGCTGGTCACCACGCGGTCGGCAAGACCGAGTTCCTTCACGCGCTCGCGCGTGGCCTCGCTGCGGGCGGTCGCGACGATCTCGTCCGCGATGTCGCCGCGCTGGCGGGCGATGCGGGCGACGGAGCTGCCGATCAGGCCGACGCCGATGAGCGCGAGGCGCCGGAAGAGCGGCTCAGCCATCCTTTTGCGTCGCCATGAACGCGGTGAGCGCTTCCGCCACCATGCCGCATTCCTCGTCGGTGCCGACGGTGATGCGCAGGCACTGCGGCAGGTCATAGGCGCCCATGGCGCGCACGATGAGGCCACGGGCGCGCAGTGCCGCGTCCGCCGCGGTGGCACGGGAGGGTGTCGCGAAATCGGCGAGGAAGAAATTGCCGTGGCTGGGCCAGGCCCTGATGCCGGCGCGTTCCAGCGCGGCCGAAAGCCTCGCCTTGGCGCGGGCGTTGTGCTGGCGCCCTTTCTCGACCCAACCCGGCTCCGCGAGGGCCGCCACCGCCGCGGCCTGGGCGGCGATGTTGACGTTGAACACGCCGCGCACGCGGTTGATGGCGTCGATCACGCCGGCGGGCGCGTAGGCCCAGCCCACGCGCATGCCGCCGAGCCCGTAGATCTTGCTGAAGGTACGCAGCATCACGGTGTTGTCGCCGGCATCGACGAGCTTCAAGCCGGGATCGTAGTCCGGATCCTCGACGTATTCGGCATAGGCGGCGTCGATCACCAGCAGGATGTCCGGGCGCAGACCGGCTCGCAGCCGCTCCATCTCCACTTGCGGCAGCAAGCTGCCGGTCGGGTTGTTAGGGTTGGCGACGAAGACGATTCGTGTCGTATCCGTCACGTTCGCCAGCATCGCCTCCACGTCGGTGGTGAGGTTCTTCTCCGGCACCTTGATGACGCGGCTGCCGGCGTAGGTGCCGGCGATCTGGTACATGGTGAAGCCATGCATGGACATCAGGATATCCGTGGCCCCGCCTTCGGGATTGGCGCCGCCGTAGATATGGCAGAGATGGCCGATCAGCTCGTCCGACCCGGTGCCGCAGACGATGCGCGCGGGATCGAGCCCATGATGCCGGCCGATCGCCTCGCGCAGGGCGCTGGAACCGCCATCGGGGTAGCGGAAGATCTCGGCGGCCACCTTCGTGTAGGCGGCGATGGCGCCGGGCGGCGGGCCGAAGGCGCCCTCGTTGGACGAGAGCTTGATGACGCGGTTGACGCCCTCGAGCTTGCCCTCGCCGCCGACATAGGCGGCGATGCGCATCACCTCCGGGCGCGGCTGCGGATGAAGCTGGGGCGAGGCCGTTTGCGTGCTTTCGGGCGCGTTCATCGTCATACCTCGGGCGTTGCCTCGATCGGGGTGGCGTAGGCGCCGAGCAGCATGCCGGGGCGCGGCAGGTCGGCGAGCGACAAGCGAGGGTCGCCCTCGACGAGATACCCGGCGACATCAACGAGCGCGAGCGCCTCGCCGCCAGCGCGGCGCAGCAGGACGCTGGCGTCCTCGAACCCAGCGCGGGAAAGTGCCGCGGAGAGGCTCGCGTGGCTCATCCCGTCCGGCAGCTCGAACGCGACCAGGCTGCGGTCGCTCCCGCTCGCATCCGGGGCGACGGCAGCGATGACGAAACCCTCGGCATGCGGCGCGCCCTCCGGCCGCCGGCGCCAGAAGGGCAGCCGCGCGGAGATATGGATGCGCGGACTGTCGCCCTGTGGCAGCGAGGTCCACCAAGCCGTGGGCTCGTCCGCCGTGGGCAGCGGCAGCAGCGCCGCCGTTGCCGCCCCGCTGCTCACCTGCGCGATAGCGCGGGCCGGAGTCCCGTGCAGCTGCAGTGGCACGAGGGCGCCGAAATGTTCGCGCGCGAGCGCCGCCATCCCGTCGTCCGGCGCGCCCTCGCAGACCGCGACCGCGACCCTGCCCTCGATCAGCGTGAAGCCGAGGAACATCTCGCGCCAGATGCGCACCAGCGTCTGCGGTGGCAGCGCCCCGCGGTGGCGGGCCAGCAGGCGGCGGATGATGGAGGCCTCGCGTCCCGGGCGCGTCTTTACCCCGGATTTGGTGGGCAGCTTGCCGATGCGCTCGACGATGCCCGCGCGTTCCATCAGGAGATCGTGCAGGCGTTCGTCGATCGCGTCGATGGCGGCCCGCAGCTCGGCAAGATCCGGCTGGCCGGCTTTGGCGTTGGGGTCGGGGGGGACGTTGGCTTGCATTCCGTTTCTTCGCGACGCCGTAGCGTCGTAACCGATGCGACCCGAACTGGAAAGCGCGAGCGCGCCACGGCAGGGCGCATGCCGCCAACGCGCGGTTGCAACAACGGCCAGGTCTGCGCATATCGCGCCTGGAGCTGCCATGGACCTGCCGGACCTGCCCGAGGCCGACCACCAGAACATGCGCTTCGCGGACGGGCTGATGCTCGACTGCGGCACGGCGCTGCCAGAACTCGTGGTCGCCTACCGCACCTACGGGACGCTGGACGCGGCGCGCGCCAACGCGGTGCTGGTCTGCCATGCGCTGACCGGAGACCAATACGTCGCCGAGCCCTCGCCGGTGACCGGCAAGGAAGGCTGGTGGACCCATGTGGTAGGGCCCGGCCGCCCGGTGGACACGGACAAATATTTCGTGATCTGCGCCAACGTGCTTGGCGGCTGCATGGGCAGCACCGGACCGCGCAGCCTGCGCCCGGATGGGACGCGATGGGGCACGGATTTCCCGCCGGTCACGATCCGCGACATGGTGCGCGCGCAGAAGCGCCTGGTGGAGCAACTTGGCATCGAGCGGCTCTTCGGCGTGATCGGCGGCTCGATGGGCGGGATGCAGGTGCTGGAATGGGCCGCGACCTATCCCGACGCTCTGTTCGCCGCCGTGCCGATTGCGACGGCCTCGCACCATTCCGCGCAGAACATCGCCTTCCACGAGGTGGGGCGCCAGGCGATCTTCGCGGACCCCGAGTACCATGGCGGGCGCTATTTCGAGCACGCCACGGTACCGGCGCGCGGGCTCGCGGTCGCGCGCATGGCTGCCCATATCACCTATCTCTCCGAGGAAGCGCTGGCGCGGAAATTCGGCCGCCGCCTGCAGAACGGCGGGCTCTCGATCTTTGGCGACATGTTCCAGGTGGAGAGTTACCTGCGCCACCAGGGCAGCACCTTCGTGCGCCGGTTCGATGCCAATTCGTACCTGACGATCACGCGCGCGATGGATTATTTCGACCTCGCCGCGGACCATGGCGACGACGTGGCGGCGGCCTTCGCGCGCACCAGGGCACGGTTCTGCGTGGTGAGCTTTTCCAGCGACTGGCTGTTTCCCACGCGCGAGAGCCGCGCCCTCGTGCGCGCGCTGAACCGCGCCGCCGCCAATGTGAGCTTCGTCGAGATCCCGACCGACAAGGGCCACGACGCCTTCCTGCTCGACGAGCCCGATTTCCACCGCACGCTGGCAGGTTTCCTCGATGGCTGCGCGGAACGCGCGGGCCTTGCGCGGTGAAAAAAGGGTTGGCGCGATGAACCAGATCAGCCGGCCCGGCCCGGAGCCGATCCGCTACGTCGCGAAGAACATGCGCCTCGACCTGCGGCTGATCGCGAACATGATCGAGCCCGGCTCGCGGGTGCTCGACATCGGTTCGGGTGACGGCAGCCTGATCGAGACGCTGTTCCGCACCAAGGGCTGCGACGCGCGCGGCATCGAGATCGACATGGCGGAAGTCACGCGCTCGGTCGCGCACGGACTGCCTGTGATGCATGGCGACGCGGATCACGACCTCGCGGAATACCCGGACGGCGCCTTCGATGTCGTGGTGCTGAGCCGCACGCTGCAGGCGGTGGAGCGCCCGCGGGAGGTGCTGCGCCAGATGCTGCGCATCGGCACGCGCGCGATCGTGAGCTTCCCCAATTTCGGCCATTGGCTGGTGCGCTGGCAGCTGCTCAGCACCGGGCGGATGCCGATGACCAGCGTCTGGTCCCGCCCCTGGCACGAGACGCCCAACATCCACCCCTGCACGATCCGCGACTTCATGGTGCTGTGCGCGGAGGAGGGTTACGCGATCGAGCAATGGCTCGCGGTGGACGAGGCCGGCCAGCGCTCCCCGTGGCGGCGCTTCCCGGGCCTTGCGAACCTCTTCGGCGAGCAGGCGTTGTTCCGGTTGCGGAAGGCTTGAGCGGCCGTAGCGGGGCTCGTCCTGCTAAACGGCCGGCACCAGCACCTGCCGCCGCTGGCGTTTTGCGGCGGCGGGGACTGCGCCATAGAGATCCTTCGTCGCCTCGGTGATTGTAACGCCAGCAAGGCGCGGCGCGGCGCGGCCGCCGCTCTCCCACAGCCGGGCACCCCGCAGCACCAGGCGCGATTGCATCGGCGGCACGAACAGCGCCGTCGCCCGCCGCTCGACGCGGAACAGGGAGCGGGCGAGCAGCCGGCCGATCTGGCCGGGTGAATAGGGCTGGCCCTGGCCGAAGGGTGTGCTTTCGGCATGCGCCCAGATGCCGCTGCGGTTGGGCGCCACCACCAGCAGCCGCCCGTCATCCTTCAGCACGCGCCAGACCTCGCGCAGCATCGCGCGCGCGTTTTCCGCGGACTCGATGCCGTGCACCATCAGCACGCGGTCGAAGCTCAGATCCGGGAAGGGCAGGGCGTCTTCCTCCGCCACGCAGGTGAGGCCGGGCCCGTCCGGCGGCCAGCGCGCGACGCCAAGCTGGGTGGGGATCAGTGCCACGACGCGCCCGGTGCCGCGCCATATGCGCAGATAGGGCAGCGTATAGCCGATCCCGAGCAGGGACTGCCCGCCGAGATCCGGCCAGGCAGCGGCCAGGCGTTCGCGCAGCAGCCGGGCCGCGACCGCGCCACCGCGCGTCGCGTAGAACTGCGCCGCCGCGTGGACGTCGGTCGCCATGCCGCGCGTATAGCACGCCAGCACCAGGGGATGGCCACCGGCCCGGCTGCTGGTAGGATCGGCCCATGATCGAAGCCACCCCCGTCCCCATCCTCTCCGACAATTACGCCTGGCTCCTGCGGGAACCGGAATCGGGCCTGTTCGCCATCGTGGACCCGGCCGAGGCGCCGCCGGTGATCGCGGCGATCGAGGCGGCGATCCGCCGGCATGGCGGGGAACTGGCGCTGATCCTGCTCACCCACCACCACGGCGACCACGTCGCCGGCACCGATGAGGTGCGCGCGCGCTTCGGCGCGGCGGTGGTCGGCGCCCGGGCGGACGCACACCGGCTGCCGAAACTCGACCGCGAGGTCGCCGAGGGCTCGGAGGTGGATTTCGGTGCCGCCACCGCGCGCGTCTGGGAAACGCCCGGGCATACGCGCGGGCACATCGCCTATATCTTCACCGAGGGCGACCAGGGCGTGCTGATCTGCGGCGACACGCTGTTCAGCCTCGGCTGCGGCCGCCTGCTGGAGGGCTCCGCGCAGGAGATGTTCACCTCGCTCCAGCGCTTCGCCGCCCTGCCGCCCGCGACGCTCGTCTGCTGCGGGCATGAGTACACGGAGAGCAACGCCCGCTTCGCCCGCCACGCGGACCCGCAGAACCTGGACCTGATGGCCTACGAGCAAAAGGTCCTGGCATGGCGCGCCGAGGGCAAGCCGAGCCTGCCGAGCCGGCTTTCCGACGAGCTCGAATGCAATCCCTTTATCCGCGCGCCGGACGTGGCGACGCTGGCGGACCTGCGCGCGCGCAAGGACAATTTCCGCTGATCGACCTGCGCGACCCCACCGTCGCGGCGCGGGACGTGATCGCCGCGCTCGCCCTCGCCCCGCACCCGGAGGGCGGCCATTGCCGGGAAACCTGGCGCGATGCACCCGCAAGTGGCCGCGGCAACGCGACGGCCATCCTTTTCCTGCTGGCCTCCGGCGACGAAAGCGCCTGGCACCGGGTGGACACAGACGAGTTGTGGTTGTGGCACGCTGGGGCGGTCCTGGCGCTGCGCCACGCGGAAGGCGCCAACATCCGCGCCGACCGGCTCGGCCCCGATCTCGCGGCCGGCGAATCGCTGCAGGCCGTGGCACCGCGCCACACCTGGCAGGCGGCGGCGAGCCTGGGCGCCTGGACCCCGGTCTCCTGCGCGGTCGCCCCGGCCTTCCGCTTCGAGGGGTTCGACCTGGCGCCGCCGGGGTGGGAACCCAGCTAATGCTTCCTATCGCGTTTCAGCCTCTTTCCGGGTATAGTTCGTCTTACAACTAAGGAACCGCCGGGAAGCTTCATGGCCGTCGCCGCCTCTTCGCGCCCCCTCGCCTCGCCGGGCATCGCCGCCCTCATCCGCCGCCGCTTCACCGAACTCGGCGGCTACGGGTTGGGCCTCGCCAGCGCGCTGCTGCTGCTGGCGCTGATCTCCTACAGCGCGGCCGACCCCTCCCTCGATACCGCGACGACTGGGCACATCCGAAACCTCCTGGGCCTGCCCGGCGCCATCGTCGCCGACCTGCTGCTGCAATTGTTCGGGCTCGCCGCGGCGTTGCCGGTGCTGACGCTGGCGGCCTGGTCGTTCCGGCTGTTTGCCGGGCGCGGCACGGCGGGCCTGTTGGGGCGGCTCGTGGCGCTGATGCTGGGAATGCCGGTGCTGGCCGGCGTGTTTGCCACGCTGCCGGGGCCAAGCGGCGCATCGCTCGCCTGGCCCGTGACCGCGGGGCCCGGCGGCGCGATCGGCGCACTGCTGGCGCACTGGGTCCTGGGGGCGGGCGAATCCCTGTTTCCGCATGGCGCCTTGGCCGCCGGCGTGCTGGGCGCGGTCCTGGCGGTGCTGCTCATGTTGCTGGCACTGGGGCTGACCCGGGGCGACTGGCGCGTCGCCGGCGGCGTCGCCGCGGGGTCCGTGCGCCACGGCCGCCGCGCCGCCGGGCTGCTGAGCCGCGCCGGGCAGGCGCTGGCCCGCGCCGGGCTGTGGGTGTTCCATCGCGCCGAGGGCACGCCGACGCGCCCACGCCCCGTGGACGAGCTGCGCGCCGAACCCGCCATGCGGCGCGAGCCACGCGTGGCGGTGGAAGACCACGAACCCGAGACCATGGCGGTTCCGGACGCGTTCGGGGAGGCATCGGAGCCGATCGCCCTGGGCGCCGCCGCCGTGCGCCCGCGCGTCGCGACGAGCCCCCGCAAGGCACCGCCACCGCGCCAGGAAACACTGAAGCTTGAGGGCCAGTGGCACGCGCCCTCGCTCTCGCTGCTGCGCGCCGCTCCGGCCCGGGGCACCTCCGGCCCCTCGGCGGAGGCGCTGCAGGCCAATGCTCGGCTGCTGGAAAACGTGCTCTCGGATTACGGCGTGCAGGGGCAGATCGTGGAGATCCGCCCGGGCCCGGTCGTCACGCTCTACGAACTCGAGCCCGCGCCCGGCATCCGCAGCGCACGCGTGATCGGCCTGGCCGACGACGTGGCCCGCAGCCTCTCCGTGACCGCGGTGCGCATCGCCACGGTGCCCGGCCGCAACGTCATCGGCATCGAGGTGCCGAACGCGAAGCGCGAGACCGTGTTCCTCTCCGAGTTGCTGGGCTCGGACGAGTGGGAGCGCCAGCAACCCCGCCTCGTGCTCGCACTGGGCAAGGACATCGGCGGCGAGCCGGTGGTCGCCGACCTCGCGCGCATGCCGCACCTGCTGGTGGCGGGCACCACGGGCTCCGGCAAGTCGGTGGGGATCAACGCGATGATCCTCTCGCTGTTGTTCCGCCTCTCGCCCGAGGATTGCCGCCTGATCCTGATCGACCCGAAGATGCTGGAGCTTTCCGTCTACGAAGGCATCCCGCACCTGATGGCTCCGGTGGTGACGGAGCCGGGCAAGGCGGTGACGGCGCTGAAATGGACTGTCCGCGAAATGGAGCGCCGCTACCGCGCGATGAGCCAGCTCGGCGTGCGCAACATCGGCGGCTACAACGAGCGCGTGGCGGACGCGCGGGCCAAGGGCGAGGTGGTGACGCGCCGCGTGCAGACCGGCTTCGATCCCGAGACCGGCAAACCGATGTTCGAGGAACAGGCGCTGGCGCTGGAACGCCTGCCCTTCATCGTCGTCGTCATCGACGAGATGGCGGACCTGATGATGGTGGCGGGCAAGGAGATCGAGGCAGCGGTGCAGCGCCTCGCGCAGATGGCGCGCGCGGCGGGCATCCATGTCGTGATGGCAACGCAACGACCCTCGGTCGATGTCATCACCGGCACCATCAAGGCGAACTTCCCGACCCGCATCAGCTTTCAGGTGATCAGCAAGTTCGACAGCCGCACCATCCTTGGCGAGCAGGGCGCGGAACAGCTTCTGGGCCAGGGCGACATGCTCTACATGATGGGCGGCGGGCGCACGATCCGCGTGCACGGTCCCTTCGTCTCCGACCGCGAGGTGGAGGACGTGGTGGAGTTCCTGCGCGAGCAGGGCGAGCCCGCCTATATCGAGGAAGTGACGGAAGCCTCCGACGACGGCGAGGGCGGGCTCTCGCTCAGCGGCATCGCCGGCGCACCCGATGGCGAGAAGGGGCTGTTCGACCAGGCGGTCTCCATCGTCGCGCGCGAGGGCAAGGCCTCCACCAGCTTCCTGCAGCGGCACCTGCAGATCGGCTACAACCGCGCGGCAAAACTGATCGAGCAGATGGAGAAGGAAGGCATCGTGGGGCCCGCGAATCACGTGGGCAAGCGCGAGGTTTTGGTACGAAGGGGCGACGACTAGGACGCGGGCCTTGCCCGCACCCACCAAGGGCCCAGGGCCTTTGGAACCCAACCGGTGGGGTCTGGGGCCTCAAGGCCCCGGGGGGGTTTGGGGGCGGAGCCCCAGATACTCCGGCAGCGCGTCCCTGATCCGCGCCACCACGTCGTCCCACGAATTCGGCTTCGTCTGCCGGAACAAGCGCATGGAGGGATACCAGGGCGAGTCCTCCCGCTCGAGAAGCCAGCGCCAGTCCGGCGCGCGGGGAATCATCACCCAGACCGGCCGGCCGAGCGCGCCCGCGAGATGCACGACGGAGGTATCGACCGAAACGATCACGTCAAGATTCTCCATGACCGCCATCGTATCCCCATAGTCGCCGATCTCGGCGCCGAGGTTCACCAGCGGCGCGCGGGCGAAGAAGCCGCCGGCCTGCGGCGTCGCCGGCCCCTTCTGCAACGCGACGAATGCGATCCCCGGCAGGTCGAACAGCGGTTTGTAGGTCGTAAGCGAGGTGGAACGGTTGCGATCGTTGTTGTGCGCCGGCCGCCCGGCCCAGACCAGGCCCACGCGTTTGAATCCCTTGGGTATCAGCGAGGCCAGGCGTTCGCCCCACGTCAACACTCTCATGGGATCCGGGTGCAGGTACGGAATGGGGGCGGGAATGGTCTCGACCCGCGTCCCGGCGAGCCGCGGCAGACCGGAGAGCGCTGCGTAGGCCGCATAGGGCGGGCAGTCGTCCCATTTCTGGAAGATCGTGGCGCGCGGTGCGAGCTGGCGGATCAGCTCGCCCACTTCCTTGCCGCAGCCGATGCAGATGGCGCCGGCGCCGGAACGTTCCCGCGCCCAGGGGATGTAGCGGCTGAACTGGATCACGTCGCCGAAGCCCTGATCGCCGATCAGCAGCAGCGTCTTGCCGTCCAGCCGCTCGCCCTGCCATTGCGGCCGGTCCGGGCGAACAAGCTGCGGCGGGATCAGCGGCGCGGCGCCACCGATCTGGAAGCGCCACTCGTATTCCTCCCAACCTTGCTCCATCTGCCCGCGCGCGAGCAGCACCTCGGAGCGGACGAAATGCGCCCCCGGCTGTTGCGGATCGATGTGCAGCGCGGCCTCCGCACAGGCCAGCGCCTCGTCGTATTCCGCGCGCTCGGAATGGATGATCGCGAGGTTGTGCAGGCACAGCGGATCGGACGGTGCCAACGCGACGGCGCGCTTCGCCGCCGCCAGCGCCTCGTCGTGCCGCCACAGCGTGCGATAGAGCTCACAGATGTTGCGCAGGTAGAGCGGCGTGTCGACGCCGTGCTCGAGCGCGCCCTCCATGTACTCGAGCGCTTCCTGGCGCCGTCCCTGTCGGAACACGACGATGCCCATGAGGTGCAGCGCATCCGCTTGTGTGGGATGCGCGTCCAGCACGTGGCGCAGCAGGCGTTCCGCCTCCGCGAGCTTGCCGGCGCGCTCGTATTCGGCGGCGACCTGGAAGATCTCGCCGATCGGAACCGGCGCCGTCTGCACCCGCGCCGCTGGCCTGGCACCCTCGCTCGTGGCAGCACTCATTCAGTCGTGTACCCGAGCTTCTCCATGATCGGTGCCAGGATCGGGATCGCGGGCTCCAGCACCGCGCGGTAGTGCCGCCAGCGACCGACGGAGCGGTCGTAAAGCTTCTCGGTCACCTGTGCGTAGCTCGCGGTCCGGGCGTAGCGGCGGTTCTGGTGGAAGTCGAGGCAGCCCTCGTACCACTCGACACCCACGAAGCCGAGCAGCGAGCGCACGGTCGCCTCCTGGTCCGTAATCATGTCCTCGTAGCGGATCGGCAGGTATTTGAGGCTCATTTCGGCGCGATAATGTTCCACCAGCTCCATCACCCGCACGTAGTGCGTCGCCGCCGTCTCCAGCGCGTGGCCGCAATAGAGGCCGTGGGTGAAGAGGTTGGAGATCGCCGAGACCATCACGTCGAGCGGATGGCGGATGACATGGATCTGGGGGGATGCCGGGAACAGCAGCGCGATGAGGCCGAGATGCGTCTCGTTGAGCGGCATCTTGTCCGTGAACCATGGCGCGTCGTCGCGCACGACCCCCATCTGCCGCGCGCGCGCGAGGTAGTTGTCGCGCAGCCGGTCCAGCCCATCGCGCTGGTCGCCCATCCACAGCTCGGCCAGCGCCTCGGGATAGGCCAGCGGCGAGTTGAGCATGCGCGGCATCATCTGCGTGAGGTCGTTGATGAGCGGCAGCTCATCGCCCGCGGCAATCATCGGGTGCGCCGTCAGTGTCTGTTCCACCAGCGTGGTGCCGGAGCGCGGAAAGCCGAGGATGAAGATCGGCTGCGGCACATCCGTCCGCACACCGGCGCGCGGCAGCAGCTTGAGCCGCCCCTGGGTGAAGAACCCCTTGAGCCGCGCGATCATGTTGTTGGCGTGCTGGTCGAGGTATTGCTGGCCGGACAGCTCGCGCGCGAGCTGCTTGCCCTCGATGAACGCCCTGCCCGCGGCCTCGAACTCGCCGAGGCTGTCGAGCAGCCTGCCCTTCTCCAGCAGCTCGTTGGGGCCGAGCCGCGCGCCCTCGCGCTCGGCGGCCATTGCGTCCAGCACCGCGACCGCCTCCGCCGGCTTTTTCTGCCGGCCGAGCACCACGGCGCGCGCCACCTTCATGCCCACGTCGTCCGGCGCAAGCGCCTCCAGCTTGTCGAGGAGCTCCATGGCGCGATCGAAATTGCGGTCCGCCTCCTCCATGCGCGCCCAGCCGAGCAGGGTTTGGCGCACCTCGGGGGCGGCGGCGATGCTCTCCTCGTAGAGCGCGCGGGACTCCGCCATCCGCCCCTGGTTCTTGAGGTTCCAGGCAAGGTTGGCGAGCAGTATCGGATCGCGCGCGCCGGAAAGTTCGAGCGCACGGCGGTAATGGTATTCCGCGACTTGCGGGCGCTGTGCCTCGGTCAGGATCATGCCCATGAGATTGTGGGACTGGGCGTTTTCCGGCGCGATGCGCACCGCATTGCGCGCGTGCGCCTCCGCCTCCGCCAGGTCGCCCTTGTTGAGCAGCAGCAGCGCCAGTTCGTTCGTGGCGGGGAAATTGTCGGGATCGAGCGCCACCAGGCGGCGCGCCAGCGCCTCGGTCGCCGTGCGGTTGCCCTGCGCCTTGCGGATTTCATAGAGGACCGAGAGCGCGCCCGGCCGGTCCGGCGCCAGCTCCAGCACCTCGAGCGCCAGTTTTTCCGCGGTTTCCGGCGCGCCATGCCGGTGCGCCTGGATGGCGCGCTCGACGAGGGGGACGAGGTGGCGGGACGCGGCGGCGGGCGGCAACGAGCCCGGCACCATTGAGCAGCAGCGCGCGGCACGAAGGCCGCTGCCGCAACGGCAAAGCTCCTGGACGGCTGCGCTCACGCAAGACCCCCTTTTGTCATCGCGTGCTTATGCCATGGCGGCGATACGCAAAAAAGCAGCAAGGTCGGGCACCGCGCCGCCCAATCCCACGGCGCCCAATCCCGCGGCGCCCAATCCCGCGGCGCCAGGATCGGTGCTCTTCAGCGCGTCCGGCTGAGCTCGGCAATGACGTTGCGGATGGGCTCGTCCGAGAGCTGGATGATGCCGCCATAAGGTGCGTTCAGTTCGAGGATGAGGAACGTGGCCGTCGAGACCGACAGCGATCCGACCAGCATCGCCGCCAGCACGGTCGCGTGACCGCGGGCGAACAGACCGAAGCCGAGAAACAGCACCGAGAGCCAGAACACCAGCACGGCGAGGAACGGCGCCGGAATCGAGCCCTCCAGTTGCTCGAACATCAGCAACCGCGTCTGCTGAATGGCGGCGGCGAGCTGCAGCGCCTGACTCCTGGCGTATTGCTGGGCATCGGTCCTGCCCGGCAGGCCCTGCAGCGCGGCATAGAGGCGCTCTGCTTCCTCCTGCATCGAACTCGGATCGAGGTAGCGGGGCCGAAGCCCGTCGCTCGACCAGATTTCGTCATGCGCCTTGGAGATATCCTGCAGCAGCTGCCGTCGGATCGGCGTCGTCTCGGGACCGTAATACGCGAGGTCGCGATCGAGCGCGATGAGATTCGCCGACATCAGGCGCAGCGCGCTGTTCTGCGAACTGAACGTGCCCTGTGCCGAGGCAGTGAGCAGCCCCAGGACCAGGGCCGCGATCGTTGCGATCAGCCCCAGGACCAGCTTCACGACATCGCGCGAGTCACCATCGAGATGGCTCTTCGGCAGGCGGCGATGCAGCACCATGCCGAGCATCGACGCGCCGAACGTGCACACGAAGACCGTCGCCGGCACTGTCAGAGAACTCACGGCTCCCCCCATGGCGGCACCCCCGCCCCGATGACCCCTTATTCCGGCACGATCCCGCGCGCACGCAGCATCGCCACCACGTCGTCGGCCGCCTCCGCGACCGTCCGGTCGAGCGTGTCCAGCCGCAGCTCCGGCGCCTCGGGCGGTTCATAGGGCGCCGAGACTCCCGTGAAGTTGCGGATCTCCCCGGCGTCCGCCCGGCGATAGAGGCCCTTGGTGTCACGCTTGCGGCATTCATCGACCGGCGTGTCCACGAACACT
This sequence comes from uncultured Pseudomonadota bacterium, assembly GCA_963764465.1. Classification (GTDB taxonomy): domain Bacteria; phylum Pseudomonadota; class Alphaproteobacteria; order Acetobacterales; family Acetobacteraceae; genus JAJXXT01. The sequence continues at coordinate 935,340 of CAVXSO010000007.1, read as the reverse complement.
TCGAGGAACATCCCGTCCTCGAAGCGCTCGCGCGCGGCGGCGCGGTCAGCGCGGTAGGGGGAGATGAAGCAGGCGAGCACGATCAGCCCCGCCTCGCACATCAGCCGCCCGACCTCCGCGGCGCGCCGGATGTTCTCGACCCGGTCGCCCTCGCCGAAGCCGAGATCGCGGTTGAGCCCCGTTCGCAGCGCATCGCCATCGAGCAGAAACACGTGCCGCCCCTCGGCATGCAGGCGTTGTTCGACGAGGTCGGCGATCGTGGACTTGCCGGCGCCGGAAAGCCCGGTGAACCACACCAGCGCCGGCCTCTGCCCCATCAGCGCCGCGCGCGCCGCGCGATCGAGCACCGTGGCGTGGCGCGTGATCTCGGTCGCCGCCTGGATCTCAGCCACCATGCCGGCGGCAACCGTTGCCCCGTCCTGTCGCTCGATCAGAATGAACCCGCCCAGGTCGCGGCTGTCACGGTAGCGCTCCATGGGCACCGGCGCGCCGAGCTGGAGCGAGACCCGTGCGATGTCGTTCATGCCGAGCGTCTCCGCCGGTGCGCGCGCCATCGTCGCGGGGTCGAGCCGGTCGCGGATGCGCACCACGCTCGCCGGCACCGTCGCGGTACCGATCCGCAGCAGGTAGGAGCGGCCGGGAAACAGCTCGGCCTCGTGCAGCCACACCAAATCCGCCTCGCAGCGCGCGGCCATGGGCACGGCCTCGCCGGCACCGACGACTTCGCCGCGGGCGATGTCGAGCTGCCGGTCGAAGGCAAGCGTCACGGCCTCGCCCGCAACGGCTGCGCTGGCGTCGCCATCCATGCCGATGATGCGCGCGACGGTGGCCTCGCGGTTGCTGCGCGCGAGCCGCACCTGTTCGCCCGCGGCGAGGCGCCCGCGCGCGATGCTGCCCGCATAGCCGCGCGTCGATTCGTCGAGCCGCACCACGCCCTGCACCGGCAGCCGGAACGGCCCCTCCGCCAATGACGGGATCGCAACGGTCTCGAGATGGCCAAGCAGCGTCGGGCCGTGGAACCACGCGAGCCGCTCGCTCGGGCGCGTGACGTTGTCGCCGTAGCGCGCCGAGAGCGGGATCGCGGTGTAGAGGTCGATGCCGAGCGAGCGCGCGAGCCTGCCGAAGTCGGCGGCGATGGCACCGAACGGGGCCTCGTCGAAGCCCACGAGGTCCATCTTGTTGATCGCGAGCACGAGCCGGCCGACGCCCATCAGCGCCGCAATCGCGGCGTGCCGGCGCGTCTGCTCCAGGAGCCCCGTGCGCGCATCCACCAGCAGCACCGCGAGGTCGGCCGACGCGGCGGCGGTAGCCATGTTGCGCGTGTATTGCGCATGTCCCGGCGCATCGGCCACGATGAAGCGGCGGCGCGGCGTGCCGAAGTAGCGCCAGGCGACATCGATGGTGATGCCCTGCGCGCGCTCGTCCTCCAGCCCGTCGAGCAGCAGGGCGAGATCCGGCTCGTCGCCCGTTGTGCCGTGCCGCGCGGAAAGCGCCGCGACGCGCGCCATGTGGTCCTCGAAGATCTGCCCGCTCTCGTGCAGCAGCCGGCCGATCAGCGTGGACTTCCCGTCGTCGACGCTGCCGCAGGTCATGAAGCGCAGGGTGCCGACGCCGGCCTGGCTCGCGAGGAAATCGTCTCTGTCCATCAACGGCTAACGCTCGTCCGGCGCAACATCGAAACGATTCCCCGCGACGACCCAGCCGCCAATTTCCTGCGCGTGGTGCTCAAAAGTACCCCTCGCGTTTCTTGCGTTCCATGCTGTCGGCAGGATCGCGGTCGATGAGCCGGCCGCCACGCTCGGACTGGCGTGCGGCGAGCGTCTCGGCAACCACCTCCTCGAGCGTCGTCGCCTGCGAGAGGACCGCGCCGGTATGCGGCCAGCAGCCGAGCGAGCGGAAACGCACCATGCGCTCCTCCGCGCGCTCGCCCGCGCGCCAGGTCATGCGCGCGGGATCGTCCACCACGATCAGCGTGCCGTCGCGCTCCACCACCTGGCGAGCGGCCGCGAGATAGAGATCGACCACGGGAATGCGGCGGGCGAGGATGTAATGCCAGACATCCGTCTCGGTCCAGTTCGACAGCGGAAAGACCCGCACGGAGCCGCCCTGCGGCGTGCGCAGGTTCACCAGCTTCCAGAACTCCGGCCGCTGGCGCTTCGGGTCCCAGTCATGCGCCGGGCCACGCACCGAGACGATGCGCTCCTTGGCGCGCGATGCTTCCTCGTCGCGCCGGGCGCCGCCGAATGCCGCGTCGAACCCGCCTTCGGTCAGCGCCTGCTTCAGCGCCTCCGTCTTCATCGCGTGCGTGTAATAGGCCGTGGCGTGCTGGAACGGGCTGAGCCGCGCGGGATTGGTGTGGACGATCAGGTCGAGGCCGAACCGCTTCGCGGTTTCGTCCCGGAACCGGATCATCGCCGCGAATTTCCACAGCGTGTCGATATGCAGTACCGGGAAGGGGATGCGCGCGGGCGCGAAGGCTCGGCGCACCAGCTCCAGCAGCACGCTGGAATCCTTGCCGATCGAATAGAGCAGCACTGGCTTCTTCGCTTCCGCCGCCACCTCGCGGATGATGTGCACGCTCTCCGCCTCGAGCCGCGCAAGATGCGCAGGCAGGACCCGTCCGTCCGCGAGGCTCTCAGCTGCCGGCATGGATGCGCGAGATTGTTGCGGTTGTGGAATGCCCTGCCTCGAGCGGGATCAGCACCACTCGTCCGCCATGGGCCTGCACGAAATCGGCACCGACCACGGTCGCCACCGTGTAGTCGGCACCCTTGATCAGCACGTCGGGCCTGATCGCGCGGATCAGCCGCTCCGGCGTGTCCTCGTCGAACAGCATCACGAGGTCGGCGGACGCGATGGAGGCCATCACCGTCGCCCGCGCCGTCTCGGACTGTACCGGCCGCTCCTGCCCCTTGAGCCGCTTTACCGACGCATCAGTGTTGAGCGCCACCACCAGCCGGTCGCAGGCCGCACGCGCGCGGGCGAGCAGGCGCACATGGCCGGGGTGGATGAGGTCGAAGCAGCCGTTGGTGAAGCCCACGGAAAGCCCCGCGGCGCGCCAGGCGGCGATGCGCGCGAGGGCCGCTTCCTCGCCCACGACCTTGTCGTCGAGCGCCAGCACTTCGCCCTGGTGCAGGGCCGCCGCAAGCTCCGCGCGCGTCACCGCCGCCGTGCCGTGATGCGCGACTGCCAGCCCCGCGGCCTCGTTGCCAAGCCGCGCGGCATCGGCGAGCGCCGCACCCGCGGCAAGCGCCAGCGCGAAGGCGGCGACCAGCGTGTCGCCCGCGCCGGAAACGTCCGCCACTTCGCGCGCGCGCGCCGGTATGTGCAGCGCCGCCCCGTTGCGCGGCAGCAGCGTGAGGCCCATTTCCGAGCGCTTCAGCAGGATCGCCTCGGCCCGCGCCTGCACGAGCGCCGCGCGGCAGGCGAGGGCGGCCGATTCGTCGTCGCCCGCCGCCAGGCCCGTAGCGCGCGTGATCTCGAGCGCGTTGGGCGCCACCACAGTCGCGCCCTCATAGGCCGAAAAATCCTGCCGCTTGGGATCGACGACGACCGGAACGCGCGCTTCCCGCGCCGCCGCGATGGCGCCGGCGAGCACGCGGTCCGTCAGCGTGCCCTTGGCGTAGTCCGACAGGATCAGCGCCCGCGCGCCCTCCAGTGCCGCACGGGTCGCGGCCAGCAGCCCGTCTTCGGTCGCGGCATCGACCGGACCGGCTTCCTCCTCGTCGAGGCGCAGCATCTGCTGGCCGCCGGCGACGAAACGGGTCTTCACCGTGGTCGGGCGCGGCGCCTCGACGAAGCGCGTCTCGACGCCTTCGAGTGCCGCTCGCAGCCCCGCCGCAGCCTCGTCCTTCCCCACGGCGGCAACCAGCACCGCCTGGCCGCCAAGCGAGGCAACATTCAGCGCGGCATTGGCGGCTCCGCCCGCCACCTCCCGCCGCTCGCGCGCGCGCAGCACGGGGATCGGCGCTTCGGGCGAGATGCGGCGCACCTCGCCGGCGACGTAACGATCCAGCATGGCGTCGCCGAGCACGACGACGCGGTGCCCAGCCATCGCCGCCAGCAGATCCGTCCCGGCCGTCATGTCGCTACCGTGCCCACCGGCACGTCATGCCGCAGCCCCCGCCCCCTTGCAATCGGCCTCATCCAATCGGCCGAAACGCGAAGCGCGGCTGGCGGTCAGCCGAACGCGGCCCGCACCGCGAGCCTGCCGGCGGCATCCACGGCCCACGCGCCCTCGGCGTCGCCCGCCAGCGTGACCTTGGAGCCCACGAAAAGCGGGCGATGGTTGCGGGCGGAATAGCGCGTTGGAACGCCGCCCAGGGCGCGCCCGGCGGCCTCCAGGAGCATCAGGAGCGTCAACCCGCCATTCACGACAAGGCCCGGATAGCCCTCCACGTCGCGCACGTAATCGGCGTCGTAATGGATGCGATGGCCATTGAAGGTGATGGCCGAGTAGCGGAACAGCAACACCGGGTCCGGCGTGAACTCCGCCTGCCACGTGCCACCCGGCACCGCCTCGCCCTCGCCTCCGCCTCCGGCGCCACCGTTTCCGCTCGCCTCGCGGTAGACAACGTCCTGCTCTTCCGTCACCACCGCCTCGCCGCGGACCAGGATCTCGTGGCGCAGAGCGACGAACACCAGCGCGCCGCTGCGGCCCTGCTTGGGCGTGATGCCCGTGATCGTGGAGCGCTTCACCGCCGCGTCGCCCGCGCGCAGCGTGCCCAGCAGCGCCACGCGCCGCCCGGCGAACATGCGCCGCGGCAGGGGCACCGGCGGCAGGAACTCCCCCTTCGCCGGATGCCCGTCCGGGCCCAGGCCCGAGGGCGGCGCCAGGTCCGGGAAGAACATCGCGTACCAATGCGCGGGCACGCGATCACCCGGCGCGAAGCGGCGCGGATCGCCGAGCATGGCGGCAATGCGGGCCAGCGCCGGGCAGGTGATCTCGTCCTCGGCCTCGCGCGAGCGGCCGATCCAGGCGGTGAACTCATCCATGTCGAGATTCCCGCGCGGCGATCGCCTCCGCCCGCGCGAGCAGCCGCGCCGCGCGGGCCACGATCGGCGCATCGACCATGCGCCCGTCCACGCTCGCCGCCCCCAGCCCCTGCGCCCGCGCCTCCTCGTCCGCCGCCATGACGCGCCGCGCCCAGCCGATTTCCTTGTCGTCAGGCGCGAAGGCCGCATTGAGCACCGGCACCTGCACGGGATTGATGCAGGACGCACCCTCGAAGCCGAGCCGGCGCGACCGCTCGGCCATCGCCCGGAATCCAGCGAGATCGGAATAATCCGCGAGCGATCCGACGAGCCCCATTGGCATGACGCCGGCGGCCCGCGCCGCGAACAGCACCACCTGGCGCGCGGCGAGCAGTGCGTCCTCGCTCGCCTCGGCGCCGATGCCGGTCGCGAAATCCTCGCCACCGAGGCTCATCGCGACGATCCGTCGCGAGGCCCGCGCGATCGTCCAGGCATGCTCCAGCGCCGCCGGCGTCTCGATGATCGGGTAGAGCAGCGTATGCCCCTGCGGCAATCCGGCGTGTGCCTCGCAGGCTGCGACGTGCTCCTCGATCAGGGCGACATGGTCCGGGCCACGGGCCTTCGGCAGCAACAGCCCGTCCACGTCCGGCCCCACGGCGGCTGCGATGTCCTCCGCCAGCATCGACAGCGGCGCGTTGACCCGTACCAGCACGTCGGCGCCGCCGCGTCGCACCGCGGCGGCGGCCGCCCTCACCGCCGCGCGGGCGCGCGGCTTCTCGGCGAGCGGCACGCTGTCCTCGAGGTCGAGCTGGACGCAATCCGCACCGCGTTCATGCGCGCGCGCCACGAAGCGCTCGACATGCGCCGGCACGTACAGGCAGGAACGCCAGACCCTGGCTGCACCCACCGCGTTCATGCCGGCACCCTCAGCGCGCCAACCGCCCGGAGGTCCGCGATTTCCCCGGCTGAGAACCCACACTCCGCGAGAATCGCGGGCCCCTGCGAGCCGAGCCGGCCAATCTCCGTGAGCCGGGGCATGCCATCCGAAAACCGTGTCGCGGCTCGCAGCGCGCGGACCGACCCCTCGGTCGGGTGCTCGACGCGTTCGACGAGGCCGACCGCCGCGATATGGGCGTCGTCCATCACGTCCTCGATCATGTTCACCTGCAGCGCCGGCACGTCGTGCTCGGCCAGAACCTTCAGCCAGTGGGCCGTGGGTTTCTCGCGCAATGCCTCGGCGCGCAGGCCGAAATAATCACGCACATGCGCCAGCCGCGCCGCGACGGAGGCGAAGCGCGGATCGTCCACCAGCTCCGGTCGGCCGATCGCGGCGAAGAAGCCGCGCACCTGCGCATCCGTGTTGGCAGAAACGCAGATCCAGCCATCCGCGGTCGCGATCGGGCGGCCATGCGGGTCCATGATGCGCGGGTCGCCCATGGCACCATCGTCCTCGAAGGTGCGCTGGCCCATGTGCTCCGTCAGCACGAAGCTCGCCATGTTCTCGAGCATTGGCACCTCGATCGCCTGGCCGCGCCCGGTGCGCTCGCGCGCCAGCAGCGCCGCGGTGATCGCCTGGGCCGCGATGAAGCCGGTGATGTGGTCGGCAATGACGAAGGGCATGAAGCGCGGCTCGCCGAACGGGCGGGCCATGGCGCCCGCCATGCCGGAAGCGCCCTGGATGATGGTGTCGTAGGCGGGCTTGCCGCCATAGGGCCCGCCGGCGCCAAAGCCGACGATGGAGCAGTGCACCAGGCGCGGACAGGCGCGCGAGAGCGCGGCATGGTCGAGCTCCAGCCGCGCCAGGGCCTGCGGACGAATGTTGGAAACCAGCACGTCGGACGCCGCCGCGATGCGCAGCACAGCCGCGCGCCCCGCCGGATTGCGCAGGTCAAGACAGATCGACCTCTTGCCGCGGTTGAAGTGCAGGAACTTCGGGCTCATTCCCGGGGAACGGCCCTTGCCGCCGAGGGCGCGCAGCAGGTCGCCCTCCGGCGCCTCGAGCTTGATCACGTCCGCCCCCTGCTGCGCGAGCGTGAGCGTCGCGGTCGGGCCCACGACGACGGAAGTAAGGTCGAGCACGCGGATGCCCGCGAGCGGTCCGGCGGTCATGGGCGCGACGTTCCGGGCGTGCGGGTTCCGTTACGGAACCAGCACGGTGCTGCCGGTGGTCTTGCGCGCTTCCAGCGCGATGTGCGCGGCCGCCGCGTCGCGCAGCGGGAAGGTCTGGTTCACGCGGATCTTCACGGCACCGCTCTTGACGACATCGAACAGGTCGTTCGCGGTCATCAGCAGGTCCGCTCGCTTGGCCGTGTAGGTCGCAAGCGTCGGGCGCGTGAGGTATAGGCTGCCCTTCGCCGCCAGCAGCGCGGGCTCCACCGGCGGCACGGGGCCGGAGGCGTTGCCATAGGTCACCATCAGCCCGAGCGGCGCCAGGCAGTCGAGGCTGCCCATGAACGTGTCCTTGCCGACGCTGTCATAGACCACCGGCACCATCGCGCCGCCGGTGATACGCTTGACCTGCGCCGGCAAGTCGGCGTGCCCCACCACCACATGCTCGGCGCCATGCGCGCGCGCGAGCTCCGCCTTCGCCTCGGTGGAAACGGCGCCGATCACGGTGGCGCCGAGATGTTTCGCCCACTGGCACAAGATCAATCCCACACCACCCGCCGCGGCGTGCACCACGATCGTCTCGCCCTTCTGCACGCGGTGCGTGCGGCGGACCAGGTATTGCGCTGTCATGCCCTGCAGCATCATCGCCGCCGCGGTCTCGAAGCCGATGTCGTCGGGCAGCCTCACCAGCCGCTCCACAGGCACAGCGCGCTCCGTCGCGTAGGCGCCGACCGCGCCGGTGCCGTAGGCCACGCGATCACCGACCGCGAATTCCGTCACGCCCGGCCCGAGTGCCAGGACGGTGCCGGAAGCTTCCATCCCCGGTGTCGCCGGCATCTGCGTCTTGTAGAGGCCGGTGCGGAAATAGACGTCGATATAGTTGAGACCGACGGCCGCGTGCTTCACCAGCACCTCGCCCGGCCCCGGTTCCGGCGTCGGCACGTCTTCCCACCGCATCACCTCGGGTCCGCCCGGGGCGTGAATTCGGATCGCCTTCGTCATGATTCGTCCCTCATGGTGATGCGCTTACGCGGCAAGCGGCAGCACGGCTCCCTCGAGCTCCAGCAGATAGCGCTTGGTCGAGAGGCCGCCGGCGCCGGAATAGCCTCCCGGGCCGTTTTCCGCCACCACTCGGTGGCAGGGAATGATGATCGGGATCGGGTTGCGGCCCATGGCACCGCCGATCGAGCGGGGCGAGCCACCGGCGGCGCGGGCAAGCCGGCCATAGGTCCATACCTCGCCGCGCGGCACGGTGCACAGCGCTGCCCAGACACGACGCTGATAGGTCGTGCCCGCCGGCGCGAGCGGCAGGTCGAACAGCGCGTCGTCACCGTCGAAATAGGCCTGAAGCCGCTCGCGCACCCGCTCCAGCAGCGGTGTCGGCGACTGCATGCTGCCCCAGCCCCAGTCGAGTGCCACGATCGCCCCATCCTCCTCGGCGACGGAGAGCGGCCCGATCGGGGAATGAAGTGAGATCAGCGGCACGGCGGCCGATGCGACAACCGGGGCCCCCCGCTGTCAAGCGGGCCGGTCGCAGCGGCGGGAAACCGCGCCTCGTTGTCCGGCACGGTATCAGAAAAATCCCTGCAGCAGGTCGAACACGCCGCCGGCGTTCACCAGGTCCACGCGTTTGAGCCGGATACGCCATGTCTCACCCGCTGGAACGAGGTGGTGTGTCACGGCACCGCCGTGCAACCGCTGCTCGTCGTCAACGAACTCCAACATCTGAAAACGCGAGTGGACCAACAGGTCCTCGCGCTGCGTCCGCCCGGTGATGCGGATATTGCCGAGAAGATGGCTGGTGCGCACCGGCAGGCCCATGGCGCGCGGATGGCGCAGCCGGCCGATGCGCGCGTGCATGAGGGCGCGGTCCTCGTAATAGAGCGAGATGTCGTTGACGGGATCGGTCTGCGCCGGGTGGGAAGGCACCCAGTAGCGCGCGTCCTCGGTGAACAGCGCGAACCAGGATTCGTAGTCGCCGGCATCGAGCAGTTCCGCCTCGTCGATGAGGAAGCGCTCAACGGCACGCTCGTCCGTCATGGTGCCACCATATAGTCGCGCCACGCCTGGAACTGGTTGCGGATATAGGCCTCGCTCAGCGAGGTCGAGGGATCGGCGTTGGCGCCGCGGCGCATGTCGATCCAGTCGGGCCCGTCGCCCGCGAGCCCGTCCTGCACCCGCGCGTAGATCGCGAAATCGTCGTGCTTGATCAGCGAGGAGGGCGAGTGCGCGGTGTTGGCGAGGATCATGGTGCGGTGGAACAGGCTCTCCGGCGCGCCGACCAGGCGGAACGACCAGACCTCGATCAGCGTGCGGTCCACGGCCTCGGGCAGGATGAGTTGCATCTGCAACGATGTCGCCTGCACCGACGCGCTGGGATAGAACATGGTGCTCAGCCGGTTGTCGCTGAGCAGCCGCGCCGCGCGCTCCGCCCCGTGGCGTTCGGCAAGCCTCGCACGATAGGCCTCGAACTCCGGGTCGGTCGCGGGATTCTCCCGGAACGCCGCCATTTCCGTGTGGCCATACGGAAACAGCCGCACCGGAAGCTGGCCCATGCTCTCGTAGCTCTGCCCGTTGGCGGCGATGACCTTGAGCGCGAAGGCGCTGTCCGGCCCAGGCTTGGGCACCGACTTCGCCTCCACCCGCGCGGGATCGAACGAGGGCTGGTGCACGATCATCGGGTGCAGCCCGTCATGCATGTTCTCGAGGTAGATCTTCCAATTGTTCCGCTGGCGGACACGAAAGCACCCACCCACGACTTCCACCTCGCCCGCCGGCGAGCGGTCCAGCATGTTGTCGATCGCCTCGGTCGTGGGGCCGAGAAAGGTCGCGAGATCCGGCCCCTCCGCCGCCAGGCTCGCGAAGATGAAACCGCGATAGGTGCCGGCGCGCGCGACTGGCGACATGCCGAGCGATGGGTCGCCGTCCGTGAAGCCGGTATCGTCGTAGCCTTCGCGGCACGGGATCGATTGCAGGCTGCCGTCGGTGCGGAATGTCCAGGCGTGGTAGGGACAGCGGAAGCGGTTCACGCGACCCGCGCGTTCCGCCACCACCAGCGCGCCGCGATGGCCGCATCGGTTATGCAGCACCGCGATGCCGCCGTCCTCCCGCCGCACGACAACAAGCGGGCGCCGCGCGATGCTGGCGCGGATGAAGTCGCCAGGCTGGCGCACCTGGCTTTCATGCCCGACATAGCACCAGGCCCGCGCGAAGATGCGTCGCTGCTCGAGCTCGAAGATCGCCGGGTCGGTATAGACGCGCCGATGCACCCGCCCCGGTTCGACCAGGGCGCCAATTTCCTCCAGTGACGGGACCAGCGTCACTTGTCGTAGATCTTGTGCGCCTGTTTGATCACGGCCGGCGGCAGCGTCAGCGCATCCGCCTTCGCGGTCGCGGCGTTGAGGTAGAGGTCGTAGGTCCGGTACGCCACCGGTACGAAGGTCGCGGGGTTGGCGCCGAGCAGCACCGGCACCGCCACCTCCTTCGCCCAGGCCACCCCGCTCTTGAACTGGTCAACGCCATAGGCCGCGAGCGCGCCACGCTGCACCGCTGTGGTGTCCAGCGAGAACAGCGGGATGTGATGGTCGCGCGTCGCCTTCACCACCGCGTCGTAGGCGGATGCGACCGTGTTGTCCTGCGGCGTCATGATCGCGTCCACGCGCCCCACCAGGGATTCGGCCGCCGTCTTCACCTCGGCGCTGGAGGTGATCTGCACCTCCACCCAGTGCCAGCCGCGCTTCTGCGCGGCCGCCTTGGCCACCGCGTTGGCCGTGACGGAGTTGGCTTCCCCGCCATTGTAGATCGTCCCGATCGTCTTCACGTGCGGCAGGATCTGCCCGATGAGGTCCAGCAACTCGTCCACCGGCTGCGCGCCATAGAGCCCGGTGACGTTGGTGCCCGTGGGCTTGTCGAGCGAGCTGAGCACGCCGGACTTCACCGGATCGGTGACACAGCCGAACGCGACGGGAATGGACGTGCCACGCGCCACCTTGATGGTCGCAAGCGTATTGGGCGTGGTGCACGGCGCCAGCAGGTCCACGTGGTCGGCCACGAATTTCTGCGCGATGTTGCGCGCGTTGCCGATATCGCCCTGCGCGTTCTGGTACTCGAAGACCAGGTTCTTGCCTTCGACGAACCCGGATTCCTTGAGCCCTTCGAGGAAGCCCGCCCGCGTCGCGTTCAGCGCCGGGTGATCGACGATCTGCGAGAAGCCGATGCGGTAGGTCTTGCCGGGCACCGGGCCCTGCGCCAGGGCCGCCGGCGCCAGGGCCAGCAGGGTAAGGCATGTCGCGAGGATGATCGGGGCGCGCATCGGGTGATCTCCCGGGTTATTGTTGCGGGGAAGCTTGCGTCATCACGAGAAAAGCAGCAACCGGTCCTCGGCGAGGGTTGAATGGCTCGCCTCGTGGAAGCGGGCAACGAGCTCGGGGACGGTCAGGGCCGCTTTCTGCGCGCCCGCCACCTCGAAGATCACCCGTCCCGCGTGCAGCATCAGCAGCCGGTCGCCCCAGCGGATCGCCTCGGCCATGTTGTGGGTCACCATCATGGTGGCGACGCCGCTCGCCGCGATCCGCCGCGCCGTGTAGTCCATGACGATCTCGGATGTCCGCGGGTCGAGATTGGCAAGATGCTCGTCGAGCAGCAGCAGCTTCGGCGAGCCATACGTCGCCATCAGCAGCGAGAGCGCCTGGCGCTGCCCGCCGGACAAGGTGCCAACGCGCGTGCGCAGCCGGTTCTCGAGCCCGAGCCCTATCCCCGCCAGCTCCTCGCGGAACCGTTCGGCACGCGCCGCCGTCACACCACGGCCGAGACCGCGCCGCTGTCCGCGCAGCAGCGCCATCGCCAGGTTCTCGCCGATGGTCATCGAGGCGCAGGTGCCCTCCTGCGGGTCCTGCGCGATGCGCCCGATCAGCGTGCCGCGCCGGTGCACCGGCCACCTCGTGATGTCCTGCCCGTCCAGCACCACCCGCCCGGAATCCGGCGATACCAGGCCGCAGATCGTCTTCAGCAGCGTGGATTTCCCGGCGCCGTTCGAGCCGACGATGGTGACGAAGGAACCCGCCGCAACATCGAGGCTGATGCCGTCGAGTGCCCGCACCTCGTCGCCGCCGGAGAAGAAGCGCCGCGTGATGGCGTCCAGCGTCAGCATCAGCGCCGCTTCCCGCGCAGCTGCGGCAGCGCGAGGCTCGCCAGCAGCAGCACCGCGGTGACGAGCTTGAGGTCCGTCGGCGCCATGCCGAGCCTGAGCGCCAGCACCACCAGGAACTCGTAGATCAGCACGCCCGCGAGCGTGGCAACGATCCAGCGCTCGATCGAGCCGTCGCCGAACAGCGCCTGGCCGATCATCACCGCGGCCGCACCGGTGACAAGGATGCCCGTGCCCATGCCGATATCCGCGAAACCCTGGTCCTGTGCCACCAACGCGCCGGAGAGCGCGATCGCGGCGTTGGAAATCGCAAGCCCCACCAGCTTCGTGCGGTTGGTATCGACGCCGAGGGACTGGATCATTGTCTCGTTCTCCCCGGTCGCGCGCACCGCAAGCCCGAGATCCGTGTGCATGAACCGCGCCAGCGCGAGTGAGACGGCGCCGAGCACCACCAGCGTCGTCACCACGGTGCTGGCCGTGTCCTCCCGGAACGCGAAGCCGAAGCGGTCCAGGAACTGCATCGCGACCCCCGTCAGCGTCGGCGCGTTGAGCAGCGAGATGTCGGCGCGGCCCATCACGCGCAGGTTCACCGAATAGAGCGCCGTCATCACGATGATGCCGGAAATGATGTTGTTGATGCGCAGCCGCGTGTGCACCAGCGCCGTGGCGATCCCCGCGAGCCCGCCGGCCAGCGCGGCGGCGACGGTCGCGGGCACCGGGTTCACGCCCTGGACCAGCAGCGCGGCCGCGACCGCCCCGCCCAGCGGGTAGCTGCCCTCGGCCGTGAGGTCCGGAAAGCGGAAGAAGCGGAATGTGATCAGCACGCCGAGGGCGAGGAACCCGAGCAGCACCCCTTGCTCGAGCGTGCTGCTCCACATCGCCAGCAAAATCGCCACCAAGATCCCCCCTGCGCCGCGCCCGGTGCGCGCGAACGGAGCACAGGAGAAGCGGACAGCCGCGCCTTGTAAAGCCGGGCCGTCCCCGGCACGCTGCCGCCCCGGGAGAAATGGACATGCGCGACTATCTCGAAGAGCTGCTGGCCCGCGGCGGAATGCGCGTCGTCGAGCGGGAGGTTTCCGGCCGCTTCGAACTCGCGGCGGTGACCCAGGCCTCGCAGAAGGAGAGCGACGCGCCGTTGCTGTTCCGCAAGGTTGCCGGCAGCGACATCGCCGCCGTCACCAACGTCTACGGCAGCCGGCCCCGGCTGATGGAAATGATCAGTGCCGGCGATTCGTTTTGCCGCCGCTGGGTGGAACTGATGCAGACTCCCCCGATCCCGCCGGTGATGGTGGATGAGCCGGCGGGCCTGCGGCCGGTTCGCCTCACCGAGCTCCCGCAGATCACCTATTTCGAGCACGATGCCGGGCCCTACCTCACCGCCGGCGTGTTCCTCGCGCGGGACCCGGACACCGGCGTACCCAACCTCTCCTTCCACCGCAGCCAGATCATCGCCGACAACGAGCTGCGCATCCGCCTCGGCTCCTCGCACGACCTCGCCGACTACCAGCGCCGTGCCGAGGCGCGTGGCGAGGCGCTGGAATGCGCGATCCTCCTCGGCCCGCCGCCGCCCATCGTGCTCGCCGCCGCGGCGCCGCTTCGTCTCGACGAGAGCGAGCTCGAGGTCGCGGGCAAGATCGCGGGCAAGCCGCTCGCGATGCGAAGCTGCCGCACCGTGGCGCTGGATGTTCCGGCGGAGACCGAGATCGTGGTCGAGGGCCGCATCCTGCCGCATCTGCGCCGGCCGGAGGGGCCGTTCGGCGAGTTCATGGGCACCTACGTGCCAGTGGGCGACAACCACGTCTTCGAGGTCACCGCCGTGCTGGCGCGGCCGGGCGCCATGTTCCACGCGCTGATCTGCGGCTCGCCGGAAGATCTGCGCCTGCTCGAACTCGCGGTGGCCACGCGCACCTACCAGGCCCTGGTCGCCGCCAAGCTGCGCGGCGTCATCGACGTTGCCTGCGTGCCCTTCGCCACCAGCACCGTGGTGCAGATGCAGACCCTCTACGAGGGGCATGCGAAGCAGGTGCTGATGACGGCACTCGGCGCCAATCACGACTGGAACAAGACCGTCATCGCCGTGGACGAAGACGTGGACATCAACGATTTCGACGATGTGTGGTGGGCCTACCTCACGCGCGGCCGCGCCGATCACCGCGCCATGGTCATCCCCGAGGTGCCGGGCTTCTACCGTGACGAGTTCCACGACCATTGGGGCAGGCTTGCGATCGATGCCACGGTACCGTTCGGGAGGCGTGACGAATTCCGCCGCAAGCGCATCCCCGGTGCCGCCGATATCCGCCTCGCCGACTATCTGCGATGAGCGGCGCGCGGCCCCGGCTGATCGTGGCGCTCACCGGCGCCTCCGGTGTCATCTATGGCATCCGCGCATTGGAGATGCTGCGCGCGCTCGGCACGATCGAGACGCATCTCGTGATCTCGCCCGCTGCGCTGCGCACGATCGGCGAGGAAACCGATGACGATCCCGACCGCATCCGCGCGCTCGCCGACATCGTGCATCCCTATCGCGACATCGGCGCCAGCATCGCCTCGGGCTCGTTCCGCACGATGGGCATGCTGGTGGCGCCGTGCTCCGTGCGCACGCTGAGCGGCATTGCCCATGGCGGCGACGAGGCACTGATCGTGCGCGCCGCGGATGTCTGCCTCAAGGAGCGGCGCCGCGTGGTGCTGCTGTTCCGCGAGACGCCGCTGCACGCCGGGCACATCGCGCTGATGGAGCGCGCGACGCTGAACGGTGCCATCATCATGCCGCCGCTGCCGGCGTTCTACACGCGCCCCAAGACGGTCGACGACATCGTGACGCAAACCGCCGCCCGCGCGCTCGATATGTTCGACATCGAGGCGCCGGGATTGCGGCGATGGCCCGACTGACATTGAGGCGTCCGGCCCCAATGAACGGGGTCCGGGGTCCAAGACCCTGCCTCTTACGCCTGTTTCCTTGCGCCCACGAGCAGGAATGGCGGCCGATCCCGCTCCAGAGACCATTCCGGATGCGCCGCTATCTGTGCCGCGTCCGGTCCCCATTCCTCCAGATGCGTCAACGTGAACTCCGTGGCGAGCAGCGCGTTCACCACAGTTCCGATGCTGCGGTGGTGCTTCACCACCCCCTTTGCCAGCCAGTCCGTCCGCCGCTCGCCCTCCGCGAGGTAGGCATCGAGCGGCCAGATGCGCCGCCCGTCCCGCTCGATCCAGCCAGGCACTGTCGGCGCCGTGTAGAGCGGGTGCTCCATGGAAAAGACGAAGCTTCCTCCGGGCACGAGCGCCGCCGCCACGGTCCGCGAGAGCCGCGCGAAATCCGCCACGTAATGCACCGCGAGCGAGGAATAGACGACATCGAACGCCGTCTCCGGCAGGTCGAGCGTTTCGAGATCGGCTCGTTCGTAGACGACGCTCCCGTCCTCCGCCCGCGCGCGCGCGAGCATCTTCTCCGAGAGGTCGAACCCTAGCACGGAAGCGGCGCCCGCCTCCGCCGCCCAGCGGCAGAACCAGCCGAAGCCGCAGCCGAGATCGACCACGCGCTTGCCCGTGATCGGCGGCAGCATCGCGCGCAGGCTCGGCCATTCCGGTGCGCCGGCCAGGCCCTCGCGCGAGCGACGCAGCGCGCTGTAGCCGGCGAAGAAGTCATCCTGATCGTAAATATTCTGTGCCATGATCCGTTCCGTTGCTGATGCTGCCGGCGACGGGCGGCGCGCATCAAAAAACCCCGTCGTCGCCGGCGGGGTTGTCTGATGCGAGCGGGATTCGGCTGTTTCAGCCGATCGCCGGACACACTTCGAGTACCCTGCCGGTGTTGGCAAGGGCGGGTCTCGCCACGATGTGGGTGTCAGGCTCGATCATGCCCGCCGTCTCGCGCGCGGCGCCTCGCGTGTCAAGCAACTTCCCTCAACGCCGCTGCGAAATGCTCCACATCCGCCTCGTCCACCCAGACATGCGGGCTGATGCGCAACACGCCGAGCCGGTCGCAGGCATAGGCGCCACGCGCCGCCAGCCCAGCGATCAGGCCCGGCGTCATGCCGCCGGGCAGGCGCACGCCGAGAATGTGCGGCGCTCGGCGCTCGCGCGGCAGCACGCCGAGGCCGAGCCCGCTCGCCACCTCCGCCAGCGCATCGGTCAGCACGCGCAGCCGCGCCGCTATGGCTTCGTGCCCCCAGCTTGCCACGAGCTCCATTCCCGCCGCGGCCATCGGCAGGCCGATGGGATCGTTGCGCTCCCCCTTGTCGTAGCGCCGCGCGCCGGGCGCGAAGCCTCCGGCGGGGCGGTTGCCTCCATTCTCCTCCACGGGCAGCCCGTCCTGCCGTTCCGGTGCCGCGTAAAGGAACGCGAGGCTAAAGGGACCGAGCACCCATTTGTAGGTCGGGAAGGCGAGGAAGTCCGGGCGAAGTCGTTGCACATCCATATCGAGAACGCCGACCGCCTGGGTCGCGTCGATCACGACCGCCCCGCCGGCCGCACGCACCGCCGGCACCACGCGGTCGAGATCGATCAGCGCCCCGTCGCACCAGTGCAGCGGGGTCAGCGCGGCGAGCGCGAGCGGCGGGCCGGGCCGCGCGATGGCGGCCAGGATCGCCGCCGTCCAGTCCCCGTCCGCCGGCCGCTCGACGATGTCGAGCACCAGGCCGCGTTCCGCCGCCAGCCGGTCGAACACCAGTGCGAGCGAGGGGAACTCATCGGCGACGCGCAGAATCCGGCTGCCGGCCGGCAGGTCGAGGTTGCGCGCGGCGGTCGCGATACCGTGGCTCACGGCGCCGACAATGGCGACATCGTCGGCCGCGGCACCGATCAGGCGTGCCGCGTCCGCGCGCACGCGTTCCGCCATCGCATCGTCGCGCGCCATCGCCCAGGGCCGCACCTTGGCCATCACTCCCTCGGCGCCCGCTTCGCGCACCGGCGACGGCAACGCCGAAAATGCGGCAGCGTCGAGATAGGCGACCTCGCGCGGAATATCGAAAAGCTGTCGCTGCGACCCGAGCATCATGTTGCCCTCGCGCCATCATCGGGCGCGCCGCGCGGCGGGCGGCATGCGGTGTTGCTTCTTGCCATGTTTCCTCCTCCTGTCCCTCGAGATCTACCGGCGAACGAGCTTCGCCAGGGTCGCAGCGGCGCCGTGATGCGCCACGAGGTGCTGGCTTCGAGTGCCGTGATCCGCGCGGTGGCCGTCGCCAGCTCCCCCTCGAGCCGCGCGAGCTCATCATCGTGGCGCGCCTCGGTCGCCTGAAGCTGTGCAATCGTCGTGTCGGCGAAACGCATCCAGGAAAGTTCCGGCATGATCGCCGCCTGCCACGTGGCGAGCCAGAACGGCAGCAACCTCGGCAGACGAGGATCCTTGATCCCGTAGAGTGGCGTCGCCCCCAGCTTCGCGCCCAGCGGCGCCACGGCTTTCTTGCGCCGCGGCCGCAGGGAAGCTTCGGCAAATCGTTCCGGTGCAATGGGCAAAAATCCGTGCCACGTATCGCCCAGCGCTGCCGGCAGCGCCTCGTCGAGCTCGAAGATATCGAGATCCTCGAAAAGCCCCTTTTCGTTGATGGCATGCGCCGGCATCATCCGCTCGCCCAGCGAAACGCCGAGCGCCGCCAGGCCGCGCGTCACCGCACTCGTGCCACCGCGATGCATCCCGAGGACGAGGATGAGTCGTTTTCTTTCCGTCATGACACCAGCACACGGTGCTGGCGCAGGAAGCCGAGCAGCGGCAGCAGCGGCAGGCCCAGGATCGCGGCATGCTCGCCTTCGATGCGGTCGAACAACAGTGCGCCACGGCCCTCGATCCGGTACGCGCCAACGCTGGTCAGGACCGCCTCACCCTCCGCCGCGAGATAGGCGTCGAGAAACGCATCGGAAAATGCGCGCATGAAAAGCCGAGGCTTGGCAAGATGGCGCCAAATCTCACGCCCATTCCGGTGGCACACAACGGCGGTCTCAAGGATATGCTCGCCACCGCGCAGCGCCAGCAGCTGCGCACGCGCCGCCGCGAGATCCGGCGGCTTATCGAACCACACGCCGCCACACACGAGGATCTGGTCGCAGCCGATCACCAGCGCGTCCGGCTCGCGGCGCCCGATGGCCCGCGCCTTCAGCCCCGCGAGCATCAGCGCCGCATCCCCGGCCGACGCATCCTCGGCCCGCGCCGCGGCCTTGGCCGCTGCCTCATCCACCGGGGCGGGCACGACATCGAACACCAGCCCGGCGGCAGACAGCACCGCCCTGCGCGCGACGGAACCGGACGCAAGCACGAGACGCGGCTCCGGCGCCTGCAGCGTCACGTGCCGGCACTCTCCTTCGCGCGCCTCGCATGCCAGGCTTCCATCAGCTGCAGCACGGTCGCCGCGGTTTCCTCGATCGAACGCCGCGTCACGTCGATGACCGGCCAGCCACGCCGCTGGCATAGCCGCCGCGCCCAGAGCAGCTCCGCCTTAACCGCCTCGGGGTCGACATAGGCGCCGGGATCCTGCCGCGCCGGCACCGCGCCGATCATGCGCAGCCGGTGGCGCCGGATTTCCGTCAGCGCCACGGGATCGATGGTAAGGCCGATGACCGGGCAAGTCGGGTGTTGCAGCCCCGGCGGGTCCTCCAGCCCCGGCACCAGCGGCACGTTCGCCGCCTTGATGCCGCGATTGGCGAGATAGAAGGAGGTCGGTGTCTTGGAACTGCGCGAGACGCCGACGAGCACCACATCCGCCTCGGCTATTCCCGCCTGGGCCAGTCCGTCATCGTGCGCCAGCACGTAATGCATGGCATCGATGCGACGGAAGTAATCGGCGTTGAGCACGTATTGCCGGCCCGGGCGCGCGGAAGCGGTCTCACCCACCTCCTCCTGCAAGACCTTCATCACCGGGTCCAGCACATGGACCAGTTTCTGGCCCAGGCGCTGGCACGCGGTCTCCAGCTCCGTGCGCAGCGCGCGGTCGAGCAGGGTGGACAGAACCGGCCCCGGCTCCATCTCGAGACCTTCAATGACCCGATGCAGTTGCAGCCGCGTGCGCACCAGGCTCCAGCGATGATGCACGATCGTCGTGTGCTCGAACTGCACCACCGTCGCGCGAGCCACCGCGTTGAGGGTCTCGCCGGTGGCATCGGAAACCAGATGCAGGTTGAGCCGTTCGATCATGCGGTAAGGATAACGGGGATAACTTCGCGCCGCATCCCGGCCGGTCCGGATTGCGGGGACAGGTGCTTCCACGGGAAAACCCGTGCTGAGATATGCCCTGAACGTGCAGAACCGCCAACAGACATGTAATTTCAGGCCATCCGCGGCCGACATGCCTGTGGAGATCCTCTTGGCGAACCAGCGGTTCGCGGGGTTCCCCACAACCCACAGGCTTGCTACCGCCACATCCCTTTAAATTACTCTCTTCTGGAATTGACGACATGACCAAACGGCTCCTGCGTGTCCTGGACGGCGAACGGCTCGACCCCCCGCCGCTCTGGCTGATGCGCCAGGCCGGTCGCTACCTGCCGGAATACCGGGCCACGCGGGCAAAGGCCGGCGGGTTCCTGGAGTTGTGCCTCACGCCGGAGCTGGCGGCCGAGGTCACCTTGCAGCCACTGCGTCGCTACGGCTTCGATGCCGCGATCCTGTTCAGCGACATTTTTGTGCTGAACTGGGCCATGGGCCATGCCGTCACGTACGAGGAAGGCGAGGGGCCGCGCATGCCGCCGATCCGCGACGCGGCGGGCCTTGCCACCCTGCGCCTGGACCGCATCGTCGAACGCACAGCCCCGGTACGCGAAGCCGTACGGCTGATCGCACGCGAAGTGGGCGATGCCGCGCTCATCGGCTTCGCCGGCGCTCCCTTTACCGTTGCCTGCTACATGGTGGACGGTCGCGGCGGCGACTTTCACCAGGCCCGCATGCTTTCCTTCCGCGATCCCGGCTTCATCGCCGCCCTGATCGACCTCCTGACCGAAGGCACGATCGAAACCCTCGCCGGACAGATCGAGGCCGGGGCCGAGGCGGTGATGCTGTTCGATACCTGGGCCGGCCTGCTTCCGCCGAGCCTCTTTGCCACCCATGTCATCGCCCCGGCGCGGCGCATCACGGCGGCGATCCGCGCGCGGTTCCCCACCGTTCCCGTGATCGGCTTTCCGCGTCTCGCTGGCGCCAGCCTCGCCGCCTATGCAAGCGAGAGCGGCGTCCGGGCCGTGGGCATGGATACGCAGACCAACCCCGCCACCTTGCCGCCTGGTCTCGTGGTTCAGGGCAATCTGGACCCGTTGGCGCTGCTGGCGGGAGGGGCGGCGCTGGAACGCGAGGTCGCCGCTGTCCGCCGTGCCGTTGGCAACCGTCCGCACATCTTCAACCTCGGCCACGGCATCCTGAAGGAAACGCCGCCCGAGAATGTTGCCCGGCTGGTTCAGCTGGTACGCGCGCAATGACGTTTTGCATCGCAGCAATTACGGCTAGACCGGGCCCGTGACCCGGCCACGCATCGCCATTGTCCTGTTCAACCTCGGCGGGCCCGACCGGCCCGAGGCCGTGCGCCCATTCCTGCGCAACCTGTTTGCCGACCCTGCGATCCTGCGCGTCGGCCCGATCCTGCGGCCCTTCCTGTCACGCCTGATCGCGGCGCGGCGCGCGGGCCCAGCGAGCGCGAATTATGCGATCCTGGGCGGATCGTCGCCGCTCCTGCGCCTCACCCAGGGACAGGCTGAGGCGCTGGAAGCAGCCCTGCCGGAACTCGAGGCACGCTGCTTCATCGCCATGCGCTACTGGCACCCGATGAGCGATGCGGTTGCGCGCGAGGTCGCTGCCTGGCGCCCGTCCGAAGTGCTGCTGCTGCCGCTCTATCCCCAGTTTTCCACCACCACCACCGGCAGCTCACTGGCCGCCTGGCGGGATGCCGCGGCGCGCGCCGGGTTGGTGGCGCCCGTCACCACCATCTGCTGCTACCCGGACGATCCGGGCTATGTCGGGTCCATTGCCGCCCAGGCGCGCCATGCGTGGGACCAGGCGCGGGCGGCGGTGCCGGCGGAAACCGGCCTGCGGGTGCTGTTTTCCGCGCATG
The DNA here is from genome assembly GCA_963764465.1 of uncultured Pseudomonadota bacterium. Lineage (GTDB taxonomy): Bacteria > Pseudomonadota > Alphaproteobacteria > Acetobacterales > Acetobacteraceae > JAJXXT01. Next base: position 914,094 of record CAVXSO010000007.1, on the reverse strand, counting down.
GCCTGCCGGAATCCATCGTCCGCGCCGGCGACCCCTACGAGATGCAGATCCGTGCGAGCGTCGCCGCCGTGATCGCTGCCATGGGTATCCCGGACCTCGATGCCGTGGTCTGCTTCCAGTCGCGCGTGACGCCGCAGAAATGGCTCGGTCCTTCGACGGACGCGGAAATCGAGCGAGCCGCGCATGACAAGGTCGCGGTCCTGGTAGTGCCGATCGCCTTCGTTTCCGACCATAGCGAGACACTGGTGGAACTCGACGTCGAGTACCGGGAGCTGGCGGAAAAGCAGGGCGTACCGGGCTATTTCCGCGCGCCGGTGCCGAACGCGGACCCGGCCTTCATTGCCGCTCTCGCGGGCCTGGTACGGCGCGCGCGCGGCCAGGGACCCGGGCTTTGTGCCCTGCGCCCGAATGGCACCTGCGGTGCCGAGCATCGGGACTGCCCGCACCACGGCGCCTCCTCCAGGGCGGGATCACGGGCGTGAGCGCCCAGCCCAACCCCTGGGGCCTGGTGATCTTCGATTGCGACGGGGTGCTCGTGGACAGCGAGCCGGTCGCCAACCGCATCGTCGCGGCAAGCCTCACGGAGCTTGGCTGGGCGATGACGGCGGAGGATTCGCAGCGGCTGTTTCTCGGCCAGTCCCTGCCGGACATGCGCCCCACGGTCGCCGCGCGGCTGGGCGAGGACATGGCATCGCGCTGGATCACCGCGGTCGCGGATCGTGTCGCATCGGCCATGCTGACGGAAGCGGTTGCCGTTCCCGGCGCACACGATGCGGTGGAAGCGGTCCGCGCGCTCGGCCTGCCGTGGCGCGTTGCCTCCAATTCCTCGCGCCTGGAACTTGCCGCCAAGCTCGGCCGCATTGGGCTTGACGCTACCGGCCGTGTGCACAGTTTCGAGGACGTACCCCGTGGCAAGCCGGCGCCGGACCTGTTTCTTGCCGCCGCGGCGGCGGAGGGCATCGCACCGGAGGCGTGCCTCGTCGTCGAGGACAGCCTCGTGGGTATCGCCGGCGCCCGCGCGGCCGGCATGGCGGTGGTCGCCCTCGTGCGCCATGGCGACGAGCAGCCGCATGCGCGGGCCGGCGCGCGCGTGATCCGCCACCTCGCGGAACTCACGGGCGTGATCGAGGCCACGATGAGCGGGAGTCCCGGACGATGAGTTTTCTTGCCCCCTATCTGCTATGGATCAAGGCGCTGCACCTGATCGCGATGGTCGCGTGGATGAGCGGGCTGTTCTACCTGCCGCGCCTCTACGTCTATCATTGCCAGGTTGCACCGGGATCGGCCGAGGGCGAGCGCTTCAAGGTGATGGAGCGCCGGCTGCTGAAGCAGATCACCACGCCGGCGATGATCGTGACCTGGATCGCCGGCCTGCTGATGGCGGGCATCCCCGGCGTGGTGGACATGCACGCGCTGTGGTTTCCCGTGAAATTCGTCCTCGTGCTGCTGATGACCGGCTTTCACGGCGCCTGCGCGCGCTGGCGGCGCGACTTCCTCAACGACCGCAACCGCCGGCCCGAGAAATTCTACCGCATCGCCAACGAGATTCCGACGCTGCTTCTGGTCGCGATCGTCGTGCTCGTCATCGTCAAGCCGTTCTGAGACAACGCCGCGAGAGCGCCATGAACCTGGATGCCATCGCCATCGGCACGAATCCGCCGGAGGACATCAACGTCGTCATCGAGGTTGCGATCGGCGGTGAGCCGATCAAGTACGAGATGGACAAGAAGGCCGGCACGCTGGTGGTGGACCGCTTCCTGTACACGCCGATGCGCTACCCGGGGAATTACGGCTTCGTGCCGCACACGCTCTCCGAGGACGGTGACCCGATCGACGTGCTGATCGCCAACACGCGTCCGATCGTTCCGGGTGCCGTGATCAACGTCCGCCCGATCGGCGTGCTGCGCATGCAGGACGAGGCCGGGATCGACGAGAAGATCGTCGCCGTCCCCGCGCCGCGGCTCACGCGACGCTACGAGCATGTCCGCAACTACACCGACCTGCCGGTGATCACGCTGGAGCAGATCCAGCACTTCTTTGAGCACTACAAGGATCTCGAGAAAGGCAAGTGGGTGAAACTGGCGGGTTGGGGAGACGCCGCGGAAGCGCGGCGCCTGATCACCGAGGCGATCGCGCGCGCGGCATGACCGGTTATCTCGTCCGTGCCGGCGACTACGAGATCAGCGATATGCCGGAGCGGCTCGATCGCGTGGCGATCCATCGCTTCCTCGCTGAGGAATCCTACTGGGCGAAGGGGCGCGCGTTCGCCACGGTCGAGCGGGCGATTGCCAACAGCTTCACCCTCGGCGCCTATGCCGCCGGAGGCGCGCAGGCCGGGTTCCTGCGCCTGGTCACGGACCGGACGCTGATCGGGCACCTGACGGACGTGTTCGTGCTGCCCGCGCATCGCGGCCGGGGGCTGGGCAAGGCGCTGCTTGCGGCGATGTTCGCGCACCCGGAACTCGCCGCCGTCAGCCGCTGGACGCTTTCGACCAGCGACGCGCACGAGCTTTACGCGCGGTTCGGATTCGGCCCGTTTCCCGATCCCGCGCGACAGATGATACGACGCGTCACGCCATTTCCGGCAGGAAGCCCAGCGCCGCCTGGTCCCTGAGTCGCGCCGCGGTGACGGCATAGGTCAGCTCGCGCTGCGGTGTGGTGGCGAAGGCGGCGAGCACGGCGTCCGTCACCGCCGCGGCTTCCGTGCAGCGCAGCAGGGCGGCCAGCAGGCCCGTCGTCATCGCGCGCGCGAAATCCTCGGCGAGGTCCGGCCGCGCCAGGGCCAGGCGCTGCGCTGCCTCCGCAAGGTCCTGGTACTCGATCGCGTCCGGCATGCGCGTGAGGTGCCCGGCCACGGCGCCACGCGCCAGGCGGACGACGACTCCCTGCTCCTGCATCGCGTCGCTATAGACCAGCAGCAGCCGCTGCAGCACGTCTGGCGCCGCGGAATCGCCCAGGAACCGCCGCAGCGCCGCGCCATGCCGGGCAAGCAGGCCCTCCGCCTCGGCACGCTGCGCCGCGCGGCGTAGCGAACGCCCATGCGCCGCGACGCGCGCGCCGAGGAACCAGGCGGCGGCGGCACCCGCCAGCAGCGGCCAGATCCAGCCAAGCACGCTCATCCGGGCCGCCCCGAGCGGATTTCCGAGACCCATTGGCTGAACGGCAGCGCGGCCTGTGCTGGCGCCAGCCGGTCGCGATGCGGCGCCTTCACCACGGCAATCTCCAGCGCCGCGGCATGGAACGCGGCCTCGTCCAGCAGCACTTCCCGGCGTTGCTCGGACACCAGCAGCCGGATGTGCCAGAACACCAGGAGGTCGACGAACAGGATCACGACGGGGAACGCCGGGGCTCCATACGCGACGGCAAGGCCGGCCGCGAAAATCCCCAGCGCCACCACCAGGATGGAACGCCAGATCCCCGCAACAAGGCCGAAATAATTGCGAAGCCCGTCCACCTCTACCTCCGGGCAAGCGCCGGCGCGATCATCGCGCCGCCACATTGGCTGGCCCCGTCATGGCGCTGATCGTGGGCGGCCGGGGTCGCTTGCGTCAACCTCCGCTGGCGCGGCGACGTTCCTGGCGGCCCAGTTAGCGGCACGCTCGTTGCCGGCACGCTCGGGGTCCGTGCTCCAAGACTGACGGTTCGAAGCCTGGCGGCTCGGACCTTGACGCAGCGAGTCCGCGCCTCTAACTACCGCCTGCCGCGCGCGGTTTCTTCTCGCCGCGCCTTCCTCCCCGATGCCCGGCCGCGGCAGCCCGGCGCGGGCTCCCCCCGCCTAAGCTTTCCCACCCTCGCGACCGCGGCTTGCCCCGAAGGGCGCGCCAGAGGCCCCTTCCCGAGAGGTCCCCCTAGAGGTCCCATGCATCTTGCCGAACTCAAGGCCAAATCCCCCGCGGACCTGCTGAGCTTCGCGGAATCGCTGCAAATCGAGAACGCGTCGTCCCTGCGCAAGCAGGATATGATGTTCGCGATCCTCAAGAACCTCGCCGAGAACGAACAGGCGATCCACGGCGAGGGCACGCTCGAAATCCTGCCGGACGGATTCGGATTCCTGCGCAGCGCCGAGAGCAACTACCTTCCGGGTCCGGACGATATCTACGTCTCCCCCGCCCAGGTGCGCCGCTTCGGCCTGCGTACCGGCGACACCGTGGAAGGCCAGATCCGCGCACCTAAGGACGGCGAGCGGTATTTCTGCCTGCTCAAGGTCAACACGATCAATTTCGAGCCCCCGGATGCGGTCCGCCACCGGATCAACTTCGACAACCTGACGCCGCTCTACCCCGAGCGGCGCTTCAAGATGGAAATGGAGAATTTCCAGTCCGTCGCGAAGGGGCCGAGCAAGGACTACACGCCGCGGGTGATCGACCTGATCGCGCCGATCGGCATGGGCCAGCGCGCGCTGATCGTAGCGCCCCCGCGCACCGGCAAGACGGTGATGCTGCAGAACATCGCGACCGCAATTGCCGCCAACCACCCCGAGGTCTTCCTCATGGTGCTGCTCATCGACGAGCGGCCGGAGGAAGTCACCGACATGGCGCGCACGGTGAAGGGCGAGGTCGTCGCCTCCACCTTCGACGAGCCGGCGACCCGCCACGTGCAGGTGACGGAGATGGTGCTGGAGAAAGCGAAGCGCCTCGTCGAGCACAAGCGCGACGTGGTGATCCTGCTCGACTCCATCACCCGGCTTGCCCGCGCCTACAACACCGTCGTGCCCTCGTCGGGCAAGGTGCTGACGGGCGGCGTGGATGCCAACGCGCTGCAGCGGCCGAAGCGCTTCTTCGGTGCCGCGCGCAACATCGAGGAGGGCGGCAGCCTCACCATCATCGCGACCGCGCTGATCGATACCGGCAGCCGCATGGACGAGGTGATCTTCGAGGAGTTCAAGGGCACCGGCAACTCGGAGATCATCCTGGACCGCAAGCTCTCCGACAAGCGCACCTTCCCCGCGATCGACATCACCAAGTCCGGCACCCGCAAGGAGGAGCTGCTGGTGGATCGCGCGACGCTGTCCAAGATGTGGGTGCTGCGCCGCATCCTCAACCCGATGGGGCCGATGGATTCGATGGATTTCCTGCTCGAGAAGCTGAAGTACAGCAAGACGAACCAGGATTTCTTCGACGCGATGAACACCTGACGGACGTTCGCGCTCGACCCAAGCTGTCACCACCAGATTTCGGAATCCGACATGACCAATTCGACCATCGCCGACCACAAGGTCGCCGACATCTCGCTCGCCGCCTGGGGCGAGAAGGAAATCTCCATGGCCGAGGACGAGATGCCCGGCCTGATGGCGATCCGCCAGGAGTTCGGGCCGACGAAGGCGCTCGCAGGTGCGCGCATCGCCGGCTGCCTGCACATGACCATCCAGACCGCGGTGCTGATCCGCACGCTGGAAGCGCTCGGCGCTTCGGTGCGGTGGTCATCCTGCAACATCTTCTCGACGCAGGACCACGCGGCGGCCGCGATCGCCGCATCCGGCACGCCGGTCTTCGCGTGGAAGGGCATGGACGAGGATTCGTTCTGGTGGTGCATCGACCAGACCATCAGGGGGCCCGCCGGCAAGGATGGGGGCGTCTGGACACCCAACATGATCCTCGATGACGGCGGCGACCTGACGCAGGTGATGCACGCGAAGCACCCCGACATGATGAAGGACGTGCGCGGCCTGTCGGAGGAAACCACGACCGGCGTGCACCGCCTGCGCGAGATGGAGCGCGACGGCACGCTGCTGGTGCCCGCGATCAACGTCAACGACAGCGTCACCAAGTCCAAGTTCGACAACCTCTACGGCTGCCGCGAGAGCCTGGTGGACGCGATCCGCCGCGGCACGGACGTGATGATGGCCGGCAAGGTCGCGACCGTCGCGGGCTTCGGCGACGTAGGCAAGGGCTCCGCGGCCTCGCTGCGCCAGGCCGGCTGCCGCGTGCTGGTGACGGAGGCCGACCCGATCTGCGCGCTGCAGGCGGCGATGGAGGGCTACGAGGTGGTGACGATGGAGGATGCCGCCCCGCGCGCGGACATCTTCGTCACCGCCACCGGCAATGTCGACGTGATCACCATCGACCACATGCGCGCGATGAAGAACCGCGCCATCGTCTGCAACATCGGTCATTTCGATTCCGAAATACAGATCGGGGCGCTGCGCAACTACAAGTGGGAGAACGTCAAGCCGCAGGTGGACGAGGTGGTCTTCCCGGACGGCAAGCGCCTGATCGTCCTGTCCGAGGGGCGGCTGGTGAATCTCGGCAACGCCACCGGCCACCCGAGCTTCGTGATGAGCGCCTCGTTCAGCAACCAGGTTCTGGCGCAGATCGAGCTGTGGAACGCGGCTCCTGGTGCCTACGAGCGCAAGGTCTACGTGCTGCCCAAGCGGCTGGACGAGAAGGTCGCGGCATTGCACCTCGCCAAGGTCGGCGCGAGGCTCACGAAGCTTTCAGCGAAGCAGGCCGGGTATATCGGTGTGTCGCAGCAGGGCCCGTTCAAGCACGACCTCTACCGCTACTGAGATGTCGGCGGGGCCGCCGCGCGGCGGCCCCGTGGACCGGTTGTCATCAACTCATCACGCGATGGCCATGCCAGTGCGCGAAGTATCACCCCATATCGCGCACGACGAACGCGAGGCAGTGGGAAATGACCGAACTCGACCATCCGCCCTTGACCGACGCCGTCCGACAGGCCCTGCGAGACGTGAGCAATCCCAATCAGCGGGACGACCTGCTGTTTCTTGAGCGATGGGAATTATGCCCGGAGCCGGGGCTCGCCGCTACGCGGCGCGCGGCCCAGCTGCGCCGGGCGAACCCGGGACTCGCCGCCGCGATCCGCGCCGAGGGCGCGCGGGTCTGAGGCAACTCGCCGCTGGTACGGGTCCGCGATCAGCGCCCCATCGCTGAGTTGATGCGCGCGTGATTTCCGCTCGCCTCGTGGGTTGGCCGAGGCGATACTCCGGCGCATGAACCGGGTCGGATCGGAGCAGGCCGCCACGGATCGAGCCCGATGAACGGCGGCTACATCGTCGCTGGGGCTTTGGTCGGCGCGCTCGTCGGGCTCACCGGCGTCGGCGGTGGATCGCTCATGACGCCGCTGCTTATCCTCTTCTTCGGCATCCATCCGTCGACCGCGGTGGGCACGGACCTCATCTTCGCCTCCGTGACGAAGGCGGTGGGTACTGGAATGCATCATGCCGCGCGCGGCATCGAGTGGCGGATCGTCGGCTGGCTCGCGCTGGGCAGCCTGCCCGCCGCGTTCGCGACGCTGGCCGTGCTGGGCTGGCTCGGCGGCCGGGGTCCGCTGATCACCAGCATCGTCTCGCTCACTCTCGCGGTCTCGTTGCTGCTCACCGCCGTGTTGCTGGTGCTGCGCGAGCGCATCCTGCGCGCCGCAGCGCATCGCGATACGATCCCGCAACGATCTCCCGCCCTCACCGTCGCGGTGGGCGCGGTGGTCGGCGCGCTTGTCTGCGTGTCCTCCGTGGGCGCGGGGGCGCTCGGCACGGTAGCGCTGCTGTTCCTGCATCCGCGGCTTCCGGCGGTGCGCGTGATCGGCACCGACATCGCGCATGCGGTGCCGCTCACCTTCGTGGCCGGCCTCGGCCATGCCTGGCTCGGCACGTTCAACGCGACCGCCCTGCTGCCGCTGCTCGCCGGCTCCATTCCCGGCATCGTTGTCGGCAGCTTCGCCGCACGCTTCGCCCCGGAGCGCGTGATGCGGCCGGTACTGGCTGTCGTCCTCGCCGGGGTTGCCGTGCAGATGGGGAAGAGCGCCCTCTCGCCCTAGATGCCCTCGGCCTAAATGATGGCGCCCTGTCCGCGTAGCGTCTCCTGCACGGCGCCGACATCGACGATGTGGCCGCGCGCGGCATAGTCCGCGGCCGCCACGCCCGCCGCCTGGCCGGTGGCGAAGGCGGTGCCCATGACGCGGATGGAGCCATAGGCCTCGACATCCGCGCCGATCACCCGCCCGCCGTACCACAGGTTTTCCAGCGAGGCGGCGCGGATGGAATCGTAGGGGATCTGCGCGTAGCCCGGCCCGCCGACATGGGTGTAGCTCGGCTTGCCGGCCTCGCCGTGCAGCTCGATGGGCCAGGCCGCGCGGGCGATGGATTGCGTGTGAGCCGCGCCTCCCGTGAGTTCCTCCGCGCTCATCGTATGCCGCGCGGCGGGGTGGCGCGTCTCGCGCACGCCCACCTGCGGGCCGGTCGCGACGAGATGCGCGCGCTCGAACCCTGGCTGCGAGCGCTTTAGCAGCGCCACGTAGTCGTGCGCCCGTGCCCGGCCCTCCATCTCCGCCTTCGTGAAGCTGGCGGAGGAGAGATCCGGCAGCGGCAGGTCCACCGTCATCCACCACAGGTCGCCGGAGAGCGGCATGTGCACGAAGATGCCGCCATCCGTCCGCGCGATCGGCCAGGCGCCGTCCGCGTTGTATTCCGCGATCGCCTGCTGCAGCCGTCGCCGGTCGAGCTTCACCCCCGGCGCGATGCCGCCGACGCGGATCGGCATGGTCAGTGCCTGCAGATGGCCCTCGCCGTCGCCGACGCGGAAATCCTCACCCGCCAGCATCGCGAGATTGGCGTCGCCGCTGGCATCGACGAAGGACTCGGCCAGCACGTGGTGGCGCCCGTCCATGCCCGCGAGCGTGACACCCTCCACCGCGACGCCGGTGCGCGTGGCGGCGGCGACGCGCGTGTGCAGCAGCACGTCGATCCCATGCTCCGCGACGATGTGGTCCAGCGCCAGCTTCAGCACCTCCGGGTCCAGCAGCACGATCCAGTTGCCGGTGGTGGGCGAACGATGCGGCAGCGCATCGAGCCCCAGGCCGCGCAGGGCCGCCAGCACGTCGTCCGCGACGCCGCCCACCGCGCGCTCCGGCGCATCCCCGCGGGTGAACAGGCCGCAATAGGAGAGCACCTGCGCGTTGGTGGCGGCGCCGCCGAGGAAGCCATACTTCTCCACCAGGCAGACGCGCGCACCCGCCTTCGCCGCGCCCACCGCCGCCCCGATGCCCGCGGCACCGCCACCACAGACCACCACATCGTACTCGGCGCCGACGCGTCGCATGTCGTTACGATCTCCAATCGAGGAAACGGCGCTCGGCGAGCCCGATCGCCCAGCTGATGACGAGCCCCAGCACCGCGAGGATGGTGACACCGGCGATCAGCTGGTCGATCGCGAACAGCGAGCCCGCCTGCAGGATATAGGCGCCGATGCCGTACTGCGCGCCGATCATCTCGGCGGCGACCAGCAGGACGATGGCGATGGCCGACGAGATGCGCAGGCCCGAGAGGATCGCCGGCAGCGCGCCGGGCAGGATGATCTTGCGCACGATCGAGCCCCAGGAAAGCCCGAAGGACTGGCCCATGCGGATGAGGTTGCGATCGACGTTATCGACGCCGCTGTAGGTCGCGATCACGGTGGGGAAGAACGTGCCGAACAGGATGGTCGCGATCTTGGAACTCTCGCCGATGCCGAACCAGACGATGAACAGCGGCAGCAGCGCGATCTTCGGCACCGAGAACAGCGCGGCCACGAGCTGCATCAGCGCCGCGCGCGCGATGGTGAACAGCCCGATCATCATCCCCACGGCGATGCCGAGGATGCTGCCCAGCACCCAGCCCACGCCGAGCCGCATCAGGCTCACCGAGAGATGCGTCCACAGCATCCCCGTGCGCACGAGATCGACCAGCGCGCCGATCACCTCGGACGGCGCCGGCAGCGCGATGGGCGAGATCAGCCCGGTACGCGATCCGGCTTCCCAGACCATGATGAGGACGATGAACACGGCCCATGAAACCAGGCTGTTGGTCCGGGGCCGGAACCCGCCGCCGCGGAACGGCACTTGCCGCGCCGCGCCGGCGGGCCGCGCGTCACCCGGCATCGGCGAGCTCCCGGTCGGCGGCGCGCGCTTCCTCGCGCATGATGAGCCAGATATGGCGCTGCATCGCCTCCAGCTCCGCCGCGCGCTCGGCGCGTTCGGCGAGCGGCATGTCGATCTCCACCGTCTCGCGGATGCGCCCGGGCCGGCGCGACAGCACGTGCACGCGGTGCCCGAGCCGCACCGCTTCCGCGAGGTTGTGGGTGACGTAGCAGGCGGAGAAGCGCTCGCGCGTCCACAGCTCCACCAGGTCGTCCATCAGCAGCTCGCGCGTCTGGCTGTCGAGTGCGGAGAGCGGCTCGTCCATCAGCATCACCGCCGGGCGCACCGCGAGTGCCCTGGCGATCGCCACGCGCTGCTTCATGCCGCCGGAGAGCTGGCGCGGCAGGGCGCGGCGGAACTCGGCCAGCCGCGTTCGTTCCAGGACGTCATCGATGATGCTGCGTATCGCGGCCTCGCCCAGCCGGTGGTCCTCCAGCACCAGGCGGATATTGCCCTCCACCGTGCGCCACGGCAGCAGCGCGAAATCCTGGAAGATGTAGGTGATGGGGTTGAGCGAGCCCGCGGGTGGCTCGCCCTCCAGCAGCACCTGGCCCTCCGAGGCGCGCTCGAGCCCGCCCAGCATGCGCAGGAACGTCGATTTCCCGCAGCCGGACGGGCCGACGATGCAGACGATCTCCCCCTCGCCAATCGCGATGCCGACATCGCGCAGCACCTCCGTGGTGCCGTAGCGATGGCCGACGCGCTCGGCGACGAGCCGCAATTCAGATCGTCTTCACGAAGCTGGTGTCAACGAGCGTCTTCATCGTCGAGCCCGCGGGTACCAGCTTGTTGTCGTTGAGCCACTGCAACTGGTCTTCCACGCTGGCGACGTTGAGTGCCGCGCCCTCGTTGACCAGCATCACGCCGTTGGTGATCGCCCCCCTCGCCTTGTCCGCGGGCAGCGCGGTGAAGACGTATTTGTGGATCATGGCGATGATCGCGTCTGTGTCCGCGGGCGAGGCCGTCTTCTTCACCAGGGCGGCGTTGTACGCCTCGATGCCCCTGGAGAAGCCGGCGAGGAAGCGGCTCACCACCTCGCGCCGCTTGTCCACGTTGCGGGTGGAGGTGAACACCGTCGTCACCTGGTAGCCGGGAATGAAGTCCTGCACCGCCGCTATGTCGTGCGCGTCGCCGCCCTTGGTCAGCAGGTTGCAGATGCTCGGCAGCATGTCCCAGGCATCGACCTGGCCGGATTTCAGCGCCGCGATGCAGGCGGGGATCGTCTGCAGCGGGCGGAAGGTGATGTCGCTGACCGGGAAGCCCGCCTTCTTCGCCGCCTTGTAGGCGACGTACTCGAAGGACGATCCCGCCGTGGTCAGCGCGTAGCTCCTGCCCTTCAGCCCCGCGAGGTCCGTGAGGCCCTTGCCATAGGCCGCCTTGGAGGCGAGCACCTTCTGCCCGTCCACGCCCGGCGCCTCGGCGAGCGAGCCGCCGACGATCTTCACCGCGCCCTTGTCGGCGAGGCTGACGAGCCCGCCGGTGATGGCGGTGACGCCGAAATCGATGTCGCCGGAGGCGATGCCCACGGCCATCGGCTCCGCCGCCTGGAAGGTGATGAGCGTGGCGTCCAGCCCCTGCGCCGCGAAATACCCCTTCGCCGCCGCGATGATGGTGGGCGCGTGCGAGACCAGCGGCAGGATGCCGATCTTGACCGTCTCGCTCGCCGCCCGCGCGGTGCGGACGATGCCGAATGCCGCCCCGGCGGCGACGCCGGTCGCGAAATGCCTGCGTGTCAGAGCCATGGTGTTCCCCCCGTTGCCATGGCGTGCATGCGCCTCCACGCCACGTTTCCTGTCAACCCGTCATGTCGCGGCCGGGCGCCGCGCGGTCAGGGCGGCGGCGCTGAAGATGAGATGCCGCCCGACCCTCAGCCGCCGCGCACCGCCGCCAGCGCATCGAAGGCATGGATCCAGCCGAACTGGTCGGGGAACCGCCGTGCCCTTTCATTGCGTGCGGCAACGCCGGGGCCGTCGGGCTCGTGAAGGGCGGCGTTGGTGGCCCAGGAGGCGCGCTGGATCGTGCGTGTCCGTCCCCGGCGCAGGCTTTCGTAGCGGGCCATCGCCGCCTCCCAGTCGCCATCCAGCGCGCCCGGCAGCAGCTCGGCCAGCGCGACTGCATCCTCGATGGTGGTGTTTGCGCCCTGCCCGTGATGCGGCAGCATCCCGTGCGCGGCGTCGCCGATCAGCACGGCCCGGCCGCGATGCCAGCGCCTGGGCTGCTGGACGACGAACAGGCCCCAGCGCTTTGTCACCCAGCCCGCGGAAACCATCTCCCGCACCGCCGGATGCCAGCCCGCGAACGGCGCGAGGGCGGCACCCGGAGCGGCATCGATCACCCAGCGTCCGGCGTTGGGCCACGCCGCCGGTCCTTCCTCCACCGCAAAGAAGTTGACGTCCTGGCCTTCGCTGCCGATGGCGTAGTGCAGCAGGTGGGCGTTCGGCCCCATCCAGAACTGGATCGCGAACCGATCGGGCAGCGTCGGCAGCCGCTCCTGCGGCACGATCCCGCGGAACGCGCTGGTGGCGGAATAGCGCACCCTTTCGGACCCCGCGATCCAGGCGCGCACCCGCGAGCGCACGCCGTCGGCGCCGATGACCACATCAGCCTCGACCGTCCGGCCGGTTTCGAATGTCAGGGCCAGGCGCGAGCCGCGTTCCTCGATCGCGGCGAGGCGGTGCCCGAGATGCAGCCCCCCCCTTGCCGACGAGCCCTTGCCGACGAGCGCTCCGCTCAACACGCGCTGGAGGTCGGCGCGGTGAACGCCGAGATAGGGTGCGCCGAAAGCCGCGGCGTAGCGGTCGGCCTTCCCGACCGGGTGGGATGCGATGATGCGTCCGGTGCGCCCGTCCCGGTAGATGAGTTCGCTCGGGCTGATCGCGGTCGCCAGCACGTCATCGAGCAGCCCGAGGCGCCTCAGCTCACGCGTGGCGTTGGCCGACAGCGCGACCGCCGCGCCGACCTCGGCGAGTTCGGCCATCTGCTCGTAGATGTCCGCGTCGATGCCGCGCTGGCGTAGCGCATGGGCGAGCGTCAGCCCGCCGATGCCGCCGCCGACGATCGCGATACGCGCCGCGCGCTGCGTCACCCGAAGACGTTAGTCGGGTCATATCGGCTGGGCAACGGCGATCCGCCCTGGACGGCTCGGGCGGCCGGTCCGCGCCGCGCGCTGTCGGCGAAGGCGCGGCGCGGGCCCGTGTGATCAGGCCGGCAGGAAGTCCGGCACCGACAGGTACCGCTCCCCGGTGTCGTAGTTGAAGCCGAGCACTTTCGCCGCGGCCGGCAGTTCCGGCAGCTTCTTGCGGATCGCCGCCAGCGTGGCGCCGGAGGAGATGCCGACCAGGATGCCCTCCTTCGTGGCGCACTGCCGCGCCTGCTCGCGCGCTTCCTCGCCCTCGACCTGGATCACCCCGTCGAGCAGGGACGTGTCCATGATCGCGGGGACGAAGCCGGCGCCGAGGCCCTGGATCGGGTGCGGGCCGGGCGCGCCGCCGGAGAGCACGGGCGAGGCGCTGGGCTCCACGGCGAACACCTTGAGCTTCGGCCAGGCCTGCTTCAGCACCTTCGCGCAGCCGGTGATGTGCCCGCCGGTGCCGACGCCCGTGATGAGCGCGTCCAGCCCTTCCGGGAAGTCCGCCAGGATCTCGCGCGCGGTGGTGCGGACATGCACCTCCACATTGGCCTGGTTCTCGAATTGCTGCGGGATCCAGGAGCCGGGGTTCTGCGCCTTGAGCTCCTGCGCGCGGGCGATCGCCGCCTTCATGCCGCCCTCGCGCGGCGTGAGGTCGAACGTGGCGCCGTAGGCCTGCATCAGCCGCCGCCGCTCCACCGACATGGAATCCGGCATCACCAGCACCAGCCTGTAGCCCTTGACCGCCGCGACCATGGCGAGCCCGATGCCGGTGTTGCCCGACGTCGGCTCGATGATCGTGCCGCCGGGCTTGAGCGCGCCGGATTTCTCCGCCGCCTCCACCATCGCCAGCGCGATGCGGTCCTTGATCGACCCGCCGGGGTTCGCGCGCTCGTTCTTCACCCAGACTTCGGCGCCGTTGTTCGCGGAGGGCGGAAACAGCCGCGCCAGCCGCACATGCGGCGTGCCGCCGATGGTCTCGAGAATACTACTGGCTTTCATCGTAGATCTCCTGATCTCCGCATCACCAATTGTTCATTCCAGGGAGCGGTTCAAGCCTTCCCGGTCCGCCAGAACGCATGTTAGGTCCGGCGGCGGAGGACCCACGCGATGGCGATCAACAAGATCTACCCGGACGCGAAGGCGGCGCTGGACGGCGTGCTGCGCGACGGCATGATGATTTTCTCCGGCGGCTTCGGGCTGTGCGGCATCCCGACCTCGCTGATCGAGGCGATCCGCGACGCGGGGGTGCGCGACCTCACCTTCGTCTCCAACAACGCGGGGATCGACGACGCCGGGCTCGGCATCCTGCTGAAGACGCGGCAGGTGCGGAAGATGATCAGCAGCTACGTGGGCGAGAACGCGACCTTCGCGCAGCAATACCTGGCGGGCGAGCTGGAGATCGAGTTCAACCCGCAGGGCACGCTGGCCGAGCGCATCCGCGCCGGCGGCGCCGGCATCCCGGCCTTCTTCACCAAGACCGGCTACGGCACGGACGTGGCGAAGGGCAAGGAAACCCGCGAGTTCGACGGCGAGCACTACGTGATGGAGCGCGGCATCAGGGCCGACCTCGCGATCGTGCACGCATGGAAGGCGGACACCGAGGGCAACCTCGTCTATCGGAAGACGGCGCGGAACTTCAATCCGGTGATGGCCACGGCCGCCGAGACGGTGGTGGCGGAGGTGGAGGAGATCGTGCCCGCGGGGACGCTGGAGCCGGACATGATCATCACGCCGGGGATTTTCGTGAACCGCATCGTGCGGCCGGCGGTGATCGAGAAGCGGATCGAGCAGCGGACGGTGAGAAAGAAGGCGGCGTAAGAGCGGGCTCCGCCCGTACCCGCTGGGGGCGTCGTGTCGAAGACGCGCTATTCGCACGATGGCCCCAGACCCCGAATACTGGTTTCCAAAGGCCAATGGCCTTTGGTGGGTTCGGGCAAAGCCCGAGCACTTGAGGAGGACTTGATGCCCTGGACACGCGATCAGATGGCTGCCCGCGCCGCCCGCGAGTTGCGCGATGGGTTCTACGTCAATCTCGGCATCGGCATCCCGACGCTGGTGGCCAACCACATCCCCGACGGCATCACGGTGCAGTTGCACTCGGAGAACGGCATGCTCGGCACCGGGCCTTTCCCGTGGGAGGGCGAGGAGGACCCGGACCTGATCAACGCCGGCAAGCAGACGGTGACGGAGCTGCCGACGACCAGCTACTTCGACAGCGCCGCCTCCTTCGCGATGGTGCGCGGCGGGCACATCGACATCTCCATCCTCGGCGCGCTGCAGGTGGCGGAGAACGGCGACCTCGCGAACTGGATGATCCCCGGCAAGATGGTGAAGGGGATGGGTGGTGCGATGGACCTGGTGGCCGGCGTGCGCCGCGTGGTGGTGCTGATGGAGCACACCGCCGGCGGCAAGCCGAAGCTGCTCAAGGCGTGCAGCCTGCCGCTGACCGGCGCGCGCGTGGTGGACATGGTGGTGACGGACCTCGGCGTGGTCGGCATCGACCGCAAGGCCGGCGGCATGACGCTGCTGGAGCTGGCGGACGGCGTTTCGCTGGACGAGTTCCGCGCCAAGACGGAGGCGAACTTCGCGGTCTCCCCTAGCCTGAAAGCGGCGGCCTGAGGCGCGGCGGCCGCCCCTTGCGAGCGGTGCGGCCATCGTCTAGACCCCGCCATCCCAAGGGTTAGGGGCCATAGCTCAGCTGGGAGAGCGCCTGAATGGCATTCAGGAGGTCAGCGGTTCGATCCCGCTTGGCTCCACCAAGCTCTCCGCGCGGCATCGCAGATTTGACACAAGTCGACCTTGGATTCTCGAACCCATAGAGGCCTCGTTGGATCCGACACCTGATCTGTTGAGTGCTGTCGTTGAGTTCCGGGTTCCAGTGGGCGAACGTGCCCGGCGGCGGGTTAGTCGCATTTGCCGCGAAGGAAGCTTTTTCTTGGCTCCTGGCTGGACGCCACGAGGCCGCGCGCGAGATTTTGCTCGAGGAGCTGCGTAACGGAGAGAAGAGGCTGCCGCCCGAGCAGATTGATGAGGGAGTTGCCATCGTCTACCGCTATTTTCGGGCCGCCCAGGAAGGCAGCGCACGGCTAAACCTTCGGCTCATGGCGAAGGCGATCGCCGGACAGGTCCAAAAGCAGGACCTGATCGCCGACGAGTTTCTCAGCCTGGCCGACCTGATCGCTTCGCTTCGCCGGCACGAAGTTCTTCTTTTGGCCGAGATTCACAAAGGGTGGAATTCTAGCGCAATCAAAAAAATCGAAAGCATTGATAAACCGAAGGCGTTACTCGAGGCTTTAGAAAAAGAATTAGCCTTAGCCCCGGCGGTTTTTCAGGACCGTGAGGCCATTCTGGCATCCTCTGCCGCGCTCGTGAGAACGGGCTTGCTGGTCTCGCTGCCAAGCCTCCCAGCGCACACGGCAACCCGAAACCTTGAGTACAAGCCAACCCGAAACCTTGACCGACTCATGGAGTTGGCGCCGCTTGAAGCGGCAATCAGGCGGGAAGGCTGAAATCGGCGAACGACCATCGTCTAGACCCCGCCATCCCAAGCGGACCGCTTCAAGCGGATGGGGCCATAGCTCAGATGGGAGAGCGCCTGAATGGCGTTCAGGAGGTCAGGGGTTCGATTCCCCTTGGCTCCACCACCTTTCAATGAGTTGCGCGATCGGCGCGTTCGCCCTCGGTCTCGTTGCGTGCTACGAGCAGGCGAGGAAGCGGGCTCCCAGGGAGGGACAAGCCATGGTGATCGTGCAGATAAACTATCAGCGTCCGGATATGCCCAAGGCGCAATGGGATGCCCGCTACACCGAGGCAACGGCCGCTCCGTTCGTTTCCCTTCCGGGCCTCGAGTGGAAGATCTGGCTCGACGATCCCTCCGACGCGCAGCTCTCGGGCGGCATTTACCTGTTCGCCGACCGCGCCGCGGCCGAGGCTTATGTCAACGGCCCGATCGTCGCCGCCATGCGCGCCAACACGGCATTGCGAGACCTCGACATCCGGATCTTCGACGTTCGCCGCAACATGAGCGAGCTCACCCGGGCACCCATTTCGCCGCTGCCACTCGCCGCTGAGTAGAACCGACTCCGTCGAGGGTAACCGGGACAGGCCGTCGTTGGGACCGCAACGACCCGCTGATACCAACTCCCACAGTCGATGACTCACGAGGGGATTCCCCGACGCGGAGGCGGTGTGATTCATGGTGGTAGTCGCTGGAGTTGCACCATGCCGCGCGCCATTTCCCTTCGTGCTGATTTCGATGCTGCCGGACTTCGCCGCTTGGCGCGGCGAAGCAGGGACGCGGCCCAGTCCCGGCGGCTGCTGGCCTTGGCAGCGATCTATGACGGCGGCACGCGGTCTGAGGCGGCACGCATTGGCGACGTCACGTTACAGATCGTGCGGGACTGGGTGGTGAGGTTCAACGCCGGAGGACCCGACGTGCTGCGTAACCGCAAGGCGCCCGGTCCGACGCCGCGGTTGACCGATGCCCACCGCCGGGCGCTGGCCACGCAGATTGACCAGGGGCCGATCCCTGCGATCCATGGCGTGGTGCGCTGGCGGCTGTGCGATCTCGGCCAGTGGTTGTGGGAAGAGTTTCGGGTTGCGGTGTCGATACAGACGCTGAGCCGGGAGGTGCGCGCCCTGGGTTACCGCAAGCTGTCGGCCCGGCCGAAGCATCACGCCCAGGCGATCGGCGCCATCGAGGCGTTCAAAAAAACTTCCCCGCCACGCTGGCGGGTATCGCGCGCGACCAGGGCCTCGGCCTCGATGCGGTAGAGATCTGGTTCGCCGACGAAGCCAGGGTGGGCCAGAAGAATGGTATCACCCGCCGATGGGCACGGCGCGGGACCAGGCCCTCGGCGCCGCAGGACCAGCGCTACGCGTCGACCTACATCTTCGGCGCCGTCTGTCCCCGGGATGGCAAGGGCGCGGCGCTCATCCTGCCCTTCTGCAACACCGGGGCGATGAACCTGCACCTGGCCGAGATCAGCGACATGGTAAGCCCCGGCAAGCACGCCGTGCTGCTGCTCGATCAGGCCGGCTGGCATCTCTCCGGCGAGGTCGCCATGCCCGCCAACATCACCCCGCTGCCGCTGCCACCGAAATGCCCGGAGCTCAACGTCATGGAGAACGTCTGGCAGTTCATGCGTGACAACTGGCTGTCCAATCGCATCTTCCGTGACTACGACAACATCGTCGACCACTGCTGCCACGCCTGGAACCGCCTCACCGATCAGCCCTGGCGCATCATGTCTATCGGTACGCGTAACTGGGCACATGGGTCCTAATCAATGGGAGTTGGTATGAGACGTTTGCCCCTCGCCGGAGCCCCGTCCCGTTGTCCAGAACCCCCGGTTTGGGAAAACGGGACAGATCGCCCGTTTGCCCTGGGGCAACATGACCCCCGCGAAGAAGCTCGCGGGGCGGTTGTGGGCGGCGAGCGGCGCGGCCTGCGGAAAACACCCGGGGTCTACGCGCCGCGACGGTCCCAGCGCAGCGCGGCAATCCTTGGGTCCGCAGCAAAGGCGTCGCGCAGAAACTCCAACGACTGGTTGGGTGATTCACACAACGCCTGCACGCCCGAAGCGCTGAAACGCATGTGCCAGCTTTGACTGGCGGTCGGCTCCGGCCTGGCGAAGACGCGGCACAGCAGCAGCGCGAGATTGGCGCCTCCCTCGGGGTCGCGCACCGACCGGTAGCGAATAGCATCGGCGCCGGCCGCGCGGGCGCTGTCCGCGAAGGCCTGGCATGGCTCGTAGCGAGTGAGATCGGTCCACAGGCTTGCCTCGGCCGCGAACGGTGGCTGCGTCAGGTCCAGGAGCGAGGCCGTGGCGATCTCGGCGGCGAAGGCGGTGTATTCGGCCGCGTTGGATGGCCAGGGCGTGGCGGGTGACTCGGCGAAGAACAGCAGCCGGTAGAACCCCATCTCCGCGACGGCGGTCGTGACATGCTCGGCCGCGTAGAAGACGCCCGGCGTGCGGCCGGCGCGGCGAAAGCGCGATCCCACGGGGTAGGCGGCGCCATAGCGGAATGGGGTCGTCAGCAGGTAGCCGAGATGGCGGCATTCCGGCGGGATGGCGGGCTTCGTGCCCTCGACCAGCTCTTCCAGAAGCGCCTGCTCGGCCAGCGTGTCGGCGAGCTTCAGCGTCGAGACGCGATGCTGCGCTTCCACCATGCGCCAGCACCGGCCTCCGAAGCGCCGGAACTCAGACGAGAGCGCGGCGGGCGTCCAGATAGGCGATGACATCGACGAGTCCGCTCACCGTCCGCAGCTTCTCGATGGGGCGAGCATCGAGGACGGTATTGGGATTGGCGAGCCAAGCCGCGGCGACCCTGTCGTCACCGCCGACAATCGCGTCCAGCGAGCGGAACAGGCGCACGAAGAGGACGGCGAGCTCGAAGGGCTTGGTGTCGGGCCTGAGGTCGAACTCGCCGCGCTTCATGCGTGACACGGTGGCCTCGCTGACCCCGATGATGGTGGCCAGGGTCCGCGCGGTGACGGACAGCCGGTCCGCGGCGCGAATGATCGCCTTGGTGATGGTTCGCCCGGCGTCGGGGCGGGCTGCCGGGGTGGGGTGCGGTGTGTGCATTCGTTTCTCCTTCCCCAGGAAGAATATGCTCGAAAAATTTCCAAGGAAAGAAAAATTGTTGGCAGGGAGTCATTGCGCGCGGCAACCGCTCCGCGCGGCGGGGCTGTTCCCCTCGCCCGTGTCTTGTCCTACTGTCCCGGGGTCATACCCCCGAGACAGTGGGACGAGCCCCTCACCCCTGCGGCAGCATGAACCCCGCGAAGAAGCTGGCCAGCCGGTCGTGGGCGGCGAGCGGCAGGACGTCGGCGATGTACTGGTCCGGTCGCACCACCACCAGGGCGCCGCGCGCGCGGTCGATGCCGCGCAGGTCGAAGATGTCGGGGCCCCTGGGATCCGCGCAGAACACCTTCTCGTAGTCGATCAGGCCGTGGCGGCCCTTCCGCGGCAGCAGCAGCGCGGGCATGGATTCCAGCGCCAGCGCCCGGTGGTCCTGCGGGAAGATGGCGCGTAGGTCGAACACCGCGTCGATGTCCCAGCCCGGCGGCGTGAACCGCCGCACCGGGGAAGCCGGGGAGTGGGCGAGGAAATGGCACAGCGCGCGCAGCCCGCCTTCCTCCTCCGCGGCGTCCGCCTCGGCGGCAAAGGCGTAGAGCCGCCAGCGCCCGTCCGCGCGCCCGGCATGGCCAAGCTCCACCCGCTTCGCGTCCGCGAGGCGCACCACGGGCGCGGAGTGAAACCGCGTGCCGGTGACGAAGCCGGTGGCGAGTTCCTGGTGGCGGTCGTCGCCCTGGATCAGCGAGGGCCGGTAGTGCGTGCCCATGCCCGCGGTGAAATGGAGGTGCTGCTCGAAGTAGCGCTGGAACTCCCTGGGATCGACGCCGCCACCCGCGCCGTCACCCTGGGCCGCGGGGTCGCTGAACATCTTCGCCCACTCGCGGTCGAAGTCGATCAGCTCCTGCGCCACCACCTGTCGCTCCGCCGAATACGTGCCGAGCAGCGCGGGTGTGGCGATCCCGCGCAGCGTGGACACAAGCTTCCAGCCGAGGTTGAACGTATCCTGCATGGAGAAGTTCATGCCCTGCCCGGCCTTGGGGCTGTGGGTGTGGCAGGCATCGCCCGCGATGAAGACGCGCGGCGCATGGCCCTCCGTTGCGTCATCGTACGCGTCGCAGATGCGCTGGCCGATCTCGTAGACGGACCACCACGCGACCTCCTTCACCTCCAGCGTGTAGGGGCTGAGGATGCGCCTTGCGGTGTCGATCAGCTTCTCGACGGTGATGCCGCGCTCCGTCACGCGCTCGTCCTCGCCGAGCTTGTCCATCTCCACATAGAGGCGCACCAGGAACCCGCCCTCGCGCGGGATCACCATCAGGTTGCCGTGGGCTGACTGCACCGCGGACTTGAAGCGGATATCGGGGAAGTCGGTGACCGCGAGCACATCCATGACACCCCAGGCCTGGTTGGCGGAATCGCCCGCGAGCCGCCGCCCGATCGCCTGGCGCACCGCGCTGCGTGCCCCGTCGCAGCCGACGACGTAGCGCGCGCGTATCGTTTCGCCCGCGCCGCTGTCCACCCGCTCGAACCGAGCCTTCACGGGATGCTCCGCCTCGCCACGATCCACCGTGAGGGCGGTAAAGCGGCGGGAGTAGTGCGGCTCCAGCCGCGTCGGCGCGTTCCGCATCGTTTCGAGGTAGAAATCGTGCACGCGCGCCTGGTTCAGCACCACGTGCGGGAACTCGGAAAGCCCGTCCTCCGTGTCCCGCACGCGGCCGTGGCGCACGATGCGCGCAGGCTGCGCCTCGTCCGGCTTCCAGAACGTCACCTCGTTGATCCAGCAGGCCTCCTTCAGCACGCGCTCGGCGAAGTTGAAGGCCTCGAACATCTCCATCGTGCGGCAGGCGATGCCATCCGCCTGGCCGAGCACGAGGGGTGCCTCCTTCTGCTCCACGATCGCGGTGCGGATATCCGGGAACTGCGCAAGCTGTGCCGCGAGCGTCAGCCCCGCCGGCCCGCAGCCGACGATGAGCACGTCCACCTCCGAGGGCAGCGTCTCCTGGTGCGGCACGGCGCGCGGATCGGCGGGCGCGATGTGGGGATCGCCGGGCTGGAACCCGTTCTGGTGGATCTGCATCGCGCTTCCTCCATGCCACCGGTAGACAGAATGTCCGTATGCGGATTATCGTTATGCTGATGGTCGCGCCCGGTCAAGGCGTGTCGCCCGGGACGGAGAGAGGCATGCCAAAGGGAGCGGACGGCAGGCGGGCGCAGCGGCGGGGCTCTGTGCCAACCTCGCCGGAGGCGCCGGACCTGCGCAGCATGCCCGGCCACCTGGCGCGGCGCGTGCAGCAGCTGGCGGTGGCGCTGTTCGCGGAGGAGATCGGCGCGCTGAACCTCACACCGGTGCAGTATTCCTCGCTGCATACCCTCGCCCGCCAACCCGGCATCGACCAGAGGACGCTGGCGCGCGGCATCGGCTACGACACCTCCACCATCGGCGGCGTGATCGACCGGCTGGAGGCGCGCGGCCTCGTCGTGCGCAACATGGACGAGCGGGACCGGCGCGTGCGCCTCGTCGCGCTGACGCCAGCGGGCCGCGAAACCCTCGCCGCAGCGACGCCGCGCATGCTGAGCGCCCAGGCGCGCCTGCTGCGCCCGCTCGCGCCGGCGGAGCGGCTTGAGTTCATGCGCCTGATGACGCGGCTCATCGAGGCGAACGAGGGCCTCGGCACCATCCCCGCGCGAGACTAGGCGGCTGACGCGCCGCCGCTGCCGGGTCTATCGTTCCCCGGTCCCGAGGAGAGGTCTCATTCCCGCCTTCCCGCCACGCTGCCCCTGCTGCGCCTCCGCCCCGCGCCTGCTCGGCCGCCGAACGGCACTGGCGCTGGCGGCTGCTGGCGGCGCCGCGGCCCTCGCCCATGCGGCGCGCGCCCAGGGCCTGGCGCCGCCACCCGATGCCGCGTCGCCGGCGGCGGTGCTCCAGGACCTGCTCGCCGGCAACGAGCGCTACGTCAACAACGACCTCGAGAGCTTCGACGAGGACACCACGATCCTGGGGGGCGGCACGGTCAGCCGCCAGCCGGTGCTCGCGGCCGTGCTCACCTGCACCGACCTCGCGGAACCGCCAGAGCTGATCTTCGACCAGCCAGTCGGGCGCATCCACACCGTGAAAACGCCGGGCAACGCCGTCACGCACGACGCTGTGGCCAGCCTGGAATACGCCGTCTCCGGCCTCGGCGCCGCGGTCGTCATGGTGCTGGGCCATTCCGGTTGCGCCACGATCGCGGCGGCGATCAAGGACAGGCCCGCCTTCGGCAAGCCCGGCCCCTACGCGGATTTCGCCCGCGCCGTGCTGCAGGGGCAGGGCGATCCCGTGGTCACCGCGCAGATCAACACGCTGGTCCAGGTCGGCGCGTTCGCCCAGGCATCGAAGCCGCTGGCCGCGCGCGTCCGGGCCGGGGGGCTGGCCATCGCGGCCGGTTATTTCGATGCCGGAACGCGCCGCGTCGCCACCGCGTCCTGAGGCCAGGCCTGCGCCGCCGGTGCCGCGCCCTCCGCCTCGTCGAGGTCGTCGAACAGCACCCGCCGCGCCGCCCCTTCCATGTCGTCGAACTGCCCGCGGCTCAGCGACCACAGGAACAGGCCGAGCCCGCAAAGGCCCAGCACCAGGCTCAGGCCGATCAGGTAGAGAATGATGCCCATCGCCGCGCCCTGCCTCAGCGTTGCAGCCGGAGCGAGTTGCCCAGCACGAGCAGCGACGAGGAGGACATCGCCACCGCCGCGAGCCAGGGCTGCACCCAGCCGGATGCCGCGAGCGGCAGCATCACGGCGTTGTAGGCGAAGGCGAGTGTGAGGTTCTCGCGCATGATCGCGCGCGTCTGGCGCGCCAACTGCAGCGCCTCCGCGACCGGGGCGAGGTGCCGCCCGCGGAACACCAGGTCCGCCGCCGCCTGGCTCGCCTCCGTCGCCGTCGCCGGTGACATCGAGACATGCGCCGCGGCGAGGGAGGGCGCGTCGTTCAGCCCGTCGCCTACCATCAGCACGTGCCGCCCGGCCGCGCGCCAGGCCTCCAGCTTCGCCACCTTGTCCGCGGGCGTCGCACCCGCGGTCCAGTCGGCGATGCCGCACGAAGCCGCCGCCCGCCGCACCGCGCCCTCCCGATCGCCCGAGAGCAGGTGCAGCGCATGCCCCGCGCGGGCGAGGCCGTTTGCCACGGCCACGGCGTCCTCGCGCAGCTTCTCGGTAAAGCGCAGCCGCGCGGGCGCGTGGCCCGGGCGCGTCAGCACCAGCTCCGGCGCGTCGCTGCCGGACTCGGCAACACCGCAGAACGATGCGCGACCGAGACGGATTTCTCCCCCCGCCGTCATTGCCGAAAGCCCCTCGCCGCGATGCTCCACCACATCCGCGAGCGGCTTGACCGGATGCCCGGACGCCGCCTGCGCCTCCACCAGCGCCTTGGCCAGCGGGTGCCGGCTCGCGGCGGCGAGGCTCGCGGCGATGGCCAGCGCCTCGGCCGGCGTGTCCTTGTCCGGTACCAGCGTCGGTTCCGTGAGCGTACCGGTCTTGTCGAAGGCGATGTCGTCCACCTCCGCCAGCCGTTCCAGCGCCAGCGGCGATTTCAGCATCACCCCGCGCGTGAACAGCCGCCCCGCCGCGATCACCTGAGCGGCCGGAATCGCCAGCGCCAGCGCGCAGGGGCAGGTGATGATCAGCACCGCGCTCGCCGTCGTCAGCGCTGGCACAATGCCCGCGCCCGAGAGCCACCACGCCAGGAACGTGGCGGCGGCCGCGACATGCACCACCGGCGTGTAGAAGCCCGCGACCTTGTCCGCGAGTGCCACGATGCGCCCGCGCCGCGCCTGCGCCGCCTCGATCATGCGCACGCATTCGGCGAGCAGCGTCGCCTCGCCCGCCGCCCGCGCGCGCACCGTGACGGAGGCGCCGAGGTTGAGCGTGCCGGCATAGACCGCGCTGCCGCGCCGGACGCGGACCGGCAGGCTCTCGCCCGTCACCAGGCTCTGGTCGATCTCGCTCTCGCCCGTGGCGACCTCGCCGTCGGCCGCGATGCGCTCGCCGCTCGCCACCAGCAGCATCTCGTCCGGGCGGATCGCGTCCGCGGCGCGCCGCTCCACCGTGCCGTCCGCGCGCAGCACCGAGGCGGAGGCGCCACGCAGCGCCAGCATCTCCACGCTGCCGCGCCGCACCTCCGCCCGCGCGCGATGGTCCAGCACGCGCCCGATCAGCAGGAAGAACAGCAGCGTCGCTGCCGAATCGAAATAAACCTGACCGCCCGCGGAGATCGTCTGCGCCAGCGACAGGCCGCAGACGGTGACCAGCCCGACGCTGATCGGCACGTCCATGTTGGTGCGCCGGTGCGTGAGCGCCCTTGCTGCGGAGGCGAAGAACGGGCGCCCGGCATAGGCCACCGCCGGCAGCACCAGCAGCGCCGAGAGCCAGTGCAGCGTGGCGATCGCGCCGCCGCCCATGCCTTGCTCCGCGCCGATCCAGGTGGCGATGGAGAACAGCATCACGTTGCCGGCGACGAACCCAGCGACCGCCATGGCGCGGACCAGCGCGCGGCCCTCGCGGTCGTCCGCCGCCGCCAGCGCCGCCGCGTCGTAGGGCACCAGCCGGTAGCCGAGTGCCGCGACGGCCGCGACATGCCCCGCCCCTTCCGCGAACCCGCCCTTCCAGCGCAGGCTGAGCCGGCGCGTGGTCATGTTGACGCGCCCGGCGATCAGCCCCGCGCGCCGCGCCAGCACCGACTCGATGAGCCAGACGCAGGCGCCGCAATGCAACCCCTCGACCGCGAGGGTGACGCTCGCGGTGCCGTCGGGGCCGAGGTCCACGGCGCGCGTGATATCGGGCGCTTCCTCCGGCCGTGGCGGGCGCCCGGTGGGGTCCAGCGCGCGACGGTCGTAATACGCCGCGAGCCCGAGGCCGCTGATGATCTCGGCGGCGGCCGCGCAGCCGGAGCAGCAGAACGCCTCTCCCGCCGGGGCCGGTTGCCCGCAATGCCGGCAGCGCGCCGCCACCGGCCCCGGTGCGCCGATGGCATCGTCCGCGACGAGCGCGACGCTCACGGCACCATCAAGTGAAGGACCTCGTGCACGGTGCCGCCGGGGCCGCGCGCAAGCACCACCAGGTCCCAGTTGCCGGGCTCGTTCAGCGCCAGGTCCGCGCGATAGGCGCCGCGTGTCGTCTCGATGAAGCTGAGCCGCGTGCGCTGCTCCGGCCCGAGCGGCCGCGCCGCGATCGCCCGGACGACGAGGTTGGCGAGCGGCCCGCCCTCGCGCCCCGCGATGCGCACCACCGGCACATGCCCGTCGAGCGTGGCGGAGATCCGCCAACCGAGCGCCTGCTGCGCCTTCTCCGCCGCCAGCACGCGCCCATAGTTGTTGGCGAGCGTGAACTGGTGGGAGATCGCCTCCCCGGGGAATGTTGCCTCGGCGTAATAGATCAAGACGCCGTTGGCGACCGCGACGAGCAGCAGGCAGAGCACCACGGCGAGCGGGAAGAAGCGCCAGCCGGAGCGCTGCGCGGGAAGCGATGGCATCGGGTTGTAGCCAGATCCGTCCATGCATTCCTCCTAAGGCATCACCCGCCCGGACGGGATCGTCCGAGCGGGCGAGGTTACTGGCCGGAACAAGGGGCGTGCGATGTCAGGGAGAACCACGACCCACCCTAGTTCGGCCCGATGAAGACGGACTCGTAGCTCGCGGTCTCGCCGGTGGTCAGGTTGTGCAGCCGGAAAGTGAGCGCGTGCGAGCCATGCGAGGCCTGCGGCGGCACCGCGACCTGCAGGCGGATCTGGCCGATGCTGTCGGCGGGCACGTTCAGCTTGAGTGACGTCGCCGCCGTCTCCGGGCTTTCGTTGCGCCAGGCGCGCAGGCCGGGCGGGCCGGCGAGCGACAGCTCATAATCCGCGGGCTTGCCGGTCTTGTTGGAGATATCGATCTCGTAGCCGTTGCGCACGGCGCCATCGGTCATCCGCACGTACAGCGGCTGGCGCTGATGCGCGACCGAGATCGCGGTGTGCGAGCGCATGGCGAGTGCGGCGCCCATCACCGCGACCGCGACCAGCAGCACGCCGAGATAGACGAAGGTGCGCGGCCGCAGGAAGTGGAGCTGCTCCGCCCGCCCGGCCTTGCGCGCGTTCTGCCGTGCGAGCGTGTCCCAGGTGATCAGCCATTCCGGCCGGTTGATCCTGCCCATGATCTCGTTGCAGGCATCCACGCAAAGCCCGCAATTGATGCATTCGAGCTGGATGCCGTCGCGGATGTCGATGCCGGTGGGGCAGGCATGCACGCAGGCCATGCAGTCGATGCAGTCGCCGAGCCTGGCGCCCGCCGCGCTGTCCTGCTTCACGTGGTGGCCGCGTGGCTCGCCGCGCCAGGCCTGGTACGTGACCGTAATGGTCTGCTCGTCGAGCATCGCCGACTGGAAACGCGGCCACGGGCACATATAGGTGCAGACCTGCTCGCGCGCCCAGCCGGCCAGCACATAGGTCGTGGACGTGAACAGGAACGTGTAGATGTAGACGGGCAGCGCCGCGGTGCCGCTCCAGAACTGTACCACGGTCGTCGGCGCGTCGGCGAAGTACATGATCCAGGCGCCGCCGGTCCAGAACGCGATGCCGAGCCAGACCGCGTGCTTCACCGCCTTGCGCCACGCCTTGTCGAGCCCCTGGCGATTGAACGCGAAGGGACGCTGGTCGCGGCGCATGCGCTCGTTGCGGTCGCCCTCGACCCAGCGCTCGATCAGCATGAACAGGTCCGTCCACACCGTCTGCGGGCAGGTATAGCCGCACCACAGGCGGCCGAAGAGGCTGGTCACCAGGAACAGCGACACCGCGCCGAGCACGAGCAGCCCGGTGAGGTAGAACACGTCCTGCGGCCAGAACTCCATGTTGAAGAAGTAGAACCGCTCGCTGGCGATATCGAGCAGGATCGCCTGGTCGGGGCGACCCGGCCCGCGGTCCCAGCGCAGCCACGGCACAACGTAATAGATGCCGAGGCAGACACAGAGGATCGCCCATTTGATCCGCCGGTTCCAACCCTTGACCGCGCGCGGGTAGACCCGCACGCGGTCGGCGTAGAGGGAACTCGTCTCCGGCGGCGGCTGGTCGGTCTTGGCGACGCGCCGCTTCGTCTCGATCACGCTCATCGTCCCTTTCCTGGGTTTCTACTCACCACCGCCGAGGGAGTGGACATAGATCGCGAGGCTGTTGATTGTTGCCGGGTCGAATCGTGTATGCCAGGCGGGCATCACCCCGGCTCGCGGTGTGTTCACCTGGTATTCGATGTCGGCCAGCGTGCCGCCGTAGAGATGCACGCGGCTGGCGAGCGGCGGCGCGCCCACCTCGCGGTTGCCCTGGCCCTTGTCGCCGTGGCAGGCGGCGCAGTTGTCCGCGAAGAGCTTCTGGCCGGCCTGCGTCGTCGGGCCCGGCTTCTCGATGCCGAACAAGGTCGCGACGTAATGGGAGACGAGCGCCACCTGCTCCGCCTTGAGGATGCCGTCATGGCCGAAGGCGGGCATCTGGCTGTCATGTGCCTTGGGATCGCCGCTGCGGATGCCGTACTCGATGATGCGCTGGATGTCGGCCAGCGTGCCGCCCCAGAGCCAGAAATCCGTGTCCAGCGGCGGATAGCCCACGCGGCCGACGCCGTCCGCGCCATGGCAGGGCTGGCAGTTCTCGGCGAACGCGATGCGTCCGGCCTGCATCGCCACTTCCTTGAGCTGCGGGCTGGCCGCCACCTGCGCGATCGGCAGCTCGCCGATGCGCTTCATGTCCGCGGCGTGGCGCGCGTCCATCACCGCCACCGCCTCGGCCACCGCCTTGTGCGAGTTCCAGCCCAGCAGTCCGCCGAAATAGGTCGTGCCCAGCGGGATGGAGGGATAGAGCAGCATGTAGCCGAGGGAGAAGATGATGGAGACGATCCAGACATTGACCCACCACCTCGGCAGCGGCGTGTTGAGCTCCTTGAGGCCGTCCCACTCATGCCCGGTCGTATCCTTGCCGGTGATGACGTCCTTTTCGATCTTGGTCGGCACCGGGATCTCCTAGGTGTTGTCGCGGAACGGGATCTGGGCGTTGCGTTCCATCGCATCGCGCCGTCCCGGCCAGTAGGTTGCCAGCAGGATCGCGATGAACACGATCAGGCCGGGTACGACGAAGAATGCGTCGATCAGGGCCAGGAAATTCATCACTTGCCTCCCTGGGCTTCGAGTGCGTGTTCGACGGCGGGATTGGCGAAGTCGACCATCCGCCCGAGGATCTGCAGGTAGGCGACGAGGGCGTCGAGCTCCGTCACCTGGCCGCCCTTGCCCAGCACCACCATCGCGTTCGGGTAGCGTTTGAGCAGCCCCGCGTGGTCGGCGTTGGGGTCGGCCTGTACCGCGAGGTCGGCCGCGGCGTCCTTCAGGTCGTCCTTCGTGTACGGTACGCCGAGCTCGACGTTCGCCTTCATGTGCGCCAGCAGCTCGGAGGTGTTGAGCTTGTTCTGGGCGAGGAAGGCGAAGTCCGGCATGATCGATTCCGGAACTAGCGAGCGCGGCGCCTCAAGGTGCTGGTACATCCAGTCGTTCGAGTACTTGCCGCCGACGCGTGCCAGATCCGGGCCGATGCGCTTGGAGCCCCACTGGAACGGGTGATCGTACATGCTCTCCGCCGCGATCGACGGGTGGCCGTAGCGCGCCACCTCGTCACGCAGGTTGCGGACCTGCTGGCTGTGGCAGAGATAGCAGCCCTCGCGCAGGTAGACCTGCCGGCCAAGCAGCTCGAGCGGCGAGTACGGCCTGATGCCGGGCACTTTCTCCACCGTGGTCTGGATGGTGAAGAGCGGCACCACCTCGACCAGGCCGCCGATCGCGACCGTGATGAGCGTTGCGACCAGGAGCACGATGGCGTTGCGCTCGATGAAGGATTGGCTGAGCCGCATCGGTTCAGGCTCCCGCGGCGAGCGCGCCGCCGGGCGCCACGCGGCGCTCGGTGGACGGGCTGTTCACCGTCATGATGAGGTTGAAGGCCATGATCAGGATGCCGAGGAGGAAGAACACGCCGCCGAGCAGCCGGATCACGTAGAGCGGATGCACCGCCACGACGCTCTGGATGAAGGAGTATTGCAGGAAGCCCATGGCGTCGTAGGCGCGCCACATCAGGCCCTCCATGATGCCCGCCACCCACATCGAGGTGATGTAGAGCACGATGCCCAGCGTCGAGATCCAGTAGTGCCAGGAGGCCAGCCGCGTGGAGTAGAGACCGTTACGTTTCCACAACTGCGGCACCAGGTAATAGAAGGAGCCGAACACGATGAACGCGACCCAGCCGAGCGTGCCGGAGTGCACGTGCCCGATCACCCAGTCCGTGTAGTGCGCGAGCGCGTTGACGGAGCGGATCGACATCAGCGGCCCCTCGAAGGTGGACATGCCGTAGAAGCCCACGGCGGTCACCGAGAAGCGCAGGCCGGGATCGGTGCGCAGCTTTTCCCAGGCACCTGACAGCGTCATCAGGCCGTTGATCATGCCGCCCCAGGACGGCATCCACAGCATGATCGAGAACACCATGCCGAGCGTCTGCGTCCAGTCCGGCAGCGAGGTGTATTCGAGGTGGTGCGGCCCGGCCCAGATGTAGATGAAGATCAGCGCCCAGAAATGCACGACCGAGAGCCGGTAGGAATAGACCGGCCGGTCCGCCGCCTTCGGAATGAAGTAGTACATCATCCCGAGGAAGCCCGCGGTGAGGAAGAAGCCGACCGCGTTGTGCCCGTACCACCACTGCACCATCGCGTCCTGCGCGCCGGAGAGCAGCGAGTAGCTGCGCGCGCTGTAGGGCGAGATCGGCACGGTGAGGTTGTTGGTGATCCACAACATCGCGACCGTGACGATGAAGGCGAGGTAGAACCAGTTGGCGACGTAGATGTGCGGTTCCTCGCGCTTCAGCAGCGTGCCGACATAAACGACGAGGTAGGCCACCCAGACGACGACGAGGAAGAGGTCGATGTGCCACGGCGGTTCCGCGTATTCGCGACTCTTGGAGAAGCCGAGCACGTAGCTCAGCGCCGCCATGACGATGACGAACTGGTAGCCCCAGAAGATGAAGTCCGCGAGCGCCCTGCCGCCCCAGAGCGGCGCGCGGCAGGTGCGCTGCACCACGTAGAGCGAGGTGCCGAACAGCGCGGAGCCGCCGAAGGCGAAGATGGCGGCCGAGGTATGCACCGGCCGCAGCCGCCCGAAATTAAACCAGGGAGCGATGTTGAGCTGCGGCCAGGCGAGCTCGGCGGCGATGTAGCAGCCGACCAGGAACGCGACCACGCCCCAGAACATCGAGGCGATCAGGAATTTGCGGACAACATCCTCGTTGTAGGCGGGACGCCGCGCCGGCGCCGCGCGCACGAAGCCCGCGGTGCTGGCGGCGAGGGCGACGTCACTCATCGCCGGCGCCTCCGGCGGCGCCATGGCGGGCGACGGCGATCGCGGCGTCCACCTCGTCGTAATGCCGCTTGATCAGCCCGACGATGAAGACCGCCGCGAAGCCGGCCAATGACCACCCGAAGATGGACATCTCGATGTCGAGCGCTCCGGCGGCGGCGTAGAGGCCGATCAAGCCGAGGCATGCCATCAGCACGCCGATGATCAGGTCGCTCGCTTTCATGCCCTTAAACTCTCCCTTGCTGTTCCGTAAGTTTCGCGGGTGCAGCAAAGGTCGGCCTTGATCTAAATCATGGGCGGCAGCGGCCCGCCGCGGGACAAGGCCGAAGCGTCGGCGCCGGTCGCCGGAACGAGGTTGCCAGCGGGGTCAATCGTGTCGTTGTTGCCGGGGAGCCTCGCGCTGCTGCCGCTGTGCCAGCCCATCGCGGCGGCGCCGGGGACGAGTCTCGTCGTGGCGTTGGCGATTGCCGGCCTGGCGGGCAGCGTGCCGCATTGCGTGCCGATGTGCGGGCCCTTCGTGCTCGCGCAGGCGGGTGCGCGGGTCGCGGCGCTGCCGGCGACCTGCCTCGCGCAGCACCACCGCCTGCGCGCGGCACTGCTGTTACCTTATCATATGGGGCGCGCGCTGACCTACGCGGCGCTGGGCACGCTCGCGGGCGGGCTGGGCGGCCTGCCCTGGGCCACGCCGCTGCGGGCACCGTTGCTGGCGCTGGCGGCGATCGGGTTCCTCGTGGCCGCGCTGCGCCGCTTCCGCGCCGGTAGCGCGGGCGCCGGGAGGAGGTTGCGCGAGCCACGCTGGCAGCGCGCCTGGGGTGCGTTGCTCGCCCGCGGCGGCAGGCACTTCGATCCGGGCAAGGCGGCGGGCAGTTTCGGCCTCGGCATGCTGCTCGGGCTGCTGCCCTGCGGCATGCTGGCGATGGCGCTTACGGCGGTGGCCGGCGCCGGCAGCGCCTGGTTCGGGGCCGCGGCGATGGCGGCCTTCGCCGCCGGCACCGCGCCGGCGCTGATCGCCACCGGCTATGCCGGCGTGGCGGGTGCGGCCTGGTCGCGCATGCTCACCGCCGCGGTGCCGTATGCGATGCTCGCCAACACCACGATCCTGGCGACGCTGGCCGTTCTGCTCGTGGCGTAACGCCGCCGCCGCGCTATCCTCCGGCGACGGGGGATTGGTCATGAACATCGCGATGGTCGGCTACGGGATGATGGGCGTCTGGCACACCGAGGCGCTCGCCGCGCGCGGCGGCGTGCCGTACCTGCTGGTCGGCCGCCGTGCCGAGGCCGCCGCCGAGTTCGCCGCCCGCTACGGCTACCGCAAATGGACCACCTCCCTCGAGGAAGCGCTGGCGGACCCCGCGGTGGACGCGGTGGTCCTCGCCACCCCGTCCGAGGCGCACGAGGCACAGGCCATCGCCTGCCTCGAGGCGAAAAAGCCGCTGCTGCTGGAAATCCCGGTCGCGATGAGCCTCGCCGGCGCCGAGCGAGTGGTGGCGGCCGGGGAGCGCGCGGGCGTGCCCTGGGGCCTGTGCCACCCGATGCGGTTCCGCCGCGAGCGCGAGGCGTTGCGCGCCCGCGTCGCGGCCGGGGAGGAGCACATCCGCCACATCGCAGGCCGGTTCTTCATCAAGCGCCTGGTGAACATCGGCGCCACGGGCTACCGGCGCAGCTGGGTGGACAACATCCTCTGGCACCACTTCTGCCATTTCGTCGATCTCGGGATGTTCCTGTTCGACGGCGCGCCCGTCCGCTCGATCCAGAGCCACCTGGGCGCGCTGCATCCGGCGACGGGCACGCCGATGGAATGCACGGTACTGGTGGAGACGGAGGCGGATCAGACGCTGCTGGTTCACGGCTCCTACCACGCGCAGTACCGCTACTATGACAAGCTGATCGTGACGGACCGGGACACCTATGCCTTCGATATTCTGGCGGGCACGCTGCGCACCGCGGACGGCACCGTCGCGGTGGAGGACGAGCAGACGAACTGCGCGCGCGTCACGCACGATTTCCTGGATGCGGTCCGTGCCGGGCGCATGCCGGCGGTGACCGGCCCCTCCGCGCTGCCGGCGATGCGCGTGCTGCAGGCGGTGCAGGACCGCTGGGACGCGCGTTACGGCGCGCAATCCATTCCCGGCCGCCCGCTCTCTTGATTCACCCCCGGAACTGACGGAACCTCGCCCGGCCAGCGCAAAGAACGCTGGCCAGGGGGGTTTCCATGGGTGCCGACATCGTCTGGCCGCGCAAAACGCGAGAGATGCACAACCACCACATGAATTCCACGGTCTGGGACCGTTTTGCGTTCCGCGAGGGCGACGTGGTCATCGCGACCTACGCCAAGTCCGGCACCACCTGGACGCAGCAGATCGTGAGCCAGATCCTGTTCGGCGGTGCCGCGGACCTCAACGTGCCGGAAATGTCGCCGTGGCTCGACTTGCGCGTGCCGCCCGCCGAGGTGAAGCTCGCGGCGCTGGAGGCGCAGACGCATCGCCGCTTCGTCAAGACCCACCTGCCCGTGGACGCGCTCGTCTATTCGCCGGCCGCGCGCTACATCTATGTTGGCCGCGATGGCCGCGACGTGCTGTGGAGCCTGTACAACCATCACGCCGGCGCCAACGCGCTCTGGTACCAGCTCATCAACGACACGCCGGGCCGCGTCGGCCCGCCCATCGGGCACCCGCACGAATCCGTGCGGCAGTATTTCCTCGAATGGCTGGAGGGCGACGGCTACCCGTTCTGGTCGTTCTGGGAGAACGTGCGCAGCTGGTGGGCGATCCGCGATCTGCCCAATCTTTATCTGGTGCATTTCAACGACCTCAAGGCGGACCTGCCGGGCGAGATCCGCCGCCTCGCCGCCTTCCTCGGCGTGGAACTGGACGAGGCAACGTTGCCGGCCATTCTCGACCATTGCTCGATCGAGTGGATGCGCGCGCATGGCAACCAGACCGTGCCGCTGGGCGGCGCGATCTTCGATGGCGGAGCGGAGCGCTTCCTGCACAAGGGCACGAACGGGCGCTGGCGCGATACACTGACGCCGGAGGACGTCGCGCGTTACGAAGCGGCGGCGCTGCGGGAACTCGGCCCGGACTGCGCCGCCTGGCTCGCGCAGGGCGCCAGGCAGTCGCGGGGGGCTCAGCGTTCGAGGTAAAGCGCGAGGAAGCCGCGCGGGCCGGGCGCGATTCCTTGCATCACCAGCAGCCGCCGCGCGCCATCGGCGAAGATCATGAGCCTGGTCGTCACCCCGTCTGCCACGTAGCCATCCGGTCCCAGCATCGCGGCGATCGTCGCGGAGTCGTAACGGCGCGGCACGAGGTTGTAGGTGGTGCCGGGATTGCCGTCGGCAATGTCGTCCTGCGCGCCGGCGGCGTCCGGCACCAGCACCGATGCGGGTGAGGGCGGCCCTTCCAGCTTCGCGCCGCAATTCTCCCAATTCTCGAAGCGGGTGCCCGCGCGCGCCAGCGCCACCCACGCGGCTTGGGCATCCGCGACGGGACGCCACTGCGCGTCCAGCAGCACCGCGACGCTCTTGACCGCGACGCCGAGATTGACGCCGGAGACCGTGCCGATCGCGTCCGACGCGGCCGCCACGCAGGCGATCTCCGCCCCGTCTGCCGCGTGCACCGTGACGAGCGGCGTGGTTCCGCGGCGAATGAACGGTGCCGCGACCGGACTGCGCAGCGCCAGGTTCGCGGTGCCCTCTGTCCCGGTGATCGCGAGCTTCACCGGGGCGGGGGAGCCAAGCAGGAACCCGTCCGCCAGCGCGCCCGCCAGCGCGGCGGCGAGCAGGATCAAGGGGCCGGGATGAGCTTGGGCGAGACCTTTGCGGCGCGCGCGGTGTAGGCCGCGGCGTCGTCCGGCAGCAGGTAGCCCTCCTTCACCAGCGCCTCGGCCGCGGCCGTGACCTTCGCCTGGTAGTCGGCGCGGCCCTTGTAGAGGTCGGCCAGCGTCGCGCGCGTGTCGTGTCCGCCGGCTTCCGCCGCCTTGTCGACCGCGAGCGGGATCGAGGCTCCCTGCGAGATGCAGCCTTCGCCCACGGCGTGCCCCTCGCCGCGCAGGTTCCAGCCGGTATAGGTCGCGAGCGGCACGGCGATGTCCGGCACCATCACGCCCGCGGCGGCGTTGCCGTTGCGGTCCACCTTCGGCACCAGCAGCGTGTAGCTCTCGTTCATGTGCACGGCGGGGACCGCGTGCTGGTAGTCGGTCACGGCGAGGGAGTTGACCTGGCCGGTGAACGCCAGGTGCAGCGGTGCCGGCACGCCACCGCTCGGTACCATCACGTCCGAGAGGTCGGGGAAGCCGGTGGCCGCTTCCGTCGGTGCCACCAGCGTGCCGGCCGCCACGGTCGGGTATTGCGAGGCCGGCGGCGTCGTGCCGCGCGCCACCCAGGCGATCAGTGCGTGGGCGAGCGCCCGCGCCACCGGCGCCTCGGCCACCGGCGAGCCGGGGAGTTGGCAAAGGCTGCCCGTGGACGGCAGCGTGGCGAGACCGGTGGTGACACCGGGTCCACCCCCGTGTTGCGTTCCCGGAACGAGATAATACCGGACATTATCCGGCAGCTTCACGTCATGCCCGCGCCCGTCCGTGACCACCAGGGAGGCGCGCGCGCCCCACCACTCGAACGCGCCGTCGAGCTGCATGATCCTGGGGCAGTCATGGCTCGCGGTGCAGGCGGCGAGCAGGCCGCCCCGCCGGCCGCTCACGGGATCGCGCAGCGTGGCGTAGGTGAAGGGGAACTGGTCGCCCCGCTGCCAGTGGTCCTCGTGCTCCTTCGACCAGCGGCCGGGCTGGGCGAAGCGGTCATCCACCCAGGCGCGGCGGGCGCCGGAGATGATCGGCAACATGCCCTCGAACACGATCCGCCCATGCGCGTCGCGGTTGAAGCCGCGGTAGAGGAAATCCTTGAGGAAGCGGCCGGATTGCGAAATTCCCTCGCCGATCGCGATGTCGAAATTGCCTTGCGGATGCGCGGGGCAGGAAGCCAGCACGCAGGTGCCGGCGGCGAGATCCGCAAGCGGGTTCGGATGGCCCGCCGCGTCCTTCGCGTCGTGCCGCAGGAAGGCGACGAGGTCGCGGATCGCCGCGAAGCCGATGCCGTCCACGCGCGGATCACGCGCGCGATAGACGAAGCTGTAGATGGTGCCGGCATCGGCGGGCACCGTCTTGCCATCCGGTCCGGGCACCTTTTCCGGCGGCGTGAACACCACGGTCGTCCCATGCGGTCCGGGTGCGTAATGCCATTGCGTCACGGGAACGGAGGGTGCGGTGTAATTCTCGCCGTGCGGGGAGCCCGAGCCATAACCCACGACCCAGGATTGCCGGGCCGTGAACACGACGTCCTTGCGATCCTTCTCGTCCGCGGGTGGGTAGCTCAGTGCAATCACGTTCGGCGCGCCGCCGGCGTAGTCGGGGATGAACTCCTCGCGGCTCATCCCGGTGATCGGCTTGCCGCCCGGCAGATGCGCGATCGGGAAACTCGTCCCGATGGCGCCGGCGAGCGCGGTGCTGGGGTTGCCGGTCTGCGCCACGTCGCCCTGCCAGCCGCTCCAGACGATGGTGGCGCCTTCGCGTAGCAGGGAGGGATAGCCGGCCGGCGGTGGGGCGCTGGCACCTGGCGCGCCGCCGCCGATGAAGAACGGCACCGCAAGCTTGTTGCCGCGGTTGACCACGTCATAGAACAGCACCCGCTTCGCATCCTTCGCGTCGCGCGGGCGCAGGATCACGACATCGGTGCTGTAGTCGACAAGCCCGTCCTTGGCCCGCGGCGCGAACGTGATGTCGGCGATCCCGGCGTTTTCCTGGCTGTTGGGGTCGAGCGCGCCGTGCACGACGGCGGTGATCACCTCATAGGGCCCGGCGGCGCCCGGCGGCGTGGCCCCGCCATAGGCGGGCGCGGTCGAGAGCACCTGGAAGTCCCGGATGATTCCCGCCGGACGTTGCGGTGCGGCAGCGACCAGCAACAACGGCAGCGCCGCGCGAAGCCATTTCGACATTGGCTCGTCTCCTTTCCCGCCGGCAGCCTACGCGGTCCGGGTGCGCCGCGAAAATCCCCATCCTCGCGGCCGCGCTCCCTTGCGGTTTCGACCATGGGCCAATCTCTGGTAACGCCTCGGCTCGCCCGGCGTTTCCCTTCCGCCGACACGGAGCAGCCACGATGCAGCGCACCTGGACCCCGACACATACGCTGATGGTGGTCGTCTTTGGCATCGGCTGGGCGATGGATGCGTTCGAGGTGACGCTGATTGGCAATGTCCTGGGCGCGCTGCAAAAGAGCTTCGGTATCGGTGCCAGCGCGATGTCATTCCTGCTCGCCGCCTGGTTCGCGGGGTTGATGCTGGGGGCGGTGGGTTTCGGTATGCTCGCTGACCGGCTGGGAAGGCGCCGCGTCTTCCTCTCGAGCCTGCTGCTCTATGGCGTCGCGACGCTGGCGGCTGCGGTTGCGCCGGGCTTCGCGGCGCTGATGGCGCTGCGGCTGCTCGCCGGCATCGGTGTGGGGGCGGAATACTCGGCCATCAACGCGGCGGTCGCGGAACTCGCCCCGGATGCCAGCCGCGGGCGCGCGGCGGCCCTGGTCCTGACGTTCTGGCCGATCGGCAGCCTCGTTGCCTCCGTGCTGGCCTGGCTGGTGCTTTCCACCGTGTCGCCGGAACTGGGCTGGCGCCTCGTCTTTGCCGCGGGCGGGCTGATCGCGCTTTCCACCGTCTGGTTCCGCCGCCGCCTGCCGGAAAGCGATCGCTGGCGGAACGCGCCGCGCGCGCCGCTCTCCCGCCTCTGGCGCCAATGCCGCTCGCGGCTGCTGCTGGGCATGGTGCTCGATTTCGCGGAGGCCAGTGGCTACTACGGGCTGTTCGCCTTCCTGCCCCTCGTCGTGCTGCCGGCGCTGCACCTGGCGCCGGCGGAACTGCCGCTGTTCTATCTCGCCGGCGCCGTCGGTGCGCTGATGGGCGGGCTTGCGGTGGCGCTGCTTCTCGATCGTGCCGGTCGTTTCGCGACTGTCGCATGTTTCTATGCCGCGACCGCCGTCGGCACGGTGGTGCTGGCGTTGGTTTCCGGTTGGGGCGCGGCGGCGCTGCTGCCCGGTTTCGCGCTGGTGAACCTGCTCGCGACGGCAAGCTGGATAGCCGCCTATCCGACTTTCTCCGAGCTGTTCCCCACGAACCTGCGCGCCACGGGAATCGGCGCCTCGGTCGCGGTGGGGCGGATCGGCGCTGCTGCCTCGCCGTTCCTCGTCGGCTGGGTGGGCGCGAGCTCGATGCCGGCCGCGCTCGCGCTGCTTGCCGTGTTCTGGCTGCTGGGCGCGATCGCGATGGTGATGTGGCACCGTACCGGCGGCATCGAGGCGCGCGGCGTGACGCTCGAGGATCTCGCCCATGCTTGATTTAGGGGCGCCTGATCCGGGGGTGGCCGAGGCGCCGCCCGCCATCGTTCCCGAAATGGTCGCGACGGGTCCGGTCCTGGTCTTCGGCGGCCCCTACTCGAACCTGCAGGCGACACGGGCTCTGCTGGCCGAGGCACGCCGGCTCGGCATTCCGCCCTCGCACATCATCTGCACCGGCGACGTCGTGGCCTACGGCGCCGATCCCGCGGCGACCGTGAGCATGATCCGCGAATCCGGTATCACCGTCGTCGCCGGCAATTGCGAGGAGCAGCTCGCGGAGGGGGCCGGCGATTGCGGCTGTGGCTTCGCGCCCGGCTCCGCCTGCGACCGGCTCGCCGCTGGCTGGTACGCGCATGCCGACCGCGAGCTTTGCCCGGCCGACCGCGCCTGGATGGCGGCGCTGCCGAGGCGTGTGGACCTGCTGGTCGGCGGCTTCCGCCTCGCCGTCATCCATGGCGCGCCGAGCCGCATCAACCGGTTCGTCTTTGCATCGATGCCGGACGCCGCGCTGGAGGCAGAGCTAGGCTGCGTGCCCGAGGCGGATGGCGTGATCGGCGGCCATTGCGGCCTGCCCTTCACCCGCGCGGTTGGCGATCGGCTCTGGCACAACGCGGGTGCTATCGGCCTGCCGGCGGATGACGGCACGCCGCGCACGTGGTTTTCCGTGATCGAGCCGGATGGCAAGGCACTCCTCATCCGTCACCTGCCGCTCGCTTACGACCACGAAACCGCCGCTGCCGCGATGCGCGCCGCGGACCTCGGGGATTATGCGCGGGCGGTCGAGAGCGGGATCTGGCCGAGCCATGACGTGCTGCCGCCGGTGGAGAAGTCGAGCATCGCGGCACCGCTGGCGCCGCGCGAGCACCGCTGGCCCGGCACCATCGAGGAGCCGGCGCCGCCGCCCGCACCGGCCGCCGCCGTCGCGTTCGAGCGCCTGGAAACGCTCTGGGTCAACACCGGCACGCGCTGCAACCTGGCTTGCAGCGGCTGCTACATCGAAAGCTCGCCGCGTAACGATAGCCTCTCCTGGTATCGCGCCGCCGATCTTAAGACCCTGCTCGAGCAGGCGCCAGCGACGCTCGCGACCGTCGGCTTCACCGGCGGCGAGCCCTTCATGAACCGGGAACTGCCGGCGATGCTCAAGTCGGTGCTCGCCCGCGGCCTTTCGGCGCTGGTGCTGACCAACGCGATGCGCCCGATGCGCCGGCACGAGGCGCTGCTCGCGCGGCTCAGGCGCGAGCATGGCGCGCGCCTGTCGCTGCGCGTCTCGCTCGACCATTTCACCGTCGAGGGCCACGAGGCACTGCGCGGCGCGAACAGCTTCGCGCCGGCGCTGGCGGGAGTTGCCTGGCTCGACGCCGAAGGTTTCACGCCGAGCGTCGCCGCGCGGCTTCCCGCGGGGGAGGACGCCGAGGCCTGGCGTGAGGGATTCGCTGCCCTTTTTGCGGCGCGGAGACTTGGCATCGACGCGCGCGATCCGCGGCGACTGGTCCTGTTCCCGGAACTGCATGGCGAGATGCCACCCGCCATCCCGGAGCCCGCCTACCGCGCGCTGCGCGCGGCTGGGGTCAGGCCGATGTGTGCGACATCACGCCTGGCGATCCTGCCCAAGGGCGGCGGACCGCGGCTGGCCGCCTGCACGCTGCTGCCCGACCACGTACTGGGCGACACTCTCGCCGAGGCGACGCGGCCGATCACGCTGGACCATCCGCATTGCGCGCGATTCTGCCTCTATGGCGCGGCGTCCTGCTCCCCCTCGGGGACGCTGTAAGGTTTCGTATCCAGAAAGATTTCCGGCTGGGCGTTTGATGTGGATCAACACGACCGATCCGGCGGCCGCGCAGATTAGCGTGCCGTCTGCTCGGGGTGGAAAATGCTCATCGATCTGCAGGCCTATCGGGACACGCCGCTGGCCTACGCGCCGTACCCGCATCTCGTCGTGCCGCGCTTCCTGCCCTCCGTGCTGCGCAACGATGTTGCGCGAGACTTCCCGCGCCTCGATGTCGCAGGGCTTTTCCTGCCGGAATCCTCGCCGCCCGGCCCGATCGTCGCGCAGGTCATCGCGGAACTCGAAAGCGAGGAGATGCGCGCGGCGGTCGGCGAAAAGCTCGGCATCGATCTCGCCGGCCACCCGACGCTGACCACGGTCCGCAGCCGCTGCCAGGCGCGCGACGGGCGCATCCATCCGGACGCATCGTTCAAGCTCGCGACGATGTTGCTTTATCTCAACGAATCCTGGATGCCCGGGGGCGGTCGGCTGCGCATCCTCAACTCCGGCGACAACATCGAGGATTATGCCGCCGAGGTCACGCCGGATTTCGGCACGCTGGTCTGCTTTCGCGTGCAGCCCAATTCCTGGCACGGCCACAAGCCGTTCATCGGCCCGCGCCGCTATATCATGGTGAACTATTGCCGCGACGCGGCGCTGCGCGACGCGGAAGCCAAGCGCCACCTGGTTTCCACGCGCTTCAAGAAGATCCGCCGCTTCTTCACCCCGCTTTCGAGGGCGGCATGAGCGCCGCGGCGATCGCCGGCTCCCTGCTCGAGGCGCTGGAGAAGGCGGAGGCGCCCTCGGTGCCGTTCCGCCACCACCTGCTGCGCAACGTGCTGCCGGAATCCGTCGCTCGGGACGTGCTGGCGCTGCCCTTCGCGCCGCCGGCGATCGGCGACACGCTGGGCAAGCGGGAGACCCACAACGCCACGCGCCGCTTCTACGCCGGCAAGGTCCTGGCCAGGCATCCGATCTGCGCTGCCATCGCCGCGGCGATGCAATCCGAGGGTGTCGCGGCGGCGCTCGCGGAACATACCGGTGCCGAGCTCATCGGCAGCTACCTGCGCATCGAGGACTGCCAGGACACGGACGGGTTCTGGCTGGAGCCGCACACGGATATCGGCGCCAAGCTCTTCACCATGCTGATCTACCTCAATGACCGGCCGGAGGCCGCGTCCTGGGGCACGGACCTCTACGACGCGCAGGGCCACCATCTCGGCGCCGCTCCCGGCGGCTTCAACCGCGGCCTGATCTTCGTCCCGGCTTCGGACACGTGGCACGGCGTCGAGCGGCGGCATTTCGATGGCGTGCGGCGCTCGCTGATCATCAACTACGTGAAGCCGGAATGGCGTTCCCGCCACGAACTCGCCTGGCCGGACCGGCCGATCGCGCCGATGGCGGAAGGCTGGGACCAGACCGAGCAGCCCTGGGGGGCTGCCTCGTAGTCCGGGTTTCCGGTTCCGCCCTACTTCTTCAGCCAGCGCAGCAACGGCAGCGCGAAGCGCACCAGGGCCGGCATCGTCGTCGGGCGCAGCAGCCGCTTGTCATAGCCCGCGAAGCGCCGGTCGTTCTCGGCGAGGCAGATCGTCATCAGTTCGGCGACGCTGACCTCGACGTCGCTCACCGCCTTGCTGCCGGTCA
Organism: uncultured Pseudomonadota bacterium; assembly: GCA_963764465.1. Lineage (GTDB taxonomy): Bacteria > Pseudomonadota > Alphaproteobacteria > Acetobacterales > Acetobacteraceae > JAJXXT01. The sequence goes on along the minus strand of CAVXSO010000007.1, from coordinate 872,320 downwards.
CCGTGAAATTGTGATCCTGCGCGTTGGACTTCGGCTTACCGTCGTCCATGCCGCGCGCGATGCCCATCCGCTCCCAGACGAGAAATCCCCACACCCCGAGCACCCGCAGCTCGAACCAGGGCCGCTTCCACCACGCCATGCGGCGGCGGTGCCAGGCGAGCCAGTTGGCGAACAGCAGGATATGGCGCGCCTCCTCCTGGATCACCGGCTCAAACGTCTCAACCAGCTCCGGCGGAAAGAAGGCGCTGCGCCGCGCCAGCTCGAACAGGCCGAAGGCGAAGAAGCTGTCGATGCACTCGCTGAACCCGGTGACGAGATACGCCCATTCGGTGTCGCGCGGCTCGATATAGGGAGGCTCCTTCTCGAGCGGGATGCCGTAGGCCGCGACGAGGTGCGACAGCACCACCTTGTGCCGCCCTTCCTCCCAGCCGTTGAGTTCCACCGCCGCACCCCACGCGGGATCGGCGCAGGCATGCGCGTAAGAGAGCATGCGCAGCCGCGCCTTGCCCTCGGTCTGCACCGCGATGTCCCAGATCGGCAGGTTGATCAGCCGGTCGCGCGCCTCCGGGTCGAGCTTCGGCCAGTCGATGATCGAGGGCTTGTAGGGGTTGAACGTCTCGCGGAACATCGCCCAGCACGCGTCGCGATGGGCCTCGCTGCCGATCCTGAAGGGCGCCTGCGCTTCCCAGTGCCGCGCCCGCTCATCCGCCGCGGCGATGGTTGCCTCGTCCGCGCTGCCGCGCGTCGCGAGCGCGAGGCCGCAGGGCGGGGGCATTAATTCCTCGATCGTCGCGGACATCCCAGCCTCCTGTCTAGATCGCGACCCGCACGCCCATCTCGATCACCCGGTCGGAGGGGATGCGGAAGAACTCCGTCGCCGGCACCGCGTTGCGCGCCATCAGCAGGAACAGCCAGAGGCGCCAGGCCGGCATCTTCGGTGCCGAGGCCGCGACGAGCGTTTCGCGGTTGAGGAAATAACTCGCCTGCATCGGGTCGTAGTCGATGCCGTGCTCGCCGAGGGCGGCGAGATCGCGTGGCAGGTTCGGGCTTTCCATGAACCCGTAGCGCACGATGACGCGATGGATTCCCGGCGCCAGCTCGGTCACGGTGCTGCGCTCTTCCGCCGGCACCTCGGGCACGTCTTCGTTGACCACGGTCGCGAACAGCACACGCTCGTGCAGCACCTTGTTGTGCTTGAGGTTGTGCAGCAGCGCCGCCGGCACGTAGTCCTGGTTGCCGGTAAGGAAGATCGCCATGCCTGGCACGCGGATGGTGCGCGAGCTCGGCAGCCGGGCGACGAAGCTGGCGAGCGGCAGGCTGTCCGATTTCCAGCGAGCCAGCAGCAGTTCGCGGCCGCGCCGCCAGGAGGTGATCATCGCCATCAGCACGATGGCAATGGCCAGCGGTACCCAGCCGCCATCGAAGAACTTGAGCAGGTTCGCGATGAAGAACAGCAGGTCGAGGATGAACAGCCCGCCGAACGCGCCGATCGCCGCCGCGCGCGACCAGTGGAACTGCCGGCGGAACACCACGGTCGCAAGGAGCCCGGTGCAGATGAACGTTCCCGTCACCGCGATGCCGTAGGCCGAGGCCAGCGAGTCCGAGCTCTTGAACGCGAATACGAGGACGAGCACGCCGACCATCAGCATCGTGTTGATCTGCGGCACATAGATCTGCCCTTCCTCCGCGTGGGAGGTGTGCAGCACCGCCATGCGCGGCAGGAAGCCGAGCTGCATGCATTGCCGCGCCATGGAGAAGGCGCCGGAGATCAGCGCCTGGCTTGCGATCACGGTCGCCGCCGTCGCCAGGATCACCATCGGCAGCTGCAGCCAGGTCGGCCCCAGCAGGTAGAACGGGTTCGCTTCCGTCTTCGGGTTCGCCAGCACCAGCGCGCCCTGGCCGAAATAGTTCAGCACCAGCGAGGGCAGGACGAAGAAGAGCCAGGCCCGGCGGATCGGCGGCATGCCGAAATGCCCCATGTCGGCGTAGAGCGCTTCCGCCCCGGTCACCGCCAGCACGACGGAGCCGAGCGCGAGGAAGGCAAGGCCGCGGTGCACCACGAGCAGCTCGATCCCGTAGCTTGGCGACAGCGCCAGCATCACGTACGGGTGCATGGCGATCTCGATCAGCCCGAGCACGCCGATGGTGACGAACCAGACCACCATCACCGGCCCGAACAGCCGCCCGACCGTCCCCGTGCCGCGCGACTGGATCAGGAACACGCCGATGATGATGGCGGCCGAAATCGGCAGCACGACCTCCTTCAGGGCGGGGGCCACCACCTCCAGCCCCTCGACCGCCGAGAGCACGGAGATCGCCGGCGTGATCACCCCGTCGCCAAACAGCAGGCAGGCGCCGGCGATGCCGAGCAGCGCCAGCACCGTACGCGTCCGCTCTCCCGGTGAGACCCGCTGCGCCAGCGCCATCAGCGCCAGGATGCCGCCCTCGCCGCGGTTGTCCGCGCGCATCACCAGCAGCACGTATTTGACGGTGACGACGAGGACGAGCGACCAGAATATCAGCGACAGGATGCCCAGCACCTCCCAGCGCTGGAACCCGCGTCCCGCAAAATGGTCGAGGCTCGCCTTGAACGCGTAGAGCGGCGAGGTGCCGATATCGCCGTAGACGACCCCGAGCACGCCGAGCAAGGCTGCCACGGGAATCGCCTTGCGGGATGGGGCCGAGGCAAGGGTCGTGCTCACGCGGGCGCTGATTACGCCCGCTGCATGCTGCCCCGCAAGACGCCCGTGCCGGGGCGGGCCGGGCTGGGCCGCACAAAATACTGCCCCTGAGCCCGCGCGGCGCTTGACAGGTGCGCCGTGGCCGCCGAAGCGCGATTCATGTCCCGGCGACCCATCCGGCCCGGCGGTGCCGCGCCCTTCACGCCCGCGCACTCGGTAGCGGCCGTGATGGCGCGCGCGGTGCACGCGCACGGCTTGGGGGATCGGGCGACGGCGGAGCGCCTCTACGGCGAGGTTCTCTCGGTCGCGCCACACCACGCCGCGGCTGCGTACAACCTGGCCCTGCTTCTGGCCGAATCTGGCCGCGAACGCGCCGCCGCCGCGCGCCTCGCCGCCCTTCTCAAGCGCCACCCGGATGATCCGGCGGCCCATATGACGCTCGGCAAGCTGCTGCTTGCCGAGGGAAACCCGGCGCGCGGGCATTATCACCTGCGCCGCGCCGTGGACCTCGACCCCACCCAGCGCGAGGCGTGGCTTTCACTGATCGAGGCGCACGGCCGCGCCGGGCAGCTCGAGCGCGCGACCGAGGCCGCCGATCGTGCCGCCGCGCATTTCCCCACCGACCCGGCGCTGCGCGTGCAGCTCGCCGCCGCCGCCGTCGCTTGCGGCGACCGCGCCGCGGCGGTGCGGGCCTACGAGGCGGCACTGGCCCACGACCCTGGCTTTCCGCCGGCGCTTTTCGGCCTTGGCGTGCAGCGCGACGATGCCGGCGACAGCGCCGCGGCCCTGGCGCTTTACCGTCGCGCCCGGGAGGCAGCACCCGATTACGAGGCCGCGATCTTCAACCTCGCGGAGTTGCAGATGCGCCTCGGCGAGGTGGACGCGGCGCTCGCCAATTTCGATCGTTCGCTTGCCATGTGCCCCGGCGACCCCATCGCCCTCTCGGCCCGGCTCATGGCGGAGCAGTACGCCCCCGGTGTTACCGCCGCCCGTCTCGGACGCCTGCACGCGCGCTGGCAGCAGGAGGTAGCGGCCGTGATTCCGCGGATCCAATACCAGCCGCCGCGCCCGGAAGCCGGCCGCAAGCTGCGCCTTGGCCTCGTGTCCGCGGATCTTCGCTCGCATCCCGTGGGCTTCTTCACCATTGGCACCGCCGAGGCGCTCGATCCCGCCGACATGGAGCTCGTCGTTTACGCCACGGCGCCAGGCGAGGACGCGCTCACCCGCCGCTTCAAGGCACGTGCCGCGATCTGGCGCGACGCCTGGACGATGGACGACGCGGCGCTCGCCGCCGCCATCGTCCGCGATCGCATCGACATCCTGGCCGATCTCGGCGGCCACACCCGCCATGCCCGGCCCGGTGTCTTCGCGCGGCGGCCCGCGCCGCTGCAGTTCACCTGGGCCGGCTATGTCGGCACCACCGGCCTCGCCGCGATGGACCTGCTGATCGCCGACCGCATCGAGGTCCCGGATGGCGAGGACGATGCCTATACGGAACGGGTTCTGCGCCTGCCCGCCTGCTACGTCACCTACGACCCGCCCGAGGCGCCGGATCCGGCACCGTTGCCCGCCGGCATGGATCGCCCGCTCACCTTCGCGAGCTTTCACAACCCGCCCAAGATCAACCCGCGAACCGTCGCCCTCTGGGCCGCGGTGCTGCGCGACCAGCCTGGCTCGCGCATCCAGTTCGTCTATGCCGGCTACGACCACCAGGAGACTCGGGAGCGCATCGCGCGCTGGTTCGCCGGCCATGGCATCGGGCCCGAGCGCCTCGTCTTCATCGGGCGCACGCCGCACGCCGCCCTGCTCTCACGTTACGCAAACGAAATCGATATCGCGCTCGACCCGCTCCCCTATTCCGGCGGTCTCACGACGCTTGAGGCGCTATGGATGGGCGTGCCCGTCGTTACGCTGGCAGGTGATACCTTCGCCGGCCGCCATGCGGCGAGCCACGTTTCCAATGCCGGTCTGCCGGAGCTCGTGGCGCGCGACGATGCCGAGTTCATTGCGATAATTCGCCGTCTCGGTGACGACCGCGCGGCGCTCGCGACGCTGCGCGCCGGCCTGCGGGAACGGGTGCGCGCCTCGCCGCTGCTGGATACCAAACGGTTCGCTTGCGACCTGTCGGCGGCGTTGCGCGCTGCCTGGCGGGAGAAGCATGGTGCATGAGGGTCGGTGCATGAAGGGTCAGCGGGTTCTCGTCACCGGCGGTGCCGGCTTCCTCGGTTCGCATCTCTGCGAGCGGCTGCTCGCACGCGGGGCGGAGGTGCTCTGCCTCGACAATTTCTTCACCGGCCGGCGCGCCAACATCGCACACCTGCTGCCACACCCCGATTTCGAGCTGCTGCGCCACGACATCACGCAGCCGCTCTTCGTGGAGGTGGATGCGATCTACAACCTTGCATGCCCCGCCTCGCCGGTCCATTACCAATTCGATCCGGTGCAGACGACGCGCACCAGCGTGCTCGGCGCGCTGCATGTACTCGCGCTCGCGCGGCGGCTGCGGGTTCCCGTCTTCCAGGCCTCGACGAGCGAGGTCTATGGCGATCCCACAATCCATCCGCAGACCGAGACCTATCGCGGCAACGTGGAGACGACCGGCCCGCGTGCCTGCTACGACGAGGGCAAGCGCTGCGCGGAGACCCTGTTCTTCGACTACAACCGCCAGCATGGCGTGCCGATCCGCGTCGCGCGCATCTTCAACACCTATGGCCCGCGGATGCTGGAGAATGACGGACGTGTCGTTTCCAACTTCATCGTCCAGGCGCTGCGCGGCGAGCCCATCACCATCTACGGCGACGGCACGCAGACGCGCGCCTTCTGTTTCGTGGACGACATGATCACCGGGTTCCTCGCGCTGATGGACGAGCCCGATCCGTTCACCGGCCCGGTCAATCTCGGCAACCCGCACGAGATCCCGATGCTGGAACTCGCCGAGCGCGTCCTGGCGATGACGGGCTCACGCTCGGTCGTGATGCATCGCCCGCTGCCGCAGGACGATCCGGCGCGGCGCTGCCCGGACATTTCGCTGGCGCGGCGCAAGCTGGGCTGGGAGCCCGAGGTATCGCTCGAGGACGGGCTCGCTCGCACCATCGCGGATTTCCGTTCGCGCCTCGCCCGCGCGTGACGCGCGGATTCAGGGCTTCGGCAGCCGCACCTTGACGATCTCCCTTGCCCCCGGCCGCGCCTCGCCGGGCGGCGGGAGCGGCAAGCCGCGGCATCGCGGCCCGCTACCGATGCCCGAAGATCGCGGTGCCCACCCGCACCCGCGTCGCTCCGTGCGCGATCGCGATCTCGAAATCCGCGCTCATGCCCATGGAGAGTTCGGCGAGCCCGTGCCGCGCGCCGCAGGCGGCGAGCCATGAAAAATGCGGCGCCGGGTCGCTGCCGGCAGGGGGGACACACATCAGCCCGACGAGGTTCTCGCCGAAGCGCTTGCGGCACGCCTCGATGAACACGTCCGCCTCCGTCTTCGCCACGCCGCTCTTCTGCGCCTCGTCGCCCACGTTCACCTCCACCAGCAGCCGCGGGCAGCGCCCCTCGTGCTGCGCCGCCCTCTCGATCGCCTCGGCCAGTTTCGGGCGATCCAGGCTTTCGATCACCTGCGCCACGCGCACGGCGTCCCGTGCCTTGTTGGTCTGCAGCCCGCCGATGAGGGCGAGCTCCGTGCCGGCGGCGGCGGGGCCGAGCGCCGCCCATTTCGCGACCGCCTCCTGCACCCGGTTCTCGCCGAAATGCCGCTGCCCGGCGGCGATGGCCGCCAGCACCGCCTCCGCGGGGTGCGTCTTCGCGACGGCGACCAGTGTCACGCCGGCGGGGTCGCGCCCGGCGTTGCCTGCGGCGGCGCGGATGCGGGCCTGGACGGCGGCGAGGCGGTCCGCGATGGTCGAGCTGGGCATGGGTGTTTCCATGGACGGCAAACTCATCGGCTGGGCGAGGGCGGTCAAGCGGCGCAACCGGGCTCGCCAGCCGGTCCTCTGGCTGTTCACCGACAAGCGCGGCCCGGACCCGTTGGAGTTCGCCCGCCATGCGCCGCCCGGCCTCTGCGGGATCGTGCTTCGCCATGATGCTGCGCCAGGGCGCGCTGACCTGGCACGAGCCTTGGCGCGGCTCTGCCGGGAGCGCCGCCTGGCGCTGACCGTCGCTGGCGACTGGCGCCTCGCCCGCGCGGTCGGCGCCGGGTTGCATCTGCGTGAGGGCCGCAAGCCCGCGCACGCGCCGCGCGCCTGGCGGCTTCTCACCAGCTCCGCGCACGATGCGGCGAGCCTGCGCCGGGCGCGTGCCGCCGGCGCGCTGGCCTTCCTTTCCCCCGCCTTCCGGACCGCGAGCCACCCGGGCGCGCCCGGTCTCGGGCCGCTGCGCTGGTCCCGCCTCGCCGGACCCGGCTGCGCCGCCTTGGGCGGGATTACCGGACGGACCATCCGCCGCCTGCCCCGCGCCATCGCGGCCGGGGCCATCGGCGCGCTCGCGCCGCGTTGACCACCTGGCGGGAACTTCCGGTGGACCACCCGTCGCGGCAGGCGTATCGCTTTTCGGACGGCGCAGCCCACGACGTGTGATCAGGAGCCCAGACATGCGGCGTTCGCTCATTGCCACGACGATGCTCGCGGCCGTTGGCCTCGCCCTGCCGGCGGCGGCGCAGACCCCAGCGTCCGGCTGGATCATGGGGCCGGACCCGACGATCTTCGCGCCGACCTCGTCGGTCCCGGGTCCCACGGGTCTTCCCGGGACGATCGAGGCCTATGTCCGCGGCCGCTTGCACACCGACTGGATGGCCGGCGGCGATAGCCTGGACCATGCCGGCGGCAGCAAATCCGGCAACATCCAGTTCGGCGAGTATGCCCGTCTCTACACCGGCTTCGAGGGCACGGCGGCAAACGGCCTGAACTTCGGCGCCTTCCTGGAAATCCGCCAGAACGGTTCCCCCGCGCTCGGCGCCTCGACCAGCACCAACACGCTGATCTTCCGCCGCGAGACCGGCTATCTGAAGGGCGGCTGGGGCCAGCTGCGCTTCGGGCAGACCGACGGTGCCTCGGACCTGTTCCTCACCGGCACGTTCGAAAACTTCGACGACGGCGGGTGGAACAGCTCCGACCTGCCGAACCTGTTCAGTACCAACGCGCAGCTCGTCTGGCCCTACGAGGATACCAGCGCGTATTACGGCACCTCCAAGGTCGTCTACCTGTCGCCGCGCTTCAGCGGCTTCGATTTCGGCCTCGCGTATGAGCCGAACCAGACCGGCTCCGGCGAGGCGAACTGCGCCAGCGCGGCCGCCGGTGCCGGGGGTGGCTGCCCGCGGTTGTCGAGCATCAGCGGTCCCGCCTCCGCCCAGTTCCGGCGCAACATGTTCGACGCCGTGGGCCGCTACACCGGCGTGCTCGGGCCGGTTGGCGTCACGGTCACCCTCGGCACGTTGACGGCCGGGCACGTGAACAACGCCTCCGCCCCCGCCTCCAACCCCACCATCGTGCAGACCGGCGTCGCTCTTACTTATGGCGGCTTCGCGATCGGCGGCAATTTCCTGACCGGCAATATCAACGGCAGTTTCGTCCCCCTGCCCGACGGCGGCCGGCATGAGATCGCCTGGATTGCCGGCACGTCCTACGCCTTCGGCCCCTTCATCGTCGGCACCGCGGTCAACGCCACCGACTACCAGGGCGCCACTGGGCCTGGCGTGGGCGGGCGGCGGGAGCTTGGCGTGGCCGCAGGCGGAACCTTTGCCTGGGCGCCCGGCGCCACGGCCTTCCTGTCGATGCTGTACGGCCAGCGCCACCAGATCGGGTACGACTTCGCCACCGGCGGGTTGGGGGACACCTCCAACAACACCCGCGCCTTTGGTGTTACACTCGGTAACAGTTTCAACTGGTAAGCGTGCCGGGCTGAGGGCTGACAAGAACTGTGGCCTTCGCGCCACAGTGTTCCGCCAACGTCACGCATGACGCCCTTCAAGCATTGCGGGCGGGCAACCCTTTCTCCAATAATCCTGACTCGGAACCCGGCTGCTCCAGGTGCGACTCCTCTTCGGGGGGTTCTTCGCGGGGTTAGCACCAGCAACGGAGCGGGGTTCGTCTCTCCGCCGGCCTGTCCGGCACAACGAGGAGGAAGAAATGCGCAAGCTCCTTATGGCCGCGACCGCGGTGGTTGGCGCGATGGGTCTGGCTTCGGCCGCCCACGCACAGGCCGCTCAGTCCGGCTACATCCTGGGGCCGGACCCGGTAATCTTCGGGCCGACTTCGTCTGTTCCTGGCCCGACGGGCCTGCCCGGCTCGATGCAGGTCTATTTCCGTGGTCGTCTGCACACCGACTGGATGGTCGGCGGCGATAGCCTGGATCATGCCGGCGGCAACAAGTCCGGCAACATCCAGTTCGGCGAGTATGCCCGTCTCTACACCGGCTTCGAGGGCACCGCGGCGAACGGCCTGAACTTCGGCGCCTTCGTCGAAGTCCGCCAGAACGGCTCGTCCGCGCTTGGCGCCTCGACCGGCACCAACACGCTGATCTTCCGCCGTGAAGTCGGCTACTTGAAGGGCAACTGGGGCCAGGTTCGCTTCGGCGAGACTGACGGCGCCTCGGGCCTCTTCCAGACCGGCAACTTCGAAAACTTCGATGACGGTGGATGGAACGGCGACTTGCCGGCGGTCTTCTCGGGCAACGCGGCGCTTGACTGGCCGTTCCCGGAAAACTCGGGCACCTACGGCACGGGCAAGATCGTCTACCTGTCGCCGCAGTTCTCGGGCTTTGACTTCGGTGTGGACTACGAGCCGAACTTCAACAACACGGGCGAGGCGAACTGCACCAGCGCCGCCACGGGCGGGGCCGGCGGTGGCTGCCCGCGTCTGTCGAGCATCACGGGTCCCTTCGGCGCGCAGGCACGCCGTAACACGTTCGACGCGACGGGCCGCTACCAGGGCAAGATGGGCCCGGTCGCACTGACGGCGATGGTCGGTGTGATGACCGCCGGTTACGTGAACAACGCGGCTCAGGGTGCCTCGAACCCGACGACCGTGCAGTTCGGCGCGACGATGGCCATCGGCGGCTTTTCGGTCGGTGGTGACGTCATCGGCGGTAACAGCAACGGCACCGGTTACGCCGCGCTTGTTCCGCTGGGCTCTGGCGGTTCGCGCGAACTCGGCTTCGTCGTCGGCACGTCCTATGCGTTCGGGCCGTTCATCGTCGGCGCGTCGTACCTGCACTACCACTCGCAGGGTGCGTACGTGAACACGGCGGGCGCGGGCGGTGCGGCCGCTGGCGACAGCTACTCGTCTCGCAGCCAGTCCGGCGTTGCGGTCGGTGGCACCTATGCCTGGGCGCCGGGAACCTCCGCGTTCCTGTCGTTCCTGTGGGGCCAGCGTCACCAGGTTGGCTATGACTTCGCGACGGCCTCTCCGGGTCTCGCGCAGAACAACACCCACGCCGTTGGCGGTCTGATCGGCAACACGTTCAACTGGTAATAACCAGCCGGAACGAGGCTACCGGGGGCGGCAGGGCAACCTGCCGCCCCTTTCTTTTGCCCCGCGCCGAACGTTTGCTGCGTCCTCGCGGCGTTCCTCGCGCGCGATGCCTGGAAATCGCCTCCACCCTGCTTTAGAACCCGCGGGCGACTCCGGGGAATGTCTATGCCATCACGCCTGCTGACCGCGTTCATCCTGCTGCTGCCACTGGTGCTGGGCGCCTGCAGTGGCGGCAAGACACTGCCGGACACCGCCTACAACGACCCGCGATACACCGGTGTCGGCGCCGGTAACGGCAGCATTCTCGGCGGTAACGGCGCCACGTTCGACTTTGGTCGCGGTGCCAACGGCGCCAACCAGGGCGGTGCGCTCGGCGTCAATGCCTATCTCTGGCGTGGTGCGCTGGACACGCTCTCCTTCATGCCGCTTTCCTCCGCCGATCCGTTTGGCGGCGTCATCATCACCGACTGGTATCAGCCGCCGGGTACACCCAGCGAGCGCTTCAAGGCGACGGCCTACATCCTGGGCCAGCAGCTGCGCGCCGATGGGCTGCGCGTCGTGCTTTACCGCCAGGTGCTGCAGAACGGGCAGTGGGTGGATGCCCAGATCGATCCCGCGGTGCAGACCGCGCTCGAAAACCGTGTGCTGGACCGCGCGCGCCAGCTGCGGGTCCTGTCCCAGGGGCAGAGCTGAGGCCACGCTTTCCGGCATCGCCCAGCGCCGCGACGGCGTGGACGCGGTGAGGCGCGGGTTCTAGAAACCCGTCATGGACAGCCCGAACACGACTGCGACCGAGCCGGCCGCCCGCTACGATTTTCGCGCCCACGAGCCGCGCTGGCAGGCGGCATGGGCGGAGAAGGAGCTTTTCCGCGCCGAGGACAAGCCACGTTCCGGCAGGCGAAAATACTACGTCCTCGAAATGTTCCCCTACCCATCGGGCCAGATCCATATGGGGCATGTGCGGAACTACACCCAGGGCGACCTGGTGGCGCGCTTCCGCCGCGCGCAGGGCTGCGACGTGATGCACCCGATGGGCTGGGACGCGTTCGGCCTGCCCGCGGACAACGCCGCGCGCGAACGCGGCGTGAGCCCGAGCGAATGGACCTACGCCAACATCGCCGCCATGAAGGCGGGGATGAAGCGCATGGGCCTTTCGCTCGACTGGTCGCGCGAGTTCGCCACCTGCGATCCCGAGTATTACGGCCAGCAACAGCGCCTGTTGCTCGCCTTCCACCGCGCCGGCCTGCTGGATCGCCAGTCCTCGCTGGTAAACTGGGACCCGGTGGACGAGACGGTGCTGGCCAACGAGCAGGTGATCGACGGGCGCGGCTGGCGCTCCGGCGCCGTGGTGGAAAAGCGTCGCCTCTGGCAGTGGTGCCTGCGCATCACGAAATACGCCCCCGAACTGCTCGACGCGTTGGCCACGATGGACCGCTGGCCGGACCGCGTGCGCCTGATGCAGGCCAACTGGATCGGCCGCAGCGATGGCGCGGAGGTACGTTTCGGCCTCGAAACCCCGATCGCGGGCGAGGATTCCGTCGTCGTCTTCACCACGCGCCCGGACACGCTGTTCGGCATGAGTTTCCTCGCCATCGCCCCCGAGCACCCGATCGCGGCGGCGCTGGCGGCGAAGGATCCGTCGGTCGCCGCCTTCGTCGCGGAATGCCGTGCCGGCGGCACGTCCGAGGCCGCGATCGAGACGGCGGAGAAGAAGGGCAGGGACACCGGGCTGCGTGTCCGCCACCCGTTCACCGGCGAGACGTATCCGGTCTGGATCGCCAATTTCGTGCTGATGGAATACGGCACCGGGGCCATTTTCGGCTGCCCCGCGCACGACCAGCGCGACCTCGACTTCGCCCGCAAATACCGCCTGCCCGTTCCGCCCGTGGTGCTGCCCGAGGGCCAGGACGCGGCCTCGTTCAGCATCGGCAACGAGGCCTGGACCGGGCTTGGCCGCATCATCAACTCCGATTTCCTGAACGGCCTCGCGGCACCGGACGAAGCCAAGCGCGCCGCCATCGCGGAACTCGAGAAGCGCGGCAGCGGCACCGGCAGGACCACGTGGCGCCTGCGCGACTGGGGCATCTCCCGCCAGCGCCCCTGGGGCTGCCCGATCCCGATGATCCATTGCGACGCCTGCGGCATCGTTCCGGTGCCGGAGAAGGACCTGCCGGTGCGGCTGCCCGGCGACCTCGACTTCAAGGTGCGTGGCAACCCGCTCGAACTCGCACCCGACATGGAAGCATGTCGCCTGCCCGCAATGCGGCAGGCAGGCGACGCGCGAGACCGATACCTGCGACACCTTCGTGGACTCGTCCTGGTACTTCGCGCGCTTCTGCTCCCCCGAGGCGGCCACACCGCTCGACCGGGAGGCGGCGGACCACTGGCTGCCGGTCGACCAGTATATCGGCGGCATCGAGCACGCGATCCTGCACCTGCTTTACGCGCGCTTCTTCACACGCGCGATGTCCGACCTCGGCATGCTCGCGGCGAAGGAGCCGTTCGCGGGCCTGTTCACCCAGGGCATGGTGACGCATGCGAGCTACCGCGCGGTGGACGGCGCCTGGCTCGCGCCCGACGAGGTCAGCCTCAACGCGGACGGCACCGCGACGGTGGTGGCAACGGGCGCACCGGCGGAGATCGGGCGTATCGAGAAGATGAGCAAGTCCAAGCGCAACACCGTCGCGCCGGACGCGATCATTGACCGTTACGGTGCCGACACGGCGCGCTGGTTCGTGCTCGCCGACAACCCGCCCGAGCGCGACATGGAGTGGACGGAGGCCGGCGTCGCGGGCGCCGCGCGCTTCATCCAGCGGCTCTGGCGCACGCTCGAGAACATTCCTGAGCCGGGCGAGGCACCGGCTTCATTCGGCGGCGCCGCCCGTGCGCTGCGCCGCGCCACGCACGCGACGATCGAGGCGGTGACGTCCGCCATCGAGGTGTTCGGTTTCAACGTCGCCGTCGCGCGCATCCACGAGCTTGCCAACGCGCTCGCGGACGCACCGGCGGACGGCGAGGGCATGGCGTTCGCGCGGGCGGAAGCCGCGGATGTGCTGATCCGCCTGATCGCGCCGATGATGCCGCACCTCGCGGAATCCTTGCATGAGCGCCGCTCGCCCGCGAGCAGGACGCTGGTCGCGGAAATGCCCTGGCCTTCGCATGATCCGGCACTCGCGGCACCGGAGAGCATCACGATCGCGGTGCAGGTGGGCGGCAAGCTGCGCGGCACCATCGCGGTGGCGCCGGACGCGCCGGAAGCGGCGGTCCTCGCCGCCGCTGAAGCCGAGCCCAATGTCGCACGCAACATCGCGGGCAAGCGCGTCGTGAAGCGGATTTATGTCCCGGGACGCATCGTGAACCTGATCGCCGCGGGCTGACGGCGTTCACCGCCACAGGGCTCTCCGGCGGTCGGCCGGTCCGCCGCGCGTCGCCTTTCCCATGACGAAGTGGACGGTGATTGGCGCTTTTTCCGGTAGCGGTCGGTTTTCGGCCATGCCAGCGTTGCCGTCATGACGCAAACTCTGGCAGGCGCGATTGCCGGGCCGATCACGCTGTCGGACGCGAACGCCACGATCCTCTCCGGTGCCGTCGTGTACTGGTACCATACCTATGCCGGCCATGCGATCGTCGCCCCCATCGGGGTCACGAGCACGGTTTCGAATTCCGGTACCGTCCTCGCCGCCGTCGGTTACGGCATCGATCTCGGCGCCGGCACCTTTGTCAACGCAAAGGGTGGTGCCGTCATCGCCACGATGGGCGCCGTCTACAATTTCCCCAGTGGCGGCCCGCTCACCGTCGCCAACCAGGGGCTCATCGCGGGCTACGTCACCGGCGTCGTGCTCAACCACGCCGGCCTCATCACCAACGCCGCCGGCGCGCATATCGGCGGCGGCAGCGTCGGTATCCGCCTCGTCGCGGCGGGCACCGTGAACAATGCCGGCACCATCGCGAGCTACACGATCGGCATCCAGGGCACCGCCAGCGACGCGGTCACCAACAGCGCCGGCGGCGAGATCTACGGGGGCAGTCGCGGAGTCTCCGGAGTTTCCGTGCTCAGGAACGCGGGCCTCGTCACAGCCACGGGCGCTGGCGGGATCGCGGTCACTGCGACGTATGCCGCAAACACCGGGACGATCCTTGGCGCCACGGCGGTCGTCGCGCCAACCCTCGTCAACAGCGGCATCGTGTCCGGTGCGCAGCTCGGCGTGGTCGCCGCCACGGTCACCAACGCCGGCCAGATCCTGGGCGGGCCTGGCGGCGCGCTGCGCCTTTCCGCCAACGGACGGCTCGTGCTCGAGCCGGGGTTTTTCATGTCCGGCAACGTGGACGGCGGCTCCACCGCCACCAGCGTTCTGGAACTCGCTGGCGCCGGGGCGGGCACGTATCTCGGCGCGCTCGGCACCACCGTTGTCGATTTCGGAGCGGTTTCGGTCGATGCCGGCGCCAATTGGATCTTCGGGTCGCTCGACACGATCGCGCCAGGCCAACGGCTGACCGTCGCCGGCACGCTGGCAAGCGGCGCCACGATCTCGGAAGGCACGAACAGCGTCCTTGTCGCTGGCGGCAGGCTGACCAACACCGGCGTGATCCTCGCCACCGGCACCGCGGTGGAGGTTGCCGGCGGGTACCTCGGCAACACCGGCACCATCACCACCGGCGGCACGCTTGCCGTGCACCTCGCCGGCGGCGCGACGTTCAATGGCGGCAGTGGCGGCTCCGGCTTCGTTGTCGCCGCCGGCGCCGCGATCCGCGCCGACGCTGGCGCGCCAGCCCTCGTGGAGCTTCCCGGCAATCCCGCCCGCATCACCGGCATTGTGGATGGCGGCAACCCGATCGGCGGATCGGTCGTCAGCACGCTGGTCATTTCCGGTCCGCTGGCGACGTTGGCGGGGCTCGGCAGCCATTATGTCGATTTTGGCCTGGTGAACCTGCAATCCATCGCCACCGCCTCCGGCAGCAACACCGTCGCCCCGCACCAGGTGGTGGATGCCTATCGTCTGATCACGACGGGTACCTTCACCAACAACGGTACGCTCTTGGGCGGCAGCGGCGGCATCTACGCGGAGGCCGGCACGCTGTTCAACAGCGGCACGATCGACGGCACGCGCATTGGCATCGTGGCCGTGAGCGGCGGCGGGGAAACCGTCGTGAACGCCGGCACCATACGCGGCCACGGCGGCGACGGCATCGTGCTCGGCGCGGGCACGACGCTCGTCAACGAGGCGGGCGGGCTGGTCACCGCCGATACGTCCGGGTTTGGCGCCTACGCCGGCACGCTCGCGAGCTTTGCCGTTCAGCTCACCAATGGCGGGGTCGTCACCAACACCGGCACGCTTGCCGCGCGCTACGGCGTGATTGGTGGTGGCACGTTGATCAACGCCGGCACCATCTTCGCCACCGCAGCGGGCACGGCGGTCTCGCTGCAGGATTCACTGACATCCTCCCGCCTGGTGGTGGAACCGGGCGCCGTCTTCATCGGCGGGATCGACGGTGGGCAGACCGCCACGCCCTTCTCGGCGACGCTGGAGTTCGGTGCCGGTTCCGGCACGCTCGGCGGCTTCGGGGTGAGCATTTCGCATTTCGGCGCGATCACGCTGGACCCGGGAGCGCATTGGCTGCTGGCCGGCAACGCCACGGGTGTGGCGGCACAGCCCGTCGAGGGGTTCGCGCCCGGCAGCACGCTGGAGCTCACCGGTACGGTCGAGTCCTACGTCACGTTTTCCGGTGGAAAGCTGACGCTGTCGGGCGGGACGACGCTGGCACTGCCTGGCGCCGCATCGGTGCGTGTGTCGAGCGACAGTGCCAACACCTTTATCACCGCCTGCTTTGCCGGCGGCACGCAGATCGCCACCGCGCGCGGCCTCGTCGCCGTTGAGTCGCTTGCGGTCGGCGACCTGGTGCTGACGGCGTCGGGCCGTCTTTCGCCGATCGTCTGGCTCGGCCACCGGGCGCTGGATCTCTCGCGCCATGCGCGCCCCTACGACGTGATGCCGGTACGCATCCGCGCCGAGGCCTTCGCGGAAAAACTGCCCGAGCGGGACCTGGTTCTATCGCCGGACCACGCGGTGCTGGTGGAAGGCGCGCTGGTTCCGGTCCGCCACCTGGTCAACGGCAGCAGCATCGCCCAGGAGACGCGCGGGTCCATCACTTACTGGCATGTGGAGCTGTCGCGCCACGATGTGATCCTGGCGGAGGGTCTTGCCTGCGAAACCTACCTCGACACCGGCAACCGCAGCGCGTTCGAGGGTGAGGCGATGCTGGATCTCCACCCGGACTTCGCGCAACGGTGGTCGCGCGCCATCTGGGCGGCGCGCGGCTGTGCCCCGGCCCTCACCGACCCCGCCACCCCGGCCCTGCGCGCCAGGCATACGAAATTCCTCGCCCGCGCCTCCATGCATCCCGCCCGGTTCCGCCGCGCCGCGCCTGCCGCTAAACTCGGGGCGTGACCCGCCCTTTCCTCGCCTTCGCCCTGCTCGCTCTCGCCGGTTGTGGCTTCCATCCGGTCTATGCCAGGCGTGACGCGACGGCACCCGCGGTGGCTGGCCTCTCGCAGATCGATGTCGCCATCATCCCGGACCGCTTCGGGCAGCTCACGCGCGAGGCGCTGCAGGCGCGCCTCGAGCAGGATGGGCCGGGCGCAGTTCACCGCTACCGCCTCGTCACGTCGCTCGGCCTTTCCGGCGACCCCATCGCCGTGCGGCCGGATACGGTGCCGACGCGCGTCCGCCTGATCGGCAGCGCCAACTGGACCCTCACGGCCGAGGACGCCTCCGGCGCCACACTCGCCCACGGCACCGCGCGCGACGTCGATGGCTTCGACATCATCGACCAGCAGTATTTCGCGGCCGATATGCAGAACGAGGAAGTGCAGCGCCGGATGGCCGCGGCGCTGGCGGACCAGATCGCGCTGCAACTCGCGCTCTATTTTGAGAAACATCCGCCGCCGCCGACCTGATGCGATGCCCCACATGAAGCGCCCGCGGCGATGAAGATCGAACCGCGCCAGGCCGAGCGCTTCCTGCGCGATCCCGGCGCCGTGCGGGCGATCCTGCTGCATGGCGAGGACGAGGGGCTGATCCGCGAGCGCGGCGCAGCGCTGGCCAGGCGCATCCTCGGCACGCTCGACGACCCATTCCGTTATGTCGAGCTCGCGCGCGAGGAAGCGTCGCGCGTTCCCGAGGAAATGACGGCGCTCGCGCTGACCGGCGGTCGGCGTGTCGTGCGCCTGCGCGAGGCGGGGGACGGCGCCGCGGGCGCGGTGGCCGCGGCACTCGCCGGCCCCGGGGAGGCGCTGTTGATCCTCGAAGGGCCGGGGCTCACCGGCCGGTCGAAGCTGGTGACGCAGCTGACCAAGGCCGCCGACGCGGCGGTGCTTGGCTGCTACGCGGAGGACGGGCGGGCGCTGGAGGAAACGATCGGCGCCATCCTCGGCGCGCACCGTGTCTCGGCCGCGCCGGACGCGCTCGCCTTCCTCGCCGACCAGCTCGGCGCCGACCGCGCGATCACCCGCGCCGAGGTGGAGAAGCTGGCGCTGTATGCGGGCGAGGCCGGGCGGGTGACGCTGGCTGATGCCGAGGCGGTGATCGGCGAGGCCTCCGGCCTGTCGCTTGACGATGCGATCCACGCCGCCGCCGAAGGCGATGCCGAGACCGCCGACCGCGCGCTCGCCCGCGCCATGGCGGAGGGCGCCAACCCGGTCCAGGTCATGCGCGCCGCACTGCCGCTGTTCCAGCGCCTGGCGCGCGCGGCGCTGGGGATGCGCGAAAAGGGCCAGAGTGCCGCGGAAGCGGTGCGCGCGATCCGCCCCCCGGTCTTCTTCAAGCGCGAACGCCAGCTCGTCCGCGCACTGGAGCGCTGGTCGCCCGCCGGGCTGGAGGCCGCCTGCACCACGCTGTGGGAGACGGAGCGGGAGATCAAGCGCACCGGCTCCCCCGCCGAAACCCTCGCCCGCCAGCGCCTTCTCGGCCTCGCCCGCCAGGCGCGAACCCCAAACCGGAAGGAATCCCGATGATCGTGGTGACGACGGAGAACGTGGCCGGCCATCGCGTGCGCGGCACGCTGGGGCAGGTTTTCGGCGTGGTGGTGCGCAGCCGCGGCATCGGCGGCAACATCGCGGCCAGCCTGCGCTCGCTCGTCGGCGGCGAGATCAAGGAATACACCGAGATGCTGGAGGAGGCGCGCCGCCACGCGCTGGACCGGATGGTGGCCAACGCCACGGAGATGGGCGCCAACGCGGTGCTGATGATGCGCTTCGATTCGTCGGAAATCGGCCAGACGATGAGCGAGATCGTGGCCTACGGCACCGCCGTGGTGCTGGAACCCGCGTGATCCTGCGCGGAACGGTCCTCGGTTTCGGCGTCGTGCTGATGACCGGCGGGATCATTGCCGGGCTTGCCGGCGCGGGCCGGCCGGTGTTCGGGGCGATCGGCGTGGGGCTGCTGATCGTGCTCGGCACAGTATTCGAGGGGCGCTACCGGGCCCACACCGAGGCGCCTGGTCCGGGTTGGGAGCGCACGGGGGAGCGGTTCCGCGAGCCGGATGGCGCGGTTGTGGATGTCTGGTTCCATCCGGCCAGCGGCGAGCGCCGCTACGTAAAGCGGTAAGCGCGGCGGCCCGGCCCCCCAACCACTGGTCGCCATATATTAAAAAGTGTGGACGCCTCCGCGGAACGAGGGCGCACGTCGGCGTCAGTTGCGCGGCAGCCTGAGCCGGGTCGGCGCGTCCGGGTTCTGCGCGCGGTGACGCAGCAGGTGGTCGGCGAGCACGCAGGCGAGCATCGCCTCGCCCACCGGCACGGCGCGGATGCCGACGCAGGGATCGTGGCGCCCCTTGGTCATGATTTCGGTGTCCTCGCCCTTGAGGTCCACGGTCCGGCGCGGCGAGAGGATGGAGCTGGTGGGCTTCACCGCGAAGCGCGCGACGATCGGCTGCCCGGTAGAGATGCCACCGAGGATGCCTCCCGCATGGTTGGCGAGGAAACGGACCTCGCCGCCCTCCATGCGCATCTCGTCGGCGTTCTCCTCGCCGGTAAGTTCGGCGGCGGCGAATCCGTCGCCGATCTCCACCCCTTTCACCGCGTTGATGCTCATCAGCGCCGCCGCGATTTCCGCGTCGAGTTTGCCGTAGATCGGCGCGCCCAACCCCGGCGGCACGCCCTCGGCCACCACCTCTATCACGGCGCCGCAGGAAGATCCGGATTTCCTGACGCCAGCCAGATAGGCTTCCCACGGTTCGACGGCGAATTTATCCGGACAAAAGAACGAATTGCTATCGACTTCGTTCCAATCCCAGCGCGAGCGTTCGATCTTGTGCGGCCCCATCTGGACCAACGCGCCTCGGATCGTCATGCCGACTAGAATCTTGCGTGCGATCGCCCCGGCCGCCACCCGCATCGCTGTTTCCCGCGCGGACGATCTTCCGCCACCGCGGTAATCGCGTATTCCGTATTTGGCGAAGTAGGTGACGTCCGCGTGGCCGGGACGGAACTTCGCCGCGATGTCCGCGTAATCGCGGGAGCGCTGGTCCGTGTTCTCAATGACGAGAGATATCGGTGTACCGGTCGTCATCCCCTCGAAAACACCGGAGACGATCCGCACGGAATCGGCTTCCTGCCGCTGAGTGGTGAATTTTGACGACCCAGGCCGTCGCCTGTCGAGGAATGGCTGGATATCCGCCTCGGTGAGCGCGATGCGCGGTGGGCACCCGTCCACCACCGCGCCGATCGCCGGCCCGTGGCTCTCGCCCCAGGTCGTCACGCGGAAGAGATGGCCGAAGCTGTTGTGCGACACTGGCGCGGTTCAGCCGGCCACCGCGATATCCGGCGCGTCCGGGTTCTTCATTCCGACGAGATGGTAGCCGGCATCGACGTGATGAACCTCTCCGGTCACGCCGGAGCCGAGTTCGGACAGGAGATAGAGCGCGGCCCCGCCGACCTCGCCGATGGTGACGTTGCGCCGCAGCGGTGCGTTCAGCTGGTTCCAGCGCAATATGTAGTGGAAGTCGCCGATCCCCGAGGAAGCGAGCGTACGGATCGGGCCAGCGGAAATCGCATTCACCCGCACGCCCTGCCCGCCGAGGTCGGCGGCGAGGTAGCGGACAGACGCCTCCAGCGCCGCCTTTGCGACGCCCATCACATTATAATGCGGCATCACCCGCTCGGCGCCGAGGTAGGAGAGGGTCAGCATGGCGCCGCCCTCCGGCATCATCGCCGCGCCGCGCCGCGCGACGGCGGCGAAGGAATAACACGAGATGTCGAGCGCCTGCAGAAAGGCGTCGCGTGGCGTGTCTACATAGCGTCCGCGCAGATACTGCTTGTCCGCGAAGCCGATCGCGTGAACCAGGAAATCGAGGCGCCCCCAGACCCGGCCGAGCTCGGCGAACGTGGCGTCGATCGCCGTGTCGTCACCGACATCGCAGGAAAGCAGCAGCGGTACACCCAGGCTCTCGGCCAGCGGACGGACACGCTTTTCCATCGTGTCGCCCTGGTAGGAAAAGGCGAGCTCGGCGCCCTGGGCCGCGCAGGCGGCGGCAATCCCCCAGGCGAGGGAGCGGTCGTTGGCGACCCCCATGATGAGGCCCCGCTTCCCTCGCATCAGCGTGCCCTGGGGTGGCGTTTTGCTGTCGTCCATGTTGCATCTGTCGCGCAGCCCCCGCTCGCGCGCAAGCCAGGCAGACCGCCGGCCGGGCGGTTCGGGCGCGAAGTGGCGCTTGGCGCCGCGGCGGCCGCGTCCCATAACCCGCCCTCCATCGAAGAGGCCGCGCGCATGGATCAGGACCCGTTCGCCCAACTCACCGCCTGGCTCGGCGAGGCCGAGGCCAGCGAACCCAATGATGCCAATGCGATGACGCTGGCAACCGCCACGCCGGATGGCCATCCGTCCGCCCGGATGGTGCTGCTCAAGGGCGTGGACGGGCCGGAGCATCCGCGCCGCGGCCTCGTCTTCTATACCAACCTCCAGTCCCGCAAGGGCGGGGAGCTCGCCGCCAATCCCCGCGCCGCGTTGCTGTTTCACTGGAAGTCCCTGCGCAGGCAGATCCGTGCCGAGGGGCCGGTCGAGCCGGTCACCGCGGCGGAGGCGGATGCGTATTTTGCCAGCCGCGCCAGGGTCTCGCGCCTCGGCGCCAACGCCTCGGACCAGTCCCGCCCGCTGCCCTCGCGCGAGGTGCTGGAGAAGCGCGTGGCGGAGCTCGACGCCCGCTATCCTGGCGACAGCGTTCCCCGCCCGCCGCACTGGTCCGGCTTCCGTCTGATTCCACAGCATTTCGAGTTCTGGCGCGATATGCCCTACCGGCTGCACGAGCGCGTGGTGTTCAACCGCGAGGACGGGGCCTGGCGCACCGGCATGCTTTATCCATAGGGCTTCGTTGGGGCGACGGCCGCGGAGGCGGGGGCGTGATTCCCGAATCGCAGCACGAGGCGGCAGCTTTCCTGCGCGCGCTCGCCGGTAGCGACCCGATCGAAACGCATATCTCGGCGGTGTTCGTCGGCGCCGAGCGCGTATGGAAGCTGCGCAAGGCGGTCCGCCTGGCCTACGTGGACTTCACGACACTGGCGGCCCGGACGGCGGCGGCGGAACGCGAGATGGCGCTTAATGCGTCGCACGCCCCGGATCTCTACCGTGGCGTTCGCCGGCTGACGCGCGGGGCTTCCGGCCTGGCCCTCGACGGCGAGGGGCCGGTCGAGGATGCGGTGACCGAGATGGCGCGAGTCCCCGCCGAGGACTTTCTCGATGCGCGCGTGGCCGCGGGACCGCTTCCGCCGGGGCTGCTGGACGCGCTCGCCGACACCGTCGCCGCGTGGCACGCGACGTCGCCGGTGGTGGCGCGGGACCAGGCCGCAGCGCTTGGCGAACTCATAGAGGGCAACGCCACCGCGGCGCTCGCGGCCGGGCTCGACGCGGTGGAGATCGAGAAATGGCGCGCGGCGGCGCGGGCCGCGCTGTCATCGGTCGGCGCCTGGCTCGCGCATCGCCCGGGCCGGTTGCGCCGCCTCCACGGGGACCTGCATCTGGGCAACATCGTCCTCTGGCAGGGACACCCAGTGCCGATCGACGCGCTGGAGTTCGACGAAGATCTCGCGTGTTTCGACATCGGCTACGACGTCGCCTTCCTTTTAATGGATCTTGAGCGGCGTGCCGGGCGCGCCGCGGCCAACCGGGTGCTGAATCGCTTCGTCGCGCGGGATGGCGACGCGGGCCTCGTCGAGGGTCTGCCGCTGTTCCTCTCGCTCCGAGCCATGATCCGGGCGCATATCGCGGCGACGCAAGCCGACATGGATGCGGCTGTGGCCGGCCTTGCTCGCGCCGTGGCTTATCTTTCCCCGCCGCCGGGTTTCGTGCTGGCGATCGGTGGGCTTCCCGGGGCGGGGAAGTCGACGATTGCCCGGCTTCTCGCGCCGGCCATCGGCGCCGCGCCCGGGGCGCTCATCCTGCGGTCCGACGAGACCCGCAAGCGGCTGCACGGCCAGGCGCCGGAGGCGCGGCTGGGGCCGGACGCCTACACGCCGGCGGCGAGCGAGCGGGTTTTCCAGGAGCTGGCCAGGATGACGCGGGCGGCGCGCGGCCAGGGTGTGATCGCCGATGCAACCTTCATGAATCCGGCCCATCGCGCGTTGCTGCATGGCGCCGCCGGCGGTGGGATTTTTCTGGGTATCTGGCTGACGGCGGCGCCTGGCATACTTCGGGCACGTGTCGCCGGCCGGCATGGAGACGCCTCGGACGCCGATCTCAAGGTGCTGGAATCGGCCCTCGCGGCCGATCCGGGGCCCGGTTCCTGGCTCGCGGTCGATGCCACGGATGCGGAAGCGGCGGCCGCAGCGATCCTGTGCGCGCTTGAACAAGCCGGGGTCGCCGTGGCGCGGCGGTGAGCCGGTGACGCTTCGGCGTGACGTCCGGGCCTGAGGATGTGCTAGACCTTTCAGGGCGAATAAGAGGGGAGACGCACCATGGCGATCCGCAAGCTGTTGCTGCCGCTGACCAGCACCGCGGCGGGGGAGGCGGCGTTGACCACCGCGCTGATGCTGGCACAGGGCTGGGCCGCGCATGTTACCGCCCTGCATGTGCGAGTGGATGCGCGGGACGTGGCGCCGTTGGCAGGCGAGGGCCTCTCCGGCGCGATGATCGAGGAAATGATGACGGCGACAGAGAAGGAGTCCGGGGATCGGGCCCGTGCCGTCCATGAGATGTTCGCGCGTTTCGTCGTCACCCATGGTGTGACGCTGGCCGAGGCGCGTCCCGGCGCGGGCCAGGCGACGGCCAGTTTCGCGACGATCACCGGCCGGGAGGAAGACCTCGTCGCGCAACAGGCGCGGCTCGCCGACCTTACCATCGTGCCCCATCCGGAGGCGGGGGAGGACGTTTCCTCTTCGGACGCGCTGCACGCGGTGCTGTTCGATTCCGGCCGGCCGGTGCTCGTCGCGCCGCACGCCGCGCCGGAGACGATTGGCACGCGCATCGCCGTCGCCTGGAATGGTACCGCCGAGTCGGCGGCGGCGGTTCAGGCCGTTTTGCCCTGGGCGCAGCGCGCGGGAGTGGTGCGGATCCTCACCGCGGACGAGTACCATCGACGCGGGCCGGGTGCGGCGGATCTCCAGGCATACCTGGCGTTGCACGAGATCAATGCTGATATCGCGGTTTTCCGCCCGGTGGAGCGCGACGTCGGGGCCGGCTTGCTCAAGGCGACCGCGGATTTCGGCGCCGACCTCCTGGTGATGGGCGCCTATTCCCATTCCCGTTTGCGGCAGCTGATCCTCGGGGGCGTGACCCGGCACGTGCTGGAGCATGCGCCGCTGCCCGTGATGATGTGCCGGTAGCATGGACGGGTCGGCCGCGCCGAAGGAGGCGATGTTCGGGGTGCGGGACCCCTGCACGGTCGCGGCGGTCAGCGCTTATGTGAAGCTGCTGCGTGCGTCGCGCTCCGTCGTCGGCGTCGTCGAACCGCTGCTTGCCGCGCATGGGCTGACCACCACCCAACTCGGGGTGCTCGAGGCGCTGCTGCACAAGGGGCCGCTGGGGCAGCGGGAACTCGGGCGGAAGGTACTGACATCGGCCGCGAATATGACCGATGTGCTGGACAAGCTGCAGGCGCGCGGCCTGATCGCGCGCTGCCGCGGCAGCGCCGACCGGCGCAGCGTGACGGTGGGGCTCACGGACGAGGGCCGGGTGCTGATCGAGGACCTGTTTCCTCGCCACGCCGCCGATATCGCGCGGGCAATGGGCGGGCTGAGCCGGGCGGAGCTCGAGCGGTTGGCGACACTCCTGCGGAAATTGGGCCTGACTGCCGCCGCGGTGCCTGGCAGCGGTTGCGCCCTTGCGGCGAAGGAAGCGAGTGACCACATCCCCGGCTGATCGTTCGATATCGAACGACTTACCGGAGAACAGACCATGATCGACGTTCGGCCTTTCGGCGACCTCGGCGCGTTCCGCAACGAGTGGCTGGATGCGAAGCACCATTTCAGCTTCGGCGGCTACCACGACGCGGCGCGCATGGGGCTTGGTGCCCTGCGCGTTTGGAATGACGACGCGATCGCGCCGGGCACCGGCTTCGACCCGCATCCCCATCGGGAGATGGAGATCATCACTTATGTCCGGGAGGGCGCCATCACGCATCGCGACAGCCTGGGCAACGAGGGGCGAACGGAGGCAGGCGACATCCAGGTGATGCATGCCGGCACCGGCATCGTCCATGCCGAGTACAATCTGGAGAAGACTCCGACGCGGCTGTTCCAGATCTGGATCATGCCGGACCGCGCCCGTGTGGCCCCGGGCTGGGCGGCGCGGCGCTTCCCGCGGGGTGGTATCGCGGTGCTGGCGGATGGGCGCGAGCAGCGAGAGGAATCGGCATTGCCGCTGCATGCCGATGCTTCTCTTGCTGCTGGTGAACTCGCTATCGGCGAACGGCACATCGTGACTCCAGGATCGGGGCGCGCAATCTACCTCGTGCCATCGCGCGGCACGCTCACGGTGAACGGCGTCGCCGTGCCGGAGCGGGCGGGTGTCGCGATCACCGGCGAGGAGCGCGTCGAGATCGTGGCGACATCTCCGGCGGAACTCGTACTCGTCGACGTGAGGGAGTAAGGCGCGAACTCTGCCTGCTGTCGTCGCGGCCCCGGGGCCCGAGCCCCGAGGTTATGGGGTCTGGGGCCTGGGGCCCCAGACTTCCTTTATGACTCTCCAAATTCCCCCAAATCTCGTCATTGGCGCGTTGCCACGATTTCGTAATGAATCCGAATCGGAATCAATTCGAATCAAACATCGCGGATCGGATGATTCGACACGGGGCTGGATTGACGACGCATCCACGGGCATGATCCGGGCGGAGGTCGCCATGGCGTTGCCAATCCGTCCGGAATTGCTGCGGGAACTGCGTCGCCGCCAAGGTTTGCGGCTGCATACGCTTGCCGAACGCGCCGGTATTTCCAAGGACAGCGTCTGGCGCATCGAGAACGGGATGCAGCCCGGCAACCGGGAGGATACGCAGCGGCGCCTGGCCCGCGCGCTTGGCGTGGACCCTGGCGTGCTCACGGGCGAGCGCCCACTGCCGGAGTTGGTGGAAGCACCACGTGGTCGCTGGACGGTGGAGATCAGCCAATCCGCGCGTAACGCTGCGACGCTGGCGGCGCGCCGCTACCGCGTGCCCGAGAACCTGATTGTGGAGCTTGCGCCGCTGCTGTTCGTGCTGGCGGCGGAAGAAAGTCTTGGCCGGCGGCGGGCCGTGCTCGCGGATCTCGAATCCGCGCTCTCCAAGGCCGCGGAAGCGGGCGAGAACATGCCGCACCTCGCAGGTATCGGGGAGGCGACGGCGCCGGTGCGAGCGGCGGTTGCAGCGGAGGAGCGATCTGTCTCCGCCCGGGATCTTTTCGCGCAGGATGTGGACGCGGATACGCTCGCCGCCCTTGGCGACAGTGGTGGCGATGCCGGCGCGGACAACCCTATGGCGATATTTCTCGCCGAACGTGCGCAGCGTGCCTCGATTGGCGCGCCGCATCTCGCCGCGGTGGCGCGCATTACCCCTTCAGGCGCGACAATGGCGCTGTGCGGCGGCGAGGCGCTGGAAGTGGCCGCCGGCGACACGGCACTGGCGGAGGCGATCCTGGAGGGGCGCATTCCGCTCGCGGATATGCCGCGGGCACTGTGGCAAGACGACGCGGCGCGGCTGAGTTGGATGCGCAGCCAGATAGAAAATTAGAAATATCTAAGAAATCATCCACTCAGCTTTGCGATCACCATATCGAGCTGATCGAGATCGCGGTAGCGGATGGTCAGCGTGCCGCCGCTTCGCCCATGGGCGATGGCAACGCGCAAGCCGAGCGCCTCGGCGAGCCGAGCCTCCAGCGCCTCGATATCGGCGTCGCGCTCGGGCTGGCGCTTGGCCTGGCGCGAGGTGACGAGGTTCTCCGCCTGGCGGACGGTCATCCCGCGCTCGGCCAGACGCTTGGCACGCTCCACCGCGTCTGGCTGGCCGATCAGGGTGCGGGCGTGGCCGGCCGTCAGCTGGCCGTCCCGCAGCATGTCCAGCACCTCCCCGGGAAGGGTGAGCAGGCGGACGGCGTTGGCGATGTGGCTGCGGGACTTGCCTGTGGCCTGGGCGATCGCCTCCTGGGTGAGGGCGAAATCGTTCGAGAGGCGCTTATAGCCCTCGGCTTCTTCCACCGGGTTGAGGTCGGTCCGCTGGACGTTCTCGATGATGGCGGCGGCGGCGGCTTCATCGTCACTGAGGTTGCGGACCAGCACCGGGATATCGTGCAGCCCTGCCATCTGGGCCGCCCGCCAGCGGCGCTCGCCGGCGATGATTTCCCAACCCCCGTCCTTCGGCCGGACCAGCAGGGGCTGCAGCACACCGCGGACGCGGATGGAGTTGGTCAGCTCCTCCATCTTCGCCTCGTCGAAATGCCGGCGCGGCTGGTAGGGGCTGGAGCTGAGCTGTTCGATCGGGACGGTGGCGATACCCTCGGCGGGCGGGGGTGTCGCGGCGTCGCCGATCAGGGCGGCAAGGCCGCGGCCGAGCTGGGGCGGTTTGCTCATGCGGGCAGGGCCTCGCGGGCCAGAACTTCCTCGGCGAGGGCCTCATAGGCCACGGCGCCAGGGGATTTCGGGTCGTAGTCGCGCACCGGCCTGCCATGGCTCTGCGCCTCGGAGAGGCGGACGGAGCGCGGAATGACGGTTTCGAAGACCTTGGCGTTGAAAAACGTCCGTGCGTCGGCCGCCACGAGCTCTGAGAGGTTGTTGCGGCGGTCGTACATGGTCAGCACGACCCCCTCGAGGCGCAATTTTGGGTTCAGATTGCGGCGGATGGCCTCGATCGTGCGCGTGATCTGCGTAATTCCCTCCAGAGCGAGGAATTCGCACTGCAACGGCACCAGCACGCCGGTGGCGGCTACCAGGGCGTTGAGGGTCAGCAGGGTCAGCGAGGGGGGTAGATCGATCAGGATGATGTCGTATGGGGCATCCGCAAGGGCCTCGCGGAGGCGGAATTCGCGCTGATCGACGTTGATGAGCTCAATTTCGGCGCCGGCAAGGTCTGGATCGGCGGGAACGATGTCGAGTCCCTTGATTCCAGTCGGTCGCGCAGCCTCCGCGAGCGGCGTGCCGAGGAGGACGGCATACGTACCCTTGGAGCGTTCGTTGCGGTGGATGCCGAAGGCGGTGGAGGCGTTGCCCTGGGGGTCGATATCGACCAGCAGCACACGCTGACCGCGCGCGGCGAGGCCGGCTGCGAGGTTTGTCGCCGTGGTTGTCTTCCCGACGCCGCCCTTCTGGTTGGCGACCGCCAGGATCATGCTGGGATGGGGCAAAGATTGCTCACGCAGAGTATAGGGCCGTTGGGGCCCTGGTGGATCGCGGTTGCCATCGTCCACTGGCGACGTGCCCGCGTCAATTCCTCATCGAGGCGATCGCCCTTCGGAAAGAGCGCAATACCGCTGGGAGCGAGGAAACGGGCCGATAATTCGAACAGGCGCGACAGCGGGGCGAGGGCACGGGCGGTGACGAGTGGGGCGGGCGCAAGAGCTGCCGTCTCGATCCGGATGTTGTGGACGGTCACGGGGGCGGCGGTGACGCGTGCCGCCTCCCGCAGAAACGCGGATTTGCGGATATCGGACTCCACGAGGTCAAAGGCGATACCCGTGGCGATGGCCAGCACGAGGCCAGGTACACCACCGCCGGACCCCAGATCGATGGCGCGTTGCGTACCAGGGCGTATCAGGGGCATCAGCGCCAGGGCGTCGTCGATGTGGCGGGCGCGCAGATTTTGGAGATCTCCGCTGGAGATGAGGTTGATTTTCGGGCTCCAGGCTCGCAGAACCGCCTCGTAGGCGGCCAGCCGCTCCGATGTTTCACGTGAAACAACGACTTGGGGGGCGAGTTTGATTCCGGGACTCCGTTGTTTCACGTGAATCAATTCCGCAGTGTTTTGCAGGCTCAATCGGCACGCACATGGGGCAAAAGCGCCGCCAGTGCGGCCGGCGTCATGCCCTGGATACGCGATGCCGCTCCGAGCGAGGCTGGCCGGATGGCGGTGAGCTTTTCCCGAAGCTCCGCGGACAACCCACCAACCGCGCCGTAGTCCAATTCTGCCGGCAAAATCGCACGCTCCTCCCGGCGGAAGGCCCGGATCTCCGCGTCCTGCCTGCGCAGATAGCCGGCATACAACGCCTCCGTCACAACCTGTGCCTTGGCGCGTGCCCCGGCGCTCCGTCCAGCACGAACCGCCTCCACTTCGCCCTTATATATGGCGTGCGCCGCGGCTCGTTTCGAGCCCACGACGCCGATGCCGATGCCCCAATCAGTCAGCCGGAGATCCGCATTGTCGGCCCGCAGTTGCAGCCGGTATTCCGCCCGGGAGGTGAACATTCGATACGGCTCGGAGACGCCCTGTGTCACCAGGTCGTCCACCAGCACCCCAATATAGGCCTGCGCCCGGTCCAGCGTGACGCCAGGCGAGCCGCCGACCAGGCGCGCCGCGTTGATGCCGGCGAGGATACCCTGAGCCGCCGCCTCCTCGTACCCGGTGGTGCCATTGATCTGCCCCGCGAGGAACAGGCCGGGGAGGGCCCTCAGCTCCAGCGTCGGCAGCAGCGCCCTCGGGTCCACATAGTCGTATTCCACTGCGTAGCCCGGCCGAACCATGCGCGCGCGTTCGAGCCCCGGGATGGTGGCAAGCAGCCGCAGCTGCACCTCCTCCGGCAGCGAGGTCGAGATGCCATTCGGATAGACCGTGGCGTCGTCCAACCCCTCGGGCTCGAGGAAGATCTGGTGCCGTTCGCGGGCGGCGAAACGCTGCACCTTGTCCTCGATGGAGGGGCAGTAGCGCGGGCCCCGGCCCGAGATGGCGCCGGCATGGATCGCCGAGAGGTGCAGGTTTTCTCGGATCACCGCATGGGTTTCGGGCGTCGTCGCGGTGATGCGGCAGGCGATCTGTGGGTTGGTGATTGCCGCGGTGAGGGTGGAGAAGGGCTCGGGCTCCTCATCGCCCGGATCCGGCGCGAGGCCCTCCCAGTCGAGGCTTGCGCGGTCCAACCGAGGTGGCGTGCCAGTCTTCAGGCGTCCCATCGGTAGATCCAGCGCCTGGAGTCGTACAGCCAGTTGTATAGCCGGCGCCTCGCCGACACGACCTGCGGGAGTCTGTCGACTTCCCACGTGAATGACTCCGCGCAAGAATGTCCCTGTCGTCAGCACGGCAGCGGCGCACGGAATCCGGGTTCCGTCCGCCATGACGACGGCGGCGAGCGTTCCGTCGGCATAGCGCTCAAAATCGTCCACTGCACCCTCGCAGATGGCGAGATTCGGCGTCGCTTCCAGCAGCACCCGCACCGCGTCCCGGTAGAGCCTGCGATCGGCCTGCGCGCGCGGTCCGCGCACCGCCGGCCCCTTGGAGCGGTTGAGCAACTTCATGTGGATCGCGGCCATGTCGGCGGCCCGGCCCATGATGCCGTCCAGGGCGTCGATCTCGCGCACCAGATGCCCCTTGCCGACGCCCCCGATCGAAGGATTGCAGGACATGGCGCCAATCGTCGCGACGCTATGCGTAACGAGCATGGTTCGCGCTCCCATGCGGGCCGCCGCCGCCGCGGCCTCGGTGCCGGCATGGCCGCCACCAATCACAACAATGTCCGGAGAGGGGCTGTGCATAACTCGATCCTCGCACGGGCTTCTATCGGAGGCGCGGGCCTCGCGCCAAGCATATCGCGAGCTGCGGCCAGGAATCGCGGCCCGGCTCGCATTTTCATTTCGATACCATGACAAAAAGCCGCGCCTCACCCCGCGGCCGATCGATGCAACAGCGAATTAAAACATTAAAGTCAACTACTTGCCGATACAGAACCGGGCGAAAATGGCATCGAGCACGGACTCGACCCCGGTTTCGCCGGTGACCCGGCCGAGTGCCGCGCGGGCGGCGCGCAGGTCCTCGGCGATGAGTTCGGGGAGTTCCGCCTCGGTTTCCAGGCAGCGCGCGGCCTCGGCCAGCGCCGCGCGGTGGCGCGCGCGCGTAAGCGGCGGCGGGCCCGCGGCGCGGGTCAGCCCGATGGCTTCCTCGGCGAGGCGCCCACGCAGCGCCGGCAGGCCGGCGCCGGTGGCGGCGCTGATAGCGAGCTCTGCGCCGCTTGCATGCAGGTCCGTCTTGGTGGCGATGGCGAGCACGCGGCGGGCCCCGACCGGCAGGGGCGCGCCGTCGGCGGCATGGAGGTTGAGCACAAGGTCTGCTTCAGCGGCGCGGGCTTGGGCGCGGGCGACGCCTTCCTGCTCGATCGGGTCCGCCGAATCGCGCAGTCCCGCGGTGTCCAACAGGGTCACTGGCACGCCTCCCAGAACGACACGAGACTCGATCACGTCCCGAGTTCGTGCCGGGGGTGGCGGCAACGATGGCGGCATCTCGCCCGGCAAGCCAGTTAAAGAGCGTGGACTTCCCGGCGTTGGGCGGGCCGACGATGGCGAACACCAGGCCCTCGCGCAGGCGCTCGCCGGAGGTATCCTCGATCGCGGCGCGCAACTCCGCCGCCAGCGCCGCTCGGCCGGCGCCGAGTTCGTCCATGAGCTGCGTGGGGTCCTCGTCCGGGAAGTCGATGAGGGATTCGGCGTGCGCGAGGATGTCCGTGAGGCGCCCGGACCAGGCGCGCAACCGCTCGGCGAGCCCGCCCTCGAGCTGGCGCAGGGCCTGGCGGCGCTGGGCCTCGGTTTCGGCGGCGGCCAGGTCGGCGATGGCCTCGGCCTCGGTCAGGTCCAGCTTGCCGGCGAGGAAGGCCCGGCGGGTGAACTCGCCGGGCTCGGCTGGCCGTGCGCCGGCCTCCGCGAGCGAGGCCGCCACGGCGGCGAGGATCGCCGGTCCGGCGTGCAGGTGCAGTTCCGCCGAGTCGTCCCCGGTGTAGGTGGCGGGGCCGGGGAGCCAGATGACGATGGCGTGGTCGAGCGTCTCGCCGTCCGCCGCGCGCAGCGTCCGCAGCCGCGCCTCTCGTGGTGGCGGCGGCGCGCAAAGCCGCGCCAGCACATCGCGTGTCGCCGGCCCCGAGACGCGGAGCACCGCGATCGCCGCTCGCCCCTGAGCGGTTGCCGGCGCGAAGATGGTATCCGTGTTCACTGCGCGAGATTACCCGGTGACAGGATGCCAGGGCCATCGCGCGAGCAGAGCCCCTTGGAGCGACGGCCCATGCCAGGTCCGGACCGGGGCCGGGACGCTAATTGTCGATCTGGAGTTCCGGAACGCGCTGGCCATTCCGCACATGCTGTTCCAGCACGGCATCCGCCTCCTCGCGCGTCGTGATCCGGTACCAGGTGCCGTCCGTGTAGATCACCGTGCAGGGGCCGGCCTCGCAGCGGTCGAGGCAGCCGGCGCTGTTGATTCGCACGCCCTCGAGGCCCAGCTCCTTGGCGCGGACCTTCATGTAGGCGCGCATGGCTTCGCTGCCCTTCGCGGCGCAGCTTCCGCGCTTGTGGCCGTCCGGCCGGCGGTTGGTGCAGACAAAGACGTGAGTCTTGAAGAAGGGGTTCGGGTCGGGCATGCGGCGGTGCATGCGGCATCGCGGCCGCGCCCGCAAGCCGACCTCCCCAAAAGGAGCCTGTGTTGAGCGAAAACCGGCTGCGTCACGAGACCTCCCCGTACCTGCTGCAGCATGCGGACAATCCCGTGGACTGGTGGGCGTGGGGCGAGGCGCCGCTGGCGGAAGCCCGGGCCAGAAACGTCCCGGTGCTGCTCTCGGTCGGCTACGCGGCGTGCCACTGGTGCCACGTGATGGCGCACGAGAGCTTCGAGGACGAGGAAACCGCGGCGGCCATGAACGCGCATTTCGTCTGCGTGAAGGTGGACCGGGAGGAGCGGCCGGACATCGACCACATCTACATGTCCGCGCTGCACGCGATGGGCGAGCATGGCGGCTGGCCGCTCACCATGTTCCTCACGCCCGCGGGCGAACCGTTCTGGGGTGGTACTTATTTTCCTCCCGAGCCGAGATGGGGCAAGCCGTCCTTCCGCCAGGTCCTGGCCGGGATCGCGCGCGCGTGGGCGCAGGAGGGCGAGGCGATCGCGCGCAACACCGCGAACCTCCAGCGCGCGCTCGCCGCGATGTCCGCCGAGCGGCCGGGTGCAGCACCCGGTTCCGCCATCGCCGCGCGCGTGGCGGCCGCACTCGCGGATGCGACCGACCCCGAGCATGGCGGGCTGCGCGGCGCGCCGAAGTTTCCCAACCCGCCGATCTTCGCGTTGCTGTGGCAGGCAGGGGCCGAGCTGGGGCGGGCGGCGACCGTTTCGCTGCTGCAGCATATGAGCGCCGGCGGCATCTACGACCACCTCGGCGGCGGCTATGCGCGCTACTCCACCGACGCCGAGTGGCTGGTGCCGCATTTCGAAAAGATGCTCTACGACAATGCGCAAATCCTGGAGCTTCTGGCTTTCGCCCACGCCGCGTCGCCCGATCCGGTCTTCGCGGGGCGCGCGGCCGAGACGCTGGACTGGCTCACGCGGGACATGCGCGCGGGCGGCGCCTTCGCGGCGTCGGAAGACGCGGATTCCGAGGGTGTGGAGGGCAAGTTCTACGTCTGGACCCTTGTCGAGGTTCGCACGGTGCTCGGCGCGGACGCAGAGGATTTCGCCGCCGCCTACGACGTGACGCAGACCGGAAACTGGGAGGGGCGCACGATCCTCCGGCGCATCACGCCACGCGGCGACGCGGCACACGAGGCACGGCTTGCCGCGTGCCGTGCGAAACTGCTCGCCGCCCGCGCCGCGCGGGTGCGGCCCGGGCGCGACGGCAAGGTGCTCGCGGACTGGAACGCGCTGCTCATCGCGGGACTGGTCCGCGCCGGGCTTGCGTTCGGCGAGCCGCGCTGGATCGCGCTCGCGGAAGAAACGTTTCGCTCCATTGACGCGGCCCTGGCAGGCGCGGACGGACGCGTCGCCCATGCCTTCATGCCGGGTGGCGGGATGTCGGGGCAGGGCGGGCGGATCACGGCCGCGGGCATGCTGGATGACCAGGCGGCGATGGCGCGCGCAGCGCTGCTGCTGTTCCAGGCAACCGGAAAGGACGCATATCTCGCCCACGCCCGCGCGCTGGTGGCGGCGACGGACACCTGGTTCCGGGATGGCAACAGCTACACGATGACGGCGCGCGATGCCGGCGACGTGCCGCTGCTACGCCCGCGCACCGCGGCGGACAACGCCACCCCCGCCGGCAACGGCATGATGGCGCAGGTGCTGGCGACCTTGCACCTGCTGACGGGCGAGACGGAGTTCGCGCGCCAGGCGGAGGCGCTGCTCGCGTCCTTCGGTGCGATGGGCGAAAGCCTCGCCGCCGCACCGACGCTGCTTGCCGCCGGCGATCTGCTGGAGCGCGGCCGTGTGGCGGTGATCGCCGGGGAGGCGCCGGCGCTACTCGCAGCCGCACTTGCCGCCCAGTCGCCGGACCTGGTCGTGCTGCGCGCGACCGCCGGCAAGGTGCCGGCGCTGCATCCTGCCCATGGCAAATTGGCCGGCGCGCCGGCGGCTTACCTCTGCAGCGGCGGCGTGTGCGGGCTGCCGATCCGCGACGCGGCGGCGCTCACCGCGTCGCTGAACCGCTAGAAGATCGGCGGGGAGTTCGTCCAGCCGGGGCGGTTGTAGGGGTCGATGTCGTGCCACAGCGTCATGTGATCCATGACGCTCTTCACGCCGGGAACGGCCTCCGCGGCGATCACGCAGGCGCGGCGCTCGGCCTCGTCCATCACCGTGCCCCAGAGATGCACGGTGCCCGCTTCCACCATCACCG
This sequence comes from uncultured Pseudomonadota bacterium, assembly GCA_963764465.1. Taxonomy (GTDB): domain Bacteria; phylum Pseudomonadota; class Alphaproteobacteria; order Acetobacterales; family Acetobacteraceae; genus JAJXXT01. The sequence continues at coordinate 837,959 of CAVXSO010000007.1, read as the reverse complement.
TGCCGCGCGTCGCCATGCGGCCCCAGGGCTGCGAACGCAGCGCCGCCAGCACCGCCTCGCGCAGCGCGGCATCGTCCGTTGCCGCCGCCGCCGGCGTCGCGAGCGCGCCGGCAAGCGCGCGCAGCAGGTCGGCGCGCGCGACGATACCGACAACCTTGCCATCGTCCACCACCGGCAGCCGCTTGATGCGGTGGCGGTCCAGCAGGTCCGCAGCCGCCGCAAGCGGGGTCTTTGCCGTGACGGAGACGACCTTGCGCGTCATCACGTCATTGGCGGTGCGGCCATGCGCGTGCACGAACTCGGCCGCTGCCTGCTGCTCGGAGGCGAAGAAGGCGGCCCAGCGGCTCTGCGCCGGCGCGGTGCCGATCTCGCCGCGGCGCATCAGGTCGCGCTCGCTGATCATGCCGACGAGCTTGCCGTTCTCCACCACTGGGACCCCGCTCAGATGATGTTCGAGCATCAGCTTGGCGATCTCGGCAACGGTGGCCTTCGGTCCCACGCTCACCACGTCCCGCGTCATCACGTCGGCGACATTCATTTGACCTCTCCCATTGGGGCTTCGTCCCCCGTTCGGCGAGCCTACGCTAGCGTTACCGCCCCGAGCCCGCGTTGATCGAGGTCAAGATGATGGCATCCCGCGTGGGGGCTGCCAAACCACCCCCCGACGGGCCTAGATTGGCCGCCTCCACCCCGAGGCATCCATGGCGAACCCGGCCCTCTCACCCTCTGTCCCACCGGCGAGCCTTCAGAACGCGATCGCCACTGTCTCGCTCTCCGGCGCGCTGCCGGAAAAGCTCGAGGCCGCGGCCGCGGCAGGTTTCGACGGCATCGAACTGTTCGAGAACGACCTGCTGACCTGGGACGGCACGCCTGGGGAACTGCGCGGCATCGCCGAAGGGCTGGGGCTCGCGATCATGCTCTACCAGCCATTCCGCGATTTCGAGGCGCTGCCGGATCCGTTGCGCACCCGTGCGCTCGATCGCGCGCAGCGGAAATTCGACGTCATGGCGGCGCTGGGCGCGAACCGCCTGCTGGTCTGCAGCTCCATCCACCCGCAGGCGATCGGCGACGAGGCACGGGCCGTCGCGGATCTGCGCGCGCTCGCGGAACTCGCGGCCCCGCGCGGCATCACGCTCGGCTACGAGGCGCTGGCCTGGGGCCGGCACGTCAACCGCTGGCGCCAGGCGTGGAACATCGTGCGCCAGGTGGATCACCCCGCGCTGGGGCTCGTTTTGGATTCGTTTCATACGCTGGCGCTGGGCGACACGCTGGACGGGATCGAGGAGGTGCCGGGCGAGAAGATCGCCTTCCTGCAGCTCGCGGATGCGCCACAACTCACCATGGACGCGCTCTCCTGGTCGCGTCACTTCCGGCTGTTTCCCGGCCAGGGCGACTGGAACATCGCGGACTTCGTGCGCCGCGTGGTGGCGGCCGGCTATCGCGGCCCGCTCTCGCTCGAAGTGTTCAACGACCATTTCCGCGCCGCACCCGCGCGCGGCATCGCGATCGACGGGCTGCGCAGCCTCAAGCTCGTCGCGGCGGAGGCGGGACTTTCCACGCTGCCGGCCGCCCCAGCGATAGGCGGCGTCGCGTTCATTGAGTTCGCGGTGGACACGGCGAGCGGGGCGGCGCTCGGCGGCATGCTGGGTGGACTCGGCTTCCGCCGCGCCGGCGTGCACCGTTCGAAACAGGTGGAGCTATGGCGCCGCGGCGAGGCCAACATCGTGCTCAACGCCGAACTGGACAGCATGGCGGCGGAACATTTCCATCTGCACGGCCCCTCGGTCTGCGCGATCGGCCTCGCGGTGGACGACGCGCCGCGCGCGTTGGCGCGCGCGGAGGCGCTGCTGGCACCGCGCTGGCGCGAACGCCTGGGCCCCGGCGAGCGGCCGATCCCCGCGGTGCGCGCGCCGGACGGCACGCTGACTTATCTCGTGGCCCCCGATCCCTCGGGGCGGAGCAACTGGGAAGACGATTTCCACCTTGCGCCACAGCCGGCGGAGGTCGGCGTGCGCTTCGACCATATCGCGGTGGCGCTGCCCGATGGACGGATGGAGACGTTCATTCTGTTCTGGCGCGCGCTGTTCGGCCTGATGCCGGAACCGCTGGTGGAACTCGCCGATCCCTACGGCCTCGTGCGCAGCCGCGCGATGCGCACGGCGGACGGCGCATTGCGCATGCCGCTCAACGTCTCCGAAAGCCGGGAGACGGCGACGGGCCGCTTCGTGACCGCAGCCGCCGGCGCGGGCGTGCAGCACATCGCGCTCGCGGTGCCGGACATGCGCGCCGAGCGGCAGCGCGCCGGCGGGTTCCTGCCGATCCCCGGCAATTACTACGACGATGTGGAGGCACGGTTCGGGCTTGAGCCGGACGCGGTCGCAGCGTTGCGCGCCGGGCGGCTGCTCTACGATCAGGACGACCGCGGAACGTTTCGCCACGCCTACACCGTGCGCTTCGAGGAGCGCGTGTTCTTCGAGTTGTGCGAGCGGCGCGGCTACGAAGGCTACGGCGCCGCCAATGCCGCGGTACGGCTCGCGGCCCAGGCGGCGCATGCAGCCCTCCCCGAGGAATTATAGGCGGTCTGATCGGGCCGGCCGCTTGCGGCCGGGCGAGCATGCCGCCGGCATGGCACGCTCGCTGCGCCACATTGGAGGGACGCCATGCCTCTGTTCGCGATGCTGCTCGAGCGTGGTGCCGGCTGGCGGCAGGGCGAGCCGCTCTCGGCGCAGGACGGGTGGAACGGACACCGCGCGCTGATGAACGAGCTCGAGGCAAGCGGCGTGATCGTCCTCGGCGGCACGCTCGATCCCAAGCCCGCGGCCCTGATGATCGTGCGCGCCGAGAGCGAGGCGGCGCTGCGCGCGATCTTCGCCGTCGATCCCTGGTGGAAATCGGGGTTGCTCGCGCCGGCCTGGATCGCGCCGCTGGAACCACGGCTGGGCGCCGCGCGCCTCGCGGGGTAGCCGCCGTACCGCTACGTGGCCGCCGTGGCCAGCGGCTGCAGCTTGTGGCCGAGATAGGCTTCCAGCACCTCGGTGACATCGCCGTCGGCGCGCACGCGGCCCTGGTCCAGCCAGATCAGTCGTGTGCACCAGGTGCGCACGATGTCGATCGCATGTGTGGAAAGCACCAGGATCTCGACACTGCGCACCAGGTCACCGACGCGCGCGCGCGCCTTCTCCATGAAGTTGGCATCGCCCGCGAGCAGCCATTCGTCCATCAGCAGCACCTGCGGGCGAATGGCGGTGGCAAGCCCGAAGCCCAGGCGCACCATCATGCCATAGCTGTAGGTGCGCACCGGCAGTTCCAGGAAGTCGCCAAGCTCCGCGAAATCGCGCACGTCGTCCTCGAGTTGCGCGATCGCGGCATCGTCGAGCCCTTGCATCAGGCCCCGCAGGCGGATGTTCTCGCGACCCGTCAGCTCCGGGTTCATGCCCAGCGACTGGTCGAGCAGCGCGTTGATCGAGCCCTCGACGCGGACATGCCCGGCGACCGGCTCGTAGATTCCCGCGAGCGTGCGCAGCAACGTCGTCTTGCCCGCGCCATTGCCGCCAACGAGGCCAAGCCGCTCGCCGGAGCCAAGGGAAAAGTTCACGCCACGCAGCGCCTGCACGACGACGCGGTGGCGCGCATCCTCGCCCATGCGGCCGGTCATGCTGGCGAGCACGCGCTTTTTCAGGCTGCGGGAGTGGCCATGATAAAGCGGGAACTCGAGGTCCAGCCCCCGTACGTCGATGCGCGCCGCCACGGCTAGACCCAGAACGCGATGCGCGCGCGGGTGCGCGCGAACAGCCAACCGCCGACCAGTACCAGCAGGAGCGAAGCGACGACGGCGCTGAGCCAGATCGCCTTGCCCGGCGTCTCGCCCAGCAGCGGGCCCCGCACCACGTCGAGCAGCGAGTAGAAAGGATTGAACGGCAGTAGCCACGCCCGGGCCGGCCCCACGAGCTCCGGCCGCCAGATCACCGGCGTGACGAAGAACGCCATCTGCATCAGGGAGCCCACGATCGGCGGGATATCGCGGAACCTGGCGCAAAGCCCGCCGAGCAGCAGGGTGATAGCGAGCGCGTCGATCGCCCAGAGCAGCAGGCCAGGCAGCACCAGCAGTCCGGCCCAGCCAGGCCAGATGCGGAAGATCAGATAGACGGCCACGATCACCACCACATTGTGCGCGAGCACGAGCAGGTTGCGCAGCACCACCCGCAGCGCGTGCACGATGAAGGGCAGGCGTTGCGCGCGAATCGTGGATTCGGCGGCAGTGAAGCTCGTGCAGGCCTCGCCGATGAGGGCGGACAGGAAATTCCACAGCACCAGCGACAGCGTCAGGAACGGCAGGTACGTCCTGAGCGTCATGCGGAACAATGTAGCGTAGATCGCGCCCATCGCCGCGACCATCAGCGCCGTCGAGAGCGTGAGCCAGAACGGGCCCAGCACGGAGCCGCGATATCGCAGCTTGATGTCGATCCACGCGAGCGACGAAGCCAGCCGCCGGTAGCCCCACGCGCCGCGCAGATCCGCGACGGCGAGCCGCGCCCGCGCGGAGCCGTTTGCCGCTGGGGTGAGGTCGAGCACGGTGGCCGGCCGGTCGAGGGCGGGTTTGGTGGCGGTCGGTGCGATCACGTTCATCTGGGGCAACTCGCGGCCGGGGCCGCGAGGCGCGCTTGCGCCCGGCGGGTCAGCTCGCGGGCGCGATACGGGTCCGCGCGCCCCTGGTCAACACCACACGCTGGCCGATGGCGAAGTTCAGTTCGTCGGTCTGCACAACGGAAATGGTGCTGCCGCTGTCCTCGCGGATGATGAACTCGTAGGCTTGTCCCTTGCCGGTGGCGTTTTGGACCGCGTTTCCCGCGACGGCGCCGACGAGCCCGCCCGCGATCGCGCCCAGGATGTTGGCGCGGGTGTCGCCGCCGATATAGCTGCCGGCGGTCGCGCCCGCCGCGGCTCCCACGAGGCCACCGAGGCCGGTGTTCTGCGACTCGACGGTAACGGGCCGCATGGAGACGATGACGCCGTACGTAACCTGCGCCGTGCGGCCGATCTCGTTGGCGGAATAGGTCGTGTTCGTGTTGGTGGGCGCGCAGGCGGCAAGCGGCAGCAGCGGGACAGCGAGCGTGAGCGCAAGCGCCAGGCGGGGCAGGCGGGGTGTGTGCATGGTGGTGGGGCTCATTGGCAACCTGTTCATCTTAATATGCCATTTCGCCGCTCCTGAAAACGGATGCGCAGGCGCGGGTAAGTTTGCCTTGCATTAAACATTTTTTTGATCTAGAGACTTAGCGTCCAATCCTAAGTCGTTGGACGATAATCATCAGGGAACCCGAGGGGTGTCGGGGCCCACGAGATTGTCGGAAAGCGATGACGTCCAGTTACCTCTCCAGGTCGCCCGGTGGGGTGTCGCCGGGCGACCACGAGGTTTTCTACCCCGATGCGTCCGTCGTGGACGGACGGGTGAGGGGAAATGTGAATGCCGCTCCAGACACCGTATCCATTGAATTTCAAGGCATTGAGTGCTGTGCGCCGGAGCCCCGCACGGGGCCTCGCATGCGCCGGCCTGCTCGCCCTTCTCGCCGCCTGCTCCTCCGGCCCACGTCTGGACCAGGCTCAGCTCGCCGCCCGCTATGCCGCCGTGGCGCACGGCAACTACGCGCCGCCCGGCCCGCCGGGTGACCCATGGGGCCCCTACATCAGCGAGGCCTCGACCCGGTTCGACGTGCCGCAGCAATGGATTCGCGCGGTGATGCACCAGGAATCCGGTGGCCAGGAATATCTCGACGGCAGGCTCATCACCTCCTCGGCCGGCGCCATGGGGTTGATGCAGGTGATGCCGCAGACCTACGAGGAAATGCGGGCGCAGAACAGCCTCGGCCCGGATCCCTACAATCCGCACGACAACATCATGGCGGGCACCGCGTATCTGCGGGAGATGTACGACCTCTACGGCTCGCCCGGCTTCCTCGCCGCCTACAACGCAGGCCCGCGGCGGCTGGACGACTACCTGACGCGCCGTCGCCCGCTGCCGAACGAGACGCGGCAATATGTCGCGGCGATCGGCCCGCATCTCGGCTGGGAGCAGCCGCACAACGTCACGCCAGCGCAGCAGCTGGCGATGAACCAGATCCCGATCAACATCCCGCCCGGTCCGCGCCGCCGCTATCCGGTGCAGGTGGCAAGCGCGCTGCCCGTGACCTACCGGCACAGCTACGCCAGCGCGCCGGTCGCCACGACGAGCCTGCCGGAGCCGCCGGCGCCGCCGATGATGATGGCGCGCGCCCGGCCGGCCCGCCCGGCCGGCGGCTTCCATCTTGTGCCGCGCGCGATGGCGGATACCGCGCCGCTGCGCCAGTCTGCACCGATCGCCGGTACCTGGGCGATCCAGGTCGGCGCCTATGTCCACCCGGCGCAGGCCGAGCACGCGGCCACCCTGGCGCGTGGACGCTCGCCGGTGCTGCGGGTCGCCCGCACCTATGTGGGCGAGGTACGCGAGAAGCACGGCGTCCTGTACCGCGCGCGCCTGATCGGCCTCTCGCGTGAGGCAGCGATGCGCGGTTGCGAGGCGCAGCATGGCCACAGCGCCTGCATTGTGCTGTCGCCGGCCGCGCAGAGCTGAGCGCCCTGCGGCCGGCCGGCGTCGCTCCCCACGGGAAGGCAGGCCGTTTCAGAAGCAAGGCCCCGTCGGAAGCGAGATGTCATCAGGACTGGACGCTGACCGTTCCGGTCTCCGGCGCGACCACGACGTGCATCATCTTGCCGCCCCTGGTCACGTCGGCGGCGAAGTTCTGGCCGTCCTGACGGAAATTCGAGAAGTTCACGTAGCCCTGCGACTCCAGCGCGTTCAGCGCCATGGTCGCGCGGTTGCCCTGCTGGACGCCGTGCATGGAGGCCGTGGTGGCGAGCGCTGGCGTGGCCAGCATGGCGGCGGCGAGGGCGAGAATTGGCGTTTTCATGATGTGTCTCCTCTGTTGCCGGACCGGCCTCGCCCCGTTGGCGGGGGTTGGCCGTAGCGGCGACATGGGGGGCGGCGATGAACGCTGCCTGCGCCTTGCCGTTAAGCCTTGGTCAGGCCCCGGTGTCCGGGGACGGGTGCTGGCGGATCAGCGTCCCAGCAGCAGGATGATGGTGACGCCGGCGACGATCAGCAGCAGGCCCATTACGTCCGCGCGCGTCGGGCGTTCGCGCAGGTAGTAGCGGCTGAACACCAGGGTGAAGACCATCTCCACCTGACCCACCGCGCGCACCAGCGCCACCGGGGCGAGCGCGAAGCCCGTGAACCAGCACGCCGAGCCGCAGGCCGAGAGCACGCCGATCAACCACGCCCGCCGCCACAGGCGGAATGTGGCGAGCAACTGCTCGCGGTCGCGCCAGGCCATCCACGTGCCCTGGATCAGCGTCTGCAGGATGTTGGTCACGACCAGCACCACCAGCGCCTGGAAGATCGGGTGCGCGAGGCCGAGTTCCTGGTTCGCCAGCTTGATGAAGATCGAGGTGACGGAGAAGGAGAAGCCGGCCCCGAGCCCGCACAGGGCCGCCGGCTGGAGGCTGGCCGCCAGGATGTCGCGCGGGCGCATCCTCGCCCCCGCCAGAGAGAGCACCAGCACACCCCCCACCGCGACCGCGATGCCGAGCCACGCACCCGGCCGCAGCGCCTCGCCGATGGAAATCCAGGCGATGAAGCCGCTCTGGATGCTCTCGGTCTTCGAATAGGCCGTGCCGACGACGAAATTGCGGTGGCCGAACGCGGCAATCAGCAACACGGTGCCGAAGATCTGGCCCACGCCGCCGGCGGCGCAGAGCAGCAGGAAGCGCCCGTCCATGGCCGGCAGCTTCTGGCCTGTCACCGCCATCGCGATCGCCAGCAGCACGACGCCCGCGGGAATCCCGTAGAGGTAGCGGGTAAAGCCCGCGGCCCCCACCGAGAGCTGACCGCGCAACTTCTGCTGCATCGCCGTCCGCCAGGTCTGGAAGAAGGCGGCGGTGAGCGAGACGGGGATCCAGACCGAGTTCACGTGGCGTACGGGGCCGCGCCGGGGCGGCGCGCGGAGACGGGTCGCGGCATTGGCGCAGCCTCGGGGCCGAAACGGAATGCGTCAACGGCCCGCGGCGCGCGACTGCCTTGCCCGGGGACGCCGCGTCTTGCCCGTTCGGCGCGGAAGGCGCAGGGTGCGGCCAACGAAAGGTAGCGCTACCATGACGCAAAAGACCCCGTTGCCGACGTCCAAGCCCCGGAAAACGCCTGACTCCCTTCGCAGCGCGCGCTGGTTCGGCCCGGCCGACCTGCGCAGCTTCGGCCATCGCAGCCGCGCGATGCAGATGGGCTACTCGGAGGAGGATTGGAAAGGAAAGCCGGTCATCGGCATCCTGAACACCTGGTCGGACATCAATCCCTGTCACCAGCATTTCCGCATCCGCGTCGAGGAGGTGAAGCGCGGCGTGCTGCAAGCGGGCGGCTTCCCGCTGGAAATCCCGGCGCTCGCGCTGCCCGAGAACTACATGAAGCCGACCACGATGCTCTACCGGAACATGCTGGCGATGGAGGCGGAGGAGATCATCCGCTGCCACCCGCTCGATGGCGTGGTGCTGATGGGCGGCTGCGACAAGACCACGCCCGGCCTGCTGATGGGCGCGATTTCCGCCGGCCTGCCCGCAATCTACATGCCTGCCGGTGCGATGCTGCGCGGCTACTGGAATGGCCACACGCTCGGTTCCGGCTCGGATTCCTGGAAATTCTGGGACGAACTGCGCGCCGGCAACATCACCGAGGCCGACTGGCAGGGCGTGGAGGGTGGCATCGCCCGTTCCTGGGGCACGTGCATGACCATGGGCACGGCGAGCACCATGATGTCGGCCACCGAGGCACTGGGCATGGCCCTGCCCGGCTCGTCCTCCATTCCGGCGCCGGATTCCGCCCACGCGCGCATGGCCACCGCCTGCGGCCGGCGCATCGTCGAGATGGTGTGGGAGGACTTGCGCCCCACCGACATCATCACCGAGGCCAGCGTGGAAAACGCGGTGCGCGCGGTGATCGCGACCGGCGGCTCGACCAACGCGATGATCCACATGCTGGCGATTGCGCGCCGCGCCGGCGTGCCGCTGGACCTCGAGCGGTTCGACACGCTGTCGCGCACGACGCCCTATCTCGTGAACCTGCGTCCGGCCGGCAAATACCTGATGGAGGATTTCTACTATGCGGGCGGCCTGCGGGCGATGCTCGCGGCCATGGCGCCGCTGCTCCGTCTCGAAGCGATGACCGCCGCAGGCGTGACGCTGGGCGAGGCGGTCCGAGGCGCGAAAATCCTGAACCCGGACGTGATCGCCACCCTGGAACAGCCGCTGAAGGCGGAGGGCGGACTCGCCCTGCTGCGCGGCAATCTTTGCCCGGACGGCGCCGTCATCAAGCACGCCGCGGCCGATCCGCGCCTGCACGTCCACACCGGCCCCGCCGTGGTGTTCAGCGACTACAACGACATGGCAAGGCGCATCGACGACCCCGAGCTCGACGTCTCGGCGGATTCGGTGCTGGTGCTGCAATCCGCGGGGCCGATCGGCGGACCCGGGATGCCGGAATGGGGCATGCTGCCGCTGCCCAAGAAACTGCTGCGCCAGGGCGTGCGCGACATGGTGCGGATCTCCGACGCGCGGATGTCCGGCACCAGCTACGGTACCTGCGTGCTGCACGTCTCCCCGGAAAGCGCCGTGGGTGGGCCGCTCGCCCTGGTGAAGACCGGCGACACGATAACGCTCGACGTGCCGAACCGGCGCCTCACGCTCAATATATCGGACGCCGATTTTGCCGCGCGCCGCGCCGCCTGGGTGGCGCCGAAGCCGCACTATGTGCGCGGCTTTGGCCTGTTGCATTCGCGTGAGGTGACGCAGGCGCACGAGGGCTGCGACTACCGCGTGCTGGAGGGCACCGCGCCGACGCCCGAGCCCGAGATTCACTGACGGCGAATTCAGGCGGCCAGTCGTCGCGAAAACACGGGCCGGCGGATGCTGGTTCCGGCGTCCGCCCTTGATCTGGTCGATGGCGTCCTGTAGCTGACTGCCACATCGTGGCAGGGGTTATGCACCTGCCCACAGACAGACGGAATGCGCCGCATGACCTTGATGAAGCGCCTCTTCGGGGCCCTTCCCTTCTCCCCCGTCGCCCTGCTGCTCTCCGCCGGCGCGGCACTCGCCCAGACCGCGGATCCGGTGAAGGAACCGGCAGTACCCACGGCGGGCCCGCACCCGTGGCAGATCCTGATGCAGCACCCGGAAAGCCCGGTGCAGCGCGCGATCGAGAACCTGCACAACATGGTTCTCGTCATCATTCTCGCGATCTCCGCGCTGGTTGGCGTGCTGCTGCTGGTCGTGATTGCCCGCTTCAACGCCAAGCGTAATCCGGTCCCCAGCCGCACCAGCCACAACACCGTGCTGGAAGTGGCGTGGACGCTGATCCCGGCGCTGATCCTGGTCGTGATGGCGATCCCTTCCTTCAAGCTGGTGTTCTACGAGGATCACACCACCCACGCCGACCTCACGGTGAAGGTCACGGGTCACCAGTGGTATTGGGAATACACCTACCCCGATGAGGGCAAGCTCGACTTCTCCAGCTACATCGTGCCCGACGACAAGCTGAAGCCCGGGCAGGAGCGGCTGCTGACCGCCGACTCGCCGATGGTGGTGCCGGCGGGGAAGAACATTCGCGTCCTGACCACCAGCACCGACGTGATCCACAGCTTCTTCGTCCCCAGCCTCGGGCTGCAGCGCTACGCGATCCCCGGCCGCACGATCGAGACCTGGTTCCGCGCGGACAAGCCCGGGCTCTACGTCGGCGAGTGCAACCAGATCTGCGGCACCAATCACAGCCGCATGCCGATCAACATTCTGGCGGTGCCGCCCGAGCAGTTCCAGGCCTGGGTGGCCTATGCGAAGAAGCAGTACGCGAGCGACGCGCGGCCCCCCTCCAATCTGACCGCATCCAATCTCACGGCATCGGCGGGCGACTTGCCCGCGCCGGTGCGCTGACCGCGAGGAGCACGCAGCATGAGCAGCGCCAGCACTGAGTTTCATGGCCAGGACGCGCATGGCGCGCATGGGCATGACGCGCACCACGATCACAAGCCGGGTTTCGTCCGCCGCTGGTTGATGAGCACCAACCACAAGGACATCGGCACGCTTTATCTCTGCTTCGCCGTCGTCGCCGGTGTCCTCGGCGGCGCGCTGTCGATGATCATGCGCGCCCAGCTGCTGTATCCGGGCCAGCACATCGTCGCGACCGGGCAGGAATGGAACACCATCATCACGGCCCATGGGCTGATCATGGTGTTCTTCGTCGTCATGCCGGCGATGATCGGCGGGTTCGGCAACTGGTTCGTGCCGCTGATGATCGGTGCGCCGGACATGGCCTTCCCGCGCCTCAACAACATCAGCTTCTGGCTTCTGGTGCCGGCGCTGATCCTGATTTTGACGGGTCTCGCGCTCGGCGAGTCGGGCGTGGGCTGGACGCTGTATCCGCCACTGTCGAACGCTACGTATGAGCCGGGCATCGGCATGGATTGCACGCTGTTCGCGCTGCATCTCGCGGGCGCTTCCTCGCTGCTCGGCGCCATCAACTTCATCACCACCATCTTCAACATGCGCGCCCCGGGCATGACGCTGCATCGGATGCCGCTGTTCGTGTGGTCGATGCTGGTGACGGCGTTCCTGCTGCTGCTGTCTATCCCCGTGCTCGCCGGCGCGATCACGATGCTGATCACGGACCGCAACTTCGGCACCGCCTTCTTCGATCCGAACGGCGGCGGCGACCCGGTGCTGTTCGAGCACCTGTTCTGGTTCTTCGGCCACCCCGAAGTGTACATCATGATCCTGCCGGGCTTCGGCATGATCTCGCACATCATCTCGACCTTCTCGAAGAAGCCGGTGTTCGGCTACCTCGGCATGGCCTACGCGATGGTGGCGATCGGCGTCGTCGGCTTCGTCGTGTGGGCGCACCACATGTTCATCTCCGGCATTTCCGTCGACACCCGCGCCTACTTCATGTTCGCGACCCTGGTGATCGCGGTGCCGACCGGCATCAAGGTGTTCTCCTGGATCGCGACGATGTGGGGCGGCTCGATCGAGATGACCGTGCCGATGCTCTGGGCGATCGGTTTCATCTTCCTGTTCACGGTCGGCGGCGTCACCGGCGTGGTGCTGGCCAACGCCAGCATCGACGAAGTGTTGCACAACACCTACTACGTGGTGGCGCATTTCCATTACGTGCTGTCGCTCGGCGCCGTATTCGCGATTTTTGCCGGGTTCTACTACTGGATCGGCAAGATGAGCGGCCGGCCCTATCCGGAGTTCTGGGGCAAGGTGCATTTCTGGGTGACGTTCATCGGCGTGAACCTCGCCTTCTTCCCGATGCACTTCCTCGGCCTCGCCGGCATGCCCCGCCGCTACCCGGATTATCCGGAGGCGTTCGCCGGCTGGAACTTCGTGTCCTCGATCGGCGCCTTCATCAGCGGCTTCTCGGTGCTGATCTTCCTCTACGTCGTGTTCCGCATCTTCACCTCGAAGGAGCATGTGGCGGACAACTACTGGGGCGAGGGCGCCACGACGCTCGAGTGGACGGTGAGCTCGCCGCCGCCGTTCCACACCTTCGAGGAACTGCCGCGGGTCGGCTGAGCCACGGATGAGCGCCACCACCACCACCATTGCCGGCCTGCCGTCCTCGACGGCAGGCGACTGGCTCCAGCTCCTGAAGCCGCGGGTGCTGGTGCTGGTCGTCTATACTGCGGTCGCGGGGATGGCGGTGGCGCCGAGCCCGATGCACCCGGTGCTGGCCTTTGCCGCGATCCTCGCGATCACCGTTGCCGCCGGCGCCGCGGGTGCGCTCAACATGTGGTTCGACCGCGATATCGACGCGGTGATGGCGCGCACCGCGCGCCGCCCGATCCCCGCCGGCCGCATCGGCGCGGACGAGGCGCTCGCCTTTGGGGTGATGCTCTCGGTCGCGTCCGTCATCGTCATGGGCCTGGCGGCGAACGTGATGGCGGCGGCCTGGCTGGCGCTGTCGATCCTCTTCTACGTGCTCGTCTACACCGTCTGGCTGAAGCGCCGGACGGCGCAGAACATCGTCATCGGTGGCGCCGCCGGCGCCTTCCCGCCGATCATCGGCTGGGTCGCGGCCACCGGGCATCTGGCGCTGCTGCCGGTGCTGATGTTCGCGATCGTCTTCGTCTGGACGCCGCCGCATTTCTGGTCGCTGGCGCTCTACGCCTCGGGCGACTATGCGCGCGCCGGCGTGCCGATGCTGCCCGTGGTTGCCGGCGCGCGCACGACGCGGGCGAACATTCTCGCCTACACTCTGCTGCTCGCCGCGATGTCGGTCGCCCCCTGGGTGCTGGGCCTCGCCGGCCCGGTCTATGGCGTGGTGGCGCTGGTACTGGGGTTCTGGTTCACCTGGCACGCGGTGCGCGTCTGGCGTGACCAGGCGGACGCCAGCGGGCGCAGCCGACGCAACGATGCCGCGGCGCGCGCCGCCTTCCGCTTCTCTATCCTCTATCTCTTCGTGCTGTTCGGTGCGCTGGTCGCCGACCGGCTGGTCTTCTCCGGCGCGGCGTTCCGTGGCTGGATCGGCTGAGATGGCGGATGACGATTTCGCGCGCCGCCGCCGCGGCCGCAACATCGCCATTCTGCTGACCCTCGCGGCGCTGTCGCTGCTGTTCTATGCCGTGGCGATGGTGAAGTTTGCCTCGCAGACGCCCCATGGCCATTGAGCCCGGCAAACCCCGCGGCAACCCGCGGCGCACGCTGGTGGCGCTCGTCGGCGTGATCGCGTTCATGACCGGCCTGAGCTTCGCCGCGGTGCCGCTCTATCGCGCCTTCTGCCAGGCCACTGGCTTCGCCGGCACGCCGCAGATCGGGCCCGAGGCGAGCCCCGGCGCGGTCGCGGAAAACATCACCGTCCGCTTCGACGCCAACACCTCGCCGAACCTGCCGTGGCACTTTTCGCCGGACCAGGACGCGGTGACGATCCATCTCGGCGCCGAGCAGGTCGCCTTCTACCACGCCACCAACGCCGCCAAGGTGCCGGTCACGGGGGTGGCACTCTACAACGTCACGCCCGAGCGCGTCGGGCGGTATTTCCACAAGACCGCCTGCTTCTGCTTCAGCCAGCAGACCCTGGCGGCGGGCGAGACGATGGCCTTCCCCGTGAGTTTCTGGGTGGACCCCGCGATCGCCCACGACCCGGACACCCGGGACATCCACACGATCACGCTCTCCTACACGTTCTACCCGTCGCTCGAGGATGCCGCGAAGACCGGCGCGCTCGCCAAGGCGGGCCCGATGGCGACCCCGGACAAGCCGCAACAAGTTCTGCGCTGAACCCATACGACCAGCAGGATCACCGATGAGCACCGAAGCCCATATCGTTCCCTCCGGCCTCAAGCAGCCATACCATCTCGTCGATCCCAGCATCTGGCCGCTGGTTGGCGCGATCGGCGGCGGGCTCACTGTCTTCGGCATCATCCTGGCCGCGCATTTCGGCGACTACTGGGTGCTGCTGGCGGGCGCGCTCACCGTGCTGACCACCATGGTGTTCTGGTGGCGCGACGTCATTCGCGAGAGCCGGACGCCGGGGCTGCACACGGCCGTCGTCCGGATCGGCCTGCGCTACGGCATGATGCTGTTCATCACGTCGGAGGTGATGTTCTTCGTCGCCTTCTTCTGGGCGTTCTTCCATTTTGCGCTGTTCCCCGAGCACGTGCTGGATCAGGCGCACCCCTCGTGGCCGCCCGCGGGCATCTTCACCTTTGATCCGTTTCACCTGCCGCTGCTCAACACCATGATCCTGCTGCTCTCGGGGACCACGGTCACGTGGGCGCACCACGCGCTGATCGAGGGCGATCGCAAGGGCCTGCTCACCGGCCTCGGCCTCACGGTGCTGCTGGGCATGAGCTTCACTGGCTGCCAGGCCTATGAATACGCGCACGCGCCGTTCCACTTCTCGGGCGGCGGCATCTATCCCGCGGTGTTCTTCCTCGCTACCGGGTTCCACGGCTTCCACGTGATCGTCGGCACGCTGTTCCTGCTGGTCTGCTGGTTCCGCGCCAAGGCGGGCCAGTTCACCCCGCAGCGCCATTTCGGCTTCGAGGCGGCGGCCTGGTACTGGCACTTCGTGGACGTGGTGTGGCTGTTCCTCTTTGTCTGTGTCTATTGGTGGGGTCACGGCGTCTACGCGCCCGGCTGATTCCGGGACGGTGAACATGGCACGCCGCCGGCTGCTGGTGCCGGCGGCAACCACCGCCTTCCTGCTGGCGGTGCTGCTGGGCCTCGGCGTCTGGCAGCTTTACCGGCTGCGCTGGAAGGAAGGCATCCTGGCGCAGATCGCCGCGGCGGAGGCCGCACCCCCGGTGCCGCTCTCCGGCACGCCGCCGCGCTTCTCCCGCGTTGTCGTCCATGGCCGTTACGCACCGGGCTTCGCCGCGCTCTACGGCGTGAGCACGCGCGATGAAAGGCAGGGGCCTGTGCTGGGCGGCGACGCGCTGGGCCTGCTGCTGCGCCAGGGAGCCCCGCCGCTGCTGGTGGATCGCGGCTGGGTTCCGGCGCGGGCGGGCGGCGATACCGCGCCGGCGCCGCCCACGGGCGATGTCGCCGTCATCGGCTATATCCAGGAGGCCGACCCGGGCGGCGCCTTCACGCCCCGGGATGCCCCCAGGGCCGGTCGCGTCTATGCGCTCGACCCCACGCGAATCGCTGCCGAATTCCACCTCCCCGTGCCCGCCGGCTTCGTGCTGGTGGCGACCGAACCGGACAGCGCCGGGCCGAATGCGCCGGTTCCCACCGCTCACCTGCCGCGGCCGCCGAACAACCATTTCCAGTACGCGATGACCTGGTTCGCGCTCGCCGCGGCACTGGCCATCATCTACGGCACGTATCTGCGAAGGACGCTCAAGTCATGAACGACGCCGCTCCGGCAACGGGCGCCTACGCCCGTCTCACGGCCCGCTTCGCCCGCATCGCGACGGTGCGGGAAGCCGCTTCGGTGCTGGACTGGGACGCGTCGGCGATGATGCCCGCGGGTGGCGGCGCGGCGCGCGGTGAGCAACTCGCGGTGCTGGCCGGCATCGCGCACGGCATGCTGACCGAGCCGGTGGTCGCCGATGACCTCGCCGCCGCGGAAGCATCGCCGCCCACCAGCGCCTGGGAAGCGGAAAACCTGCGCCTGATGCGTCACGCCCACATGCGCGCGACGGCACTGCCCGCCGACCTGGTGGAGGCGCTGGCGCGCGCCAGCTCCGATTGCGAGAAGGTCTGGCGCGGCGCGCGGGCGGACAGCAATTTCGCCGCGGTTCGCGAGCCCCTGGCCGGCCTGCTGCGCCTGGTGCGCGAGAGTGCCGCGGCGCTGGCGCCCGCGCTCGGCCTCTCGCCCTACGACGCGCTGATGGACGACTACCAGCGCGGCGTCACCGCGACGAAGGCCGCCGCGATCTTCACCACCTACGAAGCGTTCCTGCGCGAGAGCCTCGGCGCGATCGAGGAGAGACAGGCGCGAAACCCGGCGCCAGTCCTGCCGCGCGGCCCCTTCCCCATCGCGGCGCAGGAGGCGCTGGCGTGGAAACTGGCGCAGCGCCTGGGGCTGGAGCCCGATCACGCGCGGCTCGACCGGTCAGCTCACCCGTTCTGCGGCGGCACGACCACCGACGTGCGCATCACCTCGCGCTACAACCAGGCCGAGGCGCTGACGGCGATGATGAGCGTCCTGCACGAAACCGGTCACGCGCTGTACGAGCGCGGCCTGCCGGCGGAATGGGCACGCCAGCCGGTGGGTCAGGCCGCCGGCATGGCCGTGCACGAGAGCCAGTCGCTGATCATCGAAATGCAGACCTGCCGTTCAGACGGGTTCCTCGCCTATCTCGGGCGCGAAATGCATGCGGCCTTCGGCGCCGACGCCGCGCCTTATGCGGCGGCAAATCTGGCCGGCCTGCTACGGCGGGTGCAGCGTGGCCACATCCGCGTGGACGCCGACGAGGTGACCTACCCCGCGCACGTCATCCTGCGCTTTCGGCTGGAACAGGCGATGTTCGCGGGGGACCTCCAGGTCGCGGACCTGCCCGGCGCGTGGCGGGAGCAGACCCGCGCGCTACTGGGCAACGAGCCGCCGGACGACCGCCGCGGCTGCCTGCAGGACATCCACTGGTATTGCGGCCTGTTCGGCTATTTCCCCAGCTACACGCTGGGTGCGATGGCCGCGGCCCAGCTCATGGCGGCGGCCCGGCGCGCGCTGCCGGACGTCGACGCCACTTTCGCCCAGGGCGACGTCTCGACGCTGCTCGCCTGGCTGCGCCGCGAGGTGCACGGTCGTGCCAGCCTGTTGGGCATGGACGCGCTGATGCAGGCGGCCACCGGCAAGCCGCTCGACCCCGCGGATTTCCTCGCGCATCTGCGAGCACGATATCTTTAGGGGCAGGCGGGGGCCTTGGCGCCCCGGGCCCCAATGACCGGGGTCCAGGGTCCGTCGTTCTCCTGGCGCGCTCGGCGCGCGAGGCGGGTGCGGGCGGAGCCTGCAACTTACTGAAAAAGCGTGTCGATCTCGTCCCCCGGCACGTCCTCGACCCGCGCATGCGCCCAGCGCGGCTGGCGGTCCTTGTCCACCACCATCGCGCGCACGCCCTCCGCGAAGTCCGGGTGGCGCGTCACGCGCAACGACAGCGCCAGCTCCGCGTCCAGGCAGGCGCGCAGGTCGCGCCCGGCGCCCTCGGTGATCAGCCGGTGCGACCACAGCAGCGAGGCGGGCGACATCGCGCGCAGCGTGGCCAGCGTGGCCTTCGCCCACTCCGTGCCCTCCGCTTCCAGCGCTGCGAAAATCGCGGCGACGGATGCCTGGCCGAAGCAGCGATCGATCGCGGCACGGTGCGGTGCCAGGGAAAAGGGCGGCAGTGGTGCCGCGTGCGTGGCAACCGCCGTGGCCCCATCACGCGCGAGATCAGCCTCCAGCGCCGCAAGCGCTTCACGCGGCACGAAATGGGTCGCCAGCCCCGCATGCACGGCATCGGCCCCCGCCACCCGCGTGCCCGTGAGCCCGAGATAAAGGCCGAGCGCACCGGGCAGGCGCGGCAGGAAGTAGCTGGCGCCGATATCGGGGAAGAAGCCGATCGCGGTTTCCGGCATGGCAAACATCGCGGCTCCGGTCGCCACCCGGACATCGCCATGCACCGAAATCCCGATGCCCCCGCCCATGCAGATGCCGTCGATGAGCGCGACGTAGGGCACGCGGCAGGCGGCGATTGCGGCGTTGAGCGCGTATTCCTCGGCGAAAAAGGCGCGCACCGCCTCCATCTCGCCCGCGATCGCGTGCGCGCGGATGGCGCGGATGTCCCCGCCGGCGCAGAAGGCCCGCCCACCCGCCCCGGCGATGGCGACAGCATGGACGCGCGGCCGCGCGGCGAACCCGTCGAGGGCTTCGCGCACGGCCCGTATCATGCCGAGGTCGAGTGCGTTCAGCGCCGCGGGCCGGTCGAGCAGGATGTGGCCGATCCTTCCTTCGGTGGTCGCTCGCACAAAGTCGCTTGTCATGCGCGGAGGGGTCCGTTGCTGGTTGGGGTTGCGCGCTTCTAGCTGCCGCCCGCAAATGCTGCCATGCCGCATGCTTCGGACAACCCGCCTTCGCGTCATGCTCCCCACAGCGCGCCATCGCAGGCTGCGAGCGACAAGCCCCTCCTGCGCCTGGCCGCCCTGCGCGCGCCGGGTGGGGCGCCCACCTCACTCGACGTGATGGAAGGCGAGGCGGTGTCCCTGCTCGGCCCGGAGGCGGGCACCGTGGTCGCGATGGTGGCGGGGTTGCTGCGCCCGCAATCCGGCACGGCGGCGCTGGCCGGGCGGGGACGGCCGCATCCCGGCCGGGGCATGGGCGTGCTGATCGGGCTGCCCTCGCTGCTGCCGCAACGCGACCTCGCGAGCAACGTGGCGCTCGGCGGCACGGACGCCGCGGCGCTCCTGGCAGCGCTGGATCTCGCACCGGTCGCGCGCTTCCACCCCGACGCGGTGACGCCGTCGCGGGCGCTGCGTGCGGCCCTGGCGCGCGCGCTGGCCGCGCGGCCGGCGTTGCTGCTGCTGGACCCCGACCTCACGGCGCTCGATGGCGCGGCGCGGCGGGATTTCTTCGCCCGCCTCGCCGCCCTGCGCGCCTCCCGCCGCTTCGCGGTGCTGCACGCGACGGTGGAGGCGGAGGAAGCCTGGGCGCTCGCGGACCGCGTGGCGGTGCTGGGCCCCACCGGAATTCACGCCTCCGGCCGCGCTCGCGACCTCTATGTGCGCCCCCCGGACGCGGTGACGGCGCGCGCGCTGGGCCCCGCGAACCTCTTGCCCGGCACCGTGCGCGAGACGGATGGCGAGGAGGCGGAGGTGATGCTCGCCGCCGGCATCGTCAGCGCCATGGCGAACCCCTCGATTGCCGCCGGCAGCGCCTGCCTGGTGCTGGTGCGGCCCGAGGACGTGGCGGTGCTGCCGGGGGCACCGCCCGAAGGCACCGAGGCGCTGGCCGCGCGCGTCGCCGCGGTGCGCTTCCACGCCGGCTGGAACGAGCTGACATTGATACTCGGCGGCGCCCCCGGTTCCGGTGCGGTCTCGGTGGCGACGATGGGCAGCACGATGCTCGCGCGCCGTCCCGCCGCCGCACCGTTGCCGGGGATCGGCGAGAGTTGCGCCATCGCATGGCCGGTGGCGCGCGCCCTTGTGCTGCCGCCTGAATAATCCGCCGGTCTCGCCTCGGCCGGGTTTGCCTACGGGATACAGGCGGCGCTAAGGTCGGGTTTCTCCATTCGGCCGGCCGATGAAGCATTTTTTCCGCCTGTCCGTCACGCCGGCCACCCCGGCGCTGGCCAAGCTGAGGCTGGCTGTCGCCGGACTGGCCGTTCTGGGTTTTGCCTTGTGCGGGCTGGCGCACGAGGCGGCGGCGCAGGCGGCGGCGGCGGACCTCACCATTGCGCTGCACGCGGGCCTCGCACCCGCGACGGTGAACGACGTGCTGCTCGCCCCTTTTGCCCGCGCGAGCGGGATTTTGCTCGACGCCACGCTGTTTTCCGGTGGCGCCGCGGCCCTGCCGACGCTGGACTGGGACGTGATCGCCGTGAAGGGCGATGAGCTGGCGGCCGGCTGCAAGGAGGGGTTGTTCGCGCGCGTCGGCCCGCTGTTCGACAAGGCTGAGGGCGACGTGCTGGGCGATCGCGGACGGTTCCTTTTGCCGCCCGGCGACTGCGGTATCCCCGCCTTCACCCGCGCGACCGTGCTCGCCTGGGACACGGACAAGGTGGCGCACCCGCTGACCTGGGCCGATTTCTGGGACGTCGCCAAGGTGCCGGGCAAGCGCGGGCTGCGCTGGGGACCGCGCGGCACGCTGGAACTGGCACTGTTGGCGGACGGCGTGGCGCCGGCCGAGATCTACAAGACGCTGTCCACATCCGCCGGTGTCGATCGCGCCTTCCGCAAGCTCGACCAGCTCCGCCCCTATCTCGTCTGGTGGCACGACGACGCCGAGGCCGCGCGCATCCTGGGCTCGGGCGAGGTGCTGATGACCAGCGCGCCCGACGACGCGATCGCGGAGGCCGATGGTACGGGCCGCCATTTTGGCGTGCAGTGGCAAGGCGGGCTTGCTTCCATCGTCTCCTGGGCCGTGCAGCGCGGTACGCCCGCACGCGACGCCGCGTGGAAATTCCTGGCCTACGCCTCGGATCCCGCGCACCAGGCAGCCCTTGCCCAGCGCATCCCCTACGGGCCCGTGGTGGCCGGCGCTGACAAGGCGATGCCACCGCAGGCATGGGCCGCGACCCCTACCGCGCATCTGTCGGCATTGCTGCCGATCGACGAGGCTTTCTGGCAGGCGCACCTGGACGCGCTGACGCAGCGCTTCGCCGAGTGGGTGAAGGGTTGAGGCGGCCAGGTCGCGGGACGCGTCATCCGAGGGGCTGATGGGGCTGACGGTGGAGCGGCGCGGGAAGGCACAGGCGCTGGTGCTCAGCGGCAGGCTCGACGCGGCCTCGGCCGGCTCCATCTGGTCCGAGGTGGTGCGTGTCGCGGCACGGGCCCGGCGCCGCGCGCTCATCCTCGATCTCGCACAGGTCTCCGCCTGGGACACGGCCGGCACCGCGCTGCTCCTCGCCGCCGAGCGCGCGCATGGCGGGCACGTGGAACTGCAAGGTGCGGCGCCGGAGGTCCTGGAGTCACTCGCACTGCTGCGCCGCGCGCCGCCACCGGCGTCCGTGCAGACCGATCCGCTGGGCTGGCTTTACCGCGGCTTCGCCGCGATGCCGGATGGCATCGCCTTCATCGGCGAAGTGGTGGTGGCGGTGCTGCGCCTGCCGGGCCGGGCGCAGCTGTTCCGGGTCGCGGACATGCTGCGCTATGCCGACGAGGCCGGGGTGCGGGGCGTGCCGCTTGCCACGCTGCTCGGCTTCCTCATCGGGCTCATCCTCGCGTTCCAGTCGCTGGTGCCGATGCGTCGAATTCGGTGCCGATCTCTATGTCGCGAACCTGGTGGCGATCGGGCTGATGCGTGAACTGGGGCCGCTGCTTGCCGCCGTGATCCTGGCCGGGCGTACCGGCTCCGCCTTCGCCGCCGAGATCGGTACGATGAAGGTGAACCAGGAGATCGACGCGCTGGTGACCCTCGATCTCGACCCGATGACCTTCCTCGTGCTGCCGCGCATGGCCGCCGCCCTGCTGGTGATGCCGGCGCTCACGCTGGTGCTGGAACTCGCGGGGCTGATCGGCATGGCGGTGGTGTTGACGTCGTCGGGGGTTCCGCTTGCCGCGATCTCGCACCAGGTGATGACCTGGGTCAGGCCCGGCGACGCGATCGGCGGGCTGGCCAAGGCGATGGTGTTCGGCCTCGCCGTCGCGGGGATTGGCTGCGCCTCGGGGCTTTCCACCGGCGCCGGTCCGCGGGCGGTGGGACTGTCAGCGACGGCCGCGGTGGTCGGCGGCATCGTCGCGACGATTTTGCTGGACGGGCTGTTCGCCGTCGTCTTCTTCAGGCTCGGCTGGTGAGCGCGCCCGCGGTCGAGGTGGAAGGGGTGGCGCAGGTGTTCGGCGACCGCACCATCTTTCGCGACGTCAGTTTCGCGGTCGAAACGGGCGAGGTGTTCGTCATCCTCGGCGGCAGCGGCTGCGGCAAGTCGACGGTGCTGCGCCAGATCGTGGGGTTGCTAAAGCCCACCGCCGGGCACGTGCGCGTGCTGGGCCAGGACATGTACGCGGGCGACGCCGAGACGCATGGCGCGGCCCTGCGCCGCATCGGCGTGATGTTCCAGTCCGGCGCCCTGTTCGGCTCCATGACGCTGCTGGAAAACGTGACGCTGCCGCTCGAGATGTACACGCCACTGCCACGGGAGGCGCGCGAGGCGGTGGCGTGCGCGAAGCTGGCACAGGTCGGGCTCGCCGACGCGGCGGGCCTGATGCCCGCGGAGATTTCCGGCGGCATGGCCAAGCGTGCGGCGATCGCGCGTGCCATGGCGCTCGATCCGCCGATCATCTTTCTCGACGAACCTTCGGCCGGTCTCGACCCGATCACCTCGGCCGGGCTCGATGCGCTGATCCTCGACCTGCGGCGCAAGCTCGGGACCACCTTCGTCGTGGTGACGCACGAGCTCGCCTCCATCCTCGCCATCGCCGATCGTTGCGTGATGCTGGACCGCGCGGCGCAGGGCGTGATCGCCAGCGGCGACCCGCGCCGGCTGCGCGAGGAGAGCACGAACCCCACGGTGCGCGCCTTTTTCCGCCGCGAGGCCCTTGCCGCATGAGGCCCGCGCTCTATCTGCGCGTCGGGCTGCTGCTGGTAGCGGCGGTTGGGATCGTCGTTGGGCTCGTGCTCTGGCTCGGCGGCAACCGCATCACCGAGGGCCATTTCTACGAGAGCTATTTCCGCGAGTCGGTGCAGGGGCTGAACGTGGGCGCCGCGGTCAAATTCCGCGGCGTGACCGTGGGCGAGGTGCGCTCCGATCCGGCTGGCCTCCGCGGTCTACACGCCGAACATCGAAATGAACCTGGGCAACGCTGCCGCGCGGCTCATCGTCGTGACCTTCGTCGTGGACCCGCGTCGCGTCGGAAGACTGCCGGAGACGAAGGATGCCGTCGCCGCTGGGCTGCGCACCCGGGTCGCGAGCGCCGGGCTCACGGGGCTTGGCTATATCGAGCTCGATTTCGTGACGCCATCGAACTTTCCGCCGTCGCCCTCCTACTTTTGGAAGCCGCGCTACGACGTCATCCCCTCGATCCCGAGCACGATCACCCAGGTGCAGGACGCAGGCACCTTGCTGCTGAGCAAGCTCAACGCGTTCGACCTCGCGGGAATGCAGAGCCGCCTGTTCTCGGTGCTGGACGAGATGCACGCCACGCTGCAGAGCGGCCCGGCGCACCAGGCCCTGGCGAATGCCGCGACGCTGCTCGCGGATGTCGACACGGCGGTGAAGCAGGCGGACCTGCCGGGGCTGTCGCAATCCATTCGCCAGGCCGCGGCGAGCGTGAACACGCTCACTCAGGGGCCGCAGACGAAGGAATCGCTCGTCGCGGCACGCGCGGCGATGCAGAAGCTCGGCCAGGCCTCCGACAAGCTGCCGGCGCTGATTGCCTCGCTGCAGGACCTTGTCGCGCACCTCGACCGCTCGCAGGTCGACCTCGCGGCGTCGCTCGCGCCGGTGCTGCGCGATGCCCAGGCTGCCGCCGCGAATCTGCGTGACCTGTCGGACACGCTGTCGCGCTATCCTGCCGGCGCGGTGCTCGGCGGGCCGCCGCCGCAGGAGAACAACAAGTGAGACGCCGAACCGCCCTCGCCGTGCCGCTGCTGCTTGCCGGCTGCGGCCTCGCAGAGCGCCCCTATGTCGCGCGGCGCGACTGGGCGTTCGACATCAGGCGCCCCGCCACCCTGCCCCCACCCCAAACCCACTTGGCGCGCGGCCCCGTGCTGCTGGTCCGTGACCTCGCGGCGGGGCCCGGCATGGAGGCGCGCGGACTGCAGGCGCGGCTGCCGGACGGGCAGGTGCAGGTGGCGTTCTACGATCGCTGGGCAGTGCCGCCAGCGGAAGGCGTGAGCGACGCGCTGCGCGCGTGGCTGTTGGCGAGCGGGAAATTCGCCGCCGTCATCGGCCCCGCGAGCCTGGCGAACCCGGACCTGGTACTCGAGGGCGAGGTCCAGTCCCTCTATGTCGAGGGCACGACGGCGCGCGCGGTGCTCGGCATGCGGCTTCTCGACCTTCATGGCGGTCCGCCGCGCATCCGCCTCCAACGCAGCATCGCCGCCAGCGCGCCGGTCGTGGGCCAGGGGCCGGCGGCACAGGTCGCGGCGATGAACGCGGCCCTCGCCCAGGTGTTCGCGGCAATCGAGGCGGCGGCGTAGGCGCCCCGTCGCCGCCGCCGTGGCCGCGGTTCCGGGCCGGCTCCTGCGGTTTTGCGGGTGTTTCCCCGGCGACGGCACAGCGTCTATCCTCCGTCCATGCCGGAATCGATCGCAGCCAGCGCACCCCCCGTGAAATCGCCCCGCGTGGCGTTGTTCGTCACCTGCCTCGTGGACCTGCATCGGCCCAGCGTCGGCTTCGCCGCGATTCGCCTGCTCGAGGCGTCGGGCTGCCGCGTGGAAGTGCCGCGGGCGCAGACCTGCTGCGGCCAGCCGGCCTACAACAGCGGCGACCGGGCGACGGCGCGGGAGCTCGCGCGGCGCATCCTCGATGCCTTCGCGGGCTACGACTACGTGGTGGCCCCCTCCGGTTCCTGCGCCGGCATGCTGCGCCACCACCTGCCGCACCTGTTCGACGACGATCCCAACACGCGCGCGAGGGCTGACGCGTTCGCGGCGCGCGTCCATGAACTCGTCTCCTTCCTCGTCGATGTCCGCGGCATGACCAGCGTCGAGGCGCATTACGAGGGCCGCGTGACCTACCACGACTCATGCTCGGGCCTGCGCGAGATGGGCGTGAAGGCGCAGCCCCGCGCGCTGCTCTCGACGGTCGGCGGGCTCACGCTCGCGGAGATGAGCGAGCCCGAGACCTGCTGCGGCTTCGGCGGCACGTTCTGCGTGAAATACCCCGAGATCTCGGTGCGCATGGCGAGCGACAAGACGCGCGACGCGAGCGCGAGCGGGGCGGACACGCTGCTCGCGGGTGATCTCGGCTGCCTGCTCAACATCGCCGGCCGCGCCGCGCGCGAGGGACGGCAGCTCAAGGTGCGCCATGTGGCGGAGGTGCTGGCGGGAATCACGGAGAGCCTGCCGCCCATCGGCGCGGCCACCGGCGCGGCGAAACCGGCCGCGACGAAACCGGACCAATCGAACCCCGGGGAGGCGAAGCCATGAACGTCGACTCGCCGGATTTCAAGCGCCGCGCGAAGCGCGCGCTCGACGACGCCTCGCTGCAATCGGCGCTGACGGCCACGCGTGGCGCCTTTGCCGCGCGGCGCTCGGCCGCCGTGGCGGGGCTGCCGGAGTTCGAGGCGCTGCGCGACACCGCGAAGGCGATCAAGGATCACACGCTCGCGCATCTCGATTTCTATCTCGAAACATACGCGGCCAACGTCGAGCGTGCCGGCGGCCACGTGCATTGGTGTTCCACCGCCGACGAGGCGCGCGAGGCCATCCTCGCCATCTGCCGCGGCGTCGATGCCCGCACCGTGACCAAGGGCAAAAGCATGATCTCCGAGGAGATCGCGCTCAACGACTATCTCGAGGCCCGCGGCGTGCAGCCGGTGGAGACGGACCTCGGCGAA
Source organism: uncultured Pseudomonadota bacterium (assembly GCA_963764465.1). Lineage (GTDB taxonomy): Bacteria > Pseudomonadota > Alphaproteobacteria > Acetobacterales > Acetobacteraceae > JAJXXT01. The sequence goes on along the minus strand of CAVXSO010000007.1, from coordinate 812,249 downwards.
TACATCCTCCAGCTCCGCCACGAGGCGCCGAGCCACATCATCGCCCCCGCGATCCATCTCAACCGCGAGGACTGGGAGACGGCGTTTCGCCGCGCGCATACCGACCGCCCGGCGGACCGGCGCTTCGCCGAGCGGCGCGACATCATGGTCGAGGCGCGCGAGGAATTGCGGGAGAAATTCCTCGCGGCCGATGTCGGCCTCACCGGCGCCAATTTCCTCATCGCCGAGACCGGAAGTTCCGTCATCGTCACGAACGAGGGCAACGGCGACCTCACGCAGACGCTGCCCAAGGTGCACATCGTGCTCGCCAGCATCGAGAAGGTGGTGCCGACGCTCGAGGACACGACGAGCCTGCTGCGTGTGCTGGCGCGTTCCGCCACCGGGCAGGATTTCAGCGTCTACACCACCTTCTCCACCGGTCCGCGGCAGGAGGGCGACCTCGACGGGCCGGGCGAATACCACGTGATCCTGCTCGACAACGGCCGCTCCGCGATGGTCGGCTCCGAGTTCCAGGACATGCTGCGCTGCATCCGCTGCTCCGCCTGCATGAACCACTGCCCGGTGTTCTTCGCGGTCGGCGGGCACTCCTATGGCTGGGTCTATCCCGGCCCGATGGGCTCTGTGCTGACACCCGCGCTCGTCGGCGTGGATCGCGCCGGCGACCTGCCGAACGCCAGCACCTTTTGCGGCAAGTGCGAAAGCGTATGCCCGGTGAAGATCCCGCTGCCGAACCTGATGCGCCACTGGCGCGAACGGGAGTTCGAGCGGCACCTGACGCCCCCGGTGGTGCGCGCCAACCTCGCCATCTGGGCCTGGTTCGCGCGGCATCCTTCGGTCTACCGCCTCGCGACGCGCGCGGCTTCCCGCGCGATGGCGCTGGTCGCGCGCGGGCGCGGCGGATTCCGCAAGCTGCCGCTGGCCGGCGGCTGGACCGGCGGGCGGGATTTCCCGGCGCCGGAGGGCGATACCTTCTTCGCCCGCTACGCCCGCGAGCAACGGAAGCAGCGATGAGCAGGGAAGCGATCCTCGGGGGCATCCGGCGCGGGCTGCGGCGCGGCCCGGTCACGGAAGACACGGCGCTGCTGTTACGTGCGCGCCTCGCACTGCATCGGCGCCAACTCATTCCGGCGCGCAGCCAGGTGGCCCGGCCCGCGCAGGTCAGCCTGTTCCTCAAGAACCTGGAGGCCGTGTTCGGGTCCTACACGCGCGTCGCCGATGCGGCCTCAGTGCCGCAGGCGGTCTCGGATTTCCTCGCCGGGCACAACCTGCCCTTCGCGGTCGCGATCGCGCCGCACCCGGAACTGCGAGACATTCCATGGTCGGAACGTCCTCTGCTGGCGCTGCGCGAGGGCAAGGGCGAGGCGGCGGACCTGGTCGCGATCCAGCACGGCTGGGGCGGCATCGCGGAGACCGGTACGCTGATGCTGCCCGCTGGCCCCGAACGGCCGACGACGCTGAACCTGCTCGCCGACACCGCGATCGTGGTGCTGCGCGCGAGCCGCGTGTTCGGCGCGTACGAGGAAGCGTGGGATGCGTTGCGGGCGGAGCGCGTGGGCCGGCTGCCGATGCCGCGCAACATCATGATGGTGACCGGTCCCTCGCGCTCGGCGGATATCGAGAGCACGCTGGAACTGGGCGCGCACGGCCCACGGCGGCTGCACGTGGTGCTGATCGACGACGATCCCGGGGCCATCGAGCTCGCCCCCGAGGGGACATGAGCCCCGCGCGCGACGGCAAGGCGTCGCGCGCCGGAGCGGCCGACGACGACGCCTGGTCGCGCTACAGGGGTTCGGTGCGACCGCTGAAGGCGCGCAAAGCGGTGGCGCGGGAAGGCGCGGCCGCGCCGGCGATGGCGCCGGAACCCGCGCCAACCCCGCCGGCGCCGGCGCCCGCGGCAAGGCAGGACGCACCCGCCACGCCGGTGAGGCGCCCGCCCGCCGAGGCACTGGCCATCGGCACCGCGCCTGGCGGGCTGGACCGCGCCAATTGGGAACGGTTGCGCAGCGGGCGGATGGCCGCCACCCGGAAGCTTGACCTGCACGGCCACACCGCCGCGGCGGCGCATCGGGCGCTCGCGGGGTTCCTGGAACAGGCGGCGGCGGACGGCGTGCGCTGCGTCGAGATCGTGACCGGGCGCGGCGTCGGACCGGAAGGCGGCGTGCTGCGGCGGGAATTGCCGCACTGGCTGAACGCGCCGTCGCTGCGCCCGCTGATCCTGGGGGCGGCGCACACACATCCCGCCAATCCCGGCTCCGTGCGCGTGCTGCTGCGTCGCGCAAGGGCGCGCGATGGAGAGGGCGCAAGGGCGCGCGATGGAGAGGGCGCAAGGGCGCGCGATGGAGAGGGCGCAAGGGCGCGCGATGGAGAGGGCGCAAGGGCGCGCGATGGACAAGACGTGAAGCCGCGCGAAGCCCGGCTCGACCGCACCCGATGACACCGTTCGGCGCGCGGCTGCGGGCGCTGCGCGCCGAGCGCGGCATGACGCAGCGGGCGATGGCGGCGGCGCTGCAGGTCACGCCCGCCTATCTCTCCGCGCTCGAGCACGGGCGCCGCGGCGTACCGCGCACCGGCCTCGTCCATCAGGTTTGCGAGGTACTGGGGCTGATCTGGGGGGAGGCCGAGGAACTCGCGGCGCTGGCCAGGCTCTCGGACCCGCGCATCACCGTGGACACCGCGGGGTTGACGCCGGAGCAGACAGCGCTCGCCAACCGTCTCGCGCAGGAAATCCGCCGCCTGTCGCCCGAGACGGTCGCGCGCCTGCATGCGGTGCTGGACGCGACGACGCCGGCCCCCAAGGCGCGACTGCGGCGCGCGGCAAGGCGCGGCTAGAAACGAAGGCAAAACGATCGGTGGCCGGAAGTCGACTGGTCAGAAATCGACCTGCCCGATCCCGGGGAGCGTGATGTCGAGGTCGTGTTCCTCGGGCGGCGCCAGCGAGAACGGCACGATGAAGCTGTAGTTTGGTTCCGTCATCGGAACGGCGATCTGCGACAGGAATTGCGGCAGCGGCACCACGCAGCTGATGCCGCTCATCGCACACGGGGTGATCGTCGGCACCGGCGTGAGGGTCGGGAACGGGATCGGTCCCGGAACGTCGCCGGTGAGCGAGACGGTCCCTTGGCCAGTGTAAACGACGCCGTTGCCGCCGACGATGCCGGCACCGGCAACGCCACCGCCGCTGAGCAGTTCGATGGAGCCAGTGTAGATAAAGCCGTTCACGGTTATGTTGTTTTTTGCGAGAAGCGCCACGAAGCCCGTGCCGCCGTCGGTCGCGTTGGTGATAAACCCATTCCCGTTGATGATGACGCTCCCAGCGGTCCCGCCAAGCACCGGGTCGCCAGCGATCAGCACGATTTGGTTGCCGTAGCCGGTGATCGCGTTGTTGACGAGGATGTTGCCGGCGGCGAGCAGGGTGAAATTGCCGGTGCCCGTGCTGCCTCCCGTGTTCAGGCTGCTGGTGACGTCGATACTGCCGTCGGCACTGAGCGTGACGTTGCCCGCCAGTGCCTCGATGACGGTGGGGTCGAGCGTGGTGTCAGCGGTGAAGGTCTGACCGTTGGTGACGGCGCCGTTGCCGCCGGTCTGGATCAGCAGGTTGCCGGGATCGAGCAGGATCGAGCCAAGCGTGCCGAGCGGCGCGGTGACGTTGACCTTCCCCGTGAAGTCCAGCGCGGGTCCTGAAATCTCCACGCCTCCGCCATTGCCGCCCTGCGGGCCACCCTGCGCGGTGATGACGCCGGAGAAATTCGTGATCCCGGATGACAGCACGGCGATATGACCACCATTGCCCGCGGCCAGCGCGTCGGCGCGCAGCGCAGCGCGTTGGGCAATATTGACGGACTGGGCCATCGGAGCCGTGACCGACGGCCCGCCAACGGCGCGCGCGATGGTGGTGCCGACGGCGATCACACCGCCGCCCGCCTGGCCCGAGACATCGAGCACGGCGCCAGGGGCGACGGTGACGTTGCCCGTGGCGTTCGCCTGGATCGTGCCGCCGGTGGTGCCCGGCTGCGCGCCGCGCGCCGCGAGTTGGCCGGTGATCTCCACGTTGCCGCCGGTCCCGGCGATGACGATGCTGCCTGTGCCGGCGGAAACCTGGCCGCCGGCATCGACGAGGTTGGTGACCAGGCCATCGACCGCGGCGGCGGTGAGCCGCACCGTGCCGCCCTGGGCCGCGATGGTGCCGGTGTTGGTGACCAGCGCCATGCCGCCGCCCGGCGCCTGCGTCACCTGCTTCGTGACGTCGAGCGAGATCAGCCCGTCGCCATAAAGATCCACCGTCGCTGCCGCGGCACCGGCCAGCACCACATGCCCGAGCTTCGCCGAGATCACCCCGCTGTTGGCAACCTCCGGTGCAACGAGGGCAGCCAGCCCGGTCTGGCGCACCGTGATGTGGCCCTCGTTGACCACCGCAGCACCCGGCCGCGCCGGCTGGTCGAACACCAGCTTCCCCGCCACCGCGTTCGCCGCACTGATCCCAGGCGCCGAGGCCACCAGCGCGTTCACGTCCACCTGCGCGCCGTTCGTGAACACGATCCCGGACTGGTTCGCGATCACCACGTTGCCGTTCGACGAGATCCGCCCCGCGATCACCGACGGGTCCGGACCCACCACCCGGTTGATCGTCGTCGACTGCGCCGTCGGCACATGGAACGCCACCGACGCCTGCGAACCCACCGAAAAACTCTGCCAGTTGATCGCCGCACTCGGCGTCGACTGCTGGATCGTCAGCGTGTTGCCGCCCCGCGCAATCGACGCAACGCCACCAATCACCCGCCCGCCGCTCGGCAACACCGTCGGCGCTACACCCTGCGCCAGCGCGGGCATGGACACGCCAAGGGCGCTGCCCCCGAGCAGCGCCAGGCGAAACACCGCCCGAGCCGGAAAGCCCGCGTCCCCCATGCGGAAAGGATACGGCCTTGCCCGCGGCCACGCCAGTCTTTCATTGCGTCTCTTGCGCGACATGCGCCCTTGCCTCGCCGGGCGTGCGAGCGTAGCCGTGGCGCGGTTGGGGAGAGAAGCAGATGGACGCAGAATCCTTTGTCATTAGGGCGCCGGCGGTGGTGTCGGTCCCGGTTGCGGGCGGCGGGCGTTTTCCGGTGCGGCGCATCTTCTGTGTCGGGCGGAATTACGCGGAGCACGCGCGCGAGATGGGCGCGGACCCGGACCGGGAGCTTCCCTTCTTCTTCTGCAAGCCGGCTGATGCGCTGGTGACGGGGGGTGCGGACATGCCGTACCCCACGATGACCTCCAACCTGCATCACGAGATGGAACTGGTGGCGGCGATCGGCCGCGGCGGCGCGGACATTCCGGAATCGGACGCGCTGGCGCATGTCTGGGGCTATGCCGCCGGCCTCGATATGACGCGGCGCGATCTGCAGAACCAGGCAAAGAAGGAAGGCAAGCCCTGGGACATGGGCAAGGGCTTCGACCATTCCGCGCCGATCGGCGACCTCGTGCCGGCGGCGAAGGTCGATCCCACGAAGGGCAGGATCGAGCTCAAGGTGAACGGGCAGGTGCGCCAGGCCTCGGACCTGTCGAAGCTGATCTGGAGTGTCGCTGAGACGGTCTCCTATCTCTCGAAGCTGGTGCGGCTGGAGCCGGGCGACCTGATCTTCACCGGTACGCCGGAGGGCGTTGCCGCCGTCGTCCGCGGCGACGTGCTCGAAGGGGTGGTCGAAGGCGTCGGCTCGGTACGCACCCGAATCGTCCAGGGTCCAGGGAGCTAGGCTCCCTGGTGGGTGCGGGCAAAGCCCGCAACCTTCTTCTCGATCGCCACGATGATGTCGCTCGCCAGATCCGAGCCATCGAACCGTCCGATCTCCTGGATCCCGGTCGGCGACGTCACGTTGATCTCCGTCAGCCAGTCGCCGATCACGTCGATGCCGACGAAGATCATTCCCTGCTCGCGCAGCGTGGGCCCGATCCGCGCGCAGATCTCGCGCTCGCGCGGCGTGAGTGCGGATTTTTCGGGCCTGCCGCCGACATGCATGTTGCTGCGCGCCTCGCCCGCCGCCGGAACGCGGTTCAGCGCGCCCACCGGCTCGCCGTCGATCAGGATGATGCGCTTGTCACCCTGCCGCACCGCAGGTTCGTAACGCTGCAGCATCAGCGGCTCGCGCGAGCGGGCGAAGTGCATTTCGAGCAGCGAGTTGAAATTCTCGTCGTCCGCCCTGATGCGGAACACGCCGGCGCCACCGTTGCCGAACAGCGGCTTCACGATGATGTCGCCGTGCTTGGCACGGAAGGCGCGCATCGCCGCCACGTCCCACGTGACCAGCGTCGGCGGCATCAGGTCCGGGAAATGCGTGACCAGCAGCTTCTCCGGCGCATTGCGCACGCTGCGCGGGTCGTTCACCACCAGCGTGCGCGGGTGGATGTGCTCGAGGATATGGGTGGCCGTGATGTAGGCCATGTCGAACGGCGGGTCCTGGCGCATCAGCACCACGTCCGCCTCGCGCGCGAGGTCGAGGTGGACGGGATCGGCGAAGGTGAAATGCTTGCCGCGCTCGCGCCGTACCGTGACCGGCCGCGCCGTGCAGGCGACCGCAACGCCCGTCGCCGCTTCGTGCAGCTCCAGCGTGGTGACGTCGTAGTGCCAGAGCTTGTGGCCGCGCGCCTGTGCCGCGAGCATCATGGCGAAGGTGCTGTCGGCGTCGATATTGACGGTTTCGAGACGGTCCATCTGGACCGCGATCCGCAAGCTTTTCGTCATGGCCGACCTCCGCGCTGTGGGCGGGATGTGGCTGATGCGCCGGGCGACCGCAAGGGGCGGCGCCCTAGTTGATCCGCGTCCGCAGTTCCTCGATGGCGCGGCGCAGGCGATCCGCCGCGGGGCTCGGATCCGGCGTGAGCTCGAGCGCGCGGCCGAGGCAGCGCAGCGCCGCGCCGAGCGCGCCCGCCCTCTGGTGCATCAGCCCGGTATCGCGCCACAGCAGCGGCTGGTCGGGAGCCGCGCGCAGCATGTCCTCGGCGCAGGCGATTGCGCCGTCGAGGTCGCCCCCTTGCAGCCGGCGCAGGCGGAGATTGTTTTGCAAGCGCATCAGCACCGCGCGCGTGCTCATCGGCGCCAGCGTGTCCGGCCTGAGTTCCGCCGCCTCGCCCTCGACGCGCTTCAGCAGCTGGCGCAGCTCCGGGGCGGCGAGCGGCGTGCCGCCGGCGAACACGTCGAGCACGATCTGCGAGCGCCTCGCGCCGATTCCCACCAGGAAATGCGCGGGAAAATCGAGCCCGTGCGCGTACCAGCCACAGACGCGAGCGGCATGCAGCCAGACGACGCCGAGCGCCACGGGCAGGCCGCGCCTGCGTTCCAGCACGCGGATGAGATTGGCGTTCGCGGGATCGTCGTAGGTTTCGGAGTCGCCACGAAACCCGTAGTCCTCGCCGAGCAGGGAAGCGAGAGCCATTGCCTGCGCCGTCGCATCGTCCTCCGCCACGCCGCCGGCGCGCGCCGCCGCGTCGCGGGCAATGCGGCCGAGCAGGTCGCGCGCGCCCTGCCAGTCACCCTCCGGCGCATCCACGCGCGCGAATTGCAGCGCCGCCTCGGCGATGTCGATCTCGCCGTCCGGCAGCCTGCCGATCGCTTCCAGCGCGGAATGCGGCTCAAGCATGCGCCACCCTGCCAAGCCGGTGCCGCGTGCCGCAAGGGGGCTTGCCGGAAGCGGACGATGCGGACTTGAAAGGCCACGACCGGTGCCGATGTGAATGACATGCGCCACGGGTTTGTCGCTGCCGGGTTGGGGCTCGCGCTCGCGGGATGCGCCAATCTCGCGCAGATCAACGGGTTCGCGACGGGGCCCGCGGGCGTGCGTGCCTCGCCCTGCGAGGTTGGTGTCGCGGGTGCCACCCGGCCGCGCGATATGTTCAAGGACACCCGCCTGGCCCGCATGACCACCGGCGACGGCGGCTGGTGCGGCTGGGCCGTGCGGCTGGTGGACGACCAGGGCGCCCAGCACGACTGGATGGGCGCCAGCATCGCTCGGGCGCCGTCCCATGGCGAGGTGCGCGTGCGGCTCGAAGGCCAGATGGTGCACATCGAATACCGGGCCGTGCCCGGCTATCGCGGACCGGATGCGTTCGCGGTGCGGCTCAATCCAGGCTTTGCGATGCGCCGGGCGGAGGTGGACGTGGTCGCACCCGCGCCCGGCCCCGCGGCGCCCGAAACGGTGATCACCTCGACGCGGCAGATCACGGAGCCGGGCAACAGCAGGTGGTACTAGGTTTCAGCCGGGCACGCCCTTGCTGGTCGAGTACTCGAAGTGCAGCGCGGTGTCCGGGAACACGATCGGGTGGATCGCGTGCGCGGCCATCGCGGCCTCGGAGAAGCCCTGCAGGATGAGCTTGAGCTTGCCGGCATAGGTCGCGACGTCGCCGATGGCGAAGATGCCGGGCACCGAGGTCTCGCAGGTGGCCGGGGTCACGGCGACGTGCCCATGGTCCAGCGCCAGGCCCCAGGAGGCGATGGGTCCGAGATCGGTGGAAAGCCCGAAGAAGGCGAGCAGCACGTCGGCCGGCACCGTCTTTGTCTCGCCATCGAGATCCGCGAGCACCACGCCCTGCAACGCGCCCTGGACCCCTTCCAGCGCATGCAGCTGGTATGGCGTCGCGATGGTCAGTTCCCCGGCCTGCGCCGCCGCCTGCAGCTGCGCGGCCGTTTCGGGAGCGGCGCGGAACCTGGCGCGGCGGTGCACCACCGTGGTGGCGCTCGCCACCCCGCGCAGCGCCAGCGCCCAATCGACCGCCGAGTTGCCACCACCCGCGATCACCACGCGCCTGCCGCGCAGCTCCTCGCGGCGGCGGACATGGTAGCGCACGGCGCCGGTCGCCTCGTAGGCCTCGATGCCGGCGAGCGGCGGCCGGTTGGGGCCGAACGCCCCCGCCCCGGCCGCGACGATGACGGCCTTGGCGCGCACGCTGTGCCCGGCCTCCGTGCCGAGCGTGAAATCGCCGCGCGCGCCCGCGAGCGCCGTGACGCGCTGGCCGAGGAGGCGCGGCGCGCCGAACGGGGCGATCTGGTCCTCCAGCGCCGCGACGAGGTCCCCGGCGCTGATCGCGGCATGCGCCGGGATGTCGTAGATCGGCTTCTCCGGATACAGCGCCGTGCACTGCCCGCCGACCTCGCCCAGCGCATCGATCAGCACCGAGCGGATGCGCAGCATGCCGAGCTCGAACACGGCGAACAGCCCCGCGGGCCCGGCGCCGATAATGGCAACGTCCGTCTCAATCGCGTCCATGGCAGGCGGGGTAGGCCGGGCTCGGGGTCGTGGCAAGCGGCCGCGCTGCGTGGTCGCCGACCGGCCGCACGCATGGCCGCGCGGTTGAAGGAATTGCGCGGGCGGCGGATCGTGCGCCATGCAACTGCCCGATCTCGCCGCGACCGAGGCGCTGGCCGCGCGCCTCGCCCTGCACCTGGTGCCCGGCGAGGCGGTGCTGCTGGAGGGGCCGCTCGGCGCCGGCAAGTCGGCCTTTGCCCGCGCGCTGATCCGCGCCGCTGCCGCCGATCCGGCGCTGGAGGTGCCGAGCCCCACCTTCACCCTGGTGCAGAGCTACGAGACCCGGCGCGGGCGCATCCACCATTTCGATCTCTGGCGACTCGCGGGCCCCGCCGACCTCGCGGAGCTGGGCTGGGACCAGGCGCTCGCGGACATCGTGGTGGTGGAATGGCCGGACCGGCTGGGCACGCTGCGCCCGGCGCGGGCGATCACCATCGCCTTCGCACTCGCCGGCGGGGACGCGCGTGAGGCCGCCATCATCGGCTGGGACGCGCCCGAAGACGACGCGCCGGGCGAGGGCGGGCGATGAACCTCGCCACCATCCCCTTCGGTGTCCCGTTCCTGGAAACGCTCGCCCGGCGATGGCTCGCGACCAGTTCCACGCCCCTCGAACCAGGGCTGATCCTGCTGCCAACGCGGCGCGGCGCGCGCTCGCTGGCGGAGGCGTTCCTGCGCGTGGGCGGCGGGCGGCCGATGCTGCTGCCGCGCATCGCCGCCCTCGGCGCCGCGGACGAGGCGGGGCTGGCGCTCACCGGCGCGCTGGACCTGCCCCCGGCGATCGCGCCGATGCGCCGGCTCGCGGAACTCGCGCGGCTGATCATGGCCGCGCCGGAGCAGGCCGGCGGCGCGCGCACGCTGGAGCGCGCATGGAGCCTCGCCGCCGACCTCGCCGCCCTGATGGACGAGGCGGAGCGCGCCGAGGTGCCGCTCGAAAGCGCGCTCGCCAAGGCCGTCGATGGCTCGGAGGCGGAGCACTGGCAGCAAACCCTCTCCTTCCTGCGTATCGTGACCGATGTCTGGCCGCGATTCCTCGCCGAGCAGGGGCTGATGAACCCGGCGGCGCGCCAGGCGGCGGTGCTGCGTGCGCAGGCCCGCGCCTGGGAGGACCGGCCGCCGCCCGCCCCGATCTGGTTCGCCGGCATCACCGCGGCGCGACCCTCCGTGGCGCGGCTCGCGGGCGTCGTGGCGCGCCTGCCGCGCGGGGCCGTCGTGCTGCCGGGGCTGGCCATGGCGATGGACGAAGCAGCCTGGGAGGCGGCGGACTCGATGCATCCGCAGGCCGGGCTGCGCGGGTTGCTGGCAGCCCTCGGCGCCGCGCGCGGCGACGTCGCCGTCTGGCGTGGCGACGCAAGCTGCCCCGACGAGCGCGTGGCGCTGCTGGAATTGGCCCTGCTGCCCGCCGCGGCCACGGGCGCGTTCGTGCCGCCCGCGCCGCCGCCGGAGGGCCTCCATCGGCTCGACGCGGCGGACGAGCAGGCGGAGGCGGCGGCGATCGCCATGGTCCTGCGCGACGCGCTGGAGGCGCCCGGCCACCGCGCGGCGCTGGTGACACCGGACCGGGCGCTGGCCGCGCGCGTGTCGGCGGAGCTGCTGCGCTGGGGCGTCGTGGCGGACGACTCGGCCGGCGAGCCCCTGGCGGAGACGCCCCCCGGTGTTTTCCTGCGGCTGCTGGCCCGGCTGGCGGCGGAGCTGCGGCCGATCAACCTGCTCGCGGTGATGAAGCACCCGCTGGCTGCGTTCGGTCTCGATCCCGCGATCTGTCGCGACCGGGCACGGCAATGGGAAATAGGGGCGTTGCGTGGCCCGGCCCCGCCGCCAAGCATCGCCGGGTTGCGCCGCCGCGCGGAGGAAAAGAAGTCCTCGGTTGGCGTGGAGATGGTCGGCCTGCTGGAGGCGGCGCTGGCGCCGCTGCGGCGGCTCACGGGCGTGCCCGCGAGCCCGGCCGCGCAACTCGCCGCGCTGGTCGAGGCGGCGGAGGCCGCGGCCGCGAGCGCCGATTTGGGCGGCGCCGGGCGCCTCTGGGCGCTGGAGGAGGGCGAGGCGCTGGCCACGTTGCTGGCGGACGCGATGGACGCCACCGCATCGCTCCCGGCGCAGGACCTGGCGGGCCTCGCGCCCCTGCTGGACGCGCTGCTGGAGGGCCAGGTGGTGCGCAGCCGCCGCGCGCTGCGGGCCGGCGGCGCCGGCGGGCATCCGCGCGTCGCGATATGGGGCATCGTCGAGGCGCGACTGCAGGCGGCGGACGTGATGGTGCTGGGCGGGCTGGTGGAGGGCGTGTGGCCGCAGGCCGCCGACCCCGGCCCGTGGCTCTCCCGCCCGATGCGCCGTCGCGCCGGGCTGCCGGACGCGGAGGAGAGCATCGGGCAGGCTGCACATGATTTCATGGCGGCGGCCTGTGCGGCGCGGTCCGTGGTGCTCTCCGCTCCCGCGCGGCGCGGCCGGGCGCCCACCGTGCCGGCCCGTTGGCTGACGCGCATTGCCGCGCGCACGTCGCTCACGGCCCATCCTGCCGCGTCCTGGGCCGCGGGGCTCGACCAGCCCCTGGCCGTCACGCCGGCCCGCCCGCCGGAGCCGCGTCCACCGGTGGCGCGCCGCCCGCGCAAGCTTTCCGTCACCGAGATCGAGACCTGGCTCAACGACCCCTATGCGATCTACGCCAGACACGTACTGGACCTGCATCCGCTCGACCCGCTGGAGCAGGACACGGACGCCGCGGATTTCGGCACGCTGGTGCACGAGGGGCTCGCGGATTTCCTCAAGCAGGCCGGCGATTCGTGGCCTGCCGACGCGGCCGAGCGCCTCGCCAAACGCCTGATGGCCCAGACAGGAGGCCTGCGCCCTGCGCTGGCGGCCTGGTGGCGGCCCCGGCTCGCGCGCATCGCCGCCTGGGTGGCGGCGGCGGAGGCCGCGCGCCGGGCTGACCCGGCGCTCGTGCTCAGGACAGAACTGAACGGGCGCTGGTTGCTGGATGTGCCAGGTGGGTTCGAGCTGACCGGCCGCGCCGATCGGGTGGAGCTGCGCGCCGGCGGCGCGGCGATCCTCGACTATAAGACCGGCAGGCCGCCGACACAGAAGGAGGTCGCCTCCGGCCGCGCGCCGCAGCTCCTGCTGGAAGCAGCGATGGCGCGCGCCGGCGCCTTCCACGGCCTCGCATCCACGCCGGCGACGGAGCTGACCTATTGGCGCCTCTCCGGCCGCGACCCGGCGGGCGAGGCCAGCACGCTCTACGCGGGCGACCCCGCGGCGCTGGCGCGGGCCATCGCCGAGGCGGAGGCTGGGCTCCGGCGCCTCGTGCACGTCTACGACGATCCGGCCATACCCTATCGCGCGCATCCGCACGCGGCGTGGCGGCCGCGGTTCCCGGCCTACGCGCAACTGGCCCGGCTCGCGGAATGGGACGGCGGGGAGGACGATGATGACGCCGCGTGACGCCGCTGCCGCTTCCCAGCTTCGCGCCTCCGACCCGGCCGTCTCGGCGTTCGTCGCCGCCTCCGCCGGCTCCGGCAAGACCAAGCTGCTGACCGACCGGCTGCTGCGGCTGATGGTGACCGGCACCGCGCAGCCTTCTGGCATCCTCTGCCTGACCTTCACGCGCGCCGCGGCGGCGGAGATGGCGGTGCGGCTGCAGGCGCGGCTCGCCGACTGGGCGCGCGCGCCAGACGCGGCACTGGACGCGGCCCTCGCGGAGCTGCGCCTCGAGCCCTCCCCCGCGATGCGTGCGGAGGCGCGGCGGCTGCTCGCGCGCGTGCTCGACCTGCCGGGTGGCATGCGCATCGAGACGGTGCACGCGTTCTGCCAGTCCCTGCTGCGCCGCTTCCCGATCGAGGCGGCACTGTCCCCGCGTTTCCGCCTCGCGGAGGAGACGCGGGCCGCGGCGGCGCTGGGCGCGGAGGTGGAACGCCTGCTGGCGGACGACGCGGCGGCACCCTTCGTCGCGCGCGTCGCCGCACGGATGGACCTGCGCGATTTCCGCTCCCTAGCCGCCGCCCTCATCGCGGACCCGGAACGCCTGCAAGCCGCGATGCCGATGGGTGCGGCGGCGCTCGAGGCCGCGCTGCGGCGGCGGCTGGGCGCCGCGGACGATCCCGAGGCGGCGCGCGCCGCATTGCTCGCGGGGGTGGACTTGGCGGCGCTGCGCCCGGCCGCGCAACGCGTGGACAAGGGTAAATCCGCGCTGGACTTCGCCGGCCGCATCATCGCCTGGCTCGGCGCGCCGGCCGATTTCGATTCCTGGCGTCATTGCATCATCGGATCGAGCGGCGAGGCGCGCCGGTTCGGCATCGGGGAGGGCAAGGCAACCCCGGCGCAGCAGGCGTTCCTTGATGCGGTGGCGTCGGAAGCGGAGCGGATCCTGGCGCTGGAGGACGCGATCGCGGCGCACGAAACCGCCGCCGTCTCCGCGGCACTCGCCGGGCTCGCCGCCCCCATCGCGCACCACTACGCCGCGCGCAAGGATGCGATCGGCCTGCTGGACTACGCCGATCTCATCGCCCGCACGCAGGCGCTGCTGCGCGATCCCGGAGCGGCCTGGGTGCGCTACAAGCTCGATGGCGGGCTGGACCACCTGCTGCTCGACGAGGTGCAGGACACCTCGCCGGCGCAATGGGAGATCGCGGACCGGCTGACGGAGGAGTTCTTCGCCGGCGAAGGCGCGCGGGACGCGCCGCGCACGATCTTCGCCGTCGGTGACCGCAAGCAGTCCATCTTCAGCTTCCAGGGCGCGCAGCCGGCGGAATTCGATCGCCAGGCGAAACGGCTCGCCGGCCTTGCGGGCGAGGCGTTCCGCGAGGTGGCGCTGGATGTCTCCTTCCGTTCCGCGGCCCCAGTGCTGGCGCTGGTGGACGCGGTGTTCGCGGCGGGCGAGGTGTGCGACGGCGTCGCCTCCCCCGGCACGCTGCATCACCGCAGCGCGCGCGAGGGCGAGTCGGGGCGCGTGGAACTCTGGCCGCTGGTCGAGGCAAGCGGTGCGGACGACCCCGGGCCATGGACGGTGGCCGAGACGAACGCGAGCGCGCTCGGTGCGCCGCAACGCCTCGCCTCGATGCTCGGGCAATGGATCGCGGCCGCCACGCACCCCGAGACCGGCGAGATGCTGCCCGCGCGCGCGCGCCGCCTGCGGCCGGGTGACATCATGCTGCTGGTGCAGAAGCGAGGCGTGTTCGAGCGCACGCTGGTGAGCGACCTCAAGGCGCGCGGCGTGCCGGTCGCGGGGCTCGATCGCATGGCGCTGGTGGAGCAGCCGGCCGTCGCGGACATCCTCGTGCTGCTGGATGCGCTGCTGCTGCCAGGCGATGATCTCGCTTTCGCAACGTTCCTGACCAGCCCCCTGGGCGGGCTCGGTGACGACGACCTCACCCTGCTGGCACCGGGACGCACAGGCACGCTGCATGCGGCGCTCGCCGCCCGCCACGAGGAAAACCCGGGCTGGGGCGCGGCGCACCGTTTCTTCGCGGAGTTGTTTCGCCGCGCGGACTTCATGCCGCCGCACGCGCTCATCGCGCACGCGCTGGGGCCGCTCGGCGGGCGGGCGCGGCTGCTCGCGCGCCTCGGCGCGGATGCCGCGGAACCGCTCGACGAGCTGCTGGCGATGGCGCTGGAACACGCGCGCGAGGAGCCGTCCTCGCTGCTGGGCTTCCTCGGCTGGCTTCGCTCCTCGACGGCGGAGATCAAGCGCGAGCCAGGCGCCGGCGCGGACGCGGTGCGCATCCTCACGGTGCATGGCGCGAAGGGTTTGCAGGCGCCCGTCGTGATCCTGCCGGACACGACCAGCAGGCCACCCCGCCCGCAGGCTCTGCGCTGGATCGGGGATCCGGGCCGGGAACTGCCGGTCTACGCGCCCGGCGGCGCGCTGGCGTGCAAGGCGACGCGCGACGCGGCGCAGGAAACGGCGGACGCCGAGCGGCAGGAGCGCAACCGCCTGCTCTACGTGGCGCTGACGCGCGCCGAGGACCGGCTGATCGTCTGCGGCTGGAAGGGCACCAACAATCCGCCCGCCAACTGCTGGTACCGCGCGGTGGAACAGGGCTTCGGCCGGCTGGCGGCGGTAGCGGTTCCGCTCGGCGGGGAATGGCCGGGACCCGCGCAAGTCTTTGCGTGTTCGCAGGACGTGGCGCCGAAGCCGCCCGCGCAGGCGAAGGCAGCGATGGAGGCGCCGCCGCCGGGCTGGGCGGGCCGCGCGCCGGAGTGGCAGCCGCGCCTGCCGCCGGCGGAGGACGCGGTCGCCGCCCTGGTGCCGAGCCGGCCGGAGGGCGCCGCGTTCGGCGCGCCGCCCGCAGCACTCTCCCCGCTCGCCGTGCGGATGGAGGCCTCGCGCGGGCGGGCGCGCGGCCGGGCGCTGCACGCGCTGCTGCAACACCTGCCGGAACTGGAACCGGCGTCGCGCGAAGCGGCGGCGCGGCGATTCCTGCAGGCGCCAGGCCAGGGTTTTTCGGCAGAGGAGACGGAAGCGGCGCTCGCGGAAGTCGCCGCCGTGCTGGCGCATCCGGCGCTCGCCGCCGCATTCGGCCGCGAGAGCCGTGCGGAGGTGCCGATCACCGGCCGTGTTGGCGGGATGATCGTGGGCGGCGTGGTGGACCGTGTCGCGATCGCCGCCGAAACGATCACCATCCTCGACTACAAGACGGACCGCCGTCCCCCCGCCTCCCCGCAGGCGGTCCCTGTCTCCTACCTGCGCCAGATGGCGGCGTATCGCGCCGTGGTTGGCGCGGCGCTGCCCGGCCGCGTGGTGCGCTGCGTGCTGGTCTGGACCGTGGGGGCGGCGGTGATGGAGCTGCCGGAGACGTTGCTTAGTCGTTACGAGCCCGGCTTGCCCAGCACCTCCGGGTTGACGACGTTGATCGGCGAGCCCGCGGCATAGGCCACGATCTGGTCGAAGATGTCGGAGAATTGCGAACTCATATTCCTCGCGCGTCACGTAGCCGATATGCGGCGTGCAGATGCAGTTCGGCAGCGCGAACAGCGGGTGGGATGTCGCCGGCTCGTGTTCGTAGACATCGACGGCCGCGAGCCCCGGGCGGCCGGCGCGCAGGGCTGCCTCCAGCGCGCCAGGCTCGACGAGGCCCGCACGGCTGGTGTTGACCAGCATCGCCTCCTTCTTCATGCGCGCGAGCAGGGCGGCGGTCACGATCCCACGCGTCGGCGGCACCAGGCGCATGTGCAGCGTCACGATGTCGGCGCGGCTGTAGAGATCCTCCGCACTCGCCGCGACCTCATGCCCGTCGGCCCGCGCGCGGGCGCGCGAATCCTCGCGCGCCCAGACCAGCACCGGCAGGCCGAACGCGCGCCCGACCGCGGCGACCTCGGTCGCGATCCGGCCGTAGCCGTGGATGCCCAGCGTCTTGCCCCGCAGTGTGTTGCCCATGCCCCATTGCCACTTGCCCGCCCTGGCGGAGGCGATCTGCTCCGGCAGCCGGCGCGCGGCGGCGAGGATCAGCGCCCAGGTCAGCTCCACCGTCGAATGCGACGGCGTCCCGGCATGCATGTTGGAGGACACGATGACGCCCGCCCTGGTGCAGGCCGGCACGTCGATATGCGGGTAAACGCTGCGCTGGCTGATCAGCCGCAGCTTGGGCAGGCGCTCCACCAGCGCCGCCTCGATGCGCGTGCGCTCGCGGATCAGCACCAGCGCCTCGGTGTCCTTCAGCCGCTCGGCGAGGATGTCCGTGTCCTGCACGTGGTCGTTCCAGATCGTGACCTCGTGCCCCGCGAGCTTCGCGAAGCAGGGCAGGGTGCGCAGCACGTCGAACACATCGTCGAGGATCGAAACCTTCATCGTCACGTCTCCAACAGGGCACGCCCGCGCGCGGTGACCATCACTTCCAGGACCCGGCTGCTGCGCAGTTCCAGCAGGCCGCGATCCACTGCTTCCTCCCAGACCGGCAGGCGGGGGCAGGACGTGCGCCAGGCTTCCATCACCTCCGCGTAGGGCCGGGGCCGGGGTCCGATCCAGGCCAGCAGGTCGCGGATCAGGGCTTCGGTCGTTTCGCTCATTCGTGCCACCCGGATTTTCGCCTGAGCCGTTACAGAGGGGGGCGTTACAGCAAACCAGCATCGCGCCGGGCGCGGGGCCTGTCCATCGTTGGGGCCCGTCCGGGAGCGGGCTTGATCGCGGGTGAGCGCCGCGCCACTTTCAATGCCTGCGAATCGGGGCGAGAGGATCAGGAACAGCAGATGAGCGAGCATACCAAGAACGTCACCGACGACAGTTTCACCGCCGACGTCCTCAAGGCGCCGGGGCCGGTGCTGGTGGATTTCTGGGCGGAATGGTGCGGCCCGTGCCGCGCGATCGCGCCGGCGATCGACGAGATTTCCGCCGAATACGCCGGCCAGTTGACGGTGGCGAAGGTGAACATCGACGAGAATCCGATGACACCGACGCAGTACAACGTGCGCGGCATTCCCACGCTGATGCTGTTCAAGGACGGCAAGCCAGTGGCAACGCAGGTCGGCGCCGCGCCGAAGAGCGCGCTCAGGCAGTGGGTCGCCAACGCCCTGTGACAAGCCAGTGACGCCGGTCCAGGAGCCCGAGGCTCCTGGTGGGGTCGGGGGCAAAGCGCCGGCCTTCCTCTCCGCGGCCCGGCTGGACGCGCTGCGCCTCTCCACCGCCGATGTGGTGGACGCGATCGAGCGCGCGATTCGCGCCCAGGCCGCGGGCGAGCTGAAGACCGCCCCCAAGGCCTACATCCAGCCCGGCGACGGCCGCATGGCGCTGGCGATGCTGGGCGTGGACGCGGAGGTGGTGGTGGTGAAGGCGCTGGTCGCCAACGCCGCGAACAAGGCGCGCGGCCTGCCCTCGGTGCTGGGCAGCGTGCTGGTGCTGGACGGGCAGAGTGGGGAGCCTCTGGCGCTGCTGGATGGCGCCTGGGTGACGGCGGTGCGCACGGCGGGGCTGTCGGCGGTGGCGGCGCGTCGCCTGGCGCGGGCGGATTCCGCGACGCTCGGGCTGATCGGCTGCGGCGTGCAGGCGCATTCGCATCTCGCGGCGTTCGGCGACATGTTTCCGCTGCGGCGCGTGCTGGTGGCCGGGCGTGGTGCCGCGAACCGCGACGCGGTGATGGCGGCGGTGCGCGCGCGGGGGCTCGAGGCCGTTGCCGTGGATGCCGAGGGCGCGTTGGCCGCGGATATCGTCGTGACCTCGGTGGACATGGGCGTGACGCCCTTCCTCGACGCCCGGCATCTGCGTCCGGGCGCGTTTGCCTCGATGGTGGACCTCGCCGTGCCGTGGCTGGAATTGGGGCTCGATGGGTTCGACCGGATCGCCATCGACGACCTGCCGCAGGAGCGGCTGGCGGCGAAGCCGATGGTGCCGCTCGCGCGCGTGGGCGGCGACCTCGCGGATCTCGTAGCGGGCAGGATGCCGCCGCGCCTGAGCGAGGCGGAGCGCACCGGCTTCGCGTTCCGTGGCATCGCGCTGGGCGACATCGCGCTCGCGGGCCTGGTCTGGCGCCGCGCGCGCTAGATACGATATCTTCTAGAGCAAGAAATCCGACCGGATGATTCCATCCGGTCAGATATTGCTCCAGGTTATTCCGGAAGCGTTCCGTCCGCCTTCAGCACCTCCCCCGCGAGGTAGAGGCTGCCGCAGACCAGCACGCGCGCGCGCCTCTCGCGCGGGATCGCCGCGAGCGCCTCGGCAACGGTCGGTCCCTTCCGCGCCATGCCGCCGGAAGCGGCGACGATGTCCTCGACCGGCGTCGCCAGATGCTGCCCCGGTTCCGCGACGGCCCAGAGCGTCGCGGCGTGCGGCAGGATGGGGGCGAGGAACCCGCCGCTGTCCTTCGACTTCTTCATGCCGACGACGACATGCGTAGGACAATCGCCTCCACGTCGCGAGATGCGCGCCGATGGCAGCTCCCCCGCCCTCGTTGTGGCCGCCGTCGAGCCAGAGCTCCCAATCAGCAGGCAGTGACTTCGCGAGCGCGCCATGAAGCCGCTGCATGCGCGCGGGCCAGGTGGCGCGCGCGACGCCGGCGGCGATGGCCTTGTCGCCGATGCCCAGCCGCGCGGCGCGGATCGCGGCCACCGCGATGCCGGCGTTGTCGTGCTGGTGCACGCCCGGCAGTGAGGGGAACGGCAATGGCAGGGCACCACCGTCATCGCGCCACAGCAGGCCATCCGCGCTGGCCGCGATGCTCCACTCATGGTCGCGGCGCAGCAGCGGCGCGGCATGCGCGGCGGCCTCCGCCTCGATCACCGCCAGCGCCTCCGGGGGCTGGAGCCCCGTCGCCACCGGCACGCCCTGCTTGATGATTCCCGCCTTCTCGCCCGCGATCTTCCCCAGCGTGTCGCCGAGGAAATCGCGATGGTCCATGGAGATGGAGGTGATGGCGCACGCCGCTGGCCGCTCGATCACGTTGGTGGCGTCCCAGCGCCCGCCGAGCCCCACTTCCAGCACGCAGAGGTCGGCCGGCGTCTGCGCGAAGAGCAGGAAGGCGGCGGCCTGGATTGTTTCGAACACGGAAAGCGGCTCGTCGCCGTTGACGCGCTCCACCGTGCCCACCGCCGCCTCCAGCACCGAGTCCGAAACGAGCGTGCCGGCAAGGCGGATGCGCTCGTTGAACCGCACCAGGTGGGGCGAGATGAACACGTGCACACGCATCCCCGCCGCCTCGCCCATCGCGCGCAGGAAGGCGCAGGTGCTGCCCTTGCCGTTGGTGCCCGCGACATGCACCACCGGCGGCAGGTGGCGATGCGGATCGCCCAACGCCGCCAGCACCCGCTGCATGCGGCCGAGCGAGAGGTCGATCAGTCGCGGATGGCGCGCCTGCAGCCGCGCGATCAGCCCCTCGATGCGGCCGGACATATTTGTTCAGGCGGCTTCCTGGTGGGCGACGGTCAGCAGGCCGATGACGCGCGCGAGCGTCGCCGGCAGGTCGGCGCGCTTGACCACCATGTCCAGGATGCCGTGCGCGAGTAGGTATTCCGAGCGTTGGAACCCGTCCGGCAGCTTCTCGCGCACCGTCTGCTCGATAACGCGGGCACCGGCGAAGCCGATCTCCGCCCCCGGCTCGGCGATCTGCACGTCGCCCAGCATCGTGAAGCTCGCGGTGACGCCGCCGGTGGTGGGATCGGTGAGCACGGTGATGAACGGCAGCCCCGCCTCGCGCACCATCTGCACCGCGGCGACGGTGCGCGGCATCTGCATCAGGCTGATCGCACCCTCCTGCATGCGGGCACCTCCGGAGGCGGTGAAGACGATGAGCGGCGTCTGCTGCAGCACCGCGAGTTTCGCTGCCGCAACGATCCCCTCGCCCACCGCCGCACCCATGGAGCCGCCGATGAACTCGAACGCCATGACCGCGACCACCGCCTTGTGTCCGCCGATCGTGCCGTGGGCGACGACCAGCGCGTCCTCCAGCCCCGTCTTCTCGCGCGCCTCGCGCAGCCGGTCGGTGTAGCGCTTGGTGTCGCGGAAGCGCAGCGGGTCCGCCGCGACCTTCGGCAGTTCCACGCGCGTGTAGCTGCCGGGATCGAAGGTCCATTCCAGCCGCTGCGGCGCCGTCACGCGGAGGTGGTGGCCGCAATGGTGGCAGACGCGCCTGTGCCGCTCGAGCTCGGCGGCGAACAGCATCTGCTGGCAGGCGGGGCACTGCGTCCAGAGATTGTCCGGCACCTCGCGCCTTCCCAGCAGGGTGCGGATCTTCGGGCGGACATATTCGGTAAGCCAGCTCATCGCTTGTTCCTCACGCGGTCACACGCGCGCCGCGCACGGCCTCCGCGAGCGCCTTCACGCCCGCGAGCACCGTCGGCACCGTCTTGCTGGTCGCGTGCCCGGCGCCGTCCAGCGTCGCTGCCATGGACTCGATCAGCGCCGAGGCCACGACGGCGGCATCCGCGATGCGCACCGCCTCCGCCGCCTGTGCCGGCGTGCGCACGCCGAACCCGATGGCAACCGGCAGGTCCGTCACCTTGCGCACGCGCGGCAGGGCTGCGGCAAGCTCGTCGCCGCTGGCGCTGCGCGTGCCGGTGATGCCGGTGATGGCGACGTAGTAGACAAAGCCCGAGCTGCCATTGAGCACGTGCGGCAGGCGCTGGTCGTCCGTTGTCGGCGCCACGAGGCGGATGATGTCGAGCCCCGCCTTCGCCGCGAGCGGGGCGAGCAGGTCGCTCTCCTCGCTCGGCAGGTCGACGATGATCAGCCCGTCGACGCCACACGCGGCGGCATCGTTGCAGAACCGCTCCGTCCCGTAGGACAGGATCGGGTTGAGGTAGCCCATCAGCACGATCGGCGTGTCGGCCTCGCCCGCGCGGAAATCCCGCACCATCGCGAGCGTGCGCGAAAGCGTCGCGCCTGCCTTCAGCGCGCGCTTGCCGGCGGCCTGGATGATCGGGCCATCCGCCATCGGGTCCGTGAAGGGAACGCCGATCTCGATCAGGTCCGCGCCCGCCGCCGGCATCCCGGCGAGCAGTGCCGCGGAGGTCTCCTGGTCCGGGTCCCACGCCTCGAGGAAGGGGATCAGCGCACCACGGCCCGCCTTGCTGAGTTGCGCGAAGCGGGCGGCGATGCGGCTCACAGCTTCACCCCCAGCGCTTCGGCGACGGTGAAGATGTCCTTGTCGCCGCGCCCGCAGAGGTTCATCAGCACGATCGCGTCGCGGTCCATGCCCGGCGCGATCTTCATCACGTGCGCCAGCGCATGCGCCGGTTCCAGGGCCGGAATGATACCCTCCGTGCGCGTGCACAGCTGGAACGCCTCCAGCGCCTCGCGGTCGGTGGCCGCGACGTATTCCACGCGGCCGATATCGTGCAGCCAGGAATGCTCGGGCCCGATGCCGGGATAGTCGAGCCCGGCCGAGATGGAGTGCGCCTCCTGGATCTGCCCGTCCGCGTCCTGCAACAGGTAGGTGCGGTTGCCGTGCAGCACGCCCGGCCGCCCGCGCGAGAGGGAGGCCGCGTGGCGCCGCGTATCCAGCCCGTCGCCCGCCGCCTCCACGCCAATCAGGCGGACGGAACGGTCGTCGAGGAACGGGTGGAACAGCCCCATCGCGTTCGATCCGCCGCCGATGCAGGCCACCGCGACGTCCGGCAGCCGCCCGGTCGCGGCGTGCAGCTGCGCCTTCGCCTCGTCGCCGATCACGGACTGGAAGTCGCGCACCATCATCGGGTACGGGTGCGGGCCCGCGACCGTTCCGATGAGGTAATAGGTGTCGCGCACGTTCGCCACCCAGTCGCGCAGCGCCTCGTTCATCGCGTCCTTCAGCGTGCCGGCGCCGGAGGTCACGGGCCGCACCTCTGCCCCCAGCAGCTTCATGCGGAACACGTTGGGCTTCTGCCGCTCGACGTCGGTCGCCCCCATGTAGACCGTGCAGGGCAGGCCGAAGAGCGCGCAGACGGTCGCGGTGGCAACGCCGTGCTGGCCCGCGCCGGTCTCGGCGATGATGCGCGTCTTGCCCATGCGCCGCGCCAGCAGGATCTGGCCCACGCAGGAGTTGATCTTGTGGGCCCCCGTATGGTTCAGCTCGTCGCGCTTGAAGAACACGCGCGCACCGCCAAGCTCGTTGGTCAGCCGTTCGGCGAACCAGAGCGGGCTCGGCCTGCCCACGTAGTCCCGCAGCAGCCGCTCGATCTCCGCCTGGTAGGACGGGTCGGCGCGGGCGGCGCGGTAGGCGGCCTCGACCTCCAGGATCAGCGGCATCAGCGTCTCGGCGACGAAGCGGCCGCCGAACTCGCCGAAGCGGCCGCGCTCGTCCGGGCCGGTGCGCAGCGAATTCGGCCGCGGGGGATTGGGAAGCGGGGGGCTGGGAATGGGCTTGTTCACGCCGCGCTCTTAGCAAGGCAGGCGCCGCTGGTCACGCCACCCCCGCGCACGTTCCAGGGCGGGGTGTCAGGCCGTCGTGGCACCGGCCGTGGCGGCGGCTGCGGCCGGCGAGGGTTCCGGCCGCAGCGCGAGGGCCGCGCCCATCAGCATCGTCGCCATGCCCAGTGCCTCGAACACGCCGATCTGCTCGCCGAGTAGCACCATCCCCGCGATCACCGCGATCACCGGCGAGACGAAGGCATAAGTGCCGGCCTTGGCCGCGCCCCAGTCGCGCACCAGCAGGTAGTACATCAGCGTCGCCCCGATCGCCCCGGGAAACACCAGGTAGAGCCAGCCGATCCAGGCGTCCCAGCCCCAGGCGAAACGCAGCGCCTGCCAGGCCCCCGGCTCGAACGCGAGCGCCCCGGCAATGAGCGCCACGCCGCCCATGACATTGGTGGTCGCCGCCAGTTCCACCGGCGGGAAGCGGCGCGTCATCGGGCGGATCAGCAGCGAGCCCCAGCAATAGGCCAGCGTCGAGACGATGATGCCCGCCGCCCCGATCAGCTCGCTCACGGCGAGCGAGCCCTGTGCCGCCTGCGGGCCGAACAGCAACACCACGCCCGCGATGCCGATCCCGATCGCGACCAGGCGCATGCGGGTGATCCGCTCCTGCCCCATGGCCGCACCGAGGCCCAGCAGCGCGATCGGCGTCAGCGCGGCGCTGATGACGGCGGCGATCCCGGAGCTGACGAGGCGCAGCGCGTACAGCTGCACCACCTGGTTCACGACGATGAGCAGGAAGGCGATGGGTATCAGCGTCACCATGTCGCGCACTGTGATGCGGCGGCGGCGACCGCGCATCGCCTCCACCGCCAGCACGGCGAGCCCCGCGAAGGTCCAGCGCACGCCGGAGAAGATGGCCGGCGGCACCACCTCGATCCCCACCTTCATGGCAAGCCACGTGCCGCCCCAGACGACGCAGATATAGGCGAATTGCAGGTGCTGGCGGGTGAGCGTGAAACGGGCGCGCGCGAGCGCAGTGGGGCTGGGCATGGGAGGATCGTTTCCGCTGCCGCGACACTAGGCCCTTTGGCCGCTCGCCGTCATCCGCGAAGCCCGCGCAGCCGCCATGCGCGGCCGGAGCCGCTGGCGACCTGCGTGTGGCGGGCGGCTAGTGCTTGGCCGGCGGCGGGCCGCCCGCGCCGGGCGGCGCCATGGCGGAAAGGTCATTGCCGTTCACCAGCAGCTTCTGTCCGTCATAGACGATGTCCCAGACCATCGCGTCCCCATCCGGCTTGCCGAGCCCCTTGAGGAAGATCAGCCCGGCCAGCGCCTGCTTGCCCTCGGGGTCCGCGGAGAGAAGCTGCATTGCCTGGTCGAGCCCCGTCGCGCGCACCGTCGCGGTACCGTGCGCGTCGCCCGGGCCGCGCACGGTGATCTCGCCATGGCCGGTGATGCGCGCGGGGCCGGTGTCGATCGAAAGCTCGTCGATCGCGAGCGTCGGCGCGTGCGCGTTCAGTACCGTCATGGCGAGCCCGACGAACCCGCTCGGCTGCGGGTCGTCCACCGCGGCGTCGAGCGAGCGGCGCAGCGCCGCGGCGTCGACCCCCGCGAGGCGCGGCTTCACCACCACGCGGCTCGGCAGGAACTCCGTCACGATGCCGTGCGGCAGCGTGGGCAGGGACGGCTTGTCCACCTCAAGGCGCAGCGCGAGCGACATGCCGCCGTCCTGCTCGCCGAGGTCGATGCCGAAGCCCATGTGCCCGATCGTGCCGTGCAGCGTGCCGTTGTCGAAGCTGATCCCGTCCTGCGTCTCCTGCATGGAGAGCGAGGTGGCCGTGGTGCCGAGGGCGGCGATCAGCGTGTGCAGGTTCTCGCGCACCACCGGGTCCGTGGCGGGCTTGGGTGGCGAGCCCGGCGCGGGCGGTGTCGCCGGGGGCTGCGCCAGCGTGAGCACGTTGGTGAACGCGCGCACTGCGGCGCGCAGCGCGGTGAAGGAGAGATGGCTCAGCTCCAGCTTGCCGGTGCCGCTGGCGATCTCGTTGACCGCGACCCGCTTGCCCACCGCCGACGTCGTGCGGAACCCGCGCATGGTGCTGGTGGAGAGCAGCGACGCGGTGCCGTCCTTGTCCGGCGTGATGACGAGCGTGCCGTCCGCGCTGTCCAGATGCGAGCCGGTGCTGGTCTGCCCGCCCTCGCCGGTGAGGTTCTCGTCCTGGAGGTGGAAGGCGAGGTTCGTTTCGGTTGCGAGCGTGGTGTCGATGATGCCGGCGAAGTTGTATTCCTTGAACGTCAGCGCCATGGCGCCGGGGACGTTGGGCGGCGGATGGTCGATGCTGAGCTCGACGCGGCCGGGCATGGCGCCGTTGGCGATCCGCCAGCGCCCGTCGCCAAGCGGGAAGAGGTCCGCGCCAATGGAATCCCCGCCGATGCCGCCGCCCGGCCAGCGATGCTCGATGGGTATTTCGATATGGTAATGATCGCCCTGTGCCGTCGCGTGCAGCAGGTCCGCCGCGGGGGCGAACGCACCGAGCATCCCGGCCAGCATGGCTTGGATGTCGGCCGCGATGCCCTGCGCGCCGGCATCGTCGATGGCGGGCGCGGATGCGGCCAGGACCGCTGGAGCCGGGGCCGTGGGAGAGGGCGCCGTGGGCGCCGTCGCGGCGGGCGCGGCTTGCGCCATGATCGCGAGCGAGGCGGCGGCGAGGAACAGGGAACGGGTGCGCGACGGGCTCATGGCGCGATTCTATGCCACGAAGGCCGCGCCGCGCGAACAGTTTCGCCCATCACCCGCCTCATGGCTCAGGCAGCCCGGGCGGCGCGGATGAAGGCGCGGATGCGCGCGGGGTCCTTGCGGCCTGGCTCGGACTCGACACCGGAGGAAACGTCCACCGCCGCCGCACCCGTCGCCGCGATCGCCGCCGCGACGTTTTCCGGCGTGAGCCCGCCCGCGAGCAGCCAACGCCCCGGCGCGCGCCAGCCGCGCGTGAGCGACCAGTCGAAGCGCGTGGCGTTGCCGCCGGGGCGCGTTGCCTCCGGTGGCGCGCGACCCTCGATGAGCAGGGCCGCGGCTCCGTCCATCGCGTCCGGCAGGTCCGCCGCCGCGCTCACCGCCACCGCGCGCCAGAACGGCTTGCCCGTGTGCGCGCCGATGGCGGCGGCCCGATCCTCGCCCGTGTAGAGCTGCAGGATATCGAGGGGCACCGCCGCCAGAACGCGCGCGAGCTCCTCGTCCGCGGGATCGACGAACAGGCCCACGAGCGGCGGCCCGCCGGGCGGGCGACGTTTCGCCAGCGCAGCGGCCGCCTCCGCCGTTACGACACGCGGGGAGCGCGGGAAGAAGTTGAGTCCGATCCAGTCGGCGCCGGCCTCGATCGCGGTGTCGAACGCCAGCGGGTCGGTGACCCCGCAGATCTTGACCCGCATCAGGCGCGCGGCAGTGCGGCGCCGGCGGCCCCGCTCCCGAGCGCGGTGCCGTCGATCGTCCTGCCCGCGGCGTTGGCGGCGGGCGCGTCACGCAGCTTGGCGAGGTCGGCGGCGAGCACGGCGGCGCGGCGTTCCGCGCGCCCGGCACGGCGGCGCTGGACCACGGCCGCGAGCCACATCGAGACCGCGCCGAGCAGGAAGGCGAGTGCCGCCGGCACCAGGATCGCGAGCGACAGCGGCAGCTCGACCGACACGTCGGTCGGCCAGAGGCCGAGTTGCACCATCTGCCGGTTGGACAGCGCGAAGACGACGATCAGCAGGATGAACGGCGCCGCGAGCAGCAGACGCAGCATTGAGTAATCCTCAGCCCCCGCGCTTGCCGCGGTTCACGCGCTCGCGCAGTTCCTTGCCGGCCTTGAAGAACGGCACCGCCTTTTCGTCCACGTCCACGGAGGCGCCGGTGCGCGGGTTGCGGCCGAGGCGCGCGTCGCGCTTCTTCACGGAGAAGGCACCGAAGCCGCGCAGCTCCACCCGCTCCCCGCGCGACAGGGCGGCGGTGATCTCGTTGAACACGGTGGCAACGATCGTTTCGACGTCGCGCGCAGTGAGGTGCGGGTTCGCCGTTGCGAGTTCCGCGATCAATTCCGACTTGGTCATGCCCTCGCCGCTGGTTGCCGTCCCTGAAAACATTGTTGTGGCCACGCGGACTTTGCCCGCTTGCCGCAGGACGCTGCCAGAACGGATCGCCTGCGTCAATTGCGCATGGGCCGCAAGTGCTTGTCCGCCAACAAAAAAGCTCCCGCCTCGCGGCGGGAGCCCTTTTGCGGTCCGGCGACCGGCCCGATCCCTACTCTTCGGTCTGGGCCTGCTGGTTGCGCCGGCGGATGGCGGCCCCGAGGATGTCGCCGAGCGAGGCGCCGCTGTCGGACGTGCCGTAGTCCGCGATCGCCTGCTTGTCCTCCTCGACCTCCTTGCCCTTGATCGTGAGCTGGAGCTTGCGGGCGGAACGATCGATGGCCGTGACCTTGGCATCGACCTTCTCGCCGACGGCGAACCGGTCCGGCCGCTGCTCCGCCTTGTCGCGGGCGAGCTCGGCGCGGCGGATAAAGCCGGTGAGCACGTCATCGACGCGCACCTCGATGCCGTTGGACTGCACCGCGGTGACCACGCAGGTGACGACGGCCCCCTTGTGGACGCGGTCGAGCACGGCGGCCGCCGGGTCGTCCTGCAGCTGCTTGATGCCGAGCGAGATGCGCTCCTTCTCGATGTCGATGTCGAGCACCTTGGCCTTGATGATCTGGCCCTTCTCGTACTTCGCCATCGCGAGCTCGCCGGGCTCGTCCCAGGAGATGTCGGACATGTGCACCATGCCGTCGATCTCCGGGGCGAGGCCCACGAACAGGCCGAACTCCGTGATGTTGCGGATCTCGCCCTCGATGGTGGAGCCGATCGGGTGCTCGTCCTGGAACTGCTCCCAGGGGTTGCGCTGGACCTGCTTGAGGCCGAGCGAGATGCGGCGCTTGGCGGCGTCCACATCCAGCACCAGCACGTCCACCTCCTGGCTGGTGGAGACGATCTTGCCCGGGTGCACGTTCTTCTTGGTCCAGGACATCTCCGAGACGTGCACCAGCCCCTCGACCCCCGGCTCCAGCTCCACGAAGGCGCCGTAGTCGGTGATGTTGGTGACGCGGCCGGAATACTTGGCGCCCGGCGGGTACTTCGCCATCACGCCTTCCCACGGATCGGTCTCGAGCTGCTTCATGCCAAGGCTGATGCGCTGCGTCTCCGGGTTGAAGCGGATGACCTGCACGCGCACCTGCTGGCCGATCTGCAGCGCCTCGGACGGGTGGTTGATGCGCCGCCAGGCGATGTCGGTCACGTGCAGCAGCCCGTCGACGCCGCCGAGGTCCACGAAGGCGCCGTAGTCGGTGATGTTCTTCACCACGCCGTCCAGGATCATGCCTTCCTTGAGGCCCTGGATCAGCTCGCTCCTCTGCTCGGCGCGCGTCTCCTCCAGCACCGCGCGGCGAGAGACGACGATGTTGCCGCGCGTGCGGTCCATCTTGAGGATCTGGAACGGCTGCGGCTGGCCCATCAGCGGCGTCACGTCGCGCACCGGGCGGATATCGACCTGGCTGCCGGGCAGGAACGCCACCGCGCCGCCGAGGTCGACGGTGAAGCCGCCCTTCACGCGCCCGTAGATCGTTCCGGTCACGCGCTGCTGCGTCTCGAAGGCGCGCTCGAGCGCGGACCAGGCCTCCTCGCGCCGCGCCTTCTCGCGCGAGAGCACGATGGAGCCGTCGCGGTCCTCGTAGCGCTCGACGAACAGCTCGATGACGTCGCCGGGCTTCACCTCCGGCTTCTGGCCGGGGGCGGCGAATTCCTTGAGGGCGACGCGGCCCTCGCTCTTCAGGCCGACATCGACGACGGCGTATTCGTCGGTGAGGCGGACGACGCGGCCGGTGACGACCGAGCCGTCGAAGGCGGTATCGCGGCCGAGCGTTTCCTCGAGCAGCGAGGCGAAATCCTCGCCGGCGCGCGGCGCGGTGGCGGTGGCTGACATGCTGTGCTGGGTGACCTTGTGGCGGCCGGCCGGGATGGCCGTGAACCGCTATGTCTGGCGCGCCGGGAGTGGCACGGCTTCCCGCGACGTGGCGGGCGGAGGGGTTGCGCCGGGGCCGCCGGCGGTCGCGGACCATCCACGACGGCGCGCACTTAGGGTTTCGGGGCACGGAAAGTCAAGTTTCGGCCCCGTTTCAGACCCCGCCGCCGCCTCGCCACGGGCCCGCTCGCGGCACCGGGCGAGGTCGTTGCATGGACGGTGTCATCCGCCCCACGCCCCCCCCTGGACGCGCGGGGCGGAGCAGGCCGGATGAAAATGGCGGATGAAAAAACCCCGCTCCGGGACTGGAGCGGATTGGAGCGGATGAAGGCGGACGGACAGGAGACAGGTGGGCGGAGGAGGCGGATAGCCGCCCCCTGGGGGGCTATCCGCCCCCCGTCCTGTCCGCCTTCCGGATGGGAAGCATGCGTGGCACGGAGGTCTCGCATCGGCGTCACGAACTGCGCGGGATGGCATAGCCGGTGGGGCGCGTGGCGGCGAACGCTGGCAGCGCCTCGCAGCGCGCCGCCATCGCGGTGAGCGCGGGGTAGCGTCCCGGGGGCAGGTAGGACGGGTCCGCGATCCGCAGCCAGCCCACCAGGCACGCCGCGGTAATCGCCGCCTGGTCCGGTGCCATCTGGTCCGGTGCCATCTGATCCGACGCCATCTGATCCGGCGCCGCGTCCGGCCAGCCGAGCGCGTCCAGCGCCGCCAGCGCCCCCTCGGCCTGGGTGCGGCAGCGGACGACCCAGTCCGGCCAGCGGTATTGGGCGGGGCGGATCTGGTTCTCGTAGACCGTGGCCCCCGCCTTCTCGACCGCGCCGGTGGCCAGCGCGATGCGGCGCAGCGCCTCCCGCCGCGCGGCGCCACCCGCCGGCAGCAGCGCGCGGCCCGGTCCGGCGATTTGGTCCAGGTGGTCCAGGATCGCCGCCGAATCGATCAGCACCTCGCCGTCGTCCAGCACCAGGGATGGGATGCGGCCCAGCGGGTTCACCGCACGCATCGCATCGAAATCCCCGAACACGGAACGCGTGTCGTGCTCGTAGGCGAGGCCCAGCAGCCGCAGCGAGACCGCCACGCGCCGCACGAACGGGGAATCGTACTGCCCGACCAGGATCACGGCGCTTCCTCCCCCATTTGCCGCCGCAGGTCCTCGCCATCCCACTCGCCCCAGCGGCGGCAGGCCTGCCCCTCGCGCACCGCGAGGATCTCGATGCCGCGGAAGGTGAGGACGCGGCCGGAGGGCGGCAAGCCCATGAACGGACCGGTTTGCCTGCCCGTCGCGGACCACCTGATGGCGACGCGCGCACACCCCTCCGCGTCCGGCTCCGTGTCGATCACCAGGTCCTCGGCCGTGGCGTGGAAATCCGGGAACGCGCCGTACAGTGCCGCGATCGAGGCGCGGAAGGCCGCCCCATCATTGCCCCTTCCCGCCGGGCTCATGTCCGTGAAGCCGGGCGCGTGCAGTGCCGCGAAATCCGCGAGCCCGCCGCCCTGCCACAGCCGCATCCAGCGCCGCGCCAGGCCCGCGAGCGCGGCCCGCGTCATGCCGCGGCGATCAGCGCCAGCGCGGCGGCGAAGACCTCGTCCGCGTTCTTGCCCGTGGTGTCGAGCTCGATGGCATCCGCGGCCTTCTTGGCCGGGGCGGCGAGGCGGCGCGTGTCGCGCTCGTCACGGGCGGCGAGTTCCGCCTCCACCTCCGCGAAGGGGCGGTCCACGCCCTTGGCCTCGAACTCCAGGAAGCGGCGGCGCGCGCGCTCGTGCTGGGACGCGGTGATGAACAGCTTCACGTCGGCCTCCGGGAACACGACGGTGCCGATGTCGCGCCCGTCCAGCACCGCGCCATGCGCGGCGCCGAAGCGGCGCTGGTAATCCAGCAGTTCGTCGCGCACCGCCTGCTGCGCCGCGACCAGGCTCGCCGCCTCGTCCGCGTCCGGCCCGCGCAGGTCCGCGCGGTCGAGGTCGGCGCGCTGCAGGCGCCTCGCGGCGGCGAGCGCGGCCTCGGGGTCGGCGGGGTCGGCGCCCGTGTCCAGCACCAGGCGGCCGACGGCGCGATAGAGCAGCCCGGTGTCCAGGTACGGCAGGCGGTAATGCGCGGCCAGCCGCCGGGCCAGCGTGCCCTTGCCGGCGGCGGAAGGCCCGTCGATGGCGATGACGCGCGGCAGCATCAGGCGGCGGCAAGCGCCGGCGTTTCGCCCGCGAGCCCGTTAATCAGCGCCACGAAGCCGGGGAAGCTGGTGTCGATGAAGCTGGTGTCGTCCACCGCGACCGGGGATGCCGTGGCCAGCCCCATCACCAGCGCGCTCATCGCCAGCCTGTGGTCCATGTGCGTCTCCACCAGGCCGCCACCCGCGGGCGGCCTGCCGGTGCCGTGCACGAGCAGGTCGTCGCCGTCGATTTCCACCTTCGCCCCGTTGGCGGCGAGCAGGGCCGCGGTGGCGGCGAGCCTGTCGCTCTCCTTCACCCGCAGTTCCGCGAGCCCGCGCATGCGCGTGGTGCCGGCGGCGAAGGCGGCGGCGACGGCGAGTACCGGGTATTCGTCGATCATCGACGGTGCCCTCGCGTGCGGCACGTCGACGGCCCGCAGCGCGCCATGGCTCGCCAGCAGGTCGCCCACCTTCTCGCCCCCCTCCTCGCGCTCGTTCTCCACCGCGATGGCGGCGCCCATCTCCAGCAGCGTGGCGAGCAGCCCGGTGCGCAGCGGATTGAGCCCGAGGCCTCGGATGGTGACGCGCGATCCCGGCACCAGCAGCGCCGCCACCAGCGGGAAGGCGGCGGAGGACGGGTCGCCGGGCACGGCAACGTCGCGGGCGAACAGCTCCGGCTGGCCCATGAGCGTGATGCGCCGCCCGCCGCCCACTTCCTCGACGCCCACCCGCGCGCCGAAGTGCCGCAGCATCGCCTCCGTATGGTCGCGCGTGGCTTCCTTTTCCTCCACCACCGTCTCGCCCGGCGCGTGCAGGCCGAACAGCAGCAGCGCCGACTTCACCTGCGCCGAGGGCACCGGGGTGGTGACGGCGAGCGGCATCGGCTCCGGCGGGCCCTGGATCGCGAGCGGCAGGCGCCCGCCCTCGCGCGAGAGGAACATGGCCCCGCCCTGGACCAGCTGGTCCGTCACCCGGCGCATCGGGCGGCGGCGCAGGCTCGCGTCCCCCGTCATGACGGAGAGGAACGGGTGCGCCGCGAGCACCCCGGTCAGCAGCCGCGCCGCGGTGCCGGAATTGCCCATGTCCAGCACATCGCCAGGCTCCGCGAGGCCGCCGACGCCGCGCCCGGCCACCAGCCAGTCCGAACCCTCCCGCGCAATGGTCGCCCCCAGCGCCTGCATCGCGGCGGCGGTGCGAAGCACGTCCTCGCCCTCCAGCAGGCCGGTGATCCGCGTCTCCCCGAGCGCCAGCGCCGCGAACATCAGCGCGCGGTGGCTGATGGACTTGTCGCCCGGCACGGTGATGGCGCCGGTGAGCGGGCGCGAGGGCCGGCGAGCGGAGAGCGGCCTTGCGGCCGTCGGGGCGGCGTTGGGGCTGGCGGCGTTGGCGCTGGTCATCGCGCGGCGATAGACCATGCGACGCGGGCCGGCGCAACGCGGCCCGTGCGCGTGCGCACAAGACGGTTGCTGCGCCTGCGCGCAAGACGGTTGGTGCCCCCGTGCGGGCAGGTCGTGGCGGCGAGGGCTTGCGGCGCGGCATGCACGCGGTGTTTGACAGCAGCGGCGGCCGGTGGCATGCGCGCCGCCCGCGGCGAGAGCCCGTTTTTCCCGATCCGAACGCCCTTATCCGGACATCAGGCGCCTCATGATCAAACCCGAACTCGGCAACAAGCGTGTCTGCGTTTCCTGCGGCGCGAAATTCTACGATCTTGGCCGTACGCCGGCGGTCTGCCCGAAATGCGACACGGAGCAGCCGGCGGAGCAGCCGCGCCTGCGCCGCATCGCGCCCGTCGCCCCGGTCGAGGCGACTCGCGGCAAGCCGCAGCCCCAGCCTCGGATCGATGACACCGACGTGGATGTCGAGGTCGAGGCCGAGGAGGACGAGGAGGGCGTGCTGGAAGACACCTCCGACCTCGAGGGCGACGACGCGATCGCCGACGTGGAGGTGGAGGAGCCGGGCGAGGAAGAGCGCTAGGGCGCTCCCTCCACCACCGGCTTCCTCTCCACCACCGGGCTCCAGGCGGCGAGGCGGCTGGTCATGACGCCGATCGCCTCGGGGTTGCTGTCGGCGAGCAGGAAGCGGCGGTTGTGCCGTGCCGCGGCCTCGCCGAAGGAGCCGGAGCCGGCGAAGAAGTCTGCGACGAGGTCGCCCTCGCGGCTGTGCACGCGCACGATGCGCTCCAGGATGCCGAGCGGCTTCTGCGTGGGGTAGCCGGTCTTCTCCCGCCCCGTCGGGCTCACGATGGTGTGCCACCAGACATCTGTGGGCGTCTTGCCCCTGGCCGCTTTCTCCGGCCCGACCAGGCCCGGCGCCATGTAGGGGATGCGATCCACCGCCTCGGCATCGAAGACGTAATTTCCCGGGTCGCGCGCGTACCAGAAGATGGTGTCGTGCTTGGCCGGCCACCGGCGTCTCGGCCGCGCGCCGTAGTCGTAGGCCCAGATGATCTCGTTCATGAAGCTGGCGCGGCCGAACACGGCGTCCAGCAGCAGCTTGCAGTAGTGAGCCTCGCGCGGGTCGATGTGGAAGAACAGCGACCCGTCGGGCGCGAGCACGCGGTGGATTTCCACGAGTCGCGGCTCGAGGAAGCCGAGATAGTCGTCGAACGCGTCGGCGAAGCGCATGGAGCCGAGCAGCTTCGTCGCGTAGCGATGCCCGCCGAAGCCGGTGCGGTCGCCGTTCTCGTCGCGCACGGTGGCGAGCCGCGTGCGGGCCTGGGCGATGCCGGTGTTGAACGGCGGGTCGATGTAGACGAGCGCAACGGAGGCGTCCGGCAGCCCGCGCAGCACCTCGAGGTTGTCGGCGTGGACGATACGATTCGCGTTGATGCGGGAACCCTCCGCGGGTGATCGGGGTGCAGGGGTCTAGAGCGTCGCGCCGTGGGCACGCCATCCCGCGAGCGGGGCCCGGGCGAATCCCGGCCCTAAAACCCTTCGAGGTTCTCCTTCTTCGTGGCGTTGGAGATGTCCTGTGCCCGCAGCCGGTCCGGCCCGGGGGACAGGTGCTTTCGGGCTTCGATCGCGAAGCCCTTGGCGCGGGGGATGTCGCCCATGACCAGTGCCGCCTCCGCGGAGGCGAGCTGGGCCTGGCCGATGGCGCCGAGCTTGCCCTGGGCTTCCGCCATGGCCTGCCAGAACTCCGCCTGGTCCGGCTCGCCCGCGAGCGCGATGCGCAGCTGGTTGATGGCGGGGCGCAGCAGGCTCGTGTCACCGGTCTCGATCATGGCGCGGGCCAACTCGCCGCGGATCAGCGTGGCACCGGGGGCGAGGCGCAGCGCCTCCTGGTACGGCCCGATGGCCTCGCGCGGGTGGCCGCCGTCGAACAGCACCTGGCCCTCCAGCTCGTGGAACCACGGATTGCCGGGGTCCTGCGCCTCCAGCCCCTTCAGGATGGCCAGCGCCTCGGCGGTGTGGCTGAGCCGGTAGAGCGCGATGGCGCGGGCATAGCGGGCGGGGGCGGAGGTGTCGGTCGCCTTGACCCGCGCGAGCGTGGTGGAGGAGGGGGCGAGGAACGCGTCCAGCTTGGCGCGCATCAGCGCGTAGCGCGTAGCGAACCCCGCCGGCAGCGGCGCCCGGGACCACGGGCTGTCGGCCACGTGGTGGGCGACGTACTCGATGCGGTCGCGGGTCAGAGGGTGGGTCTGCACATAGGGGTCCTGGTCGGTGGTGACGAGCGATTCCTCGCCCTTCAGCGTTTCCAGCAGGTCGAGGAAGCCCTTGGCGGACCAGTGCAGCGTGTCCAGGAAGCGCATCGCCGCGGCGTCCGCCTGCGCCTCCATGTCGCGGGTGAAGGCGAGCAGGTTGCGGGTGGCCAGGTGCTGGGAGCCGAGCGCGCCGGCGACGGCCGCGCCCCCGTTGCCGCTGGCGATGCCCGCGGCGGCGGAAGCGAGCATGCCGGCGATGGCCTCGATATAGGCGCGGCGCATTGCCTCCGGCAGCAGCACCATGTGGCCCTCGAAAATGTGGCCGGTCTCGTGCGCGATCACGCCGATGACCTCGGAGGCGTCGGTCGAGGCGCGGACCATGCCGGAGAAGAGGACCATCCGGTTGCCGGTTGTGACGAACGAGTTTATGGCGTCGTCCCGGACGAGGAGGATGCGGACGAGGCCTGGATCGATGCCGGCCGCACCAAAGAGGGGGTCGGCGAAATTGCGCAGCAGGGTCTCGGTCTCGGCATCGCGCAGCAGCTCGATGCCACCCCGCGCCGCGTGGGCGGCGGAGAGTGGCACGGCGGTGGCGGCGCCCAGCGTGGCGACGCCGGCGCACGCGAGGCAGCAGAAGCGCCGCCGGCTCACCCCTGGCGGATTTGGGCCTGACGCGTTCAGGAAGCTTCCGGTCATGGCGCGTAATGTAGCGCGGCGCGGCGTCGCCGTCGCGTGCGCGGCCGCGCTCGCAACGAGCGGCTGCTCGACGGTGAACTCGTGGTTCGCGCCGGGCAAGCAGCAAGGCCAGCCGGGCTTCGTCGGCGGCTTCCTCGGCGCCGTGGTGGCGGACGAGCCGCAGGCGGCGCTGATCGGGCGGCAGACGCTGGCGGCGGGCGGGGACGCGGCGGACGCGGCGGAGGCGATGGCCTACACGCTGACGGTGACGCTGCCCTCCCGCGCGAGCCTGGGCGCCGGCGGCGGCTGCCTCGCGTTCAAGGCCAAGAAGGACGCGACCGGCGGCGGCGTGCCGCAGGCGATCCTGTTTCCCTCGCGCCCTGGCGGCGGTAGCGGCGACCGGCCGGCGGCGGTGCCGATGCTGGCGCGGGGCATGTACCTGCTGCACGCCAATTTCGGGAAGCTGAACGAGGCGCAGCTGATCGTGCCGGCGGAGCGGCTGGCACAATTCGGCCCGCCCGTGAGCGACGCGCTGGAACGCGACCTGCAGGTGGTGGCCGGCCCGCTTTCGGGCGACCCCGAGGCGCGTGGCATTTTCTTCTACAACGGCCGGCCGCTGCCGGTGGGCGCGGCGCTGGTGCAGCCGGCGCTGGCGGCGACGCTGGCGCGCATCCGCGTGGAGGGCGTGGGCACGTTCTACGAGGGCCCCGGCGGGCGCCGCTTCGCCGAGGCGGCGGCGCAGGCCGGCGGCGGCATCACGGCCGAGGCGATGCGCGCCGCGATCCCCACCTTCTCGGGCGCCATCGTCGAGCCCGGGCGCGGCAACGACAGTGTGGCGTTCCTGCCGCTCGATGGCGGGGCGGCGGCGCGGCTGTGGCGGCAGACGAGCGGCAACGCCTCGGCGATGCAGATGCCGTCCGGCCCGCGCCCGGCCTCGACGACGTTCGGCGCCGTGGACCGGGACGGCAACGCGGTGGTCTGCACCGTCTCGCTCAACAACCTGTTCGGCACCGGACGGATCGCGCGGGGCACCGGCGTGGTGCTGGGGGCCGCGCCGGGCTCGGTGCCGGCGCCGTTGCTTTCTGCCGCGATCGCGTACAACCCGAACCTCCCGGCCTTCCGCGCGCTGGTGGGCGGCACCGGGCAGCAGGGCGCGCCGGTCGCGGTGGCGGCGGGGATCGGCCAGCTGCTGGACGACCGCTCCGTGCCCGCGCGGCCGCTGCCGGGCGGTGTGCCGGATCCCGGGCGCGCGGACATGATAAGCTGCACGCGCTACGTTCCCGGCGGCTCCGGGAGCTGCGCCTGGGCCGTCGATCCCCGGGGGCTGGGCCTCGCCCTCGGCGGCGGCTGACGCTTGTCACGTAGCGCTACTCCGGCGATCGTCCGGCGCGGCTGGTCTGCGCCCCGGTGCTCAGGGCCCATCAGGCTGCTCTGCTCCGTTCCTCGCGCAACCGCGCCGGCCGGCGAACCCATTTGCGTGAGATGTGTTCGCCTCCGATTTGCCCGGGCGCCTTCTGGGACACGCGTCCGGTGCTGAAGGTGGGCCGCGGCGCGGCCGTGCCGCCGTTCATGGTGATGGATGTGATCGCGGCGGCGAATGCGCGCCAGGCCGAACTCCAGGCGCAGTTCGGCGGCAGCCGCGCGGTGATCCGCATGGAGGTCGGCCAGCCCGGCACCGGCGCGCCCGCGGGCGCCGTGGCGGCGGCGATGGCCGCCCTGCGTGAGGGGCTGGCGCTGGGCTACACCGAGGCAATGGGCCGAGCCTCGCTGCGCGCGCGCATCGCCCGACACTACCGGGACTGGTACGGCGCCGAGGTGGAGCCCTCGCGCATCGCCGTGACGGTGGGGGCATCGGGTGCGTTTCCGCTGGCTTTCCTCGCCGCTTTCGACACCGGCGACCGCATCGCGATGGCCAGCCCGTTCTACCCGCCCTACGTCAACATCCTGACCTCGCTCGGGATGCAGCCGGTGCTGGTCGAGGCCGGAGCGCAGACGCGGTTCCAGCCCACCGTCGCCGCGCTCGAACGGCTCTCGCCGCGACCGCATGGCCTCATCGTCGCGAGCCCCTGCAACCCCGCGGGCACCATGCTGCACCCGGAGGAACTCGCGGCGATCGGCGCCTGGTGCACGGCCGCGGGCGTGCGGCTGATCTCCGACGAGATCTATCACGGCCTGCACTACGAGACGCCGGTCGCGACGGCGGCGGGGATTCCAGGCGCCGTGGTGATCAACTCGTTCTCGAAATATTTTTCCATGACTGGCTGGCGCATCGGCTGGATGGTGCTGCCGGAGGACCTGGTGCGCCCGGTGGAGTGCCTGGCGCAGAACCACATGATCAGCGCGCCGCACATCGCGCAGGTGGCGGCCGAGGCGGCGTTCGAATGCGGCCCGGAACTGGACGCCAATGTCGCGCGCTACCGCCGCTCGCGCGACGTGCTGCGCGTGGCGCTGCCGGCGGCGGGTATCGACCTCGTGACGCCGGCGGAGGGCGCGTTCTACCTCTGGGCGGACGTTTCCCGGCGCAGCAACGATTCACAAGAGTTCTGCGCACGGCTGCTGGCGGAGGCGGATATCGCGGCCTCCCCCGGCGTGGATTTCGACCGCGCGCGCGGCGGCCGCTACGTGCGGTTCAGCTATTGCGGGCCCGAGGCGGACATGGCGGAGGCGGCGCGGCGCATCGCCCTCTGGGCCGCTGGGTGATTCCGGCGCGCGCGGCGCCCTTTCTCTTCGTGCTGCTGTGGAGCAGCAGTTTCGTTGCGGTGCAGATCGGGCTCAGGCACCTCTCGCCGCTGCTGTTCGTGGCGGTCCGCCTCGTGCTCTGCGCCACGGTGCTCACCGCGATCGCTCTCTGGCGTGGCGTCTCGCTCGGCCGCGTCGGCTGGCGCCGCGCCCGGCACTGCGCCATCGCCGGGGTGCTGATGAACGGCATCGGCCTGATGGTGCCGCATGTCGGGCTGACCATGACCACGCCGGCGCCGATCGCGCTGGTGCAGTCGCTCACGCCGCTGCTCTCGGCGGGGCTCGGCGTGGCGCTGCTGGGCGAGCGGCTGCGCGCGCGGCAATGGCTCGGGATGGTGCTCGGCTTTGCGGGCGTGGCCGCCGTCGCCGCCATCGCGGCACTGCAGAGCGCGCGGCTGGTGGAGGGCATGGCACTCGGCTTCGTGGGTGTCCTTTCTTTCGTTTCCGGCACGATCTGGTTCGGGCGGTATTGCCGCGGCGTGCCGCTGCTTGCCGGCGCCTGGATCCAGTTCCTCGCCGCCGCCGCCACCGCGGTGCTGAGTGCCGCGTTGTTCGAGACAAGGCGCTGGGACCTGTCGCCCGGCGCCGTCGGCGCGGTCGCATGGAACGCGGGCGCGGTCTCGCTCGGCGCCATGGGGCTCTACGTGCTGATGCTGCGCGACGGCACGGCGGCGCGCACGACCGCGAATTTCTATCTCGTTCCCGGAACGACGGCGCTGCTCACCTGGGCGGCTCTCGGCGACCGGCTGACCGTGCCCGCGCTCGCCGGCTTCGCCGTGGCCGGCATCGGCTGCTGGCTGGTGAGCAGCGGCGCGCCGCGCTGAACCTCACATCCCCGCCGGGTAGTTCGGCCCGCCGCCGCCCTCGGGCGTGCACCAGTCGATGTTCTGACCTGGGTCCTTGATGTCGCAGGTTTTGCAGTGGACGCAGTTCTGCGCGTTGATCTGCAGCCGCGGTCGGCCCTCCTCCGCGCCCACGATCTCGTAGACGCCCGCCGGGCAGTAGCGCGTCTCCGGGCTGCGGAAGCTGATCCAGTTGCGCTCGATCGCCTGCTCGGGATGGCGCAGCCGCAGATGCGCGGGCTGGTTTTCCTCGTGGTTGGTGTTGCTGATGAAGACCGAGGAATTGCGGTCGAAGGTCAGCACGCCATCGGGCTTCGGGTAGGCGATTGGCGGCGCCGCATCGGCCTCCAGCAGCACTTCGTTGTCGGCATGCCGGTAGCCGAGCGTCCACGGTGCCCTGCCGCGGAAGACATAGGTGTCCACGGCGGCGTTGAGCAGCCCGCCCCATAGCCCCCACTTGGCGAAGCCCGGGCGGATGTTGCGCACCGCGTGCAGCTCCCGGTGCAGCCAGGAGTCGCGGAACGCGCGGCCGAGCCCCGCGGGCTCCGCCTCGCCCGCCGCGCGCGCCGCGAGCACCGCGTCCGCCGCGAGCATGCCGGACTTCATCGCCGCGTGCGTGCCCTTGATTTTCGGCACGTTGAGAAACCCCGCCGTGTCGCCGGCGAGGCAGCCGCCGGGAAAGGTGAGCTTCGGCAACGATTGCAGCCCGCCCTCGGAGATCGCGCGCGCGCCATAGGCGATGCGCCGCCCGCCCTTGAAATGCCCGCGCATCGCCGGATGCGCCTTCAGCCGCTGCGTCTCCTCAAACGGCGAGAGCCATGGGTTGCGATAGTCGAGGCCGACGACGAAGCCGTAGGACACCAGGTTGTCGCCCCAATGGTAGAGGAACGATCCGCCATACGTCGCGCTGTCCATCGGCCAGCCGATCGTGTGCATGATCAGACCCTTGCGGTGGGTCTCCGCCGGCACCTCCCACAACTCCTTGATGCCGATGCCGTAGGTCTGCGGCGCGGCGTGCCGGCGCAGGTCGAAGATGTCGAACAGCTTCTTGGTGACGGAGCCGCGGCAGCCTTCCGCGAGGATGGTGTAGCCGGCGCGCAGCTCCATGCCGGGCTGGTAGTTGGGCCCGGGCTCGCCGTCGCGCTCGATGCCCATGTCGCCGGTGACGACGCCGCGCATCACGCCTTCCTCCACGATCGGCGCCGCCGCCGCGAAGCCCGGGTAGATCTCCACCCCCAGCGCCTCGGCGCGCGTACCCATCCAGCGCACCACGGAGCCGAGCGAGCCGATGTAATTGCCGGCGTTGTGCATCGTGGGTGGCGTCGGCAGCTGGAAGGACCTGCTGGCCGTGAGCCAGAGGAACCGGTCCTCCTTCGCCTCCGTCGTCAGCGGCGGATCGTCCTCGCGCCAGCCGGGCAGCAGTTCGTCGAGCGCGTGCGGCTCGATCACGGCGCCCGAGAGGATATGCGCGCCGACCTCGCCGCCCTTCTCGACGACGCAGACGGAAAGCGCCGGGTCCCGCTGCTTGAGGCGGATGGCCGCCGCGAGCCCCGCGGGGCCTGCGCCCACGATCAGCACGTCGAACTCCATCGTCTCGCGTTCGGTCATCCGTTCCTTCCTTTGCCGCTTGATGCCGCGGGCCGGGCGATCATAGGTAGGGGCACGAGCATGGAAAGGGGCGCGGTGGACGAGTTCGCGGCGCTGCGCTGGCAGGTGGAGATCGGTGCCGACGAGGCGATTGCCGCGGCGCCGGTGGACCGGCTCGCGCGCGCAACGGCACAACCGGCCGGGCCGCAGCCCGCCGCGCCGGCGGCGATGCGGCCCGGCGCGGCGGACACGGCGCCCGTGCCCGAGCCCCCGTCCACGTCCGCGGCGCGGCTCGCCTCGCCCGCGCTGCCGGCCGCGCGCCGCGCGGAGGAGATCGCCGCCGCCGCCACGACGCGTGAGGAACTGCGTGCGGCACTCGCGGCCTTCGACGGTTGCGCGCTCGCCGCCACCGCAACGAACCTGGTGTTCGCCGACGGCAATCCCGATTCCGGACTGATGTTCGTGGGCGAGGGGCCGGGGGCGGAGGAAGATCGCGCCGGGCTGCCCTTCGTCGGGCCGTCCGGCAAACTGCTGGACCGCATGCTCGCCTCCATCGGGCTCGACCGCACGCGGTACCTCATCACCAATCTCATTCCCTGGCGCCCGCCGGGCAACCGCAACCCGACGGACGCGGAGGTGGCGATCTGCCTGCCGTTCCTGCTGCGTCACATTGCGCTGGTGCGGCCACGGCGACTGGTGCTACTGGGCGCTCTGGCCACGCGAGCCGTCACTGGGAGCAAATCAGGTATTCGCTCCCTGCGCGGCTCTTGGCAGAATGTGGCAATTTCTGGGCAGAAAACCCCGGTCCCGGCGCTGCCGATGCTCCACCCAGCCTACCTGCTGCGCTCGCCCGGCGCGAAGCGTGAAGCGTGGGCTGACCTGATCTTGTTGCGACGCACGCTCGATCGGGACGTGGCTTCCTGACGGGCCCGTTCGCTGGAACGAGACCGCTCTTTCCTGTCAACCCCGTCTCATCTCCTGAGAACGGCCGATTCGCGACAGGGTTGCCGCCTGGGAGCGCCAGCGGTTAGGGCCGGCGCGCCATGCGAGAGAGCGGTTACCCCCCCTCCCGCCTCGTGGTCCCGGCCAGCGCGCTGCGCACCATCCTTGCCGGGGCCGTTCTTCTGGCGTCCGCCGGAATCGCCGAGGCCCAATCCACCGCGTCCGCAACACGTGCGTCCGCGCCCGGGATCGACACCGCGCCCCGCCCGCACGTGGAGGCGGCGTTCGCCGTGCCGCGCCTGTCGCCCGCGCACCCGGTGGCGCTGCCGGCGCCGCTGACGCCGAGCCAGGCGGTGCTGCTCCGCATGATCCTGGCAACCCAGGCGCGCGGCAAGGCGAAGGAGGCGGCTTCGCTCGACGCCGGGCTCGATACCTCGACGCCGCTCGGCGAGGCGATGCTCGGCCACGTGCTGGCGGACCGTTACCTGGGCCCGGGCACGCGCCCCGATGCGAAGACGCTGGAAGCCTGGCTCGCCCGCTGGCCCACGCTCGCCGAGGCGCCGCAGGTCCACGCGCTGCTGCTGCACCGCCTGCCCGCCGGCCAGGCTGCGCCGCCAGCACCCCGCCTGCCCTCGCTTGCCCCGCCGCCACACGCCGGCGACGCGCCGGACCCCGACGAGGCGGAGGGCCCGGACCTGCACCGCAACCGCGCGCTGGACCACCACGTGCTCGCCGCCGCGCGCGGTCGGCGGCCCTATGCCGCGGCAACACTGATCGCGAACAGCCACGCCGCGCCAGACTACGCCGCTGCCCTGCGCGCAGAAGCCGGGCATGCGCTGTTCCTCGCCAACCGCGACCAGGAAGCCTACGACACGGCGGCGCCGGCCACGCGGGAATGCGCCGGCCCGCCGCGCTGCGAGGCGCCGGCGCTGGCTGGGTTCGTCGCCGGCCTCGCCGCCTGGCGCATGGATGAGCCGGACAAGGCGCGGCCGATGTTCGAGGCCGCCTGGCTCGCCGGGCGCACCACCGCCAACCTGCGCGCCGCCGCCGCGTTCTGGGCCGCGCGCGCACACCAGGCGCTGTACGACGCCGCTGGCGCCAGGACCTGGCTCCGCCGCGCGGCGAAGGAGCCGGCCACGTTCTACGGCCTGCTCGCCCGCCGCATCCTGGGCGAGAGCCTCCTCGGGCCCTCCGCGCCGGGCGTCGGCACGGTGGAGACACTGGGCGAGGCGGATGTGGACGCGTTGATGGCGACCGAAGCGGGGCAGCAGGCCTTCGCACTGCTCCAGGCCGGTGCGCGCGACGCGGCGGAGGCGGAACTTGGCCTCACGGCGGCCAAGCACCCGACGCTGGCACGCTCGGTGATGCTGGTCGCGCTGCGCGCGCGCATGGGCACGCTGGCCGCCCAGGCCGCCGACCTCGCCGCCGCCAACGATGGCCAGCCGCGCGAGGCGATCCGCTTCACCCTGCCGGACTACGCGCCGCGCGGCGGCTTCACCACGGACCCAGCGCTGATCCTCGGCATCGCGCGGGCGGAATCGAATTTCGACGTCCGCCTGGTCTCGCGCGTGGGCGCGCGGGGGCTGATGCAGATCATGCCGGCGACCGCGCGGTTCATCACGCGGGGGCGGCCGGGCAACGTGCTGGACCCCGCCAACAACCTCGCCCTCGGCGAGCGCTACGTCGCCTGGCTTGGCGCCGAGCGGGGGATCGACGCCAACCTGCTCAAGGTGCTGGCGAGCTACAACGCCGGGCCAGCCGCCTTTGCACGCTGGTCGCGCGGGATCGTGGACCACGGCGACCCGCTGCTGTTCCTCGAGGCGATCCCGATCGACGAGACCCGCGCCTTCATTCCGCGTGTGCTCACCTATACATGGCTCTACGCCGCGCGCATGGGCCGCGTGCCCGCCTCGCTCGATGCGCTGGCGGCGGACACCTGGCCGGTCTATCGTCCGGCGCCGTAAGCGAGCTTTCCTCCGAACCTCGAGGTGCGGCCATGCCGCTCGACGAATCCCGACCGTTCCTGCCCGTCAGCATCGCCGTGCTCACGGTCTCGGACACGCGCAGCCTGGCGGAGGACCGCTCCGGCGACACGCTGGTGGCGCGTCTCCAGGCCGCGGGGCATCGCCTCGCCGACCGCAAGCTGCTGCGCGACGAGGTGGACGAGATCGCGGCCCAGCTCGCGGCGTGGATCGACGACCCGAGGATCGACGTGGTGATCAGCACTGGCGGCACCGGCATCACCGGCCGCGACGTGACGCCGGAGGCGTTCGACCGCGTGCTGGAAAAGCGCATCGAGGGGTTCGGCGAGCTGTTCCGCATGCTGAGCTACCAGACGATCGGCACCTCCACGATGCAGTCCCGCGCCCTCGGCGGTGTCGCGCGCGGCACCTACCTGTTTGCCCTGCCGGGCAGCACCGGCGCGGTGAAGGATGCCTGGGACGGGATTTTGGCCACCCAGCTCGACAACCGGCACCGGCCCTGCAACCTCGTGGAGCTCATGCCCCGGTTGCAGGAGCATTTGCGGAAAGCCGGCTGACAATCGCCTCTCGCTCGGCGCGCATCGCCGCGCCGCGTTTG
Organism: uncultured Pseudomonadota bacterium; assembly: GCA_963764465.1. Taxonomy (GTDB): domain Bacteria; phylum Pseudomonadota; class Alphaproteobacteria; order Acetobacterales; family Acetobacteraceae; genus JAJXXT01. The sequence continues at coordinate 768,056 of CAVXSO010000007.1, read as the reverse complement.
CGGGCCTCGGCGAGCACGGCGGCGGGCGCCGTCGCCGGCGAGCCGGCGTTGAAGGGCGGCGCGGGCGCGTATTCGATCTGCAGCTGCACGCGCTGCGCCTCCGCCTCCCCGAACAGTTCCGCGACCAGGGAGAGCGCGAAATCGATCCCCGCGGTGACGCCGCCGCCGGTGACGAGATTGCCGTCGCGCACCACGCGACCCTGCGTCGGGATGGCGCCGAGGCCCGCGAGCAGGTCGTGCGCGGACCAGTGGGTGGTGGCGCGGCGGCCTCGCAGCAGCCCGGCCGCCCCCAGCACCAGCGCGCCGGTGCAGACGGAGGTGACGTAGCGCGCCGCCGGCGCCCGCTCGCGCAGGAAGCCAATGATCGCGTGGTTCTCCATCGCGGCGTTGGCACCAGGCCCGCCGGGCACGCAGAGAATGTCGAGCGGCGGGCAGGCGGCGAGCGTGGTGTCCGGCAGGATGCGCATGCCGGTCTCGGCGGCGACCGGATCGAGGCTCTCCGCCACGAGACGCACGTCGAGGCCCGGTGTCTTGCGGAACACCTCGTAGGGTCCGGTGAGGTCGAGCTGGGTGAGGTTCGGGAACAGCAGCAGGCCGACGCGCATCATGGGTTCCTCCGCATGTCGGCGGCGGTATCGACATCGGCAAGCGTGCGCAAGAACGCGACGCGGTGGTTACGGAAATTCGCCAGCGTGTCCGCGAGCGCGTGGCGCGTTGACCAGCGCACGGCGCGGAACGGGCGGCTCGGCCGCCGTGGGCCGAACCCCACCAGCCAATAGCCGCCGTCTTTCGCGGGGCCGAACACCGCGTCGGCCCGGCCCAGCGCGCGGAAGGCGGCGGCGATGTCGGCGGCGCCTAGCGCCGGGATGTCGCAGCCAACGACCACGGCGCGCCGCGCGCGGGCGAGCGCGCGGGCCATGCGGGTGCCGAGGTCGCCGCGCCCCTGCGCGACGACCGGCGCCGGGAGGCGCAGAGGCGCGCGGTCCGGCGTCACTGCGACGATGGTGGCGAAGCGGCGGTCGCGCGCCAGTTCCCATGCGAGCCGGCGCAGGTTGCCGGCGTGGAAGCGCAGCGCCGCGCGCTCGCCGATCCCGGCGGCGAGGCGGCTTTTCACCGTGCCCAGGCGCGGCGCGCGGGCGAAGACGATGGCGAGGTCCCTCATGCGTAGAGCCGCGCGATGATCCGCGGCGGCACGCCCGCGAACCAGAGCGCGAGGCAGGAGACGTTGCGCATCGGCCGGCGGAGATAGCCGCCACGTTCGTAGCGCGCGGCCGAGGTGGTCGCCGTCGCGTCGAGCGGCGCCAGGCGCCGCCGCCCCAGGCGCCGCGCCAGGTCCACGTCCTCCATCAGCGGCAATTCCCGCATGCCGCCCACCGCGTCCAGCAGCGCGCGCGGGATCAGCAGGCCCTGGTCGCCGTATGGCAGCGCCAGCGCGCGGCAGCGCCAGGCAACCAGGCGCTCCAGGCGGCGCGCCTGCGGCCGGTCGCTGTCGAGCGCCAGGCGGAAATAACCGGCGCGGTCAGGATGGACGGCCATGTGGGAAACCGCCGCCGCGCGCCAGTTGGCGCCAAGCCTTGTGTCGGCGTGCAGCAGCAGCAGCCACGCGGAGTCGCTCGCCGCGATGCCGGCCGCGAACTGCGTACCGCGGCCGCGCGGCGCCTCGGTCACGCGCGCGCTGGCCGCCGCCGCCACCGTGCACGTCGCGTCTTGGCTGCCGCCATCCACGACGACGACCCGGAGGCCGCGGCCGATGGCGGCGAGCGTTGCCGGCAGCGTGGCCGCCGCGTTCAGCGCCGGAATGACGACGGTAATGTTCTCAAGATGTTCTTGACCAATGCGGCCCTTTTCGGCAGGGTGCGATGAGAACGAAGCAGGAACACGTGCCATGACGCCCGATCGTGCCACACTTCCCGCCGCAACTCTCCCGTCGGGGACCACCCTGCCCGCCTCGCTGCGGCATGGTCGCGGCGCGGTGGACAACCCGGCGAACCGGTTCGACCGGCAGAGCGTCGCGGCGTTCGACGACGGCTGGGAAACGCTGGCGGAGTTCGCCGAGCTGCCGCCGCTCTCGACGACGCTGACCAGGGACGCGACGCGCTCGGCGATCAGCTGGAACCAGTCGCCGGATATTGGCTTCGACCGCGCGGTGAACCCCTATCGCGGCTGCGAGCACGGCTGCATCTACTGCTATGCGCGGCCGACGCACGCCTATCTCGGCTACTCGCCTGGTCTCGATTTCGAAACGAAGCTGCTGTTCAAGCCGGACATCGCGGCGCTGCTGGAGAAGGAGTTGAAGAAGCCCGGCTACGTGCCGCGCACGATGGCGCTGGGCTCGAACACCGATCCCTACCAGCCGGTGGAGCGCACGCTGGGCCTCACGCGCGCGGTGCTGGAGGTGCTGGAGCGCTACGGCCATCCCGTCAGCATCGTCACCAAGTCCGCGGGCGTGGTGCGCGACCTCGACATCCTGAAGAAACTCGCGGCGCGCAACCTCGTGCGCGTGCACATCTCGGTCACCACGCTGGACGCGGCGCTCGCGCGCGTGATGGAGCCGCGCGCCGCGACCCCCGCGCGCCGGCTCGCCGCCGTCACGGCACTGGCACGGCAGGGTGTGCCGGTCTCCGTGCTCGCCGCGCCGATGATCCCCGGCCTCAACGACGCGGAGCTGGAGAGCATCCTGGAGGCGGCGGCGAAGGCGGGGGCGCGCGAGGCTGGCTATATCCTGTTGCGCCTGCCCAACGAGCTGAAGTCCATGTTCGAGGCGTGGCTCAAAGAGCACCGTCCGGACCGGGCGGCGAAGGTGCTGTCGATGATCCGCCAGACGCGCGGTGGCGGGCTCAACGACGCGAGGTTCGGCCATCGGTTCACCGGGGTTGGCGTCTATGCGGATCTGCTCGCGCGTCGATTCCAGCGCGCGGCGCGGCAATGGGGGCTCGACGAGCGCACACCGCTGGACACGTCATGGTTCACGGTCCCTGAGGCGGCGAAGGCCGAAGCAGCGCAGTTGTCGCTGCTCTAGGTTACGGGAGCCAAGGGCCAACGGCCCTTGGTGGGGCCAGGGGCGCCGCGCGAGAACAGCGCGTCTTCGGCACGACGGCCCCGATCTTAGTCTGCTTCCGGCTGCTCCGCGCGGAACGCCGCGGCCGGGTACACGCCGAGGATCCGCACCTCGCGCGAGAAGAACGAGAGCTCTTCCAGCGCCCGGCGCAGCGGCGGGGATTCCGGGTGGCCGTCCACGTCGCAGAGGAACTGGGTGGCGGTGAACTGGCCGTCGAGCATGTAGCTCTCGAGCTTGGTCATGTTCACGCCGTTGGTGGCGAAGCCGCCGAGCGCCTTGTACAGCGCCGCGGGAACGTTGCGCACCCGGAACACGAAGGTGGTGATGATGCCCGGCTGCGTCGGCAGCAGCGGCGGGCGCTCGCGCGAGACGACGTAGAAGCGCGTGGTGTTGTGCGCCGCGTCCTCGACGTTGCGGCGCAGGATCTCCAGCCCGAACAGCTCCGCCGCGAGCTCCGAGGCGATCGCCGCGTCTTCCTTGTTGCTCCAGCCCGCGACCTGCTCGGCGGCTCCCGCGGTGTCGGCCTCGATCACCGGCGTGAGGTTGAGCTCCTTGATCACGCGGCGCACCTGGCCGAGGGCGACCGCATGCGAGTGCGCGCGCTTGAGCCCCTCGATCGTGGCCCCCTTCGGTGCCAGCAGGCAGTGCTCGACGCGCTGGAATGCCTCGCCCACGATGGTGAGCCCGCTGTCCGGCAACATCGAGTGGATATCCGGCACCCGCCCGGCGAGGCTGTTCTCGCAGGGCAGCATGCCGAGCTGGGCGGCGCCGCTGCGCACCGCCTCGATCGCGGCCTCGAAGGTCTCGCAGGGCAGGGTCTGCCAGCTCGGGTAGGCGCGCCGGCAGGCAAGGTCGGAATAGGCGCCGGGTCGGCCCTGGAAAGCGATCACGTTGGTCATGCCGGTATCCTTGGGGGCGATATCTTCGTGGGGCGCCGGCTACGGACGCAGGGCCAGGGCGGCGCGGGCGCGGGCAAGGTCGGCGGGCGTGTCGACGCCGAATGGCGCCACCTCGACGTGCGCGCAGCCGATGCGCATGCCGGCTTCCAGTGCCCGCAACTGCTCCAGGCTCTCGCGCAGTTCCAGCGGTGATTGCGGCAGGGCGACGAAGCGCGAGAGTGCCGCGCGGCGGAAGGCGTAGATGCCGATATGGTGCCACAGCGGCCCCTCGCCGTAGGGCACGGGCGCGCGGGAGAAATAGAGCGCGGGGGCGACGGACGCGCCGGGCGCGAAGCCGCAGACCGCCTTCACCACGGAGGGGGCCCTGGCCTCCGCCTCGTCCTCGATCGGCGCGACCAGGGTCGCGATGTCAAAGCCCGGCTCGGCGAGCGGGCCCAGCACCGCGCGCAGGTAGGTCGGCGGGATGGTGGGCAGGTCGCCCTGAAGGTTGACCACCACGTCGTACCTGCCCGCGGGGTCCAGTGTTTTCAGCGCCGCGTCCACCCGGTCGGTGCCGCGCGGCAGGCTGGCGTCCGTCAGCACCGCGGTGCCGCCGGCGGCGGTGACGGCAGCGACGATCTCCGCGTCCCCGGCGGCGACGGCGGCGGGGCCGATTCCCGCCTCATGCGCGCGGTCGAGGCAATGGACGATCATCGGCTTGCCGTGAATGTCGGCGAGCGGCTTGCCTGGCAGCCTGGTTGCGGCCATGCGCGCGGGAATGACGACGATCGGATTCACGCGCCGAACCTCCCCGATCGCGGACATGGCGTCTCGTGCCTCATGCGAGCCGTGTAGCGCGGGGCATCCGCGCGCAGAAGGGGGCGGCTGCGGTCGCGCGAAAAGCTTTCGGAAACGACCGGGGGCGGCTTGATGCCGCGTTGCCTCATCCATATGGTGCGGCGCAACTTGTAACCCCCGGGGTGGGCGGTGTAGCCGCATGCCCGTCGAGCCGGAGTCGCGCGCGTATGAACAGCATGGACGTCAACAAGGCGGTCGCCGCCGTTCTGGTGGCAGGGATCGCCTTCATGGTGACCGGCTTCATCGCCGACGGGCTCGTGGTGAGCGAAAACCCCGCCAAGCCGGCGATCAAGATCGAGGTGGCGCAGAGCAACGCACCGGCCGCCGCGGCGCCAGAGGGGCCGGGCCCGATCCTCGCGCTGCTGGCCAACGCCGACGTGAAGGTCGGCGAATCGGAGGTGCAGCATGTCTGCGCCGCCTGCCACACCTATAACGAGGGCGGAAAGACACTGGTCGGCCCGAACCTCTACGGGGTGGTCGGCCGCAAGCAGGCGAGCGAGCCTGGCTTCGACTATTCCGCGGGGATGAAGACGCATACCGGCACCTGGACCTATGCCGAGCTGAACAAGTGGCTTTGGAAGCCCGCCGCCTACGCGCAGGGCACCCGCATGGCCTTCGTCGGCATCCCGAGCGACAAGCGGCGCGCGGACGTGATCGCGTTCCTGCGCACGCTGTCGAAGTCGCCGGTGCCGCTGCCGACCGCGGCCGACATCGCTGCCGAGGCGCCGAAGCCGGCCGCCGCCGCCGCACCCGCGGCGCCGGCCCAGACGGCGGCGGCGGCTCCGGCCGCCACGCCGAGCTTCGGCGCGCTGGTCGCGAAGGCGGACGCCAGCAAGGGCTCGACGATCGCGCACGGCGTCTGTGCCGCATGCCACACGCTGAACAAGGGCGGGCCGACGCTGGTCGGGCCCAACCTCTGGAACATCGTGGACCGCAAGCAGGGCGCCGAGCCGGGCTTCTCCTACAGCGATGGGTTCAAGGCCAAGATGAAGGGCACGTGGACCTATGACACGCTCAACACCTGGCTGCGGGCGCCGATGAAGGAAGTGCCGGGCACGCGGATGGCGTTCGCCGGCATCAGCAGCGAGCAGCAGCGCGCGGATGTCGTCGCCTACCTGCGCACGCTGGCCGACACCCCGGCGCCGCTGCCGAAGTAACAGTCCCGCGATGGAAACCGGCCGGCTTGCGGCGCTGGCCGCCGTCGCGGAGGCGACCGCGGATGTCGCGGGCGCGGTGATCCGCCCGCTGTTCCGCGCCGAGCTTGCCGCGGAGCTCAAGGGTGACTCCAGCCCTGTAACGATGGCCGACCGCGCCGCCGAGCAGGCGATGCGCGCCGTGCTCGCGGAGCGCACGCCGGAGGCCGGCGTGATGGGCGAGGAATTCGGCCTCGACCGTCCGGGCGCCAGCCTGCGCTGGGTGCTGGACCCGATTGACGGCACCCGCGCCTTCATCACCGGCCGGCCGCTGTTCGGCACGCTGATCGCGCTGCTGGAGGATGGCGTGCCGGTGCTGGGCGTGATCGACCAGCCGGTGACCGGCGAGCGCTGGGTCGGCGTCGCGGGGGAGCGCACTCGGTTCCGCGGCCCCGCCGGGCGCGCCGGGGTGCGCCGCTGCCCCGCGCTCGCGGAGGCGGAGGTTTCCTGCACATCGCCCGAGATGCTGGGCGCCGCGCTGCCGCGCTTCCAGCGGCTTGCCGGCGCCGCGCGCCGCGTCACCTGGGGCGGCGACTGCTACGCCTACGGGCTGCTGGCGCTGGGGCAGATTGACGTGATCGCGGAATGCGACCTCAAGCCCTGGGACTGGGCGGCGCTCGGCCCGGTGATCGAGGGCTCGGGCGGAATGCTGCGGGACTGGTCGGGCCGGAGGCTCGTTTCCGATGCTCCCGTCGACGTGCTGGCGGTGGGTGACCCCGCGCTGCTCGAACAGGCGATCGCCGCCCTCGGTGGATGAGACGCACCCGGTCTCTTGACCCGGGACGCTTGGCGGTATCCCTATGGCTGGGAACAGGGATACGGGGGACGAACGTGCGGAAACTCGCGGCCGGCATGGCACTCGTAACGACGATGCTGTGCCCCTTGGCGTGGGCACCCTTCGTGTCGCCCGCGCGGGCGGCCGCGCCTGCGCCCGGCTATGCGCTGCTCGGCAAGCCGGCACTGTCGCCGGATTTCGACCATTTCCCCTACGTGAACCCGGACGCGCCGAAGGGCGGTGAGATCTCGCTCGCCGCGATTGGCTCCTTCGACAGCCTCAATCCGTTCATCGTGCGCGGCACCGCGCCCGGCGACGTCTCGCTCGTCTGGGACAGCCTGTTGGCACCGGACCCCGACGAGGCGGAGGTTTCCTACGCGCATCTCGCGCGCTCAATGACGGTGGCGCCGGACCACAAATCCGTCACCTACGTGCTGCGCGACGCAGCGCATTTCAACGACGGCACGCCGGTGACGGCGGAGGACGTCGCCTGGACCTTTGAGACGCTGCGGGACAAAGGCAAACCGTTCTATAAACAATATTATGCCGATGTCGCATCGGTGCGCGTGGACGGGCCAAAGACAGTGACCTTCCTGTTCCGCACCGACCGCAACCGCGAACTGCCGATGATCCTGGGCCAGATGCCGGTGCTGCCCAAGCACTGGTGGGAGGGGCGCGATTTCGCGGCGCCGCTCACCGCGCCCCCGCTCGGCTCAGGCCCCTACCGCGTGGAAAAGGCTGATTTCGGACGCACGCTGGTGCTCTCGCGCGTGCCGGACTGGTGGGCCAAGGATCGTCCGACCGGCAAGGGGCTCTACAATTTCGACCGTCGCCGCACCGAGTTCTTCCGCGACCCCACCGTCGCGTTCGAGGCGTTCAAGGCTGGGCAGATCACGTTCCGCCGGGAAAACATCTCCAAGACCTGGGCCACGGGCTACGATTTCCCGGCGATCCGCGACGGCCTGGTGAAGAAGGAGGCGTTCCCCGTGCACCTGCCTGTGGGCATGCAGGGTTTCGCCATGAACACGCGCCGCCCGGTCTTTGCCGATCCGCGCGTGCGCGAGGCGATGACGCTCGCCTTCGACTTCGAGTGGACCAACAAGACGCTGTTCTACGGGCTCTACCGGCGCACGACGAGTTACTTCCAGGGCAGCGACTTCGCCTCCTCCGGCCTGCCCTCGCCCGATGAGCTCAAGCTGCTCGACCCGTGGAAGGCGATCCTGCCCGCCGCGCTCTTCACCGAACCGTTCAAGCTTCCCGTCACCGATGGCAGCGGCAACGACCTGCCGGAGCTGCGCGCTGCGCTGAAGCTGCTGCAGGCGGCGGGCTGGCAGGTGAAGGACCGCAAGCTGGTCAACACCGCGGGCCAGCAGATGCATTTCGAGATCCTCACGGACGCGCAGGTGTTCCAGCGCGTGCTGGTGCCCTACGCGACGCAGCTCTCCCATCTCGGCATCGACGCCCAGGTCCGCGTGATCGACTCCGCGCAGTACCAGGAGCGGATGAATAATTTCGACTACGACATGACCATCACGGTCATGCCGGAATCCGACAGCCCCGGCAACGAACAGATCGGCTACTGGACCTGCGACAGCGCCAAGCAGATCGGCAGTGACAACATCATCGGCGTGTGCAGCCCGGCCGTCGATGCGCTGGTGCACGACATTGTCACCGCGCCGGATCGCGAAAGCCTCGTCACCGCGACCAGGGCGCTCGATCGCGTGCTGCTCCGGGGTTGGTACATGGTGCCGAACTGGTATCTCGACAAAGTCTGGGCGGCCTGGTGGGACAAGCTCGGCCATCCGTCGCAGCCAGTGCGCACCGGCGTCGAGGTCAATGCCTGGTGGGAGGACCCGGCCCGCGCCGCCGCCCTCGCCGCCAAGCAGAAGCACTGAGGCGGAGTGGGCGCCTATCTCATCCGCCGCCTGGCGCTGATGGTGCCGACGCTGTTCGGCATCATCGCCATCAACTTCGCGATCGTGCAGCTGGCCCCTGGCGGCCCGGTCGAGATGATGCTGGCGCAGCTCAAGGGCCATGGCGATGTGATGGGCGCGCTTGGGGCGTCGGGTCCCGAAGCGAGCGCTGGCCGCAGCGGCATCTACCAGGGCGAGCGCGGGCTCGATCCGCACCTCGTCGCCGACATCCGGCGCATGTTCGGCTTCGACAAGCCGCCGCTCGAGCGCTTCATGCTGATGGTGAAGGGCTACCTCACCTTCAACCTCGGCAAGAGCTTCTTCCGCGACAAATCGGTGCTGGAGCTGATCGAGGAGCGGCTGCCCGTCTCGATCTCCCTCGGCCTGTGGTCGACGCTGATCATCTATGTCGTTTCCATCCCGCTCGGCATCACGAAGGCGGTGCGCGACGGCAGCCGCTTCGACGTGCTCTCCTCCGCGGCGATCCTTGTCGGCTACGCGGTGCCGGGCTTCCTGTTCGCGATCCTGCTGGTGGTGTTGTTCGCCGGCGGCAGTTTCCTCGAGATCTTCCCGTTGCGCGGGCTCGCAAGCGAGGGTGCGGCCAACTGGAGCTTCGGCGCGCGCGCGCTCGACTATCTCTGGCACATGGTGCTGCCGACGACCGCGATCGTCGTCGGCGGTTTCGCGACGCTGACGCTGCTGACTAAGAATTGCTTCCTCGAGGAGATCCGCAAGCAGTACGTGATGACCGCGCGCGCCAAGGGCGCGGCCCCGGCGCGGGTGCTCTACTTCCACGTCTTCCGCAACGCGATGCTGCTGATCGTGGCGGGGTTTCCCTCCGCCTTCATCGGCATCCTCTTCACCTCGCAGCTCCTGATCGAGATCGTCTTCTCGCTCAACGGGCTCGGCCTGCTTGGCTACGAGGCGGCGCTGCAGCGCGACTACCCGGTGATGTTCGGCACGCTCTGGGTCTACACACTGGTGAGCCTGGTGATGCAGATCGTGGGCGACATGATGTACACGATCGTCGATCCGCGCATCGACTTCGAAGCGCGTTCGTGAGGCGCCTGGCCACGCCGAACCCCACATGACGCTGTCGCCGATCACACGCCGTCGTCTCGTCCTGTTCCGCGCCAACCGCCGCGGCTATTGGTCGCTCATCATCTTCACGACCCTTTTTGTCATCAGCCTGTTCGCGGAGTTCATCGCCAACGACCGTCCGCTGCTCATCGACTATCGCGGCGCGCTCATCTGCCCGGTGCTGCACGGCGTGAGCGAGGACCGGTTCGGCGCGGACTTCCTGCCGACCGAGGCGGATTTCACGGACCCCTCGGTCATCAAGGCGATCCGCGCGAATGGCTGGATCCTATGGCCGCCAATCCGTTACAGCTACAACACGATCGTCAAGAACCTGCCCTCGCCCGCGCCCTCCCCGCCCACCTGGCAGAACCTGCTCGGCACCGACGACCAGGCGCGCGATGTTCTGGCGCGCGTGATCTACGGATTCCGCATCTCCGTCCTGTTCGGCTTCACGCTCACCATCGTCTCCTCCGCCGTCGGCGTCGCCGCGGGCGCGATCCAGGGTTTTCGCGGCGGGCTGACGGACCTGCTGTTCCAGCGCTTCATCGAGGTCTGGTCCGGCATGCCGCAGCTCTACCTGCTCATCATCCTGGGCTCGATCATCGCGCCGGGATTCTGGACGCTGCTGATCTTCCTGCTGTTGTTCCAGTGGATGAACCTCACCGGCGTGGTGCGCGCGGAGTTCCTGCGTGGCCGCAACCTGGAATACGTCCGCGCGGCCAAGGCGCTCGGCGTTTCCGATATCGCGGTGATGTGGCGGCACATCCTGCCCAACGCGATGGTCGCGACGCTCACCTTCCTGCCGTTCAACCTCTCGGGTTCGGTGACGCTGCTCGCGAGCCTCGACTTCCTCGGCTTCGGCATGCCGCCCGGCTCGCCCTCGCTCGGCGAACTGGTCGCGCAGGGCAAAAACAATCTGCAGGCGCCGTGGCTCGGCATCACCGCCTTCTTCGTGCTCGGCACCACGCTCGCGCTGCTGATCTTCGTCGGCGAGGCGGTGCGCGACGCCTTCGATCCCCGGAAGACGCTGTCATGAAGACGCTGCCGTGACGCTGCTCTCGGTGGAGCGCCTCAGCGTTGCGTTCGGTCCGAGGCAGGTGGTGCGCGACGTTTCCTTCACGCTCGATCGCGGCGAGACGCTGGCGATCGTGGGCGAGAGCGGTTCCGGCAAGTCGCTGACGGCGCTGTCGCTGCTCGGGCTGTTGCCGCATGGCGCGGTGGCGAGTGGCGCGGTGCGGCTCGACGGCACCGAGACGCTGGCGGCACCGGAGAAGCTGCTCCGCCGGCTGCGCGGCGGGGTCGCCGGCATGATCTTCCAGGAGCCGATGACGAGCCTCAACCCGCTCACGCGCATCGGCAAGCAGATCACCGAGGCGATGCGGCTGCACCGGCCCATCTCCATGGCCGCGGCGCGCGAACGGGCGGCAATGCTGCTCAAGGAAGTGGGATTCCACGACGGGGAAAGCCGGCTCGATGCGCGCCCGCATCAGCTCTCCGGCGGGCAGCGCCAGCGCGTGATGATCGCGATGGCGCTCGCCAACGACCCGGCGCTGCTGATTGCCGACGAGCCGACCACGGCGCTGGACGTTTCGGTGCAGGCACAGATCCTGTCGCTGCTCGCCGCCGAGAAGCGCGCGCGGGGACTGGCGCTGCTGCTCATCACCCATGACCTCACCATCGTGCGCCGCCACGCCGATCGCGTCTGCGTGATGAAGGAGGGCGTGATCGTCGAGGCCGGCCGCGCGGAGGACATCTTCACCCGCCCGCAGCACCCGTACACACGCGCGCTGATCGAGGCGGAACCGCGCGGGCGGCCGCGGCCGGTGCCCCCGGGCGCGCCGGTGCTGCTCGAGGCGCGCGACCTCAAGGTGCATTTCCCCATCCGCCGCGGCGTGCTGCGCCGGGTGGTGGGCGCGGTACGCGCGGTCGATGGCGTGTCCTTCGAGGTGCGCGAGGGCGAGACGCTGGCGCTGGTGGGCGAGAGCGGCAGCGGCAAATCCACCACCGGCTATGCGCTGCTGCGGCTTGTCAGCGCGACCGGCCATGTCGGCTTCGCGGGAAAGGATGTGCTGGCGATGCCCAAGCCCGCGATGCGCCAGCTGCGCGCGCGGATGCAGATCGTCTTCCAGGACCCGTTCGGCAGTCTTTCGCCGCGGCTGCCGGTGGGCGACATCGTCGCCGAGGGCCTGGGCGTGCACGCGCGCGCGATGAGCCGCGCGGAGCGGGAGCGGCGCGTCGCCGCCTCGCTCGAGGAAGTGGGGTTGGGCGAGGATGCACTGCATCGCTACCCGCATGAGTTTTCCGGCGGCCAGCGCCAGCGCATCGCGATCGCGCGGGCGATGGTGCTGAACCCCAGCTTCGTGGTGCTGGACGAGCCGACCAGCGCGCTCGACATGTCGGTGCAGGCGCAGATCGTCACGCTGTTGCAACGGCTACAGCGCGACCACGGGCTCGCCTACCTGTTCATCAGCCACGATCTGCGCGTGGTGCGCGCGATGGCGCATCGCGTGGCGGTGATGCGCGCGGGCCAGATCGTGGAGACCGGTCCGGCGGAGAAGATCGTCACCGACCCGAGCCACCCCTACACGCGGGCGTTGATGACTGCGGCGTTCGACCTCGAGACCGAGGGGCTCGACGATGGCTGAGGCCGCGCAGCCCTATCGCACCGGCTCGACGCCGCCGCCGGGCGGAGCCAGGCCACGCGCCTGCATGCAGGCGATGTAGGCCTTGCGGCGCGCGAACGGCAGTTGCCGCAGCGCGTCGGCCTGCTGCTGCATGGAACCGCCGGAGGTTTGCACTTTCAGCGCCACCACCTCGGGACTGTTCTCGGCCTGCGCCTGGCACTGGCCCTGCGGCGTGGAAAGGTTGGGCGGCGGCGCGCAGCGCGCGAGCGCCAGCGGCAGGGCGAGCACGGCGAGGAACGGCAGCGATTTCATGCGGCGGCGATCCAGTCCTCGATCAGGCGCCGCGCGATGCTGTCCGCGCGCGGCAGGGAGAAGCCGAGGGCGGCGTGGTCGCGCAACTCCGCGCGGGTGAACCAGCGCGCGTCGCGCAGCTCCTCAGGGTCGATGGTAATCCTGTGCGTCAGTGCCTCGGCGTAGAAGCCGAGCATGATGGAGGCGGGGAAGGGCCAGGGCTGGCTCGAATGGTAGCGCACGCGCCCGACGGTGATGCCGGCCTCCTCCAGCACTTCGCGCGCCACCGCTTCCTCCAGGCTCTCGCCGGGTTCGACGAAGCCGGCGAGCGTCGAATACATCGTGGTACTGGGAAAGCGCTGGGAATGGCCCAGCAGCGCCCGCTCGCCATCCGTCACCAGCATGATCACGGCAGGGTCGGTGCGCGGAAAATGGCTGGCGCCGCAGCCGGTGCAGTGCATCACGTGCCCCGCGCTCGCCGGCTCGCAGGCGGCGCCGCAGACGCCGCAGAACCTGTGCCGGCCGCGCCAGTGCATCAGGGCCCGCGCATGCGCGAGCATCGCTGCCTCGTGCCCCGCCAGCAGCCCCGCGACGGCGCGCAGGTCCGCGAACGCGCCGAGCTCCTCGGGCAGGAGCGCCGCCGGATCCTCGACGGGGCTGAGATCGACGGCGAACACCGCCCGCCCGGTATCGTCGAGGCCGAGCAGCGCCCAGCCGCCGCCGGCGAGCCGCAGCTCAGCGGCCGCCTCGGCGCCGACCAGCACCGCTTCCGGCTGGTCCGCTTCCAGACCGCGCATCAGGTTGCGCGCGCGCCACACCGGGACGAACACGCTCGCGGGATCGGCGAGTAACGACGCCACCCACGCCGCGTCCTCCCGCCGCGCGGAGGCGCGGTCGAGCAGGTTGCCGGTGTAGACGTTGGCGCGGGACGCTTCGATCAGCAGCACGCGGCCAAGCTGCCACGCACGCCCCCACCCGGCAACTGCGCACCGGGCTGGCTTGAGTAGCGGGCGGCGCGTGCTAAACACGTCTTGGAAGGTCGGCGGCGGACGAGCGCCTCGCCAACCCGGTCAGGTCCGGAAGGAAGCAGCCGCAACGAGTTTCCGCCCGGGTCGTTGTCCGGCCTTCCACCGCGACCCCCCACGGCAGCCCCCTGGCAACGCCGTAGAATTCCAACGGCGATGGAGCGACCCCTCCCGGCATGGCCCCCCGTCCGATGCAACGGATTTCCTGATGGGCGGCTCGCTGTTCGGTGACGAACCGACGCCGGAGGCGACGGCCGCGGAAACGCCGCCGCAGGAAGGGCCGGGCCTGTTCGGCGACGCGCCGCCGCCTGCCGCCGCCGCCGCCACGCCGTACCGGGTGCTGGCGCGCAAATACCGCCCGCAGACCTTCGACGACCTGATCGGGCAGGAGGCGATGGTGCGCACGCTGCGCAACGCCTTCGCCCAGGGGCGCGTCGCGCACGCCTTCATGCTCACCGGCGTGCGCGGCGTCGGCAAGACGACCACCGCCCGCCTCATCGCCCGCGCGCTCAACTGCACCGGGGCGGACGGCAACGGCGGGCCCACCGCGGACCCGTGCGGCGTCTGCCCCAACTGCACGGCGATCCTCGCCGACCGGCATCCGGACGTGACGGAGATGGACGCCGCCTCGCGCACCGGCGTCGACGACGTGCGCGAGATCATCGAGGCGACGCGGTTCCGCCCGATGCAGGCGCGCATGAAGGTCTTCGTCGTCGACGAGGTCCACATGCTGTCGCGCAACGCGTTCAACGCGCTGCTCAAGACGCTGGAGGAGCCGCCGCCGCACGTGACCTTCGTCTTCGCGACGACGGAACTGCGCAAGGTACCGGTGACCGTGCTCTCGCGCTGCCAGCGCTTCGACCTGCGTCGCATCGGCGCCGGCGAGCTTGCCGCCCTGTTCGGCCGCGTGGCGAAGGCCGAGGGTGTCGCGGTCGAGGAGGAGGCGCTGCTTGCCATTGCCCGTGCCGCCGATGGCTCGGCGCGCGACGGGCTCTCCCTGCTCGACCAGGCGATTGCCCAGCACGAGGGCGACAAGCCGATCGCCGCCACGCAGGTCGCGGACATGCTGGGTCTCGCGGACCGCACGGTGGTGTTCGACCTGCTGGAAACGGTGCTCGGCGGGCGCGTGGCGGAGGCGCTCGCGATCACGGCGCGGCTGCACGAGCTGGGGGCGGACCCCGGGCTGACGCTCGCCGATCTCCTGGAACTCGTCCACCTGCTGACGAGGCTGCGTACGGTGCCCGCGCTGCGCGACGACCCCTCGCTGTCGGAGCTGGAGCGCGTGCGCGGCTCGGCACTCGCGGACCGGCTTGGCGTGCCGGACCTGGTGCGCGCCTGGCAGATCCTGCTGCGCGGCATCGGCGAGGTGGAGCAGGCGCCGGACCGCAACGCGGCGGCGGAGATGGTGCTGATCCGCCTCTGTCACGCCGCCGACCTGCCGCCGCCGGGCGAACTGGTGCGCCGACTCTCCGGCGCCCCGCCGACGGCCGTCCCGACATCCACCGCTCCCGCATCCGTGCCGGCTTCCCCGGCTCCCGTCGGCTCGGGTGGTGCGGCACTCGCCCGCGCGATGCCCGCAGCCGCGCCGGCGCCCGCGGACGTGCCGCGCCTTTCCGGCTGGCGCGATGTGGTGGCGCTGGCGGCGGGGCGGGAGCCGCTGCTGCATGCGAACCTGCTGCACGCAGCCCATCTCGTGCGCTTCGCCCCGCCGGTGATCGAGCTCAGGCCGGAGCCGGATGCGCCGCGCGACCTCGCGGCGGGGTTGTCCAGGCTGCTGCAGGACGTGACCGGGCGGCGCTGGACCATCGCGCTCTCGGCCGAGGAGGGCGAGCCGACGATCGCACAGCAGGGCGTGGCGGCGGAGGCGGCGCGGCGCAGCGCGGCTGCGGACCATCCGCTGGTGCGCGCCATTCTCGCGGCGTTTCCCGGTGCGACGATCGGCCCCGTGCACGATGAGCGCGCGGATGCCTATGGGCTCGCGCCGGGCGCGGAGGAGGACGATCTCGGCGCCTATGTGCCGCCCGCGGCGGCGCCGGACGAGGACGATTTGCCCCCCGAGGATTTGTGAAGACGGAGGATCCATGAAGAATCTCGCCGGCCTGATGAAGCAGGCCGCCCAGATGCAGAAGACGATGGAGACGATGCAGGAGCGCCTTGCCGCCGCGACGGTGGAGGGCTCGTCCGGCGCCGGCATGGTGGTGGTCACGCTCTCCGGCAAGGGCGAGATGCGCGGCATCCGCATCGACCCGAAGCTCGTCGATCCGGCGGAGACGGAGATGCTGAGCGACCTCATCGTCGCCGCGCATGCCGACGCACGGCGCAAGATGGAGGCGCTGGCGGCGGAAGAAATGCGCTCCGTGACCGGCGGCATCGAACTGCCCGCCGGAATGAAATTGCCATTCTAAGGCTGGGGCCTCAGGCCCGCAGACCCCATTTATCGGGTCCAGGGACCAGAGGTCCCTGGCGGGTGCGGGCAGGGCCCGCGTTTTCTTTGGATGTACGATGGGTGGACCGGAAGTCGAACGTCTGATCGCGCTGTTGGCCAGGTTGCCGGGCATGGGCCCGCGCAGCGCACGGCGTGCCGCGCTCAGGATGCTGGCCGAGCCCGAGACGCGCATGCTGCCGCTTGCCACGGCACTCACTGCGGCGGCTCGCGCGGTTTCCGCATGCAGTACCTGCGGGAACCTCGATACGCGCAATCCGTGCATGGTCTGTGCCGACAACTCGCGTGACCGCGGTCTTGTCTGCGTGGTGGAGACGGTTTCCGATCTCTGGGCGCTGGAGCGCACGCGTACGCATCACGGGTTGTATCATGTGCTCGGCGCCACGCTCTCGGCGCTGGGAGGGGTCACGCCCGACGACATCGACCTCTCGCTGCTGCTGCGCCGGCTGGATGGTGCCGTGCGCGAAATCATCCTCGCGCTTCCGGCGACGGTGGATGGCGCGGCGACGACGCATTGGCTGGCGGAAAAACTCGCCCAGTCCGGCATTGCCGTGACCAGGCTTGCGCATGGCGTGCCGATTGGCGGCAGTCTCGACATTCTCGACGACGGCACGCTCGCGACCGCGCTGAAGGCTCGCCGTCCCGTGGGCTGACGCCGCCTGCTTGCTGGCGACACGACATCAGGGAGGAACGTATGAATATCGAAACGATCGTCGCTGGCCACTACGCGCACGGCCGCCTGGAGGCCGCGATCCTCGCCGGTCTCGCCGCCGCGGGAAAGGATCCCGCGCGCCTCACGGCCGATGACCTCGCACCCGTTGACGAGTTCCATATCGGCGGGCGCCAGGCCACGGAGGAGCTCGCGGCGGGGCTGCCGCTGGCGCCGGGGTTGAAGCTGCTCGATATCGGCTCCGGCCTCGGTGGTGCCGCGCGGTTTCTCGCCGCGCGCCATGCCTGCGATGTGACCGGTATCGATCTGACCGCGGAATATGTTGCCGTGGCCAACACGCTGGCCGCGCGCGTCGGCCTCGCGGATCGCGTGCGCTACGTGCAGGGCAGCGCGCTTTCACTGCCATTCCCGGGGGGCTCGTTCGACGGGGCCACGATGCTGCATGTCGGCATGAACGTTGCCGACAAGGCGGCGCTGTTCCGGAGCGTGCGCCGCGTGCTCAAGCCCGGCGGGTTCTTCGCGATCTACGACATCATGGCCGAGGCCGCGGGTGAGCTGACCTATCCCTTGCCCTGGGCGACGACGGCGGCCGCGAGTTTCGTCGAGCCTGCCTCGGCCTATCGCGCGCGCCTGGCCGAGGCCGGGTTCGAGGTGGCGCAGGCGCGAAGCCGGCGCGACCTCGCGGACACATTCTTCGCTCGCATGCGCGCCGCCGCGCAGGGCGGTCCGCCGCCGCTCAGCCTGCATCTCGTCATGGGAGAGGCGACGCGCGCGAAGGTCGCGAACATGCTCGGCGGTGTGGAGGACGGAGTGATCGTGCCGACTGAAATCATCGCGCGCGCGGTGTAGCGGCGCGCCAGTGCGCGGCCGTCGTATCGACCGCAAGGCGTAACGACACCAGCCGCGCCGCCGCGGCGCCGATCTTGCCGACGCGAACGGCGCCAGCCGCCTCGAGCCGTTTGCCGGCGGCCGGGAAATCGCGCGAGCGGTGCGCGGGCATCGTGTAGCGCACCCAACGCCGGCGCCCGTCCACCAGCATCGGCGCGCCCTGCCGTTCCCGCGCCTCATCCGGCCAGGCGAGGCGCTCGGCGAGGTGCAGCGCCGTGCAGCGATCCCAGCCGACGCCGAGCAGCAGGACACTGGCGTCCAGCCGGTGCAGCGCGCCGAGCGGACCCGCGGCGCCGAACGGGTCGTTGAGCGCCTGGCGCGCCGTGATCCGCCGCGCGCCGGGGCCGAGCGCGGTCATCGAGCCGAGCGGATGGAAGCTGCGTCGTGTGCCGGGCCAGGTGCGGAACAGCTCGGCCACCGCGCCCATGTTGCGCGAGGGTGTGCGCGCGGGATCGAAGGCCGGCATGCCGGCGCGGATTGCGCGATGCCAGTCCGCGGGAACCGGCGGATTGCGCCAGGTGGCTGGATCGCTGAGCTGCCCGGTATGCGCCGGCATCGCCAGCGTGCCCTCTGGTCCCAGCACGCCGAGCAGCGCCTCGATCACCGATTGCGCGCCGCCGGCGACCCAGCCGAGCGAGGAGAGGGAGGTGTGGACGAGAACCACGCTGCCGGGCCGCAGGCCGAGCCGGCGCAGGTCGCGCTCGATCGCGGTTGGCGTCAGGGGGCTGCACGCCGCGTTGACGCGGCGGGCTTCGCCGCCCTCGCGCCGCCTGCTAGCCAGCGTGCGGCGCCGCGCGCAGCATCGCCATCAGTTCCTTGCGCGTGTCCGGGTTGTCGCGGAAGGCGCCGAGCATGCGCGAGGTCACCAGCATCGTGCCGGGCTTGTGCACGCCGCGCGTGGTCATGCACTGGTGCTGCGCCTCGACGATGACGGCAACACCGCGTGGCTGCAGTACCTCGGCGATGGTGTTGGCGATTTGCGCCGTCATCTTCTCCTGGATCTGCAGCCGTTTCGCATAGGCATCGACCACGCGGGCCAGCTTGGAAATGCCGACGACGCGATGGTGCGGCAGGTAGGCGACATGCGCGTGGCCGATGATCGGCGCCATGTGGTGCTCGCATGTGCTTTCCACGCGGATGTCGCGCAGCAGTACGATCTCGTCGTAGCCGTCGGTCTCCTCGAACGTGGTCTCGAGCAGGCTGACAGGATCCTCGGAATAGCCGCGGAAGAACTCCTCGTAGGCGCGCGTGACGCGGGCGGGTGTTTCCGCCAGGCCCTCGCGCGCGGGATCGTCGCCGGCCCAGCGCAACAGGGTGCGCACGGCCTCCTCCGCCTCCTCGCGCGAGGGGCGGGTTGCCGCGGCGAGCAGGGATTTCGGTGGCGGGATGTTCACCGTCGCGGTTCCTGATCTCTGTTCACCGGACCATATGGGGCGGGTGCGGCCGGTGCCAACCCGGCCCAATGCAGCTAGTGCAGCCGGCTGTCCTGGTGCGGGCTGTCAAGGCTGAAGGCGGGGATCGCCACGTCGAACGCCTCGCCGGTCTCGCTCACCACCATGTGGTAGCGCCCGACCATGAAGCCCGAGGCCGTCTCCAGCGGCGTGCCCGAGGTGTATTCGAAGCTCTCGCCGGGATCGAGCACCGGCCGCTCGCCGACGACGCCTGGCCCCTCGACGCGCAGCGTATGCCCGGTCGCATCGGTGATCTCCCAGGTCCGGCGCAGGAGCTGCACCGTTTCCTGCCCGGTGTTCTCGATACGGATGCGGTAGGCCCAGACGAATTTGCGCTCGTCCGGGTTGGACTGGTCAGCCAGGTAGAAGGAGCGGACGCTCACGCGGATGCCGCGTGTGGTCGCGGAATAGTCGCCAGTCATTGCCGTTTTCCGTCGCAGGCGCGAAACCCATAGCGCGTGCGCCACCGCGGATGCCAGACCTGCGTTCACGCTCGATCCGAAGCGCCCAGCCGGAAGTCGCCTGCCCGTATGTCGCAAGCCCGCGGCGGTCGGCGCGTGGTGGCGCCGCCGCCCAGAGGGCGGCGCAGGGCTGGGGGCCAGGGTTTGATGTTCGCAACCGCAGCAAAATCGGCGACAAGCGGGCAATGCGCATGCCCCCCTGGCTGCCCCTGCTTCTCGGCTTTCTCTCCGCGGTCGGCCCGATCTCGACCGACATGTACCTCCCCGCCTTCCCGGCGATCGAGGCGACCTATGGCGGCGAGCCCGGTTCGGCGCAGTTCACGCTCGCCACCTGGTTCGTGGGCCTGGCCGTGGGGCAGATCAGCCAGGGCATGCTGGCGGACCGCTTCGGCCGCCGCCGCCCCCTGCTGGTGGGCATGTTCATCTACACGCTTGCTTCTGCCGGCTGCGCGCTGGCGCCCAGCCTCGGCCTGCTGGCGGCGTTCCGGCTTCTCGAGGGTGTGGGCGGTTCGGCCGGCATGGTGCTGAGCCGCGCCATCGTCCGCGACCTGGCCGAGGGCCTGGCGGCGGCGCGGATGATGAGCCGGCTGATGCTGATCATGGGCGTGGCGCCGATCCTCGCGCCGACCATGGGTGGGCTGATCCTGACCGTGGGCGACTGGCACCTCATTTTCTGGGTCTGCACCGCCTATGGCGCCATCGGCACGCTGGCGGTGGCGCTGCTGCTGCCGGAGACGCTGCCGGAGGACCGGCGCACGCGGCTTTCGCCCGGCGCGCAGGTGGCGCGCTTCGGCGCCATCCTGGGCGAGCGCGGCTTCATCAGCCACGCGCTGATGGGAAGTGCGACGCTGTTCGCCATGTTCGCCTATCTGGGCGGCTCGCCCCCGGTCTTCATCGACATCTACCACCTGCCACCGCCGGTCTACGGCATGCTTTTCGGGATCTGTGCCGCCGCCTATATCGGCGGTTCGCAGCTCAATCCCGGCCTGCTGGTACGGTTCGGCCCGCGCCGCGTGGTGCGCGTAGCCACGCGCGCCTTTCTCCTCGTGGCGGTCGCGCTGCTATTGATCGCCCTGCTGCGTCCCGGCGCCTGGTACGCCATCGCGATTCCGCTGTTCTGCATCATGGGGACGCAGGGCTTCATCACGCCCAACGCCACGGTTGGCGCGCTGGCCCGGCATGGGCCGCATGCCGGCACCGCCTCGGCGCTGATGGGCACGATGCAGTTCGTCTTCGGCGCCGTCAGCGGCCTCGCGGTCGGGCTGCTGGCGGACGGCACCGCGCGGCCGATGGCGGCGCTGATGGTGGTTGGCGGTGCCGCCGCCGTGCTGTGCGATCTCGCCAGGCCGCGCTCCCAATGGTAGGCGCCTGATGCCAGGCCCGCGTTCCTGGCGCCACGTCCTTCCCGAGGTATCCGCATGTCCCCACTGGTCGGCATTCCCGTCTGCGCTCGCGAGATCAACGGCACGCCGAGCCATTCCACCCCCGCGCGCTATGCCGAGGCGGTGCTGGCCGCCGCCGGCTGCACGCCGGTGCTGCTTCCGCCGGTGGGCGAGGCAATGCTGGCAGCACTCGACCGGCTGGACGGCATCGTGCTGTCCGGCAGCCCCTCCAACGTGGAGCCCGCGCGCTACGGCGATCTGCGCGACCTGACCCCCGGCAAGCACGACCCCGCGCGCGACGCGACCACGCTGCCGTTGATTGCCGCGGCGCTCGGTCGCGGCATGCCGCTGCTCGCCATTTGCCGCGGCATCCAGGAGCTGAACGTGGCACTCGGCGGTACGCTGTTGCAGCAGGTCCAGGAGGTGGCGGGCCGCGACGATCACCGCAGCCGCGGCTCTATGCTCGACGAGCGGTATGCGGTGCGCCATGAGATCACGCTCTCGGGCCAGCTCGCCTGGCTGCTCGGGCGCAGCAGCACGCGGGTGAACTCGCTGCACGAGCAGGCGATCGACCGGCCGGCACCGGGCCTCGTCGTCGAGGCGGTGGCGCCTGATGGCACGATCGAGGGCGTGCGCGTCGCCGCCGCAAGCGGCTGGGCGTTCGGCGTGCAATGGCACCCGGAATACAAGGCGGTGGAGAACCCGGACAGCATGGCGCTGTTCCACGCCTTCGGCGAGGCATGCCGGAGCCGGATGGGGCTGCAGCGCGCCGCCTGACGACGACCTTTAGGGGAGGAAAACAATATGGATCTGCAACTGGCGGGTAAGCGCGCGCTGATCACCGGTGGCTCCAAGGGCATCGGGCTCGCGGCGGCCGAGACGCTGGCGGACGAGGGCGTGGATCTCGTGCTGGCAGCACGCGACCAGGCGGCGCTGGACGAGGCGGCGCACCGGGTGCGCGCGCGGCGGCAGGTTTCGGTCCTTACCGTCGCCGCCGATCTCTCCCGCCAGGAGGAGGTGGAGCGGCTGGCCCATGCGGCGGGGCGAGTGGACATCCTGGTGAACAACGCCGGCGCCATCCCGCCCGGCAACCTGCTCGCGGTGGACAACGCCACTTGGCGCACGGCGTGGGACCTCAAGGTGTTCGGCTTCATCTCCCTCACGCGGCTGGTCTACCCCGCGATGCGCGAGGCGGGCGGCGGCGTGGTGGTGAATGTGATTGGTGCCGCCGGGGAGAGCTTCGACCCCAACTACATCGCGGGGGCCACGGGCAATGCCTCGCTGATGGCGTTCACCCGTGCCCTCGGCCGCGCCAGCCACCCGGACCGGATCCGCGTGGTCGGGATCAATCCGGGCCCGGTGACGACGGCGCGGATGGAGATGCTGCAGCGCCGCCGCGCGCAGGAGACGCTGGGCGACCCCGAGCGCTGGCGCGAGCTGCTGTCGAAGATGCCGTTCGGCCGCGCCGCGACGCCCGAGGAGATCGGGGCCGCGGTGGCGTTCCTCGCCTCGCCACGCAGCGGCTACACCTCGGGGACGATCCTCACGATCAACGGCGGCGGCGGCTAGTAGCCCAGCGCCAGGTCCACCAGGTTCGGCGGGTTTGCCTGCTCCACGGTGGCGAAGAACAGGTCGAGGCAGGCGGCGTTGTAAGTCACCGGATCGTCGGCAGCGATATGCGGCGTGAGGATGAGGTTCGGCGCCGCCCAGACCCCGTCCCCGGCCGGCGCCGGTTCCGGGGTCGTGACGTCGAGCACGGCGCCGCCGAGCCGCCCCGCGGCCAGGGCCGCGACCAGTGCCGCCTGGTCCAGCAGCGCGCCGCGGCCGACATTGATCACATGGGCACCGGCGGGGAGCAGCGCGAGCCGCCGTGCATCCAGCAGGCCGCGCGTCGCCGTGGTCAGCGGGCACGCCAGGACCAGCGCGTCGGTTTCAGGCAGCGCGGTGTCCAGGGCCGTGGTCGGCAGGACACGGGCGCAGTTCGGGTGCGGCCGGCCCTGGCGGCTGATTCCGGTGACGCTCATGGCCAGCGCGCGCCCCGCGCTTGCCGCCGCGCCGCCGAGGTCGCCGGTGCCGACCACGGTGAGCCGCCGGCCGGCGATGGCGGGCGTGTAGATCGGCTGCCAGCGCCGTGCCGCCTGGTTTTCCGCCAGTGCCGGGGCGCGCAGATGCAGCGCCAGCAGCGCCCAGAGCATGTAGTCGCGCAGCTTGGCGCCATGCACGCCGCGGTTGTTGAGCAGCCGCACGCCGGACGGCCAGGCGCGGCCGGCCAGGGCGTCCACGCCGGCCGCGGTCAGGAACACGGTATCCAGTCGCGGCGTCGCCTGGTCGAGAATTCCGGCCATGATCGCGGGGCCGGTGATGATCGTGTCGGCTTGCGCGAGCGCCGCCGCGATGCCGGGGCCCGGGGTGGCGAAGGTGGCCGTGACGGGTGGTTCGCCGGCGCGCGCGTGCGCCGCCTGCCACTGGTCCCTGGTGATGGCGAAAATGTCCGGTTCGGACGCGTTGATCACGAGCGTAGAACGAATACGTCTCAAAAATAAACCTCAAAAAACAATTTGACAACAATGTTGCGGTCTGTTAACTGTTCTTGCAAGGCAAGGTGTGTCCAGACCTCGCCTCAGGGTGACGAAGGACCATACGGCATGACGGCGCTGCGGACTACCACGATTGTCGCGGGCGCGTTCTTGCTGGGCGCGCTGACGGCGGCTCCGGCGATGGCAACGCCCACGGTGACGTGGACGCTGGGGACCGATTCCTACCAGGTCAACACGGTCACGGGCCCGCACGCCGCCGGCATGTGCGGTGGGCACAGCTGCAGCCCGGATACCACTCATTACGGCCAGGCGACATTCAGCTCCGACACCGGGACGGGTGGCCTGCCGCTGATTCTGTCCGCGTTTTCGACCACGGTGAGTTCGTCGGGTCAGTATATCAATCACGGGGATACACAGACGCAGCTGACCGTAAGACCGGGCACCGGCAGTGAGTCGGGTGTGGGCGCGACCTACCACAAGCTGAACAACCCCGACAGCGAGATCCAGGCTAACGAGGCCGTGCTCGTGGACTCCACGCTGATGCGGCAGCAGGGCTACAGCATCGTCAACCTCACCATCGGCTCGATCCAGACCAACAACAAAGGCGGCGAGGGGTTCCTGATCTACGGGCTCAACTCGACGCAGGAGCAGCAGTTCCTTGGCCTGATGAACAACGCGCCGGGGTCGAAGATGCTGCCGATCTCTGCCGCGACGGCCAGTCAGTATGGCTGGGATCTGGTTGCCAGCTACAGGAACGCGGGCTGCGGCAACGTCTCCACCGACTGCACCATGGAGTCGGTGAATCTTCTGAATTCCGCCGACCCCTATTTCCTGGTGGCCGATCAGGCCGGCGGGGACGTTACGATCGTCAGCGCCTCAGCCGCACAGGGCCTCGGCGATCCTTCGGTGCCGGAGCCGGCATCGATGCTGCTGATGGCGGTTGGCCTCGCCGGGATTGGCGCGGCTCGCCGCCGCCGGCGCGTGCGGGCCTAAGCACGCCGCCGGCGTGGGCAGGCTGCGCGTCGGCGCGCCTACCCGATCAGAAACCACAGCCGGAACAGCAGGTTCTCGACATTCGTCTGCCGTCGTAACCCTGGCGTCTTCAGGGCTCTGAGTCGCGCCCATCGCCCGCTCGCGAGTGCCGCGGAAAGCACCGCCACAATGGCCCGCGCCTCCGGCGTAATCAGCGCACCGTCGACCTCCAGCGCCGCCAGATGCGCGCGCAGCAGCCGCATGAAGGGACCCGGCCCCCGGCGCAGAGCCGCGAGGCCGCGGTGCCAGGCCCCCTGGGGCGCGCCGACCAGGTTGTGCGGGTGCTGGCGATACAGCACCACGGGCTCGTCGTCCCACAGGAACGCGCCGCCGGCCGCGGTCACCAGGATGTAGCTCCACCAATCGTGGTACGTCATCGCCGGCGGGTGGCTCGCCGCCACCAGCCTCGCCGCAGCGGCGCTGAGCATCACGGTGCAGCCCGTCGCCACGTTCTGCGCCAGTGCCGTGGGGAAGCCAGGCGCCCGGGCGGGCGATGAAATGCCGAGCCGGCGCAATCCCGCATCGGTGTAGATCTGCCGCGCGGCATACATCGCGGGCCGTCCGGCGGGCACGCGCGCCAGCGCGGCAGCCCCACGTGCCAGCTTCTCCGGCATCCACACATCGTCCTGGTCGGAGAAAGCCACGCAATCCTCCGGCCCGAGGGTCGGTGCCGCTGCCCGCAGCAGGGCGAAGAAACAGCCCGGCCCACCCAGGACCGCCCCGCCGTTTACCCGCCGGCCGACACCTTCGAGCAGCGCCACGGTGCCATCGCGCGAGCCATCGTCACGCCACCACAGATCCCAGGGATGGGTTTGCGTCTCAAGGCTGGCCAGCTGCTCGGGCAAGAAACGCCCCCCGTCCCGCGCCGCGAGCAGAACGGCCACCTTGCCCTGCGTGCTCGCGCGGCCCTTCTCGCTCGCGCCCGTGGTCAAAGCCGTTCCACCACCCTCGCCAGCCCCTCCCGCCAGGGCGGCATCACGAGACCGAAGCGTGCCAGCAGCAGCGCCTGGTCGAGTCGTGAATCCGGCGGACGGCGCACCGGCGTGGGCCATTCGGCGGTACCGATCGGGCGGACTTCCGGGACAGGATGGCCGCGCCGCGCCCGCTCCTCGAACAGAGCCTCCGCGAGCCCGTGCCACGTGGTGGCGCCGCCGCCCGCGGCATGCACGATCCCGGCGTAGCCATCGCGCCATCCGCCGAGCAGCCGGTCGGCCATGCCGAGCAGCACGTGCGCGAGGTCCGGGGCGGCGGTGGGGCAGCCAAGCTGGTCCGCGACGACGCGCAGGGTGGGCGTTTTCGCCGCCGCGGCCACGAGTGTGCGCACAAAATTCCGCCCGGTCGCGGAGAACACCCAGGCCGTGCGCACGATCACCGCCCGCGCGCCGGAAGCGAGCAACGCCTCCTCCCCCGCGCGCTTGGAGGCGCCATAGACCCCGGTCGGGCTGGGCGTGTCCGTCTCGACGTAGGGCCTGCCCTTGTTGCCGTCGAAGACGTAGTCGGTGGAGACATGGACCAGCGGAATGCCGCGCCCCGCGCAGCACCGGGCAAGCTCCGCCGGTCCGTCCCGGTTGGCGCGCATCGCTGTCTCGGCGTCGGTCTCGGCCTTGTCCACGGCGGTGTAGGCGGCGGCGTTGATCACCAGCGCGGGTGCGTGCTCCTCCAGCGCCGCCGCAATCGTTGCCGGCCGTTCGAAATCCAGCATGGCACGGTCGAGTGCGATCACCTCCGGGCGTGCCTCGGCAATGGCGTGCCCGAGCTGGCCGGTGGCGCCGGTGACGAGGATCCGGGTCACACCTGAAACCACGCGCCGCCGACGAGTGGCGGCAGCACCGCATCCTTGTCGGACAACACCGCCTCCCCGGCGACAACCGGCCAGGGCACCCCGAGCGTGGCATCGTTCCAGATCACGCCGCGCTCCGCCTCGCGGTCGTAGGGTGCGGTCACCTTGTAGAGCACCTGCGTCGCCGGCTCGAGCGTGCAAAACCCGTGCAGGAAGCCCACGGGAATCCAGAGCTGCGCGCCGTTCTCCGCCGAAAGCTCGGCTGCCACGTGCCGCGCGTAGGTGGGCGAGCCGCGGCGGATATCGACTGCCACGTCCCAGATGCGCCCTGCCAGCACGCGGACCAGCTTGCCCTGCGCGTTCGCCCCGACCTGGCAGTGCAGGCCGCGCACCGTGCCCGGCCGTGCCGAGAAGCTCTGGTTGTCCTGGACGAACGGGCCTGGGATGCCGGCCTCCGCGAAGCGCCGCGCGTTCCAGGCCTCGCTGAACCAGCCGCGCGAATCCGCGAATCGCGGCGGCTTCACCAGGATGACGTCCGCGATGGCGAGGCGCTCGGCCTGCATCGCTATTCCTGCTCCCCGCGCGCGAGCAGTGTCAGCACGCGGCCGAGTTCCGTGTTGCGCAGCCGCTGCGCGTGGGCGCCGAGCCGGTCGGCGTCGATCCAGCCCATGCGGAACGCCACTTCCTCCGGGCAGCCGACCAGCATGCCCTGGCGCGCCTGGATGGTCTGCACGAAGGTCGCCGCCTGCAGGAGCGAGTCGGGCGTGCCGGCGTCGAGCCAGGCGGCGCCGCGGCCGAGCTTCTCGACATTGAGCTCGCCCATCTCAAGGTACATCTGGTTGAGGTCGGTGATCTCGAATTCCCCGCGCGCCGAGGGCCGGACGCGGGCCGCGAGGTCGCAGACGCGCTTGTCGTAGAAATAGAGCCCGATGACGGCCCAGTTGGATGGCGCTTCCCTCGGCTTCTCGATGATTGCGACCGGCCTGCCATCGGCGTCCATGGTAACGACACCGTATCGTTCCGGGTCGCGCACCTGGTAGGCGAAGACGGTGGCCCCGCTCTGCCGTGCCGCGGAGGCGCGCAGCAGCCGCGAGAGATGCTCGCCGAACACGAGGTTGTCACCGAGCGCCAGCGCGCAGGCCTCGCCCGCGATCCAGTCTCGCCCGATATGAAACGCCTGAGCCAGGCCATCGGGTTTCGGCTGCTCGGCATAGGCGAAGCTGACGCCGATGTCCTCGCCGCTGCCGAGCAGGCGGCGGAACTGCGGCAGGTCCTCGGGCGTGGAGATCACCATGATCTCCCGGATGCCCGCGAGCATCAGCACGCTGAGCGGGTAGTAGATCATCGGCTTGTCGTAGATCGGCAGCATCTGTTTCGATGCCGCGCGCGTCATCGGATGCAGCCGCGTGCCGGAACCGCCGGCCAGGAGAATCCCCTTCATGCCGCGCTCTTCGATCCCCCTTGCCCAAGGCCTCGCCGCACGACGGCGCCTCGCGCCCGCAACGCCTCCCACCAGGCGCGGTTGCCGAGATACCAATCGACGGTCTGGCCTAGTCCGGTTTCGAAGTCGCGCATCGGCTCGAGCGCCAGTGCCTCCATCGCGAAGGACGGGTCGATTTCGTAACGGAAATCGTGGCCCGGACGGTCGGCGACAAAGGTGATGAGCCGCCGCCTCGGCCCCGCGGGATCGGGCAGGCGCTGGTCGAGTGCCGCACAGATCGCCTCGACCACCTCGAGGTTGCTGCGCGGCTGGTGCGCGCCGAGCGCGTAGGTGGCGCCCGGCTGCCCGCGCTCCAGCACCGCGACCAGGGCGGCGGCGTGGTCCTCGACATGGATCCAGTCGCGGCGGTTGGAGCCGTCGCCGTAGACCGGGATCGGCCGCCCCTCCAGGGCTGCGATCAGCACCAGCGGGATCAGCTTCTCGGGGAACTGCCACGGGCCGTAATTGTTGGCGGTGTTGGAAACCAGCGTCGGCAGCGCATAGGTGTGACGCCACGCCCGCACCAGGTGGTCGGAGGCTGCCTTGCTCGCCGAATAGGGGCTGCGCGGATCGTAGGCGGTCGCTTCCGTGAACGGCGGATCCTGCGGGCCGAGGGCGCCGAACACTTCATCGGTCGAGATGTGGTGGAAGCGGAACGTGGCTCGCGCCGCCTCGTCCAGCCGCAGCCAGTGCTCGCGCGCGACCTCGAGCAGGGTGAGCGTGCCGACGACGTTGGTCTGGATGAAGGGGCCCGGCCCGTCGATCGAGCGGTCGACATGCGTCTCCGCGGCGAGATGCATCACCGCGTCCGGCCGCGCCGTGGCGAACACGTCGCGCATCGCGTCGATATCGGCGATATCGGCGACCACCAGCCGGTGCCTCTTGTTGCCGTCCGCCACCCCGATCGCTTCCGGCGAGGCAGCATATGTCAGCTTGTCCACGGTCACGACTTCGTGGGCAGTGTGCGCCAGCAGGTGGCGAATCACGGCCGAGCCGATAAAGCCGCATCCTCCCGTCACCAAGACCCGCATCGCGCCTCGAATCTCCCGTCCCGGTCATCCCTCGCCGTGCGCCGGTTGTGGCAGTCCGCAAACCGAGCGGCAACCCGGGGCCGCCGAAAATCCCGGCGCCGCCCCTTGGCCATGGGGCGGGGATGCGCCACAAATCTCGTGGGCCGCCGGCACCCGATGCCGCGCGTCCAGGCCACGTTTGCGCCAGCCATCGCCGCTTGGCGTGAACGGGCCCGCGAAACTGAATTGTCCAGGGCATGACCGTTCCGGGCCCACGAGGGCATCCGGCGGTACCGTGCTCCGGGGGGCGGAGACGTGAATGGTTCCGGGACTACATGGCGAAACGGAAGCGGGTCTGCTGGCGGCGCTTGACCCAAGCGTGACGGCACTGCACGCCGGCAGCTACGAGAATTGCGAATTTTCGCTCTACACCGCCTCTGACGCCGAGGCGCAGGCGCTTGGCATCGAGGCCGTCGGCCAGGCCGACCTCACGATCGTGGTGACGGACCCCGAGCGACCGGTCGGTCGCATCCGGGTGCAGACCGGCGGGCGCAACAGCCTCTTATTTTTTGACAATCGTTCCGCCGGCGGCAATCTGCACGCGAACATCCGCATGCTCGGCTCCGATGCCGCGGTGCTGTTCGCCGCCATTGGCGATGCCTATGTGTCGCTTCAGGACATCTTCCTGCGTTCCGACCGGCAATTCCTGCTCTGGGGCGAGGGCGCCTCCGCGGTGGGCTGCTCGATAGAGATCGAGGGTACCGGCCAGGGCGTGATGATCGGCGACGATGCGCTGATTTCCGCGGGCGTCTGGATTCGCAACCACGACATGCACGCGATCCACGAGATCGGGAGCGGAAGGCGCATCGGCCGCGATCCCGTCAACACGATCCTCGAGCGTCATGTCTGGCTCGGGCAGGACGCGCTGCTGCACGGCGCGAGCCGGATCGGCATGGGCTCGATCATCGGCGCGCGCGCCCTGGTGAAGGGCGCCGTCCCGCGCTTCGTCGCGGCCGCCGGCGTCCCGGCGCGGGTGGTGCGCGAGGGTGTCAGTTGGGGCCGCGAGACGTTCGGCATGACGGAGGTGGAGCGAATCTCGCTCGGCCTGCCGCCCGTGCCGGAGGGGTGATGGCGGAGTTTAGGTTTAATCTCGTTACAAAACCGGCGTGCCCGGCGGGATCGCGCGTTGCCGCGATGCGGCGCGGCCGCTAAGTTGCGGGTGCCGTCGCCGCCACGCCGCCCGCATGACCGGAACCGATACCGAGGACCATGTGACCGAGACGCCATATGTGCCGCATATCGACCTTCTCCTGCAGGCGCTGCGCATCGGGCGTGATCGCCTCAACAGCCGGGCAAAGATCGCGATCGATGCACGGCTGTTGCGCAAGCTGCTGATGACGCTGGCCGCCTCGCTGCGGTTCGACGAGGCGTTCTACCTCTCGCATTATCCCGATCTTGCCGAGGCGCATGCGGCGGGCGTGATCCAGGACATGCGGACGCATTTCATCCAGGTCGGGTTCTTCGAGGGGCGAATCGCCAGCCGCCCGGAAGTGGACGAGGCCTATTACACGACGACGTATCCGGACGTGGCGCAGGCGATCTTGCGCGGCGATGTTTCCTCGGGCACGGAGCATTACATGCGGGCTGGCATCGCGGAAGGCCGCGTGCCGAACCCCGCCGTTCTGGAGTTGATCGAATCCTGGTTTGCGGTTTTGCGAGACGAGGCGCGGGTCTGAGGTTGCGGCGACGCGTCGGGGATAGCACGGAGGCCACGATGCGCGGGCCACGCCGATGAACGACCTCATGCGGGTGCACAGGCTGCTGTGCCTGCCGTTCGTGGACGAGGCGGCCTATCGCGGGGCACTCGGGGGAACCCGCGCCGATCTCGGTACGGTGCAGCGCTACCTCGCGCTACCGTTGCGCCGCCGCCCGGTGCTCTCGCCATATCTGGACCCGCTCTTCTACCTCGCGACGAATCCGGAGTTGATGCAGGACGGCACCGACCCGCTGCTGCATTTCCTCGATGTGGGCTTCGCGGAGGGGCGCTCGCCGCATCCGCTCATCGACCTGGCCTGGCTGCTCGAGCAGGACCCGGTCATTTTGGGCACGCCGCCGTCGATCGAGAAACTCGTCGACCTGCTCGAGCTCGATCTGTCGCCGCCGGGCCCATATTTCGATCCGCAATTCTACCGCGAGCAGCTTGGCCCGGAGGCGCCGGCGCAGGGTTTGCTGCGGTCCTTTCTGCTGAAGGGAATCTGGACGGGCCACCGGCCCAACCCGCTCCTCGATCCCGCCTGGTATGCCGAGCGCAACCTGGACGCGCCGCGCGATCCCTATGGCGCGTTGCGCCACTTCATCGTTGGCGGCGACCTCGAGGCCCGCGCGCCGGGGCCGGATTTCGATGGCCGTGATTACTGGCGCCGCTACCCGGATGTCGCGGTCGCGCGCGTTCCGCCGCTGCGCCACTTTCTTACGCGCGGGCAGCGTGAGCAGCGGCAGTTGCGCCCATCGCCCCTCGAAGCGGCGGCGACGTCGGGTTTTGTTTCATCCGCGACCGGACGGTTGCCGGCACAGGATCGCGAGACGCTGCTGCGCGACGATGCGGCCGTACGCAACCTGCTGGCGCATCGGCGGCAGGCCCGCAAGGAATCCGTGCGTGTCACCGCGCCCGACCTCTTCGTCTGCGAGGATCCAGCGCAGGAACTGAGGTCGCTCGCCTTTGCCGCCTCTGCGAGGCCGCGTGTCTCGATCCTGATTCCTGTCTACAACGAGATCGCCATCACCGTTGAGTGCCTGATGGCCCTGGCCGCGAGCCCGCCCGAGACACCGTTCGAGATCGTCTTGGTGGACGACGCCTCCACCGATCCGGCGGCGGGATTGTTTTCGGACGTGGCGGGCCTGCGCCTGCTGTGCCAGGCGACGAACGGCGGGTTCATCGCCGCGTGCAACGCCGGGTTCGATATCTGCCGCGGCGAATACGTGCTGCTGCTCAACAACGATACGCAACCGCAACCAGGCGCGATCGACGAGCTGGTCATGGCGCTGGACGCCGATGCCACGATCGGGGCCGCCGGTGCCAAGCTGATCTATGCCGACGGGCGCCTGCAGGAGGCCGGCTGCACGCTTTCGCCCAACGGCGAGAGCTCGATGGTCGGGCTTTTCGCGGACCCGCGCGAGGGTGGCTACTGCCATGATCGCGATGTCGCCTACTGCTCCGGCGCGGCCCTGTTGGTGCGTCGCGCCGCCACGGGCGCGCGCCTGTTCGACCCACACTTCGCGCCGGCCTATTGCGAGGACGCCGATCTCTGCCTGCGCCTGGTGCAGAAAGGACTGCGCATCCGTTACGTTGCCTCTGCCGTCGTCGTGCACCGGCTTTCGGTCAGCACCGGGCGCGCGAGCGAAGCGCGCCGCCTCGCCGCGATTCGCGCCAACCAGCAGAAGCTCGCCGAGCGGTGGGGGGCGGTGCTGGCGGCCCAGCACAAGGTGCGCGTGCTCGCCTTCTACCTGCCGCAATTCCACGCGATCCCGGAGAACGACCTGTGGTGGGGCGCCGGCTTCACGGAGTGGCACAACGTCGCGCGCGCCCGCCCGAGCCACACGCGCCACTACCAGCCGCACCTACCCGCCGATCTCGGCTACTACGATCTGACCTCGCCCACGGCCCTGGCGCGCCAGGCCGCACTCGCCGCGCGGTATGGCGTCGAGGGATTTGTCGTCTATTCCTACAATTTCGGTGAGCGTCGGGTACTGACCAGCCCGCTCGAGACAGTGCGCGCGCATCCCGAGATCCCGTTCCGCTGGTGCCTGTGCTGGGCCAACGAGAACTGGACGCGCCACTGGGATGGCGGCGAGCGGGAGATCCTGCTGGAGCAGCGTTACGATGACGAAACGCTCGGCTCCATCGTGGCCGATGCCGTCGCCCAGGCCGCCGATCCCCGTTACATCCGGGTGGACGGCAAGCCGATGTTCCTGGTCTACCGCCCGCTGCTGCTGCCGGACGCCAGGGCGTTCGCGGCGCGTGCCCGGGCCGCGTTCGACGAGGCGGGATTCCCCGGGCTGCACCTCGTGGCCGTGGAAGGGATGGAGGCGGTGGACCGCGGCATCCGCCCCGCCGATCTGGGCTTCGATGCGTCGGTGGAGTTTCCCCCGCACGGCCGCGCCGTGCCCGCCGGCGGCGAGGCGGAGGTGATCAAGCCCGGCTGGGATGGCTACCGTTTCGATTATCCCGGGACTGTGGCTGCCTTCGTCGGTCGCGATACGGTGCCCTATACGCGCTACCCCGCGGTTTTCCCGGACTGGGACAACACGCCGCGCCAGCCGCTGCAGGGTACCGATTTCGAGGGTGCAACTCCCGAGGCGTTCCGCGCCTATATCGAGGCAAAGCTCGCGGAGGCGCGTGCGCTCCTGTACGGCGAGCGTCGGATGCTGTTCGTCAACGCGTGGAACGAATGGGCGGAAGGCGCCCATCTCGAACCCGATCTCGGCCATGGCCATCGCTGGCTTGAGGCGCTGCGCGCCGCGCAGGACGCGACCGCCTGGCACGCGCGCGCTCCGCTATGACCGACATCACGTTCATCGGTCACCCGTTCGCGCCCATCGGCATGGGCGAACAGCTGCGCAGCCATGTCGCGGCAAGCCTTGCGGTGGGGCTGCGGCCCAAGGTCTACGACATCTACCGCTACGCCGGGCGCGACGACGAATCGTATCGCAGGCTTATCGACCCGCTGGAGGTCGATGCCGTGGGCGACGGGCTCAGGGTGTTCCACATCAACGCCGACGAGGTGGACCAGGCCCTCGCAACGTTCGCCGCGCGCGGCAACGACATCGCGGCGGGGACAAACGTCATTGTTCCGGCCTGGGAACTGCCGACCTACCCCGCGCCCTGGGCTGAGAAGATCGCGCGTTTCGACGAGGTCTGGGCGCTGTCGCACTTCATTGGCGCGGCGTTGAACGAAGCCGGGATCGAGAGCCGCTATATCGGCCAGTCGGTGGAGCCGGAGCCGGGGCCGCAGCTGCCGCGCCGGCACTACGGCATTCGCGAGAGTGCTTTTGTGCTGCTGCACTTTTTCGATCTGTCTTCCTACGCCTCGCGCAAGAACCCGGAGGCGGTGCTGGCGTTGTTCGAGCGCCTGCGCGCCGCCGATCCCTTCGCGGACCTTCAGCTCGTGCTCAAGGTCAAGAACATCGAGAGCGGCGCGGAGGAATGGGCAAAGGAGGCAGGGATCCCCGAAACGCCGCAGATCAAGGTGATCGCGACCCCGCTCGACGCGCTCGGCGTGCGCGGGTTGATCGCGGCCTGCGACATCTTCGTCTCGCTGCATCGCGCGGAGGGTTTCGGCCGCGGGTTGGGCGAGGCGATGGCACTCGGCCGCCTGGCACTCGGCACCGGCTGGTCCGGCAACACCGACTTCATGACGCCGGACAACTCCCTTTTCGTCGGCCATAAGCTGGTGCGAGTGAAGCCGGACGCCTATCCGCACGCGGAGGGCCAGTCCTGGGCGGAAGCCGATGTGGCACACGCGGCCGCGCTGCTGGCGCCCGTGCTCGCCGATCCCACGCGCGGGCGCGCGCTTGCCGAGCGCGGCCGGCGGGAGGTGATGACCAAGCTGTCGCACCGCGCGGTAGGCCTTCGCATCGCGGAGGCGCTGGCCGGGCTCGGCTGATCTCCACCCGGCTGGTTGTGGCTCGGAATGGCCGGGCTTGGCCTCCACCGCGCCCCTCCGGCATCATCGCGCCATGGCTGATGCCCATTTGCAAAACGGCTTTCCCGCGCCCTTCGCGCGCTATGCCGGAGAGGTGCTGCCGGCATGGATCGACAGCAACGACCACATGAACCTTGCCTATTATGTGGTGCTCTTCGACCACGGGACGGACGCGATCTACGCCGCGCTCGGCATGGGCGCCGACTACAAGCAGCGCTATCGCGCCGGCACCTTCGCGGTGGAAACGCACACGCTCTACCGTGCCGAACTGCGTGTCGGCGCGCGAGTTGCGGTCGAGTCGCTGGTGGTGGGCGCGGATGCCAAGCGCCTGCATCTCGCGCACACGATGCTGGGGGCGGACGGAAATCCCGCAGCGATGCAGGAGATCCTGTTCCTGCACGTCGACCTCGAGACCCGCCGCGTGTCCCCGTGGCCTGCGGATATTCTCGCCAACCTGCTGGCGGCGCGCGACGCGCATGCCCGTCTGCCGCGGCCGGACTGGCTCGGCCGCCACATCGCCATTCCAGCCTAGCCACCGTCGCCCCTGTCCCTGTGCGCCCACCCGTCCTATATCGGGTCATGCCCTTCGATGTGCGCGAGTTTCCCGCGGGCGACGTGCTGCGTGAACAGGACCGGAATCGGCGGCTGATCTCGCTGTGGCTGTTTACGCTCGCCTTCATGATCGTGGTGATGGTGGGGCTTGGCGGCGCCACGCGGCTGACCGGCTCGGGCCTGTCCATCATGGAATGGGCGCCGATCGCGGGCGCGCTGCCGCCGCTGTCGCACCGCGCGTGGGAGCAGTTGTTCGCGCTCTACAAGACCATCCCGCAATACAAGCTGCTGAACCCGGACATGGATCTTGCCGGCTTCCAGCACATCTTCTGGCTTGAATACACCCACCGGCTGTGGGGAAGGCTGATGGGCGCGGTGCTGATCCTGCCGCTTGCCTGGTTCGCCTGGCGGCGCGCCATCTCGCGTGGGCTGGCGCTGCGGTTGCTGGGCCTGTTCGCGTTGGGCGGGCTGCAGGGTGCGGTGGGCTGGTTCATGGTCGCCTCCGGCTTCGAGAAGGACGCCACCGCGGTCTCGCCGCTGCGCCTGGTTCTGCATCTGCTGCTGGCGCTGGCGCTTTATGCCGGGGTGCTGTGGACCGCGCTTTCCGTGCGCCGCCCACGCCCGCGCCCGGGCGCGCCTGCGGGCCTGCGCCGGCTGGTCGCCGCCTGCGCCGTGCTGCTCACCGTCACCATCGCCGCTGGCGGCCTGGTCGCGGGGACGCACGCGGGCTTCGACTACAACACGTTCCCGCTGATGGACGGGCGCCTCGTGCCCGTTTCCTACGGCGCGATGCATCCGTTCCTGCGCAATCTCGTCGCCAATATCGCGGCGGTGCAGTTCGACCACCGGCTGCTCGCAACCCTCACCGCCGTGCTGCTCGCGGGCACCGTGGCGCTTGGCTTCGCCGCGCGGCCGCCGCGGGCGGTGGCACAGGCGCTGGCCGCCACGGGCGCGCTGCTGCTGCTGCAATACGCGCTGGGCGTCGCAACGCTGCTCACGATCGTCGCCATCCCCTTGGCCGTGGCGCACCAGGTCAACGCCGCCCTGCTGCTCGGCGCGGTCCTCGTCACCCTGCACCAGCTGCGGGCGGAGCCGGCATGACCGCTCTCGCCGCCACCGACCGCCTGTTTTTCGAGCGCGCCGACGCGACGCTCGACCGCGAGACCGCCGAGCGGCTCGCCGGCCAGGCGCTGCTGGGCTCGGATGATGGCGAGCTTTTCCTTGAATACCGCGAGAGCGAGACGCTGTCGCTCGATGACGGGCGCATCCGCACCGCCAACGCCGACACCACGCTGGGCTTCGGCCTGCGCGCCGTCGCCGGCGAGGCGACGGGCTACGCCCATGCCGGCGAACTCTCGGAGCCGGCGCTTACCCGCGCTGCGGAGGCCGTCGCCGCGGTCGCGCGCGGCCATGGCGGCACGTTGGCCCTGCCGCCGCGGGCGACCAACGCGCGGCTCTACGCGCCCGAATCGCCGCTCGCCGAGGGCAGCTTCGCTGAGCGCGCGGCGCTGCTGATGGAAATCGACGCCTGGCTGCGCGCGCGTGATCCGCGCGTAGTGCAGGTGATGGGCTCGATCGGGATGGAGTTCCAGGCGGTGCAGATCCTGCGCCCGGATGGCTCGCGTGTCGCCGATCT
Organism: uncultured Pseudomonadota bacterium; assembly: GCA_963764465.1. GTDB lineage: Bacteria > Pseudomonadota > Alphaproteobacteria > Acetobacterales > Acetobacteraceae > JAJXXT01. The sequence goes on along the minus strand of CAVXSO010000007.1, from coordinate 731,337 downwards.
GCGCCCGCTGGTACGGCTTAACGTCGGCGTCGTCGTCGAGCAGGACGGCAGGCGCGAGAGCGGCAATTACGGCAGCGGCGGCCGCCACGGGCTGGCGCGGCTCACCGATGGCGGCGCGTGGAAGGCGGGTGCCGAGGAGGCGCTGCGCCAGGCCCTGGTCAACCTCGACAGCCGGCCGGCGCCCGCCGGCGAGATGGACGTGGTACTCGGGCCCGGCTGGCCCGGCATCCTGCTGCACGAGGCGATCGGCCACGGGCTCGAGGGCGACTTCAACCGCAAGAAAACGTCGGCCTTCGCGGGGCTCATGGGTATGCGCATCGCGGCACACGGCGTGACCGTGGTCGATGACGGCACCATTCCGGACCGTCGTGGCAGCATCACCGTTGACGACGAGGGCACGCCGAGCCAGCGCAACGTGCTGATCGAGGATGGCGTCCTGACAGGCTTTCTGTGGGACCGGCAGAACGCGCGACTCGCGGGCCTGGAGTCTTCGGGCAACGGGCGGCGACAGTCGCACGCGCACGCGCCGATGCCGCGCATGACCAACACCATCATGCTCGCGGGCAGCCACTCGCCCGAGGAGATGATCCGCTCCGTCCGCAACGGACTCTACGCTGTCAATTTCGGTGGCGGGCAGGTGGATATCACGTCCGGCAAATTCGTGTTTTCCGCAGCTGAGGCCTACCGAATTGAGGACGGGAAGGTGGGCGCGCCAGTGAAGGGCGCGACGCTGATCGGCAACGGGCCCGATGCGCTCACGCGAATCGCGATGATCGGCAACGACATGGCGCTCGATCCGGGGATCGGCACCTGCGGCAAGAACGGCCAGGGCGTGCCCGTCGGTGTCGGCCAGCCTTCACTCAAGATTCATGGATTGACGGTGGGCGGCACCGGCTGAACCTGGCGCGGGCGACGGGCGCACGTCGCTGTTGCAAAAGTTCTAGAATTTGAGTAGGGTTTTACGAGGCGGTGACGGGACCGCCTCGCCGCCGCTGACGCACTCGAAATTTTGTGTCTCAGCGCGTCAAAATTTTTCTCCATCGGTAAATGATCGTTTGTGCCGCGTATTCACGCCGTGGTCACGGCGTTAATACGTGTGTGATCGGGCTGTCCGACATGATCCTCCCATCAACAGCCACGGTGCCCTGAGGCGCCAGAAACCGAAGGAAGGATCGAGACAATGATCAACACCGTTCGCCTCGGCGCCATGTCCCCCTCGCTGCCGGTGGCCGACACCGCGAAGGTTCGCCTCGGCGCGATGTCCCCGACGGTCCGCCTCGGTGCGATGAGCCCCTCGCTGCCGGTGGCCGACACCGCGAAGGTTCGCCTCGGTGCGATGTCCCCGACGGTGCGCCTCGGCGCGATGAGCCCCTCGCTGCCGGTGGCCGACACCGCGAAGGTTCGCCTCGGTGCGATGTCCCCGACGGTGCGCCTCGGCGCGATGAGCCCCTCGCTGCCGGTGGCCGACACCGCGAAGGTTCGTCTCGGCGCGATGTCCCCGACGGTGCGCCTCGGCGCGATGAGCCCCTCGCTGCCGGTGGCCGACACCGCGAAGGTTCGTCTCGGCGCGATGTCCCCGACGGTCCGCCTCGGCGCGATGTCCCCCTCGCTGCCGGTGGCCGACACCGCGAAGGTTCGTCTCGGCGCGATGTCCCCGACGGTGCGCCTCGGCGCGATGAGCCCCGCGCTGCCGGTGGCCGACGCCGCGAAGGTTCGCCTCGGCGCGATGTCCCCGACGGTCCGGCTCGGCGCCATGTCCCCCTCGCTGCCGGTGGCCGACACCGCGAAGGTTCGCCTCGGCGCGATGTCCCCGACGGTCCGGCTCGGCGCCATGTCCCCCGCGCTGCCGGTGGCCGACGCCGCGAAGGTTCGCCTCGGCGCGATGTCCCCGACGGTCCGGCTCGGCGCCATGTCCCCCGCGCTGCCGGTGGCCGACGCCGCGAAGGTTCGTCTCGGCGCGATGTCCCCGACGGTGCGCCTCGGCGCGATGAGCCCCGCGCTGCCGGTGGCCGACGCCGCGAAGGTTCGCCTCGGCGCGATGTCCGCTTCGCTCTGATCACCCGAATTGGGATCGGATGCTCTCGGGACCGGGCTCAGAGCCCGGTCCTTTCCTGTTCGCCCGGAGCGTGCCGGCCACTAAAATGGAGCTCTCGCTTTCGGCTCGGCAGCGTGATCACATCGGGTTTCCGGCCCAGGACAACGGACCATCGTGAGGAACGGATCATGGCTGACGACGTGACATCGGGCGCGCAGCAGCAGGTGGGGACGAACGAGCAGGCGCCAGGTCACGCGCCGCGCGTTACCTTCTACCGTCTGATCCCCACGGCACGGCCACCGCAGCGCGCCGATCGCTCGGCCGCCGGTTCGCTGCCGACGCGCGCCTTCCGCTATTGCGAGCCGGTGACCGTTGCCTCCGCGTTTGGCCACTACATTTTCCCGCCGATTTCCTTCTCACTGATGTGGGATGGCAGCGAGATCGTCTGGACGTGGGAGGGTGGCGATGGCTGGGTGCCGCTGAAGGCGGCGCAGTTCCCGCATTTCTCTGCGTATTTCGACGAGCGCGTGCCGCCCGAGATCAAGGGATTCTCCCCGCCCTTCCTCGGCGCGTTGCAGGAACCGGGACTGGTTCAGATCTGGACAGGGCTGATGGTGCGCACCGCGCCGGGCTGGAGCCTGCTGGTCCGCCCCTGCGCCAACCTGCCGCGCAGCCAGGCCGCCGAGTTTTACGAGGGCATCATCGAGACGGATCGTTGGTTCGGCCCGCTGATCACCAATTTCCGCATCACCCGCACCGGTGTGCCGGTGGAGTTCCGCGCCGATTTCCCGATCCTGCAGGCGCAGGCCCTGCCACGCGAGGCGCTGGAGGAGCGTGGCCAGAACGACACCGTGCTGGTGCCGGATTTCGATCACTGGCGGCCGGAGGATTGGGACGACTACTACGACACGGTGGTGCGTCCGAACGTGGCGGAGAAGCGACCGCGGGGCGAATACGCCGCCGCCGCGCGCCGCCGCAGCAAGGGCGACGAAAAAGCCGGGTAGGCTATTCCGGCACGCCGGCGAGCCTGAGTCCGGCGGCGAAGTGGTCGCGGTCCTCGGCGCGGTCGAACGGCGAACTGGCGATGAAGCTGCTGACCGTGAACCGCGGCTCGATCGCGAGCAGCCGGCGCAGCGCGTCGCGCGCCTCCGCGGCAAGGCCGAGATGGCCGAGCGCGGCGACGTAGGGTTTGAAGGCGGCGGAGAAATTCGGGTTCATGCCGGTCACGGCCCGGCCCGCCTGCACCGCAGCCTCGTGGTCGCGCTTGAGCAGCGCGACGATGATCGCCGCCGTGTCGAAGTAGAAGGCGGCCGGATCGATCGGCGAGAGCTGCTTGTAGCGCCGCACCCGCCGCTCCGCCTCCGCCACGTCGCCGAGATAGGCATGCGCGACGCCGGAGAGGTTCCACGCCATCGCGAGGTTCGGGTTCACCGTCAGCGCGCGCTCGTGCAGCGCGATGCCTTCGCGCACGCGGTGGTGCAGAAAGGCGCGGACATGGCCTGCGATGGTCAGCGCCTTGGCGTCCTGCGGATCGAGCGTGATAGCCCGGTCGGCGGCTGCCTCGGCGGCAGTGAGCACTTCCGTCGCGTCCGTGGTCCAGGACTGGCCGAGCAGGAACATCTGCCAGTATGCATACCAGGCATGGGCCGCGGCGTAGTCCGGCTCCTGGCCGATCGCCTGGCGTAACAATTCGCCTGCCTCCATGAACGGCTCGCGTTCCATTCTGTGCAGCAGCGGCAGCGCGCGCAGCACCAGGTCGTACGCACTGGGGTCGGCGAGCGGGCGCGCGGCGACGCGCTGTCCCTCGATGAGCAGGATTTCGGGGTCGATCTGCGCCACCACTTCGGCGGCAATCTCGTCCTGCAGCGTCAGCAGGTCGCGCGCAGGGCGATCGAAGCGCCGTGACCAGGCGACGCGGTTGCCGGCGCGCAGGTCGAGCAGTCGCAGCGAGATGCGCACCTGGTCGCCCGCCTTCTGCACCGTGCCGTCGATCAGGAAGTCGATGTTGAAGGCGCGGCGGATTGAGACCTCGTCGCGCGCCTGCACGGCGAAGCGCGCGAGCGAGGAGGAGGCGACGAGGAACATCCAGCGGAACCGCGCGAGGGCGGCGGTGATCTCCTCCGCGAGGCCGGTGGAGAGATGCGCTTCCGCCTCGCTCGTGCCGACGAGTTGCAGCGGCAGCACGCCGACGCGCGCGCCGCCGCGGTGATGTAGCTTGGCCGTCTCGGCGCGGCCCGGTTCGCGCGTGTCGCGCGGTTCGCTGAGTGGCGAGGTACGCAGCGGCAGCCGCGGCACCGGCGGTGGTGGTGCCGCGGAAACCCGCGGTTTGGTCGGGGCCGCCGCGCGGATCTCGGCAAGCAGCGCCTGGGTTTCTTCCGAGGGCTCGGCGTCGAGCATCTCCGACAGCACGGCGCGGCAGCGTTCGTAGGCCTGGATCGCCATGCCGCGTTCGCCGCGCCCGGAATAGGCGCGCATCAGCGCCCGCCAGGCACCTTCGTGCGTGCGGTCGATCGCGAGCAACTGCTGCGCCGCGGGGATCACGCTCTCCGAATCGGTCTTTTCCCTGAGCAGCGTTTCCGCGAGGTCGCGCGCGCGATCGGACAGCCGCTCACGTTCGGCGGCGAGCCAGGAATTGAAGCTTGGGTCGACGCCGTCCAAATCCTCGAGGAGCGTCCCGTCGAGCAGCGACAACGCCGAAGGATTCGTGGGCGACGCGCGCAGTACCTCGTCCACGTCAACCCAGACCGTCCCTGGTCGCAAGGCAAGGTGGTCCCGGTTGATGGCCAGCACCTGCGTGCCAAGCGGCGCCATCGCTTCCAGCAGCCGATGGATTTCCTGGCGCAGCGAGGCGCGTGCCTGTTCTTCCCCGCGCCGGCTCCACAGCAGCTCCGCGAGTTTGCTGCGCAGCACGGGCCGTGGCGAGGCGAGCGCAAGCGTTGCCAGCAGCGCGCGGGTCTTGCGCCCCGTGGGCAGGATATTTTCCGATGTGAGCGACCAGGCTTCCATCTGCCCGATAAGGCGCAAGCGAACGAGCATACCTTCCGACCCTAAGGCCAGACCGGTATGTCCCCCCATCGCGGCGCGTGATGCGCTTGCTGACATTTTGGGTACTATCCGCGAAGCTTCGTGGCGCGGCAAGAGCGCGTCCGCGAAAGCTTCGCTACGATTTCGTTATTATCGCGACAAATCCAGAAAACCTACCATTCACCGTTTTCGGAACGAGGCGTGCGACGAAGCCGATTTAAATCGCCGCCTCGCGCAGCATCGCGGATGCGTTGCCATGCCATGGCCCGTGATAGCGCTCAAGCCATCGCTCGGCCTGGCTCGGCTCGCCGGCAACGATTGCCTCGAGCGGTGCCAGATAGATGCGCTCGTCCTCGCCCGCCGCGTTCTTCTGGCCGCGTGCCGCAAGCCCGTCGCGCGCGATCGCCACGACGTCGCGCGCGAGGTCGCGCAGCGTACCGCCGTGCCACGGCGTGCCGAGCCCGGTGCGTGGCACCAGCCCGCGCAATGCGACGAGTTCGCGCCAGCCATGGCGCGCGGTCAGTGCCCGCGCCGCGGCGAGCGCCGCGCCATCATAGAGCAGCCCGACCCACAGCGCGGATTGCGCCAGCATCATCTCGAGCGTGCCGGCATCGGCGCCGCGCATTTCGATGAACCGCTTCAGCCGCACGTCGGTGAAGACGGTGGTGAGGTGATCGGCGAAATCGCCGACGGTCGCCGCACCGGCCTCGGCGATACCGAGCCGCCCTTCCATGAAGGCGCGGAAGGAGTGGCCGGAGGTGTCGATGTAGCGTCCGTTACGATACACGAAATACATCGGCACGGCGTCCACCACCCAGTGGACATAGCGCTCGAAGCCGAAGCCGTCCTCGAAGAACACCTCGGGGATGCCGCTGCGGTGGCCATCCGTGTCGGTCCAGGCATGCGCGCGGTTGGAAAGGTAGCCGTTGGGTTTGCCCTCGACGAAGGGCGAGTTGGCGAACAGCGCCGTCGCGAGCGGTTGCAGACAGAGCGAGACCCGCAGCTTGTCGACCATGTCCGCTTCCGACGCGTAGTCGAGATTGACCTGCACGGTGCAGGTGCGCGTCATCATATCGAGCCCGCGCGTGCCCACCTTCGGCATGTAGGCGCGCATGATTTCGTAGCGGCCCTTCGGCATCCAACGCATATCCTCGCGCCGCGCCAGCGGATGGAAGCCCACGGGCGCGAAGCCGATGCCGAGCGGCCCGGCAACGCGGCGGACCGCGGCAAAATGCGCGTCGAACTCCGCCTTCGTGTCGTGCAGGCTCTCGAGCGGACCGCCGGAGAGCTCGAGCTGCCCCGCCGGCTCCAGGGAGATCGCGGCTCCCGCCGGGCCCTTGAGGCCGATCACGTTGCCGCTGTCGGTGATCGGCTCCCAGCAGGGTTCGGTCAGGCCCTGCAGGATCGCCTGGATGCCGCCCATGCGGCCGGGGTCGCGCTCATAGGGCGGTACGGCGAGGTCGTTTGTGTAGAAGCCGAATTTCTCGTGTTCCGTGCCGATGCGGAAGGCCGCCTGTGGCTTGCAGCCGGCGGCGATGGATTCGGCGAGTTGGCGTTCCGAGGCGATCGGGGTCGCGTCGGCATCTCCGGGGTTCGACATGGACGTTCCGTAAAGTGGCGGGGCCTATGTGGTATCGCTGGGCGCTGGATGCACCCCATTTGCCTGCATTAGCGCAAGCCCCGCGATCGCGGCGGTCTCGGCGCGCAGGATGCGCGGGCCCAGCGACGCCACGGTGACGAATCCGTGCCGGCGCAGCTCCGCGATCTCGTCCGGCGCGAAGCCGCCCTCGGGGCCGACGAGCAGGCCGGCGGGGCCGCGGACGGGGCGAATTCCCGGCGCCTCCGCGCGCTCGACAGCTGCCACCAGGATCCGCCCCGCGGGCCACGCACCGAGCAGGGCTGCGAGCGGGCGCGGCTGATCGATCACCGGGAGCGTCAGGCGCTCGCATTGTTCCGCCGCCTCGGCCGCGATGGCGTTGAGCCGCGCGAGGTTCACCCGCTCGCCCTGGCTGCCCCCGCCCTGGCTGCGGCGCGCCAGCACCGGGCAGATCCGCGCTACCCCCAGTTCCGTCGCCTGGCGCACGACGAGGTCGGTGGCGTCGCGCTTGAGCAGCGCGAACGCGAGCCAGAGATCGCTATCCGGCGCCTGCGGCCGCAGAAGCCCGCCGACGGCGAAGCGGACGGACTTGCCCACGGTCCCGACGCGGGCGTCCCATTCGCCGTCCTCGCCGTTGAACAGCGCCACGGCCTCGCCCTCGTGCCGGCGCATCACGCGCAGCAGGTAATGTGCCTGCTCTGGCGTGGCCGGCACCGATGCGCCGGGCGCCAGCCTCGCGGCGACGAAGATGCGAATCGAGGGGTGATTTGACGGGGTGGCCATGCGCGCGCGATGAGACCCTGTGACGTCGCAAGCCGCAACCGCGCATACGGACATCAGGGCCGACGGCTGGATCGCGCGCCTTCCCGCCCGGCTGCGGCCCTATGCGCTTCTCGGCCGACTCGACCGGCCGATCGGCGCCTGGCTGCTTTACCTGCCGGGGCTGTGGGCGATCACGATGGGTGCGGAGGGGCAGCGCATGGTCGCGCTCGCGCTGCTCTTTCTTATAGGTGCGTTCGCCATGCGCATGGCCGGCTGCGTGGTCAACGACCTCTGGGACCGCGACCTGGACCGTCGTGTCGCGCGCACCGCCGGCCGGCCGCTGGCCGCCGGTATTGTCACGCCGTTGCATGCGCTGGCGTTCATGGCCGTTCTCTGCGCCGTCGGGCTCGCGGTGCTGCTGATGCTGCCGCCCTTTGCCTGGCTGGTCGGCGTCGCGTCGCTGCCGCTGATCGCGCTTTATCCGCTGGCCAAGCGCGTCACCTGGTGGCCGCAGGCGGTGCTCGGCCTCACCTTCAGCTGGGGTGCGCTGCTCGGCGGCGCATCGGCGCACCTTGCGCTGGCACCAGCACTGGCGCTGTACGCGGCCGCCTTCTTCTGGATCCTGGGCTACGACACGATCTACGCGCTGCAGGACCGGGAGGACGACGCGGTAGTCGGCATCCGCTCCACCGCGCGGCTGTTCGGCGAGCGCACGAGGCCGTTCATCGCGCTGTTCTATGCCGCGATGCTGGCGTGCCTGGTGCTGGCCGGGGTATTGGCCGGCCTCTCGCCGGCCTACGACATGGTGCTGCTGTTGCCCGCCTTCCTGCTGGCGCGGCAGGTCGCGCGCCTCGACGTCAACGATCCGGCGCTCTCGCTCTGGCTTTTCAACGCCAACCGCGATGTGGGCCTGCTGATCGCGGTCGCGGTACTGATCGGGCGCGCTTGACGCCGGAGGCGTTCGTCGCCGCGTGGACCACGCTCGCGTCGCCATCGCTGGTGCCCGAGGTCCGGCTGTATCTCGCCACCGAACTCACGCCGCTGTGGCAGGCGACGGAGGACATGCTGGCGAGCCGCGGCATGCCGCCGCCGTACTGGGCCTTTGCCTGGCCGGGCAGCCAGGCGCTGGCGCGGTACGTGCTCGATGGTGCACTCGATGTGCGGGGCAGGCGGGTGCTGGACTTCGCCGCCGGGTCCGGGCTCGCCGCGATCGCCTGCGCGATGCGCGGCGGGGTGGTGGAAGGCGCCGAGATCGACGATTTCGCCCGCGCCGCGATCGCGCTCAACGCGGCGGCGAACGGCGTCGCGGTCGCGATCCTCGGTTCTGATATCGTCGGCCGCGCCGCCGAGTGGGACATCGTGCTGGCCGGCGACGTGTTTTATGAGCAGCCGATGACGGCGCGCATCCTGCCCTGGCTGCGCACGCTCGCGCGCGGCGTGCCGGTGCTCATCGCCGATCCCGGCCGCGCCTTCCTGCCACGCGAGGGGCTCGAGCCGCTCGCCACCTACGCGGTGCCCACCACGCTCGAACTCGAGGACCGTACCGAACGTCAGGTCACGATCGCGAGGCTGCTGCCATAGGCCAGCCCCAGTGATCAGGGCCGAGGACGCACGCTCCGTCGCGCGGATGGCGCGCCGTTCACGTTGCGTCGCGCGGATGGCGCGCCGTTCGCGCGGCGCGGGTGCGGGCGGAACGCGCCTCTCATTTGTACCAGGCCGGCTTCCGCTTCTCTGCGAAGGCCGCCGTGCCTTCGTGCCCTTCCGCCCCCGCGCGCTGCATCCAGCTCTCGTGAGCGAGCAGCGCCATCTGCCGCGCATCGAGCGTGAGCCCGTTGGCGCCGAGAAAGCTTGCCTTGGTCGCCGCGATGGCGCCAGGCGCGCCCAGCATCACGGCGTCCAGGATCTCCGCGAGACGGGCTTCTTGTTGCGCAACCGGCACGACCTCGTGCACCAGTCCGATGCGCAGCGCCTCCGCCGCGCCGAAGCGCTCGCCGGTCAGCGCGTAGCGCCGCGTGTGGCGCAGCCCCATCGCGTGCACCATGTGCGTCGAGATCGGCGTCGGCGCCACGCCCACGCGCACCTCCGTGAGGCCGAAGATCGCATCGGGGTCCGCGAGCACCACGTCGCAGCAGCAGACCATCCCGCAGCCGCCGCCAAAGCAGGCGCCCTGCACCAGCGCGATGGTCGGGCAGGGCAGTTCGTTGAGCATCTGCATCGCCCGCGTCGTCGCCATGGAGGCGGCGAAGGCCTGCTCCGGCGGATAATTCGCGGCGCGGCCGAGCCAGATGATGTCGGCGCCCGCCTGGAAATGCCTCCCCGCGCCACGGATCACCAGCGCGCGCGCGTCGCGGAGGGTGGCAAGCCCCTCGATCAGCGCGCCGAGCATCGCCTCGTCATAGGCGTTGCCCCGCGCCGGCCGGTTCAGGGTCGCCGTCGCGACCCCCCTGGCATCGCACGCGAGCAGGACCGGCGGTTCATCCATGGTTCTTTCCCCCATCCCTGTAACAGTGTCGTGTCTTCACCAATCTCACCAATCTGCCGCTTCCCCCGACCTTGAGAAAGGTTCATGGTGCGGCGCGATGCAGGTGCATGGGAGCTGTGCCGCGCGCGCAGGCGCCGGGGTCTTGCTGATCGGCCCCCCGGGTTCTGGCAAGTCGGACCTGCTGCTGCGCCTGCTCGACAGGGGGTTCGTTCTGGTGGCCGACGATCGGGTCGAGATCGAGGACGGGGTCGCCCGGGCGCCGCTGGCCCTGGCGGGGCTGCTCGAAATCCGTGGCCTTGGCATCCTGCGCCTGCCCCACCTCGCGCAGGCGCGCCTGGCGCTGGTGGCCCGGCTGGCGCCGGGCGAGGCGGTGCCGCGCCTGCCGGAGCGTGCGAGCCGCGTCCATGGGATTCCGGAAATCCTGGTCGATCCCCGCCCCGCCTCCGCCGCCGCCCTGCTTCACCGCGCGCTCGATGCTGCGGCCGGCCGGCTCGAATCCGTCGCCGGCGCGTTCGCGGCCTCGGCATGACGGCGCGCGTGCCCGTGGTGCTGGTCACCGGCCTCTCTGGCGCGGGCAAGGCGTCCATCCTGCGTGCGTTGGAGGATATCGGCTTCGAGGCCGTGGACAACCCGCCGCTCGGCATGATCGGCGCGCTGGCCCGCGAGGGTGGCGCGCGCCACCTGGCCATCGGCGTGGATGCCCGCTCGCGCGGGTTCGACGCCGGCGCGGTGCTCGCCGCGCTTGCGACGCTGCGGGAAGACCCGGCGCTGTGGCCGCAACTGATCTACGCCTGGGCGGACGAGGCTGTGCTGCTGCGCCGCTATACCGAGACGCGCCGGCGGCACCCGCTGGCGCTCCTCGGCCAGGTCGCCGACGGCATCGCGGAGGAGCAGCGCATCACCGCCGCGCTGCAGGAGGCAGCGGACGTCGTGATCGACACGTCGGACCTGCCGCTCTCGGAATTGCGCCAGCAGATTGAGGCGCGCTATGCCCGGACACCCGGCGAGGAGGCCGCGCCGTCACTCGCGGTCACGCTGGTCTCCTTTGCCTACCCCGCAGGGCTTCCGCGCGAGGCGGACCTCGTGCTCGACGTAAGATTCCTTCGTAACCCTCACTATGACCTGAATTTAAGGCCGCAGACGGGGCTGGATCCGGCGGTCGGCGCCTATGTAAGGGAAGACCCGGACTTCGCGCCTTTCATGGGCCACGTGACAGGGCTGCTTGCCTTGCTCTTGCCACGATTCGTCCGAGAGGGCAAAAAATACGTCACAATCGGGGTGGGGTGCACCGGCGGCCGTCATCGCTCGGTGCACATCGTCGAGACACTGGCAAAGCATCTCACAGGACAAGGCTGGCGCGTAAACACCCGGCATCGTGAACTGGCCCGTGAGGGCGCTGCCCCGCAGCGCGCCACGGCACATCACGGCGCTGGCTGAACCGCCCCAAAAACCACCATGATCGGACTCGTTCTTATCTCCCACGGCCATCTCGCCGACGAATTGCGGCGCGCGATGGAACACGTCGTCGGGCCGCAGCGGCAGGTCGCCACCGTCTGCATCGGGCCGGATGACGACATGGAGAGCCGCCGCGCCGAGATCGAGAGCCGCATCGCCGAGGTCGATTCCGGCGACGGCGTTGTGCTGCTCACCGACATGTTCGGCGGCACGCCCTCCAACCTTGCGATGAAGCAGATGAACGGCCGCGCGCTCGAAGTGATCGGGGGCGTCAACCTGCCGCTGCTGATCAAGCTGGCCAAGGTGCGTTCCACCCGCACGCTCGCCGACGCGGTGGGCGTGGCGCGGGATGCCGGCCGCAAATACATCGCCTGCGCCTCCGAGCTCGCCCAATCCGCGGAGCCGGCGGAGGTGCTGAACGGCCACCCAGGCCCCAAACCGCGTTGACGTGACGGACGGCGAGAGCGGGGAGGATCGCCGGGCGGGAGTAGCGGTGCTGGTGCGCTCGCTGCGCATCGTCAACCAGCGCGGGCTGCATGCGCGGGCCGCGGCGAAATTCGTGGCGCTTGCCGAGCGTTTCGGCGCCAATGTGGATGTGATCAAGGACGGACAGAGCGTTTCCGCGCGCTCCATCATGGGGCTGATGCTGCTCGGCGCCGGGCCGGGAAGCGAGATCGAGCTGCGCGCCGAGGGCTGGGACGCGCGCGAGGCGCTGGAGGCGCTGTCGGCGCTGGTCGAGTTCGGCTTCGGCGAGACTGATTGATGCTCGACATCACGCGGCGTGAGCGTCGGCTGCGGGGCATTCCCGTCTCGCCCGGTGTCGCGGTCGGGCCGGTCTTCACCGCGGAGGAGAAGGAAGCGCCGATCGTCCGCCGGCGCATCCAGGCCGCGGACACCGCCGCGGAAACCTCCCGGCTCGATGCCGCCGTCGTGCAGTCGCGTGCCCAGCTCCTCAAGCTGCGCGCCCGGCTCGCGATCCTGCCGGAGGACAGCCAGGCGGAGATCGCGCCGCTGCTCGAGGCCTATGTGCAGATGCTCGGCGGCTCGCGGCTGCTGCGCGGCGCGCGCCAGCGCATCGGCCAGGGGCTGGTTTCCGCCGAGACAGCGCTGACCGACGCCTCGGAGGAGATCGCGGCGGCGCTGCTGGCGCTGCCGGGCGACGTCGCCGGCCGCCGCCGTCGCGCGGATGAGGTGCGCGAGATCACGCGCCGCCTGGTGCGCAACCTCACGCGCACGCCGTTCCGCAGTTTTGCCAATCTGCCGGCCGGCGCCGTGCTGGTGGCCGAGGGCCTGCGCCCGTCCGACGCGGCGCTGCTGGAGCCCGCCAAGCTCGCCGGCGTGCTGACGGAGGAGGGCGGCACGGACGGGCACACCGCGATCCTGCTGCGCGCCCTCGGCGTGCCCGCGGTGCTCGGCGTGCCGGGGCTGATCGCGGCGGCTCGCGGCGGTGCGACGGTGGCGCTGGACGGTGGCAGCGGCGAGGTGGTGGTCAACCCCGGCTCGGCCGCGCGCGCCGCGGCCAGGCGCGGCATCATGGCCTACGCCAAGGAACGCCAGCGCCTCGCCCAGCTTCGCCGCCTGCCAGCGGTGACACGCGACGGGACGCCGATCGAGCTTGCCGCCAATCTCGAGCTTCCCGCAGAGCTGCCGCTGATCGCGCAATCGGGTGCCGTCGGCATCGGCCTTCTGCGCAGCGAGTTCCTGTTCATGAACCGCGAGACGGTGCCGGACGAGGACGAACAGGCGGAGAGCTACCGCGCCATCGTCGAGGCGATGGGCGGCGATCCCGTCACCATCCGCGTGCTCGACTGGGGTGGCGAGAAGGAGATCGAGGCGCTGACCAACGCCGGCATGGTGCCGGAGGCGCGCGACGCCAACCCCGCACTCGGCCTGCGCGGCATCCGCCTGCTGCTGCGCGAGCCCGAGCTTCTGGAAACCCAGCTCGCGGCGATTCTGCGTGCCGCGGTCGCGGGGCCCGTGCGCATCCTGCTGCCCATGGTCAACACGCTGGCGGAACTGCGTGCGGCGCGCGAGCACCTGCAGCGCACCGCGCGCCGCCTGCGCCGGCTCGGCGCGCGCATCCCCGAGGAACTGCCGCCGCTCGGCATCATGGTGGAGACGCCGGGCGCGGCGCTTGCTGCCGACGCGCTGGCGCAGGAGGCGGATTTCTTTGCCATCGGCACCAACGACCTCGCGATGTACACGCTCGCCGTCGATCGCGGCGAGGCCTCGGTCGCCACGCTCTACGATCCGCTGCATCCGGCACTGTTGCGCCTGATCCAGTTCGCGACGGAAGCAGCGCTGCGCTTCCATGTGCCGGTCTCGGTCTGCGGCGAGATGGCGGCCGACCCGCGGCTCACGCGCCTCCTGGTCGGCCTCGGCCTGCGCCAGTTCAGCATGTCCGCGAGTGCCGTGCCGCGGGTGAAGCAGGCGGTGCGGGCACTCGACATCGAGGAAGCGACGCGCTTCGCTGGTGCCGTCATGGGTCATTCCGATCCCGACAAGATCCGCGCGCTCATTCTCGGCGCGTAAAGCCCAGGGAGCTTCCCGATGTTCACGTTGCAGGAACTTGCGAATGCGGCCGAAATCGTGCACCGGCAGGTGCCGCCCACGCCGCAGCACCTCTGGCCGCTGTTGTCCGAGCGCGCGGGCGCGCGCGTCTGGGTCAAGCACGAGAACCACGCGCCCACCGGCGCCTTCAAGGTGCGCGGCGGCGTCACCCTCATCGACTGGCTGCGGCGCGAGCAGCCGGCGATGCGCGGCATCGTGACGGCGACACGCGGCAATCATGGCCAGAGCCAGGCACGCGCGGCGGTTGGGGCGGGAATGCGCGCCGTCATCGTCGCCCCGCGCGGCAACTCGGTGGAGAAGAACCGGGCGATGCGCGCCTTCGGTGCCGAGCTGATCGAGTTCGGTGACGATTTCGATTCGGCGCGGCCGGAGGCGGCGCGCCTCGCCGCGGCAGAGGGCCTGTTCATGGTGCCGCCGTTCCACCGCGAGCTGGTGCGCGGGGTCGCGACCTATGGGTACGAGCTGTTCTCGGCACTCCCCGATCTTCATACCGTCTACGTACCGATCGGCTGCGGCTCGGGCATTTGCGGCACCATCGCGGCGCGCGACGCGCTCGGACGCGGCACGCGCATCGTCGGCGTGGTGGCGGAGGGCGCTGCCTGTGCGAAGCTCTCCTATGAGCGCGGCGAGCCGGTGGAGACCAACACGGCGGATACGATGGCCGACGGGCTTGCCGTGCGCGTGCCGGTGGCCGAGGCGCTCGCGATCTATCGCAAGGGCGCGGACCGTATCGTCGCCGTGAGCGACGCGGAGATCGAGGCCGCGATGCGCATTTTCTTCCAGGACACGCACCAGGTCGCCGAGGGTGCGGGCGCCGCGGCGCTCGCCGCCCTCCTGCGCGAGCGCGACGCGATGCGCGGTCGCGACGTGGCGGTGGTGCTCTCAGGCGGCAACGTGGACACCGCCGTCTACCGGCGCGTTCTGGCCGGCTAGGGCAATACCGGACCGGACGGAATTATCGGCGCGCGTTTCTTGCCTTAGGCACCCGGCAGCACCTCCACGGCCATCGATTTCACCAGCGCCAGCACCTTTACCCCGGGTGCCAGGCCGAGCCTTGCCACCGCGTCCGGCGTCACGCGCGCCAGCAGGCGCGGGCCGGCATCCAGCGCCACGATCGCGGCGTGGCGTTGCGCATCCTCCGCGATCGCCGCGACCGTTGCCGGTATGATGTTGTGGATGGAGATGCCGCGCGGCACCTCGCTTGCGAGGATCACCTCCCTCGCCGGGATCCGCGCCCGCACCATGGTGCCTTCCGGCGCCGCGAGCAGCGGTACATCGAGCACCATCGCCCCGGCCTGGAGCCGTGTCAGCCGCCGTGCCGCATCATGCGCGCCGACGCGTGCCTCGACGACGGACGCCGCGTCGTCGCGCCGCGCGAAGGCGATGTCGGGCCGCCCCGCGACGTCCACGAGCGGCCCCGCCGCGACGACGCGCCCCATCTCCAGCAGCACCAGCGTGTCGGCGATCGCAAAGACCTCGTCGATCGCGTGCGTGACGTAGAGGATCGGGATCGCGAGTTCGGATTTGATGCGGAGCAGGAACGGCAGGACCTCGGCCCGGCGCGGCGCATCGAGGCTTGCCAGCGGCTCGTCCATCAGCAGCAGGCGCGGTTGCGCGAGCAGCGCGCGGCCGATCGCGACCCGCTGGCGCTCGCCACCCGAGAGCGTGCGCGGACGCCGGCCGAGCAGCCCGCCGATGCCGAGCAGGGCCACCACTTCCTCGAAGCCGATGCGCTCGCCACGCGCGCGGCGCTGGCCATAGCGCAGGTTGGCCGCGACCGAGAGATGCGGGAACAGCAGCGCGTCCTGGAACACAAATCCGATGCCGCGCCGCTCCGCCGGCAGATGGTCGAGCCGCTCGCCGGCGAGGGAGACGACGGCGTGCTGCGCCCGCAGCAGCCCGGCGACCGCGGACAGCACGGTGGATTTGCCGGCGCCGGAGGGGCCGAACAGCACCACCGCACCCGGCACCGTTGCCGTGAAGGCGATGTCGATCGTGCTGTCACCGAAACGGTGACGGATCGCGACGTCGAGCGTGCTCACCCGGCCAGCCAACGGCGCAGTCGCCGCTCCGCGAAATCGGCGCCGAGCAGGAACACGACGGCGAGAAGCGCGGCGACCAGCGAGAGCCTCGCCGCTACCGCCTCGCCCCCGGGCGACTGCAGGGCGGCATAGATCGCGAGCGGCAGCGTCTCGGTCTGGCCCGGGATGGAGGCCGCGAAGGTGATGACGGCGCCGAACTCACCGAGGCTCGCGGCATAGCCGATGATGCCGCCGCCGAGGATACCGGGCAGCGTCAGCGGCAACGTCACGGTCAAGAAACGATCGAGGCGCCCCGCGCCCAACGTGCGCGCCGCGGCCTCCAGCCGCGGATCGACGGCATCGAGCGAGAGGCGGATCGCGCGCACCATCAGCGGCAGCACCATCACCGCGCAGGCGACCGCCGCCCCGTTGGTGGTGAACGGCAGACGGACGCCCAGCGCCAGAAGCATGGGCCCGAAGGTGCCGTGCACGCCAAACAGGATCAGCAACAGCCAGCCGACGACGACCGGCGGCAGCACCAGCGGCATGTGCACCAGCGTGTCCAACGCCCAGCGCCCAGGAAAACGCCAGCGCGAGAGCGCCACGGCGAGGATCACCGCGACCGGCAGCATCGCCGCCACCGCCCGCAGCGAGACGTCCAGCGTCAGCCAGACGGCGGTCTGCTCGTCCGGAGTCAGCATGCGGTCAGTGGGAAAGGGGCATTCACTTGCGCGCCTTCAGCACGACGAAGCCGCGCGCCGTGAAGATGGCGGTGGCCTCGGGGCCCTGGAGGAATTTCAGGAAGGCCTCGGCGTCCTTGTTGTCGCTGCTGGTCGTCACCGCGAAAGGATAGGCGATCTCCGGGTAGCTGTCCTGCGGGAAGGTGCCGACCACCGCGACACCCGGCGCCACCGCCGCATCGGTTGCGTAAACGACGCCATAGGGCGCCTCCGCGCGCTCCACCAGCAGCAGTGCGGCGCGCACGTTCTCAGCACTCGCCAGCCGCGGTTGCACCGCCGCCCACAGGCCCAGCTTCTCCAGCGCCGCCTTGGCATAAAGCCCCACGGGCACATGTGCCGGGTCGCCCGTCGCGATCCGCCCGCTGGGCCCTAGCAGCTTGGCGATGTCGAGCTTGGAGTTGATCGTCACGGGATGCGCGTTGGCCTTCGGCGCGACCAGCACCAGTGCGTTGGACAGCAGCGTCACCCGCGTCGACGTGTTGATGAGCTTCTTGCCCGCTGCCCAGTCCATCCACTTCTCGTCGGCGGAGATGAACAGGTCGGCCGGCGCACCAGCGGCGATCTGCTGCGCCAGCGTGGAGGAGGCGCCAAAGGAGAAGCGCGGCGCCTCGTGCCCAGCGGCGACCCACGCCTTGCCGGCGTCGTTCAGCGCATCGGTGAGGCTCGCGGCGGCGAAGACGTTGAGTGGCGCCGCGGCGGCCAGCGCGGGCCAGAACAGCAGGGCGGCGAAGGCAAGCAGGCGCGAGTTGAAGCGACGATGCACGACGGTCCTCCGCGGGCAGGGGCGCAGTCATGCATCATCGCGTCGTTATGTCCAGTCGGATACAGCGTCAGGCAACCTCGGCAGCCGCGCCACCGGGGAGGTGAGCAGGATCACCGCCTGGATCGCGAAGCCCAGGGTGGCGACCAGAAGGCAGGCGCCGATGCCCGGCCCAGCCGCGATCGCCGCCGCCAGCGCTGCACCCACCGGCCGCGCGCCCCACGTCGCGGCCAGCAAAGCTGCTGAGACGCGGCCCAGCAGCGCTGGCGGTGTGACGGCCTGGCGCAGCGTCGTCGTGGTGATGGTCCACACGATCGGCCCCGCGCCGATGAGGAAGAACGACAACGCGGCAAGCAGCGGGCTGGGCCAGCCGAGCGTCGCCAGCATGGCGAGCGCCGCCGCGAACCCCGCCAGCGGGCCGATCGCCACTTGCGCGCCGAAGCGCAGATGTCGCGCGAGCACAGGCGCCAGCAACGCGCCCGCGACCATGCCCGCGCCGTAGCTGGCCATGCTCGCGCCCACGCCCTCGGGCGAGAGGCCGAGGTCGCGCACCGCGTGCGGCACGTAGATCGCCTGGATGACGAAGAAGCTGACGTTGAACACGACAGCGGTGAGCGCGACCGGGCGCATCAGCCGGTGCCGCGCGATGAAGCGCACCCCGGCGCCAAGCTCCGCCACCACCGCCTGGCGCGCCGGCACGGCGCGCGGCGGTTCTCGCAGGCCCGCCAGCAGCATCACCGCCACGACCGAGAGCAGCGTCGCGGCGCCAAACGCGAGCCCCACGCCGCGCGCGACGAGGAACCCCGCGACTGCGGGGCCCGCGGCGAAGGCGGCGCTGCGCGCCAGCTCCAGCCGCGCGTTGACCTTGGCGAGCGCCTCTCGGCGCACCAGCGCCGGCACCAGCGAAGGCGCCGCGACGCTGTAGGCGACCGTCCCCGCGGCGCCGAGGAAGCCAAGCAGCCCGAGCACCGCCAGCGAGAGCCCGCCATGCGCCGCCAGCGCCACCACCGCGAGCAGGCAGAGGGCGCGCAACGCCTCCGCCGCCACCATCAGCCGCGTGCGCGAGGCGCGGTCGGCGATCAACCCAGCGGGTATCGCGAGCAGGAGGAACGGCAGGGTCTGTGCCGTCTGCAGCCATCCCGCCGCCGCCGGTCCCGCGCCTAGATCGGCAACCGCAACGATCGAGGCCGCGGCGATGGCCATCTGCTCGGCCGACTGCGCGGCGAGGTTGGAGCCCATCAGCCGCGCGACACCGCGAGGAACGGCGGCCTGGAGGGCAAGGTTTTCGGCGTGCGCGGACATGGCGCGTCTCCCTGGTGACGCGCCCTCTCTGCCGGTGTCGCGCCGGCGTCGCCTTCCGTGTCTTGCTCCGGCTAATCCGCGCCCCGGCTAATCCTCATGAGCGTGATGCCCGCTCATCTCGCGTCCCGCCGCGTGCGGCATCATCGTCGCGGCCGGCGAGGCCAGCAGCATCAGGAGGCTCACGCCGAGGAAGGCCGCGGTGAAATCCGAAAGTTCCGGTTGCGTGTGCCGGCCGATCCCCATCGAGATCGCCAGCATCGCCGCACCCGCCGAGACGCCGACTGTGAGCGAGAGTTGCTGGACGGTGGAGTAGAGGCTGGTCGCCGCACTCATGCGCTCGCGCGGGATCTCGGCATAGGCGAGCGAGTTGAACGCGGTGAATTGCAGCGAGCGCAGGAACCCACCCAGCAGCAGCACCGCATAGATCGCCGCCAGCGGCCAGGCGGGGCGGAAGAAACCCACGATCGCGAGCGACGCGGTTGAGAGCAGCCCGTTCCACACCAGCGTCGCGCGGAAACCGAGGCGCCGCAGCAGCCCCACCGCCGCCGGCTTCATCACCAGCGCGCCCGCCGAGCCCGCCAGCGTGATCATGCCGGATTGCAGCGGCGAGAACCCGAAGCCGAGCTGCAGCATCATCGGCAGCAGAAACGGCACCGCGCCGACGCCGATGCGGAACAGCGTGCCGGAAAACGTGGAGACCCTGAAGGTCGGCATGCTGAACAGCGAGAAATCGAGCAGCGGCGCCGGGCAGCGCCGCGCGTGCCACGCATAGGCGCCGGTCGCGCCGACCCCGAGGACCAGCGCCGCGACGGCAAGCACCGGCGCGACCACGCCGCGGCCGATCGTCTCGAGCCCGAACATCGTCGCCGCCATCGCGATGCCGGAGAGCACGAAGCCCATGACATCGAAACGAGTTGCAACGTCCTCGCGCACGTCCTCCACGAAGTAGGTGACCAGCACGACGCCCAGCACGCCGATCGGGATGTTGATGTCGAACACCCAGCGCCAGGAAAACCAGGTGACGATGAAGCCGCCCACGGGCGGGCCCACCAGCGGCCCGATCAGCGCCGGCATGGTCAGCCACGCCATCGCCGCCACCACTTCGGATTTCGCGACCGAGCGCAGCAGCAGCAGCCGTCCCACCGGCACCATCATCGCGCCGCCCGCACCCTGCAGGATGCGCGCGAGCACGAGTTCCGGCAGCGAATTCGCCGCCCCGCAGGCGATGGAGCCCAGGGTGAACACCGCGATCGCGGCGCGGAAGACGTTGCGCGCGCCGAGGCGATCCGCCATCCAGCCGCTCGCCGGGATGAACGCTGCCAGCGCCAGCAGGTAGGAGGTCAGTGCCACGTTCATGTGCACCGGCGCCGCCCCGAAGGCGCGTGCCATGGTCGGCAGCGCGGTCGCGACCACGGTCGAGTCGAGGTTCTGCATGAACAGCGCCGTCGCCACGATCAGCGCCGTCAGCCGGGCTTGCTTGGTGATGTCGCCCACCCGCGCGGTGCGAGGCGCGGGAAGCGGCCGGCCGGCCGGCGACAAACTCTCTTGTACGTGGCCGGCGGTGGCCGCCTCGCTGTCATCCATGCCTTACATTGTCGGCCGCTCCGGCGCGCCGGAAAAGCGCCAACCGCGCGGGTCAGCCCGGCGCTTCAGCATCGGGGCCAAGAATCTGCAGATCCAGGCCCGCGAATTGCCGGCTCGCCGCCTCCGCCCCGCGCAGCACGAGCGCCGCGAGCCGCGGCAGGTGTGCGCGGGCCGCCGCGCCAGGCCACAGGCGGCGGAAGGCATCGGGGCCCAGCACGCGCACCGCGCCCTCCGCGAGTGGCAGCAGGAACCCGCCATCGGTCGGCGCGAGCCCACGGCCCGCCACGCGCGACAGGCGGGCGGCGAAGACCGCGGGCGGATCGGCGACGGCCACCACTTCCGCGAGCGTCAGCGCGCCGTTCCGCTGCGCCAGCAGGGCAGGATGCCAGACCGCCTCCGGCGTCGCGTGCTCGATCAGTTGCAGCCGCGGCAACGCGTCTGTGAGCGGCACGCGACGGAACCGCGCGACGCCGCCGGCCTCGCCCGGTCGCGAGTTCTCCAGGACCTCCGCGGCGAATCCCGCGCGGGCGAGTCTCGCGGCCGCTGCCCCGGCGTCCGCCACGCGCAGGCTCAGCACATGCGCGCCCTCGTCTTGCGCCAGCATCGCCGCGAGCGTGGCGCTCGGCTTCGCCGCGTCCTGCGCCAGCAGTTCGATATAGCCTTGCCGCAGCATGATGCGCCCACCCGGCGTCGGCGCGAATCCCGCTGCTTCCCAGGCACGCCGCGCCACCGCCATGTCGCGCACGACGACGCCGACATGGTCGAGCGCGGATGCCGTGCCGCTCATGGCGCCCTCGCGTCGGGTATCGGCAGCCAGACACTGAAGGTCGAGCCCTTGCCTTCCTCGCTCTCGATCAGCATCTGGCCGCGGTGGCGGTTGACGATGTGCTTGACGATGGCGAGCCCGAGCCCGGTGCCGCCGGCGGCGCGCGAACGGCCCTTGTCCACGCGGTAGAACCGCTCCGTCAGGCGCGCCAGGTGCACGCGCGGGATACCAGGCCCGTCATCCGTGACCGACAGCACCACGCCCGGCCGCGCCGGCCATGGCGACCCTTCGACGGGCTGGACAGCGATTCGAACCAGGCCGCCCTCGCGCCCGTACTTCACCGCGTTGTCCACCAGGTTCTGCAACACCTGTGCCAGCTGGTCGGTGTCGCCCAGCACCGTCACCCCCGTCGGTGCCGTGTGTTCGATGCGCATCGCGCGCGCCGCCAGCCGTGGCTCGAACCCGGCCGCCACGCGCCCGGCGAGGGCGGCGAGATCCACCGCGTCCGACGGTGGCTGATGCTCGCTCAGTTCGATGCGGGAAAGAGACAGCAGGTCGTCGATCAGGTTCGCCATGCGGCTCGCCTGCTCGGCCATGATGCCGAGGAAGCGTTCCTGCGCCTCCCGGTCGTCGGCCGCGGGTCCGCGCAGGGTCTCGACGAACCCCATCAGGCTCGCCAGCGGCGTGCGCAGCTCGTGGCTCGCGTTGGCGACGAAATCCGCGCGCATCTTCTCCAGCGCCCGCTCGCGCGAGCGGTCGGACAGCACCAGGATCGCGCGCCCGCCATCGGCGAGTGGCGGGTCGAAGGGCAGCACCGTGGCCGCGACCTCGCGTTCGTTCGGCACCTTCAGGCGGATTTCGGCGGTCTGCGTCGCCCCGCCGCGCCAGGCCCGCTCGATGGCCTCGCGCAGTACCGGGTGGCGCAGCACGGCGGCGATCTCGGTGCCGAAGGCGGTGCGCGCCGCCGCGTTGGCGCGCAGCACATCCCGTTCCGGTCCCAGCACGATCAGCGGGTCCGGCAGGCGCTCGACGATCGCCTCGCTCGCGCGCGACAGCGCCGTGACTTCCTCTCCGCGCGCGGCGAGCGTGCGCGCCAGCCGGTCGATCCCGAGCGCCACGCGCCCGGCGCCAGGCAGCAGCGGTGCGGCCGCGGCGCGCGCGAGGGAGGCGGTGTCGCCGGAAGCAGCGTGGCGCAGCGCCATCTCCAGCCAGTCGAGATCGCGCGCCCACAGCATCGCGGCGAGGCCACCGGCGGCGAGGCTCGCCACCGCAACCAGCATGGCCGGCAGGACGCCGATCCAGCCGCCCGCCGCCAGCACCACCACGCACAGCACCGGTGCCCCGGCGAGCGAGAGCGCGAGGAGCGTGCGGCCGGCTGTCATCGCGGGACGCGCATCAGCGGGGTCTCAGCGCGGGGAGGGCGTCGCCGTCAGATCGACGCGCCCGTGACCGAGCCCGGCGCCGGCGAGGCGATGGTGTCCGCACCGCCTGGCACCACGGTGAGCACCGCCAGCGCGCGCCGCACGCTGCCATCGGGCATCAGCTCGAACACGCCGTCCGTCCCCGCGAAGCCACCGCCGCGCTCGAGCGAGGCGCGCGAGAAGCCGCCTTCGGCCGCGACCACGCGGGCGACGGAAGCGGCGTCGTAGGCGAGGTCCGCGATGGCGGGCGGCGCGGCCCCGCCGGCAGCGGTGGCGCGGCTCACGAAATCGGCGCGCGCCGCCGGATCCGGTGCCGCGTACCAGGCGCCGCCGACACGTGCGCCGGCCCGCAGATGCGGGTCCGCCCACAGGGACGGGCCCATCACGCGGACGATGGACGTATCGAGATCGTAATAAGGGAGCAGGCTCGCGATCTCCACCAGCGTGTCGCCGACATCGGCGAGCAGCAGCGCGTCGATCGGTGGTGGCGGGATCGGCGAGCGCTGCAGCTTCAGTACTTCCTGGTACCAGCCCTTGGGCCGGCGGGCACGCAGCGAGCGTATCTGCGCGTCGAGCGGCCCGCGGCGGTTGGCGTAGTCCGCGAGATCGCGCACCTGGCCCGCGAGCCCGCCCATCGACGTCGCCTCCGTGCGGATGTCCGGGGAGCCGAGCCCTGCCGCCTGGCAGGCATTCGCAAGCGCCGCACCCATCGCCTGGCCGAACGAGCTATCGGGCAGCAGGGCCGCGAAGCGCTGCCGCCCTTCCGCCTTCGCCGCGGCGACCAGGCGGAAAACCTGCTGCTGCGGGGTGATGCCCAGCGTCCACACGCCGGGCTTGGCGACCGAGGGGTCGTTGGTGAAGGCGAGCATCCCGACCCCAGCCGACTGCGCCGGCCCCGAAGCCGCGGCGGTCTCGGCGAAGGTGAGCGGCCCCAGGATCAGCCCGGCGCCGGCGCCGATCGCCGCCTGTGCCGCCGCCGCCGCACCCTCCGGCGTGCCGCCGGTGTCGCGCACGTCGAGCCGAGGCGAGCCGGCGACCGAAAGCGCGAGTTTCGCCGCCGATTCCAGCACCGGGCCGAGCGCCGCATTGGGGCCGGAGAGCGGCGCCAGCAGCGCCACGCTGCGCCCGTCCGGCGCGCCAGGGCCCGGCGAGGGGCCGGCGCCGGGCGCCAGCGACAGCGCCGGCCCGCCCTGGCCACCCTCCATGCCAAACCCACCTTCGGCGGAGCAACCGGCGAGTGCTACGCTCGCCGCGAGGAGCATGCATGTCCGACGACGCATCGGGATCCACCCCTAATTCGGCCTCAACAGCGGGACTTGTGCTGGTTTCCGTGCCCATCGGCAACCTCGGCGACATGACCCCCCGGGCGCGCGAGGCACTGGCCGCGGCCGACCTCGTGCTCTGCGAGGATTCCCGCGTGACAAGGCGCCTGCTCGCCGCACTCGGCATCACCGCGCGCCTGCAGCCACTGCACGACCACAACGAGGCGCGGGAGGTGGCGGGGCTGCTCGCCCGCCTTGCCGCCGGTGAGCGGCTGGTGCTGGTCCCCGACGCCGGGACGCCGCTGCTCTCGGATCCCGGCTACCGGCTGGTGCGCGCGGCCATCGCCGCCGGCCACCGGGTCATGGCGGTCCCTGGCGCCAATGCCGCGCTGATGGCGCTCACCCTCTCGGGCCTGCCGCCGCATCCCTACCTGTTCCTGGGTTTCCTGCCGCCACGCGCCGCGGCCCGCCGTACCGCCTTCGCGGATGTGCGGCGCTGGGAGGCGGCGGGCCTGACCGCGACGTTGATCTGGCACGAGGCGCCGCACCGGCTCGCCGAGGCCCTGGAGGACGCCGCCGCCGTGCTGGGCGCGCGCGAGGCGGCGGTGGCGCGCGAACTGACCAAGCATTTCGAGGAAGTGCGGCGCGGCACGCTGGCGGAACTCGCAGCGCATTACGCGGCCAGCGAGGCGCGCGGCGAGATCACACTCGTCGTCGCCGGGGCTGGGGCCGAGGCCCCGGCCGAGCACGACCTCGACGCGTTGCTGCGCCAGGCGCTGGGCGAGACCTCGCTCAAGGAAGCGGTCGCACGAGTCGCGGCCGCGACCGGGCGTCCACGCCGCGAGATCTATGCGCTGGCGCTGCGGGCTTCCCAGGCGCGCAAGGGCGGAGAATGATGCCGCCTGAAAGGAACCAACCATGCAGAACACCGACCCCGTGTGGGACATCGTCGACGCCAAGCGCACGGACTACACGAAGCTTTCCGACCAGGTCTGGGACACGCCGGAGCTGAACTTCCTCGAGGCGCGCTCGCTCGCCGCCCATGTCCAGCAACTCGAGCGCGAGGGCTTCCGCGTCGAAACCGGCATTGCCGGCATCCCGACCGCCGTCGTGGGCGAGGCGGGCGAGGACGGGCCGGTGATCGCCATTCTCGGCGAGTACGACGCGCTGCCCGGCCTGTCGCAGGAGGCGGGGGTGGCGGAGCACAAGCCGCTGAGCCAGGGCGGCTCGGGTCATGGCTGCGGCCACAACCTGCTCGGCGCTGGCGCGATGCTTGCCGCCGCCGCCGTGAAGGACTGGATGAAGGCCAACGGCGTTGCCGGCCGCGTGCGCTACTACGGCTGCCCGGCCGAGGAGGGGGGTGCGGCAAAAACCTTCATGGTGCGCGATGGCGTGTTCGACGACGTGGACATCGCCATTTCCTGGCACCCGGCGCCTCTCTCGGGCGTCAACCCCGCGATCTCGCTCGCGGTGATGCAGGTCGATTTCACCTTCGAGGGCCGCGCCAGCCATGCGGCGGCCTCACCGCATCTCGGCCGCTCGGCGCTCGACGCCGCGGAGCTGATGAGCGTGGGCGTGAACTACATGCGCGAGCACATGCCGTCCGACGCGCGCATCCACTCCGCCTATCTCGACGTCGGCGGGATCGCGCCCAACGTGGTGCAGGCGAAGTCGGTGGTGCGCTACCTCGTGCGCGCGGCGGAGTTGCCGGAGCTGTTCTCGCTCACCGAGCGCGTGGTGAAAATCGCCGAGGGTGCCGCGCTGATGACCGAGACGAAAATGACGCACAACGTGGTCAGCGCCATGTCCAACCTCATGGGCAACAAGCCGCTGGAGGAGACGATGTACGCCGCCTTCGAGCGCCTCGGCCCGCCGCCCTTCACCAAGGAGGACGAGGTCTTCGCCAACCAGATCCGCGCCACGGTGCGCGAGGACGACATCACCTCCGCCTTCCGCCGTTTCGGTGTCAAACCGGACAAGGCGATGCCGCTCTGCCGCCTGATCGTGCCGCTCGACGCGGTGGGAGAGAAGATGGTGGGCTCGACCGATGTCGGCGACGTCTCCTGGGCGGTGCCGACGGTGCAGGCGCGCGGCGCCACATACGCGATCGGCACCGCGGGCCATTCCTGGCAGCTCACCGCGCAGGGCAAGACGCCGGCCGCGCACACCGGCATGGTGCACACCGCGAAGGTGATGGCCTCCACCGCCGTCGAGGTGCTGAAGGACCCGGCGCTATTGGCCAAAGCCAAGGCGGAGCACCAGGCACGGCTCGCGGCGACGCCGTATCACTGCCCGCTGCCGGCGGGGATCGAGCCGCCGTTCTCGATGTCCGCGGGGGGATGAGCGTCCCGGCCCTTTCGCTTCGCGGCGTCTCCAAGCGCTTCGACCGTCCGGCCGTCGCCGGGCTCGACCTCACCGTCGAGCCCGGCGAGATCTTCGCGCTTCTCGGCCCCAACGGCGCGGGCAAGACGACGACGCTGCGCATGGTGGCCGGCCTGCTGCGGCAGGACGCGGGCAAGATCGAGGTGTTCGGCACCGATGTCGTGGCCGATCCTGTCGCCGCCAAGCGCATGCTCGCCTGGCTGCCGGACGAGCCGCTGCTCTACGACCGGCTGACGCCGCTCGAGTTTCTGGAATTCGTTGCCGGGCTCTGGGGAATTCCGCCCCGCGAGGCGGAGGCGCGGGCCGAGGCGTTGCTGCGCCGGCTCGGCCTTTGGCCGCACCGTGACGAGCGCTGCGAGGGGTTCTCGCGCGGCATGCGGCAGAAGGCGGTGGTCGCGGCCGCGCTGCTGCACGACCCGCGGCTTCTCATCCTCGACGAGCCGCTGACGGGGCTCGACGCCGCCGCCTCGCGCGACGTGAAGGACATGCTGGCGGAGCGCGTGGCGGAGGGGGCGGCTGTCGTCGTCACCACGCATATCCTCGAGGTTGCCGAGCGCATCGCCGACCGTATCGGCATCATCGCCGAGGGCAGGCTGTTGGAGCTCGGCACCTTCGCGGAGCTGCGCGAACGCCATGGCGGCGCCACGCTGGAGGAGATTTTTCTCCATCTCACCGCAGCCCCGTCACTCGCCGCCGAGACGTCCCCATGAGGCTGAGCGCGACCAACGCGTCGCTGAGGTTCCTCCTGCGCCACGAGTTGCGGCTTGCCTGGAGGCGCGGCGGGCTGGGGCGCCTCGGCATCTCCTTTCCGCTCGCCGTTCTCCTGCTGGTGGTGGTGCTGCACATCGTGGCATTCGGCCTCGCGGAATCGCTGCTCCTGCTGCACTGGACGCGTGCGGACCTGATCGCGGCGACCACCGTTGGCCTTGCCTACGCGTTCGGGCTGATCCTCGCGCAGGCGCTGCGCCAGTCCGTGGACGCGTTGTACGAGGGGCGGGACCTCGCCTGGCTCGCCTCGGCACCGTTGCCGTTGCGCACCATCCTGCGCGCGCGCATGGCCGCCATCGCGCTTAACGCCGGCTGGCTGTGGCTGGTTCTGCTGGGCACGATGGCGGATGCACTCGCGGTGGTGTTCACGCCGGCGGCGCTTGCGATCTATCCGGTGATTGCCGCCATTGCCCTGTTCGCCGCGGCGTTCTCCATCGTGTTTGCCGTCTTGTTGCGCGATGTCATCGGCCTGCGCGCGATGCGCACGCTGGTGATGCTGCTGTCGATGGTGGCCGGCGGTTCGGTCTTCGTCGGCAGCCAGGTACGCGCCATGCTTTCCGCCACGCAGCGCGCGGCGCTGTGGCAGGGGTTGCACCCGCACGGCGCCGGTGTGTTCGCGATGTTCTGGTGGCCCGCGCGCGCGGCCATGGGCGAGCTTGCGCCGCTCGTTGCCTGCATCGCAACGAGCTTCATCGTCGCCGGGCTGGCGGCGGGGTGGGTGGAGCGGCGCTTCGCGCGCGGGGGGTTCGACAACATCGCGCGCCGCGCGGTGCGCCGTGCCGCCTCGCCGCCGCGCTTCCATGCCGGCGCCTGGCGCGCGTTGCTCACCAAGGAATGGAGGCTCGTCTGGCGCACGCCGGGGTTGGTCGGCCGTGCGCTTTACCAGGGTGTCTATCTGCTGCCGGTGGTGATCGCCGCCCTGCGCGACGGCTCTGCCATCATCATTCCGGTGATCGCGGCCACGCCCGTCTTCATCGGCTCGGAACTGGCGCGGCTGTTCATGGTGACGGCGATGGCCGGCGACCAGGCACCCTCGCTCGCCCTCTCCGCCCCGATACCGCGCCGCCGCGTGCGCACCGCCAAGTTCGTCGCGACCGCGGCCGGGGCCGCGACGCTGGCGGTGCCTATGGCGCTCGCGATCGGCTGGTGGCGCCCGGCGGTTTTGCCGGTAATGCTGGCGGGGATGCTCGTCGCGGGCAGCGGCGCGCTACTCCTCGGGGAGGCGAGTGTGGTGCAGGACCGGGTGATCGATCTGGGCGCGCGGCCGGGCGAGTTATTTCGCGGCGCGGTGCTGGGCCCGGTGATCGGGATGGCCTGGGCGCTCACCACCTGGTTCGCCATACAGGGCAGGGAGATGGGGCTCGCCACCGCGGCCGCTGCGATCGTCCTCAGCCTGATCGTGATCAAGCGATAGCGGGTTGAAAGCGTTCTTTGGTTCTTTCTTGCAGGAAGGCACCATCTTTCTTATCGGACGATCGCCGCCAGCAGCGCATCGAGCCGCCGCCGCCCAGCCTCCGTCGCCCTCAAACTCGTATCGAACTCAATATAACCCTCATCGATCGCCGCGCGCAGCATCGCCGCCTCCAGTGCGTCGGCGAGCGCGATGCCGGTGCGCGCGGCGAAGCGCCCGGCGTCGACCCCCTCGGCCAGCCGCAGTCCCATTAACAACGCCTCGCGCGCCCGCTCCGCCGGCGGCACCGCCTCCTCGCCAGTCGTGCCATGCCCGTGCCGCTCCACCCGTTCCGCCCAGGATTCCGGCGCGCGATGGCGCCGCGTGGCAAGCAGCGCACCGCCCACGGACACGCGCCCATGCGCCCCTGGCCCGATCCCCGCGTAATCCCCGTAGCGCCAGTAGGTGAGGTTGTGCCGGCTCTCCGCACCCCGCTTCGCGTGGTTGGAGATCTCGTAGGCCGCCATGCCGTGGTGCGCGGTTTCCTCCGCCGTCGCGTCATAGATCGCGGCGGCGACCTCCTCGTCGAGTTCCGCCAGCTCGCCGCGCCGGCGCATTGCCTCGAACGCCGTGCCTGGCTCGATGGTGAGCTGGTAAAGCGATAGATGGTCGTCCGCGAGCGCCAGCGCCTCGCGCAGCTCCGCGCGCCACGCCGCCACGGTCTGGCCCGGCCGCGCGGTGATGAGGTCGAACGACAGGCGCGGAAAAATCTCGCGTGCGAGCGCCAGCGCGACGCGCGCTTCCTTCGCGCTGTGCCGCCGCCCGAGGAAGCGCAGCACCGCCTCGTCGAGGCTCTGCACGCCGAGCGAGACGCGGTTCACGCCCGCTTCCCGGAACTCTCGCAACCTGCCGGCTTCCACGCTGGTCGGGTTCGCCTCCAGCGTGATCTCGCAATCCGCGGCTACGTCGAAATGCCTGCGCGCATCCGCGATCAACGCCGCGACCGTCTCCGGCGCCATCAGGCTCGGCGTGCCCCCACCGAAGAAGATGGAGCCGAGCTGCCGCCGCCCGAGCCGTGCGGCCTCCCACGCCAGCTCCGCGCGCAGCGTCGTCGGCGAAGCGCGCCTGGTCGATGCGCTCGCGCACGTGCGAGTTGAAGTCGCAGTACGGGCACTTGGCGAGGCAGAACGGCCAGTGGATATAGAGGGCGAGGGGTTCCACGCCCCGCAACGTAGTGGGTGCCCGCCACGAACGTGAGGGGGGTGCCGAAGAATGGGGTTGCAGGGGGACAGGTGATGAACCCGCTCGGAATGCTGGCCGCCGTGGCCGGGCTATGGACCGTCGCGGTGGTGACACCGGGGCCGAACGCGCTGCTGGTGGCGCGGCTCGCCGCCATGCGCGGCCGTGGCGCCGGCCTGGCGGCCGTCGCCGGCATCGCGCTCGGCACGCTGGCCTGGAGCCTTTCCGGCTTTTTCGGTGTGCAGGCGCTGTTCCTGTTCGCCCCCCTGCTCTACCGCGCGCTGATGCTGGCCGGTGCCGGCTGGTTGGTCTGGGTGGGTCTGCGGCTGATCCGCGGCAGCTTCCAGCCGCCGCGCGCGCAGGGCTCGGCGGTGGGTCCCGCCTTCCGCGCCGGCCTGCTGACATGTCTTTCTAATCCGAAGTCCATGCTGCTCGTGGCGTCCCTCTTCGCTGCCGTCATGCCGCATGGCGCGCCGCTGCCGCTGGGCCTGGCCTCGGTCGCGGAGATGGTGGCGATCTCGCTCGCGTGGTACGGCGCGGTGGTGCTGCTGCTCACCACGCCGCACGCTGCCGCGGCCTATGCGCGCGCCGGGCGGTGGCTGGATCGCGCGGCCGGGGCGATCTTCATCGCCTTCGGCCTCGCCGTCGTGGAGCGCGAGCTGTGAGCGGCTCCTCGGTCGAGCGCGTGCGCGCGGCGCTGCGGGCGGCGGGCCACCCGGACACGATCACGGAGTTTCCCGTGGGCACGCGCACCGCGGCCGACGCGGCAGCCGCGGTCGGCTGCACCGTGGCGCAGATCGCGAAATCCATCGTCTTCCGCGCCGGCAACCGTGCCGTGGTCGTGATCGCCTCCGGCGCCAACCGCGTCGACGCCGCCAAGGTGAGCAAGGCGATCGACGAGAAAGTGCGCCGCGCCGACGCGGACTGGGTGCGGGAGGCAACGGGCTTCGCCATCGGCGGCGTCTCGCCGATCGGCCACGTGTCGCCGCCGATCCTGCTCTTCGACCAGGATCTGCTGGCGCTTGACCCGATCTGGGCCGCCGCCGGCTCCCCCGCGCACGTCTTCCGCACCGACCCCACGACGCTCGCGCGCATCACCGGGGCGCGGGTCGCCGACATCAGGGAAGGCTGAGGCACGCCGCGGCGAACGGATGCGGTGCCGGCTGAACATGTCGGTGATAATCAAAAATTGGATTGTCTCGCTCGCGCGGACGCTCTTACGACGTCTGGTTACAGAGCACGGGATACGACGATGAGTGAACCCGCGGTCAACCATCCGTCGCCAGGTGCGCGGGGGATGGCAATTGAGGCGGCGGTCGTCTTCCTGGCCGCTTTCGCCTTCTACGTCGTTTGGTACAGTCCGGTGCCCTATCACGACGTGTTCCGGTTCCGTGCCCAGATCGAGGGCGGAAAGCCGGTCTGGGACATAGCGCATGTCTGGTTACAGCCGGCCACTTTGTGGTGGCACCGCCATCTCGGCTTCGGCGAGGGCGCGGTGGCGAGCCAACGTCACATCAACACCTTCGCCACGGCGCTCGCCATCGCGCTGTTCGACGTGCTCCTGCGCGTACTCCGGCGGAGTGGATGGGAGCGCTTCTGGGCCTGTTTCCTGCTCGCCGGCAGCGGCAGCGTTCTGCTGCTGGCACCCACCGGCCACATGAAGCTGGTGGCGTTCCCGTTCATCAACGCGGCGATGCTCGTGCTGGTGACGTGGGAGCGTGCGCGCGAGGCTGGCCGGACGCCGTCACGGCTCCTGCTGCCATTGGGTTGCGTGCTTCTTGCCGTTGCCGCGGCCTTCCTCGTGAGTGCGCTGGCCACGGGACCGTTCGTGGTGCTCGCGCTCTATGCAGTCGACAGCCGCGCGAATATGCCAGCCATGCGCGCGAGCAGTCGCGCCGTTCTCTGGGGCGCGGCCTGCCTGGCCCTGTTCGGCGCTCAGATCGTGCTGAGCTACCATTTATTCACGGGTGGCGCGCTCACCCCGACAGATTTTTCGGCCGCCGTCGGTGGCAAGGCAGCGATCGGTCCCTCGCCAACGATATCTGTTTCGGCGCTGGCACGAATGATCCTCGTCCTGGGCACCAATCTTGTTGTGGCGCCTGATCTCGGGGCGATCGGCCAGGCGATCATGCGGCATGAGATCGGCGGCCTCGCCCCTTATGCGCATGTCCTTGTCAGTCAGGGTATTCCGCTGGCCCTGACGCTGATGATCGTTGCCGCGATCTATGTGCTGACGCTGCGGGCGTTGGGGCGAGGCACTCCTGGTGTGGTCATGCTCGCAGCATTTCTCGCTGGCGCACAGGCCTGGACGATCTACTACCAGATAAACGACCCTGAGGACCTGGCCGGGCTCGGCGCGCCCATGGTGGCCCTCTTCCTGCTCTTGTTCGCGCCATCGTGGCGCCGCCGATTTCTGCCGGTCTGGGCTGTTGCGACGGTTGCGACCAACGTCGCGCTCATTACCTGGCCGTTGGTGAACTTCCCTTATTCCCGGGCGAAAACGGAACTGCGCGCGGCGCTCGGCGACGGCAGCCTGGCCGTAACCTTCGCGGCGTTTCCCGGCCGTGTCTACCTTGGCTCTTTCGATCTGCAAGGCGTGCTCGAGGATAAGCTGGACGTGGCGCTGACAGTGGCTGGCTCGATCCCAGCCTTCGAGGCGCAGCAGCGCCAGATAATCGACCGGGCGTTGACCGCGGGCCGGCACGTGTATGTATTCGGAGTACTCGACTCCACGAACTGGAATGCGCCCTGGAGCCTGCTTGCCGCCAAGGGCATGACGAAGGCGCGGCTTTATACGTTCCTCGGAACGAACTGGCGGATCGTGCCGCATGCGCCGATCGGTGGCCTCGCCACCTGGGAGCTGCTGGCGCGCGGTGCGTGACTGGCGCGATGTGGCAACGATGCGTTATCTCGATGCGTGGAATGCGAACGCGTGGGAGGCCTTTTCCTGAAGCCGGAGATGATCACCGTCGTCGTCCCAGCCTATAACGAGGCCGAGGGGCTTGCCGCGTTCCATGCGCGCCTCGCCGCGGTCATGGCGGCATTCGCTCGATGGGAAGTGATTTATGTCAACGACGGCAGCAACGATGCAACGCTGCGGGTCATCGAACGATTGCGGGCGGAAGACGGACATGTCGGCTTCGTCAATCTCTCGCGGAATTTCGGCAAGGAAATTGCGACAACGGCGGGGCTCGACCACGCTCGCGGCGATGCCGTGGTGGTGATCGATGCCGATCTGCAGGATCCGCCGGAACTGATTCCGGATCTGGTGGCTGCCTGGCGTGCCGGCGCGGACATGGTCTACGCTCAACGCCGGGCGCGCGCCGGTGAGACCTGGCTCAAGCGTACGACAGCCGATTTCTTTTATCGCGCCATGGCGCATGTCGGTCGTGTCGAATTGCCCCGCAACGTCGGCGATTTTCGCCTCATGAGCCGTCGCGTGGTGGTTGCGTTATGCCAGCTGCGCGAGCAGCACCGGTTCATGAAGGGGCTGTTCGCCTGGGTTGGCTTTCCTTCGGTGGCCGTGCCCTACGACCGCGCTCCGCGAGTGGCGGGACACAGCAAATGGAGTTACTGGGCGCTGTGGAATCTGGCGATCGAGGGCATCACGAGCTTCACCGTCATGCCGCTCAAGATCGCGACCTATGCGGGGCTGCTGGTTGCTCTTGGTGCATTTGTCTGGGGGCTTCGCATTCTTCTCGGCACGCTCCTGTTCGGCAATCCGGTGGCCGGTTACCCCAGCCTCGCAACGATCATGCTGTTTCTCGGTGGCGTGAACCTGATGACACTCGGCGTGATAGGCGAATATCTCGGCCGCGTGTTCAACGAGACAAAATCACGCCCCCTCTATTTCGTCGAGCGTTTTGTCGGCGCTGACGATTCGCCATCCACGCCGCTGGCGCCCGACGCCGACCCATAGTTGGACTTGATCCCAGGTTCAAAAAGCCGGGCGGCGATAGTTTACGGCACGCGTGCGCGTACCATTGCGGTGACGCCGGCGATGCGATTGCGGAGCAGGAACGACCGTTCCGCCGCCATAATGGCCTTGAGCACCGCCGAGACCGGTGGAGACGGGTCGCCCATGGCGCTTCGAGCAGGTCGTTGCGGCAGGAGCCGCTGGCCAAGGCGCACCGCGGCGACGAGCGGAAACAGCATGCCGAAGACATAGCATCCGCGTTCGACCACAAGCCCGGCACGATCGAGAACCGCCTCGATGCCACGCAGCGTGTAGCGGCGATAATGCTCGAGAAACACGTCGTGTCCGCTCCAGAGGAACTGAAAGGCGGGCACCGTCACGACGAAGACGGTACCAGGCGCCACCTTTGCACGATAGAGCCTCACCAGCGCCTCGTCGTCAGGTACGTGCTCGAGGACATCCATCATCAGCACCAGATCGCTGTCCGACTGCATCACCTCACGCCGGAAGGCGATGGGACGACCAGCCTCGGTGCCATCGTATTCTAAGTCATAGCCAGGATCGACGCAGACCGCACGATCACATAGCCCGGTCGCCAGCAGCCTCCTGGAGAAGAACCCGGATCCCGCGCCGACGTCCAGGACCGCGCGAGGCTGGCCTGGCCGCGCGGTGCCGTCTGCAATGATTTGAGCGAGGGCCGCGAATTTAGATGAATAGTACCAATGCCGGTCAAGTGGACCCGCTATCAGGCCTTCTTCCTTTAGGTCCATCAACGTCTTCCCGCCCCGCCCCGATGAGCGTCGCAAGGGCGTCGCGGCGCCGCAAGGGGTAGGCGGAACAGGGCGTCACCGCGCCAGGCACGCCGCGGCGAACGCCCGGAACGCCCGCGTGCGGTGGCTGGTCGCCTCCTTCTCGTCCGGCGGCATCTCGCCGAAGGTCCGGTGCTCGCCGTCCGGGACGAAGATCGGATCGTAGCCGAAACCATGCGTGCCACGCGGCGGGAAGGTGACAGCGCCGTCCACGCGCCCGGTGAAGCACGCAGCCTCGCCCTCCGGCATCGCCACGCACAGTACGCTGACGAACCAGGCGTGACGGTCGGCGGCCCCGCCCATCTCGCGCTCGACGCGCGCCATCGCGACGGAAAAATCGCGCCCCGGCCCGGCCCAGCGCGCGGAGACCACGCCCGGCGCGCCGCCAAGTGCCGCGACACAGAAGCCGCTGTCGTCGGCCAGCGCCGGCTGCCCCGCGCCGCGGGCCGCCGCGAGCGCCTTGAGGCGCGCGTTGCCCTCGAAATCGTCCGCGGTTTCCTCGGGCTCCGGCAGGCCCAGCACGCCGGCGCTCACCGTGTCGATGCCATATGGCGCCAGCAGCGCCGTCATCTCCGCGAGCTTGCCCTTGTTGTGCGTGGCGACGACGAGCCGGCTGCCCCGCGCGAGCTGGATCATGAAAGCGCCGCGCGCTGCAGCTCGAACAGCTTCACCGTGCCCGCGCGCGCGAGGTCCATCAGCGTGGTGAACTCGGCGTCGGTGAACGGCGCCTTCTCCGCCGTGCCCTGGATCTCGACGATGCCGCCCTTGTCCGTCAGCACGAAATTGGCGTCCGCATCGGCGTCGCTGTCCTCCGCGTAGTCGAGGTCGAGCACCGGCACGCCGCCGACGATGCCACAGGAAACGGCCGCAACCTGGCCCACGAGCGGGGAGGCCTTGATGATCTTCGCCACCTCCAGCTTGCGCAGCGCGAGCGCCAGCGCCACCCACGCGCCGGTGATGGAGGCGCAGCGCGTGCCGCCATCGGCGTTGAGCACGTCGCAGTCGAGCGTGATCGTCATCTCGCCCAGCGCCGCGCGGTCCACGACGGCGCGCAGGCTGCGCCCGATCAGCCGCTGGATCTCTTGCGTGCGGCCGGACTGCTTGCCGCGCGCGGCCTCGCGGTCGCCTCGTGTATGGGTCGCGCGCGGCAGCATGCCGTACTCGGCCGTCACCCAGCCCAGGCCCTGGTTGCGCAGGAACGGCGGCACCCGCTGCTCCACGCTCGCGGCGCATAGGACTTCCGTCCCGCCCATGCGGATCAGGCAGGAGCCCTCGGCATGGTGGGCGAAGCCGGGTTCGATGGAGACGGCGCGGAGCATGTCCGCGGCGCGGCCGGAAGGGCGCACTGAAGGCTGCATCGGGGGAGTTCCGTGATCTGTTCGCCCGCCCTATGACGGGGGTGCGCGGCCGGCGCAAGGTGGCGCGTATTTGTTAGGGGGACGCAATGACGGCGATCGGGTTCGGCATCATCGGCGCGGGGATCATGGGCGAGCGTATGCTGCGCGCGGCGCTGGAGCACGCCGCAGACAGCGTCACGATCGCTGGCCTGTGGGACCCCTCGCCGGCGGCCCGGGCGCGCCTTCGCGCCGCGCTGCCGGCGGTGCGCTGGTTCGAGGATCCCGCGGCGCTCATCGCGGCATCCGACTGCGTCTACATCGCCTCGCCCCCGGCTTCCCACCTCGAGCACGCCGGCGCGGCGCTGGCGGCCGGGCGCGCCGTGCTGTGCGAGAAGCCGCTCGCCTCCGACGTGCCGGCGGCGGAGCGCTTCGTCGCGGCCCACACAAACGCCCGCGCCGCGGTGAACTTCCCCATGGCGACCTCCTTCGCCGCCGAGCGCATCCGGGCCTGGCTTGCCGAGGGCGTGGTCGGCACGCCGCGCACGCTCGCGATCGACGTCGCCTTCGCCACCTGGCCGCGCACCTGGCAGCGTGCCGCCGCCTCCTGGCTCGACGGCCGCGCCGAGGGCGGCTTTACGCGGGAGGTGATCTCGCATTTCCTGTTCCTCAGCCACCGCCTGTTCGGCCCGCTCGCGCTGGTCGAGGGCCACGCCGAATTCCCGGGCGACGGGCGCAGCGAAACCTCGGTCGCGGCCCGGCTCACCGCCGGCGCCCTGCCGGTCACGCTCAAGGGCAGCGTCGGCACCACGGCGCAGGACGACAGCAACACCTGGACGCTCACGGGCGACGCCGGCGCCGTGCGCATCCGCGACTGGGCGCACGCCGAGCGCCTGGTTGGGGGCGCGTGGCAGCCGGACGCTTCCGCCCTGCCGCAGGATCAGGCCCGCCCGCTGGTGCTCAAGCGCCAGCTCGCGGCGGTCGCGGCGATGTCGCGCGGCCAGCCTCACCCCCTCGCGACGCTGGCCGAGGCGCTGGCCGTGCAGCGCGTGGTGGAAGCAATCCTCGCCGCCTAAGGACTTCTTGCGATAGAGGGACCGGCTCGCAATTATGGTGTGATGGACCAACCTGCCCGCCCGCCCCGCATGCCAGCCGGCCCGCCCCCGGGTCTCGACCCTCGGGCCGCCGCCGTCCTGCGCGAAATCGTGGAGCAATTCGTCGAGACCGGTGAGCCGGTCGGCAGCCGCACGCTCTCCCGCCGGCTGCCGCTGTCGCTCTCGCCGGCGACGATCCGCAACGTCATGGCCGACCTCACGGATGCCGGCCTGCTGTTTTCGCCCCACACCTCCGCCGGCCGCCTGCCGACGGAGCGGGGTCTGCGCCTGTTCGTCGATGGGCTGGTGCAGTTCGGCGACATCTCGGAGCAGGACCGGGAGGCGATCGGTGGCACGCTCGCCACCTCCGGCCGCTCGCTGGAGGATACGCTGGCCGAGGCCTCCGCCATGCTCTCCGGGCTCTCCGCCGCCGCGAGCCTGGTGCTGGCACCGAAATCGGAGGGCGCGGTCCGCCACATCGAGTTCGTGCCCCTCGGCTCCGGCCGCGCGCTCGTGATTCTGGTCGGCGCCGATGGCACGGTCGAGAACCGGGTGATCGAGATCCCGGCCGGCGTGCCGCCCTCGGCGCTGGTGGAGGCCGGCAACTACCTCAACGCACGCCTCGCCGGCCGCCCGCTCGCGGAACTGCGCCGCATCGTCGCCGAGGACATGGCCGCGGACCGCACGGCACTGGACCAGCTTACCCAACACGTGGTGGAGGCCGGGCTTGCCACCTGGTCCGGCGAGGGGCGCGGCGCCAGCCTCATCATCCGCGGCCAGGCCCGCCTGTTCGACGACATCCACGAGATCGAGCGCCTTGCCGCCATCCGCCAGCTGTTCGAGCGGCTGGAGATGCAGGAGACCATGCTGCGCCTGTTGGAGATGGCGGAGGCGTCCGACGGCGTGCGGATCTTCATCGGCGCGGAAAGCGGGCTGTTCGGCGCCTCCGGCATCTCCACCGTGGTCGCACCCGCGCGCAACGGCGAGGGGCGGATCGTCGGCGCCATCGGCGTCATCGGTCCCACACGGATTAACTACGGCCGGATCGTGCCGGTGGTGGACTATACCGCCCGCGTCATCGGCCGGCTGCTGGGCTAGCATCGCCGCCCGTCAGCGCGGGTCTGCTCTGAGGCGGGTTGTCTCCGGCCCTGCTCTCGCCTACCTCCGCGCCCATGAGCACGGATCCCGCCAACGACACCGACCCCGCCACCCCCCTCCCGGGCTCGCCGGACGCCGTCATGCAGGCCGCGACCGCCCGCATCGCCGAGCTCGAGGCCGAGCTAGCCGAGATGCGCGACCGCTGGATGCGCGCGGAGGCCGAGGCCCAGAACATCCGCGCCCGCGGCCAGCGCGAGGTGGCGGAGGCGCGGCAATTCGCGGTGCAGAAATTCGCCAGCGACATCGCCGAGGTCGCCGAGACGCTGCGCCGCGGCCTCGCGGCCTTCCCCGCCGCGGCGGCGGACGAACCGCCGCTCGTCGCCCGCCTGCGCGAGGGGTTCGAGGGCACGGAGCGGAGCTTCCTCGCCGCCCTCGAGCGCCACGGCGTCGTGCGCGAGGACCCCACCGGCGCGCTGTTCGACCCCAACAAGCACCAGGCGATGGCGGAGCAGGAGAGCGCCGAACATCCGCCGGGCACGGTGATACAGGCCTGGTCGCAGGCTTGGCTGCTCAATGGCCGCCTGCTGCGCCCGGCGATGGTGGTCGTGGCGAAGGCACCGACGGCGGAGGTGGCGGGCCCGAAGCTCGACCGCACGGCCTGATCTGCACGGATTATGTGCGCGGTATCGGCGGTGGGCCTTGCCTCGCGCCCGCCGGGTCCATACATGCCGCGTACAATATTCCGATCCCAAGGGGTTCGGGCGGTGCTTCGGGCCGCCGGCAACCCGCTGCTGAAGGAGTCATGAATGAGCAAGGTCATCGGCATCGACCTCGGCACGACGAATTCGTGCGTCGCGATCATGGACGGCAAGGACGTTCGGGTCATCGAGAACAGCGAGGGCGCGCGTACCACCCCCTCGATCGTCGCCTTCTCCGATAGCGGCGAGCGCCTGGTCGGCCAGGCGGCGAAGCGTCAGGCGGTCACCAACCCCACCAACACATTCTTCGCCGTGAAGCGCCTGATCGGGCGCCGCTACGACGATCCGATGGTGTCCAAGGACAAGGGCATGGTGCCCTACGCCATCGTGCGCGGCGACAACGGCGACGCCTGGGTCGAGGCACGCGGCGAGAAATACGCGCCGAGCCAGATCAGCGCGTTCGTGCTCGGCAAGATGAAGGAGACGGCCGAGGCATTCCTCGGCGAGAAAGTGACGCAGGCCGTCATTACTGTCCCCGCCTACTTCAACGACAGCCAGCGGCAGGCCACCAAGGACGCCGGCCGCATCGCCGGGCTCGAGGTGCTGCGCATCATCAACGAGCCGACGGCGGCTGCCCTCGCCTACGGCCTCGACAAGAAAAAGACCGGCACGATCGCGGTCTACGACCTTGGCGGCGGCACGTTCGATATTTCCGTCCTCGAGATCGGCGACGGCGTGTTCGAGGTGAAGTCCACCAACGGCGATACGTTCCTCGGCGGCGAGGACTTCGACCTGCGCGTGATCGACTACCTCGCCGACGAGTTCAAGCGCGACCAGGGTATCGACCTGCGCAAGGACAAGCTGGCACTTCAGCGGCTGAAGGAAGCCGCGGAGAAGGCGAAGATCGAGCTCTCCTCCTCGAAGGAGACCGAGGTCAACCTGCCCTTCATCACCGCCGACGCCTCCGGGCCGAAGCACCTGGTGATGAAGCTGACGCGCGCGAAGCTCGAGAGCCTGGTCGAGGATCTCATCAACCGCACGCTGGATCCGTGCCGCGCGGCACTGAAGGACGCCGGCGTGACGGCGGGCGAGATCGACGAGGTGATCCTGGTCGGCGGCATGACCCGCATGCCGGCGGTGATCGAGACGGTGAAGAAGTTCTTCGGCAAGGAGCCGGCCCGCAACGTCAACCCCGATGAGGTGGTGGCGATCGGTGCGGCGGTTCAGGGTGCCGTGCTGAAGGGCGACGTCAAGGACGTGCTCCTGCTCGACGTGACGCCGCTGTCGCTCGGCATCGAGACGCTGGGCGGCGTGTTCACGCGGCTCATCGACCGCAACACCACGATCCCGACCAAGAAGAGCCAGACCTTCTCCACCGCCGAGGACGGGCAGACCGCGGTCACCATCAAGGTCTACCAGGGCGAGCGCGAAATGGCGGCGGACAACAAGCTGCTCGGCAATTTCGACCTGACGGGCATCCCGTCGGCGCCGCGCGGCGTGCCGCAGATCGAGGTCACGTTCGATATCGACGCCAACGGCATCGTTTCGGTTTCGGCGAAGGACAAGGCGACGGGCAAGGAGCAGCAGATCCGCATCCAGGCCTCGGGCGGCCTCTCCGAGTCCGACATCCAGGCGATGGTGCGCGAGGCGGAGGCGAACGCCGAGGCGGACAAGGCCCGGCGCGAACAGGTCGAGGCGCGCAACCAGGCGGACGCGATGGTCCATCAGGTCGAGAAGAACCTGAAGGAGCATGGCGACAAGCTCGGCGCCCAGGAGAAGGGCGAGGCGGAGGCGGCGCTCGCCGCGGCCCGCACCGCGCTCGAAGGCAACGACGCCGCGGCACTGAAGGACGCGACGGAGCGCCTGTCGCAGGCGGCGATGAAGATCGGCGAGACGCTCTACAAGGCCGAGCAGGCTCAGGGCGCGGCCGGCGCGGCTGGCGACGGCGCGAAGCCCGCGGACGACAAGGTCGTCGACGCGGACTTCGAGGACATGGATCCGAAGAAGAAGTCGGCGTAAGGCCAGGGGCGCTGTTCCCGGACCTCGCCGGGGTCTAGATCCCGGACCCCCGTTTCGGGGTCTGGGGCCCAGGGCCCCAGCGGGTCCAGGGCAGAGCCTTGGACTTTCTGGAGTTGTTGATGGCCAAGGCCGATTTCTATTCCGTTCTCGGCGTGACCAAGGGCGCGGGCGCCGACGAGCTCAAGCGCGCCTACCGCAAGCTCGCGATGCAGTACCACCCGGACCGCAACCCGGGCGACAAGGCAGCCGAGGCCAAGTTCAAGGAGCTGAACGAGGCCTACGACGTGCTGAAGGACGAGCAGAAGCGCGCCGCCTACGATCGTTTCGGCCATGCCGCGTTCGAGCAGGGCGGCGGTCCCGGCGGCTTCGACATGGGCGGCATGGGTGGCGCCGGCCTCGGCGACATCTTCGACCAGATGTTCGGCGACTTCATGGGCCGTGGGCGCCAGCGCGGCCCGCGCAGCGGCGCCGATATCCGAGCCGATGTCGAGATCGACCTGCAGGAAGCCTTCGCCGGTACCAAGCGCACCATCCGCGTGCCGACCCGCGTCACGTGCGAGGCGTGCAACGGCACCGGCTCGGAGAACAAGGAGCGCGGCTCGGACGTCTGTTCCACCTGCGGCGGGCATGGCCGCATCCGCGCGCAGCAGGGCTTCTTCCTCGTCGAGCGCACCTGCGCCACCTGCGGCGGCTCGGGCCGCGTGGTGCGCAACCCGTGCCGCATCTGCCGCGGCGCCGGCACCGTCGGGCGTGAGCGCAGCCTGCAGGTCAGCATCCCGGCCGGGCTTGAGGACGGCATGCGCATCCGCCTGCAGGGCGAGGGCGAGGCCGGCGGTCCCGGCGCGGTGCCTGGCGATCTCTACGTCCATGTCGGGGTTCGCCCGCACCCGCTGTTCCAGCGCGACGGCGCGCACATCCATTGCCGCGTGCCGCTGCGCATGACGCAGGCGGCCCTTGGCGGCGACATCGAGGTGCCGACGATCGACGGCAGCATGGTGAAGGTGAAGATCGCGGCCGGCGTGCAGACCGGCGACCAGCAGCGCCTGCGCGGCAAGGGCTTCTCCGTACTCAACAGCGCCGCGCGCGGCGACATGTTCATCCACCTCCAGGTGGAGACGCCACAGCACCTCACGCGCCGCCAGCGCGAGCTGCTCGAGCAGTTCGAGGCGGAGGGGGCGAAGAACACCAAGCACAGCCCGCAATCGGAGGGCTTCTTCGCCAAGGTGCGGGAGTTCTTCGAGGGCGAGAAGGACTGAAGCTGCCCGCGCCGGGTGCCTCCGTCCCAGCCGGGATCGTCCAGCCGGATCGTCAGGCTTACGGAATGACCGTGGTGAACAGGTAGACGCCGAAGATCACCAGGTGCACGGCGCCCTGCAGCACGGTCGTGCGCCCGGTGCCGAGCGAAAGGGCCGCGGTCAGCAGCGACAGCGCCAGCAGCACCGTCTCCGTGGGATTGATGCCCAGCACCAGCGGCCAGTGGATCGCGATCGAGACCGCCGCGACCGCCGGGATCGTCAGCCCGATCGAGGCCATTGCCGAACCCAGCGCGAGGTTGAGGCTGGTCTGCAGCCGGTCCTCCCGTGCCGCGCGGATCGCGGCCAGGCTCTCCGGCAGCAGCACGATCACGGCGATGACGACGCCGACCAGCGCCTCCGGCGCGCCCAGCCGCTCGACGCCGCGTTCAATAGCCGCGCCCAGCGACTTGGCCAGCAGGATCACCGCTCCGAGTCCGATCAGCGCGAGCAGGGAGCTGATCGCCAGGTGGCCCGCGTCGCCCGCGTGCGCGGTGTGCTCCGGCTCCGCGGCGGCACTCTGCGGCAGGAAGTAGTCCCGGTGGCGCACGGTCTGCACCAGCACGAACACGCCGTAGAGGACGAGCGAGACGACACTGACAAAGGCAAGCTGCCCGCTCGTGTAGGAGGGGCCCGGCTGGCTCGTCGTGGTGCTCGGCAGCACCAGGGTGATGACCGAGATCGCCGCCAGCGCCGCGAGCGTGGCGTTCACGCCGTAGAGGCTGAAGAACTGCTCCCGGTGGCGTGAGGCGCCGAGCAGCAGGCAGATCCCGACCATGCCGTTGAGGATGATCATGATGGTCGCGAACACGGTGTCGCGGGCCAGCGTCGCCTCGCCCTTCAGCGATAGCGAGATGATCAGCGCGAGCTCCATCGCCGTTACCGCGAGCGCCAGCAGCAGCGTGCCGAACGGCTCGCCGACGCGCTCGGCCACCGCCT
Organism: uncultured Pseudomonadota bacterium; assembly: GCA_963764465.1. GTDB lineage: Bacteria > Pseudomonadota > Alphaproteobacteria > Acetobacterales > Acetobacteraceae > JAJXXT01. The sequence continues at coordinate 688,577 of CAVXSO010000007.1, read as the reverse complement.
CCGCGTGATGCGTCGCCGCCAGCACGCAGCCGATCAGCACGACGATGCGCGCGAGCGCCAGCACGGTGTGGGAGATGCCACCGAACCAGAGGCCGAGCAGAATCCAGCCCAGCAGCGGGACAGCCCAGGTCCAGGTGGGGATACGCGCGGTCGCCAAGGCGCGCTCAGTACAGCCGTTCGCGATAGGCGGTCTCGATCGAGGCATCCGCCTCCGCGGCCGTGGTAAGGCGCGTCTGGTCCGCGATCACCTGGCCCAGCGAGGGGAACGCGCCGCGCGGCACGTGCCGGCCCGAATCCCACAGGCCGGAGCGGATCGCGGCCTTGCCGCAATGGAAGAACGCCTCCGCCACGTGGACACGCAGTGCCGTGGCCGGCGCCCTGCCGCGTGCCGCCAGCGGCGCCAGGAGCGTCGCGTCCGTCACCACCTCGGCGGTGCCGTTGACCCGCAGCGACTCGTTGATCCCCGGCACGAGGAAGATGATGCCGACGCCGGGGCTGGTCACGATATTGCGGAAACTGTCGATGCGGCGATTCCCCGGCCGGTCGGGGATCAGCAGCGCGGTATCGCTCTCCACCGTCACGAAGCCGGGCGCGTCGCCGCGCGGCGAGGCATCGACGCGGCCCGCGGCATCCGCCGTCGCCAGCACCAGAAAGGGCGAGAGCGCGATGAAGGCGCGGCAGTGCCGGTCCAGCCCCGGCAGCGCCTTGGCCGCGACCACGGCGCTCATCGACCCGAAATGCGCGCGCAGCGCCGCCTCGTCCGGAAGGTCGTGCATGCCGGGCAACATGCGCGCCCGGCCCTTGCCCGGCAACCCGTCGCCGCGCAGTGTCACGCCATGGGCAAGGGCATCGGAATCGCCGGCATCGCCGGGCGCATGGGCAGGCTGGTCGCGGAGGAAGTGGCGGCGGCGGGCCTGAAACTCGCCGGCGGCGTGGATCGCGAGCCCGGCGAGGGGCGCTTCACGGATATTGCCTCGCTCGCGGCCGCGAGCGACGTCGTGGTCGATTTCTCCCACGCCTCGGCCGCCGCCGCCAACGCGCGCGCCGTGGCCGGTGCCCTGTGTGCCTATGTCATTGGTACGACAGGGCTTTCGGCGGCGGACGAGGCGGTGCTGGCCGAGGCCGCCTCCCGCGTCCCCATCGTCTACGCCGCCAATTTCTCGCCCGGCGTGAACCTGGTCCTGGCGCTTGCCGAGCGCATGGCCGCGGCGCTGCCGGCCGATGCCTACGACGCCGAGATCCTGGAGATGCACCACCGCCAGAAGGTGGACGCCCCCTCCGGCACCGCCGTCGCCATGGGCCGCGCCGTGGCACGCGGCCGCGGCCACGCGCTCGAGGGCCACATGGAGAGCGGGCGGCACGGGCACACCGGCGCGCGCGCGGCCGGCGCCATCGGCTTCGCGGCGCTGCGCGGCGGCCAGGTGGTGGGGGAGCACACGCTGCTCTTCGCCTCCGCCACGGAGCACATCGCGCTCACCCACCGCGCCTTCGACCGCCGCGCCTTCGCCACCGGCGCGGTGCGTGCCGCGCGCTGGGTCCATGGCCGCAAGCCCGGCCTCTACGGCATGGCGGACGTGCTCGGGATCGTCCCTCCGGGCTGACCCCCGTTCCTTGACCGGGGTGGGTGTTTCCGCCATTGACCCCCCCGTTTTCTCAACGCCGGGGCAATCAACAACGATGCGCAACAAGGGCGAGTATCTCTTCACCTCCGAATCGGTCTCCGAGGGTCACCCGGACAAGGTCGCCGACCGCATCAGCGACACCGTTCTGGACGCGTTCCTCGCCGCCGACCCCTATTCGCGCGTCGCCTGCGAGACGCTCGTCACCACCAACCGCATCGTGCTCGCCGGCGAGACCCGCGGGCCGGACACGGTGACGCACGAGCTGCTCACGCACCTGGCGCGCATGGCGGTGCATGACATCGGCTACGACCAGGCCGGCTTCTCCTGGCGCAACGCCCAGGTGCACGTCCACCTGCACGCGCAGTCCCAGGACATCGCCCAGGGCGTCGACTCGGCCGGCAACAAGGACGAGGGCGCCGGCGACCAGGGCATCATGTTCGGCTACGCCTGCACCGAGACGCCGTCCCTGATGCCCGCGCCGCTCTACTACGCGCACCTGATTCTGCGCCGGATGAGCGAGATGCGCCGCAACAACGACGTCGCGGTGCGCGGCCTGCTCCCGGATTCCAAGAGCCAGGTGACGCTGCGCTACGTGGACGGCAAGCCGGTGGGCGCGACCTCCGTCGTCGTCTCGACCCAGCACGAGGAGCGTCTCGAGCAGGCCGAGATCAAGCGCATGCTGCTGCCGATCATCGAGAGCAGTCTGCCGCGTGGCTGGATGCCGCCGGCGAAGGAAATCTACATCAACCCCACGGGCAAGTTCGTCATCGGCGGCCCGGACGGGGATTGCGGCCTGACCGGGCGCAAGATCATCGTGGACACCTATGGCGGGGCCGCGCCCCATGGTGGCGGCGCCTTCTCCGGCAAGGACCCGACCAAGGTCGATCGCTCGGCCGCCTATGCCTGCCGCTACCTGGCCAAGAACGTCGTTGCCGCCGGGCTGGCGGAGCGCTGCACGCTGCAGATCAGCTACGCGATCGGCGTCTCCCACCCGCTCTCGGTCTATGTGGACCTGCACGGCACCGGCAAGGACGTGGACGAGACCAAGATCGAGAAGACGCTGCGCGAGCTGGTGAACCTCTCGCCGCGCGGCATCCGTGAGCACCTGCACCTCAATCGGCCGATCTACGCTGCGGCGTCCGCCTATGGTCATTTCGGCCGCGAGCCGGACGAGGAGAAGGGCACCTTCACCTGGGAAAAGACCGACCTGGTGCCGGAGCTGAAGCGGGCCTTCGGGCGCTGACGGGCACGAACGGGGGCGCTCATGCCCGGCCAGCGGGTCCGGCGTGGCCGCCTCGCCCGACGCTCCGATGAAGCCTCCCTCCGAGCGGCTCTACGGCCGCAGTCGCGGCCATGCGCTGCGGCCGCGCCAGAGGAAGCTGCTGGACGTCACGCTGCCGCGGCTGCGCTTCGACGTGGCCCAGGCCGTGGAACCGCTCGCCGCCTTTACGCCGCACCCCGAATGGCTGTGGCTGGAGGTGGGCTTCGGCGGTGGTGAACACGCGCTGGCACAGGTCCGGGCGCATCCCCGCACCGGTCTCGTCGCCTGCGAGGTCTATGAGAACGGCATCTGCTCCCTGCTCGCGAAGCTCGTGGCGGAGGGCGCGGAGGAGAATGGTCCGCTGCCGCCCAACCTGCGCCTCTGGCCGGTGGATGCGCGCGTGCTGATCCGCGCGCTGCCGCCAGCCTCGCTCGACGGGCTGGTGCTGATGTTCCCCGACCCCTGGCCGAAGGCACGGCACGCGCGCCGCCGCTTCGTCCACCCCGCCAACCTCGCGGAGCTCGCCCGCGTCATCAAACCGGGAGGCGTCTGGCGCATCGCCTCGGACGATCCCGTCTACCAGGCCTGGACCACGGAAGTTCTGGCATCGCAACCATTTTTCGACGTACCTGAGCCCGCGCGCGAGCGCCCCGCGGGCTGGCCGCCCACGCGCTACGAGACGAAGGCGCTCGCCGCCGGCCGCACGCCGCTGTGGTGGGAGCTCACGCGAAACGCCGTCGCCACGTAAACGTGGCGCCCACCGCGTAGTTCCATACCAGGCTCATCACCGCGCCGGCGACGCCGCCGATCCACCAGGCTTCGTGCGAGGTGCCGACAAGGAAATCCGCGACCCCGAGGTTGCCGATCGCGCCCACCGAACAGACCACGGCGAAGATGATCAGGCCGCGCGCCTTCCGCGGCCCGCGCAGCCGCAAATCGCCGAAGGTGAAGACGTTGTTGAGTTCGAAATTGCCGTAGATCGCCACCGCCGTCGCCACCGCCTGGGCGAGCGGAAAGCCGAAACCCGCCGCCAGCCCCAGCCGCAGCACCGCGAGATGCGCGGCAAGCCCCACCAGCCCCACGATCGCGAACAGCACGAAGCGCACCGGCACGGCCTGGCGCAGCATCTTGTCGAGCAGCAGCAGCGCGTAGTCCAGCATCACCGAGGCATTCATCTTGGAATCGCCGGCAAGACGCGCGCGAAACGTGTACGGCACCTCGACGATCCGGGGCGGCGTTGGCAGCGAGGCGATGAGGTCGAGCAGGATCTTGAACCCCATCGCCGAGAGCTGGCGCATCGCGCGGTCATAGATGTCGCGGCGGATCATGAAGAAGCCGCTCATCGGGTCCGCCACCGGCACCTTCAGCACGATCTGCGAGAGCCTGGTGGCCAGGCTCGAAAGGCCCGCACGCCGCGTGTCCCAGTCGCCGATGCCGCCACCCTGGACATAGCGGCTGCCGATTGCGATCTCCGCCCCCTCGCGCAGCGCCGTGAGCATGCGTGGCAGGATGTGCTCGTCGTGCTGCAGGTCCCCGTCCATCGCCGCGATGAAGGGTGCGAAGGAGGCGTTGGCACCCTCGATGAACGCCGAGGAAAGCCCACGCCGGCCCACCCTGTGCAACATCCGCACCCGCTTATCGCCGGCCGCCACCCGCGCCACCTCCTCGCGCGTGCCGTCGGTGGAATCGTCGTCGACGAAGATCGCTTCCCAGTCGATGCCGGGGAGCGCCTGGTCCAGCGCCGCGACCAGCGGCGCCACGTTGTCGCGCTCGTTCAACACCGGGATGATGATGGCCAGTTCCGCCATGGTTCCGGGATGCCACGGGAGCCACCTGCGCCGCTAGCCCGTTGCGCCGACCCCCATTGTGCCAGGGCCGCCTTGGCGCCAGCCTGCGCCTGCCAGGAAACCGCATCCGGGAACCGCCATGCTCATCGGCCTCGATCCGCTGCTCACGCCCGATCTCCTGCACGCGCTTGCCGCCATGGGACACGGCGATCGCATCGCACTGGTGGACGCGAACTATCCCGCGACGCGCGGCCGGCGGCTGGTCCCGCTCGCGGGCGTGGACGCACCACGCGCGCTCGCCGCCATGCTGAGCGTGCTCCCGGTGGAGGCGGCAGCGACGATGCAGGTGATCGGCGACGCCAGCGCCGTGCCGCCCGCGGTGGCGGAGATGGCCGCCTTGCTCGCGGCGAGTGGTGCGCCGGCGGCAACGTCGCTCGAACGCCATGAATTCTATGCCGCGGCCGAGAGCGCCTACGCCATCGTCGCCACCGGCGAGCGCCGCTTCTACGGCAACATCCTGCTGACCAAGGGTGTTGTGCCGCCAGACGAGGGGGCACGCCGGTGACCACCCTCAACGGCCCGCTCGGCTTCGGCTCGGCGCCGCTCGGTAATCTCTTCGCGCCGATCCCGGAGCCGGTCGCCGCCGCAACCATCGCAGCGGCCTGGGACGAAGGCGTGCGCCATTTCGACACCGCGCCGCATTATGGCGCCGGTCTCGCTGAACACCGGCTCGGTACCGCGCTGCGTGCCCGTCCGCGCGATGCCTACCTGCTTTCCACCAAGATCGGCCGATTGTTGGAACCGGCGGAAGTGCCCAACCCCGCCGAGGGCTTCCACGACGCGCTGCCGTTCCGACGCCGCATCGATTACTCCGCCGCCGGTACAGTCCGCTCGATCGAGGACAGCCTGCAGCGCCTCGGGCTGCGTCGCGTCGATATCGTCTATATCCACGACGTCGCGGAGGATTGGCACGGTCCGGCCTGGAAGGATCGTTTCGAGGAGGCGATGACGGGCGCCGCCCAGGTGCTTACCGCGATGCGCGATCGCGGCGAGATCCTCGGCTGGGGGCTCGGCATCAACCGCGTCGAGCCGGCGCTGCTGGCGCTGGAACGGGCGCGGCCCGATGTGTTCCTCATCGCCGGTCGCTACACGCTCCTGGACCAGACGGCGCTCGCGCGGCTGTTCCCGGCCTGTGCGGCGCGCGGCGCGCGCGTGGTGCTCGGCGGGCCGTATAACTCCGGTCTGCTCGCCGGCGGCACCACCTTCAACTATGAGACGGCGCCAGCGGACCTCATGGCCCGCGCCCAGGCGCTCGATGCGGCCTGCGCGCGCCACGGCGTGCCGCTGAAGGCCGCGGCACTGCAATTCTGCGCCGCCCACCCGGTCGTCGCCGCCGTCATTCCCGGCGCCCGCTCGCCCGGGGAAGTGCACGAGAACGCGGCCATGATGCGCTATCCAATCCCGCCGGCACTGTGGCTGAACCTGAAACGATCCGGCTTGTTACCGGATGCCGCGCCCACGCCGGCGGCACCGTAATGCTGGTCGATGCGCATCACCACGTCTGGCGGCTCGATCGCGGCGACTATGGCTGGCTGACGCCGGATCTGCCGATCCATCGCGACTACGGCCTTGCCGATCTCCGTCCGCTGCTCGGCGGCATCACCGCAACCGTGCTGGTCCAGGCCGCCCCCACGGAGGCGGAGACCGGCTTCATGCTGGCGACGGCACGCGACTCCGGGGGTCTCGTGCGCGGCGTCGTCGGCTGGACCGACCTGGCGGCGCCGAGCGCCCCCGAACGGGTCGCCGCGATGGCGCGCGAGCCCCTGCTCAAGGGCTTGCGTCCGATGCTGCAGGATATTGCTGATACGGAATGGATTCTCCGCCCGGAGGTGCAGCCGGCTCTCTCGGCAATGGCACACGCCGGTCTGCGGCTCGACCTGCTGGTGCAGCCACGCCATCTGCCCCTGCTGCCGGAACTCGCGCGCCGCCACCCCAATCTCGCGGCGGTGATCGACCACGCGGCGAAGCCCGGCATCGCGAACGCTGTCCTGCACCCATGGGCGGAGCAGATGGCGGTGATCGCAAATTCCACCCGCTGGTCCTGCAAGTTTTCTGGCCTGGTGACAGAGGCCGGCGCGGACTGGACTCTCTCGCGCCTGAAACCCTTCGCCGACCACCTGCTCGCCACCTTCGGCCCCGAGCGCCTTCTGTGGGGCAGCGACTGGCCCGTGGTGAACCTCGCTGGTGGCTACGCCGCCTGGCGCGAGGCAACGCTCGCGCTGCTGCCGCAATCCACTCACGCCGCCATTCTCGCTGCCAATGCCGCCGCCTTTTATGATTTGTGAATGACAGCGGCGAATAATCCCACCCGATCGCGGAGCATTTCCCCGGGAAAAGCGGATGCGCCGGGCGGGAACGCCTGCAGCCATCGGCGCCGCCGCGGCAAAGGACCAGGCGACACGCACCGCCGCGGCGCCGCGCGAGGAAATACAACCCGTCAAAGAAAACTGATCGGGTCCACGTCCACCTCGATCCGCGCATCGCCGCGCACCTTTACCTGCGCCAGCCACGCCCGCAGCAGCTTCTGCGGCGAGACGTCGCGCCGCGTGCGCAACAGCAGCCGCCGCCGGTGCCGCCCGCGCAGCAGCGCGAACGGTGCCGGTGCGGGCCCGAGCACCGAGATCCCCGGCCCACGCGGCGCCGCGCGCCCCAGGGCGCCGGCCAGCGCATCGGCCGCCGCATCCGTCCCCGCGCTCACGATCAGCGCCGCGAGCCTGCCATAGGGCGGCCAGTTGCCTACCTGCCGCTCCGCCGCCTCGCTTGCCATGAATGCGCCAAGTTCGCCGGAGAGCAGCGCCGTCATCACCCTGTGCTCCGGCTCCCAGGTCTGCAGCAGCACGCGCCCCGGCGCCTCCGCCCGCCCCGCCCGCCCGCCCACCTGGTGCAGCAACTGGAACGTCCGCTCTGCCGAGCGCAGGTCCGCGCCGCCCAGGCCAAGGTCGGCATCCACCACGCCGACCAGCGTCAGGTGCGGAAAATGCCACCCTTTGGCCACGATCTGCGTGCCGATGATGAGGTCGACCTCCCGCGCCGCCACCGCCCGCGCCGCTTCCGCCGCTGCCGCCGGGCCCACCAGCGTGTCGCTCGCCATCACCAGCAGGCGCGCATCCGGCCAGCGCTCCCGCACCTCTTCGGTAATGCGCTCGATCCCCGGCCCCACCGGCGCCAGCGTGTCCGCCGCCCCGCAGGCGGGGCATGCCGCCGGCGGCGGGATGGCGTGGCCGCAATGGTGGCACTGCAGCACCCCCCGCGCGCGATGCTCCACCAGCCAGGCGGTGCAGTTGGGGCAGGCGAACCGGTGTCCACAATGCCGGCACAGCGTCAGCGGCGCGTAGCCTCGCCGGTTGAGGAACAGCATCGCCTGCTCGCCCTTCGCAAGCGTCCGGGACACCGCCTCGATCAGGGGCGGCGAGAGGAATTTCCCGCGCTCCGGCGGCGTCGCCCGCAAATCAATCGCGGCAACCGCGGGCAGCACCGCGCCACCATGCCGCGCCGGCAGCGACACGCGCCGGTAGCGTCCGGTTTCGACGTTGTGCACCGTCTCCAGGCTCGGCGTGGCGGAGACCAGCACAACCGGCGCCCCGCACAGCCGCGCGCGCACGATCGCCATGTCGCGGGCGTGATAGATCACGCCCTCCTCCTGCTTGAACGCCGTCTCGTGCTCCTCGTCGATCACGACCAGGCCGAGCTTCGGGAATGGCAGGAACAGGGCGGATCGCGCGCCCACCACCACCGGCGCCTCGCCGCGCTCCACGCGCCGCCACGTCTCCCGCCGCCGCTTGGCTCCGAGTTCGGAGTGCCACAGCGCCGGCGGGCAACCGAACCGCCGCTCGAACCGCTCCAGCCACTGCGCCGAGAGCGCGATCTCCGGCAGCAGCACCAGCACTTGCTGCTGCCGCCGCAATGCGGCCGCGATCGCCTCGAAATAGACCTCGGTCTTGCCGGACCCCGTCACGCCGTCGAGCAGCGTCACCGAGAACCCTTCGGCCCCGAGCGCATCCGCGGCCGCGCGCTGCACCTCGGACAGCCGCGGCCCGGGATGCGCGGGATCGGGCAGCGTCGGCGCTGGCGGCGGCAATTCCACCGCCACGATCGCGCCCACCTCGGCGAGGCCACGGATCACCGCCGCGGACGCCACGCCCGAAAGCCCCCGCGCCGGCACCGGCCCGGCCGCCAGCGCTGCCAGCACCCTCGCGCGCGCCTCGCTCGGCTTCGCGCTGCCGCTTCCCCGCGCCCAGCCCCGCACCGGTGCCTCTGGCTCCAGCACGAAGGGGCGCAGCGCCATCGCCAGCACGTCGCCCGCCGGCGCCAGGGTGTAGGCGGCGATCCAGTCCACCAGCCGCCGCAGATCCTCCCGCATCCGCGGCCACCGCAGCACCTCGCGGACCGGACGCAGCTTGCGCGCCGGCAGGTTCGGGTCTGGCTCGGCGTCCCACACCACGCCCACCACGTCCCTGCTGCCCAGCGGCACCACGACGAGGCTGCCTGGCTCCGCCCCGGCGCCCTCCAGATCGGCGCCGTCCGCCTCGCCGCCAGGGTTCCCCTCCGGCAGGGCATAATCGAACGGCCCCGCGAACGGATACGGCAGCAGCACACTCACGCGACGCGGGGACATGCGCTATCGTCTGCCGCAACCACGCCCCATCAGGAAGAGCAGCAGGAAGAGCGCATGAAATTCTTCGTCGATACCGCCGACACCAAGGAGATCGCGGAACTCGCCGAGACCGGCCTGCTCGACGGTGTCACCACGAATCCGTCCCTCATCGCCAAGTCCGGCCGCCGCATCCAGGACGTGATCGCGGAGATCTGCGCCGTCGTTCCCGGCCCCGTCAGCGCCGAAGTTGCGGCGACGGACTATGACGGCATGATCCGCGAGGCGCGGGTGCTGCGCGCCATCGCCCACAACGTCACCATCAAGCTGCCGCTCACGCCGGACGGGCTGCGTGCCTGCAAGCTGCTTTCCGGCGAGGGCGTGATGACCAACGTCACGCTCTGCTTCTCCGCGGGACAGGCGCTGCTCGCCGCCAAGGCTGGCGCCACCTTCATCTCCCCCTTCGTCGGCCGGCTCGACGATATCGGGCACGACGGCATGGGGCTGATTGCCGAGATCGTGCAGATCTACCGCAACTACCCCGCGATCAAGACCGAGGTGCTGGTCGCCTCCGTCCGTGGGCCGCTGCACGTGATCGCGGCCGCGAAGCTCGGCGCCCATGTCGCGACCCTGCCGCCCGCCGTGCTGCGCTCGCTCTACCAGCACCCGCTGACGGAAAAGGGCCTCGCCGCCTTCCTCGCCGACTGGGCGAAGGCGGGCCAGAGCATTGCGTAGGGGCCCCATGCGCGGGAACCGGGCGATTGCCTGATTCGGCGCCGCTGCCGGGGGACGAGGCGGCGGAATCGGTCGCGGCCTATCTGCGCGCCCATCCCGGCTTCCTCGCTGCCCGCCCCGCGCTCTACGCCGCGCTGACGCCGCCGCTGCGCCGCCATGGGGAAGGCGTCGCGGACCACCTCGCCGCCATGGTCGCCGCCGCCCGGCAGGATGCGGCCAGCGTCGTCGCCGCCGGCCGCGCCACCGCCGCACTCGGCGCGCGCGTGCAGGAGGCGGTGCTGGCGCTGTTCTCCGCCGCCTCCGTCCCCACCTGCGTCTCGGAGATGTTCCCGCCGCTGCTCGGTGTGGACGCGGCGGCGCTCTGCGTGGAGGAGGAGGTTCCCGGCACGCGCCGCCTGCCTCCGGGCGAGGTGGAACGCTGGCTGGGCGGGCGCAGCGTGGCCATCGGTGCCGCCTGCCACGATCCGGCCGTACACGGCGAGGCCGCGGCCCTCGCGGAACACGACGCGCTGGTGCTGGTGCCCGGCTTGGCGGCCCCGGCGATGCTGGCACTCGCGACGCGCCACGGCGACCTGCTGGACATCTCGCACGTTGCAGGCGTGCTCGGCTTCCTCGGCCGCGCCGTCGCCGCCGCGTGGTTGGCGTGACGGGGTTGGCGTGACGGACCTCGAGGCCTGGCTCACCTGGCTGCGCGCGGAACGCCGCGCCGCGCCGGCGACAATTGAATCCTACACCGAATCGGCCGGCGACTTCCTGCGCTTCATGACCGCCCATCTCGGGGCGGAGCCGGACCGTGCCGCGCTCGCGGCGCTGACCGCGGCCGATTTCCGCGCCTGGCTCGCGCACGCCGCCGCCAAGGGCCGCGGCGCCGCGACCCGCGCGCGCCAGTTTGCCGCCGTGCGTGGCTTCTTTCGCTTCCTCGCCCGCCGCCACGGTCTCGCCAACGAGCAACTTCGCCTGGTCTCCACGCCGCGGGCGAAGAAGCCGCTGCCCCGCGCGCTGACCCCGCCCGACGCCGAGGGCGCCACCGAAGCCGATGCAATTCGAGACGCCGCGCTGTTCACCCTGCTCTACGGCTGCGGTCTGCGCATCTCGGAGGCGCTGTCGCTCGATGTCCGCGCCGCGTCGTCGGACGTGCTGCGCGTCACCGGCAAGGGCAGCAAGGAACGCCTCGTGCCCGTGCTGCCTGCCGTGCGCGCGGCGCTCGCGGCCTGGCTCGCCGTGCACCCCGCGCCGTCACCCGATGCGCCGCTCTTCGTCGGTGCGCGCGGCGCCCGCCTCAACCCCGGCGTTGCCCAGCGCGCGCTGCGGGCGCATCGCCGCCTCGCCGGCCTGCCGGAACACGCGACCCCGCACGCGCTGCGCCACAGCTTCGCGACCCACCTGCTGGCGGGCGGCGCCGACCTGCGCTCGATCCAGGAACTGCTCGGCCACGCCAGCCTTTCGACCACGCAACGATACACGGCGGTGGACGAGGCGGCGTTGCTGGAGGTTTGGGAAAAGACGCATCCAAGGGGATAAGGCCAGGGCTTTGCCCTGGACCCACCAAGGGCCTCAGGCCCTTGGATCCGATGAATTGGGGCCTGAAGGCCCCGGCTTTTCACGTTCGTGCGGCCTGCATCAGCGCCTTCATGTGCGCCACCACCTTGGCAATCCCGTCCGTGATCGCCTGGCCGATCAGGAAATGCCCGATATTCAGCTCCACCACTTCGGGGATCGCCGCGACCGGGCCCACGTTGTCGTAGGTCAGCCCGTGCCCCGCATGCACCTCGAGCCCGAGCGACGCGGCGAGCGCGGCACCCGCGCGCAGGCGCTCGAGTTCGCCCGGCTTGCCCTCGGCGTAGGCGCCGGTGTGCAGCTCCACCACCGCGGCACCCACGGCGGCGCTGGCGCGCAGCTGCGCCGGATCGGGATCGACGAACAGCGAGACGCGGATGCTCGCCGCCGCCAGTTCCGCCACCATCGGCTTCAGCGACGCCGCCTGCCCCGCGACATCGAGCCCGCCTTCCGTCGTCACCTCCGCCCGCCGCTCCGGCACGATGCAGGCGGCGTGCGGGCGCGTGGCGAGCGCGATGCGCACCATCTCCGGCGTCGCCGCCATCTCCAGGTTGAGCGGCCGGGCGATGCCGGCCTTCATCGCCGCCACGTCCGCGTCGCGGATATGCCGCCGATCCTCGCGCAGGTGGATGGTGATGCCGTCCGCCCCCGCCGCGATCGCCGCGCGCGCGACCTCCAGCGGGTCCGGGTAGGGGCTACCGCGCGCATTGCGCACGGTGGCGACATGATCGACGTTGACGCCGAGACGCAGGGGTTTCATGCCCCGATCTTCGCCGCCAGCCGCCGCCGCGCAAGGTCCACCGCGAGGTCGAGCGCTGCGACCACGCTGCCCGGGTCGGCGACCCCCTTGCCCGCGATGTCGAGCGCCGTGCCGTGGTCCGGCGAGGTGCGCACGATCGGCAGGCCGAGCGTCACGTTCACGCCGCCATGCATGTCCAACGTCTTGATCGGGGTCAGCACCTGGTCGTGGTACATCCCCATCGCCACGTCGTAGCCCAGGCGCGCCGCGGGCGTGAACATCGTGTCGGCGGGGAAGGGGCCGAGCGCCTCGATCCCTTCAGCGCGCAACGCGGCGATCGCCGGGCGGATGATCCGCTCCTCCTCGTCGCCCATCGTCCCATCCTCGCCCGCGTGCGGGTTGAGGCCCGTGAAGGCGAGCCGCGGCCGCGCCATGCCCCAGTCCCGCCGCAGCGCCTCAGCGGTCACGCGCGCGGTGCGCAGGATGAGGCCGGCATCGAGCATTTCGATCGCCCGTCGCAACGATACATGGATCGTGATCGGAACGACGCGCAGCGCCTCGCAGGCCAGCATCATCACCGGCATGGCGGCACCCGTCAGCGCCGCGAGGAACTCCGTATGTCCCGGGTGCGCGAACCCCGCGCGCGTCAGCACGGATTTCTGGATCGGGTTGGTCACGACGGCGCCAACCTCGCCCGCCATCGCGAGCCTCACGGCCGTCTCGATCGAGGCGATCACGGCCGGCGCGTTGGCGGGATCCAGCCTGCCCGGCACGGCGGGGGCCGCGAGCGGAACGCTCAGCACCGGGATCGCGTCTTCAGTGGCTTCGGCGACGGACGTGACCTCCCGCACCTTCGCGCCACGCAGCACCGAAGGGTCGCCCACGAACAGGAAACGCCGCCCCGCGCGCCAGGCCGCGACCGCGATCTCCGGCCCGATCCCCGCCGGCTCGCCCATGGTGAGCGCAGGCAGCGGTGCGCACCGCATCGTGGCGTCCGTTGCAGGCTTGTCGGCGCGCTGCCCCATCATGGATCCTGCGCGCCTCTCGCTACATGTGCAGCGCCCGGCCGCCGACGGCCAGCGCCGCTTCCTTGATCGCCTCGGAGAGCGAGGGATGCGCGTGGCAGGTCCGCGCCACATCCTCGGCGGAGGCGCCGAACTCGATCGCCATGACCAGCTCCGCCAGGATCGTTCCGGCGTCGGGGCCGATGATATGGGCGCCGAGCAGCCGGTCGGTCTTTTTGTCCGCCAGCAGCTTCACGAACCCGTCCGTGTCGCCCATCGCGCGCGCGCGCCCGTTGGCCGTGAAGGGGAATTTGCCGACCGTGTAGGCCACGCCCTCGGCCTTCAGCTGCTCTTCCGTGCGGCCCACGGCGGCGACTTCCGGCCACGTGTAGACCACGCCCGGAATCGCCGCGTAGTTCACGTGCCCGGCCTGCCCCGCGAGGCGTTCGGCCAGCGCCACGCCCTCTTCCTCGGCCTTGTGCGCGAGCATCGGCCCGGCGATCACGTCGCCGATGGCATAGATGCCCGCCACGTTGGTCGCCCAGTGCGCGTCCGTCTTCACCCGCCCGCGCTCGTCGAGCGCCACGCCGGCGGCCTCGAGCCCGAGCCCCGCGCTGTACGGCCGCCGCCCGATCGCCAGCAGCACCACGTCTGCGCGCAGCGCCTCCGCCTTGCCGCCGGCGGCAGGCTCGCCCTTCGCTGAACTCAAGGATGAGATCGACGCCCTTTTTGTCCGCCTTCGCCGCGGTGACCTTGGTGCCGAGCCGGAACGTGAATCCCTGCTTGGCCAGGATACGCTCGAAGCCGCGGCTGACCTCGCGGTCCATCGTCGGCAGGATCGTGTCGAGGAACTCGACGACCGTCACCTTGGCGCCGAGCCGCGCCCAGACGCTGCCAAGCTCGAGCCCGATGACACCGCCGCCGATGACGACGAGGTGCCCCGGCACCGCATCCAGCTCCAGCGCCCCGGTCGAGGTGACGATGCGCTTCTCATCGACCTCCACACCCTTCAGCGGCATGCTCTCGCTGCCGGTCGCGATGACGATATGTTTCGTCTCGTAAATGGTATCGCCGACCGCGACCTTGCCCGGCGCCGCGATCTTCCCCTCGCCCTTGAGCCAGGTCACCTTGTTCTTGCGGAACAGGAACTCCACGCCCTTGACGTTGGCCGTGACGACCTCGTCCTTGCGCGCCTGCATCCGCTTGAGGTCGAGCTTCACGCCCTCGACCATCACGCCATGCGCCGCGAAGTCGTGCGACGCGGCGGCGAAGTTCTCCGAGGATTGCAGCAGCGCCTTCGATGGAATGCAGCCGATATTGAGGCACGTGCCGCCAAGCGTCGCGCTCTTCTCCACGCACGCGACCTTCATGCCGAGCTGTGCCGCGCGGATCGCGCAGACATAGCCGGCCGGTCCGGCGCCGATGACGATGACGTCGAACGAGTCCGGCATTTCCTAGAGCCCCAGCAACAGGCGGCGCGGATCCTCGATGCCTTCCTTCACGCGCACCAGGAACGACACGGCTTCCTTCCCGTCCACGATCCGGTGGTCGTAGGAGAGTGCCAGGTACATCATCGGGCGGATCTCGACCTTGCCGCCGATCGCCATCGGCCGGTCCTGGATCTTGTGCATGCCCAGGATCGCGGACTGCGGCGGGTTCAGGATCGGCGTGGACATCAGGCTGCCATAGACGCCGCCATTGGTGATGCTGAACGTGCCGCCCGCGAGCTCGTCGAGCTTCAGCGCGCCGTCGCGCGCGCGGCGGCCGAAGTCCGCGATCCGCCCCTCGATCTCCGCGAAGGAGAGCGTCTGCGCGTCCCGCAGCACCGGCACGACCAGGCCCGTGGGCCCGCCGACCGCGATGCCCATGTGCACGAAATGCTTGTAGACGATGTCGTCGCCATCGATCTCGGCGTTGACCGCCGGGAACTCGGCGAGTGCGACGCAGCAGGCGCGCACGAAGAAGGACATGAACCCGAGGCGCACACCCGTGTTCTTCTTCTCGAACGCGTCCTTGTATTCGGCACGCAGCGCCATCACCGCGCCCATGTCCACCTCGTTGAAGGTGGTCAGCATGGCCGCCGTGTTCTGCGCTTCCTTGAGCCGGGCGGCGATGGTGCGGCGCAACCGCGTCATGCGCACGCGCTCCTCGCCTGCTTCCGTCCCGCGCGGCGCCTTCACGGCGACGGGCGCGGCGGCGGCGGGCGCGGGGCGCGCCAGGAACTCCAGCACGTCGCCCTTGGTGATCCGCCCGTCCTTGCCCGTGCCGGTGCCGACGGCGCTGGCCGCGACCTTGTTCTCCTCCATCAGCTTCGCGGCGGCTGGCATCGGCGCGTGCGCCGGGGCGGCCGCCGGCACGGGTGCGGGCGGTGCCGCCGGCGTCGCCGGGCGCGCCACCGGCCCGGGCGGCGCGGGCGGCGGGTTGACCCCGGGTGCCGGGTTGGCAGCGAGCTTCGCGGCGGCGCGGCCCTCGGCGAGCGTGCCCAGGAGCGCGCCCACCTCCACCTCCGCGCCTTCGGCGGCGCTGACCGATTCCAGCGTTCCCGCCGCCGGCGCGGGCACTTCCACCGTCACCTTGTCGGTCTCCAGCTCGACCAGCGGCTCGTCCACCGCCACGGCCTCGCCCGCCTTCTTCAGCCAGCGCGCCACGGTGGCGGAGGTCACGCTCTCGCCGAGCATCGGCACCTTGATATCAACGGTCATCGGTCAGCTCCCTTGGGACGGCGCCATCGCGTCGCGCCGCCGCGGTCAACAACTACGCCAGCGCCTCGGCGACGAGGGCGGCCTGCTCGGCTGCATGCGTCTTGGCCAGGCCAGTTGCCGGGCTCGCCGCCTCTGCCCGTCCGACATAGCGTGGCCGTTTCGCCTTCATATCGATCCCCGCGAGTGCCTTCTCGATGCGTCGGTCGACGAAGTTCCACGCACCCATGTTCTCCGGCTCCTCCTGGCACCATACCACCTCCGCCTTCGGGTACTGCGCCAGCGCCTTCGGCAGCGACACCACCGGGAACGGATGCAACTGCTCCACACGCACGATCGCGATATCCTTGATCCCCTTCTCGCGTCGCGCCGTCAGCAGGTCGTAATAGACCTTGCCGGTGCACAGCACGACGCGGCGAACGTCCTTGCCCTCAGCGATGGCATCGACCTCGCCGATCACCGGGCGGAAGCGCGAGCCGGAGGCAAAGTCGGCGATGGCGGAGATCGCGAGCTTGTGCCGCAGCAGCGACTTCGGCGTCATCAGCACCAGCGGCTTGCGGAAGTTGCGCTTCAGTTGCCGGCGCAGGGCGTGGAAATAGTTGGCGGGCGTCGTCAGGTTGCCCACCGTCATGTTCCGCTCTGCGCACAGCTGCAGGTAGCGCTCGAGCCGCGCGGAGGAATGCTCCGGCCCCTGGCCCTCATAGCCATGCGGCAGCAGCATCACGAGGCCCGACATGCGCAGCCACTTGCTCTCGCCCGAGGCGATGAACTGGTCGATGATCATCTGCGCGCCGTTGGCGAAGTCGCCGAACTGCGCTTCCCACAGCACCAGCGTGCGCGGGTCCGCCAGGCTGTAGCCGTACTCGAAGCCCAGCACGCCGGCCTCGGAGAGCAGCGAGTTGAAGATCTCGATGCGCGCCTGGCCGCCCGCGATGTTGTTGAGCGGCACGTATTCGTTCTGGTTGGTCTGGTCGATCAGCACCGCGTGGCGCTGGCTGAACGTGCCGCGCTGGCAATCCTCGCCGGAAAGCCGCACCCGGTGCCCCTCCGTCAGCAGCGTGCCGAAGCCCAGCGCCTCGCCGGTCGCCCAGTCGATGCCCTCGCCGTTCTCGATCATCGCGCGCTTGGCCTCAAGCTGGCGCGCGATCTTCGGGTTCACCGCGAAACCCTCCGGCACGCGCCACAGCGCGTTGCCCACGTCGCGTAGCGCGGCGAGCGGGACGGAGGTTTCGTCCTCGGTCCATTCCGCCTCGTTGCCGGGCGTGGAAAAGCCCGTCCAGTGCCCCTCCAGCCAGTCCGCCTTGTTCGGCCTGTAGGCTTTGGCGGCCTGGTAGGCCGCCTCCAGCGTGGCGATGTAGCTGTCCGCCATCGCCTTCGCCTCGTCCGCGCTCAGCACGCCCTCGCCCACCAGCCGGTCCGCGAAGATGGTCCGCGTCGTCGGCAGCGCGTCGATCGCGCGGTACATCAGCGGCTGGGTGAATGCCGGCTCGTCCGTCTCGTTGTGGCCGTGGCGGCGATAGCAGACGATGTCGAGCACCACGTCGGTGCCGAACGCCATGCGGAACTCGGTGATGAAGCGCGAGCACCACACCACCGCATCCGGGTCGTCGCCGTTCACGTGCAGGATCGGCGCCTGTACCGACTTCGCAACGTCCGTGCAGTAGAGACCGGAGAACGCATGCGCCGGCACGGTGGTGAAGCCGATCTGGTTGTTCACCACCACGTGAACGGTGCCGCCGGTGCGGTAGCCGATGAGCTGGCTCATCGCCAGCGTCTCGTAAACCAGGCCCTGGCCCGCGAACGCCGCGTCGCCATGCATCAGGATGCCCATGACGCTGCGCCGCGCCCTGGTGTCGCCCGCCTGGTCCTGGCGCGCGCGCACCTTGCCCACCACCACCGGATCGACGGCTTCCAGGTGCGAGGGATTCGGCTGCAGCGAGAGGTGGACCTTGCGGCCCGCCACCTCGATGTCGGTCGAGGTGCCGAGGTGGTACTTCACGTCGCCCGAGCCCTGCACGTCGTCCGGCTTGAAGCTCTCGCCGCCGAACTCGCTGAACAGCTGCACGAACGGCTTGCGGACGATGTTGACCAGTGTGTTGAGCCGGCCGCGATGCGGCATGCCGATCGCGATTTCCCCCACGCCCGCCTGCGCCGCGGTCTCGATGATCGCGTGCAGCGCCGGGATCGTGACTTCGCCGCCCTCGAGCCCGAAGCGCTTGGTGCCGACATAGCGGCGCTGGCAGAACGCCTCGAGTCCCTCGGCTTCCGTGAGCTGCCTCAGGATCGTGCGCCGCGTCCCGTCGTCGAAGGAGCGGTCCTGGGCCTCGATGCGGCGCTGGATCCAGGCCTTCTGCTCCGGGTCCTGGATGTGCATGAACTCGACGCCCACGCTGCCGCAATAGGCGGCGCGCAGCACCGCGAGGATCTCGCGCGGGGTCGCCGTCTCGCGGCCCAGGACCTTGTCGATGAAGACCGGCCGGTCCATGTCGGCCGCGGTGAAGCCGTAGGTCGCGGGGTCCAGCTCCGCGTGCGGCTTCGGCACCTGCAGCCCCAGCGGATCGAGCCGCGCCTCGAGGTGGCCGCGCACGCGGTAGGCGCGGATCATCATCAGCGCGCGCAGGCTATCCTGCGTCGCCGCGCGGACATGCTCGAGGTCGAGCGGCGCCGCGTCGCTCTTGCCGCTGGGCAGCGGGCCCTTCGCCGCCGGCTTGGCCGGCTCGGCGGCTGGGATCGCGAAGCTGCGCGGCGCCCAGGAAGCGCCGGAAGCGTCGGTCAGGATTGCGCGGGCCTCGTCGTTCAGCGCCGCGAACAACTCGCCGAAACTCGCGTCCACGGAGGCGGGCTCGCGCACCCAGCGCGCATAGAGATCGGCCACGTAGGCGGCATTGCCGCCGTTGATGGCACTCGCGAGCATTTCCATTCCCGGCATCGTTATCCTCTTATTCCCATCGTGCCCCTGGCCGCGGCGAAGCAGCGCAGGGAATGGTTACGGCATCGTGCCGTGGTGCGGCGCGATCAAGGCGGCGGCGGCGGGATCAGCCCTGCGCATCGCGCATGCTTGCCCGCCAGCCATGCCAGCCCGTCATTCCTCATCGCTCGATGCATGCGCGGTGCCAGAACCGGATTGGTTGCCGCGCCCATGCCGTGTTACCCGCGCAGCGCCCGTACCATGGTGCTGCCCAGCGCCGCCGGGCTTTCCGCGACATGGATCCCCGCCGCGCGCATCGCCTCGAACTTCGCCGCCGCGGTGTCGCGCCCGCCGGAGATCACCGCCCCGGCATGGCCCATGCGCCGCCCGGGCGGGGCCGTGGCCCCGGCGATGAAGCCCACGACCGGCTTCTTCACCTTGTTGGCGGCCAGGAATTCCGCCGCCTCGATCTCGCTCTGCCCGCCGATCTCGCCAATCATGACGAGCGCCTCGGTCTCCGGGTCGGCGAGGAACATCTCCAGCACCTCGATGAAGTCGGTGCCCTTCACCGGGTCGCCGCCGATGCCCACGCAGGAAGACTGGCCGAGCCCCGCCGCCGTGGTCTGCGCCACCGCCTCGTAGGTCAGCGTGCCGGAGCGCGAGACGATGCCGATCTTGCCACGCTTGTGGATGTGCCCGGGCATGATGCCGATCTTGCAGGCATCCGGCGTGATCACGCCGGGGCAGTTGGGCCCGATAAGGCGGGACCGGCCGCCGCACAGCGCGCGCTTTACCCGCACCATGTCCAGCACCGGAATCCCCTCCGTGATGCAGACGATGAGCGGCACCTCGGCGTCCAGCGCCTCCAGGATCGCGTCCGCGGCGAAGGGTGGCGGCACGTAGATGGCGCTCGCGGTTGCCCCGGTCGCGGCCACCGCCTCCGCGACGGTGTCGAACACCGGCAGGCCGAGATGCTTCGTCCCGCCCTTGCCCGGCGTCACGCCGCCCATCACCTTCGTGCCATAGGCGATCGCCTGCTCGGAGTGGAACGTGCCCTGCGCGCCGGTGAAGCCCTGGGTGATCACCCGCGTGTTGGCATCGACGAGAATGGCCATCAGGCGGCTTCCTTCACGGCACGCACCACCTTCTCGGCGGCGTCGGCGAGGTTGTCGGCGGCGATGATCGGCAGGCCGGACCTGGCCAGGATCTGCTTGCCCAGCTCCACGTTGGTCCCTTCCAGGCGCACCACCAGCGGCACGTCGAGGCTCACCTCGCGCGCCGCCGCCACCACGCCCTCCGCGATCACGTCGCAGCGCATGATGCCGCCGAAGATGTTGACCAGGATGCCTTCCACGTGCGGGTCCGAGAGGATGATCTTGAACGCCGCCGTCACCCGCTCCTTGGTGGCCCCGCCGCCGACGTCGAGGAAGTTCGCGGGCGAGCCGCCATAGAGCTTGATGATGTCCATCGTCGCCATGGCGAGGCCGGCGCCGTTGACCATGCAGCCGATGGTGCCGTCGAGCGCCACGTAGTTGAGCGCGTGCTTGGCGGCCTCCAGCTCCTTCGGGTCCTCCTCCGCCTCGTCGCGCAGCGCCTCGAGGTCGGCATGGCGGTAGAGCGCGCTGTCGTCGAACGCGACCTTGGCATCCAGCGCCACGACATCGCCCGCCTTGGTCACCACCAGCGGGTTGATCTCGACGATGGAACAATCGAGTGCCAGGAACGCCTCGTACATCGCGGCGACGAACCTGCCGAAGCTCGCGACCTGCTTGCCGTCCAGCTTCAGCGCGTAGGCCAGCCGGCGCGCATGGAATGGCGACAGCCCCGTGGCGGGATCGACCGCGACGCGCAGGATCTTGTCCGGCTGCGTCGCCGCCACATGCTCGATCTCCATCCCCCCCTCGGTGGAGGCGACGATGGTCACCCGCGCCGAGGCGCGGTCCACCAGCAGCGAGAGGTAGAGCTCGCGGGCGATGTCGCAGCCCGCTTCGACATAGACGCGGCTCACGCGCCGCCCTGCCGCCCCGGTCTGCTTGGTGACCAGGACATGCCCGATCATCGCCGCGGCGGCGGCGCGCGCCTCCTCCGGCGACTTCGCCAGCCGCACGCCGCCCTTGCCGGAGGGGTCGTCGGCGAAGTGCCCGGCGCCGCGCCCGCCGGCATGGATCTGTGCCTTCACCACCGAGACCGGGCCGCCGAGTTTGCGCGCGGCGGCCTCCGCCTCCTCCGGCGTCCAGGCCACATGCCCGTCGAGCACCGCGACGCCGTAGCGCCGCAGCAGCTCCTTCGCCTGGTACTCGTGGATGTTCATCGTGCGCTCAGACGCCGAGCTTCTTGAATGCCTCGTTGAGGTCCCGCACCGCGGCGCAGGACTTGTCGAACGCTTCCTTCTCCGCCGGCGTGAACTGGATCTCGATGATCTTCTCGATGCCACCGGCGCCGATCACCACGGGCACGCCGATATAGAGGCCCTTGATCCCGTACTGGCCCTGGAGCAGTGCGGCGCACGGCATCACCCGTTTCTTGTCGAGCAGGAAACTCTCCGCCATCGCAATCGCGGAGGCGGCCGGCGCGTAGAAGGCGCTGCCCTTCTCGAGCAGCTTCACGATCTCGCCGCCGCCATTGGCGGTGCGGTTGATGATCGCGTCGATCTTCTCCTGCGTGGTCCAGCCCATCTTGATCAGGTCCGGCACCGGGATGCCGGCGACGGTGGAGTAGCGCGGCAGCGGCACCATCGTGTCGCCATGCCCGCCGAGCACGAAGGCCGTCACGTCCTCGACGGATACGCCGAACTCATGCGCGAGGAACAGGCGGAAACGCGCGGAGTCCAGGACGCCCGCCATGCCCACCACGCGCTCCGGCGGCAGGCCGGACTTCTCCTGCATCACCGCCACCATGACATCGAGCGGGTTGGTGATGACGATGACGAAGGCGCCCGGGCAATGCGCCTTGATGCCCTCGGCCACCTGCGCGATCACGCCGGCGTTCTTGGTCAGCAGGTCGTCGCGGCTCATCCCCGCCATGCGCGGAAACCCGGCGGTGACGATCACCACGTCGGCGCCCTTGATCGCCGCATAGTCTGAGCCGCCGCCTATCGCCGCGTCGAACCCGTCGACCGGGCCGGACTGCATGATGTCGAGCGCCTTGCCCGCCGCGACGCCGCCGAACACGTCGAACAGCACCACGTCCCCGAGCTCCTTGAGGCCGATGAGGTGGGCGAGCGTGCCGCCGATATTGCCGGCGCCGATCAGCGCGATCTTCTTGCGTGCCATCTGGGGAATGTCCTCGCGGGCGCGGCCTTGACCTTCCGGCGGCGCCCGTCGCTCGGAAGGCGGGTGGTGCTAACGCAACCTGCCGGGTCCGACAAGCCGGGCGCCTGTTGGCGTTCCGGCCCGTTCATCACACGCCGTCTCATGACATTTCCGTCATGACAGGTGCGGCAGGTCGAGATAGTCGCGGCTGCGCATCTCCACGAGCCGCGAGGCGGTACGCCGGAACGCCGCCGAGCCGTCACCCGCGCGGTAAAGCGCATCGGGCTCCGCGGCGGCGGAGGCGACCAGTTTCACGCGATGGTCGTAGAGCGCGTCGATCAGGGTGATGAACCGCCGCGCCGCGTCGTAGCTGTCCGGGGACAGCAGGGGAATGTCATCCAGCACCAGCGCCGGGAAATGCGTGGCCAGCGCGAGATAATCGCCCGGTCCGAGTGCCGCGGCGCAGAGCGTGCGGAAATCGAACCGCGCCACGCCCCCGGCCGCCCTCGGTACAGCCAGACTCCGGCCCATCACGGAGAGCGCCAGGGGCCTCGGCGCCTCGTCCCTGGCCAGTTCCGCGAAGGCCCGGTCCAGCGCCGCCGACGCGCGGTGGTCCGCCGGCACGAACCAGGTGCCCTCCGCCAGCACCCGCGCGCGGCGGAAATCCCGCCCCAGGCCGAGGTCCAGCACGTCAAGGTGTGCCTTGAGGATGGCAATGAACGGCAGGAAAGCGTCGCGCCCCGGCTGGCCCGCGAACAACGCGTCCGGCGGCGTGTTGGAGGTCGCGACCACCACCACCCCGCGGTCAAACAGCGCCTGGAACAGCCGGCCGAGGATCAGCGCGTCCGCGATGTCGTTGACCTGGAACTCGTCGAAGCACAGCAACGCCGCCTCGGCCGCCACCATGTCCGCGAGCGGCGGGATCGGGTCGTCCAGCTGCCGGCCCTGCCGCGCCGCCTCCTGCCGCATGGCGAAGATGCGGCCATGCGATTCCTGCATGAAGGCGTGGAAATGGATGCGCCGCTTCCGCCCCACCTGCGCGGAGGCGAAGAACAGGTCCATCAGCATGGACTTGCCGCGCCCCACCTCGCCCACGAGGTAGAGCCCGTGCGGCCCGCCGGGCGCCGATTCGTCGGAAAGCCGCCGCCGTAGCCGCGCCAGCAATCCCCGCCCGGTGCCGTTGCCGGAGCCGTTGCCACCGCGCGGCTCGTAGCCACGCAGCGCCACCCACAGCGATTGCAGCCGCTCCGCCGCCGCGGCCTGCGCCGGGTCCGCCACCAGCGCGCCGGCCGAGATCTCGGCCCGGTAGGCCGGCAGCGGCCCGCCGGCGAGGTCGATCCGGTCCAGCGGCGTCGGCAGCACGGCCGGCCGGGGCGAGCCGGATTGGGATTGGCGTTGTGGCAACGGGATGGCATCCATGCTGCGGCGCGGGATAGCCGAACAAGAGTGAATCTGGAACCACCGTCCGCGAGCACTTATGTTGCGCGGCGCCCCCCTCCCGGAGTCCAGGTGATGGAATATCTCGATCTCGCCGCGATGGACGCGACCCCGGTCGCGATCGACCCGTTCACCCATATCGTGGTCGAGAACTTCGTCCGCCCAGAGAAGCTCGGCACCGTGATCGCGGCGCTGCCGCCGATCGCCAGGCGCGGTTCCTTCCCGCTCGGCTCGCTGCGGCTGGGCACGGAGGCCGCCGCCATGTTCCGCGAGCTGGAGGGCACCGGCTTCCGCGAGGCGGTCGCGCGCAAATTCGGCCTCGATCTCGCGGGCGCGCCGGTGATGACCACGCTGCGCGGCCAGTCCTCCGAGCGCGACGGCCGCATCCACTGCGACAGCACCGCCAAGCGTGTCACCGTGCTGGTCTATCTGAACAAGGAGAACGGCGCCTGGTCGCGCCACGAGGGTTGCCTCAGACTGCTGCGCGGCCCCGACGACATCGAGGACTTCGCGGTGGAAGTGCCGCCGGTGAACGGCACGCTGCTGGTTTTCCCCAACGGCCCCACCACCTGGCACGGCCATCGCCAGCATGTCGGCCAGCGCTACGTCGCGCAGCTCAACTACATGACCGCCGACAGCGCGGCGCGGCGGGAACTGCGCCGGCACCGCATCTCCGCGTTCATCAAGCGCCTCGCGCCGGCGGCCTGACGCGCATGACCGAAGCCGCTCGTGCCGCGGAGGCGCTGGTCCGCGCCTACTACGCCGCCTTCAACGCCCCCAATTTTGGCAATGGCGAGCGCGACGCGTTCCTCGCCCTGCTCGCTGACGACGTGGTGCACGACATCAGCGGCGGCGGGCGGGAGATCGGGCGGGAGGCCTTCGCCCGCTTCATGCGCCACATGGACCGCTGCTACCGCGAGCTCATCGACGACCTCGTGGTGATGACGGAACCCAGCGGCACCCAGGCCGCCGTCACGTTCACCGTCCAGGGCGTGTATGTCGAGACCGATCCCGGTGTGCCGCCCGGCACGCCGCCGGCCAGCGGCCAGACCTACGTGCTGCCCGCCGCCGCCTTCTTCCGCCTGCGGGATGGCAAGGTCGCCGCCATCGCCAACCACTACCGCATGGAAGACTGGGTGGAGCAGGTCAGCGAGCGGGGCGCCGCCGCCGGGCCCTGAAAGAGCCGGCCCTGCGCCGTTTACCGCCGGCGCCACCGTGCATGCCCCCGCCCGGCGAAGCCGGTGGCGGGCACGCAGGCGCGCCATCCGCTGGCGTCGGACGCCGCCATAGAGTGAAAAGCCGTGACACATCCTTCGCGAGCGCACGTTTTTCGAGCTGTTCAGGGTTTCAGCAGGATTGAGCTATAACAGTCCCGGTCTGCCGTGGAATTGGGTACAACATGCCCCTGGATCTCGATGTTGCCGACACAAGAATCCTGACTATCTTGCAACGCGACGCCCGCCTCACCGTGGCGGAGCTGGCCGAAAAGGTGGGGCTGTCGACCTCTCCGACCTGGCGGCGCGTGAAGCGGCTCGAGGAAAGTGGTCTGATCGCCGGCTACCGTGTGACGCTGGACCGCCGCGCGCTCGGCTGGGGCGTGCTCGCCTTTGTCCATGTGACGATCGAGGACCATGGCGATGCCCAGGCGCGGGCCTTTGAGGCGGCCGTCGCCTTGCGCCCCGAAATCGTCGCCTGCTGGAGCGTCGCCGGCAGCACGGACTTCCTGTTGCAGGTCGTCGCGCGCGACCTCGACGCCTATGCGGCCCTGGCCGCGACAGCGATTCGCCGCCTGCCAGGGATCAGGGGGATGCACACGATGTTCACGCTCAAGGAGATCAAGCCCCCCGCGCCATGGCCGATCCCGAGGCCGCCGGTGGCCGGCGGGAAGCCGGCGCCGCCTCAGAACGGCAGGCCGACATAGTTCTCCGCCAGCGAGCCCAGCGCTTTTTCGGAGGAAAACAGGTAGGCGAGCTCCGTTCCCTGCAACTTGTCCTCGTAGGGCGAGTTGGACGGGAAGCGGTGCAGCATCGTCGTCATCCACCAGGAGAAGCGTTGCGCCTTCCACACCCGCGCCAGCGCCTTCTGCGAATACGAGTTCGAGCCCGGAATCGTCCCCACGCCGGTAGTGATCGAGCATCGCGTGGTAGAGGTAATGGATGTCGGAGGCGGCGCTGTTCAGCCCGCGCGCGCCCGTCGGCGGCACGATGTGCGCGGCATCCCCGGCGAGGAACAGGCTGCCATGTCGCATCGGCTCCGCAACGAAGCTGCGCAGCGGCGCGATGCTCTTCTCGATCGAGGGGCCGGTGATCAGCCTTGCCGCCACCGCCGCCGGCAGCCTCCGCCGCAGCTCCTCCCAGAACGCCTCGTCGGACCAGTCCTCCACGCGGTCGCTCAGCGGCACCTGGATGTAGTAGCGGCTCAGCACCTGCGACCGCAGCGAGCACAGCGCGAAGCCGCGCTCGTGGCTGACATAGATCAGCTCCGGTGACACCGGCCTGGTGCGCGACAGCACGCCCAGCCAGCCGAACGGATAGACGCGCTCGTACTCGCGCAGCACGCCACGGGGGATGGATTTGCGGCTGACGCCGTGGAACCCGTCGGCACCCACCACGAATTCGCAATCGACGCGGAACGCCTCGTCCTTCTGCCGGTAGGTGACGAAGGGGTGCTCCGAGTCGATGTCGTGCAGCGCCACGTCCTCCGCCTCGAACACGGTCGCGGCACCGGATTTCTCGCGCCCGTCATACAGGTCCCGCGTGAGTTCCGTCTGGCCGTAGACCATGACCGAGTTGCCGCCGGAATATTTCTGCAGGTCCACGCGGTCCATCCGGCCGCCGTCATGGGCGACGAAGAAGCCGTGGTGGATCTCGCCCTCGCGGTCCATGCGCTCGCCGCACCGGGCCTCGCGCATCAGTGCCGCGAAGCCGTGTTCCAGCACGCCGGCGCGGATGCGGCCGAGCACGCGGTCCCTGGTGTGCTTCTCCAGCACCACGGTCTCGATGCCCTGCAGGTGCAGCAATTGGGAGAGCAGCAGCCCGGATGGGCCGCCGCCGATGATGCAGACCTGGACCTTCATGATCCCCTCCCGCGATGCCGCGCCAGTCTAGCCCCGGCCGGGGCGTCAGCGGAACGGTTGCCCCAGCAGGGCGAGGAACCGCTGGTCTGGGGCCGCGCGGAATCGCTCGAGCCCGATCGTCTCCACCGTGGCGCGGGCGCGGTAGGTGCGGAACATCCGGTCCCACACCGCGAGCAGGAACCCGTAGTTGGAATCGGTCTCCACCCGCAGCGGCGAGTGGTGGACGCGGTGCATGTCCGGCGTCACGACGAGGCGCCGCAGCGCGGCATCGAGCCGCCGCGGCAGCGAGGCATTGGCGTGCTCGAACAGGGATGCGGCGTTGAGCAGGATCTCGAACACGGCGACCGCGAGCGGCGTGGCGCCGAGCAGCAGCACGCTCGCCGCCTTCCACAGCACGGAGAAGACCATCTCGCCCGGATGGAAGCGGATGCCCGTCGTCACGTCGAAGGCGAGGTCCGCGTGATGCACCCGGTGCAGCCGCCACAGCAGCGGCACGCGATGCATCACCAGATGCTGCACCCAGACGCTGAAGTCGAACGTGATCACGGTGATCACACCCGCGGCCCATTCCGCAAGCCCCAACGCCGGCAGCAGCCCCCAGCCGTGGCGTTGCGCGAACATGGCCGCCCCCACCGCGGAGACCGGGCCCAGCAGCCGCACCAGCACCGAGTCCAGCACGATCAGCCCGAGGTTCACCGGCCAGCGCGAGCGTTGCGCGCGGTGGTGCGGCGCCAGCGCCTCCCACAGCGCCACCAGCGCGAACACGCCGAGGAACGCCGCCAGCCGGACCGCGGTCATGCCCAGCCCTGGCCGCCAGCCATCGCGCCTCGGTGCCAGCGGCGGGCCGGATGGATCGCCACGGCCGTTGCCCTCATTCCCGCGCGAGCAGGCGGTCGTTGATGAACGTGGACAGCCCGCCGGCGTGGAACGAGGCGCGCAGCCCGTCCTCGTCATATTCGTTGCGCACCCAGTCGAGGAACGGCACCCGCCCCTCCGCTTCGGTCGCGTAATGATGGAAGAACGCGTCCAGGATGCCGGTGGGCGAGCGCGAGAAATGCCCGCACCGCCAGGTGAGCTCCGCCAACGCCTGCGCACTCGTTCCACCGTCGAACAGATGCACCAGCCCCGCCGCGAGCCCCGCGCGGTCCGCGCCGGACTTGCAGTGCATGAAGGCGGGCGTCTCGACCGAGCGCCAGATGTCGTGGAAGCGCAGGATGCGGTCCCGGTGCGGCGCGCCGCGGCTTTCGAACGCCATGTCGATATGCGCGAGGCCGAGCCGCCTCGCTGCTTCCCGCGACAGCGCGTCCGAGCCGCAGCGGCGGTGGCCGCGCAGGTTGATCACGGTGCGCAGGCCGAGCTGGCGTGCGAGGCGGCGCAGGCGCCCCGGCGTCGGGTGGTTGCCGCGCCAGAGCTTGCCGGGCACCACCTCCGCGAGGTTGGACCAGGCGAGGCGGAAGATCGCGTGGTCGACGAAGAGAGAGTCAATCCAGGCGCGCCGGCGCTCGTCCGGCGTAACCGCCAGGCCATCATACATCGAAGAGCGGGGCTCCGCCCTCGACCCGCCGGGGCCTCAGGCCCCGGACCCCATCCTCTGGCGCCTGGTCCCTGGCCTTCAGACCTGCCGCTCCAGCATCAGGGTCTTGATCTTCGCGATCGCCTTCGCGGGATTGAGGCCCTTGGGGCAGGTCTGCGTGCAGTTCATGATGGTGTGGCAACGATACAGCTTGAACGGATCCTCCAGCGCGTCGAGCCGCTCGCCCGTCCGCTCGTCGCGGCTGTCGGCGATCCAGCGATACGCGGCCAGCAGCACCGCGGGGCCGAGGTAGCGGTCCCCGTTCCACCAGTAGGATGGGCACGCGGTGGTGCAGCAGAAGCACAGGATGCACTCCCACATCCCATCGAGCTTCTCGCGCTCCTCCTTGCTTTGCAGTCGCTCGCCGTCGGGCGGCGGCGGCGTGTCGGACTTCAGCCACGGGTCGATGGAGCGCAGCTGCGCGTAGGCCTGGTTCAGGTCCGGCACCAGGTCCTTCACCACAGGCATGTGCGGCAGCGGGTTGATGCGCACGTCGCCCTTCACTTCCTCGATCGGCTTGAGGCAGGCGAGCGTGTTGGTGCCGTCGATGTTCATGGCGCACGAGCCGCAGATGCCCTCGCGGCAGGAGCGGCGGAAGGTCAGCGTCGGATCGGTCTCGTTCTTGATCTTGATCAGCGCGTCCAGGACCATCGGGCCGCAATGGTCCATGTCCACCGTGTAGATATCGGTGCGCGGGTTCTTTCCGTCGTCGGGGTTCCAGCGATAGATGCGGAAGGTCCGCGTGTTCTTCGCGCCCGATGGCGCCGGATGCGTCGTCCCGGCGGTGACGCGGCTGTTGGCGGGAAGGGCGAGTTCGACCATATCCGTTCCGATCAGTAAACGCGCTTCTTGGGGGGAATGACGGAGACCTCGTTGGTCAGCGTCTGCATCCTCACCGGCCGGTAGGCGAGCTTCACCTCGCCGTCATCGCCGCACCAGGCCAGCGTGTGCTTCATCCACTCGTGGTCGTCGCGCTCCGGGAAGTCGTCGTGCGCGTGCGCGCCACGGCTCTCGTGGCGGGCCTCGGCGCCGGCCATCGTGGTCATCGCGTTGGCCATCAGGTTCTCGAGCTCCAGCGCCTCGACGAGGTCGGAGTTCCAGATCAGCCCGCGATCGGCGACCGACATGTCCTCCAGCCCCTGCCACGCCTCGCGCATCTTCGCGACGCCCTCGGCGAGCGACTGGGAGGTGCGGAACACGGCGGCGTGGCCCTGCATCGTGCGCTGCATCCGGTCGCGCAGGGCGGCGACGCGTGTCGCACCCTTGGCGTGGCGCGTGACATCCAGCCGGTCGAGCGAGGCCTCGCCCGCGTGCGGTGGCAGCGGGCGCTGCGCGGCACCCGGCTTCAGCGTCTCCGCCGCGCGGTGCGCCGCGGCGCGGCCGAACACGACGAGGTCGAGCAGCGAGTTGGTGCCCAGCCGGTTGGCGCCGTGGACGGAAACGCAGGCCGCCTCGCCGACAGCCATCAACCCCGGCACCACCGCGTCCGGGTCGCTCGCGGTCGGGCGCAGCACCTCGGTGTGCAGGTTCGTGGGGATGCCGCCCATGTTGTAGTGCACCGTCGGCAGCACCGGGATCGGCGCCTTCGTCACATCCACGCCCGCGAACACGCGCGCCGTCTCGGAAATGCCGGGCAGGCGCTCGTGCAGCAGGTCCGCACCGAGATGTTCCAGGTGCAGCATGATGTGGTCCTTGTGCGGCCCGCAGCCGCGCCCCTCGTTGATCTCCATCGTCATGGAGCGGGAGACGACGTCGCGGCTCGCCAGGTCCTTTGCCGTCGGCGCGTAGCGCTCCATGAAGCGCTCGCCCTCGGAGTTCGTCAGGTAGCCGCCCTCGCCGCGCGCACCCTCGGTGATGAGGCAGCCGGCGGGGAAGATGCCCGTCGGGTGGAACTGCACGAACTCCATGTCCTGGCACGGCAGGCCGGCGCGCAGCACCATGCCGCCGCCATCGCCAGTGCAGGTATGGGCGGAGGTGCAGGAGAGAAAGGCGCGCCCGTAGCCGCCGGTCGCCAGCACCACGGTCTGCGCGCGGAAGCGGTGCATCGTGCCGTCATCCAGGCACCAGGCCATCACGCCGCGGCAGGCGCCTTCCTCGTCCATGATCAGGTCGAGGGCGAAATATTCCACGAAGAACTCGCACTCGTGCTTCAGGCTCTGCTGGTAGAGCGTGTGCAGGATGGCATGCCCGGTGCGGTCCGCCGCCGCGCAGGCGCGCTGGGCCGGGGACTCGCCGAAGTTCTTCATGTGCCCGCCGAACGGGCGCTGGTAGATCCGCCCGTCCTCCGTGCGCGAGAACGGCACCCCGTAATGCTCGAGCTCGTAGACCGCGGGGATCGCCTCGCGGCACATGTACTCGATCGCGTCCTGGTCGCCGAGCCAGTCAGACCCCTTCACGGTGTCGTACATGTGCCAGCGCCAGTCGTCCTCGCCCATGTTGCCGAGTGCGGCACCGATGCCGCCCTGCGCCGCCACGGTGTGGCTGCGCGTCGGGAACACCTTGGTGATGCACGCGGTCTTGAGGCCGGCGGCGCCCATGCCCAGCGTCGCGCGCAGGCCGGAGCCGCCGGCGCCGACCACCACCACGTCATAGGTGTGGTCGATCACCTGGTAGGCGCCACGGGAAGGCTTGCTCATCATGTTCATCGGAACGGCTCCGAAATCGTCAGGCTCGTCGAGGGGCGGCGCGTCAACCGGTGAGCGCCATTTTCAGGACCGAGATCGTGGCCAGGATCGCGAGCAGCGCCACCGCGGCCTTCATCGCCAGCAGCATCGCCAGCCGGCACTTCTCGCCATGCACATAGTCCTCGATCACCACCTGCAGGCCGAGCTGCATGTGCTGGAACAGGCTGGCGATCAGCGCCAGCATCAGCGTCGCCGTCACCGGCCCGCTCATCCAGTGCGCGATGCCGGCGCGCGTCGCCGCCGCGTGCGCGATGACGCCGATCACGAACCACACCGCGAGCGGCACCAGCGCGACGGCCGTGAGCCGCTGCGCCCACCAGTGCCCGGTGCCGGACTTCGCGGAACCGAGTCCGCGCGCCCGCCCGAGCAGCGAGCGCATGATCGTGGTCCCATCGCCCTGCATCGGCGCGCTCATCGTGCCGCCACCCCCGCGATCAGCGTCAGCACCGTCAGCACCACTGCGGCGCCGACGACGAACTTGCCGGAGGCGTGCACCGCCTTGAGCTCGAACCCGCGCCCGATGTCCCACAGCAGGTGCCGGATGCCGTTGCAGAAGTGATACCAGAGTGCCAGCGTCCAGCCCGCGATCAGCAGCCAGCCGAGCGGCGAGCGCATGAAGTGGGCGGCGTTCTCGAACGCGGTGTCGGAGCTTGCCGCCGCCGCCAGCCACCAGACGAACACCAGCGTGCCCACCCCGAGCCCGATGCCCGCGATGCGGTGCAGGATCGACAGGGTGGAGGTGATCTGCGGCCGGTAGACCTGCAGGTGCGGCGACAGCGGCCGGCGCACCTGCGCCCCCTCGCTGTTGCGCCCGTTCATCAGCGCCTCGCGCACATCAGCCATCGCTGGCAACCTCAGCTTTGTTGCGCCTCGGACTTAGGCACGTTTCCGGGCGGGGTCAACGCATGCGCGGGCCGCCAGCCAGCGCCTCGCGCCAACGCCTTACGACAGCAGCTTGAGCCCCGCGACGCCGCCGAGGATGAGGGCGAGGCATACCAGTCGTGCCGCCCCCGCGGGCTCGCCCAGCACCACGATGCCCCAGGCGATGCCGCCCGCCGCCCCGATGCCGGTCCACACGGCATAGACCGTGCCCATCGGCAGCACGCGCAGCGACTGCGACATGCAGAAGAAGGAGAGCGCGATGCTCGCCACCACCGCCGCCGAGGGCAGGAGCCGCGTGAACCCATCGCTCGCCTTGAGGAAGATGACCCAGACGATCTCCATCGTCCCGGCCCCGAGCAGCCAGAGCCAGGCGACCGCCCCGGCGGACATGACCTGCGCCGCGGGCCTACGCCGCGTGGCGGGCCAGCGCACCCTCGCCACGCTTCGCCTGCGCCACCAGCGTCTCGGCGATCTGCACCGCGTTAAGCGCGGCACCCTTGCGGAGGTTGTCCGCCACGCACCAGAAGGCGAGCCCATTCTCCACCGTCGGGTCCTCGCGCAGGCGGGAGACGAAGGTCGCGTCCTCGCCCTGGCATTCGAGCGGCGTGACGTAGCCGCCATCCTCGCGCCGGTCGACCACCATCACGCCCGGTGCCTCGCGCAGGATCTCCCGCGCCGCGGCGGCCGTGACCTTCTTCTCGAACTCCACGTGCACCGCCTCGGCATGGCCGATGAAGACGGGCACGCGCGCGCAGGTGGCGATCACCTTGATGTCGGGGTCCAGGATCTTCCTTGTCTCCGCCACCATCTTCCACTCTTCCTTGGTGGAGCCGTCGTCCATGAAGCGGTCGATGTGCGGGATGACGTTGAAGGCGATCTGCTTGGTGAACTGCTCCACCACGATCGGGTCGTTGACCAGCGTGGCGCGGGTCTGCGCCATCAGCTCCTCCATCGCTTCCTTCCCTGCGCCGGAGGTGGACTGGTAGGTCGCCACCACCACGCGCCTGATGCGGAAGCGGTCGTGCAGCGGTTTCAGCGCCACCACCATCTGGATGGTGGAGCAGTTGGGGTTGGCGACGATGCCGCGCTTGATGCGGCCGAGCGCCTCCGGGTTCACCTCCGGCACCACCAGCGGCACGTCCGGCTCCATGCGGAACTGGCTGGTGTTGTCGATGACGATGCAGCCGGCGGCGGCGGCGCGCGGCGCATGGATGGCGGAGACCGAGGCGCCGGGGGAAAACAGCCCGATGTCCCACCCCTTGAAGTCGAACTTCTCCAGGCTCTGCACCGCGAGCGTGCGGTCGCCGAAGGAGACTTCCTGCCCGACGGAACGGCCGGAGGCGATGGCCGCCACCTCGCGCACGGGGAATTTCCGCTGCGCCAGCGTCTTCAGCATCTCCCGCCCGACAGCGCCGGTGGCGCCGACAACCGCGACCCGATAGCTCATGAACTGGTCCTCGCCTGGTGGCGGCACGATACGTGCCGCGAAACACGGGCCGCAGCCCGCCGGAAATCGCGCCGCGCCTTAGCCCTTCGGGGCGTTGCCGTCCAGCGCGAGCGCGGTCAGCTGCCTTGCGGCGAGCGCGGTCGCCTGGCGTTCGATCGCCCGGTAGGCGGTGACCAGCGCCTCCCCTGAGGGCGTGAGCCTCGCACCGCCGCCGCCCGCGCCGCCTGTGGTCGCCACCACGAGCGCCGTGCCAAGGGCCGCGTTCAGCTCCTCCACCAGGGCCCAGGCGCGGCGGTAGGACATGCGCAGTGCCCGCCCGCCGGCGGAAATCGAGCCCTCCCGCCCGATCGCCTCGAGCAGCGCCACCTTGCCCGGCCCCACGCGCCCGCCGCCCGGCAGGTCGACGCGGATGGAAAGGCGCAGCGCCCCACCGCCCGTCGCGCCGGCGCGGGCCTTGCCTGGGGTCGCCTGCCTGGCGCGGGGCATCGCGTCACCTTGCCGTTGCGATTTGCCCGCCGGAATCGCATCCTCCCCGCATGCCGATCAAGGGTTCCGTCTGCCCCCACGACTGCCCCTCCACCTGCGCGCTGGACGTGGAGGTGACGGCGGACGGCCGCATCGGCGCGGTCCGGGGGGCCGCGAACTCCTACACCTCGGGCGTCATCTGCGCGAAGGTCGCCCGCTACCGGGAGCGCATCCACCATCCGGACCGGCTGACGCATCCGCTGCTGCGCACCGGACCCAAGGGCTCCGGCCAGTTCTGCCGCATCGCCTGGGACGAGGCGCTGGACCGCACCGTGGCGGCGATGCGCGAAGCGACGGCGCGGCACGGCAGCGAGGCGGTCTGGCCCTACTACTTCGCCGGCACCATGGGCCATGTGCAGCGCGACGGCATCAACCGGCTGCGGCACGAGCACCGGTTCTCCGGCCAGAACCTTACCATCTGCTCCTCCATCACCCGCGCCGGGTGGCTTGCCGGCGCCGGCCGCCTCACCGGCACGGACCCACGGGAGATGGCGGAATCCGACCTCATCGTCATCTGGGGCACCAACCCCGTCGCGACGCAGGTCAACGTCATGGCCCATGTCGCCCGCGCGCGGAAGGAACGCGGCGCCAAGCTCGTCGTGGTGGACCCCTACCGCAACGGCACGGCGGAGGTGGCGGACACGCATCTCGCCGTCCGCCCGGCGACGGACGGGGCGCTGGCCTGTGCCGTGATGCACATCGCCTTCCGCGACGGGCATGCGGACCGCGCCTACATGGCGCGCTACACCGACGACCCGGAGGCGCTGGAGCGCCACCTCGCCACCCGCACGCCGGAGTGGGCGAGCGCCATCACCGGCCTCACCGTGGCGCAGATCGAGGATTTCGCCCGGCTCTACGGCAGCACGGAGCGCGCCTATATCCGCCTCGGCTACGGCTTCACCCGCGTGCGCAACGGGGCTGCCGCGATGCACGCCGTCTCCTGCCTGCCCGCGGTCACCGGCAAGTGGAAGCATCGCGGCGGCGGCGCCTTCTGGAACGCGCGCGACCTCTACCACTGGGACAGCCGGCTGATCTGGGGCTCCGACATGGCGGACCCCGCCATCCGCGTGCTGGACATGTCGCGCATCGGGCCGGTGCTCACCGGCGACAGGCGCGACCTCGGCGACGGCCCGCCCGTCACCATGCTGTTCATCCAGAACACCAACCCCGTGGTGGTGGCGCCGGAGGGCGCGCTGGTCGCGCGCGGCTTTGCCCGCGACGACCTGTTCACCGTGGTGCACGAGCAGTTCATGACCGAGACCGCGCGCATGGCGGACATCGTCCTGCCCGCGACCATGTTCCTCGAGCACGACGACATCTACGACGCGGGCGGCCACCCGCACATCCAGATTGGCGCCAAGCTGGTGGAACCCCCGGGCGAGTGCCGCTCCAACCACGAGGTGCTGCAGGGCCTGGCCAGGCGCCTCGGCAGCACGCACCGCGCGTGGGGGATGACGGCGATGCAGATCATCGACGAGACCCTGCGCGCCAGCGGCTGGCCAGGTGCCGCGGAGGTGCTGGAGCGGCGCTGGATCGACGCGCAGACCTCCTTCGAGGACGCACATTTCCTCAATGGCTTCGGCCACAAGGACGGCCGCTTCCGCTTCCGCCCGGACTGGCAGGCGCTGGGCCCGCTCGGCCACACCATGCCAGCGCTGCCGGACCATTTCGCGGTGGAGGACGTGGCGACGGCGGAGCGCCCGTTCCGCCTCGTCACCGCCCCGGCGCGGCAGTTCCTCAACACCTCCTTCACCGAGACCGCGACCTCCCGCCGCCGTGAGGGCCGTCCGTCCGTGCTGATCCACCCCGCGGATGCCGCCCGCCTCGGCGTGGCGGAGGGCGGGCGCGTGGCGCTCGGCAATGCCCAAGGCCAGGTGGTGGTGCACGCGCGCCTGTTCGACGGTCTGCAGCCCGGCGTGCTGGTGGTGGAGAGCGTCTGGCCCAACGAGGCGTTCGAGGGCGGCATCGGCATCAACGTGCTGACCTCGGCCGAGCCCGCTGCCCCCGCCGGCGGCGCCGTCTTCCACGACACCGCCGTCTGGGCCCGCGCCGCCGAGGCGAAGCTGGCGCTGGCGGCGGAGTAGGGCAGGGTCGTTACGATGCCGATTTCATCCGTCGTGGCGCCGGGGGGTTGCTTCCGCCCGCAGGTGTGGCGGATGAAGAAAGCCCCGGGCGGATCAGCCCGGATGAAGGAGGATGAAACCCCGGATGATCCGCTCCGTCCGCCCATCCGCGAGGCACCAAAAAGCGTGGCACGAGGCTATGATGCGCCCGCGCGCCAAGAGGGCACGACAGGAGGTGAGCATGCGCCTCGCAACGGGATTCCTGATGGCGGCATTGCTGTTGCCCGGGGCCGAGCGCCGGGACCGAGCGGCCTGGTGATTGCCGAACCCCTCGATACACCGGCCTTCCGCCGCTCGCTGCGCAACGGCACCGGGCGCGCCATGCTGATGCTGATGGCGAGCGGTGGCACGCCAGCGCTGCGGGACCTCCTGCTGGAGGCGTGCCTCGTCAACGAGGTCTATGACCGGCAATGCGAGGAAAGCCGGGAAAATTTTCTCCACCAGCTCATCGCCGCCTCCGGGGACGCGGCGTTCTTCCATGCGGCTCTGTGGCGGCAGCTACGAGAGGCCCAGGCGGGGCCGGGCGCATACGAAACGGTGAAGCAGCGCCTCGGCCTCGCGCAGATTTTCGCCATCCTCTGCCTCATGGCGGACGGGCAGGACGAAGCCGCGCGCCGCGACCTCCGCGCCTGGTTCGACGCGAGCCCGGAGGAACTGGGCGATCTCTGCCTCTGGTCTCTGGTGCAGCTGGACGGCCTGCCGGGGCTGCTGCGCTGCCTTCCGCGCATCGCGCCCGGCATCCTTGCGGATTTCGACGAGCGCGGCTGGCTTTTCCGCAGCCTCGCGGACGCGCTGCGCGAGCGCGATGGCGAGGCGGCGGCGGACGCGGCGCTGCTGGCGGCGCGCCGGGAGGTTCCCGCGCTCGACCGGCTGATGGCGCTGGACGAGGCGTGGCAACCGGCGGCGCCGAGCCCGGCCCGGAAGGATTACGCCACGTTCCGCCGGCAACTGGACGAGACCGGGCGGGCCTCCGGCGGCCGCCATTTCACGACGGCGGAGCTGGCCATGGCGGCGCGGGACCTGATGGCCGAGCGCGACGCGAAGCGGCTGCGTGCCTATCTGCTGGTGTTTTGCCGCCGGCCTTTCCCGCTGCCGCCGGACGGCCTGCTGCCGCTGCTCGGCCATGCGGACCCGCACGTCGCGCGCGCGGCGGCCATGGTCCTCGGCGGGATGGCGGACGAGCGCGTGCGGCAGGCGGCGCTTGCGATGCTCCAGCAGGGCCGGGCAACGAACGCGATCCGGCTGCTGCGCACGAATTACCGACGCGGCGACGCGGCCGCGATCGGCCGTGCGCTGGACGCCGCCGTCGATGACGACGCGTTCCACGCGCTCGGCTTCGCGTTGATCGACGTGGCGAGGAACGACGCCGCCGCCGCCGCGGACGCCGCCCCACTGCTCCTGCGGCTCTATGAGGAGGGGCGCTGCTCGGTCTGCCGCGGTTCGGCTGCGACCCTGCTGGCCGGCGCGGGCGCCATGCCGGACTGGATGGCCCGCGAACTTCCCTTCGATGTCGGTGGCGGCCTGGCGGAGGCGGTCGCCTCGTCTTCCCCTGCAGCCTAGTTGCCGGCCGCCGCGCGAGCACCTCTGTCCGCGAGCCCCTTGCGGAGGGCGCCGTTTCGGGCCGTTGCGGGCACGGGCGCGGAGGGCAAGAACCCAGGATGGACGAGGGCGGACGGAGGCGGATGACCGCAGGATCATCCGCAGGGATGGCGGGGCGAACGGAGCGGATGGCCCCCTTTTTAGGGGCCATCCGCCGTCCTCCCATCCGCGAGGCATCCAGGAGAAGTCGCGCAGAGTTATGATGCAGCGATGCGAGAGGAGGTGAGCATGCGCTTCGCACCGGCAATTCTGCTGGTGGCACTGCTGCTGCCGGCGCCGGCAGCCGCCCAGCCGCGCCATGCGGCCGCCCAGGCGGCCCAGGCGGCGCCCGCGCCCGCCGCCGCGCCAGCACCCAGCGTCACGCACCAGAGCATCACCGTCGGCGGCGCCAGCATCGGCTTCACCGCGGTGGTGGAGATGCAGGCGCTGGGCGGCACCACCGGCCAGCCCGAGGCGGAGCTGATGACCACCGCCTTCCTGCGCGACGGCGAGGCGGCCGCGGCGCGCCCCGTCACCTTCGTCTTCAACGGCGGTCCTGGCGATTCCTCGGCGTGGCTCGATGTCGGCGCGCTCGGCCCCTGGCGCATCCCGATGGACGGCGACGCCGCCCGCCCCTCGGCCGATGTCGCGCCGGTGGACAACGCCGAGACCTGGCTGACCTTCACGGATCTGGTGTTCATCGACCCGCCGGGCACCGGCTACGCGCGGCTGCTCGCGGACACGGCAGAGGCGCGCAAGCGGTTCTGGAGCGCATCGGGGGACATCGACGCCATCGCCGAGACCATCCGCCGCTGGCTCGTGGCGCACCATCGCATGGCGTCGCCCAAATACGTGCTGGGCGAAAGCTACGGCGGCATCCGCGCCCCCCGCGTGGTGCGCGAGCTGGACGAGACTCTGGGCGTGGGCGTGCGCGGCCTGATCCTGTTCTCCCCGGTGATGGACTATGGCCGCAGCCAGGTGTTCGAGCCGCTCTCCTGGGTCTGGGCTCTGCCGAGCGAGGTGGCTGCGGTGCGCGCGCGGAAGGGCCCGGTGACGGAGGCCGACCTCGCGGACGTGGAGGCTTATGCCGCCGGCGCGTATCTCGCGGGCATCCTGCGCGGGCCGAATGACGAGCAGGCCGTGGAGCAGCGTATCGCGCGCGTGGCGGCGCTCACCGGGCTCGATCCCGCGCTGCTGCGCGCGCGGCGCGGCCTGGTGGGCACGTTCGAGTTCACCCGCGAGATCGGGCGCGGGCAGGGGCGCGTGGCGAGCTACTACGACCTCACGGTGACGAAGCCGGATGCGTATCCCGCCTCGCCCTTCGGCCAGAACCCGGACGCGATGACGGATGCGCTGCACGCGCCGGTGACCAGCGCGATCGCGGACATCTACGACCGCCGCCTGCTCTGGCGCAGCGACGCGCCCTATGTGATCGACGACCCGGGCATCAGGCGGCAATGGGATTTCGGGTCCGCGCGGGCGCCGGCGCAGTCCTTCGCCGCGCTGCGCACGGACCTCGCCGCCGACCCCGGGCTGCACGTGCTGGTGGTGCACGGGCTGTTCGACCTGATCACGCCGTATTTCCGCACCAGGATGTTGCTGGACCAGATCGAGGCCGGCGCGGGCGGCGAGCGTGTGCGCCTGCTGCTGCTGCCGGGCGGCCATATGTTCTATTCCCGAGGCGAATCCCGGATGGCCGTGCGAGACGCCGCGCGGGAGCTGTACCCGAGGTAATGGGGCCGGAGTGGGGGTATGTCGCTATCCCGCTGACGGCACCCTCCTGGCGGCACCGCGCGCGGGCGGGCGGCATTGCCCTCCCGGCTGCCCCCCCGGGGTCATCGGCAACACCCTAGCCGCCGGGATTGGCGAGCGCCGCGGTGCCAAGCTCGACACCACCCCGTTGTTTCCACGACTTAAATCAATCCGCATCCGGCAAACCCCGAGGCATCCGATCGAGCGGCGAGATCAGGCGATTCCCGCCTGGGCTGGTATTTCCGTCGCACTCCACCTATGTAATGTCTTCGGTGCTTTTCCCTGGGTCGTGTTGAACCAAAGCCGCGGACAGTCTCCGCGTTCGGCAACTCCGAAGAAAAGTTCAGTGAAGAAAAGTAGTACGGTCCGCACGGTGCGGGCCGCCGAAATACGGAGCGATGGGATGTCTTCAGGTACGGTCAAGTGGTTTAACGGACAAAAGGGCTACGGCTTCATCCAGCCGGATGATGGCTCGAAGGATGTGTTCGTGCATATCTCGGCGTTGGAGCGGGCGGGATTGCGCGGGCTCAACGAGGGACAGAAGGTCACCTATGACCTGGAGCGCGGCCAGCAGGGCAAGGTCTCGGCGGTGAACCTTCGGGTCGAGTGACGCGCGACGATTCCAGCGCCGCTTCCGTGGCGCTGGATTTTTCGATCGGCGTTTGCGGGGCGGCTCCGGCCGTCGCCTGATCGAGCGAAACAGACGCTGCCTTCGCGGCTTCTTGTGTACCGCACCGTGGGCGTTGCCACGGCGCACCGTTGCGTGCGCCCTGCGGCTCGGCGGCCCGGGGTCTTTACGTGAACACGGACCACCCGGCAGACGGGGCAGCATACGGGCCGATGGCGCTGGCTTCGACGTGCACATTGTCACCAACGACGGAGTGTCCCATGCACGGTCAGTCGGGATTGGACGGGCAAATTACCTACGATCTCGCGGATTTCTGCCGGGATTATGGTCATCCCTCCGGACTTTCGGTCACCTTCGAGGTGATCAATGATGCTGTCGTCTATGTGTACGCCGGCGTCGTCGGCGAGATTTCAGGCGATCAGGTCGTGTTTGACCTGAACCGGGAAAACCTGGTGGATACCCATAAGGCGCATTGAGGTATCAGCGGCGGCTTGACCCAAAAGTCGGCGTTGGCGGCCGACACGCCAGCTGCCCGGGGTGCCGCCAGCGAGGGCGCGCTATCCGTGTGCCGCCTCCAGCCTTGAATCTTTCAGTGGCGGATAGAACTTCAGGATGATGATCATGAGGATCATCGCCGGCAGCGACGACAGCATCGCCACCGAGTAGAACAGCTTCCAACCCAGCGCCGCCGCGAGGAACCCCGAGAGCCCGCCGATGGTGCGCAGCGGCAGCGGCGCGATCGAGGTCAGCAGCGCGTACTGTGTCGCCGTGAACGCCGGCGCGCAGAGCAGCGACAGGTAGGTGAGGTACGCCGCGTCCGCCAGGCTCTCCACGAACGTCTCCGCGACGGACGTGCCGTACAGCAGCCCCTCCGCCGGGTGGAACGCGAGCACAACGTAGAGCCCCATGATCGCCATCTGGAAAAAGCCCGTCGCGATCAGCGCGCGGCCCAGCCGCATGCGCGCCACCAGCCAGCCGCCGATGGCGATCCCCGCGAGCGAGGCGGGCAGCGAGAACGGCCCCACCGCCAGCGCCACCGTTGCGCGGTCGAACCCCAGCGCGCGGTAGAACGAGGGCAGCATCACCCCCGCGATCGCCTCCCCGAGCTTGAACAGCGCCACGTAGCCCAGCATCGCCCACGCGCCGCGGCGGGAGACGAACTC
Organism: uncultured Pseudomonadota bacterium; assembly: GCA_963764465.1. Lineage (GTDB taxonomy): Bacteria > Pseudomonadota > Alphaproteobacteria > Acetobacterales > Acetobacteraceae > JAJXXT01. The sequence continues at coordinate 647,495 of CAVXSO010000007.1, read as the reverse complement.
CCTGAGCGGCTCCACCACGCCGTCGCGCAGCCGTGCGGCGATGCCGTGGTGGTGCTGCACCGGCGGCACGTCAGGCTCCGGCGCGAGCCAGGTGACGAGCATGGAGAGCGCGGTCAGCGCCGCCATCGCCAGCAGCGAACCACGCCAGCCCAGCACGCCCGCGAGCAGGATGGCGCCGCTGCCGGAGACCAGCATCGCCGCGCGGTAGCCCCACACATAGGCGGCCGTCGCGATGCCCATGCGCCCGGCGGGGAAGATCTCGATGCGCCAGGCGTCGATCGCGATGTCCTGGGTCGCGGAGAACAGCGCCACCAGTGCCCCCGCGGCGAAGACCGGCGCCATGTCCCCGGCGGGGTTGCCGAGCGCCAGCCAGGCGATGGCGGCGGCGAGCAGCGGCTGCGTGGCGAGCAGCCAGCCCCGCCGGCGCCCGAAGCCCGGCAGCGGCACCACCTGGTCCAGCAGCGGCGCCCACAGGAACTTCAGCAGGTAGGCGAGGCCGAGATTGGCAGTGAGGCCGACGAGGCCCAGCGCCACGTGCTCCTCCGACAGCCACTGGCGCAGCGTGAAGCCGGACAGCGCGAGCGGGAGGCCGCTGGCGAAGCCCAGCAGGGCCATGAAGAGCAAGTCCCGGGCTCCGCCCGGACCCGCCAGGGGCTTGGCCCCTGGACCCATCAACTTTGCCGTTGCATCCATTCGGGCGAGACTACGGGGACGCTGCCGAGTTCCGCTACATCACGAAGGAAAGCTCATGACCGATACCGGCTCCTGGCCGCGCTGGAACACGCCATCGGACGCCGGCTGGTCCGGCGAGGCGCTTGCCGCCGCTCGCGCCTATGCCGCCACCATCCACACCTCGGCGGCGATGCTGGTTTCCGGCGGGCGCGTGGTGGACGCCTGGGGCGAGCCCGAGCGCCGCTGGAACGTCCACTCAATTCGCAAAAGCCTCATCTCCGCCCTCATCGGCATCCACGAGGCGGAGGATCGGTTCGACCTTGAAACGAAGATCAGCGCCATCGGGATCGATGACTGCCAGGGCCTCACGCCGCGCGAGAAGCTCGCGACGCTGCACGACCTGCTCACCGCCCGCTCCGGCATCTACCACCCGAGCGGCTACGAGACGGACTGGATGGTCTCCATCAAGCCCGCGCGCGGCAGCGCCGGGCCCGGCACCACCTGGTGCTACAACAACTGGGATTTCAACGCCCTCGGCACCGCGTTCCGCCAGCTCTGCGCGCCCGACATCCACGCGGACTTCGCCGAGCGGATCGCCGCCCCGCTCGGCCTGGAGGATTTCCGCCCGGCCGAGGACGGCAAGCTGGTCGAGCTTCCGGAATCCGTCCACCGGGCCTACCCGTTCCGCATGACGGCGCGCGACCTCGCGCGCTTCGGCGAGATGTTCCTTCGCGGTGGCCGTTACGGTGGTGTACAGGTTGTGCCGGAGGCATGGGTGGCGCAGAGCGTGCTGCCGTATTCCGAGGCGGGCACGCGCGGCGCCTATGGCTATCTCTGGTGGGTGTCGCGCGCCGGCATCCTGTTCCCCAACGTCGTCGTGCCCCGGGGCACCTACGCCGCGAACGGCGCGGGCGGGCACCATGTCGTCGTCCTGCCCGCGCTGGACGCCGTCCTCGTCCATCGTGTCGATACCGACACGCCAGGCCAGGAAGTCACCGCCGCGCAATTCGGCCGCCTGCTGCACCTTGTGCTGCTTGCCGCGCCCATGGGAGCTGGCCGGTGACCGCCTCGCCCGCGCTGCCCTTCCGCGCCATGGCCTATAACAACGCCTGGGCCAACCACCGCCTGCTGACCGCCTGCGCGCGCCTGGCGCAGCAGGAGTTCGAGGCCACGCGCACCGGCTTCTTCCCCTCCCTGCGCGCGACGCTCAACCACATCCTGACGGTCGATCATTTCTACATCGACGCGATGGAGGGCGGCCGCCTCGGCCCCCGCGCGTGGGAAGACCCGGAGCCATGGAAGACCGTGGCCGAACTGCACCCGCGCCAGGCGGCGCTGGACCGCCGCCTCATCGCCGTCACCGAGGCGCTGGGCGGGGACGGGCTTGCCCGCATCGTCGAGGTGCATCGCGCTGCCCGCATCCAGCGCGAGCGCATGGACCGGCTGCTGCTGCACCTGTTCCAGCACCAGGTCCATCATCGCGGCCAGGCGCACGCGATGCTCTCCGGCACGAACGTCGCGCCTCCGCAACTGGACGAGTTCTTCTCCGTGGGCGAGGCACCGCTGCGCGCCACGGAGTTCGCGGAGCTCGGCTGGACCGAGGCCACGATCTGGGGCGAAGGCTAGGGGAGGCGGCGATGCGCACCACCAAGGTCATCCACGTCGTCAGCTGCCACGCCGCGGGCGAAGTGGGGGACGTCATCGTAGGCGGTGTGCTGCCCCCGCCGGGCGCCACGATCGCCGAGCAGGCCCGCTTCATCGCCGAGGACGAGACGCTCCGCCGCTTCGTGCTCAACGAACCGCGCGGCGGCGTGTTCCGCCATGTCAACCTGCTGGTGCCGCCGAGGCACCCGTCCGCGGCACTCGGCTGGATCATCATGGAGCCGGCGGACACGCCACCCATGTCCGGCTCCAACTCCATCTGCGTGGCGACCGTGGCGCTGGAAACCGGCATCATCGCGATGACGGAGCCAGAAACTCGTTTCGTTCTCGAACCGCCCGCCGGGCCGGTGGAGGTCCTCGCCACCTGCCGCGACGGCAAGGCCGAGCGCATCAAGGTCCGCAACGTCCCCGCCTTCGCCACGCAACTCGACGCGAGGCTCGAGCTTGCGGGCCACGGAACGCTCACGGTGGATATCGCGTTTGGCGGCGACAGCTTCGTGATCGCGGATGCGCGGGCACTCGGCTTCGCCATCGCGCCGGACGAGGCGCGCGACATCGCGGAGCTCGGCATGCGCGTCACCGCGGCGGCCGAGGAACAGCTCGGCTTCCTCCATCCCGAGAGCGGCTGGAACCACATCTCCTTCTGCCAGGTCGCCGCCCCCCTCGAACGCCGTGACGGCGTGCTGACGGGCGCCAACGCGGTCGCGATCCGTCCCGGCAAGATCGACCGCTCTCCTACCGGCACCGGCGTCTGTGCCCGCATGGCGGTGCTGCACGCGAAGGGCCAGATGCGCGTGGGGGAGCGCTACCTCGCGCGCTCCATCATCGGCACCGAGTTCGAGGGTTGTATCGAGGCCGAAACGACACTCGCCGGCCGCCCCGCCATCGTGCCCAGCATCGCCGGCAGCGCCTGGATCACCGGCACGCACCAGCTCATGCTCGACCCCACGGACCCGTTCCCCGGCGGCTATCGGCTTTCCGACACCTGGCCCGGCTTATCGCGGTCTGGGGCCTGAAGGCGCCGGCGGGGCCACCGGCAGGGCCCAGCGCCTACGCCGCCTCGCTCGCCCGCTCCGCGCGCTTGCGCTCATGCGGATCCAGGAAGCGCTTCCTCAGGCGGACCGCGCCTGGCGTGACCTCCACCAACTCGTCGTCCTCCACGTAGGCGATGGCCTGCTCCAGGCTCATCTTGCGCGGCGGCGTCAGCAGCATCGCGTCGTCCTTCCCGGCGGCGCGGATGTTGGTGAGCTTCTTTTCCTTGATCGGGTTCACTTCGAGGTCGTTCTCGCGGCTGTTCTCGCCGAGGATCATGCCCTGGTAGACCTTCTCCCCGGGCGAGACGAACAGCGCGCCGCGCTCCTGGATGTAGAACAGCGCGTAGTGCACCGCCTCGCCGGCCTCGGTGCTGATGAGTGCGCCGCGGCTACGCCCCTCGATCGGCCCCTTCCACGGCCCGTAGCCCGCGAACAGCCGGTTCATGATGCCGGTGCCGCGCGTATCGGTCAGGAACTCTCCATGGTAGCCGATCAGCCCGCGGCTCGGGATCAGGAACGTGAGCCGCTGCTTGCCGCCGCCCGAGGGGCGCATGTCCTGCAGCTCGCCTTTCCGCCGGCTCAGCTTCTCGACCACGATGCCGGAATGGGCCTCGTCGACGTCGACCAGCGCCTCCTCCATCGGCTCCTCGCGCTCGCCCGTTTCCGGGTTGCGCCGCGTGAGCACGCGCGGCCGGCCGATGGTGAGCTCGAACCCCTCGCGGCGCATCGTCTCGATCAGCACGCCGAGCTGCAACTCGCCGCGGCCGGAGACCTCGAACGCCTCGGTCTCGGAACTATCGGCGACGCGGATCGCGACGTTGCCCTCCGCCTCCCGCCACAGCCGTTCGCGGATCTGGCGCGACGTGACCTTCTTGCCCTCGCGCCCGGCGAGCGGCCCGTCGTTGATGCGGAATGTCATCGCGAGTGTCGGCGGGTCGACCGGCACGGCCGGCAGCGGCGCGGCCACCTCCGGCGCGGCGATCGTGTCCGGTACCGTCCCCTCCGCGAGGCCCGCGACGGCGATGATGTCGCCCGCCTCCGCTTCCTCCACAGGCACGCGCTCGAGGCCGCGGAAGGCCAGCAGCTTCGACAGCCGCCCGGTTTCGGCCACCGTCCCGTCCGGGCGCAGCACGCGCACCGGCATGTTCAGCTTCGCGCGCCCCTGGCCGATCCGCCCGGTGATCACGCGGCCGAGGAAGTTGTCGTAGTCGAGGATCGAGCCGACCATCGCGAACGGCGCGTCGAGGTCGGCCTTCGGCTCCGGCACGTGGCGCAGCACCAGCTCGAACAGGGCCGAGAGGTCTTTCTTCTCGTCCGCGAGGTCCGCCACGGCCCAGCCCTGCCGGCCGGAGGCGTAGAGCATCGGGAAATCCAGTTGCTCCTCGTTGGCGCCGAGGGCGGCGAAGAGGTCGAAGATCTCCTCGTGCACCTCGTGCGGCCTGGCGTCGCCGCGGTCGATCTTGTTGATCACGACGATGGGCTTGAGGCCGCGCGCGAGTGCCTTGCCGACGACGAACTTGGTCTGCGGCAGCACGCCTTCCGCCGCGTCCACCAGCACGATCGCGCCGTCGACCATGGAGAGGATTCGCTCCACCTCGCCGCCGAAATCCGCGTGGCCGGGCGTGTCCACGATGTTGATGCGCGTTTCCGTGCCGTCCGGCGACACCCAGGCGACGGAGGTGCATTTGGCCAGGATCGTGATGCCACGCTCGCGCTCGAGATCGCTGCGGTCGAGCGCACGCTCGGCCACGTGCTGGTGGGCGCGGAAGGCGCCGGCCTGGGCCAGCAGCTTGTCCACGAGCGTGGTCTTGCCGTGGTCGACATGGGCGATGATGGCGACGTTGCGCAGCGACATGGGAATTTGTCCGGGGGATTTGTGCGCTGCCGCATAGCCGAAACCGCGCGGGATTGCACGCTTGGCAGACATGCAGGGGAAGACCGGGCTCTGCCCGGGCCTGGCAAGGGCCCAGGGCCCTTGCATCCCAATGATTGGCGTCCGGGGCCTGAACGCCCCGGCGGGCGCGGGCAGGGCCCGCCGCTTACGCCGAAAACTCCTCGAACGCCGCCATCGCCTTCGCCGCGTACATCAGCGACGGCCCGCCGCCCATGTAGACCGCGACGCCCAGCGTCTCCTCCACCTCGGCCTTCGTCGCCCCCAGCTTCACCAGCGTGCGCATGTGGAACCCGATGCACGGGTCGCAGTGTGCCGCGACGCCGATGGCGAGCGCGATCAGTTCCTTCGTCTTGGGATCGAGCGCGCCGGCCTGCAGCGCCGCGCCGGAGAGCGCGCTGAACCCCTTCATCACCTCCGGCAGGTCGGCCCGGAGCATGCCCAGCTGCTTCGAGATGTCCTGCGTCAGCGCCTGGTAACCGTCCATCGCACCCTCCTGTTGGTCACAGTTTTTTACGTGGCGACGCACACAGGTCTCCTTGGCCTGGATCAAATAGCGCAAGCTTTCCCTGTACGGATTTCGGATGAGGCCGCCCCGCCCGCATGCTGCCCCCAAGGGCAAGCGTGCCTTCGTCATCGCGCCGCATGGCGGGCTCGGCGATGCCGGCCATATCGCGGTGCGGCGGGCGGAAGGCTCGCTCAACATGGACGCCGAGGCCGCGGGCGATGGCTTCGTCGTCGCTGATCTCGACGGCACGCGCATCGCCCGCCCGCCGGCCTCGACGATGCTGGGCTGGAACCCGGGCGGCCGCGGCGGCCTGCCCGCCCGATGACGCTTGGGCCCAATGACGCGCCCGCGACTTACGCAATGCAAAAGCGCCGATAGATCGATGCCGTGACCTTGGTGCGACGATCTTGAGCGATGCACCTGCCGTCGGCTTTCGGTGGAAGCCGGTCTTTCTCCGCTACCGGATGTTGGCGCAAAACGCCGACGCGCGAGAGGCAACGGCGGAGTCCCTGCTCCTTCTCCTTCGTCAGAAGATGAAGGTAACCTGCGTGCGCATTTGCCAGGTGCCCCCGAACTCCGGTCGCACCACGTTGTAGTAGGCACCGATCGCCAGGTTCACCGGCAGCTTCCCGCCGATCTTGATCACCCGCCCCGCCTGCATGCCGACCGGCACGGTCCAAGCCTTGTTTTCCGGCGCCGGCCAGCTTGCCGTGATGATCGGCGCCGTGCCGACATACCAGCCGCCACCGAAGTTATAGTTAGCGAAGGGCTGCGTCAGAAAACTGTTGTAGCTCGTGCCGCCGGGGCCGGAGGTGCCGCCGAACGACCAGATGCTGTTGGCCAGTATGCCGGCGACCCATGGCCCCTTCATGTAGACCAGCACCGCGGTGGGACCGCCACCCCAGACATTGGAGCCGAGGGTCTTGTCGCTGATGGTCGGTATCTGGATCACCGGCCCAACGCCCCACAGCCAGCCGTTGTTCGGATTGGCCGGCGAAAGGAACGCGGAGAAGCTCGTCGGTCCGGTGCCGAACGGCACTGTATGCGCCGGCGCATACGACGGCTGCCAGATCAGCGGAACGATGGTTCGTGTTATGACCGTCCAATCCCGATTGATGTGGATCGGGATTACCGGCTGGATGTTGAGAATATCCTGCGTGCCATTGTGCGGCCCGGCGTTGAAATTGGTATTGTTCTGAAACGGGAAGCTGTAGAGGTCGCCGATCGGGTTCTGGAGTTTCTTCGCCAGTTGGGTTGCATCTTCGTTGCTGGCACCCGCCTGCTCACCTCCGGCGCTAACAGTCGGTGCTGGCGGAGGTGGTGATTGCGCAACGGCGCCGGTTGCCAGCACCAACATTGCGAGCGCGCAAGCGGTCAACGAGATGAAGCTCTTCATGACAGCGTCTCCAGGTGTTGTGACCGAAGCGACCGCAGTTAGAGATATGTTGCTTCAATGACGCTGCGAGCGCGCCATTGAAGCAAACACTTGGACCAGGCGGCTACGCCAAGCAGCGTGCGTGGGCATGAAACAGCCGGTATGGCTGCATAGTCATCCAACCGGCACCACCGGCGGTGGCCCGTCGAACGTATCCAGATCGTTCAGGCCGGCGGCGACCTCGGGTGCCGGCGCGTAATTTCGCAGGATGAAGTAGAATGGCCCCGCCGGCGCCGGCAGCCAGTTCGATTCCTTGTCCGGCCCGGGGCTGGCCTGCTGGATGTAGATCGTGAATGATCCGTCCGGGTTCTTCTTGAATGTATTGTCGCTGCCGAGAGTATAGCGGTTGAGTGGATTCGGCACAGTATAGTATGTTACCGCATCGTACATCGTCAGCGACCAAAATCCCGGCGGGACCGACTGGGCGAAACCCATCGAACCGCTGAACGTCATGGTGTACTTCTTCGTGCCGGTCAGAGGCTGGTTTTGCGCATCCAGCGGGCCCGGATAATACACCGCCTGGATCGGGGGTGTTCGCCGTCAGTCCGAAGATCGCCACCACGCAGCGCGACATGAAGTCCTTGCCGGCGTTCCCCGTGTTCGCAGGCGGAATGATCCAGCCGTTTTTCAACTTGCCGACGATCGGCATCGAGTTGGTTATGGTCGGGCCGAGTTCCTGGGCGACCTTCTTCATCACCGCCAGGTAGAGCGGGTTGACACCCTTGGGGTTCCACGGCTTGCCGAACTCGATCCCCAGGTATCTGAACTGTGGCAGCACGGTATCGATTTCATCCCGCGGCGGCGGGCTTTCATTCATCGCCACGGCGAAGATCGACCAGAACTGCATCGGATCGTCAAAATCCATCAGGCTGCTGGCAACCTTTGGATTCATCTTTGGCACTTCGTAATCATAGATCGGTGCCTTCAGGGCGGCGCCGGTGGTAAACTCCGCCAATCCCTGCAGCTTGATGGCACGCAGCACCGCCAGCGCCCCGGGCAGATCCGCCTCGTTCTTGACGTTCACGCGCGGTTGCATTTCGATCCAGCGCGTCGGGCAATCGATGCGCGTGACGCCGTCGGGCAGGGAGCCCTCCCAGCCGGGTCCGACAAAGGCGAATTTGCCGCCCTTGTAGCCGGAGGGGCCGCCCACGGGATACGCGAAGGCGTTTGTCCACATGTCGACGACTTCGATCATGTAGTAGCGGCCGTGCGAGTCGGGTGCGGTGAGGATGTAGGGCTCCTGGCCAAGGTCCGCGAACCCGAAGCCGTAGACCACGTTCACGTTGGGCGAGACATAGCCGGACTCGGCGGCCAGGGCTGGGGCGGCGATATCCTCGAACCTCCAGATCGTCCCAGGCTGGGCCTTGGATTTGGGACCGAAGGCCACCGAGGCCCGCAGATTGTACATCGCGACCAGCGGGGCCGCGTAAGTGGCGGCTTGCAACGCCAGTGAGCCGGCCCAGGTTTCCATTGCCTTCAGCGCCGCGGCCTCTCCCTTCGGCGGTGCCGATTTGGTGGTGCCGCCGGTGGTCTGCGCCTGCGCCGCGGACAGCAAGGAGCTGGCAAGAACGATACTTCCTCCCCCGGCGAACAAGCCACGCCTGTCGAGAAGTCCGGAGTTCTTCCGCGAGGCAATTTCCGGATTGACGGCCATTTGATTTTCAATTTTCGAGGGACGAGACCCGATATTTCTAAGTCAGCCCGACATCTCCCATCCATGACTCAGATCAAACGGCATTGTGGCCATCTGTGGCGCAGATCCTCCCTGTGCGCAGTTCCTCCCTGTGCGATGTGTCAGTGCGCGATAGGAACGATTGCCGGCGGCTGTCGCGGCCTTTTCCGGCGGGTACGCCTGGCCAGTTAGTCCTTCAGCGCGATCACATTCAGTGTGTGGCCCCGCACGGCACCTCAGATCGACCCGTCCACGGCCAAGCTCGTGAAGCCCCAATCAGCCAACCAGCACAGCCGGCGGCATCGGGAAGACATTCGGATTCCGCAGCGCTTCGGCAGCCCCCGGCACTGGCGCGTCATTGCTCAACAGCGGGTAGAACGGCCCATTGGGCGCAGGGAGCCAGTCCTCCTCACCTGTTCTTGCCCGGGCTGGTCGCCTGGAGGCACATCGTGAACGATCCGTCGGCCTTCTTTTCAAACCTCGGCGACGATCGCGAGGCGGGCGTCCGCCGGGCGCGCGACGGGGCGCTTGGCGCCTTCCGACGCTTGTGTTTCCCACTTTGCAGTCAAACCAGGAACGAGAGGCTGACTGTCGAGGCCCTTTTCAACGGAATCGGCCGATGGTCGCCGTTGCCGGGCGCGCGCCGGCCCTAGCTGCAAACAGCCCTGTCCAGGCTCCCCTAAACCAACGCGCCCAAAACCCGAGCCGGCGGCCGCGCGCCAACCCGCGCTATCGCAGCCGCGGCGGCGGCGGCACCCAGTGCCCCGCAGGCGGCGAGCGGCTTGCCGCCGGTCCAGGCGGCGAGGAATCCCGCTGCATACGCGTCGCCCGCACCCGTCGTGTCCACCACCTGCGTCGGCGCGGAGGGAATGCGCACCACCTCGTCACCGGCCACCACCAGGCTGCCGCGCTCGCTCATCGTCAGCACCGCGAGCTTCGTCTCCGCGCGCACCAGCGGCACCGCGTCCTCCGCGCGCTCGACGCCGTAGAGGCTGCCGATCTCGGCCTCGTTGGCGAACAGAATGTCCACGCCCGTGCGCACCAGCTCGCGGAAGGCGTCGCGGTGGCGCCCGACGCAGAACGGGTCGGAGAGCGAGAGTGCCACGCTGCGCCCGGCCTGCTGCGCGACCGCTGCCGCGCGGCGGAATGCCGCCTGCGCCGCCGGCGGGTCGAACAGGTAGCCCTCGAGGTAGGTCACGCGGGCGGCGGCCACGAGCGAGGCGTCCACCTGCGCCTCGCCGAACGCCACGCAGGCGCCGAGATAGGTGTTCATCGTCCGCTGCGCGTCCGGTGTCACGGCGATGAGGCAGCGCGCCGTGGGCGCGCCCGAGGTCAGCGCCGGGGTCGGGAAATGCACGCCGCTGGCGGTGATGTCGTGGCGGAACACCTGGCCGAGCTGGTCGTCGGCGACGCAGCCGAAATAGGCGACCTTCGCGCCCAGCGCCGCCGCGACCGCGCAGGTGTTTGCGGCCGAGCCGCCGCTGCTCTCCTGCCCAGCCGGCATGCCCGCGTAGATGCGTTCCGCCGCCGTGGCGTCGATCAGCGTCATCGTGCCCTTGGCCATGCCGTGCTCGGCGAGGAAGTCCTCGTCCACCTGTGCCACCACATCGACCATGGCGTTGCCGATGCCCAGGATGTCGTACCGCGCGTCCATCGTGCTCTCCGCTCTCGTCGGGCGCGGTTAACATCCGCCACCGCTTCGCGGTAGGGGGAGGGATGTTCGAAGCCAGCCTGCGCGCGCTCGGCCAGGTGCGGGACCGCGCCTTCCGCTCCGTCATCCTCGCCAGCATCCTCTGGACAATGCTCGTCTTCGTCCTCCTCGCGGTCGGGGCGGTCCTGGTGCTCGACAGCTTCCTCGGGCCGCTCATCGCGGGGTGGATCGGCGCCGTGGTCGTCGGCCTGGCGACGGCCGGGGCGCTGTGGCTGTTGTTCGTGCCGGTCGCAGCCGGCATCGCCACGTTCTACACGGACCGCATCGCGGCCTCCGTCGAGCAGCGCTGGTATCCCGCGCTGCCGCCTGTGACCCCGGCGAGTCTCGCCGCCCAGCTCTGGGACGGGCTGGCGGTGTTCCTGCGCCTCGCGGCGGCGCAGCTGCTTCTTGTCATCGTGCTGCACAGCGGGGTGGTGCTGCTCCTGCCGGGGCTGGCCGCCGTGCTGTGGCTGGGCCTCGCGGGCTGGGCCTATGCGCGCGGCGTCTTCGTCACGCTGGCGATGCGCCGGCTGGCCCGGGGCCCGGCGCTCGCCGCCTGGCGCGCGCGGCGCCTGGCGGCCGTGGGGGTGGGGGTGCTGGTCTCGCTCGCGGCCTTCGTGCCTGTGCTCAACCTGCTGGCGCCGGTGCTGGGCATCGCAGCCCTGGTGCATGTGCTGCAGGACACCCCCAAGATACCGGCTGCCTCTGCCCGGTGGGGTGACTCCCCGCCGCCCCGCGTGCTACCCCGTCCGCGAGACTGACCGAGAGGATGGTTCCATTGTTTACCAAGCGCCGCCGCCCTGAGGACCCACAGGAGCCCGAGCCCGAGCTCCCGGCCGCGACCCCCCGCCCGGCCGATCCCTCCCTCGCCGTGCCCCCGTTTCGTCCCGCGCCCCCGAAGGAGGCCACAGCCATGAGCCGCCCGATGAACCCCAACCCAGCGCCGCCCGCCAGCTCGATCCCCACATCGTCGGCCACCGCGGCCGGGCGCGCCGCCCCGCGCGCCGCGGCGGAGCGCCGCACGCTCGTCGTCGGGCGCGGCATCTCCGTCCAGGGCACGGTGCAGGACGCCGAGCGCCTGGTCGTGGAGGGTACGGTCGAGGCGAGCATGATCCACGCGACGGAGCTCGCGATCGCGCTTGGCGGCATGTTCCGCGGCGAGGTGGAAGTGGAGGACGCCGAGATTTCCGGCACGCTGGACGGCACGCTGACCGCCCGCGGCAACCTGGTGGTGCGTGCCAGCGGCAAGGTGCTGGGCACCGCGCGCTGCCGCCGCCTGCAGGTGGAGGACGGCGGCCAGATCACCGGACGCATAGAAATGATGACCGAGCCCGCCCGCGCCGGTGAAGCGCCGCGCAGCGAGGAAGCCGCGTAGCCCAACCGGGCGAAGCCCTAAGAGTAAATGGGGTCTGGGGCCGATGGCCCCAGGCCTTTCTTTTTTTGCTCAGTTCGACGCCGGTTTCACCGGCGCGGTCTGGATCTTCAGCGGGCCCGAGGGGACGCTCGGCAGCGGCGCCTGGGCCGGTCCCATCGGCGTGAGCGTGGGCGCCATGGTCTTGTGCACCACCGTCTGGCCCGCCGGCACGGAGGCGTCCGGCACCGGCGCGGTGGTGCTGTCGGACGGCGTGAGCGGTGTCGGCGCGGCGCTGTTGTCCGGTGCCGCCGTGCTGTCGGGCGCGGTGCCGGCGTCCGGCGCCGCCGGTGCGCCGGCGGGCGTGCTGCCGGGCTTGCCGAGGTCCTGCGTCTGCACCGATGGCGGCAGCGGCGCGAGCGGTTTGGTCGCGAGCAGGTGCTTTCCGAGGTGCCTGCGCATCTCGTACTCGAACTCGACGTTCATGTCGTCCATCGTCTTCTTGACCAGCTCGTAGAGGTCGCGCTTCTGCGCCTCCGGGCTGTCGTCCATGAACGTGCGGCTGTCCTTCACCGCGGCCTTGATCGTGCCGATCGACTTGCCGTTGTTGTCGAGCAGCTTCAGGTGCACCGCGAAATGTGCGTCGTAATGATCGTGCACCTGGATGATGGAGGCATCGTCGATGCCGAACTCCGCCGTGCCGGAGGAGCCGTCCATTTCCAGCCGGTCCAGCGCCATCTGGCGCAGCGCGTCCACCGGTTGCTCGGGGGCCAGGTACTCCACGTGCAGCGCCTCGCCCGACGGCACCCAGGAATTGTCGATCGCGAGCTTGGCGACGTCGAGCCGCAGCTTCGTGAGGTAGGAGAAGGAAAAGGGCGGGTAGGGCGCTGGCGGCGGCGCGCCACCCCCGCATCCCGCAAGCCCCAGCAGTAGTGTCATTACGACGGCGAAACGAACGCGCATCATCCTCTTTCCGACTCTTCCCTGCCGCGCACCTCGTCGCGCGGAAACCGAAACGAAAAATTGCAGAACTCGCAAGTCATGACGATCTCGCCGTCCACTGTCATGTGGTCGAGATCGTCGGTATCGAACCCTGCGAGGATGGTCGACAGCCGCTGGCGCGAGCACCGGCAGCCATAGGCGAGGGCGCGCGCGCGGTCGGCCGCCACGCCCTCGTTGCCGAACAGCCGCCACAGCAGCGTCTCCGGGGCCAGTGCGTCGTCGAGCAGTTCGTCCTCGGTCAGCGTGTCGGCGAGCACGGTCGCGGTCTCCCACGCATCCTTGTCGCCGGCGGCGATCCGCTCGAGGATTAGCGCCGCCGCCCGCCAGCCCTGCGCCGTCCGCGCCGCAGCGAGGCGGATCCAGGCGCCCATCTGCTCGCTCTCGCGGAAATAGCCGAGCGCCATCGCCGCCAGCGTCTCGCCGCCGATGGCGACGATGCCCTGGTGGCGATCCCCGTCCGGCCCCTGGTCCACGGTGAAGGCGAGGTAGCCCTCGCCGAGCAGCTCCGCGTCCGTCATATCGTCGCGCAGTTCCCCGGCGGCCAGCGCCTCGTCCGAGATGCGCGCGTAGCCGCGCAGCGCCCCCGCCTCCGTGCAGTCCGCGAGCAGCAGCGCGACCGGCCCCTCGCCCTTGGCCTGCAGCGAGAAGGAGCCGCGGAATTTCAGCGCGCCGGCCAACCCCGCGGCGAGCGCCAGCGCCTTCCCCTGCAGGCGGGTGACCACCTCCGGGTTGTCGTGGCGCGAGAGCAGCGTGTCGGCCAGCGGGCCGAGGCGCACCAGCCGCCCCCGCACCGGTCGCCCGGGTTGGTGGAACGGCAGGATGCCGCGCGGCACCACGATGTCCGGCACATTCGGCCGGTCGGCGTCGAGAAAAGCGGGCGTGTCGGCCATGCGCACACAGAATAGGCGCTGCGCCGCCCGCCCGCTACCGTCGCCGGCAATGAAACGTCCCGCCGCATGACACCCCGGATTCCGCTGCGCCCCCTGGGAGTGGGGGATGCCGCCCGCGTCGCCCGCACCGTCCGCGCCGCGTTTGCCGCCAACCCGCCGCTCGACCCGCCGGCCTCCGCGCTGCGCGAGAGGGCCGCGGACGTGCGCGCCGTCCTCGCGGCGGGCGGCGGCGGTGTCGCGGCGTTCTCCGGCACCGGCATGGCTGCCTGCCTGCTGTGGCAGGAGAAGGAGGGCGGGCTCTACCTCAGCCGTGTCAGCGTGCGTCCGCGCCATCGGCGCCAGGGGCTCGGGCGAAGGCTTCTCGAGGCGGCGGAGGCCGAGGCGCACCGCCGCGGGCTGCCAAGGCTCTGGCTCTCGACGCGGCTCGCGCTCACCGCCAATCGCGCCTTCTTCGCCGCCGCGGGGTTCAGAGAGGGCGCGCGACATGCCCATCCCGGCTACGGGCAACCGACCTTCGTGGACATGGTGAGGGAGGTGCCGTGAAGCGCGGGCATCTCGGAACGCTTTTGGCCATCGTCCTCGCGCGCATGACCTTCGGCATGCAGGTGCAGACCGTGGCGACACTCGGCCCGGCGCTGCGCCAGGCCTTCGCGCTGGATTTCGCGGGGTTTGGCGCGCTGGTCGGGCTCTACATGCTGCCGGGCGTGGCGCTCGCCATTCCCGTGGCGTTCGCGGGAAGGCGCTTCGGCGACCGCAACGCGCTCGCCGCGGGCATGACGCTGATGACGCTGGGCAGCGCGCTGAGCGCCGTGGCGCCTGGCGTGGTGCTGTTCGGTGCCGGGCGGCTGCTGTGTGGCAGCGGCGTGGTGGCGATCCTCGTCTTCCAGGGCAAGGTGCTGTCGGAGCGCTATTCCGGCCGTGCCTTCTCGCTCGCGACCTCGCTTCAGACCGGCGCGTTTCCCATCGGCATCGGGCTCGCACCCCTGGTTCTCGGCCCGCTTGCCGCCTCCCTCGGCTGGCGCTCTGCCTTCGTGGCCGGGGCCGTGCTGGCGGCGGTTCCCGTGGGCCTGCTGCTCGCCACCTGGCGCGACATCTCGCCGGTTCCTTCGGCCGGCGCGCGCCTGCTCGCCTGGCCCAGCCGGCGGGAGGTGCGCCTTGTCATTCTCGCTGGCCTGGTCTGGGTCTTCTACAACGCGGCCTTCGCCAACTACCTCGCCTTCATGCCCTCGCTGATGGCGGCGCGCCACCTCGCGGGCGCCATTGCCGCCTCCGTCGTGCCCTTCGCCACCTGGCCCAACCTCGCCTTCGTGCTGACGGGCGCGGCGATCGCGCATCGCTTCGGCAACACGCCCGTGTTTCTGGCGGGCACGCTGTGCACGCTTGCCGCCATTCTCTGGGCCGTCGCCGGCGGCCCGCTGCCCGCGACCGCGCTGCTCTTCGGTACGCTCGGCGCGATGCATGGCGGGCTCATCGTCGCCACCGGCACGCTCGCGACCCGGCCGGAGAATCGGGGCGTCGGGATGGCGATCTTCTACACCGTCTATTACGCCGGCGGCTTCGTCTTCCCCGCGCTCTGCGGCCACGCGGCGGACCTCGCCGGCGGCCCGCAAGGTGCGTTCCTTGCCGCCGCGGCGCTCTCGGTCCTGGCCATACCCGCCTGGCTGATGATCCGCTGAGCCCGGCCGGATCCTGCCCTAGCCCTGACCGGCGCGCTGCATGTCCCCGTCGATGGCCAGCGCCTGGCCCGAGATCATCCGCCCGTGCTGTGATGCGAGGAACAGGATCAGCGCTGCCACGTTCTCGGGCGGGATGAATTTCTTGAGGCTTTGCGTGGCAAATCCCTGCTCGATCGCCTCGTCGAGCGAGATTCCGGCGGCTTCCGCGCGGCCAGCCATCACGCGGCGGATGCGCTCACCGTCGACGGAGCCGGGCAGGATCGCGTTCGCGGTGATGCCGTCGCGCCCGAGTTCGATGGCGAGCGTCTTGGTGAACCCAACCACCGCCCATTTCGTCGCGGCGTAGGGCGAGCGGTTGGGATAGCCGAACCGCCCGGCGGCGGAGGACATGTTCACAATGGTTCCGAAATCAGAACGTTTCAGGTACGGGATCGCAAGCCGCGTGGTGTCGAACATCGCGGTGATGTTGACCGCCACCACCCGGTCCCACGCCGCCGGATCCACGTCCTGCACCGGCGCCGTGGGCCCGGCGATGCCGGCGTTGTTCACCAGCACGTCGAGGCCGCCGAGGGCGGCGACCGCCTCCGGCACCATGCGCTCGATCTCCGCGCGCACGCCCATGTCGCAGCGCAGCGCCGCCACGCCTGGGATGTCGATGTCCGCGATGTCGCAGACGGCGACCCGGTCGCCCGCATCGAGAAACGCCCGCGCGACGCAGGCCCCGATACCGGAAGCGCCAGCGGTGATCAGGACTTTTCGCATGAAATCCTCCCAAGACCAGGGCTTTGCCCTGGACCCACCAAGGGCCTCAGGCCCTTGGATCCGGAAAACGGGGCCTGGGGCCAATGGCCCCAGTGGAGTCCAGGGGCAAAGCCCCTGGGTGTCAGCTTCGCAGCGCGCCGAGCGCCCAGGCCAGCACGCCCTTCTGTGCGTGCAGCCGGTTTTCCGCCTCGTCGAACACCACGGATTGCGGGCCGTCGATCACCTCGGCGGTGACTTCCTCGCCGCGGTGCGCCGGCAGGCAGTGCATGAAGATGGCGTCCTTCGCCGCCTTCGCCATGAGCGCCGCGTTCACCTGGTAGGGGGCAAGCATGTTGTGGCGGCTTTCGGCGGGATCGTCGGACATGGAAACCCAGGTGTCCGTCACCACGCAGCGCGCGCCGGCGACGGCCTTTTCCGGGTCCGCGGTCCATTCCACCTTCGCACCCTGCGCGCGGGCCCACGCCATCACCTCGGCGGGCGGCGCCAGCTCAGGGGGGGTTGCCAGCCGCAGCGTGAAGCCGAACCGCGCCGCCGCCTCGATCCAGCTCCTGGCGACATTGTTGCCGTCGCCGCACCATGCCACCACCTGGCCCGCGATCGGGCCGCGATGTTCCTCGAACGTCATGACATCGGCCATGAGCTGGCATGGGTGGGAGGCGGCGGTCAGCCCGTTGATCACCGGCACGGTGGCATAGGCTGCCATCTCCTGCAGCTTCTCCGGCGCGTCGGTGCGCAGCATGATCGCGTCCACGTAGCGGGACAGAACCCGCGCGGTGTCCGCCACCGTCTCGCCGCGGCCGAGCTGCGTTTCCTTGCCCGAGAGCATGATCACATCGCCGCCGAGCTCGCGCATCGCCACCTCGAAGGAAACGCGCGTGCGGGTGGACGGTTTCTCGAAGATCAGTGCCAGCGTCTTGCCCGCGAGCGGGCGGGAGGAGACGCCGTGCGCGCGCTTGAACCCGCTCGCCGCCTCCAGCATCTGGCGGAGTGTTGCCGTGTCGAAGTCGCGCAGGTCGAGAAAGTGGCGCGGTGGCACCACCTCCCCATCCTCTGCCGCTCCATCCTCTGGCGCGGTCCGGCGTGCGGCGCCGCTCACTTCGCGGCGGCCTTGGCGGCGCTCGGCAGGCAGCGGCGCGCGGCGCGGCGCACCATCTCCACCGCCTGCGTGATGTCCTCGCTGGTGATCACGAGCGGCGGCACCAGGCGCACCACGTTCTCGCCCGCCGTCACCGCCAGCATCCCCTCGGCCATCAGCGCATTGTTCACCTCGCCCGCTGGCACCGCGCATTTGAGCCCGAGCATCAGCCCGGCGCCGCGCAGCTCCTCGAACACAGCGGGGTATTCCTTCGCCACCGCGGAGAGTTCGTCCCACAGGCGCTGCCCCTTGCGCGCCACCTCGTCGAGGAAGCCCGGGGCCAGGACCACGTCCAGCACCGCGTTACCCGCCGCGCAGGCGAGCGGGTTGCCGCCGAATGTCGTGCCGTGCGTGCCTGGAACCATGTGCTTGGCGACGGCCTCGGTCGCCAGCACCGCGCCGAGCGGGAAGCCGCCGCCGATGCCCTTCGCGACACTCATCACGTCCGGGGAGATCCCAGCCCATTGATGCGCGAAGAGTTTGCCGGTGCGCCCCACGCCGCATTGGATCTCATCGAGCCCCAGCAGCAGCCCATACTCGTCGCAGGTGGCGCGCAGGTCGCGCAGGAACTGCAGATGCGCCGGCCGGATCCCGCCTTCGCCCTGGACCGGCTCGACGATGATGCCGGCGGTTTCCTTCGTGATCGCCGCGCGCACGGCATTGAGGTTGTTGAACGGCACGTGGTCGAAGCCCGCGACCTCGGGCCCGAAGCCCTTGAGGTATTTCTCGTTCCCCGTCGCCGCCAGCATGGCGAGCGTGCGGCCGTGGAACGCGCCCTCGAAGCAGATGAACCGGTAGCGTTCCGGATGCCCGGTCTCGGACATGGCCTTGCGCATCATCTTCACCATGCCCTCGTTGGCCTCGGCCCCCGAGTTGCAGAAGAAGACGCTGTCCGCGAAGGTCGCGTCCACCAGGCGCTGGGCGAGTTTTTCCGCCTGCGGCACGCGGTAGAGGTTGGAGACGTGCATGACGCGCGCCGCCTGTTCCGCGATGGCGCGGGTCAGGCCAGGGTGCCCGTGGCCGAGGGAGGAGGTGGCGATCCCCGCCCCGAAATCGAGGAATCGTCGTCCGTCCGCCGTCCACAGCCAGGCGCCCTCGCCCCGCTCAAAAGCGAGGTCGGCGCGGTTGTAGTTCGGCATCAAGGCGGCGATCATCGTGCGGGTTCCTGTTCCCTTGCCCGAGGCCCTCCCCCACGGAAGGCCAAAAAACCAGCATGCGGGGGAAATCCTCGCCCCGTCAAACCTTTCCCGGAATTCGGTGCGCATTTCCGCCCTGCGCAGGCGGCGCGGCGGCCGCTTGATCGCTGGTCGTCGCGCCCGGCGGAGGACCGAGCCCCGGCAGCAATCCAGCCGTTCCGCTTTCCGAACCGCTGGCGGCGGTGTGCGTCAAGGCAGTGTGCGTGCGCTTAGCCCGCCAGCGCCACGCAGGCGAAGGCCACGCGGGCCTCCGTCGGTACGCCGAAGCGTGCGGTGTGGCGCGCGGGCAGGCCGCCGGGGAAATGCTTCACGTATTCCTCGTTGCAGGCGTCGTAGTCCGCGGGGTCGCGGATCAGCATCGTCATCTGCACCACGCGCGAGAGGTCCGAGCCCGCTTCGCGGAGCACGCAATCCACGAGCGCCAGCGCGCCGCGCACTTCCTCCTGCGGCGTGGCACCGCGGTGGATGCCGCGCGCGGGGTCGTGCGGCGCCGAGCGGCCGGAGACGAACACGAACCCGTTTGCCACCACCGCCCCGCTGAACGGGCGCCTGGAATCCGTTCCGCGTTTGTCGATGAACCCGATCTCAGCCATGCACGCTCTCCCATTCGTCGTCGTTCAAGCCATTCCTATATCGCCGGATCGCGCAACCGCGATGCGCCGGCGTGGTCTTCGCGGCGCGGGCAAGGCGTGGCAGCATTTTGCCGATGCGTGATCGCTTGGCGGAAAGACCCCTCAACGCCGCGTCCCTGCGCGAGGCGGCGCTGGACCATCTCGCGCGTTTTGCCGCGACGGAGATGGGCCTCGCGCGCGTGCTCGCCCGCCGCGTGGAGCGCTGGGAGCGTGCCGGCGGCGATCCCGCCGCGGCGCGCACTGCGCGTGCGGCGATCCCCGGCATCGTGCGCGAGCTTGCCTCGGCCGGCGCGGTGAACGATGTCGAGTTCGCCGCATCCCGCGCGCGGCGCCTCGCGCGGGCCGGTGCCTCCCGCCGCGCCGTCGCGGCCCATCTCGCGGCCCGTGGCGTGGCACCGGAGATCGCGGAATCCGCCGATCCCGACAGCGAGGAGCGCGACTACACCGCGGCGCTGGCGTTTGCCCGCCGCCGCCGCATCGGCCCGTTTGGCCCTCATGCCAATGGCGGCGGCGATGCCGGTGAGCGGATGAAGGAACTGGGCAAGCTCGCCCGCGCGGGCTTCTCCCGCGCGGTCGCGGAGCGCGCCGTCGCGACCGATCCCGAGACCGCCGAAACCCTCCTGCTCGCCGCCCGCCGCGCGTGAGCCAGCCTGTCACCTTTACCTGGGCGGGGTTCCGCCAGGGCGTGCGCCTCTCCGTGCCGATCCTGATCGGCACCGCGCCGTTCGGGGTGGTCTGCGGCATCGTCTCGCAGGGCGCCGGTCTTTCTTATCTCGAAACGTTCCTGATGAGCTTCCTGGTCTATGCCGGTTCGGCGCAGCTGGTGGCGCTGGCGACCTGGACGCACCCGGCCTCAGCCCTTGCCGCAGGCTTCGCGGCGCTCGTGGTCAACCTGCGGCTGGCGCTGATGGGCCCGGTGCTCGCGCCCTGGCTCGACAAGGTCCGCGGCTGGCGGCTGTGGACCAGCCTGTTCGTGATGGCGGACCAGAACTGGGCGCTCGCGGTGCGCGCGATGAACTCGGGCGAACGGGACGCGGCGCAGCTGCTGGGCACCGGCGTGCCGATGCTGGTGACCTGGGTCGCGGCGTCCATGGCCGGGCGCGTGCTTGGCGCGGGGCTGCGGCCGGCGCCGGACCACCCGATCTTTTTCGCCGCCCTCGCCGTCTTCATCTGCATGCTGGTCTCGCTGTGGCGCGGGCGGCAGGACGTGCTGCCCTGGGCGGTCGCCGGGTTCGTGGCGATGGCGACGGCGCGGCTGCTTCCGCACACCACCTGGTACATCGTGGCGGGCGCCATCGCCGGCAGCCTGGCCGGCGCCATCCGCGACCGGTTGCGCGAATGAGCCTGTCGCTCGCCACGCTGGCCGCGATCATCGCGATGATGCTCGCGACCTATGCCTGCCGCGCCGGCGGCTACCTGATCTTCACGCGCATCCGCCCGACGCCGTTGCTGCGCTCCGTGCTTTCATACATCCCGGGCGGGATTTTCATCAGCTACGTCGCCCCGGCGCTGGTGCATGGCGGCCTGCCGTCGTGGGTCGGCGCGGTGGTCACACTCGGCGCCATGGCCGCCACCCGCAACCTCGTTGCCGGCATTTTCCTCGGTACCGCGGCGACCTGGGTGATCTGGCTGTTGCGGTGAGGCGGCCTGCCCGTGGCCGCATCGTTTCCGGTCCCATCCTGGCCGGGCTTTGCGCGACGCTGATTGGCGTTGGGCTGCAGCGCTTCGCCTATTCGCCGCTGCTGCCGGTGATGGTGGCGGCGCGCTGGCTCACGCCCGGCCAGGCCGGCGCGTTGGGCGGGGCCAATTTCGCGGGCTACCTCGCGGGCGCGCTCGCCGCGGGCTGGACCGGGCGCCTGCTCGGCGTGGGGCGGGCGCTGCGTGGCGCGATGGCGGTTGCGGCGCTCTGTTTCCTGCTCTGCGCGCACCGGGGCGGGCTGGCCTGGCTGCTGCCATGGCGCACGCTCGCGGGGGTGGCAGGCGGCACGCTGATGGTGCTCGCCGGCCCCGCGGTGCAGATCGCCGTGCCGGCGGAGCAGCGCCCGCGCGCAGGCGGCGTGATGTTCGCCGGCGTGGGCGGCGGCATCGCGATCGGGGCGGCGATCGTGCCGCTGCTGCTGCCCTGGGGTGTTGCGGCGACCTGGCTGGCGCTGGCCGCTTCCGCCGCTGCCCTGTCGCTGCTCGCCTGGCGTCATGTGCCGGACGTGGCGCCGCCGCCCGATCCCGGCCTGCCGCGCCTGCCCCGAGCCGCGTGGATGCTGATCCTGTCCTATGCCGTCTCCGCCGTCGCGATCACGCCGCACATGTTGTTCTGGCCGGATTTCCTCGCGCGCGGGCTGGGCTATGGCGCGACCATCGGGGCGCTGGGCTGGCTCGGCTTCGGGCTTGCCGCGATCTTGGGTCCGGGCCTGTTCTCGGCGCTGGCGATCCGTTTCGGTACGGTCAAGGTCTACCGGGCGAGCGTCGCGATCCAGGGTCTGGCGGCGCTGCTGCCGGTGCTGCTGCACGCCGTGCCGGTGCTGGTGCTGTCCACGCTGCTGGCCGGCGGCAGCGCGGTGGGGGCCACGACCCTGATCATCCCTGCCGGGTGGGACATCGCGGGCGAGCGGGCGCCGGCGATCTGGCGGCTGGGCACGGCGGCCTGGGGAGCGGCGCAGACGGTCGCGGGCTTCGCGCTGGCAGCCATGCTCGCGGCCACCGGATCGCATCTCCCGCTGTTCGCCCTCGGCGCCGTCGCTGGCCTGCTCGCCGCCCTGCTGGTGCCAAAAGAGGGGCGGCGCCGAATGGTCGGCGCCGCCCCCAAGGTGCCGCGGCCAGCAACCCCGGGGGGCGGGGCGCCGCGGATTGGGAGGGAGTCCTGAAGCCGTCCACCGGCCTCGTCCCATCTCTAAGACGGTAACGTGATAGCAGCGTGAAAACTGCGCCATAGTGTCGCGTCGGCGCTAGATCCCGCTACGCCTTCCACGCATGCCGGGTTCCCGGCAGGCGTCGCCGCCAGACCCGGCATGGCCGGTCCGGCGCGATGGGCTCCCGGCGATGGCCTTCTCGCCGTGGCCTTCTCGCCGTTCTGCGCCGCGGATTTTCTGGAGTGTTGCGGGTCGTTTCTGATATGAACGTGCAGCCATGTTCCGTACGTTCTTGTTACGGCTTGCCTTGCTTCTGCTGCCCGTGTTGCTGGCGGCCTGTGCCTCGGGGCCGGCGACCGGCCCGCTCCGGGCCGGCGAGAGCTACCATCCCGGCCTGCAATGCGAGCCGTTCGCGCGCGAACTCTCCGGCATCGCGCTCTATGGCGATGCCGCGACCTGGTGGCCGCAGGCGGCTGGCCGCTACCGCCGCGGCGACAGCCCGGAAATCGGCGCGGTCCTGGTGCTGGGCCGGCAGTCGCGGTTGCCGCGCGGCCATCTCGCCGTCGTCTCCCGCCTCATCGATGCCCGGCGCGTGGAGGTGACGCAGGCGAATTGGGAGCCTGGAGTGGTCGACCGGGACCAACTCATCGTCGATGTCTCGCCGGACAATGACTGGACCGAGGTGCGGGTCTGGTGGCCGCCGACGCATCGGCTGGGGACGCACACATACTCCGCCGTGGGCTTCATCCTGCCCGGGCGGCCGGCGACGCACGCGGAAATTGCCCGCGCAGTGGAGCCGGCGGCACAGTTCGGCATGGAGACCGTCGGCCGGCCGCCGCCACGTGCGCGCCTGGTCGCCGGGGGCTGAGGCCGCCCTCCGGGCAAGGTGCTCGGGAAGGCGCCCAGGAAGGTGCTGCCCAGGAAGGGCCGGAAGGTGCCCAGGAAGGCGCTCGGCAAGGCATCCGGCAAGCCGGTGGCCGCGCGATTGTGCCGCTTGCGAAACATGGCTTGCATCATTGGCGGGGCCGGTCCATGTGACGCGGCGAAGGGGAAGGCTCCCCTGCTAGGAGGATAGAATGGGTTCGTTCAGCATCTGGCACTGGATGGTTGTGCTGCTGGTGGTGCTGCTGCTGTTCGGCGGCGGCAAGGTGAGCCACCTGATGGGCGATTTCGCAAAGGGTATCAAGGCGTTCAAGAAGAACATGTCGGAGGACGACGACGCGTCCATGGAAGCCTCGGCGCAGAAGCCGGCGGGTTCCATCACCAACGCGCAGCAGCCCTCCAACACGCAGCAGACCACGTCGGCGCACCAGGGCTGAGGTTGGCGATCGAGCTCGCGACCGCCCTCCCCGCGGCCGGAGGCGCGGTCGGGCAGCCCGGTACCGTCCCGGCCTGGGCCGCCACCGAGATCATCGAGGCCGGCGAGCGCATGGATGCGCTCGGATGGGTGCGCGCGACGGCGGGCAACATCAGTGTCCGTGTGGCGGCGGAGCGCGTGGCGATCACGCGCAGCGGCTGCCACAAGGGGTTCCTCTCGCCCGGCGACGTGATGCTGGTGGACCTCGCCGGCCGCGCCATCACGCCGGCGCGGCCGAGTGCCGAGACGTTGCTGCACTGCCAGCTCTACCGGCTGTTTCCCGACGTGGGCGCCGTACTGCACGGGCATTCCGTGGCGGCGACGGTGCTGACGACGACGCAGCCCGGCAGCCTGGTGTTCACCGGCCACGAGGTGCTGAAGGCGTTCGGCTTCCCGACGCACGAGGCCGAGGCGGTGCTGCCGGTGTTCGACAACGCGCAGAACATCGCGGAACTGGCGGGACGGATCGAGCCAACGCTGGCAGCGGGTGCGCCGCTCGGCTATGCGCTGCGTGGCCACGGCGTGTATGCCTGGGGCCCGGACATGCCAACCGCGCGGGCGCGGCTGGAGGCGCTGGAGTTCCTGCTGGAATGCGAGATCCGGAGGGGCGATCTCGAGAGGAGGAAGCGATGAGCCGTCTGACCGTCTATCGCGATGACGCGCCGGGGACGCCGGTGCTCGCGACCGAGAATGCGCAGGAGATCGCGGCGGCGCTGAAGGAGATCGGCGTCCGCTTCGAGCGCTGGAAGAGCCCGGTCACGCTTTCGCCGGACGACGATGCCGAGACCATTCTCGCTGCCTACCGCCCCTATCTCGACGGGCTGATGGGCGAGACCGGCGCAGGTTCCGCGGATGTCATCAAGCTCATGCCGGACAACCCGAACGCCGCGGCGCTGCGGCAGAAATTCCTGGCCGAGCACACGCATACCGAGGACGAGGTGCGTTTCTTCGTCCATGGCGGCGGCAATTTCGTCATGCACATTGCCGGCCGCGTCTGGGACGCGCGCTGCGAGGCGGGGGACCTGATCTCCGTGCCGGCCAACACGCGCCACTGGTTCGATGCCGGCGAGGCGCCGCGCTTCACGGCGCTGCGCGTCTTCACCGATACCTCCGGCTGGGTCGCGCACTACACCGGCGACGATATCAGCGCGCGGTTCCCCGCCGCCGCGTGAGCCCGTCTTTCGTCGTCACCGATATCGAGGGCACGACCAGCCCCATCGCCTTCGTTCGCGACACGCTGTTTCCGTACGCGCGGGCGCGGCTTGCGGCCTGGGTGGCGGCGAATGCCGGCGGCGCGGTGCTGGCGGACGTGCCTGGCGGCGCGCCGGGCGACAAGCTCGCTACCCTGCTCGGCTGGATGGATGCCGACCGCAAGGAGACCGCGCTCAAGGAAATCCAGGGCCGGATCTGGGAAGAAGGCTACGCGGACGGCTCGCTCAAGGGCGCGCTCTACCCGGAGGTGGCGGCGTATCTGCGGGCCTGGTCGGACGGCGGCGTGGTGCTCGCGGTCTATTCCTCGGGCTCGGTCGCGGCGCAGAGGCTGCTGTTCGGTCATTCCGTGGCTGGCGACCTCCTGCCGGTTTTCCGCTACTTCTTCGACACGCGCGTGGGCGCCAAGCGCGAGGCCGCAAGCTATCGCCATATCGCTGGGGAGCTGCGCGCGGAGCCTGGAATGATCCTGTTCCTCTCGGACGCCGAGGCCGAGCTCGATGCCGCGCGGGAGGCCGGGCTTTTATCCTTCCAGCTTGTGCGCGCGGCGGACAGGACCGTCGCCAGCGCGCGCCATCCGCACGGACCGGATTTCGCCGCCGTCGCCCGCGCCTTCAACCTGCCGGAGCCAGCATGAAGCACAACCTCGCCGCCACGCCCGAGACCGTTCGCTGGGGCAGTTTCGATGCCGCCTACGAGCCGGTGCTCACCGTTGCTTCCGGCGACACGGTCACGGTGGAATGCGTTTCCGGCTCGCCGGAGGTGATGCCTCCGCCAGGCTCCGCCATGGCGATCCCGCCGGCGCTGGCGGCGATCCATGCGGCGAACCTGCCCCGCATGGGCGGGCACATCGTGACCGGCCCGATCGCGATCGCGGGGGCGGAGCCGGGCGATGCGCTGGAAATCCACATCGAGGCGATCGAGCTCGGTGCCGACTGGGGATATTGCGGCTTCCGCCCGCTCGCCGGCACGCTGCCGGAGGATTTTCACGAACGCTTCCTGAGCCACATCCCGGTGGACCGGGCGCGGCGCACCTGCAAGCTGTCCTATGGGGTGGAGCTGCAACTGGCGCCGTTCTTCGGGGTGATGGGCCTCGCGCCGCCGGCAGCGTGGGGCACGATCTCAACCGTGCAGCCGCGCGCCCATGGCGGCAATCTGGACAACAAGGAACTCGTCGCCGGCACCACGCTGTTCCTGCCGGTGCATGCGCCTGGCGCGCTGTTTTCCGTGGGCGACGGCCATGGCGTGCAGGGCGATGGCGAGGTCTGCATCAACGCGCTCGAGATGTGCCTCACCGGCACCTTCACCTTCGTGCTGCACAAGAGGCAGGGCGCGGGACCGGCGCTGACCTATCCGCGCGCCGAGACGGCGACGCACTGGATCACCATGGGCATGAACGAGGACCTGGACCTCGCGATGAAACAGGCATTGCGGGAGATGATTTCGCTGATCGTCGCACGCTCGAACCTGTCGCGTGAGCAGGCGTACCAGTTCTGCTCGCTGGCGGTGGATTTCCGCGTGACCCAGACGGTGAACGGCGAGAAGGGCGTGCACGGCATGCTGCGCAAGGGCCTGCTGTTCTAGCCGCGGCGCATCCCGGCGGGCCGGTTGACGCGGTTGCGGAAGCCTCGCGCATTCGCTGAGCCGGCGGCCGCGAGGCGGGTCGATGACGAAGCCCCAGACTCAATCGGTTGATTCGACGCCACGGTGCCGGATTCATCTCACCGGACGCGACAACCCCTAATGATTGGGGGTGTCGGAGGGGTTTTCCACAAGTTTTTGCGGTCGCCAGTCGCGAAGTTCGTTGATTTTGGCTGCCAGTTCGCTACCGTATCTAGGGGTCAGGTACTGGGAGGCCACGAAATGGAGTGGAACGCGGAGACTATCGAACGGCTGCGCGGGCTGTGGGCCGAGGGGTACTCGACCGCGGAGATCGGGCGCCGCATGGGCATCTCCAAGAACGCGGTGGTGGGCAAGGCGCACCGGCTCAATCTGCCGTCGCGTCCGTCGCCGATCCGCCGCGAGGCGGGCGGCCGTTCCTCTCGCCCGCCGCAGCCGCGCCGCGTGACCGGCCCGACGCTGCCGCCGCTGGCGACCGCGGCCGCCCCCGCGGCGACCGAGACCGCCGCGCCCTCGCCGGTGGAGGCGATCCTGCGCGAACCGGTGCTGCGCGAACCCGTGGTGCGCAACACGCCGCGACCGGCCTGGCGCTCGACCCGCCCGCTCACCTGTTCCTGGCCGATGGGCGAGCCTGGCACGCCGAGCTTCCGCTTCTGCGACGACGACGCGGTGCCGGGGAAACCGTATTGCGAGCGGCATGCCGCGATCGCCTACGTGAAGGTGCGGGACCGGCGGGACGAGGCCGCCGCCTGACGCGGCGGACCGCTCCGTTGCGGTCCCGCTCCAACGCCTTTATGGTCCGCGTTGCGGTGCCGTTATTCCTGCGCGCAAGACGGGCAGCGGTATCGTGAGGCGGGACGCGCATCCGCCGGGCCGATGGGATGCGCGGCATATTTCACGATGGCAACCTGGGGCGTCGGACCCGGCTAGGCTGCGTGTTCGACGACTGCGTCCCATCTCCAGGGTGCCTGCAGGCAAGGAGAGGCGGAACGTCAATGCCCCACGGCGTCGTCAAATGGTTCAACCCGACCAAAGGTTATGGCTTCATCGCCCCGGATACCGGCGGCAAGGATGTGTTCGTGCACATCAGCGCCGTGCAGAAGGCCGGTATGCGCACGCTCAACGAAGGCCAGAAGGTCAACTTCGACATCGAGCAGCAGCAGAATGGACGATCGGCCGCGGTCAACCTCAGCACGGGGGACTGACCGGCGGCGGGCGCGCCCCCTCGCCTGCGCGCGGGGGGCGTGTTAGCCTGCTTCGGAACGGAGTCGGTGCGGCCGCGGATCGTTTTGCGCGGGTGTGGCGTCCTCCGATAGGTTGGACGGTTACGAGATGAGCGACTTCTCCCATGCCCGCACCCCGGGCGTGCCGCATACGGCGCTCGACGCCGATGATGTGCGGGCCGCGTATCGCCGTTGGGCGCGCATCTACGATGCGACGTTCGGCGGCATTTCGATGTGGGGCCGCAGGGCGGCCGTGCGGGAGGCGAACCAGCTTCCCGGCTCGCGCGTGCTCGAGATTGGCGTCGGTACGGGGCTCGCGCTGCCGCTCTATCGGCCAGAGAAGCGCATCACCGGCATCGACCTTTCCGCCGACATGCTGGAACGCGCCCGCGTACGCGCGGCCGGGCTCAGGAATGTCGAGGCGCTGCTGGAAATGGACGCCGAGGCGACCACGTTCGCGGCCGGCGAGTTCGATATCGCGGTGGGGATGTTCGTCGCCTCCGTGGTGCCGCATCCGCGCCGGCTGGTGGGTGAGTTGCGGCGTATCGTGCGGCCGGGCGGATACATCCTGTTCGTCAACCATTTCGCGGCTGAGCGCGGTCCGCGCTGGTGGGCGGAGCGGGCGCTGGCGCCGGCCTCCCGCGCGCTGGGCTGGCATCCCGATTTCTCGCCCGCGGCGCTGTTCGACGCCGATGAGCGCGCCGCCGCCCGCTGGCGCGACGTGCCGCCGTTCGGCCTCTTTTCGCTGGCCATACTGCGCAACTGAAGCCGCCCCCGGTCCAGGGGTCACGACCGCGCGGCCGCCATGGGCGGCTGGAGGGATCATCATGCGCCATTGCGTTCTTGCCCTGCTGGCCATGCTCACCCCCGCAGTGGCCTGGGCCGCGCCGGCAACGACGCTGCGCATCACCCAGAGTGCGACGGTGATGGTAAAGCCCGATGATTTCGTGGTCGGCTTCGCGGCACAGGCGGATGCCGTGGATCCCGCCGCGGCACAGGCACGGGTGAACGCGCTTGCCGCCGCGGTGCTTGCCGAGGCAGCGAAGGTGCAGGGCGCGAAGGTGGATACGGGCGCCTACAATGTCTGGCACCAGACGAACCCCGAAAGCTGGCACGCCGGGCAGACCATCATGGTGCACGGCCCCGACGCGGCCGCCCTGCTCAAGCTTGCGGGGTTGGCGCAGACCCAGGGGGTGACGGTACAGCAGCTCGGTTGGCGCCTTTCGCCCGCGGCGGCGCAGGCGGCGGAGGAGAAGGCGCAGGCCGACGCGCTCGCGGGCCTGAAGGTGCGGGCGGAGAAGGCGGCCGCCATCCTGGGACTGCACTTCGCCTATTTCCAGGAAGTGACCCTGGGGCCGCCGCCCGCGCCGCCGATACCGCGGATGATGGCGGCGATGGCCGCCCCCGCGCCCGGCGCGCCGCCGGTTGCGGCGAGCGAGGACCAGAGCGTGACGTCCAGCGTCTCCGCGATTGCGGTGCTGGAGAAGTAGCGCCGGGTCAGGATGCCGGCGCCGGCTTCCGGGTTGCCTGCTTCGAGGTGAGCAGCCGCAGTCCCACGGCGATCGCGGCGAGGCCGACCAGCACCCACGGCGAGAAGCGCTCGCCCAGAAGCAGCACGCCGGCGAGGATGCCGAACAGCGGCGTGAGGAAGGTGAAGCCCGCGATGCGGCTCGCGGCGTGGCGCTGGATCAGCCAGAACCAGGCAAGGTAGCTCACGAAGGCGACAACGAAGGTCTGGTAGAACCACGCGGCCCAGGCGAGCGGTGTGGCGTCGCCGACATGCCACTCGCCGAACAGCGCGGCGACGGCGACCAGGATCGGCGTGGAATACGCAAGCTGCGTGAACAGCACGCGCGAGGCGGTGACACGCGCGAGCGCTGGCGAGGCCTTCACCACCACCGTTGTCGCGCCCCAGAGCGCGCCCGCGGCGAGGCACAGCGTGTCTCCCGCAACACTGCCGCCGGGCGCGCCGAGCCCTTCGGCGAACGCCGCGGCAACACCCGCGAACGCGATGACGAGGCCGAGTGCCGCGCGCCAGGAGAGCCGCTCCGCCGGCAGCAGCAGATGCGCGCCGAGGGCGGTGAAGAACGGCGCCGTGTAGAGGAAAATCACGCCGCGCGAGGCGGTGGTGAGCTTGAGCCCCGGAAACAGCGTGAGGAATTCGCCGGCGAACATCGCGCCGATCAGCAGGCAGGCGGGCGTTGCCCGGTCGATCGCAAGCAGCGCCCTGACGCCGCCGCGCCCGCTGCGCAGCCCGGTCCACGCGGCGAGCAGCAGGGCGGCGACGAGCGAGCGGAGTGCCGCCTGGAACAACGGCGGCAGTCCCTGCATGACGGCGACTTTCACCGCCACCTGCTGAATGCCCCAGAGCGCGCAGCAGGCGACGATGCTCAGGACAGCGATGAGATCGATGGGCTTCTGCACGGATCTACGGAAGGTCCAGAACTGCCTTGGCGAGGATGTTGCGCTGGATCTCGTTGGAGCCGCCATAGATGGTCGATGGCCGCGCCTGGATGAACAGCGCGCCGGGCGCGAGCTCCCGGTTGCCGCCCATCGGTTCCAGTAGGCCGGCGTTCTCGCCCGCGATTTCCAGCATTGTGTCGGTGATCTTCTGGAACAGGTCGGTCTGGATCACCTTGAGCATCGAGACGTCGGGGCCGAGCGTTTCGCCGCGGCGCACGATCTCGACGAAGCGCGCATGCAGGCATTTGAGGTCCTCGAGGTCGAGCCGCAGCGCGGTGTAGCGGTCCCGGAACAGCGGATCGTCCCAGACGCCCATGCGTTCGGCGAGGACCTTGAGGCGGCCGAGCGCGTAGGCGGATTGCTTGGGCGAGCCGAGGAAGATGCGCTCGAAGCCCAGCAGCGCCTTGGCCATCGTCCAGCCCTTGTTCACCTCGCCCACGGTGTTGGCGCGCGGCACGCGGACATTGTCGAAAAAGACCTCGCAGAACTCGTCGTGCAGGTCGAGGTTGACGATGGGGCGCACGGTGATGCCAGGGCTGTCCATCGGCACCAGCAGGAAGGAGATGCCTTCCTGCTTCTTCGCGGCCTTGTCCGTGCGGACGAGCAGGAAGATCCAGTTGGCGTCGTTGGCGAGCGTGGTCCAGGTCTTCTGGCCGCGGACAACCCAGTCCTCGCCGTCGGCCACGGCCTCGGTGCGCAGCGACGCGAGATCGGAGCCCGCGTTCGGCTCGCTGTAGCCCTGGCACCAGATGTGCTCGCCGGAGAGAATGCGTGGCAGGAAGTGGGCTTTCTGCACCGTGGTGCCGTAACGGATCAGCAACGGGCCGACCAGGATGATGCCGTGGTCGTTGGTGCGGGCGCAGCCGTGCCGTTCCAGTTCCTCGATCATGATGAGCTGGCGGGCGGCGGCGAGCCCCATGCCGCCATGTTCGCGCGGCCAGCCTGGCGCGAGCCAGCCGCGTTCCGCGAGCGCGAGATACCAGACCCGGTTCTCCCGCCAGTGCAGGCGCTTCGGCGGGTTACGCAGCTCGGGCGGATAGTTGGCCTCGATCCAGTGGCGGACGGTGAGGCGGAATGCCTCGTCGTCCATGGCGTCGAGCTCGTCGAGCGTCGGCTCGGTGATCATCGTCCGGTGAACCTGGGCGCGCGCTTGGCGAGGAAGGCTGCCTTGCCCTCCGCGTGGTCCTCGGTGGTGAAGATGCCTGACTGGATGTTACGTTCCCATTCCAACGCATCGTCCAGCCCTTGCGCGAACCAGGATTTCGTCAGCGCGATGGGCAGGGGCGCGGACGCGGCGAGCGAGACGGCGAGGGTCTTCGCGACCTCCAGCGCCGCGCCGTCCGGAACGACGCGGTCAATGAGGCCGATGCCGCGTGCGATTTCGGTATCCATCGGCTCGTGATGGAGGAAGATCTGCCTTGCGTGGCCCTCGCCGACGCGGCGCGGCAGTGTGTGCAGGAGGCCGAAATCGGGAACCAGCCCGATCTTGCCGAACCCGGCCATGAAGCGCGCGCTGGCGCCGGCGACGATGGTGTCGCAGCACAGCGCCATGCCCATGCCGGCGCCGACGCACCATCCCTCCACCGCGGCGACGACAGGCTTGGCGCTGGCGATGAAGGCATGCACCACGCGCTGTGTGAGGCGGAAGCGCGCGCGGCCCGCGGCGAAGTTATCCGCGTTCATGCCGGAGATGTCGCCACCCGCGGAGAAGTTGCCCTCCGCGCCGGTGAGGACCACGGCGCGGATCGTATCGTCCGCCTCGATCCGGTCCATCGCGGCGAGAAGCGATTCCCGCATCGGCACCGCAAGCGCGTTTCGCCGCGCCGGCTGATCGAGCGTCAGGATCGCGATCGCGCCCTCGCGCGCCTCGCGCAGCATCGGGGCCTGGGTCATGTTTCTTCCTCGGGGGCAAGGGCGGCGAAACGCGCGCGGTGCACCGCGGCGCCGCCGAAACTGTTGGCGAGAACCATGGCGCGGCGCAGGTAGAGGCCCACGTCGTATTCGTCCGTGTAGCCGATGCCGCCGTGCAACTGGATCGCCTGGCGCGTGACCAGCATGCCGGCCTCCGCGGCGCGGGCCTTGGCGCGGGAGACCGCGGCGCGCGCCTGTGGCGAGCCGGTGTCCAGCGCCGCCGCCGCGGCCTCCACGCTGGCGCGGGTGAGCGCGATCTGCATCGCGAGGTCGGCGGCGCGATGCTGTAGCGCCTGGAAGCCGCCGATCGTGCGGCCGAACTGCTCGCGCGTGCGCAGGTAATCGAGCGTCATCGCGAAGGCGCGCCCCATCACGCCGAGCAGCATCGCGGCAGTGGCGAGCGTGGCTTCCTCGATCGCCGCATCCAGCGAGCCATCGACGGGCTCGGCCGGGGCCTCGGTGAATGTCACGGTTGCGACATGACCGCCATCCTGCGTCGGCTGGCGCTCGATCCGCACGCCGGTGCCGCGCGCCGCCACCAGCGCCAGCCCTCCCTGACCCGCCACCAGGAACGCGTCCGCGCCCGCAGCCATGGGGACGAAGCACTTCTGCCCGTTCACCCGCGCGCCGGCTGTGGTGGCGGTGCCGACAGCCAGCGTGTTGGCGGCTTCCTGCCAGGCGGGGATGACGACGCGCTCGCCGCAGAGCAGCGATTCCAGCGCCGCGCCGCGCAGCACGTGGGCGGAGATCGCCGCCGGAATCACCGGCTCCGGCACCAGGCCTTCGCCCAGCACCTCGGCGAGCGTCACGTATTCGCGCATCGAAAGTCCGGCGCCGCCCGCCGCTTCCGCCACGCGCAGACCGGGCCAACCCATGGCGCAGATCTCGCGCCACGTGTCACGGTCGAATCCAGCTTCGGTGAAGCGCAGCGCGCGGATGCGCCTGGTATTGTCCGGTGACGCGATGCCGCGCGCAGAATCGCGGATCAGGTTGAGCGATTCCTCGATGTCGTCACCGGTGCTCATGTGAAACGAAGCGGTGCGTCCGTTTTTGCCGCAAGCTCCTCGTGCGTGACGCCGGGCGCGGTCTCGACGACGGCAAATCCCTCCGCCGTCAGGTCGAGCACCGCGAGGTTGGTGTAGACGCGCCGCACGCAGCCGAGCGCGGTGAGCGGGTAGGAGCAGCGCCGGACCAGCTTGCTGCGCCCTTCCTTCGTCG
The DNA here is from genome assembly GCA_963764465.1 of uncultured Pseudomonadota bacterium. Classification (GTDB taxonomy): domain Bacteria; phylum Pseudomonadota; class Alphaproteobacteria; order Acetobacterales; family Acetobacteraceae; genus JAJXXT01. The sequence continues at coordinate 614,440 of CAVXSO010000007.1, read as the reverse complement.
TGTGCTCCATCAGCACCCAGACGCGCTTCGCGCCGGTGGCGAGGTCCATGGCGCCGCCCACCGCGGGGGCGGTGTCGTTCTCGCTGGTCGCCCAGTTGGCGATGTCGCCGTTCTCCGCGACCTCGAACGCGCCGAGCACGCAGAGATCGAGATGACCGCCGCGGATCATGGCGAAGCTGTCCGCGTGGTGCACGAAGGCCCCGCCTTTGCGCAGCGTCACGTGCTGCTTGCCCGCATTGATCAGCCAGGGGTCAATTTTGTCCTTGGGCGGTGCGGGGCCCATGCCGAGCACGCCGTTCTCGGAATGGAAGACCACCTCGCGCGACAAAGGCACGTGGTCGGCAACCATGGTTGGAATGCCGATGCCGAGATTGACGTACCAGCCTTCCGGAATGTCAGCGGCGACGCGGGCGGCCATCTGCGGCCGCGACCAGGCGGTCATGTCCATGGTGCGTTTCCCCTCGCCTACACCGGTGGATCACCATAGGGGACGTGCACCACGCGGTCCACGTAGATGCCGGGCGTCGCGATCGCCTCCGGGTCCAGGGTGCCGAGTTCCGCCACGTGTTGCGTCTGCACGATGGTGAGTTTCGCGGCGGTGGCCATCACCGCGTTGAAGTTGCGCCCGGACTCCCGATACGTGAGGTTGCCCCAGCGATCCGCCTGCCAGGCCTCGACCAGCGCCACGTCTCCGGGCAGCGCGTATTCCAGCACGTGCTGGCGTCCGCCGATCTCGCGCGTTTCCTTGCCGCGGGCGAGTTGCGTGCCATAGGCGGTGGGCGTGTAGAATGCGCCGATGCCCGCGCCTGCGGCCCGCATCCGTTCCGCGAGCGTTCCCTGCGGCACGATCTCGAGCTCGATCTTTCCGGCGCGATAGAGTTCCTCGAACACGACGGAACCGGCGCTGCGCGGAAAGGAGCAGACGATGCGCCGCACGCGGCCGAGCTCCATCAGCCGCGCGAGGCCGACACGCCCGTTGCCGGCGTTGTTGGCGACGACCGTGAGGTCCTTCGCACCGTGCTCGATCAGCCCGTCGATCAGCTGGCCGGGTTGGCCCACATTGCCGAAGCCGCCGAGCAGGATGGTGCTGCCATCCTTGATGCCCTCCATCGCCGCGGCGATGTCGCCGACGAGCTTGTCGATCACGCGAAGATCGCCCTGCCGTTGTTGACGACGACGGCATCGCGCTCGAGCACGCGGGCGCGGAAGCTGCCGTCGCGCCAGATCTCGGTGCGGATCGTCTCGCCGGGGAACACCGGGGCGGAAAAGCGCAGGTCGAGCGACTTCATGCGCGCGGGATCGTAGGCGCCGAGCTCGCGCATCAAGGCATGCGCGACGACGCCGAGCGTGCAAAGCCCATGCAGGATCGGGCGTGGGAAGCCGGCCTTGCGTCCCGTTTCGGGATCGGCATGAAGTGGGTTGTCGTCGCCGTTCATCCGGTACCACAGCGCCTGTTCGGGGCGCGTAGGCAGGTCGCAGGTGATGTCGGGCGTGGTCTCGGGCACGGGGTGCGGTGGCTTCACCGGGCCCGCTGGGCCGCCGAAGCCGCCATCGCCGCGCAGGAACGTGGTGGAGGTGGTGGTGGCGATCAACGTGCCGGTGCTCGCGTCGACCAGCCTCTTTTCGGAGTAGAGCAGCGCGCCCCTGCCCTCGCCCTTGTCCACGAGCCCGGTGATGCGGCTCTCGCCGATGACCTCGCCCTCGGGCGGCAGCGGCGCATGCCATTCGATGCCCTGCTCGCCGTGCACCAGGCGCACTGCGTCCACGCCCGTCTTGGGGTCGCGCAGCCAGAAGCCGGGATAGCCGAGCACGATCGCCATCGTCGGCGCCGCGCGCAGTTTCCTGTGATGATCGACGAAATCGAGCTGGCGTTCGTCCAGCGGATCGCAGCCAAAGCCGACGGACAGTGCGTAGAAAATGGAGTCTCGCGCGGTGTAGCGCTGGCGTACCGGTGGGATCCGATGGTTCAACAGTTTCTCATAGACGATCGGCATCTTCTACTCCCGCAGCAGGATCACGGCATCGACCGCCGCAGCGCCGTGCGCGGAGGCGATGACGGGGTTGAGATCGACGGCGGCCAGGCGCGGGCCGGCGGCGATGGCGAAGGCGGAGAGGCGCGCGAGCATCGTGGCGAGCGAGGCGATATCCGCGTGCTCGCGTCCTCGCGCACCGGCAAGCAGCGGGAAGCAGCGCAGCGAGCGCAGCATCGCCTCCGCGACATCCTCGCCGAAGGGGCAGGAGTGCAGCACCACGTCCTGCATGATCTCGGCGAAGATGCCGCCGGCGCCGACCAGGGCCATGGGGCCGAAAACGCGGTCCTGGGCGATGCCCATGATCAGCTCGGTGCCGGTATATTGTTTCGCGACCAGAATACCATCGATGCGTGCCTTGGGCGCGCACGCCGCGGCGCGTTCCAGCAGCAGTGTGTGGGTGCGCGCCACGTCCTCGATCGAGCCGACGCCGGTCACCACGCCGCCGATCTCCGATTTGTGGGCGATGTCCGGCGAGACGATCTTCATCACCACGGGCAGGCCGATGCGCCGGGCGGCGGCCTCGGAGTCCGCCATGGTCCGGCAAACCTCCTCCATGCCCGTGGCGATGCCTGCGCCGAGGAGAAGACGTTTCGCCTCCGGCTCGCTCGGGTTGGTGGCGGGGAGCGTGACGCGCGGCATATCGGGTGCTGGCATGCCAGCTGGTGCGGCAAACGCCGCGCCGATGCGCCCGATGGCGCCGATCGCGACCACGGCGCGCGTGGGGTCCGGAAACACCGCGAAGCCGAGCGCCTCGTAGTCGCGAACCAGGTCATCTCGCGCCAGGATGGACAGCACCATGAGCACATCGGGGTGGCGCGTGCGCAGGGCGGCGAGATGCTCGCGCAGCCGCGGTGCGATGGAGGGGGCGCCGCCGACCTGGGAGAAAAAGATCAGCAGCGTCGTGTAGCCGGCGGCGGCTGTCTCCTCGAGAAACGTGCCGGCCGTGGCGAAGTCGTTGAACACCTGCGCCGTGCAGTCGACGGGGTTAGCCGGGGCGGAGAAGGGGATCAGCGCGCGTAGCCGCGCCTGCGCCTCCGCCGGCATTGGCGGCATGGCGATGCCGTTCGCTTCCGCCGCGTCGGCCGCCAGCACGCCGCCGCCGCCGCTCACGGTCAGCACGCCGAGTGTGTTCGCGGCGGGGTAGATGCGACGTGTGGCGAGATGCGCGATGTCCAGCAGCTCCTCCGTGCCGCGCGCGCGGGCGACGCCGTATTCGGCGAGCACGGTTTCCGTCACGCGGTCGTCCGCGGCGATCGCGGCGGTGTGGGAACTCGCCGCCGCCTGGCCGAGTGCGGAGCGGCCGACCTTCATCATCACCACCGGCTTGCGGGCCTCCTTCGCGCTGGCGAGCGAGGCCCGCAGTACCTCGCCATCGCGGAAGCCCTCGGCGTAGACGGCGATGACGTCGATGCCCTCGTCCTGCGCCATCCAGCCGATCGCGTCCGCGATGGTGATGTCCGCCTCGTTGCCGGTGGTGACGCAGATCGGCGTGCCGATGCCGCGGTCGCGCGCGACGACGAAAAGGTGAGTGCCGAACGCGCCGGACTGGCTGGCGATCCCGATGCGGCCGGGGAGCGGCCAGCCACCCTCGAAGGAGGAGGAGAAGATCGGAAAGAAGCCAATCGGCGCGTTGAACAGGCCGAGGCAGTTGGGCCCGAGCAGGCGCATGCGCGTGGCGCGCGCGGCCGCCGTCATGCGCGCCTGGGCCGAGGCACCCTCGGCGCCGACCTCCGCGAAGCCGGCGGTAAGCACGATCGCGCCGCGCACGCCGGCCTGCGCGAGTTCCTCGACGGCAGCCACGGCCCGCTCCGCGCCCACGGCGACGATCGCGACATCCGGGACTTCGGGCAGCGCCGAGAGGCTTGGGTAGCAGCGCAGGCCCTGGATCTCGTCGCGATTCGGGTTGACCGGCAGGATCGCGCCCTCGAAGCCGCGTTCCAGCATGTAGGCGATAGGCCGCCCGCCGATGCGCAGCCGGTCCGCCGAGGCGCCGAGCACGGCGACGGAACGCGGGCGGAGCAGCGGTGTGAGCCCCGCGAAGCGCGCGGCGTGGGTTTCCTCCATGCGGCGGAGTTTTGCAGGCACGAGGGAGGAAAGAAAGGCGCGGGTTCTGCCGGCGCCCGCGGCGCGACGGTCTCAGACCCCGGACGCCATCAACGGGGGCAGTGCCAACTGGTTCGCCCGCCACGCCCGCGTGTATTCGATGCTCCGTGCGGTCTCGGCGGCCATCTGCTCGCCGAAGATGCGCGCCAGCACATGCAGCATCGTGTCGATGCACAACGTCACGCCGCCGCCCGTCACCACGCGCCCGGCGTCCACCCAGACAGCTTCGTGCGCTGCGACCGCCGGGTGTTCGCGCGCGAGGCGCTGGATCGGCGGCACCTCCGGCGCCACGACCTCGCGTTTGGTCGTCGCCGGCAGCCCGTCGAGCAGGCCGGCGGCGGCGAGGATCATCGCGCCTGTGCAGACCGAGACGATGGGCGCGTCCGCGGCATGGCGGCGCAGGAAGGCGAGCACCGCCTCGTCCCGGCGGACCATCTCCCATCCCGGCCCCCCGGTGACGACGAGCATGTCGAGCTTCGGCGCGTCGTCCGCTCCGTGATCGGCGAGCACCCGCAACCCGTTCGCCATCGCGACGACGCCGGCCGTGGGTGCGACGGTGCATATTGCGATCTCCGGCCGCAGGCGCCTGGCCATGGAGAGCACGCCATAGGTCGCGAGGTCGATCGGTTCGGCGCCGGGGTAGATGAAGACGCCGAACAGCATGTTCAGCGGAGCCGGAACGGGTTGCTCCAGGCCCGCCGCCCGAGCGCGTCCGTCACCACCACCCGCGCCCAGCCGCCGGTGCGGAACTTGGCGATATCGAGCCGGGCCTCGCGCAGGTTTTCGCCGAAGATCACGTCGTCGGCGCTGGCGTGACCGAGCACGGTGACGGAACGGGCCGGGGAGCATGCGACAAAGACCTCGTCGCCGGCCACGTCGATCGCGTGGATCTCTGGTCCCTGGCTGCTGTAGCAGTGTCCCGCGCGCAGGGCGGCGACCAGCGCCTCGGGCTCTGGCGCCTCGGCCTTCACCATGGTCCAGCCGCCGCACCAGTCCGGGTATTTGAAATGCGCGTCGTCGGTGGCGCAGGCATGCAGCCCGTGGCCGCGCGAGACGAGCGTGTCGAGCAGCGCCCAGCCATCGCCGCGATCGGACCCTACGGCGCAGCCGTGGTTGTAGACCTCGACGGCATGCGCCGCCGGCAGCAGCGATTCCGCGTCCGCGACCGTAAGCCCGTACCATTGCGGATGCGCAATGGCGACGAAAGCCCCGGCATCGGCGCAGCGCCGCGCGAGTGCTGCGCCGGTTTCCTCCGGTGGCGTCGGCGCGAAGTCCTGTGGCAGGCCGACGGCGAGGATGTGCCATTTCTCGCCCAGCTCCGTCGCAGGCGCATGCACCTCGGCCCCCATGATCGTGGTGAAGGCGTTGGTGCGGTAGGGACGCGTGTCGGTAATCGGGAAGCCGTATTTCGGCGTGAAATGGTCGGTCAGTGCCAGGAAGTCGTAGCCGGCGTCGCGGTAGGTGGCGCAGACATGCTCCGGCTCGCGCACCGCGTCCGAGCGTGTCGAATGGGTGTGCAGGTTGCCCTTGAAGAAGCGGCCGGGTGCTGCGAAGGCGGGAAGCAGGGGCACGGCGGTCTCCGGTTGATCGCGCACCCAGTGTGCCACGCGCGCGGCCCCGTAACACCCCGCGCGCGTTGACGTTTGCATTTCGGCGCCGAAGATGCGGTGCCGTCAGGGAGAACCGCCATGCCCCAGATGACCGGCATCCGTGCCTGTGTGTTCGACGCCTATGGCACGGTTCTGGATTTCGCCTCGGCTGCCGCGTCCTGCCGCGACGTGCTGGGGGATCGCGCGGCCGCGCTGACCGCGCTGTGGCGGGACAAGCAGCTGCAATACGCGTGGCTGCGCTCGCTGCAGCATCTGCACGCGGATTTCTGGCGGGTGACGGGCGACGCGCTGGATTTCACGCTCGAGACGCTGGGCATTGCCGATCCCGCGCTGCGCGAGCGGCTGATGTCGCTTTACCGCACGCTCGCCTGCTTCCCCGAGGTGCCGGAGACGCTGCGCCGGTTGCGCGCCGCGGGGCTCAGGACCGCGATCCTCTCCAACGGCACGCCGGCGATGCTGGCGGCGGCGGTCGAGGGAAACGGGCTCGGCGGGCTGCTCGACGCGGTGATCTCCGTCGAGGAGGTCGGCGTCTACAAGACCGATCCGCGCGTCTACCAGCGCGCGCTGGACCGGCTTGGCGTGCGGGCGGAGGAGGTCTCGTTCCAGTCCTCCAACGCCTGGGACGCCTATGCGGCCTCCGCCTTCGGCATGCGCGTGGTCTGGTGCAACCGCTATGGCCAGAAGCCTGAGCGCCTGCCGGGCAAGCCGGACCACGAAATCCGCACGCTCGCCGAACTGCCGGCGCTGCTCCGCGTGTGAGCAGTCCGGGCCTGTACGAACCTTGACTTGAACCGGGGGGCGGCGCGGGCCAGAACCGGGCATGCGCTACATTTCCACCCGCGGCGGGGCCGAGCCCCGCGACTTCGAGGGCGTGCTGCTGGCCGGGCTCGCCGAGGACGGGGGGCTGTTCGTCCCCGAGACTTGGCCCGAGTTCTCCACCGCCGAATGGCGCGCCCTGCGCGGGCTCGACTATCCCGCGCTGGCCGCCCGGATCATCGCCCGCTTCACCGGCCCGGCCTTTCCGGAGGCCGCCCTTCTGCCGCTCTGCCAGGCGGCGTACGGCACGTTCGCGCACCCGGCGGTGGTGCCGCTGGTGCAGCTCGGGCCGCACCTGTTTGCGCAGGAGCTGTTCCACGGGCCGACGCTGGCGTTCAAGGACCTGGCACTCCAGCTGGTCGGCCGTCTGTTCGAGGCGAGCCTGGCACGCCGCGGGGGCGAGATCGCCATCGTCGGCGCCACCTCCGGCGACACCGGCTCTGCCGCTATTGCCGCCTGCGCCGGGCGGCCGCGCATCAGGATCGCCATCCTCCATCCGGATGGCCGCACCAGCGAGGTGCAGCGGCGGCAGATGACGACGGTGCTGTCGCCCAATGTCACCAACATCGCCATCGCCGGCAGCTTCGACGACTGCCAGGACCTGGTGAAGTCGATGTTCGCGGACGCGCCATTCCGGGAGGGAATGCACCTGGCGGCGGTGAACTCCATCAACTGGGCGCGCATCGCGGCCCAGATTCCGTACTACGCCGCCGCCGCGCTGGCGCTCGGCGCGCCGGACCGGGAGGTGGCGTTCGCGGTGCCGACCGGCAATTTCGGCAACGTGCTGGCGGCCTGGGCGGCGCGGCGCATGGGGCTGCCGATCGCGCGGCTCGTCGTCGGGTCCAACCGCAACAACATCCTCGCCCGCTTCCTCGCCGCGAACGACATGTCGCTGCGGCCGGTGGTGCCCAGCCTGTCGCCGAGCATGGACATCCAGGTGAGTTCCAATTTCGAGCGCCTGCTGTTCGAGCTGCTGGACCGCGATCCGCAGGTGACGGCGGCCACGATGCGGGAGTTTCGCGCCGGTGGGCGCATGCCCGTGGCCGATGCCGCCTGGCGCCGGGCGACCGCGCTGTTCGCCGGCCATGCCGTGGACGACGACGCGACGCTCGCCGAGATCCGGGCGTCCGAGGCTGCAACCGGGTACCTGGTTGACCCACATACGGCCGTCGGCATGGCTGCCGCGCGTGCGCTTGCTCCACAAGGAATTCAAACCGTTGTGGCCGCGACCGCGCATCCCGCCAAGTTCCCGGACGCGATCGAGGCGGCGGTCGGGCGCCGTCCCCCCCTGCCCAGCCACCTCGCCGACCTATATGACAGGCAGGAACGCTACATCCGCCTGCCCGCCGACCTCGCCCAAGTGGAGGCCGCCGTGCGCAGTGCCAGTTTGAGGAATGCCGCATGAGTACGTCTGTGACGGACGCCGCCCCCGTGGACGCAGGGGGGACGGTCCGGGTCAGCCGGCTGTCGTCCGGACTCACGGTCATCACGGAGCGCATGGAGCGGGTCGAAACCGTTTCCATCGGCGCCTATGTCGCGACCGGGACGCGCCACGAGGCGGCGAACGAGAACGGCGTCTCCCATTTCCTCGAGCACATGGCGTTCAAGGGCACGGAGCGGCGCAGCGCCGCGGCGATCGCCGAGGAGATCGAGGCGGTGGGCGGGCACATCAACGCCTACACCGCCCGCGAGCAGACCGCCTACTATGTGAAGCTGCTCAAGGAGGATCTCGCGCTCGGCGCCGATATCGTGGGTGACATCCTCTGCCGCTCCACCTTCGCGCCGGATGAGCTGGAGCGCGAGCGCGGCGTCATCCTGCAGGAGATCGGGCAGTCCAACGACACGCCGGATGACATCATCTTCGACCATTTCCAGGCGACCGCCTATCCGGACCAGCCGATGGGCCGGCCGGTGCTGGGCACGGAGGCGCTGATCCGCGGCATGACGCGCACGGCGCTCACTGGCTACATGCGCCGCCACTACGCCGCCGCGAACACGGTGGTCGCCGCCGCCGGCAACCTGGACCACGAGACGGTGCTGGGGCTCGCCGAGCGGCACTTCGGCGACCTGCCGCGCGACGTGGTGCCAACGCCGGTGCCCGCCGCCTATGCCGGCGGCGAGTTTCGCGAGGCGCGCGAGCTTGACCAGGTGCATCTGGTGCTCGGTTTCCCGTCCGTTGCGTATGGAGACCGGGATTTCTACCCGGTGATGCTGCTTTCCACGCTGCTCGGCGGCGGCATGTCCTCGCGCCTGTTCCAGGAGGTGCGGGAGAAGCGGGGGCTCGTCTACTCGATCTATTCCTACTCGGCGCCGGCGATCGATTCCGGCCTGTTCGCCATCTACGCCGGCACCGGCGAGAGCGAGGCGGCGGAGCTGGTGCCGGTGGTGCTGGAACAGCTCGGCCGCGTGCAGCGTGACGTGACGGAAGTAGAGCTCGCCCGCGCCCGCGCGCAGGTGAAGGCAGGCCTCTTGATGTCGCTCGAGAGCACCGGCAGCCGCTGCGAGCAACTCGCGCGGCAATGGCAGGTGTTCGGCCGCGCGGTGCCGGTGGCGGAGACGGTGGCGAAGATTGCGGCCGTCACCACCGAGGACATTGCCCGCGCGGCGACGCGCCTGTTCCGCGCCCGGCCGACGCTGGCCACGATGGGCCCCGCGAGCCGCGTGCCATCGCTGCCCGCGATCGCGGAGAAGCTCGCCGCGTGACGGCCGGAAGCCACTCGGGAGATCGTCTCGCCCTCCTCGGCGATCTCGTCGCCGCCGCGCGCCGCGCCGGGGCGGATGCGGCGGATGCGGTGCTGGTCGCCTCGCAGTCGCTGGAGGCGCAGTGCCGGCTCGGTCAGACGGAGCATGTCGAGCGCGCGGAGAGTGCGGACCTGGGCTTGCGCGTCTTCGTCGGCCGGCAGGCGGCGATCGTCTCGGCGACGGGCGTGGAACCCAAGCGCTTCGACGAGATCGCCTTGCAGGCCGTCGCTATGGCGCGCGTGCTGCCGGAAGACCCCTACGCGGGCCTGGCCGAGGCGGCGCGCGCGCCGGACGCGGATGATCTCGACCTCGCCGATTCGACCGAGACGGACGCCGCAGAGTTGACCGCCCGTGCGCTGGCGGCGGAGACGGCGGCGATGGCCGTCCCTGGTGTCACCAACTCCGAGGGCGCCTCGGCCGGCTGGGGGCGGATGGAGGCGCTGCTCGTCACCTCCGCGGGGTTTTCCGGGCGCACGGTTCGCACGTCGCATTCCCTTTCGGCTACCGTCCTCGCGGGCAGCGGCACGGCGATGCAGCGCGACTATGATTCCCACGGCACCGTGCACGCCGCCGATCTCGATGCGCCGGAAGCAATCGGACGCGCCGCCGGTGAGCGCGCCGTGCGCCGCCTGAACCCCACGCGGCCGCGCACCGCCAGGCTGCCGGTGGTGTTCAACCCGCGCGTCGCGGGCTCGCTGCTCGGGCATCTCGCCGGCGCCATCAACGGCGCTTCGGTCGCCCGCGGCACCACGTTCCTGAAGGACGCGATGGGCACGCGCATCATGGCGCCCGGCATCCTGGTCCAGGACGATCCACGCCGCCGCCGGGGCCTGCGCTCGCGCCTCTTCGATGGCGAGGGCGTGCCGACGCGCTCCCTCGCGCTCGTCGAGGACGGCGTGTTGCGAACCTGGGTGCTGGACAGCCGCAGCGCGCGCCAGCTCGGGCTCGCCAGCACCGGCAGCGCCATGCGCGGCACCGGCGGGCCGCCGTCGCCGGGCATCTCCAACCTCTTCATGGCCGCGGGCCAGGTGTCGCCGACTGCGCTGATGGCGGACATCGCGGAGGGGCTTTACGTCACCGAAATGATCGGCATGGGTGTGAACGGGCTCACCGGCGACTACAGCCGCGGCGCCGCCGGCTTCATGATCCGTCATGGTGAGCTGGCGGAGCCCGTCGCCGAGATCACCATCGCCGGCAACCTGCGCGACATGCTTCTTTCCATCACGCCGGCGGACGACCTGCGGTTCCGGCGCGGCGTCGATGCACCGACGCTGCGCGTGGACGGCATGACGATGGCGGGTGCCTGAGGGCGCCGTGTTGAATCCGGGGATGGAACGGACGGGTCCGCCCCACCATATCGCGCCCATGCGGTTTCTCGCGATTGTGTTTGCCCTGATGCTTGCGTTGGCGCCGGTGCTCGGCGCCACGCCGGCCGACGCGCGCGCGGGGTCCGGCGGCTCCTTCGGCAGCCGTGGCTCGCGCAGCTATGTCGCGCCACCGGCGACGCGCACCGCGCCGGGCTATACGGCGCCGCTGGGTTCTCGCGCCTATGGCGGCTCGTCCTATGGCGCGCCCGGCTCCGGCGGTTCGCCGTTCATGCGCGGCATCATGGGCGGGCTGATCGGCGCCGGAATTGCCGGGCTGCTGCTGGGCCACGGTTTCTTCGGCGGCATGCACGGCATTGGCGGCGTCTTCGGCCTCCTGATCCAGATCGCGCTGATCGTGCTGCTGGTGCGCTGGCTCATGCGGCTGTTCGCGGGTGGTGGCGCGCTGGCCGGCGGCGGCATCGCGCCGCGGATGGCGGGCGGTGTCGGTGTGCCGGGCGCCAGCGCCGCTTCGCCGCCGGCGGCCGTTCTGCTCGCGATCCAGCCGGACGACTACCAGCAGTTCGAGGCAGCGCTGTACCGCGTGCAGGCGGCATGGAGCGCCGGCGATATCGCGACGCTGCAACGCCTGGCCACGCCGGAGATGGCTGCGACCTTCGCCCAGCAGCTGCAGGACCTGCACGCGCGCGGCCTGCGCAACGAGGTTGCGGAGGTGCGGCTGCTGCAGGGCGATCTTTCGGAGGCCTGGCGCGAGAGCGGTGCGGACTACGCCACCGTCGCGATGCGGTTTTCCATGGTGGATGTCACGCGCGACGCCACCGGCCGCGTGGTCGATGGCGCGCCGGGCGAGCACGTGCAGGCAACCGAGCTGTGGACCTTCCTGCGCCCGCCCGGCGGCGTTTGGGTTCTCTCCGCGATCCAGCAGGCGGCCTAGGGCTCAGCCCACCACGACGTCGATCGGCGAGGGAGCGTCGGTGAGGCGGACCGGCGTGTCGCCGGCGGGGTCGCCATCGGCCTGGGTGGGCACGCCCGCGGCGACGATCTCCACCTCCGCCGCGCGCGCGAGGCGCAAGCCGGGCATCGCCGGCAGCAGGTCGAGCGGCAGCGCCGCGCCATAGGCAAGTGCCGCGAACGGACCCGATCGCTGGAACAGGGCAACCGTGAAGCCGGGACGCGCCGGGCTCGCCTCCGGTGCCAGCAGGAACGGGCCGGCATAGAGCCGCCCCTTGGTCACGATGACGCTGCCAGCCTCGGCCGGTGTGCCGTCGAGGCGCAGCTGGATGGGCGCGAAGTCGTAGCGCCCGGCCTCCCGCAGCGATTGCAGCACATACGCCCCGCGCCCGATCGCGCGCTTGAGCGGGATGGGAAGGTGGCGCACCACGGCGGCGTCGAACCCGGCGCCCACCATCTGCACGAACAGGCGTTCGCCCGCTTCCGTGCGCGCGATGCCCGGGAAGATGCGCCGCGTGCGCCCGAAGGCGAGGGCCGCGGCAACCGCGCGCGGCGGGAAGGAGAGCCCGAGCTCGCGTGCCAGCACGTTCGCGGTGCCGAGCGGGATGATGCCGAGGCGCGTGGTGCTGCCCGCGAGCCCGTTGGCGACCTCCGCGACCGTGCCGTCGCCGCCGGCCGCGACGACGAGCCCGGCGCCGCAGCGCGCCGCCCTGCGCGCGATGCGCTCGGCGTGGCCCGGCGCGTCCGTGCGCTCGATGCAGACCCGCACCCCGTTTTCAGCGAGCACGTCCACCACCCGCCAGAGCAGGCGGACGCGGCGGCGCCCGGCGGCGGGATTGAAGACGATGATCATGCCGGCGCGGCGTGCGGGTACCGATGCGTCACGGTTGCGTTTCCGAAAGGGCACAGAATCGGCGAAGATCGTTGCGATTCGATGACATTTCCGTTGCCGAACAATGATTTCAGGCGCGTCTGAGGCACTTCTTGTAGGTCACGCAAACGTCACGTGCAAAGCAATTAAAACGACGTCATCAGGCAATCGCCATGAACGCTCTCGCCGCGCCGCCCGTGACGCAGTATCGCAGCGTCTTCATTTCGGACACGCACCTGGGAACCCGCGGCTGCCGCAGCGACTTTCTCGCGGACTTCCTGCGCCGCGTTTCCTGTCAGCATCTCTTCCTCGTGGGCGACATCATCGACGGCTGGCGCCTGCGCCGTTCCTGGTACTGGGACGAGACGCACGACGAAGTGCTGCGGCTGATCCTGCGCCACGCGCGCGGGGGAGCGGAGGTGACCTACATCCCCGGCAACCACGACGAGATGTTCCGCACCTGGCTGCCGCTTGGGCTCGAGGTTGCGGGCATCAGGCTGCGCCGCGACGCGGAGCATATGACCGCCGCCGGACGCCGGCTGCTGGTGATGCATGGCGACGAGTTCGACAGCGTCGTGCGCTACGCCAGGTTTCTCGCCCTGCTGGGCGACTGGGCCTACACGACGGCCCTGATCCTCAACCGTTGGTTCAACGCCGCGCGGCGTCGGCTGGGCTATCCCTATTGGTCGCTCTCCGCCTGGCTCAAACGCCAGGTGAAGGAGGCGGTAAAGGCGATCGACCGTTTCGAATCGGCACTGGCAGCAGAGGCCCGCCGGCGTGGCTTCGACGGCGTGGTGTGCGGCCATATCCACCACGCCGAGATGCGCGAGGTCGGCGACGTGCTTTACATCAACGACGGCGATTGGGTGGAGAGCTGCACCGCGCTCGTCGAGCACATGGACGGGCGGCTGGAGCTGGTGGACTGGGCGGCGCTCAACCGGCTGTCCTTCCATGGGCCGAAGGCGGCGGACACGGAAGCGGTGGCGCACGCTGCCTGACTCGCTTGCACATGCCGGGGATCATTTCGCCCGGCTGCTCGCCGTGGGCCCCGGGCCCGCGCGGATCCTGATTGTCTCCGATGCCTGGATGCCGCAGGTCAACGGCGTGGTGCGCACGCTCGCCACCATCCGCGCCGAGATGGCGGCGATGGGCCACGCGGTGGAGGTGATCGGCCCCGATCGCTTCCATACCGTTCCGTGCCCGACCTATCCCGACATCCGCCTCTCGCTGTTTCCGCGCCGGCGCCTGGCGAGGATGATTGAGGGTTTCGCGCCGCACGCGTTGCATATCGCGACCGAAGGGCCGCTCGGCCTCGCGGCGCGTGCCTGGGCGCGCCGCCGCGGCTGTGCCTTCACGACCGCGTTCCACACCCGCTTTCCCGAATACGTCGCCGCGCGAACGGGTATCCCGACGTCGCCGCTCTACGTCTGGCTGCGGCGTTTCCATGGCGCGGGCCAGGGCATGATGGTGGCGACCGCGAGCCTGCGCGCGGAGCTGGCGGCGCGCGGATTCCGTCATCTGCGGCCGTGGTCGCGCGGCGTCGACCTCGCGCTGTTCCGGCCCGATGTAAGGGAGGATTGGGATCTGCCACGCCCGGTTTTTCTCTATGTCGGGCGCGTGGCGGTGGAGAAGAACATCCGAGCCTTCCTCGACCTCGACCTGCCTGGCTCGAAGGTGGTGGTCGGCGGCGGGCCGCAGCTCGCGGGCCTGCGGCGGGACTATCCCGCGGTGACCTTCACCGGCCCGCGCACCGGGGCGGCGCTGGCGCGCGCCTATGCGGGGGCGGACGTGTTCGTCTTTCCCTCGCTCACCGACACGTTCGGCCTGGTGCTGCTGGAGTCGCTCGCCTGCGGCACGCCGGTCGCGGCCTATGACGTCACCGGCCCGCGCGACGTGCTGGCCGGGGCGGCGGGCAAGGTAGGCGCCGTGGACGGGGATCTGCGCCGCGCGGCGCTGGTGGCGCTGCAAGGCGAGCGTGCCGCCTGCCGCGCGCATGCGGAACGTTTCAGCTGGCGGGCCTGCGCGGAGATGTTCCTGTCGCATCTGGTGCCGCTGGGCGGGCATCCGCCGCTCGCCCCAGGGCGGAGAGAAACAGCGCCGCGATGAGCCCGAGCAGGGCGGTGACCAGGATCGCCCCCCCCGGTGCGATGGCGGCCAGCAGCATCGCGGCCAGCGGCGGCGCCGCGGCCTGTGCCAGCAGCGCGGGGGTCGCGAGCCAGCCCAGCCGCTGCGCATAGCCGGCGCGGCCGAACAGTGCCATCGGCAGCGTGCCGCGGTTGATGGTCATGATCCCGTTGCTCATGCCGTAGAGCAGGGCAAAGGCGCCGGCGGGCACCGCGCCGGGCAGCAGCAGCAGCAGGGCCGAGAGCGGCATCAGCAGCGCCGCGGCCCGGGCACGCGTGAACAGCGGGATGCGCTGGGTGAAACCCCATTCCACGATGCGCCCGAGCACCTGGCCGGGCCCGATCAGCGCCGCGACCGCAACCGCCTCCGCGGCCGAGAGCCCGCGGCCCTGCAACAGGCGCAGGATCAGCACCGCGATGCCGGAGGTGATCAGCCAGCGCAGCGTGAAGAAAAGTGCCAGCAGCACCAGGGCCCGGCCGGGATTGGCGACTGGCTGGTGGTCGTCGTCGGCGGTTGCGCCACCACGACGATGCGCCACCCCCGGCGGCACCGCGAGCAGCATCGCCGGCAGGTTTACCGCGAACAGCAGCGCGGCATAGGCCAGCAGCATGCCGCGCCAACCCCAGCTTGCCTCCAGCGCCGTGCCAAGTGGCCAGAATACGGAGCTCGCGAACCCCGCGATCAGCGTCACGCCGGTGATGGCGCGGCCGGACTCGTGGCCGTAGAGCACGCCCAGTGTCGCGAAGGCGGCATCGTAGAGGCCGAGCGCCATGCCGGCGCCGAGCACGATCCAGCCTGCGTACCAGAGCACCAGGCCATGCGCGATGGCGAGCGCCACGAGGCCGGCCGCCATCACGGCGCAGGACATGGCGAGCACGCCACGCCCGCCGGCCCGGTCGATGCGCCGCCCCACGATCGGCGCGCCCAGCCCCGCGACCAGCAGCGCCCAGGAAAACGCGCCGAGCACGGTGGCGCGCGACAGGCCGAGATCGGCCGCCGCCGGGGCGGCGAGCACGGCGGGCAGGTAGTACGAGCAGCCATAGACAATGAGCTGCGACACGCCGACGACGACAGCGACGCGGCGCATGCTGGTGCTGTGCCCGCCAGCGGCGCCGGTTGCGCTCATGGCACCCGGCTCATGGGCGCGTCGGCGCCGTCGAGTCGCCGGGGCCGAGTTCGCGCTGCAGCAGCACCGTGTCCAGCCATTGCCCGTGCTTGAAGCCCACGGAGCGCAGCGTGCCGACGAGGCGGAACCCGTGGCGTTCGTGCAGCTTGATGGAGGGCGTATTGGCGCTGTCGCCCACCACCGCGATCATCTGGCGGAAGCCGCATTCCGCGCAGGTCGCGATCAGCGCCGCGAGCAGCGCGGAGGCGGTGCCGCGCCCGGCCTCGTCGGGCCGCAGGTAGACGGAGTTCTCCACCGTGTCGCGATAGGCGGCGCGCGGGCGGTACGCGCTGCCATAGGCATACCCGACCACCACGCCGCCGCGCTCGGCCACGAGATAGGGGTAGCCCGCGCCGGCGTTGGCGGCGTGGCGGCGACGCATCTCCGCCTCGTCCGGCGGCTCGGTCTCGAAGGAGGCGCGGCCGTGGCGGACATGATGGGCGTAGATCGCGGCGATGGCGGGGATGTCCGTTCCGGTGGCTGGGCGAATGGCGACGTTCGGCATCTGTCCATGCTGGCGCACGGCCCCTGGGTTGCGAAGAAAATTTTTCGCATGCGACATATCAATATAAGTTCGACTTATGAACACGCCGACCTTGCGTCAGCTGCGTACCTTCGTTGCCGTCGCGGAGCGCGGCAGCATCACGGAGGCGGCGCGGGCACTGAACCTGACCCAGCCCGCGGCGAGCCAGCAACTGCGCGAGGTCGAGCGGCAGCTCGGCACGCGGCTGCTCGATCGCGCCGGGGGGCGCCTGGTGCCAACCGCCTCCGGTCTGGCGGCGCTGGGCCCCGCGCGGCAGGCGCTGGCGGCGGCGGCGGAAGTGGCCGCGGTGGCGCAGGCGGTGCGCGCGGGCAAGGTGGGGCGGGTACGGCTCGGCACCGGGGCGACCGCCTGCATTCATCTGCTGCCAAAGGCGCTGGCGGCGGTGCGCGCGCGCCTGCCTGGGCTCGAGATTGTCGTGGCCACCGGCAACACGCCGGATATCCTGCGCCGCGTGGAGGAGGGGGCGCTGGATCTCGGCCTCGTCACCATGCCGCGCCAGATGCCGCGCACGCTGGCGGCGACGCTGGTGCGACGGGACGCGCTGGCGGCCTTGCTGCCGGAGGCGCTGGCGGCGTCGGCCGCGTTCACCCCCGCCGCGCTCGCTGCCCTGCCGCTCATTCTCTACGAGCCGGGCGGGGACACGCGCGGCATCGTCGATGCCTGGTTCCGCCGCGCCGGCCTGGCGCCGAAGCCGATCATGGAGCTGGGCAGCGTGGAGGCGATCAAGGTGCTGGTGGGAAGCGGGCTCGGCGCCTCCGTGCTGCCGCGCATGGCGCTCGAGCAGCCGGTGCCGGGCGCGGTGGCGCGGGAGTTGCGCCCGCCGGTGGAGCGCGGCCTGGCTCTGGTGTTGCGCCGCGCGAAGGTGGTGGACGCCGGGCTGCGCGCGGTGACCGCGGCGCTGACCCACGCGGGGGCGGAGGCGGAGGCGGAGGCGGAGGCAGAGGCAGTGGCCGAGTTGGGGGGCGTGCCGCTCGCCGCGGAGCCGTGCTAACCGCCGCGCATGTTGTCCCGCTTCCTGCGGCAGGGCTGGGTGCAGAGCGCGCTCGCGGCCCTCGTCGCCCTCTATCTGCGTCTCGCGCTGCGCACCATCCGCTGGCGGTTGGTGGGCGAGGAGCACCTGGCGCCACATCTCGGCCGCGAGCCGGCGGCGGGACCGCTCGTGGCCGCCTTCTGGCACGAGATGCTGCCGCTGATGCCGGCGTTGTGGCGACGTGTCCACGCAACCGGGGCACGTGCGCGGGTGCTGGTTTCCCGCCACCGCGACGGGCGGTTCATCGGCGAGGTGATGCGGCACTTCGACCTCGGTCTCGCGCATGGCTCGACTGGCACCAGGGGACGGGACCGCGGCGGCGCGACCGCCATGCGGGCGCTGCTCGCGGTGCTGGCGGACGGCGAGCACGTGGTGATGACGCCCGATGGCCCGCGCGGCCCGCGGCGGCAGGCCGCGCCGGGGGTGGCGCAGATCGCGGCCCTCTCGGGTGCTGCGGTGCTGCCCTGCGCCGCCCGCGTCACGCCGCGCATCCGGCTGCCGACCTGGGACGGGATGATGCTGCCGGTGCCGTTCGGGCGCGGTGTGCTGGTGTGCGGCGCGCCGATCCGTGTCGGGAGGGACGCGGCGGAGGCAGGGCTCGCCGAAATCGGCGCCGCGCTCGCCGAGGCCGCGCGCGTGGCCGGGGCGCCGCCATGAGGAGGGGCGCGTGATCGCGGCGATCGAGGGCGCGGCCACCACGCTCGCGGCCCCCGCGCTGCGTGTCTGGCTGCGCCGGCGGGCGGTGCTGGGCAAGGAGATCTCGGCGCGGCTGCCCGAGCGCTGGGGCGAGGATGCCACGCCGCGCCCGCGCGGCAGGCTGCTGTGGCTGCACGCGGCGAGCGTGGGCGAAGCATCCTCCATGCGCCGCGTGCTGATGCTGCTGCCGCCGGAGCTTCGGGTGCTGTTCACGACCGGGACCGTGACCTCCGCCGCGATGCTGGGCAAGGAGCTCTCGCGCGACGGACCGGTCTTCCACCGCTTCGTGCCGCTCGACGTGCCGGCATGGGTGGCGCGCTTCCTCGAGCATTGGCGGCCGGATGCCGCCTGCTTCGTGGAGAGCGAGATCTGGCCCACGATGTTGAGCCAGTTGCACAAGCGCAACATTCCCGCGGGTCTGATCAACGCCCGCCTCTCGGAGCGCAGCTTTTCCCGCTGGCGGCTCGCGCGGCCATTGGTGCGTTCGCTGTTCGCGGGGTTCGCGGCGGTGCAGGCGCAGTCCACCGGCGATGCGGCGCGCCTGGTTGCGATGGGGGCGCCGGCGCCGGCGCTCGTCGGCAACCTCAAGCTCGCGGCGTTTCCGCTGCCGGTGGACGAGATGGCGCTGGCACGGCTGCGCCGGCAGATCGGCGCCCGCCCGTGCTGGCTCGCGGCGAGCACGCATCCCGGCGAGGAGGCGATCGCGGCTGCCGTGCACGGGCACCTGCGCGCGGAGTTTCCAGACCTGCTCACCATCATCGTGCCGCGCCACCCGGAGCGCGGAGCGGCGATTGCCACCGCGTTGCCGCAGCCGGTGGCGCGCCGCGGGGCGGAGGAGGCGCCACCGGAAGGCGGCTTCTATGTCGCCGACACGCTGGGCGAGCTGGGGCTGTTCTATCGCGTCGCGGCCTGTGCGTTTGTCGGCAAGAGCCTCGCGGTCGGCGGCGGGCAGAACCCGCTGGAGCCGGCGCGGCTCGGGTGCCCCGTGGCGATGGGCCCGATGACGGCGAATTTCGTCGATGCCGTGGCGATGCTGCGCGACGCGGGTGCGCTTGAGCAGGTGGCGGATGCGGCGGCACTTGTGGAGTTCGTTGCCGCGATGCTGCGCGATCCCGCACGCCGTGCCGCAATGGGGGAAGCCGGGCGCGAAGCCGCGGCGGGAGAGGATGGCCTGCCCGCGCGTGTCGGGGCGTTGATGGCGGGCCTCGCCGGGCTGGGGGCGCAGGTTGCAGGCACCTAGGTTCTGGCGCGAGGGCGGCTGGCCGGTTCGGCTGCTGGCGCCGTTCGAGCCGGTCACGGCATGGCTCACCGCGCGGCGATTGGCGCGGGACGGCTGGCGCGCGCCGGTGCCGGTGATCTGTTGTGGCAACGCAACGGTTGGCGGCGCCGGCAAGACGACGCTGGCGCTTGATCTCGGCACGCGGCTGCTGGCGCGCGGAGTGCGCGTGGGGTTCGTCACGCGCGGCTATCGCGGCTCGCTCCCTGGCGTGGTGTGTGTCGATGCCGCGCGCCATACGGCCGCCGAGGTGGGCGACGAGCCGCTGCTGCTCGCTGCTGTCGCGCCCACCTGGCGTGGCGCGGATCGCGAGGCGGCGATGCGCGCGGCCGTCGCCGTGGGCGTGCAGGCGATCGTTGCCGATGACGGGCTGCAGAACCCGGCCTTTGCCCATGCCGCGCGGCTGCTGGTGGTGGATGGCGAGAGCGGCTTTGGCAACGGGCACCTGTTGCCCGCGGGGCCGCTGCGCGAGGCCGTGGCGCGTGCCGCGTCCCGATGCGCTGCCGCGGTGCTTATCGGAGAGGATCGCGCAGGGGCGGCCTCCTCGCTGCCCGCTACCCTGAAGCTGCTGCGCGCACGGCTGGTGCCGGACGGGGCGGCGCGCGCGCTCGCTGGAAGGCGCGTTGCCGCTTTTGCCGGCCTCGCGCGGCCGGACAAGTTCTTTTCCATGCTGCGCGACCTCGGCGCGGACCTTGTGGCGGCGCGCGCCTTTCCCGATCATCACCTGTTCGAAACGGCAGAGCTGGAGGCGCTGGCCGCGATGACCGACGAGGCGGTGCTGGCGACAACGCCGAAGGACGCGGTGCGGCTCGCACCCGCCTGGCGCGCGCGCGTGCATGTGGCGGGCGTGGGCCTGGCCTGGGAGGACGAGGCAGCGCTCGTGGCGCTGCTCGACCGCGTGCTGGCGTGAGTTGGGTGGAGACGCTGCTGGTCCGGTTGAGCTTCGGCCTGCTGCGACTGCTGCCGCCCGCGACCGCCTCCAATCTCGGCGGCGCGATTGCCTGCGCGATCGGTCCGCTTTTGCCGGTCTCGCGCGTGGCGGACGCGAATCTGCATCGGGCACTGCCGGATATGACGGAACAGCAACGAAAAGCGACGATCCGCGACGTGTGGGAAAGTCTCGGCCGCACCGTGGGTGAGATGCCGCACGTGGCGAATCTCGGCCCGACGCCAAGCGGGCCGGGCTGGGAGATCGAGGGGCTCGAGAATCTCGCGGGCGTGGAGGGTGCTACGATCTTTTTCTCCGCCCATATCGGCAATTGGGAAGTGACCCCGCGCGTTGCCATGGTGCACGGCGCCGGCTTCGCGAGCTTCTACCGTGCCGCGAGCAACACGGCGGTGGATGCGATTGTTGTCGGCATGCGCAAGCGCGCGAGCGGCGGGCAGCCGCAATTCGCAAAGGGCGCCACGGGCGCTCGCGCGGCGCTCGCGCATCTGCGTGCCGGCGGACGCATGGCGCTGCTCGCCGACCAGAAGATGAACGACGGCATTCCCGCGCCATTTTTCGGCCGCATGGCGATGACTGCGCCGGCGCCGGCCGCGATGGCGTTGCGGTTCGGTTGTCCGCTGATCCCCGCCCATTGCGTGCGCATTGCTCCCGCGCGGTTCCGTGTGCGCGTGGAGGAGCCATTGCCGCATCCCGCGACCGGCGACCGCACCCGGGACGTGGCGGAACTGACGGCGGCGATGAACGCGACCATCGAGCGGTGGGTGCGCGAGACGCCCGGGCAATGGTTGTGGCTGCACCGGCGATGGCCGAAGGAGGGATGATGGCGCGCGCGATATTCGATCTCGATGGGACACTCGTGGATTCCGCGCCCGGCATCACCGGCTGCTACCGCGCGGCCCTCGCCGAGCTGGGCTATGAGCTGCCGGCGGATGCCGGTGTTTCCGCAATGATCGGCCCGCCGCTGCTCGACGTCTGCCGCGGGCTGCTCGGGCGCTTTGGTGACACGCGCGCGGAGGAGCTCGCGCGGCGCTACCGCGCGCTCTACACGCAATGGGGCTGGAGCGAGTGTGCGCTCTATCCCGGCATCGAGGCGGCGCTGACGGCACTCGCGGGTGCTGGCATCGCGCTGCACGTCGCGACAGCGAAACGAACGACCTATGCCACGCGCATGCTGGAGAAGCTGGGCATCGCGTCGCAGTTCGCGAGCATCCGTGGCTCGGAGGACGGCGGCGCGTTCGACGACAAGGCGGTGCTGGTGGCCGACGTGCTGCGCGGCGGCGCGGGGCCGGCGGCAATGGTGGGCGACAGTCGCTTTGACATCGCGGCGGCACGCGCCAACGCGATTCCGGCGGTTGCCGTGGCCTGGGGGTATGGCCAGCCCGGCGAGCACGAGGGCGCTGTGATCGCGGCCCATGCTGGCGAGCTGCCGGGGCTGATCGGCGGGCTGGTTCTACAGCGGTAGCGAGGCCTGGCGTGGCTTGCCGCCATCGGCGGTCGCCGCCACGTCGCCATCGGCGAGCTTCAGCGTCAGGCCCATGCCTGGCGTGATGGCAGCGACGCGCGCCAGCAGGTTGCCCTTGCGGTCCAGCACCATCGCGTAGCCGCGGGCGAGCACCTGCTCGTGCGAGACGGATTCGAGTCGGGCCGCGAGACCCTCCAGCCGCGCGCGGGCCTCGCGCAGCCGCGCTTCGAGCGGTGCGGGGCGCAGTCGCGTCAGCACCGAGGCGGCGAGCGTGGCCTGCTTCGCGAGCGCCTGGCGCAGCCCGCCGCGCAGCTGCTCGCCGAGCACCGGCAGGCGCTCGCCCTTCGCCGCGACGAAGCGCGGCAGCGCCAGGCGCAGCCGTTCCGCGCGGTCGTCCAACCGCTGGCGCCAGGTGGCCAGCAGCGCGCCGAGATCCGGCAAGCCGCGCTCCGCGCGTTGCAGCCGCAGCCGCCGTTCCTGCATCAGCCGGCCGAGCCCGCCAAGCAGCCGCGCCCCTGTCTGCGCGAGCTGGGTTGCGAGTTCCGCGCGCGAGGGCACGGCGAGCTCCGCCGCCGCGGTGGGCGTGGGCGCGCGGCGGTCCGCGGCGAAATCGATCAGGGTCGTGTCCGTCTCGTGGCCCACGGCGGAGATCAGCGGGATGGAGCAGGCGGCGGCGGCGCGCACGACGTCCTCGTCGTTGAACGCCATCAGGTCCTCGAGGCTGCCGCCGCCGCGCGCCACGATCAGCACGTCCGGGCGCGGGACCGGCCCGTCGTGCGGCAGCGCGTCGAAACCCCTGATGGCGGCCGCGATCTTCTCGGCGGCGCCCTCGCCCTGCACCGGTACCGGCCAGAGCAGGATGCGACGGGGAAAGCGGCGCGCGATGGTGGTGCGGATGTCCTGGATCACCGCCCCCTGCTCGGAGGAGACGACGCCCACCACGTCCGGCAGCAGCGGCAGGGCGCGCTTTCGTTCGGCGTCGAACAGGCCTTCGCCGGCCAGCTTTACGCGCAGCGCCTCGATGCGGGCGAGCAGCGCGCCGGCGCCGGCATAGTCCAGCCGCTCGACAATGATCTGATAGGTGGAGCGGTCGCCATAGGCGGTGATGCGCCCGGTGGCGATCACTTCCATCCCGTCCTCGGGCTTGAGCCCGGCGCGGGCGGCGGCACCCTTCCACAGGATGGCCGCGAGCTTGCCGCCCTCGTCCTTCAGCGAGAAATATGTGTGGCCGGAGGCGTAGCGGCGCACTTCCGTCACCTCGCCGCGCACGCGCACGCGGCCGAACGCGCCCTCCAGCGCCGCCTTGATGGCGCCGGAGATCTCGCTGACCGAGAATTCGGGAACGTTCGGGCCGGGGTCGTCCATGCCCCCAGTCTATGCTAGGCGCCGGCGCGACTGAAAGGAGCGCCACGAATGCGGGTTCTGGTGATCGGGGGCGGGGCGCGGGAGCACGCGCTGTGCTGGAAACTGGCGGCGAGCCCGCTGCTGGGGGCGCTTTTCTGCGTGCCAGGGAATCCCGGAATCGCGAAGGTCGCGACCTGCCTCCCCGGCCGCGTGGACGACATCCAGGGGCTGGTGGCGATCGCAAGGCGCGAGGCGATCGATCTTGTGGTCGTGGGGCCAGAGGCGCCGCTCGTCGCTGGCGTCGCGGACGCGATGGAGGCGGCCGGGGTCCGCTGCTTCGGGCCGAGCAAGGCGGCGGCGCAACTCGAGGGCAGCAAGTCGTTCACCAAGGAGGTCTGCGACGCGGCGGGAATCCCGACGGCGGCCTGGCGGCGCTTTACCGATTCCTCGTCGGCGCGGGCCTATCTCGCCACGCTGAGCGCGCCGCCCGTGGTGAAGGCCGACGGGCTCGCCGCCGGCAAGGGTGTTGTGGTGGCGGCGACGCATGAGGAAGCCGAGGTCGCGATCACTGAGTTCATGGAGGTCGGGCGGCTCGGCGCCGCGGGGCGCGAACTGGTGCTGGAGGAACGGCTGGTTGGCGAGGAGGCGAGCCTGTTCGCGCTGTGCGATGGCGAGCACGCGATCGCCTTCGGCGCGGCGCAGGACCACAAGGCGGTGGGCGAGGGCGACACGGGCCCCAACACCGGCGGCATGGGCGCCTATGGCCCGCCGCCGGCGCTGACGCCCGCGCTGGAACAGGTGGCGATGGAGCGCATCGTGCGCCCGGCGCTGCAGGAGATGGCGCGGCGCGGCACGCCGTTCCGCGGCATTCTGTTCGCCGGGCTGATGCTCACCGCCGATGGGCCGAAGCTGATCGAGTTCAACGTCCGCTTCGGCGACCCGGAATGCGAGGTGCTGATGCTGCGCCTGCGCTCGGACCTGCTGGCGGCATTGATGGCGGCGATGGACGGCGAGCTCTTTTCTTTTGACGTGCGCTGGAGCGAGGGAGCGGCGATGACCGTGGTCATGGCCGCCCACGGCTATCCCGGCAAGCCGGTCGCGGGTGGCGCCATCTCGGGGCTCGACGCGGCCGGCGCCGTGCCGGGCGTGCAGGTGTTCCATGCCGGCACGGCGATGAAGGACGGCGCGCTGGTCGCATCCGGCGGGCGGGTGCTTGCGGTTTCGGCCGTCGGTCCCACGCTGGCCGAAGCGGCGTGGGCGGCCTATGCCGCGGTGGACAAGGTGGTCTGGGCGGACGGGTTCTGCCGCCGCGATATCGGCTGGCGGGCGCTCGGGCGAGCCCCTACATAGGGCCGATGTCGCAGGTCCTCACCCGGCCCTCGCCTGTCCTTTTCACGCCGCAGAAACTGCCGGTGCGCTCCGGCGGCAAGCCGCTGCGCGTGGTTTCGCCCTACGAGCCCAACGGCGACCAGCCCCAGGCGATCAAGACGCTGGTGGGGGGACTGCGCGCCGAGGAGCACGACCAGGTGCTGCTGGGCGTTACCGGCTCCGGCAAGACCTTCACCATGGCCAAGGTGATCGAGGCGGTGCAGCGCCCGACACTGATCCTGGCGCCGAACAAGACGCTGGCGGCCCAGCTCTACGGCGAGATGAAGGGGTTCTTCCCGGACAACGCGGTCGAGTATTTCGTCAGCTATTACGACTACTACCAGCCGGAGGCCTACGTCCCGCGCACGGACACCTATATCGAGAAGGATGCGCAGATCAACGACCAGATCGACCGCATGCGCCACGCGGCGACACAGGCGTTGCTGGAGCGCAACGATGTTGTCATCGTGGCCTCCGTTTCCTGCATTTACGGTATCGGCTCGGTCGAGACCTACGCGAAGATGGTCGTCAAGCTCGAGACCGGCGGGCGTATCGAGCGCGACGCGCTGGCGCGCGCCCTTGTCGATCTGCAGTATCGTCGCAACGATGCCGGTTTCCAGCGCGGTACGTTCCGCCTGCGTGGCGACAGCGTCGATATCTTCCCGGCACATTATGAGGACCGCGCCTGGCGCGTCTCGCTGTTCGGCGACGAGATCGAGGGCATCGCGGAATTCGACCCGTTGACCGGGGAGGTCGCGGGGGCACTTGCTTCCGTTACTGTCTACGCCAACAGCCACTACGTCACCCCGCGGCCGACGCTGCTGCAGGCGATCACCGGCATCAAGGAAGAGCTGAAGGCGCGGCTCGCCGAGTTCAACGCCCAGGGAAAACTCCTGGAGGCGGAGCGGATCGGGCAGCGAACACAGTTTGATATCGAAATGATGGAGACCACGGGTTCCTGCAAGTCGATCGAGAACTACTCGCGCTACCTCTCCGGCCGCAACCCGGGCGAGCCGCCGCCGACGCTGTTCGAATACCTGCCGGAGAACGCGCTGCTGATCGTCGACGAGAGCCATGTGACGGTCCCGCAGGTGGGTGGCATGGAGCGCGGCGACCATGCGCGCAAATCCATCCTCGCGGAATATGGCTTCCGGCTGCCGTCCTGCATCGACAACCGGCCGCTGAAATTCGAGGAATGGGAGCGTTTCCGTCCGCAGAGCATCTTCGTGTCAGCCACGCCTGGCCCGTGGGAGATGGAGCGCACGGGTGGTGTCTTCGCCGAGCAGGTGATCCGCCCCACGGGGCTCATCGATCCGGTGACGGAGGTGCGTCCGGTCGAGCGGCAGGTGGATGACCTGCTGGGTGAGTGCCGCACGGTGGTGGCCCGCGGCGGACGCGTGCTGGTCACCACGCTGACCAAGCGCATGGCCGAGGACCTCACGGAATACCTCACCGAGCAGGGCATCAAGGTCCGCTACCTCCATTCCGATGTCGATACGCTGGAGCGGATCGAGATCATCCGCGACCTGCGGCTCGGTGTCTTCGATGTGCTGGTGGGCATCAACCTGCTGCGCGAGGGGCTGGACATTCCGGAGTGCGCGCTGGTCGCGATCCTGGACGCGGACAAGGAGGGCTTCCTGCGCTCGCAGACCTCGCTGATCCAGACCATCGGCCGTGCCGCGCGCAACGTGGAGGGGCGGGTCATCCTCTATGCTGACAGGATGACCAACTCGCTCCGCGTGGCGATCGACGAGACGGAGCGGAGGCGCAACAAGCAGCGGGCCTGGAACGAGGCGCACAACATAACGCCGCAATCCGTGCGCAAGGAGATCGACAAGGTGCTCGAGAGCGTGTTCGAGCAGGACTACGTGACCGTGGCGCCGGTCGCCGACTCCAAGATCTCCTCCATGGTCGGCAAGGACCTCAAGGCCTCGATCGCGGAGCTGGAGAAGCGCATGCGCGACGCTGCCGCCAACCTCGAGTTCGAGGAAGCGGCGCGGATGCGCGACGAGATTCGCCGGCTGGAGGCGCTGGAACTCGGCCTCGAGCCGCCGCCGCTGCCCTCCGCCACCATCCGCCGCGGCGACCGTGCGCCACGGCCGCTCGGCCCCGGTGGAGGCGGCTACGATCCAAAGAAGCGCGGCCGGCGCGGCCGGCGGTAGCCGGCTTGGCCAAGGTTCACTTCATCACCCATCCGCAGGTGGTGATCGACCCGGCGGTGCCGGTCCCGGAATGGCGATTGTCGGAGGCTGGCCTCGCGCGCATGCGGGAGGCGGCGGCGCGGCCCTGGCTCGTCCGGGTTCGTGCCGTGTTCAGCAGCACGGAGCGCAAGGCGGTGGAGGGGGCCGCGATCCTGGCGGCGCGCCTCGGCATCGAGCCGGCGGCGATACCCACGCTCGGCGAGAATGATCGTTCCGCTACCGGATACCTGCCCGCGGCTGAGTTCGAGGTGATGGCCGATACCTTCTTTGCACGGCCAGCGGAAAGCGTGCGCGGCTGGGAACGCGCGGCAGACGCCCAGGCACGTATCGTCGCCGCCTTCGATGCCGTCCTCCGCCAGGCGCCGCGTGGCGACATTGCCATCGTTTCGCATGGCGGTGTCGGCGCGCTGCTGCTCGCGTTCCTTATGCGCGCGCCGATCTCGCGAAGCTGGGATCAGCCGGCGGGCGGTGGTGGAAACCGGTTCGTTGTCGACGCGGCGACGCGCGGGGTGCTCGCCGGCTGGCAACCGGTCGAGGCATAGGCTTCAGTCAAAATCCGCCGGCAGGTGCGGGTCGCGCGCGTGCGCGAACATACGATGGAGCTGTGCCGGCAGCACGCGGCCGAGCGAGAGATCCACAGGCAACGCGTCCTCCGCGAACCAGCCGATTTCGGACGTCTCGATGCTGGTGCGCGCCTCCCCGCCCACGATGTCGCAGATGTAGAACAGCTTGACGCAGGAGAAGACGCCGGCGGCATGCCCCTGGCGGGTGCGATCGAGCGCGGCGGCGAGCTTTCGTGCGCGAACCTCGTAGCCGCTTTCCTCGCGCATTTCCTTCGCCACGTTCTCGGCGGCGGTGAGATTCACGTCCGCCCAGCCGCCAGGCAGCGTCCAGCGGCCGCCGTCGGCCACTTCCCGCACCATGAGGATGCGGCCGGCCTTGTCGAACGCGGCGCCGCGCACATCCACCTTCGGCGTGGCATAGCCCTGCTGCCCGACGAACAGCGCCGCGATGTCGGGCATGCTGGCGTCGCTGTGGCTTGCCACGATCTCGGCTGCCAGCCCGCGCAGCCGCTCGTACCGCTCGCGGTCATAGACGTTGGGTTCGAAGGCCAGGCCGGTCTGCGCGATCGCCTGGATCTCGCGAGCCCAGGTCAGCCAGATCGGGTCGGTCGCCATGTATAGTCCTCGTTGCATGATGTCTGTTATTTGACCGGACCATGAACCGCGCGCAGAGTCACGTCATGAACGGTGGGGTCACGAACCGCGACGCACGTGTCAGTACCCTGATCGGGATCGGGCACTTCCTCTCGCATTTCTACGTGCTCTGCCTACCGCCGCTGTTCCTGGCCTGGCAGCCTGCGTTTCACGTTTCCTTTGCGCAGCTGGGCCTGATTGCTGCGGTGATGTCGGCGGTGACGGCTGTTCTGCAGACGCCGGTTGGCTTCCTGGTGGACCGGCACGGCGCGCGGCCATACCTCGTGGGCGGCGTCGCCCTCATGGCGGCGGCCATCGCGCTGATGGGGCTTGCCACCGCGTATTGGCAGCTTCTGGCGCTGGCGGCGCTCTCGGGTGTCGGCAACTCCGTGGTGCATCCGGCCGATTATGCGATCCTCTCCGGCTCGATCAGCCGCGAGCGCACCGGCCGCGCCTTCGCGCTGCATACCTTCGCCGGCAATCTCGGTTTCTCGGTGGCGCCGCCGGTGATGGCGGGGCTGATCTGGACCATCGGCTGGCGCTGGGGCGTGGGCCTGGTGGGCGGTATCGGCCTGCCGCTGGTGCTGGCCGTGCTTTGGCAGAGCCGCATCCTCACCGATGGCTTCTACAAGACGCGGGAGCGCGCGCCTGCGGTGGCGGGCCACAAGCTGCTGCTCACGCGCACCATGCTGCTGTTCCTCGGCTTCTTCGTGACCGGCTCCATGGCCGGCGCCGGGCTGCAATCCTGGCTGATCACCGTGCTGCACAAGGAGCACGGGGTGGGCATCGCCGCTGCTTCCACCGTGCTGACGTTCTACATGACCGGCGCGACGCTTGGCGTGCTGGTCGGCGGCGCGGTGGTGGACCGCACGCCGCGCCACCTCGCCTTCACCACGATCGTCGTGAGCCTTTCGGCACTGTTCACGCTGATCGGCGGCTATCTGCCGCTGCCGGACATCGTTGTCGCCGTGGTGATGTTCATCGCCGGCCTCGCCGCCGGCTGCAGCCGCACGCCGCGCGACATGATGGTGCGGGAGGCCTCGCCGCCCGGGCAGGTCGGCAAGGTGTTCGGCTTCGTCTCCTCCGGCCTGCCGCTGGGCTCGGCGCTCACGCCGGTTCCGTTCGGCTTCCTCATCGATCGCGGCCACCCGGAACTGGTCTTCGCGCTGGTGGCGGGGCTGCTGATGCTGAGCCTGTTCTGTGTGGCGCTGGCGCGCGCCTCGGTGCCTCGCGGCATTGCCGTCCCCGCCGAGTAGGAGCGCGGCGCCTACCAGCCGTTGATCCGCGGCCACACCGCGACGACTTCGTCTCCGCCATCGACGACGTAGTAGCGGTCATGCGCCGCGGCGGTGAGGCAGGTGTGATTGGGCGCGATTCGTACGCGACTGCCGATCGCGAATCCCTCGGCCGTACCGTTCTCCAGCTGCACCTGCCCGTGCTCCTGCCAGACGCGGGTGACCAGGGTCTGGGCGAGACTGGCCTCGCCGCCCGCGTCCAGCACCAGGCCGAAGCCGCAATCCTGGTCCGTCGCCTGCGTGCTGCGGTCGCGCGAGAGCGCGAGCGAGCCGGCATCGACCAGCAGGCGCCGTTCCGCCGGCCGGCGGCCGATCACGCTGGCAAGCACCGTGACCGCGATGTCGTCGCGCGTGTGGGTGCCGATTGCCGCCTGGAACAGGTCGCCGAACATGTAGACGCCGGGCCGCATTTCCGTGATGCCGGTGGCATCGCCCGGAACGAGCGCGGTCGGCGAGGAGCCGATGGAGACGATGGCGCATTCATGCCCCGCCGTCCGCAGCCGTCCCGCCGCGCGCGCCGCGTCGTGCCGCTCGCGCATCGCGATTGCCGTGAGGCTCGCCTGGTCGCGCGCGGCGTAGCTGTGCCCCGCGTGGGTGAAGATACCGGCAAGGTGTTCGCCAAGATGTGCCGCGATGGCCAGCAGCGCCGGATCGTCCACGCCGATGCCGCTGCGGCCCTCGCCGCAATCGATCTCGATCAGCGCGGGAACGCGGCCGGGATGGCGCGCGATGGCGGCGGCCATGTCGGCGTCGTCGGTCACCACCTTGATCTGCCCGCCGGCGGCGTTGAGACGCGCCACCTGCTCCAGCTTCTGCGGCGTGATCGCGGCGCCGAGGATGATGTCGCCGAACCCGTGGGAGAGGAAATATTCCGCTTCCGCAAGGGTGGATACGGTGATGCCGCCGCCATCCGGCAGCGCGAGCCGCGCGACATCGGCGGACTTCGCCGTCTTCATGTGCGGGCGCAGTGCGACCCCGAGCATGGCGACCGCGCTCGCCATCCGCGCGAGGTTGCGCGCGAGCCGTCTGCGGTCCAGCACCAGGCAGGGGGTCGGCAGGTCGTCGAGCTTCATCCGTCCCTCCCGAGGATCTCCTCGATGCGCGGCCCGGCCTTGAGGCCGCTGCCGGTGAGCACGATGACCGTGGTCTCGCCGCGCCCGATGCGCCCCTCGGCGAGCAGCGTCTGCAGCGCCGGCAGCGCCTGCGCGGAGGTCGGCTCCACGTAGAGGCCGGTCCGTGCCAGCGAGAGGGTCGCCGCCGCGATCTCTTCCTCGTCCACCATCACGCCGCCGCCGCCGCTCTGGCGCAGCGCCGCCACCACCTCCTGCTGGCGCACCGGTCGGGTGATTGCCGTGCCTTCCGCGATGGTCTGTCGGATCGGCGGCGGTTCCTTGCCCTCGGCCTCGGCCGCGATCGGCGCGCAGTTGCGCGGCTGGGCGGCGAACAGGCGCGGCAGGCGCGCGATCTGCCCCGCGCGCAGCAGCTCGCCGAAGCCGATGGCGCAGCCGAGCACGTTGGAGCCGGCGCCGCACGGGACCACGATGTTGTCGGGCTGTCTGAAGCCGAGCTGTTCCCACAGCTCGTAGGCCAGGGTCTTGGTGCCGTGCAGGAAGAACGGATGCCAGTTGTGGCTGGCGTAGAAGATGCCACTCGAGTCGAAGATGCCACTCGAGTTGGAACCGCCGCTACAGCGCGCGATGGCGGCATCCGCCGTTGCCTGGCGGTTGCCGGGGATCAGCTCCACCGTGGCGCCCACGGCGCGCATCGCCAGCGTCTTGGCGGGGCTGGTCGATTCCGGCGCCAGGATCGTGGCGGCCATTCCGGCGGCGGCCGCATAGGCGGCGACCGCGGCCCCGCCGTTGCCGGAACTGTCCTCCAGGACCTGGCGCACACCCTGCGCGCGCAGCCCTGTCAGCATCACCGCCGCACCCCGGTCCTTGAAGCTGCCGGTTGGCATCACCCACTCGCACTTCACGTGTATGTCGATCCCCGCGAGGCGGCGCGGCAGCAGCGGCGTCCAGCCCTCGCCGAGCGTGACCGGCTTCGCCTCCGGCATTGGCAGGGCCGCGCGGTAGCGCCAGAGCCCATGCGCCGTCGCATCGATATCCGCCGGCGCGATGCCAGCCAGGTCCGAAAGGAAGAGCGGCGCGCCGTCCGCGCCGCACCAGCGCGGGGGGTCGGACGGATAGGTACGGCCGGAGCGGGGATCGAGATAGGTCGGTTGCATGCGGGCAGGCTGGCCGGGGTCGGATCGCTGGTCAATTCCTGCTTCACATTCGTTGACATTCCGTCGTTTGCCGCCGCCCATACGGAACCCCATACCCGGCGGATGCTTCTTGAACTGGCGCGCGACCTGGTCGCGATCGACTCCCGCAGCTCCGTCTCCAACCTCGCCGTCGCCGATCGCATCGAGGCCGCGCTCGCGGGCTTTGAGATCGAGCGGCTGGACTACACGGACGCGGCAGGCATCGCGAAACGCGCGCTGGTCGCGCATCGCGGCCCGGCCGGCGGGCTCGCCTTCTCCGGCCACATGGACACGGTGCCGGAGACCGGCTGGACCGAGGACCCGTGGTCGGCGCGCGTGGAGGCCGGCGTGC
The DNA here is from genome assembly GCA_963764465.1 of uncultured Pseudomonadota bacterium. Lineage (GTDB taxonomy): Bacteria > Pseudomonadota > Alphaproteobacteria > Acetobacterales > Acetobacteraceae > JAJXXT01. Next base: position 582,742 of record CAVXSO010000007.1, on the reverse strand, counting down.
TGCGCGGCCTGGGCTCGACCGACATGAAGGGGCCGCTCGCCGCGTGCATCGCGACCGCGCTGGCGCTGCCGGCGACGATTCCCGCGACACTGCTGATCACCACCGACGAGGAGACGACGAAGCTGGGCGCGCGGGCTATCGTCGCGCGTTCCGAGCTCGCGAAGCGGGCGAAGCCGAAGGCGATCCTGGTCGCGGAACCTACAGGGATGGTGCCGGTGCGTGGGCACCGCGCCAACGTGCATTTCACCGTCACCTCCCGTGGCGAGCAGGCGCACAGCAGCACCGGGCGTGGGCGCAACGCCAACTGGGCGCTGGTGCCGTTCCTCGCCGAGATGCGCGCCATCTTCGAGTGGCTGCGCGCCGACCGCACGGTGCAGGACGCGGCCTATGATCCACCGTTCAGCGACTTCAACCTGGTCATCGACAACTGCGGCACCGCGGTGAACGTCACCGTTCCACTGGCGATCGCGCGCATCAAGTTCCGCTACTCGGCAAGCATCGATCCGATGCGCGTGGTAGAGCGTGTGCGCGCTGCGGCGGCGGAGGCCGGGCTCGAGGTGGCCGAGGCGTGGGAAGGCAAGCCGCCCGAACTGGCGGCCGATGATCCGCTGATCGGCCTCGTCGAGCAGACGAGCGGCAAGGCGGCGACCACCGCGCCCTATGGCACCGATGCATCGGAGCTTTCAGCGATCGCGCCGTGCTTCCTGCTCGGCCCTGGCTCGATCGACGTCGCGCACAAGCCCGGCGAGACCATGTCGGTCGCGGCGCTGGAGGGCGCCGTGCCGGTGTTCACCAGGCTCGCCGCACGGGTCGCTCAGGCGTAATCGAGCGCCACCTCGCCGAGGCTCGGGAAGCGCACGCGCACCTTGGAGGTTGCGCCGGCCAGCGTCTTGCCGGTCCAGGAACCGCAGGTGACGAACTGCCCGGCCTTGAGGCCGCCGGACCAGACGCTGCCGACATTGGCGAGCCACACCACCAGCCGCACCATGTCGCCCGCCGGGTTGCCGGTGCGCTCGATCGCGGCGCCGTCGATCGCCTGCTCGACGGTTTCCTTCGCGAAGTCGATCGTCTGCCAGTCGGCGCGGCCGGCGCCGTGGATGAACGCGCCGTGCCCCTGGCTGTCCGCGACGTTGCTGGGCATCGCCACCTTGTCCATGTCGAGGTAGCGGGATTCAAGCGCCTCGATCGCGGGGTGCGCGGTTCCCATCGCCGCCATCACCTCCTCGCGGGAATAGGGCTTGCTCTTCGGCGGCAGGTCGCGGCCGATGCGAAAGGCCACCTCCGCCTCGATGCCGCGCATGCGGTGCATGGCGGACGGGAGCCTCGCCGGGCTCGGCATGATGCCGGACGCGGGCAGTGGGGCGCAGAGCGGCGGTGCCTCGGGCCCCGGTGCGCCCACTTTCCAGCCGCCGATCGCGCCCAGCGCGCCCATGATCCGGTGCTGGATCGCATAGGCGGCAGCGAGTTCCGTCGGCCGCACCGCGTCCGGCAGGTCGGCGAGGCGCTTTGCCGGGTCGTGGCGGGCGGCGAGCAGCAGGTCGGCGGCATCCATGGCGGTTCCTCCAAAATGACGGATGGATTGGCTGGCATGCGTTATCGGGGCACGGGCGCCGTTGCGCAACGCGCGCCGGGCGGCAACGCTGATGCATGGAATTCATGCTGGTCGAGACCGAGGATGCGGCGGCGCGCGAGCACGTGCTGAAGCCGCTTGACGATTACAACGAGGCGATGATCGGGCGTGGCACGTCGGAGCCGGTGCGCCCAATCTCGATCCTGCGGCGCGAGGGCGATCTTGTCGGCGGCCTGGTCGGCGTCTCCTACTGGGACTGGCTGCATGTCGACCTGTTCTACCTGCCACCTGCCTGGCGCGGCGCCGGGCTCGGCGCGCGCATCATGGCCACGCTCGTCGGCGCGGCGGCCGGGCGTGGCCTTACCGGCGTATGGCTGGGTTCCTACTCGTTCCAGGCCCCGGGTTTCTACCTCCGCCAGGGGTTCGCCGAGTTCGCCGTCCTGCCGGACCATCCGCCCGGCTTTCGCGAGCACATCTTCCTGCGCCGGCTCGGGGGCAACGAGCCGGCGGCGCAGGCGCCGGAGGGCTTCGTTCTGCGAGACGAGATCCCGCCGGCGGAGCGCGCCCTGATCAGCCAGGGGCTGCGCGCCTACAACGACGCGGCGGCCGGGACAGGGCGGTTCCAGCCGCTCGGGCTGCTGCTGCCGGGCGGCGGCGGGCTGTGGGGGGAGACGGGCCGCGGCTGGTTGTTCGTCGAGCTGCTCGGCATCCCCGAGGCGGCTCGCGGTGACGGGATCGGCACGCGGCTGATGCGTGAGGCGGAGCGGATCGCGGCCGCGCGGGGCTGCGTGGGCGTTCATCTCGACACCTGCAGCTTCCAGGCGCCCGGCTTCTACGAAAAGCTGGGCTACACGCGCCTCGGCACGGTGCCGGAGCAGCCGCGGGGCTTTACCCGCCACCTCTATGCCAGGCGGCTGGACGGCAGGCCGCTCCTGGCCCACAACGCGCCGCCACCGCGAGACGACGGAGCCAACGCATGATCTATCTGGAAGACATCGAGCCCGGGATGACGGCGGAGGTCGCCAAGACCATCACTGATGCCGACATCCTTATGTACGCCGCCGTCAGCATGGACACCAACCCCGTGCACCTGGATGCCGAGATGGCCGCGAGGACGCCGTTCGGCCAGCGCATCGCCCACGGCATGCTCTCGGCCGGGCTGATTTCCGCGGTGCTGGGCACCAAGCTGCCGGGGCCCGGGACGATCTATCTCGGCCAGACGCTGCGTTTCCGTGCCCCGGTCAAGATTGGCGACACCGTGACGGCGCGTGTTGAGGTGGTCTCTGTGGACACCGCGAAGAAGCGCGCGACGATCAAGACGGAGTGCTTCGTCGCCGGCAAGACGGTCATCGAGGGCGAAGCGGTGGTCATGCCGCCCACCCGGGCCTAGCCGTCCAGCGCCTTGCGGATCTTCTCGACCTGGCGAGACCTGCCGGCCGCGGCGCGTGGCGCCTCGGTGGCGCTCGGCAATTTCGACGGCGTGCATCGCGGCCACGCCCAGGTTCTCGCGGCCGCCCATGCCGCGCGGCCGGATGCGCCGCGGGCCGTGCTCACCTTCGAGCCACACCCGCGTGAGCTGTTTCGCCCGGATGATCCGCCCTTCCGCCTCACGCTGCCGGCGGAGCGCGCGGCGGCCCTGGGGAAGCTGGGTGCGGCGATGCTGTTCGAACTGCCCTTCGACCGCGCCTTCAGCGCCATGACGGCGGAGGAGTTCGTGGTGGAGGTGCTGCATCGCGGGCTCGGCGCGCGGCACCTGGCCTGCGGCGCGGATTTCGCCTTCGGCCACCGCCGCGGCGGCAACGCTGCCTTCCTGGCGGCGCGCTCGGAGGCGCTGGGCATCGGCCTGACCCTGGTTCCGGCCCTGGCCGACGCGGAGGGGCCGATTTCCTCCACCCGTATTCGCCGCCTGCTGCAGGATGGGTATCCGGATCGCGCGGCGGCCCTGCTGGGCCGGCCCTGGACCATCCGCGGCACGGTGGAGCATGGCGACGCGCGGGGGCGCACCATCGGGTTCCCCACCGCCAACGTGGCACTCGGCCGCCACCTGGAGCCGGCGCGGGGCGTCTATGCGGTGCGCGTCCAGCTTGCGGACGGGCGCCTGGTGCCGGGGGTGGCGAATATCGGCCGCCGGCCGACGCTGGGGGAGGCGCCGAAAAGCCGCGTCGAGGCGCATCTGTTCGACTTCGAGGGCGATCTCTATGGCCAGGAAGTGGGTGTTTCGCTGCTGGCCTTCCTGCGCGAGGAGCGGAGATTCCCGAGCTTCGACGCGTTGAAGGAGCAAATCGCACTCGATGCGCAGGAAGCAAGGAAGTTAGTAAGACAGGGCTCTGCCCTTGACCCGCCGGGGCCGTCGGCCCCAGACCCGGGGAATTCGGATTCAAGGGCCTAGGCCCTTGCCCCCGGCGGAGCCGGAAAACTGGATGTGTCCGGGCAGAGCCCCGGAATCTTCATGGAACGAAGTTGATGACCGACTACCGCGATACCGTCTTCCTGCCCCAGACCGGGTTTCCCATGCGCGCCGACCTGCCGAAGCGCGAGCCGGCCATGCTGGCGCGCTGGGAGGCAATGAACCTCTGGCAGCGTCAGCGCCAGGCCTCCGCGGGCCGGAAGCTGTTCGTCCTCCATGATGGCCCACCCTATGCCAACGGCCACCTGCATATCGGCACCGCGCTCAACAAGATCCTGAAGGACGTGGTGAACCGCGCCGCCCAGATGGGCGGGTTCGACGCCAACTACATCCCCGGTTGGGACTGCCACGGCCTGCCGATCGAGTGGCGCATCGAGGAAGAATACCGCAAGGCCAAGCGAGACAAGGATTTGGTGCCGGTCATCGACTTCCGTGCCGAATGCCGCGCCTATGCGGCGCACTGGATGGGCGTGCAGGAGCAGGAGTTCCGCCGCCTCGGCGTGTTCGGCGACTGGCCGCATCGCTACGCCACCATGGACTATCCCTCGGAAGCCGCGATTGCCGGGGAGATCGGCCGCTTCCTGATGAACGGCGCGCTCTATCGCGGCCTGCGCCCGGTGATGTGGTCGCCGGTCGAGAAGACGGCGCTGGCCGAGGCCGAGATCGAGTATCACGACCACACGTCGACGACGATCTTCGTCGCCTTTCGGGTCATTGCGGGACCGTTCCAGGGTGCCGAGGTGGTGATCTGGACCACGACACCGTGGACCATGCCCGGCAACCGTGCCATCGCCGCGGGGCCGGAATTCGACTACGCGCTGGTGCAACTCGAGGCGCCGTTCCGCCGCCAGGTGCTGGTCGCGCTGCCGCTGCTGCCCGCCTTCCTCAAGGAGGCAGGTGTCACCGCGCATCACGTGGTGCGCATGGTGAAGGGGGCCGAGGTCGTGGGCAGCGTCTGCGCCCATCCGCTGCGCGGGCGCGGCTACGACCACGACGTGAAGGTGCTGGCCGCCGACTTCGTTACCACGGACCAGGGCACCGGTTTCGTCCATATCGCGCCTGGCCATGGCGAGGAGGATTTCTACCTTGGCCGCGCCAATGGCATCGAGGTGCCGGACACGGTGGGCCCGGACGGCACGTTCAACGAATGGGTACCGCTCTTCGCGGGGCTGCATGTCTACAAGGCGGCCGACGCGGTCTGCGAGGCCCTTGCCGATGCCGGCATGCTGCTCGCGCGCGGCACGCTGGTGCATTCCTACCCGCATTCCTGGCGCTCCCGCGCGCCGCTGATCTTCCGCGCGACGCCGCAATGGTTCATCGCGCTCGACGGCGAGACGAAGATCCGCGCCAAGGCGCTGGACGCGATCGCGGCGACGCATTTCGTGCCGCAGCAGGGCCGCAACCGCATCGGCTCCATGGTCGCGGCGCGGCCGGACTGGTGCATCAGCCGCCAGCGTGCCTGGGGCGTGCCGATCGCGGTCTTCGTGCATCGCGCGACGGGCGAGGTGCTCCGCGACCAGGCGGTCGTCGACCGCATCGTCGAGGCCTTCAGGGTCGAGGGGGCGGATGCCTGGTATTCCTCCCCGCCGGAGCGTTTCCTCGGGCCCGGCCTCGATCCCGCGGCGTACGAGCAGGTGACGGATATCGTCGACGTCTGGTTCGAATCCGGATCGACCCACGCCTTCGTGCTCGAGGCGCGGGGCCTGCCCTGGCCGGCCGATCTCTACCTGGAAGGCTCGGATCAGCATCGCGGCTGGTTCCATTCCTCGCTCCTGGAAGCCGTTGGCACGCGCGGGCGCGCGCCTTTCAAATCCGTGCTCACCCATGGCTTTGTCATGGACGAGCAGGGGCGCAAGATGTCCAAGTCGCTCGGCAACGTCGTGGCACCCGGGGAGGTGCTGGAGAAATACGGCGCCGACATCCTGCGCCTGTGGGTGATGTCGTCCGACACCGCCGAGGACATGCGCATCGGCGCCGAAATCCTCAAGCAGCAGGCGGAACTTTACCGCCGCCTGCGCAACACGCTGCGCTGGGTGCTGGGCTCGCTCGCAGGCTTCGACGAGACCGAGCGGACGGAGGATCTGCCGGAGCTGGAGCGCTTCGTGCTGCATCGGCTGGCGGAGCTGGACGTGCTGATCCGCGACGCCGTTGCGAGTCACGACTGGACGGGTGTCTACCCGGCGGTGCACAGCTTCTGCGCCGCCGATCTCTCGGCGTTTTATTTCGATATCCGCAAGGACGCGATCTACTGCGACCGGCCGGACGCGCCGCGCCGGCGTGCCGCGCGCACGGTGCTGGACCATCTGCACCGCTGCCTCTGCACCTGGCTCGCGCCGGTGATGCCGTTCACCGCGGAGGAGGCCTGGATCGCGCGCTTCGGCGAGGCGGACAGCGTGCATCTGCACACCTTCCCGACGATTCCCGCGGGCTGGGGGGATCGTGATCTCGCCGCGAAATGGCATGCGCTGCGCGAGGTTCGCCGCGTCATCACCACGGCGCTGGAGGCATCGCGCCAGGCCGGGCAGATCACCGCCTCGTTGCAGGCGCGGGTGGAACTGACGCTGCCCGACGCGGAGTTCGCGGCGCTCGCCGGAACGGACTGGGCTGAGCTCGCCATCGTCTCCGACGTTGCGGTGGGCAAGGGCGAGGCGGTGGAGGCTACGGTCGGCGTCGCGGATGGGCAGAAATGCGCCCGCTGCTGGCGGGTGCTGCCGGAGGTGGGCCAGTCCGCCCGCCACCCGTTGCTGTGCCGGCGCTGCGAGGACGCGGTGGAAAGCGGTCTCGTGTGCCGCAGCGCCGCTTGATGCCGGCTCCGGGGATCACGCCAGCCGCGCAGGGACGCCGATGACGCGCGAGCGGCTGGGCGTCCTCGCGGCGCTGCTGGTGCTGGTCGCGGACCAGGCGAGCAAGGCCTGGATTCTCTACGGGCTGAACCTGCCCGTGCGCGAGAGCGTGCGGGTGTTCTGGTGGCTCAACCTGACCATGGTCTGGAACCATGGCATTACCTTCGGGATCCTGAACGGCGACAACCAGATCGGCGCCTGGGTGCTCATCGCCGTGGCGCTGATTGTGGTGCGGCTGCTCTGGGGCTGGATGCGGCGGGCGGAAAGCCTGGTCGCGGCGGCGGCGCTGGGCGCCATCGCCGGTGGCGCCGTGGGCAACATCCTGGACCGCCTGCGCTTTGGCGCGGTGGTGGATTTCATCCACGCGCACGCCTACGGCTATTCGTGGTATGTTTTCAACGTCGCGGACGCGGCGATCGTCTGTGGCGTGGGCGTGCTGGTGCTGGATGGTCTGCGCCGACGCGACCGCAATGTGGCCGAAAACAAGGCCCAGGGTGACGCGTGATGGCGCGGTCCATGATGTGGGGGCGCATAATGGGGGGGCGCATGATGGAATGGTGTATGAAACGGGGGCGAATGAAGGCGACGGTTTCTGTGGCGATGGTGTTGGGTTGCGCGACGCTCCTCGCCGGCTGCGGCGGCGATGGCGGCGCGTCCCGATTCTTCGGGCTGACACGCGACGCCCCGGATGAGTTCACGGTGACAACGCAGCCGCCGCTGTCGATTCCGCCGACCATCAACCTGCGCCCGCCACAGCCCGGTGCCCCGCGCCCGCAGACCGTGAGCGAGCGCGCCGCGGCGGAGGCGGCGCTGGCGCCGCAGACCGCACTCGGCGGGCCCCAGGCCGGCATGTCGCCGGGGCAGGCGGCACTGCTGCAGGCGGCCGGTCCGCCCGCGCCCGGCGATATCCGCCAGCAGATTGCCACCGACAACCGCCAGGCCGCACAGCCGGGCTTTGTCGACAAGCTGATGTTCTGGCGAAGCAACAGCGCGCCAGCCGGCGTGGCCGTCGACCCGGCGAAGGAACAGGCGCGGATCCGCGCCAACCAGGCGCTGGGCCGCCCCATCGAAAGCGGCGAGACACCGATCATTCAGCGCAACAAGTCGCTGTTCGACACGCTGTTCTGAGCCGCTCCGCCCGCGCGGCCGAGCAGCTTCAGGTGAGCGGTGCGAAGTCGCGGATCAGCCGGGTCGGTGATCACCGGCGCGCAGCCTGATTGGTTCCAGACCGCCACGGCGCGTGCTTGCGCGAAATCGGGGTGCAGCGTGATCGCACCCTGGCCCTCGAAGGCGCGGCGGTTGCCGGTGTCGAGGTAGGACTCGCAAGCCGCGCCCTCGGCGAGGATCGCATCGTGCCGGTCGAGCTCGACATGCCAGTAGGTGACGCGCCTACGCCTCTCCTGGACGATGCTCGCGCCGTTGACGAGGTGGCGGACCGGGATCAGCGCGCCGTCCACCAGCATGGCGTGATCGGGCGAGAGCACGAGGTCGCGCAGCGGTGCGCCATCGCCCAGCGCGCTGGCGCGCACGCGCACCGGCATCACGTCCCAGGGGCTCGCATGCCGCGCGAGGTCTGTGTCGCGCCGGCCGATCCAGCGAATGGTGGCGAGCCGGCCGGAAAGCGTGGGCACGCGGTCGCCGACGGCGAGTGCCTCGACCGGCTTGCGCCCGGCCGTGGTGGTTATGCCGGTGCCCGTCGCGAAACATGCGATCTCGATCGTCGTGTTGGCGCCGTCGTTGGTGACGCCGAAACTGTCGGCGGAGAAGGCACCCGCGATGGCGAGCGAGCCGATCGCACTCGCGGACTCGGTCAGCGTCAGCACCCCGCCCGACCAGGTGCCGGCATCGGCGAGCGTGCCGGCGAGCACGATGGAGTCCCCGGTGCCGAAACCCTCGATCGTGCCCTTTGTTGCGGCAACGGCGTCGAGCTGCAGCTTGTCCGTTCCGGTACCGAATTGGATGACCTGGCTCGCCGCCGCTCCCTTCTTGAGGTCGAGCGTGCCGGATTCGAGCGCGAGCGTACCCGTGCCGGCGACCAGCGAACCGAGCGCGAGCACGCCCCCCGTCGCCGTGACAGTGCCGGCATTGGCGATGGTACCGGTGATGGAGCCGTAGCCGGAGACGATTCCGAGCACGGTCTCCGAGGTACCGGAAAGCGAGCCGCCGCTGAGCACGAGCGAGCCGCCGCTCCAGATCGTCGTCGTGCCGGCGGAAAGCACGCCGGAGGAATCGAGCGACACCAGGCCCGCGCCGGCCGTGGTGTTGCCGCCTCCGACTTCCACCGTCCCAGCTGTCAGCTTTGCCGTGGATCCGCCGATGAAGAGTGTTCCCGAGGAGCCGGCGGACAGGCCGATCTCGACGACTCCGGGGTCGAGCGCGTCCGGTGTCGCCGCGGCGCTGCCGGTGATCGCGACATCCGCCGTTCCGAGCACGCCGATCTCGAACAACGAGCCGTAGATGAGGCTGGATTTGTTGCTGGTCGCGGAATTCAGCGTCACCGATGCGTTGACGCCCGAGCCCTCGCCCACCAGCACCGAGGTCGCCTGCACCTTGCCGCCGCTTTCGATGTCGAGCGCCGCGTCGCCGAGCTGGCCGATCGCGACCTGCAGTGCCGTCTGCAGCACACCGCCCGAATCGACCGAGACCGAGGCCGGCTGCGGTACGCCAGCGGTCGCGGCAAAGACATTGCTGGCCGAGACCGTGCCCTTGTTCGACACCTCCAGTGACGCAATTCCCCCGGCACCGACGTTGATATTGCTGAGGTAGCCGCTGGCGCCGCTGAACACGACGGTGCCGTTGCCGGTGAGTGCCTGGCCGATATCGAGGTCGTTGGCGTTGACGGTGGCCTTGGTGTTGACCGAGAGCGAGCCGGCACCGGCGTTGCCGATGACGATGTTGCCGGATGAGAACGAAAGCGCGGTGTTCTCGAGGCTGATGTCACCGTTGCCGCCGCCCGCGGCGCCCGCCGTCAGCGTCTGGCCGGTGATGTCGAGCGAGCCGCCATTGACGTCGAGCGAGGCGGAACCCGCATCGCCGACGGTGAGCACGCCGCCCACGGAGAGTTCCGCCGAGGCGCTGACGCTGATCATGCCGTTGCCGCCATGCGCGGCGCCCGCCGTCATGTCCGACATGGTGGACGCGCTGCCGCCGTTCGCGATGCCGAGCGTGCCATTGCCGCCGCCACCCACGATGAGCGCTTCGCTCTCCGCGAGCGCGTTGCTGCCACTGATGGTGACCTGCCCCGCGCCGGTGCTGTCGCGCCCCAGCGTCAACGTGCCGCCTTGGGCATCCAGCGTCGCGCCGGCCGCGACATCGATCGAGCCGGCGCCGCCCGCGCCCACCGTGGTGTCGAGCCCCGGCTTGACGATCGTACCGGCGCCAGTGAGCGCGAGCGTACCGGCACCGCCGCCGCTGGCCCCCAGCATCAGTGCACCACTTGAGATATCGAAGGTCGAGCCGAGCCCGACCGAGAGGCTGCCCGTCCCGGCCGCGCCGATCGTGGCATCGTGCCCGACGCGCATGGCCGTGCCGGTATCGGCAAGCGTGATCGTGCCGCTGGAACCGGCCGATTGGCCGACGACCAGCTGGCCCGAGAACGCGTCGAGCGAAACGCCCTGATCGAGCGCCAGCACGCCGGCGCCGGCGGCACCGATCGTGATGTCCGCGCCGACATTGATCTTGGTACTGGCCCCGGTGACGGCGAGCGTGCCCGCGCCCGTGTTATCCCGGCCGAGGATCAGCGACGTACCGACATCGAAACTGACACCACCGGACACCGTGTCGCTGTGCGCGCCGCCGCCACCGATCACCCACTCGTCGGCGAACGTCACCTTGTCGCCGGCGTCGTTGATGACGGTACTGCCGGAAGCGCCGGAGTTGCCGGCCTCGACGAAGGCCGCCTGGAAATCGAGCGTGCCGCCGGAGGTGAGCGTGAGATCGCCCGCGCCGGAGACCCCGAGGGTCGCCGCGCCCGTGACCGAGAGCAGCCCGCCCTCGACGTCGAAGCGGGCGCCGGCCGTGGCGGCGTTGCCCGCGAGCAGGCTGCCGCCGACGGTGAGTGATCCACCGCTGTTGATCGTGGCGCCGAAGGCCCCGGCATCGCCCAGCGTGGCGTTGCCGCCGACCTGGAGGATGGACCCTCCGGTGTCGATCAGCACATTGTCGCTGCTGCCTGTGCGCACCACGGTGTCGAGCGAGCCGCCGATATCGAGGATGCCGCCCGCCGCAAGGGTGAGCGCGGTGGCGCTGAAACCGCCGATCCACGCGTCGTTGGCATCCTTGATCTCGGAATTGGGCCCGGTGATGGTGACGGCGGTGCCAGCGCCGTTCGCGGTGCCGCCGATCAGCAGGGCCGGGCCTCCGGGGAAGGCCGCGCCGCCGCCGGTCGAGATCGTGGCGCCGCCCGAGACGGTGAGCGTGACATTGCCGGCCGAGCCGATGCCGAGGCCTTGGTTGGTCCATTGCGCCCCGCCGCCGATCGTCATCGTCACCTGGTCGGAGACGGTGAGTCCTACGATGCCAGTGGTGTCGTCGATGCTGCCGCCAGAGGCGACGTCGATGCTCCCCGGCAGGAAGCCGGCAGAGGGATCGCTGAAGCTGCCGGCGGTGAACTGCGTCGCCTTGACGAGGCCGCTTTCGTCCAGAAGTGTGCCGAAGATCTGGACGCTGTAGCCGTTGACGGTGCTGGAGCCCTCGATGTCGAGCGTGCCGAAGAACTCGGACCCGACGCCACCGGAGCCAGGTCCGTCAAGTGTCGTGGCGCCGGTGAGGGTGAGCGAATCGGTCAGCCCGGCGGGCGAGCCGCCACTGAGGATGATCTCGTTGACGCCGGTGATGGACGCCCCATCGAACGTGACCAACCCCGCGATTGACAGAATGTAGGCGCTGCCGCTGCCGCTGACCGTGATATGGCCTGGAAAAGGGTTGTAGGCGACGATCGAGGCATCATCGCCCGCGCCTGGCGGGCCGCCGGCGGGGTAGACGGTTCCGTTCTCGATCCAGCTTCCGCCGCTGCTGAAGTCGCCCGACGTGGCGGCTGGATACCAGGCGAACGTATTGCCCACGAGGCGCCCCTGTATTGTAAGTTAAATCATTAGTGGAATATTCGCCCGCCGGTCGGAAAAGGCAAACGCGCGCGTATCCGGTTCTGGGGGGCAGCTGCCGTCGACAACGGGCGGGCTGGCGCGAACTCGCTTGGATGGGCGGATCGCGGTAGTCTTTGCCCATGAAGCCGGATTCGCCTGCCTCCGCTTGGGCCCGCCTCGCCACGCTCGCCGCGCGGCCTGGTGCGCGCGACATCGCGGCGCGATTCGCGGCCAACTCGGCGCGCCCGGCACGGATGACCTGGGCGCTGGACGACCTCTCGCTCGACCTGTCGCGCACCTCGATCGGGGAGGCGGAACTGGCAGCCCTGCTGGCGCTGGCCGAGGCTGCGGATCTGGACGAGTTCCGCGCTCGCCTCTTCGCTGGCGAGGCGGTGAACACGACCGAGCGCCGCGCCGTCCTGCACATGGCGCTCCGCGTGCCCGAGGCGCCGCATCTGCATGCACATGGCCACGCCTCCGCCTGGGACGAGGCGTGCGCCTATGCCGTGGCGGAGCGTGCGCGCATGCGGCGCTTCGTGGCGGACGTGCACGAGGGACGCATCGTCGGCGCCACCGGCGAGCGGTTCGACACCGTGCTCAACATCGGCATCGGCGGCTCCGATCTTGGCCCGCGATTCGTCTGCGACGCACTGACCCAGGTCCACGGGCCCAGGCTTGCGCCGCGCTTCCTCTCCAACGTCGATGGCCACGCCTTCGCGGGCCTTGCCCGCACGCTCGACCCCGCGCGCACGCTGGTCCTCGTCGCCTCCAAGACGTTCACCACCGAGGAGACGATGACCAACGCCGCGGCCGCGCGCGCCTGGCTCGCGGACCGGCTTGGCGAGGCCGCGGTCGGCGCGCATTTCGCGGCACTGTCCACGAACACTGAGGCCGTGCGGGGATTTGGCATCGCGCCGGAGCGGATGTTCGGCTTCCGCGACTGGGTGGGCGGCCGCTACTCCGTCTGGTCGCCGATCGGCATGTCCGTGGCGCTCGCGGCCGGCTGGGATGCGTTCGCCGCGTTCCTGGCCGGTGGCCATGCGATGGACCAGCATTTCCGCCGCGTGCCGCTGGCCGACAACCTGCCGGTGCTCCTGGCGCTGGCGGGCATCTGGCACCGCGACGCGCTGGGGGCCGCGAGCGTCTGCATCCTCGGCTACGATGAGCGGCTGCGGCTGCTGCCGGCCTATCTCCAGCAGTTGGAGATGGAGAGCAACGGCAAGTCCGTGGCGCTGGATGGCTCGCCCGCCGCGCACAAAACCTGCCCCATCGTGTTCGGTGCGGCGGGGACGGATGCGCAGCACAGCTTCATGCAGCTTGTCCACCAGGGCACGGAGATCGTACCGGTGGATTTCCTGCTCGCCGCCGAGCCGGACCACGACCGGCCAGAGGCACACGAGATCCTCGCCGCCAACGCGCTGGCGCAGGCCGAAGCGCTCGCCTTCGGGCGGGACCGCGCGTCGGTGGAGGTGGAGATGCGCGCGGCGGGTACTGACGAGGCGACAATCGCCGCCGTGGCACGGCATCGCGTCTTTGCCGGCAATCGGCCCAGCTCCCTCATCATGTTTCGCCGCCTCGACGCGTTTACCCTCGGACGCCTGGTCGCGCTCTATGAACACAAGGTCGCGGTTCAGGGGTGCCTTTGGGGCGTGAACAGTTTCGACCAATGGGGCGTGGAGCTGGGCAAGGTGCTCGCCAAGGGGATCCGTCCGCTGCTGGGAGGGCGGGGCACCACGACGCGCGCGGCGACGGCGGCATCGGTTGCCCGATGGCGCGCGCTCCAGGACACCAGATGAGCGCCGTAATGGAACGGCCGCGCATCCGCATGCTGCCGGACACCACGATCGACCGCATCGCCGCGGGCGAGGTGATCGAGCGGCCAGCGGCGGCGTTGCGGGAGCTCGTCGAAAACGCGCTCGATGCCGGGGCTGGGCGAATCGCCGTTGCCGTCACCGGTGGCGGCATCGCCGCGATCGAGGTCACCGACGACGGCGGCGGCATGAGTGCCGAGGAGCTCGCGCTCGCGGTGCGGCGACACGCGACGTCCAAGCTGCCAGGCGACGACCTGGTGCGCATCGCGACGCTGGGTTTCCGTGGCGAGGCGCTCGCTTCCATCGGGGCGGCGGCGCGGCTTTCCATCACGTCGCGCCAGCCGGGTGGCGACGCCGCGACCATCACGGTCTCTGGCGGCGTGGTCTCCGAGGTGCGGCCCGCTGCCGGTGCGGTGGGTACGCGGGTGCTGGTGGAGGATCTGTTCTTTGCCACGCCCGCGCGGCGCAAATTCCTCAAGTCGCCACGCAGCGAGGCGGACGCGGCGCAGCTTGCTGTCCGCCGCCTGGCACTCGCGGCGCCCGGGGCGGCGTTTCGCTTCACGAACGATGGCGAGGCGGTGTTCGACCGGCCGGCCGAGCCGCTGGCACAGCGCGTTGCCGCCCTGCTCGCGCCGGAGGCCGCGATCGCGTTCGACGAGGTGCGTGGCGGACTGCGGGTGCATGGCTTTGCCGCACCGCCCGCGGTGACGCGCGCCAGTGTGGCGGGCCAGATCCTGGTGGTGAACGGCCGCCCCGTCGCGGACCCGGTGCTGCGCACGGCGGTGCGGGTCGCCTATCGCGATGTCATCGCCGCGGGAAGGCAGGCGGTCGTGGCGCTGTTCCTCGAGCTCGATCCGGAAGCGGTCGATGTGAACGTGCACCCCGCCAAGGCTGAGGTGCGGTTCCGCGACGCGGATGTGGTGCGCGGCCTGGTGATCGGCGCGCTGCGCCGGGCGCTCGCCGGCGGCGCGCAGCCGATGGGCCGGCCGACGCCGATGGCTTCCCGCCCGATCATTCCACGCCCGTCCGCGCCCATGCCGCCACGGTTCACCGCGGATGTCGCACCTGGCGGTTATGCACCCAGCGGCTTTGCCGAGGCACGGTTGCCGCTCATTGCCCCGCCCGCGGCGCGCAGCACCGAGCCCGCGCCGTCGCCGCCGGAACACCCGCTCGGTGCCGCGGTGGCGCAGGTGCTGGAGACCTATATCGTCGCGGTTGCGCCGGATGGCGGCCTGGTCCTGGTGGACCAGCACGCGGCGCATGAGCGGCTGACGCACGAGGCGCTCTCGGACCAACTGCGCGCGGGCGGCGTGGCTTCGCAACCGCTGCTGCTGCCGGCGGTGGTCGATCTGCCGGAGGGGCAGTCGGCTCTGCTGGCCGAGCGCGCCGATGAATTCGCGAGCCTGGGCCTCGAGATCGAAGCATTCGGTCGCGGCGCGGTGCTGGTGCGCGCGTTGCCCGCCGTCCTCGGTGCCGCCGATCCCGCGCCGATGCTGCGCGACCTCGCGGACGAAATCGCGGCCTGGGGCGAAGGCATGGCACTCGCGGCAAGGCTCGACGCCGCGATCGCGCGCCTCGCGTGCCACGGCTCCATCCGCGCGGGTCGGCGGCTCGCGGGCGCGGAAATGGACGCGTTGCTGCGGCGGATGGAGGCAACGCCCCGTGCCGCGACGTGCAGCCACGGAAGGCCGACCTTCCTCAAATTCAGCCGCTCCGATCTTGAAAGGATGTTCGGGCGCCAATGACCCTTCCGCGCATCGGCATGCTGACGCCGAGTTCCAACACGGCGCTCGAACCGATCACCGCCGCGATGCTCGCGGGCGTGGCGACGCTGCATGTCGCGCGTTTCCGCGTCACCGAGATCACGCTGTCGCGGGCCGGGCTCGCGCAGTTCGACGACGCGCCAATGCTGCATGCGGCCTCGCTGCTGGCGGACGCGCGCGTCGCGGCGATCGGGTGGAACGGGACCTCGGGCGGCTGGCTCGGCTTCGAGGTGGATCGCAGGCTCTGCCAGGGAATCGCGGCCTCGACCGGCATTCCCGCCACCACGTCGATGCTGGCGCTCAACGACATCCTGGCGCGGCGTGGCGTGCGCCGCCTGGGGCTGGTGACGCCGTACGCGGACGACGTGCAGGCGCGCATTGTGGCGAACTACGCCTCGCTCGGGATCGAGACGGTTTCGGAACGGCATCTCGGAATTTCCGAGAATTTCGCCTTTGCCGGGGTGCCGCCGGAGCGGATCGCGGCGATGACGCGGGAGGTGGCGGTGGCGCGGCCGGAGGCGATCGCGATCATCTGCACCAACCTCCACGCGGCGCCGCTCGCCGAGGCGCTGGAGGCCGAGACCGGGATCCCGGTGCTCGACACCGTTGCAACGGTCGTCTGGGGCAGCCTGCGTCTCGCCGGTACCGATCCGGGCAAGGTCACGGGCTGGGGGCGGCTGTTTCGCGAAGAAAGGTGACGCGCGCGGCGCCATGCTCGGCGGTCGCAAGCGGCTCGCCTGGATGCAGCGTCTCCAGGTCCAGGGCCTCGTCGCGTGCCGTCTCGCAGACCAGGAGCGCCCCCGGTGCGATCCAACCGGCCTTCCGCAGCGCCGAAAGGGCCGCCGGGACCAGCCCCTCGCGATAGGGCGGGTCGAGGATGACCAGCGTGCATGCATGCCCGTGCGGCGGGCGCGTCGCATCCGCGCCGACGATCGTTGCGGCTTCGGCACGGCAGGCCGCGATGTTGGCCGCGAGCACACGCCGCGCCGCCGCATCTGTCTCCATGAACCAGGCGCGCGCCGCGCCGCGTGACAGCGCCTCGAGCCCCATCGCGCCGGTGCCCGCGAAGGCATCCAGCACCGAGGCACCGTGCAACGCCCCCGCGGCCCATGGCGCGTGGGCAAGGCGGTCGAAGATCGCCTGGCGGGCGCGGTCCGAGGTTGGGCGCGTCGCCGTTCCCGCCGGGGCGGCGAGGCTGCGCCCGCGCCAGCGCCCGGCGACGATGCGCATCAGCCGAGTTGTTCCCGGAGCACCTTGGGCGGCACCTCCGCGACCGCGCCGCGTGGCAGCGTGCCGAGCTGGAATGGCCCGTAGGCGAGGCGGATCAGACGGCTGACACGAAAGCCCAGATGCGTCATCACGCGGCGGATCTCGCGGTTGCGCCCCTCGCGCAGCGTGATGCTGAGCCAGGAATTGTCGCCCTTGGTCGCGTCCACCACCGCCTCGATCGGCCCGTAGACGACGCCATCGACGGTGACGCCGCGCGCGAGCTTCGCCAGCGCCGCGGGTTCCGGCCTGCCGTGCACCCGTATGCGGTAGCGGCGGAGCCAGGCGTTCGCCGGCAGTTCCAGCCGCCGCGCCAGCTCGCCATCGTTGGTAAGAAGCAACAAACCCTCGCTGTTGAGGTCGAGTCGCCCCACGGAGACCAGGCGCGGCAGGCCCGGCGGCAACCGCTCGAACACGGTGGGCCGGCCTTGCGGGTCGCGGTGGGTCGTCACCAGCCCCACCGGCTTGTGGTAGCGGAACAGCCGCGTGCGCTCGGCGCTGGCAAGCTTGCCGTCGACCAGCACCGTATCGGCGGGTGTCACGAAGGTCGCGGGATGGGTGACGCGCGCGCCGTTGAGCATCACCCGCCCTGCCGCGATCATCTGCTCCGCGTCGCGGCGCGAGGCGACGCCCGCGCGGGCGAGGAATTTCGCGATCCGCTCGCCGCGATCGGGCGCCTCAGGCGCAGGCGGCGACGAGGGCATCGAAAAGGCGGCGATCGGCCGCAGTGATGAGAAACTCGGGGTGCCATTGCACGCCGATGCAGAAGCGCCGGGCGGAATCCTCGATCCCCTCGATCACGCCGTCCGGTGCGACGGCGTTGACCCGCGCGGTGCCTGGCGTGCGCACGGCCTGGTGGTGCGCGGAGTTCACCGCGAGCGTGGAGGCGCCGGTGATCGCGGCCAGCCGCGTGCCCGGCGTAATCGCCACCTCGTGCCCTGGCTGGTGGCGGGGGTTCGGCTGTTCATGGGCGAGCGCGTTCGTGATCGCGTCCGGAATGTGCTGGATCAGCGTGCCGCCCAGGCCCACGGCCAGCAGCTGCTCGCCGCCGCAAATTCCCAGCACCGGCATGTCGCGCTCGAGCGCGCCGCGCAGCAGCGCCATCTCGGCG
Source organism: uncultured Pseudomonadota bacterium (assembly GCA_963764465.1). Classification (GTDB taxonomy): domain Bacteria; phylum Pseudomonadota; class Alphaproteobacteria; order Acetobacterales; family Acetobacteraceae; genus JAJXXT01. The sequence continues at coordinate 564,887 of CAVXSO010000007.1, read as the reverse complement.
GCGGTGCGCGCGCTCTTCAGCGTGGTTGCCGCGTGCATGGTGTTGTCGCCGTAGAGTTCCGGGGCCACGTCGAAGGCGCCGCCGGTGATGACCAGCGCATCAACCCGGTCGAGCATCGCCTGGGCGAGGTCCGGCAGGTGCGGCAGTGCCAGCGGCAGCCCGCCGGCCGCGGCGACGGCCGCGGCGTAGTTCTGGCGCAACGCATACCAGGGGTATTTCGAATAGCCACCGGGTTCCTCGGAATCGAGGGTGATGCCGATCGTGGGCGGGTTGGTACGGGCCATCTCCGGTTGCTACGCTCGCGCCCATGAGTTCGGCAAGCGGCGGGATGGCGGCGGCCCTGGCACAGGCGAAGGCGGCCGCCGAGCGCGGCGAGGTGCCGGTGGGTGCGGTCGTGATCGGGCCGGACGGCGCGGTACTGGCGGCCGCGGGAAACGAGGTGGAGGCGGCTTGCGACCCCTCCGCCCATGCCGAACTCCTGGCCATGCGTGCGGCCGCGCGGGCAACCGGCGGGCGGCTTACCGGCTGCGACGTCTACGTGACGCTGGAACCCTGCGCGATGTGCGCAGGGGCGGCCGTGCATTTCCGCATCCGGCGCCTGGTCTTCGGCGCCTACGACCCCAAGGGCGGCGGCGTGGAGCACGGCGCGCGGGTCTTCGCCGCCCCGGGCTGCCTGCATGTGCCGGAAGTGGTGGGCGGCGTCCGTGAGGCGGAATGCGGGGAGCTGCTGCAGGACTTCTTCAGGGACCTGCGGGCGTGATCGGGCGTTGCCTGGCCGCTGCGTGCCTTCTCATCAGCCTCGCCGCCTGCGCCGCCGATCCGCCGGGGAGCAGCAACGCCTGTGCCTTCGTTCGCAAGGGCGAGATCGATGTGCGCTTCGTCAACGGTGTACCGATCGCCGATGTCACGATCGATGGGCACGTCGTGCCGATGATCATCGATACCGGTGCGCAGCATACCGCGCTCACGGACACGACAGCTGAAACGCTGCACCTGCGTCCCGACGACCGCTACATCTACCAGATCAACGGCGTGAGCGGTGGCATGACGACCGCGCACCCGATGACGGTGGAGGAGATCGCTTTCGGCGGTGTCACGGTCCATCCGGCACCTATCCCCGTGGTGCCGCGGGCTTCCGACGGCGCGGTCAACCCGGCGTTCCAGATTGCGGCGGGGATTCTCGGTCTCGATGTGCTGGCGCGCTACGATCTTGATCTCGACCTGCCGCATCAGCGCATCGTGCTCATGCAGGCGCGGGATTGCCCGCATGGCGGCCCGCCATGGGCTGGTCGCGCGGCCGCGCCACCGACGGTGCAAGGCGCGTTAGTGCATGACAACCTGCTCGTCTGGGTGCGGCTCGACGGCCTTCCGGTCGCGGCGATGTTCGACACCGGGGACACGAATTCCACGGTCTCGCCCGAGACGGCGCATGCGGTGGGCGTGGATGACGCCGCGCTGGGTGCCGACCAGACCGTGCGCGTGAACGGGGTCAACAAGAGCGGGATGATCATCCGTGTTCACCGCTTCCATCAACTCGTAATCGGCGGGCTTGCCTTTGCCAACCCGGCGATGACTGTCCAGCCGCTTCCGAGCGCCGGCGTTTCAATGCTGATCGGTGAAAACCTGTTTCGCCGCTACCGTGTCTATATCTCCTACGCATCCCGCCGCGTCTTCATTGCGCCGTAGCCGCACGCGCCTCGCCGCTCATGCGCCAGAGACGCCGTCGCCGATCATCGCCGCGGGCACGATGATGCGGTCGTACTGTTCCTCCGTGACCTTGCCGGATCGCAGCGCCGCGGCCTTCAGTGTCGAACCGGTCGCCATCGCGTCCTCGGCGATGTGAGCTGCGCTCTGATAGCCGATCACCGGCGCCAGCGCGGTGACAAGCATGAGGCTGTTGTCGAGATAGGCCTGAATCCGGGAGCGATCGAGCTCCGTGCCCTCCACCGAATAGAGGCGGAATTTCTCGCAGCCCTCGGCCAGGATTATCGCCGAGTGCAGGAAATTGCCGATGATCAGCGGGCGCATCGTGTTGAGTTCGAGATTACCCTGGCTGCCGGCCAGCGCGATCGCGGTGTCCTCGCCGATCACCTGGATCGCAATCATCGCCACCGCCTCGCACTGCGTCGGGTTGACCTTGCCTGGCATGATCGAGGAGCCGGGTTCGTTCGCCGGCAGCTTCAGTTCGCCCAGACCGCAGCGCGGGCCGGAGGCGAGCCAGCGCATGTCGTTGGCGATCTTCATCAGCGCGACCGCGAGCCCGCGCAGGGCCGCGGAGGCGCGGACCATGGCATCGAGCGAACCCTGCGCCATGAATTTGTTCGGCGCGGTAACGAACGGCTTGCCGGTCAACTCGGCGATCTTCGCGGCCGCCGCCTTCGAGAATCCCGTCGGCGCGTTGAGCCCGGTGCCGACCGCGGTGCCGCCCAGTGCCAACTCGTAAAGCCCGCCGCGGCTGTGTTCGATTTCGGCGATGCAGGCGCGCAGCTGCGCCGCCCAGCCGGACCATTCCTGCCCCACCGAAAGTGGCGTCGCGTCCTCGAGATGCGTGCGGCCCACCTTGACGACGTCCATCCAGCCCCGCGCTTTTGTTTCGATGACGGCGGCCAGCCGGTCGAGCTCCGGCAACAGGTTGTCGTCGAGAATGCCGATTGCCGCGATATGCATCGCGGTCGGGAAGCTGTCGTTGGATGACTGGCTCATGTTGACGTCGTCGTTTGGCCCGACCGGACGCTGCGTACCGGGCTCGCCTCCGAGCAGCTGGATGGCGCGGTTGGACAGCACCTCGTTGACGTTCATGTTCGTCTGCGTGCCGGAGCCTGTCTGCCAGACATGGAGCGGGAAATGCGCGTCGAGTTTGCCCGCTATCGCCTCCTCCGCGGCGCGCACGATGGCATCGGCCTTCCAGCGCGGCAGGCGGCCGAGTTCTGCGTTGACGAGAGCGGCGGCCTTCTTGACCACGCCGTAGGCGCGATAGACCTCGACCGGCATGCGGTCCTGCCCGATCGAGAAATGCTGCAGCGCGCGCTGCGTCTGGGCGCCCCAGTAGCGGTGGGCGGGAACGTCGACCTCGCCCATGCTGTCGAACTCCCGGCGCATGCCGGTCGCATCGAGGCCGACCGGGAGATCCGTCAATTCCGGGTGCTGTATCGCATCTTCGGCCATGGTGGCCCTCCTGGACGTTGAAACGCGATGGCAAGGGACCGGCGTCGGGGCTGGCCTCGGCCACCCCGCCGCGCGCGGCCGTCGTCATCCTTGTGGACATGGTGAACGGCGGGCGCCTGGCCAACCGCGTTCCGCGCCGCTCGCCGGGCTGGCTGCGAAATCCTCGTTCATTTCCCGGGAGCAAGAATGGCCGGCCCATGGCGTGATGGAGGGATGCCAGCGTGACGGGGACGGACGACCATCGGATCGTGGCATTCCCCCGTGGCGGTGAGAGATGGGCGGTCGCGGCGCGCGACGGTCTTCGCCCCAACTGCGGGCTTGCGGCGCGAAATGACGCCGCCCAGCCGTTCCGCAGGCATTTCGCGCAACGCTTCGTTGCCTGGACGGGGAAGACTCCGTTGCGATTTCGTGCAATACTTTGTGCTAGCGGTCTTTTTCTTGGGACCGGGGAGCGCATGGTGCGGTCGGCTTTCGCGTGGCCCGCGTTGCTATGCTTGGCGTCGGCCGGTTGGCTGGCGGGAGCGCTGGCGCTTTCCGCCCCGCAAGCGAGTGCCGAGCCGTGGAACGGGGCCGCCGACTCCTATGTCCACCATGGCGTTATGCTGGCGCGGCAGGGCGACTGGCAGGGCGCGCTCGCGGATTTCGACGCGGCGCTGACAGCCGACCCGTCGCTTGCCGCCGCCCATGTGGATCGTGGCTTCGTGCTGCTGCGGGTCGGCGATCCGCGGACGGCGCTGGATGAGGCAGACACGGCGGTACGGCTCGCGCCGATGGACCCGCTGGCGCACAATCTGCGCGGCCGCGCTGAGGAGCGGCTCGGCGACATCGCCGCGGCGCGGCAGGAGTTCCGCCAGGCGCTGGCGCTGGCGCCAGGCAACCCGGCGATTGCGCGCAACCTCGGCCGCCTGAACGCGCGCTTCCCGTCGCGTGAAGGCGGGGATGCCGCCCCGGATACCGCTTGGCGCGCGGCCCCGCCCGTGCCGCCGTTCCCGGCGCCGCAGGCTCCGCTGCCACGGACCATGGCTCCGCTAAGCGACGCATCCCGCTTCCCAGCGCCGCAGCTCCCTGCGCCCCCGATGCCGGCACCCCAGACGGCACCCCAGACGGCACCCCAGACGGCGGCACCCCAGACGGCGGCACCCCAGACGGCGGCACCCCAGACGGCGGCACCTGAAATCGCGGCGCCGCGGGTCCCGCCGCCTCAAGTCGCCACGACCTGGCCGGCGGTCCCAGCGCCGCCTACCGCATCGGAATCCTGGCCGACGCAGCCGACTGCGCCACTCCCGCGCCCGTCACCCCCCGCCCTGGCGCAGCCGTCGCCGCCGTCACCGCCGCCCAATGCGCCAACGCTGCCGCTGCGCGAGCCGCCGCCCCAGAACCTCGCCCTCAACAACCCGTCGATCCGCAATCTCACGCCGCGCCCGGTCCCGGACGCACCATCCGTCCCGCCTTCGGCGGAGCCGGCGTTGCTCGACCATCCGCAGAGCCTGCCGCCCGCGCCGGGGGTGGCGCTGCGCGCGGGCTCCGGCGTCGTGCTGGATGGCGTCTGGATCGTCACCAACCATCACGTGATCACCGGCGCGCGCTCGGTCGCGGTGCGCAACGGTGGCGGCTATGTGCGCCATGCCACCATCACCGCCGTCTCGCCGACCGACGACCTGGCGCTGCTGCGCCTGGACCGGCCATTCCCCGCCACCGCCGGCGTGCCGCTCTCGGCACTCATCACACCGGTCGCGGGGCGGCAGATCATCGTCATGGGCTATCCCGTGGTGGACGTGTTTGGCAGCCGGCGGCCGAACCTGACCCCTGGTCTGGTCGCGCGCACGGACGGGCTGCGCGACGACCCCGCCACCTTCCAGCTCACAGCGGCGATCCGGCCCGGCAATTCCGGCAGCCCCGTCTTCGACCTGCAGGGCCACCTGCTGGGCATCATTTCCGATTTGCTGCTGCAGCAGGGGCGAATCCCGGCCATCGCCGACGAGGGTGGTGCCGCGATGAGCATCGCCATCAAGGCGTCGCGCGTGCTGGCGCTGATGCATCGCGGCGCGATGACCGTGTCGCAGAGCGTCGATGCGCCGATGCTGCCGGAGACACTGTACCAGAAAGAACTGACATCCGTGGTGCTGGTGGTCGCGTACCCGTAGGGCGCGATGGTGCCGGGTGAGGGAAGCGCCTCTGGGCGGCAAAAAAAATAGCAGATTTCTAGCAGTTTCTTGCGGTCTGCGTCGCAGCTGTGTCCCCATTGCGTGCTGACTGCAAGTGGGATCTCACGCCGCTCTGCGGAGCGCAAAACTGGACGGCAGGCTATGGAACGATGGAGAGCGGCAGCGGCTTTGGTTGTCAGCCCCCAACGCGCAGTAAGGCAAAAAAGCCGAAGAGGTCCGCGGGTACGAAAGTCTGCCAGGTTCTGGCTCTTATAAAATCTCTCTCAGGCGCCTCAGTTGCCGTCGGAGCATTCGTAGAGGCGCTGCCAATTCCCATGACGAGGAGTGTTGCATTGTAGCAACCACACGGGCGGCCTCGGCCCAGGTGCGGGCCTGGGGAGTGGGTTCCTCAAGGTGCCCGGTCCTGAGGCGGGCCAATGCGCGGACGAAGCGAGTCGCACGCCAGGAATGCGAGTGCCAGAGTGCGTCAACGGCCGTTTGCGGTGTCTCTCCGTCTCCAGGCAGCAGGCTGAGGCGTGCTGCGCGAAGATCGGTCGCTTCATCGGACAGCCTGGCGAGATCGGCTTCCAGGCAATCATGAGAGTTGCGTAACCGTTCTATTTCGGCTTGTAGGACGTCAATCTGTGAGACGGTACGAGCGCGCTGCGCGTCGATCGACTCACGAAGTACCTGCGCGTCGTATCGCAGCGCCTCAACCTTGTGCTGCTCTGCCGCGATCTCGTGCCGCGAAGTCTGAAGCTGGGAGTCTGCGCTCAAGGCAGTTTCCAGAACGTTTTTGATGACGCCTGGGACAAGCGCGAGATAAGGCGCACTGGCGCGGGTGTGGTCGGCCGCCGAACTGCCGGTTGCACACATGCTCCTCGGCGTCTGCCGATACCAGAACAGGGCCTGCGGGACTGTCTGAAGATTGAGGCCGTTGAGCGCGGCCCGCGCAAACAGTTCCCAGTCCTCTGCACCGACACCACTAACCTCCGAGAATCCGCCTAGCGTCTCGAGGGCGCTTCTCCGGAACAGAGCGGCCGACGGTCCGAAGACGTTCCTGAAAAACCCGACCGAGGGTGCGTTACCCAGCATGAGCCATCGTTCCGCCGATATCTGTCCGGGTTCGGGCGGTGAGGTTCCGGCGAACCGGTCGCAGAACGAAGTGACGATGTCGGCTCGGGTCGCCAGTGCAGTTCTGACCAGCGTTTCAACCTGATGTGGATGGGCGTAGTCGTCGTCATCCAGAAAGAAAACAAACTCACCCCGGGCATGGCGGACAGCCGTGTTGCGCGCGGCCCCCAGATAGCGGTTGGCTTGATGCCGAACCACAATACCATTCTCGCCCAGAGAGTGTGCAAGCTCATCCAGGACAACGGCTGCTTCGGGATCCGTGCTCGCGTCATCGACGATCACGATCTGCAGATTAGGATGCGTCTGGAGGCGGATGGATTGCACGGCCTGCTTTAGCAGGGCAGGTCGGTTGAAATGGGTGATGCAGACCGACACCTGAGGCGGCTGGGTGACCTGGACCGAATTTGCACGTGGGTAGGTCGTCCACCCCTCATCGGCTATGGCGGTGCCGAACATCTCGCGCCAGATCGCCTCTGAACGGTCGCCCGGCATTGTCTCCTGGCCGGCGCACTCCAGCAGGGCGCGGTATGTGTGCGAGGGCAATGTCCAATCATGTTCGGTCATCCAGGCGGCTGCGTCGCTATCGACGATCGCGGCCAAATCAGCGCCCGCCAGAACAGTGCGCTCCATGTGCTCAGCGATGAGATCGTCGAGGCCGTCGACGTATTCTCGAGCGCGATGTCTCGAGAGGGAGGTCAGCCGTTCCACGACAACACCAAACCGTGTTGACCCCAGCGCCAGTCTCTGCGCCCGTGAGGTGACCGCGTAGTGTAACGCCCCGCCGAGCGCTGACGCGCAGACGAGATCGAACTGTTCCTGGCAGAGCCAGAGATACGTTTGATACGCAGCCTGCATGACCGGCGCGCCTACCAGGAGACCCGTGAACGGTCTGACCACGCACGAAACGCTGCTCTCGCCATCCATGTCCAGGATCTCGGTGCCGCTGGGGCGCGGTTGGGCGAGCGTGACACGATGGCCGGCCAACCGGGCGGCGCGCGCGATGCTCGCGACACCGTCATTCTGCGCCGGTGGCGTTCCTGGGTCCGTTGCAGGCAGCAGGAAACAGATGCGCAGGGCATCGTCCCCATCCGGAATAGACCGCGTTCCTGGCTTTGTATCGGCCCGGGGCAGGGCGCTTGCGTCGGACGGGAGGGCGATGCCGGGAAACTCTCTCCGATAGAATGCGGCCTTCAGGTCATCGGGCTCGTCGATTGCGTGCAGCCGTGCGAAGATCGACCCGAAGACGAATTTCAGATCATCGCCCCGCATCCTGGAAGCGGCGTCCCCGGCCGCCATCGTTGCGCTGTCAGCGCGGCGGATGTAGCGGTACAGTGGATCCGCCACATGCGCGAAGCTCGCGCTGCGGGAGGCAAGCAGAAAAAGCAGAAGCAGATCCTCGCCGAAGATCAATCTGCGAGTTTCGGCGGTCAACTCCCAGGTTGCCGCATGCCAACAAGCCGCCCGCACCAGCTTGTTGGCAATGCTGTTGGACATTTTGCCAGCCAGCATCTCTGCGAGGACAGACTTGTTGTTCAGGCAGTACGAGGCGCCACCCCGGTTCACCAGCGAAGTCGTTCCGTCCGTCTCGACGAGCTTGATCCCGCACTGCACTAGGTCGGCATCGTATCGTGTCGCAGTATCGAGCAAGATTTCCAAAAACCGTTCATCAACAACATCGTCAGGATCGACGAAGGCCAGATACGGTGCGATTGCCCGCGACGCTCCGGTAAGGCGTGCCCTTAGTATGCCCCGGTTCGTGGGGTGGTGGACGAGGCGCAGCCGCGGATCACCGCCGCCGGCCCGCAGAGCGACGTCCGCAACATCGGCGGGTGATCCGTCGTCGACGACGATCACCTCGACGTCGCGCAGCGACTGGCGCAGCAACGACCGGAGGCAGGCCGGCAAGTACGCTTCCGTACCGAACACTGGCACGATCACGGAAACAGCCGGAGATGCGGCAGTCGGCGCGGGATGCGATAGCCAATTATCCGAGCGGGGCGGCTGGAGGGGGGCGTTCATACGGCTGCGGTGTTGTCAGGCGCCCAGAGAGCGAGACGAAAAAACAAGGCTTGAATGAACTGGCCATGTACCGGCAATGATCGCATTCAAGACCTCATTTTTATCGAGCAAAACTAATGCAGAGTTGTACCAGTGCAGGTTGGAAAACGTCAACAACGTGCGCAGCATTTCGGAGAGCCGAGCCGGTCGCGCCGGTACTTCTACCGGATTAATGTTGAGTTCATGAAACGAGACGTGCCACGTCGCAGCTGATCTGCTTATGACCCCGGCGAGCCGCGGTACGATCCGGAATTCGGCTCCTTCAACGTCCATCTTGATGAGCGTCGACGCGTCGGCCGCATACCCCGCTTGCTGAAAGACCCGGAGGGCATCGCATGCTATTGTACGAAACGACTTGCTGCATTCCGCCAGCACGCCCCCCCGCTCGTGACGAGCGAAAATCGATGTCTCCGAGTTGCCGAGCTGGCCGGACCACAGAGTCACTTCCGTATCGGCATCGGAAAGTGCATATTCGTACAGCGTAATCCGCTGTCGCAGGTCGGAATTGAGTTGAAGGTTGCGCGCCAATGTTTCTAGGGCGACAGGGTCGCACTCATAGGCATCGACCCGGGCGCCTCGTGCGGCGGCGTAGAGTGCGGTTGGGCCGATCCATGCGCCGATATCGATGAATCGTGCCCCGGGCGCCAGGAGCCGGTCCATCAACGCAAAGGTTTCCGGCTCCCATATGCCGGTCTCGACGCGCGACCAGAATCCACCGAAATCCGGCTGCGCGGTGCTGACAAAAAAATGAGCGCCCCGGACATCGATCCGGCGTGCCGCGGACCGCGGTGACGGGATATTCGCTGGGGCCGCGCCGCCGCTGGTGCGCATTACGGGGAGTGTCACCATCTTGGTTGTTGCGTTGTCCTGAATGATACGTCGTCGCGTGTCGCTCGAGCAGAATAGCGGACAATCCAGTAGGTTGACAGAAGCTCAATGTCAGTCGGGTCTTGGAATGGGCCTCTGGTGGCGGGCGGGGGCAGGCGGCGATTTTGAACGTGACTCAGGTGCGTTGGTCCTCGAACTGCGCGGGCCACCTCGCGGTGAAGATCAACAGCCGGCCCGAGGGCGATACCCAGACAGGATCTTTCGAAGCGTTGTTAGCCTGTGTGTGCCCGGCCTATGTACCCACAGACCGCCGAGAACCCTAGGAAAGCCGCCACTTCGAGGAAGGTCAATGCCTTATGAGGCAGGTGGTGCCGGGTGAGGGATTTGAACCCCCGACCTTCGGTTTACAAAACCGCTGCACTACCGCTGTGCTAACCCGGCGACGCGGGACGAATTAGCGCGGGCCCAAGCGCGGCGGCAACCTTTCCCTGCGCAGACCATTCCCGCCCCAGTACTTTCCACGGCTGCGCACCCTTCACGGCTGCGCACCTTTCTCGCCCCTGAAACGATCGTCACGTGACCGTGCTTTCACGGAGATGCCACGCCGTGGAGGGTCTCGCCTCCCCATGTTGGTTGCCGGAGCGGAAACGACCGCCGACCGGACTCAGCCCCCATCGGGCTTCCATCAGAAGGGATCGAGATCCATGCAAAACCTCATTCCAAATCGCCGGGTGACCCGTGCAGCGCTGGTCGCCGTCCTGCTTGCCGGCTCCGCGCTCGGCGGCATCGCCGTGGGCCGGGCCGAGACCAGCGCGCCGATCGCCGTTGCCCCCGCGCAGGCGCTGCCCGACTTCTCCAACCTCGCCGCAAGCGTAACCCCGGCGGTGGTGTCCATCACCAACCACCTCAAGATGCAGAACGCCTCGGTGGAGACCGTCCCGACGCCGTTCGGAATGTTCCAGGTGCCGCAGCAGCAGCACGCGGAAGAGGCGCGGGGCTCCGGCTTCATCGTCGATGCGAACGGCACCATCGTGACCAACAACCACGTGGTGAAGAACGCGCGCGAGGTGATGGTCACGCTGTCCGACGGACAGCATCTCAAGGCCAAGGTCATCGGCACCGATCCGCGCACCGATCTCGCGGTGCTGCGCGTCGATGCCGGCAAGCCGCTGCCCTATCTGCAGCTGGGCGACAGCAACAACGTCCGCCCCGGTCAGTGGGTGGTCGCCATGGGCAACCCGTTCGGGCTCGGCGGCACGGTGACCGCGGGCATCGTCTCGGCGCGCGGGCGCAACATCGGTGCCGGTCCCTATGACGAGTTCCTGCAGATCGATGCGCCGATCAATCCCGGCAACTCCGGTGGCCCGCTGTTCAACCAGGATGGCCACGTGATCGGCGTCGATACCGCGATCATCTCGCCCTCCGGCGGCTCGGTCGGCATCGGCTTCGCCATTCCGTCCAACATGGTGAAGAACGTGGTGGCGCAGATCGAGGCGCATGGCTCGGTGACGCGCGGCTACCTCGGCGTCGCCGCGCAGCCGGTGACGCCGGAGATGGCAACCGCGCTCGGCCTGCCCAAGGGCATTACCGATGGCGCGCTGGTTGCGACCGTGGAGCCGAATAGCCCGGCGGAGAAGGCGGGCATCCAGCCGGGTGACGTGATCAACCAGGTCAATGGCCAGCCGATCAAGTCGGCGCGCGACCTGGCTATCGACATCGCGGCGATCAGGCCGGGCACCGAGACGAAGCTCGACATCATCCACAAGGGTGAGACGAAGACGATGACCGTGGCGCTTGCCACGCTGCCGAACGGCAAGACCGCCGCCGCCTCGCCGCAGGGCGCGCACGGGCATATCGGGCTCGCGCTCGCGCCGCTCACGCCGAACACGCGCGACCAACTGGGCCTGCCGCACGACGCCACGGGTGCCGTGGTGGCGGAGGTGCAGCCAGGCTCGCCAGCGGACCAGTCAGGGCTGCAGCAGGGCGACGTGATCACCGCCGTGGGCCAGAAGACGGTCAGCTCGCCGCAGGCCGCGGTGCAGGCGCTGCACGAGGCGGAGAGCGCCGGCAAGCCGGTGGCGCTGCGCGTGTTGCGCAACGGCCACGCGGCCTACATCGCGCTCAACCCGACGGTGAAGGCGGGCTAGACGGACCGCGACGTTTCGAGAACGCGCTCTGGTGGGGCGGACGACCCGCCAGAGCCGCGTGATCGAGCTGTTTTTTAGGCGTGGCCGGCCGCCGGGATCACCTCGCGGCCGGTGACGCGCACCACGGCGGCGAACAGGCGCAGCGCCTCCGGCCCGCCGCGATTGGGCAGCGCGCCCTCCTCCATCTCCTCGGCCAGCACCATCGCCTGGCCCGCGATCGTCTCCGCCGCCCGCGCCAGCGCTTCGCGCGCGACCGCGAGCTGCAATGGCTCCGACAGCAGCGCCCAGTCGCAGAGCGGTGCTGCGTAGCGCGGCCGGTCTCGTGCGCACGGCTCGATGGCACGGACGGACAGGTTGACGACGGATTGTTCGATACGACGCCTTGGCATGCGCGGCCTCCGCAGGGAGTTTCCCAACAAGTGCCGTTCTGGCGAGGAGCGCCGCGATCGCGGCGGAGTGTTCTTCTAGTCGCCCACCGCTTGATGCCCGGTTAAGCGCGTCGGCCCAGCCTACGCAAAGTGAATGATGGCTTCGCCCAGCCCCGTGAACAGCGCTTCCACGGTGCAGGGGCCCTCGAGCCAGATCGGCGGTGTTACGCTGCCCAGCAGCACCACCTGCCCGGCGCGCAGCCCGCCGAAAGCGGCCGCTTCCGACGACCCGGCGAGCCAGGCCAGCGCCGCCATCGGGTGGCCGAGCAGGTCCGCACCCTTGCCGTTTCCCACTTCCCTGCCGTCCACGCGCATCTGCCCGGGCACCTCCGCGAGGTCGAGCGTGCGCCAGCCCGCGGCCGGCTTTCCGAGCACGCCACCATGGTGGAACACCTGGTCCGCCAGCAGCCCGCCGGGCCCCACGGTCTTGAGGTCGCCGGCCGGCGGTGGGCCATAACGATTCTCGACGATCTCGATCGCGGCGAAGACGTCGGCGACGGCGGCTTCGGCCTGCGCCGCAGCGCACGGGCCGGGCGGCAGGTCGCGCGCCAAACGCACGCCAATCTCGCATTCGACGCCGAGCGGTGCCCCGGTCCACGGCAGGGTGGCGCCGCTCTCGACCAGGCCTTCGCGCGGCATGAACCCGGCGAGCGGGTGCTCCAGCCCGAGATAGGCGCGCATGCCCGCGGCCGTGGCGCCGATCTTGAAGCCGGCGGGTGGATCGGCATCCAGCATCCGCGCCAGTGCCACCTGGGCGGCCAGCCCCTCGGCGAGGGTCCTGGGCGCGACGTCCGTCGGCAGCGGCGCGTAGGGCGGGCCGCGGCGGCGTGCGGAGAGGATGGCGGCGGCGGTGCTGGCGGCTTCCATCAGCGCCGTCCCAGCTCGTAGAGTGCGATCGCGCAGGCCGCGGATACGTTGAGGCTGTCGAGCAGCCCGCCGCCCTGGATCGCGATGCCGGCCAGCGTGTCGCAGGTCTCGCGGGTGAGGCGGCGTAGCCCCTCGCCCTCGGCACCCAGCACCAGCGCGACGCGCCGGTCCGCGAGCGTGGGGCCGGCGAGGGGCGGTGCCGCGGCATCGAGCCCGACCACGAACACATCCGCGGCCTTCAGTGCCACCAGCGTGCGCGCGATGTTGACCGCGCGCAGCAGCGGCATGGTCTCGAGCGCGCCGGAGGCGGCCTTGGCCAGTGCGCCGGTTTCCTCCGGCGCGTGGCGGTCCTGCACGATCACGGCCGCGGCACCGAGGGCGGCGGCCGAGCGCAGGATCGCGCCGACGTTGCGCGGGTCGGCGAGTTGGTCGAGCACCAAGAGCGGCCCCGGCCGTTCGAGCACCTGCGCCAGCGGCGGCGGCACCAGCGGGTCGGCGTGCAGCGCGGCACCCTGGTGAACGGCATCGCGGCCCAGCAGCCGGTCGAGCTGCTCGCGCTCGGCGCGTTCGGCCGTGATCGGCCAAGGGCGGGGCAGACGCGCGGCGATTGCTCCCTCGGCGGCTTCGGTCAGCAGCAGGCGGCGCAGCCGGCGGGCCGGGTTGGCCAGCGCCGCGGCGACTGCGTGGGTGCCGTAGAGCCACAGGCCGGAACGCTCGCCGCCGCGCTGTTCGCGGTGGTCACGGTGCTGCCGCGCGTCCTCGTCGTGCCGCGTCCCGCGCGCGTGGAGCGTGTTCTCGCCGTGGCGGGGCTGGAAGCCAACCGAGGGCCGTTCGCGCGTCCGGTCGCTCCACGGGCGCTGGCTGTGGGAACGTTCCCCCTGGGAACGCTCCCCCTGGGCACGTCCCCCCCGGGCACGTTCGCCTTGGGCACGTTCGCCGTGGGCACGTTCGCCTTGGGCACGTTCGCCCTGGGCACGTTCGCCCTGGGCACGTTCGCCCTGGGCACGTTCGCCCTGGGCACGTTCGTCGCCATGGGGCCGCTCGCCATAGGGCCGATCGTGTCGGGGACGGTCGCCGTGCGGCCGGTCGCGCGGCGGCCCTCCAGGCTTGCCGCCGCCGGCGCGGCCCTCTCCCTGCGATCCGCCGCGCGAGCGCTCGCCGCCCTTCGGCCCATGCCTGGCCTCGCCGCCATGCGAGGGCCGCGAAGAGTGATCGGGACGGGCGCGATCGCCGCCGCCAGGGCCGCGGCTTCGGCCGCCGAAGTTACGGGGTGGCTTCATGATGGCGGTATACAGGCGCCCCCGGCGCGCGCAAACACGGTGGCAAGCGAGCCGCCAAACCGGAGCGCTGGCGCCGCATTTGACATGAGCCGGGGCTTGCCCCAAGGGACGCGCCCAGGTTCCGAGTGGTTCGGAGGGGTGCCCGAGTGGCTAAAGGGGGCGGACTGTAAATCCGCTGGCGCACGCCTACGTTGGTTCGAATCCAACCCCCTCCACCAAAGCCTCTGCACGAGACGGGCGTCGTGGCCCATACTCGTATCGCGTGTCCGGCGCGGGTGTAGCTCAATGGTAGAGTCCCAGCCTTCCAAGCTGGTTGTGCGGGTTCGATCCCCGTCACCCGCTCCACGCGCGCCTGCCAGATGTGCGCCGGCCTGAGACGCGTGGCGCTTGACAATACCGCACGGGCGGCCTTTCTACGCCGCCTTGTCCCAAAGCGGTGAGCGTGCGACCTGCGGCGGGCCGGCTGCCGCAGGGGTGTAGCTCAATTGGCTAGAGCGCCGGTCTCCAAAACCGGAGGCTGGGGGTTCGAGACCCTCCACCCCTGCCAAGCCGGGCCGTGGCGCACGCGGCGATGCCCCGCGAGGGCGGCGTCTTGCTTGAGGACGAAGACGGGGCCGGCATCGTTCGGCAAGTCCAACAGGTTCGGAGTGTGGCTGGCGTGGCGTTCGATCCCCTGAAGTTCCTGCGTGAGGTTCGCGCCGAAACCGGTCGCGTTACCTTCCCGTCGCGCCGCGAGACGGCGGTGACGACCGGTCTCGTCATCCTGATGGCCGCCGCGGCCGCCGCCTTCTTCTTCATCGCCGACCAGGCCTTCAGCGCGGCCATTCGCGCGCTGTTCGGGTTCGGCGGATAGGAGCCCATCATGGCCAAGCGCTGGTACGTCGTTCACGTCTATTCCGGATTCGAAAAAAAGATCGCGCAGCAGATCAAGGAGCAGGCCGCCCAGAAGGGCCTGCAGGACGCGTTCGAGGAAGTGATGGTTCCCGCCGAGGAGGTGGTGGAGCTGCGTCGCGGCCAGAAGGTCAACGCCGAGCGCAAATTCTTCCCCGGCTACGTGCTGGTGAAGATGGAACTCACCGACGACGCCTGGCACCTGGTGAAGGACACGCCGAAGGTCACCGGCTTCCTCGGCACCCGCAACCGCCCGACCCCGATCTCGGAGGCGGAGGCGGAGCGCATCCTCAAGCAGACGCAGGAAGGCGGCGAGCGGCCGCGCCCCTCCATCGTGTTTGAGATCGGCGAACAGGTGCGCGTGGCCGACGGGCCGTTCACCAGCTTCAACGGCACGGTCGAGGAGATCGACGAGGAGAAGGGCCGCGTGAAGGTGAGCGTCTCGATCTTCGGCCGCTCCACGCCGGTCGACCTCGAGTACGGGCAGGTCGAGAAGGTCTAGGACCCGCGCCTGGGGGACTAGGGCGTCGTGTCGCGCATGGCGCGCTGCAGGTCGCGCTCGATGAAGCCGATATCGGCGCCGAAGACCTCGGCGACGACGTCGCGCCAGTCAGCCACGTCCTCGATGAACGAGGGGTTCTTGACCAGCAGTTCGCGCTTGAGGAACGGGAAGCGCGCACGCAGCATCTGCCGCCAGAGATCGGCGGTGGGATTGAGCGGACGCCGCCGCACGGTCGCGATGCGCACGCGGTTGACGTGGAATTTCCGCGACGCAACCAGCGGATCCTTGATCTCTTCCTGCTCGAGCAGGCTGGCATCCACGGCGCGCAGCATCGTCTGGTAAGGCCAGATCGCGGCACAGCGCAGCCCGCCCGCCAGCATCCTGCCGGTAAGCCCAACCTCGTAGTGGCGGATTACCCAGGTCTTGGATTTGATCGGACGTACCTGCGACCAGAACCGCTTCCACGCCTCGCTCTCCAGCGCCTTCCTGCCGACTGCGAGGAAGAAGGACTGCAGATGGTAGCGGCGCTGCCAGCTCTCCGTCGCCCCCCAGATATCGGCGGCGGCGAAGTCGATCTTGTCCAAGGTCTCGTCGAGCGGCGCCAGCGGGCCATAGACGCTGTCGTTGACGATCAGCACCATTTCCGTCTCCGGCCGCGGCAGGGCACACGCTTCCAGTCCCTCGCGCATGGCGCCGAAATCGTAGCCGATGTTGCGGCGGACCAGCACGATGTCGCAGAGTTCGTGCAGCGCATCCCAGGCATCCTGGCGCAGCTTGCCGGAGTTGGAGACGAAGACGATGGAAAGCCCCGCCTGCCGCAGCGCGCGCAGATAGTGGCGCACCGGCTCCTGCACCGCGCCGCGCCTGTCCCAGTGCACAAAGATCGCGACGCGCGGCCCGAGCGTCGCCTCCGCCTCGGGCCAGCGCGCCTCGATCTGGCTTGGCTGCCGCAGCAGGCTCGCAAGAAACGAGAACCACGACAACACGCGCAGCCAGACCCGGTCCAGCATCTGCCACGCGACGGAAAGCGGGACGCCCAGCCTGCGCATCATGCGCTGGCCGTAACGATCGCAAGGTCCGGCACGCGCGCGAGGAGGGCTGCGTGCAGTTCCTCGCGCCGCGACCAGAGCGAGCGGTACCACGCGATGCGGCTTGATACCTGATCGGCGAGCATGCGTTCGCGCAGCACCTTGGCGCGTGCCGTCTCGGCGATGGCCTTGCCGATCTCGGGATTGGCGATGAGCCGCAGCAACCGCTGCGCCAGTTCCTCCTCGTCGCGGAACAGAACCCCGGTCTCGCCGTCCACGATGCTTCCCGCATAAACCGTGGGGCTCGCGAGCGCCGTCACGCGCAGCGACGCCGCCTCGATGAATTTCAGATCGGATTTGCACCGGTTGAACGGCGTGTCCGCGAGCGGCATGAAGCAGATCTCGCTTCTGGCCAGCAGCTGCTGGTAGGTCTCGTAGTCGCAGAGCGGCGTGAAGCTCTTGTGGTGCGTCTCCAGCGCGTCGAACAGCCCACGGTCGGCGACGATGGAGAGGTGCAGGCGCTCACCCGCCAGCGCCGTCACGCGGTTGAGCGCCCCGACATAGGGCGGCCATTCGTCCTCGCGGTTGATGCCTCCGAAGAAGAGCGTCTGCCGGCCTGGCGTCGCGTGGTTGAGCACATCCGGCACACGCGCGATGGCGTTGGGGAAGACCGCGACCTCGGGGTTGTAGCGCCGCAGCACTTCCGCCAGCGTCGGTGTCGTCGTCTGCACCGCGTGGACGCCGGCGAAGTTGAACATGTCCGGTCGTTGCAGTGGCGAAAGATGCTCGGGATTGTCGTCGAACTCGCAGACAACGACATGTCCCGCCGCCATTGCCTGGCGCAGCACCGCGAGCCCGGGCGCGCCGACCAGGCGCGGGCGATGGAGGACGAAGATGCCGGGCATGCCCGCGGCAAGGGGGCCGGGGTCAAAGCTCTCGATGACGGAGGTCGTGATCGCGGGGTCGGTCGCCAGCGCGCGCATCGGCTCGGTGACGCGCACCTCGCTGACGCCGCCGATCGGCGGCAGGATGGTCGAGACGATCTTCAGTCGCTCCGGCGCCCTGCGACGCGCCCGCCAGACATGTTGCAGCGGTGCCGAGCGGGTCAGGTAATCCTGCGGGTCGATGCCAAGCGCCTTCAGCGCCGGCAGCATCGCGTTGGCGAAGCGCTCGGCCAGCGCGCGGTCGAAGATGCGCGGAGCCACGTCGCACGGTATGAGCCCGGCGCCTGCCAGCGCGCGGCGCGTCGTCTCTGGCGTGAACCAGCGCAGATGGGTGGCGTCGAACAGGCCTTGCGGCTCGTAGTCCCATGTGCCGCGCAGCAACCGCTCGACGAAGCTCCAATGCTCGGCGTTGGGCATGCAGATGACCGCCACGCCGTCCGGCGAAAGCTGCCGTGTCTGCGCCGCCAGCACCGCCCATGGGTCGCGCAGGTGCTCAAGCACGTCGCCATAGAGAATGCAGTCGAACACGGTGCCGCCGAAGGGCAGCGGTTCGGCCTCGACGTCGACGCGCGCGACTTCGTCGAGGCGCGTCGCTGCCAGCCGCGCGGCTTCCGGATCGAGCTCGATCCCGAAATAGCGCGCGCGCGGGTTGCGGCGCTTGTACTCGGCCCCGAGCGCGCCGCCGCCGCACCCGACATCGAGAACGGACCGCGCGGAGAGCGGGATACGGTCGATGAGTTCCGGGTTCAGGACGTCGGGATAGGGCATGGGAGCGTGTTTCTCGCCGGTTTGCGGGCCAGCGGCAAGCGTCAGCGCCGGTCGATGACCCGCCGCGCCTTGCCCAGTGAGCGCTCGATCGAGCCGGGGGCGGTCACCTCGACCAGCGCCGACACGCCGATCCGCGACTTGATCGCGTGCGCCAGCGCCTTGCCGTGTGGCGCCGGGTCCGCGCCCCACGCCTCCGGCCGCGCCTCCACGCGCACCGTCATCGTATCGAGCCGTCCCTCACGGGTCAGCTCGATGACGTAATGGCCGCAGAGAGCGCCGACACCCAGGATCAGCTCCTCCACCTGGCTCGGGAACACGTTGACGCCGCGTACGATCATCATGTCGTCGCTGCGCCCGCCGATCCGTGCCATGCGGCGCATCGATCGCGCCGTGCCCGGCAGCAGCCGCGTGAGGTCGCGGGTGCGGTAGCGTATGACCGGCATCGCTTCCTTGGTGAGGGAGGTGAAGACGAGCTCGCCGAGCTCCCCTTCCGGCAGCACGGCGCCGGTCTCGGGATCGATGATCTCGGGATAGAAATGATCCTCCCAGATGTGCAGCCCGTCCTTGGTCTCGATGCATTCCATCGCGACCCCGGGCCCCATCACCTCGGAAAGTCCGTAGATGTCGACGGCGTGCATGCCGAAAGCTTGCTCGATCTCGGCGCGCATGCCCTCGGTCCAGGGCTCGGCGCCGAAGATGCCGACCTTGAGGGAGGTCGCGCGCGGATCGGCGCCGGCGGCGCGGAACCCATCCAGGATCGCCAGCATGTAGCTCGGCGTGACGCTGATCGCGTCCGGCGCGAAATCGCGGATGAGCTGCACCTGGCGTTCCGTCATCCCGCCCGAGACCGGGATCACCGCGCAGCCCAGTCGCTCCGCGCCGTCATGCAGGCCGAGCCCGCCGGTAAACAGCCCATAGCCATAGGCGTTGTGCAGCCGCATGCCGGGCCGCACGCCCGCGGCGCGAAGCGAGCGCGCGATGAGCTGCGCCCAGGTGTCGAGATCGCGCTCGGTGTAGCCCACGACGGTCGGCTTGCCCGTGGTGCCGGAGGAGGCGTGGATGCGCCGTATCTGCTCGCGAGGCACGGCAAACATGCCGAACGGATAGTTGGCGCGCAGCTCCGCCTTGCCGGTGAAGGGAAACCGCGCGAGGTCCCCGGGCTCGCGGAAATCCTCCGGGCGCAGCCCGGCCGCGTCGAACGCGGCGCGGTAATGCGGCACGTTCTCGTAGGCATGGCGCAGCGTCCAGGCGAGGCGCCTGGTCTGCAGCGCCTGCAACGCGTCGCGGGAGGCGCGCTCGATCGGCTCGAAGGCGTCGTTGTGCGGCGGCAGGTCGGGCAGGGCGCTCATGGTGTTCCCTTCGGGGTTTCCTCGAAGAAGGATGTGCCGAGGCTGCGAGACTGGCCGCGGAACTCCGCGATCACCGTGCCGGCCTCGTCCTGCACGCGGATGTCGTAGATGCCGTTGCGCCCGGCCCGCGCGCGTTCGCTCGCGGTGGCGCGCAGCCGCATGCCGAGTTTAGCCGGCCGCAGGAAGCTGATGCTGGCCCCGGCTGCGACAACGCGCTCGCCATAGGTGTTGCAGGCGAACGCGAAGGTGGAGTTGGCGAGCGTGAAGATGTAGCCGCCATGGCAGATGCCATGCCCGTTCACCATCTTGGGCCCGACCTCCATGGAGATCGTGGCCTCGCCGGGCGCCACGCGCTCGAGGCGCATGCCCAGCGCCGGGCTTGCCCGGTCGTCTCGCCACATCGCCTCGGCGCAGGCCTCGGCGAGTTTCTGCGGCGTCACGCGCGCCCGCCCACGGTTCTCCCGCCGGTAAAGCGCGGCGGCCGCTTCTCGCGAAACGCGGCGACGCCCTCGGCGAAATCGGCGGTGAAGCCGGCGCGGCGCTGGAAATCCCGCTCGAGGTCGAGTTGCGCGTCGAGCGGCAGGCCGGCGGCCATCGCCTGCCGAGTCAGCACCAGCGCCTCGCTCGGGCATTCAGCGAGCGCCGAGGCAAGACGTTCCGCTTCCGGCATCAACGCCTCGTCCCCCAGGCATTTCCAGATCATGCCCCAGGCCTCGGCCTGTGCCGCCGGCACGGGCTCTGCCAGCATCGCCAGTGCCCGCGCCCGCGCGGCGCCGACCAGGCGCGGCAGCAGATACGTGCCGCCGCAGTCGGGGATCAGCCCGATGCGCGAAAACGCCTGGATGAAGCTCGCGGAGGCGCCGGCGAGCACGATGTCGCAGCCGAGCGCGAGGTTGGCGCCGGCGCCGGCGGCGATGCCGTTGACCGCGGCAATGGTGGGTACCGGCAGCGCATGCAGCGCGCGCACCATCGGATTCCAGCTGGTCTCGATCGCGTCCCCGAGGTCGCGGCCCGGCTCCAGCCCGCCGGTGAGATCGGCGCCGGAACAGAAGCCGCGCCCGGTACCGGTCAGCACCAGCGCGCGGCAGGCGGTGTCCGCGGCGGCGGCTTCCAGTGCGCCACGCAGCGCCGCGATCGTCGCCTGGTCGAGCGCGTTCATCTTCTCCGGCCGGTTGAGCCGGAGGAGGTGCCAACTGTCACGCCGCTCCACCACGACCGGCTGCCCTCTCGCCTGCTGCTCCATCCGTCTCCTCCCCTGGTGGGCCAAGCTTAGGGCGGCCGCGTGACGAGCGGGAGAGGGGCGGCTAGGCTCGCCCCAAGCCGGGAGGAAACGCATGACGCGAGCAGCGCCGCGCGACCGCAACGATCTCTACGCGCACGCGGCGCTGTCACGCGTGCTGGCGCCGCGCAGCATCGCGGTGCTGGGCGCGAGCCCGCGCGCGGGGGCCTTCGGCGACCGCGTGCTCGCCAACCTCGCGCGTTACGGCGGCGCCGTGCATCCGGTGAACGCCAAGTACGCGGAGATTCGCGGCCTGCCATGTCACGCCTCCGTCGCCGCGATTCCGGGCGGGACGGATTGCGCGGTGATCGTGACGGCGCGCGAGGCCGTCGAGCCCCTCGCGCGGGAGGCGATCGCGGCCGGCGTCGGCGGAATCGTCATCTTCGCCTCCGGCTACGCGGAAACCGGCAAGCTGGCGCGCGCCGCCGACCAGGACCGGCTCACCGCACTCGCGCGCGAGTCCGGCGTGCCGATCATCGGGCCCAACTGCATCGGCATCACGGACTACGCGCTTGGCATGCGCATCACCTTCATGCCCGACGCGGCGATCCCGGCGCCGACGAGCCGCGCCATCGGCGTCGTGAGTCAATCCGGCGCCATGGGCTTCGCGCTGGAGCAGGCGGCGGAGCGCGGGGTTGCCATCAGCCACGTGCTGACCAGCGGCAATTCCTGCGACGTCGACATGGCGGACTACGTCGCCTACCTCGCCGGCGAAGAGTCCTGCGGCGCCATCGCGCTGCTGTTCGAGGGCATGGCGAAGCCGGCGCGCCTGGTTGCCGCCGCGCGCCTCGCGGCCGAGGCTGGCAAGCCGCTCGTCGTCTGCAAGATCGCGACGGGCGAGGAGGGCGCGCAGGCGGCCATGTCCCATACCGGCTCGCTTGCGGGCTCGGATGCTGCCTGGCGCGCGGTGCTGGCGCGCGAGGGGGCCGTCGTGGTCGATGATTTCGAAGCGCTGGCGGAGACCGCGAGCTTCTTCCTCAAGGCTCCGCCGAGACCGCTCGCTGCTGGTGTCGCGGTGATCTGCACTTCCGGTGGCGCCGGCATCATGGCGGCCGACAAGGCGGAGCGCCATGCCGTGCCGTTGCCGCAGCCGCGCCCGGAGGCGCTGGAGATCCTCGCCGCGCGGATTCCGGAATACGGCGCCGCGCGCAACCCCTGTGATGTCACCGCGATGGTGCTGAACGATCCCGAAAGTCTCAGCGCCTGTGCCAATGCGCTGGCCGCGGACCCCGCCTATGGCGCGATCGTCCTGCCCAGCGTCTATGCCTCGCCGCTGGCCGTCGCGCGCGTGCCGTTCTACGCCTCTCTCGCGCGGCAACATGGCAAGCCGGTCTGCATCGCCTGGCTGCCGGAATGGCTGGAGGGGCCCGGCGCGAAGGAGATGGAGCGCGATCCGGGCGTGGTGCTGTTTCGCTCCATGGATCGATGCTTCGCAACAATGGCCGCCTGGCGGCGCCGCGCCGCGGCGCTCGCCCGCGGCGCGGCCGTGGTGTCATCGCCCTGTCTGCGCGACGCGGCGGCCCGAGTGCTCGCCGCCGCCGGCCCTGTACTGGCCGAGCGGGAGGCGAAATCCCTGCTCGCAAGCTACGGAATTCCGGTGGTGCCAGAGGCGCTCGCGACCAGCACGGAGGAAGCCGTTGCAGTAGCCGCACGGTTCGGCGGCAAGGTTGCGATGAAGATCGAAAGCCCCGATATCCCGCACAAGACCGAGGCCGGCGTGATCCGCCTCGGTGTCACCGGGGATGCGGCGGTACGCGCCGCCTACACGGAGCTCTTGGTCGCGGCGTCGCGCGTGGCGGGCGCGTGCATCGCGGGGGTGCTGGTGCAGCCGATGATCCCGCAGGGGATCGAGATCATCCTTGGCGCCCGCATGGACAGGATGTTTGGGCCGATGGTTGTCGCCGGGCTTGGGGGCATCTTCGTCGAATTGCTGCGCGATACCGCGATCGCGCCAGCGCCGCTCGCGCATGGCGAGGCGCGAGCGCTGCTGGAGGGGCTCAAGGGGGCCGCGATCTTCCGCGGCTTCCGCGGCCTGCCGCCGGTCGATCTCGATCGGCTTGCCGACATCCTGTGCGGCCTGGGCGCCTTCATCGCGGACCATGCGGAGTTGATCACGGAGGTGGACATCAATCCGCTGATCGCGACCGCGGACGGAATGGTGGCCGTCGATGCCCTGATCGTAAAGACCCAGTCACGGGGTGCAGGGGCCTGAGGTTCCTGCCAGTTGGGGGCAGAGCCCTCGACCTAGAACTTCTCCACCCAGGGCCTGACTTCCAGCTCGTGGCTCCACGCGCTGCGAGGCTGGTTCAGCGCGTGCCACGCGGTCTCGGCGACGGCGTCGGCGTCGAGGAGCGAGTCCGGCGCATCGGCCGGCACCAGGCGCGTGGCGCTGCGGATGCCACCGTCGATCACCAGGTGCAGCACATGGATCCCCTTTGGTCCGAGTTCCCGTGCCATGGATTGCGCGAGCCCGCGCAGCGCGAATTTGCCCATGGCGAACGGCGCCGACTGCGCGAAGCCCTTCACGCTCGCGCTCGCCCCGGTGAACAGAATCGCGCCGCCGCCGCTCGCGAGCATCCGCCGCGCGGCATGCTGGCCGACATGAAACCCACCCATCGCCGAGACCGCGAGCGCCTGCGCCACGGCATTGGGATCGAGCTCCGCGATGGGCCCGCGCAAACGCGCGCTCGGGTTGAACACGACAAGGTCGAGCGGCGGTTGCGACGCATCCACCGCCTCGAACAGCCGTGCCACGGCACCGGCGTCGGCCACATCGCAGCGATGCGCCGTCGCCCCGGTTTCGGCGGCCAGCGCCGCGACCTTCTCCGGGTGGCGGGAGGCGAGCGCCAGCTTGATGCCCGCCGCGGCGAAACGCCGCGCGAGCGAGGCTGAAAAGCCCGGACCCACGCCGACGACGAGCGCGGAACGGTAGGCTGGTGCGGACATTGGGACTCCTCCTCGTGGGGCCAGGCTGACATGGCGCCGGGCGGGGAGGTAAGCTAGCCCCTCCTTTCGTGGAGGGCGCCATGCCGATCCCGACCATCACCGTCATCTCGGATGCAATCTGCCCCTGGTGCTACATCGGCAAGCGGCAGCTGGAACGCGCGCTTGCGATCCTCGCGGGCCAGGGCCAAGCCTTTGCGGTTGCCTGGTACCCTTACCAGCTCAATCCCGAGATGCCGGAGGAAGGCGTCGAACGCGCCGCGTACCGTGCCGCCAAGTTCGGCAGCACCGAGCGCGGGCGGGAGATTGACGCTCGCGTGGCGGAGGCCGGCAGCGCCGTTGACATCGGCTTCAACTTCGCCGCGATGCAGCGCACGCCCAACACTGTCGCCGCGCATCGCGTGATCCGCGCCGCCGGTGCCGAAGGCCGGCAGGACGCGGTGGTGGAGCGCCTGTTCTCCGCCTACTTCCTGGAGGGGCGCGACATCGGCGATCCCGAGGTGCTCGCTGCCTGCGTGGCCGAGGCCGGCGGCGATGCCGCGGCGACGCGCGCGATGCTGGCATCGGACGCGAATCGGGCCGAGGTGCTGGCCGAGGACGAAGCCGCGCGGCGGGCTGGGATTTCCGGCGTGCCCAGCTTCGCGCTGGCGGGCCATGTGCTGTTTTCCGGCGCGGTGCCCGCGGACGCCATGGCGGAAGCCTTCGCCTCCGCGTGGAAAGTGCTGGGCCGCGACGCCGCCTGAGGCCTGTGCTGCCACGCGGGTGGCGTCAACGATCGAAATTCTAAATCGATCGATTGGCAATTTGGGGAGGCGGTTTTCGATTGGTACGAGCGATCATCCGATTCCTCGCCTCTCTTGGGATTCCTGAATTCCGTTAATCGCGCCTATTTTCCTTGAGCGATTCGAAATCGGAGGATATGCGAACGTTACGACTCCACGCCGCCGTTTGGGCACAAATAAGGCCGCACAAAAAAATCACGGGAGCAAATGCCAAATCATGAGCGGATTTTTCGATCGTGCGCATAGCATCGCGCCGCCGGGCTACAACCGGTCCCTGATCCCACCCGCCGCTCTGGCGGTGCATCTCTCCATCGGATCCGTCTACGCGTTCTCCACTTTCAACCTGCCGCTGACACACCTGATTGGCGGCACCAAGCAGGCGCCGGGCGATTGGACGATCCCGGAGGTGCTCTGGATCTTCTCGATCTCGATCCTCGTGCTCGGCCTGGCCGCGGCGGTGTTTGGCCGCTGGGTGGAACGCGTGGGCCCGCGCAAGGCGATGTTCGTTGCCGCCTGCTGTTTCGGCGGTGGCTTCCTGGTCAGTGCGCTCGGTGTCGTCTCGCACCAGCTCTGGGTGATTTATCTCGGCTACGGCGTGATCGGTGGCTGCGGGCTCGGCCTCGGCTATATCGGCCCGGTTTCGACGCTGATCAAATGGTTCCCGGACCGGCCGGGCATGGCGACCGGCATCGCCATCATGGGCTTCGGCGGCGGCGCGTTCATCGCCGGGCCGCTATCCGTTGCCCTGATGGCCCATTTCAGGTCCGCGACGTCCTCCGGTGTGGCCGAGACGTTCGTCATCATGGGCATCGCCTACTTCATCATGATGACCTTCGGCGCGCTGATCGTCCGCCTGCCGGCGCCGGCCTGGAAGCCCGCGGGCTGGACCGCACCGGCGGTGCCGAGGAAGCTGATCACGACAGCAAACGTGGAAGCGGCGGCGGCGGTGCGTACCCCGCAATTCTACCTGCTGTGGCTCGTGCTCTGCATGAACGTGACCGCCGGGATCGCGGTGCTGTCGCAGGCGAGCCCGATGCTGCAGGAAAGCTTCAAGGGCGTCTCGCCCGCGGCGGCGGGCGGCTTCGTCGGCATGCTGAGCCTGTTCAACATGGCGGGACGCTTCTTCTGGTCCTCCATCTCCGACTTCATCGGCCGCAAGGCGACCTATGCGTGCTTCTTCGTCCTCGGCATCGTGCTCTACTGGTTCGCGCCGAAGCTCGGCGATGCCGGGTCGCTGACGCTGTTCGTGCTGGCGGTCTGCATCATCATCAGCATGTATGGCGGCGGCTTCGCGACCGTTCCCGCCTACCTCAAGGACATCTTCGGCGGCATGCAGGTCGGCGCGATCCATGGCGTGCTGCTCACCGCGTGGTCGGCGGCGGGTGTCTTCGGGCCGCTGCTCATCGGCCAGCTCCGCGCCTATGAGTCATCGCTCGGCATGAAGGGGGCGGATCTCTATGCCACCACGCTGCATGTCATGTGCGTCCTGCTGGTGATCGGCCTGGTTGCCAATCTGCTGGTCTCGCCGGTGCATGAGAAACACCACTACCAGGGCGCCCTGGGCCAGGAGGCCAACTGATGGGCGCGCGCATGGTGGTCTACTGGGCGGTGGTGGGAATCCCACTCGCCTGGGGTGTCATTCACACGCTGGAATCGGCGGTGGCCCTGTTCAGGTAGAAGCGTCGGGGCAGGGCAGGCGGAACACCAGTTCCGTCTGCCCTTCCCGATGCGGATTGGGCACACGGCGGATCAGGATGCCGCCATTCGCCTCGATAACACGGCGCGAAATCGCGTTTTCCGAGTCGCAGTCCACTTCGACGTGGCTCATGCCCGCATCGCGTGCGACGGCGAGCATCAAACGGAGCGCGCGGCGCGCGTAGCCTCGGCGGCGCTTCCACGGCACCACGCCGTAGCCGATATGGCCGAGCACATGCGCCGGTAGTGCCTCCGTCCCCGGCACGTGGCGGAAATTGATCGAGCCGGCGAACTCCCCATCCCACATCCAGCGTACGCAGCCCGGCAGACGTTCCACGATCTTGCCGTTAACGGTGATGGTGTCGCCGGGCTTTGGCACCAGGCTTTCCAGGAACGCATCTCCGTCGGCGCGTATCGCCGCCAGCTGTTCGCCGCTCACGTCACGGATCGTGTTCGGCGACCAGCCAGTCTCCAGTGCCGCGGTGTAGCTCCGGAGGTGCTCGCGCGCCGGCACGATGAGCGAGAAGGTTGTGGCTTCGGACATGCGCCCGATGTATCGGTTCTCGCCCTTCTTGGAAAACCGCGCATGACCGCACCTCAGGAAGCCACCCGCGTCCATTCCTGGCACGCCCATGTCTACTACACGCCCGAGACGCGCGCGCGCGCGGAACAATTGCGTGCCTGGGTCGCGGAGCGCCATCCAGCCGCGAGGCTCGGCCGCTGGCACGACGCGAAGGTCGGTCCGCATCCGCAATCGATGTACCAGATCGCCTTCGCGCCGGAGGATTTGCCGACGCTCGCGCCGTTCCTCGCGCTCAACCGCCAGGGGCTCACCATCCTGCTGCACCCCGAGACCGGGCGGCCAAAGGACGACCATCTGCTGCATGCGCTATGGATGGGCGCGGTGCTGCCGCTCGATGCCAGCGGCCTGCCCGAGACGGAATGATGGAACTCGCCTGGCGCCGCCTGCGCGCGGACGAGTTGCGTGAGCGCGCGGCGAGCGACGCGATCGTGATCCTGCCGGTCGGCTCGCTCGAGCAGCACGGTCCGCACCTGCCGGTCGAGGTCGACTCCCTGTTGGGCGAGGCGGTGGCGATGGCGACCGCGGAGGCGCTGCGCGCGAAGGGCGAGCCCGTCGTCGTGCTGCCCATGCTCTGGACCGGCATCTCCGAGCATCACATGAGCTTCGGCGGCACCATCACGCTGGAGTTCGCTGCCTTCGCCGCGCTGATCGAGGGCGTCGTGCGTTCCGCCTCGCGCGCCGGCTTCCGCCGCATCGCCATCCTCAACGCGCATGGCGGCAACGAGAACGCGCTGCGCACCATCGTGGACGACCTCACGCCGAAGCTCGGCCTGCCGCTCCTGCAATTCACCTACTGGTACGCCGCGGCGACGGAAATCGCGGCGCTGCTCACCCGCCAGACCGCGCTGCTGCACGCCTGCGAGGCGGAGACGGCGATGACGATGGCGCTGCGGCCGGAACTGGTGGCGACGGACCGGCTGCATCTCGTACACGGCAACCGCGCGCCGGATCTCGAGGATCTGCCGCCGCCTGGCGTCCATGCCTGGCGCAGCATCGCCTCGCGCTCGCCCTCGGGCGTGATCGGTCACCCGGAGGCGGCGACGGCGGAGCAGGGGCGCCAACTCATCGCCGCAATCGCCGCGGCCCTTGCCGCGCGCCTTGCCGATCGCGCGCTGTGGGACATGAAGCGGGCATAGCCGCTGCGGCGCGGCGGCACCTCAGCGCGAGCCGGGCGGTTCCGCGCCGTCGTTCTTCGTCGGCGAGGCGGGCTCGTCGAAAATGCCGAACACGCCGCGCAGGAACCCGGGTGTCAGCGCCGCGAGCGGATTGACGCCCACCGAGGGGTCGTCGCACGAGCCGCTGATCCCATAGGTCGCGGCGAACAACCCGCCACCTTTCTCCGGGCTGAACAGCCGGCCGATGAGCGGCATCCGCCCCAGCAGCGTGTTGAAGAAATAGGCGGGCACCACCGTGCCCTCCACCTTGCAGCGGTTGGCGCCGAGATCGATCGTTCCCTTCGCCGTCATGCCGAGCGAGGCACTGAACGCGCGCGCCTCGGACAGCGTGATGATATCGTCCTGATAGTGAAACGGTGCGATCAGGGTGTCGAAGACAACCCCCGTGCTCGTCAGCGCGTCGAGCACCCCGTAAAGCGTCATCGCCTGCAGCAGCTTGCCCAGCACCGGCTGGTCGCGCACGGAGAAGGCGCGCATGGTGAGCGTGCCTGACCAGTTGGCGAGCGGCGTGGTGCCAGGATCGGTCGCGCTGATGTCGAGCTTGCCGCCGATCACCGAGCGCGTGGTGCGGCTCGCGGTCAGCAGCAAACCGGCGTCGTCGGCGGTGAGGTGCATCGCGTATCCCGCCTTCTCCTGGGTGATGGAGGCCGAGAACGCCGACTTGCCGGTCTTGCCGTCGGCGCGCAGCGACGTGACGCGGAGCCCGTCATCGCGCGCACGCACTGCGACATTGTCGAGGCCGAGTCCCGCTCCGGTGACCACCCGCCCGAGGTTGACCGTCGCTGACCAGGTGGGGCCGCGCTTCGGTTGCTTGCGGTCGGCTGGCGGTTTCGCCGGGCGCGCGCTCTTCGACGGCGCCAGCAGCGCCGAGATGTCGAAACGGTTGCCGTTCACCGTGATGTCCCATGGGCGCTGCGGGGTTTCGGGAAAACCGAGCGTGAGGCTTGCATCCGTCCCCGGCTCCCACAGCAGCCGATCGAGGACCAGCCGGCTCGGCTGACCGCCCGCGAAATCCAGCTTCCCGCCGACATCGATCCCGGTGCCGTGCAGTGACAGGCCGTCGATCACGGTGATGCGGTCGCCCGCGAGCACCAGCCGCCCCTGGGCGCGCGCCGCCATACCCTCCGGCTTGCGCCAGAGGAGCTGCGGTACCGTCACCGTCGCCTTGGTGAGATCGGCATTGAAGGTGAGCGTTCCGGCGCCGTCGCGCCGCCGCTGCCACGTGGCCTGGGCCCCGACGCCGCCCTCCACCGCGCCGAGCATGTCGAGCCCGGCGGCGGTGAGTGCCGCGGCATTGGTGCTGCTCGACACATCGGCCCGCTCCGTAACCTGGCTTGCCGGCCCCGCACGGAAATCGAGTGCCGCCTTGACCGTGCCGGGGATTCCCGCGATCGCGGCGCTGCCGTCCAGTGCCAGTCCATCGTTGCTGACCTTGAACGAAAAATCGCCGTTGTCGATGTCCCGGTCCGCCACCAGCCCGGCAACGTGGACACCCTTCGCGGTGCCCGTGGCCTGCACCTTCACATCGTCGGCCTTGAGATGTGCGCTCAGCGGCAGGCCAGGGATATGCAGGGCGCCGGCGATCTCGCCGCGCACGCCGTTGAGCGTGAGATGCGCGCGCGCCAGCAGGTTGAGGCGCGGATGCGAGAGGATGCCGAGCACGTCCGCCAGCGGCCCCGAGAGCCCGACATCGATATCCGCGAACTGGTCTTTTTCCTCGAGCCCGCTGATCGCCACGCTGGCCTGCGAGACGGCGAGGCTCGTGCCGGCCTGCCGCCCGCCCTTGGCGGTGATGCGCAGCACATCCGGCCCCTCGAAGCGCAGCTGCGCGTTGGTGTGCTCGACCGGCGGGATCGGCGCGAGCCAGTGTAGCGTGAGATCATGCCCGTCGATGCCACCGCTGATCGCGGTCAGCGTCACGTTGGAGAAATCCGCCGCGATGCGCGCGGAAAGCTGCACCTGCCCGCCGGTCGCATCGCCCGCGGTGATGTTGCTGCTGAGCCAGGGCTCGAGCCCGCTGCCGCCCACGCCGGGCGGCCACACCTTGGCGAGGTCGGTGAAGCGCAGCTGGTCGAGGCTCGCCGTCGCCGCGAGTGCGAATCCGTCCGCCTCGCGCGTGAGGTCGGCATGGCCGCGCAGCGTCGTCATCGGCGCGTTCTGCGGCGCCAGCTGAATCTGCCCGATATCGATCGCGAGGTGGTCAGGGGTGCCCGTCACATGTACCTCGGCATCCGCGACTGGCTCGGCGAGCCCCATCGCGTCGACCGTTCCGCTGCCAGCATGGATCATGACGTCGAGCCCCCCGACGTTGAGCCCGGCGTCGAGCCGCACGGTGACCGACGCCGCCACGGGAACATGCAGATTGGCCAGCGGCGCGAACGCGGGTGACAGGTGCGCGAGGTCGGCGGGCACGAAGGCGCCGAAGGTTGCCGCGGCGGTCAATGGTCCGGCCGCCGCCTCGCCGAATCCTTTCGGGATCGTCGCGGTCGCGTGCACCGGCGTCGTCTTGCTGTCGACAACGAGCTCGTAGTTCAGCGTCGCTCTCGCGCCGCCACTCGCCGCGCGCCGCAGCTCGATCGCCAGGTGCCGCGCATTCCACGTCGCGCCGAACTGCCGGTCGATGAAGGTGAAGCTGCCGTCGCGCAAGCTGATGCGCCGTAGTGCGGCGAGCGGGCCGCGGCCGCCGGGCGGGGAGGCGAGCGAGGCCAGCAAGCCTCCGAGCGGCGTGTTCTCGCCGGCCTCGCCGAAACGCGCGATGCGGACATTGCCAGCCGCGTCGCGCTCGAGCGTCAGCGACGGCGCGTCAATTTCCATGACCGCCACGCGCACCTGCCCGGTCAGCAGTGCTGGCATCGAGAGCGCCACGCTCGCCTGTGGCACCGCCAGCCGGCGCGATCCGTCCTGCGTCGCAACCTCGATGCCCGTGAGGCGGATGTCGAGCGGCGATGCGCCGCCGCGCGCGAAGCCCTCCCAGGCCAGTGCTGCATGTTCAATGGAGAGCGGGGCGTCAGGGCCCGTCGCGCGTTCCAATACGCGCGCCAGCAGCGGCAATTCCCACGGCCCCTGCGACAGCCGCCAGGCGATGCCGCCGGCGCCGAGCACCATCAACAGCATCACGGCCGCCAGGATCTCGGAGAGGAGGTGCGCGCCATGCCGGCCGAGGCGTACCGTCTCCCGCCCGGCGTGCCGCGCCAGGTGCCGCGCGGCTTGACCTGCCCACCGCCTCACCGCGACGCTCCGGCGCGATGCCCGGTTTCACCCTTCCCGCCGCCTGGCCCCGCCCCGCCGATCCCGATGCCGCGGAGCGCTTGCTGGAACGCTTCGCGGCCCTCGGCGCCGCGGAGAAGCGTCTCGCCGCGCGGCCGGCGGGGCGGGCGATGCTGGCCTCCCTCGGCGGCGGCTCGCCCTATCTCGCGGACCTTGCGCTGCGCGAGCCGGCGATCGTGCTCGGCTTCGCGCGCCATGGGCCGGAGCCGCCGGTCGTCGCCGCCCTCGGCGCGGTGCGCGCCTGCGCGCCCGCCACGCCGCGCGCGGACCTCGCCAGGGCCCTGCGCATCGCCAAGCGGCGGCTGGCACTTGCCGTGGCGCTGGCCGATATCGGCGGCGTCTGGCCGCTCGCCCGCATCACCGCTTCCCTCTCCGAACTCGCGGAGGCGGCGCTGCGTGCGAGCGTCGACCACCTCCTGTACCATGCGGCGGATCTGCGCCTGCCCCGCCGTGCCAACCCCTCGACGCGTTGCGGCTTCACCGTGCTCGGCATGGGCAAGCTCGGTGCCGGCGAGCTCAACTACTCGAGCGACATCGACCTGATCCTGCTGCAGGACCCGGACGCTGGCACGTATCGAGGCGAGGCGCCGGCGCAATTCTGGGCCCGCATGGCGCGCGACATTGTGAGCCTGATCGAAGCGCGCGACGCCGATGGCTACGTGTTTCGTGTCGACTTGCGCCTGCGCCCGGATCCGGCGGCAACGCCCCCCGTCGTCGCGCTGCCCGCGGCCCTCGCCTACTACGAAAGCATGGGCCAGAACTGGGAGCGCGCAGCAATGCTGAAGGCGCGCCCCGTGGCTGGCGATCTGGCACTCGGCCAGCATTTCCTTGAGGCGATCCGCCCCTTCGTCTGGCGCCGCCATCTGGATTTCGCCGCCATCGCCGATATCGAGGCGATGAAGCGGCGGATCGACGCGCACAAGGGCTCGGCACTCGCCGACAGCGCCGACCCCGTCGAGCGCCTGCTCGGCCACGACGTGAAGCTGGGCGAGGGCGGCATCCGCGAGATCGAGTTCCTTGCCCAGACGCAGCAGCTCGTGTGGGGTGGCCGCGCGCCGGAGCTGCGCACGCCGCGCACGCTCGGGGCGCTGCCGGCGCTCGCCGCCGCCGGCCATGTCGGCCATGACACGGCGTCCTTCCTCGCGGCCGCCTATCAGCGGCTGCGCGCCGTGGAGCACCGGCTGCAGATGGTCGCCGATCATCAGACGCACAGCCTGCCGCGCACGCGCACGGAATTCGCGGCCTTCGCGGCGTTCATGGGTGCGCCGGGCGCAGAGGCCTTCGCTCGCGACCTGGCTGCGCTGCTCGACGGCGTGCGCGCACGCTTCGCCGACGTGTTCGGACACGCGAGCGACGAGGCGCCGCCGCTCGATTTCACCGGGCCGGAACCGCCGCCGCGTACAATGCAGGTGCTGCGCTCGATGGGCTTCGGCGATCCCGGGGCCGCGGCGTCCCTCGCCACGGGCTGGCTCGCCGGCCGGCCGCGCGCGCTGCGCTCGGAACGCTCGCGCGGGCTGATGGCACGGCTGTTGCCCCCCCTGCTCGAGGCGCTGGCCGAGCAGCGCTCGCCAGACACGGTGCTGCAGCGCTTCGACGCGTTTCTCGCGCGCCTGCCCGCCGGTGTGCAGCTGCTCTCCCTGTTCGAGCGCAACCCGGCGCTGATGCGCCGCATCGCCGGCGTGCTTGGCGCTTCGCCCGCGCTGGCGGAACATCTCGCCCGCCACCCCGCGGCGCTGGATGGGCTGCTCGCGCCGGAGCCGCCGCGCGCCGTCTTCGCACGCATGCGCGCGCGGCTTGGTGACGCCGCGGACCTCGAATCCGCGATTGGCGCGGTGCGCGAGACGGTGCGTGCCCAGGACTTCTTCACCGCGGTCGCCACCCTGGAGGGGCGGATGGACGCGGATGCCGCGGGGGAGGCCCGCAGCGCCACGGCCGATGCCGCGCTGCGCGCGCTGCTGCCACACGTGCTGGCGGACTTTGCTGCTCGTCACGGGCGTGTCCGGGGCGGCGGCATGGCCGTCGTGCTGCTCGGCAAGGCGGGGGGCCTGGAGATGATGGCGGGCTCCGATCTCGACCTGATGTTTATTTACGACCATCCCGCGGCATCCGGCCACAGCATCGCGCGCGGCGGCGCCAGGGAATTGCCCACCAGCCAATGGTTCATTCGCGCCGTACACGCCTTTGTCGCCGCCGTCACGGCGCCAGATGCGGCTGGGCCGATGTACGCGGTGGACATGCGGCTGCGGCCGTCGGGGAACAAGGGCCCGGTCGCGGTGCCCGCCGAAGGCTTCGCCCGCTATCACGCGACCGAGGCGTGGACCTGGGAACGTATGGCTCTGACACGCGCCCGCGTCGTCGCGGGGCCGGCGAAGCTGCGCGCGCGCGTGGCGGGCATGGTCGCGGATGCCTTGCGCGTGCCCGATGCCTCGCGCGTGCGCGCGGATGCCGCCGCGATGCGCACGCGCCTTGCCCGCGAGTTGCCGCCTGCGGGCAAATGGGACGCCAAGCACCGGCTGGGTGGCCAGATGGAGGTGGAGTTCATTGCCCAGGCCCTCAGTCTCATCCATCCCGGTGCGGCGAACCCGACGACACGCGTGGCGCTTGCCCAGTTGCGCGGTGCCGGTGCGCTGGATGCCGCGGAGGCCGCCACGCTGATCCACGCCGACCACACCTGGCGCACGCTGATGGGCATGCTGCGCCTCGCCCCGCCCGATGGCGACACGCCGCCGGCCCCTGCGCTCGCGGCACTCGGCGCCACCGACGCGGGTGAGCTGGCGGCCCGGCTCGATGCGATGGCAGCCGAGGTACGCCGCATCTTCGAGACTCGCATCGGCCGCGTGGGGTAGGACGAGGGAGCGACAGGACCAGCCATGGCCAGAACGCTCCGCATCGCCGCCGCCCAGATGGGCCCCACCCAGCGCGCCGACACGCGCGAGGCAACCCTCGCGCGCATGCTGGCACTGCTGGAACAGGCGGCGGCGCAACGTGCCCAACTCCTGGTCTATCCGGAGCTCGCCTTCACCACCTTCTTTCCGCGCTGGCTGATGCCGGAGGACGAGGTCGAGCGGCATGTCGAGCCGGCGATGCCCAATCCCTCGGTACAGAAGCTGTTCGACCGCGCCCGCGCGCTCGGGATCGGGTTTTATGTCGGCTATGCCGAGCGTGCCGGCGCGCAGCGGTTCAACGCCTCGATCACCGTGGGGCCGGATGGCGCCATCCTCGGCCATTACCGCAAGGTGCACCTGCCGGGCACCGTCGAGCCGCGCGCGGGTGAGCGGCACCAGCAACTGGAAAAGCGCTACTTCGCCTATGGCGATGTCGGGTTTCCCGCCTTTCGCGGTCCTGCCGCCTGGGGCTCGCCGATCATGGGTATGCTGATCTGCAACGATCGCCGCTGGCCCGAGGCCTGGCGTGTCTATGCGTTGCAGGGCGTGGAGCTGATGCTGATGGGCTACAACTCGGCGGCGCACGACCCCAATGGCGGCAACTCGGAATCGCCGGAGCGGCGGACGTTTCATTCCACCCTCGCCGCCCAGGCGAACGCCTACATGAACGCGACCTGGGCGGTCGCCACCGCCAAGGCCGGCGTCGAGGACGGCGCTGGGTTGATCGGCGGCTCCTGCATCGTCTCGCCGGACGGTATTGTCGTGGCGCAGGCCGCGACCCTCGGCGACGAGCTGGTGGTCGCCGACTGCGACCTCGATGCGTGCCGCCAGGGCAAGAACAAGATGTTCGACTTCGCGGCGCACCGCAGGCCCGAGCACTATCGCCGCATCGTGGAACAGACCGGCGCGGTTATCGACGTTTGAAGGTTGACGTCCAGGCGTGTGCGGCCATGTCATGGCCCGCATCGTTGGACGCGCAAAAGGGGAGGGTTCGATGGCACTGGCCGAGGGCGATAAGGCACCCGATTTCACGATGCCTGCGAGCGGTGGGCGCGCCGTCAGCCTCAAAGGGCTCAAGGGCAAGCCATTCCTGCTCTATTTTTACCCCAAGGCAGATACGCCCGGCTGCACGAAGGAAGCCTGTGCCTTCCAGGAGGCGCTGCCGCAGCTTGGCAAGATCGGCATCGAGGTGATCGGCGTGTCGAAGGACAAGATGAAGCCGATCGAGGCCTTCGCCGCGAAATACGATCTGAAATTCCCACTCGCGTCGGACGAGGACGTGTCGGTCGCCAAGACCTATGGCGTCTGGGTCGAAAAATCCCGCTACGGGCGCAAATACATGGGCGTGGAGCGCGCGAGCTTCCTTGTCGACAAGCACGGCAAGATCGCCAGGATCTGGCCCAAGGTGAAGGTCGAGGGCCACGCCGCCGAGGTTCTTGCCGCGGCCACGGCGCTCGCGTGATGGCCAGGCGGATCGATCCGGCGACGATCAAGGCCGTCATCGGCACGCTCTATCCGCCGCCCTTTGATGCGCCGTGCCTGTCGCGCGAGCGGCGCAAGCTCGGGGACGCCGCCGGTCTCACGCAATTCGGCGTCAACCTGCTGCGGCTCCCGCCGGGCGCCTGGTCCAGCCAACGTCATTGGCAGACAGGCTCCGACGAGTTCGTCTACGTCGTGAGCGGCGAGGTCGTCATGGTGACGGATGCGGGGGAGGAGATCCTGCGCGCCGGTGACGCAGCCGGTTTCAAGGCGGGCGCCCCCGACGGGCACCATCTCCAGAACCGCACCGCGGCGGATGCGCTCGTGCTCGAAATCGGCACGCGGCTTCCGGGAGACGGCGCCGTGTACCCCGATATCGACATGCTGGCGCCAGGGGACGGCAAGCCCGCGATCTACACGCACCGGAATGGTGCGCCCTATCCCGATATCAGGCGGCGATCGGCGCCCGCCTGAGCCGCCTCGGCCAGCGGCGCCCCGCGCCAATCAGTGCCACGGCGGCAAACACGATCGCGATCCACACCGCGGGGCGCGGCCAAGGCGCCAGGCTGAGATTCGCCTCCAGCACCCGCATCGCCGGCACGCCCGTCGCCGCCGCGTACCACAGCGTCTCGATCCCCGCTGTTGCCAGCGCCGCACAGGCGGCCAGGGCCGCGAACAGCAGCGGTTGTGCCTGCATCCGTCGCGGCAGCAACCGCCAAGTCGCGAGCCAGACGAACGCGCCCGCGGCGAATACAGCGTTTGTCACGTCGATCTTCGATTGGATGAAGTAGTGTGCGAGTGCGAGTAGCGCGATGGGGAAGATCAGCCGGTGCAGCTTCCTCCAGCCGCCACGCAGCCGCCGTTGCCAGCCGTCGGTGGAGGTGATCAGCAGCACCGTGAGCCCGCAGAGCGCCGTGAACCCGATCGTGAGGTAGAAGCGCTTCACGATCTCGCTGGCCACGAACAGCACGTTGAAATTCTGCTGCACGAGGTAGAGCGAGACATGGGCGAGCGCGTAGCATCCGGTCGCGACGCCGAGCATGCGCCGCAGCTGCACGACGCGCGGCCAGTCCCAAACCGCGCGCGCCGGCGTGACCGCGAGCGTCAGCAGCAGAAAGCGCACCGTCCAGTCCCCGCAGCGCCGCAGCAGCTCCGTGACCGGCCGCCCGCCTAGGTCGCCGCCGAGGCCGCGCAGAATCAGCCAGGCGACCGGCATGAACAGGCCCACGAAGACCAGCAGCTTCAGCCAGGAAAACCGTCCGGCGTTGTCCGTCCAGGGCAAATCCAACTCCTTCCGCGCGTCATGGTGCTAACGCGCTTGCGGGCGAAACGTGACAGCACGGATAGGCGTGGCTTGTGGGGGCGGATTTCGCCGCCCCCGGTTCGGATGCTCGCGCCCCATGCCCGCATAGCATAGGTTGGGCGTGGGAGGAGACGGCATGAATCTTTCTCGGTTGGCGATGGCGCGGGCGGAATCCGGCAGGCCGGTGCGGGTGGTGCTGGTGGGGGCGGGCAAATTCGGCGCCATGTTCCTTTCCCAGGTGCCAAGTTCGGTGGGAAATCTTGATTGCAGGCATCGCGGACCTGGCACCGGACCGGGCGCGCGGCGCTTGCGGCAACGTCGGCTGGGACGAGTCGCGCATCGCCGCCTGCCGCTTTTCCGACGATGCCGCCGCCCTGATCGCCGACCTGCGGCCCGAGGTGGTGGTGGAGGCGACGGGCAATCCCGCCGCCGGCATCGCCCATGCCCGCGCCGCGATGGCGGCCGGTGCCCATGTCGTCATGGTCAATGTCGAGGCCGACGTGCTCGCGGGCCCATTGCTGGCGGAGGAGGCGCGCGCTGCGGGCGTGGTCTACTCGCTCGCCTATGGCGACCAGCCGGCGCTCGTCTGCGAGATGGTGGACTGGGCCCGTGCCGCTGGGTTTTCCGTCGTCGCGGCGGGCAAGGGGACGAAATACCTGCCCGCCTACCACGAGGTGACGCCGGACGACGTGTGGATGCATTATGGTCTCTCGCCGGAGCAGGCGAAGGCCGCGGGCATGAACCCGCAGATGTTCAACTCGTTCCTGGACGGCACCAAATCCGCGATCGAGATGGCGGCGATCGCGAATGCCACCGGCCTCGGCGTACCTCGCGCGGGCCTGGCGTTCCCACCCTGCGGCGTGGACGACCTGCCGCACACGCTGCGCCCGCGCGCGGCGGGCGGCGTGCTGGACGCATCGGGCTTGGTCGAGGTCGTCTCGTCTCTGGAACGGGATGGTCGTCCGGTCGCGCGCGACCTGCGCTGGGGCGTCTATGTCGTGTTCGAGGCGCCGACGCCCTATGCCGCCGCATGCTTTTCGCAGTACGGGCTGCGCACGGATGCGACTGGCCGCTACGCCGCGATGTTCAAGCCCTATCACCTCATCGGGCTCGAGCTCGGGATCTCCGTCCTGTCCGCGGCGCTGCGGCGGGAGGCGACGGGCGCGCCCCAGGGTTTCGCGGGCGATGTGGTCGCGGTCACAAAGCGCGCGCTGCCAGCCGGCACGCGGCTCGACGGGGAAGGCGGCTACACCGTCTGGGGCCGCCTGATGCCGGCGGCCGAGAGCCTCGCCGTCGGCGCGCTGCCCATCGGGCTCGCACACGGCATCCGCACCACGCGCGAGGTTCCGGCCGGTACCGTGATGCGCCGTGCGGACGTGGAAGTGCCAACCGGCATCGCCGCCGAGGCCCGCGCCACGATGGCGGCGCGCTTCGCGTCCGCGGCCAAAGCTGCGTGATCTCTACTGGAAGAACATCTTCCCCGGGTTGAGGATGCCCTTGGGGTCGAACGCGGCCTTGATATCGCGCATCAACCCGATCGCGGTCTCGCCATGCTCTTCGAGGATGAATCCGCGCTTGCCGATGCCCACGCCATGCTCGCCGCTGCACGAGCCGCCGAGCGCAAGTGCTCGTGCCACGATCTTCGCGTCCAGCGCCCAAGCCCGCTCGATCCCGTCCTGCTCCGGCGGAATCAGCACGATGGTGTGGAAATTGCCGTCCCCCACATGCCCCACGATCGGCGCCGAGAGCCCGGAGGCCTCGATATCCTGCTTCGCGCCGAGGATCGCCTCCGCCAGTTTCGAGATCGGTACGATCGCGTCCGTGGTGAAGGCACGGTGCCCGGGCCTGGAGGCAAGTGCGGCCCAATAGGCATCGTGGCGCGCCTGCCAGAGTTTCGTGCGTTCTTCCGCAGCGCGTGTCCAGGCGAAGCCCTTACCGCCATTCTCGCGCGCGATCGCTTCCACCGCCTTCGCCTGCTCGTCAACGCCTGCCTCGCTGCCGTGGAATTCAAGGAACAGTGTCGGCACCGCGCCCATCCCCACAAGCTTCGCGTAGGCGATGCAGTCGCGCATCATCGCCTCGTCGAGGATTTCGATGCGCGCCACCGGAATTGCCGCGCCCATCACCGCCATCACCGTCTCCACCGCGCCGGCCAGCGTTTCGAACTGGCAGACCGCGGAGGAAATAGCCTCGGGGATCGGGTGCAGCCTGAGCCCGACCTCGGTGATGACGCCGAGCGTGCCTTCCGAGCCGATGAACAGCCGCGTGAGATCATACCCCGTGGCGGACTTGCGTACCCGCCCTCCGGTTCGCACCACGCGTCCGTCCGCCATCACCACCGTCAGTCCCAGCACGTTCTCGCGGATCGTGCCGTAGCGCACTGCGTTGGTGCCGGAGGCGCGCGTCGCCGCCATGCCGCCCAGCGTGCAGTGGCTGCCTGGATCGACGGGAAAGAACAGGCCCTGGTCGCGCAGATGCTCGTTGAGTTGCGCGCGCGTGACCCCTGCCTCCACGCGGCAATCCATGTCCTCGGCGTGCACCTCGACGATGCGCGTCATGCGACTGAGGTCGAGCGAGATGCCGCCCTTCACCGGTGTCACATGCCCCTCGAGCGAGGTGCCGGCGCCGAACGGCGTCACCGGCACGCCATGCGTGTGGCACAGCCGCAGTACGGCGGCGACTTCCTCCGTCGTCTCGGCGAAGACGACAGCGTCGGGCAACACGGGCGTCTGCCCGTCCTCACCATGCGAATGCTGCTCGCGCGACGCCGTGTTGGTGGCGAAACGGTCTCCGAGCAGCGCGCGCAGTTCGTCGGCGATCCTCATGAAGCCTCCAAGGATAAGGCAGGGGTTTTGCCCCGGACCCATCAAGGAACGTCGCGTCGAAGACGCGCTCCGGGCACGACGCCCCTCGGATCCGAATTCCTTATCAGGCCGCGAGACTGAGCCCAATCCCCGCCAGCGCAGAAAGCACTACCACCAGCAATGGCGGCGCCCGCCAGGCGACCAGCAGCACGAAGGCCGCCGCGGCCACCGCGAAATCCGCCGGCCCCTTCACCGCGCTGGTCCACACGGGGTTGTAGAGCGCGGCGCCGAGCAACCCCACGACCGCGGCGTTGGTACCGCGCATCGCTGCCTGCGCCACGGGCCTGGCGCGCAGCCCGTGCCAGAAGGGCAGCGTTCCCAGCAGGCAGAGGATGCCGGGGACGAAGATCGCCAGCAGCGCCACCGCGGCGCCCGCTACGCCGCCAGGCGCGATTCCCGCCACCGCGCCGAGATACGCAGCGAAGGTGAAGAGCGGTCCCGGGACGGCCTGCGCCGCGCCATAGCCCGCGAGAAAGCTCGTGTCGGAAACCCAGCCCGGCACGACGACGGCGTTGCGCAGCAGCGGCAACACCACATGCCCGCCGCCGAACACCAGCGCGCCGGAACGGTAGAACGCATCCCACAGCGCCAGCGGCCCGGCATGGACGGGGGCCAGCGTCACAGCCAGCAGCACGAAGAAGAGCACGAGGCAGATGGTCGCGAACCGCGGCGATACCGGCATCGCGAAGCCATCCGGCGCCGTGCCGCTGTCGCCACGGCAAAGCAGCCAGCCCGCGATGCCGCCCACCACGATCGTCCCGATCTGAAACGCGGACCAAGGTGCCAGCAGCATCACGATCAAGGCGATCGTCGCGATCGAGGCGCGCACGCGATCGGGGCAAAGGCTGCGCGCCATGCCCATCACCGCCTGCGCCACGATTGCGACGGCCACGAGCTTGAGCCCATGCAACAGGCCCGCGCCCGCCGTTGAGGCCGCGATCGTCCCCGCGCCATAGGCAAACAGCACCAGCAGCGCCGCGGAGGGCAGGGTGAACCCGATCCACGCCGCAAGCCCGCCGGCCAGCCCGCCGCGCATCAGGCCGATGCCGAATCCCGTCTGGCTGGAGGCCGGACCCGGCAGAAATTGCGAGAGCGCGACGAGGTCAACATAGGCCTGCTCGGTGAGCCATTTCCGCCGCTCGACGAACTCGGCGCGAAAATAGCCGAGATGCGCGATCGGCCCGCCGAAGCAGGTGCAGCCGAGGCGCAGAAAAACCAGCAGGATCTCGAGCGGGCTCGAGGCGCGCGCGCGCGCCGGAGTGGACATGCCCGGTTCTAGACTGGCCGCCCCTCGAGCGGATACGCCGGATCGTTATATCCCGGCGTCGAAGGATGCCCCGGTGCGACCAGCCGGTCGACCAGGGCCTCGTCCTCGGCGCCGAGTGTCACATCGAGCGCCGGGATGTATTCCTCCCACTGCTCCATTGTGCGCGGTCCGGCGATCACGCCGGTGACGAGCGGATTGCGCAGCACCCAGGCCAACGCCCATTGCCCAGGTGTCACGCCCAGCGCGCGCGCCCGCGCCGCGAACTCGGCGGCGATGCCGAGGCTTTCCGGCCGCCACTCCGTCTCCATCATCCGCTTGTCGCGCCGCGCCGCGCGGGTGCCCTCCGCCGGCGCCACGTTCGGCTGGTACTTGCCCGTCAGCACGCCGCGCGCCAGCGGCGAGTAGGGAAACACGCCGAGCCCATACGCGCCACAGGCCGGCAGATGCTCCACTTCCACCATCCGGTTCATCGCGTTGTAGAGTGGCTGGCTCACCACCGGGCGGTCGATCCCCGCCTCGTCGCACAGCCGGCAGATCTCCGCGATCCGCCAGGCGCGGTGGTTGGAGATGCCGAAATGCCGGATCTTGCCGGCGCGCACCAGGTCTTCCATCGCGCGCACGCTCTCGCCGAGCGGCGTCGCGTGGTCTTCCTTGTGCCAGTAGAGGATATCGATCGTATCGATTTCCAAACGGCGCAGTGAGGCCTCGACGGCGCGCATCGCGTGCCGCCGCGAGACGCCCACCCCGTTCGGCCCCGCCGCCGCGTCCGTCGGGTTGGCGAGCTTGGTGGCGACCACCCACCAGCCCCGGTCGGCCGCAATCGCGCGGCCCACGACTTCCTCGGACGCGCCGCCGTTGTAGACGTCCGCGGTGTCGATGAAGTTCACGCCCTGCTCGCGCGCCCGCGCGACGATGGCGCGCGAGTGTGCCTCGTTTGTTGGCCCGCCGAACATCATCGCCCCCAGGCAGAGCGGCGAAACCTTGAGGCCGGAGCGGCCGAGATTGCGGTATTGCATCAGCGCACGCGATTCTCGACGAGCTCGCCCACCACGGCGGGATCGGCGAGCGTGGACGTGTCGCCCAGAGAGTCCGTCTCGTCGGCCGCGATCTTGCGCAGGATGCGGCGCATGATCTTGCCGCTGCGCGTCTTGGGCAGGCCCGGCGCCCATTGGATCGCATCCGGCGCCGCGATCGGCCCGATCTCCTTGCGCACCCAGGCGACGAGATCCTTGCGCAGTGCCTCGGTCGGCTCCTCGCCGAGCTTCAGCGTCACGTAGGCGTAGATGCCCTGGCCCTTGATGTCGTGGGGGAAGCCCACCACCGCGGCTTCCGCCACTTTCGGGTGTGCAACGAGCGCGCTCTCGATCTCCGCGGTTCCCATCCGGTGCCCGGCGACATTGATCACGTCATCGACGCGGCCGGTGATCCACCAGTAGCCATCGGCGTCGCGCCTGGCGCCGTCGCCGGTGAAATATTTGCCGTGGAAGGTCGAGAAATAGGTCTGCA
Organism: uncultured Pseudomonadota bacterium; assembly: GCA_963764465.1. Taxonomy (GTDB): domain Bacteria; phylum Pseudomonadota; class Alphaproteobacteria; order Acetobacterales; family Acetobacteraceae; genus JAJXXT01. Next base: position 522,326 of record CAVXSO010000007.1, on the reverse strand, counting down.
CGAAGCGCGCATGGTCGCCATAGACCGTGCGCATGATGCCGGGCCATGGGGCGGCGATGCAGAGATTGCCCTCGGCGACACCTGAAAGCACATGCCCCTCGCCATCCACCAGCATCGGCTCCACGCCGGGCAGCGGCAGCGTCGCGGAGCCGGGCTTCTGTGCCACGGCGCCGGGCAGCGGGGAGATCAGGATGCCGCCAGTCTCCGTCTGCCACCACGTATCGACCACCGGGCAGCGTTGCTCGCCGACGACGCGATAGTACCAGAGCCAGGCCTCGGGATTGATCGGCTCGCCGACGCTGCCCAGAACGCGCAGCGAGGCGCGGCTTGCCCGCTTCACCGGCCCCTCGCCCTCGCGCATCAGGCTGCGGATGGCCGTGGGCGCGGTGTAGAAGATGTTCACCTTGTGCTTGTCCACCACGTCCCAGAACCGGCCGGCATCCGGCCAGGTCGGCACGCCCTCGAACATCAGCGTGGTGACGCCGTTCGCGAGCGGGCCGTAGACGATGTAGGTGTGCCCGGTCACCCAGCCGACATCCGCCGTGCACCAGTAGATCTCGCCCGGCCGCACGTCGAAGACCATCTCGTGCGTGTAGCTCGCCCAGGCGAGGTAGCCGCCCGTGGTGTGCAGCACGCCTTTCGGCTTGCCGGTGCTGCCGGAGGTGTAGAGGATGAACAGCGGGTCCTCGGCGCTCATCCGTACAGGCTCGCAGTGGGGCGACGCCGCGGCGCACAGCGCGTTGCAGTCGAGGTCGCGCCCTTGCTTCATCGCAACGTTTGCGCCGGTCACCTTCACCACCAGCACGTGCTTCACGCCGGGGCATTGTTCCAGTGCTTCGTCCGTGTTGGCCTTGAGCGGCACGCGCCGCCCGCCGCGCCGCCCCTCGTCCGCGGTGATGACCAGCGAGGCACCGGCATCCTGGATGCGCCCGGCCAGGCTGTCCGGCGAGAAGCCGCCGAACACCACGGTATGCACCGCGCCGATCCGCGCGCAGGCCAGCATCGCGACCGCGGCCTCGGGCACCATCGGCAGGTAGATGCACACCCGGTCGCCCTTCGCGACCCCGAGCGACCTCATCACGCTCGCCATGCGGCAGACCTGCTCATGCAGCGCGCGATAGGTGATGGCGCGGCTTTCCTTCGGGTCGTCGCCTTCCCACAGGATCGCGACCTGGTCGCCGCGCGTGGCGAGATGCCGGTCGAGGCAGGAGACCGTCGCGTTCAGCTCCCCATCGCCGTACCACCTGATGTGCACGTCGCCGTCGAACCCGCCCTCAAGGCTCTTGGTCGGGGTCTTCATCCAGGCAACGCGCTCGGCGATCTGCATCCAGAACCGGTGCGGGTCGGCGGCAAGCTCCGCGCGCATCGCCGCGAGCTTGTCGGCGTTGACGCGGCTCTTGGCGGCGATCTCGGGTTTCACCGCGATCAGGGTCTCGGACATGCTCTTCTCCTCCCGGGGTGCTGCGGCGTTAATCCCGCCATTCCCCCATGCGACAAAGCTTCTTCCATAATTGTGCCGGCACCGGCATGACCGAAAGCCGCGACTGGCGCACCAGCGCGAACTCCGCGAAATCCGGATCCGCCTTGATCGCGGCGAGCGACACGGGCTTGGGCATCGGTCCCACCGCGCGGACGTCGACGGCGACCCAGTCGCCTTTCTCCGCCGTCGGGTCCGGATAGGCCCCGCGGACCACCTCGACGACGCCCACGATCTCCTTGCCCACGTTCGAGTGGTAGAAGAACGCGCGGTCGCCGGGCTTCATGGCGCGCAGGTTGTTGCGCGCCATGGCGTTGCGCACGCCGGTCCACGGTTCGACGCCGTTGGCCACCTGCTGGTCCCAGGAGAACGCGTCGGGCTCCGACTTGACGAGCCAGAACGCCATCACGGGGCGGCCGGGCAGGGCGGGCGCATCGTCAGCCGACGCGTTCGCCGTCGCGAAAGACGGGGCGGAAGGGGCGGATGATGGTGCTCTCGAACAGGCCGGCCTTCGCATAGGGGTCGGCGGCCGCGAACCCTTCCGCGGCGGCGCGGTCCTCCACATCGATGATGAGCAGGCTGCCGCAGGGCCGCCCCTCGGTGTCGAGCAGCGGGCCCACCTGCACGAGCTTTGTGGCGTACCGCTCGAGATAGGCGAGGTGGTCCGGCCGGGTCGCCATGCGAACCTCGAGGCTAGCGGGGCGGTCGGTACAGATCAGCGCGAACAGCATGGCAACTCCCGGATGCTCGTCGGCCCCTGCTTTCGGCGCGCTTGTGGCGGTAAGCGAGGCGCAAATAACCTGGGGCTTGATTAGCCGTAATGCCGCCCCGCTTCAAACCCCGCAGGCTTCAAACCACGGGGCCGGTCATCTATAGGAGCCCCGTGGACGCCACCGTTTCAGCACCCAGGCCACGGGGTTGGCATCGCTTTGCCAATCCCGGCCGCTTTCTGCGCCTGGCGCGGCGCATCATGCCGCCGCTCGCCTGGGCCGGCGGCATCCTGACGGCGGGGGGCCTGTTCTGGGGCCTTTTCGTCGCGCCGGCGGACTGGCAGCAGGGCGACGCCGTGCGCATCATGTACCTGCATGTGCCGAGTGCCTGGCTGGCCTCCGCGGGGTATTTCGGGCTCGCCGCCTGCGCCGTGTTCTCGCTGGTCTGGCGCCACCCGCTTGCCGATCTCGCGGCGGTCGAGGTCGGGCCCGTCGGCGCCGGCTTCACCGCGCTCTGCCTCGCCACCGGCAGCCTCTGGGGCCGGCCCACCTGGGGCACGTACTGGGTCTGGGACGCGCGGCTCACCTCCATGCTGGTGCTGTTCTTCCTCTATCTCGGCCACATCGCGCTGATCCGTGCCTTCGACGATCCGGAACGCGGCTATCGCGCCGCGGCGATCCTGGCGCTGATCGGCGCAGTCGACCTGCCGATCATCCATTTCTCGGTGCAGTGGTGGAACACGCTGCACCAGGGCAACAGCATCTCGTTCACCAGCGCGCCCAAGATGTACATCGGCATGCTCGCCCCGCTGCTGGTCTCCGCCCTCGGCTTCACCCTGCTCTTCGCGGCCCTGGTTCTGGCGCGCCTGTCCGCCGCGGTGATGGAGCGGCGCACCCGTGCGCTGCTGCTGGCCCAGGTGCGCGCCGCGTGAACCCGCTCCCCTTCATCGTCGCCTCTTACGCGCTGGCCGCCGTGGTCGTTGGCTGGCTCTGCATCGACGCGGTGCTGCGCCTGCGCACCGCGCGCCGCCGGCTCGCCGCGGCGGAAGGCGCGCGCCCTCCTCAATGAGCTTGATCACCCGATGACCTGGACTGGCCGATGAAGCGCAAGCACCGTCGCCTGCTGATCGTGCTTGCCTGCCTTGCGGGCCTGGGTGCCGCCACCGGCCTCACGCTCGCGGCGCTGCGCAACACGATCGTCTTCTTCCTCGCCCCCGCCCAGGTCGCGGCCAAGCCGCCGCTGGCTGGCCGGGTGTTCCGCCTCGGCGGGCTCGTCGCCGCCGGCAGCGTGCGCCATGTCGAGGAGAATGGGCATCCGGTGAACGACTTCACCATCACCGACGGCAAGGGCTCCGTGCCCGTCGTCTTCGCCGGCATCCTGCCGGACCTGTTCCGCGAGGGGCAGGGCATCGTGGCCCTCGGCTCGCTGCGCCCGGATGGTTCCTTCGTCGCGACCGAGGTGCTGGCCAAGCACGATGCCACCTATATGCCCAAGGACGTGGTCGACGCGCTCAAGAAATCCGGCGAATGGCGCCCGAGCCAGGGCGAGCCGCCGCCGGCCGCGACCTGGGATTTCGGCGTCACGAAGCGGGCCGCGCCTGCGGCCCGGGGAGGCTAGGCATGTTGAGTCCCGAACTCGGGCATTTCGCGTTGGCGCTGGCGGTCATCCTCGCCGCGGCGCAGGCGGTGGTGGCCTTCCTGGGCGCCGCGCGGCGTGATGCCTCGCTGATGTCCGCCGCTCCGGCGCTGGCCATCGGCCAGGCGATCGCGCTCGTCATCTCCTTCGCCGTGCTGATGGAGGCGAACCTGGTCAACGATTTCTCGGTTCGTGTCGTTGCCGAGAACAGTTCGAGCCTGAAACCGATCTTTTACCGCATCACCGGCACCTGGGGTAACCACGAGGGCTCGGTGCTGCTCTGGTGCCTGGTGCTCGGCCTGTGCGGGGCTGCGGTTGCGATCTTCGGCAGCAACCTGCCGTCCGCCGTGCGCGCGCGGGTGATCGGCGTGCAGGGGCTTTCCTCCGCCGGCTTCGCGCTCTTTGCGCTCGCCACGTCCAATCCCTTCGCGCGGATGTGGCCGCCGCCGATGCAGGGCATGGACATGAACCCGCTGCTGCAGGACCCCGGCCTCGCGATCCACCCGCCGCTGCTTTACCTCGGCTATGTCGGCTTCTCGATCCCCTTCGCCTTCGCCGTGGCGGCGCTGATCGAGGGGCGCGTCGATGCCGCCTGGGGGCGCTGGGTGCGGCCCTGGACGCTGGCCGCCTGGTGCGCGCTCACCTGCGGCATCACGCTCGGCTCCTGGTGGGCCTACTACGATCTCGGCTGGGGTGGCTTCTGGTACTGGGATCCGGTGGAGAACGCCTCGCTGCTGCCGTGGCTCACCGGCACCGCGCTGCTGCATTCCGCGATCGTGGTGGAAAAGCGGGAGGCACTGAAGACCTGGACCGTCCTGCTCGCCATCGGCACGTTCTCGCTGTCGCTGCTGGGCACCTTCCTGGTGCGCTCGGGCATCCTCAACTCGGTGCACTCCTTCGCCGCGGCGCCCGGGCGGGGCGTGTTCATCCTCGTCCTGCTTGGCATCCTCATCGGCGGCTCGCTGCTGCTCTTTGCCATCCGCGCGCCGGCGCTGGCCCCGGTCGGCATCTTCGCGCCGCTCTCGCGTGAGGGGGGGCTGATCCTCAACAACATCCTGCTCTGCTCGATCGCGGCTGTGGTCCTCACCGGCACCGCCTATCCGCCCTTCGCGGACCTGCTGCTCGGCGTCAAGATCTCGGTGGGCCCGCCCTTCTATGCCGCGACGGTCTATCCGCTCGCCTTCCCACTGTTCCTGGCGATGAGCCTTGCCACCGCGCTGTCGTGGAAGCGCGCCTCGCTCGCCCCGGTGTTCCGCCAGGTCTGGTGGGCGGCGCTCATCGCCGTCGTCATCGGGCTGTTCGCGGCGCTGCGCATGCGGGCGCTGCCGGCGCTGGGCATGGCGGCGGCGGCCTGGCTGATCCTCGGCGCCGTCGCCGACATCGCCTCGCGCATCGCGCTGTTCAGCGTCCCGCCCCGGCGCGCGCTCTCGCGCCTCATCGGCCTGCGCCGCTCCGCGATCGGCGCCGCGATCGCGCATGCGGGCCTCGGCGTCACCGTCGCGGGCATCGCCGGCATGTCGCTCGCCGCCGGCGCCGTCGTCTTCCTCAAGCCCGGCCAGAGCACGACGGTCGGCGGCTACAAATGGACGCTGCAGAGCCTGGGAGAGCGCGACGCCAGCAACTACAAAGCCGCGGTCGCGACCGTGCAGGTGAGCCACGACGGGCGCGTTGTCGCGACGCTCAAGCCCGAGCGGCGCAACTTCCCCATCCAGGGCATCACCACGGACGAGGCGAAGATCGCCACGGACGGCATGCGCGATCTCTACGCCGTGTTCGGCGAGGCGCGGGACGGCGGCGCGGTGCTGCGCCTGCACGACAACCGCTTCGCGCCCTGGATCTGGTTCGGCGGCGCCTTTATGGCGCTCGGTGGGCTGCTGTCGCTGTCCGACCGTCGTCTGAGGGTCGGCGCGCCACGGCGCGCGGCCGCGGGGTTGGCCGCCGCGGCGCGATGACCACGTCCGCCAAGCCTGGGGCGCGCAAGCCTCCCAATCGCGCACAGCCCGGCGCTCCAACCCGCCCGGCCGGCGGCGCGGTGCGCCGTCCCGCGCTGCGCCGCACGCTGCTTTACGGCATCCCCGCTATCGTCGCTGCGGCGGCCGGCGCCGGCTTCTTTTTCATGCTGCGCGGCCTGCGCAGCGGCAGCTTTGATCCGCACGGCGTACCCTCGCCGCTGGTCGGCCACCGCATCCCGCCCTTCACCCTGCCCGGGATCGACGCCGGCGGCTTCAGCTCCACCGAGATCTTCGCTGCCGCCCGGCCGCTGCTGATCAACTTCTTCGCCTCCTGGTGCCCGCCCTGCCGCGAGGAGCATCCGGTGCTGATGGCGCTGCAGGCACAGGGCATTCCGATCTGGGGAATCGCCTACAAGGACACCCGGCAAGCCGCCTCTGCCTTCCTGCGGAAGCACGGCGACCCCTACGCTCGCACCGCAAGCGACGCGCCCGGGCGTGCTGCGATCGACTGGGGCCTCACCGGCGTGCCGGAGACGTTCATCATCAATAGCAAGGGCGTCGTCGTCTGGCACATGGCCGGCCCAATCACGCCGCGCCTGGCGACCGAGGTGATCGAGCCGATGATGCAGAAACTCGGCCAGTAACGAGCCAGCGATGAAACGCGCCGCCCTGTCCCTGCTGCTCGGCTGCCTGCTGCTTGCGCCGGTTGCCGCGCACGCGATCGACGACCCCTCCGAGATGCTCAAGGACCCGAAGCTCGAGGCGCGGGCCGAGGCGCTGGGCCGGCGCCTGCGCTGCCTTGTCTGCCAGAACGAGAGCATCGAGGAGAGCTCGGCCGGGCTCGCGCGCGACCTGCGCTCACTGGTACGCCGGCACATCATGCGCGGCGAGACGGACCAGCAGATCGTGGACTTCCTGGTCGCGCGCTACGGCAACTTCGTGCGCCTTGATCCACCTTTCGACCCGGCGACCTGGCTGCTGTGGGGTTCGCCCGTGGTTGCCATTGCCGCCGGCGTCGGCTTCGTCGCCTTCCGCGTCGCCCGCCGCGAGCGGCCGGCACCCCCGCCCCCGCTCGACAAGGCGGAGCGCGAACGCCTGGCGAAGCTTCTCACCGACCACGCCGGGGGCTGAGCCCGCATGCTGTTCGCCGCATCCCTGGTCGTGGTGGCCGCCCTTGCCATGGTCCCGCTGCTGCTCGTGCTCGGGCGCGGCGCCGTGCGCGGGCGGCAGGACAGCGCGCTCGCGCTCTATCGCGCGCAGCTGCGCGAGCTCGAACGCGACGAGGCGGAGGGAAGGCTCGGTGGAGCCGAGCACGCCGCCGCGAAGCTGGAGATCGAGCGCCGCCTGCTTGCCGAGGCCGCGGCCCGGGAGGCGCCGGTGCGCCAGGGCCGGACCAGTGCCGCGCTGATCCTCCTGCTCGCGATTCCGGTCGCAGGTGGCCTGCTCTACCTCGTGGGCGGCCAGCCGCAGATGCCGCCAGAGCCGTACGCGAAGGTTCAGGCCGAAGCGAAGCGCGAGGACGCCCGGGCCGCCGCGCTGATCGCGCAATTGCGCGCGCGCCTCGCGACACTCGATCCGCGCACGGAGCAGGCGCGCGATGGCTATGTGCTGCTCGGCAACGCCGAGGCGACGCGCGGCCATGATATGGATGCCGCCACGGCCTGGCGCACCGCGCTCGCGGTCCGCTTCGATCCCAACCTCGCGGTGGAGATCGCGGCGGCGGTGCTGCGCGGCGGCCAGAAGCTGCAACCGGGCGACGTCGCGAACCTGCGCCGCGCGCTCGCGGAGGCCCCGCCCAACGTGCCGTGGCGCGCCGCCGCGGCCCAGGCGCTCAAGGACGCCGGCGGCTGAACCCTGCCGGGTATGCTCAGGGGGCGGTCGTCCAGCCTGGGTGGATGACCATCTTGCCGGCCGCGCAGAAGTCGATGCCGCGCCGCTCCTCCGCCGCCTTGTTCTCGAAGACGATGCGCAGGTCCGCGATGCAGTCGCCGCGATAGCTCACCTGCCGCGAGGTGCCCACGGAAAGCCGCGGCCCGAGCAGATCGTCGCCCCAGTCGCTGGCATCGGCGGGCGAGATGAAGACCTGCTGGATCGGCAACGCGCTCTCGTCGATGATGGTCACGTCGTGCAGCGGCCCCAGCGCGTCCGGCGGCAGCACGGCCGTGCTGCCGTCGGTGACCAGCCTGGCGCCGCCGCACAGGTCGAGCCCGCGATGTTCCTCGCGGCTCGCATTGTCGAACACGATCTGCACGTCAAAATGGCATTCCGTGCCCTGGCCGAGATCGAGGCGCAGTGTCGCCCCGGGCGCGAGGGTGTCGTCGCCCAGCCGGTCCGCCCCCCAGTTGCTGTCCGATTGCGGGGACACATAGACCTGGTTCATTGCGCGGCTGGCATGGTTCACCAGTTCGAGGCTGCGCCGCTGCGCCACGCCGGCGCCGGCGAGAAGCGGGGCCGCGACGAGCAGCACGATCAGCCGCGAGGCTGGAAGCCGCGGCCGGAGCAGGCGCGATCCGGGCAGGTCCGACCCGGACAGGTCCGACTCGGACGGGCGCGATCGGGATAGGTGGACGCCGGGCAAGCAAAGGCCGGGCAGGCAGGAGCGGGAGGGGCGCATGTGCCGGGGCGTATGCGCGGCGTCCCGCGCCGAGGCGAGCGCGATCCCGACATGGTTGACTCGTTGCATCGTCATGCCATGTCGATCCCATGACCGCCTCAGACAAGACCCCGGATGCCGGGGACGGCCAAGGCGCCGAAAAGGACGCCCCCGCCCCCGCCACGCCCGTGCCGCCGCCAATGCCCAAGGAAATCGGCGGCGCGCCCGGCCCTGAGCCGACGCGCTACGGCGACTGGCAGCACAAGGGGCGTGTCACGGATTTCTAGCCGCCGGCGCCGTCGTCACGCGCGATGGCGGCTTCCAGTGTGTTCTCCAGCAGGCAGGCGATGGTCATCGGCCCCACGCCGCCCGGAACCGGCGTGATCGCACCCGCGACCGCCGCGGCTTCCGCGTAGGCGACGTCGCCCACCAGGCGCCCGTCGGCGACGCGGTTGATGCCGACATCGATCACCGTGGCCCCGGGCGCGATCCACTCCCCGCGGACCATCTCCGGCCGCCCGATCGCGGCCACCAGTACCTCGGCGCGGCGGCACAGCGCCACCAGGTCGCGCGTGCGCGAATGCGCCAGCGTCACCGTCGCGTCCGCCCCCGTCAGCAGCGCCGCCGCCGGCCGGCCGACCAGCACCGAGCGGCCGAGCACCACCGCCCGCGCGCCGGCGAGCGGTGTCTCCGCCAGCAGCCGCATCACGCCCTTCGGCGTGCACGGCACCAGTCCCTTGCGGCCGCTTGCCAGCAGCCCCGCATTGGTCGGTGTCAGCCCGTCGACGTCCTTCGCGGGGTCGATCGCATCCAGGACCGCTTCCGCGCGCAGCCCCTTCGGCAGCGGCAGCTGCACCAGGATGCCGTCCACCAGAGCGTCGTCGTTGAGGGCGCGGATCTCAGCGAGCAGGGCCTGCTGTGTCGTTGCCGCCGGCAGGCGGATGGTGCGCGCCGCGATCCCGGCCTCGCGCGCCGCGCGGTCCTTGCTGCGGACATAGACGGCGCTCGCCGGATCGTCGCCCACCAGCACGACCGCGAGCGTGGGCGGGCGCGGCCTTTGTGCGACGCGGGCTGCGACCTCCGCGCGCACGCGTGCCGCGAGCGCCTTGCCGTCGAGGACGCGCGCGGCCATCGCCGTCAGAACACCAGACCCTGCAGGTTTCCGAACATCAGCGCGCCGTAGACGCGCCCCAGCAGCATCTGCACGACATAGATCAGCACCAGCAGCACGATCGGCGAGACATCGATGCCGCCGAAATCCGGTAGTACGTTGCGGATTGGTCGCAGCGCCGGCTCGGTGATGCGATAGAAGAAGTCGCCGATTGTCCAGACGATGCGGTTGCGCGTGTCCAGCACGCCGAAGGCGACGAGCATGCTGAGCACGGCGGCGATGATGACGGCCCAGCGATAGAGCACCAGAAACTCGTTCGCGACCCAGAAGATGATGGTGATCACGCGGAAATCCCAGGAAAACAGCGGCGCAAGCTAGCGGCAGGGTCGTCGCGCGGCAATGCCGGGCGGGCGAAGCGGGTGCTTGACCTGCCGTCCCCCCTCTGTCATCACCCGCGCCGCTCCCGCGCCTGTGTCGACCTGGGGGAGCAGCCGGCGGCGGGGGCTGTAGCTCAGCTGGGAGAGCGCCTCGTTCGCAATGAGGAGGTCAGGGGTTCGATCCCCCTCAGCTCCACCACCGCCGATCCTGCCGGAAAACCTCGATGTCCGCCAAACCGGCCAAAGCCGGCGATGCGACACGGCCCGGGCGCTGCTGCCGCCAATCCCAGGCATAACCCTTCGGTCGCCTGATCCGTCAAGCCGCCCACGATTACCCGCGCCGGAATCGCCCAGCCTTGCGTAAGGTGGGCGCGCGTGAGGAAATGGCACTATCGTGACGATGCCGCCGCTCACCCGTCGTGCCGTTCTGGCGGCACCCTTCCTCCTCGTGGCAGCCGCGCCGGCGCTGCCCGTCCCGCCAGGCCGTCGGCTTGCCTTCATCATCCATCGCAAGGGCAGCCGCATCGGCACCCACACCATTGATTTCGCCGGCGACCAGCACCTGCTCGACGTGCGAATCGCCGTCGAGATCAAGGTCACGTTCGGCCCGTTCGACCTCTTCCACTATTCACTGCGCGGGCTCGAGGAATGGCGAGACGGCGTGCTGATCCACGCCGCGAGCAACGCCAACGACGACGGCAAGATGCGATTTGCCCGCGCGACGCGCAACGGCGACCGGCTCGACGTGCGCGGCAGCAGCGTGAAGCCATATCTGGCCCCGCCCGGCAGCGTCCCCGCGTCGCACTGGAACGAGGAGGAAGTCCATCACCCGATGATCAACGCCGAAAACGGTGAGCTGATGCACGTCACGACCGTGGACAAGGGGATGGACACAGTGCTGGACGAGGCCGGCCACCCCATCGTGGCCCGCCATTACGCGCTCACCTGGAGCGAGGGGAGAAAAACGCCGCGCGCGCTCGACCTCTGGTACGAGCCTTCCGGCATCTGGGCCGGCCTCACCGCCATCGCCTCGGACGGCTCACTGATCATCTATCGCCGGCAGGTCCCGTAACGCACGCTCGGTCCGGCGCGGCTTCGGCGGCGCTGGATGGCGTTGGTACCGCCGCTCAGCGTCCGGCGCCGCGGTAATGATAGATGTTCATCCGCCGCCCCCGCAGCGCCGTCTCCGCCACCGTCGCGTCGCCCTTGTAGTCTGCGGGGTTCGCGGCCCGCGGGTGCTCGGGGTCCCGGGCCCAGATCCGCGCCAGCAGTTCCGGCGTCGGCTCGAAATTGCCGCCCAGGCGTTGCGCGGCTTCCTCGACATCCATGGGTCGTTCCTTCGTTCAGGGCCGCGACGTTGCCCACGCGGGCAACGGCTCGCGGCGTCGGAGCCTGACCGGGCTGGTCGCCCCTACAGCGCGCGGTTGGCGCGCGCGACCACTGCCTCGAACAGGATCTGGCAGCCGGCCTGGGCTTCTTCCGGCAGGATGCTTTCTTCCTCGTTGTGCGACAGCCCGTCCTTGCACGGGGTGAAGATCATCGCCGTCGGCACGCGCCGCGCGACATAGACCGCGTCATGCCCGGCACCCGAGACAATGCGGCGCGAGGACAGGCCCAGCCGGTCCGCGGCTTCCTGCACCAGCGCAACGCAGGCGGGATCGAAGGGCTGCGCGGGGATGCGGAATTTCTCCCGCAGTTCCAGCTTGCAGCCCGTGGCGCCGACCAGCGCCGCTGCCTCGACCGGAAAACCGTCGGCGATGCGTGCGATCTCCGTCTCGTCGGGATGGCGGTACTCGGCGGTGAACCGCACCTCGCCCGGTACCACGTTGGTCGAGTTGGGGATGACCTGCAGGTATCCCACCGTGCCGCGCCCGTCCTCGCCGCGCGCGCGCATAGTCCGGTCGACGAGACGGATGATCTCCGCCATCGCCACCAACGCGTCGCGCCGCATCGAGGGCGGCGTGGTGCCGGCGTGGGAGTCGCGGCCGAACACCGCGCCCTCGTACCAGACCTGCGCCTGCCCGCCGGTGACGACGCCGATCTGCCTCGCCTCGCGTTCCAGGATCGGTCCCTGCTCGATATGCAGCTCGAAATACGCATCGGCCGGATAGGCGCGGGCGGGTTCCGGCCCTGCCGCGCCGATGATCGCCAGCGCATCGCCGACCGTCACACCCTCCACGTCACGCAGCGCCTTGATGGCACTCTCCTCGTAGACCCCTGCCCAGACGCCGGAGCCCATCAGCGAGTGGCCGAAGCGGCTGCCCTCCTCGTCGGTCCAGTTCACCAGCTCCAGGGGCGCCTCGGTGACGAGGTTGAGGTCGTTCAGCGTGCGCATCAGCTCGAGCCCGGCGATGACGCCGAGCGCACCGTCGAACTTGCCACCGGAGGGCTGGCTGTCGAGATGGCTGCCGAACATCACGGGCAGGCGCTTGGGGTCGCGCCCCTCTCGGCGGGCGAACATGTTGCCCATCGCATCGACCCGCACCTTCAGCCCCAGCGCCTCGCACCATTGGCGGAAGCGCGCGCGCCCCTGCTTGTCCACGTCGGACAGCGCGAGCCGCCGCACGCCGCCCTTCGGTGTGGCGCCGATCTCCGCCATGCTCATCAGGCTGTCCCAGAGGCGCTTGCCGTCGACCGGCCGGTTCGTCTGCATGTGGCGTACCCTTGTCGTGCGAGGGCGTTCCTGCAACGCTTGCGCATGCTCCGCAATGCCCTCTCCGGAATCGACCAGGACGCGCTGACCGAGGCGCGACTCGACCTCGCCGCCTGCCTGCGCCAGGCCGCGCGGCTCGGCATGCACGAGGGTATCTGCAACCATTTCTCGGCCATGGTGCCGGGCAGCGATGAGCTCTTCCTCGTCAACCCGCTCGGCTATGGCTTCCACGAGATCACGGCCTCGCGCCTGCTGGTCTGTGATTTCGACGGCAACGTGGTGGAGGGCGAGGGTACGGTGGAGGCGACGGCCTTCTATATCCATGCCCGCCTGCACCGGCGCCACCCGGGCGCGCGCGTCGCCTTCCACACGCACATGCCCAACGCCACGGCACTCGCGATGCTGGAGGGCCCGCCGCTTTCCTTCGCGATCCAGACCGCGCTCAAGTTCTACGGCCGCATCGTGGTGGACGAGCACTACAACGGGCTCGCGCTCGACAACGCCGAGGGCGACCGTATTGCCGGCGCCATGGGCGACAAACCCATCGTCTTCCTCAAGAACCACGGCGTGATGGTGACGGCGCGCTCCATCGCCGAGGCATGGGACGACCTCTACTACCTCGAGCGCGCCTGCGAGGCGGAGCTTCTCGCCCTCTCCACCGGGCGGCGGCTGAAGCTGGTGCCGCCCGGTGTCGCCGCCCACACCGCGCAGCAGATGCAGCAGGGCTGCGCCGAGGCCGCGCGGATGCACCTCGCCAGCGTCCGCCGCACGCTCGATCGCGAGGCGCCGGATTACCGGCACTAGGCGCATGCGCGCCGCGATGCTGCTGGCGGCCGGCCTGCTCGCCGGCTGCACGCTGATCGACCAGCGCACCTTCGAGACGCACCGCAGCACACCGGGGCAGGCCGCCCTCGCGGCACGCGTCGCCACACGCCCGATCGCCATCTCCGACGGGGCGCCAGGCTGGCCCGCGCGCCTCGCCGCCACCGCGCGCGACGCCGCAACGCGCGATCCAGGCCGTCACTTCGACCTCGTCGCGCCGGTGCCGCTCACCGGGACCGAGGCCGCGCGCGCTGCCTTCCGCGCACGCCAGCAGGCCAACCTGGAACAGGCCGCGACCGCGCTCGCCGCCGCCGGGATCGACCCCGCGCGCATCCGCATCGGTTATCGCGGCGATCCCGGCTCGCCCGCGCCGCAGGTGGAGCTCTTCGCACGCTGAGGTTTTGACCCTCGTCCGGCCAGCCGTTACGTTCCGATACATGTCCCAAGCCGGCGAGAAGCGCGTGCGCGCCCTGGTCTTCGACGTGTTCGGCACTGTCGTGGACTGGCGCTCAAGCCTCATTGAGTTCTTCGGCGCCTGGGGCGCACGACAGGGAAGGCAGGCGGACTGGGCCGGCATCGCCGATGCCTGGCGCGGCGCCTACGTCCCCTCCATGGACCGCGTGCGCAAGGGCGAGCTTCCGTGGACCATCCTCGACGACCTGCACCGCGCCAGCCTCGATGCCTTGCTGCCAGCCTTCGGCCTAGGCGACGTGGACGAGGCAACGCGCCAGGATTTCGTGCGCTTCTGGCACCGTCTGCATCCCTGGCCGGAAGTGGTCCCGGCGATGCGCCGGCTACGCAACGAGTTCATTCTCGGAACATTGTCCAACGGCAATGTCGGCCTGCTCAGCCGCCTCGCCAAGGCCGCCGACCTGCCCTTCGACCTGATCCTGGGCGGCGACATCTTCCACCACTACAAGCCCGACCCCGAGACCTATCGCGGCGCCGCCGCCTTCCTCAACCTGGCGCCCGCGGAGGTGATGCTGGTCGCGGCCCATAATGGCGACCTCGCCGCCGCGCGTGCCGAGGGCATGGCCACCGGCTTCGTGCCGCGCCCCACGGAATACGGCCCGCACCAGAAGAAGGATTTCGCGGCGACCGAGGCCTGGGACGTGATCGCCGCCGACTTCACCGACCTCGCGGACCGGCTGGGTGCCTGAGCCCTTCGCGCAGCCAGCATTCGGGATCAACCATATCCTCGCCTACGGCCAGTCCCTCTCGACCGGCTGGGAGGGTGCGCCGGCGCTCACCCGCAAGCCGCGGCACGACACGCTGATGCTCGGCCGGGCGGTGCGCGGCAGCGGGCCGGAATCCTCGCCCGAATGGTTCGCGCTCGGCGGCCCGGTGCTGCGCCAGCTGGTCGCGACCGATCAGTTGCCGGACGGCACGCTGCTCGACGAGTTGGCGTTGGCCGCGCTCCCGCGCGAGACCCCGGTGCTGGGCGAGACGGTGCTGGAGGAAGCGCTCGGGCACCTGCGCGGGCGCATGCTCGCCGCCGATGCCACGGCGCGGCTGCGGCTGCTGCTTGCCTCCGCCTGCGGCGTCGGCGGACGCGGGATCGAGCAGCTTTCCCGCGGCGCGAGCCCGGAACTGTTCGCGCGTCTGCGCGACTGCGCTGCCCAGGCACGTGCCGCGTCCCTCGCCTGGGGCAAGACCTACGGCATTCCTGCCGTCCTGCTGCTGCAGGGCGAGAATAATTCCTGGGGCATCAATGGCGCCACGAGCGACGGCCCGGCCTACCGCGCCCTGCTGGAGCGCCTTTGCCGCGACATCGCGACGGACGTGGCCACCGGTGTCGCCGGCCAGGCGATGCCGCCAGCCTTCGTCACTTACCAGACCGGCGGCGCCTATGCGTCGGACGACATGGCGGTGCCGCAGGCCCAGCTCGATTTCGCGCTGAACACGGAGGGCGTGTTCATGGCCGCCCCCGTCTATCCGCTGCCGGACCGGCCCACCGGGCATCTTCGCGCGGACGGATATCGCTGGCTCGGCGCGCAATTCGGCAAGGTTCTGGCGACCCTGTTCGTGGACCGCCGTCCCTGGCGCCCACTCCACCCCACCGGCGCCGTGCGCAACGCCGACCGGATCCTCGCCTCCTTCCATGTGCCGCAGCCGCCGCTGGCTTTCGGCCGGCCCTTCCTCGGTGCGCGGCGCGAGCCCGTGCCCGACCAGGGCTTCACCGTGATCGACGCGGCCGGCGCCGTGCCGGTCGAGGCGACCGAGATCGCCGGCCCCGACCGCGTCTCGCTGCGCCTGGCGCGTCCGCCCGCCGGCGCCACGAGGCTGCGCTATGCCGACCGCGCGCATCGCGGCCGCGGCGGCCTGCATGACAGCGATGCGCGCCTGGCGGAGGTGGGCTTCGCCGGCACCGACCTTGATCCGGAGGAAGTCGGGCTGCTGGGCACTCCCTACCCGCTGATGAACTGGTGCGTCGGCTTCGATATCGCGGTGGGCTGACCGTTTTCACTCGCTTCTGCTTGCCATCAGGTCCGCCAGGGTCTAGAGGCCCGCCGCGCCCGGCACCCCTGGAGGCCGGGTTTCTCATGACAGGAGCGGACCATGGCCAATTTCACGACCATCGAGGCCGCGGCGCGCGAGCGTGCAGGTAAGGGGGCAGCACGCGCGACCCGCAGGCAGGGACATATCCCGGGCGTCATCTACGGCGCCAAGGCAACGCCGATGCTGATCGCGCTCGATCCGCGCAGCGTCATGCGCGAGGTGACGCGGGGCGGCTGGCGCTCGCGCATCTTCGAGGTAACGGTGGACGGCAATGGCACCCGCGCGCTGATGCGCGACGTGCAGTTCCACCCCGTCACGGACCAGCCGGAGCACGTGGATTTCCAGCGCCTCGCGCCGGGCGAGAAGGTTCGCGTTGCGGTCGCGGTGCATTTCAAGGGCGATGGCATCTCCCCGGGCATCAAGCGCGGCGGCGTCCTCAACGTCGTGCGCCACGCGGTCGAGTGCTACGTCGATCCCGAGAACGTGCCTGAGTTCTTCGAGGGTGATCTCGGCGCGCTCGACATCAACGACGCGCTGCGCTTCTCCGACCTCACGGGCACCGCGGGCGTGCGCCCGACCATCACCGACCGCGACTTCGTGATTGCGACCGTCGCACCACCGACCAAGATGGCCGAGCCCACTGCCGAGCAGGCCGCCGCCGCTGCCGCCGTGGCACCCGCCGCCGGTGCGGCCGCTCCCGCCGGCGGTGCCAAGGCCGCGGCACCCGCCGCCGCGAAGGCGCCCGCCGGCAAGAAGTAACGCCGGCCACGGAGCCGTGTCGTGAAACTCTGGGTCGGCCTCGGCAACCCGGAGCCCGGGATGCTGCGCCACCGCCACAATATCGGGTTCATGGCGGTGGACACGATTGCCGTCGAACACGGCTTCGCGCCGTGGCGGCGGCAGTTCCGCGGCCTTACCGCGGACGGGCGGATCGGGATGCAGCGTGTCCTGCTGCTCAAGCCGCTGACCTACATGAACGACAGCGGGGAATCCGTGCAGGCCGCCGCCGCCTTCCACAAGCTGATGCCGGAGGCGGTCACGGTCTTTCACGACGAGCTCGACCTCGCCCCCGGCAAGGTGCGGGTGAAGAAGGGCGGTGGTGCTGCCGGGCATAACGGACTGCGCAGCATCGACCGCATGCTGGGCACGCCGGAATACTGGCGCGTGCGCCTCGGCATCGGTCATCCCGGCGACAAGGCGCGGGTGCATGGCTGGGTGCTGGGCAGCTTCGCCAGGGACGACGAGGACTGGCTCGCGACCATGCTGGGCGCGGTCGCCGATGCGGCGCCAATGCTGGCCCGCGGCGAGAACGAGGCATTCATGAGCAGGCTCGCCCTGCGCATGCAGGAGAACGGGTGATGGGTTTCAACTGCGGCATCGTGGGCCTGCCCAATGTCGGCAAGTCGACGCTGTTCAACGCGCTGACCGCGACGGCCGCGGCGCAGGCGGCGAACTACCCGTTCTGCACCATCGAGCCGAACGTGGGTCGCGTCGCCGTCGCCGACCCGCGCCTTTCCGTGCTCGCTACCATCGGCAAGTCGGCGAAGATCGTGCCCACCAGCCTGGAGTTCGTGGACATCGCGGGCCTGGTCCGTGGCGCCTCGCGCGGGGAGGGCCTGGGCAACCAATTCCTCGCCAATATCCGCGAGGTCGATGCCATCGTGCACGTGCTGCGCTGCTTCGAGGACACGGATGTCGTGCATGTCGAGGGCGGCGTCGATCCGCTGCGCGACGCGGAGACGGTCGAGACGGAGCTGATGCTGGCGGATCTCGAGAGCCTGGAGAAGCGCGAGCCGGCGCTCACCAAGCGCGTGCGCGGCGGCGACAAATCGGCGATCGCGGAGCTGGCGGTGATCGAGCCGATCCTCGCCGCCCTGCGCGCGGGCAAGCCGGCCCGCACCGCGATCCCCAGGGGCGAGGAGGCGGCGGCGAAGCGCCTGCAACTGCTCACCACCAAGCCCGTGCTCTACGCGAGCAACGTCGAGGAAGCCGCGGCCGCGACCGGCAATGCACTCTCGGCCAAGGTCGCGGCGCGGGCGGCGGCGGAGGGTGCGGCGCATGTCGTCGTCTCGGCCGCGATCGAGGCGGAGGTGGCGCAGCTGCCGGAGGAGGAGCGGGGCGAGTTCCTTGCCGGACTCGGCCTCGAGGAATCCGGTCTCGATCGCGTGGTGCGCGCGGGCTACGAGTTGTTGAGCTTGATCACCTATTTCACCGTCGGACCGAAGGAGACGCGCGCCTGGACCATCGCGCGCGGCACCAGGGCGCCGCAGGCAGCCGGCGTGATTCACGGCGACTTCGAGCGCGGCTTTATCGCCTGCGAAACCATCGCCTACGACGACTACGTGTCGCTCAAGGGCGAAGCGGGCGCGCGCGAGGCGGGAAGGCTGCGCATCGAGGGCCGCGACTACACCGTGCAGGACGGCGACGTGCTGCTGTTCCGCTTCAACGTCTGAGGGCGCGCTCGGCCCGCATCCGCTGGGGCCTTGGGGCCCGAGGCCCCGATCCTACGCCGCCGGCCGCAGCGCCACGGTCGCCGCCAGGCTCTCGCGGATGAAGCCCACCAGCGGATCGACCAGCGCCGAGCGTCCCTCGGCATCGCCGAAGATCGCCATCTCCGCGACACCGAGCGAGGGCAGGCCGGTCACCTCCGCGAGCCCCGGCGTCAGCGTGCTGCGCCCGAGCACGGTGACCGCCAGCCCCGCCTCCGCCGCGGCGATCACACCGAGCAGGCTCGCCGAAACATAGACGATCTCGTGCGGAATGTTGGCGCGCGAGAGCGTGGCCAGTGCCCGGTCGCGGAACATGCAGCCCGGCGGCAGCATCGCCAGCGGCAGCGGCGCGTTGCGCCCGCCCTCCGGCAGGAACCGCCCGGGATCAGCGTCGGCCGCACCGACCCAGGCGAGACTCTCGGTCCAGATCCGCGTGCCCGCTGTTTCGCCCTCGCGGCGTTTGCCGATGACGAGGTCGAGCTTGCCGCGCTCGCACGCAGCCCGCAGCTCATGGCTGCGGCCCACTTCCACCTCCAGGTGCACATCGGGGTAGGTGCGCGCGAAGCGCGCCAGGATCGGCGCCAGGTGATGCGGCACGAAATGGTCCGCGACCCCGAGCCGCAGCCGGCCCTGTACGGGTGGGGCGATCATCCGCCGCACCGCCTCGTCGTTCAGCGACAGCAGCCGGCGCGCATAGACCAGCAGCATCTCACCTTCCGGCGTCAGCGCGAGCCGCCGGCTGGTGCGCGCGAAGACGCGCCGCGTAAGCACATCCTCGAGCCGCTTGATCTTGAGGCTGACCGCCGACTGCGTGAGCCCGAGCACGTTGCCCGCCGCCGTGAACCCGCCCTGCTCGGCGACGGTCGCAAAGCAGCGCAGCAGGTCGATGTCGAGGTCCGGGTAGCGCATCCGGCTGCCGGTCAGATGCTGTTGGGATCGTTATCGAACCCGCCGGTGTCGGAGGAGTTGTCGAACCCGCCGGGATCGGAGCCGGAACTGTCCGTCCAGCCGCCGGGGTCGGCCGCGCCCGAGCTGTCCGTGCCGCCGCCACCGGAATTATCGGTCCAGCCGCCCCCGCTGCCCTGGTCGAAATCCTTCGTGGCACCGCCCTGGTCATAGGGGTCGGCGCCTCCTCCCATGGGATTGCCGCCCCAGGGGTTGTTGCCCGCGTTGCCGAAACTGTTCTCGACGATGGGGTTGCCGCCACCGGCGAACCCGCCACCGCCGAAGCCGCCGCCAAACCCGCCGCGCCCGCCGAACAGCCCCATCAGCGCGTCGGCCGCGAAGATGCCCCCCGCCACGCCAGCCGCGGTGCGCAGCGCGGAGCCGAGGAAGCCCGTCCCCTGTTGCTGGAACATGCCGGGCTGATAGCCGGGCGCGTATTGCGGCTGCTGCGGCGCTGATGGCGGCGGAGCATAGGCCTGCGGCTGCGGCGGCGGCTGCGGCGCCGCCTGGCTGCCGAACATGCCAAACAGGCCGCCGCGGGCCGGTTGCGGCTGCGCGGCGGCACCCCAGGGCGAGGGCGCTGGCTGCTGCTGCGCCTGGGCCTGGGCCTGCAACTGCGCCTGGGCCTGCGACAGCTGGCCCTGCAACTGCCGGATCGCATTCTGTGCCTCCGCCAGCGCGTGCTCCTGCACGAAGGCGTATTGCGTCACCCGGTACCGCGCCTCGGGAGAGCGCTGAAACAGGTCCGCGAGCAGCGCATCAGCGTCGCGGTCGATCGGCGGTAGCGCGGTTGTCGCCGGCACCGAGCCGGCGAAGCCACCCGCCGCCGCCGGCCCGCCGACGCGCTGGATGAACTGCGTGATGAGGTCGCGTTCCTCGTTGGTCATTCCGGGTGCTCCATGGCGTGCGGCCAATCTGGCCCCCGGCCCGCTCGGGTTCAAGCAAGCCTGGTCGCGGATGGACGCGGGTTCAGGCGCCGGTGAGCCGCCCCAGCCCCAGCCGGCGCGTTTCGGTCAGCGGACAACGGTCCATCACCACCGTGATCCCCGCCGCCCGGGCCTTCGCCGCCGCCGCCTGGTGCACGACGCCGAGTTGCATCCAAACCACGCGCGCCCCCAGCCGTATCGCCTCGTCCACGATCGGGGCCACATGGGCGGGGTTGCGGAACACGTCCACCATCTCGAGCGGCGCCGCCTCCGCGAGGCTGCCGACCACTCGCCGCCCCAGCAGCGTCTGTCCCGCGAGCCCGGGGTTCACGGGCGTCACGTCGTAGCCGCGTCCCTGCAGCCAGGCCTGGATCTCGTTGGCGGGCCGGTCCGGGTTGGCGGAGGCGCCGACGAGCGCGACCCGCCGGGTGTGCCGCAGGATCGCGGCGATTGTCGCATCGTCCAGTCCGTCCACCGCCATGCCGCTC
This sequence comes from uncultured Pseudomonadota bacterium, assembly GCA_963764465.1. GTDB lineage: Bacteria > Pseudomonadota > Alphaproteobacteria > Acetobacterales > Acetobacteraceae > JAJXXT01. Next base: position 501,648 of record CAVXSO010000007.1, on the reverse strand, counting down.
GCCTCCGGGTTCTGCCGCTGGTTCCGGGCCGAGGGGGCTTGCTCCGCGTGTTGCACCGCGTCAAGAACGCCGCACATCAGGGAATCAGCGCTGAACCAATGGCCGACCCCTCGTTCCAGGACCTCATTCTGCGCCTCCACGGCTTCTGGTCGCGGCAGGGCTGCGTCATCCTCCAGCCCTACGATGTGGAGATGGGCGCCGGCACTTTTCACCCGGCGACCACGCTGCGCGCGCTGGGCGAGCGACCCTGGGCGGCCGCCTACGTCCAGCCCAGTCGCCGGCCCTCGGATGGCCGCTACGGCGAAAATCCCAACCGCCTGCAGCACTATTACCAGTACCAGGTGATCATGAAGCCGTCGCCGGAAGCGGCGCAGGACATGCTGCTCGCCAGCTACCGCGAGCTCGGGCTGGACCCCCGCCGGCATGATTTCCGTTTCGTCGAGGACGATTGGGAGGGACCGACGCTCGGCGCCTGGGGCCTGGGTTGGGAAGTCTGGTGCGACGGGATGGAGGTCGGCCAGTTCACCTATTTCCAGCAGATGGGCGGCATTCCGCTGACCGTGCCCAGCTTCGAGATGACGTACGGGCTCGAGCGGCTGGCGATGTACGTTCAGGGCGTGGAACGTGTCTACGACTTGGATTTCAACGGCCGCGGCGTCACCTATGGCGACGTCTTTCTGCGCGCCGAGCGGGAATACTCCGCGCACAATTTTGAGCACGCGGACACCGCGATGCTGGCGCGCCATTTCCAGGATGCCGAGGCCGAGTGCGCCGCCCTGCTGCGCGAGAGGCTGGCGCTGCCGGCCTATGACCAGTGCATCAAGGCGAGCCACCTGTTCAACCTGCTGGACGCTCGTGGCGTTATTTCGGTCTCCGAGCGGGCCTCCTATATCGGCCGCGTGCGCGCTTTGGCGAAATCCTGTTGCGAAACCTGGGTGGCCGGCGAGGAGCCCGCCTGATGCCGGAGCTGTTCATCGAGCTGTTCGGCGAGGAAATCCCCGCGCGCATGCAGGCCGGCGGGGCGGCCGATCTCGCGCGCCTGCTCGCCGCCGCGCTCGCGGAGCTGAAGGTTGCCGATGTCCGCACCTGGTATGGCCCGCGCCGAATCGCGCTCGCCGCCAGCATCGCGGCGGAAGTGCCCGCGAGCACCCAGTCCGAGCGCGGCCCCCGTGCCTCGGCGCCGCCGCAGGCCGTGGAAGGCTTCCTGCGCAAGCACGGCGCCACGCGGAAGGACCTGCGGGAGGAAAATGGCTTCCTGGTACTGGAGCGTAACCTGCCCGCGCGTCCCGCCGCGGCACTGATCGCCGCAGCCCTGCCGGACCTGCTGCGTCGCTTCCCCTGGCCGAAATCGATGCGCTGGGGCGGCACCAGTCAGTTCGTCTGGGTGCGCCCGCTGCGCCGCATCATCTGCCTCCTCGACGGCACGGTGGTACCCTTCGATCTGCGCCAGGGCGAGGATGACGGCCACGGCCTTGCCTCCGCCGACGTTTCGGAAGGGCACCGTTTTCTCGCGCCGGGCCCATTCGCCGTCGCCAGCGCCGGCCAATGGGCCGACGAACTCAGGGCGCGCTTCGTCATCGTCAATGCCAGCGAGCGCAAGCGCCTCGTCAAGGAAGGGGTGGAGAAACTTGCCGCCGCCGAGAGGCTCGCGGTCGTGGACGACCCCGGCCTGCTCGACGAGGTCGCGGGCCTCGTCGAATGGCCCGTGCCCATGCTTGGCCGCATCGACGCTGCCTACATGGACCTGCCGCCCGAGGTGATGCAGGTCTCGATGCGCGTGAATCAGCGCTACTTCGCGCTGCGCGGCACAGACGGCAACGCCGCGGATCGTTTCGCTTTCGTCGCCAACGTGATCCCGGACGATGGCGGCGCGGCGATCGTCGCCGGCAACGAGCGCGTGCTGCGCGCCCGCTTTGCCGACGCGCGGCATTTCTGGGATCTCGACCGCCGCACGAAGCTGCAGGACCGCCTGCCAGCACTCGACGCCGTCACCTTCCACGCCCGCCTCGGCAGCCAGGGCGCTCGCGCGAGGCGCCTCGCGGCGCTCGCCGGCACCATTGCGGCGGCGCTGGGGGCGGACGCCAATCTCGCCCGCCGCGCCGGCATCCTCTGCAAGGCCGATCTCGCGAGCGGCATGGTTGGCGAGTTCCCGGAGCTGCAGGGCGTGATGGGCGGCTACTACGCGGCGCACGACGGCGAGGCACAAGGTGTCGCCGCCGCCATCCGCACCCATTACGCGCCGCGTGGCCCCAACGAGGCGCCGCCCACCGAGCCGCTTGCCGCCGCCGTGGCGCTGGCGGACAAGCTGGACACGCTGGTCGGATTCTTTGCCGTCGGCGAGAAACCCACCGGCGCCGGCGATCCGTTCGCGCTGCGCCGCGCGGCGCTCGGCGTTATCCGCGTCCTGCGCGAGGGTGGGCTGCGCCTCGCCCTGCGGCCGGTCCTTGCCGATGCCGTCGCTGGCTATGCAGAACTCGCGAACCTCGCCGTCGTCGAAGAAGTGCTCGCTTTCATCGCGGAGCGCCTGCGCGTGCAACTGCGTGCCGAGGGTGCTCGCCACGACGTGCTTGCCGCCGTGCTCGGCGCCGGGCTCGACGACGACCTCGTCCGCCTCCTCGCACGCACCGATGCCGTGGCCAGCGTGCTCGCGACGCCGGAGGGCGCGAACCTGCTGGCCGGCTACCGCCGCGCCGCCAACATCCTGCGCATCGAGGAAGCCAAGGACGGGCCGCATGACGGGCCGGTGGCGCCGGGTCTTCTCAGGTTCGCGAGCGAGCAGGTCCTGGCTGCCGCCGCCGCCAGCACCCAACAGGCCGTGCCCGCCGCGCTGGCGCAACAGAACTTTACTGGCGCCATGGCGGCCCTTGCCGAATTGCGGGGGCCCTTGGATGCGTTCTTCACGGAGGTGATGGTCAACGATCCGGTGCCGGAATTGCGCCGCAATCGTCTGGCCCTGCTCGCCCGCGTCCGCGCCACCATGAACCTAGTCGCCGAGTTTTCCCGCATCGAGGGATAAGGAGCCACGACGCCTATGACGAAATGGGTCTATAGCTTCGGAGCAGGTCGTAACGAGGGCAGCGCCTCGATGCGCAACCTCCTCGGCGGCAAGGGCGCGAACCTGGCGGAAATGGCCTCGATCGGCTTGCCGGTGCCGCCCGGCTTCACCATCACCACGGAAGTCTGCACGGCGTTCTACGAGGGCGGCCGGCAATACCCCGCGGACCTGGACGCACAGGTACGCGCGGCGCTGGCGGATGTGGAGAAGGCGGTCGGCCTCTCCTTCGGCGATGCCGCGTCCCCGCTGCTCGTCTCCGTCCGCTCCGGCGCGCGCGTCTCCATGCCCGGCATGATGGACACGGTGCTCAATCTTGGCCTCAACGACGCGACGGTGCAGGGGCTGGCCAACGCTTCCGGCGATGCTCGTTTCGCCTGGGATTCCTATCGCCGCTTCATCCAGATGTATGGCTCCGTCGTGGTCGGCGTGGATCATCACCGCTTCGAGGAAATCATCGAGGCAGTGAAGCTTGATCGCGGCGTGATCGAGGACACCGCGCTCACCGCCGCCGACTGGCAGGAGGTGGTGGAGGGCTACAAGGACACCGTCCGCACCGAGACCGGCAAGCCCTTCCCGATGGACCCATGGGAGCAGCTCTGGGGTGCCATCGGCGCCGTCTTCGGCTCCTGGATGAATCCGCGCGCCAACACGTACCGCAAGCTGCACGACATTCCCGCGGACTGGGGCACGGCGGTGAACGTGCAGGCGATGGTGTTCGGCAACATGGGCGAGGATTGCGCGACCGGCGTCTGCTTCACGCGCGATCCGTCGACCGGCGAGAACATCTTCTACGGCGAGTACCTCATCAACGCCCAGGGCGAGGATGTGGTCGCCGGCATCCGCACGCCGCAGCCGCTGTCCCATGCACGCGCCAAGCCCGACGAGACCAGCATGGAGCAGGCATTGCCAGATGCCTATCGCGAGCTGCTCGGCGTGCGTGCGACGCTCGAAAAGCACTACCGCGATATGCAGGACATCGAGTTCACCATCCAATGCAACAAGCTGTACATGTTGCAAACACGCAACGGCAAGCGCACCGCCGGCGCCGCCCTGCGCATCGCCGTGGAGATGGCGCAGGAAGGCCTCATCGACCGCGAGGAGGCGATCCGCCGCGTGGCGCCCGCTTCGCTGGATCAGCTCCTGCACCCCACGCTCGACCCTGAGGCGAAGCGCACGCTGCTGGCCAAGGGCCTGCCCGCGAGTCCCGGTGCCGCCGCCGGCGCCATCGTATTTTCCGCCGATGAGGCGGAGGCGCGCGCGGCGAAGGGCGAGGCGGTGATCCTGGTGCGCATCGAAACCAGTCCCGAGGACATCCACGGTATGCACGCTGCCCGCGGCATCCTCACCACGCGCGGCGGCATGACCAGCCACGCTGCCGTCGTCGCGCGCGGCATGGGCCGGCCCTGTGTGGCAGGTGCCGGCGGCATGGCGGTGGACTATGGTGCGCAGACCATCGCCGCGGGCGGCCGCACGCTGCGCGCCGGTGAGACGATTACGCTCGACGGCGCAACCGGGGAGGTCTTCGTCGGCCATGTGGCGATGGTCGAGCCTTCTCTTTCCGGCGATTTCGGTACGCTGATGGGCTGGGCGGATTCCGTGCGCCGGCTGAAGGTGCGCGCCAACGCCGAGACGCCGCTCGATGCCGAGACCGCGCGCAAATTCGGTGCCGAAGGCATCGGGCTCTGCCGCACCGAGCACATGTTCTTCGACCCCGCGCGCATCGGTGCCGTGCGGCAGATGATCATGGCGGAGGACGAGACCGGCCGCCGCGCGGCGCTGGCGCGCCTGCTGCCGTTCCAGCGCGACGATTTCCGCGACCTGTTCCGCATCATGGCGGGCTTGCCAGTTACCATCCGTCTGCTGGACCCGCCGCTGCACGAGTTCCTGCCGCATGGCGAGGCGGAGCTGGCGGAAGTCGCACAGGCGCTCGGTACCGATATTGCAACGATGTCCCGTCGCGCCTCCGACCTCGCGGAAGCGAACCCGATGCTCGGCCATCGCGGCTGCCGCCTCGGCATCACCTATCCCGAGATCTATGAGATGCAGGCGCGTGCCATCTTCGAGGGCGCGGTCGAGGTGGTGCGCGCGGGCGAGCAGGCGCCGGTGCCGGAGATCATGATCCCGCTCGTCGGCGTCCGCCGCGAGCTCGAGATCACCCGCGCCCAGGTCGTCCGCCAGGCGGAGGCGGTGGCGAAGGAAACCGGCATCACCATCGAGTACACGATCGGAACGATGATCGAGTTGCCGCGCGCCGCACTCACCGCGGACGCCATCGCGGGCGTGGCGGACTTCTTCTCCTTCGGCACCAACGACCTCACCCAGACCACGTTCGGCCTGTCGCGCGACGACGCCGGCAAGTTCCTGCCCGCCTATGTCGAGGCGGGCATCCTGCCGCGCGATCCGTTCGTCTCCATCGACATCGAGGGCGTCGGCGCGCTGGTGCGCATCGCGGTGGAGAAGGGCAGGGCCACCAAGCCCGCGCTCAAGCTCGGCATCTGCGGCGAGCATGGTGGCGATCCGCAATCCATCGCCTTCTGCGAAAGCGTCGGGCTCGACTACGTCTCCTGCTCGCCCTACCGGGTGCCGGTGGCCCGCCTCGCGGCGGCCCAGGCCGCCCTGCAAGGACCTGGGCTGCAGGGCGTTTCGGGCGACCGCACCGCCTGATGCCGGGCGCAATCCCGGCCTCCATTCCACGCGCGGCGCTCGTCACCGGCGCGGCGCGGCGGCTGGGGGCGGCGATCGCGCTGGCGCTGGCCGAGAGCGGCTTCTCCGTGGCCATTCACACCCGCGACAGCCAGGCGGAGGCGGAGGCAACCGCCGCCGCAGTCCGCGCGAAGGGTGTTGCGTCGCGTGTGCTGCATGCCGACCTCGCACGCGAGGACCAAGTCGCCACGCTGCTTCCCGCCGCGACCATGGCGCTCGGCCCCATTGGCGTGCTCGTCAACAACGCCAGCACGTTCGAGCGCGATGAATGGGCGGATGCGACACGCGCCTCGTGGGATGCGCACATGGAGGCCAATCTCCGCGCGCCGTTCCGCTTGATGCAGGACTTCGCCCGCGCTTTGCCGGCAGACGCCGAGGGCGTGGTCGTGAACATGCTGGACGAGCGCGTCTGGTCGCTCACGCCGCACTTCGTCTCCTACACGCTGAGCAAGGCGGGGCTGTGGACGCTGACGCAGACCATGGCGCTGGCGCTCGCGCCGCGCATCCGCGTCGTCGGCATCGGCCCGGGGCCCGCGCTCGCCAACATGCGCCAGACGCCGGAGCATTTCCGCCGCCAGGCGGAATCGACGCCGCTCGGCCGCGCCACCTCGCCCGAGGAGATCGCGCGCGCGGTGCTGGCGGTGCTCGCCCTGCCCTCCTATACGGGCCAGATGCTGGCGCTCGACGGCGGTCAGCACCTGCAATGGTCGCCCGGGAACGGCAGCCCGATCGTCGAATAGGAGTGGGATGTGGAGACACCGCGCTTCGCCGATGCCGGGCTCGCGCTGCGGCACATCTTCCTGCGCGACCTGACGCTGGACGCAGCGATTGGCGTCTACGCGAGCGAGCACGGTCGCCGGCAGCGCATTCGCGTCAACGTGGACCTCGCGGTGGAGGATGACGGCGCCCGGCCGATGTCGCGCGCGCCGGTCGGCCGCGACTCGCTGTCCCGCGTGGTCGACTACGCGGCGATCGCCGAGCGGGTGCGCGCCATCGTCGCCGCGGGCCATGTCCGCCTGGTGGAGACGCTGGCCGAGCGGATCGCCGAATCCTGCCTCGACGACCCGCGCGTGGCGGTCGCCCGGGTGCGCGTGGAAAAGCTTGATATCCTGCCTGACGCATCAAGTGTCGGCGTCGAGGTCGAACGCCGCCGGCGCTAGTTTTCCACTCCCCGGGCGGGCGGCAAGCAATTCCAGGCACATGTCAGTTTTTGCTAAGATTGTGACGGGTCTGTCATCATAGATATCAATGAAAACAATGCGTTATCAAATCGGTAACATTATCCCCGTTCCGTGGGACTCTGCGGAAATCCGCGGTTGCGGCGACGTGCGCGGGACTTTCCCCACAAGGTTTTCCACAGGCTCTCCTCACAATTTTGGACTCCGCCGCAGCCCACGCACATGATCCCGCCAGACGCTCCTCCGGGCCCCGATCCGTCTCCGCCGCCGCCCGCCAAGGGGGTCGCGGTGATCCAGGCGGCACTGGCCACCCTGCCGCTCTCGCCCGGCGTTTATCGCATGCTCGATGCCAAGGGCGACGCGCTCTATGTCGGCAAGGCCCGCGCGCTGCGCCGCCGCGTGACCGCCTACACCCAGTTCTCCCGCCTGCCTGAGCGCCTGCGCCGGATGGTGTCGGAGACGGTGAGTCTCGAGATCGTCACCACGCATACCGAGGCCGAGGCGCTGCTGCTGGAAGCGAACCTCATCAAGCGCCTCAAGCCGCGCTTCAACATCGTCCTGCGCGACGACAAGTCCTACCCCTGGCTGATGCTGACGGAGGATCATCCGTTTCCGCAAATCGCCAAGCATCGCGGCACGCGCACGCGCAAGGCGTCCTATTTCGGCCCCTTCGCCTCCGCCTGGGCGGTGAACCAGACCGTGACGGCGATGCAGCGCGTCTTCCTGCTGCGCTCCTGCGCGGACACGGTCTTCGCCAGCCGCACGCGCCCGTGCCTGCTGTTCCAGATCCGCCGCTGCTCTGCCCCCTGCGTTGGCCGCATCGCGGAGGCGGACTACGCGGCGCTTGTGGATCAGGCGCGCGGCTTCCTCGCCGGCCGCGCCGGAAACGTGCAGCAGGCGCTCGCGGCGGAGATGGAGGAAGCCTCCGAACACCTGGAATTCGAGCGCGCGGCCTCCATCCGCGACCGCATCCGCGCGCTGACCGCGGTGCAGGGCACCGACGTCATCAACCCCGCGAGCCTGGGCGATGCCGACGTGATCGCCGTCTGGCAGAACGCCGGGCAGAGCTGCGTGCAGATCTTCTTCGTCCGCGGCGGGCGCAACAACGGCAACCGCGCGCATTTTCCCACCCATGCGCGCAACGCGGAACCAGGCGAGGTGCTCGCCGCCTTCATCGCCCAGTTCTACGACGACAAGCCACCGCCTCCGGTGATCCTGTTGAGCCACCCGATCGAGGAGCGGGAACTCGTCGAGGAGGCGCTGACGCTCAAGGCGCAATTGCTGGGCTCGCGCAGGCATGTGGAGATCGCCGTGCCGCAGCGCGGCGAGAAGCACGACGTGGTGCTGCATGCTCTGACCAACGCGCGCGAGGCACTGGAGCGCAAGCTCGCGGAAAGCGCGGGCCAGGCGAAGCTCCTTGCCGGCGTTGCCGAGACGTTCGGCCTGCCCGCCCCGCCTGAGCGCATCGAGTGCTATGACAACAGCCACATCATGGGGGCGAACCCCTATGGCGTGATGGTCGTGGCGGGCTCGGAGGGGTTCCGCAAATCGGCCTACCGCAAATATTCCATCCGTGGCCCCATCACCCCCGGCGACGACTTCGCGATGATGCGCGAGATGCTGGAACGCCGCTTCTCCCGCGCGCTGAAGGAGGAGGAGACGCTGCCGGACCTGGTGCTCATCGATGGCGGCGCCGGCCAGCTTTCCGCCGCCACCGCGGTGATGGAGGGGCTCGGCCTTGGCGACGTGCCGCTGGTCGCGATTGCCAAGGGGCCGGACCGCGATGCCGGGCGCGAATGGTTCCATCGTACGGGGCACCCGCCGATGCAGCTGCCGCCGCGCGACCCCGTGCTCTACTTCCTGCAGCGCATCCGCGACGAATCGCATCGTTTCGCCATCACAACACACCGCGCTGGCCGCTCGAAATCCCTCGTCACCAGCGAGCTCGACGAGATCGCCGGCATCGGGCCGGCGCGCAAGAAGGCGCTGCTGCACCATTTCGGCTCGGCGCGCGGCGTCAAGCAGGCGGGGCTCGCGGACCTCGAGGCCGCGCCGGGTATCTCCAAGGAAATCGCCCAGAAAGTCTACAGGTTCTTCAACACTGGCTAGCGGCGGCTGCCCGGATTCCGATCAGCACGCCGTGACGACCAGGTCCGCAAGCGAGATCGCGGCGGTGAGCCCCGGGCTTTCGATCCCGAACAGGTTGACCAGTCCCGGCACGCCATGCACCGCCGGTCCCTGGATGACGAAATCCTGTGCCGGCGCGCCCTTCGGCACGATCTTCGGGCGGATGCCGGCGTAGCCCGGCTGCAACGCGCCGTCGCGCAGCCCCGGCCAGTAGCGCCGTATCGCGGCATAGAAACTGTCCGCGCGCGCGGGATCGACGTCGTAGTTGATCTCGTCCACCCATTCGACATCCGGCCCAAACCTGGCCTGCCCGCCGAGATCGATCGTCAGGTGCACGCCGAGCCCGCCTGGCACCGGCACGGGATAGATCAGCCGCGAGAACGGCGCGCGCCCCGGCAGCGAGAAATAATTGCCCTTCGCCAGGTATTCCTTCGGCACGAGCTGGCTTGGCATGCCGACGATGCCGCGCGCCAGCGCCGGCGCATGCAGCCCCGCGGCATTCACCAGTGTGTGGCAGACCAGTGTCTCGCCCTCCGCCTGGATCACGACGCCGTCCTCCGTAACGTGCCCGTGCTCGACGCGGCTGCGGAACACGAAGCTCGCGCCTGCCTCCTCCGCCTCGCCCTGCAGCGCCAGCATGTAGCCGTGGCTGTCCACGATCCCCGTGTGCGGCGAGTGCAGCGCGGCGGTGCAGGACAGCGCCGGCTCCATCGCCGTCGCCTCCGCCGCCGTCAGCATCCGCATGTCCTCGACGCCGTTGGCCTCGGCCCTCGCCTTGATCCCGGCCAGCCGCTCCGCCTCCGCTGCGTCCGTCGCAACGATCAGCTTGCCGCATGCTCGCGCCTCCACGCCGCGGCTCGCGCAGAACTCGTAGAGCCGCCGCCGCCCCTCGACGCAGAGCCGCGCCATAAGGGAATCCTTTGCGTAGTAGATTCCCGCGTGAACCACTTCGGAATTGCGCGATGAGGTCTCGGTGCCGATGGCCTCCGCGGCCTCGAGCACCAACACCTCGCGCCCCGCCTTCGCCAGTGCCCGTGCGGTCGCGATCCCCACCACGCCCGCGCCCACCACCACGCAATCGATGAATTCCATGAAACAGGCTTCGCGCAGCGCGCGCGCCGGTGCAAGATCACCCCAACAACAACAGACGGGGGTTCCCATGCGTCGTCGCACCTTCCTCGCCAGCACCGCCGCTGGCATCGCTGCCCCGGCTTTGGCACGTGGCGCCTCGAAGAACGTGCTGAAATTCGTCCCCGATGTGGACCTCGTCTCCCTCGATCCGGTCTGGACCACGAGCTACCAGACTCGCGACCACGCCTACATGGTCTATGACACGCTCTACGGCCAGAACGCGACCTTCGAGGCCACGCCGCAGATGGTCGCGGGCCACGTCGTCGAGGACGACGGCAAGACCTGGAAAATGACGCTGCGCGACGGCCTCAAATTCCATAACGGCGATAAGGTGCTGGCACGCGACGCGGTGGCCTCCATCAAGCGCTGGAGCGCGCGCGACGGCTTCGGCCAGTCGGTTGCCGCCGCCACCAACGAGATGTCGGCGCCGGACGACAAGACCATCGTCATCAAGCTGAAGACATCGTTTCCGCTGCTGCCCACGGCGCTGTGCAAGATTTCGCCCAGCATGTGCCCGATCATGCCGCAGCACCTGGCCGAGACGGATCCCTACAAGCAGATAACGGAGGCGATCGGGAGCGGCCCGTATCGCTGGAAGGCAGACGAGCGCGTCGCCGGCGTCCGTGCGGTGTGGGAACGCAACCCGGACTACGTGCCCGTCCCCGCGGGCAAGCCGGAATGGACCTCGGGCCCCAAGATCGCGAAATTCGAGCGCATCGAATGGCAGGTCATCCAGGATCCCTCCACCGCGATGGCCGCCCTTCAGACCGGGGAAGTGGACTGGTGGTACACGCCCTCCGCCGATCTGCTGCCAGTGCTGCAGAAGAGCCAGGGCGTGGTGACGCCCATCGTCGTGCCTACCGGCACCATCGCGACGATGCGCTTCAATCAGCTCCAGCCACCCTTCGATAACCCCGCCATCCGCCGCGCCATCGTCCACGCCATCACGCAGTCGGACTACATGATCGCCGTGAACGGCACGGACCGTCACCTCTGGCGCGACGGCGTCGGCTATTTCTGCCCCGACACCCCGATGGCCAGCGACGCGGGCATGGAGAACCTCACCAGCCAGCGCAACCTGGACGCCGTCAAGAAGGAGCTGGAGCAGGCCGGCTACAAGGGCGAGAAGGTCGTGTTCCTCGCGCCGATGAACATCGCCTCGACCAAGGCGCTCGCCGAGGTGACCGGCGCGCTCCTGCCCAAGATCGGTATCAACCTCGACTTCCAGGCGATGGACTGGGGCACGGTGCTGCTGCGCCGCGCCAAGATGGACCCGATCGACAAGGGGGGGTGGAACATCTTCCAGACCTCGTGGAGCGGGCTCGACCAGATCAACCCGGCGGTGCACGTCTTCCTGCGTGGCAACGGCAAGCAGGCGATCACCGGCTGGCCCACCGCGCCGAAACTCGAGGAGCTGCGCAACCAGTGGATGGCGGCAACCTCGCTCGCCGCCCAGAAGGAGATCGCGCGCAAGATCCAGCTCCAGGCCTTCGTGGATGTTCCCTATATTCCGCTGGGCCAGAGCCTGACGCCCACCGCCTGCCGCGCCGATCTCAAGGGGCTGCTGCAGGGCCTGCCCATCTTCTGGAACATCGAAAGGGCCTAGCGCCCCGCATTGACTCCCGCCCCGCCGGCAGCATGATCGTTTCCGATTCGTATGGGAGAGGAACGATGAGAAAGCTGCTGGCGGGGCTCGCCGCGCTGTTCGCCGCGATCGGCCTTGGTTCCGGCGTCGCGCGCGCCGAGGACATCACCTTCTGGACCTGGCGCCAGGAGGACAAGGCCGTCTACACCAAGCTGTTCGATGAGTTTACCAAGCAGAATCCTGGTATCCACGTCGTCTTCCAGGCCTTTCCGCCGGCCGACTACCAGACCATCGTCTCGACCGCGCTCGCCGGCGGCAAGGGACCGGACGTGCTGCACACCCGCGCCTATGGCGGGCTGGAGCAGCTCGCGACCCCCGGCTACCTCGTGGAGCTGACGCCGCAGAACGATCCGGAACTGGCCAATCTGCCCGATGACGCGAAGGCGGCTCTCGCCGTTCGTTCCACCGGCAAGATCTACTCCTTCGCCTTCTCCACGCAGACGCTGGGTATCCTCGTGAACAAGGACATCCTGGCTGCGGCCAAGGTGGCGGAGCCCAAGACCTGGGCCGAGTTCCTCGCCGCGTGCAAGGCGATCGCGGCAACCGGCAAGATCTGCATTGCCAACGGCACCGCGACTGGCTGGATGGACGAGGTGTTCGCCGGCGACCTTACCGGTCCCATGCTCGGCCAGCAGTTTTTCAAGGACGTCGTCGCCGGCAAGACCACGTTCAAGGACCCGAAATACACCGCCGCCCTGGGCAAGCTCCTGGAACTGAAGCCGTTCATGCCGCCCGGCTTCACCGGCATCGACTACCCCACGGGCCAGCAGCTCTTCCTTTCCGGCCGTGCCGCGATGTTCGTCGGTGGCAGCTGGGAGATCGCCAACTTCGCCAAGCAGAACCCGAAGCTGGCCATGGACTTCATGGCTCCGCCCGCGCCGGACGCCAACAGCCCGCAGCTGGTCTCCAAATTCTATGACGGCGGCTACGCGGTGGTGAAGAGCAGCCAGCACCAGAAGGCGGCCCTCGCCCTCGTCCGCTTCATGGGCACCAAGGAGTTCGGTGACCAGCTCGGCGCCATGCTCGGCGACGTCTCGCCCATCAAGGGCGTGGTGTTGAAGGACCCGATGCTGGCCAAGGTCGCCGCCATGGGCAACGAATCCGTGCCCTATATCATGGCGGTCTCGTTCCGTTACGAGAACCCAACGGGCTCCGAACTGCTCCAGGGCGCGCTGCAGAAGATGTTCGCGGGTTCGATGACACCGGAGCAGGTCGGCGCCTTCGTCACCGACGGCATCGCCAAGTACTACAAGCCCTTCCAGGGTAAGTGACGTCGCCTAAGCCGCCTCACCCCGGGGCAAGGCGCGGACGCCTGCGGCGAGGGCTGTGGATTGCCCTCCTGCTCACCCCCGGGGCGGCGGTGATGACGCTGTTCGTCGTGGTGCCTGTGCTCGGCGCCTTCGCCGACGCGTTCCGCAGCTTCCAGGGCCCGCGCCCGACGGGCTGGGTCGGGCTCGCCAACCTGCGGGACGTGCTGTTGGTCGCGCCCTACGCCGCGGCGACCTGGCGGGCGCTCTGGCACAACGTCATCGTCTTCGCGAGCCTGATGGTGGTGCAGAACGGCCTCGCCTACCTCATCGCCTTCGCGCTGCTGAAGGCGATGCCCGGCCATCGCGTGCACCAGGTGATCGTGTTTCTACCCGTGGTGCTCTCGGCCATTGTCGTCGGCATCCTCTGGAAGCTGCTGCTCAACCCGATCTTCGGCGCGGTCAACGAGCTTCTGGCACTCGTTGGCATACAGGGCCTGCCCTGGCTCGGCGACGCACGCACGGCGCTCGCCTCCCTCATCGCCACCAACGCGTGGCACTGGATGGGCTTCCCCGCGCTGATCTTTCTCGCTGGCATGCAGCGCATCCCGAAGGAGACGCTGGAGGCCGCGCGCATCGACGGGGCGACGGATCGCGTGCTGATGGCGCGCATCGTCTGGCCGCTCGTCGCCCCCGCGGCGACCATCGTTGTCATCCTCACCTTCATCGGCAGCTTCAACTGGTTCGAGCTGCCCTACGTGATGGGCGGACTCGACGGTCCGCCTGGTGGCGCGACCGACGTGCTCGGCCTGCTGTTCTACCGAACCGCTTTCGGTGCCGTGAGCTCCGGCCTGCAGGATTTTGGCCATGGCAGCGCACTTGCGGTGCTGATGTTCATCTTCATCGCGGCGGTCTCGGCGGTTGCCCTGCGCATCCTGCGGGCGCGGGAGATCGAGCTGTGACGGAAAGGCACCGCTGGGCCTGGCAGCTCCTGCTCGGCGCCAATGCCGTCGTGATGGTCTTTCCGCTGCTGGTCATGCTGCTGTCCGCCACGCGCAGCAACGCGGAAATCTTCGCCTCCCCTCTGGGCTTCCCCACCGGCGCGGTTTTCGCGAACGTCGCCAAGGTCTGGAGGGAGACGAGCTTCCCGCTCTACCTCGCCAACTCCATCATCGTCACCGCGGGCTCGATCGTGGGGATCCTCGTCTTCGGCACGATGGCGGCCTATGCGCTCGCCCGCTACGTCTTCCGCGGCTCCGGCCTCGTCTATCTCTTCTTTGTCGCCGGGCTGATGCTGCCGCTCAAGCTCGCGATCATCCCGCTCTTCATCCAGCTCGACACGCTGCATCTGCTGGACACGCGCCTTGGCCTGATCCTGATCTACGTCGCGATGGGCCTGCCTTCGGCCGTCTTCATCCTGACGGGATTCCTGCGTATCCTGCCTGGCGAGCTTGAGGAATCCGCGCGGCTCGACGGCGCCTCGGAACTCGGCGTGATGCTGCGGATCATGCTGCCGCTCGCGCGCCCGGCGCTGGTCATTGCCGGCATCCAGAACGCGGTGCCTATCTGGAACGATTTTTTCTTCCCGCTGGTGATCCTGACGACAGACCGGCTGAAGACGCTGCCACAGGGCCTCACCATCTTCATGGGCGAGTTCAACACGGATTGGGGCGTGCTGTTCGCAGGCCTCACGCTCGCGGCGCTGCCCATCACGCTGACCTATATCGTCCTCTCGCGCCAGTTCATCGCCGGCCTCACGCAAGGCGCCATCAAGTAGGTGCTCGCCATCAGGCAGCGCCGTGCGTGGGCCGCCTGCCGGTCAAGCCTTCTCGTCGACGTAGATCCTGCTGCCGCCGGCGCGGAACGCCTCGCTCATCTGCTCCAGTCCCGCCTGGCGCTGCGCCTGGTCACGGATGTCCTGGGTGATCTTCATGGAGCAGAATTTCGGCCCGCACATGGAACAGAAATGCGCGGTCTTGTGCGCCTCCTTCGGCAGCGTCTCGTCGTGGAAGGCGCGCGCCGTGTCGGGGTCGAGGCCGAGGTTGAACTGGTCCTCCCAACGGAACTCGAACCGCGCCCGGCTGATCGCGTCGTCGCGCAACCGTGCGGAGGGATGTCCCTTGGCCAGGTCCGCCGCGTGCGCCGCGATGCGATAGGTGATGACGCCCGTTTTGACATCGTCACGGTTAGGCAGGCCCAGATGCTCCTTCGGCGTCACGTAGCAGAGCATCGCGGTACCGAACCAGCCGATCATCGCGGCCCCGATCGCGGACGTGATGTGGTCGTAGCCCGGCGCGATATCGGTTGTGAGCGGGCCCAGCGTGTAGAACGGCGCCTCGCCGCAGGCGGCGAGCTGCTTGTCCATGTTGGCCTTGACCTTGTGCATCGGCACGTGGCCTGGTCCTTCGATCATCACCTGGCAGCCGCGATCCCACGCGATCTTGGTGAGTTCGCCCAGCGTTTCCAGCTCAGCAAACTGCGCCGCATCGTTGGCGTCCGCCTGCGACCCCGGCCGCAGCCCGTCGCCGAGCGAGAAGCTGACGTCATACGCGCGCATGATGTCGCAGATCTCGTCGAAGTGCTCGTAGAGGAAGCTTTCGCGGTGATGCGCGAGGCACCAGCGCGCCATGATCGAGCCGCCGCGCGAGACGATCCCCGTCGTCCGCCGCGCCGTCAGCGGGATATACGCGAGCCGCACGCCGGCATGGATGGTGAAGTAGTCCACCCCCTGTTCTGCCTGCTCGATCAGCGTGTCACGGAACACGGCCCAGTCCAGCCTGTCCGGATCGCCGCCCACCTTTTCCAGCGCCTGGTAGATCGGCACCGTGCCGATTGGCACCGGCGAGTTGCGCAGGATCCAGCTGCGGATGTTGTGGATGTTGCGCCCCGTCGAGAGGTCCATGACCGTGTCCGCGCCCCAGCGGATTGCCCAGACCAGCTTCTCGACCTCCTCGGCCGCGGAGGACGTCACCGCGGAGTTGCCGATATTGGCGTTGATCTTCACCAGGAAGTTGCGCCCGATGATGGTGGGCTCCAGCTCTGGGTGGTTGATGTTCGCGGGAATGATGGCGCGCCCCGCCGCGATTTCCGCACGCACGAACTCGGGCGTGACAAAAGCCGGCATTGCGGCGCCGAAATCCTCGCCATCCGCCCGCCGGGCCTCCGCGCCTTCCAGCATCTTGGCGCGACCGAGGTTTTCCCGGTGCGCGACGAAGCGCATCTCCTCGGTGATGATGCCCGCGCGCGCGAACTCCAGCTGCGTCGCGTGCCTGCCGGCTTCGGCGCGCAGCACCGCGCGCGGCGCAGGGCAGGGCGCGACCAGCTTCTCGCCCACGGCCCCGCCATTGTCTTCGGCCTTCACCGCGCGGCCGTCGATCGCCGTGAAGCCGCGCCCGGCGATCCATGCCCCGCGCAGCGCCGGCAGCCCGGCCTCGAGGTCGATCGCGACCGCGGGGTCCGTGTAGGCGCCGGACGTGTCGTAGAGCCGCAATGGCTCCTCGCGCGCCGAAGGATGCAGGTCCACCTCGCGGAACGGCACCGCAATGTCGGTCCGCTCCGGCACGGCGCTGTAGATCTTGCGCGATCCCGGGATCGGCCCGGTGGTCACGGCGGCGGGGCGCTGCTGCACGGTCATGGACGTCTCCTCGCGAGTGGCGCGCGCCGGGCGAGGGGATTTCCGTTTCCCGTCCCTCCGCCGGCACGAACCGGATCAGGTTCAAAGGGTTGCCGCGCATAGCGGCGTCTCAGCCCCTTCGTCGGGGCGCCCCTCGGTGCCGGGACTCTGCGGCCGGAGGAGCCGCGCTGTCAAATCATCACAATACTTGCTAAAAGCAACTATTCGTGTGACCATGGCAACCATGTCCGGGGAAACGCCGCCAGCCGACGATGCCTCGCTCGATGCGGCGGTCGTCGCGGTGCGCCGCTTCAGCCGCTTCTACACGCGGCGCATTGGCGTGCTGCAGGAGGGGCTGCTCGGCGGCCCGCTCTCGCTCACCGAGGGCCGCATCGTCTGGGAACTCGCGCAGACCCCGGGCCACACCGCCGCTCGCCTCGCCGAGACGCTCGCGCTCGATCCCGGCTATGTCAGCCGCCTGCTGCGCGGGCTCGAGGAGCGGCGGCTCATCGCCCGCAGCGCCTCGCCGCGCGACGCGCGGGAGACACTGCTCTCCCTCACCCGTGCCGGCCGTTCCGCCTTCAATGCGATCAATGCCCGCTCGCAACAGGAAGTGGGCGCGATGCTCGCGAACCTGCCGCGCTCGGAGCGCGCCCGCCTCGTCGCGGCGATCGGCACGGTCGAGCACCTGCTTGGCGACGGCGTCGAGCCCCGCGTGCCGTATATCCTGCGCCCCCCGCGCATCGGCGACCTTGGTTTTGTGGTACACCGGCAGGCGGCCCTCTACAGCCAGGAGTATGGCTGGAACGGCGAGTTCGAGGCGCTGCTCGCGGAAATCGTCGCCGCATTCATCAGGAATTTCGATCCCGCGCGCGAACGCTGCTGGATCGCCGAGCGCGAGGGCGAGATCGTCGGTTCTGTCTTTGTCGTCCGCGCCTCGGACGACCTCGCCAAGCTGCGCATGCTCTACGTCGAGCCCTCGGCGCGCGGCCTCGGCATCGGCGCGCGGCTGGTGGAGGAATGCCTCGCCTTCGCGCGCGAGGCCGGCTATCGGCGCATGACGCTATGGACCAACGACATCCTCACCGCGGCACGGCACATCTACCAGCGCGCGGGCTTCCGCCTCGTCCAGTCGGAACGGCACCATAGCTTCGGCCACGAGCTCGTTGGCGAGAACTGGGAACGGGACCTCTAGCGCGCGATGAGCGCCGTTACGCAACCGCACCGGCGCGCGGCGCTGCTCGCCGCCGCCGTGACCGGCGTTCAGGTGGGAGCAGCGATGGTCGCGACGCGCTTCGTCGCCACCGAGATCCCGCCCGCCACACTCGCGATGCTGCGCTACGCGATCGGATTTCTGTGCCTGGTTCCCGTGCTGCTGACGCGCCGTCCCGCCGGCTTCGCGCCGCGCGACATTCTGCCCGTCTCGCTGCTCGGCATCGGCCAGTTCGGCATCCTCATTGCGCTGCTCAACTGGGGGCTGCGCATCGTTCCCGCCTCGCGCGGGGCGGTGATTTTCTCGGCTTTTCCTCTGCTGACCATGCTGATCGCGGCGGGCATCCGCCAGGAGCGCCTCACCGCGTGGAAGGCCGGCGGCGTGTTGCTCACCATGTTCGGCATCGCGCTGGCGCTGGAGGCGCCGCTGGCGCAGAAGCCTGGCTGGGGCGACCTCGCGGTGCTGGCCTCCGCGCTCGTCGGCGCGGTGTGCAGCGTGTTCTACCGCCCCTATCTGCGCCGCTACGACACGGTTGCGGTCGGTGCGCTGGCGATGGCGGCCTCGGTGCTGGCGCTCGCGCTCTACGCGATCGTTGCGGAATCGCTGCTCGCTGGCGTGCCGCCGCTCCCGCCTTCCGGCTGGCTCGCGGTGCTGTTCATCGGTGCCTCGAGCGGCGGCGGCTACATCGCATGGCTCTGGGCGCTTCGCCACGCGCCCGCGACGCATGTCACGGTGTTCCTCGGTCTCGGTCCCATCACTGCGCTCCTGCTCGGTGCGCTGTTTCTCGATGAGGGCTTCGGCGCCGCGTCCCTCGCCGGCGCGGTCTGCGTCCTGGGTGGTCTCTGGGCCGCGACGCGCGGCGCCTGAGCCGCCGGCCCCGGGACAGGTGGGCAAGCGCGGCATTACGACGTTCTGACGACGTTCCTGGGATGGGCCGTGAAACGGTCGCACCAGTCAGGAAAAGTGCCGACAAGGCCTAGAGGCATCCCATTTTAAATCTTGCGCTGTGGCCTCGGACACGGCAATGAATACATGTGCAAAACGGTCTTCGGCACGGCGACGGCGTCGATGCCATGGCCCCGATATTCCTCATCGGTGCGCCACGCTCCGGCACCACGTGGGTCGCCAAGATCTTCGACAGCAGCCCCGAGACGCTCTACCGGCACGAGCCGGACACGGTCACCAAGGATCCCGCGCTTCGCGGCGTGTTCGAGCCGGAGGATTATCCCCGCCTCGCGCCCAGGGCCGCGGCGTACATGCATGCGCTGATGGCCGCGCGCGACCTCAAGTCCACGGGATCGCGCCCGCACTTCGCGAAAGCCTGGCGCAGCGCGGCCGGCAATGTGGCGCACGCGACGATGGTCGGCTCGCTCCGCGTCGCGGGTTTGGCGCTCGGTCCGCGCGCGCTGCGGCACATTTCGGTCCCCGACCTGATGCGGCCGGATGTGTCACCCATCACGGTCATCAAGACGGTCAACTCACGTGGCCGTGCGGGCCTGTTCGCCCATGCCTGGCCTGGCGCGCGCTTTGTCCTGCTGCTGCGCGACCCGGTCGGGCAGGTCGGTTCCTGGCTACACGGCATTCGCACCGGCCGCATGCCGCTCCCGCCGGATCTCGCGGATTGCACCAGCTGCGCGCAGGCGCGGCGCTATGGCATTACGCGCGAGGGATTCGAGCGGCTGGACATGGTCGAGCGGCTCGCCTGGCATTGGGCGCTGATGAACGAAAAGGCCTACGACGACCTGCACGACGTCCCGGGCACCATCGTCGTCCGCCTGAGGGATGTCGTCACTGATCCCGAGGCGGAGGTGCGCCGGCTTTTCGCGGCGACCGGCATTGCCTGGTCCAACCAGACACGTCGGTTCGTCCGTGCGAGCACCCAGGCGCCGATGGTGGAGCGCTATTTCCAGGTCTATCGCGACAGCCGCGAGGTCCTCACCAAATGGCATATCCGGCTACGCGCGGATGACCGCAAGCGCATTGGCCTGACCCTCGCCGGCACGTCGATGCTCAGGCAGTTCCCGGAGGTGAACGAGACGCTGTCCTCGCTGCCCTGCTGATGGCGGCGCGTTACGCGCGCGCCACCAGCATGTGCCCCATCGCGCGCCCGGCCAGGATGTGCACGTGGAAATGCGGCACTTCCTGCCCGGAATCCGGCCCCATGTTGGCGATCAGCCGGTAGCCGTCGGCCTCGAGCCCGAGCGATTTCGCCACCTCGCCCACGGTGCGGAAGAACGCCGCGATCGTCGCCGCGGGCGCCTTCGCAGAAAAGTCCGAAAACGAAACGTATTCGCCCTTCGGGATCACCAGCACATGCACCGGCGCCTGCGGCGCAATGTCGTGGAACGCGAGCGCGACCTCGTTCTCGAACACGCGTTTGCACGGGATCTCGCCGCGCAGGATCCGCGCGAAGATGTTCTGGGGGTCATAGGGGCCGTGACCGCTGACTGGCATGCCGTCCTCAGGGAATTTTGGTCGTCTGCAGGCCGAGCAGCAGCGGCGCCGTCCGTCCGGCCTTCTCGGTGATGCCCGACACGCCCTCGCGGCGCTGCAGCTCCGCCCAGACCTGCTCCGGCCGTACGCCGCTCGCCACCCACATCACCAGCATATGGTAGAGCACGTCGGCGCTCTCGGCGATCAGCGCTGGACGGGTGCCGGAGACCGCCTCGATCAGGCACTCGACCGCTTCCTCGCCGAATTTCTGCGCGCATTTCGCCGGCCCGCGCGAGAGCAGCCGCGCGGAGTGGCTGACATTTGGGTCCGCGTCGCGCCGGCTCAGGATCACGCCCCACAGCCGGTCCAGCACGTCGGAGGTGGCGCCGAGCGGCTGTGGCGGCGGCATCGCCACGCCGAGTGCCCGCAGCGTCTTTGCCACCTGCTTGGGTGCCACGGGCTTCGCGGACTTGGAGATCTTCTTCGCGTTCTTGCGGATGATCGCCTTGAGCGGCTTCGACAGCTTCGCCTTCGCAGGCTCCCGCTTCTTCCTGGTTTGTTTCGCCATGGTCAGGCGGCCTTTGCCCGCGGCGGGATGGGGCGCGGCAGGCGCACGGGCAGCCCGGCTGCGGCCAGCGCCGCTTTCACCTCCGCGATCGTGAAGGTACCGAAATGAAACACGCTTGCCGCCAGCAGCCCCGTGGCCCCGGCACGCGCGCCGTCCACGAAATGCTGCAGCGTACCAACGCCGCCCGAGGCGATCACCGGTACGCGGACCCGCCCGCACACCGCGCGCAGGAGCTCGAGGTCGAATCCCTCGCCGGTGCCGTCCCGGTCCATGGAGGTGAGCAGGATCTCCCCCGCCCCCCGCGCCGCCACATCCGCGCACCAGGCGAGCGCATCGCGCCCGCTGTCGCGCCGTCCGCCATGGGTGAAAACGTGCCACTCGCCAGGCCCGATGCGCTTGGCGTCCACCGCGACGACGATGCACTGGCTGCCGAATTTCCGGGCCGCGCGCCCCACCAGCTCCGGGTCCGCCACGGCCGCGGAGTTGATGCTGCACTTGTCCGCACCCGCCAGCAGCAGCCGGCGCACGTCTTCGACGGCGCGGATGCCGCCACCCACGGTGAGCGGCAGGAACACGCGCTGGGCGGTACGAGCCACGACATCGAGGATCGTGTCGCGGTTCTCGTGGCTCGCGGTGATGTCGAGGAAGGTCAGCTCGTCCGCCCCCGCCGCGTCGTAGACCACGGCCTGCTCGACCGGGTCTCCGGCATCGCGCAGCGAGACGAAGTTCACGCCTTTGACGACGCGGCCGTCCCGCACGTCCAGACAGGGAATGACACGTAGCTTCAGCAACGGGCGAATCTCCAAACGCGCTTCATGGCGCCCGGCCGCGCGCCGACGCAAGCATCATCGTCGCATTGCCGCCCTGCGATGTTTCAGGCGAGCTCGGCGTCCAGCCGCAGCCAGCCCCTGAACCGCGCCCGGCGCGAGCGTTCGCTCCGCGTGATTCGGTAGGCGGGGAACTGCGCCAGCATCGCGCCCAGCGCCACTTCCGCCTCCATCCGCGCGACCGCCAGCCCCGCGCATTGATGCGTGCCGAAGCCGAAGGCAAGGTGCCGGTTGGGCCAGCGTCGCAGGTCGAGCCGCTCCGGCTCGCTGAACACCGCCGGGTCCCGGTTGGCGGCCCCGATGCCGATGGTGATGCCGGTACCGGCTGGGATCGCAACGCCGCCCACATCTGCCTCCGCCGTGCTGCGCCGGTTGCCGAGCTGGTTCGGGCTTTCGAAGCGCAGGAACTCCTCGATCGCGGACTTCATCAGCCCGGGCTCAGCCAGCAGCAGCGCCCGCGCTTCCCGGTCTCGATCGAGCGAGGCAAGCGCGTTTGCGATGAGGTTGGTCGTCGTCTCGTGCCCGGCGTTGAGGATGAAGATGCAGTTCTGCAACAGCTCCTCCTCCAGCAGCGTGTCGCCGCCCGCACCTGCGATCAACCGCGTCAGCACATCCTGTGCGGGGTCGCCAGGTCGCGCCCGCCGCGCCGCGACGAGCTGGCGGAGATAGGCGCGGAACGCGCTCACCGCCGCGTGACCCGTCGCGAGCTGCGCCGGCGTCAGCACCGGCTCCAGCGCGCCGAGGATGGCGAGCGACCAGCCGCGCAACGGTCCGCGCTCCGCCCGCGGCACATCAAGCAGGTTTCCGATCACCTCCACCGGTATCGCCGCCGCGAAATCCTCGACGAGGTCCACGGTCCCCTTCGCCGCCATCGCCGCGATCAGGCGGTCGACCAGCGTGACGACTCCCTCGCGCATCGCGGTGACGGCCCGCGCGGTCAGGGCGCCCATGATCAGCCGGCGCACCCGCGTGTGCAGCGGGGGATCATTGAACACCAGGCTCGTCGTGTGGTGCGTGTAGAGCGGCGTGCCGTCGCCGAATTTCGGCGCGAACTCCGCCTGCTTGTCGCTGCTGAACAGCACCGGGTCACGATAGACCGCGACACAATCCGCATGCCGCGTGATGAAGAGCGAGTCATCCGCCAGCACATGCACGGGGTCGCTCTCGCGCAGCGCACGATAGGCCGTGTAGGGGTCGTCGTAGAACCCTTCCGGCAGGCGGGTGAGTTCGAACGCCACCTACTCGGCGTCCGGCTGCGCCGCGGGGGCGGCCGCTTGGAACGCCGGCAGCGCCAGGCACGCCGCCTCTGCCCGCAGCAACCTCGGAAATCTCTCGATCCCGCAGTTGTAGCGCCGGGCGTTGAACAGCTGTGGCACCAGGCAGACATCCGCGAATGTCGGCGCGTTACCGAAACAGAACGGTCCCTCGCCGGCCATCGCTTCCAGTGCTGGCAACGCAACGCCGATCCAGTGCCGGTACCAGGTGTCGATCGCCTCCTGCCCCTGGCCCATCTCATGCCTGAGGTATTGCAGCACCCGCAGATTGTCGATCGGGTGAATGTCGCACGCGATGGTGGCGGCGAAGGCGCGCACATGCGCCCGCGCCACGGGCTCGGCCGGCAGCAGCGGCGGCGTGGGATGCGTCTCCTCAAGCCACTCCAGGATCGCGAGCGACTGCGTCAGCACCGCCCCCTCGTCGGTGGCGAGCGACGGCACGAGATGCATCGGGTTGATCGCCGCGTAGTCCGGCTTGTACTGCGCGCCGCCATCGCGAACGAGGTGCACGAACGCCGGTTCATAGGCGAGGCCCTTGAGCCCGAGCGCGATCCGCACCCGGTAGGCGGCGGAGGAACGGAAATAGGTGTAGAGCTTCACGGCTTCCCGCCCGGCGCTTCCCACGCTGCCGCCGATGCCGCCGCGATTGCCTCCCGCAGCACTGCGACGGACCCAATATGATTCGCCAGCAGCAGCACAAGCCGCGCATCGAGCCTGCGCGACTGCTCCGGTGTCAGATCCCGGTGCGCCTCGACCAGGCTCTCGAAGGCGAGGTCCGGGTCGTCGAGCCTCGGCGTCGTGTCCAGTCCCGTCATGCCTCCCTCCCGAGCGCACGGTCGCGCGCGCGCGCCACCGCATCGGCGTCGCAGTGCCGCCAGCGTGCCGCGATGTGCTGGTCCGGCCGCAGTAGCACCGCGTTGCCGGCGCCGGCGCCATAGCGTTCCGCGGCGAGCCCTTCGCCCGGCAGTTCGACGCGCCTGACACCAGGGATCGCACCCTGGGCGGTATCGCCAAACACCAGCAGCGTGAACCCGCCCGGGTCCGTGCGGTCGAGCAGGTAGCCGTTGTCGAGCGGCGCGTCCGGTGCCACGGCGCCAGGCGGCGCGCCCGCCGGCCAGGCCACATCGTCCGGCGTCGAGAGCGGCGAGTTGCGCAGCACCGCCGGCCTCGACAGCCGGCCCGAGTTCACCAGCGGCCGCGCGAAATCGTAATGTGCGGAAAGCTCCAGCACCGCGTCGCGATAGGCCCGTGCCGCCTCGTTCTTCGGCGTGATGAAATCGGTGGAGCGCGTGGAGTTCAGGATATTCTCGTCCGTCGCCGGGATTCGCTCGGCGTCGTACGTGTCGAGCAGCGTGTCCGGCGCCTCGCCCCTGATCACGGCATCGAGTTTCCAGCAAAGATTATCCGTGTCCTGCACGCCGCCATTGCCGCCGCGGGCGCCGAAGGGGCTCACCTGGTGCGCCGCGTCGCCGAGAAAGATCGTGCGGCCGTGACGGAATTTCTCGATGCGCCGGCAGCGGAACGTGTAGATGCTCACCCATTCCAGCGCGAACGGAATGCCGGGCCCCAGCATCGCGCGCACACGTGCCCGCACCCGCTCCGGCTCGCGCTCCGCCTCCGGGTCCGCGTCCCAGCCCAGCTGGAAATCGATGCGCCACACATCGTCCGCCTGGCGGTGCAGCAGCACGGAACCGCCGCGATGGAACGGCGGCTCGAACCAGAAGCGCCGCTCCGCCGGAAAATCCGCGTGCATGATGACGTCCGCGATGAGGAACCGGTCGCGGAACACCTTGCCGACGAAGTCGAGCCCCAATGCTTCTCGCACCTGGCTGCGCGCACCATCGCACGCCAGCAGCCAGTCCGCTGTGACTGAATAGTTGCCCACTTCCGTCTCGACGGAAATCGTCACGCCGTCGGCACCGTTCACGACGCCCGCCACCTTGTGCTTCCAGCGTATGTCCACAAGCCCGGTGGCAAGGCACGCTTCCACCAGCCAGTGCTCGACGTAGTATTGCTGCAGGTTGACGAAGGCCGGGTTGCGATGCCCGCTCTCCGGCAGCAGGTCGAACCCATAGACCTGCCGCTCGCCGAAATAGACGCGTCCGGTGTTCCAGGTCGTGCCCTTGTCGCGGATGGCGGCGCCGATGCCGAGCCGGTCGTAGATCTCGAGCGTTCGCTTGGCGAAACAGATGGCGCGGCTGCCGGTGCTCACCGTATCGTCGTCGTCCAGCACCACGACGGGCCGGCCCCGCCGCGCGAGATCGAGCGCCGCCGTCAGCCCGACGAGCCCGCCGCCGACCACCACCACCCCGTGCCGCGTGCCGTCGTCGGTGGCGGGGCGGAACGGATAATGCGGTGGCTCGAAAGCGGCCACGCCTACCTCGGGATTTCGCCGGACCGCACGGAGCCCTGCAGCGCGTGCCACATCTCGAGGTCGCGCTCCGCGGTCCAGACGCGTGGGCGATCCAACCCCTGCGCCTCGTCATAGGCGCGGCTGACGTTGAACGGCATGCAATGGTCGAAGATCACCCACTGCCCGTATTTCGGCCGCATCTTTTCGATCGCCTCGCCGAACACCTGGGCAAGCGTGGCACCCTTGGTGACACCGGCGCGCGCGATCGCGAACAGGTCCGAGGTAAACGCTTCCGTTCCCGCCAACGCCTCCGCCACTTCCTTCGCGTTCATCAGCGCGCGCCCGCGGCCGGGCACCATCTTCTCCGCGCCCAGCTCGCGCAGCTTGCGGATCGTCCCCGGCCAGTCGGTGAAATGAGCGTCGCCGCAATAGGGCGTGGCGCCAAACTCCACCGTGTCGCCGGCGAACAGGACCTTCTCCTTCGGCATCCACACGATCGTGTCGCCGGCGGTGTGCGCGCGCCCGATGCGGATCACCTGCGCCTCCCGCTCGCCCATCCACAGCGTCATGCGCTCGTGGAACGTCGCGGTCGGCCAGGTGAGGCCGGGGATGCCCTCGCGCCCGCGGAACAGGCGCGGGAAGCGCCCGATCTCGCTGTCCATGTCCTGCTGCCCGCGCTCGACGATGAGGTCGCGCGTGACGTCCGAGGCGATGATCGTGTGCGCCGGATAGCCGCTCGCCCCCAGCACCCGCACCGCGTGGTAGTGGCTGAGCACGATCGTATCGACCGGCAGCTTCGTCACGGTCGCGATGTGCGCCTGCACCTCTTCGGCCATCGCCGGTGTCGCCTGCGCGTCCACCACGGCGACGCCCTTCGGCCCCACGATTATGCCGGAATTCGGATCGCCCTCGGCGGTGTAGGCGTAGAGCCCGGGACCAAGTTCGTCGAAGGAGACGACCTTGTCCGCAAGGTCGGTGGTGGAGGCGAAGCCGGCCATGGTTTCCTCCCGTCGTTCGTTTCGTGGGCAGCCTGCCATCGCCGCGCGGTATGCGCGCGATGCCCGGGCCCTGCGCGAGACACTCAGGACTTGCGCCTGGAGTATGGGGGCGCGATAGTTTCATATGCAACAAGTGTCAAGGCGAGCCGATCCCGCGCGGTCCCGGGATGCCGGTGGCGAGCGCGGCGCGGCGGCGGATGCGCGCGACTTCGCGCTGGAGGATTTCCTGCCTTATCAGCTTTCCGTTGCCGCAAACCGTATCTCGCGCCTGTTCGCGCGGCGTTATTCGCAGGCGTTCGGCATCTCCATCGCGGAATGGCGCGTCATGGCGGTGCTCGGCCGCTTCGGCACGCTCTCGCCCGGCGGCATCACGGAGCGCACGGAGATGGACAAGGTGAAAGTGAGCCGTGCCGCGGCTCGCCTCGCCGCCGCGGGCCTGCTGTCGAGCGAGCCGGACCCGGTGGACGGGCGGGCGCGCCGCTTCGGCCTCACGCCGCCCGGGGTACGCATGCACGCCGCCATCATTCCGCTCGCCCGTGCGCTGGAGGCGGAGCTGGCTTCCGGACTGCCGCCGTCGGACTGGCAGGCGCTGCACGGCTCGTTGCGCAACATCACCGAGCACGCCCGCACGCTGGAGGAACGGGAGCCGGGGCCCGCGCCGGACATCACGGAGATCTGAGGCTGTCGCTCAGGCGCCGAGATAGGCCTTCGTCAGCGCCTCGTTGGCACGCAGCCCGGCTGCTTCCCCGGCGAGCACGATGCGCCCGGTTTCCATCACGCAACCGTAATGGGCGAGCCGCAGCGCCGCGCGCGCGTTCTGCTCCACCAGCAGCACCGTGGTGCCGGCCGCATTGAGGCGGCGGATGGTGCGCATGATCTCCTGTACCAGGATTGGCGCCAGCCCCATGGAGGGCTCGTCGAGCAGCAGCAGCCTGGGCTTCGCCATCAGTGCGCGGGCAATCGCCAGCATCTGCTGTTCGCCGCCGGAAAGCAGGCTGGAATCGCGGTGCCGCCGTTCCGCCAGGATGGGGAACATCGCGTACGCCGCCTCGCGCCGCCGCCGCCGCTCCGCCGCGTCCAGCACCGTGAAGCCGCCGAGGTCGAGGTTCTCCTCGATCGTCATCCCCTTGAAGATGCGCCGCCCCTCCGGCACGTGCACCAGGCCGAGCTGCGCGATGCGGTGGGCGGCCATGCGCGTGATGTCCTGGCCCATGAACGTGACCTTGCCGCGCCTTGCCGGCACCAGGCCGGAGATGGTGCGCAGGCTCGTGCTCTTGCCTGCCCCGTTGGCGCCGAGCAGCGCTACCACCTGGCCCTCGCGCACCTCGAAGCCGATGCCGCGCAGCGCATGGATCTGCCCGTAATAGGTCTCGACGTCCTCGAGCCGCAGCACCGCCTCGCTCATGCGGCCTCGCTCGTCTCGTCCTCGTCGCGGCCGAGATAGGCCTCGATCACCAGGGGGTTGTTCTGCACCCGTTCCGGCGTGCCTTCCGCGATCTTGCGTCCGTGGTCCAGCACGCCGATGTGCTCGGAGACCTGCATCACGAGGCCCATGTCGTGCTCAATGAGCAGAATGGTGATGCCGAGTTCGTCGCGGATGCGGCGCATCAGCGCGATCAGTTCCTCCTTTTCCCCGGCATTCAGCCCCGCCGCCGGCTCGTCGAGCAGCAGCAGTCGCGGCTGCGTTGCCAGTGCTCGCGCCCATTCCACGCGCCGTTGATGGCCGTAGGGCAGGGAACCCGCGACCCGCTCCGCCGCATCCGCGATGCCGACGAAGCCGAGCCAGTGCCGCGCCGCCTCGGCGATCGCGGCTTCCTCGTGCCGATGTCGCGCGGTGCCCAGGATCGCGTCCAGCGCGCCGGCACCGGTGCGGCAATGCCGCCCCGCCATCACGTTCTCCGCCGCCGTCAGCTCGCGGAACAGCCGCAGGTTCTGGAACGTCCGCGCGAGTCCGAGCCGTGTGACGCGATGCGGCGCCAACCGGTCGATGCGCTGGCCCGCGAGTGTGATGCGCCCCGCGCTCGGCCGGTAGAACCCGGTGAGGCAGTTGAAGACGGAGGTCTTGCCCGCCCCGTTCGGCCCGATGAGGCTGGTGATCGATCCGGGCTCGACCGTGAAGTCGAGGTCGCGCAGCACCTCGATCCCGCCGAAGCCGAGCGACAGGCCGGCGATGTTCAGCAGCGCCACGGTCAGCCCCACCGCCAGCGCTCGGGCCAGATCCCTGCCGGGCGCAGCAGCATGATCAGCAGCAGGCAGGCGGCGAACACCAGCATGCGCAGGGAGCCGACGTCGCGGAACACCTCCGGCGCGACCACCACCACCACCGCGCCCAGGATCACGCCCGGGATCTTGCCACGCCCGCCGAGCACGACGCCGAGCAGGATCAGCAGCGACTGGTTGAAGTTGAATGTTTCGGGCGCGATCGCCGTCATCTTCGCGGCATAGAAGCAGCCGCCGATCGCGGCGAAGATGGCCCCCAGCACATAGGCCGAGAGCTTCACCGCCGCGTGGTTGATGCCCATTGCCCGCGCCGCGTCTTCGTCCGAGCGGACATATTTCCACGCCCGCCCGATGCGCGAATGCTCCAGCCGGTGGCTCGCGAGCACGGCAAGCATCGCGAGGAGGAGGAAGATGTAGTAGAAGCCCGCGATCGTATCGAGCTTGTAGCCGAAGAGAGACGGCCGGCTGATGCCCACCAGCCCGCTCGCACCCCCGGTGACCGCCAGGTTGCGTACGGTGATGCGCACCATTTCGCCGAAGCCCAGCGTCACGATGGCGAGGTAGTCGCTACGCAACCGCAACGTCGGGCCGCCGATCACCACCCCCGCGATGGCGGCCGCCACCACCGCGAGCGGCAGGCTCAGCCAGAAGCTCAGGCCCAGCTTCAGCGTCACCAGCCCCGCCGTGTAGGCGCCGACCGCGAAGAACGCCGCGTAGCCGAGGTCGAGCAGCCCCGCATAGCCCACGACGATGTTGAGGCCGAGGCAGAGCAGCACGTAGAACCATGCCTCGGACAGCACCTCGAGCGCATAGTTGTTGGCGACCAGCGGCACGGCGAGCGCGGCAACAAGCAGCGCCAGCGTGATCGCGATCGCGCGCGGCGAACGCGAGGCTGGCGGTGCGAGCGCGGTGCTCACATCCGCTCCACTTCCGGCTTGCCCAAAATCCCCGTGGGCCGGAACACCAGGAACAGGATCAGGAAGGCGAAAACAAAAACGTCCTTCCATTCCGTCCCCACGCCCGGGATCTGCGTGCCGAACGCTTCCAGAAGGCCGAGCAGCAGGCCGCCCAGCATCGCGCCCGGAATGTTGCCGATGCCGCCGATCACGGCCGCGGTGAACGCCTTGAGCCCGATGAGGAAGCCCATGAAGAAGTTGATGCTGCCGTAATAGACGCCGGCCAGCACGCCGGACGTCGCGGCCAGCGACGAGCCGATGAAGAAGGTCAGCGCGATGGTGCGGTTGACGTCGATGCCCATCAGCCGGCACGCGTCCTGGTCGATCGCGATCGCGCGCATCGCCCGTCCGTACCGCGTGCGCGAGACGAACAGCTCCAGCACCACCATCAGCACGACGGAGGTGCCGACCAGCACCATCTGCGTCCAGGTCACGTGCACCAGGCCGAGATCGATGCCGGCGAAGCCGAGATCGGTGCTGAACGCGGTGAACTGCCCGCCGGTGAAGGCGAGCACGATGTTCTCGAGCAGCATCGAGACCGCGAGCGCGGTGATCAGTACCGAGAGCTTCGGCGCGTCGCGCAGAGGCCGGTAGGCGACGCGGTCGATCACCACGCCGAGCATGCCGACGGCGAGCATGCTGAGCAGGATCGAGGGCACGATCCCCGCCCAGCCGCCGCCAAGCCAGCCGGAGAGCAGCGACAGGCTGCCGAACCCCACGAAGGCGCCGACCATGTAGAAGTCGCCATGCGCGAAGTTCAGCAGCTTGATGACGCCGTAGACCATCGAATAGCCGAGCGCCACCAGCGCGTAGAACGAGCCGAGGATGAGCCCGTTCGCCAGCTGCTGCAGAACGATGTCCTGGAGCGACATCCCGCCAGGCTTCCGGCGCGGGATGCCGCGATCAGGCCGCCTTCCTCACGGCATCGCCGGCGCACCGGGGCCGGTGTAGAGCGCCCATTTGCCGCCTTTGCCGACCAGCACGACGAAGTTGCTGCGCGCCAGCGTGTTCTTGTCGGTGAAGGTGATCGGGCCGGCGACGCCCTTGAAGTCCTTCGTTCCCTTCAGCGCCTCCACGATCTTCGCCTTGTCCGTGCCGCCCGCGACGGTGATCGCGTGCGCCATCAGCATCATCCCGTCATAGGAGAGCGTGGAATACGGGCCTGGCGCCTGGTGGAACTGCTTCTGGTAGTCCGCCGTGAAGGTCTTGGCGGAGGGCAGGAAGTCCGCGGTGGGGTTGGAAAAGCAGTACACGCCCTCCGCCGCCGCGCCGGCGATCTTGAACAGATCCGGAGAGTTGTTGCCGTCGCCCAGCGCGATCATGCCCGTGTAGCCGCCCTGGCGCAGCTGTTTCAGCAGCAGCGCGCCGTCCGCGTAATAGGCGGTCCAGAACACGGCGTCAGGCTTGGCGGCGCGGATCTTGGTGACGACGGCGGAGAAATCCTGCTCACCCTTGCTCACCACCTCGTAGTCCACGACCTTGTCGCCGAGCTTCTCCCACGCAGCCCGGGTCAGCCGCGCGAGATCAGCGGAATAGGCGTCGCCCTCGTTGATGATGGCGATGGTCTTGATCTTCTTCGCCTGCAGCAGGTCGACGACGGTGTTCACCTGGTCATAGCCGGTGGAGTTCACCATGAACGCGTTGCCGGGGTTGGCGCCGATCAGCGCCGTGGAGTTCGCCGCGGTGATGATGAACGGGACATGCGCGTCGCCGTAGATCTTGAGCGTCGGCAGCGTCGCGCCGGAGCAGTAGCCGCCGACCACACCGGTCACACCCTGGGAGACGAGCTTGCTCGCGGCGTTCACCGCCGCCTGCGGGTCGCAGGCATCGTCGCCGGGAATGATGCTGATCTTGTCGCCCATCACGCCGCCCTTGGCGTTGACCTGGTCGGCCGCCATGCGGATCGCGTTCAGCATGTCGATGCCGTAGGGCGCCTCGGAACCGCTGGTCGGCACCATCGCGCCGATCTTGAGGTCGGCGGCGCGCGCTGGCGCGGCACCCGCCAACCCCAGCGCGACGACGGCGAATGCCGCGGCGATTCCCCGTGTGGTCCTGCACGTTGTCATTCTTCTTGTCTCCCTGTTCCGCCGGTTCGCGAAGGCCGGTGGTTGCCGTGCGCGACCTGATCGTCCCACCGCCTCACGTGCGGGCACTATGGGCGCGGCCGGCGGAAAATGCCAACCGGCCCGGCATGAAGCCGCGGCCATGTCAGGGCGGCTCGCGGCGGGCCTGGGGGGAATTGCCGCCGCCGCCCGCCTGCCTCACACTCCCACCATGTCCCAGACGATGTCCGAGACGACCCCACCCGCGGGCGTGCCGTCACAGCCGCCGACCCCCGCGCCGAACCTGCCGTTGTTCTACCAGCGCGTGGAGGCGATCTCGCCGGAGCGGCATGGCGGGCTGCGGCTCGACCGCGCCGCCGGCTTCGCCTTCGCGGTAGCGGGGCAGACCGTGCCGCTCGGCCTCAGCGAGTTCGAGCAGGCCTCCCGCCACTACCCGGTGCTGTTCACCGCCGGCGCCGTGCCCACGCCGGTCGTGCTGATGGGCCTCGCCGATACCGGCAACCTCTTCATCCAGTCGGACGGCACCTGGCGGCCGGATGCCTACGTGCCCGCCTACCTGCGCTCCTACCCGTTCGTCTACGTGGAGGACCGGGCGCGCAACGCCTCCTTCGTCGGCATGGACCCCACTGCCGCGTGCCTCAACACCGGGCGGGGTGCGGCGCTGTTCGAGGACGGAAAACCCAGTGTGGCGCTCAACGAGGCGCTGATGTTCTGCAACGCCTTCCGCGACAACCTCGCCGCCGCCGCCGCCTTCGGCCGTGCCATGGAGGCCGCGGGCCTGCTGCGTGAGGAGGAGGCGACGATCCGCTACACAGGCGGCGGCGCCGGGCGCGTGCGCGGCTTCAAGGTGCTGCAGCCGGACCGGCTGGACGCGGTGCCGGACGAGACCTACCTGGACTGGCGCCGGCGCGGCTGGATCGGCCCGATCTATGCGCACCTGCATTCCGCGGCGCGCTGGAACCGGCTGATGGAGCTGGCGGCGGCGCGTCCCCACCCGCCGGCGGCGGACGCGGCGCAACAGGGAACGGTATCGTCACGATGAATCATGACAGGCTTGCCGCCCTGCGGGCCCGCTTCGCCGGCCGCGACCGCGCGACGGAGGTGGTGGACGATCCCGCCTTCCGCCGCGCCTTCGAGCTTTCCGCCGGCATCAGCGCGGGCAAGGGCGGCAGGAAACCCTATGCCGGCATCCCCACGCTGCTCGGCGCACCCGCGCGCATCGACGGCGACACCGAGGGGCTGGAGGTGGCGCTGTTCGGCGTGCCGATGGACCTCGGCGTCACCAACCGCGCTGGCAGCCGGCTCGGCCCGCGCGCCATCCGCAACATCGAGCGCATCGGCCCCTACCATCATGTCCACCGCATTGCGCCGGTGGGGGAGCTTGCCTGCGCCGACATCGGCGACATACCGTTCCGTAGCCGTTACAGCCTCGAGCAGTCGATCGAGGATATCGAAGCCTTCGTGGACCGGCTGCGACGTGCCGCGATCCGTCCGCTCGCGTTCGGCGGCGATCATTCCATTTCCTACCCGATCCTGCGCGCGCTCGGCCGGGAGAAGCCGCTCGGCCTCGTGCATATCGACGCGCATTGCGACACCTCCGGCCTGCTCGAGGGCAGCCGCTTCCACCATGGCGGTCCGTTCCGCCAGGCGGTACTGGATGGTGTTCTGGACCCGGAACGAACCATCCAGATCGGCATCCGCGGCTCGGCGGAGATGCTCTACGAGTTCTCCTACGTCTCCGGCATGACGGTGATCCACGCGGAGGAGGTGGACCGGCTGGGCACGGAGGCGATCGTGGCACGCGCCCGCGCCGTGCTGGGCGCTGAGCCCTTCTATCTCAGCTTCGACATCGACAGCCTCGACCCCGCCTTCGCGCCCGGCACCGGCACGCCGGAGGTGGGCGGCCTCACGCCGCGCGAGGCGCTCGACATTCTGCGCGGTCTCGCCGGGCTCACGCTCGCGGGTGGGGACGTGGTGGAGGTGGCGCCGCAATACGACGCCAACACGGTGACGGCGCAGCTCGGCGCGGCGATCGGCTTCGAGATCCTGGCGCTGATGGCGCTGCGGCGGCCCTGAGCCCCTTCCAGGGCGGCCGGCGCCTCACGTTCTGTTGCACTTCGAGACATTTCGTACATCAGCGGCGGAACGGGGGCGCTAAACCTGCACCGCATGACGTTCTCCCGGCCCCGCGATTCCGCGCCCCCTGAACGCCCCGTGCTCCGGTCCCGTCCGCGATCGCGCCTCCACCATGTCCGCCCAACTGCGCGCCGCGCCCGGCACCGCTGAGCGCCGCGCCCGGCACCGCCGCGGCCGCCCGCCGCGTGCCGTCGCCGCCGCGCTCACCAGCGCCATCGTGGAAGCGGCGATGCGTTGCTTTCTCGCGGACGGCTACGCGGCGACCAGCCTGGAGCGTGTTGCGGCGCAGGCCGGCGTTTCCAAGCGCACGCTCTACGCGCGGTTCCGCGACAAGCCGGTGCTGTTCGCCGCCGCCGTCGCCGCCCTTATCGACCGCTGGCGTGCGCGCTACCCGGAGACACGCCACACCGCGCCTGACCTCGCGGCCGGCCTCGCGCAGGCGGGGGCGGAGATGCTGGAGGTGAGCCTCTCGCCGGAGGGCCTGGCGCTGTTCCGCCTGCTGGTGGCGGAGGGCGCGCGGGTGCCGCACCTGCCTTCGATCCTCGCGGGCGCTGGCGCGGGCGTGGGCATCGAGCGGGTCGCCGCTCTCCTTGCCGCCCATGGGGTGCGCGAACCCGCGGCGCTGGCCGAGCAGTTCCAGCGCCTGGTGGTCACCACGCCACAGCTGCGCGCGCTCGGGCTCGGGCCGGCGATGGACGAGGCGGCGCGGGCGGCCTGGCTGCGGCGCGCCGTCGCCACCATCCTTGGCGCCGCGCACGCGGGGACGACGGCGCCTGAATGACCCCTGGGGCAAATAGCCCGGTGCTGTTGCATTTCGACACGCAATGCACCACGCCCGTTTACATAACGCCCCCATAAAGGAGGTGCCGGAGGCGTTCCGGCGGTCTTCTGGGGAGTTTCCCGCCATGTCCAGATCCGTTGCCACCCGCCTCGTCCTGCTGGCTTTCGCGGCCCTGGCGCTGGCCGGCTGCGTCGTTGAGCCCGGCTACTACCACCCGTATCG
Source organism: uncultured Pseudomonadota bacterium (assembly GCA_963764465.1). Lineage (GTDB taxonomy): Bacteria > Pseudomonadota > Alphaproteobacteria > Acetobacterales > Acetobacteraceae > JAJXXT01. Next base: position 466,905 of record CAVXSO010000007.1, on the reverse strand, counting down.
CCCGCACGCGGAGATCCATGTCCGCCCGGCCCCAGCCTATTATTGGCGCTGACCACGCTGACGGCCCACGCTGACGCGGGGCGCCGACGGGGACACTGACCGGCGTCCCCGCCCTTGCGGCCGGCCGCGGGGCGGGCGATCACCCGGCGCATGAAACCCCGCGCCAAGGCGCCCGCCACCACGCTCGCCGATCCGACGCGGGAGGCCGCGTTCGCCCTGCTCTCCGCGGTGCTGGACCGCCGCCGTCCGCTGGACGACGCGCTGGACGCCCTGCCGCCGATGGAGGCCCGGGACCGTGCCGCCGGCCACCGCCTCGCCGCCGCCGCGCTGCGCCGCCTCGGCACGCTGGACGCGCTGCTGGAACCCCGCCTGCGCCGCGCGCCGCCAGACGCGGTGCGCCATGTGCTGCGCCTTGGTGCCGCCGCCCTGCTGGTGCTGCGCGACCCGCCGCACGCCGCCGTCTCCACCGCCGTGGCGCTGGTGCGCGCGCGGGGCCTCGCCCCGTTCGCGGGCCTGGTGAACGCCGTGCTGCGCCGCCTCTCGGAGGAGCCGGACGCGCTCGATGCCTTCGACGGCCCGCGTCTGGACACCCCTGCCTGGCTCTGGGCGAGCTGGGGGGCCGAGGCGCGCGCCATCGCCGAGGCGCATGCGAGGGAAGCGCCGCTGGACCTCACGCTGCGCCCCGGCGCCGCGCCGGTGCCCGGCGCCGAGAAGCTGCCCACCGGCAGCCTGCGCCTGCCCGCCGGCACCCCCGTCGCGACGCTGCCCGGCTTCGCGGCGGGCGATTTCTGGGTGCAGGACGCGGCGGCGGCGCTGCCCGCGCGGCTGCTCGCACCCAGGCCCGGCGAGCGCATCGCCGACCTCTGCGCGGCCCCGGGCGGCAAGACGATGCAGCTCGCCGCCGCCGGGGCGGAGGTGCTCGCGATCGACCGCGATGCGGCACGCCTCACGCGCGTCGCCGAGAACCTCGCGCGCACCCGCCTCAAGGCGACGCTCATCGCCGCCGACGCCCGCGCCTGGTCGCCCGAGCGGCCGCTCGACGCCGTGCTGCTGGACGCGCCGTGCAGCGCCACCGGCACCATCCGCCGCCACCCGGACCTCCCGCACCTGCGCCGCCCGCACGACGTGCAGGCCCTCGCCGCGACTCAGGACCAGTTGCTGGACGCCGCCTGCCGTGCGCTGCGCCCGGGCGGGCGGCTGGTTTACGCCGTCTGCTCCCTGCAGCCGGAGGAGGGCGGCCAGCGCATCGCCGCAGCGCTGACCCGCCTCCCGCTGCGCCCCGAGCCGTTCACGGCGGAGGAGCTTCTGTCCATCCCGGAGGCCCGCACGGAGGAAGGCCACCTGCGCACCACCCCCGCGCTCTGGCCCGAACGCGGCGGCATGGACGGGTTCTTCGCGGCACGCCTGGTCCGCGTCTGAGCCCATCCAGGTTTTGCCCCGCCTGTCCCAGACCCGCGCACCGCGGACAAGCGGGACAAACCGCCGTCGATGCGCGGACTCCCGAAACTTGTGCCGGTTTCGCCCCCGCCTCTAGAACGGGTGGATGGCCGTCCGCATCGCTGCGTCCCTGCTTGCCGCCGATTTCACCCGCCTTGGCGAGGAGGTGCGCGCCGTCGCCGCCGCCGGCGCGGACTGGCTGCACCTGGACATCATGGACGGCCACTTCGTCCCCAACATCAGCTTTGGGCCTGCCGTCATCAAGGCGCTGCGCCCGCTCTCGCCCATCCCGTTCGACGTCCATCTCATGATCGCGCCAGTCGATCCGTACCTGGAGGCGTTCGCTGCCGCCGGCGCGGACCACATCGCGCTGCATCCGGAGGCGGGTCCGCACCTGCACCGCTCGCTGCAGACCATCACCGCCCTTGGCTGCAAGCCGGGCGTGGTGCTCAACCCCGCGACGCCGGTCGAGGCGGTGCTGCCGGTGCTGGACGCGATCGGCCTCATCTGCGTGATGACCGTGAACCCGGGGTTCGGCGGCCAGGCCTTCCTGCCCTCCCAGATGGGCAAGCTCGCTGCGCTGCGGCGCGCCATCGAGGCCTCGGGGCGCGAGATCGCGCTGCAGGTGGATGGCGGCATCACGGCGCAGACGGCACCCCAGGCGATCGCCGCCGGCGCGGACGTGCTGGTCGCCGGCACCGCCGTGTTCGGCAAGCCGGACTACGCCGCGGCCATCGCCGCCCTGAGGCCATCCCCCATATGAGACGCTGGGGTAGATGAGCGGGACCATCGGCCGATGGTGGCGCCAGGGCCGCCAGCAACTCGCCCGCGTGCCGCTCTCCATGGCCCGCGTGCCGGATGCGCCGTCCCTGGCGTTGCGCGACCCCTGGCCCGGGGATGCCGCGCGCGGGGCCGCCATCCTGCGCGGCCAGCTCGAGATCGCGGGCGGCAAGGTCGGGCTGTGGCCGGAGGGCTTCCTCGGCTCGCCCAACACGCCGGCGGGCGGCCTGCCGCTGCTGCGCGCCGCCGCCCACGGCTTCGCCTGGCTCAGGGACCTGCGCGCGCTGGGGACGGATGCCGCCCGCGTGCGCGCCCGCGACCTGGTGGACGCCTGGCTCGCCGCCCCGCCCGACGCGCAGGTGGGCCTTGCGGAGGTCGCCGGCAGCCGCCTCTCCGGCTGGCTCGCCCACTACGACTTCTTTGCCTCCACGGCCGACGACGCGTTCCGCCAGCGCCTGATGGCGCGCCTGGTGGCGGACGCCCGGGCGCTCGCCGCCGCCCTGCCAACGGAGGAGATGGACGCGCGGGCGATCGCGGCGCTGAAGGGTGTCGTCGCCGCCGGCGCCGCGCTGCCGGAGCACGCCTCCCTCCTCAACCGCGCGCTCAGGGTGCTGGGCCAGGAGCTGGAGCGCCAGATCCTGCCGGACGGCAGCCACGTCGAGCGCAGCCCCGCCCAGGCGCTCGCCGTCCTCGCGGACCTCGTCGAGATCCGCCTGCACGTCGCCGCCGCCCGCGCCGAGGCGCCGCCGCTGCTCACCGCCGCGATCGACCGGCTCGCCGCCTCTGTGCGCGTGCTGCGTCACGGCGATGGCGGGCTCGCGATCTTCAACGCCACGCGCGAGGACGGCCCCCACCCGATCGAGCTGGTGCTGGCGCAGGCCGGGCGCGCGACCCGGGCCGCCAGTTCGCTGCCGGATGGCCGGTTCTACCGCCTCGCCGCCGGGCGCAGCCTCGTCATCGTCGATGGCGGGGCGCCGCCGCCGCCGCGGCTGGACCGGCTGGCCCATGCCGGCACGCTGTCGTTCGAGTTCTCGGTTGGGCGCGAGCGGATGATCGTGAACTGCGGCACCGCGCTGGCGGCGACGCAGGAGTGGCGGGAGGGCATGCGCACCACCGCAGCCCATTCCACGCTGGTGATCGCAGACACGTCCTCCTCGGAGGTGCGCGAGGAAGGGCTCGGCCGCCGGCCGCAGAGCGTCGACGCGCGGCACGAGGAATCCATGGGCGCCCACTGGCTGCATCTGTCGCATGACGGCTGGAAGCGCGTCTTCGGCGCCGTGCATGTCCGCCGCTTCTATCTCGCCGAGAGCGGCGAGGACCTGCGCGGTGAGGACACGGTTGAGGCAGACTCGCCGCAGCCCTTCGCCATCCGCTTCCATCTCCACCCGAGCGTGGACGCGAGCCTGCAGCAGGATGGCGAGGCGGTGCTGCTGCGCCTGCCCTCCGGCTCCGGCTGGCGCCTGCGCGCGGACGGGGCGCGCATGACGCTGGAAGGCAGCGTCTATCTCGGCGCCACCGAACCACGCCGCGGCGAACAGGTGGTGTTGACGGGTTATGCCGACGGTCCCCAGCAGGTCCGCTGGGCGATCACGAAGGTGACATAGCGGCGGGCGGAGCCTTCCACCCCGTGAGGATGCCGAGCCTGAGCGTCGCGACCGTCCGCCCGTCCTCTTCCGGGAGCGCCGCGAGCGCGGCCGCGAACAGTTCGCGCGGCGGGATGGCATGCTCGCGCTCGGCGATGGCGTTGGTCTCGCCGGCCCAGCGCAGCTCGCGCAGCAGCAGCAGCCTGTCGGCGTAGAGCAGGCGGATCTCTTCCGCGTCCGCGACCGGCAGGCTGAATCCCGCGCGCAGCAGCAGCCCCGCGCAATCCCCCAGCGCCGGGAAGGGAGAGACGCGGGGCGAGACGCCGCCGCGGATCGCCGCCTCCGCCTCGCCCAGCGCCGCGCGCAGCTCCGCGAGCGTGCCGAGCAGCGGGATGGAGCCAAGGAACAGCCCGCCCGGCCGGAGCGCCCGGCGGATCAGCAGCAGCGCGCCCGGCAGGTCGTTCACCCAGTGCAACGCGAGCGACGCCACCACCAGGTCGAACGATGCGTCGGCGAAGGGCAGGCATTCCTCGTCCGCCACGACGGCACACGGGTTCAGCGCCGCCATCCGGGGCGAGAGGTCGCAGCTGACCGTCGCGATCCCCCGTGCCCGCAGTATCGGCGCCACCACGCCGCGCCCGCCGATATCGAGCGCGGTGGCGAAGCGTTCCTTCGTATCATCCAGCCGGTCGAGCAGGCGTTCCGCGGCATCCGCCAGCACCGGCGCCACGCGGGCCACGGTGGCGGCGGCGCGGTCGCGGTGGCGGCGCACGGCGGCTCGGTCGAACACGATCTGCATCCGGCCTGCGTGCCCCAAGCCCTCCGCGACGGCAACCCGCGATGGACGGCCAGGGGGAGCGCGGCCTATCCTCCCGGCCAGGAGGAACCCGCCATGAACGCCACCGACATCCGCGCCGCCCGCGCCGCCGCGATCGCCGCCACCATGGGCCGCATCCGCGCGATCGAGGCCAGCGAAGGCATCACCCGCGCCGCGCTGGCCCGGATCGAGGCGGAGCTGCAGGCGTTGGCGAAACAGCAGCAGCTCTTCCCCACCGCCGAGTTTCCGCCGCCGGAGCCGGGCAAGAAGGGCTCCAACCGCTACCTGCTGGACGAGCAGCCGGACGGGCGCTTCGCGCTCTACATGAACGCGCTCAATCCCGGCAACGAAACCAAGCCGCACGACCACACCACCTGGGCCGTCGTCGTCGCCGTCCAGGGCCAGGAGCTGAACAAGGTCTATCGCCGCGAGCCCGGCAAGCTCGTGGTGGATCGCGAGATCATGGTCGAGCCCGGGCGCGGTATCGCGCTGATGCCGGACGACATCCACTCCATCCACACCACGGGGACCGTCCCGACGCGCCACCTCCATTGCTACGGGCTCGCGCTCGAAAAGCTCGACAACCGGATGGCCTACGACGAGAAGGGCGACGCCATCCCCTATAACCGCAACTTCATGCAGCCCACTGCCGCCCCGCGCGCCTGAAGCGGAGCGCCGCCCGCGATGAAGACCGTCACCGCCGATGCGCTGCGCGGCTGGATTCAGGACCGTCACGAGCTCGCCATCCTCGATGCGCGCGAGGAGGGGGAGTTCGGTGCCTCGCATCTGTTCTGGGCCAACAACGTTCCCCTCTCGCGTGCGGAACTCCTGCTGCCGGGCCTGCTGGCCAACCCGCGCGCGCGCATCGTCTGCGTCGATGACGGCACCGGGCTGGCCAAGCGCCTGGCGAGCCTCGTCGAGAAGATGGGGGCGACGGACGTCTCCGTGCTCGATGGCGGCAACCGGGCGTGGGCGGATGCCGGCCACGTTCTGTTCTCCGGCGTCAACGTTCCCTCCAAGGCGTTCGGCGAGTGGGTGGAGCATCATTACGGTACCGAAAGCGTCGACGCACCGGAGCTGGAATCCTGGATCCGCTCCGGCCGCAAGATGGTGGTGCTGGATTCCCGCCCGATGGAGGAGTTCCACGCGATGTCCATCCCCACGGGGATCGACGTGCCGGGCGCGGAACTGGTCTATCGCGTCGGCGATCTGGCCCCCGACCCCGAGACGCTGGTGGTGGTGAACTGCGCCGGGCGTACCCGCTCCATCCTCGGCGCCGAGAGCCTGCGCCGCGCCCACATCCCCAACAAGGTCGTCGCACTCCGCAACGGCACGATGGGCTGGGAACTCGCGGGCTTCAAGGCGGCGCGCGGCGAGACCGCGACCTATCCCCGTGGCCGCCCCTCGACGGCGGACATCGCGCTGGAACGCGCCGAGGCCTTCGCGCGCGAGGCCGGCGTGCACCGCATCGAGAGCGCCGCGCTGGCGGGCTTCGCCGCGGATGATTCCCGCACGCTCTATGTGCTGGACGTGCGCGCGCCGGACGAGTTCGCCGCCGCCCACGCGCCCGGCATGCGCAACGCCCCGGGCGGGCAGTTGGTGCAGGCGACGGACCGCTGGATCGCGGTGCGTGGCGCCCGCATCGTGCTGGTGGACGACGACGGCGTGCGCGCGACGATGACTGCCTCCTGGCTGCGCCTCATGGGCCATCGGGAAGTCTTTACGATCCGCATGGCGGACCTGCCGCCGCTGCCGCGCCTGCACACGCCGGTGCTGCCGCTGGTGAACGCGGTCGCGCCCGCCCAGATCGCGCCTGGGACGCCGATTCTGGATCTTTCGCGCAGCCTCGCCTTCCGCGCCGGGCACGCGCCGGGCGCGCTCTGGGGCATCCGCACGCGCCTCGCCCGCGTGCGCGAGAAGCTGGCTGGTGCCGCGGAGGTGGTGGTGACGAGCGAGGACGGCCGCCTCGCCGCCTTCGCCGCCACCGAGATCGCGGTGCTCTCGGGTGCGAAAGTGCGGGTTATGGAGGGCGGCATGGCCGCTTGGCGCGAAGCCGGGCTTCCGCTCGACGCCGACCGCACCAACCCGCCGGACGAGGCCTGCGTGGACGTCTATCTGCGCCCCTACGACCGCAACAGCGGCATCGAGGCGGCGATGAAGGACTACCTCTCCTGGGAGATCGACCTCGTCCACGAGATCGAGCGGGATGGGACTGTCCGTTTCGGCGTCTAGGCTTTTCCCGAGGGTCGGCCGGCTCGCGCTGGATGCGCTGGTACCGCCGCTCTGCCTCGCCTGCGACAACCCGGTTTCCGATCCCGGCCAGTTCTGCGTCGCGTGCTTCGCCGCGGTGCACATCATCGCGCCGCCGCTGTGCGAGCGCTGCGGCGTGCCGTTCGAGGCCGCGGGCCAGGGAGGCGCCACCGGCGTCTGCGGCGATTGCCGGGAGAACCCGCCGGCTTGGGGCCGGGCGCGTGCTGCCCTGGCTTATGACGCGGTCGCGAGGCGACTGGTGCTGCCGCTGAAATATGCCGACCGGCCGGAGACAGCGCGCCACCTGGCACCGCTGCTGGCGCGCGCCGGGGCGGCGCTCCTGGGGGAGGCGGAGGTGATCGTGCCGGTGCCGCTGCACCGCGGGCGCCTGTTCGCGCGGCGTTACAACCAGGCCGCGGTGCTCGCGAAGGCATTGGCGAAACAGGGATCGCCAGCACTCCTCGACGCGCTGATGCGCACGCGGGCGACGGCGCCGCTGGGCGAACTCGGCCGGGAGGAGCGCGCCCGGGAGGTCGCCGGCGCCTTTGCCGTGCGCCCCACCCGTGCCGCCGCCCTGCGGGGCAGGCGCGTGGTGCTGGTGGACGACGTGCTCACCTCCGGCGCCACTGCCGGCGCCTGCGCCCGCGCGCTGCTGGAAGCGGGCGCCGCGAGTGTCGATGTGCTGGCCCTCGCGCGCGCCTTGAGCCGGCGCTAGGCGCCGCGTCATCACGAGTTGTTGCGTCGCGCGCCTGGGGGCTTGCGGCGCGGCGATGATCGCGCCACGTGGCGGGAACCCTCGAAGAAGAATCCTGGCAGGGACCGATGCCCGATATCGAGATCTACACGCAGTCCTGGTGCCCGTATTGCGCGCGCGCCATCCACATCCTCACCAGCAAGGGTGCCGCGTTTCGCGAGATTGACGCGCCGCGCGGCACCCGCGCGCGGGAGGAGGCCGTCCAGCGCTCCGGCGGGCGCACCACCGTGCCCCAGATCTTCATCGACGGACGCTCAATCGGCGGCTGCGACGAGCTGATGGCGCTCGACCGGTCCGGGGAGCTGGATAAGCTGCTCACGGTCGAATAGCCGCCACCATGGGTGCGCGGTTTGGCAGTCGCTTGCGCGGAGTGCCAGCTCGCCCATATTTTGTGGCATGATTCATTACCAACTTCGCTGCTCGGCGGATCACGGCTTCGACGGCTGGTTCGTGGACAGCACCGGGTTCGAGAAACAGGCGCGGGCCGGGCTGATTGCCTGTCCGCGCTGCGGCGACGTGAAGGTGGAGCGGGCGCTGATGGCTCCCGCGGTCCCACGCAAGGGCGCGCCCGCGCGCAACCGGCGCCAGCGCGAGGAAGCGGCTCCGGCCGGGAACCAGGCGCCAACGCCGGTGGCGAACCGCCAGCCGGGCCCCAGGGGCGGCCAGGCGACCGGTCAGGGCGCCGGGCAGGCGGTCGCCGGCATCCCGGACCTGTCGGACGAGATGCGCGCCATGCTGCAGAAACTGCGCGCCGAGGTGGAGGCGCGCTGCGACTACGTGGGCAACGAGTTCGCGGCCGAGGCGCGGCGCATCAAGAGCGGTGAGCGCGAGGGCCGCGGCATCTATGGCGAAACCTCGCCGGAGGAGGCCGAGGCGCTGGCCGAGGAAGGCATCGAGGTCAGCCGAATTCCCTGGATCCCCCGAGCCGACAGCTAGACCCCGATAGCCGGGTCCCGATCGTCAGGGGACGACACCCTTCACGGCGACGGCGCGGGCGGGCTGGATGACGCGCCCGGCGGCATCGGTCGTCGTCGCGGCGCGCAGCCGGTTCCGTGCTTCCTCGACCTCGCCCGGCGGCATGCCCGCCAGCGCCGGCGCGGTCAGCGGGATGCTGGAGATCGCCTGCCAGAACGCCTCGAAATCCGGATAGGCGCGTGTGACGTCAATCAGGCGCGTCGCCACGCCGGCGAGCCCGGCACCCCGCCACAGCCCGGCCAGCGCCGCCTCGTTCGCGATCGCGCGGCTCGAGGGCTCGATGGGTGCGCGGCCGAGACCGCGCAGCACGTCCTGCAGCGGCCGCGCGGGCGTCCCGGTCGCGGTGTCCCAGGCATAGGCGGCGACCGGGCCGCCGGGGCGCGTGACCCGCGCCATCTCCGCCACCCCGCGCGCCGGTTCGGGGATGAAGAAGATCACGAGGGCCATGACCGCGGCGTCGAAATGCCCGTCGGGGAAGGGCAGCGCGATGGCGTCGCCCTCGGCGTAGATCGCGCCCCGCGTGCCGGGCCGCTCGCGGGCGTAGCCGAGCTGGGCGGGCGACGGGTCGATGCCGTGGACCGAGGCGGGTGCCGCGCGCGCCATCAACAGCTCGGTGAAGGCACCGTTGCCGCAGCCGATATCGATCCAGCGGAGGTCGGGGGCCGGGGCCAGCCAGTCGAGGAAGACCTCGCCGGCATGGCGGCTCCAGACGCCCATCGCATTCTCGTAGGCGGCGCCGTCGTTGAACAAGCTGCCCTGGCTCATGCGCGCGCCTCCACGATGTAGTTGGTTCCCGGCCGGGGCACCGTGCGCCAGCCGGCAAGCCCGGGTGCGAGGCCCGCGATGTCGGTCACGCGCAGCCCCGCCTCGCGCAGCATGGCGCCGAGTTCCCCCGGCGTGATGAAGCGCTTCCAGTCGTGCGTACCCACCGGCAGGAGGCGCAGGAGGTATTCCGCGCCGAGCTTGGCCGTGAGGAAGCTCGCGGCCGTGCGGTTGAGGGTGGACAGGAAGAGCTGCCCGCCCGGCTCCAGCAGCCGTGCCAGTTCCGCCACGAACGCCGCCGGGTCGTCCACGTGCTCGATCACCTCGAGCGCGGTGACGACCGGAAATCGCGCCCCCTCCGCGATCAGGTCCGCCGTGGTGCCGGCACGGTAGGCGATGCCCAGCGCCGGGTCCGCGTGCGCCTGCGCGACCTCGACCAGCGCCGCGCCGGCATCGAGCCCGGTGACCCGGAAGCCCTTGCGCGCGAAGGCCTCGGCGGCGATGCCGGCGCCGCAGCCGACATCCAGCAGGCGGCAACCCTGCGGAATGCGCGCGGCGATCCAGGCGACCCGAGCGGGGTTCATGGCATGCAGCGGCGCCATCGGGCCGCGCCGGTCCCACCAGCGCGAGGCCAGCCGCTCGAACCCCGCGATCTCCGCTTTCTGTGTCATCGCTGGCCCTGCCATTTCCGGCCCCACTGTTGCCGCGCTTACGTGGGTCCGTTATGTGACGCCGCCTTTCCGGACACGCAACCGCCGTACTCCTCCCATGGCCCGTATCGTGATGAAATTCGGCGGCACGTCCGTCGCCGACCTCGACCGCATCCGCAACGTCGCGAGCCGCGTCAAACGCGCGGTGGACGCGGGCGACGAGGTGGCGGTGGTGGTTTCCGCCATGGCCGGGGTGACGAATCAGCTCGTCGCCTGGTGCCAGCAGCTTTCGCCGCTGCACGACGCGCGCGAGTACGACACCGTGGTCGCGACCGGCGAGCAGGTGACGACGGGGCTGCTCGCCATCGCGCTGCAGGAGCTGGGCGTGGACGCGCGGTCCTGGCAGGGCTGGCAGATCCCGTTGCGCACGGATGCGGCGCACGGCAAGGCGCGCATCGCGTCGATCGAGGGTGGAGAGCTGATCAAGCGCATGCAGGCGGGGCAGGTAGCGGTGGTCGCGGGGTTCCAGGGCGTGGCGCCGGACGGGCGCATCGCGACGCTGGGGCGTGGCGGATCCGACACGTCCGCGGTGGCGCTGGCAGCGGCGCTGAAGGCCGATCGTTGCGATATCTACACGGACGTGGACGGGGTCTACACCACCGATCCGCGCATCGTGCCGCGTGCCAGGAAGCTGCCGCGCATCGCCTACGAGGAGATGCTGGAGCTGGCGTCCGTCGGCGCGAAGGTCTTGCAGACGCGTAGCGTCGAGCTGGCGATGAAGGAGCGCGTGCGCGTGCAGGTGCTCTCGAGTTTCGAGGACAAGCCAGGCTCGCTGGTGGTCGACGAGGAGGAGATCGTGGAACAGGAGATCGTAAGCGGCATCGCCTACTCGCGCGACGAGGCGAAGCTGACCGTCCGTGGCGTGCCGGACAGGCCGGGGATCGCGGCGGCGATCTTCGGCCCGCTGTCGGAGGGGGGCGTCAACGTGGACATGATCGTGCAGAACGTTTCCGCAGACGGAACGACCGACCTGACCTTCACCATCTCGCGCGCCGACCTGCCACGCGCGCAGGCGACGCTTGAGGGCGCGCGGGAAAAGATCGGCTACGTCTCGATCCTCGCCGATTCGGATGTCGCGAAGATCAGCGTGGTGGGGGTGGGGATGCGCTCGCACGCCGGTGTCGCGAGCACGATGTTTTCCACGCTGGCGGCGAAGGGCATCAACATCCAGGTCATCTCCACGAGCGAGATCAAGGTCTCGGTGCTGATCGCCGCCGACTACACGGAGCTCGCGGTCCGCGCGCTGCACACCGCCTACGGCCTCGATGCCTGACGACGCCATAGGCGCGAGGAGGGCCACTGCGCGGGCGCGGCTCGATGCGCTGTGGCGCCGGGGCAAGGAGTTCCTCGGCACCGACGTCGCCATCATGGGCGGCGCGATGAGCTGGGTGAGCGAGCGGCACCTGGTCTCGGCCATCTCCAACGCTGGCGGCTTCGGCGTGATCGCCTGCGGCGCGATGACGCCCGCATTGCTCGAGGCCGAGATCGCGGCCACGCAGGCGCTGACGGAGAAGCCGTTCGGCGTGAACCTGATCACCATGCACCCCGAGCTCGACGATCTGGTGCGCGTGACGCTCGCCGCCGGCGTGGGTCATGTCGTGCTGGCGGGCGGCATTCCGCCGGGCCCCGCGGTGCGGGCGGTGAAGGAGCGTGCGAAGCTGCTGTGCTTTGCCCCCGCGCTGGTGCTGGCGAAGCGCCTGGTGCGCAGCGGCGCGGACGCAATCGTGATCGAAGGCAGCGAGGCGGGCGGGCATATCGGCCCGGTGTCGCTCACGGTGCTAGCGCAGGAGATATTGCCGCACATCAGGGAAGTCCCGGTCTTCGTCGCCGGCGGGCTCGGGCGCGGCGAGGCGATTCTTTCCTACCTCGAAATGGGCGCCTCGGGCGCTCAGCTCGGTACGCGCTTCGCGGCGAGCGCGGAGAGCATCGCGCACCCGAATTTCAAGCAGGCCTTCATCCGCGCCGCGGCGCGCGACGCGGTGCCGAGCGTGCAGCTTGACGCGCGCTTCCCGGTGATCCCGGTTCGCGGGCTGGTCAATGCTGGAACAAAACGATTCCTCGAATATCAGGCGGAGACGATCCGCCGCTTCCAGGAAGGTGAGACGACGCGCGACGAGGCGCAGCTCTCGATCGAGCATTTCTGGGCAGGCGCGCTTCGCCGCGCGGTGATCGAGGGCGACGTGGAGGAGGGCTCGGTGATGGCCGGACAATCCGTCGGGATGGTCACCGGGATCCAGCCGGTCGCGGCGATCATCCAGGAACTGGTCGACCAGGCGGTCGACGCCCTGGCCGCGAGAGAGGCGGCCTAGCGCCGCGACATTTGGGGGGACCGGGCATGAACGAGACGAAGCCGACGCGGCTGATGGCCGAGGTGGATTTCGAGCGCGACGGCAAGCAGCACGGCTACGTGCGGCTCTATCATTCCGTCCATGAATCGGCCTACGGGTTCATCCCGATCCCGATCACAGTGATCCGCAACGGCGCGGGGCCGACGGCGCTGTTCACCGGCGGCACCCATGGCGACGAGTACGAGGGGCAGATCGCGGTATCCAACCTCGCGCGCGCGCTCGATCCGCGCGAGATCAGGGGCCGTGTCATCATCCTGCCGATGGTGAACTTTCCTGCCGCGATGGCCGGCAGGCGGACCTCGCCGATCGATGCCGGCAACCTCAACCGCAGCTTCCCTGGCGACCCGGACGGTACGCCGACGCAGCAGATCGCTGCCTATGTGACGCAGAAGCTGGCGCCGCTCGCGGACCTTGCCTGCGACCTGCATTCCGGCGGTTCCTCGCTCAACTACGTGCCCTGCGCGCTGATCGAGCGCGACGACGATGCCGTGCGCTTCGCCAAGACCAAGGCGGCGCTGGCGGCCTTCGCGGCGCCGCTCGCCTATGTCGCGGCGGGCGGGCAGGGCACGGGGGCGGACCGCACGCTGACAGGCGCGGCGAAGCGGATGGGAATCCCGACGCTGGGCTCGGAACTCGGCGGCGCCGGCACGCTGAACCGCGACGGGCTGGGGATCGCGGAGCGGGGGCTGGTCAACCTGCTCGCGCATCTGGGGATCCTTCCGGCCTCGCGCGCGGTACCGGGGACGACGCGCTACGTTTCGGTCGGCGGCGACGATTACTTTGTCCATGCGCGCGAGAGCGGCGTGTTCGAGCCGCTCGCCGAGCCTGGCGAGGAGGTGAAGGCCGGCCAGCCCGCGGCGCGCATCCACACGCCGGAGACGCCCGGCAGCGAGCCCACCGTGCAGCATTTCGCCCGCGACGGCCTGGTGCTGGTACGCCGCGTCCCCGGCCGCACCGTACGTGGCGACTGCCTGTTTCACCTCGGCTCGGATATTCCCGCTCCGTAGAGCCAACGGACAGAAGTTTTTTTGCCTCGTTTTCTTCAGAAAAAGAGGAGCCTTACTTTCTTTTACTTTCGGCCGCGGTCGCCACCGCCTCCGATAGTTGCCGGAACGGCCCCACGAGCGGGCTGGCCTTGCGCCAGACCATGCCGACGGTGCGCGTGGGCTGTGGGTCCGCGAAGCGCGCCACGGAGACCTCGGCGGAGCGGGTTTCCAGCGCCACCGCCATCTCCGGGATCAGCGTCACCCCGAGCCCGGCGCCGACCATCTGCACGAGGGTGGCGAGCGAGTTTGCGTCCATCACCTCGCGCGGCTGGCTGCCCTGCATGTCGCAGAAGGCCAGCGCCTGGTCGCGGAAGCAGTGGCCCTCCTCCAGCAGCAGCAGCTTCATCTCGCGCAGTGCCTCGGGGCCTGGCACCGGGGCGCGGGCGTCCGCGGCGGGGCGGACGAGGAGGAAAGTCTCGCTGAACAGCGGGATTTCCGCGAGTGCGGGTTCCGAGACGGGGAGCGCGAGGATGGCGGTGTCCAGCCTTCCTTCCGTCAGCTCCTCGATGAGGCGGGAGGTCAACGCCTCGCGCACATGGATGTCGAGTTCGGGGTGGGTGCGGTTGATGTTGGAGATGACCGCGGGCAGCAGGTAGGGCGCGATCGTCGGGATCATGCCGATGCGCAGCCGCCCGGTGAGCCGGTCGCGCGAGGCGCGGGCGAAGTCGCCGAGTTCATCGACCGAGCGCAGGATGTCGCGCGCGCGTCGCGCCGTTTCCTCGCCGAACGCGGTGAGGCGGACCTGGCGGGCACCGCGCTCCACCAGCACGGCGCCGAGCGCGTCCTCCAACTCCTTGATCTGCATGGAGAGCGCCGGTTGGGAGATGGCGCAGGCGGCGGCGGCGCGGCCGAAATGGGAGTGGCGGGCGATGGCGTCGAAGTAGCGGAGCTGTTTCAGAGTCATCTGGAACATCAGTCATTCTTATCACAACGATCACGAAATGCGAATTTACCTGATGGATTCCGGGGCCTAAAACGTCCTCCGCGGCCCGGACTGTCCGGGAAGCGATGCAGGGGAGTGAGGAACGATGGCCGACGACAGCAAATGCCCGTTCGCGCACGGCGTTCACGCGCAGGTGACCTTCGAGGGACAGTCGAACCGGGACTGGTGGCCCAACCAACTCAACCTCAAGGTGTTGGCGCAGCACTCCTCGCTGACGGACCCGATGGGTCCGACGTTCAAGTACGCCGAGGCGTTCAGGAAGCTCGACTACCGGGCGCTGAAGCGCGACCTCACGGCGCTGATGACGGATTCGCAGGACTGGTGGCCGGCGGATTACGGGCATTACGGCGGGCTGTTCATCCGCATGGCCTGGCACAGCGCCGGCACGTATCGCATCTCGGACGGGCGCGGCGGCGGCGGCGCCGGCACGCAGCGCTTCGCGCCGCTGAACTCGTGGCCCGATAACGCCAACCTCGACAAGGCGCGCCGGCTGCTCTGGCCGATCAAGAAGAAGTACGGCGACAGCATTTCCTGGGCCGACCTCATGATCCTCGCTGGCAACGTCGCGCTCGAATCCATGGGCTTCAAGACGTTCGGCTTCGGGGCGGGGCGCGCCGATGTGTGGGAGCCGGAAGATATCTACTGGGGCTCGGAGAAGGCATGGCTTGGCGACCAGCGCTACACCGGTGAACGCCAGCTCGAGAACCCGCTCGGCGCCGTGCAGATGGGCCTGATTTACGTGAACCCGGAGGGCCCGAACGGCAAGCCCGATCCCCTGGCCGCAGCGATCGACATCCGCGAGACCTTCGCGCGCATGGCGATGGACGACGAGGAGACGGTGGCGCTGATCGCCGGCGGCCACACCTTCGGCAAGACCCATGGCGCGGGGGACGTGGCGCTGGTGGGTCGCGAGCCGGAAGCCGCCCCGATCGAGCAGATGGGGCTCGGCTGGAAGAGCAGCTTCGGCAGCGGCAAGGCGGGCGATGCGATCACCAGCGGCCTCGAGGTCGTGTGGACCGCGACGCCGACGAAGTGGAGCAACGGCTTCTTCGACATCCTGTTCGGCTATGAGTGGGAGCTGACCAAGAGCCCGGCCGGCGCGCACCAGTGGACGGCGAAGGGCGCGGACGCGATCATTCCGGATCCGTTCGACCCGAAGAAGAAGCGCCTGCCGACGATGCTGACGACGGATCTCTCGCTGCGGATGGATCCCGCCTACGAGAAGATCTCACGCCGGTTCCACAAGAACCCGGACCAGTTCGCGGACGCGTTTGCCCGCGCCTGGTTCAAGCTGACGCATCGCGACATGGGGCCGCGCGCGCGCTACCTCGGGCCCGAGGTGCCGAAGGAGGAGCTGATCTGGCAGGACCCGGTGCCGGCGGTGGACCACAAGCCGGTCGAGGCTGCGGACATCGCGGAGCTGAAGGCCAAGATCCTCGCGACTGGGCTTTCGGTTTCGGAACTGGTCTCGGCGGCCTGGGCCTCGGCCTCCACCTTCCGCGGCACCGACAAGCGTGGTGGTGCCAACGGCGCGCGCGTCCGCCTCGCCCCGCAGAAGGACTGGGCGGTGAACCAGCCGGCGCAGCTGGCCAAGGTTCTCGCGGCGCTGGAGGGTGTGCAGAAGGCGTTCAACACGTCCGCCTCTGGCGGCAAGAAGATCTCGCTTGCCGACCTCATCGTGCTCGGCGGCTGTGCGGCGGTCGAGAAGGCGGCGAAGGACGCGGGGCACAGCGTGACGGTGCCGTTCGTGCCCGGGCGCACGGACGCGACGGCGGCGCAGACGGATGCGGCCTCCTTCGCGGTGCTCGAGCCCTTCGCCGACGGTTTCCGAAACTACCTCAAGGCGGAGATCGGCGTGCCGGCGGAGGAGATGCTGGTGGACAAGGCGCAGATGCTGACGCTGACCGCACCGGAGATGACGGTGCTGGTCGGCGGCATGCGGGTGCTGGGCGCCAATGTCGGCGGTGCGAAGCACGGCGTGTTCACCGCGCGGCCCGGCAAGCTGACGCCCGACTTCTTCACGAACGTGGTCGACATGGGCACGCAGTGGAAGCCGGTATCGGCCGCCAATGACGTGTTCGAGGGGTGCGATCGCAAGACCGGCGCGGTGAAGTGGACGGCGACGCGCGTGGACCTGGTGTTCGGCTCCAACTCGCAGTTGCGGGCCCTGTCGGAAGTCTACGCGAGCGACGGCAACGCGGCGAAGTTCGTGCACGACTTCGTCGCCGCCTGGACGAAGGTGATGCACGCGGACCGGTTCGACCTGCGCTGATTGCGGGCCGGTTGGAACGGCGGTGCGGCGCCGCGGGGAAACCCCGGCGCCGCCCCGTTCGGCGGCTCGCGGGCCATCGCGTTCGTGCCGTGGAGAATTGCCTGTACGACGCGGCTGCGCGTCTTGCGGTCGGCCTTGCCGCACGATAACCGGGGTGGGGTTATCGACGCAACGAGGGCAACGTGACGACACTCAAGGGCAGCAAGACCGAGAACAACCTGAAGGAAGCATTCGCCGGCGAGAGCCAGGCCAACCGCCGCTACCTCTACTTCGCCCAGAAGGCGGATGTGGAAGGGTTCAACGACGTCGCCGCGGTGTTCCGCTCGACCGCGGAGGGCGAGACCGGGCACGCGCACGGGCATCTCGAATTCCTCGAGGCGGTGGGCGATCCGGCGACCGGCCTGCCGATCGGCAAGACCGACGCCAACCTCAAGGCCGCGGTCGCCGGCGAGACGCACGAATACACCGACATGTATCCGGGCATGGCTCGTACGGCGCGGGAGGAAGGGTTCGAGGAAATCGCCGACTGGTTCGAGACGCTGGCCAAGGCCGAGCGCTCGCATGCCGGGCGCTTCCAGCGCGCGCTCGGCGACCTCGCGAAGTAAGAGCCGATCGCGTAACGACATCCGGTCCCGGTCACGCGCCGGGATCGGAACGTTTTCGCGCGGCACGAGAGCATGAGAGAAGGCAGTATCGAGGCGCCGACGCGCCACCCGGTTCCCTGGCGCGACGAGAAATGGCTCGATCCCGAGGCGATCGATGCCGAACTCAGGCGCACCTTCGACATCTGTCACGGCTGCCGCCGCTGCTTCAACCTCTGCGATTCGTTTCCGCGCCTGTTTGATCTGATCGACGCATCGCAGACAGGTGAGCTGGACGCGGTGGACAGCGCCGATTTCAAGCCCGTCGTCGAGGCCTGCACGCTCTGCGACATGTGCTTCATGACGAAGTGCCCGTACGTGCCGCCGCACGCCTTCGATCTCGATTTTCCCCACCTCATGCTGCGCGCACGGGCGGCGGAGGCGCACAGGCTCGGCCTGCTGGATCGCACGCTGGCCGCGACCGATTCTCTGGGCGCGCTCGGCACGCTCGCCGCCCCGCTCGCGAACTGGGTGCTCAGGCGTGGCAATGCGGCGACGCGCCCGATCCTCGAGAAGGTGGTGGGCTTCGACCGCGAGGCAGAGCTGCCGCGCTACGAGGATCACCGCTTCACCATCGCCGCGCGCACCAATCCGCCGGCGGTGAACCACGACGCGCCGGCGGTAGCGCGCAAGGTGGTGCTGTTTGCGACCTGCTGGGTGAACAACAACGATGCCGCGATCGGGCATGCCGCGCTCGGTGTGCTGGCGCGCAACGGCATCAAGGCCGAGGTGCTGCATCCCGGCTGCTGCGGCATGCCGCTGCTGGAGCAGGGGCGGCTGGCCGATGTGGCGGAGGCCGCGAAGCGCGTCGCCGCTGCTTTCGCGCCATGGATCGAGAAGGGCTACGACGTCGTCGCCCCCATCCCGTCCTGTGGGCTGATGCTGAAATTCGAGTGGCCCCTGATCCTGCCGGAGGACGCGGGCGTGAAGCGGCTCGCGGCCTCCACCTTCGACATCTGCGAATACGTCGTCGATATCGCGAGGAACGAGGGCCTGGCGCCGGGGCTCTCAGCACTGCCGGGTGGGGTTTCGGTGCACATGGCCTGCCACGCACGGGCGCAGAACATGGGGCAGAAGGCTGCCGAGATGCTGCGGCTGATCCCCGGGGCGGATATCGGCGTCGTGGAGCGCTGCTCCGGCCATGGCGGTTCCTGGGGATTCCGCCACGAGAATTTCGCGGTGGCGATGAAGGTGGGCCGGCCCGCCGCGCGCGCGCTGCGTGACGCGGGCAAGCCGGTTACGACCTCCGAGTGTCCGCTGGCGGCGATGCATCTGGGGCAGGCGATGGCGCGAGGCGCGGGGGGTGGGAAGGTTCCGGATGTCGTTTCGCATCCGATTATTCTTCTCGCGCGTGCCTATGGGATCGAGGTCTGAGCAGTCGAGGCCGAGGCAATCGACGCCAAGGCAATCGGCGCCAAGGTAGTCGGCGCCAGAGAAATCGGGGTCTGGAGAGATGGGTGTGATGGCAAAGACGGTGATCGAGCCCGCGGACATCCTGCCATGGGAGACCTATGCGGCGCAGCGGCGCGAATGGCGGACCAGGATGACGGCGATAAAGCGCCCGCGCCGCATAGCGGTGGGGCCGGACGTCACCTTCTTCTTCGAGAGCTGGCGGACGATGTGGCACCAGGTGCAGGAGATGTTGCACATCGAGAAGGGTGGCGAGGCACAGCTGCCGGACGAACTCGCCGCCTACAACCCGCTGATCCCCAACGGGCGGGAGCTGACCGCCACCTTCATGATCGAGATCGACGATCCCGACCGGCGCAAACGCGTGCTCGGCGCGCTGGGCGGCATCGAGGAGACGGCGTTCCTCGAGATCGGCGGCCAGCGGTTCAAGGCGGTGGCGGAGACGGACCAGGACCGCACGACGGCGCAGGGCAAGGCGTCCTCCGTGCAGTTCGTGCACTTCCCGCTGGACGACGCGGCGGTGGCGGCGCTGCGCGAGATGGGCGCGCGCATCGTGCTCGGGCTCGATCATCCGCACTACGCGCACATGACAGTGCTGCCGGAGGCGACGCGGGCGGCGCTGGCCGAGGACCTGGGCTGAAAGGATCCTCGCCGGTCCTCGCCGGCGCCGGCGGACGGACGCCGACAATTCGCTTCCGCGCCCGTCCTGTTCGGTCCATGCTGCCGCCTTTCCGAGCGGGGAGCGTGCCGATGAATCAGGTGGACGCCGAGAACAAGCTGCGGCCGATGATCAAGACCGTCAGCGACACATTCTATGGTGGCAACGACTTCAGGGTCTTCGGTACGTATGTGGTGGCGCCACGTCTTTCGATCCAGCCGGGTGCCACGCCCAACGGCAACCTGACGCCCATTCCCGGTAACCGGATGGGGATCGAGGTCACCAGGGGGCTGATGAACCTCCCTGATGTCGGCGTGATGTTCGCGCTCGGCCACGAACTCGGGCACGGCTTCAGCGAGGCGGCCCTGACCACGATCGGGCTCGGCGCCGCCGGCGGCTGCGTCACCGAGGTGATCGCCGATCTCGGGTCCGCCTATCTCCTCTCGCTCTCCGGCTACACGTGGACGGCGATCGTGGACGTCGCGGATCGCGGCGTGACGCTCGGCATCTTCGATGCCGGCTGGCAGGGAGATCATCCGCCCGGCAAGATGCGCGCGGACTGCGTGCGCAGCCTCTCGGAACTGATGCAGGGCGGCGGCAGCTTTGGACTGTCGGCGAAGGCGATCTGCCTCAGCATGCAGGGTGCGAAGCCGCATTGATCCCCGCACGCTGCACCTGCCTGTTCTGCCGGCCGTCACGTTTTCGTTTCGGTCCAGGTCGTTTTGTCGCGATGCCGGAAGCGGGCCGGCACGCCGATGGCGGCGAGGCCGAGAGCACGCCGGCCGGGGAGGAGGATGCTGGCCGGCGCTCGAATGACGAGCGCGGCGGCGCCGGTGGAGGGGAAGCGCCGTCGTCCCCTGGGCGGCACCGCGTATAGCGCTGCGCGTGTTCCGGGGGCGGCCGCGACAATCGCCGGTGGGCCGCGCCGGCGCGGGAAGCGGCCGCGGCCCAGCGCGTCAGACCAGGAAGATCGCCATCAGGATAAGCAGGACCGCGATCGCGCTGGCGGCGATGGTCACGAAGGTCGCGAAGCCATGCAGGAAATGCTGGCGGTCCTCGGTGAAGGCTTCCTCGGTGACGGGCTGCATCGTGGTGGCCATGGTCGCTCTCGCTTGTCGTTGGGCGCGGTTTTAGGGGGCGGGAGCCATGTCGGGCAAGGGGTTGTGCAGCGCCTCCGTCGGCGCGTGGCCGGGATCGCCGCGCAGGAAGCGCGCCAGCGCCGCGGGGTAGAGGCGGTGCTCCTCCGCGAGCACGCGGGCGGCGAGGGTTGCCTCGTCCTCGCCCGGTCGCACCGGGACGGCGGCCTGCGCAAGGATCGGTCCCTCGTCCATGGCCTCGGTGACCAGGTGGACGGTGCAGCCATGGAACTTCACCCCGGCGGCAAGCGCCCGCGCGTGTGTGTCGAGCCCCGGGAAGGCGGGCAGCAGCGACGGATGGATGTTGAGCATCCGCCCGGCGAACCGGTTCACCAGGAACGGCGAGAGCAGGCGCATGTAGCCGGCGAGGCAGACCGTCTCCACCTGCTCGGCGGCCAGGGCCGCGGCGATCGCCGCCTCGTGCGCCGCGCGGTCGCGGCCGAAGCCGCGGTGCGGGATGGTGCGCGTGGCGATGCCGCGTGCGTCTGCCAGCGCCAGGCCGGCGGCGGTGGGGTCGTTCGAGATCACGACCGCGATCTCGGCCGGGAATGCGGGATCGCGTGCCGCCTCGGCGAGGGCGACCATGTTGGAACCGCGGCCGGAGATGAGGACGCCGACGCGGTGCTTCATCCGAGCCAGCCCGGCAGGATATCGATGGCGACCTCGGGCGGGCCATCATGCGCGCCGTCGCGCGTTTCGATGCGGCCGAGATCGAATACCGTCTCGCCCGCCGCCTCCAGCAATGCGCGGGCGGCGGCGGCGTCCTGGGTGACGACGGCCATGCCGATGCCGCAGTTGAACACCCGCAGCATCTCGCCGGCGGCGACGCCGCCGGCGCGGGCGAGCCAGCGGAAGACCGGCGGCAGCGTCCAGTTTGTGGCGAGGACGGCGCGCGTGCCCTCCGGCAGCACGCGCGGCAGGTTGCCTGGCAGGCCACCACCGGTGATGTGGGCTGCCGCGCGCATCAGCCCGGCGCGGTGCAGGGCGAGTAGCGGGCGGACATAGATCCTGGTCGGTTCCAGCAGTGCCTCGGCCAAGGTTTGGCCGGCGGTCTGGCCGGTGGTGAAGGGCGCGGGCGAGCCCCAGCCCTGGTTGCTGGCGGCGACGACGCGGCGGACGAGCGAAAACCCGTTGGAATGCACGCCGGAGGAGGCGAGGCCGAGCACCGCCTGGCCCGGCGCCACGCCCTGGGGCAGCAATGTGCCGCGCTCCGCCGCCCCCACGGCGAAGCCCGCCAGGTCGTAGTCGCCCCTGCCATACATGCCCGGCATCTCGGCTGTCTCGCCGCCCACCAGCGCGCAATCCGCGAGCTTGCAGCCGGCGGCGATGCCCTCGACGACGGCGGCGGCGGCGGCGACGTCGAGCGCCCCGGTCGCGTAGTAGTCGAGGAAGAAGAGCGGGGCCGCGCCCTGCACGACGAGGTCGTTGACGCACATCGCCACCAGGTCCTGCCCCACTCCGCCATGCCGCCCGGCCTCGATGGCGACGCGCAGCTTGGTGCCGACGCCATCCGTGGTGGCGACCAGGATCGGGTCCGTGAAGCCGGCCGCGCGCGGGTCGAACAGGGCGCCGAAGCCGCCCAGCCCGCCCAGCACGCCGGGTCGCAAGGTTGCCTTGGCCGCGGGTTTGATGCGCTCGACCAGCGCGTCCCCCGCTTCGATGTCCACGCCCGCGTCGCGATAGGTCATGCCCGTCATGGCCCGGCCGTGTATAAGGTCGCGAGCAAAAGCGCCACCGAGGAGAAGACGTTGCGCGAGTTGGCCCGCGAATTGGGTGCCGATGAACCCGGAGTCGAAGGCCGGGGAGACGATGCCGGACGGTAGCCGCCTTGGCGCGGCGCCACTGCGCGGCGATCTGCTGACCTTGCCGAACGCGATCACGCTGGCGCGCATCTGCGCGGTGCCGGCGACGGTCTGGCTGGTGGTGCATGGCAGCTCGCTGGCGGCGTTCTTCCTGTTCGCCGCCGCTGGCCTTTCCGACGGGATCGACGGCTGGCTGGCGCGCCGGCAGGGGCCCACACGGATCGGCACGGTGCTGGATCCGCTGGCGGACAAGGCGCTGCTGGTCTCCGCGTATGTCACGCTCGCCGCGGTGGACGAGGTGCGGGACTGGCTCGCGATCCTGGTCGTGTTCCGCGACGTGGTGATCGTGGGCGGCGTGCTGGTGCTGGCGCTGCTGGGCCAGCGGGTGGAGATCCGGCCGCTGCTGCTCTCCAAGCTCAACACGGTGCTGCAGATCCTGCTGATCGGGCTGGCGCTGCTGCGCGCCGGGGGCGTGCCGGTACCCGCCCTGGTGATGGACGTGCTGACGGGGCTGGTGGCGGTGAGCACCCTCGCCTCCGGCGGCGCCTACGTGCTGCTGGCGGCGAAAGGGTCGGCATGAGCGCAAGCGGTCCGGCCGGCGCGTCGCGCGCACAGCGGCTTGCCTTCCTCGCGGCGCTGCTGGCGGTCTTCTGGCTGGCGCTGCAGCTTTTCGCCGCGGTGCTGCTGCCCTTCGTCGCGGCCGCGGTGATCGCCTACTTCCTGGACCCCCTGGCTCGCCGGATGACGCATGCCGGGATCGGGCGTCCCTACGCGGCGGGGCTGCTGGTGGTGGGCCTGATCCTGCTCGGCACGCTGGCGCTGCTGCTGCTTTACCCGCTGGTGATGGCGCAGCTGGGGCTGCTGATCGGCCGCCTGCCGGACTATGTCTTGTCGCTGCAGAAAGTCGCGAACGACGCGATCAACCGGCTGCAGGCGCAGCTGGGCCCCGGCGTGGTGAACGCGCGGCTGCACGACCTCGTGAGCAGCGAGGCGGGGACCCTGCTCTCGTTCGTCGGCTCGGCGGCGTCGCGGCTGATCGGCGGCAGCTTCGCGCTGTTCAACGTGCTGGCGTTGCTGGTGGTGACACCGCTGGTGGCGTTCTATCTGCTGCGGGACTGGCCGGGCGTGGTGAGCAGCATCGATTCCTGGCTGCCGCGCCGCTACACCGGCATCATCCGCGAGCAGGCGCTGGAGGTGGATCGCATCCTTTCGGCCTGGCTGCGCGGGCAGGCGCTGAGCTGCCTGGCGCTGGCGGCATTCTATGCCACCGGGCTGACGGTGGCGGGGCTCGACCTCGGGCTGATCGTCGGGCTGGCGACAGGGGTGCTGTCCTTCATGCCCTATGTCGGCACCATCACCGGCTTCGTGACGTCGGTAGCGCTGGCGCTGGGGCAATGGGGGACATGGGGTGGCGTCGTGTCCATCCTGGTGGTGTTCGGGCTCGGCCAGGTGTTCGAGAACTACCTCATCTACCCGCGCTTCCTCGGCGACCGCGTGGAGCTGCACGCGGTATGGGTGATCTTCGCGCTGTTCGCAGGCGGGGCGGCGTTCGGTTTTCTCGGCGTGCTGCTGGCGGTGCCGGTCTCCGCGACGATCGGGGTGCTCTGCCGGTTCTGGCTGCGCCGCTACCTGGCGAGCCCGCTTTATCTCGACCCGCCGGAGCGGGCGGGCGGGACATGACGGGTCGCTGCATGGCGGACGGCGGCTGATGGTCCGGCAGTTGGCGCTGCCGCTGCCCTGGGCGGCGGCGGACCTGGCGCGAGAACCCCTGGTCGAGATGCCGTCCAACGCGGAGGCACGAAGCTGGCTCGCCGCGCCGGAACGCTGGCCGCTGGGCCGGCTGGTGCTGTGGGGCGGGCCCGCGACCGGCAAGAGCCACATGCTCGCGATCTGGGCGGAGGCGCATGGCGCCGTGCCCTGGCGCGGCGGCGAGCGGCCGGCGCTACCTGCGCCCATCGTCGCGGACGACGCGGACCTGGTGGAGGAGGAGGCGCTGTTCCACCTGCTCAACGCCGCCGCGGAGGCCGGGCAGCGAGTGCTGCTCGCCGCGCGCGAGCCGCCGGCGCGCTGGCGCATCGCCCTGCCCGACCTCGCGAGCCGGCTGCGCGCGAGCCTCGCGGTGGAGATCGGCCCGCCGGAGGATGCGCTGCTGGAGGCGCTCTTCGCCCGGCTGCTGGATGAGCGGCAACTGGTGCTGGCGCCCGCCTTGCGCGCCTGGTTGCTGCGCCGTGCGCCGCGCGACCCGGGGCTGTTGCGCGAACTCGCGGCCCGGCTCGACCGGGCGAGCCTCGCCCTGGGGCGGCGGGTAACGCGGGCGATGGCGGCGGAGGTGCTCGGTGGGCTGGATGCCGGCGATGCGCAGCCGGAGGCCGCGCCCGATGATGATTTTGCGACGGCGACGGACGCGGCCTCCCCAATCCTGTTGCCATTCCTGTAGGCTGCGCCGGACAGGAGCGCCCAATGAACGCCCCCGACATGCCGATCCACGCCGCCGATCTCGTGCATCGCGGCGAAGCCGTGCCCGGCGAGGCCATTACCGCCGAGTCGCCGCACCGGTTCATCAACCGCGAGCTGTCCTGGCTCGCCTTCAATGCGCGCGTGATCGCCGAGGCCGCGAACCGCCGCCACCCCCTTCTGGAGCGGCTGCGCTTCGTCTCGATCTCCGCGGGCAACCTCGATGAATTCTATTCGGTGCGCGTCGCGGGCCTCGCGGGGCAGGTTAAGGCCGGCGTCGCCGCGGTCTCGCCGGACGGGCTGACGCCGCCGCAGCAGCTCGCGGCCGTCGATGCACGCATCGCCGAGCTGGTTGCCGAGCAGCTGCGCGCCTGGGCCGATCTGCGCGCGGAACTGGCCAGCGCGGGCATGCGCGTCGTCGACCCGGCAGAGCTCGACGGCGAGGACCGCGCCTGGCTCGACGCCTGGTTCATGGAACGCGTCTTCCCCGTGCTGACGCCGCTCGCCGTCGATCCGGCGCACCCGTTCCCCTTCGTGCCCAATCTCGGCCTGGTCATGGCGCTGTTGCTGGTGCGCGAGGGCGAGACCGCGCCGATGCCGGCGCTCATTCCGATTCCGGCGCAGATCGAGCGCTTCATTCGCCTGCCCGCGCGCGGCGATGACGGCATTCGTTTCGTTCTGCTCGAGCACCTGATCTCCCTGTCGCTGCCGCGCCTGTTCCCGGCGGCGACGGTGGTGGGCGATGGCCTGTTCCGGCTGATCCGCGACAGCGACGTGGAGTTCGAGGAGGAGGCGGAGGATCTCGTCCGCTCGTACGAGACGGCGCTGAAGCGCCGCCGGCGCGGCGTTGCGATCCATCTCACGCTCGACGCCGCGATGCCGCAGGGGCTGCGCGATCTGGTGATGGACGCGCTGGGCGCGGCGCCCACCCAGACCAACGTGACCGACGGGCTGCTCGGCCTCGTCGATTTGCGACAGATGATTGTGGACGACCGGCCGGACCTGCTGTTCGCACCCTACACGCCGCGCTTCCCGGAGCGTATCCGCGATTTCGGCGGCGACTGCTTCGCGGCGATACGGGCGAAGGACATCATCGTTCATCACCCGTTCGAGAGTTTCGATGTGGTGGTGCAGTTCCTGCGCCAGGCGGCGCGCGACCCCGCGGTGGTGGCGGTGAAGCAGACGCTCTATCGCACCAGCCGCGACAGTCCGATCGTCAAGGCGCTGATCGAGGCGGCCGAGGCGGGCAAGACCGTCACCGCCATGATTGAGCTGCGCGCGCGCTTCGATGAGGAGGCGAATATCCGCCTCGCGCGCGAGCTGGAGGCGGCGGGCGTTCAGGTCGTGTTCGGCTTCACCGAACTCAAGACGCATGCGAAACTATCGTTGGTGGTCCGCCGCGAGGGCGGCACGCTGCGCTCGTACGCGCATTTCGGCACCGGCAACTACCACCCGATCACCGCGCGCATCTACACCGACCTCAGCTTCTTCACCTGCGAGCCGGAACTGACGCGCGATTCGGCGCGTTTGTTTAACTACATGACCGGCTACGCGCGGCCGGAGCGGATGGACGCGCTGGCCTTCAGCCCGCTCACCACGCGCGCGACCCTGGTGGAGCTGATCGCGCGGGAGATCGCGTTCGCGCGCGCGGGCCAGCCGGCCGCGATCTGGATCAAGCTCAACTCACTGGTGGACGAGCAACTGATCGACCAGCTCTACGCCGCCTCCAGCGCCGGCGTGAAGATCGAGGCGGTGATCCGCGGCATCTGCTGCCTGCGGCCGGGCGTTGCGGGCCTGTCCGAGAACATCCATGTCAAATCCATCGTCGGGCGGTTCCTCGAGCACGCGCGCATCTGCGTGTTCGGCAACGGCGCGCCGCTGCCCTCGCGCCAGGCGCTCGTGTTCATCTCCTCGGCGGACTGGATGGCGCGCAACATGGAATGGCGCGTGGAGACGTTGGTCCCGATCCACAATCCCACGGTGCATGCGCAGGTGCTGGACCAGATCATGGTGACCAATCTGCGCGATACCGCGCAGTCATGGGAGCTCGGCGCGGACGGGGTCTGGCGGCGGGTGCCGGCGAGTGGCAAGAAGCGCTTCTCCGCCCATGAGCACTTCATGACCAACCCATCGCTGTCCGGCCGCGGCTCCGCGCTGCGCGGCGACGCGGTGGTGCCGCAGGCCGGGCGCCGGCCGGACCGCGTGAGCGAGGACTGACGCACGTTGCCGCTTCCTTCCGACAGGCTATCCCGTTCCGCCGTCGTCGACCTCGGTTCCAACTCCGTCCGCCTCGTCGTGTTCGAGGGGCTGGGGCGCAACCCGATCGCGATCTTCAACGAGAAGGCGGTGCTGCGGCTGGGCCGTGGCGTCACCACCACAGGGCGGCTGAACGCGGAGGCGGTGGCGCAGGCGCTGACGGTGATGAACCGCTACCGCGCGATCGCCGAGGCGATGGGGGCGTCCCCGTTCGAGGTGCTGGCGACATCCGCCGTGCGCGATGCCAGGAACGGGCCGGAGTTCGTGGCGACCCTCGCCGAGCGCATGCCCGGCGCCAGGATCCGCGTGCTGTCCGGCGAGGAGGAGGCGGCGCTCTCGGCCGAGGGCGTGCTGTGCGGCATCCCGAGTGCCGACGGTATCCTCGCTGATATCGGCGGCGGCTCGCTGGAACTCGTGCGGCTCGACGCCGGGCGGGGCGGGGCTGCGGCGACGCTGCCGCTCGGCGTCATCCGGCTGGCCGAGCGCGCGGGCGATGACGCGGCGCGGGCGCGGGCGCTGGCCGAGGCGGAGCTGGCGACGGTGCCCTGGCTTGCGGAGGGCGCGGGGCGCGACCTCTATGTCGTGGGCGGCGCCTGGCGGGCGCTCGCGCGCATCCATATCGCGCAGACGCGCTACCCGCTGAACATGGTGCATCACTACACGATCGGGCGGGATGAGGCGCGTGACCTTGCCGGCGTGATCGCGGGCGCGGGCAGGCGGGCGCTGGAGCGCATGGCGGGCGCGCCGCGGCGGCGCATCGACGATCTGCCCTATGCCGCGATCGTGCTGCGCCGGCTGTTGCGCGCGACCGGGGCGCGGCGGGTGGTGTTCTCCGCCAATGGGCTGCGCGAGGGCTGGTTCATGGCGCAGGTGCCCGAGGCGGTGCGGCGGGAGGACCCATTGGTCTCTGCCGGGCGCGACTACGCCGCGCGGCTGGGGCGCGATCCGGTGCTGCCGCCCGCACTCGCGGCCTGGACGGCGCCGCTGTTCGCCGCCGAGACGGCCGAGCAACTGCGCCTGCGCACGGTGGCGTGCTGGCTGAGCGACATCGGCAGCCACGACCATCCAGAATACCGTGCCGAGCAGGCCTTTCTGCGGATTCTGCGCCAGCCAGGCATCGCGCTCGACCATCACGCGCGCGCCTTCCTCGCGACCACGCTGGCGTTGCGTTACGAAGCCGAGCCGGACGCACCCTTCCTCGCCACCGCGCGCGGGCTGCTGAGCCCGGATGCGCTGCGACGGGCGACAATCCTGGGCGTCGCGCTCCGCCTTGCCTACACGCTCTCCGCCGGCACGACGGCGCTGCTGGCCGGCACCGCGCTCGAGGTGGGGGTGACGCTGACGCTGCGCCTCGCCGAGGGCAGCGGGGTGTTCGCGGGCGAGAGCGTCACGCGCCGGCTGGATCGCCTGGCCGAGGCGCTCGGGCTGGACGCGACGACGGAACTCGCGGCCTGACGCCGGCCAGGCGGCGCGAGGCGACGAGAATGAAACGACCGGACTGAGCCGACTGGCACCTGGCAGGCGTAATGCTACGCTTTCGTGAAACCCGGAGGCAGGCATGGCCAAGAAAAACGGCAAGGGGCGCAAGAACGGCAGGGGCGCGAACGGCAACGCGGCCGATGCTGGCGAGATCGCCGAGCGGGTGGGCGAGGCCGCCCAGCTCGAGCAGTACTGGGAGCTCGGCAGGCGCTCGGAGCTGGAGAAGCCGGCCGAGAATTACAGCTACGTCGAAGAATTGGCCAAGCTGCAATTCGAGCTGCTGAAGCTGCAGGAGTGGGTGCGGCGGAAGGGGCTGCGTGTCTGCGTGCTGTTCGAGGGGCGCGACGCCGCTGGCAAGGGCGGCGTGATCACCCGCATCACCCAGAGCCTGAACCCTCGCTATTGCCGCGTGGTTGCGCTCGGCACGCCGACCGAGCGCGAGCGCGGGCAATGGTATTTCCAGCGCTACGTGGCGCAGTTGCCGGGCGCGGGCGAGATCGTGCTGTTCGACCGCTCCTGGTACAACCGTGCCGGCGTCGAGCGTGTGATGGGGTTCTGCACCGAAGAGGAATACGAGGAGTTCCTGCGCTCCTGCCCGCAGTTCGAGGACATGCTGATCCGCTCCGGCATGGTGCTGGTGAAGTACTGGTTCTCGGTCAGCGACGACGAGCAGGAACGGCGTTTCCAGGAGCGGATGCGCAACCCGATCAAGCGCTGGAAGCTTTCGGCGATGGACCTCGAGGCGCGGCGGCGCTGGGTGGATTATTCCCAAGCCAAGGACGCGATGTTTGCCGCGACGGACACTGGGACCAGCCGCTGGAACGTGGTGAACGCCGACGACAAGAAGAAGGCGCGGCTCAACTGCATCGCGCATCTGCTAAGCCAGGTGCCCTATCACGACATGGTGCCGGTGGAGATCGATCTGCCGCCGCGGCAGGGCGACCGCGGCTACAAGCGGCCGAAATTCAGCAAGCAGAAATTCGTGCCGCCGATCTACTGAACGGCGCCGTCTGACAGCCGGCGCAAGCAACGGAGGGTGCCGGATGCGCACCGGGACTAGGGTCGCGCGATGACGCGCATCGAACTGGGTGGAGATTGGTCCGGGGCCGGGGAGGCGCTGGACGCACATGGTTGCGCGCGGGTGCCCGGCGTGCTGGCGCCGGAGGCGTGCGCCGCGATTGCCGGGCTCTACGATCGCGAGGCGCTGTTCCGTAGCCGTATCGTCATGGCGCAGCACGGATTCGGCAGTGGCGAGTACAAGTATTTCGCCGATCCGTTGCCGGAATGGCTACGGGTGATGCGCGCGTCGGCCTACTCGCGGCTGCTGCCCGTGGCCAATCGCTGGCGGGAGGCACTGGGTGGCCAGGCACTGACCCCGGACCACGCATCGTTCCTCGCGCGCTGCCACGCGGCGGGGCAGACGCGGCCGACACCGTTGCTGCTGCGCTATGGCAAGGGCGACTGGAACGCGCTGCACCAGGACATCTATGGCGAGGTGGTGTTTCCGTTGCAGGTGGCGATCCTGCTGAGCCGGCCGGGCGACGATTTTTCCGGCGGCGAGTTCGTGCTGACCGAGCAGCGGCCGCGCATGCAGTCCCGTGCCGAGGTGGTGGCGCTGGGTCAGGGCGATGCGGTGGTGTTCGCGACCCGGGAACGGCCGGTGCGGGGCGCGCGCGGGATCTACCGCGTGGCGCTGCGCCATGGCGTGAGCCGCATCCGTTCCGGCACGCGGATGACGTGCGGGGTCATCCTGCACGACGCCGCGTGAGCGCGCCTTTGCGAGACGCGTGACTAAAGCGGAATTGTCTTGATCCGTTTGCCGGCGACGCCGAGCGCGAGCTTGCCGTCGCGCAACGCCTGCGCCTGTTCGCCGAACACCCGCAGGCGCCAGCCGGAGAGCGCCGGGACGTCCGCCTCGCCCGCGGCGATGCGATCGAGATCGTCGGAGGAGGCGACGAGGCGGGGGGCCACGTCGTGCGCCTCGCAGCTCGCGGCGAGCAGCACCTTGAGCAGGGCGACGAGCGCCGGGGACGGGCGCGGGCCGTGCTTCTCGGCCGCGGGGCTGGGCAGCTCGCTCTCCGGCAGGGCGCGCGCCTCGGCCATCGCGGCGAGGAGGGAGGCGCCTTGCTTGCCCTCCGCGAATCCCTTGGAGATGCCGCGCACGCGGGCGAGGCCGATAGCATCGGTGGGGGCAGTGGCGGCGAGCTCCAGCAGCGATTCGTCCTTCAGCATGCGCCCGCGGGGGATGTTGGCGCGCTGCGCCTCCCGCTCGCGCCAGGCGGTGACGGCGCGCAGCATGCCCAGCATGCGCCGGTTGTTGGTGCGCGCGCGCAGCCGTTCCCACATCCGCTCGGGGTCGACGCGGTAGGTTGCGGGGTCCGTGAGCGTTGCCATTTCCTCGGCCACCCACTCGAGGCGGCCGTCGCGCGCGAGGCGTGCCATCAGCTTCTCGTACACCAGGCGCAAATGCGTCACGTCTGCCGCGGCATACGCGATTTGCGCCTGGGAGAGCGGGCGTGCGGACCAGTCGCTGAAGCGGTGGGACTTGTCGATATGCCCGCCGGTGAGGGACGCGACCAGCGTGTCGTAGCCGACCTGGTCGCCGAAGCCGGCCACCATGGCCGCGACCTGGGTATCGACCAGCGGGGTGGGGACGGTGCCGAATTTGAGGACGAAGATCTCGATGTCCTGGCGGGCGGCATGGAAGACCTTGGTCACGGCGCGGTTGGCGAGCAGGGCACCGAGAGGGGCGAGGTCAAGCCCCGGCGCCAGCGCGTCCACCACCGCGGTCTCGGCCGCGCCGCCGAGCTGCACCACGCAGAGCTCCGGCCAATAGGTGCGCTCGCGCATGAACTCCGTGTCCACCGTGACCATAGGCTCTTGGCCGAGGCGTTCGCAGAGGGCGGCGAGGCTGGCGGTGTCGGTGACGAGGACGGGGGGCGGAAAGGTGGGGCGGTCTTGCCGGGACATGGCTTTCCCTACACCGCACTTCGTGGCCTTGACACCCTTTGCCTTGACAGCCAGGGGGACGGCGGCTTGTTTGCCGCCCGTTTCAGCCCAGAACCAGCCCCCCAAACAGCCGAGTAACCGCCATGCACGCCTACCGCACCCATACCTGCGCCGCACTGCGCGCATCCGATGCCGGCAAGCCGGCCCGGCTTTCCGGCTGGGTGCACGCCCGGCGCGACCATGGCGGGCTGCTGTTCATTGACCTGCGCGACCATTACGGCATCACGCAATGCGTGTTCGCCGCCGGCACACCGGCCTTTGCCGCCGCCGAGCAGGTGCGCGTGGAAAGCGTGATCACGGTGACCGGCATCGTGGTGGCGCGCGCCGAGGGCACGGTGAACCCGAAGCTGCCGACGGGCGAGGTGGAGCTGCGCGCCGAGAGCCTGGAGGTGCAGTCCGCGGCCGAGGTGCTGCCGATGCAGGTGGCGGGCGAGGAGCGCTTCCCCGACGAGATCAGGCTGAAATATCGCTTCATCGACCTGCGCCGCGAGCGCGTGCACCGCAACATCATGCTGCGCGCGCAGGTGATCGCCTCGATCCGCCGGCGGATGATCGAGCAGGGCTTCACCGAGTTCCAGACGCCGATCCTGACTGCCTCCTCGCCGGAGGGCGCGCGCGACTTCCTGGTGCCGGCGCGGCTGCACCCGGGCAAGTTCTATGCGCTGCCGCAGGCACCGCAGCAGTTCAAGCAGCTGGCGATGGTCGCGGGCTTCGACCGCTATTTTCAGATCGCACCGTGCTTTCGTGACGAGGCGAGCCGGGCCGACCGTTCCCCCGGCGAGTTCTATCAGCTCGACTTCGAAATGAGCTTCGTGACGCAGGAAGACGTGTTCGAAACGATCGAGCCGGTGATCGCGGGCGTGTTCGAGGAATTCGCCAACGGCCGCGCCGTGACAAAGGGGCGGTTCCCGCGGATCCCCTATGCCGAGGCGCTGCTCACCTACGGCTCCGACAAGCCGGACCTGCGCAACCCGCTCAGGATCACGGACGTGACGGAGCATTTCGCTGGTTCCGGCTTCGGGCTGTTTGCCAGGATTGCGGCGGGTGGTGGCGTGGTGCGCGCGATTCCGGCGCCGGGGGCAGCGGGCAATCCGCGTAGCTTCTTCGACAAGCTCAACGAGTGGGCGCGCGAGGAAGGTGCCGGCGGGCTCGGCTATATCCAGTTCGAGACCGAGGGGCCGAAGGGGCCGATCGCTCGCAACCTGGAGGCGGAACGGGCGGAGGCGATCCGTGCCGCCTGCGGGCTCAAGGCGGGGGACGCGGTGTTCTTCGCCGCGGGCAAGGAGGAGGACACGGCGAAGTTCGCCGGCAAGGTGCGCACGAAGCTGGGCGAGGATCTCGGTCTCGTCGAGCCTGATGCGTTCCGCTTCTGCTGGATCACCGATTTCCCGATGTACGAGATCAACGAGGAGACCGGGCGCGTGGATTTCAGCCACAACCCGTTCTCCATGCCGCAGGGCGGTCTCGCGGCGCTGGAGACGCAGGACCCGCTGACGATCAAGGCGTATCAGTACGACATCGTTTGTAACGGTATCGAATTGTCATCGGGTGCCATCCGCAACCATCGGCCGGACATCATGGTCAAGGCGTTCGAGATCGCGGGCTATACCGCGGCGGACGTGGAGGCGCGGTTTGGCGGCATGCTGAACGCGTTCCGCTACGGCGCGCCGCCGCATGGTGGCTCGGCGCCGGGGATCGACCGCATCGTCATGCTGCTGGCGGACGAGCCGAACATTCGTGAGGTGATTCTGTTCCCGCTCAACCAGCAGGGCGAGGATCTGATGATGGGCGCCCCCGCCGAGATTCCCCCCACGCGCCTGCGCGAACTCTCGCTCAAGATCGACCTGCCGAAGAAATAGCGTCCAGGGACCGAGGTCCCTGGCGGGGCGCGGGGCGGAGACCCGCGAGCAGTGCTCGGGTAGCGTCAGCCTGCCGATCCAGGCTGTACCGGCCAACCCACTCCCGCCAGTGCTGCCCTGGCCGGGCCGCGCGGATCAGCGCCACCGCCTCGTCCACGCTGGCGAACAGCGATTCAGAGGGCCACAGCGCATCGGCGCCCGGGAAATCGTGCACCACCGGGGCGAGGCCGCAGGCCATGCCCTCCGCGATGTTGAGGCCGAAGCTCTCGTACATGGAAGTCGAGAGGATGGTGCCCTTGTCGGCGAGGAAGCCCGGCATGTCCGCGACCGGGCCATGCAGGCGCAGCGTGTTGCCGAGGCCGAGGGATGCGGCGAGGTGCAGCACATAGCGGCGTGTGCGCAGATCCGTGAACGGGCCGGCGACGTGGAACCGGTGCGTTTCACGCAACCGTGCCGCGATCTGCAGCAGGAGCATCGGGTTCTTCTTGGGCTCGATGTGCCCGACCCATGCGACCTGCGCCTGGTTGGGCGCGCCCGGGCGGAAGCGGGCGAGATCGACGCCGTTGGGGATGACGACCGGGGCGAGCGGCACCCTTGGGCGGAGCAGCGCCGCGATATCCTCGCCTACGGTGACGAGCCGGTCGACGCGCGACCAGTCGACGCGGGCGGGATAGTCCGTGTTGAGCGCCTCGACCGAGTGCAGGCGCAGGATGGTGGGCCGGCCGGCGGCGATGTCCTCCCGCGTCGCCCAGACGGCGTGGTCCCAGCACCACTCGAGCCAGAGGACGTCAGACCATGCGATGGCGGCGGCGAGCTCCGCGCCGGGTGGAAGGGAGACGAACCGCACGTCCCAGTCGCACTCGAGCGCCGGGATGAGCGGGGCGAGGAAGCTGTCCGCTCGTCCCTTGACCCGGTCCGCGAGGAGGAGGCGTCGCATGCCGCCATGGTGGCGGCAGGCGGGTTAGCGAGCGGTTACGCGGCGCGCCGTTCCGCGCGGGCAGTTATTCGTCGTAGGCGACGAGCGCCTCGAACGGCAAGTCCAGCCTCTTGCGGCCGTTGAGGAAGGTGAGCTCGATCAGCCCGGCAGCCCCCGGCACGACGGCACCGACGCGGCGCAGCAACGCGATGCCGGCCGCCATGGTGCCGCCGGTGGCCAGCAAATCGTCCACAATCACCACGCGCTGGCCGGGCTGGATCGCGTCTTCCTGGATCTCGATGCGGTCCGCGCCGTATTCCAGCGCGTAGTCGAGACCGATGGTGACGCCAGGCAGCTTGGCGCGTTTGCGCAGCATGATGAAGCCGCAGCCGAGCTTTAGCGCGAGTGGGGCCGAGATGAGGAAGCCACGGGACTCGATGCCGGCGATGAGATCCGGCTGCCAGGCGGCGACGATGCGGGCCAAGCGACCCATCGCCACCTGCCACGCATCGGCGTGTCGGAGCAGGGTGGAAATGTCGTAGAAAAGGATGCCGGGCTTGGGGAAGTCCGGGATGCCGCGGATGTGGTCCTTGAGGTCCATGCTGCGCTCGCGAGATGACAGATTTTGTCTAGCTTCCGGCGCGCGAGGTGGGCAAGCGCTCTCGACCTTCATCTCACTGTCATATAAATGTCATACGTCCGAAACGGGCGGCCATTACGCCCCAACCACCATCCCAACAGCGAGGGAATCCCTGGGAATGAAACGCAGAACGCTTCTTGCTGGTGCCGCCGCGGCGCCGGTTGTCGCGACGCCGGTCGTGCAGGCGATGGCCGCCGGCCCGGTGCAGATCACCTGGTGGCATGCCATGTCCGGCGCGCTGGGCGATCAGGTCGCGCGCATCACCAAGCAGTTCAACGAGGCGAACAAAGACGTCGTGCTGACTTCGGTGTTCAAGGGCAGCTACCCGGACACGCTGAACGCCTCGATCGCGGCGTGGCGCGCGGGCAAGGCGCCGAACGTGACCCAGGTGTTCGATGTCGGCACCGGCACGATGCTGTCGGCGGGCCCGGCGGTGAAGCAGATCTGGCAGCTCGCGAAGGAGACTGGGGCGGATATCAAGCCCGAGACCTACATCGCGGCGGTGCGCGGCTACTACTCGCTGCCGGACGGGCGGCTCGCCTCGATGCCGTTCAACTCGTCGACCGCGGTCATGTGGTACAATAAGGATGCGTTCAAGGCGGCGGGGCTGGACCCCGCAAGCCCGCCGAAGACCTGGGCGGACGTGATGGCGGCGGCGAAGGCTCTGAAGGCGAAATGGGCCGATCCCGAAAACGCCAAGGGCGGGCCGACGCGCTACGCGCTGACCACCTCCTGGCTCACCTGGATCCAGTTCGAGGAGTTCAGCGCCATCCACGACATTCCCTTCGCCAGCGAGGCGGACGGGTTCAACGGACTGGGCGCCGTCCTGCAGTGCAACTCGCCGGCGCATGTGGCGCAGCTGCAGCGCTTCATCGACATGGGCAAGGAAGGCACGTTCAAGTACGGCGGCCGTGATTCCGCGCCGGACCCGATGTTCTACACCGGGGTCGCCGCGATTGGCTTCGGCTCCTCGGCTGGGCGTGGCGACATCGTGCGCAACGCCAAGTTCGACTACGGCGAGGCGCTGATGCCGTGGGACCCGAGCGTCTCGAAGACGCCGCACAACACCTTCATTGGCGGTGCCAGCCTCTGGGCGATGACGGCGCCGCAGCGGACGGAGGCCGAGTACAAGGCTGTTGCAGCGTTCTTCAAGTTCCTCGCGCTGCCGGAGCAGGACGCGATGTGGGCACAGAACAGCGGCTACGTGCCGGTGACGCTCGCGGGCGACGAGCTCTCCAAGAAGCAGGGTTACTACGAGAAGAACCCGGGCACCGACGTTCCCATCCAGTCGCTGCTGCGCAGCCCTGTCACGCAGTACTCGCGCGGCATGCGGCTCGGGCGGCTGCCGGAGATCCGCAACATCCTCTACGAGGAGTGCGAGCAGGCCTTTGCCGGCAAGAAGACGGCGAAGGCGGCGCTGGACGAGACCGTTTCGCGCGGCAATGTCGTTCTGCGCGCGTTCCAGAAATCGGTAGGCGGCTGATGCCGGGCGGGCCGGGGGCGACCCCGGCCCGCGCCTTCCGGCGCGCCGCTTCATTCTGAGCCATGGAACGACGCACGATCTTCGCGGGGTGGAAGCTGCCGCTGCTGCTCGTCGCCCCGCAGCTCGTCCTCACCTTCGTCTTTTTCTACTGGCCCGCGCTGCAGGCGGCGTACCAGAGCTTCACGCGCACCGACGCGTTCGGCGTGCACGTGAGCTTCGTGGGCCTCGCGAATTTCCACGACCTGTTCGCGGACCCGCTCTATCGCGACGCGATCCTGCGGACGTTGGAGTTCTGCGCCGCGGTCACGGCGCTCTCGCTCGGGCTCGGTCTGGTGCTCGCGGTCGCCGCCGACAGGGAGCTGCGCGGGCGCGACCTCTACCGCGTACTGATGATCTGGCCCTACGCGGTGGCGCCGGCGGTCTCGGCGGTGCTGTGGATCCTGCTGCTCAATCCGCAGATCGGCTACATCGGCCGCTTCCTGACCAGCCACGGCATCAAGTGGGACTACGCGCTCAACGGCAACCAGGCGATGCTGATGGTCATACTCGCCAGCGCCTGGAAGCAGGTGAGCTACAATTTCATCTTCGTGCTCGCCGGGCTGCAATCGATCCCAAAGGCGGTGATCGAGGCGGCGCGGATGGATGGCGCGCGCGGGTGGTACCGATTCCGCACCGTGGTTCTGCCGTTGCTCACGCCGACCATGTTCTTCCTGATCGTCGTCGATCTCGTCTATGCCGCGTTCGACACGTTCGGTACGATCTGGGCGATGACGCAGGGCGGGCCGGCGATGGCGACCCAGACGCTGGTGGTCAAGGTCTACAACGATGGCGTGGTGAATCTCGACCTCGGTTCGTCCTCGGCGCAATCCGTCGTGCTGATGCTGGGCGTCGTGGCGCTCACCGCGGCGCAGTTCCGCTTTCTCGGCCGCCGGAGCGGAACATGAGACGCTCCGAGAACTGGCTCGCGCATCTTGTGCTGATCCTCGGCGCGGCGCTCTTCGTTTTGCCGATCTGGCTTGCCTTCTGCGCCGCGACCCTGGATCCCGCCGCGATCGACCGCGGCGAGCTGTCGCTCATTCCCCGGCTCGATCACCTCGGCAGCTTTTGGGACGTGATCGTGCGTGGCGGTCCCGGTGTGCCGCCGGTGTGGCGGATGCTGCTCGTCTCGTTTGGCATGGCGCTCGCGATCGCCATCGGCAAGATCGCGATCTCCATCATCTCGGCCTTCGCCGTGGTGTTCTTCCGCTTCCCCCTGCGCCAGGCGGCGTTCTGGGCGATCTTCGTCACCCTGATGCTGCCGGTGGAGGTGCGTATCATCCCGACCTACGCGGTGATGGCCGACCTGCACATGATCGACACGTTCCAGGGCCTTGCGGTGCCGCTCATCGCGAGTGCCACGGCCACATTGCTGTTCCGCCAGACCTTCGCCGCGATCCCTGACGAACTGGTGGAGGCGGCGCGGATGGATGGCGCGGGACCGTTGCGTTTCCTCAAGGATATCCTGATCCCGGTATCGGCCGCCAATCTCGCGGCGCTGTTCGTGATCCTCTTCGTGCTCGGCTGGAACCAGTATCTCTGGCCGCTGGTGGTGGCGACCAATCCGAACCTCGACACGATCGTGATCGGCATCGTGAAGATGATCGGGATCGACACCTCGACGGAATGGAACAAGGTGATGGCGACTGCGGTGATCGCGCTGGTCCCGCCGGTCGTCGTCGTGGTCTCCATGCAGAGCTGGTTCGTGCGCGGCCTCACCGAAGGGGAAAAGTGATGGCAACCCTGGTGATCGAGAAGCTGCGCAAGAATTTCGGCCCGATCGAGGTGCTGCACGGCATCGATCTCTCGCTTGAATCAGGCGAGATGCTGGTGATCGTCGGCGCCTCGGGCTGTGGCAAGTCGACGCTGCTGCGCCTCGTCGCTGGGTTGGAGGAGCCGACCGCCGGGCGCATCATCCTCGACGGGCGCGACGTCGCGCCGCTCGACCCGTCGGCGCGCGACATCGCCATGGTGTTCCAGAATTACGCGCTCTATCCGCACATGAGCGTGTTCGACAACATGGCCTATGGCCTGCGCATCCGCGGCCTTCCGAAGGCGGAAATCCAGCGGCGCGTGCACGAGGCTGCGGCGCTGCTGGGGCTCGACCCGCTGCTCGCGCGCAAACCGCGCCAGCTTTCGGGCGGGCAGCGGCAGCGCGTGGCGATGGGCCGCGCGATCGTGCGGGAACCGAAACTGTTTCTCTTCGACGAGCCGCTCTCCAACCTCGACGCCAAGCTGCGCGTCTCGATGCGGGCCGAGATCCGTCGGCTGCAGCGCCGGCTCGGCGTCACCAGCCTCTACGTCACCCACGACCAGGTGGAGGCGATGACGCTGGGCGACAGGCTGCTGGTGCTGCATCTCGGCGTGCCGGTGCAGCTCGCGACGCCGATGGAGGTGTTCGACCGGCCGGCCAATACCTATGTCGCGGGCTTCATCGGTACACCGGCGATGAACCTGCTGGATGCCACGCTCGCGAATGGCGGCACCGCGGCGCGGCTCGCCGGCGGCACGCTGCTGACCTTCGCCGACGGAAGGCGCGAGGGCGAGGAGGGGCGCAAGCTCACCGTGGGCATCCGGCCCGAGCACGTGCGGCTCGAACCCGGCGGGCTGCCGCTCGTGATCGACCTCGTCGAGCCGCTGGGCTCGGAGACGGTGCTGCTCGGCCGGCTGCCGGACGAGACGCTGCTGTCCGTGAAGGTGCATGGCGTGTGGACCGGCGGCGAGCGGACCGAAATCGCGTTTCCATCAGCCAGCCTGCACGTTTTCGATGGCCAGAGCGGATTGCGCCTCGACCCTTTGCGCTGAACGGGAAGCTGCCCGGCGTCCGAAGCCGTGGCACGGCGTTGGCAACGGTTCATTGTGACAGGTTCCTGTCGCACGAACTGAGGCTGGCGGAGACAGATGCAGGAGTTGGACGGCGAGGCGCTGGCGCAGGCGGCGGACGAGGCACCGGACCTGCTGCCGTTCGCGCATTGGCAGCGCACACTGTGGGCCATGGTCGGCATCCAGTTCGTCATGACGATGTCGTTTTCGGTGCTGACACCGATCATGCCGCTGTTCCTGCCGGATCTCGGGGTGCTGAACCACGACCGCATCGTGCTCTGGGCCGGCATCCTGACGGCGGCGACGCCGCTGGTCGCGGCGTTTGCCTCGCCGCTCTGGGGCAGCCTCGCGGACCGCAAGGGGCGCAAGCTGATGCTGCTGCGCTCCGGCTTCGCGATTTCGCTGTTCACGCTGCTGATGGGGTTGGCTGGAAATGTCTGGCAGTTCTTTGCCTGGCGGGCCCTGATGGGGGCGTTCGCCGGCTTCTCGGCCACCGCCATCGCGCTCGTGGCGAGCCAGGTGCCGGAGCGGCGGCTAGGCTACGCGCTCGGATGGCTC
Source organism: uncultured Pseudomonadota bacterium (assembly GCA_963764465.1). Taxonomy (GTDB): domain Bacteria; phylum Pseudomonadota; class Alphaproteobacteria; order Acetobacterales; family Acetobacteraceae; genus JAJXXT01. The sequence goes on along the minus strand of CAVXSO010000007.1, from coordinate 427,068 downwards.
AGCACCGGGCAGCTGGTGGGCTCGCTGGTGGGGCCGGTGATCGGCGGCGTGCTGGCCGACATCTCGGGCAGCTATCGCATGCCGTTCTACCTCACCGCGCTGCTCACCTTTGTCACGGCGATATCGGTGCATTTCGTGGTGCACGAACACTTCATGCCGCCGCCAAGGGGGCAGGCGAAGCGTTCCATGCTGGCCAACCTGCGCATGCTCGCAGGCTCGGCCGGGCTGCTGCCGCTATTCCTGGTGCTGCTGCTGGCGCAATTCGCGGTGCGCGCCGCGCAGCCGATGGTGACGCTCTATGTCCAGCTTCTCGTCGGCAACGTGCCGGCACTCGCGACCCTCGCCGGCGCCGCCTATTCCATCACCGGGCTCGCGGACCTCGTCGCCTCGCCCTTCCTCGGCAAGCGCAGCGACCGGATCGGTTACCGGCGCGTGCTCCTGATCTGCCTGTTCGGGGCCACTGTCACCAGCGTGCCGCAGGCCTTCGTCCACAGCTATTGGCTGTTCGTGGCGGAGCGCTTCGGGCTCGGCATGTTCATCGGTGGTATCCTGCCGACCGCGAACGCGCTGGTGGGAAGGCTGGTGGCGCGAGCCGATCGCGGGACGGTGTTCGGCATGACCGCGTCCGCGACCTTCCTCGGCAACTCGCTGGGGCCGCTCGTCGGCGGCGGTGTGGCCGCGGGCGTGGGGCTGCGCTGGGTGTTCCTGGTGCCCGCGGCGCTGCTGCTGGCCAACCTGCTCTGGGTGTGGCGCACCGTCCCCGAGCTTGAAGGATTCTAGCTCGAGGGTTTGTCGATCGCGCCTTGCGGGAATGGTCGGAGTGAGAGGATTCGAACCTCCGGCCCCTGCGTCCCGAACACAGTGCTCTACCAGGCTGAGCTACACTCCGGCCGCGGCGCGTATAGCGGCGCCCGTCCCGCTCGTCAAAGCGCCGGCCGCGTCAAAGTGGAGCAGTCAGAGCAGCGCCGCCGCGCCGCCGCGTGCGGTGGCCAGCACCTTGAGCCGTTCGAGCGTCGCCTCCACGCCGTCCACCACCTCCCAAAGATTCCGCGCGTCGGAGCGCGCGAAGCCCTGGGCGATGACGGAGTCAAGCAGGGCCACGAGCGGCCGCGCGGCGCCAGCGATGTCGGTGATCAGGATCGGCTTGTCGTGCAGCTTCAGCTGCCGCCATGTGACGATCTCGAACGTCTCGTCCAGCGTGCCAAGCCCGCCGGAGAAGCAGACGAAGGCGTCCGCCATCTCGAACATGCGGCGCTTGCGGCTGTGCATGCTGTCGGTGACGATGAGGTCGGTCACGTCATCGTTGGCGACCTCCCAGCGCATCAGGAACTCGGGGATGACGCCGACGACGCTGCCACCCCCCGCCATCACGGCCGAGGCCACGGCACCCATCAGCCCGATGCGCCCGCCACCGTAGATGAGGCGCATGCCGGCCTTGGCGAGGCCGGCGCCGAGCGCCCGGGCCGCCTCCAGGTGGGCCGGATCGTGGCCAGGATGGGAGCCGCAGAACACGGCGACGGAGTGGACGTCGGACATGGGGCGCTTGTGGCCGGGGTGGTCGCGCCGGGCAAGGGGTATCTCCGGCTGCAGTTGTTCTAGCGGCGGCGGGCGAGCCAGTCTCCGAGCGAGGGGCGGATGCGCCCGTCGCGCCCGCGCATCGGCTCCGCGGCGCAGAGCGCGTTGAGCACCGCCTCCTGCGTCGCCTCCGCAGCGGCGCGAAAAAGCTGGTCGATGCGGGCGTTGTTGAGTCGCGTCATGGGCGTCGTGTCGGCGCGTTCGTCGTGGTTGATGCGGTTTGCGGTGGTGAAGCCAATGGCGATGTCGCCGCTGCCATGGCCCCAGAACGCGCCGAGCCGCGCGATGCCCGCGCCGCAGCGGCGGACGACACGCTCGAGTTGGCGCTGGTCGAGCGGCACGTCGGTCGCGAGCACCATCATGATCGAGCCGCGTTCCGGCGCCTCTGCGGTCGCATCCGGGTGCGGCCGGCGCCCATCCGGCAGCACCAGGTCGCCGGCGCGGCCGAAATTGGCCTGCACCAGCACGCCGAGATGGCGCCCGCCCGCGATATCGAGCCGGCGCGAGCTGGTGCCGATGCCGCCTTTGAAGCCGAAGCAGGTCATACCGGTGCCGCCGCCGACATTACCCTCCTCGACCGGGCCGGCTTTGGCAGCCTCGATCGCCTCGTTCGCGTGCGTGGCGGTGACGGCGAGGGCCTGGATGTCGTTGATCGGCCCGTCATGGCATTCGCCGACCACGGGGTTCGCGGTGCTGGTGGTGCGGCCGATATCGGGATTGGCGGCGATGGCATGGCGCACCAGCCCCTCCATGCAGGCGTAGACGGAGAGGGTGTTGGTGAGCAGCACCGGGGTTTCCAGCAGGCCGAGTTCCTGCAGCTGGACGAAGCCCATGCTCTTGCCGAAGCCGTTGATCACCTCGCAGGCAGCGACGGGTTTGTCGCGGAAGATGTTGCCGTCGTGCGGCAGAATGGCGGTGACGCCGGTGGCGAGCCCGTCGCCGAGCAGTGTGCGGTGGCCCACCAGCACGCCCGGCACGTCGGTGATGGCGTTGTGGGCGCCGGGCCTCAGCGTGCCGCAGACGATATCGAGATCGCGGGCGCGTGGACGTGAGATGCTGGACATTTGATCACTCCCCGCGCGTGTTGCCTCGATCGCGCCATAACCAGCATAAACTGTTCAGCGCGATGGATGCCGGATGTGCAACGCTTCCCATCCGTCCACCCAAATCCAGGAGCCGGCCGCCCGGCACGTCGCCGTGGCAGCAATGATTTTTGCCCTTGGCTGCGCGCTTGCGACAACCAGCGTCACCCTCGCCGACGACCCGTTGCGGATCATTGCCGCGCGCGAGAATGGCTACAAGACGCTGTTCCATGCCTTCACGCCGATCAAAAGACGGGCCGGGCGGATTATGCCCGGCCTCGTGGTCGGGCTCCGCGCGCATGAAACCGCGCAGATGGGCGAGCGCGGTGGCGGGGGAGCGCACGAAGCGGGCGAAACGCGGGCTCTCGCTGCCGAGAATGCCCCAGATCAGGCGGAACAGTACGAGCGCCAGCGCTGTGTGGCCGGTACGCAGATGCCAGGTCATGTGGTGCGACAGGCGGGTACCGACGTAGACCCGGGCGGAGGCGAGGAGTGACTGGTGGAACAGGCGCGTGGGCAGGTCCCAGCCCCGGATCCGCCGGCTGGCACCCGCGGCGGCGATTGGGTTCCAGGGATTCCGCTTCTGCGTGAATACTGTCTCTCTTTGGGGTAACCCGGGGTTTCGACAAGTCCTGGCAATGCCCATTTCAAGGGGGCGGCCAGGGTGATTCCACCGCCGGCCATGATGCTTTAGGATCAAATTGTGTCCGGGCTGAACCAAAGCGGCGGCCCGCGCCTCGCGGCGCCGCGTTCGAGGTCTAGGGTGGCGGCGCCTCTGGCGCTGGGCGCCGTGGGACTGGTTGTGCTCGCGGTGGCCGTGGTGCTGGGCACGCGCTCCTCATCCGTGCCGACAAACCAGGCCGCGCCGGCGGCGAAGCCAGTAGCTGCGGCTCCTGCGCCGAACGTAGCTGCGCCCTCCGCCGCATCCACGCCGGCGCCTGCCGGGAATGCTTTGCCCGCGCCTGCTGCCTCGGCACCGGCCGCGCCGGCGGCAGCGCAGGCACCCGCGCCGAGCTTCGATATTGTGCGCGTCGACCCCAAGGGCAGTGCCGTCATCGCCGGGCGCGCGGCGCCTGGCGCGGAGGTGACGGTCGACGCCAACGGCAAGAAGCTAGGCAGCACCAAGGCGGATGCCACCGGCCAGTTCGTCATCCTGCCGGACACCAACCTGCCGCCGGGAACCCAGGAGCTGACGCTTTCTTCCCGCGCACCCAATGGTGCCGTGGCGCAGGGGACGGCGCCGGTCGTGGTCGGCATCGCCCCGCCCGCGGCTCCCGCATCGCTCGCGCCCTCGCAGGGCGCGGTGGCGGTGCTGACACCGCCCGGGGCCCCCACGAAGGTGCTGCAACCGCCGACCGGCGCGCCGAAGGCAGGCCCGGGCGCCAAGACCGCGCTCGCCTCTGTCGACTACGGCGAAAAGGGTGAGTTGCGGCTGGCCGGGACCGCGCCGCCTGGCAAGACCGTGCGGGTCTATATCGACAACGTGCCCGTGGGCGATGCGAAGGCGGGCACGGACGGGCGATGGACGCTGGCGCCCGCTGCACCAGTGGCGCCCGGGCAGCACCGGCTGCGGCTCGACGAACTGGATGCGCACGCGCATGTCACCGCGCGCGTGGAACTGCCGTTCAGCCGCGCCGAACTCCCCCCGACGGCGCTGGCCGCGGGGCAGGTGGTGGTACAGCCTGGGGAAAGCCTCTGGCGGATCGCGCGTTCGACCTACGGCAAGGGCGTCCGCTACACCGACATCTACGCCGCCAACCGCGACCAGATCCGCAATCCCAACCTGATTTACCCCGGCCAGGTGTTCACCTTGCCGGGCGCGCAGGGAGCGCCGCAATGATCGCGCTTGCGCCAAGGCGCCGCAGACCATAAGCGCCGCGTATGTCGCTCCTGCAATCAACCCGCCTGGTCCTCGCGCCGCCGCATCGCGCCGGCTTCCCGTTCCTGGGGGGCGGGCTGGTCGTCTTGCTGCTGGGGCTCCTCCTGTGGAAGCCGCTGGCCTGGCTCGGCGCGCTGTTCGTGCTGTTCTGCCTCTATTTCTTCCGCGACCCCGAGCGGGTGGCACCGGCGCGCGCCCGGGTGATCCTGGCGCCGGCCGACGGGCGGATCGTGGTGCTGGACCAGGCGCCGCCTCCCGCGGAGCTGGACCTCGGCAACAAGCCGCGCTGGCGCGTGGGCATCTTCCTCTCCGTTCTCGACGTTCACATCAACCGCGTACCGGCTTCCGGCACCGTCACGCGCATTGCCTACCGGCATGGCAAGTTCCTCGACGCCAGCCTCGACAAGGCCTCCGAGGATAACGAGCGCAACGCGATGGCAATCCGCCTGCCGACCGGGGCCGTGATCGCGGTGGTGCAGATCGCGGGGCTGATCGCGCGGCGCATCGTCTGCGAGGTGTCGGAGGGCGACGCGGTCTCCGCCGGCGCGCGCTACGGGCTGATCCGTTTCGGCAGCCGTACGGATCTCTACCTGCCGGAGGGCGTCGAGCCGCTGGTGGCGGTCGGCCAGCGTATGGTGGGCGGCGAGACCGTGATCGCGGAGCAGGACCGGGCCGGTGCAGCCGGGGCGGAGATGGCCGGATGAGCGGGCTGCACAAGCTGCCGGAAACGCCGATCCATCGGTTCCGCCGGCGGTTTCGCCCGCGGGAGCGGCCACGCTTCCGCGGGCTTTCGTTCAACCGCATGGTGCCGAACCTCCTCACCATGCTGGGCCTGTGCTCCGGCCTCACGGGCATGCGGTTCGCGCTCGAGGGGCGGTTCGCGGCGGCGGCGATCGCGATCGCGGTTGCGGGCGCGATCGACGGGCTGGACGGGCGGATTGCGCGGCTGCTGAAGGCGACGTCGCGCTTCGGCGCCGAGTTCGACAGCCTGGCGGATTTTCTCTGTTTCGGTGTCGCTCCGGGTTTCGTGCTCTACCTGTGGTCGCTGGACGGCGCGCGCGGCTGGGGCTTCCTGCCCTGCCTGATGTTTGCCGTGTGCATGGCGCTGCGGCTCGCGCGGTTCAACGCCGGACTCTACAGCGAGCGGCCGCATCCAGCCTACACCTACAGTTTTTTCACCGGCGTGCCGGCACCGGCGGGCGCGGGGCTGGCGCTGTTTCCGCTCTTCCTCGGGCTCGAGGCGCAGGCGAATGGCTGGGACTGGCTGCTGACCATCGCCCGCAGCCCGTTCCTGTGCGCGCCGGTCCTCGTCGGTACCGCAGTGCTGCTGGTCTCGACGCTCCCGGTCTGGAACTTCAAGAACTTCAAGGTGCCGGCGGATTACGCGCTGCCGCTGTTGCTCGGCACCGGGCTCGCCGCCGCGATGCTGGTGGCCGAGCCGTGGGCGGTGCTGGCCGGCATGGGCATCGCCTATATCGCGATGCTGCCCTTTTCCGTGCGCAGCTTCCACCGGCTGCGCCAGGCGGCGGAGACCACGCCCGAGGCGTGATCCTGGCCTGCCCTCTCAGCGGCGCCGCTGCGTAACCAGCACGCCATCCTTTTCGAGTGCCGCGATTGCTTCCCCGTCGAAGCCGTGGGCGGCGAGAACCTCATGGCTGTCCGCGGCGAAGCGCGGAGGCTTGCGGCGCGCGCCGCCGGGCGTGCGCGAGAGTTTGATCGGCGTGCCGAGACCGCGATAGCCGTCGAGCTCGGCCACCATGGCGCGGGCCTCGGTGTGCGGGGCGGCGAGCGCCTCATCCACCGCCTGCACCGGGCCGACCGGCAGGCCCATGTTCAGCAGCCGCAGCGAGAGCTCGTGCCCATCCGTTTCGGCGAGTGTGGCGGCCAGCGCCTCGATCAGCGCCTGCCGGTTTTCAAGTCGTTTCGCGTTCGTCGCGAAACGGGGATCGGCGGCGAGGGGCGCCAGGCCCAAGGCCTCGCAGAGCTTGCGGAACTGGCCGTTGTTGCCGGCCGCGATGAAGATTTCGCAGGTCCGGGTTTTGTATTTCTCGTACGGGGCGAGGTTGGGGTGCGGGTTGCCCGTGGCGCGAGGGCGCTTGCCGTTGAGGAAGTAGTTGGCTGCCTGCGGGTGCAGCAGCGCCATGCCGCAATCGTGCAGCGTCATGTCGAGATACTGGCCGCGGCCCGAACGCTCGCGCTCATAGATGGCCATCAGGATGCCGATCGCGGAATAGAGCCCGGTCGCGAGATCAACGACCGGTGTTCCCATGCGGGTGGGGCCGAGCGAGGCATCGCCGTTGATGCTCATCAGCCCCGTCATCGCCTGCAGGATCGCGTCGTAGCCAGGCAGGCCGCCGAGCGGGCCGTGTCCGCCGAAGCCCGAGACACGGCAATGGATGAGGCGCGGGAAGCGCGGTGCCAGGTCCTTCTCGTAGCCAAGCCCCCATTTCTCCATGCCGCCGGGCTTGAAATTCTCGACCAGCACGTCCGCGCCCTCGAGCAGGCGCAGCAGAACGGCGCGCCCCTCGGGCCGCGAGAGGTCGAGCCCGATCGAGCGCTTGTTGCGGTTCACGCCGATGAAGTAGCTGGCGTCATCGCCGTCGAAAGGCGGGCCCCAGTCGCGCACCTCGTCGCCCTGCGGCGGCTCGACCTTGATGACGTTGGCACCATGGTCCGAGAGGATCATCGTGCAATAGGGGCCGCCGAGCACGCGGGTGAGGTCGATGACCTTGAGGCCCGCGAGCGCGCCGGCGGAGGCGGCAAGGCCCTTGCCCGTCGTCATGGGTGTCGCGTCGTTCATGCGGCCTCCTTCTTCGCGGTTCGCCCCCAGACGCGGCGGCAGAAATCGGGATAGGTCTCGATCATCGCGTCGCAGACCGGGCCGGCGAGGAGCGCCGATTGCGCCTCCGTCGGGCCCGCGGTCGTGGCGACGTCATCCGGCTCGTCGTAGTCGAAGCCGGTGGCGGCGCGCACGCCCTCGCGCGTCTCGCCAGGATGCAGCGTGGAAAGGGCGAAACGGGCCTTTGCGGGGTCGAAACGGAAGACGCAGCGGCCGGTGACGAGCGCCTGCGCATGGCCGCGGCGGAACGCGCCCGGTGGCGAGATGCCTGGTGCCGAGACGTGATCGACGCGGCGGACGAACACCCGCGGGGAGTGCTCCTCGCGGAACAGGATCGTGCGGTGGACGGTGAGATACATGAAGGCGGAGCCGAAGCTGCCGGGAAAGCGCACGCCAGTGCCGGGCCAGTCGCCGGTGCCGATGAGGTTGATGTTGGCCTCCCCGTCGATCTGCCCGCCACCGAGGAAGAAGAGGTCGATGCGGCCCTGGCCGGCGAGGTCGAACAGCTCGCGCGTACCCTCGGTGAACGGGTTGCCGCGCGGGCGGTGCAGCAGCGAAAGGCGGATGTCCGCGCCTTGCAGTTTCGCGAGCCAGCAGGCCGCCGCGGGAATGGGCGAGGCGGCGCCGACCGCGGCGTGGCGGACAGGATGCCCCAGCGGATCGGTGATGAGCCGCGCGATCGCCGCGGCGAGCAGCAACTCGTTGGACTTGCCGCTCATTCGGCTGCCTGCGCAACGGGTACGTTGACGAAACGGGCGCAGTATTCGGCGAAGCCTTCCTCCGTGCGGGCGAGCTTCGCGTAGAGCGCCACGTGCTCCGCGTCATAGCCGTATTCGTCGAGCAGGCCGATCGGCCAGGCGCCGTGCCGCGCAACCGCGATCGCGCTGACATAGACGCCGGAAATCACGCCAGGTGCCAGGCGCTCGTCCTCCAGCATGTTGCCGGGCACGCGGCGTTCGACGGTGACGAGGCTGCGCTGCGCCGCATGCGCCAGTGTGGCGAGTTCTCGCCTGCGGCCGACCCAGACATTGCCCTCCTCGTCCGCCATCGCGGCGTGGAAGGCGGCGAACTCGGGCGAGAGCGCGGGCAGCAGCAGGATCGGGTCTCCCGCCTGATACGGGTTGTCAACGACCTTCCAGTCCGGGCGGTGCGCCACGAGGTCGCTGCCGAGCACGCCGCGCAGCGGCATGAAGGGCACACCCTTCTCGGCCGCCTGCAGGCGGGTGTGCATCGCGGGGCAGGTGGCATCCACGATGCGCAGCCGCCCTGCGGCGACGGCTGCGGTGAAGCGCGGCGCCATGCCGGCTTCGCCGAGAGTGACGGCGGAGGTTTCGATTTCGGAAACACAGCCGGCGCCGACCAGGAGGTCCGTGGCATAGCCCGAAACCGGCACGCCGACGAGGCGCAGGTTACGAACGCCGCGGCGCGCGAGTGCGCGGGCGAAGGCGCCGGGTGAGAGCGAGTTGTCGGGCACGAGTGCAAGCTGGGCGCCGTCCGGCACCATGGCGGCGAGGGCGTCAGCGTCCATCCGGGTTCCTCCTGCGGTCTTGTAACACTGGCCGGAGGATAAGAAAGGCCGGGCGGTGCCCGGACTCACCGTCGCGCGAGCAGCGGACCCGGGGTGCGACGGCCATTGGCCGATGGATCCCAATGATCGGCGCCTGGGGCGTCAATGCCCCAGCGGGGACGAGCGAGGGAGCCCTCGCCCTAGATGTAATACTCCTTCAGCGGCGCGAAGCCGTTGAAACCCTGGCTCGCATACGTCGTCACGTAGGCGCCGGTGGAGCACAGCTCCACGCGATCGCCGGCGGTAAGTGCCAGCGGCAGCCGGTAGTTGGACTTCTCATAGAGGATGTCCGCGCCATCGCAGGTCGGGCCGGCGATGGAAACCGGTCCGGTCGCGGTGCCGTCGTGCGGGGTGGCGATGCGGTACTTGATCGCCTCGCCCTCGGTCTCGGCGAGGCCGCCGAAGCGGCCGATGTCGAGATAGACCCAGCGCACGGGATCCGCGGGATCGCGCTGGCTGACCAGCACCACCTCGGACGCGACCACGCCGGCGTCGCCGACGATGAAGCGGCCGGGCTCGACCACGATGTCCGGCAGCGCGTTGCCGAAGGCGCGCGCCAGCGCCGCGCCGATCGCGTCGGCAAAGTCGCCGATGCCCGGCACCTCGTCGCGGTAGCGGGTGGGGAAGCCGCCGCCCAGGTTCATCATCCGCAGCTTCACGCCGGCGTCGCGCAGGTCGGTGAACAGCATCGCGACCTTGGCGATCGCGGCCTCGTAGCTCGCGGTCGAGGTTTGCTGGCTGCCGACATGGAAGGAGAGGCCCATTGGGTCGAGCCCGAGTTCGCGGGCCTGGACCATCAGTTCGCGGGCGCGCTCCACCGTGGTGCCGAACTTGCGCGAAAGCGGCCAGTCGGCGCCGGCATTGGCGACCATGATGCGGCAATAGACCGCCGAGCCCGGCGCGTGGCGCGCGAGCTTCTCCAGCTCCTCCGCCGAGTCAAACGCGTACATGCCGACGCCGTGCGTATGCGCGCGGGCGATGGCGGAGGCCTTCTTGATGGTGTTGCCAAAGCTGATTGCGTCGGCGCGGGCGCCAGCGGCCAGGCAGGCTTCGATCTCCTCGATGCTCGCGGCATCGAAGAAGCTGCCGAGCCCCGCCAGGCGCTCCAGCACCGGCACGGCCGGGTTGGCCTTCACGGCGTAGTAGATGCGCGCCACCGGCAGCGCATGCTGAAGCGCGCGGAAATTCTCTTCCGCACGGTCGACATCGAACACCAGGCACGGCGTGGCCGGCTGATGAGCGGCAAGGTAACGAGCGATTTTCTGTGTCATCGCACGTGGCCTCCGTGTTAGAGGCCCGCCTGAGCAAGGCGACGGGCCCAGATTGCGAAACGGTCGAACGAACCAGCGACCAAATGATTGCCAGAACGCTTGACGTCGTTGCGTAACCCGAGGGCCAGAGGCACGTGCGCGCTGCGTGGATGCGGCACATAGGACCCCCACCCCCCCCGCGCAAGCGTTTTTTTGGCTACGTTTTTTTCATCCACGAATTCCTGCTACCGGGCGCTTGCATGGCAGCGTGTGCGGGCGGAACGGGATGACGGACGGTTTGGCGCGGCCGTGGCATCTCGTCACGGCGCGGGTGGCGCGGGTGCTGGCGGCACGGGTACTGGCGCATCGCACGCCGCTCGTTGCCGCCGGCTGCGCCTTCTACGCGACACTGGCGCTATTCCCCGCGCTGGCGATGCTCGTCTCGATCTACGGACTCGTGTTCGATATCCGCGCCGTCGAGCCGCAACTGGCGACGCTGCAGGCCTTCCTGCCGCCGGACGCCTACGGGATGATCGCGCGAGAGCTTTCGGTCCTGGTCTCGCACCGTAACGGCTCGCTCTCGCTCGGTGTCGCGATCTCGGCCCTGTTCACCGTCTGGAGCGCGACGACGGGGACAAGCTCGCTGATGACCGCCCTCAATTTCGCCTACGACGCGGCGGAGCGGCGCTCCACGCCGCGCGTGCTGGCGACGGCCGCCGGCATGACGCTGCTGGCCGTGATCGGCGCGGTGCTGGGGCTGGCGCTGATGGTGGCCCTGCCCGAGGCGGCGCGGTTGGTCGGCATCCCGGGCGACACGCGCGCGCTGATCCATGTCGCCTCGCTGCTGCTGACCGTGGTCTTTGTGGCCATGGTGCTGGGCGCGCTGTACCGGTTCGGGCCGAGCCACGAACTGAGCGGGCGGCGCTGGATCCTGCCTGGCGCCCTGGCGGCAACCGCGGGCTGGATGGTGGCGACGGCGATTTTCTCCACCTATGTCGCGCGGGCGGCGCGGTTCGATGCGACCTACGGCCCGCTCGCGGCCGTCGCCGGGATCATGCTGTGGTTCTGGGTCTCCGCCTTCGCGGCGCTGGCCGGGGCGGAACTGAACGCGACGCTCGACCTGGTGCTTACCGGATCAGCCCGGTCAACGGACTCGACGGATCCGCCCCCATCCGCCGTGGCATCCGCCCCGCCAGATAGCTGAGCCGCCCGGCCTCCACCGCCGCCTTCATGGCGCGTGCCATCGTCACCGGGTCGCGCGCATGGGCAATCGCGGAGTTCAGCAGCACCGCGCTGCAGCCGAGCTCCATGGCGATCGCGGCGTCGGAGGCCGTGCCGACGCCGGCATCGACCAGCAGCGGCACCGCCGCCTGTTCGATCAGCATCGAGATCATCGCCGGGTTCTGGATGCCGAGCCCGGAGCCGATGGGGGCGCCGAGCGGCATGATGGCGACACAGCCCATCTCCTCGAGCCGCTTTGCCGCCACCGGGTCGTCGGCGCAGTAGACCATCACCTCGAATCCGTCGGCGATGAGGGCCTTCGCGGCTTCCAGGGTCGCCGCCATGTCCGGATAGAGGTGCGGCGGTGGGCCGAGCACCTCGAGCTTCACCAGGTTCCAGCCGCCGGCCTCGCGCGCGAGCCGGAGCGTGCGCACCGCGTCCTCCGCGGTGTGGCAGCCCGCGGTGTTGGGCAGGTAGGTGTAGCGCTTGGGATCGACGAAATCCTGCAGCATCGGCGCGTTCGGGTCGGAGAGGTTCACGCGCCGCACCGCGACGGTGACGATCTCCGCCCCCGAGGCCTCGATCGCCGCCGCCGTCTCCTCAAGCGACTTGTACTTGCCGGTGCCGACGATGAGTCGCGAGCGAAAGCTCCGCCCCGCCACGCTCCAGGTATCGTCGGCCTGGGTATCGTCGGCCTGGGTATCGGCGGGCGCCACAATCCCGTCCATCAGCCGCCTCCGATGAAGTGCACGATCTCGATCGCGTCGCCCGGTTCAAGCCAGGTTTCGGCGTAGTGCGCGCGGCGGACGATCGCCTTGTTGCGCTCGACCGCGACCTTGCGCGGATCGAGGCCAAGGCGCTCGAGTAGCAGCGTCACGCTGAGCGGCGCGCCGAAGGCTCGCTCCTCGCCGTTCACGCCGATGGCAAGCATGGTCGCGGAATCCATGGGCGCCAATATGGCCGCGGGGGAGGGTCCGCGCCAAGAGGCCAGTGGCGCCGCCAGCGGGGGGGTGAGGCGGCGATGTTGGCGCGACGCGCGGGGCATGCTACCGCGCCCCCCATGGCAGAGCGCCCCCTGATCTATGTGCTGAATGGTCCCAACCTCAACCTGCTGGGCCAACGCGAACCGGAGCTCTATGGCCGCGCCACGCTCGACGATGTCGAGGCGCTGTGCGCGGAGCGGGCGGACCAGTGCGGCGTCGCGATCGAATTCCGCCAGACCAACCACGAGGGCGAGCTGGTGACCTGGGTGCAGGAGGCGAGGGTGATGGCGCGCGGCATCGTCATCAACCCCGCGGGCTTCACCACCACGTCGATCGCATTGATGGACGCACTGCTGGCCTGCGACATGCCGATCGTCGAGGTGCACATCACCAACATCCACCGCCGCGAGGAGTTCCGGCAGCATTCCTACGTCTCCAAGGCGGCGACGGGCGTGATCGCGGGCATGGGCATCACGGGGTACGCGCTGGCGATCGAGGCGCTGTCGGAGATTCTGGAGGGTGGGGAATGAGAGTTCCGGCGTTCGACGCGGACGCGGTCCGGGCGCTGGCCGCGATCCTGGCGGAGACCGGCCTCACCGAGATCGAGATCGAGGGCAAGGACGGGCGCGTGCGGGTGGCGCGCGCGCCACCGCCCGTCGTCGCTTCGGTGGCCGCGCCGGCGATCGCGGCGGCGCCCGCCGCGGCGGCGCCCGCTGCCACGGATGATGCCTCGCATCCCGGTGCGGTGCGCAGCCCCATGGTGGGTGTTGTCTATCTCTCGCCCGAGCCGGGGGCGACGCCGTATGTCGCGGCGGGGCAGAGCGTCTCGGCGGGCCAGACGCTGCTGCTGATCGAGGCGATGAAGACGTTCAACCAGATCAAGGCGCCGCGCGCCGGCACGGTCACGCGGGTGCTGGTCGCGTCCGGCACGCCGGTCGAGTACGACCAGCCCCTGCTGGTCATCGAATAGGCGCGTGTTCCAGAAGATCCTCATCGCGAATCGCGGCGAGATCGCGCTGCGCATCCAGCGCGCGTGTCGCGAAATGGGCATTCCCACGGTTGCCGTGCATTCCACCGCGGATGCCGAGGCGATGCATGTGCGCCTGGCCGACGAGAGCGTCTGCATCGGGCCACCGCCGCCGCGCGATTCCTACCTGAACATTCCCTCGATCCTCTCCGCCGCTGCGATCACCGGCGCGGACGCGATCCACCCCGGCTACGGGTTTCTCTCCGAGAACGCCGAGTTCGCCGACATGGTGGAGGCGCACGGGCTCAACTTCATCGGCCCATCCCCCGACCACATCCGCATGATGGGAGACAAGATCGCGGCGAAGGCCGCGATGGCCGGGCTCGGTGTGCCGCTGGTTCCGGGATCGGACGGCGAGGTCACGAGCCTGGAGGAGGCGCGGCGCGTCGCGGAGAACATCGGCTATCCGGTGCTGATCAAGGCCGCGGCGGGCGGCGGCGGGCGCGGCATGAAGGTAGCGCAGGACGCCGATGGGCTGGAGGACGCTTGGCGCCTGGCGCGCGCCGAGGCCGCCGCGGCGTTCGGCAACGATGCCGTCTACATGGAGAAATATCTCGACCGGCCGCGGCATATCGAGCTGCAGATCCTGGCCGACGGGCACGGCAACGTCGTGCATTTCGGCGAGCGCGATTGCAGCCTGCAGCGGCGACACCAGAAGCTGGTGGAGGAGGCGGGCTCGCCGGCGCTGAATGCCGCCGCGCGCGACGCGCTTGGCGCGCGGGCGACGGCGGCGCTCACCAAGCTCGGCTACCGCAACGCGGGCACGCTGGAGTTCCTGTGGCAGGACGGGCAGTTCGCCTTCATCGAGATGAACACGCGCCTGCAGGTGGAGCATCCCGTGACGGAGATGGTCTGCGGCATCGACCTGGTGAAGGAGCAGATCCGGATCGCGGCGGGCGCCGAGCTCGGTTACGGCCAGGCGGATGTGCGCTTCTCCGGCCATGCGATCGAATGCCGGGTGACCGCCGAGGACCCCGAGACCTTCGCCCCGTCCGCGGGCCGCGTGACCGCGTTCCACGCGCCGGGCGGCCTGGGCGTGCGCGTCGATTCGGCGCTCTACGCGGGCGCCTCGGTGCCGCCGTGGTACGATAGCATGGTGGCGAAGCTGATCGTGCACGCTCCGACTCGCGGGGAGGCGATCGCGCGGTTGCGCCGGGCGCTTTCGGAGTTCGCGGTGGTGGGCATCAAGACCTCGCTGCCGCTGCACGAGCGTATCGCCGCCCACCCTGACTTCGCCGTCGGCGACTACACGATCCATTGGCTGGAGCGGCTGGTCGCGGCGGGCTGAGATGGGCGCATAGCATGGTGAGGCTGTAACATGAGTGGGGCCACGCCGCGTCCGCGCCGCGATGGCCGCATCGACATCCTGCGCGGTGTGTCGCTGGTGATGATCTTCGTCGATCACATCGGCGGCAACCTGATGGCGAACATCACCTTGCACGTCTGGGGCTTCTGCGATGCCGCCGAGGTGTTCGTGATCCTCGCGGGGATGTCGAGCATGCTCGCCTACGGGCGGGTGTTCGAGGAGCAGGGGCTGCGCTCCGGCGTCGTGCGCGTGGCGTTGCGCTGCCTGCATCTCTATGCCGCGCAGGTGCTGCTGCTGCTGACCACGTTCGTCATCGTTGCGGTCTGGGCACATTATTTCGGGTATGAGTTCCTTGGCATCGAGCCGTCGCGGCCGGGGGGGCTGCACGGCATCCGCCGCGCGGTGCGGCTAGAGGAACTGCCCACGTTTCTCGACATCCTGCCGCTCTACATTGTGCTGCTCGGCAGCTTTCCCCTGATGCAGGCGCTGTGGCGCCTTTCCCCGGCGGCGTTGCTGCTGCCGTCGCTGGTATTGTGGCGCATCGCACAGGTCTATCCCTGGCTCGACCTGCACAACGAGCCTTCGGGCACCGGCTGGTACTTTAACCCGTTTGCCTGGCAGTTCCTGTTCGCGCTCGGGATGGCATTGGCGGTGCTGCACCGCAGGCGGGGGTTCTCGCTGCCCGGCTGGTGGCCGCTGCGCGCGGCGGCGGCGGCGTTCGTGGTCTATGCGCTGCTGGCGGCGGCGCCCTGGCGCGCCTGGGGCTGGTCCGACTGGCGGCCGATCATCATGGTGATGCCGGACAAGAGCACACTCGACCCGCTGCGCATCCTCGACGTCGTCGCGATCATCCTGCTCGCCTTGTCCTCCGAGCGGTTCCGGGCCGTGCAGGACCACAGGCTGCTGCGGCCACTTGCCAGCTGCGGCCGGCATTCGCTGGAGGTGTTTTCGGCGGGCACGATCCTGTCGCTGTTCGGGCGGCTCGTGTTCACCACCTTCGGGACGGGGCTCATCGCGCAGGTTCTGGTCAACCTGGTGGGGGTTGGCGTGATGATCATGGTCGCCCTCTGGCTCGATCAGCGCGCGCGGGAGAAAATGGCGCACCGTCTCGCGGCGTGATCCTTCGGGGCGCCGCCGCGTCGGATTGCTTGCAAGCGGCCGAGATTGCGTTAAATATATATTCATGTTCAGGGCCCGCCACGCGCGCCGGAGCATCGGCGCCACCATCGGGGCCATGCTGCTTGCCATCACCGTGCCCTCGGCGCGCGCCGAGCGGGCCGAACTGCGGCACTGTGCGGCACGGATGGCGGGCGGAAAACCGCTGCTGATTGTCGCTTTCGGCTCCTCCTCCACCCAGGGGATCGGGGCGAGCGACCCCAGCCATGCCTATCCGCAGCGTCTCGGCCACCTGCTCGCCGGGCGGCTGCCGGTGGCGGTCACGGTGCGCAACGAGGGTATCGGCGGGCAGGACGCGGACGACATGCTGCCGCGGCTGCTGCGCCAGGTGATCCCCGAACACCCGGCGCTGGTGATCTGGCAGACTGGCAGCAACGACCCGCTGCGTCACGTGCCGGTGAGCCGCTTCGTCGCCAAGACCCGGGCCGGGCTGGTGGCGCTGCGCGAAGCCGGGATCGACACGATGCTGATGGAACCCCAGGTCTCGCGCGTCCTGCATGAGGCCGGCGGCACCCTGGCCTACCGCGATGCGTTGCGGGCGCTGGGCAAGGAGTTCGGCGTGCCCGTCATTCCGCGCTACGAACTGATGCGGCGCTGGCTGGCCAAGGGCAGCGTGCCGGCTTCCGCGTTGATGGCGCCCGACGGCCTGCATATGGGCGATGGCGGCTACGAGGCGCTGGCCGAGGAGGTTGCGCGCGAGATCACGCGGGACATGGGCATCGGCTCTGTCACCGTGGTGGCGGCCGGGCCGGCGCGGCCGATCGCCGATCCGTCGAAATAGGCGGCGATTGCGGCGCCGGCGGCGCATGATTCGTTCGTGACGTACCCGAAGGTGAACCGGCGCCGGCTGGTCCTGACGCCTGAACTGATGCTGCGGGCGTATCGTGCCGGCCTTTTCCCGATGGCGCCGTCGCGCACCAGCCCGCAACTCGAATGGCTCGACCCCCCGGAGCGCGGGATATTGCCGCTCGAAGGGTTTCATCTATCGGCACGGCTGGCGCGCACGGTGCGCAAGGGCGGCTTTACGGTGCGGGCGGACAGGGATTTCCCGGCGGTGATCGGAGCCTGCGCCTCTCCCGCGCCGGGGCGAACCGGCACCTGGATCAACGACGAGCTCGAGCGCGTGTTCAACGCGCTGGCCCAGCTCGGCCACGCGCACAGCATCGAGGTACTGCGCGAGGGGCATCTGGTCGGCGGGCTTTACGGGGTGGCGATCGGCGGCGCGTTCTTCGGGGAGAGCATGTTCAGCCATGCGACCGACGCCTCCAAGGTGGCGCTGGTGCATCTCGTCGCCCGCCTGCGCCTTGGCGGATTCACCCTGCTCGACACCCAGTTCGTGACCGACCACCTGGCCCAATTCGGATGCGCGACGGTCCCGCGGCATGAGTACCACGCGCGGCTGGACGCGGCACTGGCCGCCCCGGCACGCTGGGTGGCCGAGCCGCCGCCCGACGTCCTGGCGGCGGAAATCGCGCGGCTGCGCGAAGCTTGACACGAAGCTTGCGCGCGTGGGCGCGGCCGGTCAGGATTGCTTCTGGAAGCGACCATAATGGGGAGAGACACATGCGCCCTCTCGTGACCGCGAGCCTGTTGCTCGCTGTGGCGGTCCCGGCTCACGCCCAGGATCGACCGCAGATCTTTCCAACACGCGACGTGACCGTGACATACGATACCGGGTCCCAGCGGGACGTCACCGTAGCCTACAGCGCTGCCCTGCACCGTGCGCGCCTCGAAGGGATGAGCGCACAGCATGCCTACGCGATTGTCCAGCACGACAAGGACCAGATGGTGCTGGTGATGCCCGAACGGCAGATGGTGATGCGCATGCCGGAACCGCCGGCGATGAAGAACATGATATCGATGCAGGCTTTCTCCAACATCAAGCGCGCCGGCTCGGCGACCGTGGCCGGCGTTTCATGCACGGTTTGGTCCGTCCATAACGAGCACGGCGACGGCGATATCTGTGTGACCGGCGACGGCGTGCTGCTGCGCGCGCGCGGCAAGGACAACGGCGGCAACTCCTCGATCATGCAGGCGACCAAGGTCGATTATCATGCGCTGCCTGCCAGCGAATTCGAGGTTCCCGCGGGCTATCACACGATGAACATGCCGGTGATGCCGCCTGGGGCGACGCCACCTGGGGCGAAGCCGAAGCCCTGAAGCGTCAGGGCCGGATCGGCGGCAGGCCGTAGGAACGAGGCCCGCCGCCAGGCCCGATGGTCAGGCCGCTTTCGCCATGCCCCGCAGGACGTAGGGCAGGATGCCGCCGTGGCGGTAGTAGGAGACCTCGTCGAGCGTATCGACACGGCACAGCACCGGCACCCGGTCCACCGTTCCGTTGGGCCGGCGGACGGTCAGCTCCAGTTCCATGCGTGGCGAGAGGTTCTCGATCCCGGCAACGTCGATCAGCTCCTCGCCGGTCAGCGCCAGGGTCTTGCGGTCCATGCCCGGCTTGAAGGTGAGCGGCAGCACGCCCATGCCGACGAGGTTGGAGCGGTGGATACGCTCGAAGCTCTCGACGATCACGGCCTTGACGCCGAGCAGCATCGTGCCCTTTGCCGCCCAGTCGCGGGAGGAGCCGGTGCCGTATTCCTTGCCGCCGAAGATCACCAGCGGGACGCCGTCCTTCTTGTAGCGCATCGCGGCGTCGTAGATCGGCATCTGCTCGCCGGAGGGGAGGTGGCGGGTGATGCCGCCCTCCACGCCCTGCACCATTTCGTTACGAATACGGATATTGGCGAAGGTGCCGCGCATCATCACTTCATGGTTGCCGCGGCGCGCGCCGTAGCTGTTGAAGTCCGCCTGGCGCACCTGGTACGACAGCAGGTAGTCGCCTGCCGGCGAGGTCTTGCGGATGTTTCCCGCGGGGCTGATGTGGTCGGTGGTGATGGAATCGCCGAGCAGCGCCAGCACCCGTGCCCCCTTGATGTCGGAGACGGGCGCCGGCTCCATCGTGATGCCTTCGAAATAAGGTGGGTTCTTCACGTAGGTGGAGCCATCGTTCCAGCGATAGGTGGCGCTGCCGGTCTCGACCGCGATCGCCTGCCACTGCTTCGGGCCCTTGAACACCTCGCCGTAGCGGGCGAGGAACTGCGCGCGCCCGAGCGAGGCATGCACGGTGTCCGCGATTTCCTTGTTGGTTGGCCAGATGTCGCGCAGGTAGACCGGCTTGCCGTCCTTCGACGTGCCGAGCGGCGTCGTCGTGATGTCCTCCGTCATCTTGCCGAGCAGCGCGTAGGCGACGACGAGCGGCGGCGAGGCGAGGTAGTTCGCGCGCACGTTCGGGTGCACGCGGCCCTCGAAATTGCGGTTGCCCGAGAGCACGGAGACAGCGACGAGCTTGTTCTCCTCGATCGCGTCCGCGATCGCGTCGTCGAGCGGGCCGGAGTTGCCGATGCAGGTGGTGCAGCCATAGCCCACGGTCTGGAAGCCGAGCGCGTCGAGGTCCGCCTGCAGGCCGGACTTCTCCAGATAGTCGGTGACCACCTGCGAGCCGGGGGCGAGCGAGGTCTTCACCCAGGGCTTCGGCGTGAGGCCGAGGGCGCGGGCCTTGCGCGCGACGAGGCCGGCCGCGACCAGCACCGAGGGGTTGGAGGTGTTGGTGCAGGAGGTGATGGCGGCGATCACCACGTCGCCATGGGTGATGTCGTAGTTCTTGCCCTTCGGCCTGGCGACGGTGCCGACATCGTTCGCGGCGACGCCGAGGCTCTTGGTCAGCTCCGTCTTGAACGCGCCGGCCGCGTCCTTGAGCAACACGCGGTCCTGCGGGCGCTTCGGCCCGGCAACCGAGGGCTGCACGGTGGAGAGGTCGAGCTCCAGGGTGTCGGTGAAGACGGGGTCCGGCGTTGCCGTGTCGCGCCATAGGCCCTGCGCCTTGGCGTAGGCCTCGACGAGCGCGATGCGCGCTTCGTCGCGGCCGGAGAGGTGCATGTATTCGAGCGTGATCTTGTCGATCGGGAAGAAGCCGCAGGTGGCGCCGTATTCCGGCGCCATGTTGGCGATGGTCGCGCGGTCCGCGAGGCCGAGCTGATCCAGCCCGGAGCCGAAGAACTCGACGAACTTCCCGACCACGCCCTTCTTGCGCAGCATCTGCGTGACCGTGAGCACGAGGTCGGTCGCCGTGGCGCCCTCGGGCAGCTTGCCCGTCAGGCGGAAGCCGATGACGTCCGGGATCAGCATCGCGATCGGCTGGCCGAGCATGGCCGCCTCCGCCTCGATGCCGCCGACGCCCCAGCCCAGCACGCCCATGCCGTTGACCATCGTCGTGTGGCTGTCCGTGCCGTAGAGCGTGTCCGGATAGGCGTAGGAGGTACCGGCGACATCCGCGGTCCACACGCCCTGCGACAGGTATTCGAGGTTGACCTGGTGGCAGATGCCGGTGCCGGGCGGCACCACGCGGAAATTGTCGAACGCGGTCTGGCCCCAGCGGAGGAACGTGTAGCGCTCGCCGTTGCGCTCGAACTCGATCTCCACGTTCTTCGACAGCGCGTCGGCGCGGGCGGAGACATCCACCATCACCGAGTGGTCGATCACGAGGTCGACGGGCACCAGCGGGTTCACCTTGTCGGGCGAGGCGCCGAGGCGCTGGATGCCATCGCGCATCGCCGCGAGATCGACCACCGCGGGCACGCCGGTGAAGTCCTGCATCAGGATGCGCGCCGGGCGGAACGGGACTTCCTTGGTGGAGGAGGCCTGCTCCAGCCAGCCGGCGATCGCCTTCGCGTCATCGACGGTGTAGCTGGTGCCGTCCTCGAAGCGCAGCACGTTCTCCAGCAGCACCTTGAGCGAGACCGGCAGGCGGCTGATGTCGCCAAGCGCCTTGGCCGCCTCGGGCAGCGAGAAATACGTGTAGGTCTTGCCGCCGGCGGTGAGGGTTGCGCGTGTCTTGAGGCTGTCCCGGCCGACGGATTTCATGGAGCTTCTCTTTCGTTGCGGTGATGACGCCCCGGGCCCCGGCCGCGGCCGGGCTGCGGGGGCGCTGCGATTTGCCACAGCGCGCCTCCTCAGTCCATGAGGGGGACGGTATCGGGGGGATGCGTTGGGCGCGGGGTCTGACGGTGTGGGGCTCGTTTTCGAGGCAATCGCGACGGTGCGGGCCGAGCGGCTGGTGCTCGCGGGCGTCGGCGGCGCGGTGGGGCATGGCGGCGCGCTTCTGCTGCGTGGCGCCAACGGTGCCGGCAAGTCGACGCTGCTCCGTGTCCTGGCCGGCCTGCTGCGCCCGGACGAGGGCCGCATCACCTGGGACGGGGAGGCGCTGGACGACCTTCCCGCCTGGTCGCGGCACGTCGCCTATGTGGGGCATCTGGATGCGTTGAAGCCGGGGCTGACGGTCGCCGAGAACCTCCGCCCCTGGGCGCGGCGCAGCGCACGCGGTATCGAGGCGGCGCTGGCGGTGGTGGGGCTGGAGGCGCTGGCTGGGATCCCGGCACGTTTCCTCTCGGCCGGGCAGCGGCGACGCGTGGTGCTGGCGCGCCTGGCGCTTTCCGCGGCGCCGCTCTGGCTGCTCGACGAGCCGACCAATGCGCTCGATGCCGCCTCGCTCGCGCGACTGGAGGCGATGCTGGCCGCGCATCGCGAGGCCGGCGGTGCTGTCGTCGCGGCGACACACCAGGATTTTGTGCTTCCGGGCGCGGCGACGCTGGAGCTCACCGGCTGATGTTCGCGGAATTGCTGCGGCGGGAACTGCGTCTCGGGTTGCGCCACGCCGCGGACAGCGTCGCGGCGTTGCTGTTCTTCGCCGTCGTGACGGCGCTGTTCCCGCTGGGCGTGGGGCCGGAGCCGGCGCAGCTGGCGCGCATCGGGCCCGGGGTGATCTGGGTCGCGGCGCTGCTGGCGGCAATCCTGCCGCTCGACCGGCTGTTTGGTGCGGATGCCGAGGACGGTTCGCTTGATCTGCTGCTGCTCTCGGGACTGCCGCCGGCGGGAGTGGCGATCCTGAAGGCCTGCGTGCACTGGTTGCTGACCGGGCTGCCGCTGCTGCTGGTGGCGGGGCCGGTGGCCATTATGTTCGGGGTCGATCCCGCGGCGTTCACCGTGCTGCTGATCGGCCTGCTTCCTGGCACGCTGGTGCTGAGCCTGCTGGGCACCGCGGCCGCGGCGCTGGTGGTGGGGGCGCGGCGCGGCGGCGTGCTGCTGCCGCTGCTCGTGCTGCCGCTGGCGACGCCCGTGCTGATCATGGGTACGTTGGCGGCGGAGGCGGCGCGCACCTCCGCCCCCTATGCGGCGCCGCTCCTGGTGCTCGCGGCGCTGCTGGCGCTGTGCGTGCCGTTCTGTCCGCTCGCTGCCGGCGCCGCGTTGCGGCAGTCCGTCTGAACGGCGCGGCGTGACCCATGGGTGAGCGCCTGGGCCTCGGCATGCTGCTCGGCGTGCTCGCCTACTCGCTGTTCGCGATGCATGACGCGACCAACAAATGGCTGGTGGAGCACCTGCCGGTACCGGAGGTGCTGTTCTTCCGCAGCCTCGCGATCGTGGTGGGTGTGCTGGTGGCCTCGCGCGGGCGCCTGGTGCCGGCGCTGCTGGCGTCCACGATGAAGCTCTCGCTCGCGGGGCGCGGCGTGCTCACGCTCGCGGCCTGGCTTTGCTACTACACGGCGGCCGCGAGCCTCTCGCTCGCGCAGCTCACCACGCTCTATTACGCCTCGCCGCTGCTCACGACGCTGCTGGCGCGACCGATGCTGGGCGAGCGGGTCACGCGGCTGCGCTGGACCTGCGTGGGCATCGGCTTCGCCGGCGTGCTGGTGGCGAGCGATCCGTTCGGCGTGCCGCTCTCGCTCGCGACGGGGCTGGTGCTGGCGGCGGCGGCGATGTGGGCGCTGGCGGTGATCCTGATGCGCCAGATCGCGCGGCGGGAGTCCTCGCTGTTGCAGGTGTTCTCGCAGAACCTCGTGTTCCTGGTGGCGACGGGGGCGGCGAGCATCTGGCATTTCCACATGCCGCACGGGCTCGAGTGGCTGCTGCTGCTCGAGATCGGCGCGTTCGGCGGCTGCGGCCAGTACCTGCTGTTCGAGGCCGCGCGCCAGGCGCCGGCGGCGGTGATGGCGACAGTGGAGTATGTGTCGCTGATCTGGGCCTTCGTGCTCGGCTACCTGGTGTTCGGTGACATTCCGCCCGTCGCGGTGTTCGGCGGCGCCGCGCTGATCATGCTGGCGGGCGCGGTGCTGGTGATCGGGGAGCAGCGCAAGCGCGCTACGGCGTGAACCGGTATGGCGAGGCGCCGGCGGTATGCGGATCGAGCGCCAGCCGGTGCGCGAGCGGCGGGAATGCGCGGGAGCGGCAATCCGGCCGGTCGCAGAGGCGGCACGAGAGCCCGATGCCGACCGTGGCGCGCGCGAGGTCGAGCCCGTCCGCGTAGACCATGGCGCCGGCATGCGCGACGTCGCAGCCGACCGCGACGATGTGCACCGGCGGCGGCTCGCCCCAGGTGGCGGGCCGCACGATGGCGCGGGCCATGCACAGGAACGTGGCGCCATCCGGCAGCGCCGCGACCTGGACGGCAATGCGCCCCGGCGTTGCCTGCGCCGCATGCACCACCCAGCGCGGGCAGGAGCCGCCAAAGCGCGCGAACGGGAACCCGGCCGCGGAAAATCGTTTCGATGTGTTACCGGATGGGTCGGTCCGCAGGAAGAAGAAGGGGATGCCCCGCGCGCCCGGGCGCTGCAGGGAGGAGAGGCGCTGCGCCGCCTGCTCGAAGCTGACGCCGAAGCGCGCGGCCAGCGCCTCGATATCGTGGCGCAGCTCCCCCGTGGCCCCGCGAAAGGCCGCATAGGGCATCAGGATCGCGGCGGCGAGGTAGTTGACGAGGCCGAGGCGGATCAGCCCCGCCGCTTCCGGCGTGCTGGGTGCGAGCGGCGCCATCGTCGCATCGATCGCCGCGTGCGCTTCCAGGAGCGCCAGCTGCACGGCGAGATGAAAGCCGCGGGATTCGCGCGGTAGCATCTCCGAGAGGTCGAGCGCACGGCGCACCGGATCGTAGCGGCGCAAGGCACCCGGCAACGGCCCCACGGTGATCGCGAGCCCATGGTGACGGCGCAGCCGCTCGGCGATGGCGTGGTTCATCTCCGCCGGCGCCGCGGCGAGTTCCCGGCCAAGCGCCTCGGCCGCTTGCTCCAGCAGCGGGAAATGATTGGCGTGTGCGGCAAAGACGTCGCGCGCTTCCTCCTGCGGGAGCAGCAGCCGCCTCCCGGACGGTAACGCGATGCCGCCGGCATCCTCCCGCGCGACGCGCCAGGCGCGGTACAGCGACAACACCGCGGCAGTGGCGCCGGGCGCCGCGGCGATGGCGGCGATCTCCGCCTCCGGTACCTTCTCCACGCCGAGATGCGGGTCCGCCAGCGCCTCGCGTAGCTGGGCTTCCGCCTGGCGTTCCGCCTGGCCGGACAGCACCGTGAGCTCCACGCTCAGGGCTGCCGCGAGCTTGAGCAGCAGGCTCGCGGTGATGGCGCGCTGGTCGTGCTCGATGAGGTTGAGGTAGCTCGCGGAGATGCCGAGGCGCTGCGCGAGCGCCGCCTGGGTCAGGTTCGCTTCCTGACGCAGGCGGCGGACGGTGCGGCCGATGGCGGGTGCAGGCACGTTGACAAGCTTTACAGATTTTCAGCCGACGCGGTTAATTATATAACATATTTCGGTCCTTGTGCGCATTATCCATCTGCCATTTCGCAATGCAATGTGAATTCTTCACGGCCTCACTCACGCCTCAGGAGGCCGCCATGACCATCGAACGACTCATCCCTCGCGCGCCCGACGGTTCCGGCGGCGACCGCCAGCAGGACCCAGGCCGCTTCGCCGGCATCCGCCGCGATTACGCGCATGCGGACGTCATCCGTCTCGCCGGGTCCTTCCGCGTCCGCCACACGCTGGCGGAGATGGGTGCGCGGCGGCTGTGGCAGCTGCTGCGCGAGCGGCCCTTCGTGCCCACGCTCGGCGCGCTCACCGGCAACCAGGCGGTGCAGCAGGTGAAGGCCGGCCTGGAGGCGATCTACCTCAGCGGCTGGCAGGTGGCGGCCGATGCCAACAGCGCCGGCGAGATGTATCCGGACCAGTCGCTCTATCCCGTGAACTCGGTGCCCAACGTGGTGGGGCGGATCAACGCGGCGCTGCGCCGCTCTGACCAGATCGCGCACCAGGAGGGTGGGGACGCCACGTACTGGATGGCGCCGATCATCGCGGATGCGGAGGCCGGGTTCGGCGGCGCGCTCAACGCCTATGAGCTGATGAAGGCGATGATCGCCGCCGGCGCCGCGGGCGTGCATTTCGAGGATCAGCTCGCCAGCGAAAAGAAATGCGGCCATCTCGGCGGCAAGGTGCTGGTGCCGATCTCCCAGCACATCCGCACGCTGAATGCGGCGCGGCTGGCCGCGGATGTCGAGGGCGTGCCCACCGTGCTGCTCTGCCGCACGGACGCGCAGTCGGCACAGCTGCTGACCTCGGACATCGACGAGCGTGACCGCCCGTTCCTTTCGGGCGAGCGCACCGCGGAGGGATTTTTCCGCATCCGCGAGGGCGCGGGCAATGATTACGCGATCGCCCGCAGCCTGGCCTACGCGCCCTATGCGGACCTGCTGTGGTGGGAGACGTCCGAGCCGAACCTCGAGGAGGCGCGCCGTTTCGCCGAGGCGATCCATCGGCGGTTTCCGGGCAAGATGCTGGCCTATAACTGCTCGCCAAGCTTCAACTGGAAGCGCAAGCTTTCGCCGGAGGCGATCGAAAACTTCCAGCGCGAGATCGGTGCCATGGGGTACAAATTCCAGTTCGTCACGCTCGCGGGCTTTCACGCGCTGAACCACGCCATGTTCGAGCTCGCGCGCGGCTATCGGGCGCGCGGCATGGCAGCCTATTCGGAGTTGCAGCAGGCGGAGTTTGCCTCCGAGGCGCACGGCTACACCGCGACGCGCCACCAGCGCGAGGTTGGTGTCGGCTATTTCGATGCCGTTGCGGTGGCGGTCTCCGGCGGCCGTTCCTCCACCACCGCGCTCGCCGGTAGTACCGAGGCGGCGCAGTTCCACGACCGGACAGCGCCGGAAGCGCGAGCGCATCACGACCACGACGACGGGCTGGTGCACGGCCACGCCTGGGCAATGAATACGCCGCAGCGCGACTGAAGCCAGAGGGGCTGGATTTCGCCGCCGAACGCGCCAGACTCCATCCCGATCGGAGGAGGTCGGGATGGACTGGCAGGCGGGACTGGCGGCGGCGGAAGCGGTGGCGGCAATGTGGCGGTCGGAGGAGGGCGCGCCAGGTGGCGCGATCCTGCTTTTCGATGCGCGCGAGATGCGCGGGGCGGCGTGCGGCGGGCTTGCCGATCCGGGATGGCGAATTCCATTCGCTGTCGAGACAAAATCCCGCTACGCCTCGGTGAGCAAGCAGTTCCTCACGGCAAGCGTCCTGGCGCTTGGCACGGATCTGGAGGCCCCACTCGGGTTCGGCGTGGGCGACGCGGTTTCCATTGGCCGTGCGCTCGACATGACCGGCGGACTGCCGGACCTGATGGAGACGTCCTGGCTGCTCGGCGTGCCGCCCTCCACGGGCCTCTCCCGCGCGGCGCTGGTGGAGTATTCACGGCGTCTGGATGGGCTTAATTTCGCGCCGGGAACCGAGATTTCCTATTCCAATACCGGCTATCGTCTCGTGCAGGCGATGCTGGACGGCGCCTACGAGGAAACGCTGTCGAAACGGTTCCTCCGGCCATTCGGGCTTGGCGTCGTGCTGCCGGAGGACGAGACGACGATCGTGCCTGGTCTCGCGCGCGGCGGGATCCTGTTGGACGGACGGTGGGAATATGGGCGCTACGGGCCGCATATTTCCGCGTCCGGCGGGCTCGCGGGCAGTGCCGCGGATCTCGCGCGCTGGGGTCAGGCACTTCTGCGCGGGGACGTGCCACTTGCCGCACTCTCGGCAGTGCGGCACCTCGCCGACGGGCGCGCCACCGAATACGGGCTCGGGCTCGCGCGCGGCCCGCTCGGCACGGTCGGGCATGGCGGCTCGCTGCCTGGCTACAAGAGCTATCTTTTGCTCATGCCGGGCGACGCGGGCGTGGTGGTCCTTTCCAACCGCGAGGATACCGACTCGCACGGTGTCGCGCTGGCGGTGGCGGCCGCCCTGCGAGGTGAGACCGTGCCCCCGGAGACGAAGCTGCCGGACGGGCTTTATGTCGCGGAGGGCGAACCCCTGTGGCTCGAGGTGCGCGAGGGCGGTCCGTATCTACTTGGCGCGCAGGCGGGCTCCGCGCATTTGCCGGTCTCGCTTGCGGTGGAGGGCGACGCCCTGGTGGGCGAGGTGGGCCTGGTGCGGCGCCGGTTCCGCCGCGCCGCGCCGATGCCAGCGCCTCTTTCCTGGGCGGGGCGCTACGTTCACCGCGGCCTTGATGGCGCGTTCGACGTGGTTGTGGAGGACGGCAAAGCGACGCTCGCCCGCGGCACGGGGCCGTTGCGTAGCGTTATCGAACTGCAGGCATTGCGGCCGGACCTGGCGCTCGCGCGGCACGGTGACGACGCCTGGACCCAGGGCTTCGCGATCGCGTTCGAGGCGGGCGGCGCGCAGTTGGTGGCCAACCGCTCGCGGATGCTGCGGTTCGTGCGCGCCTAGGAGGTGGGCGCGCCGCAGCGCTTCCAGACCTCGGGGGTGCCGCCTGGCGGGCGCACCTCCACCGTCGTCTCGTCGTGCAGGACCATGTCCACCTGCTTGCCGGCGCCGTCCTCGCCCGGAGGGACGACATAGGAGAAGTAGTGGCGCATGTAGTCACCCTGCGTATGCGTTCCCGCCTGCGTCACGATCGCCGGGCCGTGGATCTCGAACCGCTTGTCGCCGCGGCACCAATTGCCGTCGATCGCGTCGGCGTACGCGAGCGTGGGAGCGAGGCAGAGGCCAATTGCGGCGGCCAAGGCAATGTTCCTGACCATGGAACAACCCTAGCCGCGGAAAAAAGTGGGGAAAAGCCCTTTCTCAGCGAGCAGGAATGACGAGCGTCGCGTTTTCCCCTTGGCGCGCCAGGAGATAGAGGTCTGCGAAGCTGGTCGTGTCCGCGCGGTTGTGATCGTACGGATAGGGGTTCGGGACGTGCGCGGCAACGCGCCAGGTGGGGTCGATCGCTGGGATCGCGTCGGTAAAGCGGCGGTGGCGGACATGCGGTGCCGGCCAGGCGCGGTCCACATTGCTGGAATAGATCAGGATGAAGCGCCTCGCGGCACCCAGCAGGCGACGCATGTAGAGCCCGTAGGTCCGGTCCTCGACGAGGTGGAAGATGACATCGAAGGAAAGGGCGAGCTCCGCGGGCTTCTCGCGATCCATTGCATCCCACGGGATCAGGCGCGTCGTGCCCAAGCCGTCGCGCGCCGCCGCCGTACGCGCCAGCGCGTCCGCCGAGACATCGGTGCCACGGTAGGAGGCGACCGTGATGCGCTCGGCCAGCGCCCCATCGCCACAGCCGAGATCGAGCAACTCGCCGATCCCGTTCGCCGCAATGAAGCCGTTGATCACCGCTGCTTTCCAGGCAAGCAGACGCCCCGCGGAGCCGGCGCCGGAGGTGCCGCCCATCTGATAGCGCGCCTGCCAGTATGTGGCAGAGACGGTAATGTCACCGAGCATCGCTGTTCTCCTCGCACCATTGGCGCCAGACCTCGCGCAGAGTTGTGGCCAGGTTGCGGCCAAAGCGTGGCGCGTCGCACAGCGGGCTTGCCGCCGCGCGCTGGCGAAGCTCGTCCCGCAGTGCCGCGAGCGCCGGGATATCGGCCGCGCGTGAGGCCGCAAGCGCGACATAGGCATCGATGTCCGGCGCGATCCAGTCACCGAGCCCGACATTGGCCAGATGGCTCGCGGAATGGCGCGTGGCGAAATAATCGCCAGGGCGTGTGACGACGGGCACGCCCATCCACAGCGCCTCGCAGGTGGTAAGCCCGCCGGTGTACGGGAACGGATCGAGCGCGATGTCCACCGCCGCGTATTGTTCGAGAAGTGCGCGATGCGGGCTGGCGCCGCGCAGCCCCACCCGCGCTGGATCAATTCCCAGTGAGGCAAAGCGGGCATGGACCGCGGCCGCGATGTCCTTGTCCCCGAATTGATGTGCCTTCAGCAACAGCCGGCCGCCGTCGACCCGGGCAAGGATGCGCGCCCAGGCGCCGATCACCTGCGGCGTGATCTTCGCGAGGTTGTTGAAACAACCGAACGTGATGAATCCGTTGGCCAGCGCCGGCAACGGGGCCACATCCGGCGCGTAGGGTGGCGGCGAGTAGCAGCAATACCCATCCGGCATTCGCAGCAGCTTTTCCGTGTGTTGCGCCTCGGCATCTGGCGGGCTTTCCCAGCGATCGGTGACGAACCAGTCCATCGCCGCGATGCCGCTGGTGTGGCTTTGCGCGCCAACCCATTTGATCTGCACCGGCGCGGCTCGCCAGGCGCAGGTGGCGGCCCAGCCCTGGTCGCCGTGTCCGCCGAGGTCGATGAGGATATCGATGCCATGGCGGCGGATGCGCTCGGCGCGGATTGCCGGCGTGTCCGTATCGACCACCACCCACTCGCTCGCCAGCGCACGGAAGCGGCGCGCCATCGTGTCCGGGTGCGGACCGAGCGGCTGGCTGAAGGCGACGATCTCGAATTGAGCCGGATTGAGCGCCTCGAACCCCGCGAGTGTCAGCCAGCCAACCGGATGGGTCTTCAGCGTCGCGGATAACAGGCCGAGGCGCAGGCGCCGTGCGGGATTTCGGTTGTTCGTGAGAGTCGGCGGCGGGGGCGCATGCAGCAGCGCGGCGCCGCGTTCAGCCACCTCGCGCAGTGCGGCCCCGGTCGCAGCCGGATGGTAGACGAGGGAGTTCGCCAATGCACGCCAGGCGATCGGCTCCTCCGGGTTCGCCGCCACTGCCTCGCGCGCCGCGGCAAGCCCGCCCTCCTGGTCGCCGGAGGACACGCGGGCATTGGCGAGGTTGCAGAGCGGGCCAGGCCGGGGCCCGATCTCCGCCACCAGTGCCTCCAGCACCGTACGCGCGTCGCCGTGGCGGTGCGCGCGCACCAGCGCGGCACCGAGATTGTTGCGTAAATCTACCGATTTCGGATCAAGCTCCAGCGCCCGCTCGATCGCGGTGACGGCGGCCGCGGCGTCGAGGGTGCGCGTCAGCGCGTCCGCGCGGACCCGTGCGATGAGGGCCGAGCTGGGCGCCAGGATCACGGCGGCCTCCAGCAGGTCGATCGCTTCTGCCCGCTTACCGAGGCGATCCAGCAGCAGGCCACGCGCGGCGAGCGTGGCGGGCGCGTTGTCCTGGGTCTGCTCCAGGCGTGTCAGCTCCACCTCCGCCCGGCCGGCGGCAAACGCCGCCTCCGCCCGATGCAGCGCCCAGGGGATGGCTTTCGGTTCCAGCCGGGCGGCCTCTCCGAACGCCGCTTCCGCCGCCGTGGCGTCGCCTGTGAGCATCAACGCGAGCCCGAGCGCATCCCATGTCTCCGCGCGCTCCGGCGAGGCGGCGCAGGCCTGAAGCAGCAGCATCTGCGCGCGCGCGCCGTCGCCGCGCGCGATGTGGAGCGAGGCTAGCCCGAGCAGAGCCTCGGGCCGCGCTGGATCGCGCGTGAGCGTTGCTTCGTAGGCTGTTGCCGCTCCTTCCTTGTCGCCGGCGCGGCGCAGCAACTCGCCCCGGCGCAGCAACGGCTCCACCCAATCCGGTGCCGCGGCCTCTGCTTCCGCGACCAGGCTCAGCGCGCGTTCCAGATCCCCGGTCGCGCCTTCCGCCAGGGCAAGGTTCAGCAATGTGCCGGCGGATGTGTCACCGAGCGCGAGCGCACGGCGCAGCGCGACGCGCGCCTCCTGCGGTCTTGACGCCGCGAGCTTCGCCATGCCCAGCACCGCCTGGTGCTGGGCAGTCGCGGCGGTGGCGGCATCGGCATTGTCCAGCACGGCGAGGGCTGCCTGCGTGTCACAGAGATCGAGCAGCAGCCGCGCCCGGCTCGTCGTATCGGGCCCGGCGCGCGTGGCCACTGGCACCACGGCGAATGTGTCAGGCATCGGCGCTCCCCGCGGTCGCGCGGAAGATCAGCCCGCGAACCGGTTGGTGTGCCTCCAGCCGCAGAACCTCGTCGCGCGCCTCGATCAGCGTGAGGCCTGCGTCGGTCAGCATGGCTTCGAGTGTCGCGCGGCCATGCGCGAAACGGCCGCGCGGACCCAGCGTCCAGCGATCGGGATCGTCGGCCAGCTCCGCCGAGGCAAGGAAGCTGCCGCCTGGTAGGAGACGCGCGCGCACGCCCGTGAACAAGGGCCGCAGGTCGCCAATATAGCAGAGCAGGTCCGCCGCGGTGATCAGTGCCCAGCATCTCTGGTCGCCCTCGAGAAACGCCACGGCTTCGGTATGGATCAGCTCCGCGTAGAGGTCCTTCGCCGCGGCTTCCCGCAGCATGGCGCCTGAGAGATCGACGCCGGTTGCGGGTCCTGCTGCGCGGTCCCCGAGTGCGAGGGCAACAAGGCCGGTGCCGCAGCCAAGATCGAGCCATGGCGCGGTCGCGGTCCTGCCGTCGAGCATTCCCCGCATGACGCCGGGGATGCGGTATTCGAGGCCGATTATATCATAGTCAAAACGATCGGCCCAGCCGTCGAACACGGCGGTGACATAGGCCGAGGGAGCGGTGCCTTCCGCCGGTCGCATACCGGCCGCCGCGGCGAGATGGCGCACGTAGGCATCCTCCGGCGCGAGCTTGTGCGCCTCGCCATAGATCCGGGCCGCCTCGTCGTGCCGGCCGAGATGGGATAGCGCGTGGCCGAGCAGGCCCATGACCCGTGCATCCACCGTGCCCTCCTGCCTCGCCGCTTCGGCGAGCGAGAGCGCGCCGGCGGCGTCGCCACCGCGCAGGGCCAGCAGGATCGCGGCCGTGCGCAGGCCCGGATGCGTGGGCGCCAGCGCGATGCCATCCGCCAGCACTCTTGCTGCTGTCGGGGCTTCTCCGGCGCGCTCGAAAGCTGTTGCAAGCGCCTCCCGGTACCAAGGGTTTGCCGGCCGCGCCGCCACTGCCTCGTCGAGGCATTGGATGGCGTCTGAGTTGCGACCGAGATCGATCAGGGCGACGCCGAGGGTTGCCTTCGCATCCGGGCTGTCGCGCTCGGCGATGACGGCCTCGGCCGCGTCAGCCGCGGCACCCGCGGGATCGTCGCGACGCAGGCGTGCCTCGGCGCGGACCAGCAACAGCTTGCTGTCAGGTCGCGCCGCGATCGCCGGATCGAGTACGGCGCAGGCGGTGGCGGCGTCGCCCTGGGAGAGATGCAGGCGCGCTTCCAGCTCGGCGAGTTCGGCACTGCCGGCGAGCGGCACGCGCAACGTTGCGATCAGCGGTCCGGCCGCGGCGGGTCGTCCGGCCGCGAGCAGCTTGCGGGCGCGATCGGCGAGGATCGAGTGGTCGGTGGCGGCGCATCCGTCCATGAAAGCTCCTTTTGAGCTGCAGCGTTTTCGTTGCATTGGGGCAGCCTGGCGGCCAGCTTGCTCAGCCGATGGATCCCTTCATGCGATCGGCGCCTACCCGGAGATCGTTTTGTTCAAGCGATGAGCCCTTGGGCCTGCACCGCGAGACTGGTAAGATCGCCGGTTCCGGTGCTGTTCTTCTGCTGGCTATTGAGCAGGAACTGATCGGTGATGGTGTTGACGTAGCCCGTGTCCTTGAGGCGGGAAAAATCGACCTGCGAGTTGATCGCCTGCTCCTGTGCGCCCCGGTCCTGATAGATGATCTGCTGTGGGATGTTGAACGCGGTGGTGATGACGTTGAACAGCACGGGGTTCGAGAGTACCTGGCTCGCCGAAGTGATCGTTCCGGCGGAAGACTGAAACGTCAGCGCGTCCGAAAGCCCAGGCGTGGTGGCATCCAGCGATTGCCTCCACATCACCTCCGCATAGCCGTTGGCGATCGTCTGCTGCACGTTGGGATTCTGCAGGATCGAGAGCCCGTGAGTTGCAAATTGGTAGGTCTGCACAACGGAAAGCCAGCTGGCGTTGGAACTCGCCACGCGGTTGACCAGCGAACCTGACTGGGACGGATCCGACATCAGCACCTTCTGCGCCAGCGCCGTGTACGACGCCTCGCTGCCCAACCCGTTTGCCGTGAGCAGGACCTTAAGTGCGGTGGGATTGGAGAGGAATTGCTGCGGCGTGGTGGCGGTGGCCAGCGCCTGCTTGAACGCGGCGATGTCGCGCGCCACCGCGGGCTGGGCAGCGGTGGCCGCGATATCCTGAGTCTGGTTTTGCTCGGCGATCTTGAGCGCCGTAATGGGATCGCCGCCGCTCGCGCCCGTGCTGCTGCCCGTCCCCTCGATCGTCGCAAGCAACGACGCCGCGGTGTTGTTGCCGCCGTTGGTGACCGCGCCCTGGAACAGGGAGAGGATGTTGATGGAACCGCTCATCGCCAGCGCCACATGATCAGTTGTCGGAGAGCCCGGCAGCGATGTTCTCGTTGACTTCGATGAGAAAGTCGAAATTCGGCTGCTCGCCCTGAACCTCGCGCTGTACCGCCATCGCGACGGAGGCGATCATCGCGCGCAGGCGTTCCGGCAACTGGTTGGCCGGATCGCGCACCTGGTCGAGCACGCTCGACCAAAGCAACGATGTGTCCGCGAGCGCGCGCACGCGATCCGCGTGCGAACCCTGAGCGCCCTGTCGTAGCGACGCGATGACGCGCGCGAAAACTTCCGCCTCCTGGGCGCGCAGGCTGCGTGTGGCCGCAGCCGCCGCATAGGCGCGCTCCGCACGGCGGGCGATGCCGAGATCATTCATGAGCAGGCCTCCGCGATTTTCGTGGCAGGGGGAGAGAGCGCGCCGACAGGCATGTCAGGTGCGGTGGAGGAAGGCTCGGATGTGCTGCCAAGCACGGCGTCCTCGTGGCGGATGATACGGCGCGCGAGGCGCAACGCCTGGTATCCCTGATCGGCCTCGGCCGCGGCAAGGGCGCGATCGAGAATGGAGCATGCGAGTTGGGAGGTCGTCGCGGCCTGGAAGGCGGCAACGTAGTGGCGTGCGGCTTGCAGGCCCGCCTCGCGCTCCTCCGCGGTGCCGATATAGGCGGTCTGCAGCGCGAAGTAGATGCGCCGTGCTGGCGTGCGGGCTTCCGCCGGCGCCATGATCTGTTTGCCGAACAGGAACCGCGCATGGGCAGTCAGCTCGATGCGTGATTTGGTACGAAAGCGGATCGGTGCGCCGTTGACGATCATCGTTTCACCTTGGCGCAGCTCCAGGACCAGCGTTGACATGAGCGAAGGTCACCTCCGTGAGCGATGGAACGCAAGGCGCGGACGTTTTGCCCGCGTCTGAAGGTGGCGTTACTTGAAGAGGCTCAGCAGGCTCTGCGGCGCGCTGTTGGCGATGGAAAGCGCCTGTGTGCCGAGCTGCTGCTTGATCTGCAGCGATGTCAGCAACGCCGATTCCTGCGCCAGGTTCGCGTCGATGAGCGAGCCGAGGCCGGAGTTCAACGCGTCGATCTTGTCGCTGTTGTACGTGATCTGGTTGTTCACGTAGTTCGTCGCGTTGCCGTAATTGTTAAGCTCGCTGCCCAGCGTGTTCACCTGGTTCAGGAACGTGCCTGTGTTGGTAATCAGAGCCTGCACCGTGGTCGCGCCGTTGAGCTGCGTGCTGGTGAAGTTGATCGACGCGAAGAAAGCCGAGCCGCCGAACGTCGCGATGTGGTATGTGGCGCCAATTTCGTTGCGGATCACGCCGACAGAGCCGAACGACCCGTTGCTGCCAGTGATGTTGCCGATCAGCGTCTTGCCGTTGTAGCCCGCGTCCTGGATGTCCGATTTCACGTTGGCCAACAGGGATTGGTACTGCTGCACATACTGCGTGCGCTCGGTCCCGGTCACGGTGCTGTCGGCGAGTTTCACCAGCACGGCACGGGCGCTGTTGAGCTGCGTGGAGACATCGTTCAGGGCGGAGAGTGTGGTGGAGAGCAGGCCCTGCACGTTGCCGAGCTGCTGGTTGGCGCTGGTCAGCGCGCCGACATCCGAGCGTACGCGCTGCGCCACCGCATAGGCGGCGCCGTCGTCGGTGGCGTCCGCCACGCGATAGCCGGTCGAGATCTGCTTCTGTGCCGTCGCGAGCGACGAGCTGGTGATGTTGAGGCTTTCGAGCGCGATCTGCGCGGTGACGTTGGTGTTGATCGAGTTCAGGGACATGGGGGCGTTTTCCTTCGGTCCAGGTTGTGCTGAGCACGTTGCAGGGGCCCCCGCCGTTTTGCGGGACTGCGGTGATCCTGGATGGGAGAGGTAAAGGGAGAGTGAAGACGGATGCCGATTTCTAGTTGAGCACCGAGACCAGCGACGAAAAGGGCACGCTGACCGGGCCGAGCAGCAGCGAGAGACCGCTGCTCGTGTTCTGCACGCCGGACGCGGTGCCGACGACAGAGAAGGGCAGCGCGCTGCCACCTTGTGTGACGCTCACGTTGTAGGCGCCGTCGGGCAGTTGGGTGCCCGTGCTGGTCTGGCCGTTCCAGCTCCAGCTGTTCTGGCCCTGGCCCGCCTCGACCGTCTGCTGATCGAGGACATTGCCAGCGGAATCGGTAACGGAGACGGAGACCGGGCCGGCGCTCGTCGCTGTGTAATCGACGCCGGCGGTGCCGTTCTGCAACGCGAGCTGGCTGGATGTCACGGCGACCTGCTTGCCGATCATCTGCGCTGATTGCAGCATTGCGCCGTCCTGCGTGTATTGGATGAGCTGCGTCAGACTGTTGTTGGTATTGATCTGCTGCTCAACGGAGGTGAATTGAACCAGTTCCGATGTGAACTGGTTGGTGTCCATCGGCGAGGTCGGATCCTGATTCTGTAGCTGTGTCATCAGCATGTTCAGGAAGTCCGTGAAGTTGGAGCCAAGCGAGGCAAGCGGGCTGCTGCTCGTGCTCCCACTGCTCGTGCTCGTCTGGGCGGCCGCGGCGGCGGCGAGGTTGGTGCTCATGCGGGATCTCCGTGGTCAGGCACTGATGTCGAGCGCTTCGGCGAAACTGGGCTCGCCGTTGGATGGTGCGCGCGGAGGCTGACGGCGCGGCTGGCCGCCTGGCTGGCGCGAGCCGCGGTCGAGGTTCTCGCCGCCAGGTTGTTGCGTGTTCGGTTGATGGACGATGACACGTGTTTCCGCGGGCAGGCCGGCGCGTACCAGCGCGGCTTCGAGGTTGGGCTTCGCCGTTGCGAGGGCGTCGGCCGAGGCCTGATGGCTGGCCGTGATCGTCACCACCGGCGGCGCACCATGGGGTGCCGAGATGCGAATTGCCACGTTCCCGAGTGCCGGCGGTGCGAGGTGCAGCGTGATGGTGGTGCCATTTGTCGTACCGCCCGACTGGGAGAGTTGACCGAGCGCGCCGGAGACCTGGACGGCGGTCGCGCTGGCGTGTGCCGTGCTCGCGGTATCCGTGGGCGGGGCCTGGTCTGGCGCCGCGGATGGCGGCTGTGGCGGAGGCGGCATGGCGGCGAGGCTCGCCGTCGGCGTGGTTGGCGCCGGCGACCCGGTCTCCGGCGTCGGGGCTTTCGCCGGTTCCGTGGTTGCCAACGCCTTGCCGGGTTTCGCGCCTTTGACCGACACCGATGCGTCGTCCCCATTATCCGGCGATGGACGGGACGGCCGCATGCCCACGCCGCCCACCTCAACGGTGGAACCGGGCTGCGATGCGGCCGGCGTCGCGGGCGCGTGTGAGTTCGTGGGCGTGGCGCCCTGTGGCGACAGGAACGCCGTGAGAGCGATGGGGGATTGGGTTATCGCCGCCGCGGCGGCGGCAGTTTGCGTTGCGGGCTTATCGGTGGTGGTTGACTTGGACTTCGCGGGGCCCCGCGCGTCAACTCGCGCCAGCAACGGGCTGGCCGGGTTCGCTGCCACATTGCCGGGCGTGTCGGTCGCGGTCGCGTTGGCGGGGGGCGCGCTGGCAGGGATCGTGCTGGTGGGGGGCGTGTTGGGCGGCGTCGCGTTGGCCCGGCCGGGCTTTGCCGCGGCCAGTGCCGCCAGTACCGCGGCGGCGAAGCCGGAGACTGGGTGGGTCGCGCCGTTCGCGGGAGAGGGTGACGCGGAGCCCGCCGAGGCGGCTTGTGCCGATGATGAAACCGCATTCGGCGCGCCATCGGCCGGCCAGATAAGGGCGGACGAGGCCGGGGCCGTGTTGCCGCGTGGCGCGATCGGCAAGGGTTGCGATGGGAGGACGGCAGCTTCCATGGGCGAGGCTGTGCAAATCCTCTGCCATGATGATCTTGCGCAAATGCGCCTTTGGAACTCGGCAATCGCCGCATCCCGGCAGATGTTGCCCGGCCGGAATGTCCGCCCGCGCGCGGGTCGCGGTGCGGCGGCGTGTTATTTCCGCGGCGGCCGTGCTGGCATGCTTCCTGCGTCTTGATCTGCGATCAGCATCAAGCCCAGGAGCAGCCCATGTCGATCTTCGGTGCGCTGGACACGGCGGTGAGCGGGCTCAATGCCCAGGCATCGTCGTTCAGCAACATCAGCGACAACATCGCGAACAGCCAGACGGTCGGGTTCAAGAGCATCGGCACCTCGTTCGAGGATTATCTGACGCAAAGCACTGCGACCATCAACGAGTCCGGTTCGGTGGTTGCCATGCCGGACTATCAGAACACGCTGCAGGGAACGATCGCGCAGAACACCAACCCGACCAGTCTCGCGATTTCCGGGCAGGGGTTCTTCGCGGTCAGCCGGCCTGGCGGCGTGACCGCCGCCGGCGCTACGACGGAAAGCTTCCAGCCGCAGCAATGCTACACCCGCGCGGGCGACTTCAGCGAGAACGCGAACGGCTACCTCGTCAACAGCGTCGGCGACGCGCTGAACGGTTGGCCGGTCGATCCAACGACAGGATTGGTAAACACATCGGCCCTCGCGCCGATCCAAATCACGCAGACGCAGTATGCTCCGGTGGCCACGACCTCGATGAACCTCTCGGCCAACCTTCCCGCGACGCCGTCGAGCTCCACCCCGATCACGTCGCAGGTCAGCATCTACGACGCGCTCGGCACCGCCCACACCGTGGCTCTCGATTGGACACAGCTCTCGGCGAATTCCTGGCAGGTCTCGATCAACGTGCCAGATGACACCGCGAACGCGGCGCGCGGCACCGCGGTGGTGAATTTCGGCCCCACGGCGAGCGGCAATCCGGTGCCGGACGGCACGATAGGCGGCATCGGCAGCACCACCGGCAGTGTCAGTGCCAGCGGCTACAGCGCGAATGGCGCGGCGACGCTCGACTTCACCGCCGACCTTGGTGGCGGTGCGGCGCAGAATATCGCACTCAATCTCGGGAATTTCGGCTCCTCCACCGGTCTCACGCAATACGCCGGCAGCAGCTATGACCTCACGGGCCTGACGCAGAACGGGATTCCACCCGGCTCCTTCAGCAGTGTCAGCACGACGACGGCGGGGGACGTTGTCGTCAACTACAGCAATGGTCAGAGCCGCACGATCGCGCAGGTGCCAATCGTAACGTTCGCCAATCCCGATGCGCTGCAGCGCCAGGACGGGCAGGCCTTCACCGCGACGATTGACTCCGGCAATCCGCTCGCCCAGGCCGCTGGCACCAACGGTGCCGGCACGCTGGTCACCTCTGCCGACGAGCAGTCCAACGTCGACATCGCCTCCCAGTTCACGCACCTCATCGTCGCGCAGCAGGCCTACACCGCCAACGCCAAGACCGTAACGACGGCGGACCAGATGATGCAGGCGACGATCAATATGATGGGTTGACCATGCAGCTCGACGGCGCGCTCGCCAACGCCAATTCCGGGCTTGTGGCGATCGCCCAGGGCTTCGGCGCAATTTCGCAGAATATCGCGAACGCATCGACCCCCGATTATGCGCGGGAGGTCTCGACAACGGTCGATGTCACCGCGGGCGGCCAGGGCATGGGCACGCTCGCCAGGCCCACCACACGCGTGCTCGACACCGCGATCCAGTCCCAGGTGCTGGCGCAGAACGCAACGGTGAGCGCGCTGTCCACGAGTGCCTCCGCCCTCGCCAACGTGGCCGCGGCGCAGGGGGCCACCGGCCAGCCGCAGGACATTGCAAGCCTGCTTGGCAATCTCGGCAATGCCTTCTCAACCCTGCTCAATGATCCGTCCAACACCACGCAGCAGAGCGCGGTGGTGACGGCGGCGGGCGCGCTGACCAGCCAGATCAACACGCTGTCCAACGCCTACGCGCAGGCACGGCAGTCGGCACAGAACAGCGTTGTCTCCGATGTCGCGACGCTGAACTCCACCCTCGCGACGATCGGCTCTCTTTCGCAACGGATCGTGACGCTCAAGAGCGAAGGCCAGTCCACAGCCGATCTCGAGAATCAGCGCGACGCGGCGATCGACCAGGCGGGACAGCTTGCCGGGATCCGCTTCCTCG
Source organism: uncultured Pseudomonadota bacterium (assembly GCA_963764465.1). Lineage (GTDB taxonomy): Bacteria > Pseudomonadota > Alphaproteobacteria > Acetobacterales > Acetobacteraceae > JAJXXT01. The sequence continues at coordinate 387,848 of CAVXSO010000007.1, read as the reverse complement.
CCCAGCCGAACGGCAACGTCACCGCCTACACTTCGATGGGCCTGGTGGTGCCGCTCGATGGCGGCACGCCCTTCGCGACCCAGCCGGCGACGGTATCGGCGGGTTCGACCTATCCCGCGAGCATTCCGGCGATCACGCTCGGTGGCGTGGACGTCACCGCAACGCTCACGTCGTCCACCGGCGCGGGCGCAATCGGCGCCAATCTCGTCCTGCGCGACCAGACGCTGCCGACCGAGCAGGCCGAGCTTGATGAGTTTTCCGAAACACTGTCGACGCGGTTCAGCGCCCAGGGACTGACGTTGTTCACCGATCCCACGGGCAATGTTCCCAGCCCCGGGGGAGCGCCGACACAGGCCGGCTATGTCGGCTACGCCGGCACGATCACAGTCAATCCTGCCGTTGCTGCGGACGCCTCGCTGGTGCGCGACGGCACCAACGCGGTCGCCGGCAGCCCGACGGGCGCCAGCGCCTTCACGCCGAACCCCTCGGGCGGACCCGCCGGGTTCACCACACTGATCACCCGTGTCCTGTCCTACGCGCTTGGCTCGGATGTGCAGGCCGGCGCGCCGCAGCCCGCCCCAGCGACCATGGGGCTCGGGGCGGCAGGCAATCTCTCCACCCCGTACGCGGCGCAGCCAGATCTCGCGAGCCAGGCGGCCGCCCTGGTGGGCGCGCAGGCGGCGGATGCGGCCAACGCGCAGACCGCGCTTGCCAATGCACAATCCCTGCAGACCGCGCTGCAGAGCAAGCTGGCCACCGGCAGCGGCGTTTCCATCGATACGGAAATGTCCACCATGATCGCGCTGCAGAACGCCTATGGCGCCAACGCCAAGGTGATCACCGCGGTGCAGGCGATGTTCAACACCCTGGAGCAGGCGGTGACATGAGTGCGACCATCACAGGTGCCGGCTCGCCGCTGCTCGCGCAGCTGTTCGCGGACTCGGCGACGACGCGCACGCAGCTCAATACGCTCACGCAACAGGTAGCCTCGGGTTACGTCTCGCCCCAGGTCGCGGGGCTCGGCGCGGGCACCGCGACGGCGCTCTCCCTCGCCCCGGCGCTGTCCGCCAATTCGACCTACCAGGCGAACATGTCGGCCGCCTCAGGCCCCATGGGCGTGGCGCAGACCGCGCTGTCGGAGATCAGCTCCATCGCAAGCAATTTCTATGCTCAGACCAACAACCTCAACGGGCTCGATGCCGGCACCGTGGACAGCATCGCCGCCAGTGCGCGCGACGCGCTGGCACAGGTGGCCAACCTGCTCGACAGCCAGGACGGCAACACCTACGTCTTCGCTGGCCAGGATTCGACCAACCCGCCGGTGCCGAACCCGGACAATATCGGCAGCTCCGGCTTCGCGACCGCCATTGCCACGGCGGTTGCCGGGCTTGGCACCAACGGTGCGTCGGCGACCATTGCCGCCACCCTCGCCATCGCCTCGTCCAACGCTGCTGGCACCAGCCCGTTTTCCACGGCGCTCAACGCCGCGGCGGCGTCCGGGACGGATCTGCGCACCCTGACCCAGACCGCGGCTGGCACCTACCTGGCTTCCAGTATCGTCGCCAATAGCAACGCGGACGTGGCCTCGGCCGGCTCGTCCACCACAGGCTCCTATACGCGCGACATCCTGCGTGTGCTGGCGACGCTGGGGTCGCTGTCGAGCTCCCAACTCTCCGACAGCGGGTTCTCGACGCTGGTGGGCGATGCGCGCACCAGCCTTGGCAACGCCATCACGGCGCTGAACCAGGATGCCGGCGTGATGGGCGACCGGCAGACCGCGATGCAGGCGGCCTCGACGGAGCTTTCGAGCGCGGCGACAGCCATGCAGACCCAGCTTTCCTCGGCTGAGGATGTGGACACGGCGGCGGCGATGACCAAGCTCTCGACAGTGCAGACCCAGCTGCAGGCGAGCTACCAGATGATCGCGGCCGAGCAAGGGATGTCGCTGGTGAAATACCTGCCGCTTGGCGGCTAACCCCCGGGGCTTCCCAAGGGCGCGCGGGACCGCTATAGGCCCGCCCCTGCCGGTTCGGCGGGCGCATAGCTCAGTTGGTAGAGCAGCTGAACTCTTAATCAGCGGGTCCAAGGTTCGAGTCCTTGTGCGCCCACCAAACCTTCCAAAGAATTCAACTGGTTGAGGCGGCGGCTATCCAAGCGATCGGATATTCCACCCAAAATGTCTGCATCATATCCGCATTGAGCGCATCGCATGACCGAGCGGGGAATAGAACACGTGCCGGTGCGATGCGCATGGCTAAGTGCACCGCCGGCGTGGAAGCGGGGTTCGATTAGGATGGGCAGGCGGAGTCTGCAGCCTGTTGGCCCCCCCCTTTACGCACGGCGCCGTAGGAGAGCCCTCTCCGCTCATTCGCGCGGAACCAGAACACTACTGAGCGCCTGCAACAGGTAGTTGCCCGTTCCAGTCTCTCGTGACCTGCCACTGAGTTGTCATCCAGGCAGGTCAGGTTGCTTCTGTCTCTGCGGGCCAAACTCGTCAGAGACCCCAGTGCGAGCGCACCTGGGGGCTGCGGACGAAAGTCTAGGTAGCTGAGCCGTCTGCAAGCCTCGCCACCGCCGCGGCAATCCGGTCGCACCCCTCCATCAGGTTCTCGACCGATGTGGCGATTGAGAGCCTGAAAAATGGCGACAGACCGTAGGCCGATCCCGCAACCACCGCGACACCGGCCGCCTCGAGCAGGTACATCACGACGTCGGTGTCATTGGACAGGGTTACACCCCCCGCCGTCCGTCGGCCGATCAACCCTGCGCAATTGACATAGAGATAGAAGGCGCCCTCGGGCATCCGGCAGGAGAGCCCGGGGATCGCGTTGATCCGCTGCGCCATCCGGTCCCGCCGCTGGCGATAGATCGCGACGCACTCACCCACGAAAGACTGGTCGCCGTTGAGCGCGAACGCAGCGGCCGCTTGCCCCGGCGCCGAACAGTTGCCGACCGACTGAGACAGCAAGGTCTCCAGCGCGACGATCAGATCGCGCGGCCCGGCAGCCCAGCCGATGCGCCAACCAGTCATCGCGTAGGTCTTGGACACGCCGTTGATCGCCAACGTCCGGTCGCGCAATGCCGGTGCGACCGACAGCAGGTGCTCGGTTCGTGAGCCGTCGAAACGGATATGCTCGTAGATGTCGTCGGTCATCACCAGCACATCGGGATGGCGCTCCAGTACCTCGGCCAGCGCTCGGTACTCGTCGCCAGTGTAGATCGCACCCGTCGGGTTGCTCGGTGAGTTGATGATGAGCCAGCGCGTCTTCGGCGTGATCGTCGCCTCAAGCTGGGACGGCAGAAGCTTGAAGCCCTGGGCCTCCGTGCACGGCAGAGCGACCGGAGTACCGTCGTTGGCGAGGACCATGTCGGGATAGGACACCCAGTACGGCGCAGGGATAAGAACCTCGTCGCCCGACTCCAGCGTTGCCGCCAGCGCACTGAAGATGGCGCTCTTCGCCCCCGCCGTAACGATGATCTCGGACGTCGTGTAGTCGAGGCCGCTGTCGCGCCGGAGCTTCGCCACGATGGCTTCGCGCAGCTCCAGTGTCCCGGCGCCGGCGGTGTAGCGAGTGGCCCCGGCCTCAATGGCCTTCTCCGCCGCTGTGCGGATCGCAGCGGGCGTGTCGAAATCCGGCTCGCCGACCACCAGGCTGATGATCGATCGGCCGGCGCGGCGTAGCTCGGCTGCACGATCGGCCGCGGCCGTGCTCGGTGATGGCTTGATCCGGGAAACGCGGGAGGCGATGCGGGATCTGGACACGGTGCACTGACGCTGTTGGTGGCTCCGCCCGGCACACTAGAGACGCTGCTATCTCCCCGACCAAGACGCCTTCAGTCTGTCCACATAGGAAAGCCTTATGACGGCGCCCTCGTTATGCTACCAATCCGCATGAACCTGCGGCGCCTGCGGTACTTCGTGAAGATTGTCGATATCGGCAGCCTCACCCAGGCCGCCGATATCCTGCACATCGCCCAACCTGCGCTGAGCCAGCAACTCGCCACGCTCGAGGGTGAGGTGCACCAGCAGTTGCTGGTCCGCACCAAGCGGGGCGTCATGCCCACCGAAGCGGGGCGGACACTTTATCGCCACGCCCAGCTCATCCTGCGCCAATGCGAGCAGGCCAGTCTCGAGATGCAGGCCGCGAGCCAGCAGCTTACCGGCGCAGTGGCGATTGGCCTGGCGCCCGGTACCGCCGCCGCCGGACTTGCCCTGCCGCTGTTGCGGGCGGTGCGCACGCGCCACCCGGGCATCCTGCTCTACCTCAACGAGACCTACGGCACGACGCTGTCGGAACTGGTGATGAACGGCCGAATGGATATGGGCGTGCTCTACGGTGGGCACGTCGCCGTGCACGGCCTTCGCTTCCTGCCGTTGCTGAAGGAGCGGCTTTGCCTGGTCGGGCCTGTCGACATGGTGGCACCGCCGGGTGACGTGCCATTGCGTCAGCTCGCTAACACGGATTTGTTCCTGGCGCGGCCGTACAACGTCGTGCGCCGCATGGTGGACGAGGCCTTTGCCGGGGCCGGACTGACGCCAAGCGTGGTGGCGGAGGTCGAGTCCGCCAGCACCCTTACCGCCGTCATCCAGGAGGGGCTTGGCGCCACGATCCTTCCTGAATCAATGGCACGTCAGATCGTCGCGTCTGGCGCCGCCTGGCACCGGCGTATCGTCGATCCGATGATCGAGGCGCCGCTCGCCCTCTGCCAGTCCGACCATCTCCCGCTCTCCGAACCCGCGGAGGCGGTGCGCCGTATCGTGCTCGAGTTCGTGGGCGGATGGCCCGACAACCTGCTCGCCGCCGCGGTGGAGGGATCTTTCGCGCCCTCATAAGCGGCTCTTATGGGGGCAAAGCCATTCCGTCTTGGCGCATCGTTTCACGCCCGCGATAGCCTCTGGCCGCGTCGGACCATCCGGCAGGAAGGCATGAACCTCTCCGCGATCAAATCGCTGCTGGCCACGATGGCCGAATCAGGCCTCGCGGAAATGACGTACAGTGAGGACGGGTGGACGTTGCGCCTCGTTCGCGATCCTGCCCACGCCACGACCGGGGTGCAGCCGCAACCGAGCATTACTCCTTCGATCGATCCGCCGCCGATCCTTGACACGCCCCCGGTGCGCTCGGACATGCTGGAGGCACCGCTCGCCGGCATCGTTTATTTTCGCACTGCGCCTGACGCAGCTTCCTTCGTCGAGGTGGGCAGCAAGGTCCAAGCTGGCGATGCGTTGTGCATCATCGAGGCGATGAAGGTTTTCAACACGGTCCGCGCCGAGCGCGACGGCGTGGTTGCCGCGATCCTGGTTTCGCCCGGCAGTGAGGTCGAAGCCGGCCAACCTCTGTTGCGCCTCTCGTGACGGCGCGGGCTTTCGAAACGGTCCTGATCGCCAACCGCGGCGAGATCGCGCTGAGGATCCAGCGTGCCTGCCGGGCGCTCGGTCTTCGCACGGTCGCCGCCTATGCGGAACCTGATCGCGATGCGCCACATGTGCGCCATGCGGACGTGGCACTCTGCATCGGTCCGGCGGCGTCGCGCCGCTCGTACCTGGACCCCGCTTCCCTGCTGCTCGCCGCCGAGGTCGCGGGCGCGGACGCGATCCATCCGGGCTATGGATTCCTCTCCGAAAATCCGAATTTCGCCCGGATGGTCGAAGAAGCCGGTCGTGTGTTCATCGGTCCGCGTTCCGAGACCATCGCACTGATGGGCGACAAGGTCGCCGCAAAGCGAGCCATGCGCGCGGCCGGCGTGCCCTGTGTGCCCGGCCCCGACGCGCCCTTGCCCGACGAGCCCGGCGCCTGGCGCGCGATCGCTGATGCCATCGGATATCCGCTGATCGTGAAGGCGGCGGGTGGCGGTGGCGGGCGCGGAATGCGGGTGATCACCGCCGCCGCCGAGCTTGACCACGCGATCGCCATCACCCGCACCGAGGCGGCCCGTGCGTTCGACAATCCCGATGTCTATCTCGAGGCTTTCCTCGAACACCCTAGGCATGTCGAGATCCAGGTCCTTGCAGATCATTACGGCCACGCGGTCTGGCTCGGCGCGCGCGACTGCTCGCTGCAGCGTCGCCACCAGAAGGTGGTCGAGGAAGCACCACCGCCCGGTATCTCCGATGCGGTGATCGCCGACGTCGCCGCACGCTGCGTCGATGCCTGTCGAGCCATCGGTTACCGGGGCCTCGGCACGTTCGAATTCCTGTTCGAGAACGGCGTGTTCGCGTTCATCGAGATGAACACGCGTGTGCAGGTGGAGCACACGGTGACGGAGATGGTGACTGGGCTCGATCTTGTGCAGCAGCAGATTAGGGTCGCGCGTGGCGAAACCCTTCGCGTCAAACAGGCCGATATCGTGACGCGCGGCCACGCCATCGAGTGCCGTATCAACGCGGAGCATCCCGAGACCTTCATCCCGTCGCCTGGCCGAATCACGGTCTGGGAACAACCTGGTGGACCCGGCATTCGTGTCGATTCGCATATGAGCGCGGGTGCGGCGGTTCCGCCGTACTACGATTCAATGATCGCCAAGCTGATCGCCCACGGTGACACGCGGGCGGACGCCCTGGCGTGCCTCGCGGTGGCGCTGGACGAGATGCGGGTCGAAGGCATCCACACCAACCTGCCGATGCTGCGTCGCCTGGTCCGTTCGCGGGTGGTGACCGCAGGGGAGGCCGACATCCACGCTCTCGAATCATGGCTTGCCGCCCCATGAGCAATCCTACGATCAGCCTGCTGGGCACCAGCGCCCTGTTGTTCGAAGCCCCCGGCGAAACCGACCTCGAGACACAGCGACGTATCTGGACCCTGGCGCGTATCGCCGCCAGTTGGCCCGAGACCGGGGAAGCCGTCCCGGGCATGAACAACCTCATGCTGCGCTTCACCAGCGCCCCCCGGCAGCTTGCGCCGTTGATGGAGCGCTTGCGTACCGCATGGGAGGAGGCCGAGCCCGCTGCGCTGGAAGGGCGCCTGGTCGAGTTGCCCGTGGCCTACGGCGGCGATAACGGGCCACACCTGGCCGATGTGCTGCGGCACACCGGGCTCGGCATCGACGACGTGGTGAGCTTGCACACCGCGCCCGAATACATCGTGTTCGCGCTCGGCAGCCATCCCGGGTATTGCTACCTCGGCGGCATGGACCAGCGGCTCGCGACGCCGCGCCGCAAGGTCCCGGTGGTTCGAATTCCCAGTGGCTCGGTCTCGATCGGCGGCAGCCAGACCGGTGTGTCGGCATCCGCCGGCCCCAGCGGTTGGAATACGATCGGGACAACCACGGCCAACTTCTTCGACGTGACGCGCGATCCGCCCGCGCTGCTCCGGCCCGGTGACCGGCTGCGCTTGCGTGCGGCCTCGGTGATCCGATGATCGAGATCGTCACGGACACCGCGCTCGCGACCGTCCAGGATATCGGGCGCTCGGGCGGACTAGGCTGGGGCGTCGGCACGGCGGGAGCGATGGACGATATCGCCTTGCAAGCGGGCAACATTCTCCTCGGCAATCCCAGCGACGCGGCGGGGATCGAGGTGCAGGTGTTTCCCTTCGCTGTTCGTTTCGAGATCGACCGCGATATCGTCGTCACCGGTGCTGATTGCGCAGCGCAGCTTGCGGGCTCCGACCTGCAGCCCTGGTGCATTTCCCATGCACGCGCGGGCAGCGTGTTGCGGCTCAGCCCCCCGCGAGCCGGCACGTGGCGCGGCAGTCGAGCCTATATCTGCGTCGCCGGTGGCCTGGATGTTCCGGTCGTTCTCGGCTCGCGCTCCACCCAGCTGCGCGGCGGCTTTGGCGGCCACGAGGGGCGCGCGCTGCGCCAGGGCGACCGCCTCGCCCTCGGCGAACCGGCCGATCTTCCGGTGTCCAGGGGCATCGGCGCGTTGCCGCCGGCGCTGGCGCTGCCGCTGACCCGGGACGGGCTCGCGGCCATGCGCGTCATTCCGGCATCGGAATACGACCGTTACGGTGCGGCATCACGCGAGGCGCTATGGCAATCCCCGTGGCGGATCACCCCGCAGAGCGATCGCTACGGTTTCCGCCTCGCCGGGCCCACTCTCGAACCACTCGCGCCGATCGAGTTGCGTTCCCACGGCATCGTGCCCGGCGTCATCCAGGTTCCGCATGGCGGCCAGCCGATCGTGCAGATGCGCGATGCCCAACCCTCCGGCGGCTATCCCAAGATCGGCACCATCATCGAGGCCGATCTCTGGCGGTTCGCGCAGGCGCCAATCGGCAGCCAGGTCCGGTTCATCGAATGCGGTTGGGAGGAAGCCATCGCCGCCGGCGAGGAGGTGGCGCGCTATCTCGCAGAACTCCGGCGCCTGGTGGGATTGCATGACAGGCTCGCCGCATGATTCTCGCGCCCGACGACATGGCGGTCCTGCTCGCGGCCTTCGCTGAAAGCGGCCTGGGAGAGCTGCATCTCACGGGCCCGGAGACGGATATCCATCTCATGCGCCGCGGGGGCACCCAAGCGCCCGCCCCGATACTCACACAACATACCGCGGCGATCGTGGCGCCGGGCGTCGGCATTTTCCTGTCCCGCCATCCGTTGCAGACGGAGAAACTGACCTCGCCTGGCCGGCGCGTTCGCGCGCGGGAGGTCGTGGCGCTGCTGCGGATCGGCGTGCTGCTGCGCCAGGTCGTGACGCCGGGCGACGGCATCATCGGCGCTTGCCTCGTGGAGGAGGACGCGATGGTCGGCTACGGCACGGCATTGTTCCCGTTCCACCCCGATCCGACGGAGGCAGAACCTTGATCATCGATCTCAACGCCGATCTGGCTGAGGGCTATGGTGACTGGCGCATGGGGGATGACGAGGCGCTGCTCGACGTCCTGTCCTCGGCCAACCTCGCTTGCGGCTTTCACGCCGGCGATCCGACCATCATGCAGCGTACCATCCGCCGCGCCCGCGAACGCGGCGTCGATATCGGCGCCCATGTCGGTTTTCCGGACAAGCAGGGGTTCGGACGCCGGGTGATTCCCTACAACGCCGAGGAACTGGCGGCGCTGACCATCTACCAGCTCGGCGCGCTCGACGGCCTGGCGCGTGCCGCGGGGGCGCGGGTCACGCATATGAGCTTTCACGGCGCACTCGGCAATCTGGCCGCCCGCGACAAGGCCTATGCCGAGCCGCTACTTCGCGCGGTTGCCGCCTTCGATCGCTCGCTCATCGTTCTTTCTTCATCCAGTGCCGCGATCGAGCAGAGCGCCGCGACCCTGGGGCTGAAGGTCGTTCTCTCGTTCCTGGCTGATCGCGCCTACGACGCAAGCGGATTGCTCGTTCCTCGCAACGTGCCGGGCGCGGTCATCCACGACTCGACCCAATTGCTCGCCCGTGTGCGCCAGCTGCTCGCGGAGGGAAGCGTCGTGACCCACGACGGCACCGTTATCGCCATGCCGGCACGTTCCATCCTCGTGCACGGGGATACACCAGGGGCCGTATCGCTTGCCCGCGCCATCCGAGCCGAAGCCGAGGCCGCGGGTCGCGCCATTGTCCCGCTTTCCCGCCCGTCGCCATGACGTAGGCCGGGTCATAAGCGCGTCTTATCCCACCACAGCCAATCCGTCTTGGACGTGGCGGGGCCTCGATCGATAGCGTCAACAGCGAAGGTCAGGGATCTGCCATGCCCTTTTCCGATTACCGTACCGCTCTGGTGACTGGCGCCTCGTCGGGCATCGGTGCCGCGGTTGTCGAGCGCCTCTGCCGCGAGGGCATCGAGGTTCACGCCCTCGCCCGCAACGCCGATGCCCTTGCCGCGCTCGCCGCCCGCACCGGTTGCAAGCCGCAAGCACTGGACGTCACCGACACGAAGCGCGTTGCCAACCTTATCGCCGGACACGAGTTCGACATCCTGGTGAACAACGCCGGCGTCGACCGGCCACGCAAGCTTCTGCAGGCCCGGGCCGAGGACATCGACCTGCTGATCGATGTCAACATCCGCGCCGTCCTGCATCTTTGCCGACTGGTCGTGCCCGGCATGGTCGCGCGTGATCGCGGGCACGTCGTCAATATCAGCTCCATCGCTGGCCATTACAATTTCGGCGGCAACACGACCTACCACGCCACCAAGGCGGCCGTTGCCATGCTCTCGCGCCAGCTGCGGATCGATGCCTTCGGCCGACGCGTCCGTGTGACCGAGATCTGTCCCGGGCGGGTGGCCACAGACATCTTCGCCCATGTGCACGGCGACACGCCGGAGATCCATGACTCCTACATCCGCGGCTTCGAGCTGCCGGTTGCAGCCGACATCGCGGACGCCGTCGCCTTCGCCGTTGGCGCGCCGGTCGCCGTTAATGTCGGCCTCATCGAGATCATGCCGACCCTGCAAGTCCCGGGCGGGCTGTCGACCGTCCGGCCGGGGGAGGTCCATTAGCCGGCATGGAGGGATTCAATCTCCTGGCGGTGCTGGCAAAGCCTGAATACCGGGCCCTTTTCCTGCACGGCCTGGAGGTGACGCTGATCATCGCCGTCTTCTCGTGGCTGCTTGGCATGGGCGTGGCTCTGCTGCTCCTGGTCGCGCGCCTGACGCCCTCGCGCATCGCCGGTGCTTTCGTCGCCGCCTACATCTCCTACCACCGCAACGTGCCCACGCTGGTGCAGCTGATGCTCTGGTACTTCGGTATCGCGAGCCTCATGCCCGATACCTGGCAGCAATGGCTGGGCGATCACAACGCGGAGGTTATCTTCGCCGTAATCGGCCTTGGTCTCTGCCAGGCCGCCTATTTCACCGAGGACATGCGCTCGGGCTTGCGGGCCGTGCCGCCCGGCCAGGCGCAGGCAGCCCGCGCGCTCGGTCACGGCTTTGTCTCGACGCTGCGCTTCGTGCTGTTACCGCAGGCGCTGCGTAATTCCCTGCCGGCGCTGGTCAGCCATACGGTCTCGCTGTTCAAGAACAGCAGCCTCGCGATGGCGATCGGTGCGGCCGAGCTGACGCACGCCGTCACTGAGGTGCAAAGCGCCAGCTACCGCACATTCGAAGCCTTCTTCATCGGCGCAGTGCTTTATCTCGCCTTCTCGTTGCTGCTGATGGGGTCGGGCGCGTTCCTGGACCGACGCGTGCATCTCGCTGGAGCGCATTGAGCGATGCTCGCGAACGCCATCGCCATCGTCCGCGACAACTGGCTGCTGCTGCTGGTCGGCCAGTACCCACAGGGCCCGCTCGGTGGTCTCGCGGCAACACTTCTGCTGTCGGTGCTGGGCATCGGGCTCGCGTTTCCTGTCAGCATCGCGGTGGCACTCGCGCGGCTATCGCGCTGGCGCCTGCTGCGCGCTCCCGCGACGGGGCTGGTCTATGTCGTGCGCGGTATTCCGCTGCTGATGATTATCTTCTGGGTGTATTTCGTGTTTCCTCTGGTGTTCCACATGGAGGTTTCAGGCTTCGCCACCATGGTGTGCACGCTCGTGCTCTATGAGGGCGTGTTTCTGAGTGAGGTAGTTCGTGCCGGTATCGAATCATTACCGCGCGGCCAGATGGATGCGTCGCGCGCGCTGGGTCACTCCTATCTCGGCGCCATGCGCCACGTCATCCTGCCGCAGGCGCTGTACAACATGCTGCCAAGCATGCTCAGCCAGTTTGTATCGACCATCAAGGACACGTCGCTCGGCTATATCATCAATGTCCCGGAGCTTACCTTCGCAGGCAATCAGTTGAACAACCGCCTGCTCACCGAGCCGTTCGAGGTCTTCCTCGTACTGGCGCTCACGTACTATGTGGTCTGTGTCATGGTGACGCGGATCGCCGACTGGCTCGAGGGCCGCATTGCGACGCGCCGCTCCGGCCCACGCATGCTGGTGGAGGCCGCGACATGATCCGCTTCGCGGCAGTCAACAAATTTTCGGCCAATACCACGCCCTCGCCGACATCACGGCCGAAGTCACACGTGGCGAGGTCGTGGTGGTGTGTGGCCCATCAGGTTCTGGCAAGTCGACGCTGATACGCACCGTCAATCGACTGGAGGAGATACAGTCTGGGAGCATCCAGTTCGACGGAACCAGCGTTCATGCGCCGATGCGCGCGCGGGATCTCAATCACCTGCGCAGCCGGATCGGCTTCGTTTTCCAGAGCTTCAATCTATTTCCGCATCTCTCGGCTCTCGACAACGTCGTGCTGTCGCCCTGGCGCGTCAATCGCGTCGCACGTGCCGAAGCGCGAGACCGTGCGATGGCTCTGCTCGACCGTGTCGGCCTCGCGTCCCGCGCTCATTCCTTTCCAGCTCAGCTCTCCGGCGGCCAGCAGCAACGCGTGGCAATCGCGCGTGCGCTGGCGATGGAGCCACCGGCGATGCTGTTCGATGAGCCGACGAGCGCGCTCGACCCCGAGATGGTCGGCGAAGTCCTCAGCGTCATTCGCGGGCTCGCGCAGGACGGCATGACCATGATGTGCGTGACGCACGAGATGAAGTTCGCGCGCGATGTAGCTGATCGCGTCTGGTTCATGGATGTCGGTCGAATCCTCGAGATCAGCACCCCCGAAGAGTTTTTCACCACGCCGCAACATCCCCGCGCTCAGCGGTTCCTGGCCGATCTCGGGGGGCGATGACGATAAGTCTGTGCAATGAAAAATGGGAGACAAAAATGAGAACTGGCTTCGTGAAGGCTGGATTGGCCTTCGGATTCATCGGCCTCGCGCTGACGAGCATGGCCATGCCGGCGCGCGCCGATCAGCTGCAGAATGTTCTGCAGCGCAAGGAGCTGCGGTGCGGCACGTTCGCCGATGTCCCGCCGTTCGCATCGCCCGACCCCAAGACCCGCGAAATGGTCGGCTTCGACGTCGATATGTGCAAGGCCATCGCCAAGCATCTGGGAGTCGGTGCCAAGATCACGCCGACCTCCGTCGAGGCCCGCGTGCCGGAGGTTCAGCTCGGTCACGTTGACGTAGAAATCGCGAATCTCGCCTACACCGTCAGCCGCGCCAAGCAGATCGACTTCAGCGACCCCTACTATGTCGCCAAGGAGATGCTGGCCGTGCGCGCTAGCGATCCCGGCGAGCACAAGTCCGATTTTGTTGGCAAGCGTCTTTCCGCCGCCGCAGGCTCGACGTCGGAACTCGGCGTCAAGCTGAACAAGTCAATTCCCCTGACGTTCGAGGACACGGGATCGGTCTACATGGCGGTGCAGCAGAACAAGGCAGTCGGTATGGTGGCTAACACCATGACCATCACCAAGCTCGTCCATGATTCCCAAAAGCACGGGGTCAAGCTCAAGATGATTCCCGATCCTATGCTGCTCGAGCCGATCTGTGTAGGTGTGAAGAAAGGGGAGCCGGCACTGCTCGACAAGGTCAACGAGATCCTGGTGCAGATGGACAAGGCCGGCGAGATCAATGCCATCTGGAACAAATGGCTTGGGCCAAAGACGCAGTACATGATGGTTCGGGACGACAAGGTCATTCCGCTGAAGGACCTCAAGTTCGATCCGATTCCCTGAATGTCTGGTGCGGAGCCGTGGCAGAGAGCATGCTGCGGCTCCGTTTTGCTGACGCGGTGCGGCTGCGCCAATTCGCCGACGCGGTATACCCGCGCTGATCCAAAGGAGAGAAACGTCCGATGAACGCCCCTGAAAGCTTGCGCGCCTTGCTGGCGGCGCCTGGTTTGGTTGTCATGCCCGCCATCTGGGACGGGCTCAGCGCCAGGTTGACGGCTGAAGCGGGTTTCAAAACGGCATTCCTTTCGGGCTCCTGTGTGGCGGCCAGCCGCCTCGGCGGGCCCGATCTCGACCTGCTTTCGTTTCGCGAGATGTTTGACTCACTCACCATCGTGCGTGACGCGGCGCCGGATCTCCTGATCCTGGCGGACGCCGACCATGGCTACGGCAACGCAATGAACGTGCAGCGCACCGTGCGGGCTTATGGCCGCGCCGGCGCCGCCGCGATCCTGATCGAGGACAAGATCACGCCGCGTGCGCTCACGGCGGCGGGCAAGCCCTGCATGCCACGCGACGAAATGCGGATGAAAGTCCGCGCCGCAGTCGAGGCGGCGAAGGATTCCGGCATTCTGGTGATGGCACGCACCGATTGCCGTCCCACTGCGGGCATCGACGAGGCCCTCGCGCGCATCGAAATGTATGTTGCGGAGGGGGCGGACATCCTCTTTCTCGACTCACCCGAGGACGAGGACGAAATTCGGCGCGCTGTTTCCGCTGCGGCCGGCCGTCCCTCCTTTGCCGTGTTGTCGCCGGGTGCGCCGCGGGAAACGCCGACGCAGGCCCGCGCCGCCGCACTGGGCCTCAAGATCGGCACCTTCCCGACCGGCACGCTGTCGCCGGCGATCGCCGGTATCAAGGCGGGCCTCGCGGCCCTTGCAGCGGGGCGTGGTGAAGCGGAGACGGCGCTGGCTCCCGCGGTGCTGCGCAGCACGCTGGGATACGACGCTTATGAGCAACAAGCGCGCCGCTTTGCCCTACCGAACGCTTGAGAAGAGACGATGGCGTTTGACCTGTTCAACCTCGCGGGCAAGCGGGCGCTGGTGACGGGCTCCTCGCAGGGCATCGGCCTCGCTATCGCACGGGGGCTGGCGGAGCACGGCGCTGCCATCGTTCTGAACGGCCGCGATGGAGATAAGCTGGCGAGTGCCGCGGCTACGCTGCAAGCCGCCGGGCATAGCGTCTCGCAAGCGAGTTTCGACGTGACCTCGGCGCGCGCTGCAGCGGAGGCCGTTGTGGCCGTCGAGCGCGAGGGACCGATCGACATCCTCGTCAACAACGCCGGCACGCAGTTCCGCGCGCCGCTGGAAGCCTTCCCGGTCGAGCAATGGGACCGTCTGCTCGCCACCAACGTCTCGAGCGTGTTCCACGTGTCGCAAGCGGTGGCGAAGCACATGATCCCACGCCGCGCCGGCAAGATCATCAACATCGCCTCGGTCCAGAGCGAGCTAGCCCGCCCCTCGATCGCGCCTTACACCGCGACCAAGGGCGCGGTGCGCAACCTCACGCGAGGCATGTGCGCGGACTGGGCCAAATACGGCCTGCAGATCAACGCCATCGCGCCTGGCTATTTCAAGACGCCGCTCAACCAGGCGCTGGTCGACGACCGCGAGTTCACCGCCTGGCTGGAGAGGCGCACGCCGGCGGGAAGGTGGGGCAACGTGGAGGAGCTCATCGCCGCAGCGGTTTTCCTCGCCGGCCCGGGCTCGTCCTTTGTCAACGGCCATACCCTCTACGTCGACGGCGGCATCACGACCTCTCTCTGACGCATCTCAACCTGCGGAGCCGATGGTGGACAAACCCACACTCCTGATCATGGGCGCCTATCCCGCATGGGACATGGAGGCGCTTGAAGCTGACTACCGGGTCCTTCGGTACTGGGAAGCGCCGGACAAGGAACGGCTGATGCAAACCCACGCCGGCGAGATCCGCGCGATCGGCACGCGCGGCGAGCTCGGTGCCTCCGCCGACCTCATGCGCCGTTTGCCGAAGCTCGAGATCGTAGCCTGCTACGGCGTCGGCACGGACGCGATCGACCTCGCCTATGCCAGGGCGCACAACATCCGCGTCACCAACACGCCGGACGTCCTGACGAATGACGTGGCCGACCTCGCCGTCGGCCTGCTGCTCGCGAGTGCGCGCCAGATCCCAAGTGCGGACACCTATGTGCGCGACGGAAGCTGGGCCAAGGGCAACATGCATCTCGTAACCCGTGTCAGCGGCAAGAAGGTCGGCATCGTCGGCATGGGCCGTATCGGCGCTGCCGTCGCCCGGCGCCTTGCGGCGTTTGACTGCGACATCGCCTATTTCGCTCGCACGTCGCGGCCGGACACCGCGTACAGTTTCGTACCCGGCCTCGTCGAACTCGCGCGCCGCTCGGAGTTCCTCATCGTGACGCTCGCAGGCGGCGACGGCACGAAGGGGATGATCGACGCCAGCGTGCTGGATGCGCTCGGGCCGGACGGGATCCTCGTTAACGTCTCACGTGGATCGACTGTCGATGAGCCTGCGCTTCTCGACGCGCTCGCGAACCACCGTATCAAGGCCGCCGGGCTCGATGTGTTCTGGAACGAGCCAAACATCGACGCGCGCTTCAAATCCCTGGAGAACGTCGTTCTGCAGCCGCATCACGGCTCCGGCACCACGGAGACACGGCGGGCGATGGGACATCTGGTGCGCGACAATCTCAAGGCGCATTTCTCCGGCGCCAAGCTGATCACGCCCGTCGCCTGAGGAGGCACCGATGAAGGCCGTTGTCATCCACGCCGCCAGGGACCTGCGCATCGAGGAACGCGAAGACGTGGCCCCCGGTCCGGGCCAGGTCGAGGTTGCCATCGAGGCCGGCGGCATCTGCGGCTCGGACCTGCACTACTACCAGCACGGCGGCTTCGGCACCGTCCGCGTGCGTGAGCCGATGATCCTTGGCCATGAGGTCGCCGGTCGCATCGTGACGCTGGGTGAAGGCGCTTCCGGTTTTGCCGTCGGTGACCGCGTGGCGATATCCCCGAGCCGCCCCTGCAATCGCTGCACCTACTGCCTCCGCGGAATGCAGAACCACTGCCTCAACATGCGCTTCTACGGCAGCGCCATGCCGATGCCACATATCCAGGGCGCCTTCCGCCAGCGCCTCGTCGCTGAGGCTTGGCAATGCCACAAGGTCGCCGACAGCATCTCCATCCAGGAGGCGGCCTTCGCCGAGCCGCTCGCCGTTACCCTGCATGCGGTCGCGCGCGCGGGATCGCTGCTGGGTAAGCGCGTCCTTGTCACCGGCTGTGGTCCGATCGGTGTGCTCACCATCATGGCCGCCCGCGCCCACGGCGCCGCCGAGATCGTCGCCACGGACCTGGTGGACAATGTCCTGACCAAGGCCGAACAGGCGGGTGCAGACCGGACCATCAACGTCGCGAGCAACCCGGCCGAGCTCGACGCGCTCTCCGCCAACAAAGGCACCTTCGACGTCCAGTTCGAGGCGTCAGGCAGCGAGCGTGCCGTCCGCGCCGGCCTCGAGGTCCTCAAGCCGCGGGGCGTGCTGGTCCAGCTCGGACTGGGTGGAGATGTCTCGATCCCCCAGAACCTGGTCGTCGCCAAGGAAATCGAGATGAAGGGAACGTTCCGCTTCCACGAGGAGTTCGCCCTGGCCGTCGCCCTCATCAACCGCAGGACGATCGACCCAGGGCCGCTCCTGACCGGCGTCTATTCTCTCGAAGACGCCGCGAAGGCATTCGAACTCGCCGGCGATCGTTCTCGCTCGATGAAAGTTCAACTGACCTTCTGACACAGCCTACCCCTGCGGATAACCGAAGTCTTCGAGGAATGTTGGCCAGTCGGCCCTCAACTCGTGTGTCTCGAAAAAGCGGAGTGGAAACGGGAAGCCATGGTCGATTCCGACAAGCGTCGGTAGAGCTTCGTCGAGCCGCAAGACCAACAATTGCGCGATGCCCCTGCGGGTCCAGTATTTGCGCGGGCTCGGTGCCGGCATAACTTCAATGAGGCGCGCGTCGGCTCCGGCTAGATAGACCCGCAGAACCCTCTGGCTCGCGGTTGGCGTCTCCGCTCCCGAATAGTCAGTGCCGATATCGGGGCTGAAGGCGACTCCGGTTTTCTAGATCGATGATGGGGCGTCGAGCTCGTGTCTGTCGCGGCGGCCCGGGCGGCCTGCGTCCATCGCTGCTCCACGGGAGCAGGATGAAGCAGGGTTTTACGCCGCCGCCGGCGGATCGCTTGGGGGGGCACGGACCAACGGCACGGAATGCCGCAAGCGCGTCGCGGAACGGCACAACGCCGGCAGCGGGCCGTCCTAGCGTGCCTCCGTCAAGGAGGGGCCAATGCAAGTCGCCGATACGCTGCGCGATCGCTCGCTGTTCGTGGAAGCCGCCCCGGTCGGCGCGGACTGGATCGATACGGGCCCCAGCGGCCTGCGCATCGCGGTCCTGGATCCGGTCGATGGCGCCACACTCGGTTATGTGCCGGATCTGGATGGCCAGCAGGTCCGCCTGGCGGTCGCGGCGGCGGAGGCGGCGTGGCCAGCCTGGCGCGCGCGCCCGGCGCAGGAACGCGCAGAGATCCTGGAGCGATGGCATGAGCTGATGCTGGCCAACGCCGACGACCTGGCGATGATCATGACACGGGAACAGGGCAAACCCCTGGCGGAAGCGCGCGGCGAGATCGTGTACGCGGCAAGCTTCGTGAAATGGTTTGCCGAGGAAGCGCGGCGTGTCCGTGGCGAGACCGTGCCCGCGCCAACCACCGATCGGCGCATCGTGGTGCTGCGCCAGCCGGTGGGGGTTTCAGCCGCGATCACACCATGGAATTTCCCGGCCGCGATGATCACGCGCAAATGCGCGCCGGCCCTCGCGGCGGGCTGCACCGTGATCGTGAAGCCTTCGGAACTCACGCCGTTTTCCGCACTCGCTCTCGCGGTCCTGGCGCACCGGGCCGGCCTGCCGCCCGGGGTGCTCAACATCGTCACGGGCCAACCGCGCGAGGTCGGCACCGTGCTCACCGGGGAACTCGTGGTGCGCAAGCTCTCCTTCACGGGGTCGACCGCGGTCGGGCGGCTGCTGATGCGCCAATGCGCCGACAGCGTGAAAAGGCTGAGCCTGGAACTTGGCGGCAACGCGCCCTTCATCATCTTCGACGACGCGGATCTCGATGCGGCGATCGCCGGCGTCATGGCCAGCAAGTTCCGCAACGCGGGCCAGACCTGTGTCTGCGCCAACCGGATCCTGGTGCAGGAGGGCATCCACAACGCCTTCCTCGACCGGCTTGCCGGCGCGGTGGAGAAGCTCACGGTCGGTGGCGGCACGCAGGCGGGCGTGACCATCGGCCCGCTCATCACCGAAGCCGCGACGAACAAGGTGCTCGCCCATGTCGATGACGCGCTGGCGCATGGCGCGATGGCGGTACTGGGCGGGCGGCGGCATGCGCTCGGCGGCCAGTTCGTCGAGCCCACGGTGCTTGTCGGCGCCACCACCGAGATGCGCCTCGCCAACGAAGAAACTTTCGGCCCGGTGGCACCGGTGTTTCGCTTCCACACCGAGGAGGAGGCGATCGCAATCGCCAACGCGACCCCCTACGGGCTCGCCGCCTATTTCTATACGGAGAATCTGCGTCGTTCCTGGCGCGTCGCGGAGGCGCTCGAGTTCGGCATGGTCGGGCTCAACACCGGCAGCGTGTCGATGGAGGTGGCCCCGTTCGGCGGCGTCAAGCAATCCGGGCTCGGCCGCGAGGGCTCGCATCTGGGGATGGACGAATATCTCGAGGTCAAGGCCCTGCATGTCGGCGGTCTCGCGTGAGCGCCGCACCGCTGCTTGAGCCGGCGATCGAAACGGTCGCCGGTGACGCCTCCCTGCCCACGCGTGTCGATGTCGCGGTGATCGGCGGCGGCATCGTCGGCACCGCCGCCGCCTACTACCTCGCCCGCAAGGGTCTCGCAGTGGCGCTGCTGGAAAAGGGACGCATCGCCGGCGAGCAGTCGGGCCGCAATTGGGGATGGTGCCGCCAGCAGAACCGCGACATCCGCGAGCTCGCGCTGATGGGGGCAAGCCTGCGTCTGTGGGACGAACTCGACCACGAGACCGGGCAGGATCTCGGCTTCCGGCGCAACGGCCTGATCTACGTCACCAAGGACCCCAAGGAACTCGCCACCTGGGAAGCCTGGGTGACGAAAGCCCAGCCCTACCAGGTCGGCAGCCGCATCATCGGCGGCGCCGAGGCGCGGGCGATGACGCCCGGCAACGAGCAGGACTGGATCGGCGGTGTGCACGCGCCATTCGACGGGCGTGCCGAACCCTGGCTTGCGGCACCCGCGCTTGCCGCCGCGGCGCGCCCGTTGGGCGTCGCGTTGCTGCAGAACTGCGCCGTGCGCGGCCTCGATATCGTGGGCGGGCGCGTGCGCGGCGTGGTGACGGAGAAGGGACGGATCGCGGCCGATGCCGTGCTCTGCGCGGCCGGCGCCTGGGCGTCCATGTTCTGCCGCCGTCACGATCTCGATCTGCCACAGGCAGGCATACGCTCGACCATCTTTCGCACCGCGCCCGCCGCCGAGGTGACGCCGGGCGGCCTGGTCACGCCCGACTTCATCCTCACGCGTTGCCCCGATGGCGGCTACATGATCGCGTCTCAGGACCGTGGCCGGCTCGACATCACGCCACAGGGGTTGCGCTACACGCGGCAATTCTGGCCCATGTTCCAGAGCCGGCGGAAGAATCTGCGCATCGGCATCGGTCAGTCCTTTCTGACCGGCCCGGAGGCGCTGGCCGGTCGTTGGTCGCTCGACGCCCCGACGCCGTTCGAGCGTCATCGCGAGTTTGCCCCACCGCCCGATACCAGTATCGTCGCCCCGGCGCTGGCGCGCGTCACGGCCGCCTATCCGGCGCTCGCGGGTCTGCGCGCGGCCCGGATCTGGGGCGGATGGATCGATTCGACTCCGGATGCATTGCCCGTCATTTCGCCGGTGGACCGGCTTCCCGGGTTCTATCTCGCCACCGGGTTCAGCGGACACGGCTTCGGCGTTGGTCCCGGTGCTGGCCGCCTCGCCGCCGATCTTGTCGCGGGCGACCCGCCGCTGGTCGATCCCGAGCCGTTTCGTTATTCACGACTCGTGGATGGCAGCAGGCTTGCGCAACCAGGGATGATGTAGCGCGATGCCAGGACAACGTGGCAGCCGCATCGTGCTGCGTCCCTTCACCACCAAGGATCTCACCGCCGCCCAGGCACTCACGCGCGCGATCGGCTGGGCGCATCGGCGCGAGGACTGGGCGCTGGCTTTGCGCCTTGGCTCCGGCGTGGTCGCGGAGCAGGACGGACAGCTTCTGGGAACCGCGCTGCGCTGGACCTACGGCACGCAGGATGCGCGGATCGGCATGATCGTGGTCGCCCCCTCGGCGCAGCGAAGTGGCCTCGGCCGGCGCCTGTCGGAAGCGGCCCTGGCGCCGCTGCGTCGCCGATGTGTCACGCTGCATGGCACCGAGGCCGGGCTGGGCCTCTACACGTCGCTCGGGTTCGAGGCGGTGGGCACCGTGCGCCAGTTGCAGGGGGCCGCGTTCCGCGCCGGTGTTCTGGCACTGCGCGCCAGCGAACGCCTGCGGCCGATCGGGCGCAGCGATCCCGCGCGGCTCGTGGCACTCGACCACGCGGCAACCGGCTGGGAGCGGCCCCGGCTGATGTCGGCCCTGCTCGACGCGGGGAGCGGCGTGGTGCTGGATCGCGCTGGCAACATCCGCGGCTTCGCGCTGCTGCGACGGTTCGGGCACGGGCATCTCATCGGCCCCGTCGTGGCGCCGGACATCGCCAGTGCCAAGGCGATGATCCTGCATTGCCTGGCCATCCACGCGGGGCATTTCATGCGCATCGACGTGCCGGAGGAAAGCGGTCTTGTGCCCTGGCTGCTGCGCCTCGGGCTCGCGGATGCCGGCGCCGTCACGCTGATGCGGCGCGGCCCCGCCCCGCCGCCGCGCCGCCGTGGTCAGCCGCGCGTCTATGCCCTGGCAAGCCAGGCCCTCGGCTGATGGGCGAGGCAATCCTGTTCAAGTCGACGGCCGAACGCGGCCGGGTCTGGGCACGGCGCTTCGCCGCCGAGCTTCCGGAGCTCGAGTTCCGCGTCTGGCCCGACATCGGCGATCCACGCGACATCCGCTACCTCGCGGCCTGGACCTTGCCGGATGACATCGCGCTTTTTTCCAATCTCGAGGTCCTGTTTTCCGTCGCGGCCGGCGTGGATCAGCTCGACCTCGCCCGCCTGCCGCCCTCGTTGCCCGTGGTGCGGATGATCGAGCCGGGGTTGGTCGCCGGGATGGTCGAGTACGTCACCTGGGCGGTGCTGTCGCTGCATCGGGGAATGCCGGCCTATCTCGAACAGCAGCGCCGTGGCGTGTGGCGGGATGACCCGGTGCCGCGCGCCGGCGATCGTCGCGTTGGCGTGATGGGCATGGGCGAGCTCGGCCACGCGGCGCTTGAGCGTCTCGCCGCATTCGGCTTCGCGCTGCACGGATGGAGCCGCACGCCAAGACAGGTGGAAGGAGTCGTCTGCCATGGCGGCTTGCGCGAGCTGCCTGGCTTTCTCGCAGCGTGCGACATCCTGGTCTGCCTGCTGCCGCTCACCGCGGAGACCACGCGTCTGCTGGACGCGTCGCTGTTCGCCGCACTGCCGCAAGGTGCCGCCGTGGTGAACGCCGGGCGCGGCGGCCACCTCGTCCTTGACGATCTCCTGGCCGCCTTGGACTCGGGTCATCTCTCCGGTGCAGTTCTGGACGTCACGGAACCCGAACCATTGCCGGCCACCCATCCTCTTTGGCGGCACCAGCGGGTCTGGCTGACGCCGCATATCGCAAGCGCCTCCCACGCCGAGGGCGGGGCCGCGGCGGTGATCGGTAATATCCGCCGCCACCGCCGCGGCGAGAAGCTGCTCGGGCTGATCGATCGGCTTCAGGGATATTGAGGGCGGACCGGCTCGACCCTACAGTGCCGGCGTCGGACAACGCGGCCGGCACGGGTGGGGGAGTTCCGCATGGATCTGGGCACCTGATGGTCGGCGGCGCGCCGAAGCTGGACAGGATCGATCTGCGCATCCTCTCGCACCTGCAGAAATTCGGGCGCGTGACGAATGTCGAGCTCGCCGATGCCGTCGGGCTCTCGCCCAGCCCCTGCCTGGTACGCGTCAAGCGCCTGGAGAAGGCCGGCTACATCACCGGCTACGGCGCGCAGATCCAGATGCAGAAGCTGGGCAGCATGCAGCTCATCTTCACCGAGGTGACGCTGTCCGATCACCGCTCCAGCGATTTTGCCCGGTTCGAGAGCCATATCCGCAAGATCGACGAGATCGTGGAATGCCACCTGGTGAGCGGCGGCTATGACTACCTGCTGAAATTCGTCGCGCGCAACGTGCCGCATTACCAGGAGATTATCGAGCGGCTGCTCGATGCGGGGATCGGCATCGAGAAATATTTCAGCTACGTCGTGATCAAGACGATCTTCGCCAAGCAGCACTACCCGATCGAGCGGTTTTTCGCGGAGCACGATTAGCCCGCAATCCCCGGCAGCGTTTCCTGCCGCCGCGGCGGCGCGGAACGGTAGCACCCGCCCTGGCACGACCCGCGAAGCAGCCGAAAGCGCGGCGGTAGGCCGCCTAGATTTGCCATCGCGGCGACGGCGCCGTGATGCGGGAGGTTTGGCATGCTCGACACGATAAACGACACGGCCGGCTATCTGGCACTGCGCGAGCGCGCCGTCCCGCGCGGGGTGCTGACCGCCCATCCGATCGTGCTCCAGCGCGGCCAGGGCGCGCAGGTATGGGATGTGGACGGACGCCGCTACCTGGACTTCGTCGGCGGCATCGGTGTGCTCAATGTCGGGCACAACCACCCGCGCGTGGTCGCCGCGGTCGAGGCACAGTTGCGGGCCATCACCCACACCGCATTCCAGGTCGCGGCCTATCCACCCTATGTCGAGCTCGCGGCGCGCCTCGCCGCCCTGGTGGGTGGAGGCGAGGCGTACAAGACGCTGCTGCTGACCTCCGGCGCGGAGGCGGTGGAGAACGCGGTGAAGATCGCGCGCGCCTATACTGGCCGTTCCGCCATTGTGGCATTCCGCGGCGGCTTCCACGGCCGCACCCTGCTCGCCACCACGCTGACCGGCATGAGCGCGCCATACCGGCAGAATTTCGGCCCGTTTGCGCCGGACGTGTTCCACATCCCTTTCCCCAACGCGTATCGCGGCTGCACCGCTGCGATGTCGCTTGCGGCGCTCGAGGAATTGTTCGCGACCGAGGTGATGCCGGAGCGCGTCGCCGCGATCCTGATCGAGCCGGTGCAGGGCGATGGCGGTTTCCTGGCGGCACCGCCCGATTTCCTGCGCGCGTTGCAGGCGCTCGCGCATCGGCACGGGTTCGTGCTCATCCTCGACGAGATCCAAAGCGGTTTTGGCCGAACCGGCCGGATGTTCGCCTTCGAGCACGCCGGCATCGCACCCGATCTCGTGACCGTGGCGAAGAGCCTGGCCGGCGGGCTGCCGCTTTCCGGCGTCGTCGGCCGTGCCGAAATCATGGATGCGCCGGCGCCGGGCGGGCTCGGCGGCACCTATGGTGGCAACGCGCTTGCGTGCGCCGCCGCGCTCGCGGTGCTCGATGCCTTCGAGCAGGACAATTTGCTGGCACGCGGCCGCGCCCTGGGCGAGCAGCTGCGCGCGGCGCTGCTGGCGTTGTCGCGGGAGCACACGGCGATCGGCGAGGTGCGTGGCCTCGGTTTCATGCAGGCGATCGAGGTAGTGGATGGCGCCGGCGCGCCGGACGCCGACCGGGCGCAGCGCGTCATCGACGCCGCGCGGGCGCGCGGGCTGCTGGTGATCAAATGCGGCGTGTATCGCAACGTCGTACGGTTCCTCGCACCTCTGGTCACCACTGACGCCGAGTTGCAAGAGGCGGTGGGCATCCTTGCCGAGGCGTTCGCCGCCTGAGGTGGCGCGCCTGCCGGCCCAACGAAGCCAAGCTTAGTGCAGGCGATCCTGCAGCCGGTAATAGGCGCCGACGAAAGGCATGAACCAGGGCGGGCCGAAATGCCCCGGCACCGGCGGCCAGTCGAGCCCGCGCAGCGGGTTGGCCGCCGCGTTCCCGCCCATCACCGCCGCCATGCACTGGCCCATGTGCACCGACATCTGCACGCCATGGCCGCTGAACCCCATGGCGAAATAGAGGCCTTCATGCTCGCCGGCGCGCGGTAGCCGATCCGCGGTCAGGTCGATCGTACCGCCCCAGCAATAATCGATGCGCGGCCGGCCAAGCTGCGGGAAGGTCGCGTGCAGGGTTGCCTCCAGAATCTGCCCGCTCTTTGCGTCCGAGCGCGTGTCCGGCAGCGCGAACCGCGCCCGGCCGCCGAAGATGAGGCGCCCGCCTGTGCCATCATTATCTGGCGCGATCCTGAAATAATTTCCGATATGCCTGGTTGTCGTCGCGTTGCGACGCGTTGGCATGATCGAGTCGAGCTGTGCGGAGGTCAGCGGTTCCGTCGCGATGATGAAACTGCCGATCGGGATCACGCGGCGACGAAAATAGAAGAGCGGCCCCTTCCGGCTGGGCCCGGTGGCCAGCAGAACCTGCCGCGCGAGGATGCTGCCGCGCGGCGTGGTGACGCGCCAGGTGCCGTCGCCCGTGCGGCGCAGCCCTGTTACCGCCGCGTCTTCATGGATCCGCGCGCCGTGCCGCACTGCCGCGTCCGCGAGGCCGGCGCCAAAGCGGCCGACATGCATCTGCGCACTCTTGCGATAGACGAGTCCGCCATGGAACAGATCTGAACCGATTTCTTCGCGGATGCGCGAGGCGGGGATGAGATCCGTCTCGGGATCGGCGTCGCGCTGCAGCGCCTCGTACTCGCGCGCCATCGCCTCGAAATGCGCCGGCTTGGCCGCCAGCTTGATCTTGCCGCAGCGGCGAAAATCGCAGGCGATCTGTTCCGTGCGCGCGATCCGTTCCACCGTGTCCACGGCCGCGTCATAGGCGTGATAGATGGACCGTGCGCGTTCCGTCCCCAACCGCGTGGCGAGGCCCGCGAAGCCCACCGAGGTGCCGTTGTTGACGTGCCCGCCATTGCGCCCCGAGGCCTCGCCGATGACGCGCCCGGCCTCGAGCACGACGACGCGCGCGCCGGCCTGCGCCAGGGCGAGGGAAGCCGAAAGGCCGGTGAAGCCGCCGCCCACCACCACCGCGTCGACCTCGCCTTCGATCGGACCCTCGGTCGCGCCGGCGAAGTGCGGCGCGGTGTCGAGCCAATAGGGCGCGAGCCTCATCGCGAAACAACCCGCAAGCGAGGCATCAGACCCCCAGCAGCCGCGCGAGGCCACCGATATCGGAGACCTCGTGATAGCCATAGGCGGGATTGGAGGGATCGTGGCCTCGGTTGACGAAGACCTTGTCGCGAATGCCCAGATCTTGGGCCGTCATCAGGTCGTATCGCAGGCTGGAGGAAACATGCAGCAGCTCCTCCGGCTTCGCGCCGAGCCGATCCATCATGTACTCGAAGCCGCGCATCCGCGGCTTGTAGGATTGCGCCTGCTCGGCGGTGAACACGGCGTGGAACGGCGCACCGAGTAAGCTGACGTTATGAAGGATCTGGTCGTTTGACGCGTTCGACAGGATGACCAGCGGATAGCGCGCGGCGACGCGGCGCAACGGCTCCGTCACGTCGGGATGCGGGCCCCAGGTTGGTACGGCATCGTAAAGGCGCTGACCCTCGGCCTCCACGAAGGGGATCGCGTGCCGCTTGCAGGTTCGCTCCAGCGCGTTCTTGATCACGTCGACATAGGGCTTCCAGGCGCCCAGTACTTCATCGAGCCGGTAGGCGGAGAAGTCGCGGATGAACGCGTCCATCGTCCCGGCCGGCACGCGCTCAGCCAGCATCTCGCGCGTCATGTCCCCGATGCGAAACCAAGTCAGGGTGCCGTAGCAGTCGAAGGTGATGTATTTGGGCCTGAGTTCGGTCATGCCGGCGATCCTCCCCGATGTCGTCATGGGATGCTAGGTGTCCACGCGGCGCCGCGTGGTCGCGGAAGAAGGCTCGCCACGATCGATCCTGCCGATTTTGCCGCCTTGTACGGCATGGCTTGCGTCGCGCCCCGCCGGGAAGCCATTGCCGCGTGTTACCGCCACGATGAACCTTGGCGTGAAACTCGCGAACGGGAGAAGCGCGATGGCGGGCGACGGGAAGGCAAATGAAGAGCCTAAGGTGCTGACCTTCGACGTGGTCGGCACGCTTATCGATTTCGAAACTGGAATTCTTGATTTCCTGCACGCGGCCTGGGGTCGGGCGGGGGTGCGGGCCGACGACAGCGCGATCCTGGACGCCTACCGGCTGGCCCGGGGCAACAAGGATGCCTGGCTGTTCCCCGACGATCTGGAACGGGTCTACGGCATCATCGCGCCGCAATTTGCCGCTCCCCAGGATGTCGCGATCGCCCGCGCCTTCCGCGATGCGAGCCGCTCGTGGCCCGCCTTCGCCGACGCGCCGGAGGCGCTGCGCCGGCTGCGGCGACGCTACAAGCTGGTCGCCATGACCAACGCGCGGCGCTGGGCGCTTGACCCGATGATCGAGACGCTGGGCTCGCCCTTCGACGACACCGCGAGCGTGGACGAGGCGCTTTGCGAGAAGCCCGACCCCGCCTATTTCGCCTTTGCCCGAGGCCGGCTCAGCCGCGACGGCCATGGCATGCACGACATCCTGCACGTCGCACAGAGCCAGTACCACGACATCGGTGTCGCGCGGCGCCTCGGCTATACGGTTGCCTGGGTCGAGCGGCGCATGGGGCAGGGCCATGGCGGCACCATCGCCGCCGCGGCGCGGACCGAGCCGCACTACCATGTCGCAACCCTGGCCGAGCTCGCCGATATCGCCGAAGCCGGCAATCTGCGCATGGTCAAAGCCTGAGGCCGCGCGACACTGCGGAACCCCGGCACGAAAGAGCAGATCGTGCCGGGCCAGGGGGTATTACGGCGAAAACTGCGCAGACCCGCTTCCTACCGTCGACATCGCGGCCAGGTTGGCCGCCAAACAGCAAATGGGGCTCACCATGTCTGACGACCTTCTGCCGAAGTTTCCCGACGGCGTCGCGCCGCGAGCGGACCACCCCCGCACCTCCCGCCGCTCGCTGCTGGGCATGGCCATGGCCGGCGGCCTGGTCTCCGCTGGTGGCCTCGTGCTGCCCGCGCGCGCCGACGCCCCCAAGCGTGGCGGCAAGCTCGTCGTCGCCGGGTACGCGTCCTCCACCAAGGACACGCTCGACCCGGCGCACGCCAGCAACTCCACCGACTATTCGCGCCTGTTCATGTTCTACAACGGGCTCACGGTCTTCGATGAGCACCTCAACCCGCTGCCGGACCTGGCGGAGACCGTCGAGAGCAAGGACGCGACGAACTGGGTGATCAAGCTGCGCAAGGGCATTACGTTCCACGACGGCTCGCCCTTCACCTCGGCCGACGTCGTCTTCTCGCTCGCCCGCCACAAGGATCCAGCGACCAGCTCCGTCGTGCGACCGATCGCGACCCAGATGCAGACTATCAAGGCGACTGGCCCGCTCGAGGTGCAGATCACCCTCGATGCGCCGAACCCGGAACTGCCGACGCTGCTGGCCATCTATCAGATGGTCATCGTCAAGGACGGGACGAGGGATTTCTCCAAGGGCATCGGCACCGGGCCATTCGTGGTCAAGGAGTTCAATCCCGGCGTTCGCTCTGTCGCCGTGCGCAACCCGCACTATTTCCACAACGGCAAGCCGTACGTGGACGAGGTGACGTTCTTCGGCATCACGGATGATGCCGCGCGCGTCAACGCGCTGCTCTCTGGCGACATCGACATCGCCAGCGGCATCACCCCGCTCGCCACGCGGCAGATCAAGGCGGCCAAGGGCTTCGCGGTGCTGGATACCGCGGCCGGTAACTACACCGATCTCATCATGCACACGGACGCGCCGCAGACCGGCAACCCGGACTTCATTATGGCGATGAAGTACCTCCAGGACCGCGAGAAGATCCGAGACAGTATCTTCCTCGGCTACGCGACGATCGGCAACGACCAGCCGATCGCGCCGGCCAATCCGTATTTCGACGCCAGCCTGCCGCAGCGCAAGCTCGATCTCGATCGAGCGAAATTCCACCTCAAGAAGGCGGGCATGCTCAACACGAAGCTGCAGCTGGTCAGCTCCGTTGCCGCCACCGGTTCGCCGGACATGGCGGTGATCCTGCAGAACACCGCGCGCAGCATCGGCTTCGATATCGAAATCCAGCGTGTGCCCGCGGATGGCTTCTGGTCCAACTATTGGCTCAAGGCGCCCTTCACCTACGGCAACATCAACCCGCGCCCCACCGCCAACATCCTGCTGACCCTGTTTTTCCAGTCCACCGCTCCCTGGAACGAGAGCCGCTGGAAGAACCCCACCTTCGACAAACTGCTTGTCGCCTCGCGTGCGGAGACAGATGCTGCCAAGCGCAAGGAGATGTACGCGGAGATGCAGAAGCTCATCAGCGACGAGGCCGGGATCGGCATTCCCGTCTTCATCAGCAACCTCGATGCCTACTCGACGCGCGTGAAGGGCATGCATCCGGTGCCGACCGGCAACATGATGGGCTACAACTTTGCCCAGAATGTCTGGGTGAATGGCTGAGGGTGCTGCGGCCAGCGTTCTGCGGCGGCGCCCACTCGGCGCTCCGCCGGCGCTCGCCGCGCTGCTTGCCCGGCGCATCGCGATCAGCCTGCTGCTGCTGCTCACGGTCTCGGTGCTGGTCTTCGCCGGCACCGAGCTGCTGCCGGGCGATGTCGCGCAGATGGTGCTTGGCCAAGGTGCCACGCCGGAGGCGCTGGCCGGCCTGCGCGCGGCGCTGCACCTCGATCAGCCTGCCTGGCTGCGCTACCTGCATTGGCTGTGGGGATTGCTGCACGGCGATGCCGGGCGCTCCCTCGTCAACGGCATGGACGTGGCGAGCCTGGTCGGGCGCAGGCTCGCGAACTCGCTGCACCTGGCCCTGTTCACGACCCTGGTGACCGTGCCGCTGGCGCTTCTGGTCGGCATGACTGCCGCGATCTGGCGTGGCTCGGCCTATGATCGCATTGTCAATGTCTTGACCATCGCGACCGTGTCGATACCGGAATTTCTGTTCGCGACTCTCGCGGTGCTGATCTTCGCGGTCAGGCTGCGCTGGTTGCCCGCGCTGTCGCTGGTGCCGCGTGGTGCCGATTTCGCGGACCTGCTGCGTGCCTATGCGCTGCCGGTCGCAACCCTCTCGATCGCGATCTTCGCACAGATGGCGCGGATGACGCGCGCCGCCCTGGTGAACACGCTCTCCTCTTCGTATGTGGAGATGGCGTTGCTGAAAGGCGTGCGTCCGGTGCGGCTGGTGCTGCGGCACGCGCTGCCGAACGCGCTCGGCCCGGTCGCCAATGCCGTCGCCCTCAGCCTGTCCTTCCTGCTAGGCGGCGTCATCATCGTCGAAACCGTGTTCGACTATCCAGGGTTGGCGAAGCTGATGGTCGATGCGGTGAGCACGCGGGACATGCCGTTGGTGCAGGCCTGCGCCATGATCTTCTGCACCGCCTACCTCCTGCTGGTGCTGGTGGCCGACGTCGTGGCACTGCTGGCCAATCCCCGGTTGCGCCACCGATGAGGTGCCCATCATGAGCGACGCGCCAGCGCCCTCGCGGCGGCGCCATGCACCTCCATCGCCGATCGCCATCGGCGCGGGCAGTGTGGTCGCCGCCTGTCTCCTGCTGGCGTTGTTCGGGCCGGTCCTGGCACCGCATCCGGAAGGCGCCATCGTTTCGCGCACGATCTTCGCGCCGATGAGTGCCGCCTGGCCGCTGGGCACGGATTATCTCGGTCGCGACATGTTGAGCCGGGTGCTGGTCGGCGCGCGCTACACGATCGGCGTCGCGTTGCCGGCAACGCTCATTGCCTCGTCGGCCGGCACGCTGCTCGGCATGCTCGCCGCCGTGCGCGGTGGCTCGCTCGACGCGGCATTGAGCCGCGCGATGGACACGCTCATTTCGCTGCCGACGCTGATCTTCAGCCTCGTCGTCGTCGCCTCGCTGGGCTCCTCGGTCACGGTGCTCGTGGTCACCGCGGCCGTGATCTACGCGCCCGGCAGTTATCGCCTGGCTCGTTCGGTGGCCGTCGACCTCAGCGCCGCGGACTTCGTCAAAGCGGCCCGCGCGCGCGGCGAGGGCGGCGGCGCGATCATGCTGGGGGAGATCCTGCCCAACATGGTCATGCCGGTGCTGACCGATTTCGGCCTGCGCTTCGTCTTCATCGTGCTGCTGCTGAGCAGCCTCAGCTTTCTCGGCCTCGGAATCCAACCGCCCTATTCCGATTGGGGCGGCATGGTGCGCGAGAACATCGAGGGGCTGAGCGCCGGCGCGCCGGCCGTGATCGTTCCCGCCGTCGCGATCGCGATCCTGACGGTCTCGGTCAATCTGCTGATCGACAACCTGCCCGGCCGCGGGAACCGCAACCATGGCGGATAACACGGCCCCGCATGTCGAGGTGACGGACCTCCTGGTCACCGTCGGCGCCAAGGGCGCAATGGCCACGCCGATCGTGCGCGATCTCAGCTTCGGCATCGCGCGCGGCGAGGTGCTGGCGCTGATCGGCGAATCCGGTTCCGGTAAGACGACGGCGGGATTGGCGCTGCTCGGCTACGCGCGCCCGGGCTGCCGCATCGCCGGCGGGCGTGTGCGCGTCGGGACCACGGACGTGCTCGCGCTGTCGCGGCCGCAGCTTGCCGGTTTCCGGGGCGCCAAGGTGAGCTACGTCGCCCAGAGCGCCGCCGCGGCGTTCAACCCGGCCCAGCGCCTGATGAGCCAGGTGATCGAGCCGGCGCTGATCCACGGGCTGATGACGCGCCGGCAGGCCCAGGCGAAGGCGCGCGATCTGTTTCGCGCCCTCGCCCTGCCGGACCCGGATCGCATCGGCGAACGCTTTCCCCACCAGGTTTCCGGCGGGCAGCTGCAACGCGTGATGGCAGCGATGGCGCTCATCACCGAGCCGGAGCTCGTGGTGCTCGACGAGCCCAGCACCGCGCTCGACGTCACCACGCAGGTCGAGGTGCTGCGCGCCTTCAAGCGCGTGGTGCGGGAGCTTCACACCACCGCCCTCTACATCTCCCATGATCTCGCGGTCGTCGCACAAGTCGCCGACCGCATCGTGGTGATGCAGGGCGGCGAGGCGCGGGAAACGGGCGAGACCAGCGCAATCCTCGGCAATGCCCAACATCCCTATACGCAGAGCCTGCTGGCTGCTGCGGAGCCCCGCGGCATACCCGAGGCCACCGCGCCGACCGCACCGCCGCTGCTCGACGTCACGGACCTCACCGCCGGGTATGGCGGCCTGGGGCGCGCGCTGATCCCGGTCCTGCACGGCGTAAGCTTCACCATCGCGCCGGGTCAGGTGCTCGGCGTCATCGGCGAGTTGGGTTGCGGCAAGAGCACGCTCGCGCGCGTGATCGCCGGGCTGCTGCCGCCCGCCGGCGGTCGCATCGCCATGGATGGTGCAGCCCTGCCGGCACGGGTAGAGGACCGCACCCGCGCGCAGCTGCGCGCTGTGCAGATCGTGTTCCAGTCCGCCGACACGGCCCTGAACCCGGCGCGCCTGGTGGGCGCGATCCTGGCGCGACCGTTACGCTTCTATCACGGTATGGGCGGCGCGGCGGCACGGCGCCGCGTGGCGGAGCTGCTGGACATGGTGCGGCTGCCCGGGGTGCTGGCGCAGCGCTACCCGGAGGAGCTTTCGGGTGGGCAGAAGCAGCGCGTGAACCTCGCCCGCGCGCTGGCCGCCGAGCCTCGGCTGCTGCTCTGCGACGAGGTGACCTCGGCGCTGGACACGGTCGTCGGTGCCGCGGTGCTCGAACTGCTCGCGGAGCTGCGCCGCGAGCTCGGGTTGGCGATGATGTTCATCAGCCACGATCTCTCGACGGTGCGCGCTATCTGCGACGACATCATGATCCTTTACGCCGGCCAACGGGTCGAGCTGGGGTCCCGCGCGGCGCTGCAGCAAGTGCCCCGCCACCCGTACACGGACCTGCTGCTCTCCTCGGTGCCGCAGCTGCGCCAGGGCTGGCTCGACGAAGTCGCGCCGCTGCATCTGCGTGAAGCCGCCGGCGAACCGACACTCGATGACGGCGTCCGCCCCTGCGCCTTCTTCCGGCGCTGCGCGCTGCGCATCGAGGGGGTCTGCGACCGTACGGCGCCGCCGCTGCGCCATTTCTCGAAGGGCGGCACCATCCTCTGTCACCGGACCGAGGAAGAACTGAACCAGGAGGAGGCGCTGGCGGCGCTGCAATCCGCTGAGGCGGCGCCCGCCACATCCCGGCTCGAATGATGTTGCCAAGACGTAAGGTTCGCGCATGACCTGGATGATCGGCGCCGATATCGGCGGCACCTTTGCTGATTTCGTGGCGCTGGAATCGGAAACCGGCCAGCTCCTCACGCTCAAGGTGCTGACCACCCCGGACGATCCCGGCCGCGATGTCGGTGCCGGCCTGCGTCGTCTCAAGGCGGAGGGGCTGGACGCCGCCTCGGTCGCGCGCTTCGTCCATGGCACGACGGTCGGCGTCAACACCATCATCCAGCGCCGTGGTGCCGACATCGCGCTGCTCACCACGGCAGGCTTTACCGACATGCTGGAGCTGGCGCGCCTGCGCATGCCCAATCCCTACAGCCTGTTCTGCGAGCGCCCGCCGCCCCTGGTGCCGCGCGAGCACGTGTTCGGTGTACGCGAGCGCATGAGCGCCGAGGGCGAGACGCTGCTGGCGCCGGACGCTGGCGATGTCGCGGCCGCGCTCGCCGCGGCGCGGGCTGCGGGTTGTGTCGGCATCGTCGTCTCCCTCCTGCACGCCTGGCGCAACCCGGCGCATGAACGCGAGGTGGCGGCGATGATCGCGGGGCTCGACCCCACGCTCGCCGTGTTCTGCGCCAGCACCGTCTGGCCCGCGATCCGCGAATACGAGCGTACAAGCACTGCTGTCCTCAATGCCTACGTGCATCCACGCATCGCCGCCTATCTCGAACGTGTCGAGGACGAACTGAAACAGGCGCGGATCGCAGCGCCCTTGCTGCTCACCACCTCGGCCGGCGGCACGATGAGTGCCGCGCAGGGCAGGCGGGATTGCGTTGGCATGCTGCTGTCGGGCACCGCCTCGGGCGTTGTCGGCGCCGGTGTCGTGGCACGCGCCGCCGGCGTGCACGCGGCGCTGACGCTCGACATGGGCGGCACCAGCGCCGACGTGGCGCTGCTCGTCGATGGCGCGCCCTCCTATTCGGCGGGCATCGAGATCGGTCTCTACCCGCTCGCCACCACCACCGTGGCGGTTGCGTCCTCGGGCCAGGGTGGCGGATCAATCGCGTGGATAGACGGGCAGGGCGTGCTGCAGGTCGGCCCGCAAAGCGCGGGATCGACACCCGGGCCTGCCTGTTTTGGCCGTGGCGGGGAGGCGTTCACGGTCACGGACGCAGCCTTGCTCTGTGGAATTCTGGGGCATGGCATGCTCGGCTTTGGTGCCATCGACCCTAAGCCGGCGCTCGCGGAGGCAGCGGCGCGCCCCATCGCCGAGCGCCTCGGCCTGACGCTGCCGGCACTGGCCGAGGGCGTGCTCGATGTTGCGATCAGCGGCATGCTGATCCCGATCGAGCAGCTTCTCGCCCGCGCTGGCGCCCATGCCAGCGAGCTGACGCTGATTCCTTTCGGCGGCGCCGGCCCGATGCTCGCGGCCCTGCTCGCCGAGACCGCGGGAATGCGTCGCGTGCTGGTGCCTGCCTCGCCGGGGACGCTGTGCGCGCTCGGGGCGCTCACCTCCGCGATCCGCCGTGACGCGATGCGCACCGTGCTGCTGCCGCTGGAGGCGTCATCCTGGCCCGCGATGCTGGCGACGCTTGATGAACTCGGTCGCGGTGCAGCGGCCACCGTGGCCGAGATGGCGGGACCTGGCGAGACAGAGATGCGCCGTGCCGCGGATATCCGCTATCGCGGCCAGTCCTTCGAGATCACTGTGCCCTTCGGCGACGCCCTGGATGTCGAAGCCCTCGCTGACGCTTTCCATGCCGAGCATGAACGCCAGTTCGGCCACGCGGAACCCGGTGCGCCATTGCAGGTGGTAAGCCTGCGTGTCTCCGCGACGCGTCCTGCCCCGCCGCTCACCCTGCCGCGTCGCGACGCGCGGCCGCATGTGGCGGCAACGCTTGGGGAAATCCCGATCTGGCTCGGCGGGCAGACGCGCCAGGCGAGGCTGCTGGCGCGCGCCGATCTCGATCCCGGCGCCCATTTTGTCGGCCCCGCGATTGTCGTGCAGCCGGACTGCACGGTGCTGGTGCCGCCGGGCTGGGATGCCACGATCGACGAACTCGGTAACATCGCTATGGAGCTGCGCTGATGCGTACCGATCCCGTGACGCTGCAGGTGCTGCGCAACCATGCCCGCGCGGCGGCGGAAAGCATGGCAACGACGCTCTACCGCACCGCGCACTCGACCTTCGTGAAGGAGACGGAGGATTTCACGATCCAGCTGCTCGACGCGCGCGGCAAGCCCTGCGCCGTGCCGATCGATCTTGGGGCCACCTGGTACCCGGCGCTGGATTACGAGGCGGCCATCGGCTTGGTGCCCGGCGGCTACCGTCCCGGCGATATCGCGCTCACCAACGACCCGTATTCCGGCTACCTCGCCACCCACTCGCCGGACATCGTGATGTGGAAGCCGGTGTTCCACGCGGGCGAGATCATCGCCTTTGCCGGCGGGCACATCCACAACGTCGATGTCGGCGGCGCCGTGCCTGCCAGCCTCTCGCGCACCCTGACGGACGTGCATCAGGAAGGCATCCGCGTGCCGCCTGCGAAACTATACCGCGAAGGCGTGCTGGACGAAGGGCTGCTGCGCGTGATGCTGGCGAACGTCCGGATTCCGGAACAGAATTGGGGTGACCTCAAGGCGTTGGTCGCCGCCGTCAACACCGGCGAGCGGCGCATCCTGGAACTGGTTCGCCGCTTCGGTGCGCGCATGATCACTGACGGGCTTGCGGACCTGCTCGACTACGCCGAGGCACAGGCGCGCGCCGTGCTCGCGCAACTGCCGGACGGCGAATACCGGTTCACCGAGTATTGCGACGAGGACGCGGCGGGCGGCAACCCGTTGCGACTCTGCCTCGCGCTGCGTATCCGCGGCGATACCGCGGAGCTCGATTTCACGGGATCCGATCCGCAGACGCTCGCCTCGCTCAACGTGCCGACCGGCGGGCATCCGCGCCACTCGCTGTTGCTGGTCGGCGTCTACTACGTGCTCTCGGCGCTGCACCCGGGGATCACGCTCAATTTCGGAACGATCCGCCCCTTCACCTGTATCGCGCCTCCCGGCAGCGTGCTCAACCCGAGCTTCCCCGCCGCCGTCGGCATGCGCAGCCTCACCTGTGGGCGTCTGCGCAGCCTCATCTTCGGCGCGTTCGCCGCCGCGGCACCGGACCGGCTGCCCGCGGCACCCGCGGGGGCGACCTCCATCATCAACGTCGCGGCGGAGCACCCGCGCACCGGTCACCGCACGATCACGGCGGTCGCACCCATCGTCGGCGGCGGTGGCGGCATGCCGCATCGCGACGGCACGGACGGGGCCGGTGCCGATTCCGCCTATCTCAAGAACAGCCCCATCGAGATCACGGAATCCGAAGCACCGGTGCGAATCCTGCGTTACGGCCTGATGCCGGACACGGGCGGTGCTGGTGCGCATCGCGGCGGCATGGCCCAGGTGCTGGAGTTCTACGCGACGGCTCCCGATGCCTTCGTCACCGCCCGCAACCGCGACCGCAGCGTGTTCCAGCCCTGGGGCGTGCTCGGCGGCGACCCTGGTGCCGCCGGGAGCTTCACGCTCAACCCCGGCACGTTGCAGGAGCGCGATCTGCGCAACACGGACGCTCTGCGACTGGCACCCGGTGACGTTCTGCGCGTCGTCTCGCCAGGCGGCGGCGGGCGCGGCGATCCGTTTCGCCGCCCGCCGGAAGCGGTGCTGCGCGACGTACGCGCCGGCCTGGTGAGCGTGGAGGCGGCGCGGCGCGATTACGGTGTCGCGATCGCCAATGGCGCGATCGACGATGCGGCGACGACACAGCAGCGTGCTGCGCGGCCCGCGCGCCATGGCTTCGCACCGGGCACGGCGCGAGAAGCGCATGAGCGGCGCTGGAACACAGCTGCCTATGCCGCGATGCACGAGCTGTTGGCCGATATCCCGTTCAATCGCCGTTCCTTTGTCAAAACGATGCTCTTCGATGCCGTCCGTAACGCACCTATGGATCGGGACACCAGCGAGGTCATTCGCGAGGCCTTCGCCGATTGGACACGGCGCGCGACGACGCTGCCGCCGATGTTGTGAGGAACTGACCGCCATGGCCACCGCATCGATCTTCACCGAGAACTTCTCAACCACGCCCTGGTGGTGGAACGGCTTCACCCCGCCCGCCGATCCGCCGGCCGAGCTGCCTGGCGGCGTGGGCACGCTGATCGTGGGCGCGGGTTATGCCGGCATCGCCTGCGCATTACGCCTCGCGGAAGCTGGTGAGGACGTGCTGGTGCTGGATGCGGCGGCGCTGGGCTTCGGCGCCAGCACGCGCTCCGGTGGTCAGGTGTCGGGCGGCGTCAATGTCGGCAAGTCGCCGACGCGCAAGCCTCTGCCGCAGCAACGCAAGGCGGCCCTGCTGCGCGACGCCGCGGCGGGCTTCACGCTGTTTGAGGAGCTGCTGGGCCGCCACCAGATCCGCTGCGGCTACCATCGCACGGGGCGCGTCAACGGCTTCTGGGCGCCGCAGCACGAAAGGGCATGGCAAAGCCGTGTCGAGGACCTGAACCGCTACGCCAATGCCGACGTGCGCATCCTCACGCGCACTGAATTTCGTCAGGAAATCGGCAGCGATTTCTACCATGGCGGCGTATCCATCGGCCGGGCGGGCCATATCCAGCCGGCTGAGTTCTTCGGCGGATTGCTCGCCGCCGCAAGGCAAGCAGGCGCGCGGTGCCACGGTGAGACCCCGGTGCACAGTGTCCGTCGGATGGCCGGCGGCTATGTCGTGATGACCGCGCGCGGTAACGTCGCCGCGGATCGCGTCGTGTTCGCAGCCAACGCCTATGTCGGTACTTACGCGCGCGGCCTCGCCGCTGATCTGCGTCGCGGCGTCGTTCCGGTATCGACCCATATGATCGCGACCGAGGAACTGCCCCAGGATTTGGCTCGCTCGCTGCTCCCGACCGACCGCGCGATTTCGGAAACCTGTCGCGTCATCAGCCATTACCGACTTTCGCCCGATGGCAGGCACCTGTTGTTCGGCAGCCGCGCCACCTTCTTTCCGGCCGATGAACGGCGCACGGCAACACTGCTCCATCGCGGCATGGTCGCGCGATTTCCACAGCTCGCGGGCACGCGCATCAGCCACAGCTGGGGCGGACGCGTGGCGATGACGCTCGATCACCTGCCGCATATCGGCGGTGGGGAGGGGCGGTATTTCGTACTCGGCTGCAACGGCAGCGGCGTGGTGATGATGACCTATCTCGGTCACGCACTGGCCGAGAAAATCCTGGCCAATTCGGCGGACCCGGTGAACGCCTATGACGACGGCCTGCCGCCGCACCACGCGCTCTACGACGGCACGCCCTGGTTCATGCCCGCGATGGGCACCTGGTTCCAGGTCCGTGACCGGGTCGAGCGACGTGCACCTCAGGTGTTGGGGTCCTGAGTTACCTGTGCCGATCCGACATAGGGCGTTATCGGCAACGACCCCCGGCCCCTTGACCCCCATGACCCCTATGCCGGCATGAGTTCCCGCCGCCCCGGATGCATGGACACGACGTTGCCGTCGATGGCGCTCGTAAGCATCCGGTCCCAGAGCGACATGCCTTGCACCTGCTCCGGCCAGCGCGAGGCGCGCTGATAGACGCCACGTACGCCACCACGCGTTGCGGCCTGCCGATGATTGAGGATGGCATCGGCGAGCGGTTTCGCCGTACCCGCCACGGCACGTGCGGTCGCGAAGCTGCGGCGCGGATCATGCGACCGCCCGCCGGAGACGCCTGAAGCGACATCGAGGGCGGCCTTGAGGATTGAAAACGTGTCGACTGACCTAGCCGAACGAGGAGCGGGGAAGACCAGACCCGCGCGAGGGTGGCGAACCTCGGCATGCCGCCTTTGCAGAATGGTGAGTGCCGTGGGCGGCAGATGCACGCGGTGCGGGTCGCCATTCTTCGTTATGGCGCCGGGCATGGTCCAGACGGCTCCGGCGAGGTCCAGATGCGACCAATCGAGCCGCGCCGCCTCGCGGCGTCGCCAGAGGATGGCGATGAGGAACCGCGCTAGGCCGCTTGCCGCAGGCGGGAGCATGTCAGCGGCCCGCCAGAGCCGAGCGAGATCGCCCATGCCGACCACGTGCGTACGGGCGGAGATGCCGCGCCGTCGGCGCGTCTTGGGTAATGCTGCGCATGGATTGGTGACGACTCGGTCCTCGTCCTGGCACCAGTCGAAAAAGCGTGAGAGTGATCCGAACCCGGCGCGGGCCCTGGCGGGCTGGTCGGCGAGGGCGCCAAGGATGCTGCGGTTCGCGGCGCCAGTGATCTCGGCGACCGGCGTATCAGCCGCCTCCATTATGCGAATCACGTCCCGGACCTGCGCCCCACTCGGCCGCTGCCGCTGCCGTTGCCGCTGCCTCGTCCTCGGCATAGGCGGCGTCGATGATCGCTCTGTCGAGCCCGGGATTCGTAATCAGCGGATCCCACGTTCGAGTCCTTGTGCGTTCACCACCCGACCTCCTGAAAAGCCGATGTCCGCCGCTCCGCCGGCGAGGATTGCGTGCCGCTCGCGTCTGGCCCGACCGGGCATGGGTCGGACGCGCGCGTCCCGTCCCGTCGGCAACGGCGACGGCAGCGGCGACGGGGTTTCAATTTGCCCAGAGTCTCCGACAGGCCGGCGCGTGTCATGCCTACGGCAAGGCCAGATGCGTGGTGGCGACAGGTGTCGCCGCCGACGAACGGCGCAGGCAGGGCGCCGTCAATAGGTCGCTGGCCGAGCGGCAGACCTAAGCCGGAGATCGTCCCATGACCGGGACGATCGTGAAGATCGCTCGGGTCGAAAGCGGTGAGGCATCGGACCCGCAAGCCTTTCGTCTGAATGGCGGCCACCAGGTCCATCTCGAGAGCGGCGCACCGTTTGCGGCCCGGGCGGCGCGGGCCATGGCGGGAACGACAGGCTCAAATCTCACTGGGTTCGATGGCACTCGAAGGCGGCCAATCTCTGAATGGACCGAGACGCAGGGCGCGCCCGGCGTGATGTCCGGGCTGGCCGCGCGGGCAGGGATTGAATTCGCTGGTGCCATATGATATTGATGTGTTAGACATAAAGAATGTTGTTTTAACAGGCAGTTCTGTATGATGTTACCCAACCATGCGAGGCGGATCGCATGATCACCGCTTCTCAGCTCCGTGCCGCCCGTGCGCTGATGGGGCTCGATCAACGGCAGCTGGCCGGTCGTGCCGGCCTGTCTCTGCCCACCATCCAGCGGATGGAGGCGAGCGCGGGCGTGGTTCGCGGCAATGTTGACTCCCTCAACAAAATCGTCAGCGCGCTCGATGATCTCGGCGTTGAATTGATCGCGGAGGGCGGTGCGAGCCAGAACGGTGGCCGCGGTGTCCGCCTGAAATCGGGCGCGACCACTCCTTCCCGGCCACGCCATCCAGCGCGGGCGGAAGTCGCCAGGTAAGCCGATGCCATGCTGATTGGGTCCCTGCTCGTCGGGATCGGCGCGCTGCTCGCTCTTTCGGCTCTCGCTCTGGTTGTCGGCGGCCGGCATGAGGGGTCGCCGCTGATCTATTCTACCGGTCTTGCGGTTTCACTTGGCCTGCTGGCACTTGGCGGGTTCGCGCTGGTGCAAGGCGGTCCGGTGCAGACCCTGGTGCTGCCGCTCGGCGTGCCCTGGATCGGCGTGCATTTCCGCCTGGACACGCTCGCCGCGTTCTTCCTTGTCGTGGTCAACCTCGGTGGCGCGGGTGCCTGTCTCTACGGCATCGGTTACGGCCGCCACGCGGAGGCGCCGCTGCGCGTGCTGCCCTTTGTCCCCGCCTTCCTGGCTGGGATGAATCTCGTGCCGTTGGCGGACGACGCCTTCACCTTCCTGGTGGCGTGGGAGTTCATGTCGCTCACCTCGTGGGCCCTGGTCGTCGCGGACCATCGCGGCGCGGGTAATGTCGCGGCCGGCTACATCTACCTGACGATGGCGGCACTCGGCACGTTCGCGCTGCTGCTCGCCTTCGGGCTGCTCGCGGGGCCCGCCGGCGGCTACGCCTTTGCCTCGATGCGGGCAGCTCATACGACACCTCTGCTTGCGGCTCTCGTGCTTGCCCTGGTTCTGTTCGGCGCCGGCTCCAAGGCGGGGTTGGTGCCGCTGCATGTCTGGCTGCCACGCGCGCATCCGGTGGCGCCGAGCCATGTCTCCGCGCTGATGAGCGGCGTCATGACCAAGGTCGCGATCTATGCCGTGATCCGCATCGTGTTCGATCTCCTGGGGTCGCCGGCGTGGTGGTGGGGGATTGCCGTGATGGTGCTCGGCGGCGCGAGCGCGCTGATGGGCATCCTCTACGCGCTGTTCGAGACGGATCTGAAGCGCGTCCTGGCATGCAGCACGATCGAGAATATTGGCTTCATCTTCGTCGGCCTGGGCCTTGCGCTCGCATTCCGCGCGGACGGCATGGCGGGGGCAGCGGCGCTGGCGTTGACCGCGGCGCTGTTCCACGTCCTCAACCATGCATTGCTGAAGAGCCTCCTGTTTTATGGCGCCGGCGCGGTGCTGGGCGCCACCGGACTACGCGACATGGAGCGGATGGGGGGGCTGATCAACCGCATGCCGGTCACCGCCGTCGCCGTGCTGGGCGGCGCCATCGGCCTTTCGGCGCTGCCCCCGTTCAACGCGTTCGCCTCGGAATGGCTCACCTTCCAGGCGATTCTGCTGAGCCCGGCACTGCCGCAATGGGGGCTGAAGCTCCTGGTGCCGGGGATCGGCGCGCTGCTCGCGCTCGCGGCGGCCCTGGCGGCAACCTGTTTCGTGCGGCTTTACGGCACGGTCTTTCTTAGCCGTGCCCGATCGGATGCCGCGGCACGGGCACGGGAAACCGACCCGTTCTCGTCCGCGGCGATGCTGATCTTCGCCGGGTTGTCGCTCCTGCTGGGCATACTCCCCGGCTTCGCGCTCGACGCCATCGGCCCGGCCGTCTCGGCCGTGCTGGGTACGCGCATGCCGGCGGAACTCCATCAACCCTGGTTGTCCATCGTCCCGCTTGCGGCGAGCCGCGGTACGTACAACGGCTTGCTGGTCTTCCTCTTCGTCGCCGGATCCGCGACGCTGACTGCGGTAGCGATCCGTGCCCTGGCTCGGCGCCGCACCAGCCGCGGGCCTGCGTGGGATTGCGGTTTTCCCGATGCCAGCCTCGCCCTGCAATATTCGGCGGGCGGCTTCGCGGAGCCGATCCGCCGCATCTTCGGCACGGTTCTGTTCCGTGCGCGTACCGAGGTCGTCGTGCCGCCGCCCGGCGACACCGCTCCCGCCCGGCTCGTCGTCCGCAGCCACGACGTGATCTGGGAGACGCTCTACGCGCCCATCGCCGGCGCTGTTGCAATCGCGAGCACACGCCTCAACGCAATGCAGTTCCTGACCATCCGGCGCTATCTCAGCCTCGTCTTCGCCGTCCTGGTCGTGCTGCTCCTGGTGCTCGCGCTATGGCAGTGATCGCTGACCTGGCCACGCAGGGCGCGCAGATGGCGCTCGTCGTCGCGGCCGCGCCGCTCGCCACCGGTTTCCTGCGCAAGTGCAAGGCACGCCTGACCCGCCGGCGCGGTGCGCCCCTCCTGCAGCCGTACCGGGATCTCCTGCGCCTCTTTCGCAAGGACGTGGTGCTGGCCGAGAACGCCTCCTGGCTGTTCCGCGCCGCGCCCTACCTGGTCTTCGCGGCAACCTGGGTGGCGGCGGCACTGGTGCCCACGTTCGGCGGCGGGCTGCTGTTCTCCTGGTCGGCCGACCTGATCGCCATCGTGGCGTTGCTGGGGAGCGCGCGCTTCTTCCTCGCCCTCGCCGGCATGGACATCGGCACCGCCTTCGGCGGCATCGGCGCGAGCCGGGAGATGATGATCGGCTCGCTCGCCGAACCAGCGATGCTGATGATCATTTTTTCCCTGGCACTGCTGGCCGGATCGACGCAGCTCTCGGCGATCGCCTCCTTCATGCAGAGCCCCGCGGTCGGGCTGCGCGTAACGCTCGGGCTCGCGCTGGTCGCGCTGCTCATGGTGGGGATCGCGGAAGCCGGGCGTATTCCCATCGACAATCCGGCGACGCATCTCGAGCTCACCATGGTGCACGAGGCGATGGTGCTCGAATATTCCGGCCGCCACCTCGCCCTGATCGAGCTTGCCGCTTGGCTCAAGCTCCTTCTCTACCTCTCGCTGATCGCCTGTGTCTTCCTGCCCTGGGGTGTGGCGCCTGCCGGTTCCGGCTGGCTCGCGCACGTCACCGGGGTCGGCCTCTACCTCGGCAAGGTCGCGGTGGCCTGCGCCGCGCTCGCCGTCTTCGAGATGACGGTCGCCAAGATGCGCGTCTTCCGCGTGTCGAATTTCCTTGGGGCCGCCCTGATGCTGGGCTTCCTCGGCGCGCTGCTGCTGTTCGTCTCGCGGGTCATCTGACATGCAAGGCATCGCGTTCGACATTGCCCATCTGCTGGCCGGCAGCCTGGTGCTGGTGAGCCTGATGATGCTTTACCAGGACAGGCTCTACGCGCTGCTCAACACCTACACGCTGCACGCCGTGGCACTGTCGCTGGCCGTGGCGTGGCAGGCCCGCATCCAGGATGCGCCGCATCTCTACATCACCGCGGTCATCGCCCTGCTGTTCAAGGCGGGGATCATCCCCATTGCGCTGCACCGGATCATCGTACGCCTCGGCATTCATCGCGAGATCGAAACGGTGGCCGGCATCGGTTTGACGATGCTGGCCGGGATCGGCCTCGTCGGACTTTCCTTTGCCGTGATGCTGCGGGTGACGCAGGGCACCGCCCTGGTCGCGCGGGAGGACGTCGCCTTCGCGCTCTCCGTCGTGCTGCTCGGCCTGCTGATCATGGTGACGCGCCGCAACGCGGTGAGCCAGGTGGTCGGCTTCATGTCGATGGAGAATGGGCTGGTGCTGGCCGCCACCGGGGCGCAAGGCATGCCGCTGGTGGTGGAGATCAGCGTAGCCTTCTCGGTGCTGATCGCCTTCATCGTGATCGGCATCTTCCTCTTCCGCATTCGCGAACGTTTCGACACCGTCGACGTTCACGCGCTCGACCGTTTCCGGGGGGAACGCCGGTGAGCTGGTTCCTCGCCCACGACGTCGCGCTGGTGCTGTGCCTGCCGGCGACCGCGGCAGTTCTGCTCGCGCTCCTGCCCGGCTATCGCCTCTCCGCGCGCGGCAATGTTCTCGCCAGCCTGCTGACCTTTCTCGCCGCGCTCGCGCTGTTCTTCCGCCACCCCGCGCCGGGCGTCTATTTCCTGGTCGACGACCTCAACATTGTCTTCATCGTGCTGAACACATTCGTTGGCTTCACCACCAGCGTGTTCAGCGCCAGCTATATCGGCCACGAGCTGGAGACCGGACGGCTGACACCAGCCTATCTGCGTTTCTACCACGCCATGTACCAGGTGATGATGTTCGGGATGAACCTGGCTCTGGTCGTCAACAATATCGGCCTCATGTGGGTGGCAATCGAGCTGGCGACGCTCGCGACCGTCTTGATGGTCGGCATCTACCGCACGCACGAGGCGCTGGAGGCAGCCTGGAAATACTTCATCCTGGCAAGCGTGGGCATCGCGCTCGCGTTGTTCGGCACCATCCTGGTCTACCTGGCCGCGGCCCCCGTGGTCGGCACGGGGTTGCAGGGCATGACGTGGACGGTGCTGGTCGCCCATGCCGGTGCTTTCGAGCCAGGGCTGCTCAGCGTCGCCTTCATTTTTCTCTTCCTCGGCTATGGCACGAAGGTCGGGCTGGTGCCGCTGCATGCCTGGCTGCCGGACGCGCACGCGGAGGGCCCGACGCCGATCTCCGCCGTGCTCTCGGGGCTGCTGCTGAACGTCGCCCTTTACGCGGTGCTGCGCTTCAAGATGCTGATGGCGGTCAACCCGGACGTGATCGCGCCCGGCCCGCTGATGGCGACGATCGGCCTCGTCACGCTGATCTTCGCGGCCTTCATGCTCTACCGGCGGCGCGACATCAAACGCCTCTTCGCCTATTCCTCCATCGAGCACATGGGGATCATCGTCTTCGCCTTCGGCATGGGCGGGCCGCTCGCCAACTTCGCCGGACTCCTGCAGATGACGATGCACA
Source organism: uncultured Pseudomonadota bacterium (assembly GCA_963764465.1). Taxonomy (GTDB): domain Bacteria; phylum Pseudomonadota; class Alphaproteobacteria; order Acetobacterales; family Acetobacteraceae; genus JAJXXT01. Next base: position 343,060 of record CAVXSO010000007.1, on the reverse strand, counting down.
GCCTCACCAAGTCCGCGATCTTCTTCGCGGTGGGCCATGTCGCGCAGGTGAAGGGCACGCAGAAGATCGCCGATATTCGCGGCCTCACGCAATCACACCCGGTGCTGGGCTGGACGCTGGTGGTGGGCGTGCTGGCCATCGCCGGCATGCCGCCGCTCGGGATCTTCATGAGTGAGTTCCTGCTGGTCTCATCCACTTTCGCGCGCTCGCCGTTGCTGGCCGTGCCACTTGTCTTCGGCCTGATCCTGGCCTTCGGCGCCCTGCTGCTGCGGTTGCAGGGTGTCGCCTTCGGCGAGCCGAGGGGCAGCACGGCACCGGTGCAGGCCTCCTACGTGCCGACCTTCGCGCACCTGGCGCTGGTCGCGGTGACCGGGGTCTATCTTTCGCCGGTGCTGGTGGCCTGGTTCCAGCACGTCGCTGGGATGCTGGGTTAGGCAATGGCGGGGCTGCAGGAGCTTCTCGGGACGGGCACTGCGGTCGCGGCGCATCATCCGTGGCCGCGCATCGTCGTCGACGCGCCGGGTTGGACGGCGATAGGGAAGGCGCTCGCCCAGGGCGCCTGCACCCTGGTTGGCCTCTGGGGCGATGCACAGGCGGTACATGCCGCGCTGCTGGAAGAGACCGCTTGCAGCCTCGCGGTCGCCACGCTGCCTTGTCCCGGCGGGCGCTTCCCGTCGCTCGGCCGTTACCACGCGCCCGCCATCCGCCCGGAACGTGCCATTCGCGACCTGTTCGGCCTGGTGCTGGAAGGCGCGCCCGACGAACGTCCATGGCTCGATCACGGGCGTTGGGCGATCCGCGAGCCCCTCGGCCAGGCACTGCCGGAGGGGCAGGCTGCGCCATACGATTTCCTGCCGGCCGAGGGCGAGAGCCTGCACGGGATCGCCGTCGGGCCCGTGCACGCCGGCATCATCGAGCCCGGGCATTTCCGCTTCACCGTCAACGGCGAGACGATCGTGCGGCTGGAAGCGCGGCTGGGGTACACGCACAAGGGGATCGAGGCGCTGATGCGCGGCGCCACGATCGACCGCGCGGCCGGGCTCGCCGGACGCACCTCCGGCGACAGCACTGTGGCCTACGCGCTCGCCTTCGCCCGCGCGGCGGAGGCGGCGCTGGGCGCGGCGGTGCCCGAGCGGGCGCACTGGCTGCGCGCGCTGATGGCGGAGCTCGAACGCCTAGCCAACCACCTCGGCGATATCGGCGCCATCTGCAACGACGCCGCCTTCGCGCTGATGCTGGCCCATTGCGCGATCCTGCGCGAACGCGTGCTGCGGACATCTGATCTCTGCTTCGGCCATCGCATGATGCGCGACATCGTGGTGCCCGGCGGCACCGCTCGCGACCTCGAGCCGCAAGGCGCGGCGGCGTTGCGCGCCCTGGTTGCCGAGATCGGACGGCAATTCCCCCGCCTCGTCGCGCTCTATGACGGTACCGCATCGTTGCAGGACCGAACGTGCGGCACCGGAATCGTCGCCGCCGCGCTGGCGCGGCGCTTTGGCGCGGGCGGCTATGTCGGGCGCGGCTCTGGGCGCGATGTCGACGCGCGCCGCATGCCGGGCTATCCACCCTACCAGCAGCTGCGCTTCGAGGTCCCGGTGTTCGCGGCGGGCGATGTCGATGCGCGCGTCTGGGTGCGCATCCGCGAGGTCGAGCAGAGCCTGTCGCTGGTCGCGCAGATCCTGGACCTGATGCCGGGTGGCGCGATCCGCGCGCCGCTCCCACCGGGCGGCGGAGAAGGGATGGCGCTGGTCGAAGGATTTCGTGGCGATATCCTCGCCTGGCTCAGCCTCGACGGGGCGGGGCACGTGCGCCGCTGCCATCTGCGCGACCCGTCCTGGTTCCAGTGGCCGCTGCTGGAAGCGGCGATCGAGGGCAACATCGTCGCCGACTTCCCCCTCTGCAACAAGTCGTTCAACTGCTCCTATTCCGGCCACGATCTGTGAGGCGTTGATGCGCACTCTCCTGTTCCGCAGCCTCGTCGCCTCACCGCTCTCGGAGACCGTGCCGGCGGCGCCCGACGCCGGGCTCGATGCACTGGCCGTGCGCCTCGACGTGGCGGCGCAGCGCCGCCTCGGCCGCAGCCTGTCGATCCGCGCCGTCGATGCCGGCTCCTGTAATGGTTGCGAGCTCGAACTGAACGCGCTGGGAAACGCATACTACGACCTGGAGCGCTTCGGCCTGCGTTTCGTCGCCTCCCCGCGCCATGCCGACGTGCTGCTGGTCACTGGGCCGGTCGCAGTCAATATGCGCGAGGCGCTGGAGCGAACCTACCAGGCGATGCCCGCGCCAAAATGGGTGGTCGCGGCGGGGGACTGCGCGATTGACGGTGGCGTGTTTGCCGGCAGCTACGCGGTCCTGAATGGCGCTGCCTCGGTGGTGCCGGTTGATCTCCGCGTGCCCGGCTGCCCGCCCAAGCCGCATGATCTGCTGCGCGGCTTGCTCGCGCTGATGGAACAGTCGCCAGCGAAGCCCCGAACGTCGGATACCTAGGTCACGATTGCCTTGCGCCGGAGCGCTTCTCACGCAGGCGAGGCTGATTCGCGAAGGCCTGACAAGAGATCCGGTTCGCCCCGGACCTTCGCTCCGGATCCGCACTCGTTCTGATTCCGTCCCGGGCCAGACGTCGAGCCTCGGTTCAGGGCAGCAGCCCGAATGCGGCGGGGAACGCCGCCATGCCCAGACCAAGTATGGCGAGCGCGAGCAGCGCCGTGGCGGACCCGATGGCGGTGCGGCCGGCAAACCCCACGGCGTAGACAGCCTTGAGCAGGTTGTTGGATGAGGCCGCGATGAGGATCGCCGCCGCCGCAGCGCCCGCCGTCACACCCGCGGCCCCGCCCTGCGCGAGGTTCAGCACGAACGGGTCGATGTCCGTCACGCCCACGATCGCCGCCAGGGTGTAGACGCCGGCCGTGCCGAAGCGCGAGGCGGTCCAGCTGGACGCAATGGAAACCACCAGGAACAGCACGGCGAACAGCGTCGCGGCGCCGATCTCGAGCGGATTGCCGCCGGAGGTTTCCGGCACCGCAGCCGCGCCGGCCGCACTGTGCAGCCGGTACTGGATCGCGCTGATCACGAACGCGATCAGCGCCAGGCCGACCATCGGCACCGAAAGCAAGCGCGCGAGGGGCGGGTTGAACACCGCGACGACGACGAGGATGCGCAGGTACATGATGCCGGTCGCGAGCGTGATGCCGGCCTGGCCGCGCGCTTTCGTTGCGGTGTCGGCATGGATCTGCCGTGCCAGCACCACCGTCATCGCGGTCGAGGAATAGAGCCCGCCGAGCGCTGCCATCCACAGCCCGCGCGCTGCCGGCGGCCAATAGCGCTGTGCGAGATAGCTCGCATAGGACAGCGTCGAGACGACGACGAGCGCCACCCACACCTGCCGCGGCGTGATATTGGTCAGCGTCGTCACCGCGGTCGCGGGCATCAGCGGCAGGGCGATGCCGGCGAGAATGAGAAACTTCCCTGCCGTGACGATCTCCCGCATCTCCACGCGCCGCGCCAGGGCATGCAGCCGTTCCCGCCCGGTCAGCAGCAGCACTGCGGCGACGGCAACGCCGATCGCGATCCAGTGCGGAAAGGCGAGCGTGATCGCGCCGAGCAGATAGGCGTGCACGTTGAGCACCGGAACGATCAGGGCGATCAGCGGCTCGCCGTCGACTTCTTTTTCGTGCTGGTGGTTCCAGTAGAAGATCGCGAGCCAGGTGCCGAGCACCAGCAGTCCCGCGGTGAACGCCACAAGATGCCGGGGATCGAGGCTGTAGAGTGCCCCGCCGGCGAGCGCCAGCAGCGGAAACGTTCGGATACCGCCTGGCCGCGCGGTGTTGGCGCGGGCGAAGTAGTCCTCGAAGGCGAGGCCGAGGAACAGGCTCAGCGCCAGCAGCAGCCCGAGGTCCGCCGCCGTCGGAAGGAACGTCGTTGCGCTGGCGGAACCGGGCACGCGCGCCCTCCGCCCCTAGATGTTCATGTCGGCGAAGCTGCGCCCGGCCTCCACCATCTCGCGCAGCAGTGGCGCCGGCTCCCAGCCATGCCCGCTCGCGGCGGCCATCGCCTCCACCTCCTCCAGCACCGCCTTGATGCCCTTCTCGTCCGCCTCGTGCATCGGCCCGCCGCGCCAGGCCGGGTAGGCATAGCCGTTGACCAGCACGAGATCGATGTCGGAGGGGCGCTGCGCGATGCCCTCGGCGAGGATCTTCGCCGCCTCGTTGACCATCGCGGCATGCACGCGCGCTACGATCTCCTCAGCCTTCACCTCACGCCGCGCGATCCCCTTTTCGTGCGAGGCGCGCAGCACCAGTTCCGTCACCACCGGGTCCACGTGCCGCCCTTCCGCATCGTGGCGGTAATAGCCGGCGCCCGTCTTCTGCCCGAACCGCCCCATCTCGCAGATCCAGTCGGCGATCTTCACGTAGCGCGCGCGCGGATCTCGTGTCGCGGCCGCCCGCTGGCGCCCCGCCCAGCCGATATCGAGCCCCGCGAGGTCGGCGACTGCGTAGGGCCCCATGGCGAACCCGTATGCCTCCAGCGCCGCGTCCACTTGCTCCGGCATGGCACCATCCTCCAGCAGGTAGTCGCACTGTGTCCGCCAGCGCGAGAGGATGCGGTTGCCGATGAACCCGTCGCAGATGCCGCTGATCACCGGCAGCTTGTGCAGCCGCTTCGCCAGCGTGATGACGGTCGCCAGCACCTCGCCCGCGGTGCGCGGCGTCCGCACCACCTCGACCAGCCGCATCACGTGCGCGGGGCTGAAGAAATGCAGCCCCACCACCCGTTCCGGCGCGTCGACGACATCGGCGAGCAGGTCGACATCGAGCCGCGACGTGTTGGAGGCGAGGATCGCATCCCGCCGAGTGACGGCCGAGAGCCGGCGGAACAGCGTCTCCTTGGCGCCGAGTTCCTCGATGATCGCCTCGATCACCAGGTCGGCGTCGGCGAGCATCAGCAGGTCGGCGCAGAAGGTGATGCGGCCGAGCCGGTCCGCGCGCGCGGCGGGGGCCAGCCGGCCACCCTTCACCTGCCGGTCCAGCACCGCGCGCACCCGCGCCTCGGCCGCGGCCGCGGCGGCATCGTCGGCCTCCACCAGCACCACCGGCAACCCGGCGCTCGCCAGCGCAATGGCGATGCCGGAGCCCATCGTGCCGCCGCCGACGACGCCGGTGCGCGCGACCGGCCAGGGCGAGGGGATGCGCCCGCCCACGGTGGGGATGCGCCCGGCAAGACGCTCGGCATGGAACAGGTGGCGCAGCGCCCGGCTCTGCGGCGCGCGGCGCAGGTGCTGGCTTTCGGCGCGTTCCTTGGCGCAGCCCTCGGCGAAGGGCAGGTCGAGCGCCCAGCGCACGGCTTCCGCCGCTGCGACCGGCGCCACCGCCCCGCGCGCCCGTTTGCGCACGCTGGCCACGGCGGCGTCGAACGCGGTGCGGTCCGTGGCCGGGAGGGGGAGTTCGCCCGTGCGTGGCCAGGTGCCGGCGGTGGCCAGCGCCCGCGCGCGCGCCATCGCCGCGGCACGGATATCGGTCGCGATCTCGTCAACCAACCCGAGCTTCAGCGCCTCGTCCGCGGCCACCTGCCGGCCGCTGGTGGCGAGGTCGAGCGCCACCATCGCGCCGGCGAGCCGGGGCACACGCTGCGTGCCGCCGGCGCCGGGGATCAGCCCGATCCGCACCTCCGGCAGCCCCACGCGGGCGTCCGGCGCCATCACGCGGGCGTGGCAGGCGAGCGCCAACTCGAACCCGCCGCCCAGCGCCGTGCCGTGCAGCGCCGCGACGACCGGCTTCGGCGCGTCCTCGATCTGGGCGAAGATGTTTGTGGCCGTCATCTCCGGCGGCGGGGGCGGGGCGTCGAACTCGCGGATATCCGCGCCCGCGACAAAGGTGCGGCCGGCGCCCGCCAGCACCACGGCGGCGACGCCGGGATCCTCCAGCACTTCCGTCAACGCCTGGCGCAGGGCCTGGCGCATCGCGGAGGAGAGGGCATTGACCGGCGGGTTGTCGAACACCAGCAGCGCCACGTCGCCATGGCGTTCGATATGCACCGTGCCCGTCCCGGTGTGCCCGCTTCCTGGGTTCATGGCCGCGCCTCCGTTGCTTCGCCGACAGTCTGCGCGGCCGTGTCGCGGGGGGGAAGGGGGCGGCCCGGGGCGGTGCAGGCGGGGCGGTGGATCAGAACCCGAACATGTGGTCCATGGAGAACCGTCCGTCCGCGGTCATCAGCCCGTGATAACCGAACAGGCGGCAGGTGGTGTCGCGCACCAGCACGTAGCCGCGCGGTCCCGCTGCCTCGATCTGGGCGGGGCTGAACACGTCCTCGGCGACGATCAGCGCCGAGCCGGAGCAGGGGATGGCCAGCGGCACGTCCGCGATGGTGGCGCCCACGCCGTCGACCAGCAGCAGCCGCGTCTCCGAAACCGGGTGCCACGGCGCCGAAGCCGGATAGATCAAGGTCGCAAAGCTTTTGGCGAGGCCCTCGCCGAGGCGCATGCCGAGCTTGAGGAACAGGCGCGTGGACAGGCCTGGCGGCGGGCCGGAATAGCTCTGCGGCTCGTCGCGCCAGGTCATCAGCGTGTTGAACACGTGGGCCCCGAAGCTGCTTTCCGCGGCATGCGCGCCCGCACGGGCCTCGGCGCGCACCAGCGCGTGCAGCCAGCCATCCGCCGTGCCGCCAATGCCGCGCTCGTAACGCAGCTCCGCGTGCCCGCCCTCGGCGAGCGCGCCGTCCGGGAGCAGATCGTCGAGATCGACCGCGACGTCGTGGTTGCGTGGCAGCACGCCGAGCACGCGCGAGGCGGCGAGACTGCCGTCGGGTGCAAAGACATCGAGCCGCAGCGGCAGCGCATCCTGGGTCGTCGCCATCGGCGTGGGCTGGATCAGCGTGCGGAAACGGCTGCGCGGCAGCACCGGCAGCGGCAGCAGGAAGCCACGCCCGAGAGCCTCCGGCAGGTTGAGGATCGCCGGCTCCGGGTGCAGGTCGGAACGCTCCACATTCGGGTGCGCGATCCGCGTGCGCCCGGCGCGCACCACCTCGTAGCGTGGCCGCACCGTGTGCCGCCCGGCGCGCATCTCGATCTGTGCGGGCCAGGCGAGCCCCGGCAGCATCGCGCCCATGTCCACGGGAACCGAGGCAAAGCCCGGCACCTCGCGCGGATAGGGTACGGGTGCCTCCGCCCCCATGCGGTCAAAGGCGACGGCGCCGGCCGGAATCGGTGTCGCGTGGCTGTTCTGCAGCCACAGCACCACGCGCTCGCCCGCTTCCGGCGCGGGGATGCCGGCGTAGCGGTCGGCCGGCCAGGCATTCGCGTCGTGCGTGCAGGAAAGGCTGGCCTCGTTGCCCGCGCCGTAGGTGTCGAGCGCGTATTTCACCACGTCGTGCCCCGCGGCCCCGATCGCGTGCAGGAAGAGCTGGCCGGTGAACGGCCCAAGCCCGAAGCGTGCGCGCACCTCGGCGCTGTCGATGGCGTAGCCCGCTTGCGGCACCGTCTCTTCCCAGGTCGCGAGCACGCGGCCCTCGCCGTCGAACAGGCGCAGCCACAGCCGCACGGATTTCGCCCCGTACCCCGCCCAGTAATTGGCGGAGACGAGGCGCGTGCAGAGCCCGTCGGCATCGCGGAAGAAGGCGAAGTTGGTCGCGAAGTTCAGCTTGTCGAGATAGCGCGGCGCGCTCAGCATCGCCGCCGGCAGCTTCACCGCGTCCAGCGTTTCGATGCGCGCCCCCGGCAGCAGCTTGCGCAGCTGGCTCACCAGCCGCTCGGCATCGAAGCTGGCGACCAGGATGTCCGTCGCATCCATGCCGACAAGCTCGGTCACGGCCCGGGCCTTGTGCCCTGCAACCGGCTCGCCGACGCGGCGCACGTCCTGGACATGCACGGAGGCGATGGTGAACGGTCGCGGCGCCAGCGCCAGCAGCGCCGGGGCGAATCCCTCGGGGTCGACGAGCGCGAGGCCGCGGCCGGCCAGCTTCCCGGCCAGCGCCTCGAGCGCCTCGGCTGCCAGTGGATGCGACAGCGCCTTGTAGAGCACATTGCCGCCAGCGCGCGCGTCGAACGTCGCGATATCGAGCATTGTCCGCTGCCTCCCTACCAGCCGAAACGCTGCCGCATGGCCTCGGCTGCCGCCGCCGTGTCATCCAGCGGTTCGACCGGCCAGACCTCGAGCCGGCCCCGATAGGGGCGCACCCTGCCCGCGTCGATCAAGCCCTGGGTGAACGCGCGGATCCGTCGCGACTTGCCGGGCAATCCTATCGTCATCACCGGCACGCCCGTCGCCGTTGCCTCCGAGACCATGGAGACGCTGTCCTCGGTGACCAGGATCGCATCCGCGCAGGCAAGCATGCCGACATAGGGGTTTTCGCCCGTCATTTCCCAGACATAGGCGCCTTCCGGTTCCAGCACCCGACGAAACACCGCGCGCACCTCGGGCGAGGTGCGGCGGGAAGGAGTGAGGGCGAGCCCGACCTTGTCCTCGCGCATCATCGTGCGCAGGTCGGCGGCGATCGCCTCCGCGACCGGCACATCGAGCCGGAACCGTCCATTGGAGCCGCCAATCGAGACCGAAACCAGTGGCCGCGGCAAATGCGCGAAACGCGGCGCCCAGATCGCGCGCTCGGGGCCGAAGCGCGGCGTCATCCCATGCAGCGCCGTGCGGGCAACAAAGACGTTGGGTCCGGTGAGCTCGTCGTGCGGCGCCGTGATGATGAGGTCGAACAGGCGCGGGTCCATGCGGGGGTGCTGGATGATCACGCTGCGCGCCTGCGGGCGGAGCGCGGCGAGCACCGCGGCCGCCTTGCCGCCGCAGCCAATCAGCAGTTCGGGGTAGGGCGCGCTGAGCCCCGCGACGCGTGGCGGCGCCGCCCATAGCCGCGGCGACAGCAACGACCACGGGAAGCGCGGCGTGAACAGCCGCTCCTCCGCGGCGATCCCCGCGACCTGCGCGAGCCCCCGTGCCTGGCTCAGCAGGCCGCCGAGATCCTCACACACCAACCAGCACGAACCCGGATTCATGGCTGCGGCTGATGCCGGTGGGGCCGGGACGCGTCAAGGTGGGCCGCGCCACGCATCTCGTCGCCTCGCGGCCCAGGCCAGTTGTTCCACAGACCGCGGTCTGCGGCTGGCGGCATGGCCCGAGGCTGGTTCGCGCCCGTCCGCGTCGGGATACCCGGTGGCCTATCGCCGCGGGCAAGGCGTTTAGCCGGCAGCAACGAACGGCTCCGCGAGGGAGCCGTCCGCCATAGGGGTGTGCGATCGTCTTAGAAGGCAGGCTTGCGGTTGCGGCGCCGCGCCGCGCCGAGGCCAATGAGCCCGGTGCAGAAGATCGCGACGGATGCTGGTTCGGGAACCGGTTTGTAGTCCACGGTCAGCGAGTTCACGGTGAGCGTCTCGGCACCGCTATCGCCGCCGGTGAGGCCCTCGCCAACCCAGATTCCCTGCAGCGATTCGGAGCCCAGAGCAGAGTATTTGCCCAGCCAGCCGTTGAGGGTGTTCGTGTCGGATTGGCCGGTTCCCAGATAATTGCCGGTCGAGTTGTCGTACAGGTTGAAGCGCGTCAAATTTGGATCGGCCGCCAGCGTGCTGCCCGAAAGGGCGGACGACTGAAACTCGATCATGAGGATCTGGTCGGCGGCGCTGGCTTGTCCGAGGCTGACGCTGCTGTCCGTAAACGCAAGCAGGTAATAGGGCTGTTCGCTGCCGCCGCTCGTGAACAGCACATCGGAAGACAGGCCAGACAGACCACCCAAAGTCAGCCCCGCAGGATAGCCGGATGTACCGGAGCCGAACGTCAGCTTCCCATAGTCCGTGCTCGCCGGAATGCTGATCTCAACGGCGCTGTTCGCGCCACAGGTTCCGTCGAGCGGGCCCGCGACCAACGCCTTGGTTTCACCGAATCCTCCGACGCCGGCGGCGCTCGGGCACAAGGTGACCGCGCTCGCCTTGGCCGGGCTCGCCAACCCGAAGGAGCACAGAAGGACCGCCGCTGCAGAACCGGGCAGCACCTGGCGGAAAGGCCGGAGTATTCGCGATAGCGACATGGCATTTCACCCTTTTATGTGAATCCAGTCAAAGTAAATGTCGGTCAATCGTCACACGAAGCACCCGATACTGACAGAAAGAACCGCCAATATCGGCACCATGCTGGCGATGTGATCGCAACGAAGTCGGTGTCGCGAATATTCGTTCCGCCCCCGATCAATACTTACTCGTGTGCACTTAAAAAATGCCGCAGCAATCCGTATGGAGTCAACAATGATTTTTCAGATGCTTTGCGATTTCCGCCGTCGGGCGGCAACCCGTTGCCGCCGTCGGTTCTTCGCGACGCGTCAATAGGTTGGCGCCGCTCCGTCCGCACGCCGAATGCTCCGGGTGCATAATAAAGGAGCGACGATTGCAGAAATGCAGATCGCGGCACGGAAATTTGCGGCGAGCCGGTCGGACCGGGTAGCCATGCGGCGGAAGCCCTTGAGGCGGTCGAACAGGTGTCCGATGGCGTATCTGCCGGTGCCGACACTGAGCGACAATCAGCGCTCCCAGCGCCGACCGAGCTCGAGTTGGCTGTTCGGTCCCACGCCCACGGCGTCGATCGTTTGCCAGCCGGTACCCCCTTCATGTCCGTGCGTTCGTTGGCGCTTGCCTCCATGTAAAGCCTTCTGACACGGCCTGCCCCGGCGGCGGGTTCTGCGATCTCTGCGCCGACTAGGATCCGGCCGTCGCTGTCGCAACCGGGGGATCCTGCAACGCCGGCGCACCCAGCATGATCGGCCGAAGATACCGCCTGGCATCGCCGGTTCGCCGGTTCGCGTATCACGCTGGTCCTGAGCGTAGATCGAACGCCGCCGACCAAAACGCGGACGGCACCCGTCTCCACTGGCGAGCGCGCGTATCAACGATCGTGAGCCGTGCGCCGCGACGCTCCCGCGACAGGCCCGGAAGCCCGGCCGAACGCTGGCGCCGGCCTCAGAATTCCATGTCGAGTTCTTCGATTGCCTCCGGCTCGTCGATCGCCGCCTCGGCCCATTCGCGCATGTCGGGCCAGGCCTCGATGCGCCGCGCATAGGCCTCGCAGGCACCGTCGAGCGCCACGCCGTAGGTGCGCAACCGGGTGACCACCGGCGCGAACATCGCATCGGCCACGGAAAGCCGGCGGCCGAACAGGCAGGGGCCGTGCCAGGTCTCCAGGCAGTCGTTCCAGATCGCGAGGATACGCTCGATATCGGCGCGCGCCGCCGCCCATACCGTGAAGTCCTGGCGCCGCATGCGCAGGTTCATCGGCAGCGAGGAGCGCAGGGCCGAGAAGCCGGAATGCATCTCCCCGGAGATCGAACGGCAGCGCGCCCGCGCCGCGCGATCCGTGGGGTACATCCCGGCCTGAGGGAATGTCTCGTTGAGATATTCGGCGATCGCCAGCGTGTCCCAGATCTCAATCCCGTCATGGCGCAGGCGCGGCACCAGGATGGAGGAGGCGCGCAGCAGCAGCTCGGCCAGCGCCGAGGGGTCGTCCGCCGCCGTGGTCTCGACGGTGAACTCCAGCCCGGACATGCGCGCCAGCAGCCAGCCGCGCAGCGACCACGACGAATAGTTCCGACTGCTGATCAGCAGGCTCGCCGCCATGTCCGGCCTCCTTCGCGGCGCGGCGCGCTTTCCGCGCCGCGCCCGCCCTGTCTCGCATCCCGATATCGTGCGTTGCAACATTCCTGCCGGGCTGCTTTGCTTCGGGACCGAAGGATTTGCGGATTGGCCGTTTCGACCCAGCTGAGCGCCGCGCGGGCCCGTGGAGGGTTGTCTCCCGCCGGACTCGCCGATGCTTTATGACCTCTACCAGGCGCAGGCCTTGTGCCTCGCGCCGTCCCGCCGTTTCGCCCGCTCCGCGGCGCGGCTGCTCGACGGGTTCGGGCAGGCGCCGGCGGCGGTTGCGCTGCGCCGGGTCGCCGCCTGGTGCGAGACCTACGGTCATCTCGGCACGACGCATGAACGGCCGGCCTTCGGCATCGACCACGTCATGGCCGGCAACCGTCCGCACCTCGTCGTCGAGGAGGTGGCCGCCGCGACCCCGTTTGCCCGGCTGCTGCATTTCCGCAAGCCGGAATGGGTCGGGCCGCCGCAGCCGCGCGTGCTCGTCGTGGCGCCGATGTCCGGGCATTTCGCCAGCCTGCTGCGCGGCACGGTGCGCACCATGCTCGCTGACCACGACGTCTGGATCACCGACTGGATCAACGCGCGCGACGTCCCGCTCTCCGCCGGCCGGTTCGAGCTCGACGATTTCACCGACCACGTGATCCGCTTTCTTTCCGTGATCGGCCCCGGCGTGCATGTGCTCGCGGTGTGCCAGCCTTCGCCCGCGGTCGTCGCCGCGGCGGCGCTGATGGCGCAGGAGGGGCATGCAGCAACCCCACGCAGCATGACGCTGATGGCCGGCCCGATCGACACCCGCGTGAACCCGACCCGGGTGAACGAGCTCGCGCAGCAGCGCTCGATCGACTGGTTCGAGCACAAGATGATCACCACCGTACCCTGGCCGCATGCCGGCGTCGGCCGGCGCGTCTATCCCGGCTTCATGCAGCTCGGCGCCTTCATGTCGATGAATCTCGACCGGCACATGACGGCGCAGATGGAGCAATTCCGCGCGCTCGTCCGTGGCGACCGCGACAGTGCCGCGGCGCACCGGCGGTTCTACGACGAGTATCTCGCGGTGATGGACCTGCCGGCCGAGTTCTATCTCGCGACCGTTCGCTCCGTGTTCCAGGAACACGATCTGCCGCGCGGCGCGATGACGCATCGCGGCCGCCGCGTCGATCCGGCTGCGATCCGCCGCACCTGGCTCCTGACCGTCGAGGGCGAGCTCGACGATATCTGTTCCATCGGCCAGACCCTGGCGGCGCAGGAGCTGTGCCGCCGCATCCCGATGCCCATGAAGCGGCATCACCTGCAGACCGGCGTTGGCCATTACGGCGTGTTCAACGGCCGCCGCTGGTCCCGCGAGATCTACCCGCTGGTGCGCGAGGTGATCGAGGTGGCGAGCAGCACCCGCTGAGCGTCGCGCGGGGTTCCCGTGCCTCGGTGCTCCGCTCCGCCCATGCAATGCGGGGTTGCGGGATGCCGCGTTTGTGGGCCAGACAGGGGCGTGCCCGGGTTCGCACATAATCTCTGGCGATTGCTGCCACGCGGTCCGCGCCGGCGTGCCGCCTTCGCCGTCGCGGCGACGCTGGCGCCGCGCCCGGCGCCGCAGCCGCTGCGCCCGGCGACTGGCATCGTGCTTGCCGGCCATCTGCGCCACGCGACCGGGCTTGGCGAGGCGGCGCGCGTCATGCGCGCCGCACTTGCCTGGGTCGGGCTGCCCGTCTGGTCGGTGGACCTGGACGCGCCGGTGCTGCCGCCTGCGTTGCCGCTGGCGGCCCCGCTGCTGATCCACGAGAACCCGCCGCTGCTGCCGCTGGCGCTGCGCGCCCTGCCGCCGGGCGTGATCGGGCAGCGCATGGTCATCGGCTACTGGGCCTGGGAGCTGCCCAAGCCGTCGCCGTTGTGGCGCCGCGGGGCGGAGTTCGTGCACCGCGCCTGGACACTGTCGCAATTCGCCGCCGATGGGCTGGCGCCGCTCGGCGTGCCCGTGCGCTCGGTGCCGCTGCCGCTCGCCTTGTCGCCGCCGCGCCCCTCGTCGCGCCGCCGCGCCGATTTTGGCCTGCCCGATGACGCGGTGGTGACGCTGGTGTCGCTCAACCTGGCCTCGTCCCATGCGCGCAAGAACCCCGAGGCGGCGATCGCCGCGCATCGCGAGGCATTCGGCGACCGGGCGGATCGCATCCTCGTGCTCAAGATTACGAATCCGGATCATTTCCGCAAGGACATGGTGGCCCTCGCCGCGAAGGCGGACGGGCCCAACATCCGCCTGATGACGGAAACGCTGTCCGCGGCGGATGCGCACGCGCTCACGCTCGCCAGCGACATCACGATGTCGCTGCACCGGAGCGAGGGATTCGGCCTGGTGCCGGCGGAGGCGATGCTGCTCGGCAGGCCCGTCGTCGCCACCGGCTGGTCCGGCAACCTCGAGTTCATGGACGCGGAAAGCGCGGCGCTGGTCGGCTACAGGCTGGTGCCGGCCACCGATCCGCGCGGCGTGTACGAGGCGCCAGGCGCGGTCTGGGCCGAGGCGGATGTGAGGGATGCGGCACAGCACCTGCGGCGGCTCGCCGACGACCCGCAAGCCCGCGCCGAACTCGCCGCGCGCGGGCAGGCCCACGCCATCGCGGCCCTGGGACCCCAGAAGCTGCTCGCGGCGCTGGCCGACATCGGTCTCGCCGTGCCGGACACTTCCACCGCGCCGCCGCCCGGTTCCGCAAGCGCGTGAAGGTTCTCGTCTGGCAATGGGGGCGGCGTGGCGCGGGCCCGCTCTGCGCGGTCGCCTTCATGCGCGAACTGGCGAAGGCGGGGGCGGGGACTGAGCTCTGCCTGTCGGCGCAGTCGGAACTCGTGCGCACCGGCGCTGCGCCTTCCGGCATCTGGGCCGAACCGACCTACGACGACGTCGCCTCGCTCCTGGCGCGGCTTGCCATGGCGCCGGTCATCGTCGTCCGCCTCGCCCGGCGCATCGCGGCGCTGGAGCCGGATGTCGCGCTGTGTGCCATGCCAGCGGCGCTCGACCTCATGATGGCGGCGGCGCTGCGCCGTGCCGGCGTGCCCTTCGCCGTCACCGTCCATGACGCGGACCCGCATGCGGGCGAGACCTGGCTGGTACAGATGCGGCTGCAACGGGCGCTCGTGCGCCGCGCCGCGGCGGTGGTGGCGCTGAGCAGCCATGTCGCCACGCGCCTCGCGCAGCAGGACGTGCTGGGGGACCGTCTGGTGATCCGCGTAGCGCACCCGCCTTTCGCCCTGGGCGACGCGCCGCCGCCCTTCGCCCATGCCGGGCCTGCGCGCCTGCTCTGCTTCGGTCGGCTGCTGCCCTACAAGGGACTCGATCTGCTCGCCGCGGCGATGCGCGAGGTGCCCGCCGGCGCGATGGAACTGCGCGTGGTCGGCGCCGGCCCCGAAAGCGGGGAACTCGCGGCGTTGCGGGCGCTGCCTTGTGTCGTGGTGGAGAACCGCTGGGTGCCGGAGGGCGAGGTCTGCGACCTGCTCGCCTGGGCCGACGCGCTCGTCCTCCCCTATCGCGAGGCGAGTCAGAGCGGCGTGGCTGCGGCGGCGCTGGCCATGGGTCGCTTCGTCATCGCGACGAGCGTCGGCGGCATTCCGGAACAGATCGCCGGGCAGCCGCTCGCGCGCCTGGTTGCCCCCGATGCGCCGGCCATCGCCGCCGCCATCTCGGCCTTTGTCGCCGGCCGGCCGGCGGCGTCCCGCACCGCCGGGTACGACGTGTCGCCGCTGCTCGAGGGCCTCAGGCTGATCGCGCGCGCGCCAGCAGGCGCCGCCCCTCATGCGCCTGCCAGACGATAAGCCCCGGCACGCCGACCAGCAGCTCGCGTGCCCGCTTGATCATCGACACCGCGATCGCGGCGTCCGCGGGAATGCCGACGAGGTGCCCCGCCAGCACAAACCCCGCCTCCTGAACACCCAGCGCGCCGGGCACGGCAAAGCCCGCCGCCCGCGCCACCATGCCCAGGATCTCGAGGATGAAGGCGGGTAGCAGCGAGCTGCCGGCCCCCATGGCAAGCAACGCGACCCAGGTCTCGACGGTGCCAAGCACCCAGGCGAGCAGGTGCCACATCCCGTTGCCGAGCAGCCGGCGCCAGTCGCCATGCAGCGCCAGCAGCGCGTCGTGCAAGCCCGGCAGGCCGAATCGCTCGGCCAACCGGAACAGACCCAGGCGCTGGGCCGCGAAGAACCCGCCGACGGCCAGCAGCAGCACGACGAAACCGCCGATCAGCGCGGTCGACCGCCCGGCCCCGAGCAGTGCGAGCGCCACCAGCACCGGCGGCGCCAAGGCGATCAACTCCATCATCACGTCGAGCGTCGTCGCTGCGGTGGCGCTGGTCAGGCTCATGCCAGATTGCGCCAGGATCCGCACCGTGGCGACCCCCCCGCCGATCTGGGCCACGGGCAGCATGGAGTTGATCGCCTCGCGCAGCCAGCGCAGCACCGCCATGCGCCCCTGGCCCGGCGCGCCCTCGCCCAGCAGCAGGCGCCAGGCACGGCCGGAGATCGCAAGCTGCAGTGCATGGACCAGGACCGCGATCGGGATGACCCATGCGGCGCGCCAGACATCGGCGCTGATCTCGCGCGCGCCGACCCAGGCAACCAGTGCGGTCGCGGCGGCGGCGGCCGCCGCCACGAGGAAGAGGCGTAGCTTCATGCCGGGCGGTTTGCGCAGGCCCGCACGTGCCCGTCAACCGCCTGGTCCCGGTTGACCCGCAGGCTCCTCTCGGCAACACACCGCCATGGCCGACCTGATCCTGCACAACACGCTGACGCGTCGTCGCGAGACTTTCGTGCCGCTCGACCCCCAGCATGTCCGGGTCTATGTCTGTGGCCCCACGGTCTACGACCTCGCGCATCTCGGAAACGCGCGCCCGGCCGTGGTGTTCGACGTGCTGGCTCGGCTGCTGCGCCGGCTTTATCCGCGCGTAACCTATGTGCGGAACATCACCGACGTCGACGACAAGATCAACGCGCGCGCCGCCGCCAGCGGCGAGCCTATCGCCGCCATCACCGCCCGGACCACGGCGGACTACCATGCCGACATCGCCGCGCTCGGCGTGCTGCCGCCGGATGTCGAGCCGCGCGCCACGCAGCACATCGCCGAGATCATCACGATCGCCCAGCGCCTGATCGCTTCCGGCCATGCCTACGCGGCGGAGGGCCATGTGCTGTTCTCGGTGCCGAGCTACCCCGCCTACGGCAAATTCTCCGGCCGCTCGCCCGATGAACTGCTCGCCGGCGCGCGCGTGGACGTCGCGCCCTACAAGCGCGACCCCGGCGATTTTGTGCTCTGGAAGCCCTCACCGCCCGACCTGCCGGGCTGGGACTCGCCCTGGGGTCGCGGGCGGCCCGGCTGGCATATCGAATGCTCCGCGATGAGCTGGAAGCATGTCGGCGAGAGCTTCGACATCCACGGCGGCGGCACGGACCTCATCTTCCCGCATCACGAGAACGAGATCGCGCAGTCACTCTGCGCCTTCCCCGGCAGCCGCTTCGCACGCTACTGGGTGCACAACGAGATGCTGAACGTCGACGGCGCGAAAATGTCGAAGTCGCTCGGCAATTTCTTCACCATCCGCGACGTGCTGGCGAAGGCGCCGGCCGAGGCGATCCGCATGGCGCTGCTGCGCGCGCATTACCACTCCGTGCTGGATTATTCCGAGGAGATGCTGGCCGCCTGCCGCGCCGACCTCGACCGCTTCTATCGCGCGCTGGAACGCACGCCGCCCTCGGAGGCGGATGATGTGCCACAGGCGGTGATGGACGCGCTCTGCGACGA
The DNA here is from genome assembly GCA_963764465.1 of uncultured Pseudomonadota bacterium. Lineage (GTDB taxonomy): Bacteria > Pseudomonadota > Alphaproteobacteria > Acetobacterales > Acetobacteraceae > JAJXXT01. The sequence goes on along the minus strand of CAVXSO010000007.1, from coordinate 325,667 downwards.
CCTCAACACGCCTGCGGCGTTCGCGGCGATGCATGCGCTGGCCGACCGCGCGATGGGGGGCGATGCCGCGGCATCGGGCGGGCTGCTCGCCGCCGGCAAGCTCCTCGGCCTGCTCGGCGCCACGCCCGGCGAATGGTTCCGTGGTGGCGCGGATTCCGGATGGATCGAGGCCGCGATCGCCGAACGCCTCGCCGCCCGCAAGGCGCGCGACTTCGCCCGCGCCGATGCAATCCGGGCCGATCTCGTATCGAAAGGCGTGCTGCTGGAGGACGGTCCGGCCGGTACGACCTGGCGCCGGGCGTGATGGGGCGGCGCCCGTGACCGGGCGTGACGGGGGCGCGGCGCTGGAACCGATCCCTGGCAGTCCCGTCGTCATCCTGGTGCGCCCGCAGCTTGCCGACAACATCGGCGCCGCTGCGCGCGCGATGGCTAATGGCGGATTGTTCCATATGCGTCTGGTCGCCCCGCGCGACGGCTGGCCGCAGGAACGCGCTTGGCGCACCGCCTCCGGCGCGGATCGTATCCTCGACGCCGCGACGGTCTTTCCGGATGTCGCCGCGGCAACCGCGGACCTGCACCGTGTCTTCGCCACCTGTCCGCGGCCGCGCCATATCGTGAAGCCGGTGCTTACCGCGCGTGGCGCGGCGGCGGAGCTGCGTGCCGTCGCGGCGCGTGACCTGCGCGCCGGCGTGCTGTTCGGACCCGAGCGCGCGGGGCTCGACAACGACGACATGGCCGCCGCCGACACGCTGGTCCGTTACCCGCTGAACCCTGGCTTCATGTCGCTCAACCTCGCCCAGGCGGTGCTCGTTGTCGCCTATGAATGGTGGATGGCCGAGGACACCACGCCGCCGCGCGCGCTGATGACGAACGAGACGCGCATCGCGCGCAAGGGAGAGCTCGACAATTTCCTCGATCACCTGGTGCGCGAGCTGGATGCCTCGGGCTTCCTGCGCAACAAGGCGAAACGGCCCGGGATGGTGCGCAACATCCGCCACTTCTTCGAGCGCGGCGAGGTGACGGAGCAGGAGCTGCGCACGCTGCACGGCGTGGTGACCGAGCTCGCCCACGGCCGCGGGAAATGATCACGCGCAGCGCGCGAACCGTTCCTTCATCGTCATGATGACCTCTTCCGCCGGCTTGCCCCACCATTCGGTGGACAGGATCTCGACCTCGATATCCCCGGCGTAACCCGCCGCCTCGACCATGGCGCGGATGGACAAGAGGTCGATGGCGCCATCGCCCATCATGCCGCGGTCGAACACCAGGTCGCGTGTCGGCATCCGCCAGTCGCAGACATGGTAGGCGAGGATGCGCCCCGCCGCCCGCGCAATGGAGTCCTCGACCGCCGGGTCCCACCAGACATGGTAGGCGTCCACCGCCACGCCGACGCCGTCACCGAGCGAATCCACCCAGTCAAGCGCCTGCGCCAGGGTCGAGAGCACGCAGCGATCGGCACAGGTCATCGGGTGCAGCGGCTCCAGCGCGAGCGCCACGCCGGCTGCACGCGCATAGGGCAGGATCGTGTCCAACCGCTCCAGCGCCTGTGCCCGCGCGCCAGGGAGGTCGCGCGAGCCCGAGGGCAACCCGCCCGCGAGCACCACCAGGCACGCCGCGCCGAGCGAGGCAGCCTCGTCGATCGCGCGCCGATTGTCATCGCGCCAGTTCTCCGACGCGAACATGCCGCCACGGCAAAGGCCCGAGACGCGCAACCCCGCGTCGCGGATGTGCCGCGCCGCTGCCTCGATCCCCATCTCGGCGAGCTTGTCGCGCCACGGCGAGATCGCGGGAATTCCGTGTCGCGCGCAGGCCTCGATGCAGGCGGCGAGGTCGTATTGGTCACGTAACGTCGCGGTGTTGAGCGAAAGCCTTCCGAGGTCGGCCATTCAGGCCACCCCGTGCACGGCGAGGACGCGCCGCATGCGAGCCGCCGCGTCCTCCGGGTCCGCCAGCAGCCCGGCCGTGTCCGCGAGGCGGAACGCTTGCGCCAGGTGCGGCAGGCTGCGCGCCGATTGCTGGCCCCCCACCATGACGAAATGATCCTGGTGCCCATTCAGATACGCCATCAGAACGATGCCGGTCTTGTAGAACCGCGTCGGCGCGCGGAAGATATGGCGCGAGAGCGGCACCGTCGGTGCTAGGATCGCGTCATAGGTCGCGCGGTCGTTGCCGGCGAGGCTGGATAACGCCGCCGCCGCGGCCGGCGCGATCGCGTCGAAGATGCCCAGAAGCGCGTGCGAAAATCCCTCTTCGTCGCCGGCGATCAGCTCCGGATAATCGAAATCGTCGCCGGTATACATACGCACGTGGCGCGGCAGGCGCCGCCGCATCGCGATCTCGTGGCGCTTGTCGAGCAGCGAGATCTTGATCCCGTCCACCTTGCCGGCGTTGCGGCCGATCGCATCGAGGCAGGTTTCCATCGCCGCCGGAATATCCCGGCTACCCCAGTAGCCAGCGAGCGCCGGGTCGAACATGTCACCCAGCCAGTGCAGGATCACCGGCTCCGCAACCTGCGACAGGATGCGGTCATAGACGCGGAGATAATCCTCGGGCCCCCGCGCGCAGGCGGCGAGTGCGCGCGAGGCCATCAGGATGATGCGCGAGCCCGCCTTTTCCACCGCCGCGCATTGCTCGTCGTAGGCGGCGATCACCTGCTCGATGGTGAGGTCCGGCGAGGGTTCCAGATGGTCGGTGCCAGCACCGCTCGCGAGCAGTGCGCCCGGTGTCGCGCGGGCGGCGGCGGCGACACGGGTGATCAGCTCCAGCGAGGTCGGCCAGTCGAGTCCCATGCCGCGCTGCGCCGTGTCCATCGCCTCCGCGACGCCGAGCCCGAGCGACCAGAGATAGGCGCGGTAGGCGAGAGTTCGGTCCCAGTCGATCGCAGGCTTCAGCCAAGGGTCGCCATCGGCAAGAGGGTCGGCGACGACATGCGCGGCGGAATACGCGATGCGGGGAAACGGCGCCGCGGCGCGCGCAAGCGCACGCGGCCGCGATGTGGTGAAGGGAACAAGCCGGCCGTCGGCATCCGGCAGCGTGAGTGTCGCCATGCTCAGAGCCCCAGATCCTCGATATCGATCCAGCGCCGGTCGCGCCAGGAGCGCAGCCCCGCCTCGGCGAGCTGCACGCCGCGCGCACCGGCCGCGAGATCCCACGGGAAATGCTCCTCCTCGCCGACCACGTAGCGCAGAAACATCTCCCATTGCGCGCGGAACCCGTTGGGGTAGGGCTCAGTATCCGGCACCTCCTCCCAGCCGGCGAAGAAATCGATCGTCTGCGGTACGTCGGGGTTCCACACCGGCTTCGGCGTGTTCACCCGCGCCTGCGTGCGGCATGCGGTGAGCCCCGCGACCGCACTGCCATGCGTTCCGTCCACGTGGAAGGTCACGAGATCGTCACGCCGCACGCGCGTGGTCCAGGCGGAGTTGATGTGCGCGACGACGCCGCCCGCGAGCTGGAACGTTGCATAGGCTGCGTCATCGGCATCCGCATCGTACCAGTTGCCGGCCTCGTCGATGCGGCGGGGAATATGCGTGGCACCCAGGCAGGAGACGGACTGCACGGCACCGAAAAGATTGTCGAGCACGTAGCGCCAGTGGCAGAGCATATCGAGGATGATGCCGCCACCCTCTTGGCGTTTGTAGTTCCAGGACGGGCGCTGCGTCGGCTGCAAGTCGCCCTCGAACACCCAGTAGCCGAACTCGCCGCGCACGCTGAGCAGCCGGCCGAGGAAGCCGCTCCTGATCACCATCGCGAGTTTGCGCAGCCCTGGCAGGAACAGCTTGTCCTGCACCACGCCGTGCCGGATGCCGGCCGCCTTGGCACGCCGTGCGAGGTCGATCGCATCCGCAAGGTTATCGGCGGTCGGCTTCTCGCAATAGATGTGCTTGCCAGCCTCGATCGCCTGGCGCACCAGGCTGGCGCGCGCTTGCGTCGTCGCCGCGTCGAAGAACACCTCGTCGCGCTTGTCGGTCAGCGCAGCCGCGAGATCCGTGGTGTGGCGCGCGATGCCGTGCGCCTTGGCCAGCGCCGCAACCCGTTCCGCATTGCGCCCGACCAGGATCGGGTCCGGCATCAGCCGCTCGCCGTTGCGCAGGGGGATGCCGCCGTCCGCGCGAATGGCCGCGATGCTGCGGATGAGGTGCTGGTTGAGTCCCATGCGTCCCGTGATCCCATTCATCACGATCCCGATCCGCCGTTCCGCCATGTTTGCGCGCCTCCCTTTCGTCCGCCGATGGTGACGCGCGGGCGCGGGCGGGGCAAGCTGGCCGCGACGCAAGGGAGAATGGCGATGAGTTCACGGGAAGGGGCAATGGCGCGCAGCCTCGGCGCGTTCGATTCGGGGGCGTTCCGCGCCCGGCTGGCGGAGTTGGTGGCGATCCCCTCCACCTCGCAGGACCCGGGGCATGAGGCGGATGTGCGCCGCTACCTCGAATCCGGCATCCGGCCCTGGCTGGAGCGCATGGGCTTCACGGTCGCGGTGCATGACAACCCGGAGAAGGGATTCGGCCCGATCCTCGTCGCCGAGCGGATGGAACCGGGCGCGGCGCGCACCGTTCTCACCTACGGCCACGGCGACACCGTGCGCGGCCTCGCCGACCAGTGGGAGCCGGGGCTGGACCCCTGGGTGCTGACCGACCGCGATGGTCGCTGGTACGGGCGGGGTTCAGCCGATAACAAAGGCCAGCATGTGCTGAACCTCACGGCGCTCGAGCATGTGCTGGCGGAGCGCGGCGGCAAGCTCGGCTTCAATCTCAAGCTGGTGCTGGAGACCAGCGAGGAGACCGGCTCCAAGGGGCTGCGCAGCTTTGTCGCCAATCGCGCGAAGGAGCTGGCGGCCGACGTGCTGATCGCCTCGGACGGTCCGCGCGTGCGGCCGGACACGCCCACCATCACCTCCGGCACCCGCGGCACATTCCATTTCGATCTCGTGCTGAAGGTGCGTCCGGGCGGCGTGCATTCCGGCAACTGGGGCGGCATGACGACGGACCCCGCGATCGTGCTCTCGCACGCGCTGGCCTCCATCGCGGACCGTCACGGGCGCATCATGGTGAAGGGTTGGCTGCCACGCGGGGGCATGCCGAACTCGGTGCGTGCCGCACTCGCCGGTCTCGATCTGCAGAGCGAGGAATCAGCGACCATCGACCCCGGCTGGGGCGAGCCCGGGTTCAGCGCCGCGGAGAAAGTCTTCGGCTGGACCAGCTTCATCGTGCTCGCGATGGTTTCGGGAAGGCCCGAGAACCCGGTCAATGCCGTGGCCCCCGACGCGCGCGCGCATTGCCAGATCCGCTACACGGTCGATGCGGATACGGCACAATTCGAGCCGGCCCTGCGCGCTCATCTCGATGCTGCGGGCTTCCCCGAGGTCAAGATCGAACGCGCCGGCATCCGCATGCCCGCGAGCCGCACGGATCCCGATCATCCCTGGGTGCGCTGGACCGCTTCGAGCATGGAGAAGAGCCTCGGCAAGCACGTGCAGGTGATCCCGAACTCCGGCGGCGGGTTGCCCGGCGACGTGTTCGTCGATTTCCTGCATGTGCCGCTGGTCTGGATTCCGCACAGCTACAACGGCTGCAAGCAGCACGGCCCCAACGAGCACGTGCTGCCGCCGCTGCTGCGCGAAGGGCTGCAAGCCTACACTGGTATCTGGTGGGACCTGGGCGAAGGCAACACGCCATGAGGATCGCGATGGTGGCGCCGCCCTGGATCAGCATTCCACCGGCGACCTACGGCGGCACTGAATCCATCGTCGCCTTCATCGTCGAGGAGCTGGTGGCGCAGGGCCATGACGTGACCCTGTTCGCGCCTGGCGACGCGCGCACCTCCGCGAAGCTTGTCTCGTTCTACCCACGCTCGCTGATCGCGGAGGGCGTGCCGTGGCAGGCGGCGCTCAAGGCCTATTTCCATCTCGCCAAATCGATCGAGCGCGCAGGCGAGTTCGACATCGTGCACCTGCATCTCTCCTCCACGGCGGACATGTTCCAGTTCCCGCTGCTGGCGAAGATCGCAACGCCGCATGTGACGACGGTGCACTCCAACTTCCCCTATGATCGCGTGCATGACTGGATCGGCGACGCCGACCAGTACTTCATGGAATGGATCCGCCCGGCACCGCTGGTGACGGTGAGCGACCGCGCGCGGCAGAACCTGCCGCCGGGCCTCAACGTCGCCGGCGTGGTGCATCTCGGTGTGCCGATGGCCGATTACCGCTTTGCCGAGACCGGACCGCGCGACTACGTGACCTGGCTCGGCCGCTTCGCGCCCGACAAGGGCGCCCACACTGCGATCGATGCCGCCAAGCGCGCCGGCGTGAAGATCGTCGTCGCCGGTATCGTCGAGCAGGGGATCCAGGCTTCCGTCGATTATTTCAGGCGGGAGATCGAGCCGCGGCTCGACGGCGAACGGGCCCGCTATATCGGCCCTGTCAACCTGGAGCAGAAGCTGGCCCTGCTCGGCGGTGCCCGCGCCCTGCTGAACCCGATCACCTGGGAGGAGCCTGGTGCGACGGTGGTGGTGGAATCGATGGCCGTCGGCTGCCCCGTCATCGGCTTCGCGCGCGGCGTGGTGCCGGAACTGATCGTGGACGGAAAGACCGGCTTCCTGGTGCACAACATCGACGAGATGGTCGCGCGCATCCCTCGCATCGACGAGATCGACCGCCGTGCGACGCATGAGCATGTGGACCAGAGTCTCTCCGCCCGCGCGATGACGCGGAAATACGTCGCAATCTACGAGAAGCTGCGCGGCGCCTGAAAGCCGTTTGCCCGCGCCGCTGTCCTCGCGTTACGCTGTGGTGCGAGGCGAGCGGAACGGAACCATGGATCTGCACCAGCCGGCGACGACGGCGACCCAGAAGGCGGAGCATTTCGATGTCCTGATCGTCGGTGCCGGCATTTCCGGCATCGGCGGCGCCTATCACCTCACCACGCAACGTCCCGGAACGCGCTTCGTGGTGCTGGAGGTGCAGGAGGGGGCGGGCGGCACCTGGCGCACCCATCGCTACCCCGGCATTCGTTCCGACAGCGACCTGCACACATTCGGCTACCGCTTCAAGCCATGGACCGGTAAGCCTATCGGCACCGGTCCAGAGATCCTCGCCTATCTACGCGAGGTGATCGAGGAGAACGATCTCGCGCGGCATATCCGCTACGGCCACCGCATCCTCGCCGCAAGCTGGTCGAGCGAGACCAATCTCTGGACCATCGAGGCGGAGCTCGTCGCGACCGGGGAGCGGCGCTGGTTCACCTGCAATTTCCTCTGGATGTGCCAGGGCTATTACCGCCACACCGGCCCCTACACGCCGCAATGGCCCGGCATGGCGGAGTTCCAGGGCCGCATCGTCCATCCGCAGACATGGCCCGCCGACATGGACCTCGCCGGCAAGCACGTGACGGTGATCGGCTCGGGTGCCACCGCGGCCACGCTCGTCCCCGCTATCGCCGGCAAATGTGCGCACGTGACGATGCTGCAACGTTCGCCGAGCTACTACTTCACCGGCCGCAACGCCAACGAGCTTGCGGACATGCTGCGCGAGCTCAAGGTGGACGAGGCCTGGATCCACGAGATTGCGCGCCGCAAGCTTCTCCATGACCAGGCCGTCTTCAACCAGCGCTGCCTCGACGAGCCGGAGAAAGTGCGCGCGGAACTGCTCGCCGCGGTGCGCGCGCTCCTGCCGCCAGGCTACGACGTCGAGAAGCACTTTACCCCGCGCTACCGGCCCTGGCACCAGCGCCTCTGCGTCATCCCCGACGGCGACCTGCTGAAGGCGGTGGCCGCTGGCCACGTCACCATGGTGACGGACGAGATAGAGCGCTTCACGCCACGCGGCATCCGCCTGAAATCGGGCGAGGAGATTGCGGCGGACGTCATCGTGACCGCCACAGGCTTTCACCTCTGCGTCCTGGGCGACATCGAGGTTAGCATCGACGGCCGACCCCTCGTCTTCGGCGATACCGTTACCTATCGCGGCATGATGTTCACCGGCGTGCCCAACATGGCCTGGGTGTTCGGCTATTTCCGCTCGAGCTGGACGCTGCGCGCCGACCTTGTAGCGGATTTTGTCTGCCGGCTGCTCGGCCACATGGCGCAGCGCCAGGCTCGCAAGGTGGAGGTCGCGCCGCGGCCCGAGGACGCAGGCATGAAGCTGCTGGATTGGATCGACCCGGAGGATTTCAATCCCGGCTATCTGCTGCGCGACCTGCACCGCCTGCCCAAGCGCGGCGAGAAGCGGGCGTGGCAGCACACCCAGGATTACTGGCGGGAAAAGGACGAATTCCCGGCCATCGACCTCGACGGCACGGAATTCATCTATTCCTGACGGGCTCGCGGAGCCAGCTTGGCGAGACGTTTCGGCGCTGGTGGATGAAATGGTGGGCGCGACAGGGATTGAACCTGTGACCCCTGCCGTGTGAAGGCAGTGCTCTCCCGCTGAGCTACGCGCCCGATGCCGCCCGATTAGGTCCGCGGGGCTTCGCCTGTCAAGGACAGCCCTGCAAGGCCGTTCAGACCCGCTTTTCCTGACCGGATTCCATGGAGCGGACCATGGCCTCCAGGACCCGCATGGCCCGCACGCCGTCGGCAATGTCCGGCGCGTCCGACGCCTCGCCGCACACCCGGGCGAGGAAGGCGGCCAGCAGCGCGTGGTAGCCCTTGTGGTCCTCGTTGGCCGCGGCGGTGAGGTTCGGCTCCCAGACCAGCGTGTCCTGGGCCGCATCGAGGGTTGCCGCCGGGTCCGCCGCCTTGAATTGCGGATGCCGGAAATAACGCACCTCGTGCACGTTGCGCACTTCCACCCGGCGGTGGTCGCCCATCACCTGCCACCACTCCATCGGCGTGCCGCGGGATTGGTGTGTGCCCATCACCACCGTCGCGAGCGCGCCGGAGGCGAAGCCGAACCCCACGTGCAGCAGCAGCTTGCCTGGTTCGAGCTGATGGCGCCGCGCATGCACCGTGGTAACGGCCTCGCCCATCAGCCAGGGCACCAGGTCCATCGCGTGCACACAGTGATGCAACAGGAAGCCGGTGTAGTCGGGGTTGCCGACGAAGTAGGTCGGCGCCGTCATGTACTCGCCGAGCAGGCTGGCGCGAGCGCCAAAGCCGGGGTCGCGCAGCAGGTTACCGGCAATGCGGTTGGCGGTGGAATAGCGCTTCATGAAGCCGACGATACAGGGCTTGCCGGCCTTTGCCGCCGCCTCCGCCAACTCCTGGGCCCCGGCTGAGGTCGCGGCCGGTGGCTTCTCCAGGAAGACGGGCAGGCCACGTTGCAGGGCGGCGATGCCGAGCTGCTGGTGCTGCGCCGAGCCGACCGCCATGCCGACGGCATCGAGCCCCGGATGCGCGAGCAGCGCCGTTGCGTCGGCGTAGCGATGTACAACACCGTAACGCTCGCCGATCACGCCGAGCCGCGTGGCGTCCACGTCGCAGATAGCCTCCAGGCGCACCTCCTGGCGCACGAGTTGGGGCAGCAGCATCTCGCTCGCATGCGTCCCGCAGCCGATCCAGCCGACGCGGATCATGCGTGCGCCGCCGCATGCAGGAAGCCGCGCAGCAGGGCTGCGCTGTGGGCGAGGTCCGCGTCCTCGTTGCGCATCGGGGGCTTCCATTGGGCCAAGGGAACAGAAAGCCGATCGTCAACCCTCCGGAACGGTTCCAGTGTGATCGGGCCATCATAGCCGATCTCCACCAGCGCGCGCGCGATCGTGGACCAGTCCAAGTGTCCGGTGCCCAGGAAGCCGCGATGGTTCTCATTGGCCTGGAAATGGATGAGGTGGGGGGCCGCCTGGCGGATGGCCTGCGCCATGTCGTGCTCCTCCATGTTCATGTGGAAGGTATCGAGCATCACGCCGATCGCCTTGTTGTCCACCATCCGTGCCAGCTCCACCGCCTGGCGGCCGGTGTTGCAGAAATCCGTCTCGAAGCGATTGAGCGGCTCCACGGCTAGGCGGACGCCGTGATCGGCGGCATAGCGACCCGCCTCGCGCAGGCCGGCCACCACCTGGTCCACCCGGCGCCGGCGGGCGTCTTCCTCGATCGGGCGCGGCGCGCGTCCCGCGAACACCAGCGGCGTGCCATAAAGCGGCCCGCCCACGATGCCGGCGCCACAGGCAACAGCGACGTCGATGCAGGTGCGCAGATAGGTAACGCCGGCCGCGGCGGCCCCGGCATCGTCCGAAGCCAGGTCGCGCGCGACATTGACCCGGGCCGCGAGAACCACGCCGAGGCCGGCCTCGCGCGCGGCGCGTCCGGCTTGTGCGGGATCAAGTTCGCCTTCCTCCGGCACCAGCATCTCGCAGAAATCCATGCCTGCGGCCTTCATCCGCGCGAACAGCGTATAATGTGCGGCGGTAAAGGGCCGCGCATAGGTCATTGAGATCACCCCGATCGGAGGCATCGTCCTTCCTTTCGTCACCTGCCCGCGGCCTATCCCTTGACCGCGCCGCCGGTCAGACCGCCGACGAATTGTTTCTGCGCCGCGAGAAAAAGCACCGTAACCGGCAGCGTCACCAGCGTGCCGCCGGCCATCAGCAATCCCCACTGGATTTCGTTCTCGCCAATGAAGAGCTGCAGCGCGACTGTCACTGTGCGCACGCGCTGCCCGGCGAGCATCAGCGCGAACAAGTATTCATTCCAGGACGCGATGAAGAGATAGACGCCAACGGCTACCACACCCGGCAGTGCGAGCGGCAGGATCACCATGCGCAGTGCTTGCAGTCGCGTCGCGCCATCGATCATCGCCGCCTGGTCGAGATCGATCGGAATGCCGCTGATGTAGGAGGTGAGAAGCCAGATCGCGAAGGGCAGGGTGAAGGTCGCGTGGCCTGCGATCAGCGCCCAGTACGTGTCGAGCAGACCCAGTGCGCGCATCACCACGAACAGCGGCAGGATCAGCATCACCACGGGGAACATGTTGATGAGCAGGAACCCGAGCCGAAGTGTCTGCCGCCCGCGAAAGCGGAACCGTGCGAAGGCGTAGGCGGCGGGCAGCGCCAGGAGCAGGCCCGTCAGCACTGCCCCGCTTGCAACGACCAGGCTGTCGCGCAGATTCCCGAGGAAGGAGGTTTGCCCCAGCAGCTCGATGTGGTTGGCAAGCGTCAGCTGTGTCGGCAACAGGTGCAGCGGGGTACGGGTGAGGTCGCTCTCGGGACGGAACGATGACAGCACCATCCACAGCCACGGAAGCACGCCGAAGCCGAGGATCGCGAGCAGCGGGAGCTCCGTGCCGACAAGCAGGCGCAGTCGTGTCCTCATGCGTCGCGCTCGCGCCGCAGTTGCACGATCACCACGCCCATCAGCAGCAGCGTGAGGATCACCGCGAGCGCTGAACCCTGGCCGTAATCCCCGCCCGACCAGGCGGTGAGGAAGGCATGCAACGGCAGTGTCTGCGTCGCCGTTCCCGGCCCGCCGCCCGTCATTATCAGGATGAGGTCGAGCGAGTTTGCCACCCAGATCATGCGCAGCAGCAGCGAGGCAGTGATGACCCCGGCGAGTCCGGGCCAGGTGACGTGGCGGAAATGCGCGAACGCGCCGGCGCCGTCGAGCGAGGCTGCCTCGTGCAACTCCGTGGGGATCGCCTGCAATCCGGCGAGCAGCGTGACGGCAAAGAAGGGAAACCCCTGCCAGATCACGGCAAGAATCACCGCCGCCATGGCCGTGCCGGGATTGGTCATCCAGGCGACCGGCTGGGATAGCAACCCGAGCCTGAGGCCAAGCTCGTTCACCAAGCCGAGGTTGAAATCGAGCATCCAGGTCCAGATCAGTCCGATGATCACGCTCGGCAGCGCCCAGGGAATGACGATGAGCGCGCGCGCGGCACCACGCCAGGCGAAGCGGCGGTTGAGCAACAGCGCCGCCGCCAGGCCGAGCCCGAACTGGCCGGCGACGGCACACACAACCCAGATGAGCGAGGTCCAGAGCGAGGCCCAGAAAGCCGGGTCCGCCAGCGCGGTCGCGTAGTTGCGCAATCCCACAAACGGGCGGTTGCCCGGTTCGAACAGGATCGCGCGGTGCAGTGACAGCCAGACCGACTCACCCACCGGGAACACCACCAGCACCGACGCCACGAGCAGCGCCGGCGCCAGCAGCGCCCATGGTGTGAGCCGGTCGTTCACCCGAAATAGAGCTTTTCGAATGCCTGCATCATCGCATCCGGCGTGATCTGCCCGAGCAGCGCCTTCTGTGTGTTCTGCGGCCATACCGTGCGCGTGAAGTCCGAGGTCTGCGGCACGTTCGGCAGCGTGTTGGCGTAGGGCAGCGAGTTCACCGTTGCGTCAATGAAACGCTTGGGCTGCGCGTCCCAGTGCGCCGCGCCGGATTTCGTCACCGTCACCTGGCCCGTGAGCTTGTTGAACGCGACGTTGTTCTCACCCTCGGAGAGGTAGGAGATCCATGCCCAGGCGGCTTCCTTGTTCTTGCTCGCGGCGAAGATCGCGTTCGATCCGTCGCCGTAGGTGGTCCAGCCCTTGCCATCCGGCCCGTGTGGTACCGGCACGGCGGTGATCGCGTCGCCAAGCGCCTTCACCATGTCGTTCGCCGAGCCAATGTGGTGGATCGTCATGCCGGTGCGACCGGCCTTCATGTTGTTGATGATCTGCACGAAACCGTCGGTGGGCGCCGATGGCGGGCAGACATGCTGCACCGTGTGCAGCCCGATGAACCAGCGGTTCGCGGCCAGCGCCTTTGGCGTCACCAGCCCGCCCTTGACCATTTCGGCGCCGCCGCCGAGTACGAACGTGTTCCAGAAATCCTGCCCGCCGGCGCCGCCACGCAGTCCGAACCCCCAGTGGCCATCCGTCGTCATCGCCTTTGCGGCCGCGAGGAAGGAGGGGAAATCCGTCGGCATCGGCAGCTTTGCCTTGGCGAGCCAGTCCTGCCGGACATAGAGGTAGAGGATCACGTACTGCACCGGCACGTAGTAGTGGCGCCCATCAGGCGCGGTGTGCAACCGCCAGATATCATCGGAGATGTCGCTCTTGCCTGCCCAGGCGTTGATGCGGCCATCGAGGGGCTCCAGCGCCTTCATCTGCATCAGGCGCGGCAGGTTGTTGAACTTCACCATGGCGCAGTCTGGCCCGCCGCCGGCGAGCAGCGTGGTGTAGAGCCGCGTGTCGTAATCGGCCCCGCCGCCCCATGGGATGTTCTCGGGATGAATCTGGATGCCGGGATTCTTTTTCTCGAAGTCGGCGATGAGAGAGGCAGGCGATGCCTTGGGATCGTCGAAATGGTACCACCAGCGCACGGTGACCGGCGTGGCGGCGTGCGGACGCGCGAGCGGCGTCGCGGCAAGTGCGGCGCCGCCAAGCAGCGTGCGGCGTGTCAGCGACATTTTTCTGGTCATCGGTTTCCTCCCGTTCTTGTTTCAGGCGGCGTTGCGTCGTTCCACCATCGTGTCGAGATGTTCGGCGAGCAGGCGGGTGAGCAGCGGCCCGTCGCCATTCTGCAGCGCGTCGAGCAGCGGCGCGTGACGGGCGGCGGTCTGCTCCAGCGGGCGCTGGTGCCACGGCGCCCAGAGCTTGAAACGCTGCGTGTGCAGGATACAGCGCGCCAGGATGGGCTCCAGGGCCTCCAGCCCGGCGATGCGAAACAGCGCCAGGTGGAGCTCGATGTCCTGTTCGATCACACCCCAGACATCAGCCGCCTCAGCGGCGCGGTGCATGGCGGCCAGCAGGCCGCGCAGCTGCGCGACATCGCCCGCCCCGGCCATCCGCGCCGCCCGGCGCGCGCCACGCAGTTCGATACGCCGGCGCACATCCAGGATTTCCGACGCGGCGTCGGCATCCAGGTCCGTCACCCGCGTCCCCTGGCGTCCGGCGCGGTGCACCAGGCCCTCGCCCTCCAGCCGCAGCAGGGCTTCGCGCACGGCCGACTGGCTGCAGCCGATCTCGGCGGCAATGCCGAGTTCGGTCAGCACATGTCCCGGGGCGAACTCGTTGAGCACGATGCGCCGACGCAGGCGGGACAGCAGGGCAGGGCCGTCAGGGCGGGGCATATTCTCGATATATTAACGATAACGCCAGGACGATAGCGCGGCAAACCCCAGTCGCGCAAGCTGGCCGCGTCAGGCTTCCCCGTTTTCAAATTATGGCGATGTCAGGTTCTGGCAGTCTTGTCGCGTAGCCGCGCCACCGCCGCGCGCGGCAGCGGATCGAGTGCGGCGCCGTCGCTGGCCACGATCGCGGCGCGCATCCGCGGGTCCCAGAACTGACGGATATGCTCCTCGATCCCGGCAATGGCTTCCGTTTCCGGCCTGTGCGCGAAAAATCTGCCGATCTGGTTGGCCATGTAGGTAAGGCGCTCAACGTCCATTGGGCGAGATTCCACAGACTTCGGGCTGCGTGAAGATTTCGAGCCCATCGGCGCGCGCCACGCCCGCCAGCATGATCCCCACGGCGTCCGCGGTGCGCACCGCCAAGGCCGTCGGTGCCGAGATCGCAACGATTGCGGGGGCGCCGATCATCGCCGCCTTCTGCACCATCTCCACTGAGACGCGGCTGGTGAGCAGTACGGCGCCGTCCACCGCCTTTTCGCCGGCCCGCGCCAGAGCGCCTGCCAGCTTGTCGAGCGCGTTGTGCCGCCCGACATCCTCGCGCACCGCGACCAGGCCGGCACCAGGTTTCCAGAACCCCGCCGCGTGCACAGCGTGGGTTGCATCATTGAGCGGTTGCGCGCTGGGCAGCGATGCGATCGCGCGCGCGAGGTCGGCGACGGAGAAACGCGCGCCCGCCTTCACCCCGCGCAGATCCGGTAACGCCGCATCGAGGCTTTCCATGCCACAAAGTCCGCAGCCTGTGGCGCCAGCCAGACGCCGGCGCCGCTTCGTCAGCGCCTCGTCCGCCCCATCCGTGATCCACATCCTGAGTTCGATGCCGCGCTCGCGGCGAATGATCTCGAGGCTCTCGATTTCCTCAACGCGCGCCACAATCCCCTCGGTCAGGCTGAACCCGACTGCGAAATCTTCGAGGTCGCAGGGGCTCGCCAGCATCACCGCATGTGTCGCATGCCGGTAGGTGAGCGCGATCGCCGTCTCCTCCGCCAGCGCGCGCGCGCCGTGCTCGAGCAGCCCATCCCGCAGCCGCGCGCGCGATGTCTGGATGACGGCTTGGCTCATTCTGCCGCAATCCGCCGGCTCTTGCGCGCGAAGGCGTCGTACTCCGCCTGCCACACCGAGGGGCCGTTGGAAGGCGAGACCTGCACCGCCGTCACCTTGTATTCTGGGCAATTGGTTGCCCAGTCGGAATAGTCCGTGGTCACCACGTTGGTCTGCGTCGCGGGGTGGTGGAAGGTCGTGTAGACCACGCCGGGCGCCACCCGGTCGGTGATGCGCGCGCGTAGCGAGGTCTCGCCGGCGCGGCTCGCGACCCGCACCCAGCCGCCGTCGCGAATGCCCCGTTCCTCCGCGTCGTGCGGGTGGATCTCAAGCCGATCCTCCTCGTGCCAGATGGAGTTGGCGGTGCGGCGCGTCTGCGCCCCCACATTGTACTGGCTCAGGATGCGCCCGGTGGTGAGCAGCAGCGGGAAGCGCGGCCCCACCTTCTCGTCCGTCGGCACGTATTCGGTGACGACGAAATTGCCGAGCCCGCGCGTGAAGCCGCCGATATGCATCACCGGCGTGCCCTCCGGCGCCTTCTCGTTGCAGGGCCATTGCACGGAACCCAGCGCGTCGAGCTTTGCGAAGGAAACGCCGGCGAAGGTGGGCGTCAGCGCCGCGATCTCGTCCATGATCGCGGACGGATGCTGGTAGTCCATCGCCATGCCCATCGCGCGCGCGATGAGTTGCGTGATCTCCCAGTCGGCGTAGCCGGCCTTCGGCGCCATCACCCGTCGCACGCGCCCGATGCGTCGCTCCGCGTTGGTGAAGGTCCCGTCCTTCTCCAGGAAGGTTGAGCCCGGCAGGAAGACATGAGCCCAGTTGGCCGTCTCGTTGAGAAACAGATCCTGCACGACCACGCATTCCATCGCCGCGAGCCCCGCGGTCACGTGCCGCGTGTCGGGATCGGACTGCACGATGTCCTCGCCTTGGATGTAAAGCCCGCGGAACGATCCATCGAGCGCGGCATCGAGCATGTTGGGAATGCGCAGCCCGGGTTCCGGGTCTAGCGAGACGCCCCAGAGTGCCTCGAAGGAGTGGCGCGTCGCCTCGTCGGACACGTGGCGATAGCCGGTGTACTCGTGCGGGAAGGAGCCCATGTCGCAGGCGCCCTGGACATTGTTCTGCCCCCGCAGCGGATTCACGCCAACGCCCGGCCGGCCGAGATTGCCTGTTGCCATCGCGAGGTTGGCGATTGCCATCACCGCGGTGCTACCCTGGCTGTGCTCGGTGACGCCGAGCCCGTAGTAGATCGCGGCATTGCCGCCCGTGGCATAGAGCCGCGCCGCCGCGCGCACCGTGGCCGCCGGCACACCCGTCACCGTTTCCATCGCTTCCGGCGCGTTACGCGGGTCGGCGACGAACGCCGCCCAGTCGCTGAAGGTCGCAACGTCGCAGCGCTCGCGCACGAAGTTCGCGTCCACCAGATTCTCGGTCACGATCACATGCGCGATCGCGGTCAGCATCGCGACATTGGTGCCGGGCCGCAGCGCCAGGTGATGCGTTGCCTCCACGTGCGGCGTCCGCACCAGGTCGATGCGCCGCGGGTCGATCACGATCAGCTTCGCCCCCTCGCGCAGCCGCTTCTTGAGGCGTGAGGCGAACACCGGATGCCCGTCCGTGGGGTTGGCGCCGATGATGATCACGATGTCGGCATGTTCGACGGAATTGAAATCCTGCGTGCCGGCGGATGTGCCGTACGTCGTCTTGAGCCCGTAGCCGGTCGGTGAGTGGCAGACACGCGCGCAGGTATCCACGTTGTTGTTGCCGAACGCGGCGCGCACCAGCTTCTGGATCAGGTAGGTTTCCTCGTTCGTACAGCGCGAGGAGGTGATGCCGCCGATCGCACCCACCCCGTGGCTCGCCTGGATGCGGCGGAACTCGCTCGCGACATGCGCGATCGCCTCTTCCCAGGAAACCTCGCGCCACGGGTCCGTGATCCTGGCGCGCAGCATCGGCTTCAGGATCCGATCGGGGTGGTCGGCATAGCCGATAGCGAAACGACCCTTCACGCAGGAATGGCCGCGATTGGCGCGGCCGTCCTTCCACGGCACCATCCGCACCACGGTCTCGCCACGCATCTCCGCCTTGAAGCTGCAACCCACGCCGCAATACGCGCAGGTGGTGACAACGGAATGCTCGGGCTGGCCGATCTCGACCACGCTCTTCTCGATCAGCGTCGCCGTCGGGCACGCCTGCACGCAGGCGCCGCAGGAAACGCATTCAGAGGCGAGGAAGCTCTCCTCCATTCCCGGCGAGACATGCGATTTAAAGCCGCGTCCGCCGATGGTCAGCGCGAACGTGCCCTGCACCTCGTCGCACGCGCGCACGCATCGCGAGCAGACGATGCATTTGGCCGGATCGAACTGAAAATAGGGGTTGGAGCCATCGATGCGCGCATCGAGATGGTTGGCGCCGTCATAGCCGTAACGAACCTCGCGCAGCCCGACCTCGCCAGCCGTGTCCTGCAGCTCGCAATTGCCGTTCGCCGAACACGTCAGGCAATCGAGCGGGTGGTCGGAGATGTAGAGCTCCATGACCCCGCGGCGCAGCTGCGCGAGCTTCGGAGTCTGCGTGCGCACCACCAGGCCCTCGGCCACGGGCGTGGTGCAGGCGGCGGGCGTGCCCGCGCGCCCCTCGATCTCGATCAGGCACATGCGGCAGGAGCCGAAGCTGTCCAGCATGTCGGTGGCACAGAGTTTCGGCACCTTGATGCCGGCGTCCATCGCAGCCCGCATCAGGGAGGTGCCCTCGGGCACTGTCACCTGGTTGCCGTCGATGCTGAGTGTCACCATGGCGGTCGCCGCCGATGGCTTTGTTCCGTAATCGATTTCCTGGACCAGGCCCATGGCGTTACTCCGCGGCCATCCGCGCCCCGGCGCGCGGCACGAAATCCTCCGGGAAATGCGTCAGCGCGCTCATCACCGGATACGGCGTGAAGCCACCCAGCGCGCAGAGCGAGCCGAACTTCATCGTGTGGCAGAGATCGGCCAGCAACTCGCGCTGCGCCTCCGGCCGCACACCCGCGAGCAGCCGGTCGATCACCTCGACCCCGCGCGTCGAGCCGATGCGACAGGGCGTGCACTTGCCGCAGCTTTCCAGCGCGCAGAACTCCATCGCGAAGCGAGCCTGGCGTGCCATGTCCACCGTGTCGTCGAACACCACGATGCCGCCATGCCCGATCAGCCCGTCGCGCGCGGCAAACGCCTCGTAGTCGAATGGCGTGTCGAACAGGGCAGGGGGGAAATAGGCGCCGAGCGGCCCGCCCACCTGCACCGCGCGTACCGGTCGCCCGCTCGCCGTACCGCCACCCACGCGCTCCACCAATTCGCCCAGCGTGATGCCGAACGCGCATTCGTAGAGCCCGCCGTGGCGGATATTACCCGCGAGCTGCACCGGCATCGTGCCGCGTGAGCGGCCAAGCCCGAAGCCCTGATACGCGCCGGCCCCCTCGGCCATGATCCACGGCACGGAGGCCAGCGAGATGACGTTGTTGATGACCGTCGGCCTGCCCCACAGACCCTGGATCGCCGGCAGCGGCGGCTTCGCGCGCACCACGCCGCGCCTGCCCTCGATGCTGTCGAGCAGCGAGGTTTCCTCACCGCACACGTAGGCGCCGGCGCCGACGCGCACCTCGAGCGCGAAGCCTTCCAGTATGCCCTCGCGGCTCGCGATGCGGATTGCCTCGCGCATCGTCCTGATCGCATGCGGGTATTCGGACCGAATATAGATGTAGCCTTGCGATGCGCCGACGGCGAGCCCGGCGATCGCCATGCCCTCGATGAGCACGAACGGATCGCCTTCCATGATCATGCGGTCGGCGAAGGTGCCGGAATCCCCCTCATCCGCGTTGCAGACGATGTATTTCTGTTCGCCCGCCGCCGCCGCGGCGGTGCGCCACTTGATCCCCGTGGGGAAACCCGCGCCGCCGCGCCCGCGCAGGCCGGACGCCACAATTTCCTCGACCGTGGCGGCGGGACCAATCGTCCGGGCCCGCGCGAACCCCTTCCAGCCGCCATGCGCCGCATAATCCGTGGTCGATAGCGGGTCCGTAATGCCGCAGCGCGCAAACACCAGCCGTGTCTGCTCGCGCAGGAAGGGGATACGTTCCACCGGGCCCAGCGCCTTCGCATGGGTTCCGCCACCCAGTATCGCCCCAAGCACGCCCGCCGCGTCGTCCGGGCGCATCGGTCCGAACCCGATACGGCCCTCGGCGCTGTCCGCCTCCAGCAACGGCTCGAGCCAGACCATCCCGCGCGTGCCGGTGCGCACGAGGTCGAGCGTCACGCCGCGCGACGCGGCCGCGTCCTTCAACGCCGCAACAACGCGCTCAACCCCCACGGCAATAGCGGCAGCGTCGATCGGCAGGTAGAGCCGCAACGGCTTCACGCCACTGCCTCCAGCGCCTCGTCCAGCGCCGCGGCATCGAGCCGCCCGAGCACCTCGCCATCCAGCATCGCCGCCGGCGCGCAGGCGCACAGGCCGAGGCAGAATACCGGCTCCAGCGTTAGCGCGCCGTCCGGCGTCGTCCCGTGCCAGTCGATGCCGTGGCGGTGACGCACGCCCTCCGCGATCGCCTCACCCCCTGCGGCCTGGCATGCCTCGGCCCGGCACAGCCGCAGCACATGCCGCCCGGGCGGGTGCGGGCGGAAATCATGATAGAAGGTAACAATACCATGCACCTCGGCCCGGCTGAGGTTGAGCGCGGCCGCCACCAGGGGCTCGGCCTCGGCCGGCACATGGCCGAAAGCCTCCAGCAGCGCACGAAGAACCGGCAAGGCAGCGCCAGGTTGCCCAGCATACTCCGCGATGATCGTGGTGGCGCGCGCCTCGCTCCAGCGCTCGAAGTCCAACACCAGTCGCTTCCTTCTCGCATTCTTCTGCTTAACTTTGGGTAGCGCCACTGCGTAATTTCAAGGCGTTAGTTCCGTAATGTGATAGAGAAAATCAATCGAAGGGGGCTTGGCACCACTTCTTGGACCCACAGCACGGTCAGCCGATGCCTCGCGCCGCGACAAAACGCCTCGCCTCCACGAGCAGTGCCGCGGTCAGCGGCGTCAGCGGCTCGCGCTGCGGGTAGATCAGGCCCACGGTCGGCGGCGGGCGCTGGTCCTCGATCGGGATTGCCACCAGCCGGCTCGAAGCGTCGAGTGTGTCCACCAGCACCGCCGGCAGAACCCCGGCCCACTGCCCGGTGCGCACATGCGCCAGCACGGCCAGCATCGAGTCAGACTGCATGGCCGGCGTCGGCTCCACGCCCGCCTCGCGCAGCGCCGCGTCGATGATGCGGCGGTTCTGCATGTCCGGCGTCAGTAGCGCGAGCGGCAGGCCCGCGAGCTGCTTCCAGCCGACGGAACGCGCGGTCGCCAGGTCGTGTCCCGCCGCCACCACCAGCCGGTAGATCTCGTGATAGAGCGCGAGCGTACGCACCCGCCCCACCGGCTCGCGGTCGAGATAGGAAAGTCCGACATCCGTCTCCAGGTTCTCGAGCTGCGCCAGGATCTCGATCGAGGTGCGCGAGTAGACCGAAAAGCTGACATTGGGGTGGGCGAGGCGGAACGGCTCCGTCAGTGGGGTCACCATCGGCAGCGCGGTGGGGATCGCGGAAATCCGCAGATGGCCCGCGAGCCCCGTCTTCAGTGCGCGAATCTCGTCACGCAGCGCCTGCGCGTCGCCCACGATACGCCGCGCCCAGTCCAGCGTGCGCTGCCCTTCCGGCGTGAAGCCGATGAACCGGCTGCCGCGCTGCACCAGCAGCACGCCAAGTTGTTCCTCGAGCTGCTTGATGCCCGCCGAC
This sequence comes from uncultured Pseudomonadota bacterium, assembly GCA_963764465.1. Taxonomy (GTDB): domain Bacteria; phylum Pseudomonadota; class Alphaproteobacteria; order Acetobacterales; family Acetobacteraceae; genus JAJXXT01. The sequence continues at coordinate 304,791 of CAVXSO010000007.1, read as the reverse complement.
AGCGTCGGCTGCGTCACGCCGCAGCTATCGGCGGCGCGGCCGAAATGCTGTTCCCCGGCCAGCGCGATGAGATAGGCGAGCTTGTCGATCACGCCCGCCCGGCTTCCAGCGCTACCGGAATGCCCGGCCTACTCTGCGGTCTCCGGCTCGCGCTCGGCTTCGCCCTCATCGGCGTCGCCGGCCGGGCGCGGCAAGGCCGGCACCACCTCGGCGAACTCGAAGGCGAGCTTGCCATCCGCCACCGTCACCTTCACCGCGCCACCCTTCAGCAGCCGGCCGAACAGCAGTTCGTCAGCCAGCGGCTTCTTGATATACTCCTGGATGATGCGGGCCAGCGGCCGCGCGCCATAGAGCCGGTCGTAGCCGCGCTCGGCCAGCCACTCCTTGGCGGCGGAGGACATCTCGATCGTGACGTTGCGGTCGGCGAGCTGTGCCTCGAGCTGCATGACGAATTTCTCGACGACGCGCGCGACGATCTCGGGCGTCAGCCCCGCGAACGGGATCACCGCGTCCAGCCGGTTGCGGAACTCCGGCGTGAACAGTCGCTTGATCGCGTCCTCGTCCTCGCCCTCGCGCGTCTCGCGCCCGAACCCGATTGCCTCTCGCGCCATGTCGGACGCGCCGGCATTGGTCGTCATGATCAGGATGACGTTACGGAAGTCCACCGTCTTGCCGTTGTGGTCGGTCAGCTTCCCGTGGTCCATCACCTGCAGCAGGATGTTGAACAGGTCCGGGTGCGCCTTCTCGATCTCGTCGAGCAGCAGCACCGCGTGCGGATGCTGGTCGATCGCGTCCGTCAGCATGCCACCCTGGTCGAAGCCGACATAGCCGGGTGGCGCGCCGATGAGGCGGGAAACCGAGTGCCGCTCCATGTACTCGCTCATGTCGAAGCGGATCAGCTCGATGCCGAGCGTGGAGGCGAGCTGGCGTGCGACCTCCGTCTTGCCGACGCCGGTCGGGCCCGAGAACAGGTAATTGCCGATCGGCTTCTCCAGGTCGCGCAGTCCCGCGCGCGAGAGCTTGATCGCGGCGGCGAGCGCTTCGATCGCGCGGTCCTGGCCGAACACCATCGCGCGCAGATCGCGCTCGAGGTTGCGCAGCGTTTCCTTGTCGTCGGCGGAGACGGATTTGGGCGGGATGCGCGCAATCTTGGCGACGATCTCCTCCACGTCGCGCAGCGTCACCGTCTTGCGCCGCTTGCCCTCGGGCAGCAGCATGCGCGAGGCGCCGACCTCGTCGATCACATCGATGGCCTTGTCCGGCAGCTTGCGGTCGTGGATGTATTTCGCGGAAAGCTCCACCGCGGCACGGATCGCCTCGTCGGTGTAGCGCACCTTGTGATGCTTTTCGTAGTTGCCCTTGAGGCCGCGGAGAATCTTGACCGAGTCCTCAAGCGTCGGCTCGTTGACGTCGATCTTCTGGAACCGGCGCACCAGCGCGCGGTCCTTCTCGAAGTAGTTGCGGAACTCCTTGTACGTGGTGCTGCCGATGCAGCGCAGCGTGCCGGAGGCGAGCGCCGGCTTCAGCAGATTGGACGCATCCATCGCACCGCCCGAGGTTGCGCCGGCGCCGATCACGGTGTGGATCTCGTCGATGAACAGCACGGCGCCAGGCTGGGCCTCGAGTTCGTTCACCACCGCCTTGAGCCGCTCCTCGAAATCGCCGCGGTAGCGGGTACCGGCCAGCAGCGCGCCCATGTCGAGCGCAAAGATCGTGGCCTTCGACAGCACCTCCGGCACCTCGCCCTCGACGATGCGCTTCGCCAGCCCCTCGGCGATCGCCGTCTTGCCCACGCCGGGATCGCCAACATAGAGCGGGTTGTTCTTGGTGCGCCGGCACAGGATCTGAATCGTCCGCTCGATCTCTGTGTCGCGTCCGATCAGCGGGTCGATCTTGCCCGCCATCGCCTTCTTGTTGAGGTTGACGCAGTAGGTGGAGAGCGCGTCCTGGCCGCGCCGCGAGGGCTTCTCCTCGCGCTCGCCCTCGGGGTGGTTGCCCTCGCTGGAGCCCTGCACCGGGCGCGCCTGGCTGCGCCCGGGCGCCTTGGCGATGCCGTGGCTGATGAAGTTCACGGCGTCGAGCCGCGTCATGTCCTGCGTCTGCAGGAAGTAGACCGCATGGCTCTCGCGTTCGCTGAACAGCGCCACCAGCACGTTCGCGCCGGTCACCTCGTCGCGGCCAGAGGACTGCACGTGGATCGCGGCCCGCTGCACCACGCGCTGGAACCCCGCCGTGGGCTTCGGGTCGCCGGGCCGGTCGGTCGCCAGGCCCGCGAGGTCCTTGTCGAGGAACTCGGTGAGATCGGTACGCAGCTTGTCGAGGTCGACCCCGCAGGCGCGCAGCACCGTCGCCGCGTCGGAATCCTCCGTCAGCCCCAGCAGCAGGTGCTCGAGTGTGGCGTATTCATGCCTGCGTTCGCTGGCGAGTCCCAGCGAGCGGTGCAGCGTCTGTTCGAGGTTCCGTGACAGCATAAGATTGCTGCTCCATCAGTAAGGCGGTTGGGCGTCAGCGTCTGGCGTCATCGGCACGGCGGGCGAGACGCCCGTGTTCACGAACCCTGGCCACCCGGGCGAATCCGCCGCGGAAGACCCGCGCTCGACGCCGCGATCATCTCGCCACTTTGCGTGGCGCGCCAGCACATTCGTACGGAAAAGATGATTTTTCGTGGACCGGCGCGCCATCCTCGCCAGATGGCGGGCTTGCATCGGCAGGGTCCCGATGCGCGCCGCGGTGCGCCCGTAAGGGTCGAGGCGCGCCAGTCACGACACTCGTTACTCTTTCTCAATCGTGCATTGCAGCGGGTGCTGGTTCTGGCGCGCCAGATCCATCACCTGCGCCACCTTGGTCTCCGCGACCTCGTAGGTGAACACGCCGCAGACGCCGACGCCGCGCCGATGCACATGCAGCATGATACGCGTCGCCTCCTCCCGCGATTTCTGGAAGAAGCGCTCGAGGACATGCACGACGAACTCCATCGGCGTGTAGTCGTCGTTGAGCATCAGCACCTTGTACATTGCGGGCTTGCGCGTCTTGGGCCGCGCCTTGACCACCACACCGGTGGAAGGGTTGGTGCCGCGTTCATCGCCGCGGCCGCGGCCGGGCGGTGCACCCGGCGGTTCTTCGCGATTCGGGTCGTCGCTCATGCCTGCCTCACGACGAAGCATATCGGATGCCTGGCCCGGTAGAAAAGGACCATGACGGGACAAGGCGCGGAATGATCGCCTCCCCTTAAGGACGAAGAGGCCCGGGGGGGGGATCCCGGGCCTCCGACGTACGTCCCTCCGATGGGAGGAAGTGGAGGGACGATCGAGCCCCGCCGCGTCAGGCGGCGCGGCCGAACTTCTCGACCACGAGCGTCACGCGCGCGGCGAGCGGCGCCATGGTCTGCTCGGCGAGCTTGAGCGATGCGTCGGTCAGCTTGCCGGTCTCGGCAACGGCCTTCTCGACCGAGGTGCGCGCGAGCTGCGCCTGCAGGTCCATCGCCTCCTTGAGCGACTTCACCGTGGTCAGCGCCTTGAAGGTCGAGACCGTCGCGTCGAACTGCGCCTGCGCGGTCGCGGCCACCGTCTTGCCGATGTCCTGCACGCCCGCGGCCCAGATCTGGCCGGACTTCACCATCGCCTCGACATTGCCCTGGCCGAAGCTCAGGAATTCCTCAGCCGACTTCATCGCCTTCTCCATGTTCGCCTTGAGCTCCGCCGGTGTCTTCACATAACCGGCCATCGGGTTGGTGGGGGCCGCCGTCTCCGTTGCTTCCGGGGCCGGGGTGCCGTTCTTCTTCATCGCCATCGTTCTCTCCTCGGCCCCTCGGGCTTCCACCGTGTGGGCCTTGTGTTCCCTGGTTCCGCGGATCAGCGCCGTCCTGTCCCCGCTGTCGTCTTGGGGAGGGCCGCTTCCCACGGTCGTGTCGTCGTTCTTCCTGCCCGCGTCGGCCGGATACCCCGGCAGGTCATGTTGCGGTGCAGCAAATCCCAGGTAGGCAGTCGCAGACGAAACGTCAAGGGAATTTTGTGCAATGCAACATTAGGCCGCCTGATGCCGTCTCCCAGGTCGGTGCCCGGTGCTGGCGCGGCTTCGTGGCTACCTTACTAACCCATTCAATTTCAGAGACTTTGGCTCTGGACATGCAACGCTGGACGCGCCTAGGGTCACGCCGCCGGTGATAGGAGTTGCGAGGCATGGGCTGGGGGAAGAGCGCAACCTGGTTACGTGGGCGTTGCGCGTTTTTCGGGCTGATGCTGGTGGCGGGGGTTTCTATCGTCGCCTCGCCCGCGCGGGCACAGATCGGATCCGCCCGCTACGCCGAGATCGTTGTCGTCGCCGATACCGGGCGCGTCCTTTCTGCGACGAACCCGGACGCGCCGCGAATTCCCGCCAGTCTCACGAAGATGATGACGCTCTACATGGCGTTCGAGGCGCTGCGGGACCGCCGCATCCGGCTCGACGAGCTGGTGCCGGTCTCCGAGCATTGCGCGGCGATGGAGCCGACCAAGCTCGGCCTGATCCCCGGGGTGACCCGGCTCACCGTCCATGACGCGATCCTCGGCATGGTCACGCTCTCCGCCAACGACGCGGCGTGCGCGATCGGCGAGCTGCTCGCCGGTGGCAGCGAGGCACGTTTCGCCGAGATGATGACGCTGCGCGCGCGCGGCCTCGGCATGACCCACACGATCTATCGCAATGCTTCCGGCCTGCCGACGCCGCAGAACCTCACCACGGTGCGCGACATCGCCACCCTCGCGCGCCACCTGATCTACGATTTCCCCGCCGACTACCGGTATTTCTCCACCCGCAGCTTCGTCTTCCATGGCCGCACCATCTACGGGCACGACGGCCTGCTCGCTTCCTATCCCGGTGCCGATGGCATCAAGACCGGCTACACCAACCTGTCCGGCTCCAACCTTGCTACCTCCGCGGTGCGTGGCGGATTGCGGCTGATCGGCGTCGTGGTCGGCGCCGCCCACGCAGCGGAGCGCAATGCCAACATGCGCTACCTGCTCGATGCCGGATTTCGCGAGATGGGCGTGCTGCCGGAGACGAATCACGGGCCCCAGCTGGTGACGGCGGCGGTGGCGGGGACCATGCCGCATCCGCGCCCGCCCCAGCCTGCGCCGACCTGGCTCGTCCGCGTCGGTGCGTTCTCGAACCTGCCGGCGGCCCGCCGCGCCGCGACCACGGCCCAGCGCCTGGCCGGCACGGGCACCGCGCGCGTGATCCCGGTGGGCACGCGCGAGCACCCGCTCTGGCGCGCGGAGGTCACGGGCCTCGACGAGGGCGACGCGACCGACGCTTGCCGCGAACTGGCAAGGCACCACCTGCCCTGCGCGCCGGGGCACGCCTAAACACTGAGTTTGCGGTGGCGCGCGCGTAACGCCAGATCTGCACGCCGCAGCGGAGACAGGATCTGGACTGTTCACTGAGGGCAGCCCGCGACCAGCGCCGCGCGCGACTATGCCGCCGCACCCCTCAGGCCGCGGGCGTCTCCAGCACCAGCGACGGCGGCGGCTTTCTGATCGCGCCGATCAGTGCCCGCACCTCCGCGCGCGCTGCGACATGGCTCATGCCGAGCGAAATGCCGAGCCCGGCCTCGCGCACATCCATCAGCGTCAGCCCCTGCAGGTAGAGTTCGCGGAAGATCACGCGCTCGCCAAAGCCGCGCACGGTGCGAAAGCCGATTTGCTTGGCCAGGATGTCGAGTGTGGCGCCGACATCGCGCTTGTTGCGCGCCTCCGCCGAACCCAGCCGGTTGCGCATCACGATCCAGTCGATGCGCCCGCGGTCGCGCGAGAAGCGCGCCTTCCGCGCCTGCCAGACCATCTCGCTGTAGATGCTCGGCCGCACCACCTCGTGATTGTCCGCATCGACCGTCGCCAGCATCGTGAAATCCACGAAACTGTCGTTGATCGGCGTGATCAGCGTGTCCGCGTGCGCGTGGCCGAGGCGGGAGAGATGCGTATCCGCGCCCGGGCAGTCGATCACCACAATGTCGTTCTCGCGCGAAAGCCCATGCAGCGCCGCGTCGAAGCGCTCGCGCTCATCGGCCTCCGCCTCGGCGCGGCTGTCCAGTTCCGAGCGCGGGATGCTCGCCGGCTGCGGCAGCGGTAGCGCGATGCCACGCGACCCCGCGAAGGCGGCGCGCGCCTCGAGGTAGCGCGTGAGCGTGCCCTGCCGCGCATCGAGGTCCACCGCGCCGACGCGGTACCCGTCGCGCAGCAGCCCGACGATGATGTGCATCGCCGCCGTGGATTTGCCGGAACCGCCCTTTTCGTTGCCGAGCACGACAACTTGCGCGCGCTTCTCGATCCCGATCGTCGCCATCCTGCCCCCAGCCGCTCCTGCCCGGACGCACGTGTCCGAGTCGCGAAGGCAATGATGCCAAGCGGGGCTTGGGTGAGTTTATCGGGTCCGCGCGCCGCTCAGCGGCCGGTGAGGATCCGCTCGACCAGCTGCTTGACGGTGGGGATGAAGCCGTTGCCGTAGAACGGATCGGAAGCAAAACGATAGGCGTTATGCCCGGAGAACATCAGGTTGTTCGCCAGTACCACCTCGTCATTGCCGCGATGCGCGATGTCCTGCAGCGTCTTCTGGATGCAGAAGCTGCGCGGATCGGCCTTCTTGCCGTTGTCGTAGTCCGGGCCTTCCTGCGACCAGTTGGAGAAGCGGCACTGGCTCAGGCAGCCCATGCAGGCGGCCTGGTCAAGCAGGATCTCGCGCGACTTTTCCGGGGTGACGAAGACCAGCGTCGAGTCGGGCGTGCGCAGTGCCTCGGTGAAGCCTTCCTTCTCCCAGGCCTGCACGCGCTCAAGGTCGCTCGGCACCAGGTAAGCCGGGCGCTTGCGCGGCCCCACGCCGTATTCCGCCTGGTGCTCGCCAACCGGCTCGGTCGCGTAGGCCACCTGCCGCTCGCCGCGCTCGCGCAGCTCGTGGATGAAGGCGTTGTTGACCGCGGAGCTGTAGAACCCCGTTGGAGAGAAGCGGTTGAGGAACACGTCGCCCTTCTTCAACGTCAGCAGCTTGCGTTTCCAGGCTTCCGCGATCGGGCTTTCGGTCGTCACCAGCGGGCGTGTACCGAACTGGAACGCGATCGGCCCGAGTTCCGGGTTGTCGATCCAGTCCTCCCACTCCTCGAGCCACCACACACCGCCGGCCATGATGATCGGCACCTGGTCGAGGCCGAAGGTACGCATCAGCCGGCGCAGCTCGAGCACGCGCGGCAGCGGGTCCTGCGGCCGGTTCGGGTCCTCGTTGTTGGAGAGCCCGTTATGCCCGCCGGCGAGCCACGGATCCTCGTAGACCACGCCGCCGAGGAGCTCGCCCACCTTGGAGTAGGCGCGCTTCCACAGCGCGTTGAACGCACGGGCGGAAGAGACGATCGGGTAGTAGTGCACGCCGAACCGCGCCGCGATCTCCGAGAGGCGATAGGGCATGCCGGCGCCGCAGGTGATGCCGTTGATGAGGCCCTTCGCACTTTCCAGGATGCCGGTGATGACGCGCTCCGCCCCACCCATCTCCCAGAGGATGTTGGCGTGGATGCGCGCCTTCGGCCCGCCGATGTCGCGCGCGCGGCGCGCCTGGGCGATGCCGCCGGCGATCGCGTAGGCCACCAGTTCTTCGTGCCGGTCGCGCCGCGTGCGGCCGTGGTAGACTTGCGGGATAATGCCACCAGCGGCGTCGTAGCTGTCGGCATTGACCGCGGACAGGGTGCCCACGCCGCCCGCCGCCGCCCAATGGCCGGCGGTGTTGCCGTTGGAAATGGCAACACCCTTGCCGCCCTCGACGAGCGGCAGAACGTCCACTCCGCCCATGCGGATTGCGTTGATCGCCTTCATCCGGTCGCCCGCGTCCCTTCCCGAGTGTTTACTGTCGGAACAGTCATGCGCGTGTAACAGTTAGCCCGCGTAATTGCACGGGCCACCCGCGCCCGCCCGCCTGCGACAGCAGGGAAGGGGCGCGGGTGGCCATGCATCGTGCGGCGCCTCATGGGCAGCGGTTCTAAGACCGCTCCCTCAGACCGTCGGCTGCGGCGCTTGCGCGGGGTCGGCGCCATCGCCGCGCTCCCGCTTGCCGCCCTTGGGCCCGACCTTGTCGGTGATGTCCTCGCCCGTCGCCTGGTCAACGACGCGCATCGAGAGCTTCACCTTGCCGCGTTCGTCGAAGCCGATGACCTTCACCTTCACCGCATCGCCCACATTGATCACGTCGGCGGTCTTGGCGACGCGCCCCTGGGTCAGCTCGCTGATATGCACGAGCCCGTCGCGCGAGCCGAGGAAGTTGACGAAGGCGCCGAACTCGGCGGTCTTCACCACGCGGCCATTGTAGATAACGCCGATCTCCGGCTCCGCCACGATGCCCCGGATCCAGTCGATCGCCTTCTGTGCCTGCTCCTGGTCGGTCGCCGCGATCTTGATCGTGCCGTCGTCCTCGATGTCGATCTTGGTACCGGTCTGCTCGACGATCTCGCGGATCACCTTGCCGCCGGTGCCGATCACCTCGCGGATCTTGTCCTTCGGCACGTTGATGATGGTGATGCGCGGCGCGGTGGCGGCGACATCCGAGCGTGCCCCGGTGATGGCCTTCGCCATCTCGCCCAGGATGTGCATGCGCCCGTCGCGCGCCTGCGCCAGCGCCACCTTCATGATCTCGGGCGTAATGGACGTGATCTTGATGTCCATCTGCAACGACGTCACACCCTTCTCGGTGCCCGCCACCTTGAAGTCCATGTCGCCGAGATGGTCCTCGTCGCCGAGGATGTCGGAGAGCACGGCGAAGCCGCGATCCTCCTTGATCAGCCCCATCGCGATGCCGGCCACCGGGCGCGGCAGCGGCACGCCCGCATCCATCAACGCGAGCGAGGAGCCGCAGACCGTCGCCATGGAGGAGGAGCCGTTGCTCTCGGTGATCTCGGAGACCACGCGCAGCGTATACGGGAAGCTCTCCTTGGCCGGCAGCAGCGGATGGATCGCCCGCCAGGCGAGCTTGCCGTGGCCGATCTCGCGCCGCCCGGGCGAGCCCATGCGTCCGGTCTCGCCGACGGAGTAGGGCGGGAAGTTGTAGTGCAGCATGAAGTGCTCGCGGTACTCGCCGGCGAGCGCGTCCACGATCTGCTCGTCCTGCCCGGTGCCAAGTGTCGCCACGCACAGCGCCTGGGTCTCGCCGCGGGTGAAGAGCGCGGAGCCGTGGGCCCGCGGCAGCACGCCCACCTCGGCGATGATCGGGCGCACCGTCTTGGTATCGCGCCCGTCGATGCGCAGGCCGGTGTCCAGGATCGCATTGCGCACGATGTCGGCCTCGAGCTCCTTGAACAGGCCCTTGGCCTTGTCCGCGTCGAGCGCCTCGGCGGCGAGTGCCGCGGCGGCTCCCTTCTTGGCGGCGGCAACGGCGTCCTGGCGGACCTGTTTCTGCGGCTCGCGATAGGCGGCGACGAGCCCGGCGCGGGCCAGGGCGTCCACGCGCGCGGCGAGATTCTTCTCTTCCTCGCTCTGCTCCGGCAGCGGCCACGGATCCTTCGCGGCCCGCTCGGCGAGCTCGATGATGCTCTGGATCACCGGCTGGAACGCCGCATGCCCGAAGGTGACGGCGCCGAGCATGACCTCCTCGGACAGCTCCTTCGCCTCGCTCTCCACCATCAGCACGCCTTCGGACGTGCCGGCGACGACGAGTTCAAGCTCGGACGTCTCGCGCTGCTCGGCGGTCGGGTTCAGGATGTACTGCCCGTCCCTGTAGCCGACGCGCGCGCCGGCGACGGGGCCGAAGAACGGGATGCCCGAGAGCGTCAGCGCGGCCGAGCAGCCGACCATGGCGACAATGTCGGGATCGTTCTCGAGGTCATGGCTCAGCACGGTCGCGATGACCTGCACCTCGTTTCGGAACCCGTCCGGAAACAGCGGGCGGATCGGCCGGTCGATCAGGCGCGAGATCAGCGTCTCGGCCTCCGACGGGCGGCCCTCGCGGCGGAAGAACCCGCCCGGGATCTTGCCCGCGGCGAAGGCCTTCTCCTGGTAGTTGACGGTGAGGGGGAAGAAATCCTGCCCCGGCTTCGCGCTGCGCGCGCCGACGACGGTGCAGAGCACGATCGTCTCGCCGTAGCGCGCCATCACGGCGCCGTCCGCCTGGCGGGCGACCTTCCCCGTCTCGAGCACGAGCTTGCGCCCGCCCCAGTCGATCTCCTTGCGGAAATTATTAAACATTCGAAACGTCCTTTCGAGCCGGCGCGGCGCGGCCTCGGCCGATCCTGTTCCCTCTTCGGTCTTGGGCGGGGAAGGCGGCGACTCGGGCGGCATGGAGCGGCGACCTTGGAGGTCTGACCTCTTGGGTCTGCCGCGTCGGCCCCGTGATGCGCGCGTTGGCGTCGCGTTGAGGGACCAGACCATGTGGCCGGAGGCGCCGCCACGAAATCCCCGTGAGTGGGAACGGTGGCGACCTTTGGTCCGCCGTGCGGCGGTGGCCCCGGGATCCTTCCCGGGGGTCGGCGTTGCCCCGCACCCCCATGGCGCGGGGTTTGTCCGGCAACCGGAACCGGCTCCTACGTGGGGAGGCCGGCGCCGGATGCCAGGGCCGCGCTCAGCGGCGCAGGTTGAGCCGCGCGATCAGCGCCTCGTAGCGGGCCTTGTCGCGATCACGCAGATAGTCGAGCAGCCGGCGGCGGCGGCCAACCAGCATCAGCAGGCCGCGGCGGCTGTGGAAGTCCTTCGCATGCGTCTTGAGGTGCTCGGTAAGGTTGCCGATCCGCTCGGAGAGCAGGGCCACCTGGACCTCGGGGCTGCCGGTATCGCCCGGCTTGTTCGCATGTTCGGTGATGAGCACCTGGCGGCGCTCAGCGGTGATCGACATCGCAAAACTCCTCATCGTTCGGGGTTGCGCGTCCCCCCAGGCCATCGGAAAGAACCGCCGGGCCCGGATGGGCTACAGCAGCCGCTCCGGCTTCAGCCACCCTTCTTCCAGGCGGCAAAGGCCGAGGACGCGGCTCCCCGCCATGGCACGCACGATCCCGCCCTCGGGATCGGCAGTGCCCGGAATCCGGCTCAGCAGGGGAACCAGGCCAAGGGCCCGTCCATGACTGAGTTCGGCGGCCTCCGCTGCGGTCAGGGCCAGCGCCGGGATGTCGGCCAGCGCGGTCGCGACCGGAAGCAGCAGGTCCGGGGAAGCGGGCGCGGTATCCTCTCCTTCGAGCAGATTGTCCAGCACAAAGGCCTGCGCCTCGGTAAAGGGACCCACGCGCAGGCGGCGCAGCGCCGCGATATGCCCCACCGTGCCGACCGTGCGCGAGAGGTCGCGGGCGAGGCTGCGCATGTACACCCCCTTGCCGGAGGCGACCTCGAAGATCGCTGTATCTGCGTCCAGCCGCTCGATCAGCTCGAACCGGTCGACGCGCGCCGGCCGCGGCGGCAGCTCGGGCGCCTGGCCCGCCCGCGCCAGATCGTAGGCCCGCTCGCCCGCCACCTTGATGGCGGAAAACGCTGGCGGGACCTGCATGATCTCGCCGCAGAAAGAGGGCAGCGCCGCCCGGATCGCGCCATCCGTCGGCCGCGCCTCGGAGGTGGCTGTTACCTGCCCGTCCGCATCGTCGGTGTCGCGCGCCTCCCCGAAGCGCAGCGTGAACCGGTAGAGCTTGGTGCCGTCCATCACGTAGGGGACGGTCTTGGTCGCTGCCCCGAAGGCGATCGGCAGCACACCGGTCGCCAGCGGGTCGAGCGTGCCGCCATGACCGGCCTTGCGCGCGTCGAAGCGCCGGCGCAGCCGGTTGACCATGTCGGTGCTGGTGGGGCCCGCGGGCTTGTCGAGGATCAGCCACCCGTCCAGCGCCCGGCCTTTCTGCCGCCGCACGTCAGTCCTTCCCGTTCTCGTGCCCGGGCCCGAGATCGCGCGCGACCTCCGGCGAGCGGAGCAGCGCCTCGATCCCCGCCGCCTGGTCGAGCGTTGCGTCGGCGGCGAACACGATCTCCGGCGCCAGCCGCAGCTTCAGCGCCCGCGCGATGGCGCCGCGCAGATGCGGCGCCCCCCGGTTCAGCGACGGCAGCAGCACATCGACATCCGCGCGCCCGAGGCGCGACACAAACGCCGTCGCGCGCCGCAGATCCGGGCTCACCGCCACGCGCGTCACGGTGAGGTTGGCTCCCTCCAGCACCGGGTCGCGCAGCGCCCCGCGCGCCAGCAGGTTCGCCAGCTCATGGCGCATCGCCTCGGCCACCCGCAGCTGCCGCTGCGAGGGGGCGCCCTTTGTCTCGGTCGCTCGCGTCAAGCCGCGATCAGCTCCGTCTCGAAGCACTCGACGACGTCGCCTTCCTTGAGGTCGTGGAAATTGGCGAAGGAGAGGCCGCACTCGTAGCCGCGCGCGACTTCCCGCACGTCGTCCTTGAAGCGCTTGAGCTGCGACAGTTCGCCGGTGTGGATGACCACGCCCTCGCGCAGCACCCGCACGCCGGCGCCGCGCTTGACCACGCCCTCGGTGATCATGCAGCCGGCAACCTTGCCGACCTTGGTGATCTCGAAGACCTGGCGCACCTCGGCGTAGCCCAGGAACTTCTCCCGTGCCTTCGGCGCCGTCTTGCCGCGCACCAGCTCCGCCACGTCGTCCGCGACGTCGTAGATGATCGAGTAGTAGCGGATATCCACGCCCTCGCGGCTCGCCAGGTCGCGCGCCTGCGCGGTCGCGCGCACGTTGAACGCGAGGATGATCGCGGACGACGCCTTGGCCAGCTGCACATCGCTCTCGGTGATCTGCCCCACGCCCGAGAGCAGCACGCGCACGCGCACCTCCTCGGTCGCCGGCTTCTGCACCACCGCGGCGAGCGCCTCGGCGCTGCCCTGCACGTCGGCCTTGATGACGACCGCGACTTCCTTCTGCTCGCCGGCCTGGATCTTCGCCAGCATCTGGTCGAGTGTCCCGCGCGCGACACCCATCGCGCCCGCCGCTTTGTCGCGCACCTTGCGCTGGCGGAACTCGGAGATCTCGCGCGCCCGGCTCTCGTTCTCCACCGCCACGAACGGCTCGCCCGCGACGGGCACACCCGAGAGGCCGAGGATCTCGACTGGCGTGGACGGCCCCGCATCCTTCAGCGCGCGGCCCTTGTCGTCGAGCATCGCGCGCACGCGGCCCCATTCGGCGCCGGCGACGACGATGTCACCCTGGTGCAGCGTACCCTTCTGCACCAGCACGGTCGCGACCGGGCCGCGGCCACGGTCCAGCCGGCTCTCGATCACCGCGCCCTCGGCCGCGCGGCCGGGATTGGCCTTGAGGTCGAGCAGCTCCGCCTGGAGCAGGATCGCCTCCTCCAGCTTGTCGAGCCCGGTGCGCTTCAGCGCCGAGACCTCCACGTTCTGGGTCTCGCCGCCCATCTCCTCCACCACCACCTCGTGGCTGAGCAGCGCCTGGCGCACCCGGTCCGGGTTGGCATCCGGCTTGTCGATCTTGTTGATGGCCACGATCATCGGCGCGCCCGCCGCCTTGGCATGGCGGATCGCCTCGATGGTCTGCGGCATCACGCTGTCATCGGCGGCCACCACCAGCACCACGATGTCCGTCACCCCGGCGCCGCGCGCGCGCATCGCGGTGAACGCCTCGTGGCCCGGCGTGTCGAGGAAGGTGATGCGCGCGCCGGACGGCAGCTGCACCTGATAGGCGCCGATGTGCTGCGTGATCCCGCCGGCCTCGCCGCCCGCGACGTCGGTCGCGCGCAGCGCGTCGAGCAGGCTGGTCTTGCCGTGGTCGACATGGCCCATGACGGTGACCACCGGCGGGCGCGGCAGCAGGTCGCCCTCGGTGTCCGAGGCACCCTCGAGCCCGCTCTCCACGTCATCTTCGGAGACGCGGCGCGCGCGGTGGCCGAACTCCTGGACGATCAGCTCCGCGGTGTCGGCATCGAGCGACTGCGTGATGGTCGCCATCACGCCCATCTTCATCAGCGCCTTGACCACGTCGCTGGTGCGCGCGGCCATGCGGGCCGCGAGTTCCTGCACCGTGATCGCATCGGGGATCACCACGTCGCGAACCACCTTCACCTGGTCGGCGCGCAGCGCCTCGAGCTCGGCCTGGCGCCGCTCGCGCTCGCGCTGGCGCCGCACCGAGGCGAGCGAGCGGACGCGGTCGTCCTCGCCCTCGATCGCGGCCTGCACGTCGATCCGCCCGGGCCGACGCCGATCGTCGAGCCCCTTCTTGGGCGCGGCGACCTGCGGCTTGCGCGGGGGCACCGCGGTTCCGGTCCGGCGCACCGGCCGCTCATCGTCCTCGTCGGCCGCGGGGCGCGCCGGGCGCAGCCGCAGCGTCTCGCCCGCGGGTGCCGGCGTTGCCGGGCGCGGGGTCGCCGCGGGACGCGCCGCCGCCTCGGCGCGGGGCTGCGGTGCTGGCGGAGCAGCGGCGGCGGTCTTTGTGGCCTCCTCCTGGCGATTGCGCTCCTCTTCCTCCTCGCGGGCCCGCGCCTCGGCCTCGGCGGCGCGCTTGGCCTCGTCTTCGCGCCGGCGCGCCTCCTCGGCGGCGGAGCGGATCAGGATCGTTTCCTGCTCGCGCCGCTCGGCCTCGCGGCGCTCCGCTTCCTTCTGCTGCTCGGCCAGCGCCCTCTGGCGCGCGGCGAGCTCGGTCGCGGTCAGCGCGCGCGGCGCTCCCGCGCCGGCGCGGCCGGGCGCGCGCGCTGCGGGCGCTGGTGCGGCCGCGGGCGCGCTCGCGCCGGACGCCGCGGCGGGAGCCGCCGGGGCTGCGGGCGCGGGGGCAGCGCCGAGCGTGCGCTTCTTGCGCACCTCCACCTGCACGACCTTCGACCTTCCATGGCTGAAGCTCTGTCGCACGGAGCCTGCATCCACGGTGCGCCCCACCTCCGTCCGGTTCACCGGACGCAGCGACAGCCGCCCTTTGCCCGCGTCCTGATCGTTGCTCTCGCTCATCGGTCGTCCCGTCCTGATTCAGTCTCGCCCGCGGGAGAAGTCAGCCCCGCCAGCCGTTCCGCATCCACCACCAGTCGCTCGGCCAGCCGTCCTGGCGCGACCGCGACATGCACAACATGATCACGTCCCATCGCCGCTCCCAGCCTCGCCGCGTCGAGCGGCTGCAATACCGGCAGCGGACGACTGGCCAGAAGCCGTGCCCGCTCCTCCGCGCTGCCGTCGCTCGCCGACACAATCAGGCCCACGCGGCCGGCCCGAACCCATTCCTGCGCACGCACGAACCCGAACACAACCTGGCCCGCCCGCCGCGCCAACCCCAGCGTCTCGCCGATGCGCTGTTCCAGACCGCCGCGCAACCGTGCCAGCAGATCCGGCGCCACCGCCACCGGCCGGCGCGCTGCCCGCGCGAAACCACCACGCCGTACCGCCACCTCTACCATATCGGCCCGCGCGCTCAACCAATATCCCCGCCCCGGCAGGCGCTCGGCGAGATCCGGCACCACCGCGCCCTCCGGCGAGACGACGAAGCGCAGCATGCGCTCGCGCGGCATCCGCTCGCGCGAGACGAGGCAGCGGCGCATGCCGTCCCTTTCGTCCTCCGCCATGCGGTCATCGATTTCGTCCGCGGGTTCGGTCGTGGCCGTGGCCATGCTCCTCAGGAATTCGCCGTCTTGGTTTCGTCCTCGAACCAATGGGCGCGGGCGGCCATGACGATCTCGCTGGCCTGCGCCTCGTCCATCGCAGTCTCGCCCACGATCTCCACAAGCTCGTCGGCGGCGAGATCCGCGAGATCGTCGAGCGTCTTCACCCCTTTCTCGCCGAGCGCCACCAGCATCGCCGGCGTGAACGCCTCGAACGCCGCCACCTCGTCGGTGACGCCGAGCGTCATGCGCTTTTGCGAGAGCTCGGCATCGCGCTTGACCAGGAACGCCTCGGCGCGCCGGATCAGCTCGTCAGCCACGGACTCGTCGAAGCCCTCGATCTCCGCGAGCTCGTCGGCCGGCGTGAAGGCGAGTTCCTCGATCGTGTTGAAGCCTTCCTGGACCAGGAGGCCCGCGATCATGTCGTCCACGTCCAGCGCCTCGACGAACAGCCCGGTGCGGCGGCGGAACTCCTCCTGCCTCCGCTCGCTCTCCTCGGCCTCGGTCAGGATGTCGATGTCCCAGCGCGTGAGCTGGCTCGCCAGGCGCACGTTCTGCCCGCGCCGCCCGATGGCGAGCGAGAGCTGGTCGTCTGGCACCACCACCTCGACCCGCCCGGCCTCCTCGTCCATCACCACCTTGGTCACCTCGGCCGGCGCCAGCGCGTTGACGACGAAGGTCGCTGCCTGCGGGCTCCAGGGAATGATGTCGATCTTCTCGCCTTGCAGCTCCTGCACCACCGCCTGCACGCGACTGCCGCGCATGCCCACGCACGCACCCACTGGATCGATCGAGGAATCGCGGGAGATCACCGCCATCTTCGCGCGGCTGCCCGGGTCGCGCGCCACCGCCTTGATCTCGATGATGCCGTCGTAGATCTCCGGCACTTCCTGCGCGAACAGCTTGGCGAGGAAGCCGGGATGCGTGCGGGAAAGGAAGATCTGCGGCCCGCGCGTCTCCTCGCGCACGTCGTAGATATAGGCGCGCACGCGGTCGCCGTTACGGAAATTCTCGCGCCCGATCAACTCGTCGCGGCGCAGCAGCGCCTCGGCGCGGCCGATCTCGACCATCAGGTTGCCGTACTCGGTGCGCTTGACCACGCCGTTGACGATCTCGCCCACGCGGTCCTTGAACTCCTCGAACTGGCGCCTGCGCTCCAGCTCGCGCACGCCCTGCACCAGCACCTGCTTGGAGACCTGGGCGGCGATGCGGCCGAAATCCATCGGCGGCAGCGGATCGACGAGGAAGTCGCCCACCTGCTTGTCGGGCGCGAACTTGCGCACGTCGTTGATCGAGATCTGCGTCGCCTCGTTCTCCACCGTCTCGACCACCTCGGTCCAGCGGAACAGGCGCACCTCGCCGCTCTTGCGGTCGATGGTGGCGCGGATGTCCTTCTCGTGGCCGTATTTGGCGCGCCCGGCCTTCTGGATCGCGCTTTCGATGACGCCGAGCACCTCGTCGCGCTCGATCGCCTTCTCGCGGGCGACGGCGTCGGCGACGTCGAGCAGTTCGCGGCGAGAGACGGCGTTGTCGGTCAGGCTGGAGGACATGGGATCCCTCGGTGTGTCGTCTGTGGCTTTGGTGTGCCGGGTTTCTTGCGGGCGGTGCGTCGGTTTCGGTCGGTTTGCGTCAGAGCATCAGTGCGTTGGGGCTTCGGGCGTGGTCGCGGCGATCAGCGCCTCCGTCAGGAGCAGGCGCGCGCGCCGCATGTGCGCGAAGGGCAGCGAGAGCGTCTCGCCGGTTTCGAGCCGCAGCAGCGCCGCGTCGGCCCCGGCGCCCATGATCGTTGCGGTGACGCGCTTGCGTCCGTCCACGGGCTCGGCGAGTTCCACGCGCGCGAGGTGGCCGGCGAAGCGCTCCCAGTCCCGCCGGCGCGTGAGTGGCCGGTCGATCCCCGCGGAGCTCACCTCGAGCGTCCAGGTTCCCGGAATGGGGTTCGCGACGTCCAGCACCGCGCCCAGCGCGCCGCTGATCGCCTCGCAATCGCTGATGCCGATCGCCTCGCCGCCGGTCTTCTCCGCCATGATCTGCACGGTCGGGCGCTCGCGCCCCAGCACGGCGACGCGTACCAGCGCATAGCCCATCCCATCCAGCGCCGGCGCCACGAGTTCGGCGATCCGCGCTTCCAGTCCCGATTGCTGACCGAGCAGCTCGTCCAAAACAAAAAAGGCGGCCCGCGAAGGCCACCCCCCAAAAGCCGATGGAAGATTTCAGGTGCCTATATACGCTCGCCGGGCGGGTGCGGCAAGGATGCCGGTAACACGCTGATATGCATGGGCGTTCAGGCAGGTCCGCTCCCCATCGCGGTCCTCCGGCCGCGACGCGGCGACCGCGCGGGTTCCGTTGCGGGCAATTAGCCTGCCGATAGATGGTAAGAAACATGTAAGTATTCTGTAAGTCGTTTCTTTTGCTTGGTCATTGCTTTCGCGTCTCCTTTGATCTCGGTCAATAACTTTCCCTCTCGGCGCGCCTATGTGGGCGTCGTTCAACCCTCCCTATCGATACCGAAAGGAAATCCAATGAGAAAACTGCTGCTCGCGACCGTCCTGGGCGGGCTGGTCGTGGCTGGCGCGGCGACGGTGCTCGCCGCGCAACCGGCGATGGCGCCGGAAGGCGAGGCCTCAGCCAGTGCCGTGCCATCGGTTCTCAAGCCGCCCGCCAGCGAGCACATCACCGTCTACGTGCTGCCCGGCAAGATGGGCTTCATGGGCCCGGACCATAAGTATCACGACACGATCGCGCCGTCGGACTTCGTGTTGTGGAAGGGCGTGCCGGTAACCTTCACCATCATCAACTACGATGACGGCGCGCACGCGATGGCGGTGGCGGACCTCGGTATCGTGATCAACATCAAGCCTGGCGTGCACGAGAAGAACACGGTCGACGTCGAGCCCGAGGGCAAGCACCCGCACATCATGCCGACGGTAACCACTTTTACCTTCACGCCGCAGAAGGCCGGGGATTTCCGCTGGTTCTGCGCGCAGATGTGCGATGGCCCATCCCACTGGGCGATGTCCCAGGGCTACGATGGTCCGGACCAGGACGGCTTCATGGCCGGCTACATGAAGGTTCTCTGACCGCCAGCGCCCCGTCTCCAGCCTCCCGTCTCTCGCATCAAACGCGCGGGAGACGGGCAGCCGCGGGAGCCCGGCCGGCTAGGCCTTCCCCACGCCCCTGACCGTGAACCCCGCCGCGCGCAGCGACGCCGCGTTCAGCAGGTTGCGCAGGTCGACCACCAGGCGCCCGGCCATCGCCTCCGCCAGTGCCGCCGGTCCGACGTCGCGGAATTGCTTCCACTCCGTCACCACCACCAGCGCGTCCGCACCCTCCGCGGCCGCCAGCGCGCTCTCGCACCAGTCGATCCGCCCGGGCAGCAGCGGCCGCGCCTGCTCCATTCCCTCGGGGTCGAACACGCGCACGCGCGCCCCGTCCGCCTCCAGCCGCGCCACCAGCGGAATCGCCGGGCTGTCGCGCATGTCGTCGGTCTCCGCCTTGAAGGTGAGGCCCCAGACCGCGATCGTCCGCCCGCGCACGTCACCCCCTATCGCCGTGATCACCCGCGCCGCGTTCGCCGCCTTGCGGGCATCGTTCACCGCGACCACGGTCTCGATCAGCCGCGTCGGCGCTCCCGCCTCCTGTGCGATGCGCACCAGCGCCAGTGTGTCCTTGGGGAAGCAACTGCCGCCGAACCCCGGCCCCGCCTGGAGGAACCGCGGCCCGATCCGCGCGTCGAGCCCGATGCCGTGCGCGATCTCGCCCACATCCGCGCCCACGCGCTCGGCCAGGTCCGCCATCTCGTTGATGAACGTCACCTTCATCGCGAGGAAGGCGTTGGCCGCGTACTTGATCAGCTCCGCCGTCTCCAGCCGCGTGAATATCACCGGTGCGGAAAGCGGCGGCGCCGAGACCGCCTCGTACACGCGCCCCAGAACCTCCCTGGCCCGCGCGCTCTCGCATCCCACGACCACGCGGTCGGGACGCATGAAATCGGGGATGGCGTTGCCCTCGCGCAGGAACTCGGGGTTGGAGGCGACCTCGAGCGGGAGGTCAGGCCGCGCCTCCGCCACAATCCGCGCGATCCGCCGCCCGGTGCCCACCGGAACCGTGGACTTGGTCACGATCACCGCGGGCGCGGTCAGCGCCTTCGCCACCTGCTCGGCGGCCGCGAACACATAGGACAGGTCGGCATGCCCGTCGCCGCGCCGCGTCGGCGTGCCCACCGCGATGAACACCGCCTCCGCCCCGGCGACCGCCTCCGGCAGCGAGTCCGTGAACAGCAGTCGGTTGTCGTGCTCGGCCACCAGCTCCGCGAGCCCTGGCTCGTAGATCGGCATCCGCCGCGCCTTGAGCGCCGCGAGCTTGGCCTTATCTGCCTCCACGATCGCCACTTCGTGGCCGAAGGCCGCAAAGCATGCGCCCGAAACCAGGCCCACATACCCGCCGCCGATCATCGCGATACGCATCGATCGTCCCCTTGTCGCGGCGGCTTTCCAGCACGAAACCGCCCCATGCTCCACCCTTGTTTCCGGCGCCACGGCGCGCGGTCCATCGCGGCACGGCCGAACCGGCCTTGCAACGTCATTCCCGGCGGCGCCACTCTGCCCGCATGGACCCCGCGCGCCGGCAGATCATCCTCATCAATGCCGCCCATTTCTGGACGCATTACTCACTGCTGATCCTGCCCACCGCGGTGCTGGTCATGGCCCGCCCCGGCGGTCCGTTCGGTGCCGACTACGGCGCCGTCCTGGCCCTCGCGACCGGCATGTTCGTGCTTTACGGCGCGTTTTCGCTACCCCAGGGCTGGCTTGCCGGCCGCTTCGGGCGCAAGGCCGTGCTGGCGGCGTTCTATTTTGGCACCGGCGCGGCCCTCGCTGGCGCGGGCACTGCGAACGGCCCCTGGTCGCTCGCCACCTGGCTCGCGCTCGCCGGCCTGTTCGCCGCGATCTATCACCCCATCGGCACCGCAATGCTGGTGGAGGCGGCGGGCGACCGTCCCGGCCGCTCGATCGGCGTCAACGGCGTGTTCGGCAATGTTGGCGTCGCTTCCGCCCCGATCGTCTCCGGCGTCCTGGCCGCCCAGATCTCATGGCGCGCCGCGTTCATCGTGCCGGGCCTGCTGTGCTTCGCGCTCGGCTTCCTCTGGCTGCGCACCCCGCCGCTCGACGCGCATGCCCGCGCGCGCATCGCCGCCTTCCCGCCGATCCCCCGCGCCATGGTCAGGCGCGCCGTCATCGTGCTGCTGATCATCGCCGCCGTCTCCGGCCTCGTCTTCAACGCCTTCACCCTGCTCCTGCCGAAGCTGATGCAGGAGCGGCTGGCCGAGAACCCGCGCATGCTGCCGCTGGTCGGCGCCGCCGCCTTCGCCGCCACGCTGTGCGGCGCGCTGACGCAGTTCTCCGTCGGCCGCATGATCGACCGCATGACCCTGCGCCGCGTGTTCCTGCCGATGTCCGTGGTGCTGGCGCCCGCCCTGGCGGCGCTGGCCTTCGCGCATGGCCTGTCCGTGCTGCTGCTCGCCGGCCTCGCCGCCGCGGTGATCTTCGGTCAGGTCACGGTGAACGAGACCATGACCGCCCGCTACATCGCCCCGGCGGTGCGGGCGCGGATGTATTCCGTCCGCTTTTTCATCGGCTTTCTCGGCAGCGCGGCGGCTGCCCCCATGGTCGGCTGGCTGCACGACAGCACCGGCGGCGTCGCCGCTCCGCTGCTGGTGCTTGCCTTCTTCGCCCTGGCCATGCTCGGCTGCGCCCTCTGGTTCCCCGAGCGGCGGGAGGAGCTGTCACCGGAGCTCTGGATGGCGCCCGTCTCCGGCGCCGCCATCCCCTCTGTCGCCGTCCAGACCGCCGCGGAATAGCACCCGCTTACAAATTGCTCATGAGCCGGTGGCGTCTTCCTTCCGCCGCGGTTTGGGGCCACATGCAGGCCATGAATCGCCGCCAATTCCTGATGCTGCCTCTGCTGGCGGCTCCGCTGCTCGCTGCCGCCCCCGTCTCCCCGCCGCTTCCCGCGGCCGACCAGCGGGTGGTCGCTGAGGTCGCCGCCTATCTCAACTCCATCCACACGCTTAAGGCGCGCTTCCTGCAGATCGCGCCCAACGGCGGTACTTCGAACGGCACCGCCTGGCTGCAGCGCCCCGGCCAGATGCGCTTCCAGTATGACCCGCCGAGCCCGCTGCTGCTCCAGGCTGGGCGCGGCTGGCTGATCTACGTCGACAAATCCCTGCAGCAGACCTCGGCTTTCCAGCTTTCGGACACGCCGCTCGGCATCCTGCTCGCGCCCAGGATCACGCTGGCCGGCGACGTGACGGTGACAAGGGTGGTGCAACAGCCCGGCGAGATCGATGTCAGCCTGGTGCGCACGGAAAACCCCAGCCAGGGGTCGCTGACGCTGATCTTCGCCACCGACCCGCTGACGCTGCGGGAATGGTCGCTCATCGACGCGCAGGGCAACGAGACCCGCGTCTCCCTGTTCAACGTGGAATTGGGCGGCCATTTCGATCCGGCGCTGTTTGCCTTCAAGGATCCGCGCCTGCAGCCCGGCAACAACAACCCCGGGCGCTAGGCGCACGACACGGGTCTGGGCTTCACACCAGCCTGTATTCAAGCCCCCGCGCGAGCCAGCAGCCGAGCGTAAGTCCCGTGGCACGCCCGGTCTCGTCGCGCCGCACCGCGAGCGTCCAGTCGCCGGGCGGCGAGTGGTCGAGCGAGCGCGGGCACGGCAGCGCCCAGAGGTCCTCGCCGATCGGCTCCAGCATTTCCATCCGCCCCTGGCCGAGGAACCCCGAGAACGCGGCATACGGCACGCCGGCATCGGCCACGGTCAGCTCCGCGTCCAGCTCCGCGCAGCGGTAGCGCCCGGCGAAATCGGTGCGCATCCCAGGCCTTACCGGCACCAGCGTCGAGAACAGGTTGTCCGCCGGCCGCTCCAGCCGCAGCCCCTCCGGCGTCGGCACCAGCCGGCTCGCCCGCGCGCCGCTACCAGCGCTGCCATCCGCCTTGAGGTCGAGCGTCTCCGGCCGCCAGGACGCGAAGCGCAGTTTCACCCGCCCCGGCTCCGCCGCCTCCAGCCGCGCCGCGATCCCGGTCTCCGGCTCGACATAGGCGCCAAGCCAGGAAGGCGCGGGCAGGGAGGCATCCGGCTCCGGCCTTGCCTCCCCGAGCACCGCGGCCAGCATGTCGATCGCGGCGGATCGCGCATCGGAAATGTGGTTCAGCATCGCCACCACGCTGATGCGCTCCTTCGGCAGGTAGAGCCGGTGGCTGCTCCAGCCGCGCAGGCCGCCACCATGGCCCGTTGCCGCGCGGCCCAGCGCCTCCTCCCGCGCCAGCCCGAACCCGTAGTGCGCCGGCCTGCCATCGGCGAACGCGACCGGTGCCGAAAGGCGCTGGTAGAGCGCGGCCGCCTCCTCGCGCGTCGCGTCAATATGCTTCTCCCACGCGACCATGTCGTCGAGCGAGGCACCGAGCCCCGCGTCGCCGGTCCAGATCAGCCGGTTCACCGCCACGCGGTGCCCGCCCTGGCTCATCTGCTCGTAGCCCTCGGTGCCGTCCGGCAGCGCCCGCGTGTCGGCGGCGAGGAACGCGCTCGCCATCCCGGCGCGGTCGAAGATGCCGCGCAGGTGCTCGGCCAGGCTGCGCCCCGTCAGCTCCGCCAGGGCGTCGCCGAGCATTCGGAAATTCTGGTTGACGTAGGAGGAGCGTGTGGCCGGCGCGAAATGGAGCGTCCGCGCGCCCGCGATCACCATCGCCGCCTCCGCGTCGCCGAACGGCGCCTCCGCCGGCGAGCCGTGCAGCATCGCGACCGCCCAGTAGTCGCGCAGGCCGGACTGGTTGTGCGCAAGCTGTAGCGCGTTGGGTTTCGGCCCCTCGAGGTTCGGCAGCCGCGCCGCGATCGCTGCGTCGAGCACAAGGGGGTCCGGAAACGCCGCGAGCACCGAGGCGCAGGTGAACTGCTTGGTGATCGAGCACATCCGGAACAGGGATTTCGGCGTGAACGCCACGCGCCGCTCCGCGTTGGCCCAGCCCCAGGCATGGCGCACCAACACCTCGCCCTCCCGCAGCACGGCGATGGCGCCACCCGGTCCGGGGTAGGCGCGGGGAAGAGCGGCGAGGGCGCGATCGAGCCGCGCGTCGAGCGTGTCGTTCATCGGCACAGTTTTGCCGCCCCGCGCCCGGTCGGCAATCACCCAGCCGGCAATCACCCCAACGGCAAGCACCCCATCGGCGACCACTCCATCGGCAACCGCTCCAGTGGCAATCACGGGGGCGCGGCGCGGGCATGGCGCCACGACGCGTCATGCGCCCGTCGCATCGCAGCAATTTTGTCTTCTTTTTGCCTCCGAGTTCGCCGATATTGAAAAGCTGTGTTTTCGTTCGCTGGGCCATCATGAAGCCGCTGATCGGGATTTCCTGCTGCACCAAGTTGTTCGGCGCCTACGGCATGCCGAACCACGCCGCGTCCGACACCTATATCCGCGCCACGGATCTCGTGGTCGGCGGCATTCCGGTGCTGGTCCCCGCGAACGGCGAGCGCTCGGACGCCGCGGGCATCACGGCACGGCTCGACGGGCTGATGCTCACCGGCAGCCGCAGCAACGTGGAACCCGCTCGCTACGGCGGCCCGCCGCACCCGGAAGGCGTGCCGGAGGACCATGAGCGGGATGGCGCCACGCTGCCGCTGATCCGCGCCGCCATCGCCGCCGGCGTGCCGGTGCTCGCCATCTGCCGCGGGCTGCAGGAGCTCAACGTTGCCCTCGGCGGCTCACTGCACCAGCGCCTGCAGGACCTGCCGGACCACATGGACCACGCGACGCCGATGGCCGGCAACGGCCGCCTGCGCACCGGCAAGGCGCATACTGTCAACGTCGCGCCCGGCGGCTGGCTGCACCGGATCGCGCAGTCGCCGACCATCCTCGTGAACTCGCTGCACAATCAGGGCATCGACCGGCTGGCCGAGGGCCTGGTTGCAGAGGCGACGGCGCCGGACGGCACGATCGAGGCGGTGCGCGGCACCTTTCCCGGCTTTGTCATCGGCGTGCAGTGGCATCCGGAATACGACTGGGAGCGCGACGACCTCTCGCGCCGCATCTTCGAGGCCTTCGGTGCCGCCGTCGCCGCACGCCTCCAGGGACTGGGCGCCCAGGGCGTGGCCGCGGCCGCCGACTGACCTTGCGCGTCGACCATCCGCTCCTCGACGCGCATCATCATCTCTGGGACCTCTCGCTCGGCCGCCATCCCTGGCTCACCGAGCCTGGCGGCGTGCTGCAGTCCCTCGGTGACCTTTCGTTCCTCCGCCACAACTACCTCGTCGGGGACTACCTCGCCGACATCGGGAGCGAGAACGTCGCCGGCTCCGTCTATGTCGAGGCACATTGGGACCGCGCGGCGCCGGCCGGCGAGGAGATGCGCTGGGTCGCTTCCCTGCCGCGCCCCGCCGGCATCGCGGCACGCCTCGTCGGCTGGGCGCCGCTCGCCGCGCCGGACATCGGCGCGCGGCTCGATCAGCTGACCGAGACGCAAGGTGTCGTCGGCGTGCGGGAGACGATTCGCTGGCACCCGGACCCGGCGCGTGCCTGGGCCGTCGCCGGCATCCTGGGCGATCCCGCCTGGCGCCGCGGCGCCACCGAACTCGCAAGCCGCGCGCTGCTGCTGGAGGTGCTGATGAACCCCTACCAGGCAGAGGAAGTCGCGCGCCTGGCCGCGGACATGCCGGCCCTCACCATCGTGGTGAACCACTGCTCGAGCCCGATGGACCGCGACGAGGCGGGGATCGCGCGCTGGCGCGACGGCCTCGCGGCCATGGGCCGGATGCCCAACGTGCACCTGAAGCTCTCGAACTACGGCGCCTACGGACCGAACCGCACGCCGGCGTCCTACCACGCGACCCTCACGACCTGCATCGACGCCTTCACGCCCGCTCGCGCGCTCTTCGCCACGGACTACCCGGTCGGCCGCCGCGCCATGACCTATCGCGATATCTGCGAGGGTTTCCGCGACGCCATCGCCGGCTACGCGGACTCGGAGCAGCGCGCGCTGCTGCACGACAACGCGGCGCGGCTCTACCGTTTCCCCGAGAGTGGCAATACCGAGGCGCGCGGCACCAGTGACGCCGGCAGCCGCGACAGTGCGAGGCAGCGCTCGTAGACTGCCTCAAGCGCCGGCAGCAGCCATGGCACCATCCAGCGCAGCAACCCCCGCGCCAGCCCCGCGCCCACCACCGCAATGCCGGCGCTCGCCAGCATGTCGAGCGGGAAATGCACGCCCAGGAAGACGCGCGCCCAGGCCACGCCGAGCCCATAGACCCCTGTCGCGACCCCGCAGCGCGGCGCCGCCCCGGTCGCGATCAGCCCTGCCATCAGCGTCCAGACCAGCGTCGCGTGGTCGCTCGGGAAGGAATTGTCGGGCGCGTGCTGGATCAGCGTGCGACCCAGCCCGATCATGAACGGCCGCGGCTCGACGTAGAGCATCCCCAGGATCTGGTTGATCCCGATGGCGAGCAGGGTGGCCGCCGCCGTCGCCAGCAGCCCGCCGCGTCCCGTCCGCCTGCCCCAGACCCAGAGCGCCATCAGCAGCGCCGGCGCCACCGTGAGCGGGCTTGCCGCCAGGATCCGGGCCGCGTCAACCAGCGCCACCGGCGCGTGCGGCGGCGCGTTGATGATCAGGAAGAGTGCCCGGTTCCACTCCGGCATGGTGCCTCCAGCGCACCTGCTAGCGTGGTGTCACGCAGCAGTCATCGTCCGCGCGGCGCGCAAGGTCGCAAGCCCCGCCGTCAGCGGCACCTTCGCCGCGACCTGCAGCAGCGTCGTGGCCATCCACGGGTCGCCGCGCGAGTGGCGGATATCGCCCGCTCGCGCCGGCGCGTACTCGATCGAGCGCGCGCCCAGCAGTTTCGCGAGTTCCAGGACTGAGGTCGCATGTCCGGTGCACACGTTGAACACGCCGGCGCCACCATGCCCGGCCGCGCGCCGCATCGCCGCCTGCAGATGCGCCACCACGTCGGAGACGAACACGAAGTCCCGCGTCTGCTGCCCGTCACCGTGCAGCGTCACCCCGAGCCCCTCGGCGATGCGCTTCGCGAAGATCGAGATCACGCCGGAATAGGGCGAGCACGGGTCCTGCCGCGGCCCATAGACGTTGAAGAAACGCAAGCCGACGGAGGGCACGCCATGCACCAGCGCACCGACCGCGGCGTGCTGTTCGCTGCCCAGCTTATCCGCGCCATAGGCGGTGCTTGGTACCGGTTGCAGTCCCTCATGCGCGGTGGTGTCGCCGGTGTCGCCATAGACGGCGGCGGAGGAGGCGTAGACGACGGGCACCCCGCCCTCCGCCCGCGCCGCGTCCAGTACCGCGACGGTGCCACCGGCATTCACCCGGTGCGTGCCGGGCCAGTCCTCGTTGCCCCGCGCGACGGAGGCGATCGCCGCGAGGTGGAAGCACCCGTCCACGCCCGCCATCGCCGCGCGCACCGTCCGCGCGTCGGAAACGTCGCCGCGCAGCAGCCGCGCGGTGGGCGCGAGGTTCTCCTCCTTGCCGGTGGAGAAATCGTCCAGCGCCAGCACCTGGTGGCCCGCCGCGAGCAGCGCGTCCACGAGATGCGAGCCGATGAAGCCGGCGCCGCCGGTGACGAGATAACGTGCCATGGTCAGGGTGCGTGCAGTTCCGTTACGTGGCAGAGATTGGTGCCGCGCCGCGTGAGCTTGCGCCCCCCGGCAAACACCACCTCGAGGTCGTAGACGCAGTTTCCGTCGCGCGGCAGGCGGATCAGCCGCGTGGTGCCAGGTTCGATCGGCTTCCCGTCGAGCCGCGAGCGGCCCCAATTGGCGAAGCCGGCGGGCGTCGCGAACAGCTCGACAATCGGCGCCTGGCCGCCGTTGTGCAGCACGAACGAGGGGTCGTTCGCCGGCTTCTGGGCGAAGGCGGGCAGCGAGACCAGCAGCAGGCAAAGGGTAAGCAGCGTCCGCATCAGGCAATCCCGAGGCTTCGGAACAAGCCTCTAGACCAGGACCGGCCGGTGCGGAACGGCCCCGAATGTCGAGAATCGTCACCCGCGCCCGGGCACCGCGCCAGCCCCGCGCCTACCAGCGCCCGATACCGGCGCGCCGCGCCGCCCGCGTCACCACCACGGTCCAGATCAGCTGCGGCACCAGCAGCAGCGGTGGCAGCAGCGGCCGCAGCGCCGTGGGGGCGGCGATGAAGCCGATGCTTGCCACCCCGCCCATGGCCGCGAACGCCCAGTGCAGCACGGCGACCAGGCGCGGATCCATCCCCGCCCGCGCCGCCACCTGGTAGAGATGCCCGCGGTGCGCCCGCGCCGGGTTCTCGCCGGCGAGAACCCGGCGGACCAGCGTGAACGCCACGTCGTACAGCACGCCGCTGAGCAGCATGGGCACGATCAGGAACGAGAGGTCCACCCGCTCGAACCGCGCCGCCACCACGCCCAGCACCGCCAGCATGAAACCGCAGAACTGGCTGCCCACGTCGCCCATGAAGATCCGCGCGCGCGGGAAATTGAACGGCAGGAAGCCGGCAATCCCCGCGGCCAGCAGCAGCCCCGAGAAATAGACGAAATCCGCCTGCTGGCTCCAGCCGATCGCAGCGAGGAACAGCGCCGCGACCAGCGACGTGCCGGCCGCGAGCCCGTTCATCCCGTCGATGAAGTTCATCGCGTTGGTGGTGAACAGCAGCCAGGCCAGCGTCGCCGGCACCGCGAGCGCGCCAAGCGGCACCGGCCCCGCCAGCGGCAGGTTGAGGCTGCGCACCACGAGCCCGCTGCCAATCGCGGCCAGCGCCGCCAGTATCTGCGCGGCCAGCTTCACGACGAAGGGAAAGTCGCGCACGTCATCCGCGAAGGAGACCGCCGCGATCGCCGCCGCGGCCAGGATCACGCCGCGGAAATACGGGTCCGCGATGCGGGAGAAGTCCGCGAACCCGTAGAGCACGGAAATGCCGAGCAGGAAGGCCGTCACGATGCCGACGCCGCCGCCCTTCGGGATCGGCGTGCCATGGGCCTTGCGCGCGTCCGGCACGTCCATCACCCGCGCGTCCATCATCGCCCGCACCACCAGCGCCGAAACCATGGCGAGGCCGAGGCAGAACAGCATGTGCCGCGCGAAGGCGAGGAGCGTCATGACGCCTGTCTAGCCGCGCCCCCTCCGCGCCGCCTACCCCCGCACCGCGCCCGCCTCCCGCCAGGCCCGTCGGTTTGACGTTCCGGCTGCGGAATGCCATGGTTTTCGTGTCGTTCGGCATGAACCCGGGGGAAGGGGAGCCATGGCTGACATCGACCTCGGCGCCTATGGCGCGCGCATCGGGCAGGCCGACATGGCGCTCCCCCCCACACTCGGCACGCTCTCCACCCTTCTCGGCGCGCATATGCGCTCGATCCCCTTCGAGAACCTGGACGTGCTGCTCGGCCACCCGATCCGGCTCGACGCCGCCAGCGTGCAGGACAAGCTCGTCGCCGCCGGCCGTGGCGGCTACTGCTTCGAGCACGCGAGCCTGTTCGCTGCCGTGCTGGAGGCGCTGGGCTTCGATCTCACCCGCCACACCGCGCGCGTGGTGCTGATCCTCTCACGCACCCAGGCACCGCGCGCCCACATGTTCCTCACCGTGCGCCTGCCGGAGGGCGTGTTCATCGCCGATCCCGGCCTCGGCGGCCCCGCCTCGACGCGCCCGCTTCCGCTGGTGGATGCCGGCGCGGAGGGCCCTGCCGGCGCCAGCCACTGGATGACGCGCGACGGGCCGTACTGGACGCTGCGCACGCGCGGCCCCGGCGGGCCGATGGATGTCTGGGTCTCGACCGTGGAGCCCGACAACCTGGTGGATTTCGAGGTTGGCAACCATTTCGTCGCCACCCATCCCGGCTCGCCGTTCCGCCAGCGACTGATGCTCGGCCGCTTCACGCCCGAGGGCCGCGTCGCGGTGATGAACCGGGAGGCGAGCATCCGCCGCGGCGATGCGACCGAGACCGTGCAACTGCCGGACCGCGCCGCCCTGCGCCGCTTCGCCGCGGAGCACTTGGCGCTCGACCTGCCGGCGCTGGAAACGCTGCGCGTCCCCGCCGTCCCGGACTGGAGCTGAACCGCCGGGATTGGGACCCCCGCCCCGCGCGCGCGGCTGGGCAGGGCTTCGCCGTACCCCTTCATTGGGCACCGCGCGATGCGGTAGAAGCCCGCCCATGGCCGAGGCTCGCGCCCCTGGACGGACTGCGCACCGACGAATTGCCCTCAACGTGGCGGTGGACGCGCTGCTCGCGGCCGCCGCCGTGCCGCTCGCGCGTTGGCTCGCCAACCCGCTCGGCGACGTGGTCGGGCCGGTCTGGACGCTGGCCATGGGTGCCTTGGTGCTGCTCGCGGCCGGGCTGCCGTTCCGCCTTTCCTTGCAATACTGGCGCTTTGCCGGAGCGTCCGATCTGCTCGGCGTCGCCGCGGCCTCCATCGCGGCCGCGGCACTGTTTCCCGTGGCGCTGCACGCCGCCGGGCTCCCCCTGCCCAGCCCATCCTTCCCGGCGATCCATGCGCTCGTCCTCGCCGCCCTGCTCTCCGCGCCGCGCCTGCTCTACCGGCTGACGCGCGAAACCCCGGCCCCGGCCGCCGCCGCCCAGCCCGTCCTGCTGGTCGGCGCGGGGGAGGGGGCGGACCTGTTCATCCGTGCCCTCGCCTCGGACCGCGCGGCGCGGCTGCGCGTCGTTGGCCTGCTCTCGCTCGGCCGCGCCCAGACCGGCCGGCGCATCGGCGGCCACCCGATCCTGGGCGGGCTCGATGAGGCACGCGAGGTGCTGGCCAGGCTGCGCGCCGAAGGTCAGGCTCCCGCCAGCCTCGTCGTCACCGAGCCCGACCTCGCCGGCGACCGGCTTGCGGCGCTGATGGAGGCGGCGGACGAGGCCGGCGCCCGCGTCGCCCGCGCCCCCCGCCCCACGGCCCTCGATGCCGCCCACCAGGAGGGCCGGGGTGCCACGCTGGAACTGCGGCCGGTGGCGCTCGAGGACCTGCTCAACCGGGCCCAGGTGCCGCTGGACCGGGAGGGCATGGCCCGCCTCGTGCAGGGAAGGCGCGTCCTCGTCACCGGCGCCGGCGGCTCCATCGGTTCGGAACTCGCGCGCCAGGTGGCCGGCCTCGGCCCCTGCGTGCTGGTGCTGCTGGATGCATCCGAGTTCGCGCTGTGGCAGATCGACGTGGAACTCGCCGAGCAGGCCGCGGAGGTGCCGCGCGAGGCGGTCGTCGCTGATGTCCGCGACGAGGCGCGCATCCGCGCGGTGATGGAGCGCGTGCGACCCGACCTCGTCTTCCACGCCGCGGCGCTGAAGCACGTGCCGATCGTGGAGGCCAACGCCGCGGAGGGGCTGCTCACCAACGCGCTCGGCACCCGCAACGTGGCGGACGCCGCGCGTGCCACGGGCACCCATGCCATGGTGCTGATCTCCACCGACAAGGCGGTGAACCCGACGAGCGTCATGGGCGCCTCCAAGCGGCTCGCGGAGATGTACTGCCAGGCGCTCGATATCCGCTCCCGCTCGGCACGGTCCGGCACGCGCTTCATCACGGTACGATTCGGCAACGTTCTCGGCAGCACCGGCTCCGTCGTGCCGCTGTTCCAGCGCCAGCTCGCGCGCGGCGGGCCGCTCACCGTCACGCACCCGGACATGCAGCGCTACTTCATGACGGTGCGCGAGGCGGTGGGGCTGGTGCTGCAGGCCTCGGTCGCCGGCAGCACCGGCGACACCGGTGCCAATGGCGGGATCTTCGTGCTCGACATGGGGCCCCCAGTGAAGATCCTGGACCTTGCGCGGCAGATGATCCGCCTCGCCGGCCTCAGGCCCGATATCGACGTGCCGATCCGCTTCACCGGCCTGCGTCCCGGCGAAAAACTCTTCGAGGAAATCTTCCATGGCCAGGAACCGCCGGCCGCGACCGGTATCCCCGGCCTCCTGATGGCAACGCCGCGCACCGCGGATGCGGCTCTCGTCGGCCGCTCGATCGAGGAGATCGCCGCCGCCTGCCATGGCGGCCAGGACAAGCTTGCCCGCGCGCTGCTCGCGCGCATGGTGCCTGAATACACCCAGACGTCGGAGAGTCCCGGCGCCGCAACCCGGAATCTCGGATGAACGATCACGCCCCCATTCCTTTCCTCGACCTCGCGGGACAGCAGGCGCGCATGGCGGAGCCGTTGCGTAAGCGCATCGAGGCTGTGCTGCATCACTGCCAGTTCATCCTGGGTCCGGAGGTCGCGGAGCTGGAAACGCGCCTCGCTGCATTCTGCGGTGCCGCGCATTGCGTCAGCATCTCTTCGGGCACCGACGCGCTGCAGATCGCACTGATGGCCGAGGGCATCGGGCGCGGCGACGGCGTGTTCCTGCCGGCCTTCACCTACACCGCGACCGCGGAGGTGCCGTTGCTGCTCGGTGCCACGCCGGTCTTCGTCGACGTCGACCCCAGCACGTTCCAGATCGACCCCGCGCATCTCGAGGCGCGCATCGCCGATGTGAAGCGCGCAGGCAGGCTGAAGCCGCGCGCGCTGATCGGCGTCGATCTCTTCGGCCAGCCCGCCGACTGGTCCGCGCTGAGCGCGATCGCGTCGCGCGAGCACCTCTTCACGATCGACGACTGCGCGCAAAGTTTCGGCGCCAGCCACCACGGCAAGCGCCTCGGCAAGGTGGCGGACGCCACGGCAACGAGCTTCTTCCCCTCCAAGCCGCTCGGCGCCTACGGCGATGGCGGTGCCCTCTTTACCGAAAGTGCGGAGCGCGCCGCACTCTACCGCAGCCTGCGCACGCACGGCGAAGGCACCACGCGCTACGAGGTGCTGCGCACCGGCATGAACGGCAGGCTCGACACGCTGCAGGCCGCGGTGCTGCTCGCCAAGCTCGACATTTTCGAGGCCGACCTCGCCGCCCGCGAGCGCATCGCCGCGATCTACGACGCACGCCTAGGCAACCGCGTCGCCATCCCCGCGCGCGTGCCGGACAGCACCAGCGCCTGGGCGATCTATGCCATCCTGCTGCCGGACGGCGCCGCGCGCGACCGCATGCAGGCAGGGCTCAAGGCGGCCGGCGTGCCAAGCGCCATCTACTACCCGAAGCCGCTGCACCGTCAGCCCGCCTACGCCGCCTCCCACGACGGCGCCGCGCTGCCGGTCTCGGAAGACCTGGCCGCGCGCATCATGGCGTTGCCGATTCACCCGGATCTCACGGAGGCCCAGGCGCACCGCGTCTGCGACGCGGTGCTCGCCAACGCCTGATCGCGCGCCGACGCCCGAGACGGTGGCGGCGCAAGCGCTCGCCGTGCCGCGCGTCGGCCACGGCGCGCTTCGCCTGTTTGCCGGGCTGCTCCCCGGGCCGATCATGCTCGCGAGACCCATTTTCGCCCGGCAAGCCGTGGAGCAACGCTAGCGCGTGCGCGGCGCCCGCAACGCCGAGACCGCCAGCAGCAGCCAGCCGGCCATCAGGCAGGTCCCGCCGAGCGGCGCCACCACGCCGAGCGAAACGCCCGTCGCCGCATGGAAATAGAGCTCGCCGCAAAACAGCACCGTGCCCAGCGCGAACCCCGCCCCCGCCAGGTCCGCGAGCCTGCCGCCTCGTGGCGTCCACAGCCCCACGGCCAGTAGCGCCAGCGCGTGCGGTAACTGCATCGTCAGCGCCTCCTGCACCAGCGTGCGCGCCGGGGCCGCCAGCGCATGCGCCGCGAGCGCCGACAGCGCCACGCATGCCAGCCCCGAGACCGCGCCAAGCCCCATCCAAAGCCGTTGCATCGCGCCGCCGCTCCGATAAGAATCCCGCCATGCCGCGCGGCGACCTCTTCCCCGATATCGGACCGTTCGAGACCGGGTTCCTGCCGCTCGGCAACGATCATGTGATGTATTGGGAGCAGGTCGGCAACCCGCGCGGCATCCCGGTGCTGTTCCTGCATGGCGGCCCGGGCGCCGGCGCCGGTGCCGTGCATCGCCGCTTCTTCGATCCCGGCTTCTGGCGCGTCGTCATCTTCGACCAGCGTGGCGCCGGCCGCTCGCGCCCGCTCGGCTCGCTCGCCGCCAACACCACGCCGCACCTCGTCGCCGATATCGAGCTGTTGCTGCGCCACCTCGCCATCCCGCGCGTGCTGCTGTTCGGCGGCTCGTGGGGCTCGACACTGGCACTCGCCTTCGCGCAGGCGCATCCGGATCGTGTGCTCGGCTGCGTGCTGCGTGGCGTGTTCCTCGGTCGCAAGCTGGAGGTGGACTGGTTCCTTCACGGCCTCGCCGCGGTTTTCCCGGACGCGCACGCCGCCTTTGTCGAATTCCTCCCGCGGGAGGAGCGCGCGGACGTGCTCGGCAGCTACCTTCGCCGCCTCACGGACCCGGATCCCGTCGTGCACATGCCCGCGGCGCGCGCCTGGTCCGTCTACGAGGGTTCCTGCTCCACGCTGCTGCCCTCGCCGGACACCGTCGCCTCCTTCGCGCAGGACCGCACGGCGCTCGGCCTCGCGCGCATCGAGGCATATTATTTCGCCAACGACCTGTTCCTGCCGCCGGGCGGGCTGCTCGGTGGCATGGATCGCATCGCGCATGTCCCCGCCGAGATCGTGCAGGGCCGCTACGACATGATCTGCCCGCCCCGCACCGCCTTTGAGCTCGCGGACGCCTGGCCCTCCGCGCGCCTCACCGTGGTGCCGGATGCCGGGCACTCGGCGCTGGAGCCGGGCGTCCGCCGCGCCCTCGTCGCGGCCGTCGAGCGCTTCCGCTCCGCGCGATGAAGCTCGCCGTCATCGGCCTCGGCTCCATGGGCATGGGTGCCGCGCGGTCGCTGCTGCGCGCGGGCCACGACGTCACCGGCTGCGAGATGCGGGCGGAGGCGCGCGCTGCCTTCACCGCGGCCGGCGGCAGCGCCGTCGCCGCGCCGGATGCGCTGCCTTCGGGCCTCGAGGCGGTCATCGTCTTCGTCGTCAACGCAGCCCAGGCGGAGGACGTGCTGTTCGGCCCCCATGGCTGCGTGCCCCGCCTCGCGCCCGGCACCGTGGTGCTGCACTGTGTCACCGTCGCCGCCGACCGCGCCGTCGAGTTCGAGCGCCGCCTCGCCGAAGCCGGTCTCCTGATGCTGGACGCCCCGGTCTCCGGCGGCTCCAAGGCGGCGGAAGAAGGACGGATGTCGGTGATGGCCTCCGGCTCGCCGGAAGCCTTCGCCAGGGCGGAGCCGGTGCTCGCTGCCATTGCCACCAAGGTCTGGCGCCTCGGCGACCGCGCCGGGCCGGGCAGCACCGTGAAAATGGTCAACCAGCTTCTCGCCGGCGTCCACATCGCGGCGGCGGCGGAGGCGATGGCGCTGGGCATCCGCGCCGGCGCCGACCCGCAGACGTTGTTCGACGTCATCTCCGCCTCCGCCGGCAGTTCCTGGATGTGGCAGAACCGCGTGCCGCATGTGCTGGCCGGCGACGACACGCCGCATTCGGCGGTGAACATCTTCGTCAAGGACCTCGGCATCGTGCTCGATGCCGCGCGCGGGATGACCTTCCCGCTGCCGCTCGCCTCAGCGGCGCACCAGCTCTTCCTCGCCGCCGCCGCCGGCGGCGATGGCGGGCGCGACGACTCCTTCGTCATCCGCGTCTGGGAGCGGCTGGCGAAGATTTCGCTGCCGGAAAGGAAGGACTAGCCGGCCAGCGCCGCCTCCACGCCGGCCGCTATCGCGAACAGCTTCGAATCCCCCATCGTCTCGCCCATCAGCATCAGCCCCACGGGCGCCTCGCCGGCGCGGTGGCAGGGCAGGCTGATCGCGCAGCGATCCAGGAAATTGCCCAGCGTCGTGTTGCGCAGCGAGAGCAGGTTGACGCGGTTGTATTCCGCCTCGTCGTCCAGCAAGGCGATCGGCGGCGGCACGATCGGGCAGGTCGGCAGCAGCAGCGCGTCGTAGCCGGCGCTCGCCGCGTCGGCCGCCACGATCAGGCGGCGGCGCGTCGCCATCAGGTCGAGGTAATCGGCGGCACGGATGTCCGCGCCGCGCACGATCCGCGCCTTGATTCGTGGATCGTAACGATCCCCGGCGCGCGCCAGGATCTCGCGATGCCAGGCATAGGCTTCCGCACCCGCGAGCCCCAGCCGGTTCGCCTCGGCAACGGCGGCGAACGCCGGGAACGGTATGCGTGTTATCCGTGCCCCCGCGGCCGAAAGCCGCGCGCAGGCGCGCTCGAACGCCGCCGCCACCGTCGCGTCGAGCGCATCCATCACCAGCGTCGTCGGGATCGCCAGATGCAGCCGTGACACATCCGCCGCCCGCAACGCCCGCGGCGCCTCGCCCGCCATGATCGCATCCACCGCGGCGCAGCAGGCCACGCTGCGCGCCAGCGGCCCCACGGAATCGAGGCTGGGCGCCAGCGGCAGGATGCCGTCGATCGGCACGCGCCTCGCCGTCGGCTTGTAGCCGACGATGCCGCAATAGGCCGCCGGTACCCGGCACGATCCGCCTGTGTCCGTGCCCAGCCCCGCGAACACCATCCCGTCCGCCACCGCGACGGCGGTGCCGGAGGAACTGCCGCCCGGAATACGGCGGGAGGCTCGGTCCCACGGGCTCGCCGGCGTGCCGTAATGCGGGTTGATGCCGAGGCCGGAGAAGGCGAACTCCGTCATGTTCGTCCGCCCGAGCGGGATCAGCCCGGCGCCCAGCATCCGCGCCAGCACTGGCGCGTGTGCCGCCGCCGGCTGCGCGTCCGCCAGCACCGTGGAGCCGGCGGGCGTCGGTTCGCCCGCGAAGTCGCAAAGGTCCTTGATGCCCACCGGAATGCCCGCATACGGCCCCGGCACGCGGCCGGCGCGGCGCAGCGCGTCCATCGCGTCCGCCATCGTGCGCGCGGCGTCCGCATGCACGTGGATGAAGGCGCGCGCGCCCTCGCCCCCGGGCTCCGCGATCCGCGCCAGCGCCGCCTCGACGAGTTGCCGCGCGCTCGTGTTCCCCGCGGCGAGATCGGCCGCCGCTGCCGCCATGGTCTGCATGCCGGAACGCTGCCCGCGCGCGCCGCGCGTTGCAAGAACCCCCGATCCCGCGCCCGGGTTGACGCATGCGCCGGCCGATGCGCCATTACCGCCAACCACCGAGGAGTTCGCGATGTCCGAGAAGCCCGCCCGCCCTGTCCTCGTCACCGGCGCCTCGGGCGCGCTCGGCCGCAAGGTCACCGCGGCGCTCGGGGAGCGCGGCTGGAACCTGGTGCTGACGGATATCGCGCCCTTCCCCGACAAGGTGCCGGCGTCAGCGCGCTTCGTTCGCGCCGATCTCGAGGACGGCGTCGCCATCCTGCGCCTCGCCGAGGGCTGCGGCACCATCCTGCACTTCGGCGGCATCTCCACCGAGCACCCGTTCGAGACGGTGATCGGCCCCAACATCCGCGGCCTCTATCACATCTACGAGGCCGCGCGGCGGGAGAAGGCGCGCGTGCTGTTCGCCTCCTCCAACCATGCCATCGGCTTCCACGAGCGAGCCACGAAGCTCGACGCCGATTGCCAGCTCCTGCCCAACTCCTACTACGGACTTTCCAAGGCCTATGGCGAGATGATGGGCCGCATGTATTGGTTCAAGCACGGGGTGGAGAACGTCAACGTGCGCATCGGCTCCTCCTTCCCGGAGCCCACCAACGCCCGCATGCTCGCGACCTGGCTCGCCTACAGCGACCTCGTCGAGCTCTGTGTGCGCGCCACGCTCGCCGAAAGGACCGGCAGCTGCGTCATCTGGGGCGCGTCCGCCAACACCCGCACGTTCTGGCGCAGCGACGCCCGCGCGGCGCTCGGCTGGCTGCCGCGCGCGAGCGCGGACACCTTCGCCGGCCAGGTCGGCGGAATCGTCAGCGACGATCCGGTGGAGGAGCGCTACCAGGGCGGCGGATACTGCTCGATCGAATACACACGCGGCGAGGCGGCGCCCCCGGAGATCTTCTGATGGGGGACATAGTCTGATGCCGCGCCGCACCACCGGCGAGGCGGTGGTCGAGGCGCTGCTCGCCCACGGCATCGCGACACTCTACGCGCTGCCCGGCGTGCACAACGACCATCTGTTCGACGCCATCGCCCGCAGCGACGGGCGCATGCGCGTCGTCCACACCCGCCACGAGCAGACCGCGGCCTACATGGCGCTTGGCGCGGCCCTCGCGACCGGCAAGCCGCAGGCCTTCAGCGTGGTGCCCGGCCCCGGTCTGCTGAACGCCTCCGCCGCATTGCTGAGCGCCCATGGCGCCGGCGCCCCGGTGTTGGCGCTGGTGGGCCAGATCCCGTCCTTCGCCATCGACCGCGGCCTCGGTCACCTGCACGAGCTGCGCGATCAGCTCGGCCTCCTCGGCCACATGACGAAATATGCCGCGCGCATCGAGGGCCCGGCCACGGCGCCAGGCCTGGTCGCGCGCGCCCTGCACGAGGCGAGCTCCGGCCGCCAGCGCCCGGTGGCGCTGGAATGCGCGATCGACATCTGGGGCCGCGCGGGGGAGGTGGTGCCAGTGCCACCCATCCCGCCCGCCCGCCCGCCGCTCGACGCCGATTCCGTCGCGCGCGCCGCGGCGCTGATCGCGGAGGCCAGGCGCCCCATCATCGTCGCTGGCAGTGGCGCGCACGAGGCCGGCGCGGAGCTTCTTGCTTTCGCCGAGAAGATTGGCGCCCCCGTGGTGACGTACCGGCGTGGCCGCGGCGTGATTCCCACCACGCATCCGCTCGCCGCCTCGCTGCCCGTCGGCAACCGGCTCTGGGCGGAGGCAGACCTCGCGATCGGGGTCGGCACCCGCATGCTCCAGCCGCTCTCGGTCTGGGGCACCGACGGCAAGCTCAAGCTGATCCGCATCGACATCGATGCCGAGGAAACCACGCGCTACCGCCATCCGGACGTAGCGATTGTCGCCGACGCCGCGGAGGCGCTGGCCGCGCTCACCGCCGTCATCCCGGCGCGCCGCGAGCCGGACCCGGCCATCGCGCGCGAGAAGGCCTGGCTCACGGAGCGCCTGGCGCGGCAGGAGCCGCAGATGGGCTTCCTGCGCGCCATCCGCGCCGCCCTGCCGCAGGACGGCATCCTGGTCGAGGACGTGACGCAGCTGGCCTTCGTCGCGCGCGTCGCCTTCGATGTCGCTGCCCCCCGCCGCTACATCGCGCCCGGCTATCAGGACAATCTCGGCTGGGGCTACGGCATCGCGCTCGGCGCCCAGGAAGCTTGCCGGGACCGTGCCGTGGTCTGCCTCGCCGGCGATGGCGGCTTCATGTACCAGGCCGGCGAGCTCGCAACTGCCGTCGCCCACAACCTCCCCGTCGTCGTCGTGGTGTTCGATGATGGCGCCTTCGGCAATGTCCGCCGCATCCAGCAGGAACAGTTTGGCAACCGGTTGATCGCAAGCGACCTTAGCAACCCCGATTTCCGCCGGTTCGCCGAAAGCTTCGGCGTGCGCGCCTGGAAAGTCTCGGACCCGGAAGGGCTCGAGGCGGCGCTGCGGGAGGCACTGGCCGCGCGCAAACCGGGCCTCATCCAGGTCCGCGTCGGCGAAATGCCAAGCCCCTGGGACATGCTCGTGGGGCGGCGCGTGCGCGGCGCGGACGAGGCCTGGCGGCCCAACCTTCCGTAGCGCGTAACGCTGTCCCGCGCGCCAATCAGCGCTTGACGCCACGCCCGCCGCCCCGCATCACGAGGGCAACGGCCGCCAGTCGTAACGGGGCCGGACGCAACAGGGGGCGTTCATGGCCACGGGCGGTAATTCGCCGGTACATGCTGCACAGGCGAGCGTGCTGATGCGCGCATGGGATATCGCGGAGCAGTCGCTCGCGGGCCTGTTCGGCCTCGGCGCGCTCGTCGTCGGTCTGTGGGACTTCGTCGGCCGTTATGTCGATACCTCGCTTTCCTCCGGCTGGTCCGATGAGGTGATCGTCTACCTGATTGTCTGGGCCGTGATGCTCGCGGGCAGCCAGCTCGTGCGTCACGACGGACATGTGCGCCCGGACGTGGTGCTGCGGCTGATGGCACCGCGCACGCAGCGCTGGTTCGAGGTGTTCAACTGCTGCGTGGCCCTCGTCTTCTGCGGCGGGCTCGCCTGGTACGGCTGGCAGATCACCCAGACCGGCTGGGAGATGGACGAGCGTTCCTCCACCGGCCTCGAGTTCCCGATGTATCTCTACTACGCGGCGATCCCGACCGGCGGCGGACTGATGACGCTGCGCTACCTCATCCGCCTCTGGCGCTATCTGTTCCATTTTGATCCGGCGACGATGGCGGTCGGCCACCACATCGAGGAAGCGCCGGATTCGCTGCGCTCCGCCACAGCCTTCGAGCGTGAACCGTGAGCATCCTCCTTTTCCTGCTGGCGTTCTTCGGCCTGCTCGCCTGCGGCATGCCGATCTTCCTCGTGCTCGGCGTCATGGCGGCCGGGCTGTTTTATATCTCGGGCGAGCCGCTGATCGGCGTTGCCCAGGTCATCACCGATCACCTCAACTCCTCCTCGCTGATGTCGCTGCCGCTGTTCGTGATGGCGGCGGCCTTCATGCGCCAGGGCGGTGTCGCGCGCGCGCTGGTGGATGTCTCGGCGGCCTGGCTCGGTGGCGTACGCGGCTCATTGGGCCTCGTCACCGTCGTCTCCTGCACGCTGTTCGCCGCGATCTGCGGCTCCTCTGTCGCGACCGCGCTCGCCATGGGCACGATCCTGCTGCCGGCGATGCTGGAGCGCGGTTATCCCCGCGGCTTTGCGCTCGGCGTTATCGGCGCCTCGGGCACCATCGGCATCGTCATCCCGCCCTCGCTCGCGCTGATTCTATACGGCATCGTCACGGACCAGTCGGTGCCGCGGCTTTTCCTTGCCGGCATTCTGCCGGGCCTGCTGCAGGCCGCCGCCTTCTTTGTGTGGGTCTGGTACTACGCCCGCCGGAACAACTTCCCTATCGAACCAGGCAAGCCGTTCGGCGAACGTATCCGCGTCACCCTCAACGCGCTCCCGGCGATGGTCGTGCCGATGGTCGTGCTCGTGGGCATCTATGGCGGGCTGGTGACGGTGACGGAGGCGGCAGCCCTTTCCGCCGTCGCGGCGCTGCTCGTCAGCCTTCTCTATTATCGCGGCTTCAAGCTGCGGGAGACGCTCACCGTCGTCGGCAGTGCGCTGCGCAGCGCCGGCACCATCATGCTCATCATTGCCGCCGCCCTCGCCTTCGGTCACTGGATGACGGAGTCGGGTGCCCCGGCGAAGCTCGTGGACTTCGCAGTGTCGCACCATCTGCGGACCTGGGAGTTCCTGCTCGCCATCAACGTGCTGTTGCTGGTGCTCGGCTGCTTCCTCGAGGTGACGGCGACTCTCCTCGTGGTGATGCCGATCCTCGCGCCGGTGCTGAAGCCGCTCGGCGTCGATCCCGTGCATTTCTCCATCATCTTCACGCACAACATGGAGATCGGGCTGGTGCACCCGCCGGTCGGGCTCAACCTGTTCGTCCTGTCAACGATCTCCGCGGCCCCCGTGGGTGAGGTGATCCGGGGCATCCTGCCCTTCCTGATCCTGCTGCTGACGGTGCTGATGATCATCACCTACGTCCCGGTGATGACGCTCTGGCTGCCGAACGCGGTGTTCGGCGCGGGCTAGGCCGGGGCGGAAATAAAGCCGGCTGCGGCGCCGCTATCACGCGGCGTCGTAGTCGACGACCAGCCGCTCGCAGGTCGGCACCGCCTGGCACGTCAGCACGAACCCGGCCTCCATCTCCCAGGGCTCGAGCGAGAAATTCTGCCGCATCTCGGCCGAGCCTTCCACCAGCCGCGCACGGCAGGTGCAGCACATGCCGCCGCGGCAGGACCACGGCAGGTCGAGCCCCGCGCGCAGCGCCGCCTCCAGCACCGCCTCGCCCTCGGCGATCGGCACCTCGGTGGTCTTGCCGTCATGGATGATGCGCGCGCGGGCGAAGGCCGGCGCATCGGCGGCGACGTGAGCCACCGCCGCGCGCGGCGCCTCGCCGGCGACGACGAAGCGTTCGACATGCACGCGCCCCGCGGCCACGCCCAGCGCGCCGAGCGTCGCCTCCGCCGTCGCGATCAACCCTTCCGGCCCGCAGACATAAGCGGCATCGATCGCCTCCGGCGCCGCCCAGCCAGGCACCAGGTGCGCGATCTTCTCCGCGTCGAGCCTGCCCGCGAACACGCCGAGATCCTGCTCCTCCCGCGACAGCACGTGCACGATGGAAAGCCGGTCGAGGTGCCTATCCTTCAGGTCCTCGAGCGTGTCGCGGAACAAAATCTCCGGCGTCGAGCGGCTGCCATAGAGCAGCAGCACCTCGCTCGCCGGCTCACGTTCCAGCAGCGTCGCGACGATCGAAAGAATCGGCGTGATGCCGGAGCCCGCGGCGATCGCCAGGTGCCGCCGGCCGTCGCCGGCGCCCGCATCCGCCGCGAACCGTCCCTCCGGCGGCAGCACGTCGAGCACGTCGCCCGCCGCGAGCCTTGTGCTGGCAAAACCGGAAAACGCGCCGCCCTCCACGTGCTTGATCGCGACGCGCAGCTCCCCCGCGTCCGGCGGCACGCAGATCGAGTAGCATCGCCGCACCTCCTCGCGTTCGATGCGGGTACGCAACGTCAGGTACTGCCCCGGCCGGAAAGCGAAGGCCTCGTGCAAATTCCCGGGCACCTCGAACGCGACCGAGACGGCGGACGGCGTCTCCCTCCGCACCTCGGCCACACGCAGCGGATGAAAACGCAGCCCCGCGCGGGGCGCGGCTTCAGCAGTCAGTGACATTTGAAATGCTCGAACGGTTCGCGGCAGGAACGACAGCGCCAGAGCGACTTGCAGGCGGTGGCACCGAACGGGGCGATCTCCTCGGTCTCGGTGCTGCCGCAGCGCGGGCAGGCGAGGACGGCGGCCTCGAAACGGCCAGCCGGCCGTGGCGCGGGCGGCGCGATACCCGCCGCGCGCAGCTTCTCGCGTGCCTCCGCCCCGATCCAGTCCGTGGTCCAGGCCGGCTCGCGCACGATACGCACGGCGACGCGAGGAAAACCCGCCTCCAGCAGCGCCGCCTCGATGGCGAGCCCGATCATCCCCATCGCGGGGCAGCCATTGTAGGTGGGCGTGATCGAAACCTCGATGCCGTCGCCCGTTTCGGTCACGTCGCGCACCATGCCCAGCTCGCCAATGGTCAGCGCCGGCAGCTCGGGGTCCGGCACCGCCGCCGCAACTTCCCGTGCGTGCGCGAGCGCGGTCACCATGTCGCGCCGGGGTGGCTGCGATGCAGGCTCTGGAACGTCGCCAGCAAGTGCCCGAGCGTCTCGCCATGCCGCCCGGCCCGCCCTCCACGTTGCGGATAAGCAACGTCTGGGATCGCGAGCGTCGCCTCGGCCAGCAGCGCCCGTGCGGCACTCTCCCACGCCGGCCGCAGCGCCGGCACATCCGGCACGATCCCCGCGAGCGAGGGATCCTCGGTCTCGAACATCTCCTCGAGATACGGTGCGATCCGCTCCACCGCCGCCTGCGCCCGCGCATGGCTCTCCGCCGTGCCGTCCCCGAGCCGCACCACCCAGGCGCCGGCATGGCGCACGTGATACGCCATCTCCTTCGCGGTCTTGGCCGCGAAGCCGGCGAGCTCCCGGTGCGAGGAGCGGCTTGCCGCCAGCCAGAACATTTCGGCATAGATCGCGTACAGCGCCTGGCGCACCATCGTGTCCGCGAAATCACCGCGCGGCCGCTCGGCGATCAGCAGGTTGCGGAACTGCCCCTCGTCGCGCAGGTAGGCGTAGTCGTCCTCATCGTGTCCCGCGGCCTCCGCCTCCGCCGCCATCGCATACAGCGCGCGCGCCTGGCCAATGAGGTCGAGCCCCATGTTCGCCAGCGCCAACTCCTCCTCCAGGATCGGCGCATGCCCCGTCCATTCCGAGAGCCGA
Source organism: uncultured Pseudomonadota bacterium (assembly GCA_963764465.1). GTDB lineage: Bacteria > Pseudomonadota > Alphaproteobacteria > Acetobacterales > Acetobacteraceae > JAJXXT01. The sequence goes on along the minus strand of CAVXSO010000007.1, from coordinate 261,460 downwards.
TGCCCCAGGACCAGCGCATCGTCCGCCCGCCCGAGCAGGAAGCGGACGAGCGGCGTTTCCCTGACCGCGATCGCAACGCTCACATATGCCCCACTTCGTCGGGGATGTCGTAAAACGTCGGATGGCGATAGATCTTGCTCGCCGTCGGCTCGAACAGCTCGTCCTTGTCCGCGGGGTCGGAGGCGGTGATCGCGGCGGATGGCACCACCCAGATCGAAAGTCCCTCGCCGCGGCGCGTATAGACATCGCGCGCCGCCTGCAGCGCCAGCGTCGCATCCGCCGCGTGCACCGATCCGACATGACGGTGCGCCAGCCCCTGCCGCGCGCGGATGAACACTTCCCAGAGCGGAACCTTTTTCTCGTTCACGCTGCCTTCCTCCGCTGCTTGTCGGCATAGGCGCGCGCCGCGTCGCGCACCCAGGCGCCGCTCTCATGCGCCTTTTGCCGCGCCTCCATCCGCTCGCGGTTGCAGACGCCCCCGCCCGCGAGCACCCGGCGGAACTCCTCCCAATCGATCGGCCCCGTCAGCCAGTGACCCGATGCTGTATCGAAACGAAGCTCCGGATCCGGCACGCTGAGGCCGAGGAAATGCGCCTGCGGCACGGTGGCATCGATGAATTTCTGCCGCAACGCGTCGTTGGAGAAGCGCTTGATCTTCCATCGCGTCGAGGCATCGCTGTGCTGGCTCTGCCCATCCGGCGGCCCGAACATCATCAGGCACGGCCACCACCAGCGGTCGAGTGCCGCCTGCGCCATCGCCTTCTGCGCCTCGGTGCCGCGGCACAGCGTCAGCATGATCTCGTAGCCCTGGCGCTGGTGGAAACTTTCCTCGCGGCAGATGCGGATCATCGCCCGCGCATAGGGGCCGTAGGAGCAGCGGCACAGCGGAATCTGGTTCATGATCGCCGCCCCATCCACCAGCCAGCCGATGGCGCCGATATCCGCCCAGGTCGGCGTCGGATAGTTGAAAATGGAGGAGTATTTCGCCCGCCCCGCCAGCAGTGCCGCGACCATTTCCTCACGCGAGGAACCCAGCGTCTCCGCCGCGGCATAGAGGTAGAGCCCGTGTCCGCCCTCGTCCTGCACCTTCGCCAGCAGCGCGGCCTTGCGCTTCAGCGAGGGCGCGCGCGTGATCCAGTTTCCCTCAGGCAGCATGCCGACGATCTCGGAATGCGCGTGCTGGGAAATCTGGCGCAGCAGCGTGCGGCGATACGCCTCCGGCATCCAATCGTTCGGCTCGATGCGCTCCTCGGCGTCGACGCGCGCCTGGAAGCGCTCCTCCTCCGGCCCGCCCGCGCCTTCGATCGAAACCAGGCCCTGTGTGTACATCGCGTCCTCCCGGACTGACCTTTATCACGAATTGGCGCGCGCCGCCTTGAACCCCGCCACGAACCTCGCGAGCGTCTCGGAGGTTTCGCCGCGTGGCAGCATCGCCTCGATCAGCTGGAACCGCCCGCGCGTCGCGTGCGCGCGCGCCAGCGCCGCGGCGAATTCCCGCCGCGTGGAAACGCGCGCGCCGTCACCGCCGAGCGGCCCCGCCAACTCGGCGAAGCGCCAGTCGCTGAGGTCGTTGAACCCGCTCTCCGGCTGGAACACGCGCAGCATCTCCCAGCTCGAATTATTGAAGACGATCACGATCGGGTCCCAGCCATAGCGCCGGCAATTGCCCAGCTCCCAGCCGGTCATCTGGAACGCGCCATCGCCCACCAGGATCAGCGGCCGCCCCCCGGCGGCGACACAGGCGCCAAGCCCCGCCGGCACGCCGAACCCCATGCCCGCGTAATAGCCGGGTGCCACCAGCCCGGTGTTGGCGATCTCCATCGCGGTGAACAGGCAGTCGCCCATGTCCGCCGCGATCGGCATCTTGCCATGCGCGGCAAAGAGATCGTTGATCCCGGCCGCGATATCGGATGGGCGCAGCGCGCCATCGTCCGCCACCAGCGTCGTCGCTGCCTCCGTGAAGACGCGCCGTCCCGCGGCCGGCCGCGCCGCCGTCCGCGCCAGCAGCGCATCCAGCAGCGCGTCGAGCGGAATGTCGGGATAGGTGTGGTGTCCCACCCGCACCGCGCGATCCAACGCCAGCATCGCGCGCCGCATGTCGATCTTGCGCGCCGAGACAGCGAAATTCGTGTCCGAGAGAATCACGCCGAGCAGCAGCAGCGCGTCGGAGTCCTCCACCAGCGCCGTGACCGCCGCATCCCCCGCGGCACCCAGATACGTCCCGCGCACCAGCTCCGGATGCGGCGCCAGCAGCCCGCGCCCCATGAACGTGGTGACCACCGGCACGCCCAGCCGTGCGGCCAGCGCCGCGGCCTTCTCCTCCACCCCGTAGCGCCGCAGCTCCACGTCGACGAGCATGACCGGCCGCTCCGCCTGCACCAGCCGCGCCAGCACCTCCTCGGCGCATTCGGCGAGCGCCTCCGGGTCCACCGGTGTGCGCTCCAGCACAGGCACGGCGCCGGTCGTCGCTCCCACCAGGTCGCGCGGCAGTTCCAGGTACACGGGCCGGGAATAGTCGAGCGCGCTGCGCAGCACGCGGGCGATGTCGGCGGGCGCCCGCGCCGGGTCGTCCAGCACCGCGGTGTCGCATGTAATCTCGCGGAAGATGCGCGCCTGTGTGTCGATCGCGCGCGACATGTGGTGCAGCTGCCAGCCGCTCGCCCGCTCCCGCACGCCGGGCGCGCCGGAGATCACCACCACCGGCGAGCGCTCGGCATAGGCGCCGGCGATCGGGTTCACCAGATTGAACGCGCCCGCTCCCCAGGTCGCGACAGCCACCGAGAGCCGCCCTCCGAACCGCGCCGCCGCGTCCGCCGCGAAGCCCACGGAGGGTTCGTGGCTCAACGTGTAGAAAGGCAGGATCCCGCTCTCCTCCACCTGTTTGAAGAAGGGCAGCACGAAATCGCCGGGAATCCCGAAAATCTCGCGCGCGCCATGGGCGGCGAGGGCGTCGAGCAGCGCGCGGCCCAAGGGACGATGGCTGGTTGGCATCCGGGGCTCCGGGCTGATGGAGTGCTTGGCGCCGCGCGCCTTACCAGGATATAGTTCCATTTGAAACCAATTTCGGGGGAAGCGCCATGCCGCACGTGATCGTCGAGTATTCGGCGAACCTTGAGCCGCGCGTGGACATCCCTGGCCTGCTGCGCACCATCCACCAGGCGATGCTCGCGAGCGGCATCGCGGAACTCGGCGCCCTGCGCACCCGCGCCGCGCGGCGCGAACAATATGTGGTGGCGGACGGCGATCCCGCCAACGCATTCATCGCTATCACGCTGCGCCTCGGCCATGGCCGCGACGAGGCGACGCGCGGACGCGTAGCGCAGAGCGTGTTCGACGCCGCCTGCGCCCATCTCGAGCCGGACTACGCCAAAAACCCGCTCGCGATCTCGCTTGAGCTGGAGGAAATCCCACCCCCAGGCTCCCTCAAGCGCAACAACCTCCATGCGCGGATGCGCGCGAAGCAGGCCGCATGACCGTCCGCCAGGCCGCCAACCCGCCGCCCTTCGCCATCGTCCGCGCGAGCCACATCGAATACGGCGTCACCGACCTCGCGCGCGCCCGCGCCTACTGGGTGGACGCGCTCGGCTTCGTCGCGACGGCGGAGGAAGCCGGCACGCTCTACCTGCGCGGCCTGGAGGAGCGGAACCACCATTGCGTGGTGCTGCGCCAGGCGCCGCACCCCACCGTGCACCGCCTCGGCTTCAAGCTCGCGTCGGAGGAGGATCTGGAGCGCGCCGCCGCCTGGTTCGCCGGACAGGGGCTCGCGTATCGTTTCGCGAGCGTTCCGCACCAGGGCCGCACCCTGCATGCGACGGACCCGCTCGGCATGCCGCTCGAATTCTACGCCACGATGGATCGGGCGCCGCGCCTGCTGCAGCGTTACGGCGAATACCGCGGCACCGCGCCCCAGCGCATCGACCACATCAACTGTTTCACGCCGGACGTGCAGGTGAGCCACGATTTCTATGCCTCGCTCGGCTTCCGCACCTCCGAGTACACGGCAACGGAGGACACGGACGCGCTCTGGGCGATCTGGATGCACCGCAAGGGCAACACCCACGACCTCGCCTTCACCAACGGCCGTGGCCCCCGCCTGCACCATATCGGCATCTGGGTCTCGGCGATTACCGACATCATCCGTATCTGCGACGTGCTCGCGACCACCGGCTGGCTCGCCAGCATGGAGCGCGGGCCCGGAAGGCACGGCATCTCCAACGCCTTTTTCCTCTATCTCCGCGACCCCGACGGCCACCGCGTCGAGCTCTTCACCTCGGACTACCTGACCGTCGATCCCGATTTCGAACCGATCCGCTGGGACCTGCGCGACCCTCGCCGCCAGACGCTCTGGGGCGCGCCGGCGCCGAAGTCGTGGTTCGAGGAGGGCAGCGTGTTCGACACGCTGGCGGTGCGCGAGCCGGTTCTGGCGGCCCAGCCGATCGTGGCGCCGTAAACGCTGGCGACCGTCGCGGCTCTGGCGCGACGGTCGCACATTGCGGTTCCCGCCACCGGCCGCATGGCACGGCGGCGGCAGGTGCGTCAGCCGTGTCCGGTCGCGATGGCCACGCGCACTTCTTCCGCCGCCACCGCCACCGCGGCGATCTCCGACGGTGTCAGGTTCAGCGCGAGGATCGTGTTCATCGCGATGACCGTATCGGTGGAGATCGGTAGCGTCTTGTCGGAGGCCGACCCGAGGAAGATCCCTACGAGGTCGGTCTTGGACGCGGGGGAAACCCCGCTCAGGGGCACGACGCCGGTGCTCGTATAATTCTGCATCAGCGCGAGGTTCTCGAGCGGCGAGTTGATGCGCACGATGGTCTCGTAGTTGGCCACCAGGATCTGCGCGAATTTATCGACCGGGTACGAGTAGAGCTCGGCCACCGTGATTGTCTTGGTGACGCCGTCGATCACCAGCGTCATCGTGGTCGTGCCCATCGTCGTCCAGTTGGAGAGCGTCTCCGTCAACGCGTGCCCAAGCACCGATGCCGGCGCGCGCGAGACACTCAGCCGCCCCAGCTCCACTTCGGGAATGCCTTCCTTGGCCCAGACCGGTCGACCACCTGTGGTCCCGCCTTCCGGCTGGCGGGTGTTGGTGCCACCACCGAAGCGCGGCCCCTTCTTGTCGGGGCTGGTCCCTTCGTCGCCGCTCTCGGTTCCCGTTGAGCCACCCTGGCCGTTATGCCCGCGTGTTCCGGTCGAGCCGCCCTGCCCCATGCCCTGTCCGGACGTGCCGGGTGCGTGTGTTGTTCCACTACCGTACTTACCCTGGCCGCCCTGGCCGCCCTGGCCGCCCTGCCCCCCCTGGCCGCCCTGGGACTGCGCATAGGCGGCAGGCAGGAAACCCGAGCTGCCACGTGGCACCTGAGGCATCCAGAGCACCAATCCGAGGGCCGCAGAGCCGAGAAGGATGCGCCGCAGCAGATGGGGATGTTTGTTGTCGATCATCATCGGAATCGTTCCTTGCGAGGTTGAAGCCTGTCTTCTGCATAAGCCTGGCCGTTCACGGCTGGCGCAGAACTTTCGTATCCGCACCCCATCCCCCGATCCCTGGGTGGACGAAATGTTCGCCTCCATTCGATCCGCCGATGGGGCCGGTGATGGAGCCATCACTTGGTACCTGCGGCGCCAGCGTCGTCGTGCCGGTTCCACCCTCGTCGCCGCTGTGGCTGCCGCCACCGGTGTGGCCGCCGCCGCCGGTTCCTCCGCCGGTGCTCTCCCCCCCGCCCAGGGTGCGGCCTTTCCGCTCACGGTGGCGCATGGCTCGTTGCGCGGGCGTCCTGTCCTGCGGGTTGTCGCCGCCTTTGCCACCGCCACTTTCGCCGGCACCATGGCCGCCACCGCTTTCGCCGCCGCCGCTCTCGCCGCCGCCGCTCTCCCCGCCGCCCTTACCGCCGGCGCCCTTGCCGCCACCGCCCGGGTGGATCGTGGTTGTGCCCTGGGCAAAGGCGGCGGGTCGCGGTACCAGCATGAACGCCGCCATGCCGAGCAACCCGCGCAACCAGAAGCGCCTCGTTGGCACTGGAGACATCGCTATCTTGGAGCCAATTCTCATAAAGCTCTCCGACGACCCGCGTTCAGCGGGCCATTTGCAGTCGTTGCGCTTCAGCATCCGCCTCGATCTTCTCAGCCAGCGCACGCGTGGTGCTGACGCAGAGCAACGCGTTCACACGCAGATAGCGCGCAGCGGAGATCGGTACCGTGCTGACCTGCCCGAGGTAGCTGGCGGCGAGCGACGCGTTTGGCCGCACCTTGCCAAGTTCTTCCTGATAGGCCGCCAGCAGCCGGAGCCCCGTCGTAGCCGTGCCTGGCGCGAAACCGGGCGCCAGCTCACTTTGCGCGGCGCGCAGTCGCATGAGATTGCTGCCCCTAAGCCGATCCTGGTCCGACAGGTCTGTCGCCCGGTAGTCCTCGCACCAAGCCACTCCCGGCGGGTTGACCGGGCCGGCGAGCGGCGGGGTGGCCGCCGCTGCAGGCAACAGCGGCGGCAGCAACAGAAGCGCGCCTGTCAGGCATGCGCGCAAGCCGTTTAGCCTCCCCATGACACCTGTCCTCATAAATCTCACCGTCAACACCGCTCACGTAAGCTGGATTTTTTATAGCGAGCTTCAATGGAACTAGTTTGATTTGCATCAAGAGTCGGTGCATTAATCGATTCGAATCGGCAATTGCGGGGTGAATAAGCAGCATGTGGACGAAGTCGCCTGCGGCAAGATTGATCTGGGTCAATGTCGGACGTAAGGCTGCGGCTGATTTGGTGATTTCCGGAGCCTGGGTTTGATCGGGGGAGAGGCTTCCATGTGGCGTGCATCCAGATGGCTTGCGGCGCTGATAGCGGCAGCATCTTTGGCGGTTCTTCCCGTTTCCGTCCGAGCCGCCACCCTCCCCGCTTCGGTCTCGCAACAAATCACGGCGGCGGCCGGCGTGGGGCCCCGCGCGCTGATCGATGCCTTGGCGCAGGTGCTGGCCGCGCACCCCGAGCTCGCGGCCACGCCCGACGGCGCGGCCTCTCTCGCGCGTGTCGCGGCGGCGCCGGTCCCGGGCTTCGTCGGCGCCAACCTGCCCGTGTACCGCGAAATCGCCGCCCGCATCATCGCGGCGGCCCCGCCCGCGCAGCGCGATGCGGTGCGCATGGCCGTCGGGCAGGAACTGACACGCTACGTCGCGAACGATATCCGCATCGTGCCGTCGCTTCAGCCGGAGCCGGCCGCCAACGCGCCGGTGCAACCGCCGCAGGTCGGCGCGCGTGGGTACAATGTCGGCTCCTTCACCCTCTACCCCGAGGTGCACGCCGGCACATTCTACGACAGCAACATCTTCGCAACGAAGAGCGGCACGGTATCGGACTGGGTCGGTACCGTGTCACCCAGCATCGCGCTGCAATCGAATTGGGACCGTCATTCGTTCTACGCCGAAGCGGGCACCGACCTGACCGGCTATATGCATTATGGCAGCGAGAACACCGCCGACTGGCACACCCAGACCGAAGGCCAGATCGACATCAGCAAGAGCACGCAGCTCTTGTTCGGCACGATCGCCCTGCAGGAGCACGAGGACCGTGCCTCGCCGGACGCCGTGGAGGGACGGACGCCAACGCCGTACCATGAGCTCAACGCCTACACGGGACTGGTGCACCGTATCGGTAACATCGACATGCGCCTTGCCGCCGCAGTCGAGCGCCTGACATTCGGCAACGTGATGGGCGACAATGGCCTGATCGTCAACAACGACCGCGACCGTAACCGGTACACGTTCGGCGCCACCATCGGCGATGCGGCCAACGACGCGGTCCGTCCCTTTTTCGAGGCTCTCGGCGACATCCGTTCCTACGATCAGACAACGGATGATTTCGGCTACGAGCGTAGCTCTGGTGGCTATCGCACGGGGGTGGGAACGAAATTCCGCTTCGGCCCGTCGGTCACGGGCGAGGCTTTCATCGGCGGGATGGGCCGCAACTACCAGGATCCTCGCTTCAAGCAGATCACCACGGTTGCGGCGGACGGTTATCTGCGCTGGCAACCCGCCACGAGCACCGCACTCGTTCTGTTCATGGATCGGTCGATCGAAGAAACCACGCTCGCGGGCAGTCCCGCCTATATCTACACCCTCGCAGGCGGCAGGATCGAGCAGGCACTGCGCCGCAATCTGACGGGCTTCCTGCGCGTCGCCTATGGCTTCAGCAACTATTTGCAAAGTTCCCGCCAGGACAACGAGGTCGATACGTCGATCGGTGTCCGCTATTACGTGACGAAACAGGTCTATCTTGGCGCGGATTATCGCTTCACCAACCGCTCCTCCACTGATTCGACGGAGAATTTCGCCCGCAACCAGGTATTCTTCACCGTCGGCAGCGCCTTCTGAGCATCTCGTCCGGGCGCCGGCCCACGCCGGTTGCTCTCCGCTGCGCACCGTGAAAACCTGGGGCGCTCAGCGGGAGACCCTCATGCCTTCGCGTTATCGGATCGGCTTCGACATCGGCGGCACCTTCACCGATTTCATCCTGCTCGACCCCGCGACTGAGTCCGTCCGCCTGCACAAGACGCTGACCACGCCGGACGACCCGTCCCGCGGCGCGCTCGCAGGCCTCGACGAGCTTGTTTCCAGCGCCGGCATCGCGCTCGCCGAGGTGACGGACATCGTCCACGGCACCACGCTCGTCACCAACGCGCTGATCGAGCGCAAGGGTGCGAAGCTCGGCCTGCTCACCACCCAGGGCTTCCGCGACATCCTCGAGATGGGCACGGAGCAGCGCTACGACATCTACGACCTGTTTCTCCAGTTCCCGACGCCGCTCGTCCCCCGCCGCCACCGGCTCGAAATCCCCGAGCGCATGGACCGCGACGGCAAAATCGTGACCCCGCTCGACGAGGCGGCGGTGGAGGCCGCGGCCAGGCGCCTCGCGGCACAGGGCATCGAGGCCATCGCCATCGGCTTCCTCCATTCCTACCGCAACCCCGATCACGAGCGCCGCGCGGCGGCGATCGTCCGCGCGGCCTGCCCGGACATGTCGGTTTCCATTTCCTCCGATGTCGTCTCGGAGATGTGGGAATACCAGCGCTTCTGCACCACCTGCGCCAACGCCTTCGTCCAGCCCCTGATGGACCGCTACCTGCGCCGGCTGGAGCGGGAGTTGCGCCTGCGGGGCTTCGCCGGCGCGCTGCGCCTCATGCACTCCGCCGGCGGCCTGCTGTCGCCGGAGACGGCGCGCCTGCTGCCCATCCGCCTCCTTGAATCCGGCCCCGCCGGCGGCGGCCTCGCCACCGCCTTCTTTGGCGCGCTCGCCGGCCATCGCGACATCATCAGCTTCGACATGGGCGGCACGACGGCCAAGGCCTGCCTCATCGAGGACGGCGCCGCCGACGTCGCACCGATGATGGAGGCCGCGCGCGTTCACCGCTTCAAGAAGGGCTCCGGCCTGCCGATCAAGGCCCCTGTGATCGACATGATCGAAATCGGCGCCGGCGGCGGCTCCATCGCCGCGATCGACGGCGTGGGCCTGCTGCGCGTCGGGCCCCATTCCGCGGGCGCCGCCCCCGGCCCCGCCTGCTACGGGCAGGGCGGCACGGATCCCACGGTGACAGACGCCAACCTGCTGCTCGGCTACTACGATCCCGGCTTCTTCCTCGGCGGGCGCATGGCGCTCGATGTCGCGGCGGCCGAGGCGGCGCTTGCGCGTGTCGGCGAAGGGCTCAATCTTTCCGCCCTCGAAACGGCGGCCGGCATCTATCGCCTGGTCTCGGAGAACATGGCCGCCGCCGCGCGCATCCATATCGTGGAGAAGGGCAGGGACCCGCGCGGCTACGCCATGGTCGGCTTCGGCGGCGCAGGTCCCGCCCACGCCGCCTCCGTCGCACGTATCCTCGGCGTGCGCGAGGTGCTGATCCCGCCGGCGTCCGGTGCGGCCTCCGCGCTGGGCTTCCTCGCCGCTCCGCTTTCCTTCGAGCAGGTGCGCAGCTTTTCTGCGCGCCTCGACGACGCGGCGGGCCTTGCCGGCGCCGAGACGCTGCTCGCGGAGCTCACGGGCGATGTCTCCGCACGCCTCACCGGCGCCGGAACGAACCCGGCGGACATCGTGGTGGAGCGCAGCGCGGACATGCGCCTTGCCGGTCAGCTCCATGAGATCAACGTGACATTGCCGCCAGGCACGCTCGACCAGGCTGCCGTGCCCGCGCTGCGCGCCGCCTTCGCCACCGCCTACGCCGCCCGCTACACGCAGGTCTACGACGGCGTGCCAGTGGAGATCGTGGGCCTGCGCATCCGCGCCCGCGGTCCCATCCCCGCGCTCTCCGCGCGCGAGGAGCAGGCCGCGACCACCGGTGCCGCGCGAAAAGGCTCCCGCCGCGCCTGGTTCGAGGGCGGCTTCGCCGAAACTGCCGTCTACGACCGCTACGCGCTCGCCGAGGGCACCACCATCGCCGGCCCCGCCATCGTCGAGGAGCGTGAGTTCGACCACGGTAATTCCGCCCGGGGACACGCTCACCGTGGCGGCCGGCGGCATGCTGCGCATCGCGATCGGCGTCGCGGCCCCGGCGGCCCAGAAGATCACGGCGACGACCCCGATCGCCGAGGCCGCCGCGATCCTGGAATCGGACCCCGTCTCGCTCGAGATCATGTGGGCGCGTCTCGAAACCGTGGTGGAGGAGATGTGGCAGACCATCTGCCGCACGGCATTCTCGCTGATCATTTCGGAAGCGCAGGATTTCGCCTGCGACCTGCTCGACGACGGCGGCGAGAGCCTGGTGCACTCGCCACGCGCCATGCCGGTGTTCAACCTCACGCTGCCACGCGCGGCCAAGGCGCTGCTCGAGAAATTCCCGGCCCATACGCTGGTCCCCGGCGATATCCTTGTCACCAACGATCCCTGGCTCTGCGCCGGCCACCTGTTCGACATCGCCGTGGTGACGCCCATCTTCCATGGCGGGCGCCTCGTCGCCTTCGCCGGCACGGTCGGCCATGTCGGCGATATCGGCGGCACCAAGGACTCACTGCGCGCGCGGGAGATCTACGATGAGGGCTTCCAGATTCCGCCGATGAAGCTCGCCCGTGCGGGCGTCATCAACGAGGATCTCGTCACCCTCATCCGCGAGAACGTCCGCAAGCCGGAGGAAGTGCTGGGGGACATCTACTCCTTTATCGCCGCCAACCGGATGGGCGAGGAACGTCTCGCTTCCGTCATGAAAGACTACGGCCTCGCCGATCTGCGCGCGCTTGCGCTCGTGCTGCAGGGCCGCTCGGAAGCCGCCATGCGCGCCGCCATCGCCGCGCTCCCGGACGGCACCTGGCATTCCGAGGTCTGGAACAACCCGCTCGGCGAGCGCCTGCGCTACCCGCTGACCGTCACCGTCGAGGGCGACCACATCGCGCTCGACTTCGCTGGCGCGCCGCCGCAGCAGCCGCAGGGCGGCCTCAACTGCACCCTCTCCTACAGCGAGGCGCACGCAACCTACCCGCTGAAATGCCTGCTGACACCGGAGGTGCGCGGCAACGCCGGCTGCTACCGCCCCTTCGAGGTGCGCATCCCCCGGGGATCGGTGCTGAACTGCAACAGGCCCGCGAGCGTGAACCTGCGCACCCGCACCGGCTGGTACATCGCCCCCAACATCTTCCGCGCGCTGGCGGATGCGGCACCTGGCCGGGTGCAGGCGCAGACCGGCCTGCCCCACGCGATCAACATCTATGGCCGCGACACCGCAGGGCGCCTCTACGCGGACCATTACTTCATGGGCGGCGGCCAGGGCGCCGGGCGCGACCACGACGGCAAGTCCGCGCTGCTCTATCCCACCTCGGCCGCCAACACCTCGATCGAGCTGCTGGAATCCCGCGCTCCCGTCCTGGTGCTGGAGAAATCGCTGGTTGCGGATTCCGGTGGGCCTGGCCGGCGCCGCGGCGGGCTCGGCGTGCGCACGCGCCTGCGCAAACTCCTCGACGACGGCCTGCCGACCCTGGTCTCGGTCTATCCCGAGGGCGTCGGCGTGCTCGCGCCTGGCCTGGCCGGTGGCGGCGCCGGCGGTCCGGTCCGCGGGGTGGTGACGGACACCGAGGGCCGCGTGGCGCATGATTGCGGCACCGGCGAGCTCGTCACGCTCACCGCCACCGATCGCATCGTGGAGGTGCAGCTCGGCGGCGGTGCCGGCTTCGGCGATCCTGCTGCCCGTGAACAGGCGCTCGTGGACGACGATCTCGCCGACGGCTACGTCACGCCGGCGGGTGAGGCCGCGTACCGGGCGTCGCGCGCCGCCTAGCCCAGCAGCGCCAGCACCTTCTCCCGCAGCGCCATCCAGTCGGCACCGCCCTCGACGAAGCCTCGCACATCCCCGTCCGCGCCGATCAGGAACGTCGTCGGCAGCCCCGCGATTCCCATGGCATCGCCTGCCGTGCCATGCGGGTCGAGCCAGACCGGCAGCGCCGTGATCCCGTGCGCGGCATAGAAATTCCGCACCGTCGCGGCGCCGCCGGCATCGGAGGAGGCCGGCACCACCACGAGTTCCGGGCTCGCCTGCGCCAGCGCCTGCAGCGACGGCATCTCGCGCACGCAGGGCACGCACCACGTAGCCCAGAAATTCAGCACCAGCTTCCGCCCGCGCCAGGTGGCGAGCGGCGCGGCCTTGCCATCTGCGTCGAGCAGCGCGACCGCGGGCGGCACCTTGGGCGGCGAAACCGTCCGCAGCGTGCCTAAAACACCCGGGCTCGCGCCGGGCGTGGTGCGCGGGCCCGCAGTGTCCGGCAGCGGTTTGCGCAGCCACCACAGCCCCGCTACGGTCCCCGCGGCCGCGATCCCGCCCGCGAGCAGCGCGCGCCGCACCATCACCTGCACGGATGTTTCTCCTTGAGCCCGAATTCGCCCACCGATCTGGACGGCACCCTACTTCGCAACGCGGAAGCCAACCGGCAATGGGGCGGGCGCTTCGCCGCCGGCCCCTCCGTCATCATGCAGGAGATCAACGCCTCCATCGGTTTCGATCGCAAGCTCTGGCGCCAGGACATCAACGGTTCGCTGGCGCACGCCGCGATGCTCGCCCATTGCGGCATCATCACGGCCGCGGACGAGCGCGCCATCCGCGAGGGCCTCGCCGCCATCGCCGCCGAGATCGAGGCGGGGTCCTTCCCCTTCGAGACGGCACTCGAAGACATCCACATGAACATCGAGGCCCGCCTCACGGAACGCATCGGCGAAGCTGGCAAGCGCCTGCACACCGCGCGCAGCCGCAACGACCAGGTGGCGACCGATTTTCGCCTCTGGGTGCGCGACGCGATCGACGGGCTGGAGGCGCAGCTCGCCGATACGATGAAGGCGCTCGCCGAGCGCGCCGCCGCCCATGCGGCGGACCCGATGCCGGGCTTCACCCACCTGCAGACCGCGCAGCCCGTCACCTTCGGCCACCACATGCTCGCCTATGTGGAAATGCTGGCGCGGGACCGCGGCCGGCTGGCCGACGCGCGCCGCCGCCTCAACGAATGCCCGCTCGGTGCCGCGGCGCTGGCCGGCACCTCCTTCCCGATCGACCGCGAGGCGACCGCCAAGGCGCTGGGCTTCGACCGCCCGGCCGCCAACTCGCTGGATGCCGTCTCGGACCGCGACTTCGCGCTGGAGTTCCTCTCCGCCGCCGCGATCTCGGCGATGCATCTCTCGCGCCTGGCCGAGGAGATCGTCATCTGGTGCAGCGCGCCCTGGCGCTTCATCCGCCTCTCGGATGCGTTCACCACCGGCAGCTCCATCATGCCGCAGAAGCGCAACCCGGACGCGGCGGAGCTGGTGCGTGCCAAGACCGGGCGCATCAACGGCGCCCTCATCGGCCTGCTCACCGTGATGAAGGGCCTGCCGCTCGCCTACGCAAAGGACATGCAGGAGGACAAGGAGCCGGTGTTCGACGCGGCGGAGGCCTGGGCACTGGCGCTCGCGGCCATCGCCGGCCAGGTGCGCGACATGCAGCCGGACACCGCGCGCATGCGGGAACTCGCCGGCAGCGGCTTTGCGACCGCCACCGACCTCGCGGACTGGCTGGTGCGCACGCTCGCGCTGCCGTTCCGCGAGGCGCACCACGCGACCGGCCGCCTGGTCGCCGCGGCGGAGCAGGCGGGCTGCACGCTCGCGGAACTGCCGCTCGCCACGATGCAGTCCGTGGAGCCGCGCATCACGCAGGACGTGTTCTCCGTCCTCTCCGTCGAGGCATCGGTCGCCTCGCGCCGCTCCTTTGGCGGCACCGCGCCGGTGCGCGTGGCGGAGCAGGCGGCGCGCTGGCTCGCCCTGCTGTGACCGCCGTCTCCCGCGCGCTGCTCGTGCTGCTCGCCGCGCTAGCGCTCGCCGCCTGCGGCCGCAAGGCGCCGCCGCAGCCGCCCGGCCCGCCGAGCGCCATCACCTATCCCCGCATCTACCCGGCGCGCTGAACATGGACATCGCCATCACCGGCCCCGATCCCTCCGTGCGCGAGCTGATCGCGGCCCGCCCGGCGCTTTCCATGCACGTCCAGGATGGGCTGTTGCTCGAGGACGTGCCGCTCGCCGCCATCGCGGGTGCTCTCGGCACGCCCTGCTGGGTTTACGGCGCCGGCACCATCCGCGCGCGCCTCGCCCAGCTCAGGCGCGCCTTCGCCCCCACGCAGATCCACTACGCGGTCAAGGCCAACGACCATCTCGCGGTGCTGCGGCTGATGGCCAGCGGCGGCGCCGGCGCCGACGTGGTGAGCGAGGGCGAGATGCGCCGCGCGCTCGCCGCCGGCATCGCGCCCGAGCACATCGTCTTCTCCGGCACCGGCAAGACGAAGGCGGAGCTGCAGGCCGCCCTCGCCGCCGGCATCGGCCAGGTCAACGCGGAGAGCGCGGCCGAGATCGAGATGATCGCCGCCGCCGCCGCCGCCACGGGGCACATCGCGCGCGTGGCACTGCGCATCAACCCCGACATCGCCGCCGGCACGCACGACAAGATCAGCACCGGCCGCGCCGGCGACAAGTTCGGCATCCCCTGGGGTGAGGCGACCGCGGTCTACGCCCGCGCCGCCTCGCTGCCGGGCGTCGAGCCGGTGGGCCTCGCGCTGCATCTCGGGAGCCAGATTGTCTCCACCGCGCCCTACCGCGCCGCCTGGGCGCGCATGCGCGAGATCACGCTGGCGCTGCGCCAGGCCGGCCACCGCGTGACGCGGCTCGATGCCGGCGGCGGGCTCGGCATCGCCTACCGCGACGAGGCGACGGTCTCCCCCGAGGCGCTGGCCGGCGCCCTGCGCGAGGTGCTGGGCGACCTCGGTGCCGACACGATGATCGAGCCCGGCCGCTGGCTGGTCGCCCCGGCCGGCGTGCTGCTCGCGAGCGTGGTGCTGAACAAGGAGGACGGTGCCATCGTCGTCATCGACGCGGCCATGAACGACCTCACGAGGCCCGCGATGTACGGCGCCTGGCACGGCATCGTGCCGCTCGATCCCGTCACGGCCGCGCTGCCGGCCGAGCCGCGCATGGTCGCCGGCCCGATCTGCGAGAGTAGCGACATCTTCGCCCGCGCCCGCAGCCTGCCGCCGCTTGCCCCTGATTCTCGCGTGGCGATTCTGGACGCGGGCGCGTATGGTGCGGTCATGAGTTCCACCTACAACGCAAGGCCGCTGGCGCCGATCGCGATGGTGGACGGCGCGCGATGGACCACGATCCGCGAGCGCCAGCCCCTCGCCATGATGTGGGCAGGGGAGATCGTCCCGGATTTTCTCTCGGGCTGAGGGACCAGGGCCGTGATCGGACCTCCGGACCGGCCGACCGAAGCGATCGAGGCGCTGGCACGCGGCCTGCCGCGTCATCGCGCGCGCGCCTGGCTGGTGCTGGTGATGGAGAGCGCCTGGCCCGCGCTGTGGCCGCCGCTGGGCCTCGCCGGTGCCTTTCTGGTCGCCGCGCTGCTCGGCCTGCCGCCGATGCTGCCGCCCGCGCTGCACGCGGCCCTGCTCGGCGCGCTGACGGTGGCGGAGCTCGGCTTGCTGGTCCGCGCCGTCCGCCGTATCCGCGCGCCTGGCCAGGCCGAGCTGGACCGACGGCTGGAACGGGCAAGCGGCCTGAGCCACCGCCCGCTTGCCGCGCTCGCCGACAGGCCGGCCTCCGCGGGGGCGGACGCGCTCTGGGTCGCCCACCTGCTGCGCGCCGCGCGCGCGGTGCGGGGCCTGCGCAGTGGCTGGCCGCATCCCGGCCTCGCCGTGCGCGACCCGCTGGCGCTGCGGGCCGCCCTCATCGTCGGGCTCGTCGCCGCGATCGGCATCGCCGGCCCTCTCGCGCCGGAACGCCTCGCCGCCGCGTTCAGTCCCGGCCTCGCACCGGCCGCACGCGCCCCCGCCGAGCGGCTGCAGGCCTGGATCACGCCGCCGGCTTATACCGGCCTCGCGCCGATCTTCCTCGCCGCCAGCGATCCGACGGCGCCGGGCGGCACCAATCCGGCCGCACGCCAGGTCACGGTGCCCGCCGGCAGCAAGCTCGGCCTCTCGCTCACCGGCGGCAGCGGCGCGGTGCCCAGCCTGCAGTTCGGCGTGAAGTCGCTCGGCTTCCGCACGCTCGATTCCGGCAGCTTCGCGCTCGAAACGGTGCTCGACACGGGCGGCCGGCTCGCCGTGCGGCGCGGCGGGCGCACCGTCGGCAGCTGGGACCTCGCCGTGGTGCAGGACCCCGCGCCGCTGGTCCGCTTCCCCTCGCCCCCGGGCACGGACCGGCCGGGCAACACCCCGCTCACCCGCCTGCCCTGGGACGTCTCGCACCCCTATGGCGTCGTGTCGCTGGAGGCGGAGCTGCGGCTCGCCGGTCGGCCCGAGGCGAAGCCCCTGATCGTGCCGATCCCGTTGCCCGGCGGTGCACCGAAAGCGGCGCATGGCGCGCAGCTGGCCGACCTCACGGCGCATCCCTGGGCCGGGCTGCCGGTCATCGCCCGCCTGATTGGCAAGGACGCCGCGGGCCTTGCCGGGCATTCCCAGGACGAGACCTTCACGCTGCCGGAGCGCGTGTTCACCAACCCGGTCGCCCGCGCGCTGATCGCGGTGCGGCGCAATCTCTCGCTGCACCCGGACGACCGTGACGCCGCGGTCTCGAAGCTCGATGCCATCTCGGGCCTCGCGGATGTCTGGGCGCATGATTCCGGCGGCTACCTCGCGTTGCGCGCCATCGCCTACCTGCTGATCGAGCCGCGCGCGGTGGACGCGGTGCCGCAGGCGCAGGAGCTGCTGTGGACGCTGGCGCTGCACCTGGAGAACGGGCTTTCCAGCCGCACCGCCCGCGCGCTCGAGGACGCGCGCCGCGCCCTCCACGACGCGCTGGAGCAGGCGCGCCAGGAGGAGAAGCAGGGCAAGACGGTGGACCAGCGCCAGCTGCGGGACCTGTCGCAGGCGCTGCAGCAGGCGCTGCTCGACCATCTCCGCGCGCTGGCCGAGCAGGCGCAGCGCGACCCGTTGAGCCGGCAGTTCGACCCGCGGCTCGATCCGCGCGACACGCAGCGCATGCAGGACCTGGCGAACCAGACCCGCCAGCACGCCGAGAACGGCGACAACAAGGATGCCCAGCGCAGCTTCTCCGAGCTCGAGAAGATGCTGCCGATGCTGCGCAACAACCAGGGCCGCATGACCGCCCAGCAGCGCCAGCAGCAGCAACAGCAGCAGCGCGGCCGCCAGCAGCTTTCCGCCGTCGGCGACGTGGTGCGCCACGAGGGCGCGCTGCTGGACTCGGCGCAGATGCGCGCGGACGGGCTGCGCCCGCAGGACCAGCTCGCCTACCCGTTCCGCCAGCTTCCGAACATGCCGCCCGTCCTCGGCGCCAACCCGCCCGGCACGAACCCGCCAAATAGCTATCCGCCCGGCCCCAACCCACTCGGTCCCAATCCGCTGGGCGCCAGCCCGCCGGCCGCAACCCCACCCCTGAGCCAGGCGCAGCAGCAAGAGCAGGCGCAAAAGCAGGAAGCCGCGCGCGCGGCCGAGCAGACGATGCAGCAGGCGCTGCGCATGGCGATCGGCGAGGTGATGCAGCAATATGCCGACCTCACCGGCAAGATCCCGCCCAATCTTGGCGACGCCGACGCCGCGATGCGGGCCGCCGGCGACGCGCTGGCACAAAAGCAGGACCCAGAGGCGGTGGCCGCGGAGCAAAAGGCGATCGCCGCGCTGCAGAAGGGCGGGCAGGCGATGAGCCAGCAGCTCGCGCGCCAGTTCGGCCGCGGCCAGCAGCCGGGGCAGGGGCAGGAGCCCGGTGGCTGGCAGCGCGGCAACCAGTTCGGCAACGGCTACGGCGACCAGGGCTTCGGCGATTCCTGGGGCAACGGCGACGGCCGCAACCCGATGGCGGGCAACTCCCGCGATCCGCTCGGCCGGCTGACGCAGGACGGCACCTCCGGCTCCGCGGACAACGGCGACGTGCGCATCCCCGACAAGATGGAGCACATGCGCGCCCGCGACATCGAGCAGGAACTGCGGCGCCGCGACGCCGAGCCCGGCCTCACGCCCAGCGAGCGCGACTACATCAAGCGCCTGCTCGATACGCTATAGCGGCGTCATGAACTCACGCTTCACGCCGGGGCGCATCGCGCGCGCCCTGCGCCGCCGTGTCAGGCAGGTGCTGCACCCGGAACCGCCGGCGCCACCGGGCGAGCTGCAGGTCTATCGCGGCTACACCCAGGCGGATCTCGAGGTTTTCCAGCCCTTCGACATCAAGCCCCCGCCGCAGCCCGGCTTCGTCACGGATTTTCACGGCGGACGGACGCGCACGGCGCTGCTGTGGGACGGCGCGCGGCACCTGGACGGCAAGGTGCTGCCGCCGCCGATCCCCGCGGACTATCACGCCGAGACCATCGAATGGGTCGGCACCCTGCGCAGCGTGCTGGAGGCGAGGGGCGGCTACGCGGCGATGGAGGTGGGCGCCGGCATGGGGCCGTGGCTGGTTGCCGCCGGCGCCGCGGCACGGCTGCGCGGCCTGGCGCCGATCCGCCTCGCCGGGATCGAGGCGGACCCCGCGCGCTTCGCCGCGATGCGCCAGAACCTGGCCGACAACGGCTTCGACCCGGACGCACAGATGCTGGTCCAGGGGGCGGCGGGCGTGGCGGCCGGCATCGCGCACTGGCCGGTACGCGCCGACACGAGGAACGACGCGGGGCTGCGGCCGCTGCGCGACGGCGTTGCCGACGACGCCGCCTACTACGATGGCGATGCCGGCCGCACCATGGCGGTGACGGTCCACGCGCTGGGCGACCTGCTCGCGCGGGAGCGGCTCTGGGACCTGCTGCATGTGGATATCCAGGGCGGCGAGGGCGAACTCTGCGCCGGCGCCATCGATGCGATCACGAAACATGTCGGCCGGCTGGTGGTGGCGACGCATTCGCGCATCCTGGACGGCGCGGTGATGGCGACGATGCGCGGCGCCGGCTGGCTGCTGGAGGCGGAAAAGCCGACGCGCTTCGTGCCGCAGGCTGACGTCGCCTCCCTCGAGCGCATGACCACGCACGACGGCACGCAGGTCTGGCGTAACCCCCGACTGTAGGGCGCGCTACAGCCCCGCGTGGCCGGCCAGCACGTCCTGCACGCCGTGGATCATGATCTGCACGCCGATGCACATCAGCAGGAACGCCGCGAGCCGCGAGACGGTCTGCCGCGCCGTGGGCCCGAGCCAGGCGGCGAGGCGCGGGGTCGAGCCGAAGAAGAACCAGATCGTGACCGCGACGGCGGCACAGGCCGCGGCGAGCCCCGCGAGGAAGCCGGCGAGGCCGACCCCCGCGAGCGGCCGTTCCGCGCCCAGCGCCACGGCGACCGCCATCGTTCCGGGCCCGGTGGTGAGCGGCATGGTGAGCGGATAGAAGGCGATGGAATCGCCGCTGCCCATCGCGGCCTGGCTCGACTTGCGCTGCTCGTAGGCCTCCGGTGCGGCCAGCAGCTCCCACGCGCGGATGGCGACCACCGCGCCCCCCGCGAGCCGCAGCGCCGCGAGCGAGATGCCGAAGAAGTTCAGCACGTAGGAGCCGGCGAAGGCCGCGGTCAGCATCACCAGCGCGCCGTAGAACGCGACGAGCCGCGCGAGTTTCTGTTGCGATGCCGGGCCGAACTGCGCCGTCGTCTCGTGGAAGATGAGCGCCATCCCGATCGGGTTGACGACCGAGAACAGCGCCGGGAATGCGAGCAGGAAGGCCCGCGCTGCGATCATGGCGCGGCGGTCATTCCCGGCCCAGCTCCCGCTCCACCAGCGTCGCCCAGTAGCTGGCGCCGATGGGCAGGATCGCGTCGTTGAAGTCGTAGCGCGGGTTGTGCGCGCCCACGCGGTAGCGCTCACCCTCCACCTGGCCGATGCGCACGAAGCAGCCGGGCACCGCCTGCGCCATGTAGGAGAAATCCTCGCTGCCCATGCCGCCCGGGCGGTGGCGGATGACGTGGTCCTCGCCGAGCATCGCCGCCGCCGCATCGCCCGCGCGGCGCGCGGCCTCGCCGTCGTTCACCACGCTCGGGTAGCCGCGCGTCAGCTCCACCTCGGCATCTGCACCGTGCGCGAGCGCGGTGCCGCGCACGACTTCCGGCACCAGTTTTTCCATCATCGTGCGCACCGCCTCGCTGCGCGTGCGGATGGTGCCGGAGAGCACCGCCTCGCCAGGGATGACGTTGTTGGCGGTGCCGGCATGGAACTGGCAGATCGAGATCACCGCCTGCTCCATCGGGCTGGTGCGGCGCGAGACCAGGGTCTGCAGCGCGATCACCACCTGCGCGCCGATGACGATGGGGTCGATCGCGCGCTGCGGCCCCGCGGCGTGCCCGCCGCGCCCGGTGATGCGGATGCGCACGCGGTTGCCGGCGGCGCTGACCGTGCCGGGGGAGGCGGCGATGGTGCCGACGGCCAGCGCGGTGTCGTTGTGGGCGCCGAAGACGAAGTCGCAGGGAAAGCGCTCGAACAGGCCTTCCTCCACCATCACGCGCCCGCCGCCGCCGCCTTCCTCCGCGGGCTGGAAGATGAAGTGGACGGTGCCGTCGAAGTTGCGTGTCTCCGCGAGATACTTGGCAGCCCCCAGCAGCATCGTCGTGTGGCCATCATGGCCGCAGGCGTGCATCACGCCGTCGTTGCGGCTGCGCCAGGGAGAATCGTTGAGTTCCCGCAACGCCAGCGCGTCCATGTCCGCGCGGATGCCGATGCTGCGGGCGGAGTTGCCGGCGCGCAGCGTGCCCACCACGCCCGTCGTCGCGATGCCGGTGGCAACCTCGATGCCCCAGGAGCGCAGCAGTTCGGCCACGCGCGCCGAGGTGCGGTGCTCGTTGAACCCCAGTTCCGGATGCGCATGGAAATCGCGCCGCCATGCCGTCATCTCCTCGGTGGCGTCAGCAATCGAGTTGATGATCGGCAAGGCGGCGCGCTCCTCCTTGATGGGGCGGGGGCCCGAGGCGGTCGTGCCGAGGTCGCGCTCTTCGCGCCACGGCGGGTCCGGCCAGAGCCCCGGAATGTCAGTCCTTCGGCCCGAGGAAATCCCGCTTGCCGATCTCCACCCCGTTATGGCGCAGGATGTTGTACGTCGTCGTGCAGTGGAACCCGACGTTCGGGATCACGAACCAGGTGAGGTACTTGATCCCGGACATCGTGATGTCGCCGGCGCGCTGCTTCAGCGTGATCTCGCGCTTCTCGGCCCCTTCCAGCGCTGCCGGCGAGACGCCATCGATGTAGTCCACCGTGCGCTGGATGCGCGCCCTGAGGTCGGCGAAGCTTGTCTCGTTGTCGTCCTCCTTCGGCGGCTCGAGCCCCGCGAGGCGTGCCATGCCACCACGCGCGATGTCGGTCGCGATCTGCACCTGACGGGTCAGCGCGAACATGTCCGGCGCCAGCCGCGAATTGAGCAGCACGGACGGCTCGACCTTCTTGGCCTCCGCGAAGGCGGCCCCCTTGTCGAGCACGGCCGCGAGCGCGGCCAGTTGGCCACGCAGCAGCGGCGCGGCAACGTCGTAAAGCGAAACGGTCATCAGAGAATTCCCCCTTTGCGTCCTGCCGAGGCGCCCAGCCGCAGCCGGAGCGCGTTCAGCTTGATGAAGCCCTGTGCATCGAACTGGTCGTAGGCGCCCTGGTCTTCCTCGAACGTCACGACCTTCATCGAGTAGAGCGAGTTCGGGCTTTCACGCCCGATCACGGTGGCGTTGCCCTTGTAGAGCTTCAGCCGCACGCGCCCGGTGACCGATTTCTGGCTCTCGTCGATCAGCGCCTGTAGCATGCGCCGCTCCGGGCTGAACCAGAAGCCGTTGTAGATCAGCTCCGCGTAGCGCGGCATGATGCCGTCCTTGAGGTGCGCCGCCTCGCGATCGAGCGTGATGCTCTCGATGCCGCGATGCGCAGCGAGCAGGATCGTGCCCCCAGGCGTCTCATAGACGCCGCGGGACTTCATGCCGACGAAGCGGTTCTCCACCAGGTCCAGCCGGCCGATGCCGTTGGCCTTGCCGAGCGCGTTCAGCTTCGTCAGCAGCGTCGCCGGCGACATCTTCTCCCCGTCGATCGCGACCGCGTCGCCGTGCTCGAAGTCGATGCTGATCACCGTCGCCTGGTCCGGCGCGGCCTCCGGGCTGATCGTGCGCTGGTAGACGATCTCGTCCGCCTCGACCGCGGGGTCCTCCAGGATCTTCCCCTCGGAGGAGGAGTGCAGCAGGTTGGCATCGACCGAGAACGGCGCCTCGCCGCGCTTGTCCCTGGCGATCGGGATCTGGTTGGCCTCGGCGAACTCCAGCAGCCTTGTGCGGCTGGTCAGCTCCCACTCCCGCCACGGCGCGATGATCTTGATGTCGGGCTTCAGCGAATAATAGCTGAGCTCGAAACGGACCTGGTCGTTGCCCTTGCCCGTGGCGCCGTGCGCGACCGCGTCCGCCCCCACTTCCTCCGCGATCTCGATCTGCCGCTGCGCGATCAGCGGGCGGGCGATGGAGGTGCCGAGCAGGTACTGGCCCTCGTACAGCGCGTTGGCGCGGAACATCGGGAACACGAAGTCGCGCACGAAGGTCTCGCGCAGGTCGTCCACGAAGATCTCGCGCACGCCGAACATCTCGGCCTTCTTGCGCGCCGGCTCCAGTTCCTCGCCCTGGCCGAGGTCGGCGGTGAAGGTCACCACCTCGCAACGGTAGGTGGTCTGCAGCCAGCGCAGGATCACGCTGGTATCGAGCCCGCCGGAGTAGGCGAGCACCACTTTCTTCACGTCCTTGACGCGCATCGAACGGCTCCGCGAGTTTGCTCGCGGGGTAGCGCCACGGAAGGAGGCTGGCAACCCGGGGGAGCGGGCGCGAGGCGCGGATCAGCCGCCCGCCTTGGACAGCAGCGCCTCGACTTCCCCCATCGCCTCGCCGATGCGCTTGTTGAGCAGGTTCAGTGCCTCGCTGTTGGCGCGGCGGATGAGGTCGGCCAGCTCCTGGCTGTTGCGCACGGTGCGCTCGTAGGCCTCCTTCATCAGCTTGGCCTGCCTCGCGGCCTTGGCGCCCGGCGCCTCGGCCTTGGAGAGTTGCTGCAGCCCCTCGGTGAAGGCACCCATCGCCTGCTGCGCCAGTTCCGCCTGGCGCTTCATCATCGCCTGCGCGCCCTCCATCGCCAGCCGGTTGGCCTCTGCCAGCACCTCGAGGTTGCGCCGGTGCGTCGCCATCAGCGCGTCCACGTCCGGCGCCTTCGGCACCTTCATCTCGCCGAACGCGGCGGTGAAGGCTTCATGTGGGGTCTTCGGGCTCCTGGCCATGAGTGTCTCCCTCGGGTGGCGATGAAGCGGATGGCGGGTAGGGCGGGGTTGTGTGCGGCGCCGACGTGTAGGGGGGCCGGGTGTACGCGGCGGCGGCGACCGTGGGCATGGGCGGAGGCGGCGCGGACGTAGGGGGCGCGGACGTAGGGGGCGCGGATGGTGGCTGCGCGGCGGGCGTGGCCGCCTTCGCGGGCTCCGCGGGCGCCGGCTCCGGCGCGGCGGGCGCGTGCCCGCGCTCGCACATGTGCGCGGCCTGCTCGGCGCGGCTGAGCGCCGTGTCCAGCGCCGCCATCGTCGCCGAAAGGTCCTCGCCGGTGTCGCGCATCCAGGCGCGCGTCGCCCACAGCCAGACGCCGACCAGCGCCTTCGCGCGCAGCAGGCCGAGCGGGCCTGTCGCCTCGCCGCCAGCCGCCTCCAGCATCCAGCCCATGCTGCGCTGCGTGGCCACCGCGAGCAGCAGCGCGAGCCCCGGCCGCGCGGGCAGGGAGCGCATCAGCGCCTCCACCCCCGCGCGATGTTCCTGCAGCACGTCGAAACGGCGCATCAGCAGCTCGAACAGCCGGTCGCGGATACTGCCGGTGCCGGCGCCTTCCGCCTGCGCCGTCACCAGGGCCGCGCGGTCCGCCATGCGGCCGAATTTCATCAGCACCGCGACCTGGCCCGGGAAGCGCAGCCGCGCGCGTGCGAGATCAAGCCCCGCCTCCCGCGCCGCGGTGGCGACCGAGACGCGCGACCATCCGCGCTCCCCCGCGAGCCTGAAAGCCGCCCCGATCAGCGCTGCATCGAAGGCATCGTCTTCCATTCCCGCAACATGGGACGATGCCGCGCCCCTGTCACCCGGGATTCTGTGAATTCAGCCCGCGAGTTCCCGCGACCGCCTGGTCGCCGCCGCGATCGCGCGCGAGACGGCGCCGGGCCATTCCGCCATCAGCACCTGGAGCGCCGCGGCCGTGGTGCCGCCCGGCGACGTCACCGCCACGCGCAGCGCCGCCGCGTCTTCCGTGCTCGCGGCCAGCAACGCGCCGGCGCCGGCGACCGTGCGCCGCGCCAGCAGTCGCGCGAGATCGGGCGGAATGCCCTGCTCGATCGCCGCCTTCTCCATTTCCTCGGCCAGCAGGAACACATAGGCCGGGCCGCTGCCGGAGACGGCGGTGACCGGGTCCAGCAGTGCCTCGTCCTCCACCCAGGCGACGGTGCCGATCGCTTCCAGCAGCGTGGTGCAGAGCGCCTTTGCCTCCTCGCTCACGCCCGGGCCGGCGCAGGCGACGGTCATGCCCTGGCGGATCGCGGCCGGCGTGTTGGGCATCGCCCGCACCACCGGCACGTCGCCGAGCAGCGTGCGGATGGAGGCGATGGTCCGCCCGGCCATGATGGAAAGCGCGACCCCGCCCCTGGCGTAGGGTGCCAGCGGCGGTAGCGCCTCGGCCGCCACCTGCGGCTTCACGGCCAGGATCACCGCGCGTGGCGCGAAGCCGGGGGGTATCTCCGCGAGGCTGCCCGCGACCGCGAGTTCCGGCCCCGGCGAGGCGGGGCGCGCGGGGTCCAGCGCCACGCTCGGCGCCAGCCCCATCTCCCGCCAGCCCGCGGCCATGGCGGAACCCATCCGGCCGAACCCGGCCAGCAGCACGGAAGGAATCATGTGTCTGTCGCCCGTCCGAAGAACGGGCCCGTTGTCTCAGGCTTCGCCGGCGCAGTCGAGCATGGCCGCCTGCAGCGCCTCGGCCGGGGGCTTGCCGCCCCACAGCACGAACTGAAATGCGGGGAAGAAGCGCTCGCACTCGGTGATGGCGATATCCACCATGTCCTCGAGGCTCTCGGCCGAGGCGCCAGGCGCGCCGCGCAGCAGCACGGAGTGGCGGAAGACCGGCATCCCGTCCTCCGAGTCCATGCCGAAATGCCCGATCCACAGCCGCTCGTTGGCCAGCGCCAGCAGCTCGTACAGCGACGCCCGCTGCTTTTCCGGCACCTTGAGGTCGAAGGCGCAGGTGAAGTGCATGGCGCTGATCTCGGTGGACCAGGAGAAATAGAGCCCGTAGTCGCACCATTTCCCCGGCGCCTCGGCCGCCATCTCGGCGTCGTTGCGGCGGTCGAAGGCCCAGTCGTTGGCCGCGACGATCTGCTCCATGACGTCGAGGGGGTTGGCGGCGGCATCGGTCTGGAAATGGGCGGACATCGGTCAGGCTCCCCGGCTGGAGGGATGGGAATGGCCGTGTTGTGGCGATTCTACGAGATGTTGGGGCGAGCCCCGGTAGAAGCCACGACCATTAGCCTAGAGAACGATTTTGCCGCGCCGCAAGAGGGTCCCCCAACCGTCACGCCGAGCCGTCACGCCCAACCTTCAAGCCGAGCCGTTACGCGGCAGGGGGTGGCGCCTCGGCCGCGGGGCGCTCCAGCGTGGCCAGCGCCGCTTCCAGCGCGGCGACGCGGTCCTCCAGCACCTCCACCTCCTCGCGGCGCACCAGGTCCAGCCGGCGCAGCGCCTCGTCCACCGCGCCGCGGACGACGGCGTGGATCTCCTCGCGCATCCCCGCGACGACGGAGAGCGCGCCACCGGCCATGCCGGCGATGTCATCGAGGAAGGCGGGACGGGCGCGCATGCTGCCTCCGGAGGTGGACTGCGACACGCCGGATGTAGGCGCCACGCCGCCGCCCGGCAACATCTCATGCCTCGGCGGATGGGGCAGACGGGCGGACGATGGACAGCCGCTTATAATGCGGGCCGTCGGTGTCGTCCGCCGCCGTCACGCACCGCGTTCATCGGGGCCCGCTCCCAACCGGGCCACTCGACAGAAGCGGCGGCGCGGCAGTAGGGCACGCGCATGATCCTGGTCACCGGCGGCGCGGGCTTCATCGGCTCCAACCTCGTCGCATCCCTCATCACCGGCGGTGCCGAGGTCGCGGTGTGCGACCGGCTGCGCGGCGCGCCGGCCGGCGGACCGCAGAAATGGCGCAACCTCGCGCGCCACGCGCCCGCCCTGCTGTTCCCGCCGGAGGAGCTGGACGCGTTCCTCGCCGCCCACCCGCCGCTCGTCGCCGTGGTGCACATGGGCGCCATCTCCGCCACCACGGCGACGGACGGGGATCTGGTGTGGTCCACCAACGTCGCCCTTTCCCAGCGCCTCTGGGCCTGGTGCGCCGCGCGCGAGGTGCCGCTCATCTACGCCTCCTCCGCCGCGACCTATGGCGACGGTTCCGCGGGCTTCCAGGACGGGATCGGGGCGCTGGCGTCGTTGCGCCCGCTCAACCTCTATGGCTGGAGCAAGCACGCCTTCGACACCTGGGTGGCGTGCCAGCTCGCCGCCGGCGCGCGCCGCCCGCCGCAATGGGCCGGGCTCAAGTTCTTCAACGTCTACGGGCCGAACGAATACCACAAGGGCGGCATGATCTCGGTCGTCGCCGTGAAGTACCGGGAGGTCGCCGCCGGTCGCGCGCCCACCCTGTTCCGCAGCGACCGCGCGGACGTGGCGGACGGCGAGCAGCGCCGGGACTTCGTCTGGGTCGGCGATGTCGTTGCCGTCATGCAATGGCTGCTCGACCATCCCGGCGTCTCGGGCCTGTTCAACCTCGGCACCGGCACCGCGCGCAGCTACGCCGACCTCGCCCGCGCCGTCTGCCGCGCCGCCGACGTCGAGCCACGCTTCGAGCTGGTGCCGATGCCGGAAAATCTGGTCGGGCGCTACCAGTCCTTCACCCAGGCCGACATGCACGCCCTGCGCGTGGCGGGCTATGCCCGGCAATTCACGCCGCTCGAGGCCGGGATCGAGCGCTATGTACGCGATTTCCTCAGCCAGCCGGACCCGTATCTCTGATGTTTCCCGTCCTCGTCTTCCCCGAGTTCAACCGCGCGCTCATCACCGTGGGCCCGTTCCAGCTGCGCTGGTACGCGCTCGCCTACATCACGGCGCTGCTCGTCGGCTGGCGCCTGGTGCGCAAGCTGGTGGCGACCGAGCCGGTGGTCGCGACCGGGCTGCAGGTGGACGACTTCCTCACCTGGGCGACGATCGGCGTCGTGCTCGGCGGCCGGCTGGGCTACGTGCTGTTCTACCAGCCGGGATTCTTCTTCGCGCACCCGCTGCAGATCCCCGCGGTCTGGCATGGCGGCATGTCGTTCCACGGCGGCATGCTCGGTGTCAGCGTCGCGATCCTGTGGTACTGCCGGCGCGAGAAGATCAACGTGCTTGCCTTCGCGGACCGCATCGCGGTGGCCGTGCCGTTCGGGCTCGGGCTCGGGCGCGTCGCGAACTTCATCAACGGCGAGCTGCCGGGCAGGCCCGCGCCGTCCTGGCTGCCCTGGGCGATGGTCTTCCCACAATACGACCTGGTGCCGCGCCACCCTTCCGAGATCTACGAGGCGCTGCTGGAAGGCGTGGTGCTGTTCGCGGTGATGTTCGCCCTCTCGCGGTCGGAGCGCATCCGGCGGCATTACGGCGTGCTGACCGGCACGTTCCTGCTCGGCTACGGCACCGCGCGCATTACCGCGGAGTTCTTCCGCCAGCCGGACCCGTTCCTCGGTTACCTCGTCTTCGGCGCGACGATGGGCCAGCTGCTCTCCATCCCGCTCGTCATCGCCGGCATCGTCCTCATCCTGTGGGCGTGGAAACGAACGGCGTGATCGCGTGGGCGTGACGGGATGGGCGTGATGGAGCGGCTGGACGCGTTCATGGCGCGCGCCAACGCCGCCTACTACGCGAGCCACGATCCGTTCGCGGACTTCGCCACCGCACCCGAGATCTCCCAGGTCTTCGGCGAGCTGCTCGGCGCCTGGGCCGCGACGCAGTGGCGTGCGATGGGCTCGCCCGCCCCCGTGCTGCTGGTGGAGGCCGGGCCCGGCCGCGGCACGCTGATGGCGGACGCGCTACGCCTCGTCGCCCGCGTCGCCCCCGGCTTCGCGAGCGCCCTGCGCCTGCACCTCGTCGAATCCTCGCCCCGCCTCGCCGCCTTGCTCGCCGGGCGCCTGCCGCAGGCAACATTGCACGAGCGTATCGAGGACGTGCCCGCTGGCCCGATCATCCTGCTCGCCAACGAGTTCCTGGATGCGCTGCCGATCCGTCAGTTCGTCCGCCGTGGCGGCGCCTGGCTCGAGCGCCATGTCGAGGCCGGCGCCTTCCACGAACTCGGCGAGGCCGCGCTGCCCTTCGAAGGCGAGGAGGGTGCGGTGCGCGAGTGCTGCGAGGCGGCGGAGGCGTTCGTCGCCACCATCGCCGCGCGCGTCGCAACCGATGGCGGCATCGCGCTCTTCCTCGACTATGGCCCCGCCGAGAGCGGCGAGGGCGATTCGCTCCAGGCCCTGCGCGCCGGCCGCCCCGCGCCGCCATTGGAAGCAGCCGGCGAGGCGGACCTCACCGCGCACGTGGATTTTGCCGCCATCGCCGCCGTGGCCCGCGCGCGCGGTGCGGCCGTGCACGGTCCGGTGCCGCAGGGCATCTTCCTCGCGCGGCTCGGCCTGCACCAGCGCGCCGGAATCCTCGCGCGCGGCCAGGCGCCGGCCGAGGCCGCCGCGATCCTGCGGGCCGCGCGACGCCTGGCCGAGCCGGACGGCATGGGCCGCCTGTTCAAGGTGCTCGCCGTGGCGCATCCCGCGCTCCCGGTAGCGGAGGGATTCACATGAACCGTAGTCCGATCGAGGAGCTGGCTTTACCGGCCCCGCATGGCTTCTTCACCCGCGAGGGCGGCGTATCGGAGGGACCGTTCGCCAGCCTCAACGCCAGCCTCTCGAGTGGCGATGATCGCGCGCGCGTGCTGGAGAACCGTGCCCGCGCCGCGCGCGCCGTTGGTGCCGATCCATCGCTGCTCGTCGGCGTCACCCAGGTTCACGGCGCCGACGTCGCCGCCGTCACCGAGGCCTGGGCGCCCGGCGCCGGCCCGCGCGCGGACGCGATGGTGACCGATCGGCCCGGCATCGCGCTCGGCATTGTCACCGCCGATTGCGCGCCGGTCCTGTTCGCCGATGCCCATGCCGGCGTCGTCGGTGCCGCGCATGCCGGCTGGCGCGGCGCCCTCGGCGGCGTGCTGGAAGCGACCGTCGCCGCGATGGAGGCGCTGGGGGCGGCCCGCCTGCGCATCGCCGCCGCGATCGGGCCCTGCATCGCGCAGGCGAGCTATGAAGTCGCCGCCGACCTGCGCGATGCCGTGCTGGCGCGCGACGCCGCCGACGCGCGCTTCTTCGCGGGCGGCAGGCCCAGCCACTGGCAGTTCGACCTCGCCGGCTACTGCGCCTCCCGCCTCGCCGCGTCCGGCGTCGCGGCCGTGGCCACCGGCCACGACACGTGCGCCGACGCGGCTCATTTCTTCTCGCACCGGCGCCGCACGCTGGCGGGCGGCGGGCCGATCGGGCATCAGATCTCCGTCATCCTATGCGCCCCATCCTGAACGCCACCATCCCGCGCGCCCCCATCTTGTACGCCCCCATCTCGTACGCCCGGCTCGCCATCCTCGCCGGCCTGCTGCTGCTTGCCGGCTGCGGTTCCCTGCCACGGCCCTTCGCGGGCAATCCCGGCGCCGTCGGCGCGCGCCTTGCCGCCCCGCCGCCCGCGCGCCTCGCCGTGCCGCCGCCTGCCGGCATGTCGCCCGCCGGCGCGGCAATGCTGTCACAGGTGCTCGCCGCCCAACTCGTCAGCCAGACCGTCCCCGCCGAGGCCGGACCGCCGCGCAAGGGCGACTGGGAGCTGAGCGTGGACGCACCCCCCGCCGCCGCGAGCGCCTCGCCGGCGGAAGTGACGCCACGCTTCACGGTGACGGACAACGAGGGCAAGCCGCGCGGCGCCGTCTCCGCCGCCGCGGTGCCCGCCGCCGCGTGGGATTCCGGCGACCCCACGACGCTCGGCCTGGTCGCCAAGACCATGGCGCCGCGCATCGCCTCGCTCCTCTCCGGCATCGACCTCGCGGAACGCGAGGCGGACCCCAACAGCCTGGTCAACCGCCGCGCGCATGTGCGCCTGATGCCGGTGACCGGCGCGCCCGGCGACGGCGACGCGGCGCTGTTCGACCAGATGACGCGCGAGCTCGGCGCGCTCGGCCCCATCGTGCAGACGGACGCCAAGGACGCGGACTTCACCGTTGCCGGCCACGTCGATGTCGTCGCCGGCACGCACGGGCTCGACAACGTCACCATCGACTGGACGGTGACCGACGCGCGCGGCCTGGCGGGCCACGTGACGCAGGTGAACGCGGTGCCGCATGGCGCGCTCTCGCATGCCTGGGGTGACAACGCGATTTTCGCGGCGCACGAGGCGGCGGCGGGCGTGAAGCAGGTGATCGACCGGCGCATCGGCATCGCGGCCCCCGGTTCCTGAACGAGCGTTCCTGAACGAGGGCTCCTGAACGAGCGCTCCTGAACGAGCGCCCCTGAACCCGCGTTGCTGAACCCGCGTTGCTGAACCCGCGTTCCGATATCCGTGCCGGCCGCGCCCGCTCGCATGGACATGCCAGCGTCACATTGGTAGGAACCCGCCGCGCCCAACCGGTCGAGGTCCGATGAAAATCGTCGCCTGCAACTCCAACCGCCCGCTTGCCGAGGCGGTCGCGGCAGCCCTCAACCTTCCCCTCACCAAGGCTTCCGTCCGGCGCTTCGCGGACATGGAAGTGTTCGTCGAGATCCACGAGAACATCCGCGGCGAGGACGTGTTCATCGTCCAGTCCACGTCCTATCCAGCCAACGACAACCTGATGGAGCTGCTGATCACCTGCGACGCGCTGCGTCGCGCCTCGGCGCGCCGCATCACGGCGGTGATCCCGTATTTCGGGTATGCGCGCCAGGACCGGAAATCCGGCTCGCGGACGCCGATCTCGGCCAAGCTCGTCGCCAACCTCATCACCGAGGCGGGTGCGAACCGGGTGCTGACGATGGACCTGCACGCCGGCCAGATCCAGGGCTTCTTCGACATCCCGGTGGATAATCTCGTCGCCGCGCCACTGTTCACCCGCGACATCGAGCAGCGTTATGCCGGGCGCGACCTGATGATCGTCTCGCCCGACGTGGGCGGCGTGCTGCGCGCGCGCGCCATCGCGACCCGCCTCAAGCTCGACCTCGCCATCATCGACAAGCGCCGCGAACAGGCGGGCATTTCGGAGGTGATGAACATCATCGGCGACGTGCGCGGGCGCGACTGCCTGCTGGTGGACGATATCGTCGATTCCGGCGGCACGCTGGTCAACGCCGCCTCCGCACTGATCGCCGGCGGCGCCAAGAGTGCATCCGTCTATGTGACCCACGGGGTCCTTTCGGGCGGCGCCGTTGCACGCGTCGCCTCCTCGAACATCGAGATGCTGACGGTGACGGACAGCATCCTCGCCACCGAGGCGATGCGGCTGGCGGACAATGTCCGCCAGATCTCGATCGCCCCCCTGCTCGCCGAGGCGATGCGCCGCATTTCCGACGAAAGCTCGGTCAGCTCGTTGTTCGACTGAAACAAAAAGGTTCAGCCAATGAAGTTCTACTACGCGCCCGGCGCCTGCTCGGTCGGCATCCACATCCTGCTCGAGGAGATCGGCAAGCCGTACGAGCCCGTCGCGATCAGCCTGCGCGAGGGCGACCAGTTCAAGCCCGATTTCGTTGCGACCAATCCCAAGAGCAAGGTGCCCGCGCTGGTACGCGACGACGGCTCCGTGCTCACGGAGTTCCCAGCCATTGCCTTCTGGCTCGCGCGCACCAACCCCGAGGCGAAGCTGCTGGCGGAGGACGCCGAGTCCCAGGCCCGCGCGCTGGAGGCGCTGGAATACGTCACCGCCACCATGCACATGCAGGGCTTCTCCCGTGTCTTCCGCCCCGCGCGCTTCGCGCCGACGGAAGCCGACGCAGAGGCCGTCACCGCGCGCGGCAAGGAGATCATCGCCGCGGGCTTCGAGAACCTCGGCAAGGCGCTCGCCGGCCGCGAGTATTATCTCGGCGGCTTCTCGATCGCCGATGCAGGGCTGTTCTTCGTCGAGTTCTGGGGTGCGAAGCGGCTCGGCCTCACGCTGCCCGCCAATGTCGCGGCCCATTTCGCCCGCATGCTGGCGCGCCCCGCCGTCGCGCGCGTGCTGGCGCGGGAAGGGCTCGCGGCGTAGCGCGCGCCATGAGCATCGTTGCGCAGACGTTCTGGTTTCTCCGCCACGGGGAGACGGAGTGGAACGCCCAGGGCCTCTCGCAGGGCAGCACGGACATCCCGCTGAACGCCACCGGCATCGCGCAGGCGCAGGCCGCGGCGGACACGCTGCGTCATCGCGGCATTGCCAGCATCGTCGCTTCCCCGCTGGACCGTGCGGCCACCACCGCGCGCATCGTGGCCGAGGTGCTGGGCCTCCCGGTCGAGACCGACCACGATTTGCGCGAGGTGTGCTTCGGCGAGCAGGAAGGCCGCCCGATGGGTACCTGGTACGACAGTTGGATCGCCGGCGAGTACACGCCGGAGGGGGCGGAGACCTTCGCCGGGCTGCGCGCCCGCGCGGTGGCGGCGGTCAACCGCGCGGTGGCCCGTCCGGCGCCGGTGCTGGTCGTCGCGCACGGCGCGCTGTTCCGTGGCATCCGCGCGGCGATGGGGCTTGAGGTGAATGTGCGCACGCCCAACGCGGTGCCGCTGTTCTGCGAGCCGGGTACGCCCTGGACGCTGACGGCGCCGAAATAGGTTCAGCCGGGACGGGACGCGCCTTCCCGTTCCCGGGCGCTGGCTCGTTTCGCCGGCCGCATGGTCGTCCAGAGCACGAGCCGTGCGGGCGGTGGCGCATGCTCGACCGCGAGGTCGAGGCCGGCGCGGCGCAGGGTGCCGCGAAACCGCGCCGCCTCGCGCCTGCCCCAGACGCCGAGGAAGCATGCCTTCGTCGTCTCGTCGCGGAACGCGCAGCTTCGGCCAAAGACGCGGTTGAGCCCATCCGCGTCCATCACGCCGCCTCCGCCACAGATGGAGATGACGGCGTCGCGCGGTGCCACGGCAACGATGGTCTCGCCGCCGCGCGCGAAGCTGCGGCTGCGGAAGTTGTAGACTGTGACGCGGTCGTTCATCCGCCGCTCAGTTCGCGACTTTCACCATCTTGTGGTGCTTGCGCCCGGCGGAGAGTTTCACGCCCGCCTCTAGCCGCGCGCGCGCCACCATTGTCGTTTCGTCCCCGACGGCCTCGTCATCCAGCCGCGCGCCGCCGCCGCGGATGAGGCGGCGCGCCTCGGCGTTGGAGGCGGCGAGGCCCGCCAGCACGAAGAGTCGATAGACCGGCACGCCCTCCGCCGCATCCGCGGCACTGATCGCCACTTCCGGCAGCGCCGCCTCGCCCGCGCCCTCGAACACCGCGCGCGCGGTGTCGTGCGCCGCCTCCGCGGCTTCCCGCCCGTGCAGCAGCGCTGTCGCCTCGGTGGCCAGGATCGCCTTGGCGTCGTTGATCTCCGCCCCGCCCAGCGCCTCGAGCCGCGCGATCTCCGGTAGCGGCAAATCCGTGAACAGCTTGAGGAAGCGGCCGACGTCAGCGTCCTCGGTGTTGCGCCAGAACTGCCAGTAGTCGAACGGCGCCAGCCGGTCCGCGCGCAGCCAGATCGCGCCCTTCACGGACTTGCCCATCTTGGCGCCGGAAGCGGTGGTGATCAGCGGCGTGGTGAGCCCGAAGACGGTGGCACTCTCCATCCGCCGCACCAGGTCCACGCCGGAGACGATGTTGCCCCACTGGTCCGAGCCGCCCATCTGCAGCGTGATGCCGTGGCGGCGGTAGAGCTCGCGGAAATCGTAGCTCTGCAGGATCATGTAATTGAACTCGAGGAAGGTCAGCGCCTGCTCGCGTTCGAGACGCAACCGTACCGAATCGAAGGTCAGCATGCGGTTGATGGTGAAGTGCGGCCCCACCTCCCGCAGCAGCGCGATGTAGCCGAGCTGGTCGAGCCAGTCCGCGTTGTTGGGCATGATCGCGTCGGTGGGCTCGTCCCCGAAGCGCAGGAACGGGTCGAAGCAGCGGCGGATGCCCGCCATGTTCTCGCCGATCCTCTCCACCGTCAGCAACTGCCGGCTCTCATCCTTGCCCGACGGGTCGCCGATCTTGGTGGTGCCGCCGCCCATCAGCGGCACCGGCCGGTGCCCGCAGCGCTGCAGCAGCCGCAGGTTCATGATGCCGACGAGGTTGCCCACGTGCAGGCTGTCGGCGGTGCAGTCGAACCCGACATAGGCGGAGACGACGCCGGTCCGCAGCGCCGCGGCGAGGCCATCCTCGTCGGTGCACTGGTGGAGGAAGCCGCGCGCGCGCGCCTCGTGCAGGTATTCGTCGGTCGGCATCGGCTGTTCCTTGTTGCGCGCGCGCTTTAGCATCGGCGCCATGAACCGGCCAATCCTGCCACCTCTTCCCCTGCGCGCGATCGGGCTGATGAGCGGAACGTCGCTGGACGGCGTGGACGCGGCGTGGATCGAGACGGACGGGACACGGGTCGTCCGCACCGGCGGCGCCGTCACCCTGCCCTACGATCCCGCCCTGCGCGCCAGCCTGCGCCGCCTTCTCGACCGTGCCTTCGAGGGCCTCGCGCCGGGCGATCCCGAGCTGCTCGTCGCGACCGCGGCACTCACCCGGCGCCACGTGGAGGCGGTGCGCGTCTTGGCCGAGCCCGCGGACATCATCGGCTTCCACGGCCAGACCATCCTGCACCAGCCGCGGCAACGGCGGACCTGGCAGATCGGGGACGCGGCGCTGCTGGCGCGCGAGACGGGGCTGCCCGTCGCCTGCGATTTCCGCCTCGCGGACGTGGCCGCGGGCGGCGAGGGCGCGCCGCTCGCGCCCATCTATCACCAGGCGCTGGCGGCCTTGCTGCCGCGCCCGCTCGCGGTGCTGAACCTCGGCGGCGTCGGCAACGTCACGTATCTCGGCGAGGGCGGCGAACTGCTTGCCTTCGACACCGGCCCAGGCAACGGCCCGCTGGACGACTGGGTGGCGAGCCATACCGGGGCGGCGTTCGACGCGGGCGGGCGCATCGCCGCCGCCGGGCGGGCGGACGCGGCGGTGCTGGCGCGGCTGATGGCGGACCCGTATTTTGCCAAGGCCCCGCCGAAGTCGCTGGACCGGCTGGACTTCGGCGCGCGCCTGGCCGCGAGCGGGCTGTCGGCGCTGGGTGCGGAGGATGGCGCGGCGACGCTGGTCGCCTTCACCGTGGAATCCGTCGCCGCCAGCGTGCCCCGCCTGCCGGGCAGACCACGGCGCTGGCTCGTCACCGGCGGCGGCCGTCACAACCCCGTGATCATGGCGGCCCTCGCCGCGCGCCTCGGTGAGGTGGCGGCCGTGGAAGCGGTGGGGTGGAACGGCGACGCGCTGGAGGCGCAGTGCTTCGGCCTGTTGGCGGTGCGCGTGCGCGCCGGCCTGCCGCTGACCTTCCCCGGCACCACCGGCGTCGCGGCGCCGCTCGCGGGCGGGCGGATCGTGGAACCCGGCTGAGGAGGAGCGCATGAACGCCGAGCAGCTTCGCGCCCTGCAGGCGCCGCTCAAGCAGCGCTACCGGGAGGATCCGGCCGCCGCCCGGGTGGTTTCCCGCGCGGTCGCGGTGCTGGACCAGGGAAACGTCGCGGCGCGCATCGAGGGGCGGGAAGGGGCGGTGGTTGCCGGGCTGCATCCGGCCTCCGGCGGCGACGGTTCGCTCGCCTGCTCGGCGGACCTGCTGCTCGAGGCGATGGTGGGCTGCGCCGGGGTCACCTTCTGCGCCGTCGCCACCGCTTCCGGTGTCACCATCCGCTCGGGCCGGATCGTCGCGGAGGGCGTGTGGGACGCGCGCGGCACGCTGGGCGTCGATCGCGCTGTGCCGGTGGCGGTGACGGAGGTCTCGTTGCGCTTCGAGATCGACTGCGACGCGGCGGCGGAAAAGCTCGCGCGGATGGTGGAAACCACCGAGCGCTACTGCGTGGTGCTGCAGACCCTGCGCACGCCGCCGAAGGTCACCATCGCCTGAGGCCAGAACAAAAGAGCCGCGGCACCGGATGGCACCGCGGCTCTTTCCGGTCCGTGACCGCAGCGATCAGTCGGCGGCGAGCGCCATGTTGCGCCGCGCCATCGTCTTCCGGACGTAGTCCTCGCTCGCCTCGGCGATCTGCTCGGCGTGGTTGGCGAAGACATGGTCGGCGCCGGCGAAGATCCGGTAATCCACCGAAACGTTCTTCTGCGTGTTCAGCTTGTCCACCAGCTTGCGCACGGAAATCTCCGGCACCAGCTCGTCCGCGTCGCCGTGGATCATCAGCCCGCCGCAGGGGCAGGGGGCGAGGAAGCCGAAATCGTAGTGGCTCGCGGGCGGGGCGACGCTGATCCAGCCGGAGATCTCCGGCCGGCGCATCAGCAGCTGCATGCCGACGAAGGCGCCGAAGGAGTAGCCGGCGATCCACAGCCCGCCATGGCTCGGGTTCACCGCCTGCATCCAGTCGAGCGCGGAGGCGGCGTCCGAGATCTCGCCGAAGCCGCCGTCGTACCGGCCCTGGCTGCGGCCGACGCCGCGGAAATTGAAGCGCATCACCGAGAAGCCCAGCTTCTGGAACGACTGGTACATCGTGTAGGTGATG
Source organism: uncultured Pseudomonadota bacterium (assembly GCA_963764465.1). Taxonomy (GTDB): domain Bacteria; phylum Pseudomonadota; class Alphaproteobacteria; order Acetobacterales; family Acetobacteraceae; genus JAJXXT01. Next base: position 224,326 of record CAVXSO010000007.1, on the reverse strand, counting down.
CGGTTGTTCATCGTGCCGCCGTGCAGCGGGTGCGGGTGCAGGATCAGCGCCAGCGGGGCGCCACGGTCCTTGGCATGATGGTAACGGCCTTCGAGCCGGCCATCGGGGCCGGCGAACAGAACCTCAGGCATGGAGTGGCAAATCCCTTCTTCCCGAACGGGTTCGCCGTTCGGCCACGCGTTAAAATCCCGTCCCCCAAGGCGCCGTTGTCCGGCGCCACTCAAACCCTCCGGCCGCCGCCCTCCACAACGGCTGCCGCCCCCTTTTGCCCCGCCGCGCCGCCCATCGGCGTACTGGCGGCGGTCTCGTAACCGGACCAGCCCGGGCCTATATCCCGTCACGAACACGTTACCGGACCGGCCCCGGACCGCTGCTATTACTATAGGAACTCCGGCGCCAGGATGCATAGGAAATGTCGCATGGGTTTCATGTCGTTGCGTGAGTCCATCCGGGCCTACCAGGAGCGCGACCCGGCCGCCCGATCCGCCATCACCATCCTCTTCTGCTACCCTGGGTTGCATGCCGTGCTATGGCACCGGCTGGCGAGTGCGCTGTGGCGGCGAGGATTTCTCTTCCTGGGCCGGTGCGTGTCCCATCTGTCGAGATTCCTCACCGGGATAGAGATCCATCCCGCCGCTACCATCGGCCGGCGCCTGGTGATCGACCATGGCATGGGCGTGGTGATCGGCGAGACGGCGGAGATCGGCGACGACTGCCATCTCTACCACCAGGTCACCCTCGGCGGCACGTCGTCCTCGCGCGGCAAGCGGCACCCGACGCTGGGGCGCGGTGTCATCGTCGGCGCCGGGGCGAAGATCCTGGGCGCCATCACCGTGGGCGACAACGCCCGCGTGGGCGCCAACGCCGTGGTGCTGGAGTCGGTGCCGGCGGAGACCACGGTGGTCGGCATCCCCGCCCGCCCGGTGGAGCGCAAGCCGGTGAAGGCGCGGCCGGAACCGTGCTTCGACGCCTACGGCACGCCGGCCGAGGGCGTGCTGGACCCCGTCGAGTCCGAGATCGAGCGGCTGCGGGCGGAGCTGGCGGAGCTGGAGACGCGGTTCGCGCGCCTGGCCGGGCGCGAGCCGGTTGGGGCGGGGCGGGAGCCGGTTGGCAAATAGGGTCTATCTCGACGCCAACGCCTCCGAGCCCTTGCGGCCGGAGGCACGGGCGGCGGCGCTGGCGGCCATGGCGGCGGAGGGCAACCCGTCCTCCGTCCACGCCGAGGGCCGCGCCGCGCGGGCGGTGCTGGACGGCGCGCGGGAGGCGCTGGCGGCACGGTTCGGCGCGCATCCCGGGCGCGTGGTGCTGACCTCCGGCGGGGCCGAGGCGAACGCGCTGGCGATCCATGCGCTGGGCGACGGGCGGCGGCTCGTGGTCTCGGCGATCGAGCACGACTCGGTGCTGGCCGCCGCGCCTGGCGCGCTGCTGCTGCCGGTGGACGCCGACGGCGTGGCGCGGCTCGCGGCCCTGCCGGCGCTGCTGGCGGAAGGCCCGGCGCTGGTCTGCCTGATGGCCGCGAACAACGAGACGGGCGCGATCCAGCCGGTGGCGGAGGCCGCCGCCATCTGCCGCGCGCATGGCGCCCTGCTGCATGTGGACGCGATCCAGGCCGCCGGGCGGATCGCGCTGGACCTCGCCACGCTGGGCGCCGACAGCCTCGCACTCTCCGGCCACAAGCTCGGGGGGCCGCTCGGCGCCGGGGCGCTGCTGTTCGCGGCCGACCCGGCGGTGCGCCCGCTGATCCCCGGCGGCGGGCAGGAGCGGGGGATGCGCGGGGGCACGCCGCCCTTGCCCGCGATCGCCGGGATGGCGGCAGCGGCCGGGACGGCATGGCCCGACCTCGCCCCGATGCGCGACGCGGCGGCGCGCGCGGCTGTGGCGGCAGGGGGCGTGGTGCTGGCGGCCGCGGCGCCACGGCTCGGCAACACGCTTTGCGTGGCGCTGCCAGGCGTTGCCGCCGCGACGCAGGTGATGGCGCTGGACCTCGCCGGCATCGCCGTTTCCGCCGGCGCCGCGTGCAGCTCCGGCAAGGTCGCAGCGAGCCATGTGCTGGCCGCGATGGGGCTGGGCAACCTCGCAGGGGAGGCGATCCGCGTCTCGCTACCCTGGAACGCGACCGGGGCCGATATCGAGGCCTTCGCCGCCGCCTATGCAGCCATGGCCCGCCGTGCCACGAGGCGCGCCGCATGATCCCGATGCCATGATCCCGATGCCATGATCCCGAACCCATGATCCCGAACCCATGATCCCGAACCCATGATCCGAACCCATGATTCCGAACCCATGATTCCGAACCGGCCGATCTACCTCGACAACCAGGCCACCACGGCCTGCGACCCCGCCGTGGTGGACGCGATGCTGCCCTTCTTCACCACGCAATTCGCCAACCCTCATTCCGCCGAGCACGCCATGGGCCGCGCGGCGGAGGCGGCGGTGGAGGCCGCGCGGGCGGAGGTGGCGGCGCTGCTGGGGGCGGAGGCGCGGGAGATCGTCTTCACCTCCGGCGCCACAGAGGCGAACAACCTCGCCATCAAGGGTGCCGCCCGTTTCGCGCGGGAGGCCGGGGATCCCCGCCGCCGCGTCATCACCTTCGCGACCGAGCATTCCTGCGTGCTGGCCAGCGTGCAGGACCTTGGGCTGGAGGGGTTCGAGCCGGTGGTGCTGCCCGTGCTGGCGGACGGCACGCCGGACCTCGCGGCGCTGGCGGCGGCGCTGGCCGAGCCCACGCTGCTCGTCTCCGTCATGGCGGCGAACAACGAGACGGGCGTGCTGGCGGACCTGCCCGCGATCGCGGCGCTGGTAAAGGGGGCGGGTGCCCTGCTGCACACCGACGCGGCGCAGGCGGCGGGGAAAATCCCGCTCGATGTCCGCGCCCTGCCGCTCGACCTCGTTTCCGTCAGCGCACACAAGCTCTACGGGCCGAAGGGCGTGGGCGCGCTCCATGTCCGCCGCCGCCCGCGCGCGCGCCTGGCGCCCCTGTTCTCCGGCGGCGGGCAGGAGCGGGGCCTGCGCTCCGGCACCCTGCCGGCGCCGCTGCTGGTGGGCTTCGGCCGCGCCGCCGCGATCGCCGCCGCGGGGATGGCGGCGGAGGCCGCGTCGATCGCGGCGCTGCGGGACCGCATGCTGGCGCGGCTGCTGGCCGGCATCCCCGGCCTCGCGGTGAACGGCACGCTGGCGGCGCGGCTCGCGGGCAACCTCAACGTCACGTTTCCCGGTGCGACCGCGCTGGCGCTGATGCGGGCCTGCCCGGATCTCTGCCTCTCCACCGGCTCCGCCTGCTCCTCCGCGGAGATCGAGCCCTCCCACGTGCTCACCGCCATGGGGCTGGACGCGGATGCCGCCGGGCGCAGCTTGCGCATCGGCATCGGACGTTTTACCTCCCCCGCCGACATCGAAACCGCGGCGGACCTGCTCATCGCAGCCCACGCCGCCCTCTCCCATCGGCGGACGGAATCCTCATGCCCAGCATGACCTTCATCGAGCGCGACGGCACGCGCCGCGAGGTGGACGCACCCCTCGGGCTTTCGGTGCTGGAGATCGCGCACAAGCACGGCATCGACATCGAGGGCGCCTGCGAGGGCTCGCTCGCCTGCTCCACCTGCCACGTGATCGTGGACACCGCCTGGTACGGCAAGCTCGCACGGGCGACGGAGGACGAGGAGGACATGCTCGACCTCGCCTTCGGGCTGGAGAAGACCTCGCGCCTCGGGTGCCAGATCGTGATGACCGAGGCGCTGGACGGGCTCGTCGTGAAGCTGCCCGCCGGCACCCGGAACATGATGAACACCTGAGATGCGCGTGCTCGTCGCCATGTCCGGCGGCGTGGACAGTTCGGTGGTTGCCGGGCTGCTGGCGGAGCAGGGCCACGAGGTCATCGGCGTCACGCTCCAGCTCTACGACCATGGCGCGGCGACGGGGCGCAAGGGCGCGTGCTGCGCCGGCCAGGACATCGCGGACGCGCGGCGCGTGGCGGCGCATCTCGGCATGCCCCATTACGTGCTCGACGCCGAGGCGCGGTTCCGCGAGGCGGTGATCGAGGATTTTGCCGCCACCTACGCGCATGGTCAGACGCCCGTGCCATGCATCCGCTGCAACCAGAGCGTGAAGTTCGCGGACCTCACGGCGCTGGCGGCGGACCTCGGCGCGGAGCGGCTGGCCACCGGCCACTATGTCCGCCGCGAGGAGGGCAGGGACGGCCCGGAACTGCACCGCGCCGCCGACATCCGCCGCGACCAGAGCTGGTTCCTGGCGATGACCACGAGGCAGCAGCTGGCCCGCACGCTGTTCCCGCTCGGCGCCATGCCGGACAAGGACGCCGTGCGCGCCCATGCCGCCCGCCTCGGTCTGCCCGTCGCCAGCAAGCCGGACAGCCAGGACATCTGCTTCGTCCCCGCGGGTGACCACACCGAGATCGTCGGCAGGCTGCGGCCGGAGGCGCTGGCGGCGGGCGAGATCGTGGACGAGGCGGGCGCGGTGCTGGGCACGCACCAGGGCATCGCGCGCTACACGGTGGGCCAGGCGAAGCGGCTGGGCATGGCCGATGGCCGCGTCGTCACCCGCATCGAGCCGGCGACGCGGCGCATCGTCGTGGGCCCCCGCGACGGCGGCGCGCGCCTGGTGCGCCTGGCGGAGCCCAACTGGCTGGTGGCCCCGTCGCCCCGCCGCGTGGAGGCGAAGCTGCGCTCCGGCGAGGTGCCGCGCGGCGCCGCACTGGTGCCGGACGGCGAGGGTTTCGCGGTGCTGCTGGACGCGCCCGCCCGCGCCGCACCCGGGCAGGCCTGCGTGGTCTATGACGGCACGCGCGTGCTCGGCGGCGGCTTCATCGCGGCCGGTTGACCTGCCGAAACCGGGCCGCTAAGTCGTCGCGCTCCCTGTGGCGGCGTAGCTCAGCGGTAGAGCAGGGGAATCATAATCCCTTGGTCGGTGGTTCAAATCCGCCCGCCGCTACCACCCTTCCCGCATCCGCCGTCTCCGCCGCGCGCGAGGGGGCCCGACACAATGGACACAAACCCCCGCTCCGGGGGGTGGGGCTAGCGGCGCGGCGTCACGCGCACTTCGACCAGCCGCAATGCTGGCAGGTGAGGCAGCCGGATTCGCTGATCAGCCCGGGCTGGCTGCATTTGGGGCAGAGCGGGCCGAGGAACGTGCCGCCGGCCGGCGTTGCCTGCCCGGCCCGGACCGTCTCCCCACGCCCCGCCAGCGCATGTCCCGCGACGGTGTGCCCGGCGATGGTGTGAACCGCGTCCTCGTCGGACAGGAACCCGATCTCGCGCATGTGCCGCTCGATCACGTCGCCGATCGCGGCCACCAGCGAGGGCACGTAGCGCCCGCCGCTCCACTGCCCGCCGCGCGGGTCGAACACCTGCTTCAGCTCCTCGGCGACAAACCCCACCTCGCCGCCGCGGCGGAACACGGCGCTGATCATCCGCGTCAGCGCCACCACCCAGGCGTAGTGCTCGAGGTTCTTCGAGTTGATGAAGATCTCGAATGGCCGGCGCATGCCGTCCTGCTCGGTGTCGTTGATGGTCACGTACATCGCGTGCACGGAATCCGGCCAGCGCAGCTTGTAGGTTGCGCCGTGCAGCTTCTCCGCGCGCAGCATCAGCTCGGGCCCGGCCGCGAGCGCCACCTGGCTCGGCGTGGCGGGCGCCGGTGTCGCGGGCGTCTCCTTCACCTCCAGCACGGAGCCGGTGATGTCGTTCGGCCGGTAGGTGGTGCAGCCCTTGCAGCCGCTGCGATAGGCGTCGTGGTAGACTTCCTGGAACGCCTCGAAGCTGATGTCGCGCGGCACGTTCACGGTTTTCGAGATCGCGCTGTCCACGTGGCGCTGCACGGCGGCCTGCATGCGCACATGCTCGGCGGGCGTCAGGTCCTGGGCGGTGACGAAGCACTCCGGCAGGGCCGCGTCCGCACCGAAACGCTTGCGGAACAGTCGCAGCGCGTAGTCCGAGACCTCCTCCTCCACGCGCGAGCCATCCGGCTGCAGCACCTTGCGCGTGTAGGCCAGCGCGAACACCGGCTCGATGCCGCTCGAGACATTGTCCGCCACCAGCGAGATCGTCCCCGTGGGTGCCACGGAGGTCAGAAGCGCGTTGCGGATACCATGCTCGCGGATGCCCTCGCGCACATCCTCGTCGAGCCCGCGTATCGTTTCGCCGGCGAGATAGGCATCGCGGTCGTAGAGCGGGAACGCGCCCTTCTCCCGCGCGAGTTCGACGGAGGCGAGATACGCCGCGCGCTCGATCTGGCGTGCCCAGTCGCCGGCCACGCGCGCCGCCTCCGCGGTGCCGTAGCGCAGCCCGCACATCATCAGCGCGTCCGCGAGCCCGGTCATGCCGAGCCCGATGCGCCGCTTCGCCGCCGCCTCCCGCGCCTGCGCCTCGAGCGGGAAGCCCGAGATGTCGATCGTGTTGTCCATCATGCGGATGGCGGTGGTGACGAGGGCGGCGAGCTCGGCCTCCTCGACGCGTGCCTCCGGCGTGAACGCGCTCCGCACCAGGCGCGCGAGGTTGATGGAGCCGAGCAGGCACGCGCCATAGGGCGGCAGCGGCTGCTCCCCGCACGGGTTGGTGGCGCTGATCGTTTCGCAGTAGTATAGGTTGTTGCGGGCGTTGATGCGGTCGATGAAGATCACGCCAGGCTCGGCATAGTCGTAGGTGGCGCGGGTGATTTCGTCGAACAGCGCGCGCGCCCGCACGGTGCGGTAGGTCTTGGCCCCGAACACCAGCGGCCATGCCGCATCCGCCTCCACCGCGCGCATGAACGCGTCCGTCGCCAGCACCGAGAGGTTGAAATTGCGCAGCCGTCCGGCCTCGCGCTTGGCGGCGATGAAGTCCTCGATGTCCGGGTGGTCGCAGCGCATCGTCGCCATCATGGCGCCACGGCGCGCGCCCGCGGACATGATGGTGCGGCACATCGCGTCCCACACATCCATGAACGAGAGCGGACCCGAGGCATCGGCGCCGACGCCCTTCACCGGCGCGCCCTTGGGCCTGAGCGTCGAAAAATCGTAGCCGATGCCGCCGCCCTGCTGCATCGTCAGCGCCGCCTCGCGCAGATGCGCGAAGATGGCGCCGAGGTCGTCCTCGATCGTTCCCATGACGAAGCAGTTGAACAGTGTCACCCGCCGCGCCGTGCCCGCGCCCGCGAGGATGCGCCCGGCAGGGAGGAAGCGGAAATCCCCGAGCGCCTCGTAGAACGGCTGCTCCCAGGCGGAGGGCTCGCGCTCGGCCTCCGCCAGTGCCCGGGCGACGCGCCGCCAGCTGTCCTCGATGCTGCGGTCCACGGGCATGCCGTCGGCGTCGCGGTGCCGGTACTTCGCGTCCCAGACCTGGCGGGAGATCGGGGCGATGTCGGCTGCGATGGAGCCGAGGAAAGCGTCGCTGTGCGAGTCCATGCGCGCATGATCCTCCCGCGCGCCACGCGCCGCAATTGCTGTTTGGGCCGGCGCGCCGCCGCCGTCGGGTCGTGGCCCCTAGCCATGCCCCGCGCGCATGGCGCGGCGTACCCGCCCGCGCGCGCCTGCCCCGCCGGCCGGTCGCCGCCTAATGGATCCGAACCGCCTGCTCGGTCCGCCGGCCGGCGCCGCGCATCGCGCCTGCCGCGACGTGGCCGTGGGCCGGGCCGTCATACGTGCCCTCCGCCATCTCCCGCAGCGTCGCGCGGTCCAGCAGGCGGATGGTGGCCGGCCCGTCGAGCGCGATCACCCGCCGCGCGCGCAGCTGCCCGAGGATGCGGGAAATGGTCTCGACCGTGAGCCCGAGGTAGTCGGCGATGTCCGCGCGCGCCATCGGCAGCCGCAGCTTGCCGTCGCCCGCGCCGCCCTGCTGCTCCGCCATGCCGAGGAGGAACCAGGCAAGCCGTTCCATCGCGGCCATGCGGCCCAGCAGCAGCATCTGCTCCTGCACGCGCGCCAGGCTGCGCCCGGCGGCGGCGAGCAGTTCGCGCGTCAGCTCCGGCCGGTTCGCCAGCATCGCCGAGACGGCGCTGAGGCGGTGGCTGACGACGGTCACCGAGGTCACCGCGTCCGCCGTGCAGGTCGCCTCGTCCGCGGCGTGGAAGGCGAAGCCCGAGGGGGTGAAGATCTCGCCGGGGTAGAGGAAGCCGAGCACCTGGCGTCGTCCGTCCGGCAGCGTCTTCGACAGGCGCACGACGCCGGAGGCCAGCTCGTAGAACCGGTCCACCGTGTCGCCCTCCATGAACAGGGGCGCACCCGCCGGCAGCGCGCCGGCGCGGGCGGCCGGGTCCTCGGCGCTCATGCGCGTCTCGGGCAGAAACCGTGGCTGGGTGGTCGTGAAATGCGTCATCGGGGCGGTTCCTCCTGGGGTCGTGTTGCGTGGAGCCGTGCGTGCGATGACGTTCTCAATATCCGTCGAATGCGACAGGCGGATGCCAACCTTACTTGTCCGCCTTGGCGTTTCACGTCACTGTGTGGCGTTGCGTGACAATCCACGCCCCGCCTTATATGGGGCGCCCCCAGCAATAGACGGCATCATGGTTGAGCGGTTGATCCTCGTGGTGGACGACGACCGGCAGGTGCGCACCATGCTCAGCCGCTACCTTTCCGGCGAGGGCTACCGCGTGCGCGAGGCGGAGAACGGTGCCGCCGTCCGCGCCGCGATGGCGGAGGAGGATGTCGCCCTCGTGCTGCTGGACCTGATGCTCGGCAACGAGGACGGGCTGGCGCTCGCCCGCGCCATCCGCGCGCGCTCGGACGTGCCGATCATCATGCTCACCGGCAAGCACGACGTGATCGACCGCGTCGTGGGGCTGGAGGCGGGGGCGGACGACTACATCGCCAAGCCCTTCCACCTGCGCGAGGTGCTGGCCCGCATCCGCGCGCTGCAGCGCCGCGCGGACGGGCGCGTGCAGCCGGAGCCGGCGGCGGGCGACGTGGCGGCGGAGGTGATCCGCTTCGGCGGCTACGTGATGGATACGCTCGGGCGCACGCTGCGCGGACCGGACGGCGACGCCATCACGCTCACCGCCGGGGAGTTCGAGCTGCTGCGCGTGTTCCTGCGCAACGCCGGGCGGGTGCTGGACCGCGACCAGTTGCTGAACCAGCTAAAGGGCCGGGACTTCGAGGCGTTCGACCGCCTGATCGACACCCAGGTGATGCGCCTGCGCCGCAAGATCGAGGCGGACCCGGCGCAGCCGCAGATCATCAAGACGGTCCGCGGCGCTGGCTACGTCTTCGCCGGGAAGGTGGAGCGCCAGACCCCCCTCTAGGCGCCACGGTCGCGTACCGGGCGCAGCAGGTCCGCGAGCGCATTCGCCAGCGCCTTTTCAGCGTACGGCTTCTGCAGCCAGATCGCGCCCGCCGGCAGCAGGCGGTTCTTCAGCACCACCGGGTCGCCATAGCCGGAAGTGAGCAGCACCGGCAGCTCCGGCCGCGCGGCGCGCGCGGCGATGGCGAGGTCGAGGCCCGACATCCCGCCCGCCAGCACGATGTCCGTGAACAGCACGGCGACCTGCGGGTTGGCCTCCAGCGCCGCGGCACCCGTCGCCCCGGTCTCCGCCTCGATCACCGTGTAGCCGAGCCGCGCGAGCCGGCGCGCCGCCACCCGGCGCACCGCGCGGTCGTCCTCCACCACCAGGATCGTGGCCTTCTCCGCCGCCGCCGCCGCTTCCTGCGCGCCCTCGGCCGGCGCCGCGGCACCCGCGTCCGCCCCGTGCACGGGCAGGAACAGGCGGATCGTCGTGCCGAGCCCGAGCTCCGAGTAAATCTGCGCGTGTCCGCCGCTCTGCTTCACGAAGCCATAGACCATGGAGAGGCCGAGGCCCGATCCCTCGCCCGTCGGCTTCGTCGTGTAGAACGGCTCGAAGGCGCGGGCGCGCGTCTCCGCGCTCATGCCGCTGCCGCTGTCGGTGACCGCGAGCACCAGGTAGTCGCCGGGCTGCGTCTCCGCCTGCTCGCTCGCGTAGTGCGCATCGACGTGCAGGAACCTGGTCTCGATCACCAGCCCACCGCCCTTCGGCATCGCGTCGCGGGCGTTGATCGCGAGGTTGAGCAGCGCCGTCTCCATCTGCCCCGGGTCCGCGAGCGTGCGCGGCAGCCCGGGCGCGAGCCGCGTCTCGACCTTGATCGGCGAGCCCAGCGTGCGGCGGAACAGCGGCGCCATCTTGTCCACCAGCTCGTTGATGTCGATCGAGACCGGCTGGAGCGTCTGCCGCCGCCCGAAGGCGAGCAGCCGGGCGGCGAGTTCGGTGCCACGCTCGGTCGCGGTGCGTGCTTCCGCCAGCAGCTCCGCCGGCTCGCCGCCGTGGATGTGGGACTCGAGCATTTCGAGGTTGCCCGCGATCACCGCGAGCAGGTTGTTGAAGTCGTGCGCGAGCCCGCCGGTGAGCTGGCCCACCGCTTCCATCTTCTGTGCCTGCACGAGGTCGCTCTCCAGCCGCTTGCGCTTGCTCGCGTCGCGGATGAACCCGGTGAAGAGCCGCGTCTCCGGCAGGTTCACCTCCCCCACCGCGAGCTCGATCGGGAAGATGGTGCCGTCCGCGCGCCGTGCCTCCACCTCCCGTCCGAGGCCGATGATCCGCCGCTCCCCGGTCGCGAGGTAGCGCGCGAGGTAGCCGTCATGGGCGGCGGCGTGGGGTTCGGCCATCAGCATATTGATGTTGCGCCCGACCACCTCCTCCGCCGAGTAGCCGAACATGCGCTCCGCCGCCTGGCTGAAGGAGGCGACCGTGCCGCGCGGGTCGATGACGATGATGGCGTCCGGCGCCGTGTCCAGGATGGAGCGCAGCCGCGCCTCGGTGTTGCGGCTCCGGGTGATGTCGCGCGCCACCTTCGAGATACCGACGATCCGCCCCTCGGTGTCGCGCACGGGGTTGAGTGCCAGCAGCACGCGGATCAGCGAGCCGTCCTTGCGCCGGCGGATGGTCTCGAAATCGTCGAACGCCTCGCCGGCGGCAACGCGGGCGAGCAGCTCGTCCATCTCCCGCTCGCGCCCGGGCGGGGCGAGCACGTGGATCCTGCACCCGAGAATCTCGTCGGCCTGGTAGCCGAACACGTAGGCGGCGCCCTCGCTCCACGACGTGATGGTGCCGTCGAGCAACTTGCCGATCACGGCGGTGTCGAAGGTGCGGATGATGGTCCCCAATTCCCCAGAAAGCCCCGTTTTCTCGTGCGGATGCTATCGGCATCGCCGCGTGCCGTCGATCCGGGGTGGCGTCGTTGTCCCGAGCGTCGTTCTCGGGTGCGATCTTCTCGGGTGCGCCGTGCCCGGGGCGCCGGTGCCGGCCGCCGGCGCGGGCCGCTAGCCGAGCACCCGTTTCGCCACCGCGTCGAGCTTCCTGAGCATCCCGGCGTCGCGCACCTTCTCGGCGGTGATCAGCGCGTGGTCGAGTGCCCTGTCGCAGCCGCAGCGGCAGGCTTCGCGTGGCTCGCCGAGCGCGGGCACCGCTTCCGCCACCAGCCTGCGGGCGTTGTCCGCGTTCTGGCCGAGCACGCGGATGACCATCTCGACGGTCACGTGGTCGTGGTCCGGGTGCCAGCAATCGTAGTCCGTGACCATCGCGACGGTGGCGTAACAAAGCTCCGCCTCGCGGGCGAGCTTCGCCTCCGGCATGTTGGTCATGCCGATCACGGCGCAGCCCCAGCTGCGGTAGAGTTCGCTTTCCGCCTTGGTGCTGAACTGCGGGCCTTCCATCACCAGGTAGGTGCCGCCGCGCGCGACGGGCAGGCCGATCGCCTTCGCCGCGCCCTCCAGCACGTCGCCGAGGCGCGCGCAGACCGGGTGCGCCATCGAGACATGCGCCACGCAGCCGCGGCCGAAGAAGCTCTTCGCGCGGGCGAAGCTGCGGTCGATGAACTGGTCGACGATGACGAAATGCCCCGGCGGCAGCGCCTCGTGCAGGCTGCCGACGGCGGAGAGGGAGAGCACGTCCGTCGCGCCCAGCCGCTTCAGCGCGTCGACATTGGCGCGGTAGTTGAGGTCGGTGGGGGAGAGCGCGTGGCCGCGCCCATGCCGGGGCAGGAACAGGCAGCGGATATTCCCAAGCCGGCCTTCCAGGATCTCGTCCGAGGGATCGCCCCAGGGCGTCGAGACCTTGTGCCAGCGCCGCTCGGCGAGCCCCGGGATGTCATACAGCCCGGAGCCGCCGATGATGCCGATCGTAGGCGTCAAGCGCGGATCAGTGCTCGACGTCGGCCCACACTTTCCGCTTCACCGCGTAGGTGAGGCCGGAGAGCAGGGCGAGGAAGATCACGATGTGCACGCCCATGCGCTTGCGCGCCTCCATCTCCGGGTTGGCGACGAAATAGAGGAACGTTGTGACGTCCTTGGCTTCCTGGTCGAGCGTCGCCGGCGTGCCGTCCGCGTAGGTCACCTGGTCCGCATGCAGCGGCTGCGGCATGTGGATCTGATTACCCGGGAAGTACTTGTTGTAGTACAGGCCGGGTGCGAGCTTCATGCTCTTCGGCGGTTCATCGTAGCCGGTGAGGATGGCGTAGATGTAGTCGGCGCCGCCTTGGCGCGCGTTCACCAGCACGGACTGGTCGGGCGGTATCGCGCCGTTGTTGGCGGCCATGGCGGCCTGGTCGTTCGGGAACGGGCTCACGAACGCGTCGGACGGCAGGCCCGGGCGGGTGCCCACGGTGCCGTCGTCCTTGATCGTCGGCACGTCGACCGAGGCGGCGATCGCCTTGATCTGCTCCGGCGTCAGGCCGATGCCCGCGAGGTCGCGGTAGTGCACGTACTCCATCGAATGGCAGGACGAGCAGACTTCCTTGTAGATCTGGAAGCCGCGCTGGGCGGAGGCACGGTCGATGGTGCCGAACGGCCCGTCGAAGCTCCAGTTGACGCGCGGCAGGTCGGTTTCCTGGGCGCGGGCAAGACCGGGCAGCAGGAGGGCGGAGGCCGTGACGGCCGCGAGAAGAATGTTGCGCATCACGCACGCTCCATCGGCTTGGCGGCAGCCCCGCCCGGAACCGGACCTCCGCCCGGCAGCACCTTCTTGCCGATGCTTTCGGGCAGCGGCAGCGGCGTCTCGATCTTGCCGATGATCGGCAGGATCACGAGGAAGTGGAGGAAGTAGTAGGTGGTGGCGACTCGGCCGAGCAGCACCCAGATGCCCTCAGGCTTGTTCGCGCCGACAACGCCCAGCACCACCAGCGCCAGCACCAGCACGAAGATGAACGGCCGGTACAGCGGGCGGAAGCGGGCGCTGCGCACCTTGGAGGTGTCGAGCCAGGGCAGCACGAACAGCACCAGGATGGAGGAGAACATCAGCGTGACACCGCCGAGCTTGTTCGGCACCGAGCGCAGGATCGCGTAGAACGGCAGGAAGTACCACTCGGGCACGATCTCCGCCGGCGTCTGCAGCGGGTTGGCGGGGATGTAGTTGTCCGGCGCCATGAAGAAGTTCGGCGCGAAGAACACGAAGCCCGCATAGATCAGGAAGAACACCGCGATGCCGACGCTGTCCTTCGTCGTGTAGTAGGGGTGGAACGGCACCGTGTCCTGCGGGCCCTTCACGTCGATCCCCAGCGGGTTGTTGGAGCCGGTGATGTGCAGCGCGGCCACGTGCGCGCCGATGACGCCGAGCAGCACGAACGGCAGCAGGTAGTGCAGCGCGAAGAAGCGGTTCAGCGTCGGGTCGCCGACGGCGAAGCCGCCCCACAGCCAGGTGGTGATGTCGTTGCCGATGACCGGGATGGCGGAGAACAGGTTGGTGATGACCGTGGCACCCCAGAACGACATCTGGCCCCAGGGCAGCACGTAGCCCATGAAGGCGGTGGCCATCATCAGCAGCAGGATGACGACGCCGAGCATCCACAGCAGCTCGCGCGGATACTTGTAGGACCCGTAGTAGATGCCGCGGAAGATGTGCACGTAGACCACGATGAAGAACATCGTGGCGCCGTTGGCGTGGAGGTAGCGCAGCAGCCAGCCGAAGTTCACGTCGCGCATGATGTGCTGCACGGAGCCGAACGCCATGTCCGCGTTCGGCACGTAGTGCATCGCGAGCAGGATGCCGGTCGCGATCATCACCATGAGCTGGACGGTCGCCAGCGCGCCGAAGTTCCAGAAATAGTTGAAGTTCTTCGGCGTCGGGAAGACCGCGTATTCCTTGTTCATCATCGTGAACACGGGAAGGCGCGTATCCACCCAGCGGATCACCGGGTTCTTGAAGTCGCTCTTGTGCAGGCCGGCCATGTCGTTGCTCCGGAAAGGTTTCGGCAGGCGGAAGGTCGGCCGCTCAGCCGATCTTGATCTTGCTGTCGGTTTGGAACGCGTAGGGCGGCAGCGCCAGGTTCAGCGGCGCCGGGCCGTGCCGCACGCGGCCCGAGGTGTCGTACTGGCTGCCGTGGCAGGGGCAGAACCAGCCGCCCCACTCGCCGCGCGGGTCGGTCGGCTTGTTGCCGAGCGGGATGCAGCCGAGATGGGTGCAGATGCCGATCAGCACGATCCACTGCGCGTGGCCGGCCTTGACGCGCTCCGCGTCCGGCATCGGGTCGGTCAGCTGGGACATCTTCACGTCCTCGGCTTCCTTGATCTCCTTGGGCGTGCGGTAGCGCACGAACACCGGCTTGCCGCGCCACACCACGGTGATGCCGGAGCCCTCGGGGATCTTGGAGAGATCGACCTCGGTGGAGGAGAGCGCCAGCACGTCGGCGGAGGGGTTCATGCTGTCGATGAAGGCCCAGCCCGTGGCACCGACGGCCACCGCGGCGCCGGCGCCGGCCAGCAGTTTCAGGAAGTCGCGCTTGGAGCCGTCCGCGTGGGGATTGGGCGCGTCATGGGTCGTGGCCGACATCGTCTGTCCTCGCTCGCCTGTCCCGGCGCTGCCGCCGGATCGCTACTGGGCCGTCGCTTCTGGGCCGCGGCGGCGCCGCGGCGACAGCTTCTTAGGGGCCGATTTTCGCCACTGCAACATGCTGGAGCCCGTGGAATGCAAAGGGGCTTCGCGCGGAGCACGGTCCGGGCGAGATTAAGCCATGTCCGACGCTTCCCGCCCGCCTTCCGCCGCCCCGTCCGCTCCCGCCCCGCCGGCCGTGGGGCTATCCGCCGGCGGGCCGCCGCACGCGGCGCTTCGCCCCGCCGCGCGAGCCTGGTTCGAGTCCCTGCGCGACCGCGTCTGCGCCGCCTTCGAGGCGATCGAGGCGGAGGCGGGCTCGGACGCGCGCTTCGTGCGCACGCCATGGGCGCGGGATGCGAACCCGGACGGCAGCCCGGGTGGCGGCGGGGTGATGAGCGTGATGCGCGGGCGGGTGTTCGAGAAGGTGGGGGTGAACGTCTCCACCGTCTCGGGCGAGTTCAGCGAGGAGTTCCGGGGCAACATCCCGGGTGCCGCGGAAGACCCGCGCTTCTGGGCCTCCGGCGTCTCGCTGGTCGCGCACATGGCGAGCCCGCGCGTCCCGGCGGTGCATTTCAACACGCGCATGCTGGTCACCACGCGCGGCTGGTTCGGCGGCGGGGGGGACATCACGCCGATGCGCCTCGATGCCCCCGAGTCGGTGGCGGATGCCGCGGAGTTCCATGCCGCCCTGCGCGCCGCCTGCGACCGGCACGACCCCGGCTACTACCCGCGCTTCAGGGAATGGTGCGACCGCTACTTCTTCCTGCCGCACCGGGGCGAGCCGCGCGGCGCCGGCGGCATTTTTTTCGACAACCTCGACGACCGGCGACGTGGAGCGGGACTTTGCCTTCGTCCGCGACGTGGGCGAGGCGTTCCTCGCCGCCTATCCCGCCATCGTCCGCCGCCGCTTCCGCGAGCCCTGGACCGAGCCGGAGCGGGCGCACCAGCTGGTCCGCCGCGGCCGCTACGTGGAGTTCAACCTGCTCTACGACCGCGGCACGCTGTTCGGCCTCAGGACCGGCGGCAACGTGGAGGCAATCCTGATGAGCATGCCGCCAGAGGTCAGGTGGCCATAGCCGGTCCGGCGGTGAACGCGCGCCCGGCTATTGGCAGGAATAGGTCACGGTCGCGGTGCCGCGGCCGTAGCCGTCCGTCACCGTCACGGTCATGGCATCGGGCGTGGCGTGCGGCCGCAGCACGTAGACGCTGCCGGACGTCACCTTGAACCGGTAGGTGCCATCGCCCACCGGTTGTGGCGAGATGACGCCGGCGTCCTGCGATGCCCGCGGGGTCTTGCTGTGGTGGTGGGTCACGACGTTGCCGCCCTGGACGGAGAAGTCGTCGAACACCGTGGTGCCGCTGCGATAGGCGTAGGAGCAGGTGCGGCCGGCATAGGCGGCGAGCTTGGGGTTGGAGGCGGCGGGCGCCTGCGCCAGGGCGAGAACGGGTGCTGCCGCGAGCGCGCCGGCCGCGAGGACGATGCGCGACGGCATCATGCACGGCGACATGGAACGCTCCGCGGTTGCTGCATCGCGATACTTGTCAGCCCGGGGCTTCCTGTCCACGGGCGGGAGGGCTCGTGATCGCAATGTTATGGCTCGCCCTCGGCCAGCAGCATGACGAGACCGGAGAGGACCAGGCTCGCGCCGGCCAGCGCGAGGCCGAGCGTGAGCGCCGTGCGGTCGTTCGGGGCCGCGACGGCGATCTGCGCGGCGATCGTCCGCCCGCCGAGCACCAGGACCGCGCCCGCGGTGCCCAGCGCGCGTGCGAACCCCGCCACGCAGGCGCGCGCCAGCGCCGCCCGGCAGGCACCCGCCAGCAGCCAGCCCCGCCGCGCCGCGCCGACGCCGGTGAGGTAGAGCGCCTGGCCATAATTGTCCCGCGCCCGGGCCAGCGCCCGCGAGGCGAGGGCCGCGACCAGCGGGGTCGCCAGCGCCGCCTGCGCCGCCGCGAGCACGAGGACGCCCGGCGGGCGCGTCGGCTGGACCACGGCGAGAACGACGAGGCCGACCACCACGCTCGGCATGCCACGCCAGGCCTCCACCGCCGAGAGCAGCAGCCCGCGCCCATGGAACCGTGCCAGGCCCAGCGGGACGGCGAGCAGCAGCCCGAGCGCCGCCGCCGCCAGGCCGCCAAGTCCCGCCACGATCAGGGTGGTGTCGTTCGCCATCGCCGCGTTTTCTATGCCAGCAGCGCCTGGGTGCGAACCAGCCGCGCGTAGAGCCCCTCGTGCTGCATCAGCGCCGCGTGCGTGCCGGCCTCCACCGCGCGGCCGCCGGCCATGGCGACGACGAGGTCCGCGTCGCGCACGGTGGAGAGGCGGTGGGCGACGACGATGGTGGTGCGTCCCGCCCGCAGCCGGGAGAGGGCGGCCTGCACCAGCGCCTCGCTCTCGGTGTCGAGCGCGCTGGTCGCCTCGTCCAGCAGCAGCACGCGCGGGTCGCGCAGGAGGGCGCGGGCGAGGGCGACGCGCTGGCGCTGCCCGCCGGAGAGCCGCTGCCCGCCGGGCCCGACGCGGGTCTGGAACCCTTCCGGCAGGCTGGCGATGAAGCCGCCCGCCGCCGCCTGCGCCGCCGCCTCGATCTGCGCCTCGCTTGCCCCCGGCCGGCCCATGGCGATGTTCGCCGCGATCGTGTCGTCGAACAGCAGCGAGTCCTGGCCGACATAGGCGATGGCATCCCTGAGGCTCGCGAGCGTCACGTCGCGCACATCCGCGCCATCGAGCCGCACCGCGCCGCCCGTCGCCTCGATCAGCCGCGGCAGCAGCGCGAGCGCCGTGGACTTGCCGCCGCCGGAGGGGCCGACGAGGGCCACCGTCTTCCCGGGCTCGGCGCGAAAGGAGAGGCCATCGAGCGCCACCCGCCCGTCGGGGTAGGTGAAGCGCACGTCGTCGAACACCACCTCGCCGTGACCGGACGGCAACGGCGTGGCGTCGGCGCGGTCCGCGATACCCGGCTTCTCGTCCACCACCGCGAAAATGCGTGCGAGCCCGGCGACGCCTTCCTGGATCGCGGCGTTGAGGCTGCCGAGCGCCCGGATCGGCCGGGCGGCGAGCAGCAGCGCGGTGACGAAGCCGGTGAAATTGCCGAGCCCGGAGGCGCCGGTCGCCGAGCGCCAGCCGGCGAAGCCGATGACGGCGGCAACCGCGGCGCCGCCCAGCACCTCCAGCAGCGGGTCCAGCACCGCGCGGGTGCGGATCATGCGCATGAGGTTGCGCTGCAGCGTGGCGAATGTGCCGCGTGCGCGGGCAAGCTCCGCCTCCTCCAGCCGGTAGGCGCGCACCGTGCGGGCCTGCGCGAAGCTTTCGGTCAGCATCGCCGAGGCGTCGCCCACGCTCGCCTGCATCCGGCCCGAGGCGTTGCGGATGCGCTTGCCGATGCGCTGGATGGGCACGGCGGCGAGCGGGTAGAGCAGGGCCGCGATCAGGCTCAGCGCCCAGTCCATCCACAGCATCGAGCCGATGAGCGCGACGAGGGTGACGGCATCCCCGGCGCCGGAGACGGCGCGCACCGCGGCGTCGCGGATGGTGTTGGCATCGGTCGTGAAGCGCGCGGCGAGCTGCGCCGGTGCCTCGCGCTCGACGCGGTGCAGGTCGGCGTTGACCAGGTGCGCGAACATCGTCTCCTGCAGTCCGCGCACCACGTTGAGCACCAGGGACTGCACGGTGATGGACTGGAAATACTGCGCCAGCGCCTTGATGGCGGTGATAGCGACCACCAGCATCGGCACCTGGTAGAGGATGCGCAGGTCGTGCTTGTCGAACAGGTCGAAGGCGTGGCGGATCACCAGCGGGTAGGCGCCCTGGGCCAGCGCCAGCAGCAGGGTCAGCCCGGCCACGGAGAGCACCAGCGTGCGGTATGGCCAGACCTGCTCGCGCAGCAGCCGGCGCACCAGCGCGCGCGTGTCGGCTTGCGCTTCGGCCCCGCGTGCTCCGTGTGGGGGCGGTCGTGGCGGTCTTGCGTCCATCGCGGCCGTCTAGCAGCGCGGCCCTCGCTCGTCACTTCATGGCGGGCGGGGGTGGCTCAGTCGAATGACTTCTCGTATTCGCGGTAGGCCTCGGCGAAGATCTCGTCCATCGGCCGCCCGGCGACGTAGCCCTTCATTCCGCGGGGCCGCTTCACGCCCGGCATCTGCCGTGGGCATTCCTCGATCTTGCCCAACACCGTCCGGATCGGCAGCAGCGCGGTCCAGGCGGGGACGGCGTAGTCCTCCTCCTCGTCGTGGACATGCAGGTCGCGGATCTTGGCGGAGGCCTGCTCGATCTCCATGCCGATGAAGCTGGTCGCCTTGATTTCCTGCTTCGTGGGCGCGCGCATCAGCTTCGAGCGGCCGGGGAACAAGCGCTCGAGGAAGCGGTCCATCAGCATGACCTTTTCCTCGGGGTCGTTGATGAGGTGCGCGGTGCCGTAGGCCATCACGGCCCGGTAATTGACCGAGTGGTTGAAGCCGCACCGCGCCAGCACGATCGCGTCCATGTGCGTGACCGTGACGCAGACGGGCAATCCCGCGCCCCCCTCGCCGCCACCCTGGTTGCGGATCATCCGGCTTGCCGAGGAGCCGTGCCAGTAGAGCCTGTCACCCTCGCGCCAGAAGGAGGTGGGCGTGCAATAGGGCTGGCCGTCGATGACATAGGCGATGTGGCAGAGCATCGCCGCGTCCAGGATCGCGTGCACCGTCGCCTTGTCGTAGTGGCCGCGCATGGGGCGGCGGACGACGCGGTTGCGCTTGGTGATGGGGTAGGAGTTGGCGCTTTTGTTCACGCGGGGAATCCTTGATTGCCGGCGCTATGGAGCGTGAGGCGGTATGGCGCGGAAGGTCCGTTTCGCCTCGCCGCGCCATACCATTGCGTCCGTAATCATTTCTTCCTTGGGGCGTCGCTTGGGCCTTGAGGCGTCCCTTGGGGGCTGGCCGTGCGGGCGGCCAGCCGCTAGCCCTGGGCCATGCAACGCGTGGGCGTCTATGTCGGGCTCGACCTCGTGGGCGACGGGCTGATCAAGCTGCCCTTCGTGCGCGCGCTGCGCCGTGCCTTCCCGGAGGGCGAACTGATCTGGATCGCCGGCGAGGGCCGCAGCGCCTATGCCGGCGCGCTGGCGCCGCTGATGCGCGGTCCACAGGGAAGGGGCCTGCTGGACCAGGTGCTGGAGAACACGGGTACGGGCGCCGCGCTGCGCCGCGCGCTGGGCTCCCAGCTGGACCTGCTGGTCGACACCCAGGCGCATGTCGGCACCACGCTCGCGCTGCGCCTGCTGCGCCCGCGCCGCTTCGTCACCGCCGCCGCCGGTTACTGGCTCTCGGACCGCCGGCCGCCTGGCGCGCGCCCGCGCCGCGTGGTCGAGCGGCTGCTGGGCCTGCTGGAACTCGCGACCGGGCAGGCGCCGGAAGCCTCGGGCGCCGTCGAGCTGCCGGAGGCCGCGCGCGCCCAGGCCGCCGCGCTGCTGCCGGGCGAGGTGCCGCGCGTGGCGCTCGTGCTCGGCGCCGGTGGGCGGCACAAGGCCTGGCCACTGCCGCGGCATATCGAGCTGGCCCGGGCGCTGGCGGCGCGCGGCGTCCGGCCCGTCGCCATCGCGGGCCCGGCGGAGGCGGACATGGTCGATGCCTTCCGCGACGCGGTGCCGGAGGCGGCGATGCCGTTGCAGGAGGCGCCGCCTGCTGGCCCGGAGCTGACCATCGCGCTCGCCGCGCGCTGCGAGGCTGGGGTCGCCGGCGATTGCGGCGGCGGGCACATGCTGGCGGCCGCGGACATCAGGCTGGTCTCGCTTTTCGGCCCGACGGACCCGGCGAAATTCGCCCCCTGGTGCGCCCGCAACACCATCCTGCGCGCGCAGGACCACGGCGCGGACAGCATGGACGCGATCCCCGTCGCGCCGGTGCTGGCGGCGCTCGCTCCCGCTGCCTGACCGTGCGTGGCGCGGGCCGCCTACAGGCCGCCGCCTACAGGCCGCCGCCTACAGGCCCAGGAATGCCTTCGTCTGAAGCACGGATCTGGCATGCGCCAGGGCGGCCGTGCCGGGTGGTGGCGCGGCGATCGGTTGCGACGCGGGCGGCGCCGCCGGCGCCCGCGGTAGCAGGTCCGCCATACGGCTCAGCGCCGCCTGCATATGGTTGGGCGGTGCCGCGCCACGTTCCTGCAGCTGCGCGATCGCCGCCTTGGCGGAGACCGGCGAAATCATCTGCGGGCCGTCGTTCTCCGGATCGTTCAGGCTCAAAGGCCCGATCAGGTCCGGCGCCACCGCGTCGCGCTTCGTGAGGGGCGCCCCCAGATCGAACAGCCTCCGCAGCGTGCTGAGGACGGAGGTGTGGTCGAACGGATAAGGCCCCGCCGGCGAGGGCGCCCCGGTCGGCATGGCGCGGACCTTGCTGCCGGGCGGCATGTACGGCGAGACGATCACCGCCGGCACGCGCACACCGTAGCGGTCGAACGCGAAGCCGTTGGGCTGCTTGTCATCGGGCGGCACGGCGTCGGGCGGCGTCACATGGTCGAAGCAGCCGCCGTGCTCGTCGTAGGTGATGATCAGCAGCGTTTTCCTCCAGCACGGCGAGTTGCGGACCGCGTTGTAGACCTCGGCTATCAGCTGCTCGCCGTACCGCACGTCGTGCGGCGGGTGTTCGTCATTGGGGATATTGTTCAGGAACAGGTCGGTGAAATAGCGCGGCTCGATGAAGCTGTAGTTGGGCAGGGTTCCGTTGATCGCGTCCGAGAGAAATGTGCCGAAGAAGCGGAAATGCATCGGTGCCTCAAGCAGGATGTCCTCCAGCATGAGCGCGTGCGGCACGTCGTGAAAATAGACGCGCCAGCTCTTCCCACGATCACTCATGCGCCGGAAGATGCTCGGCCCTTCGTACGGAAACGAAAAATTCTGGTTGTTCACGTAGCCGCGGCAGGTCCCGGAGTGAACGAAGAACCGGTTCGGCCAGGTCTGGCAGGGGGCGGAGGCATGCCACTGGTCACACACCCCGAAGGCGCGTGCCAGCTCGGAGATCACCGGGACCTGCTCCGGGGTGAAGTAGTGCATCGGCGCGCCGCAATTCGCGGGCGTGGGCTGCTGGTTCATGTAGTTGACCACGAACCCGCTCATCCGCGCCGAGCCGGCCGGCGGGTCGCCGAAGATCTGCGTGCACATGTCGGCGTACAGCTCGCCCGGGTCGGGGTTCGGAATGCACGCGGATGCGGCATCGAGCGCGTCGCCCGGTGCCCGCCACACGCGGATCGGGCGCTGCAGCCAGTAATTCGTTTCGCCTCCGGTGAGTCCCTCGAAGCCCGGGTCCGAGGGGTAGAGCTTGCCCAGCATGCAGTCGAACGAGCGGTTTTCGAGCATGAGCACGACGACGTGCTCGATTTCGCTTAGTGCGGGCATGCCGGCCCGCCTCGGCTGTCGGCCTGGCTCATCATTGCGGTTCCGGGTATTTGAAGCCGATATAGCCGCTGTTGCTGATGCCGAGCAGGATCAGCAGGGAGGCGTCGAATTGCGGCATCGCCCGGTTCTCGATCACCTCCACGACGAACACGAGGCCGAGGATGATGGTCCATGCGAGTGTCTGCACGCGGTGCAGCGCCGCGCCGTTCAGGTCCGTCGTCAGATCCTTGAGCCAGCCTTCGGAGACGAAGGGCTGGATTGCATTCTCGTAGGCCTTCAGCAGCAGGCGCCGGTCGTGAATCTCGAGGGCGAGCTGCGCGACATCGGGGGGCGGCGGGTTGGCCTTGAGCCGCGTCTCGCGCTGCGCGATCTCGTCGCGGGTGCGCTGCACATCGCCGTAGGTCCGCAGCCCGAGCGCGATCAGGCCGCGATTGGCGGCATCGGCCGGGGAATCCCTGACGACGTCCACCGCCACGGCCGCAACGCCCGACCCGGCCGAGATCCCCATCAGCCACACCGCCTGGTCCGAGACGACGCCGTTGTAGTGGCCGGTGAGGATGAAGATCGCGATGAACGACCCCGGGATGAGCGTGAACCAGAACGCCATCTGCCACCGCCCGAGACTGTAGGTCTGCCGCTCAGGCGCGATCTGGGGCAGCATGTTGTCGCGCAGCAGCGTCGTGCCGCGCGCGACCAGCCACAGGGCACCGGCTAGCGCAACGCAGAAGAGGGCGCCGGCCAGATGCGCCGGAGCGACCGGCCGCGAGGGCGGTGTCGTGGCTTGCTGGGCGAGCGCCAGCGACGCGCAGAGGCAGGCCGCGGCGGTTACGGCGAATACGGGCAGCCTTCGCATCGTCACCCCCTTGGCGGCTATCTCCCGGATGGCTGCTCCCTGTGAGCGCCGATGTGGAAGAATACGGCCCCGCAAGGAGTCCGGGAAGAATATTGCTGGCGCCGGCCGCCCCTGCGGGCCGCTATTCCTTCCGCTTGACCACCAGCGGCCCGCTCGCCTGGCAGGTCGGCATCATCTCGAGGCGGTTGATGTTGACGTGCGCGGGCAGGTTGACCACCCAGGCGACCGCCTCCGCGATGTCCTCGGGCATCAGCGGCGTCGTCCCGGCATAGACCGAGGCCGCGCGCGCCGCGTCGCCGAAGCGCACGGCGCTGAACTCGGTGCCGCCGACCAGGCCGGGCTCCAGGTCCGTCACGCGCACGCTGGTGCCGACGAGATCGGCCTTCAGGTTCAGGCTGAACTGGGTCACGAACGCCTTGGACGCGCCGTAGATGTGCCCGCCGGGATAAGGGTAGATCGCCGCGGTGCTGGAGAGGTTCACGATGTGCCCGCGGTTGCGCTCCACCATGCCCGGCAGCAGCGCGTGCGTCATGCGCATCAGCCCCGTGGCGTTGGTCGCGAGCATCGTCTCCCAGTCCGAGAGCTTCGCCTTGAACGACGGGTCGAGCCCAAGCGCCAGTCCGGCGTTGTTCACCAGCACATCCACCTCGCGCCAGCCCGCCGGCAGCGCGGCGGGCAGGGCCGCGACGGCGGCGGCGTCGGTGACGTCGAGCGCGAAGGGCTGCACGGCGGCGCCGATTTCCTTCGCCAGCGCCGCCAGCCGGTCCGCCCGCCGCGCCGTGGCGATGACGCGGTGCCCGTCGCGCACCATGCGCCGCGTGATCGCCGCCCCGAAACCGGCCGAAGCCCCTGTCACCAGCACCGTCAACGCCATCGTCGTCTCCCTAGGGAACATTGAGTTGGACCGAGACCGGGCAGTGGTCGGACAGCCTGTCCTTCCACGCCGGATCGGTCTCGCGATACACCATCACGCGCAGGCTGTCCGGTACCATCCAGCCGCGCGCCGGCCCGCCGAGCAGGATGTGGTCGATGAAATGCTCGCCGCCCCAGCACGGGCTGCCGGCGCCGGCGTCGGCCCGCAGCAGCGCGAGGCCCGGCTGCCGGGATTCCGGGTCGATCTCGCGGTGGAAATCGTCGTAGCCGTCCATCACCCGGTTGAAGTCGCCCATCACCGCGAAGGGCACGCCTTCCGCGTCACGCGCCGCGATCCAGGCGCGCAGCGGCGGCACCTGGCGCGCCAGCGTGCGGCAGGCGGGCTTGCGCGAACGCATGGAGACGTCCCAGCACCCGGTCTTGAGGTGGAGCGCCAGCAGCCGCAGGGACGCCCCGCCGATCTCCAGCGTGACGTCGGCGCCGCTGCGCAGCGGGTATTTCGCGTCCGGATAGGGCACCAGCGCCGTCACGTCCGGGTTGCGCCGGAAGGCGATGCCGCGGCGGATGGCGAAGCCGACGCGCTGCACCACGTGGTCGTGTGTCAGCACCAGGTTGTAGCGATCGGGCGGGAACAGCCGCTCGGCGGCCGTCTTGCCGTCCACTTCCTCGAAGGCGACGACATCGGCATCGAGTCGCCCGGCGTAGCCCGCGAGCGCCGTCCAGTCCGCTGGCTGGCGCGGATGGACGTCGGACGGCAGCGCCGGGTCGCCCGCCTGGCGCGTGGTGAGCCAGTCGAGGTTCCAGGTGGAAACCTTGATGGTCTCGGCGGCGGCGGGAACCGCCAACAGGGTGAGCAGCAGCAGGACGAGAGCGCGCATCGGCGCATGCTTGCCGCGCGCGCCGCTCCGGTCCAGCCCCCTACCGGCACCGGGCCCCGGGTGGCATACTCCAGCCACGTCCAAGCGAGAGCGCCCGGCGAACGGGCGCGTCAGGGAGTTGCCGTGCAGCCTACTGACGTCAGCAATCCGGCCTTCTTCCATAAGGTCGTGGATTGCCAATGGGCCTGCCCCGCGCATACGCCGGTGCCCCATTACATCCGCCTCATCGCCGCGGGCCGGAATGCCGATGCGTACATGGTGAACTGGCATTCCAACGTCTTCCCGGGGATCCTCGGCCGCACCTGCGACCGGCCCTGCGAGCCTGCCTGCCGCCGCGGCCGGGTGGAGGAGGAGCCGGTGGCGATCTGCCGGCTCAAGCGCGTCGCCGCGGACAACAAGGGCGATGTGGCGCATCGCATGCCAAAGCCGGGGCCGCGCAACGGCAGGCGCGTCGCCTGTGTCGGCGCCGGACCTGCGAGCCTCGCGGTCGCGCGCGACCTCGTCGCCGCCGGCTACGGTGTGACGGTGTTCGAGGGCGAGAAGAAGCTCGGCGGCTTCATCCGCAGCCAGATCCCGCGCTTCCGCCTGCCGGAATCCGTGATCGACGAGGAGGTGGGCTATATCACCGCGCTCGGCGTGGAGACCCGCACCGGCCACTACATTGCCTCGCTGAAGGGGCTGCTCGCGGAAGGTTTCGACGCGATCTTCGTGGGCTCCGGCGCACCGCGCGGGCGCGACCTCGAGATCCCGGGCCGGCAGGAAGCGGCCGCCAACATCCATCTCGGCATCGACTGGCTGGCCTCGGTTTCCTTCGGCCACACCACCGCCATCGGCAAGCGCGTGATCGTGCTCGGCGGCGGCAACACCGCGATGGATTGCTGCCGTTCCGCCCGCCGCCTCGGCGGCGAGAGCGTCACGGTCGTCGTCCGCTCCGGCTTCGAGGAGATGAAGGCCTCGCCGTGGGAGAAGGAGGACGCGATGGGCGAGGACATCCCGATCCTCAACTATCTCGTGCCTCTCGCGTTCCTGCACGAGGGCGGAAAGCTCACCGGCATGCGCTTCCAGAAAGTGCGCGCCGAGCGTGACGCGAAGGGCCGCCGTCAGCTCATCGCCACCGGCGAGCCGGACGTGGAGATGCCGTGCGACGACGCGCTCGTCGCCGTCGGCCAGGAAAACGCATTCCCCTGGATCGAGCGCGACATCGGGCTCGAGTTCGACCGCTGGGGCCTGCCGGTGGTGGACGAGACGACGATGCAGTCCACCATCCCCAACGTCTTCTTCGGCGGCGACTCGGCCTTCGGGCCGAAGAACATCATCTGGGCGGTGGCGCACGCACATCAGGCGGCGATTTCCATCGACCTGCTGCTCTCCGGCGGCGACGTGAAGGATCGTCCGCCACCGCACGTGACGCTCGTCTCGCAGAAGATGGGCATCCACGAGTGGAGCTACGACAACGCGATCGCCATCGACCTGCGCTACAAGGTGCCGCACCGCGAGAAGTCGCTGGCGCTGTCCGATATCGGGGCGGAGGTGGAACTGGGCTTCGACCTCGGCCTCGCCTTCAAGGAAGCGCAGCGCTGCCTCAACTGCGACATCCAGACCGTCTTCGCGCCCAAGCTGTGCATCGAGTGCGATGCCTGCGTGGATATCTGCCCGGTGGACTGCATCACCTTCACCGCCAACGCCGATGAACCGGTGCTGCGGCGGGAGCTGAACGCGCCCTCGCTCAACATGACGCAGGACCTGCAGGTGGCCGACGGGCTCAAGACGGGGCGCGTCATGGTCAAGGACGAGGATGTCTGCCTGCATTGCGGCCTGTGCGCCGAGCGCTGCCCCACCGGCGCGTGGGACATGCAGCGCTTCCTGCTCGACCTGGCGCAGGTGGGCACCATGCCACCGCACATCACCCCGCGCGCGGAGCAGGTTGCCGCATGAAACCGCTGGTCAGCGTCAACGACTTCGTCGTCAAGTTTGCCAACGTCAACGGCTCCGGCTCGGCATCCGCCAACCGGCTGTTCGCGCAGTCCATCATCCGCATGGGCGTGCCGGCGACGCCGCGCAACATCTTCCCCTCCAACATCCAGGGCCTGCCCACCTGGTACGAGGTGCGTGTATCCGAGGCCGGCCATCTCGGCGCGCGCGCCGGCACCGACCTGATGGTGGCGATGAACCCGCAGACCTGGGACAAGGATGTCGTCGGCATCGTTCCGGGCGGGTATCTGTTCTACGACAGCACGCGCCCGATGCCGGCGACGAAATTCCGTGATGATATCACGGTCCTCGGCCTGCCGCTGACCTCGATCTGCAACGCCGAGTACACGGACCCGCGCCAGCGGCAGCTGTTCAAGAACATCATCTACGTCGGCGCGCTCTCGGCGATCCTGGACATCGACCCCGACGTGGTCGAGCAGCTGCTGGCGGAACAGTTCAAGTCCAAGGAAAAGCTGATCGCGCCCAACGTGCACGCCTTCCGCCTCGGGCGCGCGCATGCGGAGAAGTCTCTGCCCTGTCCGATCGGGCTTTCGGTGCGCCGCTCCGACAAGGTGGGGGATCGCATCTTCCTCGAGGGCAACTCGGCGGCGGCGCTGGGGGCCGTCTATGGCGGTGCCACCGCCTGCGCCTGGTACCCGATCACGCCCTCCACCTCGCTCGCCGAGGCCTACCAGCGCTGGTGCGCGCGCTATCGTACCGATCCGGAAACGAAAGAGAAGCGCTACGCCATCGTGCAGGCGGAGGACGAGCTGGCCTCGATCGGCATGGTCATCGGCGCCGGCTGGAACGGCGCGCGCGCCTTCACCGCGACGTCCGGC
The DNA here is from genome assembly GCA_963764465.1 of uncultured Pseudomonadota bacterium. Classification (GTDB taxonomy): domain Bacteria; phylum Pseudomonadota; class Alphaproteobacteria; order Acetobacterales; family Acetobacteraceae; genus JAJXXT01. The sequence goes on along the minus strand of CAVXSO010000007.1, from coordinate 196,755 downwards.
CCCGGTATCTCGCTGATGCAGGAGTTCCTCGGCCTCGCCTATTTCGCCGAGATTCCCGCGGTGATCTTCGACGTGCAGCGTGCCGGCCCCTCCACCGGCATGCCCACGCGCACGCAGCAGTGCGACGTGCTTTCGTGCGCCTATGCCTCGCACGGGGACACCAAGCACGTGCTGCTCTTCCCCGAGGATCCGCGCGAGTGCTTCGAACTCGGGGCGGTCGCCTTCGACCTCGCGGACCGGCTGCAGACGCCCGTCTTCGTGCTGCTCGACCTCGATATCGGCATGAACGAGCGCCTGGTCGCCCCCCTCGCCTGGGACGATTCCCGGCGCATGGACCGCGGCAAGGTGATGACGGCGGAGATGCTGGAAGCCGGCCGCGACTTCGGCCGCTACCTCGACGTGGACGGCGACGGCATTCCGTGGCGCACCTGGCCCGGCACGCACCCGACGCGCGGCTCCTTCTTCACCCGCGGCACCTCGCGCGACCGCTACGCCCGATACACCGAGGAGGGCGACGCCTATCGCGACAACATGGAGCGGCTGCTGAAGAAGTTCACGACCGCCCGCACGCTGGTGCCGGCACCGGTGCGCCGCGACGCGCCGGGGGGCGCGCGGCTTGGTGTCATCTACTACGGTTCCACCGCGCCTGCGATGGACGAGGCGCTGGAACTGCTCGACGAGCAGGGCGTGGCGCTCGATGCGCTGCGCATCCGCGCCTTCCCGTTTCATCCTGATGTGAAACGATTTGTCCAGGAGCATGAGCGCGTCTTCGTCGTTGAGCAGAACCGCGATGCGCAGCTGCGCAGCCTGCTGATGGTGGAGGACGAGATCGATCCCGCGCGCCTGGTGCGTGTGCTGCACTATGACGGCTCGCCGATCACCGCGAATTTCATCGCCGGGGAAATCGCCGCCCACGCCCGCGTGACGCCGCTGCGCCGCGCGCAACCGCACGCCTCTCAGTCCTAGGGGCCTGGAGAAAGCGCCATGACCTATCTGCCGAAGCCCAAGCTGCACCACCCGGACCTGCCGAAAAACGAACTCGGCCTCACGCGGCGCGATTATGAGGGCACGATCTCCACGCTCTGCGCCGGCTGTGGCCATGATTCGATCTCGGCTGCGATCATCCACGCCTGCTACAATCTCTCGCTGCCGCCGCACCGCATCGCGAAGCTCTCCGGCATCGGCTGCTCCTCGAAGACGCCGACCTACTTCCTGGGCGCCGCGCACGGCTTCAACTCCGTGCACGGGCGCATGCCGAGCGTGCTCACGGGCGCGCATCTCGCCAACCGCGACCTGGTCTATCTCGGCGTTTCCGGCGACGGCGATTCCGCCTCGATCGGGCTCGGGCAGTTCGCGCACGCGCTGCGCCGCGGCGTGAACATGACCTATATCGTCGAGAACAACGGCGTCTATGGCCTCACCAAGGGCCAGTTCTCCGCGACGTCGGATCGTGGCGCGCTGAGCAAGCGGGGTGTTGCCAACGGCGACGAGGCGATCGACATGGTGGGCCTCGCGCTGCAGCTCGGCGCCACCTTCGTCGCGCGCAGCTTCTCCGGCGACAAGGCGCAGCTGATCCCGCTGATCGAGGCGGCGCTGACGCACCAGGGGGCCGCGTTCATCGACTGCCTCTCCCCCTGTGTCGCGTTCAACAACCATGCGGGCTCCACCAAAAGCTTCGACTACGTGCGCGCGCACAACGAGGCGGTGAATTTCCTCGACGTCATCAGTGGGCGCGAGCCGATCTCGCACGAGCAGGCGCCGGGCTCGGTGAAGGTGGTGGAGCAGCACGACGGCACCGTGCTGCGCCTGCGCAAGGTGGCGGCGGACTACGACCCGACGGACCGTGCCTCCGCGATCGACTTTATCGCGCGTCACCACCAGGCGGGTGAGATCGTGACCGGCCTGCTCTATGTCGATCCGAATCCCGCGAACCTGCACGGACATCTCGGCACGGCGGCGAGGCCGCTCAACGAGTTCGACGACGCGGCGCTCGTCCCCGGCGCGGCGGCGCTGACGAAGATCAACGCGTCGCTGCGCTAGCTTCCGCGCCAGCGCCGCTCCGCCTCGTCCCAGGCGGCGAGGGCCTGCAGGTCCGGGACCCAGGCGAGCCCGCTTTTCGCGTCGGAGGAGACCGCTTCCGTCGTCACCAGCACATCGACCAGCGCCGGGGCGTTGGCGAAGGCGCGGTCAAGCGCCGGGCCAAGCTCCGCCTCGCTGGTCACGCGCTCGCCGTGCATGCCCAGTGCGCGCGCCATTGCCGCATGGTCCGCATCGCGCAGCCGCGTGCCCACCACCTTGCCGTGCGTCACCGCCTGGTCGTGGACCTCGAGGTGATCGGCCGGGCCGACGTGAAATGGGGCGAGGCGGTGCATGCCGTGGTCGTCGTCCATGACGGGGCGGGCGTGGACGAGGCGGCACTCGCCGCCTGGTGCGCCACGCGGCTCGCCGGCTACAAGCGGCCGAAATCCTATGGTTTCATCAACGAAACGGAAATGCCGCGCACCGCGACCGGCAAGATCCAGCACCGCCTGCTCAAGACCCGTCTCGCGGCGGTGGAGGGGCACGCCCCGGCCTAGGGCCCCGTGGAAGGGGGCGCGCGGCGCGCCGCGACGTGGCGCATGTCCGGGGCACAGGCCTCGGCTTGTGTTGCGACACATGGGGCGCGTGCCACCGCCGCGGCGAGCGGCACCGGCGCCTTCGCCGTGGCGTCTGCGAGCGCGTCGCCTCGCGGGGCTCGCCCGGCACCGCCGGCGCCGAACTGGGTGCGCGTCATGGCGCGTCGGCGGGCCCGTTTGCTCGCGCGGCAGATCCGCCATCGGCATGTCCCCGCGGCCGCTGGAACCCCGCGACAACGTCCGGCCGGCATGCCATGATCCGGCGTTCGAGGGAGGCAACGATTCAAGCCCTGCGCCAGTTGCTGCTGCTGCGCCACGCCAAGGCGGCGCCGCACACCAGCGATGCTTCCGACCATGCGCGCCCGCTGGACCCGCGCGGGCGGGCGGACGCGGCGGCGATGCGCTCGGCCATGCGCGCCCGCGGCCTGGCGCCGGAGGTGGTGCTCGTCTCCTCCGCCCGTCGCACCCTGCAGACGCTGGAGGCGCTGGAACCCTGGGACGACATGCCGCTGATCGAGCCGATGGACTCGCTCTACATGGCCGGGCCGGAACAGATCCTCGCGGCGCTGCGCCAGCTCGGCCCCAGCGTGCGCAGCGCGATGGTCATCGGGCACAATCCTGGTCTGCACGAGGCCGCGCGCCTCCTGGCCGATGGCGCCGGCGGCGAGGCGGAGGTGGCGATGCGCGCCGCCTACCCCACCGCCTGCCTCACGGAGTTCACGATTCCTGGCGGCTGGGACACACTTTCGTGGGGCAGGGCGCGCCTGCGCCTGATTCTAACCCCCCGCGCGCTGGCCGGCGCCTGACGCGGGGTTAACCCGGTCTCAGCACGTTGGTGCGTATCAATATGTGAAGCAGGCTTCCGATCGCCGGCGGCGGAGGTTGCGCGCGCCGCCTGGCGATCCTAGTTTTGTGCTCTGCAGCAAGGCCGCCTGATGGGTGGCCCAAACCCGGACAGGAGCGGCGAATGAACGACGTGGCGACGAAAGCCAAGGTCACGGTGACGATGGATGGCAGCAACCGCTCGGCGGAGCTGCCGCTGATCGCCGGCACGATCGGCCCGGCGGTTGCCGATATTCGCAAGCTCTACTCGGATCTTGGCATCTTTACGTACGACCCCGGCTACGGCGGCACCGCGGCCTGCGAGAGCAAGATCACCTATATCGACGGCGACCAGGGCGTGCTGCTGTACCGCGGCTACCCGATCGAGCAGCTCGCCGAGAAATCGACGTTCCTGGAGATCGCGTACCTGCTGCTGAACGGGGAGCTTCCCAACGCCGCGGAGCGCGCCGCGTTCGACCGCGGGATCATGCGCCACACCATGGTGCACGAACAGCTGCGCCGCTTCTACGACGGCTTCCGCCGCGACGCGCACCCGATGGCGGTGCTCTGCGGGGTCGTGGGCGCGCTTTCCGCCTTCTACCACGACAGCCTCGACATCAACGATCCGGAGGTGCGGCGCATCTCCGCCTTCCGCCTGATCGCGAAACTGCCGACGATCGCCGCCTGGGCCTACAAGTATTCGATCGGCCAGCCCTTCGTGTATCCACGCAACGACCTCGGCTACGCCGCGAACTTCCTCTACATGATGAACGCGGTGCCGGCGGAGCCCTGGCGGGACAACGAGATCCTGACGCGCGCGATGGATCGGATCCTGATCCTGCACGCGGACCACGAGCAGAACGCCTCCACCAGCACCGTGCGCCTCGCCGGCTCCACCGGCGCCAACCCGTTCGCCTGCATCGCCGCCGGCATCGCCAGCCTCTGGGGCCCGGCGCATGGCGGCGCCAACGAGGCGGTGCTCAAGATGCTGGGCGAGATCGGCCATGTGAAGAACATCCCGGACTTCCTCGCCAAGGTGAAGGACAAGGACGGGCATGCGAGGCTGATGGGCTTCGGTCACCGCGTCTACAAGAACTACGATCCGCGCGCGAAGATCATGCAGCAGACCTGCCACGAGGTGCTGGACGAGCTCGGCATCAAGGATGACCCGCTGCTCGACCTCGCGCAGGAGCTGGAGCGCATCGCGCTCAGCGACGACTACTTCGTCAGCCGCAAGCTGTATCCGAACGTCGATTTCTATTCTGGCATCATCCTCAAGGCGATGGGCTTTCCCACCAGCATGTTCACCGTGCTGTTCGCGGTGGCGCGCACCGTCGGCTGGATCAGCCAATGGAAGGAGATGATCGAGGATCCGTCGCAGCGCATCGGCCGCCCGCGGCAGGTCTATACCGGCGCCGGCCAGCGCGACTACGTCCCCACCGATCGCCGCTGATTCCCGGGCGGCGTCCGGCCGGAAGCACGCGCAAGGCGCTTGCGCCCGGCCGAACCGTGGCCTCCCGGAGACCCTGATTTCCTGAGCGCCAGCGTCCGGCTGGGTGGAGACACCCGGCCGGATCGCGTTCTGGTGCCCGGCGTGCAGGGCCCTGAGCCGGCTCCTCGGTTGGCTGGCGTGGGCGTGCACTCGGCGAGCGTTATTCCTGGCCGGGCTGGGCGTGCGAATGGCCACGGCGCCGCGCGTTCAGGCCGCGGCAGGGTTTCGTCAAACGAACGTTTCGCGTGACGTGCGCGTCACCTTGCTATCGGGTCAGGCGGTGGCGGATTTGCGCGACCTCGGATCACGCTGTTATCAAAAAAATAGAAACAATGACGTTATTTTGACGACTCCGAAACGTTTGAATCCGGTTCGTAACGTTCGAATCATCATGCGAATCGGTAAAAAAAGTTTGAGTTCTGAAGGATTCGTGATTTTCTGCCCAATGTCACACGAAAGTGACTGGATTCGTCGTAGTTCCGTCTCATTCCGCGACGAAGTTTCGGTCAAGGGAGATTCGCATGCCGGGCTACCGGAGCCTTGATTCACTTGTGCGGGCGCGCCTGCGTACCTGGCCGCAGCGGCCGCCCGGCGCCACCGGCGGGCATGGCGCGCCGGACGCCTGGCTGCGCGGCCGTCCCGCCGAAATCGCCAACGCGCACGAGCCCTATCTCAAGCTGCCAGGCAGCGACCGGATGCGCACGCTTCCGGACGGGCTGTGGCTCAACTTCGGCGGCACGCCGGCCGAGCCCTTCGCGGACATCCTGGCGATCGAGGCGTGCGGCACCCTGCCCAACCTGCTGGACAAGCGCTCGCGCTTCGCCCCCAGCACGCATTCGCTGATGGCCGTCTGCCCGGTGCCGTGGCTGCTCGCGGCGGTCAGCACCAACGACACCACGCCACGCTGGCGCGCCACCGGCATCATCACGGAGGAGCCGATCCGGCCGCTGGTCCTGCCGGTGCGTGACGTGCGTGTGCTCTACGCGCTGAAGCAGCACCACTATGCGGGGTTTGCCGCCAGCCAGGTGCCGCACACGCATGAGTTCTTCATGCCGATGGATGCGCTGGTGGACGCTGATGCGCCGCGCAACCCGGCGGTGCGCGCGCTGTTCGCCCGTGCCTCCGCCAACGCGCATTTCATGCCCGCGCGCTGAGCTCCGCGCGCACGGCGAGCGCCACGTCCGGCTCGTCCGTGCACAGCCCGTCGCAACCCCAGGCCAGCAGGCGGCGCATCGCCGCTGGGTCGTTCACGGTCCACGGCACCACGCGCAGCCCCAGCGCGTGCGCGGCCGCGACTTCCGCCTCCGCGATGCTCTGCCATTCCGGCGCCCAGGTGGCGCCCGTGCCGGCGAAGCCCGCGACGGTGGCGGCCACGCTCTCGCCCGGCTCGATTCCGTCCCACCAGGTCGCGTTGGACGTATCGGGGCTGGTCAGCACGGCGCAGGGCACGGCAGGAAAATGCAGCCGCAGGTGCCGCAGCGCCCGCCAGTCGAAGCTGCGCACCACGAGCCGGTCCATCGCCCCCGCCGCCACCGCCGCCGCCACCACGAGGTCCACCATCGTGTCCGGCGCGGCGGTCTTTTGCCGGCCGTCCGGAAACGTCTTGATCTCGACGTCGAGCACCGCCGGCGCGCTGGCCGCGAGACCCTCCGTGAGCGTCGGCACGCCCAGCATGTCGGTCGCCACCAGGCGCGGGAAGCGCGCGGCGAGCGCGCTGCCTGGCCGCAGCCGCCCGACGTCGTAGCGGCGCAGCTCCGCCAGGGTCATGCCGGCGATGGCCGGGCCCGGCGGCTTGATCCACCTGTCGCCCAGCCGCGCCATGTCCGGGTGCAGCGCGGGGTCGTGATGCAGCACCGCGACCCCATCCGCCGTTACCGCGACATCGGTCTCGATGCTGTCCACGCCGAGCGCGACCGTCCGGCGGAACCCCGCCGCCGTGTTCTCCGGCCACAGCCCGCGCGCGCCGCGGTGGCCCTGGATTTCGATTCCGGGGATCCCGATCTTTCGCATGTGTCCCTCTTGCGTCTCGCGCAGCATCGGTGAGATTCGGGCCATGGTCGAGAACGGTGAACGCATCCTTGGTGTGCTCGGCGGCATGGGGCCGCTGGCGAGCGCGCATTTCATGGCGCGCCTCACACTGCTCACTCCCGCCACGCGCGACCAGGACCAGATCCCCGCCGTGCTGTGGTCGGACCCGCGCGTGCCGCCGCGCCTGCGCGACCCTGGCACGGAGGACCCCTGGCCGTGGCTGCGGCGAGGCCTCCGCGGGCTGCAGCAGGCGGGCTGCGGGGCGGTCGCCATTCCCTGCAACACGGCGCATGGCTGGTACGACCAGATGAAGGGCGAGGGACTGCCGATCCTGCACATCGTGGAGGCGGCGGCGGCGGAACTGCGCCATGCGTTGCCGGTTGGTGGAACAAGCGGCACCACGGTCGGCCTGATGGGAACCGCGACGACGCTCGCCATGCGGCTCTACCAGGACCGGTTCGAGGAACTGGGCTGGCGCTGCATCGAGCCCAGCCGTGAGGAAATGGCCGCCTCCGTCACGCCGGCGATCGCGATGGTGAAGGCCAACCGCGTGGCCGAGGCTTATGCGCCGCTCGCCACCGTCGCGCGTTCGCTCGCCGCCCGTGGCGCCGGGGCCGTGGTGCTGGGCTGCACGGAGATCCCGCTCGGTCTCCTGGCCGGGCCCTATGGCGAGATCGGCATTCCGCTGGTCGACACGATCGACGCGCTGGCGCTGGCCGCGATCCGCTGGGCCAAGCCCGGCCTGCTGGAGAGCGCCGGCGCGGCGCGCGCGGCCGCGGATTAGGACCGGCTTCGGGCCGGGCGAGCCCGGCCGGGTCCGGTCAGGGAGGGCAGTCGCAGCCCGGCGTCGGTCCGCTGTCCTGCCGGACCACGTGGTGGTCGATCCATTCCGCCACCAGCCGGCGCGCCTCGGACAGCGAGGCCTCGGGGTGGTGGATGCGGTACAGCGTCGTGCAGGCCTGGAATGCCAGCGGGTCCGGCGTGTCGCGCCCGCGCAGCTCGCGATACGCGGTCACCACCGCGCGCTCGCAGCGCCGGACGATCGTGCTTTCGTGTCCCATCCGCCTTACATAGAGGACGGGAGCGCGGGTTTTCAACCGGCGGCCACGATCTGGGCGAGCGCCTCGCCCACCTCGGCCGTGCCGGCCTGGCCGCCCATGTCGCGGGTGCGCGGCCCGCCGTCGCCCAGCAGCACCTCGATGGCGCGGACAATGGCGTCCGCCGCCGCCTTCTCGCCGAGGTGTTCGAGCATCATGGCGCCGGCCCAGACCTGGCCGATCGGGTTGCAGATATGCTTGCCCGCGATGTCCGGCGCCGAGCCGTGCACCGGCTCGAACATCGAGGGCGCGGTGCGCTCGGGGTTGATGTTGGCCGAGGGCGCGATGCCGATGGAGCCCGCGACCGCCGGCCCGAGGTCCGAGAGGATGTCCCCGAAAAGGTTGGAGCCGACGACCACGTCGAACCAGTCAGGGTGCTGCACGAAATGCGCACACAGGATGTCGATGTGGAACTGGTCGGTGCGGATGTCGGGGTAGTGCTTTGCCATCGCCGCGAAGCGCTCGTCCCAGTATGGCATGGTGACAGTGATGCCGTTGGATTTGGTGGCGGAGGTGAGGTGCCTCTTCGGCCGCGTGCGCGCGAGTTCGAAGGCATAGCGCATCACCCGGTCGCAGCCGTGGCGGGTGAAGATGGAGACCTGGGCCGCCATCTCGCGGACCGTGCCCTCGAAGCTGCGCCCGCCGGTGGCGCTGTACTCGCCCTCGGTGTTCTCGCGCACCACGTAGAAGTCGATGTCCGCCGCCGTGCGGCCGGCGAGCGGCGTCGTGGCGCCGGGCATCAGCCGGCAGGGGCGCAGGTTCACGTACTGGTCGAAGCCGCGGCGGATGGGGATCAGCAGGCCCCAGAGCGAGACATGGTCCGGCACTTCCGGCCAGCCCACGGCGCCGAGGAAGATGCTGTCGGCCTCGCGCAGCCGGTCGAGCCCGTCGGCCGGCATCATCGATCCGGTCTTCTTCCAGGTCTCGCAGGACCAGTCGTAATGCGTCTCGGCGAGCTCGAAGCCGAAGCGCCGCGCCGCCGCGTCCAGCACCTTCAGCCCCTCGGGCACGGTCTCCTTGCCGATCCCGTCGCCGGGGATTACCGCGATCCGGTAGCGCTTCGCCATCGCCGTTCCTCCTGTTGCTATCCGGCCTAAGGCGCTGGCCCGCGCGGGTCAATCGCTTGCCGGCGGTGCTGCCAGCGGGCGTGCCCGATGGGCGCCCATGGACGCGCCGCCCGGCCACCATTAGGAGGGGCGGGAAGGAGAGGGATGATGGAAAAGCACCACACCAGCGACTGGGACCGGGACGCGGCGCTCACTGCCGCGCGCATCCTGCTCGAGATCAAGGCGGTCAATTTCCGCCCGGAGGAGCCCTACACCTTCACCAGCGGCTGGAAGTCGCCGGTCTATATCGACTGCCGGCGCATCATCTATTTCCCGCGCGCGCGGGCCAAGATCTGCGAGCTGGCGGTGGACAAGATCGGTCGTCATATCGGTTTCGAAACTATCGAGGTGGTGGCCGGCGGCGAGACCGCGGGCATCCCCTTCGCCGCCTGGATCGCCGACCGGATGATGGCGCCGATGGCCTATGTACGGAAAAAGCCAAAGGGCTTCGGGCGCAACGCGTTGATCGAGGGCGACGTGCCGGAAGGCAAGCGTACGCTGCTGGTCGAGGACCTCACCACCGATGGTGCGAGCAAGATCCGCTTTGCCAACGCGCTGCGCGAGGCGGGCGCCATCGTCAACCACACCTTCGTGGTGTTCTTCTACGGTGTCTTCCCCGGCAGCTTCGAGACTCTCGCCTCGATGGACATCGCGCTGCACCACCTCTGCACCTGGTGGGACGTGCTCGATGCCTGCCGCGAGCGCCCGTATTTCGCGGAGAGCGCGCTGGGTGAGGTACGCCGCTTCCTTGAAGATCCCGTGGCCTGGTCCGGCGCCCATGGCGGGATCACCAGCCCGGCACAGGCGAAACGCGGCGAGGAATAGCGCACGGACGATCCCTCAGGCTCCGGGCATGCCTCCTCGGGTGGGCACGGCGGTGATCGCCACGCTCAGGTCGTGGCCTCGTGGTTGACGACGAAGTCCGCGGGTGGATTGGGGCCCCAGACATAGAACGCGTCGTCGCCGGGGTGGTCGCCGCTCTGCCATTCCTGGTCGGCGGGGATGTAGTCGATATCCGCGGAATACTCGCACCAGCTGCCCCACGGATCGCGGACGTAATGAAAATAATTGGAGCCGAGCACGTGCCGCCCGAGCCCCCAGCCGGCGGAGAAGCCTTTGTCCGCCATTTGCATCGCGCCCAGCCCGATCTCGTCGACCGAGGCCACGTCCCAGCTCAGATGGTGCAGTCCCGCGGCGGAGGAGTGCGCGAAGGCGACCATGTGATGGTCGCTGCCATGGATGCCGTGCATGAAGGCGATGCCGTCGCCTGAGCGATCCGAGAGGCGCAGCCCCAGCACGCCCTCGTAGAAGCCGATGGTGCGGTTGATGTCCGAGGAAAACATCAGCGCATGCGCGAGCCGGCGCGGCCGCACGGGGGGCACGCGGGACCGGCTTGGCGCGGCCGCGGTGCCCGCCGGCGCGGACACCATGGCCATCGGCGTCTTGTCGCTGGGCGAGGATTTTTCCGCGACGCGGATCTCGATCGCGATCCCCTCGGGATCGCGCAGCCACAGCCCGTTGGACTCGATCCCCCTGGGCGGATCGACCTCGGCGATGCCGCGCTCGCGCAGGCGCTGGCGGAACCGGTCCATGTCGTCCTCGAACGCGCCGAAGGACAGGCAGCGCAGCCGCTTTTCCTTGCCCTCGACGAAGCGTGCCCAGCGATGCGGATGCCCCGCGGTGTAGAGTGAGAGGCCGTTTTCCTCCTCGCGCACGTCGAGCCCGAAGGCGCGGTAGAAATCCGCCGCTGGCCGCAGGTCCGGCACCGTGACCTGGACGAGGTCCAGCGAATGCGCGCCGAGCGCGCCTGGCCGCCGCGTCGCCGCGATGTGTCCGCCGATCTGCGTCATGCCCGTTCCTCCCGGTTGCCCTTGCCGCGCGCCTGCCTGGTAGGCCCCGCCGCGCTGGGCCGGCATTATAGGCAGCGCGCGCCATGGCGATCATCAACGATGTTTCCCGCGCCAGGCCGTGCGGTCCGCTTCGAGTGCGCGATGCGGTGAGCGGTGGTGCTCAGCCCGCGGCACGGCGCGCCGGGGCCGGTGCCTCCCAGCACCGCGCCGCCATGGCCAGCCGCAGCGTGAGCAGCCGCGCGCCGCCAACGCGGATGACGCCGGCGCCATCGCTCCAGCGCCATCCCGGCTCCGTGGCATGCCAGCCTGGCCCGAGGCGCGCGTCGTCGAGCGCGACGTCCGCGCCATCGAGCGAGAGCGATGCGACGGCGACGCCGAGGCGGCGCGCATCCGGGCCCTCGTCGGCCTCGCGGGGGACGCTCGCCTCGCTTGCCAGCGTCACCTCGCGCACGCCTGCCGGCAGCATGAAGCGCAACTCACCTCCGGCTGCCCGCCCGTGCAGCACCTGTCCCGCGGCGCGCAGCACCGGGGTTGCCTCGGTGCGTCGCCAGCCCAGCGTTGCGGCGCGCGCCAGCACGCGCCGCCGCACGCGTTCCAGTGCCTCGCCGTGCGTCACCTGGCGCGCACAGGCCCCCACGCGCCAGGCCGCCTCGGCGCGCGCCGCGAACCCGGGATGCGCCTCGACCACCGTGCCGGCGTTGTCGAAGGCCGCCCGGTTTCCCGTGTCGAGGTAGGATTCCGCGGCCAGCCCCTCCGCGAGGATCGCCGCATGGCGCGGCAGTTCCACATGCCAGTAGGTGACGCGGTCACGGCGCTCCTGCGCGATGGTCGCGCCGTTCAGCAGGCAGCGGATCGGGATCAGCACCCCATCAGCCAGCACCGCGTGATCGGGCGAGAGCAGCAGGTCGCGGGCGGGAACGCGCTCGGCGAAGGCGCCCTTGCGGACCCGCACCGGCCACACCGTTTCCGGCCTCGGGTGCCGCGCGCAGTCCACCTGCCGGTGGCCAAGCCAGGTCACGGGCGCAGTGCCGCCGCCGGCGAGCCGCACCTCGTCGCCCACGCTCAGCGCCTCGACCGGCGCTTCGCCGAGCGCTGTCGCGATCCGTGTGCCCGCGGCGTAGCAGGCGGCGGCGAGGCTGTAGCCGATCACGTTGAGGGCCTGGAGGTCCGTGGTGGAGACCGGCGCCACCATGCCGGCGACGCCGAAGCCGAAGGAATCCGCGGTGACGCTGGGACCCCAATCGGCGATGTCGTTGCCGGCGGCGACATCGCCCGGCGTGTCGTAGGGGAGGCCGACCGTCTGCCCGTCGTAGGAGAAGTAGGAATAGTTATTGGCGCTATAGCCCGCGACGAACGGCTGGTCGCGCGCGCCGGTGGCGGTTCCCGGTGCGTCCGCGGTGCCGAGATCCGCCGCCGTGTACCGGAAGAAATCGAGCAGCGTGTAGCTGCCGCCAGCACCGGCCGTGTTGCCCGCGCCGCCGCTGTCCTGCCGGCCCAGCACCTCGGAGATCTCGTGCTCGAAGGTGCTCACCGCGTCATAGCTGCCGGCCTGCGCGCCGCTCTGTGACCAGAAGAAGGCGCTGCTGGAATCGAGGCCGATCGAGCCGTCGAGAATCCCGGTATTGTTCCACAGCCCGAGCGCGGCGGCCTGTGCGGTGGTCACCTCGATATTGGCGCCGCCCGTCGGGTCTGTTGCCGGCAGCGTCGCGTAGGCCGCCTGTTGCACCGCCGATTTGTTCGCGAGGGCCTGCACCGCATCGTAGACTTGGCCGTAGGTGAAGCCGAGGATCGAGGAGCTGCTCTCGCCGAGCGCCCCGGCGTTGATCGTTGCTCCGCCGACCTCGCCCCAGCCGAATTGGATATCGACCGTGACCGGCGTGGTGATTTCGTTCTCGAAATACTGGATCGCGGCATTGGCCGCGCTTTCGTAGCTCGCTGCGATCGCGAGGTTGCCGGTCACGCTGGCGTCGAACGTGGCGTTGATCGTGATGTGCGTGGCGGGCGGCGCGGCAAGCGGCGCCTGCGCCAGCGTGGTGCCGCCGCCGTTCGTTCCGCCGCCAGTGGGATTTGCCGGTTGGCCGAGGCGGATCGCTGCGGGTGCCGTGGCAAACAGCGGCTGGTCGTCTGGCGCGGTCACGAGCGGCGCCGGGGCCAGTGTTATCGGCGTCACGGAAGTCGGGGTTCCGGCCGCCTCGATGGTGACGTGGCCGGACGTGCTCCGCCAGTCCAGGGTGAGCAGACTTTCGCTGGCGCCAAACGGCGACGATGTCGGCACGGCGAATCTCCCGCGTGAGGCAGGCCGAGGCTATTGGCCGCGGCGCGGTGCCGCAATCGTATTCAGATCACCTCGGAGAGCGCGATCGCGACCCGACAGCCGGCGCCGATGGCGGCGCGCAGCACCGGGTAGCCCACCGCCTGCTCGGCACCGTGCTCGAGCCCGGTGTCGCGGTGTTCCAGCTCCTCGGCGCGGAATTGTTCGATCGTCTCGCGTAACGGCGCCTCGGCCTCGGGCAGCGCCGCTGCCTGTGCCGCGTAGTGCTCGTCGATCGCCTCCTCGACGGCGACCGTGCAGGCCATCGCCGCACGCGTGCCCATGGCCGCGGTCGCCGCGCCGAGCACCCATCCGGCCACGTGCCAGAACGGCAGCAGCGCGGTGGGCCGCACCCGGCGCTCGCCGATCAGGCGCGCGAACGTGTCGAGGTGGCGCTGTTCCTGGTCGCGCATGTGCTCGACGAGCGCCACCGTCGCCGGGTCCGCGCGCCGGCGCATCACCGCGAGCTGGCCCTGGTAGATGCGCTTCGCCCCGTATTCGCCCGCGTGGTCCACGCGGATCATGGCGGACGGCGCGCGCCCGCGATCGCCCGGCAACCGATTCATGCCTCGCCCTTTCGGCTTTTCCCCAGGAACCATGCCATTCCGGCGCCAACCACCAGCGAGTTGAGCAGGTTCATCATCGCCATGGAGACGGGCAGGAACGGGATGAGATAGGTCGGGTCCTCGCACGCCTTGGACGGCTTCGCCGGCATGCTCGCCAGGCGCTGCGCGATGCTGCCCGTCTGGAAATGCGGCGCCTGGCATTGCGGCAGCGGGCTGGGCCACAGCCCCCACTCGACGCCCACGTGCACCGCGCCCACGACCACGCCGGCCAGCATCACGGGCACCACCAGCCAGGCCAGCAGCCGCGACAGCGGCCGCGGCACCACCAGCCCCACGAGGGCGACGACGGCAGCGACGCGCCACGGCCAGCGCTCCACCAGGCACAGCGCGCAGGGCACCAGCCCGCCCCAGCGTTCCGAGGCGATCGCGGTGCCGAGGGTCGCGAGCGCGACGGCGGCGGTGATGGCGAGGGCGAGGCGCAGGCGCGGCACAAAGGCGGGGGCGGCAACCATGGGGGCGATATGCGCCGGGCCGGGCCCACCCGCAAGTTGCCGCCACGCCGTCGCCCCGATACGCTTGCGCCACCGAAACGGGGGAGGATCACCGCGTGATCAAGCTTTGGGGCCGCGCCAATTCCAGCAACGTCATGAAGGTGATCTGGCTGCTGGAGGAACTGGGCATCGCCTACAACCGCGTCGATGTCGGCGGCTCCTTCGGCGGCACCGCGACGCCCGAATACCGTGCCATGCAGCCCCTGGGCCTGGTACCCGCGATCGAGGACGGGGATTTCCACCTGTTCGAGAGCAACTCGATCCTGCGCTATCTCTGCAACGCGCACGCGCCTTCGAGCACGCTCTACCCTACCGAGCCAAAGGCGCGCGCGCGGGTGGAATCCTGGATGGATTTCCAGCAGACGGCGATCAACCGGCCGATGAGCACCGTCTTCCTCGGCCTCGTGCGCACGCCGGCGGCGCAGCGCGACATGGCGGCGATCACCGCGGCGGCCAAGGAAGCCGCCGGCCATTGGGCGATCCTCGACGGGCGCCTCGCGCGGCAGCACCATGTCGCGAGCGATGCGTTCAGCATCGCCGACATCACGCTCGGCATCTACGTGCATCGCTGGTTCGTGATGGATGTGCCGAACCGTCCGCAGGCGCCGCACCTGCACGCCTGGTACCAGCGCCTGCTCGCGCGGCCGGTCTACGCGAAGCACATCGCGCTGCCGCCGAGCTGAGCGCTACTTCCCCGCCATCAGCGGCAGCGCCACCCATCGCTTCGCCGCGCCGTGCTCGACCAGCACGGCCGCGAAGGTGCGCCCGGTCTCGCGTGCCGCTTCCATCGCGGCGGCCAGGCTCGGGCCATCCCTGACCGCGCGCTGCTGCACCATGAGGATGTGATCTCCCGGCGCGATGCCGGCGACCGCCGCGGCCTGGCCCGCCACCACGGTCGTCACCTGGCAGCCGACCGTCGAGGCGATGATGGTGAAGCCCGCCGGCACCGCGCGCATCCCCATCATCTGCATCATGGTGGCGACCACCTTTGCCGGCCGCTGCGGCACCGGGGCGTTGGCGTCGGGCCATGTGCCGAGCACCACGGCGAGCGTACGCGGCTTGCCCTCGTGCAGCACCGTCATGGTCATGGGATAGCCGGGCCCGCGCGCCTGCACGGCGCGCACCAGTGCGCCGGGCTCGGCGATCGGCGGTCCGTGGTCGACATTCTCGATCACGTCGCCGACTGCGAGCCCCGCCTTCGCCGCCGGCCCGTCCGGGGTGAGCGAGACGACGATCACGCCGCTGCCCGGCGCGATCCCGAGTGCCTCGGCGAGCGGCGGCGTCAGCGCCTGCGTATTTGCCTCCAGCGTGCCCGCTCGCACCGTGCCGTAGCGGCGCATCATGTCGATGACGTAACGCGCATGGTCGATCGGGATCGCGAAGCCGAGGCCGACCGAGCCGTTCGAGGAGGCGCTCGGCGTCTCGAAGGCGGTGTCGATGCCGATCACCTGGCCCTGCTCGTTGAACAGCGGTCCGCCCGAATTACCGTGGTTGATCGCGGCATCGGTCTGGATGAAGTCGTCGGCTGGCGTGCTGCCGAGGTTGCGGTTGAGCGCGCTCACGATCCCTTCCGTCACCGTGCCGCCGAGCCCGAGCGGATTGCCGATCGCGATCACGCGCTGCCCCACGCGCAGGGCGGCGCTGTCGCCCAGGGTGACGGCGGGAAGATTCACCTCCGGATCGATCCGCAGCAGTGCGATGTCCAGGATGTTGGCCGCGGCTACCACGCGCGCGGTGTAGGTGCGCCCGTCCTGCAGCGTCACCGTGATCAGTGTGGCGCCCGCGATCACATGGCGGTTGGTCACGATCAGGCCCTTGGGGTCGACGATGAAGCCGGTGCCCAGGCTCGTCTCCACCTTGGCGTCGCGCGTGCTGCCCTCACCCGCGCCATGCATCATCGCCATCATCCCGGCCTCGGTGATGGCGGAGATGTTCACGACGCTCGGCTGGATCCTCGCGATCACCGCGCTGATATCCGGGGTCGTGGCCTGCGTTGCCGCACCCGCCGCCATCGCCGGCCCGATGCCGACGGCGAGTGCGAGTGCCAGCGCCGCCATGAGACTCCAAGCTCGCATCGCCGCTCCTCCTGCCTTGCCTGATCCCGGTGTGCCCGGATTGGGCACCTCGCCGTATAACGTGCCGGCTCGCCGTATCGTTACGGATCGGCGATCAGGGGTACCGCGATCCAGTTCCTCGTGCCGCCGCGCAGGACCAGCACCGCGGCGAAGCGCTTGCCAGTGGCACGTGCCGCGTCGAGCAGGCTGTTCACCTGCGTGGGGGCGGTGACGGCGTTGCCCTGCACCTGCAGGATCATGTCGCCGCGCCGGATGCCGCTCGCCATGGCACTACCGGTGGTCGCGACCGCCTGGACCAGGACACCACCCCCGCCGCCGCCCGCAAGCTGGGCGCCGAAATCGAGCGGCTGCGGATCGAGCGAGCGCAGCGACTCCCCGGTTGCCGGCAGGGCGGATCGGGCGCCACGGTCGTCGGGCCAGTCTGCCACCCGCACCTTCACGTCGCGCGGCTTGCCGTCGCGCCAGACGCGCAGCCTCGCGACCACGCCGGAGGGCAGCACCGCCGCAGCCCGCCATAGTGCGCGCACATCCTCGATCGGTTGCCCGTTCACCGCCACGACCACGTCACCCGGCCGCAGGTCGGCCTGCGCGGCCGGACCGCTCGCGTTGATCGCCGAAATGATCGCGCCGCGCGGCACCGCCAGGCCCTCGGCCTCGGCCAGCTCCGGGGTCAGGGCCTGCGCCGTGACTCCGAACCACCCCGAGCGCACGTAGCCGAAGACGCGCAGTTGGCGCACGACGAAGGCGACTTCGTTGGCGGGAATTGCGAAGCCGAGCCCGACCGAGCCGTTGGCCGCCCCGCTTGGCGTTTCGAATGCCGTGTTGATGCCGATCACGTTGCCCTGGCGGTCGAACAGCGGTCCGCCGGAATTGCCGTGGTTGATCGAGGCATCGGTCTGGATGAAATCGTCGTAGGGCGTGGAAACGATGTCGCGGTTGAGAGCGGAGATGATGCCGGAGGTGACGGTGCCTCCGAGCCCGAGCGGATTGCCGATCGCGAATACCGGCTGGCCCACGCGCAGCCCGCTGCTGTTGCCGAGGGGCAGGGCGGCGAGGCGCGTCGGCGCATCGATCTTGACCAGCGCGATATCCGCGTGCGCCGCCTTCGCCAGCAGGGTGCCGCGGTAGGAGAGCCCGTCCTGCAGTGTGACCGTGATCAGGCTCGCGCCGTCCACCACGTGCTTGTTGGTGAGGATCAGACCCGAGGGATCGATGATCAGGCCGCTGCCGAGGTTGTGCGCATCCTCCGCCGGCTGGCCCCTGTGGGCCGTGCCTTGCTGCCCGGGCAGCGGCATGATCACGGCGGCGATGTTGACCACGGCGGGCAGCACGCGCGCGACAACGGCGGAGACATCTTCGTCGAACAGCGCCGCGCGGGCGGGCACGGACAAGGCCGCGGCGACGAACAGCGCCGCGACCGTCCACGCCATCATTCGTCGAGCCATGTTCATCGCGCGAGGCGAAACGAAAACCCCGCCGCCGCCGATCGTTTCGGCAGCGGCGGGGCGTTGGTGGTAGTTCGGGCGACTTGCGCCATCCTACCTTGTCGTTACTTGCAGCCTTCGGCAGAGGCGGTCTTCAGCGAGCCCGCGCCGTCGGCCGAAGCGGTCTTCAGCGCGCCGGAGCCATTGGCGGAAGCGGTCTTCAGCGAACCCGCGCCGTCGGCCGAAGCGGTCTTCAGCGCGCCGGAGCCATTGGCGGAAGCGGTCTTCAGCGAACCCGCGCCATCGGCCGAAGCGGTCTTCAGCGCGCCGGAGCCATTGGCGGAAGCGGTCTTCAGCGAACCCGCGCCGTCGGCCGAAGCGGTCTTCAGCGCGCCGGAGCCATTGGCGGAAGCGGTCTTCAGCGAACCCGCGCCATCGGCCGAAGCGGTCTTCAGCGCGCCGGAGCCATTGGCGGAAGCGGTCTTCAGCGAACCCGCGCCATCGGCCGAAGCGGTCTTCAGCGCGCCGGAGCCATTGGCGGAAGCGGTCTTCAGCGAGCCCGCGCCGTCGGCCGAAGCGGTCTTCAGCGCGCCGGAGCCATTGGCGGAAGCGGTCTTCAGCGAGCCCGCGCCATCGGCCGAAGCGGTCTTCAGCGAGCCGGAGCCGTCGGCCGAGGCCGTCTTCGGCATCGGGCAGGCCGGCGAAGCCGCGAGCACAGGGCCCGCCGCGAGCACACCGAGCGCCAGCATCGCCGCCCCGGCCAGATAAGTCTTCTTCATATCCAACTCCTTTGTTGACGTGCTGTTATGCGTCCGTGGCCCATCACTAGCAAACCACGCGTCTCACCTTGTATTACGCCCGCGCGCCGCGATTGGATTAACCGGCCCCGCGTGCCTGGCGCCCGATTGATAAGGCGCCCACTCCTCGACGTTCGCGAAGCACAGGCCTTATGCCGTCCGCCGCCATCGCGCTCGACATACGGCGCCATTGCTTCGCCTTCAAGAAGAACGCCCGGCACAACCGCGCGACCCGTCACTCGGGACAGATGCGGCCCACCGGGCGCCATCCTCTCCCCGTCCGACCCGAGTGGGTCGGGCGGGAAACGAACCTCTACTCCTCAGTGGCAGGCGGCGGCAGCGGCCTTGACCGAGCCCATGCCCTTCGCCGCAGCCAGCTTCAGCGAGCGCGCGCCTTCGGACGACGCCGTCTTCAGCGAGCCCATTCCCTCCGCCGCCGCTGTCTTCAGCGAGCGCATGCCGTCGGCCGAGGACATCTTCAGCGAGCCCGAGCCATCGGCGCTGGCTGTCTTGAGCGAGGCCACGCCTTCCGCCGCCGCGACCTGCAGCGAGCGTACGCCCTCGGCCGAGGCAGTCTGCAGCGAGCGCACCCCATCAGCCGAGGCAGTGCGCAGCGAGCGGACACCATCAGCCGAGGTCATCTGCAGCGACGATGCCCCCTCGGCGGACGCCGTCCGCAGCGAGCCCGCGCCATCGGCGCTCGCCGTCTTCAAGCTTCCCGTGCCCTCCGCCGAAGCGCTCTGCGCGGACCCGACGCCATTGGCCGAGGCGCTCTGGAGGCCGCCCGAGCCGTTGGCCGAGGCCGTCTGCAGCGAGCCTGCACCATTCGCGGCCGCGGTCTGCAGCGAGGCCGAGCCATCCGCCGCGGCGGTCTGCAACGAGGCCGCGCCATCGGCGGCCGCGGTCTGCAGCGAGGCCGCGCCATCGGCGGCCGCGGTCTGCAGCGAGGCCGCGCCATCCGCCGCCTGGGCCATCAGCGACTGAGCCTGCGCTTCCGCCGCCGCCTTCAACTGCGGCGATCCGTTGGCTGCCGCCGCGCGCAGCGAGGCCGCACCTTCGGCGGCCGCGGTCTGCAGCGAGGCCGCGCCATCGGCGGCCGCGGTCTGCAACGAGGCCGCGCCATCGGCGGCCGCGGTCTGCAGCGACCGCGACCCGTCAGCCGCCGCCGTCTGCAGCGACCGCGATCCTTCCGCACTCGCTGTCTGCAGCGAGGCCGCGCCTTCCGACGAAGCGGTGCTGGCGGTCCCGCAGCCGGCGGCGTGCGCCAGCGGGGCCGGAATGCCGTGCAGGCCAATGCCAAGCGCAATGGCAGCAGTGCCGGCAAGATAAAGTGACCGTTTCATCATTTCTCTCCTCCTGCCTCGCGGCAGCCCATCTGTTGCCTCGAGATGAAATTTAGGGAGAGCGGCCGTCCGTTTCCTTGCGCGAGATCAACTTCACTGGATTATTCGGCACAAATTTCGTCGCCGCCGAAAGGGCCAGGCAAAGCAAGGGATTTTTCCGGAGCAGCCGCCGCTCAAGCTGAATCTGAGCGGCTCGGGCTTATCGGAGATAAGTTGCTCCAGACACGACGTTTCCTGGAACGAGAAATCCGACTGGAGGTTTCTGGCGGGCCGGAGATGGCGCTAGCGGTAGTCGAACAGCGGCACCGCCTTCCATGCCTTGGTGCCGTCGGTCGATTGAACCAGGATCGGGATGAACTCGCGCCCCGCCTTGCGCGCCGCGTCAAAGGCCGCCGCGATCTCGGCCGGCGTGTTCACCGCCCGACCGCCCGCGCGCAGCACGATGTTGCCCGCCTTCGCCCCCAGCTCCTCGCCCTCGCCGCCCGGCGTGACCGCCGTCACCAGCACGCCATGCTGGTTCGGATTCAGGCGCAGCGCCAGCCGCACGTCCGGCGTGATCGCCGCGACGCTGACGCCGAGGTCGACGGGCTTGCGCTGGCGCTTCGGTTGCGGCGGCGGAATGTAGGCGAGGTTGCCGCCAGGCCATGGCGCGACAGTGAGGGACACGTGTTGCGCCGTGCCGTCGCGCACAAAGTCGATCCGCGCCACCGTTCCAGCCGGCTGGACGCCGGCCATGCGCAGCAGTTCCTGCGGATCGATGATCGGCTCGCCGTTGAAGGCGGTCAGCACGTCGCCGGAGCGCAGCCCCGCCGCCGCGGCCGGCCCCTGGGGATCGACCGAGATGACCAATGCCCCGCCGACCTGGGCGATGCCGAAGCCCTCGGCAAGCTGGGTGCCGACCGGCTGCGCCGAGATCCCGGTCCAGCCGACATCGAGCCTCCGGCGCGCAAGCAGCTGGCCGAGAACGTAGGAGACATCGTCGGCCGGCATCGCAAAGCCGAGCCCGACCGAGCCCGAGGCGCCATTGGGCACGTAGAGCGCCGTGTTCATCGCGATCACCTCGCCCTTGAGGTTGGCCAGCACGCCCCCCGAGTTGCCCTGGTTGATCGAGGCGTCGGTCTGCAGGAAATGGTCGAACCGCGAGCTCCGGATGTTGCGGTCGGTGGCGCTGATGATGCCCATGCTGACCGACTCGCCGAGGCCGAGCGGATTGCCGATCGCGATGACGGTGTCGCCGATGCGCACATGCTCGCCGGTCCCCCAGACGATGGGCGGCAGGGGATGGTCGGTATGGATCTTGATCAGCGCCATGTCGGCGATATTGGCCTCGCCCACGACGCGCGCGATGTGCTCGGTGCCGTCGTGCAGCTTCACGATCAGGCGCTCGGCTCCGATCACGACATGCTTGTTGGTCGCGATGTAGCCGCGCGGATCGATGATGAAGCCGCTGCCGAAGCTGCGCTCCTCCTTGGGCGGGATGGGCAGGTCCCCCGGGACCTCGCCCGGCAGGGCGTGGCCGGCGGAGATGTTGGTGATGTTGACCACGCTGGGCAGCAACCTGGCCACCACGTCGGCGACGCTCGGCGCGCCGGGGACGCCGTTGGGCGGCGCGCCCGCCAGGGCCGGGCCACAACCCGGCAGGAGCAGCCCGAGCAGGGCTGCCAGCATCGGGACTTGCCGCATCGGGAACCTCCCTGGTGGTCTGCTCGCGGTGCTCGCCGCGGGGCCGGGTGGGCCATCAAGGCACCGGCGGCGCCGGGGTTTCAAGCGCTTTCGAGCCAGGCGCGCACGTCCTCGGGTGTGGTGAATT
Source organism: uncultured Pseudomonadota bacterium (assembly GCA_963764465.1). GTDB lineage: Bacteria > Pseudomonadota > Alphaproteobacteria > Acetobacterales > Acetobacteraceae > JAJXXT01. The sequence continues at coordinate 174,868 of CAVXSO010000007.1, read as the reverse complement.
CGCCCGCGTCGTCGCGGACGCGCAGCCCGGCGCCGCCGAGCGCCACGGCGGCGGCGATCGCGTCCTCGTCGGTCACGTCGTCGCCGACGAAGACCGGGACGCGCCCGGCGAAGGGCGGTGCGGCCATCAGGGCACGGAGCGCGGTGCCCTTGTGGATGCCCGCCGGGCGCACCTCCCAGACCTTGCTGCCGCTTAGCAGCGCGAAGCCGGGACACGCGGCCACCATCGCCTCGGCCGCCTCGCGCAGCGCCTGCTCCGCTTCCGGCGCCAGGCGGTAATGCAGCGCCACGCCGTGCGCCTTGCGCTCCACCAGCGCGCCCGGAAACCGCGCCGCCAGCGCCGCCGCGCGTGCCAGCTCGTCCTCGGGCAGCACTGGCAGGGTCTCACGCGCGACCGGGCAACCTGGCCCCGGGCGGATGGCGGCCCCATGCTCGCCGGCGACGGCGAAGGGCGCGTCGCCGAGCAGCGCGTCCACCGCCTCGATCGGCCGCCCGGTGATGATTGCGACCGCGTCGCGATGGCGGGCGCGCAGCCGCCGCAGCAGCCCGGGCAGCATGGGGGGCACAATGACCGCGTCCGGCGTCGGTGCGATCTCGATCAGCGTGCCGTCGAGGTCGAGCAGGAAGGCGGGGCGTTCGACCGCGCGCCCGCCGGGCAGGATCAGGTCGCCGCTGGCTGGATGGGGCATGCGCTCACGCCCGGCGCGCGATCACGGTGTACACGAGACCAGCCGCACGTCGTAGTTCGGGTTGTCGTAGATGGCGATCGCCGGTTCCTTCGCCAGCAGCCAGCCGGAGAAGTCCTTCTCGCCCGGATGCGCGTCGAGGATGTCGAGCCAGGCGGCGGAATCTTCGCGCATGGTGGGCGGGCGCGTGTAGCAGCCCTTTGCGGTGATGGTCAGGCTCTCGAAGCGCAGCGCGGCGCCGACCGCGCCGTCTAGCTGCTGCGACCGCCCGGTGATGGTGTCGAGCACGTCCAGCGTCACGCGCCCCATCGGCATCCAGGCCGGGCCCTGCGCCGGGGGCGTCAATTGCGGGGGTTGTGCCGGCTGCGCTGCCGTGGCGGGCGCGGGTGCCCCGGTCACGGGCGCCCCGGCTACCGGCGCGCTGCCTGGCGCGGCTGGCTGGCCCGGCGCCTGGGTCGCGCCAGCCGCTGGCGGCCCGCTGGCCGGTGCCCCGCTGGCCGGTGCCCCGCTGGCCGGCGGCACGCCGGTGGGGGCCGGGATCGCCGGCGCGGGAACGGCAGGCATTGCCGCAGGTGCCGGAGGGGCCGACGGAGCCTGGGCTTGCGCCGCCGCCGCCGCTGCGGCCGCCGCCGCGGCTGCCGTATCGGGTGCGGGTGCGGCGGTGCCGGAAAGCGGCAGCGGCGTCACCGGGGTCACCGGCGCCGTCTGCTGCGCGCGGGCAGGGGTGAGCGCAGCCGCGGCGAGCAGCGCCGCGCCCGCCAGCAGGGCATGCTTCACGGCCGGTGCGGGCTGTCGAGCCGCGCGACTATCGCCGCCAGCAACGCGCGCATCGCCTCGGGGTCGACGCCCATGATCACCGCGTCCTCGAAGGCCTCGCGCAGCACGCTGGCCACCTCGGCGCGGTTCTCCTCCAGCACCTTAAGCTTCTCGCGGCAGGAGACAGGCTTGCCGTCGCGCCCCATCCAGGTGACGGGTGTCTCGGCCCGTGCCGCCTCGCTTCGTGTCGCGTCGACGCCCGGAGTGCTCATTTCGGTGTCGGCAATTTCTGTTGCACGGCCTTCGTCAGGTCGGAGACGTTGAAGATGAACTTGCCCAGCAGGTCCTCGAGGCTGACCGCGGACTGCGTGATCGTCACCGTCCCGCCCGGCGGAATCGTGGCGTTGTCGCCACCCGGTACCACGGCCAGCACGCTGCCGCCGAGCAGGCCCGCCGTCGTGATCTGCGCGGAACTGTCCTTCGGCAGCTTGATGTCGTTCTGTACCGAGAACGTGACCACCGCCTGGAAGGTCTGCGGATCGATCTTCTCGTCGACGACGCGGCCGACCTTGACGCCCGCGAGGCGGACATCCGCGCCAATGGCGAGCCCGTCGATCCGGTCGAACCGCGCCGTGAGTTCGTAGCCGCCGGCGCTCGCCCGCCCGGTGCCGGCAACGGCATAGGCGAGGAAGCCGACGGCGATCGCGATGACCACCGCTCCGGTCAGCAATTCCGCCGCGTTGCGCCGCGTGCCGCTCATGCCGGCCTCATCTCTGCTTCGGGGCCTCTAGTTTCCAGGCGTCCAGGCCTCGTAGTCGCCTGTCGCGGCCTGCCGATGGCCGCCGGCATAGTCGTGCCCGGCCGGCCGGTAGGCCGCCGGCGTGCCGGTCGCGTTCGGGCGGTGCGGTGTCTGCCAGGTCCGCTTCGGCCCCGTGAGCGGGGCATCGACCGTGTAGTGCAGCCAGGCATGCCATTCCGGCGGCACCGCGCTCGCCTCGGGGACGCCGGCATAGAGCACCCAGCGCCGAGCGCGGGCTCGGCGTGGCCGGCGTTCCTCGAAATAGCGGTTGCCGGCCTCGTCGTCGCCAACTTGGCGCCCATGCAGCCAGGTAAAGATGAGCGTGCCGATGTTCATGGCCCCGATATAGGGCGCGCGCGCACGCCGGTCCATCACCCCGGCTTGCCCGCCCCGAAGGCCCGGAAAGGCGGCCGCAAGGGAGGTGACAGCGTCCGCCGTCCGGACTTCAATCGCGACGAAGGACGGCGGCGCGACGAAGGACGCGGCGGCGCGACGAAGCGCGGCGGCGCGACGAAGGACGGGGCGCAGCGAAGAACGGGGGCGCCGCAACGGATGGGGCCCCGCGAAGGATGGGGGCCGGCGAAGGATGGGGAGGGGGATGGACGCGATCGATCTGCTGGTGGGGGCCGATTACCTCTATCCGATGAGCGAGGGTCTGCCGATCATCGCCGGCGGCGAGGTGGCGGTGCGGGACGGGCGGATCGTCTATGCCGGGCCGCGCAAGCCCGCGGGCGCCTGGAACGCCGCGCGGGTGATCGACGGCACGAACCGCGCCGTGCTGCCGGGCTTCGTCAACTGCCACAGCCACGCCGCCTCGCTCATCTTCCGCAGCCAGACCGACGATGCCAGCGGCGGCGTCGGGCTCTACAGCGTCGCCTTCCGCATGGAGAAGGACATCGCCGAGGAGGAATGGGCGGCGCTGGCGGAGCTTGGATGCCTCGATCTGCTGCGCGCCGGCGTGACCACCATCAACGACCTCTGGTACGCACCCGCGCGGCTGGCCGAGGTGGTGGAGCGCTGCGGGTTGCGCGCCGACATCGCGCAGAAAGTGTTCGACGTGCAGCTGGAGAACCTGCATCTCGGCGACTACAGCCGCAACGCGCTGGGCGAGAAGCGGCTGCGCGAGGGGGTGGATTTCGCCGCCGCGTGGAATGGCCGCGCCGGGGGGCGGATCCGCGCGCGCATCGGCACCCACGGATCGGACACGTGTGCGCCGGAGCTGCACCAGGCGGCGCGCGCCGAGGCCACGCGGCTCGGCGTCGGGATGCACATCCACACCGCGCAGTCGCAGCGCGAGTACGACCACATCCGCGCAACCCATGGCGTGGGGCCGCTCGCCTATCTCCGGCGCATCGGCCTGCTGGCGCCGGACGTGGTGTGCGCGCATCTGAGCTACGCCGACGACGCCGACCTCGACGCGGTGGCGGGCTCGGGCGCGCATTACGCGCTCTGTCCCACCATCTATCCGCGCCGCGGCCGTTTCCCGCGCCTCGATGCTATCCTGGCGCGCCACATCGTCACCGGGTTCGGCACGGACTGGATGCTGAACGACCCGTTCGAGGGCATGCGCTACGCCATGAACGCGATGCGTGTGCGCCTCGGCGACGCCGATTTCCTCCCGAGCGAGCAGGCGCTGTGGTTCTCCACCATGGGAGCGGCGCGCGTGCTGGGGCTGGATGGCGAGATCGGCTCGCTGGAAGCCGGCAAGAAGGCCGACCTGATCGCGATCGACCTCGACCGCCCGCACCTGCAACCCTACCACGGCGGCTACCCGGCGCTGCTCTGGTACGCCAGGTCGAGCGACGTGGTGACCGCCGTGATCGACGGCGCGGTGGCGCTGGAGGCGGGGCGGGCGGTCCATCTCGACCAGGAACGCATCCTCGCCGGCATCGGCGCCCGTACGCCACGCTGGCGCGGCATGCTGCAGAAACTCGGCAGCCCGGCGGTGTTCGGCTGCGGTTGCTGCTGAGGCCGCGGGCGCCCCTCCATCACCCCGTATCGCGCGACTCTATCCACAGGATTTTGCGGTCCAACCGCAATTCGACCCCCAAATGGGGTTTCTCGCGTCTGACCGCTCGGCTAGGCTCGCGCCATGCGCACGCCCCGCGGACCCCATCCGAAACCTTGGCACGGCACTCGTCTTGCAACCTACGAGGCCGCCGCCGATCCCGACGCCCCGCCGCGCCATGTCACGCTCCCCGCCGCCTGGGGCGAGGGCGCGGCCGCGGCCATGCTGGCACTCGTGGGCGAGGCTGGTCCCGCCGACCTCGTGCGGGCCGCAACGGCGCTGCTGCGCCCCGTCGAGGTGGCGGACGCGGAGCTTGCCGCGCGCCTGCACGCGCTCCTCGCCGCCCGGCGAGCCGCGCCGTCTGCCTGGCTGTGGCGTGGCGAGGTCGCGGCACCGGGCTATGTCCTGACCCTGCCCGGCTTCGTCGAGCCCTGCGGCGAGTTCGACGCGGCGGGTTTCGCCGCCGCCACCGAGGACGCTGCGCGCGCGCTCGCGCTGCTCGCACCGGAGGCGGATCGCGTCGCCGTTTCCATGGCCGATCTCGCCGGGCTGCTGGCGCGCCTCGGCATCGACTACGCGAGCCCGGCCGCACGGCGCATCGGCGGCGGCCTTGCGCGCCTGCTCGCGGCCAGTACCGCCGCCGCCTCCGCCGACCTTGCGGTCGTGCACGGCGCGCGCGCGCCGGCGCTCGCCGTGCCGTCGGCCGCGCCCGAGGACGCGCTGCCCGGCCTTGCCGCTGCCATCCGCGGCGCGGAGGCGCGCGCCGCCGGCCGCGCGCGCCGCCACGCCTGCCTGACGGCGATCGCCGAGCCCGGGCCGGTGGAGGCCCTGCTCGGCGTCGAGACTGGCGGCATTGCCCCGGCCTTCTCGCCGCTCGACGACGCGGGGATGCTCACCCACACCGCCCGAGCCTGGCTCGCCGCGCGTGCCATCGCGCCGGAGACGGCGATCGCGCAGTTGCTCGCCGGCCACTCGCCGTTCCCCGCGGTGAGCGAGGCGGCGCATGCCGCGATGCATGACGGTGTCGCGCCGCATGTGGACGCGATGCCGTCGCGCCCTGCGGCCAGCGCGCCGCCGCGCGAGGCGCTGCCGGCACGGCGCAGCGGCTACACCCAGCGCGCCACGATCGGCGGGCACAAGCTCTATCTGCGCACCGGTGAGTACGCCGATGGCAGGCTCGGGGAGATCTTCGTCGGCCTGCACAAGGAGGGTGCCGCCTTCCGCGGGCTGATGGACAATTTCGCCGTTGCCGTCTCGCTCGGGCTGCAGCACGGCGTGCCGCTGCAGGAGTTCGTCGAGGCTTTCACCTTCACCCGCTTCGGCCCCGCCGGCGAGGTGGAGGGCGACCCCGCCGTGGCCCACGCCACCTCGCTGCTCGACTACGTGTTCCGCAACCTCGCCGCCAATTACCTCGGCGTTGCCGTGCCCGTGGCGGAGGCGGAAGATGGCGACACGGTGGGAGAGGGGGCGCGCGATCGCGCGCCGCTGCTGCCGCTCGCCCTGCCCCAGGCCGGCCCACGCCAGCGCCGGCGCCAGCTTCGTATCGTCGGAGACGCATCATGAGCACACCGGAACAACGCCTCGCCGAGCTCGGCATCACCCTGCCCACGCCCGCGGCGCCCATCGCCAACTACGTGCCCTTCAGCATCGCCGGCGACCTGCTCATCGTCTCCGGCCAGCTGCCATTGGTGGACGGCAAGATCCTGCACACCGGCAAGCTGGGCGCCGGGCTCGGCATCGAGCAGGGCACCGCGGCGGCGCGCGCAAGCTGCGTCAATGTCATCGCGCAGGTGCGTGCCGCGCTGGGCGACCTCGGCCGGGTGCGCCGCGTGCTGCGCCTCGGCGGTTTCATCGCCTGCGCGCCAGATTTCTCCCAGCATGCGCTGGTGATGAACGGCGCCTCGGACCTGGCAGTCGCCGTGTTCGGCGATGCCGGGCGGCATGCGCGCAGCACCATCGGCGTGCCCAGCCTGCCGGCCGACGCCGCCGTCGAGGTGGAGGGCATGTTCCAGATCGCGTAGAACGGCCGCGGCGCGGCTGGGGCCGCTCTCGTCTTGGATTGGCGAGCAATTACATCGCCCTGACCGGAATATCTGGCGCCGGTCAGGGTGATATTGCTCTGGCCGTGCCCAAATAGGCGGCCATGGACACGGCGCTCACGCTGGACCTCGCCCCCTCGATCCACGACGTCCCACCGGCCGGGTGGGACGCGCTGGCGGGCGGCAACCCGTTCGTCTCCCACGCCTTCCTCGCCGCGGTCGAGGACAGCGGCAGCACCGGCACGCGCACCGGCTGGCTGCCGCGCCACGCGGTGCTGCGCGATGCGGAGGGCGCGATCGCTGGCCTGGCGCCGATGTACGCGAAGGGCCACAGCTACGGCGAATATGTCTTCGACCACGGCTGGGCGCATGCGCTGGAGCGTGCGGGCGGCCAGTACTACCCGAAGCTGCAGGTCGCGAGCCCGTTCAGCCCCGTGCCAGGACCACGCCTGCTGCTGCGCCAGGGCACGCCGGTTGCCGCGATGGCGCAGGCGCTGGCCTCCGCCTGCCAGGGGCTGGAGCTTTCCTCGGTCCACGTCACGTTCTGTACGCATTCGGAATGGGAGGGCCTCGGCGATGCCGGCTGGCTGCGCCGCTCTGGCATGCAGTTCCACTGGCACAACCGTGGCTACGCCGATTTCGAGGCGTTCCTCGCCGCCCTCTCGAGCCGCAAGCGCAAGAGCATCCGCCGCGAGCGGCGCGAGGCGCAGGGCGCGGGCCTGGAGTTCGTCACCCTGCGCGGCCCGGAGGTCGACGCCGCGACCTGGAATGCGTTCTATGGCTTCTACACCTCGACGGTGGACCGCAAATGGGGCAGCGCGTATCTGACGCGCCGCTTCTTCCCGCTGCTCAGCGAGCGGCTGGGCGAGCGCGTGGTGCTGATGCTGGCGCGGCGCGGACGCGAATGGGTCGCGGGCGCGCTCAATGTGCTCGGCCCTGACACGCTCTATGGCCGCAACTGGGGCTGCCGGGGCGAATTCCCGTTCCTGCATTTCGAGCTCTGCTACTACCAGGCGATCGATTTCGCGATACGAAACGGTATCGCAACGATCGAGGCCGGAGCTCAGGGCGAGCACAAGATCCAGCGCGGCTACCTGCCCACCGGCACGTATTCCGCGCACTGGATCGCGCATCACGGCCTGCGCCGGGCGGTTGCGAATTTCCTGGAGGAGGAGGCGGCGGAGAAGGCCGCCCAGATGCAGGCGCTGGCGGAGCTTTCGCCCTATCGGCGCGACGGCGAGGAGTGAGGACCATGCCGGACCGCGTTGCCGCGGCCCGGCATGCCCGAATCAGGCGACGTAGTCGGAAGCCATCGTCGCGTCGCGCGGCTCGCCACGCATCCGCTGCAGCACCACCGTGAGCACGATCGTGACGACGAGGTTGGCGATCAGCGAGTACAGCGCCGAGTACCCCGGCAGCGCCCAGCCGCCGAGGTGCAGCACGTAGGCGGGGCCGAAGTTCATCGAGGCCGCCATCCATGTGCCCATCAGCATTCCCACCGCCCAGCCGATCAGCAGCGCGATGTCGTCGAACCAGCGGGTGAACACGCCCAGCATCACCGCCGGCATCGTCTGGATCATCCAGATGCCGCCCAGCAGCTGCAGCTGGATCGCGTATTGCAATGGCAGGAATACGATGAACGCCAGTGCCCCGACCTTCACGATCAGAGAGACCCATTTGGCGATCCTCGCCTCCTGCGGCCCTTGCGGCGCGCGGCCGGTGATCAGGCCGTGGATGTTGCGCGTGTAGAGGTTCGCCGCCGCGATCGACATGATCGCGGAGGGCACCAGCGCCCCGATCCCCACCGCGGCGAAGGCGATGCCGACGAACCAGGAGGGGAAGAAGTGCAGGAACAGCGCCGGCACGGAAAAGCTGTTGCCGAACAGCTTGAACCCGCTTGCGAACTCCGGAAGCTTCGCCAACCCCGCCGCCGCCGCGAACACGCCGAGCAGCGTGAGCAGCCCGAGCATCAGCGAATAGGCCGGGATGATGATGGAGTTGCGCCGGATCGCCTTCGAGCTTGACGCGGCCAGGATGCCGGTCATGGCGTGCGGGTACATGAACAGCGCGAGCGCGGAGCCGAAGGCGAGCGTGGCGTACACGCCGTAGACCCCGGTCGTGTGGGGCCCCGGCACCGGCAGCAGCAGCTTCGCCTTCGGGATGGCCGAGAAGATCGCCCCGAACCCGCCCATGTGGATCGGGATCGCGACCACCGCGACGAAGGCGGTGACGTAGATCAGGATGTCCTTGACGATCGCGATCGAGGCCGGCGCCCGCAGGCCCGAGGAGAAGGTGAACGCCGCCAACACCGCGAAGGCGATGATCAGCGGCAGGTCCCCCATGATCCCGGTCCCGGAAATGCCGAGCGCGCCGACCACCACCTGGATGCCCACGAGCTGCAGCGCGATGTAGGGCATGGTCGCGAGGATGCCGGTGAGCGCGATCGCCAGGCCGAGCCAGCGGTTGCCGAAGCGGCCCGTGACGAAATCCGCCGCCGTCATGTAGCCCCGCCGGTGGCAGACGTTCCACATCCGCGGGAATACGATGAACAGGATGGGGTAGGCGATGATCGTGTAGGGCACCGCGAAGAACGCGAGCGCCCCGGCGCCGAACGCGAGCGCCGGCACCGCGATGAAGGTGTAGGCGGTGTAGAGGTCGCCGCCGATCAGGAACCAGGAAACGACGGTGCCGAAGCGCCGCCCGCCCAGGCCCCATTCATGCAGCTCGTCCAGGTTGCCCTGCCGCCAGCGGGCGGAGGCGAAGCCGAGCCAGGTCACCAGCGCGAACAGGGCAAGGAAGATGATGAGGGCGGTCCAATTCACGGTTTCCATCGCGCGCCCCTATTCGTCCGTCATCAGGTGCACCACCCAGGTGCACGCCGCGGCGATCAGCACCCAGAGCAGCTGGTACCAGTAGAAGAACGGCATGCCGATGAAGCTCGGCTCCGCCTTGTTGTAGAATGGCGGCCACAGCGTCACGATGAATGGCAGCAGCAGCAATAGATGCCAGGGGCTGAAGCCGCCCCCTTTCTTCCCGTCCTGCACGGACATCCTCCTCCCGACGAACGATGCGTAAGGTTAGGTCAATTCGGCTGACCTGTGAATCCCTTTGCGCAAGCGGTCATTCCGCCGGCGGCAGGTCGATCCAGGAGAGATGCCCGCCCTTGCCCGCGCCGGTGTCGAGGAAGACGGCTGTGCCGCCCGTGTTGTTGCGCCGCACCCAGGGCCTGCCGTCGGTGCTGCGCCGGTCGTGCCCGCAATAGACGGCGAAGCCCGCGGGGATCCAGCCGATCCAGGCCAGGCTCCGCTCCGGGTAGCCGTCTGCCTGTGTCCGTCCCGTCGGCTGGCCATAGAGCGCGCGCGCGAGTGGCCCGCGCACGCGCCCCTCGGGCGGCGGGGGGGCGGGCGAGTCGAGCATCACGGAATGAAACCCGGCATGCACGAAGATGCTGTACCCGAGCCGCAGCCATGCGGGGGCAGCCAGGATCGCCTCCAGCGCGGCGTTGGCCAGTTCCGGGCCGATCTGTGCCACCGTCGCCTCCAGGGCGGGATCCTGCCGCACCGTCTCGCCACGCAGCACGCGCGCGAGCTTGAGGTCGTGGTTGCCCATCAGGAACAGGCCACGGCCGGTGGCGATCAGCTCGAGCGCGATCTCGAGCGCGCCGGCGCTGTCCGGCCCATGGTCGGTGAGGTCGCCGAGCTGGATCACGAACCGGTCCGTCGCGACCGCATGGGCGAAGGCGCGCGCGTCGCCATGCACGTCGCCCACCACGCGCAGGGGCAGGCGCCGCATTTCCGCAAGCGGGATCATGCGGCGGCCTTGGCCGCGATCCGTGTCGCTGGCGCCGCCCGCACCCGCGCGCCGGCCAGCAATCCCCGGGTGGGCGCGATCGCGGCGGGCTTCATCGCCGGCGGCCACCCAGTCGTGGCCGCGTTATCCGGCAAGCAGGATCTGCCCGACATCCGTCCAGCCGGCGCGGAACCCGGTTTCGCAATAGGCGAGATAGTATTCCCACAGACGCTTGAACCGCGCGTCGCGCCGCGCGCTCGCCAGGCGCGGCCAGGCCGCCTGGAACGCCTCGTTCCACCGCGCGAGCGTATCGGCATAGTCGCGGCCGAACCAGAACGCGTCGCGCCAGGCGAGCCCGGCCTTCGCCGCTTCCGCGCGCAGCCGGGCGGGGCAGGGGAGCATGCCGCCCGGAAAGACATGGCGCTGGATGAAATCCGCGCCCCGACGGTAATTCTCGAACAGATGATCGGCGATCGTGATGACCTGCAGGTGCGCCCGCCCGCCCGGCGCCACCCGTTCGCGCACCGCGCGGAAGAAAGCCGGCCAGTATTCCTCGCCCACCGCCTCGAACATCTCGACGGAGGCGATGGCGTCGAATGTGCCGCGCACATCGCGATAATCACAAAGCTGCAACGAAACCCGTTCCCCGAGGCCGGCGCGCCCGATCCGCTCGCGCCCGAGGGCGAGCTGCGAGGGCGAGAGGGTGATGCCCGTCACCGAGGCGCCGTAGTCGCGCGCGGCGATCTCCGCCAGCGCGCCCCAGCCGCAGCCGATCTCGAGCAGGCGCATGCCCGGTTTGAGCGCGAGCCCGTCGAGCAGCCGGCGGATCTTGCGCTGTTGAGCTGCTTCCAGATTCTCCCCGCCATCGGCGAACAGGGCCGAGGAATAGGTCATCGTGGGGTCCAGCCAGGCGGCGTAGAAATCGTTGCCGAGGTCGTAATGCTCGACGATGTTGCGCGCGGCGCCGCGGCGCGTGTTGGGCCGGAGCCGGTGCGCGACGCGCGCCAGCGCGCGGGTCAAGGGCCGGCCGTTCAGCATGGCGAGCCATTCCTGCTCGTTGCGCGCCGCCAGTTCCATCACCGCGCGGATGTCCGGGCTCTCCCACCACCCTTCGAGATAGGCTTCCGAAAGCCCCAGCGCGCCGCCCAGGATCAGCTTCTTCACCGCCCGGAGGTCGCGCAGCACGATGCTCGCGGCCGGCGTCTCGCCGCGCACGACGCGGTGCGCCGCGCCGTCCGGCAGCACCAGGGTGAGTTGCCCGGCACGCATGGCCTCCGCGGCGCGGATCGCGAGCCGGAGCCAGCGGTTGCGCGGCGGTGCCGCGACGATCGTGCCGGATATTGCCTCGCTGCCACTCATGCTCCGCTTCCTATGGCATCCGCCGGCGCCGCCGGCATGGGGTGAACTCGCGCGCCGCGCGGCCAGGGCGCGGCGCTGGCCGATGGATCGCGCCCGGCACGCGTGCCGGCGGCAACGCGCCAACCAGCGCCTGACGTGCCATCGCTACCTCCGTGAATGGTTGCGCCACCAGCCGCATCGCCGCCGTCATCCACCTGATTTCCGGTCCGGTGCGGGCGATGCCGACCGTTCCGTGCCGGGTTTGAAGCGCGGCGGACGGAAGCTGAAACGATAATTGCCGTGGATGTCAAAGCGGGGCCGGGCATGCGGCCGCTTCCGACAATCCTTGCGCACCCGCGCGCCGGAAGGCCGGCCGGCACGGGGCGTGGTCTCGAACGGTACCGTTTCGTGGTGGCTACGTAACAACGATGCGGCTGCCACCGGCGCCCGCCGCCGGCGCGCTCACATCGCGTTTTCCGGCGCGCGTCCCGCGTTTTCGCCCAGGGCCTGGAATGCGGCGAGCGCGCGCGCCCGCCCGGCGGCGAGGTCGATGATCGGCTTGCGTGGCGGCCCGGCCCAACGGCGGACATAGGCGCCGTCCGGGTCGAATTTCGCCGCCTGCAGATCAGGGTTGAAAATGCGGAAATAGGGCGCGGCATCGGCGCCGCTGCCTGCCACCCATTGCCATGACGCGGCATTGGTCGCGAGGTCCGCATCGACCAGCGTGTCCCAGAACCAGGCCTCGCCTTTCTGCCACGGGATCAGGAGATGCTTCACCAGGAAAGACGCGGCGATCATGCGCACGCGGTTGTGCATCCAGCCGGTGGCCCACAGCTCCCGCATGCCGGCGTCCACGATGCCGATGCCGGTCTCGCCCTTGCGCCAGGCGGCCAGTCCCGCGGGATCGCTGCGCCATGGCATGTGCGCGAAGATCGGGCGCAGCGGCTTTTCCGCCATGTGCGGGTGGTACCACAGCAGGTGCGCGGCGAATTCGCGCCACAGCAGTTCGTTGATCCAGCTGCGCAGCCCCCTGGCATCCGTCGCCTCGGCCGCCAGCCAGAGGCGGGCGGGCGAGATCTCGCCCCAGGCGAGATGCGGCGAGAGGCGCGAGGTCGCCTCGATCGCCGGCAGGTTGCGCCGCTCGCCGTAGCCGTCGAGCGCGCCGCCGAGGAAGGCCGCGAGCCGCTTCTCCGCCCCCGCCTCGCCAGGCTCCCACGCGTCGCGCAGGCCGCCGGCCCAGTCCGGCCCGGTGGGCAGCAGCTTCCAGTCCGCGAGCCGCGCGGAGGCGACGTCCGGCCCCACCAGCCGCGTGGGCGGGGGCTCGGGTGGCGCCGGCAGCCCGCGCGCGAGGCAGGCGCGGGAGAAGGGCGTGAAGACGCCATACGGCGTGCCGCCGCCGGTGCGGATTTCCTCCGGGTGGAACAGCAAACGCGTGCGATGCAGCGTGAGCGTGATGCCCGCGCTCGCCGCGATCGTTGCCTGGGCGCGGCGCAGCCAGGGCTCTGGCGTCTCGCCCGCGTGCACCTCGCTCGCACCGATCTCGGCCGCCAGCCGCGGGATCACGGTCGCGACCGCGCCGCGCCGCAGAACCAGCCGCGCGCCGATCGCTTCCAGCGAGGCCGCCAGCCGCCCGAGCGAGTGGTGCAGCCACCAGCGCGCCGCCCCGCCCAGCTTCCACGCGCCCGGCGTCTCGTCGTCGAGCACATAGGCGACGACGAGCGGGCGCCCGGCATTGCGCGTGAACAGCGGATTGTCCGCGAGCCGCAACTCGCGATGCAGCCAGACCAGCACCGGCGCGGTCATGCCGCGGTCAGGCGCGGGCCGCCCCGTTCGATGCGCTTTCCCATAGCCCCGCATCTGGGGTCGATAGCCGGTTTGCCATCCCCCCGAAGCGGAAGCTGAACAGGCGCTCCCGTCCCAACAGGAAGGCGCGCCCGCCGCGCGGGAAAAGCGGGCGGTAGGCCGGGTCGCCAAGCTCCAGCCCGCCGGCATAGGCACCGAGTGCCGGCAGGATCAGCCGCTGCCCGTCGGTCGCGAAACAGGCTCGCGAGATCGTCGTCCCCACCGCTGGCACCCGCGCCTTTGGGTGGTAATGGCCGGAAACCTCCGCCCCTTTCCAGCCAGGCTCGGCGATATGGCGGAACAGGATGCGCCCGATCGCCAGCGCCTCGAAGCTGCCGCCGTCGTGGTTGCCGGCGACCCACACGAAATCCGCGTGCCGTTCCAGCTGCGCGAGGCGCGCCGCGTCCCCCGCCGCCATTCGTGCCCGGCCCTCGCCATCGTGGAACGAATCGCCGAGGCACAGCACGCGCGCCGGCCTATAGCGGCGGATCAGCAGGGCGAGCCGGTCCAGCGTCGCCGCCGTATCCCAGGGCGGCAGCAGCCGCCCGCCGCGCGCCGCGGCGGAACCCTTCTCCAGGTGCAGGTCCGCGACCGCCAGCACGCGCTCCGCCGGCCACCAGGCGCCGCCCAGAGGGTCGAGCAGGAAACGTTCGCCGGCCAGGTGCAACGCCGCCGCGCTCACGCGCGTCCCGCCCACGTCGCCACGTCCGCCCGGAATTGTCTCAGCATGCCGCACCCCATCCGAGGCTTCTGGCTACGGGCAACCCCATGCCAAGGGCAAGGCTCGCGTTCGGCGGCCTACTCCGCGCGCGGCGCGGCGCGGTCGAGCTTCAGGATGCGCGGCGCGCCGGGATCCCAGGTGATCCCCACCTCCTCGCCTGGCGCGTGGCGTGCCTGCACCGTCGGGACCGTGGCCAGCACCGTGCCGGCGCCGGCGAGCAGGATGCGGAACGTCGTCGTCGGTCCGTTGAAGGTGCGCGACTCGACCAGTCCCGGCAGCCCGTCGGCCGGCGCGACGAGGCGCACATGCTCGGGACGGAGGAAGAAATGTACCCGTTCGCCCGGCGCATGCTCCGCCGCCCGCGCCGCTGGCAGCGAGTGCCCCGCGATGCGCACGCCCCCGGCGTCGATCTCGGCGTCGAACTCCGCCACCTGGCCCACGAAGCGCGCGACGAACAGGCTCTCCGGCTCCTCGTAGATCGCGTCCGGCGCGCCGAGCTGGGCGATCCGCCCGCCCTCCATCACCGCGACCCGGTCCGAGATCGAGAGCGCCTCCTCCTGGTCGTGCGTCACGAACAGCGCCGCGATGCCGATCTCGCGCTGGATGCGGCGGATCTCGTCGCGCAGCTGCACGCGCACGCGGGCATCGAGTGCCGAGAGCGGTTCGTCGAGCAGCAGCAGGGCGGGGCGGATGGCGAGTGCCCTCGCGAGCGCCACGCGCTGCTGCTGGCCGCCGGAGAGCTGGTGCGGGTATTTCTGCATGTGCTCGCCGAGGCCGACGAGCTCCAGCATGTCCCGCGCGCGCTTGCGCCGTGCCTCCGCCGCCTCGCCGCGCACGCGCAGGCCGAAGCCCACGTTTTCCTCCGCGGACATGTTGGGGAACAGCGAATAGGCCTGGAACACCATGCCCATGTTGCGCTTCGCCGCCGGAACGGCCGAGATGTCGCGCCCATCGAGCAGCACGCGCCCGCCGTCCGGCCGCTCGAACCCGGCGACAAGGCGCAGCAGCGTGGTCTTGCCGCAGCCCGAGGGACCGAGCAGGGAGACGAACTCGCCTTCCGCGAGCGAGAGCGAGACATCCGCGAGCACGGTGCGGCCACCGTAAGCCTTCCGCAACGATTCCGCGACCAGGGAACTCATCGTGCCGCCCTCCTTCCGCCGAGCGCCACGCCCAGCATCGCCGCCCAGGTGATGAGGAAGGCGAGCAGCGACAGCGCCGCCGCCTGCGTCGCCGAGGTGCTGCCGATATGGTTGATGTAGACCGCGAAGGTCTCGAACAGCAGGATGTTGGCGAAGGTGAACTCGCCGATGACGATGGTCATGGTCAGCAGTGCCGCGCCGAGCAGGGCGGTGATGAGGTTGGGCACCAGCACGCGCAGGATCATCTCCGGCCAGGAGGCGCCGAGGCTCTGCGCTGCCTCCGTCAGCGTGCGCAGGTCCAGCGCCCGCATCCCCACGTCGAGCGCGCGGTAGGTGTAGGGCAGCGCCAGGATCACGTAGGGGATGACGAGGAAATTGGCGGTTCCCACCAACCAGCCGGGGCCGGTGTAGACCGCGGTGATGCCGGCGACGAGCGAGATCGCGGGCACCACCAGCGGCAGCACGGAGAGGAAGTCGAACACCGTCCGCAGCCGCGGCACCCGCAGGTTCATCCAGAACACCGCCGGCACCAGGATCACCAGCCCCGCGGCGATCGTTTCGACGGCGAGCCGGGCCGAGAGCAGCAGGCTGTCCCACATCTCCGGCGTGTGGATCAGCGTCGCATAGGCCTCGAACCCATAGCCGAGCCGCCCGCGCCACAGCGACAGCACCGCGGTTGCCACCAGCGGCAGCGCGAAATAGCCGCCGAGCGGGATCCACAGCCACTTCATCGCGCCGACCGCTTCATCGTGCGCGCCACTTGCCGACGCGCCGCGCCAGCAGCCAGTAGAGCAGCATGGCCACGGCCATCACTGCGATCATGCCGCAGGCGAGTGCCGCACCCTCCGCCGGCGAAAGCGAGACATTGCCGGAGAGCACGTTGGAAATGTCGATCGGCACCAGCGGCAGGTTGCCCGCGGTGAGCGCGTAGGGTGTGGCGTACGCGCTGAAGGCGTTGCCGAACAGCAGGATCGAGGCGGAGAGCAGCGAGGGCAGCAGCACTGGCAGCCCGACATGGCGCCAGAACTGCCAGGCCGATGCGCCGAGACTCTCGGCGGCCTCGCGCCATTCGCGGCGCAGCCCTTCCAGCGCCGGCGTGATCACGATCAGCATCAGCGGGATCTGGAAATACGTGTAGACGATCACCAGCCCCTCGATGTGGAACAGCGAGAATCCGGCGCCGTAGATGTCGATGCCGGCGGATTTCAGCAGGCCGGTGATGACGCCGAGCGTGCCCAGCGTGGAGATGAACGCGAAGGCCAGCGGCACGCCGGCAAAATTCGCCGCCACCGCCGAGAAGGTAGAGACCAGCGCGCGCGCCCAGCGCGGCATGCCCTGCGCGAGCGTGAGCCAGGCGGCGATGGCGCCGCCCGCCGCCCCCACCAGCGCCGACAGCACCGACAGCTCGATCGAGTTCCTGAACGCGACGAGGTGGTTCTGCGACCAGATCGTCGCCAGTGGGGCCAGCGAGAAGCCATGCTCCGTCGACACCGCCTGCACGAACAGGCCAAGTGTCGGCAGCACCAGGAAGGCGGCGGCGAAAAGCAGGAACGGGCCGAGGAAGATAAGATCCGCGACCCGTCCCCGCCAGTGCATCAGGGTCAGGACTTGACCACCTTGGACCAGTTCGCGGCGATCACGTTCTTCGCCTTGTCCTGCTGCTCCGCGGTCGGGAACGCCGCGGCGGCATAGGGGCCGGCGGGCGGCAGCGTCTTGGCCAACGCCGCCGGGATTGCGTTGCGCTTGGCGAGATCGGCGAAGCGCGCCGGGTGCGCGAAGCCCTTGAGGAACAGGAGCTGGCCCTCATCGGAATAGAGGAACTCCATCCACAGCTTTGCCGAGGCCGCGTTCGGCGCGTACTTGCTGATCGCCTGGCAGTAATAGGCGCCGAACGGCTGCGAGCCTTCCGGTACCACCGTGTCGATCTGCACCTTGCCGGCGTTCTTCTGTGCCTGTGCGAGGTTGAGGTAGTCCCAGTTCAGCACAATCGGCGTCTGGCCGGATTGCAGAGAGGCCGGCGTCGCCGAGGCCGGGTTGAAGTTCCCCGCCGCCGCGAGCTTGCCGAAATACTCGATGCCCGGCTCGATGTTGTCGAGCGAGCCGCCATTGCCCAGTGCCGCCGCATAGACGGCGGAAAACGCCGCCGCGGCGCCGGAGGGCGAACCGTTGAGGGCGACCATGCCCTTGTATTCCGGCTTCAGCAGGTCGGCCCAGGTCTTGGGCGCCGTCTTTACCACGGAGCGGTTCGCGCCGAGCGAAATGATGCCGAAATAATCCCCGTACCAGAGGCCGCTCGCCTCCTTCATGTTGTCGGGGATCGTGGCCCAGGTTGCGACCTTGTAGGGCTGCCACAGCCCCTCCTTGGCGCCGGAGATGGCGAAGGCCGGGCCCACGTCCACCGTGTCCGGCCCACGGGTCTGGCCCTTCAGCGAGCGAATCGCCTGAAGTTCCTGCGCGGAGCTGTCGTCCGGCGAGGCGCTGTTGACCTTGATGCCGTACTTTTTCTCGAAGGTGCTGATGATTTCGCCGTAGTTCGCCCAGTCCGGCGGCAGCGCGATCACGTTGAGCTTGCCGTCCTTCTTGCCGGCCGCGATCTGGGCGGCGGTCTGCGCGCGGCCGATGCCGGGCAGGGCTAGCGAGGCGGCGCCGGCGGCAAGGGCTGCGCGGCGGGTAATTTGGGTCATGCAAGTCTCCCTGGATAAGCGGCGCGGTTCTAGCGGCAGGCCGACGCCTTGTCTGTTACCGCCCGATGACACAGCACGCTGTCACAATCCGCGCGGAAGGCCAAGCTTACAGCCCCGCCTCCGCCGCCAGCGCCTCGGCCTCGGCCAACAGCGCCTCCTCGTCCTCGCCGCTGGTCACCTGCTCGCGCCCCACTTCCAGCAGCACGGGGATCGCCAGCGGCGACACGCGGGAAAGCGCGCGGTGCCGCACCCGCCTTCCCACCCGCGCCAGCATGCTGGCGATCCGCCCGATATCGGTGAGGCCCGCCGCGGCGTCCGCCCAGGTCGCGCGCAGCAGCAGGTGGTCCGGCTGGTGGCGGCGCAGCACGTCGTAGACCAGGTCGCTGGAAACGGTGACCTGGCGCCGGTTCTTTTCCGCGCCGGGGTGGTAGCGTTCGATCAGTCCCGCGATCACCGCCACGTTGCGGAACGTCCGCCGCAGCATGGAGCTTTCGGCCATCCATGCCTCGAGATCATCGCCCAGCAGGTCGCGCTCGAACAGCCTGGCAACCGAGATCGGCTGGCGCGCGGACCAGGTGGCGAGCACGTAGTCGGTGGCGACGAAGCCGAGCGGCTGGAACCCCGCCCGCTCCATCCGCCGCGTGATGATCATGCCCAGCGTCTGGTGTGCCTGCCGCCCCTCGAAGCAGTAGGCCACCATGTAGTGCCGGCCGCCGCGGGGAAACGTCTCCACCAGCAGGTCGTCGGGCCCGGGCAGGGAGGAGTGGCGCTTCTGGGCCGCGAGCCATTCGCGCACCGGCTCCGGAAAGGCGTGCCAGGTGCGGGGGTCGTGCAGCATCGCCCGCACCCGGTTGGCGAGGTTGGTCGTCATCGGCATGCGCCCGCCCTCGTAGGTTGGCACGCGTGGCTCGCCGGCCCCGCCCTCGGCCACCTCCACCGTGGTCTCGCGGATGCGCAGGAAGCGCAGCAGCCTTCCGGCAAACATGAACGTGTCGCCGCCCACCAGCGTGGTCGCGAAATATTCCTCGATCTCGCCCAGCGGCGCCCCTCGGCCATGCAGCCGCACCTTGAGCAGCGGCGCCTCGACGATGGTGCCGATGTTCATGCGGTGCTGGCGGGCGATGCGTTCGGTACGGATATGCATCATTCCCCGAGCGTCGCCGAACAGCTTGCGGTAGCGCTCATAGGCGCGCAGGGCGTAGCCGCCGTCCTCGACGAAGCCGAGCGTCGCGTCGAAATCCGCGCGCGTGAGCGCCGCATAGGGCGCCGCGCGCGTGACCTCGGCGTAGAGATCCTCGGGCATGAACGGCGCGGCACAGGCGCAGCCCAGGATGTGCTGTGCCAGCACGTCCAGGCCGCCCGGCCGCGGCGGATCGCCATCGAGTTCACCGGCCGCGACCCCCGCGATCGCGGCCTCGCATTCCAGCACCTCGAACCGGTTCGCGGGCACCAGCACGGCGCGGCTCGGCTCGTCCATGCGGTGGTTGGAGCGGCCGACGCGCTGCAGCAGCCGCGAGACGCCCTTCGGCGCCCCAACCTGCAGCACCTGGTCCACGTCGCCCCAGTCGATCCCGAGGTCGAGCGAGGAGGTGGCGACCACCGCGCGCAGCGTGCCCGCCGCCATCGCCGCCTCCACCCGCTCGCGCGCCTCGCGTTCCAGGCTGCCGTGGTGGATCGCGATTGGCAGCGTTTCCTCGTTGATCCGCCAAAGCGCGTGGAACAGCAGTTCCGCCTGCGCACGCGTGTTGACGAAGACGATGGTAAGCCGCGCTGCCCGGATGCATTCCATGATCACCGGCGCCGCCGCCAACCCCATATGCCCGGACCACGGCAGTCGTCCCGCCGGCAGCATCATGGATACCACCGGCGGCGCGCCGGGAGGTGCCTCGATGATGCGTGCCTCCGGCCCGACGTAGCGCGCGATCGGCGCCCGGTGCGCGACCGTGGCGGAAAGGCCGATTCGCCGCCCGCCCACCCGCGTGAGCGCCAGCGCCAGCTGGTCGCCGCGCTTGGTGCCGGCGAGCGCGTGCACCTCGTCGATCACCACGGTCTCGACCTGCGCGAGCGTCTCGGTCCATTCCGGCAGCGAGACCAGCAACGCGAGGCTTTCCGGCGTGGTCAGCAGGCAGTGCGGCGGTGCCTCGCGCTGGCGCCGCCTTCGTTCCTGCGTCGTGTCGCCGGTGCGCGTCTCCACCGTGATCGGCAGGCCCATCTCCTCGATCGGGCGCATCAGGTTGCGCGCGATGTCGGCCGCCAGCGCCTTCAGCGGCGAGACGTAGAGCGTGTGCAGCCGCGGTCGCGGGTCCGCCGCCAGCGCCACGAGGCTGGAGAGAAACCCGGCCAGCGTCTTGCCCGCCCCGGTCGGCGCCAGCAGCAGCACGTCGCCCGTGCTTGCCAGCACCGCGCGCTGGTGCGCCCGCAGGCTCCAGCCGCGCGCGGCGAACCAGCGGGCAAACGGTTCCGGCAACATCCCCGCACATGACATGGTCCCACTCTGGCGTTGCGGCATCGCCGGCGCCAGATTCACCCCGATGGCGCATCCGTCCACCTGGCTGACCGTTCGACCGGAGGGGCTCTACTGCGAGCCCGGCGGCTTCTACCTCGACCCGCACGGCGCGGTCGGGAAGGCCATCGTCACTCATGGCCATAGCGACCACGCGCGCCCGGGGCATGGCGCCGTGCTGGCCACGCGCGAGACGCTCGCGATCATGCACGCCCGCAATGCGGCACCCGACAGCGAGCGTGCCATCCGCTACGGCGAAACTCTCACGGTCGGTGGCGTCGGCATCACGTTGCAACCGGCCGGGCACGTGCTTGGCTCGGCACAAATCGTGCTGGAACACGCGGGCAGCCGCGCGGTGGTCTCAGGCGACTACAAGCGCAGTGCGGATCCTACCTGCGCGGGCTTCGTCCCCGTTCCCTGCGACGTGTTCGTGACGGAGGCGACCTTCGCGCTGCCGGTCTTCCGTCACCCGCCAGCGGCGGCGGAAATCGCACGGCTGCTTGCCTCGGTGGCGCTGTTTCCCGAGCGCACGCATGTCGTCGGCTGCTATGCGCTGGGCAAGGCGCAACGGCTGATCGCGCTTCTGCGCGAGGCCGGCTGGGACCGCCCGATCTACCTGCACGGCGCTTTGCAGACGCTGTGCGACCTCTATGGCGCGCTCGGCGTCCAGCTCGGCGAGTTACGGCCAGCCACCGTGGGTCGCGGCGATCTCGCCGGCGAGATCGTGTTGGCGCCTCCCTCCGCCATCGCCGATCGCTGGGCGCGGCGCCTCGGCGATCCCGTGGTCTGCGCCGCGAGTGGCTGGATGCGCGTGCGCCAGCGGGCGAAGCAGGGCGGAGTGGAACTCCCCCTCGTCATTTCGGACCACGCCGACTGGCCGGAACTGCTGGCGACGGCCGAGGACGTCGCGGCGCCGGAGATCTGGGTGACGCATGGTCGTGAGGACGCGCTGATCCACGCGCTTGGCAAGCAGGGCATCAAGGGCCGTGCCCTGCGCCTCGTCGGACGCGAGGAAGAAGAGTGATTGCCTTCGCGGACCTGCTGGAGCGCCTGCTCTTCTCGCCTGGCCGCAACGCCAAGCTCGCCCTGTTGCGACGCCATTTCGAGAGCGTACCGGACCCCGACCGCGGCCTGGCGCTTGCGGCCGTCGCCGGCGCGCTTGAGTTTCCCGCCGCCAAGGCCGGGCTGATCCGCGAGCTTGCCGCCGCGCGGACGGACCCCGAGCTTTTCTCCCTTTCCTACGACTATGTCGGCGATCTCGCGGAGACGGTGGCGCTGATGTGGCCCGCCGAGGGCGGCGAGGGCGCGCCCCGGCTTTCGCATGTCGTGGCAATGCTTCGCGATACGCCGAAGGCCGAAATCCCGGCGCTTGTCGAGAGCTGGCTCGACGCCTGCACGCCCTCGGTGCGCCTGGCGCTGCTGAAGCTGATCACGGGCGGCCTGCGCGTCGGCGCTACAGCTCGCCTCGCCAAGATCGCGCTGGCGCAGATGTCGCAAGGTCGGGTGACCGATGCGCAGATCGAGGAGACCTGGCACGCCGTCGCCCCGCCCTATGAACCGCTCTTCGCGTGGCTGGAAGGCAAGGGCTCGCGGCCGGACCCGGCCGGCCGGCCCGTTTTCCGCCCCCCCATGCTCGCGAACCCGCTGGACGAATCCGATCTCGCGGAGCTGGACGCCGCCGATTACGTCGCGGAATGGAAATGGGATGGCATCCGCGTGCAGCTTACCGGCGGGCCGGACCCGCGTGTCTTTTCCCGCGCCGGTGAGGACATTTCCGCGAGCTTCCCCGACATTGTTGAAACGCTCACGCATCGCGCCGTGCTCGACGGCGAGCTGCTGGTGAAGCGCGCGGACGAAATCGCGCCCTTCGCGGACCTCCAGCAGCGCCTCAACCGCAAGGCACCACCGCGCGCGATGCTGGAACGCTTCCCCGCCCATGTCCGCCTCTACGACATCCTGTTCGAGGATGCGGAGGACCTCCGTCCGCTGCCGTTCGCCGCCCGCCGGGCGCGCCTCGAAGCCTGGTTTGGCCGCGTCGGACCCGCGCACGCCGACCTTTCGGAGCGCATCGCGTTCACGGGGCTCGACCATCTCATCGCACTGCGGGCCGGCGCGCGCGAGGCGGGCATCGAGGGGCTGATGCTGAAGCGCGCGGACTCGCCCTACCTGCCCGGCCGCCCGCGCGGGCTGTGGTGGAAATGGAAGCGCGATCCGCTCACCATCGACGCGGTGGTGATGTACGCCCAGCGCGGCCACGGCCGGCGCAGCTCGTTCTACAGCGATTTCACCTTTGGCGTTTGGGACGGCGAGGTGCTTGTTCCCGTTGGCAAGGCCTATTCCGGCATCAGCGATCGCGAACTGGCCTTCCTCGACAACTGGGTTCGCCACCATACCACCGCCCGCTTCGGCCCCGTGCGGGAGGTGGAAAAATCCCTGGTGCTGGAAATCGCCTTCGATGGCGCGCAGCGTTCCGGCCGCCATCGCTCCGGTGTCGCGCTGCGCTTCCCACGTATCGCGCGCCTGCGCCGCGACAAGCCGGCCGCCGAGGCCGACACGCTCGCCAACGTCATCAAGCTGATCCCGGGAGGAAACGAATGATCGCCATCAACCACACGAAACGAAAGCTGCTCGCCGGCGAGCGTGCCATCGGCCTCGGTGTTTCGCTGCTGCGCGGCGCGGCGGTGCCCATGCTCGCCAGGAGTGCCGGCTACGACTGGCTCTTCATCGACCGCGAGCACGGCTCGCTGACAGAGGACGATGCCGCCCAGCTTTGCCTCGCCGCGCTGCCGCACGGCATCACGCCAATTGTACGCGTCTGCGAGGGTTCGCTCGACGAGGCGACGCGCGCGCTCGATACCGGCGCCCAGGGTATCGTCCTGCCGCACGTCGACACGCCCGAACGCGCGCGCGCCATTGCCGCCGCGTTGCGCTTTCCCCCGCGCGGCACGCGTTCCTGGGGCGGCGGCACCGCTGTGTGGAATCTTCGTCCGCCGGCGATGGCCGAGGCGATGGAGCAGGCGGATCGTGAACTTCTTCTCGTCGTCATGATCGAGACGCCGGAGGCGGTCGCCAACGCGGATGCCATCGCCGCCATCCCCGGGATCGACGCGCTGCTGGTGGGTTCGTCTGACCTCAGCATCGCCATGGGCATCGCCGGCCAGTTCGGCCATGCGCGCATCAGGGAAGCCTACGCGGCGCTGGCCAATGCCTGCGCGCGGCACGGCAAGGCGCTCGGCCTCGGCGGCATCTACGACGACGAGCTTGCGCGCGAGTATATCCGCGCCGGCTGCCGCTTCATCCTCGCAGGCAACGACCAGGGGTTGATGCTGAACGCTGCCACGGCGCGCGCCGCCTTCCTGCGCGACACGTGAGTGCTAGGCCGGATAGGTCACCAGCAGCGGCCGCGAGGACCACAGCATCGCGGCCGCCACCACGGTGAGCACCGCGCCACCGGTGGCAATTGTCGCCGCCACGCCCAGCGCGCCGAACGCCCATGGCGCGATGCCGAGCGCCACCAGCAGGCCGAGATTGTTCACGACCATGTAGGCGCGCACCGCTGCCGCCAACTCGTGCCGCTCCAGCACGATCTGGCGCATCGTCGCGAAGGTGATGTCCTGCATCGGCCCGCCGATCGCGGAGCAGGCGGCGAGCAGCGGAATCAGCCACGCATGCAGCGCTACCGGCAGCATCCCCGCAAGCCCGATCGTCGCCGTGAAGCCGCCGAGCACAATGTTGCCACCGAATATCATCATCGCCGGGCGCGGCGAGAGCGGGCGCGAGCCGATCACAAGAGTTCCTGCCAGGTTGGCCGCGCCATAGGCGGAAATCACGGTCGCATAGGCGGAAAGCGGTGCCCCGTCCTGGCGCAGCAGCAGCGGGATCGCGACGAAATAGACGCCGTACCACACGCCGTTGATCAGCCCCGCGGTGAACAGCAGCTTGCGGAACACGGGAATGCGCAGCATCGCGCGGAACCCGTGCCCCAGCTCCTTGACCAGCCCCACGCGCGGCGGCCTGGCCTGGGGAACGTTGCGGTAGCGCATCGTCGCCACCACCGCGGCGGCACTGGCAAGGAAGCTCAGCGCATCCAGGGTCACGAAATGCACCAGCGGCAATGCCGCCGCCAGCAGCCCGATGATCCCCGGCCCCAGCAGCCGCGCGATCCGCTCCGTCGTGTCCAGCAGCGCGTTGACGGCCGGCAGGGAAGCGGGGCTGGAGGCGAGCGATGGCAGGGATGCCTGCAGGGCGGGGCGGAACACCGCGTAGGCCGCGCCCAGCACCACCACCGCGGCGATCAGTATCGTTCCGCTCGGCCCGCCTGCGTGCAGCCACAGCGCCACGACCAGCACCAGCATCGCCGCCCGCACCAGATCCGCGCCGATCATCGCGCCGCGTGGCGCCAACCGGTCCGCCAATGGCCCGCAGAACAGCGCCACCGACAGCACGACGAGGCCCTGCAGTGCGCCGAGGTAACCGGCGTTGCCGCCGAACAACCCGGTGCCGACCCAGCCGAGCACCACGGCGAACAGCTGATCGCCGATCGCGGAGGTCGCGAGCCCGGCCCAGAGCAGCGCGATCGGCCGTTCCCGCAGCGCCCGGACGAGTGGCAGGTTCAGGGGCGGGCTCATCCCTACTCGGCGGCGGTCCTGCGCTGCCACTTCTCCACCGGGATGCGCGGTACCTCGAACCGGTCGGAAAGCCGCGCGTACCAGCCGCCGCCATGCATGCGCCCGATCAGGTCGAGCTTCGCCGTGTCGATGTAGTTCCTGGAGGCATCGAGCACGCAGTCGTCGCGCACATGCATCGCGACGACCTTGCCGACGATGAGCGCGCGCTGCAGCCCCAGCTCGATCGTCATCATCCGCTCGCATTCCATCGCGACCGGACTTTCGGCGAGGCGCGGCGGCTTCACTTTCGTGCTCGGGATGGTGGTGAGCCCTGCTTCCGCGATCTCATTGACGCTGTGGTCGAACTCGATCGCCGTCTCCACCATCTGCTGCGCGTTCTCGAAAGAGACCAGGTTGACGACGAACTCTCCGGTCTCGCGGATGTTGTTGCCGGTATCCTTCGCGTCGCCCGGCTTGCGCCCGCCAATGCCGATGATGACCGTCGCCGGATCCTCGCCGAACACGTTGAAGAAGGAGAAGGGCGCGGCGTTCACCCGGCCCGTCGCGTCCAGTGACACCACCCAGGCGATCGGCCGTGGCACCACGGTCGAGACCAGCAGCTTGTAGCGCTGCTGCGGCGGCAGCTTGTCGAAGTCGAACAGCATCGCGGACTCCCGATTTTGCAGGCCTCATCTGACCCCGGTGGCGGACGCTGTCCAGGCCACCCCCGTCCACACCGCGGCCGTCCACGCGGCCCCTGTCCATGCGGGCGGGGCTCGCCTAACCTGTTCCGGTGCCGTCCCTGCTCTACACGCTCGCCTGGGCGCTCGCCCTGCTCGATGCGCTCGGCCGAGTGCCCCTCGCGGGGGAGGTGGCGGGTGTCGCGATCCTGGCTTTCCTGTTGCTGGAACTGCCGCGCCAGCGCCGTGCCATCCGCCTGCTCTTCCTCGGCATGTCGGCGGCAGGGCTGATCGCCATTGCGTTCGCCGTCCACCCCGGCGCGCTGTTCCTCGCCGCCTGGCGCCGTGGCGCGGCCTATGCCGCGTTTTTCTTCGCGCTCGGCGCGCTGCGCGATGCCGCCGAATCGAGCCCGATGGTCCGCGCCTCGGGCCGCCACCTCGTGGCCCAGCCGCCGGGCCGGCGTTACGCGGCCCTGACCATCGGCGGCCACGTCTTCGGTATCATCCTTTCCTACGGCGCGATTGAGCTGTTCGGCACCATGCTCGGCGACGCCGCGCACCCGATGCGCCGGCGCCGCATGATGATGGCCGTCTATCGCGGCTTCGCGACGATGAATTGCTGGAGCCCGCTCAACATCATGACGGTGGTGGTGTCCACGGCCGTGCCCGCCGCGCACATGGGCCACCTCATTCCGGCGGCGTTCGTTCTCGCCGTGGCCATGCTTGCCATCGGCTGGTGGCTGGATCGCGGCCACGGCACCGAGACGCCGGAGCCGGCGGACCACGGCGGCTGGCTGCAGCATGTTGGCATCATCGGGCTGGTCGGCATCGTCTGGGCCGTCGCTGGCCTGGTGGGCCATGAGCTCGCGGTGCCGCTCTCCGTCGGCATCACCGCGGCCGTCCCATTGGTCGGGCTCGCCTGGCTCGTGGTGCAGCGGCAGGACCTGCCGGCGCGACTTGCGGGATTTGCACGGCGTATCCCGGCCTTCCGTGGTGAGGCGACGGTGCTCGGCGCCGGTGGCTTCATGGGTGTGGCGCTCGGCGCCGTGCTGCCCCATGGCGGGATCGCGGCGGCACTGTCGCTGCTGCCCTCCATCGCCATTCCGCTCGCGGTTCCCGTGCTGCTGGTTGGCACGGGGCTCATCGGCCTCAACCCCATCGTCGTCGTTGCCATCCTGGGCGCCGCCATCCCGGACCCGTCGGCGCTCGGCGTGGCGCCGGACGCGCTGGCATTCTCGTGCATGCTCGGCTGGGGTGTGGGTGTCGGCATGACCGCGATGTCCGCGAGCGCCATCACGACGGCGCGCTGGACGGATTCCGATCCCTGGACGGTGACGATGCGGTGGAACCGCGGCTATACTGCCTGCGTGCTGGCGCTTGCGCTCGTGGCGATCGCGATCGCGCAGTTAGCGCTGGGGGCCCCGCGCTGAGCGCGCCCAAGGCGCGACGGCCGCTGACCCGGCTTATTCCGCTGCCTTCAACAGCTGCGGCCCGTGCGACTTGGGCTTCGCCTTCTTGCGCAGCTCGACGAGCTCGGCCTGGGCCTGCTCGGCGAGGCGATAAAGCTGCGCCGTGCCCGGCTGGTATTGCGGCGCTCGTCCGCCAAGTTCCACGCCATGCGACGCGGCCGCGCGCAGCGTGAAGTTCGGGTCCGTCAGGTGCGGCCGCCCGAGAGCCACCAGGTCCGCGCGCCCCGCCGCCAGGATCGTGTTCACCTGGTCCGGCGTGGTGATGCTGCCGACGCACATCGTGGCGATTCCCGTCTCGTTGCGGATCGCATCCGCGAACGGCACCTGGAACATGCGCCCATAGACGGGGGCGGAGTCCGGGGTTGTCTGCCCGGTCGAGACATCCACCAGGTCGCATCCCGCCGCCGCGAATGCCTTCGCCACCTCGACGGATTCCGCTTCCGTGATGCCGCCCGCCTGCCAGTCGGTGGCGGAGATGCGCACCGACATCGGTTTCTCCTTTGGCCAGGCCGCACGCAACGCGCGGAACACCTCGAGCGGAAAGCGCAGGCGGTTCCCCAGCGCGCCGCCGTACTCGTCCGTCCGCATGTTCGTGAGCGGCGAGATGAAGCTCGCGAGCAGGTAGCCGTGTCCCGCGTGCAGCTCAAGCATATCGAAATCGCAACGAATTCCCCGCTGCGCCGCCGCGACGAACGCATCGCGCACCCGGTCCATGTCCGCGCGCGTCATCTCGTGCGGCACCTGGCTTTCCGCGTAGTAGGGCAGGGGCGAGGGCGCCATGATCGGCCAGGCGCCGTCCGTGAGCGGGCGGTCCATCCCCTCCCACATCAGCTTCGTCGCCCCCTTTCGCCCGGCATGGCCGAGTTGCAGTGCGATTTTCGTGCTTCCGTGCCGGTGCACGAAATCCACGATGCGCTTCCACGCCGCTTCCTGCGTGTCGTTCCACAACCCGGCGCAGCCGGGCGTGATGCGCGCATCCGGCGCCACGCAGGTCATTTCCGTGAACATCAGCCCGGCGCCGCCCACCCCGCGCGCGCCGTAGTGCACCATGTGCCAATCCCCCGGCACGCCCTCGCTCGCCGAGTACATGCACATCGGCGAGACGACGACGCGGTTCGGCACCACGAGTTCGCGCAGGGCCATGGGCTGGAACATCGGCGGCACCGGCTTCGCGCCCCTGAACCCCTTCGCAGCGATTTCCGTAGCGATCAGCCGGTCCATCGCGTCCACGAACTCCGGCGCCCGCAACCGCAGATTGTCGTAGGTGATCGACTTCGATCGTGTCATCAGCCCGAATGCGAAACGAAGCGGGTCCATGTCCCAGAACCGGCTTACCTGCTCGAACCACACCAGCGACACTTCCGCCGCGTGCTGGATGCGCTCCACGTCGCCGCGCCGGTCGCGCTCGAAGGCCTGCAGGCTCGCTGTCACGTCCCCGTGGACGCGAAACGCCTCGGCGAGCGCGATCGCATCCTCCATGGCGAGTTTCGTGCCGGAGCCGATCGAGAAATGCGCCGTCGACTTCGCGTCGCCCAGCAGCACCACGTTGTCCGGCGTGCCGTCCACCTCGCGGATCATCGTGCTGCGCGCGTTGCGCACCGCCGGGAACTGCCGCCACATGGAGCGGTTGATCAGCAGCTTGTGCCCGCCGAGATCCTCCGCGAAGACTTTCTCCAGATAGGCGGCAGACTGCCCCTCGTCCATCGAACCGAGCCCCGCGCGCTGGAATGTCTCGGGGTCCGTTTCCAGCACCCAGGTCGAGGCGCCAGGCTCGTACTGGTAGGCGTGCGCGATGAAAATGCCGTGCTCGTTCTCGCGGAAACAGAAAGTGAACGCGTCGAGCGATTTCGTGGAGCCCATCCACGCGAACCGGTTCGGCCGCAGATCGATCGTGGTGCCGAAATGCCCGAGGTTACCCTGCCGCACGAAGGAGTTGATGCCATCCGCGGCGATGATCAGGTCGGCACCGCGCACCTGCTCCAGCGACCTGATGTCATCGGTGAACGTGACTTCGACCCCGAGGCTCTTCGCCCGCTCCTGCAGCAGCAGCAGCAGCGTGCGCCGCGAGCAACCGCAGAACCCGTTGCCGCCCACGACGAAACGGTTGCCCTTGAACCTGATTTCGATGTCGTCCCAATAGGCGAAATGGTCGGTGATCGCCTTCGCACTATCCGCGTCGTGGCGCTCGAAGATCTCGAGCGTCGCGTCCGAGAACACCACGCCGAAGCCGAACGTATCGTCGTGCCGGTTGCGCTCATGCACCCTGATCGTGGCGTCGGGGCGCTGTTTTTTCATCAGGATCGCGAAGTAGAGCCCCGCTGGCCCACCGCCGATGACCTCGATGCGCATCCCCACCTCCCAGTTCGAGCCAAAATATTTTAGACTTGAAGGAACCGGCCCGCAATGATGGGATCAGCCATCAACGCGGGGGCCGGGAGGAAAGGAGAAGCGGTGACGCTCGGCGGACGACATGCCTTGGTAACGGGCGGCAGCCAGGGGATCGGCGCCGCGGTTGCGCGCGCGCTCACGGGCGCGGGCGCTCGCGTCACCGTGCTTGGCCGCCGCGCGGAGACGCTGGCCGCCGTCGTCGCCGCGGGCGCCGCCGCCGCCTACGCCACGGCGGACGTGACGGACGCGGCGGCGCTGGAATCCTCCCTCGCCGCGCTTCCGCCTGTCGATATCCTCGTCAACAATGCGGGTGCGGCGGAGTCAGCACCTTTCGCCCGTACCACGCGCGAGGTCTGGGACCGCATGCTCGCGGTCAACCTCACCGCCGTCTTCACCGCCACCCATGCGCTGCTGCCTGGCATGCTCGCCCGCGGCTGGGGCCGTGTCGTCACCATCGCCTCCACCGCGGGGCTCACCGGGTATCCCTATGTCAGCGCCTATGTCGCGGCGAAGCACGGTGCCATCGGCCTCACCCGCGCGCTGGCGCGGGAGGTCGCGGGCAAGGGGGTGACGGTGAACGCCGTCTGCCCCGGCTACACCGAAACGGAACTGGTGGAGTCCAGCATCGCGCGCATCGCCGCGCGAGGCGGCCGCTCCGCTGAATCCATCCGCGCCGACTTCACCCGTGCCAACCCGCAGGGCCGCCTGGTGCAGCCGGAGGAGGTCGCCGCCGCCGTGCTCTATCTCTGCGGCCCAGGCTCGGACGCCATCACCGGCATCTCGCTTCCCGTCTCCGGCGGAGAGGTGATGTGACGGACGCGCCCATCCTGCTCGACGCCGAGACGCGCGCGCACGAGCACCCCGCGGATCACCGTGAGGAGCTTCGCCTCTGGCTGCGCCTGCTCACCTGCACGAACCTCATCGAGGGTGAGATCCGCGCGCGCCTGCGCCAGCATTTCGGTGTCACGCTGCCGCGCTTCGACCTCATGGCGCAGCTGGAGAAAGCGCCGGATGGAATGACGCTGGGCGAGCTCTCGCGCCGGATGATGGTCTCCAACGGCAACGTCACCGGCCTCGTCGAGCGGCTTCTGGAATCGGGGCTGGTTGAGCGCCGGCCGCACGCGACCGATCGCCGCGCCGTTGTCGTCGCCCTCACGCCGTCCGGCCGCAAATCCTTCGCCGACATGGCCACCGCGCACGCGGAATGGATCGCGGAGCTCTGCGCCGGCCTCCCACCGCCGGATCTCGCGCAGCTCATGCGCCTGCTCGGCCGCCTCAAATCCCAGGTCAAGGAATTTTCTCATGGCTGACGGCACGCTCACCATCCTGCAGCCGCGGGACTGGCCGCGACCGCCAGGCTACGCCAACGGCATGGCCGGCACCGGTCGCGTCGTCGTGCTCGCCGGCCAGATCGGCTGGGACGAGAAGGGCGCGTTCGCCGACGGCCTGGTGCCGCAGATCGAGCAGGCGCTGCGCAACATCCTCACCGTGCTCAGGGAGGCCGGCGGTGACGCCAGCCACCTCGCGCGGCTGACCTGGTTCGTGACGGACATGGAAGCGTACCGCAGCGCCGGCAAGGAACTCGGTGCCGCCTGGCGCCGCGTCATGGGCAAGACCTTCCCGGCGATGTCCGTGATCGGCGTTGCCTCGCTCGTCGAGCGGAAGGCGCTGGTCGAGATCGAGGCAATCGCGATCGTGCCGTAGGAAGGCGCGGCCCTGCGCCTGCACCGCGACGGGGCCTGAGACCCCGGCCCCCGATTATCGGAGCCCGGCAAAAGTTCTGGTCCTAGATCGTGAGCGAGCCGACGCTCGCGCCGCCGCAGACGAACAACGTCTGCCCGGTGATGAAATCCGCCTTCGCGTCGAGGAAGAACGCGGCCGCGCGCGCCACGTCCTCGGGCTTGCCCAGCCGCCCCACGGGGATGGATGCCGCCAGCTTCGCCTCCCGTTCGCTGCCTGCCGGCACCACGTCGTGGAACATCGCCGTCCCGCCGATCGGTCCCGGCGCGATCGCGTTCACCGTTATCCCCTGGCCGGCGAGCTCCAGCGCCCAGGTGCGCACCATGCCGATGATACCGGCCTTCGTCGCGCTGTAGGACGTTCGCGTCACCGCCCCGAGCGCCGCGCGCGAGGAAATCAGCACCACGCGCCCGAAGCGCCGCGCGCGCATCCCCGGCAGCGCCGCCTGCAGCAGGATCAGCGGTGCCGCGAGATGCAGGCGCGCCAGGTCCAGCATGTCCGCCGGGTCCACATCCGAGACCAGCGCCGGCCGGATCACGCCCGCGTTATGAACGATCCCGGCGATCTCGAAGTGCGAGCATGCCTCCGTCGCCGCTGCCCGCGTCGCCGCCTCGTCGATCAGGTCGACGGCGATATGATGCACGCGCGGATCATGCGGCGGCGCCACCTGGTCCAGCGCCACCACCTCGTGTCCCGCGGCGAGTACCGCTTCGGTGATCGCGCGTCCGATCCCCCCCGCGGCACCCGTCACGAGCACGAACATGTCAGCCGCCGACCAGTGCCAGAACGCGCAGCGGGCTGCCCGAACCGCCGATGATCTTGAGCGGTGGGGAAATGATCAGCGCCCCCGTCGGCGGCAGCTTGTCGAGGTTGCACAGGCACTGCAGGCCATACCGTCCCGCGCCGTGCATGAAGAAATGCGCGGGGAAGGGGGGGGTGAAATGCGGCGCCTGGCCGGCATCCGTGCCGATTGTCTCGGTCCCGAAACCGAACACGTCGCGCTCCTTCACCAGGAACTCCACCGCCTCAGGGTCTGGCCCCGGCGTGTGCGCACCGTCTTCCTTCACGTTGGCGTACTCGGCGCCGGTCTTCTTGGACCAGTCGGTGCGCAGCAGCACCCAGGATTTCGCGGGGATGCGCGCGTGCTTCTTCTCCCACTCCAGGATGAACGCCTTGGTCAGCGTGAAGTCCGCGTTGGCCGCGGATTCCTTGCTGCAATCCAGCACCACGGCCGGGGCGATGAAATTCTTCGCCTCGATCGTGTCAGTCGTGTTGTTGGGGAAGTCCTTGCCGGAAATCCAGTGGATCGGCGCGTCGAAATGCGTGCCCGTGTGCTCGCCACAGGAGAAATTGTTCCAGTACCAGGCCGGGCCCTTGGCGTCATAGCGCGACACTTCCTCGAGCCGGAACGGCGCGCATTGCCCGAACTCCGGCGGCAACTGGATGGTCGGGAAATCCGGCGACAGCGTCTGCGTCAGGTCGATCACCTTGATCTTCCCGGAGACGATCGCGGCGGCGAAATCGGCCAGCATGCTCATTGTCATCCTCCTTGTTCAGCTTGTGTGTGTCGTTTCGCGAATGGTGAGCGCGGGGTCCTCGCGCCACCGCTCCAGCAGGTGCCGCGCCACGTCGCCCACCGCGATCTCTTCCAGCCCAGTTTCCAGCGCGGCCGCGACCGCATCGGCGAAGGCGCGCGGTGCCACTTTCGGCGGGGGAACGTCCTGGTGCCATTCGTCATCGAGCGGGCCGATGAACGCCGTCATCACCCGGATCGGCCGCATTTCCGCCCGCAGGCTCCGCGCGAGCGACAGCGCGGCCGCCTGCGCGGCCGCGTGCGCCGCGAACCCAGGGCTCGGCGCCAGCGCGTCGGCTGAGATCGCCTGCACCCAGGCGCACGCCGGATAATCGCCATCGCCGCCGCGCGCCCGCAATGCCGGGCCGAGCATGCGCGCAAGCCGCGCCGTGCCGAACACCTCGAGTTCCATCGCCTCGCGCAGCCGCGTCGGATCGCCGCTCATCACGCCGCCAGGCCGCGCGGCCAGCGCCGTGTTGATGACGATCTCGACCCGTCCGCCGAACTCGGCGGCGAACTCCCGCACGCTGCGCTCGTCCGTCAGGTCGAGCGGAACCGGAAGCGCTCCCTCCGGCACGGCGGCCTGCCCGATTGCGGCGCGCGGCGTCCAAGTCCCGGCCTCGCCCGCGAACACCTCGCGCGCGCCGGCCGCGAGCGCGCGTGCCGCCATTGCCGTGCCCAGCGCGCCGCGCGTGTCCGTGACCAGCACGCGCCGGTCCCGCAACGAACATCCATGCGCGTGCACCAGCACGTCCTCCCCCGAGAAATTCTCCGGCAGCGCCAGCATGACCGCCTGGCCCGCCTTGTCCAGCCGCAACACCAGGCGCACCCGCGTCCCCGGCTCCACCTCGTCCTGCAGGAACGCCACCGCGCGTGGGCCCGCATCCATGCCCACGAGTCCTGCCCGCACCGGGAGGCGCTGGCGGAAATACACGTCGCCGCTTGCCCGCAGCACGGTGCGCGCCAGTACCGTCCCGCCATCCGGCACGTCTTGCCAGGCAAGCTCGCCGAGGCACGCGCCGCACACGTCCCGGACCGGATAGGAAACAGCGCCGCACGCGGCGCAGACCGGCAGCGCGAATCGCCCCTGGCCCGCCTTCGTCGCGAGCTTTATCGCACCTCGGCTCGGGCCCGCGGGCGGCAGCAATGGCAGCCGTGTGACCGCCAGTGGGTTCTTCTTTGGGCGCGTGGGGATCTTCATGCCGTCAGCACCGCGGCGCCGCTGCACAGGCCCTTGTCGTAGTTGATCATCCCGAAGCCCGCGACCACGGCGCTGCGCGCGTTGGTCACCTGCGCGCCCAGCGCTGTGCCGGTAAGTTGGCGTATCGCCTCGACAATGCCGAGATGCCCGCCGGCCGCGCCGGCCTGGCCCACGGAAAGCTGCCCGCCTGAGGTGTTGTGCGGCAGATCGCCGGTGCAGGTCAGGTCTTTGTCGCGCAGGAAAGCCGCCGCCTCGCCCGGTGCGCAGAACCCGAGCCCCTCGAACTGCAGCATGATGATGACGGGATAGTCGTCGTACGTCTCGACGATGTCGACGTCGGCTGCGCGCATCCCTGCCATCGCCCACATCTCGTCCGCGTCCGTGGCCCAGCCGCCGCGCAGCTGCATGTCGTCCTCGGGGAACGCGTTGTGCCGCTCGATGGCGCTTGCGAGATGCACGTAGCGCAGCCCCGCCGCCCTGGCATCTGCCTCCCGCAGCACCAGGAACGCCTCCGCGCCCGCACACGGCATCACACAGTCGAACAGGACCACCGGATCGGCGATCGGTCGTGCCGCGAGATATTCCTCCATCGTGAGCGGCTTTTTCTGCAGCGCGTGCGGATACGAAAGCGCGTTGGCGCGCTGTGCCACGCAGATGCGCCCGAAATCCTCGCGCTTGGCGCCATACCGGCGCATATAGGCGTCCGTGATCAGCGCGAAGGAGAGGTTTGGTCCGCCCGCGCCATAGGGATAGACCGCATCCATCGAGAAACGCGAAAACCCGGATACGAGGCGCCGGAACGAATCCGGCGCGTTCGTATCCCCCGCCACCACCGCGACCGCGTCCGCATCGCCCGCCTGCACCGCGCGCGCCGCACGCCGCAGCGCGACCACGCCGGCGGCACCACCCATCGGCACATGGTCCAGCCAGCGTGGCGAGATGCCGAGATGTTGCGTCATCGCAACGGCCGAGTTGGCGCCGAGCGAGAAGCTGGAACAGGCGAACCCATCGAGCTGCCGCTTCTCGATCCCTGCCGCGCGCAGCACGCCATCGAGCGCGCGGCCGATCCACCACGGTGCCGGCTTCGCGGAGTGCCTTGCATAGGGCACGCTTACGGGGCAGGCGAGTACCACCCCGTCGTAGCTTGCGCGCTTCACGCGGCCCGCTTCTTCAGCGCCCGCACGTCCACGGTCGCGGGGTCGTCGCGCAGCCTTGCGGCCAGCGTCTTCAGCACGCCTCGCTGCACCTTGTTGGTGGATGTCACCGGCAGCGCGTCCACCACCGCCACGTAGCCCGGCGCCTTGTAGTAGGCGAGTCGTGCCAGGCACCACGCGACGAGGTCGCGTGCGAAGACCTGTGCGTCGGTCACCTTCTCGCGCGCGATCACGCAGGCCAGTACCTCCTCGTCGCGCACCGCGTCCGGCACCGCGGCAACCGCGACGCCCGCCACGTTCGGGTGGCGTAACAGAACGGCCTCCACCTCGATCGCGGCGATGTTCTCGCCGCTGCGGCGGATCACGTTCTTGCGCCGGTCGACGAAATAGCAGAACCCTTCCGCGTCGCGGCGAATCACGTCGCCGGTGTGGAACCACCCGCCCGCCCAGGCAGAAGCCGTCGCCTCGGCGTCCTTCAGGTATTCCGTGAAGAATCCGTAACGAGGATCGGGGCCAGCGTGGCGGACCAGCAGCTCGCCCGGCTCGTCCACGCCACAATCCGCGCCGTCCTCACGAACGATGCGGATTTCCATGTGCGGCGGCACGCGGCCCAGGCAGTTCATCCCCACGTGCCGCGGCTCCACATCGGCGGTGATGGAGACGGAACACCCTGTCTCCGTCATCGCCCAGCCCTCGACGAGGGGGAACCCGAACCGTTCCTCCGCCGGCCCGTGCAGCGTGCGGTCGCAGCCCGCGCCGAACCCGAAACGAACATGGTGGTCGCGTTCCTCCGGCGAGGGTGGGGCTGCCATCAGCATCGCCGGCATCACGCCAAGATAGTGGATGACCGTGGCACGGGACTCGCGGACGGATGTCCACCAGGTCTTCGGGTGGAACCGGTCCAGCACGAACAGGCAGCCACCGGCCAGGATGATCGCCATGGTGGAGGCCGCGAGCGCGTTCATGTGGAACAGCGGCAGCGGCGTCAGCATCCGTTCGCTTCCCATGTGCAGCTCGGCGGCACCGCGCAGGCCCAGGTACCAGTATCCCGTCTCCAGGAACCAGGTGTTGGACACCACGCAGCCCTTCGGCAATCCCGTCGTGCCGGACGTGTAGAGCAGCCCCGCCTCGCGCGTGGCGAGCGGCGCACCCGGTTCGTGGCGCACCGCGGCTGCCGGTATCGCGTCATCCGCGGCGATCACGGTGAGCTTGCCGTCCGACGCCTCGCGCAGGGAGCCGTGCCGCGCCGGGATCGCGACCGCGAGCGCCATCTCCGAATGCCCGATCATGTAGCGCAGTTCCTCGCTGCGCAGATCCGGGTTGATCGGCACGATGGAGGCGCCGATCGTGTTGATGGCGAGCCAGTGCATGACGAAATCAGGCCGGTTCTCCAGCAGCAGCGCGATTCGGTGCCCCGCGCCCCATCCCGCGGCGCGATAGGCGGCGGCGAGCGCATCGACCCTCGCCTTCGCCTGGCGGTAGGTGATCTCGCCGGCGGGAATCCCGTAGATTCTTGCGGTTTCTTCCAGCACGCCGAAGAACGGATTGTCCGGCCAGCGTGCGGCGGCGGCCTCGAAGGCCTGCTGGACGCTTTCGAAATTCATCACATGAAAAGCTGGATGTTGCCGAACGCGGCCTCGGGGTTCACAAGGTCGACCCGCTTCTGTCGGATCCGCAGCTTGCCTTCCTCCAGCGCCAGCGTGTGCCGGCTCCAGCCCGCGTAGAGGCTCTGCTCGTCGCCGCGCGCCTCCACATAGTGGAACGGCGTCCAGGTCTCGAATTGGTTGGCATCGGGATCGTTACGGTCAATCACGGTCGCCTGCAGCACGTGCTGGCAGCGGCTGCGCGGCTTCTGGCTGTAGGTCTTCGCACCCTTCAGCCGTTCGATGCGGATCCGCAGAAGCACCTTGTCGTCCCAGAACAGGGAGTTGTGCAGCAGGGGATCCGTCTGCCCCCATTCCAGCGGCATCCAGTAGCGCCCGTCCACCGTGAACAGGTCGATCCACTCGTCGAAGCGCTGCTCGTCGAGCAGCCGTGCCTCGCGCACAACGAAGTCCGCGAGGGCCGCGGCACCGGGCGCGTTCATGCCGCCTCCGCCATGAAGCGCACCCACGCCCTGTACTGGTTGCGCATCTGCGCCTCTGTGGTGCCGTTCCAGACACTGGTGCCGTGGTCAAGCTCTCCCGGCTTGTAGAGCCGCTGCATGTTCACCCACGGATTGACGTCGACATGCAGCGCTTCCTGCGCGCGCTCGTACACTTCGAGGTCGTCGTGCCCCACCGGCGAGGTCGGGGCGTTGATGAGTCGCGAGTAGAGCACCGTCCGCTCCAGCAGCTTGTCCGGCGCGCCGACCAGGCGGAACGTCCAGGATTCCACCATCGTCCGGTCCGCCGCCACTGGCTTGAAGATGCGCAACGCCTGGATCGGGCCCTTCATCGTCAGGTTCGGGAAATACA
This sequence comes from uncultured Pseudomonadota bacterium, assembly GCA_963764465.1. Classification (GTDB taxonomy): domain Bacteria; phylum Pseudomonadota; class Alphaproteobacteria; order Acetobacterales; family Acetobacteraceae; genus JAJXXT01. The sequence continues at coordinate 137,297 of CAVXSO010000007.1, read as the reverse complement.
CCGTGTTGTGCCGGTTCTCGCCCAGGATCGCCTTGGTCCGCGCCGCGCCATGGGCCGCCTCCATCGCCTCCCAGTAGCCGGGGATCGACGAGTAGTTGGAATGGATCGACTGCGAAACGCCGGTATGGCCGTGCCCATTCGCCCACGTCCGTATCCCCATGTTCTGGTAGAACTCGTATGAGGAAACGAATGGCGCGTAGATCTCGACCGCCGGGTGCCTTGGCGCGTCCGCCGGCAAGCCAAGTTTCTTCCATACCTCCACCGCGGTGCCGGCGCTGCTCTCATGCGCCACCATCGGGTGCATCGTGTCGGTCAGGTTCTCGACCAGCATCTTCCAGTTGCAGCGGTGTATGTAGCGCAGCACCCCGCCCGCGACCTCCAGTTTGCCCACCGGCGACCGATCCACCATGTTGTCGATGGTCGACAGGCTCTCGCCGAAATAATCGGCAAACGAGATCCCCGTCGCGTCGAGGCGCGCGAACACGAAGTCGCGGTAGATCTCGACGGCGCCGACGGGCTTCATGCCCTCGCCCGCCGCGGTCCCGGCGAGCGGCACCTCCTTGTATCCCTCCGGTACCGGAATGGCCGCGATCGAGCCGTCTGTGCGAAAAGACCAGGCGTGGTACGGGCAGCGGAAGAAGCGCCCGGTGTTGCCGCAGGTCTCGCCGGCGATCTTCACGCCGCGGTGTGGGCAGCGGTTGTACAGCACCCGCACGCTGCGGTCCGTATGGCGCACCATCACAACGGGCTCGGTGCCCACAGTGGTGGTGAAGAAATCACCGATCTCCGGCACCTGGCTCGCATGCCCGACATAAACCCAGGTGCGGCGGAACAACCGCTTCATCTCGAGATCGAAAACATGCGGGCTGGTATAGACGTCCCGGTGCACCGCGGTCTCTCGCACCAGCCCGGTGATGTCGTGCCCCGCGCTGTCGTGGCCTTGCGGCATGTCGTTCATGCGGCCTTCTCCAGGGTTGCCAGGGTGGCAAGCGCGCCGTCGAGCGCCTTGCCCGCTTCGTCCGCCAGCGCTGCCTCGCGCAACCGGCGCAACCACTCGGCGGCATCGTCGCGCCCGGCCAGCAGCGGCAGTGCCGCGGTGACGCGCGCGAACTTGCTCTCGCCGCGCGCATGCGTGTCGCTGTAGCCCTTCACCAACCGGCGGCAGCGCAGCAGCTCCAGCGCCAGTGCGGGATCGCGGGGCGCCTCGCTGGCCACGAGGTCCAGCCAATTGCGCAGGAAATCCACCTCGCGCGCATGCCGCAGCAGGCTGCGGCGCCAGCGCCGCATGCCCGCGACCAGATAGAGTTGCAGGAAACCCGAGAGCCGCGTGGTGCGCACACGACGCGGCTTCTCGAACCACCGCTTCACCAGTGCTGAAAGCGTCGGCGACGCCTCGATCTTCTTGCCCCAGCGCACCGGCAGCGTGCCACAGACCTCGGCAACGCGCGGATGCATGAACTCGGTCGCGTCCAGCACCTGGTCGTCGCGCGCCTGCACCTCACGCCGCACGCGCGCGAGTCTCGCCGCTCGCGTCTTGAGGTCGGCGACCCGGATCACGTCGTCATACGCCATCGCCACGGCCACCTGCCGCGCGGCCTCGGTCGCGAGTGAGGGCTCCACCGTCGCCAGTCGGCCAACATGGTCGAGATACTCGGCGGCGTAGTCGAGGTCCTGGTAGTCCACGAGCCGGGCCACGCCGTGGCGCAGCATGGTGCGCGCGTCCGCGGGGAAATCCTTATCGATGCGCTCTAGGAACGACGCCAGCCGTGCGCGCTCCGCCGTCGTGCCGCCCTGTATCGCGTCATTCACCGCTGGCGTGTCCTCCGCCGGCGCCGCCTCCGCCTTGAACCCGGCGTCGAACGCGGCAAGGCTCGTCGCGACGCCCACGCCGCCCTCGCGGATCGTGGTCTCGAAGGCCTCGCGCGAGAACGGCAGCGCGCCAGAGGAAGCGAGAGCGCCGAACAGCGAGGCGGAGATCACGCTCCCGTTTGCCTCCGCCAGCGCCTGCATGTCGGTCGCGATCAGCTTGCGGGCTGCGAAATGCATCGCCTCCAGCACCGGCCGCCCGTCGATCGTTCCGTCGCCTGGCTTTGCTTTCTCCGGCACCGTCAGCGCGCGGTGCGTGGAGGCCACCATCACGGTGCGCTCCGGCGTCACCAGGCCACGCTGGATCGCGCGCCCGGCCTCCATCAGTTCGGACGCGACCACCACGTCGACGTCGCCCGGCACCGGCATCAGCGACAGCACCGGCAGCGAGTTTCCGCGCGGGCGGATCAGCTCCACGTAATAGATCGTGGCCCCGGTGCGCTGCGCGACGCCTGGTACGGACGTGGTTTGCGCCACCCATCCCTCGCGTTCCGCCATGGCAACGACCCAGTCCGCCAGCACGCCGCCACCCTGGCCGCCCATCGCCAGGATCGCGAGCGTGATCGGCCGGTCGCCGGAGAGGTTCACGCCATCCATCGGTCAGATGTTTTCCATCAGAGGGCAAGAACCAGGCGCCCACGCTCGCGCCGCGCCTGCAACCAGGCGATCACGCGTCCGCGCACGCCGGCCCACCACGTCTCCGCCCGCGTCGGGTTGTGCACCACGTCCGCGCGGTAGAAGGAGGGGCACAGCACGGCCGCCTCCGCCACTTCGCCGCAATTGCCGCAGCCCACGCAGCTCTGGTCGATGGTCGCGACCGGATCCTCCTTCAGCGGATCGGCCGAGCGTTTGACGGAAAGGGAAGGGCAGCCGGAAAGCCGGATGCAGGCGTGGTCCCCGGTGCACACATCCTCGTCGACACCGAAGCGCGGCTTTACCCGCCGCTCGCCCTTCTTCACCGCGGCGTTGAACTCCGGCCGTTCGCGCCGCTGCCGGTTGAGCATGCATTCCGAGGAAGCAACGATGAATTTCGGCCCTTCCTCCTTCGTCGTCAGCGCCTCGCGCAGCGTGTCGCGCATTTTCGCGACGTCGTAGGTCCGCTCCAGCGTTCGGACCCATTTGCCGCCCACGCCACGGATCGCGGCCTCGATCGGGTGCTTGGTGCTTCGTGCCTTGTTGTCCGCGCGGGAGGAGAGAATGTCCTGCCCGCCGGTCGCGGCGGAATAGTAGTTGTCCACAACGACAACCACGCCGTCATGCTTGTTGAACACCGCATTGCCGATGCCGTTGAGCAGCCCGTTGTGCCAGAACCCGCCATCGCCCATCACCGCGATCGCGCGCTTGCCCGCCTTCACCTGCAGCGCCGCGGTGGAGGAGGGGCCGAGCCCATAGCCCATCGTCGTCGCGCCGATCTCGAAGGGCGGGTTGATCGCGAAGAGATGGCAGCCGATGTCGGCACCGACATGGTGCTGCCCCAGCTCCTTCTGCACCAGCGTCATCGCCGAGAAGATCGGGCGTTCCGGACAGCCGGTGCAGAAGCTCGGCGGGCGCGGGGGCACGGCTTTGGCCAGCGCCTTCACCCGCTCGTCGGCCAGCACCGCGGCGGGCGAGGGCGCGGGCTTCATTCCTGGCGCGAGCGCGGGCGCCGCCTTTTCCACGTACGCGCGGATGCCGGCCGACAGCACGCCGGCCGTGTACTCGCCCGCCATCGGCAGCACATTCTTGCCGTAGAGCGGGGTCTGGACGTCGGCGCGCCGCAGCTCGGTCGCCAGCGCCTGCTCGATGAACTCGGGCTGCCCCTCCTCCACCACCAGCACGCCCTTCTTCCCGGCGCAGAACGCGACCAGCGCCTCCGGCACCAGCGGGTAGGTGACGTTGAGCACATGCAACGGAATGCGCGTGTTGCCCCATACGTCGGCGAGCCCAAGCCCCTGCAGCGCGCGGATCACGCCGTTGTACAGGCCGCCCTGCAGCACGATGCCGATCTCGTCGTGATCGCCGTGGAACGTCTCGTTCAGCCCGCGCTCGACGACGAAGCGCCGTGCCGCTGGCAGCCGTTGCTCGATCTTTTCCTTCTCGTGGTTGAAGGAGGCGGGCGGCAGCACGATGCGCGCGGTGTCGCGCACCGGGTTCTCCAGGGCCTGCGCGAGCGGCATTGCCGGCTTGCGGTTCGCCTTGGTGATGAAGCTGCCGTGCACGTGGCACGCGCGGATGCGCAGCTCCAGCATCACCGGCGTGTTGGAAACCTCCGAGAGCGCGAAACCTTCCTCCACCGCCTGCACGATGCTTGGCAGGTTCGGCCGAGGGTCGAGCAGCCAGATCTGGGACTTCATCGCAAAGGCGTGCGTCCGCTCCTGCATGATGGAGGAGCCTTCGCCGTAATCCTCGCCGATCACGATCAGCGCGCCGCCGGTCACCCCGCCGGAGGCCAGGTTGGACAGCGCGTCGCATGCCACGTTCGTCCCGGCGGTGGATTTCCATGTCACGGCTCCGCGGATCGGGTACATCACCGAGGCCGCGAGCATGGAGGCCGCCGCTGCCTCGCTCGCCGAGGTCTCGAAATGCACGCCGAGCTCGCCGAGGATGTCCTGCGCGTCCGCAAGCACGTCCATGAGGTGTGAGATCGGCGCGCCCTGGTAGCCGCCGACATACCCCACGCCCGATTGCAGCAGCGCCTTGGTGACCGCGAGGATGCCTTCGCCGCGGAACTCCTCCCCGTCGCCCAGCCGCAGATCCTGAACCTCGCGCGCGAAGCTTCGTTCGGCCATCCGCCACCCCCACCCGATCCGGGCGGATCGTCCGTCCCGTCCGCCCGCACGTCAACGCGTTCGCAAAGCCAGCATCCCGCGTGAGCGCATTAGGGCTTCCCCGTCGCGATATTTCAAGTCTAAACTATTTTCTCGCGCGCTACCGGCCGCCGCCGGCCGCTGCCAATGTCACAGCCTCTGGGGGACAACAACATGCAACTGCCGCTCAGCCGCCGCCTGCTCCTTGCATCCGCCGCGGGCGCCGCCCTGCCGCTGCCCGCCCTCGCTGCGCAGGACAGTGCCACCATCGGCTGGCCCAGCGACGTCACCGGCTGGGACCCCACGCTGCGCTTCACGCCGGACGCGCAGGGCATCTACAAGATGGTCTTCGACCAGCCGCTGACGCAGTCCCCGGACCTCAAGCTCATCGCCAACGTCGTTTCCAAGTGGCAGCTCGCCCCGGACGGCAAGAGCCTCGACCTCGAACTGCGCGACGACGTGACGTTCCATGACGGCACGAAGATGACGAGCGAGGATATCCGCTACTCCTTCTTCGAGCGGGTGAAGAACGGCGAGAACCTGGACATCGGCAAGTCCTTCCGTACCCTCACCGATGTCGAGACGCCGTCGCCCACGCATGCGGTGATGCGCTTCTCCCAGCCGTTTCCCACCGCCCCGGTCTGGCTGGCGTTCCTCGGCAGCTTCGTCGTGCCCAAGGAATACATGAGCAAGGTGGGGGCCGCCGAGTTCCAGAAGAAGCCGGTCGGGTCCGGCCCCTACAAGCTCGCGGAATACGAGATCAACGCCCGCATCGTGCTCGAGCGCAACGACACGTACTGGGGCCCGAAGCCCGCCTTGCGCCGCATCACCATCGAGGTCATCAAGGACCCCTCGGCGCGTGTCGCCGCCATCCAGTCCGGCCAGCTCGACCTCACCATCAACGTGCCGGTGCGCGAGGCGCAGCGCCTCGGCAAGGTCTCGGGTCTGACGTCGGAGCTCGACCCGATCACCCGCATCGTCCTGCTGCAGGTGCGCAACGACCGCGCCTTCGCTGACGAGAACGTGCGCCTCGCCGCGCATCACGCGATCGACAAGCAGGCGCTGTCCAAGGCGTTCTACGGCGGCGCAGCGGTGCCGCTCTCGGTGCCGGCGCCGCCCGGCTCGCCCGGCTTCCTGCCGGATTTCCACTTCGCCTACGACCCGAAGCTGGCGATGCAGCTTCTCGCCAAGTCCGGCTATGGCCCCAAGAAGCCCATCAAGATCGGCTTCGACACCACCAACGGCCAGTTCCCGTCGGACTACGACATGGCCCGCGCCATCGCCGCGATGTGGAAGAAGGTCGGCATCGAGGCGGATCTGCAGGTCATCGAATACTCGAAGTATTTCGAGCTGAACCGCGGCGACAAGCTGCCGGAGGCGACGCTGTATTCCTTCGACAACGCCACGGGCGATCCCGAGATCTACGCCGGCTACCTGCTGAACCCGAAGCTGCCTTTCTCGCCGTGGAAGGACCCGGAGCTGGGCAAGCGCGTCATCGCGCAGTTCACCGTCACCGACGAGGCCAAGCGCATCGCCGGCTGGAAGCAGATCGAGGAGGACGCGGTGAACATGGGCGCCTGCATGCCGCTGCTGCAGAGCGTCATCACCCTGGTGCGCAAGAAGAACCTCGCCTTCACCCGCTACGGCAATGGCTGGGTGCTCGGCCAGACCTTTCACTGGACGTAGGCACGGCTGACGCACGATGGGCGCTGACAAGACACCGCCGTTCGGCTAGTCCCGGGCATGCTCCGCACCCTGGCCTGGCGCGCGGCGGTGGCGCTGCCCACGCTTCTCGTCGTCTCGGCTCTCATGTTCATGGCGCTGCGCCTGCTGCCGGTGGACCCGGCAGCCATGTCCATGCCGCCCAACGCCACCAACGCCGAGATCGAGGCGATGCGCCACACGATGGGGCTGGATCGGCCCCTGCCGGTGCAATACGCGATCTGGCTCGGCCAGGTGCTGCATGGCGACTTCGGCCAGTCCATCCATCTGCGCCGCTCCGTGGCGGGCCTCGTCGGCAACGCCCTACCCGCCACGATCGAGCTTGCCGGCAGCGCCATGGTCATCGCCTTCGTCCTCGGTGTCGGCGGCGGCCTGCTTTTGTTCGCGCTGCGCGGCCGGCGTTCGGAACTGGCGCTGGAGACCATCACCACGCTCGCCATGTCGCTGCCCGGAATTCCTCTGGGGGCTGCTCTTCATTTTCCTCTTCGGCGTGGCGCTGAACTGGCTGCCCTTCACCGGGCGCCTGGCGCCGAACCTGCCGCAGCCGCCCGGCACCGGCTTCCTGCTGATCGACGCGCTGCGGGCGGGCCGGCTCGACATCTTCTGGAGCGCCTGCCTCCACCTCGTCCTCCCGGCCTCGGCGCTCGGCATCGCCTTCGCCCCGCCCATCGCGCGCGTGCTGCGCGCCTCGCTGGTGGCGACCTGGGAACAGGACTACATCCGCCAGGCCCGGCTGCGCGGCATCTCGGAAGCGCGGCTGCTGCTCGCCCACGCGTTGCGCAACGCGGCCCTGCCCAGCCTTACGCTGGTCGGTGTGCAATTCGGCTTCCTGTTCGGCGGCTCGCTGCTGGTCGAGGTGATCTTCGCCGATCCCGGCATCGGCAACCTCATGGTGGACGCGGTGCGCAACGCGGATCTGCCGGTGATCCAGGCGGTCGGCCTCACCTATTGCGTCGTCGTGCTTGGCATCAACGCGGTGGTGGACGCGCTCTACATGGTCCTGGACCCGAGGCTGCGGCGCGCGTGAGCAGGCTTCTTACTCCTCGTTTCCTCATCGGCGCGTTGCTGGTGCTGGCGGTGCTGCTCGCGGCGGTGTTCGCCCCGCTCATCGCCCCCTACAACCCCGGCGACCAGGACCTGCTGGCTACCCTCGCACCCGCCGCCTGGCAGAGCGGCGGCAGTGCGGCGCACCTGCTGGGTACCGATAGCCTCGGCCGCGACGTCCTTTCCCGCCTCATCTACGGCGCGCGCGCGGCGATGCTCGTTGCGTTCGCCGCCGCCACGGGGGCGGCGCTGATCGGCTCCCTGCTGGCGCTGGCCAGCGGCTATCTCGGCGGCTGGGTGGACTGGCTCATCGGTCGTACCGTGGACGTCTGGATGTCGTTTCCCCCCGTCATCCTCTCGCTGATCCTGATGACGGGGCTCGGCACCGGCCTGTTCAACGTCATCCTCGCCATCATCCTCGTGGACTGGACACGCTTCTGCCGCGTGCTGCGCGCGGAGGTGCTGGTCGTCGCCCACCGTGACCACGTCGCCGCCGCGCGGCTGCTCGGCTTCACCCACCTGCGTACCGTGCTGCTGGAAGTCTTCCCTGCTGTCCTGCCGCTGCTGTTCACCCTGTTCGCCCTCGAAATGGGCATCGCCGTCGTCGTGGAGGCGATCCTTTCCTTCGTCGGCCTCGGCGTCGGCGCCGACCAGATCGCCTGGGGCCAGATGATCGCCGATGGTCGCCAGGCGGTGTTCGAGGCGCCATGGAACCTGCTGGCACCGGTCATCGCCATCTTCGCGACCGTCGCCGGCTGCAACCTCGCGGGCGACGGGCTGCGCCGCGCGCTCGACCTCGACACGACGCGCGCATGAGCCAGCTTTCGCCATGAGCCTGCTCGCGATCGAGAACCTGACCGTGACGGTGCGGGTCGGGACCGGCGATGAGGCCCGCCTGGCGCCGGTGCTGCGCGGCATCAACATGGCGCTCGACAGGGGCCAGGTGCTCGGCGTCGTGGGCGAGTCCGGCGCCGGAAAGTCCATGCTCGGCCGCGCCATTGCGGGGCACCTGCCGCCTGGCTTCAGCGTTTCCTCCGGCCGCGTGGACTTCAATCGTCGCAACATCCTCGCCATGACGCCGGTCACCCGGCGCACCATGCTGGGCCGCGAGATCGCCTTCATCCCGCAGGAGCCGCTCTCCGCGCTGAACCCGGTGCGCACCATCTTTTCGCAGCTGCGCGAGCATTTCACCCATCTCGGCTTCCCGCGGCGCGAGCACCGCGAGCGCGCCATCGATGCCCTGGCCGAGGTGCAGCTGCCGGACCCCGAGCACCTGCTGGGCCGCTTCCCGCATCAGCTCTCGGGCGGCATGTGCCAGCGTGTCCTCATCGCCATGGCCTTCGCCTCGCGTCCGCGCCTCATCGTTGCCGACGAACCGACGACCGCGCTCGACGTTTCGGTCCAGTCACGAATCCTCGAGCTGATGGCTGCCCTGCAACGCCGCGCCGGCACGGCGGTGCTGTTCATCACCCACGATCTGCGCCTCGCCGCCGGCATCTGCGACCGCGTGGCCGTGCTCTACGCCGGCGCGGTGGTGGAGGAGGGTGGCGCCGCCTCCGTCCTATCGCGCCCGCTGCACCCCTACACGCGCGCGCTGGAACTCGCGAACCCCGCGCTGGGCACGCGGCGCGGCCTCATGGTGCTGCCGGACCACATGCCCGGCCTCGCGGCACTCGCGGGGGCCACCGGTTGCCGCTTCGCGCCGCGCTGCCCGGTGCGCAGCCAGGGCTGCGCTGAGCGCGAGATCCCGCTCATCGGCGACGACCGCCGCGTCGCCTGCCAGTATCCGGAGCGCACCCTCGGCATCGTTCCCTCCGCGCCGCCTCCGCCCCACCGCGTCCCGGCCGGCGAAGTGCTGCTGAGCGTGGAGGGCCTCGGCCGGCGCTTCCGCGCTGGCGGTATGTTCCGCCGCCGCGCCGTGATGGCGCTCGACGGCGCCTCCTTCACCCTTCGCGAGGGCGAGTTCCTCGGCGTTGTGGGGGAGAGCGGTAGCGGCAAATCCACCCTCGCGCGCCTCATCGTTGGCCTCGACCACCCGAGCTCTGGCCGCATCACCCTCGCCGGCGCCGATGTCACGCGGGGCGACGCGACGGCGCGCGAGATCCGCCTGGCGAACCTGCAGATGGTGTTCCAGAACCCGAGCTCGGCGCTCAACCCGCGCCGCCGCGTCGGCTCCATCGTGGCTCAGGCGCTGGAGGCGGTGCACCGCCCCGTGGCGGAGCGCGAGGCCGTCGCCACGGAGCTGATGCGCGCCATGGGGCTTGATCCGGCACTGGTCTCGCGCCTGCCGTCGCAGCTCTCCGGCGGTCAGCGCCAGCGCGTCAACATTGCCCGCGCGCTCGCCGCCCGCCCGCGTCTGCTGGTGGCGGACGAGATCGTCTCGGGCCTCGATGTCTCGGTCCAGGCGCAGCTTCTCGCCCTGCTCGCGAAGCTGCGCGCCGGCGGCATCGCGCTCGTCTTTATCTCGCACGACCTCGCCGTCGTGCGGCACCTTTGCGACCGCGTCATCGTCATGCAGCAGGGCCGCATCGTGGAGGCGGGCGAGACGGAGCACGTCTTCGCCAGTCCCCAGGCGGACTACACGCGCGAGCTGCTGGCGGCCGCGCCGCCCGACATCGGCGTGCCGGCGGCTACGATGCTCGCCATCCCGCCTCCTTCAGGATAGGCAGCACGCCTTCGAGAAAGGCCGGCAGCTCGTTCTCGTAGTTGACGAAGCTGATCGTGGTGCCCGCGAACCCGGCTTCCGCCAGCCTGATCATTTCCTCGGCGATGTGCCGCGCCGTGCCCACCACTGGGTAGGTGCCGGCGCCGCCCGCGAAGCGCTTGCGGTGGAGCCGGTATGCCTCGGCCTCGTGCGAGCCGGAAAATTTTTCCTTGGCGCCCATGTAGTGGTCGACGCTGACGGCGTCTTCCATCTCGACCGCGTAATGTTCGTAGTAGGCCTCGGCTTCCGCCTGCGTCGGCCGCAACACCACGTGACAGGTAGCGAGCACGCCCACCTCGCGCCCCGCCTTCGTGGCACGGCCCTTGATATCGGCGATCTGCTCGCGGCCCTTCGGGATATCGACGAAACTCGTAAGCAGGCAGTCCGCGGCGGTGGCCGCGAAATCCCGCCCGGGCGGCGAAAACGCGGCATTGACGGTGAGCGGCCGTGGCCGCTGCACCGGCAGCGGTTTCCCCGAGACGTTCTTCAACTGGTAGAATTTGCCGGAATAGTCGAACCCGGTCTCCCCGGCATGGATGCGCGAGATGATCTCGAACCACTCATGCCCCTGCGCGTAGCGCTCCTCGATCAGCGGCAGGCCGAACATCCCGAACTCCTCGGGGTTCCAGCCGCAGACGATGTTGAGCCCCGAGCGCCCGTGCGATTGATGGTCGATCGTCGCCAGCGCCTTTGCGGCGAACACCGGGTGCACCATCGGCACATGCACGGTGGAGAACAGCGTGATCCGCTCGGTGATGGCAGCGAGGCCGGAGGCGAACGTGAGCGTCTCGTAGCTCCACTCCCGCGAGTTCATCTCGCCACCAAAACCCTTCCACCGCGCGATCGGCAGGAAGAAGTCGAGCCCCGCGCGGTCCGCCATCCGTGCCACGCGCGCGATGCCGTCCCATTCCGCGGGCCAGCGTTCCTTGACGCGCGTGAGCGTCAGCCCCCCGTCGGCATTGGCGGAAAACACGCCGATCTTGAAGCGGTTGGCGTTCCACGACGGATGGTTCATGCGCGGCTCCTCCCAGACTGCGATCGTCGCTGGCGGCGTGGATCGCTGTCGCAAACAAAGATGCGCGGACTCTCGCACCGGCGTCGGATATTTCAACTATAAAATATCTCGACCGCCTCGGTCCGATTTACAGGGCGCGCCTCGGCAGCGGTCAGCGACGGGCGGGGGCGGTGCTGGCCCACCCGGTTGCGCGGGCTGGTATCAGGAGACCGCAGAACCTCCTGCGTCCGCCGGCGCGGCGAGCCTCGCTTACCCGCGCGCCAGGTGCCGGCTCACGAACGCCCGGCACCGTTCTGTCTGCGGGTTCTGAAAAATCTGCCCCGGCGGCCCTTCCTCGCCAACGATCCCGGCATCGAGGAACAACGCCCGGCTCGAGACCTCCGCCGCGAATGCCATTTCGTGTGTCACGATCAGCATCGTCCGTCCTTCCTCCGCGAGCCCGCGGATCACCCGCAGCACCTCGCCGACGAGTTCCGGGTCCAGCGCCGAGGTCGGCTCGTCGAACAGCAGTGCCTTCGGCCGCATGGCAAGGGCGCGGGCGATCGCCGCGCGCTGCTGTTGCCCGCCAGAAAGCTGCGCTGGCCAGGCGTCGCGCTTGTCGGCAAGGCCGACCTTTTCCAGCAGCGCCTCGGCCTCGGCGGTGCATTCCGCCCTGGGCCGCTTTTGCACATGCACCGGCGCCTCGATCACGTTGCCCAGCACCGTCCGGTGCGGCCAGAGATTGAAGCTCTGGAAGACGAAGCCGAGCTCGGCGCGCACCCGCTGCACCTGGCCCATGTCACGCGGCACGCGCCGGCCGCCGCGCTCTGTGAGTGCCAGCACCTCGCCCGCGATCGCGACATCGCCGGCATCGGGAATTTCGAGCAGAGGAAAGCAGCGCAACAGGGTGCTCTTGCCTGAGCCGCTGGCGCCGACGATAGAGACCACCTCGCCCTCGAGTGCTGCGAGCGAGACACCGCGCAGCACCTTGTTGGCGCCGAAACTCTTCTCGACACCCATTGCCTCGATGACCACCGGCTTCACGCCCGACTCCCCGCTGGCGACAACCACATCTCCACCAACCCCACGCCCCGGGTCAACAGCACGATCAGCACCAGGTAGATCGCCCCCGCGCAGGACAGCACTTCCACCGCCCGGTACGTGGACGAAACGAGTGCGTAGGCCACGCCGCTGATTTCCATTAGCGTCACGATGGAGGCGAGCGAGGTGGACTTCACCATCGCGATCAGCTCGTTGCTGTAGGCCGGCAGCGCCTGGCGGATCGCCAGCGGCAGCACGACGCGCCGCAGCAGCATCACGCGCGACATCCCCACGGCCCGCCCCGCCTCGATCGCGCCCTTCGGTACGCTTGCAAGGCCCCCGCGCAGGATCTCGCTGGTATAGGCGGCCGTGTTTAGCGCCAGCGCCAGGATCGCGCAAAAGGCCGGGTCGCGCAGTGCCGGCCAGGCGAAACTGTCACGCACGAAGGCGAACTGCCCCAACCCGTAATAGATGAAGAAGATCTGCAACAGCAGCGGCGAGCCGCGGAATACGAACACGTAGAACGAAACGAACACGGCGCCGATACGCGAGCCCGCCCGCAGCAACGCGAACACCAGCGCCAACATCGCCCCGCAGGTGACGGAAACCACCGTCAGCTCCAGCGTCAGCGGCAGCCCGCCCAGCAGCTGGCGGAACACGTCGGCGAGAAACGCAATCTCCTCGCTCATGCGGCGCTGCTCTTTGCCGCCGCGCGTTCGCCGTGCGCCACCTGCCGTTCGACGCCGGCGAACACGCCCCCCGAGATCGAGGTGAGCACGAGGTAGAGCACGAAGCCCGCGATGGTGAAGTCGAACGGCAGCTGCGTGGAACCGCTCGCGACATTCACCTGCCGCATCAGCTCCGCGAGCCCGGTCACGGACACCAGGGCGGATTCCTTCAGCGTCTGCTGCCAGACATTGCCCATCCCCGGCAGCGCGAACCGCAGCGCGCGCGGCGCGATGATCCGCCGCAACATCAGCAGCCGGCCCATGCCGACGGCGCGCGCCGCCTCGATCTCGCCCTTGGGGATCGCGAGGTAGCCGCCGCGCAGGACCTCCGTCTGGTATGCCCCCGTCACCAGCCCGATCGCGATGGTGCCGACGGAAAACCCGTTCATCCCGAAGAACCCGGTGGCGCCGAACAGGTGCGCGACGGCCCCGATCATCTGTCCGCCACCGAAATAGAACAGGTAGATCACCAGCAGGTCCGGAATGCCGCGCAGCACCGTGGTGTACACATCCACCACCGCCCGCACGGCCCGCCCGCCGGACAGCCGTCCCCAGGCGCCGAGCCCGCCCAGCGCCAGCCCGAGCAGGTACGCGCAAGCGGAGAGGGCGAGTGTCATTGCCGCCCCCTCCGCCAGCGTCATCCCCCAGCCCCCCGGCCCGAAGCTCAGGAGGCGGAGCGTGTCACCCATCAGCCAGCCGGCCCTGCCTGGTCGCGTGCGCGATTCACGAGGCCGGGCTGATATCCACCTTGAACCACTTCAGCGACAGCTTCTTGACCGTTCCGTCCTTGATTGCCGCGTTGATGGCCTTGTCGAACATCACCTTGAGCTCGGGGTCGGACTTGCGCATGCCCACGCCGGTACCCTTGCCGAGCAGCCCGCCGGTGAACTTCGGCCCGACCTCGACGAACGCATTGCCGCCCGGGCGGCCCAGCGTCGAGACGAAATAGGCCGTGGACGCCAGCGCCGCGTCGATACGGCCAGCCGCGAGGTCGAGGTCATGCTCCTGCGTCGTCTTGTAGGAGCGGATCGTCACCGTGTCCTTGAGGTAGGTGTCGAGCAGGTTGAGCTGGATCGTCGCCACCTGCACGCCCACGGTCTTGCCCTTCAGCAGCGGCTTGATCGCGTCGAACGCCTTGGTCGCCGCCGCCTGGTCGTCGAGCGAGACCGCGACGCCCGTATCCGGCATCTTGGCCAGCGGCCCGTCCTTCTTCACCAGGAACACGGTCGGCGACTGCGAGTAGTTGCGCGAGAAATCGATCACCTTGAGGCGCGCCGGCGTGATCGACATCCCGTCCATGATCGCGTCGAACTTGCCGGCATTCAGCGCCGGAATCATGCCATCCCAGTCCTGCGCCACCCAGGTGCACTGGATCTTCATGCGCTTGCAGAGATCGTCGCCGAGATCGATCTCGAACCCGATCAGCTTCCCGTCCGGCGCGTGCATGTTGTAGGGCGCGTAGGCACCCTCGGTTGCAATCGTGATGTGGCTGTAGTCCTTGGCGAGTGCGGCCGCGGGGGCCAGTGCCGGTGCGGCAAGCAGCATCGCGGCCGCGAGGGGGCGGAGGAAACGCATCAGGAAGCTCCCATTGATTAACGCGTCGTAGGATAGCAGCATTCGAGCCGCCTTCGGCAAGTCAGGGCCCGCGTCAAACCTCGACGTAGGTTGCCTCATAGCCGACCGGAAAGTTCACCGAGCGTGCGATGAAGCAGTAGTGGTGTACCTCGTGGTGCAGCGCGTCGGCCTGCGCGAGGTCCGTGCCTCGGGCGAGACGGATTGCCGGCCGTAGCACCGCGCGCACGAACCGCCCCTCGCCGCGCGGGCCTGTCTCGCCCACGCCGAGCGGCGTGTCCTCGTAGCCGCGCACGATGATCCCGGCCTCGCTCGCGAGGTGCAGGTACCAGAGCATGTGGCAGGCGGCGAGGCTTGCGAGCAGCAGGTCTTCGGGGTTCGGCTTGGTGGGATCGCCGCCCAGCGCCGGGTCGTTGGAGCATTCGACCGATGGTTTTCCAGGCGTCGCGATGCGCCAGGTACGGTCGTAGCCGCGGTAGTGACGCGTGCCCTCGCCGCGGTCGCCGGTCCAGGCGACGGTCGCCGTGAAATCATGGCCCTTGGCCATCGCGGTCTCCGAATGTATACAAGTATGCATGCATACAATGTGTCGATCCATCCAGCAACGCCCCATCCTGCAACGTTCCGGCCCGCACCGCCGCAACGCCCGCCGATGACGCCGGATGCCATCGCCGCAACCCTGCGGGCGGAGCTCATGGCCGGCATCCTTCGTCCCGGCGACGATCTGGCGCAGGTGGCACTGGCCGAGCGCTTCGGCGTCAGCCGCATTCCCGTCCGCGACGCGCTGCGCATCCTGGCCGGCGAAGGCCTCATCGAAATGGAGGCGAACCGCGGCGCGCGCGCCATCAGCCTCGCGCGAGGAGAGGTGAGGGAGGTCTACGATCTGCGCATCCTGTTGGAATGCGACGCGCTCCGCCGTGCCGCGCCGATGCTGATCCCCGCCACGCTCGCCGAAATCGAGCGCATCCGTCTCAAGTCGGACCTCGACGCCGGCACCCCTGACTGGGCGGAGGGCGACTGGGAGTTCCACCGCGCCCTTTACCGCCCGGCCAACCGCCCGCGGCAACTCGCGCTGATCGAATCCCTGCGCCGCACCTGCCGTCTTCACGTAGCCGCCCACGCCACCATGCCGGCGAGGAAACCGCGCTGGCTCGCCGGGCATCGCCGGATCGTGGTCCATCTCCAGCGCCAGGAGGCGGAGCTGGCAGTCCGCGAGCTGCACGATCACCTCGAGGCCGCGGCGACCCACCTCCTGCGCCGGATGGAAGCGATCAGGCCCTGAAGCGGCGTGCGCCTGCGCGAGCTTGATAGGGTGGGGGGCTATGCTATCAATTGGTCATGACCCACACCGTCCGCGACAAGGCCAAGCTTCTCGCCCGCGTGCGTCGCATCCGCGGCCAGGTTGAGGCCATCGAGCGCGCGCTCGAATCCGAGGCCGGCTGCGAGCAGGTCATGCACCTCATCGCCGGCATGCGCGGCGCCACCGCGGGCCTGATGGCGGTGGTGGTGGAGGACCATGTCCGCACCCATCTCGTCGATCCCGACCGCCATCCCGGCGTGCTGAACGCCGAGGCCGCCGAGCAGCTCCTCGGCATCGTCCGAACCTATCTGCGCTGAGGGAACCATGAGAGAATCCGACGCCGCTTCCTTGCTCCACTCGCACAGCTTCCTGGCCGAGGGCCACGCGAGCAGCGAGCGCCGTACCTGGGCGGTGATCGTGCTTTGCACCGCGATGATGATCGCCGAGATCGTGGGCGGCCTGCTTTTCGGATCCATCGCGCTGGTGGCGGACGGCATGCACATGAGCACGCACGCCGGCGCGCTGATGCTCGCGGCGCTCGCCTATACCTATGCCCGCCGCCACACGGACGATCCCCGCTTCAGCTTCGGCACCGGCAAGCTCGGCGATCTCGCCGGATTTACGAGCGCCGTCATTCTCGCGATGATCGCGCTGCTCATCGGCTACGAGGCGGTCTCACGCCTCTTTGTTCCTATTCCGATCCATTTCAACGAAGCGATCGCGATCGCCGTTCTCGGCCTCGCGGTCAATGTCGCGAGCGCGTGGCTGCTCGGCGGTGGTCACGGCGACGCCCAGCATCATGCCCACCATCACCACGGCCACGCGCACCACGACGAACACGACCATGATCATGAGCACGGCCATGCGCACGGCCACGACCATGGGCACGACCACCACCACGCGCATGCTGATGTGGGGCGCGACAACAACATGCGCGCCGCGGTCGTTCACGTCCTCGCGGACGCCGCCGTCTCCGTGCTCGTCATCCTGGGCCTGCTGCTCGCCCGCGCCTTCGGCTGGCTCTGGATCGACCCGCTGGTGGGCATCGTTGGTGCCTGCGTGATCGCAAGCTGGTCCTACGGATTGATCCGCGACACCGGCGCCATTCTGCTCGACATGAGTCCGGACCGCACGCTCGCGGCGAAACTACGCCGTATCATCGAGGAAGACGGCGACATGATCGCGGATCTGCACATCTGGCGCCTTGGCCCCGGGCATCTGGGCGCCATCCTTTGCGTGGCGACACCCCACGCTCGCGCCCCGGCTCACTATCGCGAACGGTTGGCCGATTTTCCGTCGCTCTCGCACCTCACGGTCGAGGTGCATCGGGTCGAAAAGATAGCGTAACCTTCTTTCTTCTAACAAAGGACCAGGGAAAGTTTGTCCATCAGGCGTGGAGGGATGCTGCTGCCAGCTTCTGCGCCGGCACCGCCGGGTCCGCCAGCATCGCCGCGTCCACCGGCTTCCCCGCCTTGATCAGCACCTGCGCCGCGCGGATCTCGCGCGCCGCACCCACCCCCTCCGCGCCAACCAGGCAACCCGTCGCGTCGAGATGAAACGCGGTGAAACTCGCCGCTCCCATCTCGCCGCGCCAGACCGTTCGCACGCCCTCACGCGGCAGGCCGGCCACCTGCAGGTTCAACCCCAGTTGGTCGGACCAGAACCAGGGCACGTCGTCATAGGGCGCGGGCTTGCCCGCCATCGCGCGCCCCGCGGCGATGCCGTGGTTCTGCGCGTGCCGCCACGTCTCCAGAACCATTCGCCGCCCGAACAGCGGATGCGGAAACTCGGCAACATCGCCCGCCGCGTGGACATCCGCGACGCTTGTCGCCGTCGTCTCGTCCACCGGCACCGCGCCGGTGCAGGCAATGCCCGCCGCCTCCGCGAGCGCTGTCTCGCGCACGATCCCGATCCCGGCGATCACCACGTCCGCCGCCACGTCGAATCCGCCGCAGACCACCCGTCCCGGTTCGATCGCGTGCACCGCGGCGCCGAGCCGCAGCGCCACCCCTGCCGCCTCGTGCCGCTCGCGCATGAACGCTGCCATGGGTGCGGACAGCACCCGCCCCATCACCCCGTCCGCAGCCTCCAGCACGCAAACCTGGCAGCCCCGCGCCCGCGCCGAGGACGCGATCTCGAGCCCGATTACCCCCGCGCCGATGCACACCACCCTCGCCCCCGGCACCAGCCTGGCGCGGATGGCGGCCGCGTCCTCGTGCGTGCGCAGCAGCAGCGCCTGTTCGCCGCCCGGCACCGCAAGCGCCCGCGCCCGCCCGCCGGTCGCGATCAGCAGCTTGTCCCACCCCAGCACGCGCCCGTCGGACAACACCACCTCGTGCGCCGCAGCCCGGATCGCCTCCACCCGCACGCCCAGCGCGGTCACGATTCCGCGTTCCGCGAGCTTTGCCGCCGTGAAGAAGAGTTGCGGCCCCGGCAGCGCCTCTGCCAGCAGCGCTTCCTTCGACAGTGGCGGGCGCTCGTAGGGCAGGTGCGGCTCGGCGCCGATCAGCGTGACCGATCCCTCGTACCCCGCCTCCCGCGCCGCCACCGCCGCGTTGCCGCCGGCCTGCCCGGCCCCCACGATCACGATCCCCGCCATTCATCCCCCGCGACAGAAACGCGCTTGCCGGGCAAACTACACGCCACGATTCGCAACGGAAGGGTGCGTGCATGAGCGGTTGGACGAAGGTGGCGAAGCTGGCCGATGTGGCGGAGGGCGCGGCGGTGGCGGTGGAAGCCGGCGGCCGGCAACTCGCGCTCTACAACCTCGGCGGCGGCGAGATCCGCTGCACCGACAATGTCTGCACACACGCCTTCGCGCTGCTCACCGATGGCTGGCTGGAAGAGGGCGTCATCGAATGCCCGCTGCACGCCGGCCGCTTCGATGTGCGCACCGGCAAGGGCCTCTGCGCCCCGATCGAGGAAGACATCGCCGTCTATCCCATCAAGGTCGAGGACGACGAAATCCTGGTCGACCTGCCCTAGAAGCCCCAGACCGCCCGGGCGTTTTCCCTGAAAAAGCGGTTCCGCGCCTCGGTATCGAGGTGCAGCTTGATCGCGTGCGCCGGGTCGTCGAAATCCCAGTGCGGGTAGTCGGTCGCGAAGATCAGCCGGTCCCACCCGATCCAGTCGATCACCTCCGCGAGGTGTGCGGGGTCGGACGGTTCCTCCATCGGCTGCGTCGTCAGCCAGACCTGGCGGCGGATCGTCTCCGAGGGCGGTTCCTTCACATGCGGCACCTCGGCGCGCATCCGCGCCCAGAGCCGGTCGAGCCGCCACGCGAAGCTTGGCAGCCAGGCAAAGCCGGATTCGATCAGCACCAGCTTCAGCGCGGGGTGGCGTGCGAACACGCCCTCGAGGATCAACGAGGCGAGCCCGGCCTGGCTCGCCTGCGCGTGCCCCGTCATCTCCTCGATGTAGTAGGAGGGCCATCCGCTCCCGGTGATCGGGTGCCCGCCGTAGCCGAACGCGTGGATGCCAACCGGCAAGCCGGCCTCCACGGCGGCATCGAAGATCGGCCAGTATCGCCGTCGCCCCGTCGGCTCGCCGGTGCGCGAGAGCAGCAGCACCTGCGCGAAATTCTTGTCCGCTGCCCGCCGCCGGATTTCCGCCGCCGACGCGTCCGCATCCTCATAGGGCACCACCACGGACGCGCGCAGCCGCGAGTCCCGCGATGTCCAGCACGTCACCTGCCAGTCGTTGACCGCCCGCGTCATCGCGGCCCCGAGTTCCAGGTTGCGGAATCCCTGCCCGGACGGCGCCAGCGGATTGAGGATGCCGAACGCGATATTGTTCGCATCGAGATGCTGCGCCTGCATGAAGGAGAGGCTCGATCCTGCGCGCCCGCCCTCCGGTGGCGTCGCGTCGCGCCGGTCGGCGCCCGGCTGGCTCTTCGGGTAGGCCGGGCCGGTGAAGAACCCGTGCCGCGGCCCGGTGCCGAAGGCGCGGATATGCTCCAGCCACCGCCGCTCCAGGAACGGTTCCAGCACGTCAAGGCTCTTCGCCGAGGGGTGGATGTCCCCGTCCGCGATTGCGCGCCGACTGGCCGCCGCCGCTTCCTTCGCCGGAATCTGCTGCACGTTCATGCCGGCACCTCCGCCAGACGCCGATAGGTAGCACGCGGATTGTCCGTCCGCATCTTCCGCAACAAATCGGCCGGCAGCCCCTCAGGGATCGGCGGAAGATCATCGTTCCAGTGCGGGTAGTCGGAGGAGAAGAGCAGCATCTCCGCGCCATCGAGCTGCTCGACCATGCGCAGGAACGTGGCGGTGTCCGGCGCGTCCATCGGCGCGAGCGAGACTTTCACCCTGCGCCGTACCAGCGCCTCCGGCGGCTCATCGAGCCACGGCACCTCCGTCCGCAAGCCCCGCCAGTATTTGGAAAGCCGCCAGAGATGCGCTGGCAGCCAGGTGATGCCGGATTCCAGCAGCACCACGGTGAGATCCGGAAAGCGCTGGAACACGCCCTCCGCCACCAGGCTGGTGAGCTGAGTCGCAAACCCGCCGGCCATGTTGGCGTGGTCCTCCACCACGTAGCTGCCCCAGCCGATCGGGCTCGGCGCGTGCACGTAGGCCGACCCGGCATGGATGCCGACGGGCAGCCCCGCCCGTTCCGCCGCCGCGTAGATCGGCCACAGCGTCCGCCGGCCGAGCGGCACTTCCACCAGCGCCGGCAGCAGCACCTGCACGAAGCGCCTGTCCTCGGCGCAGCGCAGGATTTCGTCCGCCGCCAGCGATGGGCTCTGCGGTGCGACCAGGATCGAGGCCCGCAGCCGCGGATCGGTGTCGAGCCAGGTGGCGGCCACCCAGTCATTCGCGGCCCGCGCATAGGCCGCGGCCATATCCTCGCTGTGCAGCATCGCGACCGGCAGCAGCGGGTTCAGGATCGCAACCGTGGTGCCCAGCGGATCGAGCGCCGCGGCGAGGAAGCCCGCCACATCCCGCACTGCCCCGGGCCGGGACGTGGTCGGCGCGTTCGGCGGCTCGTAGTTGCTGATCAGCTCGTCGACCCCGCGGGAGACCACGGTCTCGCGCCAATGCGCGCCCATGTGGGGCAGCAGCTCCGCGAGCTTCGGCGCCGGTGGATGCAGGTCGCAATCGATGAGCATGGGCCAAGGCTAGAACGCCGGCGCACCCGGCGCTACCGTCACGTCATGCCGAACCTCGACCTGCTGCGCCTCGGGCGCCGCCTCGAAACCCTCCTCGCGCCCTTCGCCGGCGGTCCCGGCGCCTCGATCGGCGTGTTCCGCGACGGCGAGACGCTCGCCCACATAAGCAACGGGCTCGCGAGCCTCGAGCTCGGCGTGCCGATTGGGCCCGCGACCCGCTTCCGCATCGCCTCGGTCTCGAAACAGTTCACCTGTGCCGCGGTGCTGCGCCTCGCGGACGAAGGCAGGCTCGCGCTCGACGACGCGGCGCGCGCGCATCTGCCGGAGCTGCCGGACTACGGGGAGCGGCTCACCGTCGCGCACCTGCTGCACAACAGCGCCGGCGTGCGCGACATGCTGCAACTCATGTCGCTCGCCGGCGCCGACCTCGCGCAGCCCGTCCGCCGCCAGGCGTTGCTTGATGCGATTTTCCGCCAGTCGGCGCTGAATTTCGCGCCGAACCACGGCTACCTCTACAGCAACAGCAATTTCCTGCTCGCCGGACTGATCGTGGAGCGCATCAGCGGCATGGCGTTGCCCGAGTATCTGCGCCGGCATTTCTTCGCCCCTCTCGGCATGACGCGCACCGCGATGGTGGAGAGCACGGCCGAGCCCGTGCCGAACCTCGCCACCGGCTACCTGCCGGAGGGCGAGGGCTGGCGCCGCGCGCAGCATGGTTTTCCTCTCGGCGGCGAGGGCGGGCTGGTCTCCTGCGTGGAGGACCTCGCACTCTGGGACCGCTACCTCTCCACCGTGGGCGCCGCGCTCGCGGCGAAGCTCTCGACGCAGTTGCGCTTTGCCAACGGTCTCGAGAATTTCTATGCGCGCGGGCAGCAGGTGCGGCGCTGGCGCGGCGCGCTCGCCATCGACCATGGCGGGCTCTGGCCCGGCTACAAGACGCATTTCCTGCGCCTGCCCGAGCATCGTCTCTGCGTCGTCGCCATCGCCAACAATGCCGAGGCTGATCCGCTCGGCATGGCCTACGAGGCGGCGGAGGCGGTGCTGGGCGAGGCGGTGGGTCCGGAACCGAAAATCCCGGATATTTCCGGCTACGACGGCCGCTGGCTCGACCCCACGGAACCGCAGAGCGTGGACCTCACGCGCAAGGACGGCGTGCTTTCCGGCAGCGCTGGCGGCGTACCGTTTGCGGTGGAGGGCACGCCGGACGGGCGCCTGGCCGCCCGCCGCGGCTCCTTCGTGTTCACGTGCCGGCGCGAAGGCGACCTGCTGCACGTGGAACAGGATGCCGGCCGCGTCTCCCGCTGGCATCGCGTCGCACCAGGGGCGGCGATCCCGCCGGGGCTCGACGGCACCTATGCCTGCACCGATCTCGCGGCGACCTGGACCATCGCCGGCAACGCCGTGCATGTCGTGGGGCCAGTGGTGCGCGCGGCCGAACCATGGTCGCTTGCGGGTGTCGAGGGCGATGTGTTCCGCATCGAGATTCCCGGCACCCTCTACCGCGCGGTGCTCGACGTGCGGGCGGAGCGCGAAGGCGGCGCGGTTCGCCGACTTTCGCTCCATGCCGGGCGTGTCCGCGGCATCGTACTGGAAAAGCAATGATCACCCAAGCCTACATCCGGACCATGGCCGCGTATAACGCGGAGATGAACCGCCGCCTGTATGCCGCCGCCGCGCGCCTCTCGGATGCGCAGCGGCGCGAGGATGGCGGTGCGTTCTGGCACTCCATCCATGGCACGCTCACGCATCTCCTGTGGGGCGACTGCATGTGGATGTCGCGCTTCGATGGCTGGCAGAAGCCGCCAGTGTCGATCCGCGAGAGCGATACCATGGTCGCGGATTTCGACGCGCTGCGCTCCGCGCGCGAGGCTGCCGATGCCCGCATCGAGGACTGGGCCGGCCGCGTCACGGATGAATGGCTCGCCGAGGACCTCGTCTGGTACTCCGCCGCCGCGCAGAAGGAGATGCGCCGCGGCCGCGCGGGCGTGGTGGTGCATTTCTTCAATCACCAGACGCATCATCGCGGCCAGGCGCACGCGCTCATCACCCGCGCTGGCGAGGCGACGGGCGACACGGACCTGATGCTGATCGTGCCGCTGCCCTGAAGGCGCGGCGAGGGAGGAAGAAATGCCGGGAAGGCTGGCGGACAAGGTTGCGATCGTGGTCGGGGCGGGTTCCAGCGGCCCGGGTTGGGGTAACGGCAAGGCGACCGCCGTCACCTTCGCGCGCGAAGGTGCGAAGGTGCTGTGCGTGGACGTCAACGAGACCGCGGCCGAGGAGACCGCCGGCCTCATCGCCGGCGAGGGCGGCGAGGCGCGCGTCTTCCGTGCTGATGTCACGAAGTCCGCCGATCTCCTGGCGATGACCCGGCTCTGCCTCGATGCCTGGGGCCGTATCGATGTGCTCGACAACAATGTCGGCATCGCCGTCGTTGGCGGCGTGGTCGAGGTGGAGGAAGCGGAGTGGGACCGCGTGATGGCGGTCAACCTCAAATCCTGCTTCCTCGCCATGAAGCACGTGATCCCGGTGATGGAGCGTCAGGGCGGCGGCTCCATCGTCAACATCTCCTCGGTCGCCGGCATTCGTTACACAGGTGTTCCGTATTCCACCTATTACGCCAGCAAGGCGGCGATGAACCACCTCACGCGCACCACGGCGGTGCAGTATGCGCCGAAGGCTATCCGCGTGAACGCTGTGCTGCCGGGGCTGATGGAGACGCCGATGGTCGCGAACTCCGCCGGCCTCACCGCGTCCTACGGCGGTGCCGAGGAACTGTGGCGCGCGCGCGCACGGCAGGTGCCCATGGGCTTCGGCGGCAACGCCTGGGACGTTGCCAACGCCGCGCTGTTCCTCGCCTGCGACGAAAGCCGCTACATCACGGGCCAGGAACTCGTGGTCGATGGCGGGCTCACGCAGAAATACGCGTGAGACGCGCGTTCATCCCCGCCGGCGCCCTGCTCGCGCTGCTCGCGATGGCGGTGCTGATGAGGCCTGCCGCGCCACCGCAGGGATCGGCTGCGTGCCACGGTATCGGCCCCGCGCCGGAGCCGCTGCCGTCCACGCTGCTCGGCGCCTTCGTCCGCGCCTTCCGCCTGCCGTCGCCGGAGGCGGCACGTGGTGCCGTGGTGCGCTGCGCGGATGGTGTGCTGATGGGCTGCGGCATCGGCGCCAACCTGCCCTGCGGTCCCGCGGATACACGGCGCACCATTCCCGCGGCCGATACCTGGTGCGAGCAGAACCCGGACGCGGCATTCATTCCCGCCTACGTCACCGGCCACGCGACGCTCTATGCCTGGCGCTGCGACGGCGAGCGCGCCACGATCGCGCGCCAGGTCGCGCACGCGGATGCCGCTGGCTACGTTGCCGAATACTGGCGCAAGCTGGAGCCGTAACGACTAACCAAGGAACGCTTCCAGCGCCGCGAGGGTTTCCTCCGGTGCTTCTTCGGCGAGGTAGTGCCCGCTCGGGATCGGCCCACCGCTGACATGGCCCGCGACATAGGGCGCCCAGACCTCGATCGGCTCGTACCAGGTGCCGATCTTTCCCCTGGCACCCCACAGCACCAGCGTGTCGCAGGCCACGCGGTGGCCGGCCGCCCGGCTCTGCCGGTCGTGCACCAGGTCGATCGTCGCCGCCGCGCGATAGTCCTCGCACATGCCGCGGATATTCGCCGGTTCGCGCGCATGGCGGAGGTACTCCGCCCAGGCCTCGTGGCCGAACAGCGCCTCGGGTCCGGCGCCGCGCGTGGTGTGCGAGCGCAGCCACACTTCCGGCGCCGCGTCGATCAGGTTCTCGGGAAACGGATGCGGCTGGGCAAACCAGAACCAGTGATAGTAGCCGAGCCCGAACGCCATGTCCGCGCGCTCAAAATGTTCGATAGTCGGAACGATATCCAGCACCGCGAGCCGTTCCACCCGCGCCGAATGGTCGATTGCGAGCCGGTGCGCGACGCGCGCGCCCCGGTCGTGCCCGACGAGGCGGAAGCGCCGGTGGCCGAGCGCGGTCATGAGCTCGGCCATGTCCTGCGCCATGCGCCGCTTGGCATAGGGCGCGTGGTCTGGCGTCGCCTCCGGCTTCAGGCTGTCGCCATAGCCGCGCAGATCGGCGCAGACCACGCTGAAGCGCCGCGCGAGGCGCGGGGCCACGTGCCGCCACATCACATGCGATTGCGGGTTGCCGTGCAGCAGCAGCAGCGGCGGGCCGGAGCCGCCATGGCGCACGCGGATCGTGCCGCCCGGCTGCACGCTGTCGGCCACGGGAATGTCGGCGGTGGCGAAGCCCTCGAACATCAGGATGCTCCCTTTCGGCGTGCCCTCTCACTGCGGGCCAGCGTGACACCGGCCAGCGCCACCGCAAAACCCATGATCTGCACCGGCCCCAATGTCTCGTCGAACAGCAGCCAGGCCAGCAGCGCGGAGATCGCCGGCACCATGAACAGCAGCGCCGTCGTGCGTGCCGCTTCCCCACGGCGCATCAGCCAGATGAAGAGCGGTCCCGCGACGCCGGAAAGCCCCAGCACCGAATAGGCGAGCCAGCCATAGAAGCTCGGCCCGCCGAGCCAGCGATGCTCGCCGAGCAGCATCACCATCGCGAGCGAGAACAGCGTGCCGCCCACGTTCTGCAGCACGTTGGTCACCACGAGGTCCGCGCCGGCGAGATGCGTCTTCTGCAGGATCATGCCGAAGGTGACGGCCAGCGTGCCCGCGAAGGAAACGCCGACCGCCAGCGGCGGAAATCCGCCCGCGCCGCCGCCGAGGTGCGGCGCCACCACCATCGCGACACCGACGAAGCCGAGCACCAGGCCCGCGATCACCGGTGCCGGCACCCGCTCGCGCAGCATGCGCGCGGCGACGATCGCGGTGATCGGCGGCTGCAGCGCGGCGATCAGCGCCGCCACGCCTGCCGCGAGCCCATGTCCCACCGCCCAGTACACCGCGCCGAGATAGCCGCCCTGCTGCACGCCGCCGACGATGAGGTGCATCGGCCAGTCGCGCGGCCGCGGCCAGGGACGCCTTCCGGCCGCGGCAACCGCCCCGAACATCACCGCGGTCAGCGCGAACCGGGCCACGAGGAACAGGTCTGGATCGACGAACGGCTTCACGCCGCGCGCCGCGACGAAGCCGGAGGACCACATGAAGACGAAGACGGCTGGGGCGAGGAAGCGCGCCGCGAAACCTGGCGTCACGGGCAGGCCATCATCGCTGCTTCCTCGCCGGCGCCGCGTGACCGCATTACGGCGAGGTCTTCTTCGCCCTTGCCTCGGCGTGTTTCATGATCGCGCCAGTCATCGGGATGAAGAACACGCCCACGTCGCGCCGCGAGTGGATCTTGCCCTTCTCGTCCTTGGTGTAGACGTAGAGGAACTGGCCGCGCTTGAACGGCTGGCCGATGGGAATCAGCATGATCCCGCCGGGCTTCAGCTGCTTGAACAGGTCCGGTGGCGCATACTGCGCGGCACAAGTCACGATGATGCGGTCGAAGCCGCCCTCCACTTCCGGCCAGCCATAGTAGCCGTCGCCCACACGGGTCGTGACGTTGTCGTAGCCAAGCGGGGTGAAGATGCGGTGCACCGCGGTGCCGAGCGGGGCGATGATCTCGATCGAGTAGGCTTTGGCCGCGATGCGCGAGAGCACGGAGCTCTGGTAGCCGCTGCCGGTGCCGATCTCGAGCGTGGTCTGGTCCGGCGCGGGCTGCAGCACCTGTGTCATGTAGGCCTGGCCGAGATAGTCCGAGAGTGCGGAGCCGTAACCAATCGCCCAGGGCTTCGGTTCCTTCTCGTAGGCCTCGCCGGGCAGCGCCCGGTGCTCCTCGTAATTGTAGTGGTAGTACTCGCGCGGCACCGCCTCGAAGGCGGCCAGCACCGCGGCGTCGGCATGGCCGAGATGGGACTTGAGGTAGGAGGCGATCAGCTTCATTGCCGCGGGCCTGCGGTCCTGTATCGCCTTGAACTGCTCTTCCGTCAGGCTGACCGGCCGGCCGCTCGCATGCATCGCGGTCTCGTAGGCCTGGCGTGTCCACCCGCCCTTGGCGACGTTCACGCCCTGGGCCGGCGCCACAGCCGCGGGTACCGCGGAGGCTGTCGCCGTGCCCTGCGCTGGCGGGGTCTGGGCCTCGGCCTTGGCCGCCGCTGCAAGCAACGGCGCCGCGATGGCGGTGCTGACGACCCGACGGCGTGTAAGGTTCTGGCTCAAGATTCGCTCCTCGCGCCGGGGAAGCTCAGCGCCGCTACCCCATAGAGCAGGGCGGCCGCGCTGAGAACCACCGCGAACCCACGCTCCAGTGCCAGCAGGTTGGCGAGCGGTGTCGCGACCACGGAAAACGCGCCGTTGAGCGCCCATGCCCAGGGCAGGAACGGGCCGCGACCGATGCGCCCGAGCCCGAGCGGGAAAGGCATGCCCATGGCGAAGGCAATGGGCGCCGAGGCCACCAGCACCAGTGCCGCGCGCGCCGCCAGCGGCCAGCCAAGTGTTGCCAGCATCGCCGGCCACGCCCCGAGCCGCATCGCGACGGCCCAGGCAACGACGACGATCGCCACGATCCAGACCGCGCGTCGCGGTCGGCCCACCGCGCCGCTAGCGAGGCTGCCGAGCCCCGCCGCGATCAGCATCCCCGCGAGCACCACGGCGAAGCCCAGCGTCGCGTCGCCGAGATAGACACTGGCATCCTGGATCAGAGCCAGTTCAACGAACAGGAAGCCGAGGCCGAGTGCCGCGAAATAAACCGCGGCCCGGCCCTCGCCATGCCCCCGCAGCCGCCGCCCGGCGAACAGCGGCAGCACCAACACCAGCAGCGCGATCGCCGCGGCCTGCGCCAGCACGGCGAGGTTGACCAGCGGCCCCAGCTCCGCCTGCGGCAGCAGTTCGATGCGGCGCAGGATCGTGTCGAGCCGGTCGAGCCGCAGCACGTCATAGAAGAACGGCCGGTCGAGGGTGATCGGCGAAAGATCGAAGGCGCGGCTTGAATCCGTGGGTTCCCCGGCGATGGTCGCCGGCGCCTCGTCGGCGATCGCGTCGTGCGGTCCGCCGCCCGTCTCCACCTCGCCCTTCTCGAAGGAGACGGGAGGAAGGTCGTTGTAAATGTCCGCGCGCGCCGCCACAGCGTCCATGCCCTGATAGAAGCTGACGTCGAAGGAGCGATCGTCGCAGAATTTCCGCGCTGCCCTGATGCGCGCGGCATCGAACGGCATGGCCGAGACCAGCACCCGAGCGTTCCAGGCGGAGCGGTAGACGAGCAGGTGCGCCGCCGGATCGGCGATCCCCGCTTCGCGCAGTGCCAGCCTGGCGGTCGCGAGAACCCGCAGCGTATAGGCTGGGAATTCGCGGATCGATACGGGAATGGAAAGAATCCCGTCCGGGCGCAGATGCCGCAGGTAGGTCGCCATGGCCTCCGCGGCAAAGGCGCTGGCGTTCGGCGGGTCGGCATCGAGGAAATCGGGCGCGATGTCGATGATGTCCCACCGCCCGCTCCGCGCCGCGGCCACTGGCGATTCACCGGAGACCGGGCCCGCGCGCCGCGCCGCGCGGCGCAGTTCCGTGTCCGGCTCCACCGTGGTGACGGACGCCGCGCCCAACTTCCTCGCCTCCAGGATGCGCCAGCCGCCGGAGGCACCGATCAGCAGGACGCGCGGATGTGCCACCAGCATGTAGGGCAGCGCGTCGAGCTCGCTCGGCGCGAAGCCCACATCCGCGCCATGCGCCGGCACCAGCGCCGCAAGCCGGTCGCCGTCGCGATAGAGCCCGAGCGCGCGCGGCGGGCCGCTCATGCCGAGCATCGCCGCATCGTTGGAGACATCGATGTCCACGCGCTCGGTGAAATCGTCGAGCACCATGAACAGGCCACGCGGCGAAAGCCTCGTCGCGAGCACGCGGCTGCCCGGCACGTGCAGCGGCGCATAGATCGCCTTGAACTCCGAGAACCGGCCGGGATTGGCGAACAGCAGCGGCGCCCCGGCGGCGACCAGTGCTGCGCCGGCGGCGATGGCGGGCAGCCGCCCGCGCGCGGCGAGCGCCACCGGCAGCAGCAGCACGATCGGCAGGTAGAACGGCGGCACGGCATACATCGCGGCGAGGATCGCGAGCGCGCCGCAGCCGGCCCCCAGCAGGTCCGCCGCATAGACGCGCCCGAGGCCGCCAGGTGCGGCGATGAAGGAGAGGCCCACGAACAGCCCCGCCAGCACGAAGGCCGGCAGCAGGCAGGCGTAGAACAGCAGGATGTTGAGAAACTCGTCGCCGAACGTCGCCGGGTTCTGCAGCCGGAGCGGATTGAACGGGTCGAGGTCGGCGGCGAAGGCGCCGAAGCCGATGGCCAGGATCAGCGCCGCCGGCAGCCAGGCGAGTGCTGCGCGCGCGTGCCGCTCGAACCACCCCTCGGCCAATGCCAGCACCACCCCCGAGATGGCGAAGCCCGCGAGCACGATGGAGATGACCCAGTAGCCATAGGCAGACCAGGTGGCGACCGCGAAGGCCCGCGTCAGTGCGATCTCGAAGCCGATCGTGGCCGCCGAGACGAGAAAAAGCGGTAGCATCCTATCGCGGCCAGACTTTTTGTTGCGTGAACGAAAGCACCAATGCGTTGAACCGGGCGGAATCGTCCACGAACAACGCATGGCCCACGCCCCGCATCACCACCGTCTCCGCGTGCGGGTCGTGGCGCGCGACATTGCCGGCCTGCCCCGCGAGATGCGGGCGGACGATGTAGAGCACCGGCTTGTCGGTGGAATACAGCGCCTCGCGCCAGTAGGTGCGCGGCTCGGGATAGCGCAGCAGTTCCTCCGCCGCCCATTTCGGCGTCACCAGCGCCGCCTTCGTCAGCCGCTCCAGGTAGGAGGGCGGCTGCGGGCGCTCGAACATGCCGTGGACGAAGTTGCGCATGGCGACCGGCCACGGCGGCGCCGGCCCGCGATGCGGCGGCTGCGGCGAGGGCGGTGGCTCTTCGCCCACGGAGTTGTCGATCAGCAGCAGCCCCGCGACATGCGCGTCGCCATGCGTATGGACGTAGGCAAGCACGTCGAGCACGCCGAGCGACCAGCCGCCGAGCAGCACCGGCCGCGGGCCGAGATGCTCCAGCAGCTCCGCGATGTCCTGGCCGCGCCGCCGGTCGTTGTAGCCGCTCTTCGCGACCTGGCTCCGCCCCTGCCCGCGAGGGTCCAGCGCCACCACGCGGTAGTGCGGCGAGAAGGCCGCGACCTGCCGCGCGAAGATCCAGGCCGGCATGGTCCAGCCGGGCACCAGGACGATCGTCGGCGCGGTGGGCGAACCTGCCACGATCGCGTGCAGGCGCACGCCATCCGATGTACGGAAGTAAAAGTCGGCGGCGCGCGCGGGATTGGCGAGCACCAGCAGGCAGAGCAGCAGCGTTGCCCGGAAGGCGCGCATGGCGTTCACTGGCGCGGCCCGCATGGTCCTGTCAACGAGTCCTGTATGAACCCATCGCAAGGAGCCGGGCCGCCGCACCGCGACCCGGAGGGGGAAGCACCGCACCGCCGCGGCGCGTTGGTCGCGATCGTGGTCATTCTCCTCCTCGGCGTTGCCGGCTGGTGGATCTCGGCGCGCCTGCGCCAGGCCAGTTCAATCCAGGATTGTGTGATGCAGGGGCGGCGGAATTGTGCCCCCGTCGGCAATTAGCCTTTCGGCGGACAGCGGCACTCAGGTCGCGGCGCGCCCGTGCCCGCGGGACCAGGCCAGGACCAGCACGGCGCCCAGCAGTGCGTTGATGCCGAGTGCGACCAGGGCCACGCGGAAATTATGCGTGCGAGCCATCACCTCGCCGATCATCCAGGGGGCGAAGAACCCGCCCAGGTTGCCCAGCGTGCTTACCAGCGCGATGCCGGCCGCCGCGGTCGCTGCCGGGAAGGATTCGCTGATCATCGCCAGCCACGGTCCCTTCAGCCCGAAAATGCCGACGGCGGCGAGGCAGACGAACAGCAGCGCCAAGACCGGCGCGCTCACCCACGCGGCGGCGGCGAGGCCGAGGAAGGCGATGAAGGCGGGGATCGCGGTGTTCCATCCGCGCTCCCGCGTGCGGTCGGAGTAGCTTCCCCAAAGGACCAGCGCGATGGATCCGGCGAGGAACGGGATCGCCGAGATGAAGCCCGTCGCCACCTTCCCGACGCCGAAACTCCGCACCACCTGTGGCGTCCAGTAACCGAGCCCGTAGCTCGGCACCACGGTAAGGAAGAAGATCAGCGACAGCACCAGCACCCGGCGGTCGAGCAGCATCGCGAGCGGCTTGACGTGGCGCTGGTCCGGATGTGCGTGCCGTTCCGCCTCCAGCGTCGCCTCGAGCCATTCGCGCTGGCGCGGTTCGAGCCAGCGCGCGTCCGCTGGCTTGTCGCTGAGCATCACCAGCGCCAGCAGCCCGAGCACGATCGCGGGCGAGGCCTCGAGGACATAGATCCACTGCCACCCCTTGAGCCCGAGCAGCCCGTCGAGGCGCAGCAGCATGGCCGAAAGCGGCGCGCCGACCAGGCTCGAAACCGGGATCGCCAGCGCGAACAGCCCAGCGTAGCGCGCCCGCCAGGCCCGCGGGAACCAGTAGGTGAGGTAGAGAATGACACCGGGAAAGAACCCGGCCTCGGCGGCCCCGAGCGCGAAACGCGCGATGTAGAAGCTCGTGGGGCCCTGGATCGCCGCCGTCGCGCACCCGATGAGGCCCCAGGTGACCATGATGCGCGCCATCCAGCGCCGCGCGCCGAAGCGCTCCAGCGCCAGGTTGCTCGGCAGTTCGAACAGCGCGTAGCCGATGGAGACCAGCCCCGCGCCCCAGCCAAACGAGATCGGCGTAAGCCCGATATCCTTGTTGAGCGTCAGCGCCGCGACACCGATATTCACCCGGTCGAGGTAGGAGACAACGAACCCGAGTGCGAGCAGCGGAATGACCCGGTTGCGCACCCTGCGGATGGTGCGCTCCTCGAACTCGACCTGGGTCTCCTGCGCACCGCTTGACATGGTTTCCACCCCGTGCCGGTGGTGAAGCCCGGACGATGCAGGGGAGCGCACCAAGCCTCCGGCGATTCGTCAACGCGGGACCGCGCTCCGCGAACGGGCTAGCCGCGCTTCTCGCCGGATTTGAGCACGAGGTCCGGCATCGCGAGCGCGGCGATCAATCCCGCCACCGCCAGCACCGCACAGGCGCCGAAGGACCAGTGGAACCCGCTGGCCACCGCCGCCTTCGTGCCCTCGCGCATCGCCGGCGCCAGGCTCGCGAGCCCGCCATGGTCGCGCAGCGAGCCGAGGTCGATCGCCGGCAGCCCCCTCGCGGCCAGGCTCGCGGCGAAGCGCCCGGTGAGCAGCGCGCCCACGAGCGTCGAGCCGAAGGCCCCGCCCATGGCGCGCAGGAACAGCATCGCGCCAGTTGCTGCCCCCACGTCGCGCCGCTCGGCGGCGCTCTGCACCGTCACGAGGCTGGCGGGCATGCAGACGCCGATGGTGAGGCCCACCAGCGCCATGTAGAGGATCAGCAGGCCAAGCGACGTATCGGGGCCGGCGGTTGCGAGCAGCAGGAACCCGATTACTGCCGGCGCCAGCCCGCTCAGCATGATGCCGCGGGTCCTGCCGAAGCGGCGGCAGAGATTGCCGGAGAGGATGGCGCCGAGCGTGTTGGTGCCGAGGAACGGCACGATCATGGTCCCCGAGGTCGCGGCATCGGCGCCGCGCGCGAGCTGGAAGAATAGCGGCAGCAGGAAGGTGGTGCCGAAGATCACGCCCGAGCAGGCGGCGGAAATGCCGATGCCGAAGGTGACGGCCCGGTTGGTGAACAGCCGTGGCGGCAGCAGCGGGTCCGGTGCCAGGCGCTCGCGCACCACGAGCAGCGCCAGCAGCACCAGCGTCGCGACCGCCATGCCCACCATGGGCGGCGCGGTCCAGGCATATTCCGTCCCGCCCCAGCTCATCAGCAGCAGGAAGCAGGTGATCACGGCGGTGAGCAGGGCCGCCCCCGTGTAGTCGATGCGCAGGTTGCCGCCGCGTGGCTTGAGCATCTTGAGCGCACGGTTGGAAAGGATCAGCGCCAGGATGCCGATCGGCAGGTTGATCCAGAAGATCCAGCGCCAGGACAGCGCGTCGGTCATCCAGCCGCCGAGGATCGGTCCGAACACGCTGGCCACCCCCCAGGTGCCCGCCATGTAGCCCTGGTAGCGGCCGCGCTCGCGCGGTGCCACGACATCCGCGATCGCCGACTGCGCCATCGCCATCAGCCCGGCGCCGCCGATGCCCTGCAGCGCGCGCGCCGCGATGAGCTGGGTCAGCGACTGCGCCAGCGCGCAGAAGCACGACGCCGAGACGAAGATGACGATGGCCGGGATCAGCAGCGCGCGCCGCCCATGCACGTCCGACAGCTTGCCGTAGATCGGCGTCGCCGCCGTGGCGGTGAGCAGGTAGGCGGAGACGATCCAGGCGAGGTGATCGAAGCTGCCGAGATCGGCCGCGATCGCCGGCACAGCAGGCACCACGACCGTCTGGTCGATGGCGGCCAGCAGCATGCACAGCAGAATGCCGAAGATCACCCGCTTGATCTCGGCGTGCGAGAACTGGGGCAGGTCGAATTCGGCGCCGGCGCTGCTGCCGCTGAGGTCTTCGGTCAGGGTTGGGGCGGGGGCGTCCATCGCGTTCTTCGCGGGTGCAGCATGCGTCTATCTAACGCGGAGCGGCGCGGGCGCGCCATGCCGGTTCTGCACAGGTGCCGCCACCAGGGATGCGGCGTAACGCTAAAAAAGATTGCGCCCGCCGGGGCCATGGTCCCCGACGGGCGCGAAAACGGGCAGTCGCCACCCGAAACGACCGCCCGCTGTTAGCAGCGGCGGCGGTCACCCGAATGGCGAAAAACGAGACCTCGCCATGAACGCCAACCTTGAGTCGCCGGCGACGGGAGCACCCCTCCGCCCCGCCGGCAGGTGCACGATGCCCCGGCCAGGGGGAGGAGTCGAGACAACATACGTTGCCTGTTTTTAAGTTTCTTTGTCTGGCGCCGCTTCCCCTTGCGCCGGTTCGAACGCCATCGCCACGCCGTTCATGCAGTAGCGCAGCCCGCTCGGCTTCGGCCCGTCCGGGAAAACATGGCCCAGATGGCCACCGCAACGCGCGCAATGCGCCTCGGTGCGCGTCATGAACCAGGAGCGGTCCGTCTTTGTGTCAACCGCGCCGGCCATCGGCGTCCAGAAGCTCGGCCAGCCCGTACCGCTCTCGAACTTGGTCGCTGCGTCGAAAAGCCCGGCACCGCAACCGGCGCAGATGAAGCGCCCGGCGCGCTTCTCGCGGTTGAGCGGCGAGGTACCGGCGCGCTCCGTCCCGTGCTCGCGCAGCACGCGAAACTGCTCGGGCGTCAATTTCCGGCGCCACTCCTCCTCGGTCATGGTCAGGGTCGCGGTATCGGCCATGCGTCACCTCCTGGCTCCGATGTGGCCCTCGATGGGCAAGGGGTCAACGCGGCAGGTCTCGATCCGTTGCGGCGCTCAGAACCCGCGGAACTCCGTGAACGAAGCCGCCGCCTCGCGCTCGGTGCGCAGCGTGTTGGCGGCGGCCTCGGTGTCCTCCCGCCCGATGGCCATGCCGCAGATGACATGGTCCTGCTCGCCGACCCCGAGCAGCCGCCGGATCGCCCGTGGGTGCTCGGCGAAGATCGCCATCGGGCAGGTGTCGAGGCCGCGCGCGCGTGCCGCGATCGAGATGTTCTGCAGGAACATGCCGAGATCGAGCCAACTGCCGATCTGCAGCCGGCGGTCTGCGAGCAGCAACAGGCCCACCGGCGCGCCGAAGAAGCGCAGGTTGCGCTCGATATGCGCCCGCGCCTTCTCCCTGTCGCCCCGCTCGATGCCCAGCAGCCCGTAAAGGTCCCACCCGATCTTCCGCCGGCGGCCGATATACGGCTCGAACAGCGGCGAGGGGTAATAGGCGTTCTCCGGCCCGTCCGGCTCGCCGCCTCCCTCCAGGTTGCCGCGCCAGGCGGCCACCAGCCCCTCGGTGAAGGCCGCGAGGGGCGCACCGGAAAGTGCCAGCACGCGCCATGGCTGCATGTTGGTGCCGGAAGGCGCCCGCGCGGCGACGTCCAGCAGGTGCTCGACGGTCCCGCGCGGCACGGCGTCCGGCAGGAAGCCGCGGATCGAGCGGCGGGAGAGGATCGCGGCCTCGGTCTCGTTCTCGGGCCTTACAGGCATGCGGCGATGCGGTCCCGGCCGGCGGCGTCGACGACGAGGCCGAGCTTGCTGCGCCGCCACAGCACATCCTCCGGCGTACGCGCCCATTCGCGGCGCGCCAGGTAGCGCAGTTCTGCGCGCGAGAGGTCGGCGGCGAGCATGTCCTCCGCCCCTTCGTCCTCCAGGATCGAGGCCGCCTCGGTGCCGTACGCGCGCGCCAGGCGGCGCACCGTCGCGGCGCCCAGCGCGGGGCGCAACTCACGCAGCCTTGTGGCGAGCGCGGTGGCGCCGTCGCGCGGGAAATCACCGCCGGGCAACGGCGCGGCACCCGTCCAGCCGGCGGCAAGACCCGTCGCCGGCAGCAGGTGCGGCGCCAGCTTCTCGAGTGCCGCGAGCGCGAGGCGCCGGTAGGTGGTGATCTTGCCGCCGAACACGTGCAGCGCCGCGGCGCCGTCGCGCGCCTCGAGGTCGAGCACGTAGTCCCGCGTCGCCTCCTGCGCCGCGGAGGCGCCGTCGTCGTAGAGCGAGCGCACGCCGGAATAGGTCCAGACGACGCTCTCCGGCTTCACGGGCTCGCGGAAATACTCGCTGGCCGCGGCGCAGAGATAGGCGATCTCATGCGCCTCGATCCGAACCGCGGCGGGATCGCCCGCGTAGTCGAGGTCGGTGGTCCCGATCAGGGTGAACTGCTCCTGATACGGAA
Organism: uncultured Pseudomonadota bacterium; assembly: GCA_963764465.1. Taxonomy (GTDB): domain Bacteria; phylum Pseudomonadota; class Alphaproteobacteria; order Acetobacterales; family Acetobacteraceae; genus JAJXXT01. Next base: position 101,602 of record CAVXSO010000007.1, on the reverse strand, counting down.
TGGCGAAGATGATGCGCCGGTCCGCGTTCTGGAAAATGTAGCAGCGGTCGTGCGCGTAGAGGCGCGGCACCACGATATGGCTGCCCTTGACCAGCCGCACCTTGGCCGTCGCGTTGTCCTGCACCACGCTGCCCACCACCTCGCCCACCCAGGGCCCGGCGGCGTTGACCAGGGCGCGGGCCGCGATCTCCCGCGTGCCGGCGCCGTCCCGCAGCGTGAGGTGCCACAGCCCCTCCGCGCGGCGCGCCGAGACGCAGCGCGTACCCGTCAGGATCTCCGCGCCCCGCGCCGCGGCATCGCGCGCGTTGAGCACGACGAGGCGCGAATCCTCCACCCAGCAGTCGGAATACTCGAAGCCGCGGCGAAACAGCGGCTTGAGCGGCCGCCCCGCCTCATCGGCATCGAGATGCAGCGTGCGCGTCGGCGGCAGGCGCTTGCGCCCGCCCAGGTGGTCGTAGAGGAACAGGCCGGTGCGCAGCAGCCAGGCCGGACGCAGCCCCGCATGGTGCGGCAGCACGAAGCGCAGTGGCCAGATGATGTGCGGCGCGATGCCCCACAGCACCTCCCGCTCCATCAGCGCCTCGCGCACCAGGCGGAACTCGTAATATTCCAGGTAGCGCAGCCCGCCATGGATCAACTTGGTGGAGGCGGAGGAGGTACCGGAGGCAAGGTCCGCCTGTTCCGCCAGCAGCACGCGCCAGCCGCGGCCGGCGGCATCGCGGGCGATGCCGGTGCCGTTGATGCCGCCGCCGATGATCGCGATGTCGAACGGGGTCGTTGCGGACGTCATGGGGCCGGCATAGGGGGGCGGCCCCCGCGCGGCAAGACCGTGGCGCGGCGGGCTGGCCTGCCTCTATGCTGGCCACAAGAAACCCAGGAGGAAACGGATGCTGGGCCTGATGCAGGACCATCCGCTGCTGATCAGCGGCATCATCACGCACGCCGCGCGCAACCACCGCGCCAGCGGTGTCGTGGCCCGCACCTCCGACGGCGGCACCGTGCGCGAGACCTATCCGGAGATCGAGTTGCGGGCGCGCCGCCTCGCCCGCGCACTCGCCCGCCTCGGTGTGAAGCCGGAGGACCGGGTGGCGACGCTGGCCTGGAACGATCACCGCCACGTGGAACTTTACTACGCGATCTCCGGCAGCGGCGCGATCTGCCACACGGTGAACCCGCGGCTTTCGCCGGACGACATCGCCTACATCCTGAACCACGCCGGCGACGTGCTGCTGTTCGCGGACCCGATGTTCGCGCCGCTGGTCGCCGCTGTGGCGCCGCGCGTGCCGTCGCTCCGCCACGTCGTCTTCATGGCGGCGCGCGAGGCGATGCCGGCGGAACCCGCGGCGCTCTGCTATGAGGAATTGCTCGAGGATCCGATCGAGACCTGGCCGGTGCTGGATGAACGCAGCGCCGCCTCGCTCTGCTACACCTCCGGCACCACGGGGCGGCCGAAGGGCGTGCTGTACAGCCATCGCTCCACGTTGCTGCACGCGCTTTCGGTGGCGGTGCCGGACGTGCTGGCGCTGGCCGCGGTGGATCGCTGTCTGCCGGTGGTGCCGATGTTCCACGTCAACGCCTGGGGCCTGCCCTATGCCTGCCCGATGGTGGGCGCGGCGCTGGTGATGCCGGGACGCTTCCTCGATGGCGCGTCGCTGGCGCGGCAGATGAACGAGGAGGCGGTGACCTGCACTTCCGGCGTGCCGACGGTCTGGCTCGGGCTGCTGCAGCACCTGCGCGCCAGCGGCGAGCGGCTCACCTCGCTCAAGCACATGCTGGTCGGCGGTTCCGCCTGCCCGCCCATGCTGATCGAGGGCTTCGCCGAGTACGGCGTGCGCGTCGACCAGGGCTGGGGCATGACGGAGATGTCGCCAGTCGGCACCTACAACGCGCCCAACGCGGCGACGGCGGGCCTCACCGGCGAGGCGGCGATGCGCCTGCGCGAGAAACAGGGCCGCGCGCTGTTCAACGTGGAGATGCGCATCGTGGACGAGCAGGGAGCGCCCCTGCCGCACGACGGCGCGCAAAGTGGGCATCTGCAGGTGCGCGGGCCCTTCATCGCCAGCGCCTATTATGGCGATCCGCCAGGCTCCGCGCTCGATGCCGAAGGCTGGTTCGCCACCGGCGATGTAGCGAGCATCGACCCGGACGGATACATGGAGATCACCGATCGTTCCAAGGACGTGATCAAGTCCGGCGGCGAGTGGATCAGCTCGGTGCAGCTCGAGAACCTGGCCGTCGCGCACCCGGCGGTGGCGGAAGCCGCGGTGATCGCCGCCCGCCATCCGAAATGGGACGAACGGCCACTGCTGCTCGTGGTGCCCAAGTCCGGCGAGAGCGTCACGCGCGAGGCGATGCTCGCCTTTCTCGAGGGCAAGGTCGCGAAATGGTGGCTGCCGGACGACGTGATTACCGTGGAGTCCCTGCCGCACACCGCGACAGGCAAGATCTCCAAGCTGATGCTGCGGGAGAAATTCCGCGACCATCTGTTGCGCGAGGCGGCTGGTTGACGCGCTGGTAACCGCCCGCGGTGCAGCATCCGTGCTCCGCAACGGAGGACACGACATGACCGGCATCGGCGCCATCAGCTCCGCAAGCTACCTCACCGCCACGACCGCGACGCAGGGCGGCGGCACGCAGGGCGTGCGGTCGCACCACCATCACCAGGCGAGCGCCGCTGACCCGGATGGCGACGGCGACACCAGCGCCGTCTCGTCCAGCAACGGTGCTACGTCCTCGGCGGCCTCGCTGCTGTCCTCGGTGCTCAATACGACAGCGTAATCAGCGCCCGCCGCCCACCGGCAGCACGGCGCCGGTGATGTAGGAGCTTTCCTCGGAGAGCAGGAAGAGGATCGCGCGCGCGACTTCGTCCGCCGTGCCCGAGCGCCCCATCGGGATCGTCGACGCCATCTGCGCGAGCCGGTCCGCGAGTCCGGCCTTGGCGTGGATCTCCGTCTCGATCGGGCCGGGGGCCACAGCGTTCACCCGGATGCCGCGCGGCGCGAGTTCCCGCGCGGCGCCGATGGTCGCGCTGTCCACCGCCCCCTTGCTCGCCGCGTAGTGCACCCAGGTGCCTGCGCCGCCGATCTCCGCCGCGCGAGAGGAAACGTTCACGATGGCACCGCCCTTGCCGCCGCGATCCTTCGCCATGCGTCGGATCGCCTCGCGCATGGCGAGGAACGTACCGGTGACGTTGAGCGCGAACAGCTCCGTGAGCATCGCGCCAGTGGCATCATCAAGCCGCTGCGCGGGCCCGGTGATGCCGGCATTGTTCACCAGCCCGGTGAGCGGCCCGAGCTCCCGGTCGACACGCTCGAAGAAGGCGACGGTCTCGCCCTCGTCCGCCGCGTCGGCGCGCATGGCGAACGCACGGCGGCCAGCGGCGCGAATGCCGGCCGCGACCTTCTCAGCCCCCGCCGCGCTCGCCTTGTAGGAAATCGCGACATCCCAGCCGCGCTCCGCCGCGAGCAGCGCTGTCGCGGCGCCAATGCCGGCGGAGGCGCCGGTGACGACGAGCACGCTCACGGGCCCGTTCTCTCGAAAGTCAGGTGCATCCACTCACTCCCGAAACAACAAGGTGGCGCCGAACGCTTCCTCCGGCCCGACGCGGTCGCGCCCGCCGAGCACGGCGCGCGTGCCGGCGAGATCGGTGACGCGGAACACGAGTGCCGCCATGGCTTCGTCGCGCGTGTCGGCAAAGCCGCCGATGCGTGCAGCGGTGGCGGCGTGGTCGAGCACGAGGATATCCGCGAGCCCGGCCTTGACGCGGATGCCGCCGGCGACGTGGCCGACGGCGCGCTCGCCGAACATCCGTGCGAAAAGCCCGCCGAGACGGGCGGGATCGCGCGCCGCGACCACCATCTCCGCAACCCCGATCGCGCCGTTGGGATGGCTGCGCCACGCATCGTCCCAGACGAGCTCGCGTGTGTGGTGCTGGCAGAAATAGAGCCGCCCCGCTGCCGTCGTGTCGTTGCGCAGGCGCACCGTGGTGAAGCGCGCATCGCGCGGCCCCTGCGTGGTGGCGACCGGGCGGGAGAAGCTGCCCGGCTGCTCATGCGCGACCCCCGCGTCGGTCAGCCCCTGCTCCGTCGCGGCGGCGCTCTCGGAGGCGAAGACGATGCCGTTCACGCCCTGCGGCCAGCCGAGCACGTCCTGTCGCTGCGCAGAATTGGGGGCGCCGATCAGCTCGAGGTAGTCGGTGCCGAACATGGCGAGATGGTTGATCGAACCCAGCGTGTGATAGCCTCGCGGCGTGAGCGCGAAGCCGAGGGCGCGGAACCGCGCCTCGGCCGCGTCCATCGCGTCGCGGACATTGATCACCACATGGTCGATCGTCGGTGTGAGTGTCATCAGGGCTGCAGCGCCCAGTCCGCCGTCTCCGCGCCGGGCACGAAGTTGCGGTTGTTGATATCAGGGTTCCGGTTCACCAGCACACGCGCGAACATCGGGTGGCGCATGGAGCGCACCTCGTGCTCGATGCGCAGCAGCGCGCGCCCGTCCGCGGGGTCGACGATGTCGAGGAACCGGTACTGGCTCTCGTCGCTCTCCTCGGAGATCAGCCCGCGCTCCAGCAGCCGGCGATAGGGGCCGGAGAAATCCACGAGCGTCACCTGGATATGGTTGCCGTCGTACGGAGCTTGTTCCGCGTCCGTCTCAACATAGCGCAGCTCCTCCGCCAGCCCCACCGGCACGCGCGCTGTCTGGCCTTCGAGGTGCGCCGATGTGCCCATGACCTCCCGGTAGAAGTTCACGATGCCAGCGGCACTGCGGGGCGGGCATGCGAGTTCCACGTAGGGCATGCCCAGCGCCGTGTCGCGGAAGCGCGCGGGATCGGGCGCGTGGATGCGCAGCCGGTTGCCCCATGGGCTGGTCGCGAGGATCGCATCGCCGGCGCGGGAGAAATCGAATTGCGTGCCGGCGAGCTGCGTGCGCACGCGCGTCAGCCGCCGCTCCAGCGCATCGAGGTCCGGCATGACGAGCCCCACCACGCCGCGCAGCACCTGCGCCGGGCCGGTGGGCAGGTGGAACTGGCACCGACCGGCGTTGATCCACATGTTGTCGACCGAGGTCATGAGATATGGGTCGCGGGTAAGCCCGAGGCCGGTCACGTAGAACAGGGTCGCCAGCCGCTGGTCCGGCACGCGCGTGTTGACGTGGCCGAACTCGACCAGGTTGCCGACATCCTGTGTGGTCCGGTCGTAGAGGTGATGCGGCGTGTCCATGCCCGGTCTCCTAGGATTTGGGGCGGTTGAAGAAAGCGTCGATGGCGCAGGTGGTTTCCGGCGCCATCATGTTCTCGACCATCGCCTCGGAGGCAATGGCGTAGGCATGTGCCAGCGGCGCCTCGACCTGGCGGTAGAAAGTGCGCTTGCCGATCTCGATGGCGCAACGTTCCTTGGCCGCGATCTTGCGTGCCAGCGTCATCGTCTCGGCCTCGAGCTCGGCGGCCGGCACGACGCGGTTGACGAGGCCGAGCGCCTGCGCCTCGGCGGCCGGGATGAAGTCGCCGGTCAGCAGCATCGCCAGCGCCGCCTTTCGCGGCACCACGCGGGCGAGCGCCACGCCTGGTGTGGAGCAGAACAGGCCGAGGTTCACGCCGGATGTCGCGAACCGCGCGTCGTCCGCCGCGACCGCCAGGTCGCACGCCGCGACCAGCTGGCAGCCGCCGGCGGTCGCGATGCCGTGCACGCTCGCGATCACCGGTGCCGGATGGTTCACGATCGCCTGCATCATGCGCGCGCATTGCGCGAACAGGGCCACCTGGAATTCGCGCGAGGGCTCGGCGCGCATTTCCTTGAGATCGTGCCCGCCGCAGAACCCCGGTCCGTTGCCGGCGATCACCACCACGCGGGCATGGCGGGCATTCTCCAGCGCCGCCTCGATGGCGGTCATCATGGACACGGAGAGCGCGTTGCGCGCGCGGGGGCGATTCAGCGTCAGCCAGGCCACGCCGCCACGATCTTCGTGCAGCAGTTCCGCGGTCTCGACCTGGTCCATCCGCTTCTCCCTCGTCCACGCGCCGCGCGCGGCGCAGCATGGCACGAGACGTCGCGCCCGCCCATGCCCGGGGTACGCGCGCCCTTCGGTATTGGCCTTCCGTCCCCCGCGTCCTAGATTACGCGGGCGATGGATACGATCTTCCGCGGCGACCTGCTCAGCCCGCGTGGTCGTGCGCTGGCATGGGCCGACAGCCTGCTCGTCGACCACGCGATCCTGCGTGTGGCGTGGGCCAATTTCGGCATCGTCGCACCCGGCCGTCTCTATCGCAGCAACCACCCGACGCCGTGGCGCCTCGCCTCGCTGGCCCGCCGGCACGGGCTGCGCACGGTGATCAACCTGCGCGGCCGCTGCGGCAATGGCTCGGATGCGCTCTCGCGGGCGGAGGCGGCGCGTCTCGGGCTGCGCTTCGTGGACGCGGCGCTCTCGAGCGGCCGCCCGCCGCGGCGCGAGCAGGTGCTGGTCCTGGCGGAGGCACTGCTCGGCGCGCCGGAGCCGATGCTGGTGCATTGCAAATCCGGCGCCGATCGCGCCGGCTTCGCGGCCGCGGTGTTCCTCATCCTGCACGGGCACCGCGTTGCCGAGGCGCGGCGCCAGCTCTCGCTGCGTTTCGGCCACTGGCGGCGATCCCGCGCCGGCGTGCTCGACGCCTTCCTGGAGCGCTTCGCGCGCGAGGCCGAGGGACGGCGGGATTTCCTCGCCTGGGTGCGGGACGAATACGACGCCGCCGCCCTCGGCCGCGAATTCCGCAGCAGCCACTTTGCCGATTTCATCACCAGGCGGGTGCTGGTCCGCGAATAGCCACGCCTGGGAGGACGCGCCCCATGGACGTGTCGTTCTCCCTACCCATCGAGGTGTGGTCTCCCTCGACGAACCGGCCGCGCAGGCCCAGGCTCACGTGACGCCGGAAGCGGGCGCGTGCGCCCGCTTCCGCGCTCTCCTTCCCGCCCTGCTTGCCGGCGCGCCGCCGGCGGGAGACGATGCGCGCATGCACCTCCATCGATCCCCCGGCCGCGCCGCGCGCGCGGCCCTCCACGCCGGCCCGGCCCGTCGCGGTGGTGCCTAGCCTTGGCGCCCGCACGCGAAAAGGTTGTGATCGTCGGCGGCGCCATCGTCGGCAGCGCCACCGCATGGTTTCTGCGCGAGCTCGGCTTCGCGGGCGAGGTGATCGTGATCGAGCGCGATCCCACCTACCAGCATTCCTCCACCGCGCTCTCCGCCGCTTCCATCCGCACCCAGTTCGGCTGCGCCGTGAACATCCACATGAGCCTCTTCGGCGCCGCGTTCCTGCGCGACGTCCGCTGCCACCTCGGCCCTGACGCCGACATCGGCCTGGTCGAGCGCGGTTACCTGGTCCTCGGTGGCGCGCAGACGCTCGCCGCGCGGCGCGAATGTGCCGCGATGCAGGTCGCCGAGGGCGCCGCGATCGAGGTGCTCACCCCGGCGCAGGCCGGCGCGCGCTTCCCCTGGCTGCGCGCGGACGACCTCGCCATCGCAACCACCGCGAGCCGCAACGAGGGCTGGTTCGATGCCTGGGCGCTGCTCTCCGCCTTCCGTCGCGCCGCGCGGGCGCGCGATGTCACCTATATCGAGGCGCGGGCCGCGGGGTTCGATGTGGCGGGCGGGCGCGCACGCGGCGTGACGCTGGCGGACGGCACGCTGGTCCCGGCCGATTGGTGCGTGAACGCGGCGGGCCCCGCCTCCGGCGCGCTGGTCCGCCCGCTTGGCATCGAGCTGCCGGTGGGCCCGCGCAAGCGCACCGTGTTCGTCATTCGCGCGCCGCTCGCCAACGCCGGCTTCCCCATGGTGTTCGACACCTCCGGCGCCTGGATCCGGCCGGAAGGGGAGGGGTTCATCTGCGGCATCGCGCCGGACCCCGCGCACGATCCGGACGCCACGGGCGATTTCGAACCGGACCACACGCTGATGGAGGCTGTGCTGTGGCCAGCGCTCGCGCACCGCATCCCGGCGCTGGAGCGACTGCGGGTGGAGCGCGCCTGGGCCGGGCATTACGAGGTCAACGCACTCGACCACAATGGCGTCATCGGCCCGCACGACGAGATAGCGAACCTGATTTTCGCCACCGGCTTCTCCGGCCATGGGCTGCAGCACGCCCCGGCGACCGGCCGCGGCGTCGCGGAGCTGATCACCAGGGGCCGCTTCGAGGCGATCGACCTCTCGCCCCTCGGCTACGCCCGCATCCGCTCCCGCACGCCGATCGTGGAGAGCATCGTCTACTAGCCGCGACAACGAACGCGGGAATCATATGAACCTCGGGGAGGGGGCGGCATGCCCCTGCGCGCTCTGGCCGCGGGCTTGCATGCCCATGCCGGGCAAGGGACCATGGCTTCATGAGCAACGAATACGACATTCTGGTTATCGGTGCCGGCATCGCGGGTGCCACGGCGGCAGCACACCTCGCGCCGACGCATCGCGTCGGCCTGATCGAGGCGGAGGAGGCGGCGGGGTATCACTCCACCGGCCGTTCCGCGGCGATCTGGATCCAGAATTACGGCCCGCCCGATGTGCAGGCGCTCACCGGGCTTTCCCGCCGCTTCTTCGAGCAGCCCCCGGAAGGCTTCGCCGACGCGCCGATCATGGCGCAGCGCCCGGTGGTGTTCCTCGCACCCAGGGAACAGGAGCCGCTTCTCGAGCGCATGCTCGCCGAGGGCGCGGGCCTGCGCGAGATCGCGGTCCCGGCGCTGCGCCAGATGGTGCCCGCCCTGCGCGAGGGCTACGCGACGCGCGCCGCGGTGGAGGAAGACGCGTTCGACATGGACGTGGCTACCCTGCACCAGGGCTTCCTCAAGCAGCTGCGCCACCACGGCGGCAATCTCGCGCTGCGCAGCCGCACCGGGCGGATCGAGCGCATCGCCGGACGCTGGGAGGTGGATATCGTCGGCGGCGGGCACTTCTCCGCACCCATCATGGTCGATGCCGCGGGCGCCTGGGGCGACGTGGTGGCGGAGCAGGCGGGCGTCGCGCCGCTCGGCCTGCAACCGAAGCGCCGCACCGGCGCCATCATCGACCCGCAGCCCTGGGAGGCACGGGACTGGCCGATGATGAACGATTGCGACCACACTTGGTATTGCCGTCCGGAGGCGCGAACCAAGCTCATGGTCTCGCCGGCGGACGAGACCGATGTGGAGCCGCAGGACATCCAGCCCGATGAACTCGATATCGCGATCGGTGTGGACCGCATGCAGCAGGCGCTGCAGATCGATGTGCGGCGGGTGGAACATTCCTGGGCTGGCTTGCGCACCTTCACCCCGGACCGCAGCCTCGCCTTCGGCTGGGACGGCGCGGTGGAGGGCTTCTTCTGGTTCGTGGGCCAGGGCGGCTACGGCATCCAGACCTCGCCCGCCGCGGGCAGGCTCGCGGCCGACCTGATCCTGGGCCGCAACCCTGGCGAGGCGGCCGCCATCGTCGCCGCGGTCGATCCCCGGCGCTTCAAGCGATAGGACGAAATCACGGATGTCGATCCACGCGGCCCTGACGCACCGGACGAGTTATCGCTACGACCGCCCGATATCGCTGGGACCGCAAACCATCCGCCTGCGCCCCGCGCCGCATGCGCGCACGCCGATTCTCTCCTACACGCTCAAGGTCGAGCCGAAGCCGCATTTCCTCAACTGGCAGCAGGACCCGCAGGGCAATTTCCTCGCCCGCGTCGTCTTCCCCGAGCGCGTGACGCATTTCGACGTCACCGTGGATCTCGTCGCGGACATGGCGACGATCAACCCGTTCGACTTCTTCCTCGAGCCCGAGGCGGAGACGTTTCCGTTCGCGTACGATCCGCTGCTGGCCGAGGAGCTGGCGCCTTTCCGCCAGTGCGCCCCGGCGGGAGAGCTGCTCGCCGCCCTGATCGGCGAGGCGCGCGCGATGGCCGCGGGCGAGAGCCGCACCATCGACCTCCTGGTGGGGCTTAACCGCGCGGTGCAGGCCCGCACGAGCTACATCGTGCGCATGGAGCCCGGCGTGTGGGAGCCGGAGCGCACGCTCGCCGAGGCGCGCGGCTCCTGCCGTGATTCCGCCTGGCTGCTGGTGCAGCTGCTGCGCCACCTGGGCTTCGCCGCGCGATTCTGCTCGGGCTACCTCATCCAGCTCGTCGCCGACGTGAAGCCGCTGGAAGGCCCGGAAGGCCCGAGCGCCGACTTCACGGACCTGCACGCCTGGGCGGAGGTCTACCTGCCAGGCGCCGGCTGGATCGGGCTCGATGCCACGTCTGGTCTGCTCACGGGCGAGGGGCATATTCCGCTTGCGGCGACACCCGCGCCGCAATCCGCCGCCCCCATCTCCGGCATGGTGGAGAAGGCGGAGACCCAATTCGATTTCGAAATGTCTGTCAGCCGCATTGCCGAGACGCCGCGGGTGACAAAGCCGGTCTCGGATCGCGCCTGGCAGGATATTCTCGCTTCCGGCCGGCGCGTCGACCGCGCGCTCGAGGCCGGCGGCGTGCGCCTGACCATGGGAGGCGAGCCTACGTTCGTCGCCGCGAGCGATTTCGAGGCGCCGGAATGGAACACCGCGGCGCTGGGCCCGACCAAGCGCGGCTTTGCCAGCAGGCTGATCCGCCGGCTCGCCCCGCTCTGGGCTCCCGGTGCCGTGCTGCACCACGGCCAGGGCAAGCAGTACCCCGGCGAGCAGCTTCCCCGCTGGGCGCTCGCCTGCTTTTGGCGGCGCGACGGCGAGGCGGTGTGGAACGATCCCGCGCTGCTCGCGGACCCGGACCGTGATCGCGGCGACGCCGATGCGGCGCTGGCCTCGCGCTTCGGCGCCGCGCTCGCCGAGCGACTGCAGGTGGATCCCTCCCTGGTGCGCCTGGCGCACGAGGACGTGCATTACTACCTCTGGTGTGAGCACCGGCTGCCAGCGAACGTCGTCGCCGAGGACAACAAACTCCGTGATCCGCTGGAGCGCGCGCGCATGGTGCGCGTCTTCGCCCAAGGCCTGGCATCCCCCGTCGGGTGCGTCCTGCCACTCCGGCGCGTGTGGATGGACGGGGCGCGCCGCTGGCAAGGCGGGCGCTGGTTCTTCCGCGCCGACACGCTGTTTTTGGTCCCCGGCGACAGCCCGATCGGGCTCCGGCTGCCGCTGGAAAGCCTGCCCTGGGTCGATCCAGCAACGATCGAGGAGGTGTTCGAGCGCGACCCGCAGGCGCCGCGTGAGCCGTTTCCGCGCCAGGCCGCGCTGCGCCAGCGCGGCGAACCGGGCGCGCCGACCGAAGACTTCCGCCCGGTCGCGCAGGACCTGCCCGTGGTCGGCCCGTCGGATCCCGCGGTGGTCCGTACCGCGCTCTGCGTCGAGTTGCGCGGCGGCCTGCTGCACGTGTTCCTCCCACCGCTCCACGCGGCGGAAGACTGGCTCGACCTGGTCGCCGCACTCGAGGACACGGCGGCGGAGTTCGCCCGCCCCATCGTCATCGAGGGTTACCTGCCGCCCGCCGACGACCGTCTCGAGCATTTCAGCGTCACCCCCGATCCCGGCGTGATCGAGGTGAACGTGCATCCGGCCGCCGGCTGGGCGGAAATGGTTGAGCGGACGGAACAACTCTACGAGGCGGCGCGCGAAGTCGGCCTCGCCACGGAAAAATTCATGCTCGACGGCCGCCACGCAGGCACGGGCGGCGGCAACCACGTGGTGATGGGTGCCGCGGAGGCGCAGGACTCGCCCTTCCTGCGCCGGCCGGACCTGCTGAAGAGCCTGGTCGGCTTCTGGCACAACCACCCGTCGCTGTCCTTTCTGTTCAGCGGCATGTTCATCGGCCCGACCAGCCAGCACCCGCGCGTGGACGAGGCGCGCAACGACGCCCTCAGGGAGCTGGAGATCGCTTTCTCCCGCGTCACCCCCTTCGCGCGCACCTCGCCGTGGCTCACGGACCGCCTGTTCCGCAACATCCTCGCGGACATGACCGGCAACACGCACCGTACCGAGTTCTGCATCGACAAGATGTTCGACCCCGCGAGCGCTTCCGGCCGGCGCGGCCTCGTGGAATTCCGTGCCTTCGAGATGCCGCCGCACGCGCGCATGGCCGCCGCCCAGGTGCTGCTGCTGCGCTCCGCTATCGCCGCCTTCTGGCAGACGCCCTATGAGCGGCGCCTGGTCCGCTGGGGCACGCGCCTGCACGACGACTTCATGCTGCCCAGCTTTTGCGAGGCGGATTTCCGCGACGCGCTGGAAGAGCTCGGCATGCTCGGTTTCCCGCTCGACCGTTCCTGGTTCGATGCGCATCTCACCTTCCGCTTCCCCGAGGTTGGCAAGGTTGCCATCGGCCCGGTGGAACTCTCCCTCCGCAACGCGCTCGAGCCCTGGCACGTCCTGGGCGAGGAACAGGCGGCCGGCGGCACGGCCCGGTACGTCGATTCGTCAACGGAACGGGTGGAGGCGCGCGTTTCCGGCTTCTCGCCGGAACGCCATGTGCTCGCCTGCAATGGCTGCGCGGTGCCGCTCTCGGGCCTGGAATCGGCGGGCGCCTATGCCGGCGGCGTACGCTTCAAGGCCTGGGCGCCGCCAAGCGCGCTGCACCCCACCATTGGCGCACAGACGCCGCTTCTCTTCGACCTCTGGGACCGCTGGTCCGGCCGCAGCCTCGGTGGCGTCACCTACCATGTCGCCCATCCCGGCGGGCGCAACTACGAAACCTTCCCCGTTAACGCCAACGAGGCGGAGGCTCGCCGCCGCGCCCGCTTCTTCCCCTTCGGCCATGCGCCTGGCCCGATGCCTGAGCCCGGCGCCGCCCCGAACCACGAGCACCCGCGCACGCTGGATTTGCGCCGCTTCGCGTGACAGGCTGCGCCCCGCACGGTTGGGGAAACGAACGGCGATGGACGACGATCTCGCGCAGGCGGGCCGCGAATTCCTGATCCGCTACGGCGGCGACGATTTCCCGGACCTCTTCGTCTCCGCCAAGGGCACTGTCGTGCGCGACCGCGCCGGGCGGGAGTATCTCGATTTCACCTCCGGCCAGATGTGCGCCACCATCGGCCACAACCACGACGCCATCGTCGCCGCCGTGAACCGTGCGGGGCAGAAGGCGTTCCACCTCTTCAGCGGCATGATCCCGGAGGCGGTGCCAGAACTCGCCCGCACGCTCGCGCGGGACTGGCTGCCCGGCGGCCTCACCCGTTCCATCTTCGTCAACACCGGCTCGGAATCGAACGAAGTCGGGCTGCGCATCGCCAAGATGTTCACCGATGGCTACGAGGTGCTGGCCCTCGGCGGCTCCTGGCACGGCGTCACCGGTGCCGCGAGCGGCGTGTCCATGGCCAGCGACCGCCGGCACTACGGTGTGCCTGCGCCCGGCGTCTTCGTCATCCCGGAGCCCAACGCCTACCGCCCCTACATCCCGGCCGCGACCGAGGAGGAGGCTGCCCTCGCCAACCTCGAGCTCGCGCTCAGGATGTTCGACATGCAGTCGAGCGGCCGCGGTGCGGCGATCATCGCCGAGCCGGTGATCAGCGCCGGCGGCGTGCTGGTGCCGCCCAGGGCCTTCATGCAGGCGCTACGCAAGGCCGCGGACGATCGCGGCATGCTGCTCATCTTCGACGAGGCGCAGACCGCCTTCGGCCGCATCGGCACCAGGACCGGCGCGGAATATTTCGGTGTCACCCCGGACATCATCACCATGTCCAAGACGCTGGGTGGCGGCCTGCCGCTCGCGGCAGTGGCGACCACGCCGGCCATCGAGGAAAAGATCCACGAACGGCATTTCACCTTCTACACCTCGCATGTCTCGGACCCGCTGCTCGCCGAGGTCGGTCTCGCGGTGCTGCGCGTGATCGCGGAGGAAAAGCTGGTGCAGCGCGCCAACACCATGGGCGCCTATCTCCGTTCCCGGCTCGAGGATCTGCAGCAGCGCCACGAGGCCATCGGCGACGTGCGCGGCCTCGGCCTGCTGCTCGGCGTGGAGCTGGTGGAGGACCGGCAGACCCGCAAGCCCGCGCATCGCCTCGGCGCGCTGACCACGCAGAAATGCCTCGAGCGCGGGCTCAGCATGAACATCCGCCGCCGGCCGGAGCGCGGCTCCGTCTGGCGCATCGCCCCGCCGCTGACCGTCTCCCAAGCGGAAATCGACCGCGCCGTCGAGATCCTCGATGGCGCGCTCGCCGACAGCCTGGACGAACTCGCCCACGCGCCAGGCTGACCGGGCGCCGCCGCCCGGGCGATCAGCTCTGCGCCGGCGCGTGCCGCGGAAACACGAACAGCGCCGCGGCGATACCGAGCACGCCGCCAAGCAGCATTTTCCACGCGCGCCGATGCCACAGGCCCTGTTCATGCCGCTCTGCCAGGTGGTGAAGGTGGCGGTGATCCTGATCGGTTTCGTCGCCGCACTGATCTTCGCGGGGCAGAAGGTGCCGGGCAACGGCGTGGTGATGCGGCTGGCGGAGCGTAGCTTCTCCTGCTGGTTCCTCGTCATCTTCGTGCTCGTCGCCTGCGGCGTCATCGCGCAATTGCTGGCGGTGGTGGTGATCGGCGGGCTGTTCCAGCGGCGCGCGGCGCTGCGGGGCGCCCTCGCCGGCATCCTCGTTGGCCGGGGGCTGTCCGCCCACTGGCCGCCGACGAAGCAGGACCCGATCTGGGGACTCAATGCCGGGCTGGTGGCGCTTCTCGCTAACATCGTCGTGTTCTTCGTGGTGAGCCTGGCCACGCGCCCGCCGGAGGACGCGGTGGTGCAGCCCTTCATGGAAACGGTCTGGAACTCCGGCCGGCGCGCGTAATCTCGCGTCCGGCTGGACCGGGCGCGATTCGCCTGGGAAACTGCGCCCGTGGATCGGGCCGCCGCACGCGATGAGATGGTGGACGGGCGCCGCGGCTTGCGCGGGCCCTGGCGCGGGCTGATCGGCGCCTTCACCGGGCTGGGCGATGGTGGCCTCGCCGAGCGCGCCCGCCGGCTGGACCGCGCTTTCGAGGAAGAGGGCGTTGCCTCCGTCCTGCCGGGTGCCTCGGCGCGCGCCTGGCGCTGCGACCCCGTGCCCCTGCCACTGACCGCATCGGAGTTCGCGGCACTGGAGTCCGGCCTCGCACAGCGCGCGCGCTTGCTGGAGGCGTTCCTCGCCGATCTCTATGGCCCGCGCGCGCTGCTGTCCGAGGGACTGCTGCCACCGGCACTCGCCTTCGCCAACCCGGGCTTCCTCCGCATCGCCGCCGTGCCCGGCCAGGGCACGTTGCATCTCTACGCCGCCGATCTCGTGCGCGGGCCGGACGGCACCTGGCGCGTGCTGGCGGACCGCACGGCCGCCCCCGGCGGGCTCGGCCACGCGCGCGAGAACCGCCGCCTTCTCGGCCGCGTGATGCCGGAGGCGTTCCGCCCGGTGCAGGTGCGGCCCCTGCGCCCGTTCTTCGATGTCTGGCAGGAGGCCCTGCGCGCCCTGGCCCCCGCGGGCACCGCCAATCCCTCCGTCGCCGTGCTCACGCCCGGCACCGCGAGCCCGCTCTGGTTCGAGCACATGTACCTCGCGCGCGAGCTTTCCTGCGCGCTGGTGGAGGGCGGCGACCTCACCGTCGGCGGCGGCGCCGTGTTCCTGAAATCCCTCCGCGGCCTGCAGCGCATCGACGTGCTGCTGCGCCGCATGGACGGGCGGATGATCGACCCACTGGAACTGGAGTCAGGCTCGCTGATCGGTACGCCGGGGTTGATGGATGCGGCACGCGCCGGCTCGGTACGGATTGCCAACGACCCTGGCTCGGGTGCCGCGGAGGCGCCGGCGCTCGCCGCCTTCCTGCCGGCGCTCGCGCTGCGCCTCCTCGGCGAGACCCTCGCGCTGCCCAGCGTGCCCACGCTGTGGCTGGGCGAGGCGCGGGCACGTGAGTTGCTCTCCGCCGGGCCGGAGGCCTGGCTGCTGCGCCCGGCGACGGATGGCGCGGCACCGGCGCACGCGCTCGCGGGCATGGCGCAAGGGGAGCGGCAGGCGCTGCTCGCGCGCGTTGAGGCCGAGCCCTGGGCCTGGGCCGCGACCCGCGCCCTGCCACCCTCGACCGCCCCTTGCGTGACCGCGGAGGGTTTGCAGCCACGGCCCGTCGTGCTGCGCCTGTTCCTGGTGCAGGCGGAGGGGCGGTGGCGGGCAATGCAAGGAGGGCTCGCGCGCGTGCTGGACCCGGTGGAGGCGCTGGCCGGCAGCCTGCCCGCCACCGGCATCGCGAAGGATGTCTGGGTGCTGTCGGAGGACCGCGGCGACATCGTCGGCCCGACCGCGGCACCGGCGACGCGCCTCGTGATCCGCCGCCCCACCGGCGACCTGCCGAGCCGCGCCGCCGACAACCTGTTCTGGCTCGGCCGCATGGTGGAACGGCTGGAGCGCGCCGCCCGGCTCGGGCGCGCGGCGCTGGGCCGGCTCTCGCGTGGCACCGGAGTGCTCCCGCGCGAAGGTGTGGAACTCGCCGTGCTGCTGCGCTGCCTGGTGGAGGCGGGCGTCGTGGCGCCGGACCAGGCAGCACTCTCCATGCTCGGCGAGGCGCTACTGGAGGCGGCACAGGAGGGCGGCGCACTGCCATCCCTGTTCGCGGAGGTCGCGCGCCTCACCAACTGCGTGCGCGACCGTCTGACCGGCGACATGTACGCGACCTTCACCCAGGCCCTGCGCACCGCGCGCGCGGAGGCGGCTGCCGCGCGGCGCAGCCTGGACGAGTTGGCGCATGCGCTCGTCGCCGTGATGCGTTTCTCCACCTCGGTCGCCGGCGTCGCCGCAGAGAACATGGTGCGCGGCGGCGGCTGGATCTTTCTCGAGCTCGGCCGCAGGCTGGAGCGCGCGCACGCGGTGGCCGCCGAGATCGGCTTCGCGCTCGATCAGCCGCCGCCACGCATCGAGGCGGGGCTGCGGCTGGTGCTCGAGCTCTGCGATTCTGCGATCACCTACCGGGCGCGCTATTTCGACGTGGTGCAGCCCGCGCCGGTGCTCGACCTGGTCCTCGCCGACCAGGGCAACCCGCGCGGCTTCGCCTTCCAGTGCGCCGCGATGCACGCGCTGCTCGACGAACTCGCGGGCGAGTCCGGCGCGCGCGAGGCGATGGCCGGCGCCGTCGCCGGCATGCTGGCGCAGGCGGAGGCACTGGTGGGCCGCGTCGCCGCCGCCCCGGTCGAGGCCATCGCCGCCGCCGCCGCCGCGCCGGAACTGGCCGAGATCGCGGGCGCCGTGGCAGCATTGTCGGACCGCATCACGCGGCGCTACTTCGCGCTGCTGCCGCTCGTGCGCACGGTCGGCCTCTCGACCGAGGCGACCGCGCTGCGAGGGGCGGCGTGAAATACCGCCTGCGCCACGTCACCGAGTACGCCTACGCGACACCCGTCGATCTCGCCAGCCATATGCTGCATCTTTCCCCGCGCGCGCTGCCCTGGCAGGCGGTGGCGGAAGCGCGCATCACCGCGAGCCCGCAGCCGAGCCGGACGATTCGCGCCCAGGATCATTTCGGTAACGACGCGACGTGGCTGTTCCTGGACCAGCCGCACGAACGGTTTTCCGTCTCCCTCGACGCCGTGGTCGAGGTCGCCGCGCCGCCGCCGCCAGCCGATGGCGCGACACCGCCCTGGGAGGCGATCGGGCGCCTCGCGGCCGCGGGCGGCGTGAACGCGGCGGAGGCGGAGTTCGTCTTCCCGAGCCCGCTCGTTCCGGCGGAGACAGCGGCGCGCGCCTACGCCGAAACCTGCTTCGCACCCGGCCGGCCGGTCCTCGCCTGCCTGCGCGAGCTTACGAAACGAATTCGCAGCGAATTCGCCTTCCGCCCGGGTGTCACGGATGTCAGCACGCCGGTCGCCAGGGTTCTCGCGCAGAAGGAAGGCGTCTGTCAGGACTTCACGCATCTGATGATCGCGGCCCTGCGCGGCTTCGGCGTGCCGGCGCGCTATGTCTCGGGCTACCTGCGCACACGCCCGCCGCCGGGCCAGCCGCGGCGCAGGGGTGCGGACCAGTCGCACGCCTGGGTCGGCGCCTGGCTCGGGCCCGCGCATGGCTGGATCGGCCTCGACCCCACCAACGATCTCGTGGTTTCCGACGAGCACGTGTTGCTCGCCTGGGGCCGCGATTACGGCGATATCAGCCCCATCCGCGGCGTGCTGCTCGGCGGCGGCCAGCACCGCGTACGCGTCGGCGTCGACCTCGAGGCGCTGTAGCGCCGCTACGCCTCCTCGTGCCGCCCCAGCGCGTGCATCACCGCGCGCCAGGCGAAGACGATCGCCGGCCCCAGCGTGATGCCCGGCGCGGGATAGGTGCCGCCCATCACGGAGTTCGCATCGTTGCCGCAGGCGTAGAGGCGCGGGATCGGCGTGCCATCCGCGCGCAGCACGCGCGCCCACTCGTCCGTCACGAGCCCCGCGGCTTGCCCGATCTCCGCCGGATAAAGCCGCAGCGCATAGAAGGGCGGTGTCGCGATCGGGCCCAGGGTCGGGTTGGGCCCATGCGACCGGTCGCCATTGACGCGGTGATACGCCGTGCTGCCGCGCCCGAAATCCGGGTCCGTTCCGCCTGCCGCGTGCTCGTTCATGCGCGCAACGGTCTGCTCCAGCACCTCGGCTCGCATGCCAAGCCTGCCCGCGAGTTCCGCGATGCTGGTGGCTTCGGTGAGATAGCCATCGCTTATGAACGGGCGGAGGTCGCGCGTGCGCATGCGCACCATGCCGAGCCCGTAGCGCCGCAGCGCCGGCGCGTCCGCGATGAGGTAGCAGGGAATGCAGGCCGATACGCGGTTCGCCTCGAACATCGCGCGCGCGAAGCGATGGTAGGAGGCCGATTCGTTGGTGAAACGACGCCCCGCCTGGTCGACACACACCGTCCCCGGCTTCGAGCGGTCCAGCACGAAATGCGGGAACACCGCCATGCTGCCGTCCGCGCGGCGGCGCCGCGAGACCGGCGCCCAGAACGCGTTATCGAGGTTCTCCGCGCCGATCCTGGCGCCGAGCCCGATCGCCAGATCCTGCAACGCACCCTCCGCCCCCGGCGCCATGGGGCTCGCCTCCGGCGTCGGTTCATGCAGCATCGCCGCCCGGCGCTCATGGTGCCGGCCAAACCCGCCGGATGCCAGCACGACCGCATCGGCCAGGACGCGCCGCTCGAACCCCCCGCCCCGCAGCACCACGCCATCAACCCCGCCCGCGTTCGCGACGAAGCCCACGGTCTCCGTCTCCAGCAAAACCGGCACGCGCATCGCCTGCAGCGAGGCGAGGAATCGCCCAACCAGCGCGTTGCCCATGACGAGCCTTGTGCCACGCCGTCCGCCGAGGCGATCGCGCGCATAGGTGGCCAGCAGCCGCAGCGCATGCGCGAGCGAGCGCGGGCTCCTATGGGCGTTCAGCAGATGCCCGATATCCGTCCGGTCCACCATCATGCCGCCAAGAATGGTGAACTCCGGGATCGGCGGACGCAGATGTTCCAGTGCCGTTCCAAGCCGGCTGCCATCGAAGGGCAGCGGCTCCAGCGCGCGGCCGCGCAGCACCGCCCCTTCTACCTCCTGCTCGTAGTCCGGGTGCAGGGCATAGGCGCGGAGTTTGACCTCCGAGTGCGCTTCCAGCGCCGCAACCGCCTTCGGACCAGAGCGGAGAAAAGCCTCGCGCAGCGCGCGCGGCGCATGGTTGCCGACGGCAGCATCGAGAAACCCCAGCGCCTGCTCGAAACTATCCTCGGCACCGATCCCGGCCGCGTGCGTGGTGTTCGGAATCCAGACCGTGCCCGCGGAGAGCGCGCTGGTACCGCCGAGAAGCGCGCTACGCTCCACCAGCAGCGCCCGCCGCCCCCCGATGGCGGCAAAGAGGGCCGCCGCCATGCCCGCGACGCCACCGCCAATGACAACGATGTCGAAACGGGATTCCGGGCCGAGACTGCCGGGCGAGATGATCAAACTACCGCGCTCCGTCGGCGAGCGTAGCCGCGGTTCAGGCGATCCCGTCCACCGCCACCGCGTCTGCCGTCGCGATGCGCTGGCGCAGCGTCTTCAGCGGCGCGTAGTCCGGATCTGCCATGAACGCACGGATTGCCGCGCGGTTGGGGAAGCGGAACAGCACCAGGCGGCTTGGCTTCCAATTCCCCTCCAGCACCTCGTGCTCGCCGCCGCGCACCAGGTACTCGCCCCCGTGTCTCTCGATCAGCGCCGGCACGTCGCGCTTGTAGGCCTCGTAGGCGGCCGCATCACGGACGTCGAGGTTGACGATCATGTACGCGGGCATGGCGAACTCTCCAGAAGATGCCTTCTCAGGGCAACAGCCCCATCAGGGGGCTGGCGCGCCCACGGACTGCGCGGTGGCCAGCAGCGCCGCCCATGTCTGTGTCTGCAACGCAATCCCGTGCGCGAGGCGGTGGGCGCGCATCATCGCTTCCTTCTCGCCCGGCACCAGCACCTTCTCGGCAGCGCGCTGCGGACGGGACGCGTGGACGTAGTCCGCATAGGTATGCGCCTCGGCGACGAAATCCTTCGCCGCGAAGGACGCGGGGTCGAGATAGATTGCCAGCATGCCGTTGCCGATCTGCCCGCGCTTGCCGCCGGGGATCGGGCCGGAGGTGCCGCCACCGGTCAGCACGCCGGCCAGGATCTCGCACATGAACGCGAGGCCGGAGCCCTTGTGCTCGCCGAACGCCCGCAGCGCGCCCTTGCCCTCGCCGGCGCTGCGCGGGCCACCGGGCGTGAGCGGGCCGTAGAGCACCGAAGGGTCGCCCGATAGCGTGCCATCCGGCGAGATCAGGGCGTCGTCGGGCACTTTCTTGCCGCCGTTGGAGGCGACGAGCACCTTGCCCTCTGCCACCAGCGAGGTTGCCATGTCGAGCAGCAGCATCGGCCGCTCGCCCGCAGTCGGGATGCCGATGCAGACGGGATTGGTCGAGAAGCGCCGGTCGACCCCGCCATAGGGAGCGACCAGCTCGCCCTTCTCGACGTTGACGAAGTGAATCGAGATCATCCCCGCTTCCGCGGCCCGCTCCGCCCAGTCGCCGATGCGCCCGATGTGCCCGGCATGGCGCAGCGCGATGGCTGCCAGCCCGTTCTTTCGTGCCTTCGCGATGCCGAGGTCCACCGCCTGTGGCGCCACGGTCTGGCCAAAGCCGTAATGCCCCTCGACGACCGCATGCGTCGGGCTTTCCGCGACGATGGTGATCGTCTGCCCGCCCAGCACCAGCCCTTCCTTGAACTGCTGCACATAGCGCGGCGTTCGGATAACGCCGTGGCTGTCGTGCCCGGTGAGGTTGGCGGAGACGAGGTAGCGGGCGATGCGCGCCGCCTCCACGCCCTCCACGCCGGCGTGACGATAGATCGAGCCGACAAACTCCGTGAGCTTGCCGGCGGCGACGACGTGTTCGGCGACGTCCACGGTCAGATGACCTGGCCGGTCTCGTCGTCGATCAGATGCATGTGGTTGAGGTCGGCGGCGAGTTTCAGCCTGTCGCCAGGCCCGGTCTGCACCGCGGGGTCGATACGCGCGCACACTGGCACGCCGTCGGCGAAGAAGTGCACCATCGTCTCCATGCCCATCGGCTCCACCACGTCCACCTCGGCTTCGAGATGGACGACGCCGGGCTTCTCGGTGGCATGGGTCTCGGTGAGGTGCTCGGGACGCAGCCCGAAGGTGAGCTTGCGGCCCTTGGACTTGCCGTAGCGATCAAGCCGCGAGGCCGGCACTGGCAGCTTGTCGCCGGTCGACAGCCGGATCTTGAGCCCGCCATCGTCCATCAGCTCCGCCGGCAGGAAGTTCATCGCCGGCGAGCCGATGAAGCCCGCCACGAAGCGCGTCAACGGGTTGTGGTACAGTTCCTGCGGCGGGCCCACCTGCTCGATCACGCCGTGGTTCATCACCACCACCCGGTCGGCGAGCGTCATCGCCTCCACCTGGTCGTGCGTGACGTAGACCGTGGTGGTGCGCACCGTCTGGTGCACCTTCTTGATCTCCGTGCGCATCTGCACGCGCAGCTTGGCATCGAGATTGGAGAGCGGCTCGTCGAACAGGAACACCTTGGGGTTGCGCACGATCGCCCGGCCCATCGCCACCCGCTGCCGCTGCCCGCCGGAAAGCGCCTTGGGCTTGCGCTCGAGCAGCATGGCGATGTCGAGGATGCGCGCCGCCTCATCGACGCGGCGCTTGATCTCGTCCTTCGGGAACTTTCTGAGCTTGAGCCCGAACGCCATGTTATCGAACACACTCATATGCGGGTAGAGCGCGTAGTTCTGGAACACCATCGCGATGTCGCGGTCGCGCGGCGGCACGTCGTTGACGACGTCCCCGCCGATCCAGATCTCGCCGGCGGTGATCTCCTCGAGCCCCGCGATCATGCGCAGCGTCGTGGATTTGCCGCAGCCCGAGGGCCCGACGAGGACGACGAATTCCTCGTCGGCGATTTCGAGGTCGATGCCCTTCACGGCCTGCACGTCGCCTTCGTAGGCCTTGACCACTTTGCGGATCGAAACTTGAGCCATCGTAACGTTTATCCCTTGCCCAATTCTTAGTCTTTGGTCGTCCTTAGCCTTTGGTCGCGCCTGCGGTCAGGCCAGCGATGTAGTAGTCCATCAGGAACGCGTAGATGATGATCGGCGGGGCGGCGGCAAGCACGCAACCGGCCATGATCTTGCCCCACTCGAACACGTCGCCGCGGATGAGGTCGCTGACGATGCCGACCGTCAGCACCATTTGGTTCGAGGTATAGAGATAAGCCATCGGGTAGAGGAACTCGCCCCAGGAGACGGTGAAGGCGAAGATCGTGGCCGCGATGATGCCCGGCATGGCGACGGGAATGAAGATCCGCAGCAGCATCTGCATATAGCCCGCGCCGTCGATCAGCGCCGCCTCGTCCAGTTCCTTGGGGATGGAGGAAAAGTACCCGATCATGATCCAGGTACAGAACGGCACCGCCAGCGTCGGGTAGATCAGCACCAGGCACCAGGTGTTGTTGATCAGGCCAAGCTTGCCCACGATCTGGAACAGCGGGATGAACAGCAGCGAGCCGGGGATGAGGTAGGTGAGGAACACGCCGGTGGCGATCGTCTGGCTGCCCCAGAACCCCATGCGCGCCAGCGAGAACGCAGCCAGCACCGCGATCACCATCGAGATCGCGACGACCAGCACCGTGACCTCGACGGAGTTGAAGAAGAAGTCGCGGAAATTCTGCATGTTGAACAGGTCGATGTAGTTCTGGAACGTGATCGCGTGCGGGAACCAGGGGTTGCCCTTTTGCGCGCTGATCTCGTGCGCCGATTTCAGGCTGGTGGCGACCATGTAGAAGGGCGGCACCAGGAAAATGAAGACGAAGACGGCCAGCGCGGCATAGCTGCCCCACAGCGCCCAGCGCCGCTGGTTGTGCAGGCTGCGATGCCGTCGCGGGTGGGTGGCTCCCATCGGCATTGTCGAGGCGCTCATGCCGCAATCTCCTTGCTGCGCTTGTTCACGCCGCGCAGCACGAAGAAGGCGAAGACGGCGAGGATTGGGAACATGAACAGGCTGACCGACGCGCCGAGCGGGATGTCACCCGACTGGATGCCGACGGTGAAGGCGTAGGTTGCGAACACGTGCGTCAGGTTCTCCGGCCCGCCGGCGGTCAGGATGCGCACGATGTCGAAGTTGGCGAAGGTCACGATCAGCGAGAACAGCACCGTGATCGAGATGATGTTGCGCATCATCGGCAGCGTCACGAACCATAGCTTCTGCCATGCGCTCGCGCCGTCGATCGCCGCCGCCTCAAACAACTGCTCGGGCACCGATTTCAGCGCCGCGAGATACATGATCATGAAGAACGGCGTGCCATACCAGGTGTTGACCGCGATCATGCAGAACCTGGCGATCCAGCCTTTGCCAAGCCACGGCACGGCATGGAAGCCGAGCGCCTCCAGGACCCAGTTGAACGCCGAATAGGACGGATCGAACAGCCACCACCAGCCGAGCGCCGAGAGCGCGAGCGGGATCACCCAGGGAACCAGCAGCAGGCCGCGCCAGATGCGCTGGTTGGTGCCGGGGATGTTGTGCATAAGGTGGGCGAGGATGAAGCCGATCAGCGCCTTCAGCACCACCGAGGTCACGGCGAACAGCGTGGACTGGAAGATAACGAGCTTGAACGTGTCGCGCTTGAACAGGTACGTGAAATTCTCGAAGCCGATGAAGCTCGTCATCCGCTTGTTCATCATCGACAGATAGATCGCGTAGATCGCCGGATAGACCACCAGCCCCGCGATCAGGATCAGCAGCGGCAGGCACATGATGAGGGCGATCGTCGAGCGCCGGCGCATGAACACCTGCATCGTCATGCGGCGACGTTCCCCCGGCATGAGGTCGGCGGTGATGGCGGGGCTTCCGTCGGCCATGGTGTCGGGTCCCTGAAATCAGGAGTGCGATTTGGCGGGCCGGATCACCCCGGCCCGCCGTACCGCGATCAGCGCAGGAAACCTTCCAGCTCGTTCTGCGCCCAGGCGAGCACTTCCTTGATCGACTGGCCAGCCTGAAGCTTGGCATACATCGTCGATTCCGTACCCTGGTTGTAGATCTGCACCGCCACGTCTGGCGTCGCGTAGGAGCAGGCGATATGCGACGTCGTGTGGTGCTCCGGACGGATCGGGTAGTTAAAGACCGTGCCCTTCGGCGGCTCGACCTCTTCCCAGATCTTGAAGTTGTCCATGGATTCGAAGGGCGGGATGTCGTAGCCGGCCACCGCGTTGGCGCGCTCCTCCACCTGCTCGCGCTGCATGAGGAACGTGATCAGCTCCTTCGCCGCCGGCTTCGCCTTGCTGAACTTCCAGATGCCCCAGAAGTACGGCAGGTAGGAGGTGAAGCGCCCCGCTGGGCCAGACGGCGGCGGGAACGTCCAGCAATCGGCCGCGATCTGTGGCGCATCGCGCTTTGCCACCGCCCAGGCGGAAGGCGGGTTGAAGATCAGCGCGCCCTTGCCCGAGATCAGCGCACGGTTGTTGGAGGCGTCGTCGTAGCTCACCGAGTCCTTGGGGAGGAACTTCACCAGCTTCTGCCCATACTCCAGCGCCGCCATCACGCCATCGGACTTCAGGTTCACGTTGCCCTTGGCGTCGATCAGCGCGGCACCGAAGGAGGCGAAGAAACAGCCCGCCCCGTCGACCGAGTCCGAAGTCTGGCCGAGGCCGATGCCGAACGGCGTGCCCGCCTTCGCCGCGAGCTCCGCCTGCTTCAGGAACTCGTCCATCGTCCAGGCCTGGGTGCCCGGCATCTCTTTGCCGCTCTCCGCCGGATACATCGCGACAGGATCGAACCCGCCCGCCTTGAGGATGGAGATGCGCCCGCACGGCCCCTTGTTCTGCGTGCCGGAGGATGACGGCACCGCGAGCCAGTTCCCCTTCACCTGCGCGAGATACTCGCAGACCGGGTTCACCTTGCCGTACTGGCCGCCGAGCGCCTTCATCACGTCATCGACAGGCTCAAGCTTGTCGGCGTGGTTGTGCACTTCCCAGGTCGGGAAGGCCTCGATGTCGTGGCCCGCGCCCGCCTGCGCCTCGGCGGCGATGGTGAGCAGGTTCTTGTTGCCGACCGAGGTGATGAAGTCCGCCTGCACCTCGATGTTGGTCTTCTTCTGGAAGCGCTCGACCTGCTGCTTCATCACGCCATTGCCGGCGGGAACCCAGTGGTCCCAGAAGCCGATCGAGACCTTGCCCGCGGCGCCGACCTCGCGGATGTGGAATAGCGGCAGCGCCGCAGCGCCAGCGCCGGCGGCGAGCACGCCGCGGCGTGACAGGCCGAGTTTCGAAGACCTCTTCTTTGCCATGGGATCCTCCCGTTGAAGCGCCGTGCCGTTCCCCCGGGGGGCGGTGCCGTACGCTGTGTGAAATCTGGACGCGCACGATGTCTCTCGCGCTTGGTGCGAAGCTACGCACAAACAACCGCCTGATGCAAACAATGTGAGCGGTATCACTCCGGGATACGATTGGCCGCTTCGATGACCCGGTCGGTGAAGATGCGCGCCGAGCCGAGGTAATGGTTCGGTTCCGTCAGCGTGGCGATCGCGGCCGCATCCATGCAGGCGGCAACCGCCGGCTCGCGCCCGAGCGCCTCTTCCAGCATGCACCCTTCCGCGAGTGCGCGGTCACAGGCGCTCTTCACGGCGTGGTGCGCCGCCTCGCGCCCAAGCGCGGGCGCCAGCCCCATCATCACCGCCTCCGCCATGATCGCCCCGCCGTTTGCTGTAAGATTGGTGCGCATGCGCGCGGCGTCCACCACGATGCCCTCGGCGATCGTTGCCGCATGCAATAATGCACCGTGCGCGAGTACAAACGCGGGCCCGATCGCCAGCGCCTCCGCCTGCCACGGTCCGGTGCCGCGCTCGTGGTCCTGCGCCATGGCGCCGAGCATCAGCGGCACCAGCGCCTGCACGCCCCGCGCCGCCGCCTGCACGTATTCACTCGCGATCGGGTTGCGCTTCTGCGGCATGGTGGAGGAGGCGCCGCGCCCGGCGACATAGGGCTCCGTCGCCTCCGCCACCTCGTTCTGCGCCAGCAGCGACACGTCGAGCGCCATCTTCGCCAGGCTGCCGCACACGAGGCCCAGGAACGAAACCGTCTCCGCCAGCCCATCGCGGGCGACGTGCCACGGCGCCGGCGAGCGCCCGAGGCCGAGCTCCACCGCCAGCCCCTCCACGACGGCAAGCCCCTGCTCCCCGAGCGAGGCAAGTGTTCCCGCGGCACCCCCGAACTCCACGCGCAGCACCCGCGGCGAAAGCTGGTCCAACCGCTCGACATCGGCGATCAGCGGCTGCGCCCAGATCGCGCATTTGAGCCCGAACGTCGTCGGCAATGCTTGCTGCAGGTGCGTGCGTCCCGGCATCACCGTCCCGCGGTGCCGCGCCGCCTGCGCGCACAGCCCGTGCACCACCCGCAGCAGCCCCGCGCGGATCAGCGCCAGCCCCTCGCGCACCTGCAGCACGACGGCGCTGTCCATGATGTCCTGTGTCGTCGCGCCCCAATGCGTCCAGCCCCCGTGCTCGCCGCTCGCCCGCGACAGCGCGCGCACCAGCCCCACCACCGGATACCCGACATGGCGCGCCGAGGCCGCGAGCGCCGCGGGATCGAGGATATCGGCGGAAGCGGCGGCGCTGATCGCGTCGGCGGCGGCTTGCGGAATGATGCCAAGCCGCCCCTGAACGCGCGCCAGCGCCGCCTCCACCTCCAGCATGCGGCGGAAGAACGCAGTCTCGTCGAACACCGCCCGCATCGCGTCCGAGCCGTAGAGCGTGCCGAGGATCGGCCCATCCGCAGGGAACGTGGCGTGCGACATCAACTCCCTCCTGTTTGCCCCATCACAGCACGTCGAGCAGCGCGCGCGCCTTGGCTTCGACATCCGCCGCCGTGTCGCCCGGACGATAGAGCGCGGAGCCGATGCCGAACCCCGCGGCCCCCGCGCCACGCCAGGCGGGGATCGTCGCCACGTCCATGCCCCCCACCGGCAGCACCATCGTCCCCTGCGGCAGCACCGCGCGCAGCGCGCGCAGCACCGCCGGCGAGGCGGCCTCCGCCGGAAACAGCTTCAGCGCATCCGCCCCGGCGTCGAGCATCGCGAACGCCTCGCTCGGCGTGAAGAAGCCGGGCACGGCAACCAGCCCCCGCGCCTTGGCCGCCCGCACCACCGCCACATCCGCGTGCGGCATCACGATCAGCCGCCCGCCCACGGCCGCGATTTCCGCGACTTCCTCCACGCGCCGAACCGTGCCCGCGCCGACCAGCAGCCGCTCGCCGAAGCGCCGCGCCAGCCGCGCGATGCTGTCGATCGGGTCCGGCGAGTTGAGCGGCACCTCGACGATGGCGATGCCCGCCGCCTCGAGCGTCGTCGCGATCTCCTCCACCTCGTCCGGCTGCACGCCGCGCAGGATCGCGACCAGCGGGCAGCGCCCCAGGGCGGCGGCAAGGTTGGCGGTCATCGGTGCCGGCGCCATGCCATCGCTCCGATCCTGGCCAGCCCGCGCGCCGCCGCATCGGGGGAGGCGATGCCGGCACACCCGCCCCGCGCCGCGACGGCACGCGCGTAGAGCGCGGCAAGTTCCGCATTGGCAATGATCGTCACAGCCGCCCCCGCCGGCATCGCCGCGCCGATTTCGTGCCCGATCAGCAGCCCCGAGAGGTACGACGCGCTCGCCTCCTCCGCGAGCCCGCCGGTGAGCCCCAGCGTGCGCACGCCGAACAGATGGTGCAGCAAATGCCCGGGCTCCCCCGCGCGCGCCAGCCCACGGTCGAAAGCCGCGAGATCCGTCGGCCCGTCGCGCATCATTCGCCCGAGGATGGTCGCCGAGCGCAACGCCGCGAACGCCTCGCCCGAAAAATATGTCTCGAACCCGGTGATGCGCCCCGCCTGCGCCCGCGCCCATTTGCTGTGGCTGCCCGGCAGGCACGCGAGCCCGTCCGCGAGGTCGAGCCCCGCGATCTGCGTCTCCTCCCCGCGCATCACCTCCGGAACGTTCTGCCCATCGTGCGCCGAGAGGCCGGGCACCAGGCGGGTCTGCGCGCCGTCGAACGGCACCGACACCAGCGCCGCGGCAAGCTCCGCTGCGCCGGCGGGGCAGGGCAGGTACGGCGCCTCCACCCAGCCCTGCCGGCTGCCGATCATGCCGCAGAGCAGCACGCGGCGCTCGCCCGCTTCCAGCCACGCGCCGCATTGCTCGCGCAGCACCGCGGCGAAATCGCCATCGGTAACGGAGAGAATCCCGCGCGGCGCCTCCCGCGCTTCCAGCACCGCGCCGTCCGCGCCGAGCCGCCAGGCGCGGAACGACGTGGTGCCCCAATCGACCCCGATCATGGGGCGACCCCGATCAAGCGCTCACCCTTTGGCCGCGAGCACCTTGGCGGTGGCGCCGGAAAGCGCGCCAAGCTTCTCGCCGCCCGCGACCTTCGCCTGGGTCGCGAGCCCGCGCTCCTGCCGTGTGATCGCCTCGCGCGCCTCGGCCTCCGCCTCCGCGGGTGGCAGCACCAGCACGCCGCTCTCATCGCACAGCACCGCGTCGCCCGGCATCACCACCACGCCGCCGATGGCGACCGGCTGGTTCAACCTGCCGCCGAGGTCGTAGAGCCGCGTCGTGATCGGCGACATGCCCCGGCACCACATCGGAAAATCGGAGGCCTCGATTTCCTCGATATCCGTGCAGGGCCCGTCGACCACGCCCGCGACCGCGCCCGCGGCCTTCGCGGCAACCGTGACGCCACCGCCCCAGCACGCATGCCGGTCGTCGCCAAGCCGGTCCACCACCAGGATATCGCCCGGCCGCAGCAGCCCCAGCGCGTGGTGCAGCAGCGTCGAATCCGGGCCGGGGATTGCAACGGTCACGGCGGTACCGGCGACGCGGCGGCGCAGCAGCGGTGCAATCCGCCGGTCGCAGAACCCCCAGTGGCGCCAATGCCCCACCGTCGCGGTTTCCGTCTTCCGGAGCAGGGCGATCACTTCCGCCGAAATCTGCGCCGGCATGGGTCCGATATCGTAACGAGACAATTGACCTCTCCTATGCGTCGAGCTGTTCGAGCGGGCGCTCGGGGTGGACGAAGAGCCAGAGCACGGCGCCGACGAGGCCCGCGAGCGTCACCACGGTGAGTGCGCCGCGCCAGCTTCCCATCTGCCCCACCAGGAAGGCGGTGATCACCGGCCCCACGAAGCCGGAGGAATTGCCGAGGAAGTTGGTCCAGCCGCTGACGATGCCGGTGGCCCCGCGCCCGAGATCCTGGCACGCGGACCAGATCGAGACCTGCACCAGCCCGACCGCGCCGAGCGAGACGCAGAGCAGTACCATCATCAATGGAATGCTCGGCGTGCGCGAGGCGGCGATGAGCGCCGCGGCACTGATGATGAACCCGCCGATCGCGAACGGCACCCGCGCGGCCCAGACGGATCCGGTGCGCCGCAGCACCATGTCCGACAGCCGCCCGGTGACGAACACCATGACGAACAGCGCCACCCATGGCAGCGAGGCGCCATAGCCGAGCGAGGCCAGCTTGAAGTGCCGCGCGTCCACGAGGTAGGTCGGCAGCCAGGTGGTGAAGAAGCTCTGGATCAGGATCAGGCAGAAATACTGCAGCCCGATCGCCCAGAACCGCACCGAGCCGAGGCAGCGCAGGAACGCGCCGCTGGCCGGCACCGGCTCCACCGTCTGCCCGGCGGCGATGAACGCCGCCTCTTCCCGCGACATGCGCGGGTGTGCGGCCGGGTCGTCGCGGAAACTCGCCCACCAGGCGAAGCCAAGCAGCAGCCCCACCGCGCCGCAGAGGTAGAACGCCGCGCGCCAGCCGAACGCGGCGATGATCGCGACGGTGAGCGGCGCCGCCACGATCGGGCCGAGATACAGCCCGCCGAGCAGCACGGAGTTGGCGCCGCTGCGCTCGCTGCGCGGGAACCAGCGCTTGAGCGCGAGGATGGAGGCGGGCCAGTCCGCCGCCTGCCCGGCGCCGAGCAGCATGCGGATGCCGATGAAGGACGTGACGGAGAAGCCGAGCGGCGTCGCGGCGGTCAGCACGGACCACAGCGCGTTGGCCCAGTACAGCGCGCGCCGCGGCCCGATGCGCTCCGCGAGCCAGCCCGCCGGCACCTGCAGGAAGGCATATGTCCAGGAGAAGCTGGTCAGGATCAGCGACATCTCGACCAGGCTGAAATGGTACTGTGCGCGGATCGTCGGCGCCGCGACCACGATCACGGTGCGGTCGAGCGACATGACGAAGGTGAGGGGCAGGATGATGCCGATGGCAAGTGCCCATCGCACGCGTCCGGCACTGGCCTGGGGGATCGAGCTTGCGGACATCACGGTCTCCTGTTGCGACGAGGCGCGCTGCGTGCCTCGCCTGTCCGGCATGCAGCCCCCATGCCGTCGGGCCTCGGTGCTTGCGCGGATCGATTGCAGCCCGAGGCGCCGTGCCATGGCAAGCCCCGCCGCGCATCGCGCGTGCCGCCTCCCGCGCCCGGGCCCCTTGCCTGCCGGGGCATTGCACCGCAGCATGGTGCCGATGGGGGGCACTCGGGGCATCGTCTGGCGGGCCGCGGTCCGGCGCGTGCTGTGGCGCGCCGGGGTCGGGGCCATTTTCGCGCTCGTGCTGCTGCCCATGTTCGTCGTCGTCTGGCTGTCCTTCTTCCGCCAGGGCATCCCCTCCTTTCCGCCCGAAGGCTATTCGCTGCGCTGGTATGCCAATGCACTCGCGCAGGCGCAGTTCGTGGAGGGGCTCGGCACCTCGATCGAGCTCGCGCTCGTCGCGGCGGCGATCGGCACGGTGTTCGGCACCGCCGCGGCCTATGCGCTGGTCCGCGGCTGCTTCCCCGGGCGCGGCGCCGTCAGCATGCTCCTGCTCGGCCCGCTCGCGGTGCCGGGGATCGTGCTCGGCACCGGGCTCTACGTCGTCTACGTGCAGGCGGACAACCTGTTCGACGTCACCATCGCCGCCACCCTGCCGGGGCTGATCGCGGCGCATGTGCTGCTGACCATTCCCTGGGCGGTGCGGCTGGTCGCGGCAAGCCTCGCCGGTGTCGGCCACGAGGCGGAGGAGGCGGCCTCCAACCTCGGCGCCCGTCCGCTCACCGTGTTCTGGCGCGTCACCCTGCCGCTGATGCGCCCCGGCGTGGTCGCCGCCGCCCTCTTCGGCTTCATCCAGAGCTTCGAGAACCTGGAGCTCTCGGTGCTGCTGGTGGGGCCGGGGCGCACGACGCTGCCCGTTGCGATGCTGAACTATCTGGAGTTTCGTGTGGACCCCACGCTTGCCGCCGTGGCGACGTTGCAGATTCTGGTGATCGGCGCGCTGATGCTGCTGGCCGACCGTTTCGTCTCCCTCTCGAAGGCCTTCTCGTGACCGGCCTGGTGCTCGAGCGGCTGGAGAAGCGTTACGGCCATGCCGTCGCGGTCGCCGGCGTCGACCTTGCCGTGGCGCAGGGGGAACTGGTGGCGCTGCTCGGCCCCTCCGGCTGCGGCAAGACCACCACGCTGCGGATGGTCGCGGGCTTCGTCATGCCCTCCGCCGGCCGCGTGCTGATCGGCGGGCGCGACGTTACCGCCATGCCGCCCTATGCGCGCGACACCGGCATGGTGTTCCAGGGCTTCTCCCTCTTTCCGCATATGACGGTCGCGGAGAACGTCGGCTTCGGGCTGGAGATGCGCAAGGTCGGCCGCGCCGAGCGGGAGCGGCGCGTGACACAGGCGCTGGCCCTGGTGCAGCTCGGCGGCTTCGCAGCGCGCCGCCCGGCGCAGCTTTCCGGCGGGCAGCAGCAGCGCGTGGCGCTGGCCCGCGCGCTGGTGATCAACCCCGCGGTGTTCCTGCTCGACGAGCCGCTCTCGGCGCTGGACGCAGCACTGCGCGGCGAGTTGCGCGCCGAAATCCGCGCCCTGCAGCAGCGCCTTGGCCTCACCACCCTGTTCGTCACCCACGACCAGGAGGAGGCGCTGACCATGGCGGACCGACTGGTTGTGATGGAGCACGGCCGTGTGCGCCAGGTGGGCTCGCCGCGCGAGGTCTATGAGCGGCCGGCGGATCTCTTCGTCGCGCGCTTCCTCGGTGCCTGCAACGTGATCGACGGTGATGCCGAGGCGCCGGGAAGTTTTCGCGCCGGCGGCCACGTGCTGCCCTGCGACGGCGCCGCCCCGCGCGCGGCACTTGCCGTACGGCCGGAGCGCATCGAGGTCATGGCACCGGGCGCCGGGCTGCCCGGCCGTATCGCATCCGTCGTCTATTCCGGCGGCCAGACCCTGTGGGTCGTGGACACCGACGCCGGCACGCTGCGCGCGACGGCACCCACGCCGCGCCCGCCGGACCCGCGCGCCGCGCTGGCGCCGGGCAACGCCGTTTCCCTTGCCTGGCCGCCAGAGGCCGGCCTTCTGCTTCCGCTCGAACCAACAGGAGACAATCCATGAGAGCAATCACCCGCCGTTCGGCGCTCATCGCGGGGGCGACGACGCTGGCCATGCCCGCCATCGCGCGCGCCGCCGAGCAGGTCGTCGTCACCACCTGGGGCGGCGACTACGGCAACCTTCTCGAGCAGAACGTCGAGAAGCCGTTCCTGGCACCGTTGGGCATCACCGTCGTCCATGACTACAACGACCAGAATACGCGCAAGACCAAGCTGACGACGGAGCGGATGCTCAAGCGCGGCAGCTACGATGTCGTGCATCTTTCCGATACCGACATGTACAAGATGAGCCTGCTCAACGTGCTCTCGCCGGTGACCGAGAAGGAGGTGCCGAACCTCGCGAAGGTAGTGCCGGCGCTGAAGAAGCCGTACTCGATCCCGCACATCTTCTCCGCCCAGGTGATCCTCTACAACGAGCAGAAAATCACCACCAAGCCGAAGGGCTTCGCCGACCTGCTGAACCCCGCCTACAAGGGCAAGATCGGCATGCCGAACGACAATTACCCCGTCGTTACCTTGGGCATGGCGATCCTCGGCGGCGGCTCCATGAGCAACTGGGAGCCGGCGAAGAAGATGCTGATGGAGCTCAAGAAGCTCAACCCGATCGTCTACCCCTCGCAGGAGACGCTGGCGCAGGGGCTCAAGAGCGGCGAAGTCTGGCTCGCGCCGGACTGGCTCGCCCGCGGCTTCATGTGGAACAAGTCGAGCATCCCCGTGGCGCACGCGATCCCGGAGGAGGGCGCGATCCCCGTCGTGTTCGAGGCGGCGGTGCCGAAGAACGCGCGCAATCCCAAGGGCGGCTTCGCCTATCTCAACGCCATGCTGGAGGCGAAGGCGCAGCTCGGCTTCTCGGAGAAGATGGGCTACGGCCCGACGGTGGAGGACGCCACCCTGCCGGGCACGCTGGGGGAGGCGATCGGGTTCACGCCGGAGCAGGAGAAGAAGTTCCGCACACCCGATTTCGCCTACCAGGCGGCGCACGATTCCGCGATCCTGAAGTTCTGGAACGAGAGCTTCAAGGCATGATGCAGAGCGGCCGGGGGCGGGAAGCCGCTCCCGGCACCCCTTCCGAGGCTTCGCTCGCCTGGCTGGTTGTCCCGGCCGGGCTACTGGTCGCGGCCACGATGCTGGCGCCGATGGCGGTGCTGGCACGCTACTCGCTCAACCGCTTCAGCCCGACCGAGCTGATGATCACGGCGCTGACCGGGAGGAATTATCTTTCCGTCCTGGTCGATCCGTATTACCGGCGGGTGCTCGTTTCCACGCTCGCGATGGCGTTCGGCTGCACGCTCGTCACCCTGCTGCTCGGCCTGCCCGCGGGCTACGTGCTGGCGCGACTCTCGGGCCGGGCCAAGACAGGGCTGCTGCTGGCGACGATCTTTCCGTTGATGGTCGGCAACGTCGTGCGCTCCGCCGGCTGGATGGCCCTCCTCGGCACCACGGGCATCGTGAATGTGGTGCTGCACGCGCTGGACCTGATCTCGGCGCCGATCAAGATCATGTACACGCCGACGGCGGTGGTGATCGGCATCGTCACCGTCGTGCTGCCCTACATGATCATCACGCTGGCGAGCGTGATCGAGGGCATTCCCCGCCATTTGGAGGAAGCCGCCCTCAACCTCGGCGCGCGGCCAGGCACGATGTTCCGCCGCGTCATCGTGCCGCTGGCGATGCCGGGCGTGGTGGCCGGCTGCGCCCTCGTCTTCATCCTGTGCATGAACGCGTTCGCCACCCCGGTGCTGCTCGGCGGACCGCAATTCCAGATGATGGCGCCCGCGGTCTACGACCAGTTCGTTCGGGCTTCGAACTGGCCGCTCGGTGCCGCGCTGTCGTTCGTGCTGCTCGCGGTCACCCTGCTGCTCACCGCCGGCGGCAGCTGGGCCATCCAGCGCGGCCTGCGCCGCCGCCGCGCGTAACTCAAATTATCGTCTGGCTGCGCAGGTCCTTCGGCGCCCTCGTCAGCACCTCCGGCACCTCGCCCACCACCACCGTGTCGTCGTGGCGGAAGCCGCCGAGGCCGAACACATAGAGGCCCGGCTCCGCGGAATAGACCTCGCCCGCGAGCAGGGCGCGGTTGTTGAACGCCATGTCCTCGGGGAACTCGTGGCCGAGCACGCCGATACCGTGGCCGGTGCGGTGCAGGATGTATTCGCCATAGCCCGCGCGCTCGATCACCGCCTGTGCGGCCGCATCGATGCCGGAAACCGGCCGCCCCGCGATCGCCGCCGCGGCCGCCGCCTCGTTCGCCGCCGTCGCCGTCTCGAACAGGCGCTGCTGCTCGGCCGAGGGCTTGCCGCAGAACCAGGTGCGTTCATTCTCCACCACCAGCCCGTTCACGCGCGGGATGACGATGTTCACGAGGCCATGTCCCGCCTCGATGCGCGCCCCCGCCTGCTTGCCGTCGCCATGCGGTGCCGCGGAGGCAGGGCCGGAGAGCGTCCAGCAGCGCATGATCTCGAGATGCTCGCCGGGGAAGCGTCGGCCGCCTTCCTCCGCCATCAGCGCCGCCATCGCCATGTCCAGCTCCATCACCATCCTTCCGGGGCGGATGGCCTCGCGATAGCGGTCCTGCACCCAGTCGGAAAGGGCCGCGATCTCGCGCATCAGCGCGATCTCCTCCGCGCATTTCACCCAGCGCAGCGCACGGAATTCCGCGAGCATCGGCTCCAGCCTGGCCTTCGCCAGCAGCGCCACGGCGCGGCCGAGCGGCCCGCCCGCGGCCTCCGCCCCGATGCGCGCGGCCCCGAGCCCCGCGCCGCGCAGCTTCTCGGCCACCAGCTCCGGCCATTGCGCGGCGAGCGGCAGGCGCGCGCCGGTGCGCGGATGCTCGGCGTAGAAGCTGGCGTCGGAAACCCACAGCCGCTGGTCCTCGGCCGCGTAGCGCCAATGGTTGGTGGAAAGCTCGCAAAGCACCACGAACGGTTCGCCCTCGCGCGGCACCACGCAGACCACGGGCCGCTCCCAGGTCTGCACGTCGGTCGCGAAATTGGTCGCGAACTGGAAGAAATCGGCGGAGGTGAAGGCGAGCGCGTCCAGTCCCTCGCGCTCCATCAGCCGGCGCATGAGATCGAGCCGGTGCTGGCGCGTGGCGTTGCCCAGATAGGCCATGGTGCGTTCCCCTATTGTTGCGCGATCAGCATCATCGCCGGCAGCGCCAGGTGCGCGATCAGCCGGGCGATGGGCTCGTCGGCCGGCGTGTACCACCCCGCCTCGTGCAGCAGGTTCAGCGTACCCAGCGTCTGCCCCTTCCATCGCACCGGCACGTTGAGCACGCTCTCGCAGCCGAGCGAGCGGATCAGCTCGTGGTCGAAGAACACCGATTTGATATCGTCATAATCACGACCGATGTAGATTTCCCCGCCCCGCACCACCCGCTGCATCCACGGCGCGTCCGTCACCGGCTTGCGCCCGCCCACAGGGTAGGCCTGCGGCTGGTTGGTGTAGAACCGCTCGCTCTGCGCGAGGCGCGGGTGCAGGATCAGGATGGTGAACAGCTTATGCCCGATGCACGCAGCCATCGCCGCATCGACGGCGCGGAACGTCGCGAGCGGCTGGTCCGCCTCGGCATGGGCACGGATGATCGCCGCGACGTGTGGGCCAGGATCGGGACGGTTCATCGCAATTCCTTCGGGATAGCGCGTGGCCGCTCCGGCAGGATGCCGGCGGGGCGCAGGTGCAGGATCAGGATCAGCGCCAGCGCGATCATGCCCTGGCGCAGCGCCGCGGCCTGCACGGCGGAAAGCACGGGCAGCGCGTCGGCGGCGAAGCGCGTGCCCTCTGTCAGCGCCGTCACCAGCACCGCGCCGAGCAGCGCGCCCCAGGTGCCGCCAGGCCCGCCGGCGGAGAGCGCCAGCACCACCGTCAGCGTCAGCAGCACGGCGAAATTATCCGGCGAGACGAACCCCTCCAGCGCCGCGCCGAGCGCGCCCGCGAGGCCCACCAGCGCGCTGCCGGCGGCGAATGCCCGTACCTTGAAGCGCAGCACGCGCTTGCCCGCGACGGCGGCCACCGTCTCGTCCTCGCGGATCGCGCGCAGCACACGCCCAAACGGCGAGGCGCTGAGCCGCGTCAGCAGCAGCGCGGCCGCGAGCACCATGGCCCAGGTGAGGCCGGCGAAGGCGAGGTCGAACGCGATACCCCGCAGGCTGCCGCGCCACGGCGCCGGCACGCCGGGAATGCCGCCCGTGCCGCCCGTCAGCCAGATCTCGTTCGACGCCACGAGCTGCGCCACCTGCGCGAAGCCCAACGTGACGATGGCGAGATAATCGCCGCGCAGCCGCGCCGTCAGCCCCGCGAGGACGGCCCCGCTGCCGGCCGCCAGCACCGCGGCCGCCACCCACGCCAGCGGCCAGGCGATGCCGAGCTTCACGCCCAGCAACGCCGCCGTGTACGCGCCCACTGCCGCACTGCCGGCGAGCCCGAGATTGGCCATCCCGCCCAGGCCCCAGATCAGGTCCAGCCCCAGCGCCATCAGCGCGGTGATGCCGGCGAAGCTCGCGAGGCTGAGCAGATAGTCTGCCATCAGCCCGCCCGCTCCCCGAACAGCCCCGCCGGGCGTAGCGACAGCACGATCAGGATCGCCGCGAAGCCCACGGCGGTGCGATAGGCGGAATCCACCACCAGCGTCGCCATCTCCTCGCCGAGGCCGACGATGAATGCGCCAGCCACCGCCCCCGGAATGCTGCCCAGCCCCCCCACCACCGCCGCGGCGAAGACCGAGAGCATGACGCGGAACCCGAGCAGCGGGTCGAGGCTGGTGTCGAACCCGATCAGCATGCCGCCGAGCCCCGCGAGCGCGCCGGCGGCGAAGGTCGCGATCCTTCCCACGCGCACCGCGTCGATCCCCTTGAGGGCCGCGAGGCCGGGATTGTCCGCGACGGCCCGCATGGTGCGCCCCGCGCGCGTGAAGCCCAGGAACAGGAACAACGCCGCCATCGCCACCAGCGCGATCGCCGCGTCCGCGAGCTGCTGCGGCCCGACGGCGAGCGGGCCCACATGCCAGTCCCGGAACACCGGCAGGTCGTAGCCCTGCGGATCGTTGCCGAACAGGAACCTTGCCACGTTCTCGAGCAGCAGTGTCGCCGCGACGGAGGCGATGGCCGGTGCCAGCGCCGCCTCGCCCGGGCGCATGCGCCGGCGCAGCCCCCTCAGCGCCGTCTCGTCCACCACCACGCCCACCGCGCCGCCCACCGCCAGCGCGCCGAGCAGCGACGGCACCGCCGGCACGCCGAGCCAGGTGTTCACCACCCAGCCGCCATAGGCGCCCAGCGTCGCGAACCCCGCCACCGCGAAATTGGCGAAGCGCAGCACCGCGAAGATGGTCGTGAACGCGATGGCCGGCACCGCGAGCGAGGCGCCGGCCAGGATTCCGTTCACGATCGCCTGGGCGAATGCGATCAAGAGAGGGGGGCGATCAAGACAGGAGCGCGATCAAGAGCGGCACGCCCTCACGAGATGCTGAGCAGGGTGTCCTTCCCGTCCTTGATGAGATCGAAACGGAATTTGCAGCCCAGGATATCGCCGATCGCGTCGAACTTGCAGGGGCCGGAGGCGCCCGAGTAGTTGATGGTCTTTCCGGCGGCGATCGCCTTCAGCCCGGCGATGGCGTCCGTCACCGGCTCGCCCTTCGCATCGCCCACGGCGCGGACATTGTCGTGGATCGCTTGCGCGGTCGCCGCCTTGCCCTGCGCCATCGCGAGCGCCGCGAGCGAGATATGGTCGTAGATCTGGCAGGCATAGGGATCGGGCTCGGCGCCGAGGATTTCCTTGACGCGCTTGTAGCCGGGGCTGTCCGGGTCCGGCGAGGGCGCGAAGCTCATCAGCCCGTCCGTCACCGGCTTCGGCAGGCTCGCGATCACCTTCGGCGTCGCGGCATACCCGAGCGTGAGGCGCGGCCCGCTGAACCCCGCCTGGTAGACGTTGCGCAGGATGATCGCGAGGTCCGGCGCGTAGCTATTGAGGAAGATCAGCTGCGGCTTGGCGGCGACCGCCTTTTCCACCTCGGCGCGAAAATTCGTCTTGCTCGCGTCGTAGATCGTGTTGCCGAGCGCCTTGCCGCCGCTCTTCGCGAACTCCGCCGTCATCTGCTGGTAGACATCCTTGGCGAACGGCGTCTGCGCGGAGAGGTCGTAGAAGCTCTTGACGCCGCGCGAGGCCATGAAGTCCGCGGCACGGGTCGCCTGCAGGTTGGAGTTCGGCTGCGTGCGGATGATGTAGCCCATGTGCGGCAGCTTGGTGATGCTGTCGGCACCCGAGACGGTGAACAGCATCGTCTTGCTTTCCCAGCACACGGGTGCGACCGCCGTCGTCACCGCGGAGGCCCAGGTGCCGCAGATCGCCACCACGTGGTCGATGTCGATCAGCTTGTGCGCGGCCTTTACCCCGGAATCCGGATTGGTCTCGTCATCCTCCGAATACAGCCCGAGCGGGCGCCCCAGCACGCCGCCGGCGGCGTTGATTTCGTCCACCACCACCTTGGCGACCTTCGCCATGCCGGGCCCGTAGGCGCCGCCCGCGCCGGTCAGCGGTGTCAGCGTGCCGATGGGGATGGGTTCCGCGGCACGCGCGAGGCTCGGGGCGATGGCCGGAAGGGCGAGGCCACCGAGCAGCGCATGGCGCCGCGTGAGCGTGAGTTTCATCATCCAGTCTCCCTGTTTT
This sequence comes from uncultured Pseudomonadota bacterium, assembly GCA_963764465.1. Taxonomy (GTDB): domain Bacteria; phylum Pseudomonadota; class Alphaproteobacteria; order Acetobacterales; family Acetobacteraceae; genus JAJXXT01. The sequence goes on along the minus strand of CAVXSO010000007.1, from coordinate 62,181 downwards.
GCCGCGACTATAAAGCTTCAACCGCCGAGGAAAAGCCGCCGTATCTCGGGGTCCGCCGCCATGACGGCGGCGGGGCCCATATGCGCGACGCGCCCGTCGACCAGCACCACGCCGCGATCGGCGATGGCCAGCGCCGCCTCCGCGTTCTGCTCCACCAGCAGCACCGGCGTCGCCTCGTCGCGGATTGCGACGATGGTCTCGAACAGCGACTGCGCCGCGATGGGGGAGAGCCCGGCGGAGGGCTCGTCGAGCAGCAGCACGCGCGGGGCGGCCATCAGCGCGATCGCCATCGCCAGCACCTGGCGCTGCCCGCCGGAGAGCGTGCGCGCCGCGGCACGGCGCTTCTCCGCCAGCACCGGGAAGCGCGCGAACATCGCCGCCATGCGCGCGGCCTCGTGCGCGCGGTCGAGGTTGGCGCCGATCTCGAGATTTTCCCAGACGCTGAGCGAGGGAAACACGTTCGCCTCCTGCGGCACGAAGCCGAGCCCGCGCGCCGCCCGCCCGCGCGCGCCCAGCGCCGTCACGTCCTCCCCCGCCAGCGTCACGCGGCCGGAGGCGGCGGGAAGCAGTCCGGCCAGCGCCTTGAGGAAGGTGGACTTGCCCGCGCCATTCGGCCCGATCACCGCCACCAGTTCCCGCGCGCCGAGCGTGAAGTCCACGCCCTTCACGATCTCCTCGCCCGGGCTATAGCCGCAGACCAGCCGCTCCGAGCCGATCATGCCGCGCGCGCGCCCATGTAGGCGGACTGCACGCGCGGGTCGGCCGCGACCGTGTCGAAGCTGCCCTCCGTCAGCACCTGGCCCTCCGCCATCACCACCACATGGTCGGAGAGGCGCGCGATCATGTCCATGCGGTGCTCCACCAGCAGGATGGTCATGCCCTCCTGCTTCAGCGCGTCGAGATGCTCGGCGATCTGCGCCGCGAGCGTGGGGTTCACGCCAGCCGCGGGCTCGTCGAGCAGCAGCATGCGCGGCCTCGCCATCAACGCGCGCCCGATCTCGAGCAGCTTCTTCTGGCCGCCGGAAAGGGCGGAGGCACGGTTGCCCGCGAGCCGCGCGAGGCCAAGTCGTTGCAGGGTCGTCATGGCCTGCTCCGTGGCCTCCCGCTCCCGCGCGCGCCCGGTGCCGAGCAGGGCGGCGAGCATGGATTCACCCGGCTGGTCCTGCGCGTAGAGCAGCATGTTCTCCAGCACCGAGAGCAGCTGGATCGCGCGCGGGATCTGGAAGCTGCGCACCAGCCCTGCCTCGGTGATCGCCTCCGGCCGCCGCCCGGTGATGTCCTCGCCCGCCAGCAACACGCGCCCGCCATCGGGCGCGATGACGCCGGAGATGCACTGGAAGGCGGTGGACTTGCCGGCACCGTTGGGCCCGATCAGCGCCGTGATGCTGCCCGCCGCCACGCTGAAGCTGGCACCCCGCAGCGCCGCCACGCCGCCGAAGGATTTGCGCAGGTCCCGCACCTCCAGCAGCGCGGTCATGCGAGTCGCGCCGCGTCGAAGCCGTTGGCGAGCCCGCCGCGCGGCTCGATCAGCTTGTAGGGCGCGCGCGGCAGGTAGCGGCCTGAACCGGGCGCCGCCTGCACCTTGCCGTCGCGCATCGCCACCTCGCCGCGGCGGATGGTCGTCACCGGCCAGCCCGTGACCTCGATCCCCTCATACGGCGTGTGGTCGATGACGTGCTGCATCATCGCGTTGGTGAGCGTCGTCCTGCGCGTGGCATCCCACAGCACCAGGTCCGCGTCGTAGCCCGGCGCGATGGCGCCCTTGCCCGCGAGCCCCATCAGTCGCGCCGGATTGCCCGCCACCAGCCGCGCGAACGCGGGCAGGTCGATCCGCCCCGCGGCGACCCCGGCCGAGAACACCAGCGGCAGCCGCGCCGCGAGGCCGGGCACGCCGTTGGCGATGCGGGTGAACGGCACGTCCGCGCCCGCGGCGAACTTGCCGTGCGGGGTCGCGAACCCCCAGCCGCTGTGGTCCGAGGAGATCACGTCCAGCACTCCGCGCCGCACGCACGCCCACAGCGCCTCGTGGTCCGCCGCGTCGCGCGGCGCGGGGGAGCACATGAACTTCGCGCCCTCCTTGCCCGGCCGGTCCATGTCGGCGGCGGTGAGATAAAAATATTGCGGGCATGTCTCGCCCCAGACCTTGAGTCCGCGCGCCTGGGCCCTCGCGATCTCCTCCGCCACCTCCGCGCAGGAGACGTGGAAGACCTGGATCGGCTGGTCCACCAGCTCCGCGAGCGCGATGGCGCGGTACGTCGCCTCCCGCTCCACGACTTTCGGGCGCGACCAGGCGTGGTAGGCGGGGGCCACGCGCCCATCGGCCAGCAGCGCCTCGGAGAGCCAGCCGATGGCGTCGTAATTCTCGCAATGCACCGTCACCAGCGCGCCGTTGCGCCGTGCCGCGGCCAGCACGCGCAGGTAGCCCCGATCGTCCAGGCGGAGGTCGTCGTAGGTGAGGAACACCTTGAGGCTGCGCACGCCCTGCGCCACCACCTCCGGGATTTCCCGCCACACCACCTCGTCGCTGGCATCGGCGATGATCTGGTGGAAACCGTAGTCCACCATCGCGGCGGCGGCGTGGCGCCGGTATTCCGCGAGGTTGGCAAGCAGTCCGCTGCCCTTGAACTGCGCCGCGAACGTCACGACCGTGGTGGTGCCGCCGGCCAGGCACGCGGTGCTGCCGGTGGTCCAGGTTTCCTCGTCGGCCCCATATTCGCCTGGGCGCGCGCCCGGCTGCAGCTGCTCGATATGGCAGTGCGTATCGACACCACCCGGCAGCACCAGCAGCCCGCCGGCGTCGATCTCGGTCCCGCCGCGCAGCCCCTCGCCGATGGCCGCGATCCGCCCGCCCGTGATGCCCACGTCCGTGCGCAGCACATCCCGCTCGGTCACCACCTCGCCGCCGCGGATGACGCAGTCGAATCCGTCCATGCCCGCCCCCCAACCGGCGCAGTTTGGCCGCCTCGCGGCCGGCTGACAAACCGGGCCGGCGTTTGCCTTCCGCCCCGCCCCGGCCCTAGCGTCCCGGCGAGGCAAGACGGCGCGAGGCAAGGAGAAGCGGGATGCGGCGAGTGGCTGCCCACCTGGCGCTTGGTGTGACCGATGCGGCTTGAGCCCGCGGGCGCGCGGCCCACCGGCAGGCGCATCGCGTTCTCCTGGGACGGCGTGGCGGTGCCGGCGATCGAGGGCGAGAGCATCGCCGCGGCGCTGACGGCGGCCGGGGTCGCGACGTTCCGTGCCCTGCGGCTGGAGCCGCGCGGCCTGCATTGCGGCATGGGCGCCTGCCGGGACTGCGTGGTGACCGTGGACGGGCGCATCGGCGTGCGCGCCTGCATGGAGAAGGCCCGCGACGGCGCGGTGGTGATGCCGAGCACGCCCGGCAGCCTGGCCCCGCTCGGCAAGCGGCCCGAGGCGGCGGCGGAGGAAACAGCCTGCGACGTGCTGGTGGTGGGCGCCGGGCCCGCGGGCATTGCCGCCGCCATCGCCGCCGCCGAGGCCGGGGCCGCCGTCATCCTGCTCGACGAGCGCGCGACGCCCGGCGGGCAGTTCCACAAGCTGCCGGCGCCCGCCCACGCGGACGCGCGGCCGGACGCCAAGCTGCGCGAGGCCGCGGCCCTGCACGCGCGCGCCGAGGCGGCCGGCGTGCGCCGGCTGCAGAACGCGCTGGTCTGGGGCGCGTTCGGCCCGGACGAGGTGGCGGCGCTGGTCGATGGCGTGGCGCGCGTGTTCCGCCCACGGCGCCTGGTGCTCGCCCCCGGCGCGCACGAGGCGCCGGTGCCCATTCCCGGCTGGACGCTGCCCGGCGTCATCACCACGGGCGGGTTGCAGACGCTGGTGCGCAGCCAGCGCGTGGCGCCGACGCAGCCCATCGTGATCGCGGGGACGGGGGCGCTGAACCTCTCGGTCGCGGACGAGATGCTGGCCGCTGGCGTGGCACCGGCCGCGCTGGTGGACACCTCCCCCGCCGCGCACCGGCCCCGCGCGCTCGGGCTGCTCGCGGCGGACGCGGTGCTGGCGGCGCAGGGTATCGGCATCCTCGCGCGCCTCACCGTGGGCTGCGTGCCGCTGTTCTGGGAGAGCCGCGTGGAGGCGGTGCTGGGCTGCGGACGGGCGGAGGCGGTGCGCATCGCGACGCCGACCGGCCGGCACACCATCCCCGCCTTCACCGTGGCGCTGCACGAAGGGTTCCAGCCGGAAACCGGCCTCGCCCGCGCGCTGGACCTGCGCCACCGCTACGTCGCGGCCGGCGGCGGACGGCTGGAGACGGTGGCGGACGCCGAGGGGCGGACGTCCAACGAGGCGGTGTTCGCGGTGGGCGACGGTGCCGCACTCGGCGGCTCCCGCGTGGCCCTCGCGCGCGGGCGGCTCGCGGGGCTGGCGGCGGCGCGCGACCTCGGGTTCAGGGCCCCGCCGGACGCGGCGGCAAGGACGGCGCTGGCAAGGGCCGAGCGGTTCCAGGCGGCACTCGCCCGCGTCTTCCCGCCCGCTGCCCCGCGCGAGCCGGCGGACGAAACGATCGTCTGCCGTTGCGAGGGCGTCACGGCCGGGCAGTTGCGCGCGGAGGTGGCCGGCGGGCTCGTCTCCCTCGCGGCGCTCAAGAAGGCGACGCGTGCCGGCATGGGCCCGTGCCAGGGACGTTTCTGTGCCGCAACGGTGGCACGGCTCTGCCCCGGCGAGCCGGGCGAGGACAGCTTCGCCGCGCCGCGCCTGCCCGTCCGCCCGGTGCCCGCGGCGCCCCTGATGGTGGAGGCGGGCGAGTTCGCGGCGCCGCTGATCCCGGCGATGACGCTGCCCACCCGCCGCGTGCCCGTCGCGCCCGGCGAGCCGAAGACGGAGGCTGCCATCGTCGTCATCGGCGGCGGCGTGGTGGGGCTGGCGACGGCATACCACCTCGCGCGCGAAGGTGCGGACGTGCTGGTGCTGGAGCGCGACGAGGCGGGGCTCGCGGCCAGCACCGCCAACGCCGGCAGCCTGCATGCGCAGCTCATCTCCTACGACTTCGATCCCGCCCCGCCCGATGGAAATGGCCCGGAGGATGGCGGCCCCGCGGCGCACACGCTGCCGCTGGGGCCGCGCTCCATCGCGCTGTGGAAGGAGATCGCCGCCGAGGCGGGGGAGGGGCTCGGCATCTCCACGCCCGGCGGCCTGGTGCTGGCGGAGAAGGCGGAGGACCTGCCCTGGCTCGCGAGGAAGTCCGAGCTGGAGCGGCGCTGGGGCGTGGAGACGCACGTCATCGGCGCCAACGAGCTGCGGGCGATGGCGCCGCATCTCGCGCACGACCTCGCGGGTGCCGTGTTCTGCCCCGCCGAGGGGCGCATCGACCCGCTGCGCGGCACCATGGCGCTGCGGCGGCTGGCGCTGGCGAAGGGGGCGCGGCTGCTGCCCGGGACGGAGGTTGCCGGGATCGAGCGCGCGGAAGCGGGGTTCGCCATCCAGACCTCCCGCGGCGCGGTGCGGGCCGGGCGGGTGGTGAACTGCGCCGGGCCCTGGGGGGCCGCGATCGGCGCCATGGTCGGGCTCTCCATCCCCATCACCGGCACCGTGCAGCAGGTGATCGTGACGGAGCCCGCGCCGCGCCTGGTGGAGGGGTTGGTGGCGCTGGCGCACCGGCACCTCAGCCTCAAGCAGCAGGACAGCGGCGGGTTGCTGATCGGCGGCGGCTGGTTCGGGCGGTTCGATGCGCATGACGGGCGCAGCCGCAACCTGCGCCGCAACATCGAGGGCAATCTCTGGGTGGCGAACCGCGTGCTGCCGGCGCTCGCGGGCCTGCGCATCATCCGCGCCTGGACCGGCGTGAACCCCGCGATCGACGCCGCCCCCATCTTCGGCGAGGCGCCTGGCGTGAAGGGCTTCTTCAACACGCTGACGGCGAACGGCTACACGCTCGGCCCCGTCGCCGGCGCCATCACCGCCGCCGCCCTGTTGCACGGCGAGGCGCCGGACCCGAACTACCGCCTGGAACGCTTCAACTAAGGAACGAACGATGCCGATCGAGCTATGGACCTGGGATACGCCGAACGGGCGCAAGATCAGCGTGGCACTGGAGGAGATGGGCCTCGCCTACACGGTGAAGCCGGTGAACATCTCGAAGGGCGAGCAGTTCCGGCCGGAGTTCCTCGCGATCTCCCCCAACAACCGCATCCCCGCCATCGTGGACCCCGAGGGGCCGGGTGGCGCGCCGATCAGCGTCTTCGAGTCCGGGGCGATCCTGCTCTATCTCGGCCGCAAGACCGGCGGGTTCCTGCCCGCGGACCCGCGCGCCCAGGTGCCGGTGCTGGAGTGGCTGATGTGGCAGGTGGGCGGCTTCGGCCCGATGCCCGGACAGGTGCACCATTTCCTGCAGGTGGCGGACGAGGCGGACCGCCGCTACGGGCTGGAGCGCTACAGCAAGGAGACCCGGCGCCTCTACGGCGTGGCGGACCGCAGGCTGGCGGAGGTGGCGTATTTCGCCGGCGCGGAGGTGAGTGTGGCGGACTTCGCCATCCTTGGCTGGGCCTGGCGGCACCCGCGCCACAAGGTGGACCTCGCGGAGTTTCCCCACGTCCAGCGCTGGTACCAGGCGATGATGGCCCGCCCCGCGACGGCGCGGGGCTTCGCGGTGGCGCTGAGCTGAGACGGTTCGTGTTTGACCTCGCGCCCCCCGGACCCTAGAAGCGGCGCCGGACGGAGGGGTGGCCGAGCGGCTGAAGGCGGCGGTTTGCTAAACCGTTATACACTGTAAAGGTGTATCGTGGGTTCGAATCCCATCCCCTCCGCCAAGCCGGCCTTCCTCACGAGGCCTCGTAAAACATATTGTAGCAGAACCAGGCATAGCTGTCGGCGTTGTTCAGCGCCTGCGTCCTGGTCAGGCCCGGCGCCTCGAAGGCCACGCCGTCGTTCGCCAGGTAGCCGCTGTCGCCATGGTCCGCGGTGCTGGCGTATTTGTGCGTCGCCTCGTGGATGAAGGTGATGATCGCGAGCCCCTCGTCGTCCAGCACGTCGCGGTCGAGGTGGATGTCGCCGCGCGAGACCATCTTGCCGCCGCGCGTGCCGATGTTGTGCCGCTTCGAGAACACGCCCCGCATCACCCCCTTGATGCCGCCGCGGAACCCAACATAGCCGTAGGCGTCGTCGTCCGCCGCCACCTTGAGGTTGATCTTGGTGTTGATGCCGTTCATCACCAGTTCCAGCTTCTTCAGCACCGTGTTCACGTCGTTCTGGTCCGGGCCGCCGGGCGCGCACTTGAAGTACCGCGCCATGTAGGCGTTGCGCCGCGTCTTGATCTCCCCCGCCGGCCAGGAGACCCACGCGATCACCATCGGCAGGATCATCCGCGAGGCCGAGACCACGTTGGCCGCGTGCTGCATCTCGAGGTTCGAGAGGCCGAGCTCGCCCTGCTTGGTCTTGATGCGGACTTTCTGGTCCGTCCCCGAGAAAAGATTTCCCGTCCTGCTCCAGCTCATGCGCGCGCTTCCCCTTCGTTGGCGGGCGGAGCATGTCGGGCGCGACCCGCCTCGTCAATCAACGCGCGCGCGTGACCGCCTGGCGCGCTGGCGCGGGCGGGGCGCCGCCGCCACTCTGCGCCGCCAGCCACCACCGGAAGGGCGCGAAACGGCGGAGCAATAAACTCGATGCGGGAACGAGCCCACGCTCCCGCGCCGCCGCCCCTCGTCGCTCGTGAGCACGGCGCCAGCCATGCCACCCGAACCCGAAGCCCCGGAGCCGCGACGCTACCCCAGGGCGATCCCGGGCGCCTTTCTCAGCACCCGCTAGGCCGGCGGCCACACCCTTCCGCCTCTCGCGCGTCGCACCGGGAACGGCCTGGGCAACCGCCGCGCTGGAACGGCTGCGAACGCAGGACTTCGCGGCCGACGCGGCGGGCCGCACGGTGTCGCAGGACGTTGCACTTTCGCGAGAAGCGATCGCGGCGATCGAATCCTTCGGCCGGTTGATGCAGCAGCGCCGGGCGGAATCCGGCGGGCTGCTGCGCTCCGCCTACGGCAAGGCGCGGGGCATGGCGCTGCGCCTCTCCCTCGTGCTCGCGATGCTGCGCTGGTGCGCGGAGCCCGGCGAGGCGCCGCCACGCACGATCGGGGAAGACACCTTCAACGCCGCCTGCCTCCTCGTCGCGGACTACGCGATGCCGATGGCGGCCCGCGTCTTCGGAGACGCCGCGGTGCCGAGGCGGGAGCGGGACGCGGCGACGCTGGCGCGGTGGATCATCGCCACGGGGGCGGCGGAGGTGCCGTTGCGCCACCTCCAGCGCGACGTGCGGCTGCCGGGCCTGGACGCCGCGGAAAGGCTGGCTCGCGGCGCGGGGAGGCGGCTATCGGGCACGTCACCGCGCCGCATGGGGGCAGGATGCAGGATCGCGCCATGACATCCGGGGAGCCGGACCTGCGGCTGGAGGGGCTGCGCATCTGGGTTCACGGCAGGCAGTTTCCGGACCACCAGGATTACTGGGACGGAGAGCCGTTCGTCTCCGTTATGTTCACCGCCGGGTTGCTCGGTCACATCGCGATAGAGGTACCGGTCACGCCGGACCACCTGAACCAACGCCATTGGTTCCGGTTCGAGATAGATCAGAGCTACCTCCCACCGCTGGTGCGGCAATGCCGTGCGGTCCTGGCCGCCTATCCGATCAGGGGTGTCCGCCTGTGGAAGCGGGTCTGACAATGCTGACAAAACTGACAAAAGACCCGCCGCGCGGATGCCCCGCGCCATTCGTCCCGCACGCAGAAGGAATTGTGCCGGGCGGGGAATTTAGCTAGCCTTGCCGGGATCGTCGTCCGTTTCCTTCCGGTGGGAAAGGAAGACTGCTATGTCAGGCATCGAGTTGCGCGTGCTGGACACCCGCATCGGCGCGCGCTTCAACAGGCCGCGGCCCAGCGACATCATCGTCGGCTCGGCAACCCGGCTCCCGACGCTGATGAGCCAGATCAAGGCGGCGTGCGGCGCCGGCAGGATCGGCCGGCTGTCGGTCTGCTGCCATGGCTACGAATCCGGCATCGAGAACGAGAAGACCGCGATGTCGCGCGTCGGCGGCGGGTTCGGCCTGCAGCTCGGCTCGGACGACCTCACCTGGCAGACCGTCTCGGCGTTTGCCGACCTGAACGGCCGGTTCGCCGGCGACGGCATGCTGGACATCTACGCCTGCGCCGCCGCCGAGGACACAACGGACGGCACCGGCTTCACCGGCAATGGCATGCTGCTGATGCGCGAGCTGGCGGGCTACGCCGGCGTGACGGTGCGCGCCTCGGACACGGTGCAGACCTATACCGCCGGCGTCGTCGATGACTCGATTCTGGGCATCACCTACGGCAGTCATTACGAGGGCGTGGATTTCGGCCAGTGGGAGGGCAATGTCTGGCTGTTCCCGTCGGATGGATCCGGGCGGCGGCGGGACCCCAATCCCGGGCGCGGCGTGTTCTGAGCGGCCGCCCGCCCACACCCCGGCGCCCGGCCCTTCAGCCCCGCGCGCCTTCCAGCATCGCCGAGAACGCTGCGCGTATCCGCTCTACGACCTCGTTGCGGTAGGCAAACATCGCCGCGCGCTCTGGGTGGACCAGCATCGGCGCGTTGGCCTCGAACACCAGCAGCCGCCCGTCCGCCAGCACGGCGAAGTCGATGCCCGCGTAGTCGAGCCCGAGGCGCCGCCCGATTTCCCCCAGCGCCCGCCACGCAACCTCCCCGATCGCCACATCCGGCCGCGCGAGGAAGCGCTGCTCCTCCGCCCGCCGCGCCGCGTCCGCCTCCATGCCCGCGGTCCAGTAATGCACCATCCAGTCGCGACCGATCGCCAGGTGGTAGGGGAACACCTCGCCGCCCACGAAGATCGCGCGGTATTTGCGAAACCACCCGTCCACACCCGCATAGTTCACGTAGGCCGTGAGATATGCATCCCCCTCCGCCAGCAGGGCGGCGCACGCCACGCGCCGCACGCCCGCCCCGCCATGCGCCCCGAACGGCCGCGCCAGCAGTGGAAACGCGAGCCCCGCGCGCGCAACCGCCGCCGCCGCCGTGCCCTCCGCCGCGAGGTGCCGCACGACGCCAGGCACCACCGCGCCCTCGATCCCCGCGAGCAGCGCGGGCAGCCTGTCGCGCCGTGTCCGCGCCACCGCCTCCGGGGCGTTGAGCAGCGGCAGGCCCCGCGCCGCCAGCCACGCGCGCACAACCTCCGGCACGGGGACAGCGAAATCCGCATCGCCCATGCCGTTGAACGCGACGTCGCACTCCGCCGGCGCGTCGGCGGCGGCGGCATAGTCCGCGTACCATTCCACCACGGTATCATCCTCGCGGGAGAGTAGATGCCGAAGCGGAACATTCCCCGCATCCGCCGTCGCCAGCACCAGCACGCGCCGTCGCTCCCGCGCGGCGCGCCGCACCAGCACCGCCCGCCCACGATACGCCGCGTCCCGGTGCAGCCGCCCTTCCTCGCTGTCCGGCAGCAGCGCCGCGAGGTTGCGGTGTGCCGCCACCAGGCCGGGGTCGATCGCCAGCGCCGCGCGCAGGTGCGGGAACGCTTCCGCTGGCCGTTCCAGCCGCGCCAGCACCGCACCGAGATTGGCATGCGCCGCCGCATCCGCCCCGCGCGCCAGCACGCGCCGCAGCAGCGCCTCCGCCTCCACCAGCCGGTCCGCCTCCGCCAGGCACTGCGCCCACGCCAGCAGCACGCCCGCCCGCCCCGGCCATAGCGCATCCAGCCGGGCGAACGCCTCCGCCGCCTGCTCGAACCGGCCCAGCGCCTGGCATGCGCGTGCCAGCACCAGCCAGGGCAGGGGCTGTGCCGCGTCCCGCGCCAGTGCGCGCGCGGCGGCATCCATCGCGTCCTCGAAACGACCCGCTTCCAGCAGGGCGCCGGGGTCCATCGTCTCAGCCACGGCCGCGTCGCGCGCCAGCATCCCGCCAGCATCGCGCGAAACCCTGAGCAACCGGTAAACCCGCCGTCACTCCGTGTGGAATTCGGCCGCGTAGCGCCGCGCGTTGTCGGCGCGGCTGATCTTCCCGCTCGTGGTCTTCACCAGCCAGCCCGGCGGCACGAGGCGTATGTCCCCGCACGCCACCCCCGCCTCGTCCAGCACCGCCTGGTTGAGCGCGGCGATCGTTTCGCGTTCGTCCATGTCCGCCGTGCGCTCCGCCACGACCACCAGTTGCTCGCTGCCCATCCGCGCGCTGTAGTGGCCGAACGCGACGGCCCGCCCCGGCTTCACGCCCGCCACGCGCGAGGCCGCCGCCTCCACGTCGTGCGCGAACACGTTGCGGCCGTTGACGATGATCACGTCCTTGATCCGCCCCGCGACGAACACCTCGCCCCCGTCGAGGAAGCCGAGGTCGCCGCTGCGTAGCCACCCCTCGTGAAAAGCCGCTGCCGTCGCCCTGGGGTTTCGCTCGTAGCCGGAGAACATCCAGGGCGCGCGGATGCAGATCTCACCCATCGTCCGCTCCCCCGCGAAGCCCCCGTCGCGCAGGATCCGCACTTCGCACCCCGCGATCGGCCGCCCGTTGGAGAGTAGCGAGACCATGCCCTCGCCGTTCTCGCGCGCCACCGCCAGACGCCGCACCGCGCGGCCTGGTTGGGATTGCGAAACGGCGAACACAGTCTCCGCCATCGCATAGCATGTCTGCAACGTTTCCGCCGTAATGCCGCAGCCGCCGAAGCGGGTCACGAATGCATCGAACGCCTCCGGCTTGCATGGTTCCGAGCACGCAACGAGTGCCCGCAGCGAACCCAGCCGCCACGTTCGCTCGCCCGGCGCGCCGCGCACCTGGTGCAGCAGCGCGAAGTTCGGCACCCACGCATGTGTCGCCGCGTACCGCTCCACCGCATCGAGGAACAGCGTGGGCCGGCGCGTCCACGCGAACGGGTCGATGGTCAGCACCGGGATGCCGAGCGAGAGCGGCAGCAGGAACGCCGCCACCAGCCCCATGTCGTGATACAGCGGCAACCAGGAGGCGATGCGCGGCGCCGCCACGGCCGCGATATCGAGCGCGCCGGCATAGGCCGCGAGCTGTGCGGCGATCGCCCCGTAGCTCAGCCGCACGCCCTTCTTGAGCCCGGTCGTTCCGGAACTGTGCTGAAGCAGCGCGATCGCGTCGCTCGGCGGTGGCCGCACCTGCACCGGCGATGCCGCTGCCACGCCGGAGGCCGCGAGCACCGCCGTGGCGCTGCCCTCGACCGCCTCCCCCACCGCCAGCGCGAGCTCGTCATAGGCGAGGATCGCGCGCGGGCCGATATGGCGGAACACCTCCCGGTGCTGCCGCCAGTAGAGCGCCTCGTTCTGCTTGAAGTTGGGGTGCGGCATGAAGCTCGGCACCGCGCCCAGCAGCATCGCGCCGAAGAACGCCGCATGCGCATCGAGCCCATGGCGCATCACGATCAGCACCACGTCCCCCCGGCCCACGCCGCCCGCGCGCAGCAGGCCCCCGAAATGCCGCGCGCGCAGCACGAACGCGCCGAGCGTGGTTTCCGTCCACGCCTCGCCATTGTTGCAGGCACAGAACATCGTCCCCGGCGCCCGTGCCGCCCGCGCCAGCACCGGGCCGAGGAACGGGTTGTCCCCACCCGTCACGACGCACCCTTCACGGCGTTGCGGTTTTCCCCAGCACCAGCGCCACCAGGTCGCCGAGGGTGAACACCTTCTCCAGCTCCCGCGTGGAGATGCTGATGCCGTACCGCTCCTCCAGCGCCAGCACGATCTCCACGTGGCGGAACGAATCCCAGCCCACCACGTCCCCCGCCGCGAGCCCCGGGTGCAGCACGATGTCCGCGCGGGCGAACACGTCCTGGAAGATGGTGGCCAGTGCCGTGTAGATCTGTGCCTCGTCCGGCGCGCTCATCGCGGCGTCCCTTCCGCCTGCGCGTGCACCATGGCGTGGACGTAGGCGCACATGCTGCCCCAGCTCGCGAATATTTCGACGGGGGAATGTTGTGCCTCGTCATCCTCCACCAGCACCCGGCCCTCGTACAGCAGGCCGCCGAGGTGCCGCGCCTCGCCGGCCGGCGCCCCCGGCCGCGCCGCGCGCACATAGAGCACCGGGCAGCGTCCGTACCGCCGCACCTGGCCGAGCAGTTCCGCCAGCCCCTCCACCGGAAGATCGCGCGGCAGGTCGTGGATCACCAGGATCTTGCTTCCCTCGCGCAGCACCTCCAGCAGGTTGCGCGCCAGGTACTGGATCTTCCGGCACTGCCGCGCGAACAGACGCTCCCGGTCATGCTCGCCGGCGAACAGGAACGTATGCGCCTGCATCTGGTAGCGCGTGTCGCTGGTGAAGAACTCGCCCCGCTCGTCCGGCTCCATGCGCGTGAACCGGGGGCTGCCGACGCCGTGGAACTCGTCCGCGAGGGCCGCGCGCAGCGCCGCGAGCCCGATGCTGGAGAAGCGCAGCAGCCCCAGCGGTTCGGCGCCGAAATGGCGCTGCGCGCTGCCCAGCCCGCAATCCGCCCCCAGGCTCTCGAAGCCCATCATCACCTCGCGCATCGGCGTTGGCGTGGGGGTGCCGGCGGCGGTGTTCGCGAGGGATGCCAGCCGCGCCTGCATCGCCTCGTCCAGCGCCGCGCCGTCGGCCAGCGCCGCGCGCAACGCTGCCTCGGCCGGCATGCCCAAGCCTTCCAGCAGCCGGTCCAGCGCCTCGGCGCGGATCGGGCCATACAGCGGCAGCGTGTCCTCCGCGCCATCCGCTGTCCGCGCGCGCACGGTGATGGCGGCCGTCGCCAGATCCCAATCCTTCAGGTCCTGCCTGCATGTTACCTGGAAGCCGGCCGGCACCGCCGGGTCCTGCGAGATGTCCGGCCGCTCCCGGTCCACCAGGCCCGCGCCGATCACCGCGCCGTCGGCCAGCACCTCCACCATCACCGGCCGGCTCGCTGGTGGCAGTGCCCCCGCATCGACCCAGCCGGAGAGCACGCGCGGCAGGCGCACGGCATCCGCCACGCCGCGGATGGGCAATGGCTCCGCGCGCACGGGTCTTGCGGCTTCGTCGGTTTCTCGCAACGCCGCGGCCGTCATGCGCCGGCGGCGTCACGCTCCCGCGCGATCGTCCTTGCCGCGTCGTCGAAGGCGGCGATGGCGTCCGCCACGTCCCGCTCGTCGTGCGCGATGGAGATGTACATCTTGCTGTCGCTCTTCAGCACGCCGCGCTCGCGCACCAGGTCGTTGAAGCGCCGTGTCGTTTTCGTATCGACCTCCAGCGACTCGCGGTAGCTGTCCACGCTCGCGCGCGTGGTGAACAGCGCGTCGAACATCACCGCCTCGCCCTTCACCACCGCCGGGATGGCGTTGTCTCGCAGGCTCTTCTCCAGCCCCGCGCGGATGGCGTTGCCGGTTGCGTGCAGCTTCTCGTACGTCCCCGGCCGTTTCAGCACAGCGAGCGAGGCGAGCCCCGCGATCGCCGCGATCGGGTTGCCGGAGAGCGTGCCGATCTGCGGCATGAACCCCTCGGCACCCACCTTCGCCTTGTCGAAATGCGCCATGATCTCCGCCCGTCCCGCGACGGCCGAGAGCGGGTAGCCGCCACCGATCACCTTGCCCAGCGTGCAGATATCCGGGGTGACACCGTAATGACGCTGCGCCCCGCCATAGGCCAGGCGAAACCCCGTCACCACCTCGTCGAAGATCAGCGGAATGGCGTATTCCGCCGTGATGTCGCGCAACCCCTGCAGGAAGCCCGGCAGTGGCGTCAGCAGCCGTTGCAGCGGCTCCACGATCACGCCGGCAAGCTCGTCGCGGTGCGCGTGGATCAGCTGCCTCGCCGCCTGCAGGTCGTTGAACGGGGCCACCAGCATCTCGCCCTGCACGCTCTGCGGAATGCCGGCGGAATCCGGCTGCGGCTCGCTGGAGTTGCCGGGCCGCGTGGGCGCGAGGCTCATCAGCGCATAGTCGCTCATGCCATGGTAGCCGCCCTCGAACTTCATGATCCGGGAGCGCTTGCGGTAGGCGCGGGCGAGGCGCATCGCCATCGCGTCCGCCTCCGTCCCCGTGCAGGCGAAGCGCACCTGCTCCGCGCAGGGCAGGGCGTCCACGATCTCGGCGGCGAGCCTGATGCCGTGTTCGTTGTTGACGAAGAACGTCGTCCCGCGCGCCAGCTGCTGCGCCACCGCGGCATTCACCTCCGGATGCGCGTGGCCGAGCAGCATCGGCCCGGAGCCGAGCACGAAATCCACGTATTCGTTGCCGCTCACGTCCCACACGCGCCCGCCACGTCCCTCGCGGATGATGATCTCGCTCGCCATGTTGCCGAAGGTGCCGCCCGGCAGCACGCGCCGCGCGGTCTCGACGAGGTTCTGTTCCTCGCTGCTGATCTTCATCGTGGCACCTCAGGCCGCCTTGCCGTGCAACACGGGGCCGGTCTGCCGGTTCCATGCCGCGTACCAGGACTGGAACAGCGCCAGCTGCGCCTTCGCGTACTGCGCCTGCGCGGGGGAGAGTGCGTCCGTCTCGTTGAAATGCAGCGCGTATTCGCGCTCGCCGAGCAGCGTCATCAGGTACTTGAAGTAGAGGACCAGGTCCACGCCCTCGTCGAAGGAGGACAGCACGGCGAGTGCGGCGTCCAGCTCCTGCGCGCGCTGGCGAGCGAGGGCATCGCCCGCGGCCGCCCGTTGGCATAGCGAAACGAGGTGCAGCACTTCCCGCGGCAGCACGTTGCCGATGCCGGTGATGGCGCCCCCCGCCCCGCAATTGACGAAGCCGTGGAACACCTGCGTATCCACGCCCACGACGAGCGTGAGCGAAGGGTCGCTGCTCGTGATATGCTCCGCCGCATAGCGCAGCGAGGCCGCCCCCCCGAACTCCTTGAACCCCACCAGGTGCTGGTGGCGGGAGCGGATGTCGAAGAACAGATCCGCCTTGGTTTCGTAGCCGTAATAGGGGCTGTTATAGATCACGCTCGGCAGCCCGGCGCCGGCCGCCAGCACCGCGTCGAAATGCGCCCGCTGCGCCGCGACGGAAGACCCGCGGGAGAGCACGCGGGGAATGATCATCAGCCCCGCCGCGCCCACGGATTTCGCGTGCGCCGCCAGCGCCGCCGCGCGCTGCGTGTTCTGGGCGCCGGTGCCGACGATGACGGGCACGCCCGCCTGCGCGAGCTTCGCCACCCCCTCCATCCGCGCCTCGTCGGTGAGCAGCGGCCAGTCGCCCATGGAGCCGCAATAGACCACGCCCGCCATGCCGAGCCCGACGAGTTCGCGGCCCTTGCGCACCAGGGCGGCGAAGTCCGGCTCGCGGTCCGGCGTGCAGGGGGTCATCAGCGCGGGGATGGTGCCGGCGAATGGGTTTTTCATCGGTGCTGCCTCTTGTGCTGGCGAAGGACGGCCGTGCCCGCACCCTTCCACACTCGGGCGCCGATGCAAAGCCGCCTACGCTTCCGGCGGCACCGTCCCCGGGCGCGGATCGAGCGGGAAACTCCCCGCCCACGGCGCGATCTGCTCGTAGACCGCGCCCGCCGCCAGCAGCGCCGCCTCCCCGCGCGGCGGCGCGATCAGTTGCAGCCCCACCGGCCGCCCGTGCCGGTCGAAACCGCAGGGAACGGACAGCGCCGGGCAGGACGTGAGCGTGATCGCGGAGGTCAGCAGCGAGCCCGCGATGTAGCTGTCGAGCTTCCTGCCATCCACCACCGTGCGCGCGCGCTCCCGCACGTCCCATGCCGGTGTCGGCGCGCCGGGTGTGACGAGCAGGTCGTAGGTCTCGAAGAAGGCGAGGAAGCGCCGGTACAGCGCCGCCCGCTCCCGCTCCGCCCATGCCAGGCGGGAGGGCGTCTGCGCCAGCGCCAGCTCCGTGTTCCAGATGATGTCGGGCTTCAGCCTGTCGCGGTGCGCCTGCAATTGCAGCTCCCGGTCCACCAGGAAATGCTGCGAGCGCAGTGCCAGGAACACCTCCGCCGCCGGGCCGAGCTCCGGGTGCGCTTCCTCCACCGCGACGCCCGCCTCCGCGAAGCGCAGCGCCGCCTTCGCGCACAACTCCCGCGTCTCCCGCTCCACCGGCACCGCGGCGCCATAGTCCGCGGTGAAGGCGATGCGCCGTGGCGGCCTCGGCGCGTGCGTGGCGGCGGCGAACGGCACGCAGGGGGCGTCGAAGCTCAGCGGGTCGCGCTTGTCGTGCCCGGCCATCGTGTCCAGGAACAGCGCGATGTCGGCCACGGTGCGCGCCATCGGTCCCTGCACGGAGAGCGGCGAGAACAGGTTCGCCGGCGTGCCGCGCGTGACGCGCCCCGGCGAGGGCCGCAGCCCCACCACGCCCGTGAGTGTCGCCGGCCCCCGTAGCGAGCCGCCATGGTCGGAGCCATGCGCGAGCCACGCCTCCCCCGTCGCCAGCGCCACCGCCGCCCCGCCGGAGGACCCGCCGCAGGTGAGCGCGGTGTTCCATGGGTTCAGCGTGCGGCCGAACACCTCGTTGAACGTGTTGCCGCCGGCGCCGAATTCCGGCGTGTTTGACTTGCCGATAACGATCCCGCCCAGCGCCTCGATCCGTTCCACCAGCGGATGGGATGTGGCCGGCACATGGTCCGCGAACAGCGGCGAGCCATAGGTGGTGCGCACGCCCGCCACGTCCATCAGGTCCTTGATCACGACGGGCAGCCCGTGCAGCGCGCCGGGGTGGTCCTCCATCGCGGGGAGCCTGCGCGCCCGCTCCCGCGCCCGATCGAGGCACAGCGTCGGCAGCGCGTTGACCATCGGCTCCACGGCGGCGATCCGTTCCGCCGCGGCATCGATCAGTTCCAGCGGCGTCACTTCGCGGCGTTTTAGCGCGGTGACGGCCGCGGTCGCGGCCAGGCGGATCAGGTCCTTGCTCATTGCCTCTCCGTTCCAAACTGGCCGCGGGCCGTGGCTGCCATCGGCCGCTGGCGCCAGCGTGAACCCTTCCGCGCCGGCCAGCAATCTCCCTCTCCGCTTGACCCGCCGCCGCGCGCCGCCCACGCTGGCGCCGCCACAGCCCGGAGCCAGGCCATGCCCAGCGCCACCGAAGGCCGCATGACGTTCCAGGGCGGCGAGACCTGGTACCGTGTCACCGGCGACCTCGCCTCGGGCCGGCCGCCGCTGCTCTGTCTGCATGGCGGCCCCGGCGCGCAGTCCGACTACCTCCACCCGTTCGACGCGGTGGCCGGGACAGGCCGCGCCGTCGTCCAGTACGACCAGTTCGGCTGCGGCCGCTCCACCCACCGCCCGGACGCGCCCGCGGATTTCTGGTCCGTGCGCCTGTTCGTGGAGGAGCTGGACGCGCTCATCGCGCACCTGCGCATCGGCGGCGCCTACCATGTGCTGGGCCAGTCCTGGGGCGGCATGCTGGGCGCGGAACACGCGGTGCGCCGCCCCGCCGGCCTGCGCGGCCTGGTCATCGCCAACTCGCCCGCGAACATGCACACCTGGGTCGCGGAGGCGAACCGCCTGCGCGCCCTCCTGCCGCCGGACGTGCAGGCAACACTGCTGCGCCACGAGGCAGCGGGCACCACGTCCGCCCCGGAATACGAGGCCGCCGTCAACGTCTTCTACGAGCGCCATCTCTGCCGTGTCGTGCCGTTTCCGCAACCATTGCGCGACAGCTTCGCCGGCATGGCGGCGGAGCCCACCGTCTATCACACCATGAACGGCCCCAGCGAGTTTCACGTCGTCGGCCACATCCGGGACTGGAGCATCGAGGATCGCCTCCCGCAAGTCGCCGCCCGCACGCTGGTGATCTCCGGCGAGCACGACGAGGCGACGCAGGCCTGCGTCGCCCCCTACGCCGAGCGCATTCCCGGCGCCGAGTGGGTCATCATCGGCGGCGCCAGCCACTGCGCGCACCTGGAAAAGCCGGAACTCGTGCTGTCCATCGTCGCCGGCTTCCTCGCCCGCGCGGAGTGAGGCGGCTTCAGCCCGCGTCCGGTGATGCGGCCCGCGCGCTGCCCTCGCCGTCGCGCCGGTGCCAGCCGGAGAGGATGCGCCGCTCCAGCGCGCCGTAGTCGCCGCCGAAATGATGCCCGCCCGGCGTGCGGATGAGCGTCGCGCCGCTACCCAGCGCCGGGCAGTACGTGTCCGTCTCGTCGGCGCCGTAGAAGCACTGGATCAGGCGGCCCGGAATCCGCGCCAGTTCCGGCGGTTCCGGCAGCGCGCTGCTGCTCGGTGGCAGCCCGAGCCAGCCACCGAGCCGGATCTCGAAATCCGCCGCCTTCTCGAAGCCGAGCAGCGAGATCAGCGAGACCATGCCCCGCTCCCGCGCCGGCAGTCGGTTGTACACGAAGGGCAGCACGTCCGCGCCGAAGGAGTAGCCGATCAGCGCGACATGCGTCGCGTGCCAGCGCCCTGTGTAGACGCGCAGCACGCGCGCGAGGTCCGCGGCTCCCCGCGCCGGGGTCTTGGCACTCCAGAAATAATGCAGCGAATCCCAGCCGACCACGTTCACGCCGTCGGCGCGCAGCTTCTCCGCGATGGTCTTGTCGAGGTCCCGCCAGCCGCCATCGCCGGAGAGCACCACGGCGAGCATGTTGGAGGGGTGAGCCGCGCGCAGCTCCACCAGCGGCAGGTCCGTCACGTCCTCCGGCTTGAAGAGGCGCTGGCCGAGATGCGGGCCGACCATTGCCGCCAGCATGTCAGCCTCCGTCGTGCCGGCGGGGAAGTCCGTGCGTGCCGGCGCCCGCCCGGCTTTCGTTTCGGTATCGATCCATGCGAGTCCGTCGGGGGGAGCGGAAGGCGTCAGCCCCACGTTCCAGAACCCCAGCAGGTGGTCGCTCGCTGCGCGGTCGCGCGGGCAGGGTGCCGAGGCGAGGCCAGGCGAGGCGGTAGGGTCGATCGAGACCGCGCCGCCGATGGTGCTCGCCGGCGCCTCCGTCAACGCCAGTTGCGCGAGCCGCCCGCCCTGGCCCACGCCCGCGAGGATCGGCGACCAGTAGGCGGGAACGCCGAGTGCGCGCTGCCAATGCTTGCTCTGGCCGTCCGCGTCGCCCACCAGCTCGTGGCAGGAAGCCTTGTCGAGTGCGGCGACATATTCCGCGCGGTTCACGCCCAGCACGATCGCGCCCATCCCCGCGAGCCGCTCCCCGGCAAGCTGGTCGGCGTGGCTCCAGGACGGGCCGGCGGAGAACAGGATGATGAAGCCGGTAGCAGCACCGTGCGGGCGCAGCAGCGTTGCCTGCCCGTAACGGCCCGCGTCCTGCGCCCGCGCCGGCAACGCTGCCGCCAGCGCCAGCAGCAATGTGGCGAGCACCCCCGCCAGGCGCCAGCGCCTCACGCGGACTCCGCCTGCGCGACGGTAGCCGCGACCGCCGCGAGCGTCCGCGCCGGGCCCAGCAGGCCGGTGGTGGCGAGGTAGCGTGGCTCCCACACCGGCTGGAACTTGCTCTTGAACCCGCGCAGGCCACGGAAGCTGTAGACCCGGTTGCCGTGCCGCCACAGCAGGTGCCCGATACGGTACCAGAACGAGTTTCGCCTCCCCACCGCGAGCCCCGAGAGCGGCGCCATGCCGAGGCTGAGGTGCTGGTAGCCCGCCGCGCGCAGGTGCAGGGCGAGTTGCGTGAACAGGAACTCCATCGCGTAGGGCGAGGCGTCCGGCACGTGGCGCATCACGCCCACTGTTGCCTCCATGTGCAGGTCCGTCGTCATGAAGGTGACGAACGCCACCGGCCGCCCGTTCTGGCGCACCAGCATGACCGACTGCCGCGCGAGCGAAACGGTATCGAAACCCGCGACCGAGAAGCCCTTTTCCGTCGCCCGCCGGTGCGCGAGCCAGGCGTCGGACACGTCGCGAAGCGCGGCCATTGCGGCCTCCGGCGCTTCCAGCAGCTCTGCCGCGAGCCCGTCCCGCGCGCCGCGCTTCAGCGCGTAGCGCAGGTGCGACATGCGCGAGCCCTCCAGGCTGAAATCCGCGAGCGAGACGAGCGCCTCCTCGCCGAGCTTCATCAGCCGCAGTCCGGCCTCGAGGTAGAACGGCAACGCGTCGGAACGAACCTGGTAGAAGGCGGGGCGCCCTGCATGGGCATGTGCCAGCGCGATGAAGGCGGAGATCAGCGCCGGCCACTCCTCGCGCGGGCCCACCGGGTCGTAGAGCGCCACCCAGTTGCGGGCGCGCTTGGCGTACATCAGGAAGGTGCGGCCGCTGTCGGAAAACAGGAAGCTCTTGTCGCCCATCATCGCCAGCATCGCATCGCTGCGCGGCTGGCCGCGGGCGATGCGCTCGGCCGCGAGCAGATCCTCCGGCGTCGGCCGCGCCGCGCGTCCGGGGGCGAGGCGCAGCATCTGCCACAGCCCGATGCCGGCGGCGAGCAGCCCCGCCGCGACGGTGCCGCGCAGCGAGCGCGAGGCCTTGTCGTCGAACTCGAACTGCCACCACAGCTCGCGGCTGTAGGGCACGTGGCGGAAGGCAAAGAAGAAGATCCAGAACGCGACGCCGAGCACGAGAGCGACGGCCACCAGCATCTCCGGCGAGAGCGGCCGGTCGAACAGCGATGCGGGGCGGTTGAAACGCGTGCGCGTGCTCACCAGCACGGCGATCAGGAACAGCAGTACGCCCGCCTCGACGAAGGCGAGCCCACGCGCGAGCGAGACGAACAGGCCCACGCTGGCCAGCACCAGCGCCATCCACCACGCGGCGTCGAGGCGGAAGAACAGGCCGCGCGCGACGAACAGCAGCAGCACGCCGACCAGGCTCGCCGCCATGTTGGAGCCTTCCACGAGCCACAGCGGCACGGTCGCCGCCAGCAGCAACAGGCGGTGGTGGAAGGCGGGGACGGCGCCGGAGATCACCAGGCTCATGCCGATGACGAAGGTGACGACGCCGAGGAACATCGGCAGCAGCTGCGGCCCGCGTGCCAGTGCCTCCGCCGCCTTCGGTGCGAGGCGCGTCGCGAGGCCGCGCGTTTCGAACCCGGCGAGCAGGGCCGTGGAGACCAGCAACGGCAGCACGAAATAGAGGCTGCGATAGACCAGCAGCGCCGCCACCACCGCCCCGGCCGGCGTGCCCCCACGCGCCGTTGCGTGCCCGAGCGTGTAGATGATCACCGCGTCGAACACGCCGATGCCGCCCGGCGTGTGCCCGATCACGCCCAGCAGCAGGGCCGCGATATAGACCGAGACGAAGGCGGCAAAGCCGATGCCCGTCGCCGGCAGCACCGCCCACAGGCAGAGCGCCGCGCCAAGCAGGTCAATCGCGATGAAGAAGAGCTGGCCGAGCAGGAAGCGCCGGTCCGGCAGGTCCAGGCTGATCCCGCGCCAGCGCCAGCCGCTGCGGCCCTGGCGGTTCAGGAGAATGGCCGCGAGCGAGGCCGCTGTCGCCAGCGCGCCGAGCAGGCGCAGCAGCCCGGCCGGCATCCCCGCGGCGTCCCGCAGCATCGGTGCCGTCAGCATCACGCCCACGCCGCCGAACAGCACCAGACCGAGGATGAACGCGGCGCCGGTGAGCAGCATCAGCCGCGCCACCTGTCCCTTGCGCGCGCCCACGGCGCCGAGGATGCGGTGGCGCACCGCCCCGCCCGTGAGCGTGCCGAACCCGAGCGCGTTGCCCATCGCGGAGCCGATGAAGGCGCTGAGGAACACGATGGAACGCGGCGGCCGCAGGCCGAGGTGGCGCAGGGCAAGCGCGTCCCGCCCGACGAGCCCCACATAGCTGAGGCCGACGGCGAGCACCGCCGCCGCGATCCGTCCCGGCCCGATCTGGACCAGGGCGTGGATGACGGTGTGGTAGGTAAAGCGCGCGGACAGGTCCTGGGTCGCGCGCAGCAGCACGGCGCCGAGCGCAAGCGCCAGGGCGGGCGCGATCAACCGCCGCGGATCAAACCGTCTGGTGGGAGCCCCCGGAGTCGTCTCGTCGGTATGCACGTCAGGCCTGTGGTTGTTGTCCTTGGGAGGCGGTCCTGCGCGGCGCCGCCGTTCCGGGCGCGTCTGTAGCCTGCTTCGCGGTGCTTGGTAATGGGTCGCACCGTGAGCTTATGGACAGCTTTCATCCGACGCCTTTGCGCCGTTTTCGCGGCGCGGCGTGGGCGAGGGCGTGGCGGCGCGCCGGCCGGAGGTGCCGTTCAGATTCCCGCCGCGTAGCCGTCCCGCTGCGGGTCCGCGCCGCCTTCCAGCACGCCGCCCCAGCGCGTGATGCCGTGCAGCGCCGCGAACGGGAAGCTGAGCGGCGAGCGCCGGACCTCGTAGCCCGCCGTCTCCAGCGCCGCCTGCGTCCGGCGCGGGATGCGATTGCTGATGTCGATCGCGTTGGTGGTGGCGGAGAAGCGTGGCGCCATCACCGCGTCCTGGATGCCCATTCCCCAGTCCAGCAGGTTCAGCAGCCCCTGCAGCACCGCGACGCCGATCCACGCCCCACCTGGCGCGCCGATCGAGACGATGGGCTCGCCCCCTTCGAACACCAGCGTGGGCGACATGCTGCTGAAGCGCCGTTTGCCGGGCCCGACGGAACTCGGCCGGCCTGGCCGCGGATCGTACCAGTTCATGGCACCATTGAGCATGAACCCGGTGCCAGGCGGGATGACGCCGGAGGGCACGCCGAGCGTATGCGTGAGGGAGACGACGAGGCCGTCCGCGTCCCAGCAGGAAATCGTCGTGGTGTCCTTGCTGTCGCTCGTCACGCGATCCAGCGACGCCTTCTCGCCGCGCCGGATGGCGGCCGCGCACTCGTCCGCGTAGCCGTCCGAGAGCAGCCACTCGACCGGCGGTGGCGCCTCGTCCGGGTCGCCGATATGGCGTTCCTTGTCCCGCCCGGCGATCTTCATCGCCTCCGCGACGGTGCGGATGTAGTCTGTGCTGTTGTGGCCCATCGAGACGAGATCAAAACGTTCCAGGATGCGCAGCATTTCCGCCACCACGATGCCGCCCGCCGGCGGCGCCGGCAGCGCGATGGTGCGGCCGCGATAGCCCATGGTGAGCGGCGCCATCCGCCGGATCCTGAATGCCGCGAGATCATCCAGCGTCAGCAGCCCGCCATGGCGGCGCATGTCCTCCGCGATGACGTGCGCGAGTTCCCCGGAATAGAGGTCCTCCGCGCCGAGCCTGGCGAGCCGCTCCAGAGAGGTGGCGAGGTTGGGGTTGCGCACCATCCGCCCGACGGGCTTCGGTGCGTCGCCCTCCATGTAGAGCTCGCGCCCCTCCGCAGTGTAGGCGAGCTTCTCCGCCATCATGCAGCGGCCATAGGCACGCTCGTCTGCGGTGAACATCAGCGAGACATGCGGGCGCACCGCCCAGCCGCCGCGCGCCCGCGCGATGGCAGGCTGGAACAGCTCCGCCCAGGGCAGGCGTCCGTGGCTTGCATGCGCCGCCTCGAACACGCGCAGGATGCCGGGCGTGGTGACCGCGCCGTGGCCGAGTTCGTTGACCGCGCCCTTCAGGACGTAGCCGTAGCCGTCCTTGCACTCGCCCTCGAAGATGTCCTGCCACATCGCGGGCTTGGCCGCGGCGGGAACGGTGGAGAGCCCGTCGATCACCTCCGTCCTGCCGGTGCGCGTGTCGTGCACGTGCAGCACGCCGAGCCCGGCGACGCCGCACATCATCGGGTCCACCACGCCCTGCATCAGGGCGCAGGCGATGGCGGCATCGATCGCGGAGCCGCCCTGCGCCAGCACGGCGGCGCCGGCCTCTACCGCGTCCGGCTGCGGGGCGACGATCATGCCGCGGTGGCGGGGACGGCGGTCGGCGGGGCGGCTCGGGCTCACGAAGGCACCTCTTTGGCGGGCGGTTCGCGCCGAGTGTCGGACGTGAAAGGGGGGCAGGCAAGGGCGGGGGGCGACCGGTTCGGCGACCCTGTGCGGCGGGGCCGGACCCGCGGGGCGCCTCAGTGCGGCGTGATCGCGCCTGGCAGTGCCTCGCCGTGCCAGATCTGTTCCTCCAGCGCCGCCGCCGCGCGCGCGCCGATGACGGGCGCCGCGAGTTCCTGGAATTTCCCGGAGAATTCCGCATCCGAGAGCGGCGCGTCCGGGTCGCCCTTGCGCGTGGGCTGGTGGCGGAACAGGCGCCGTCCGTCGGCGAGGCCGATGGTCACGTTGGCGGCGCGGCGGGCGGGGTAGGCGTCCGCGAGCTCCGGATCGAGGCTCACGGAGACCTTGGGCATGAGCACGCGGATCGCGGGGTTCGCCAGGTTCTCCGGCGCGAACGCGGCGAGCCGCACGCCGCCCAGCACCAGCATCGCCGCGACGCAATACTGCGTGCTGAACCGTGCCTCCTGCTCCGTCGCGGCGTGCGGCCGGTCGCAGATGTCCTTCGTGGCGCTGTAGCCGGCGACATGGATGCTGGCGACATCCGTGGCGGTGAACCCGTGCTCCGCGCGCAGTTCTCCCACCGCATCGAGGGCGGCGAAGATATGGCCGCAGCAGCCATGGTTCTTGAAGGTCATTTCGGTGATGGCGAGTGGCGCGCCGAGCCTGGCGAGCGCCTTGTCCCATTTGCCGCAATCCGCACTGGTGGCGGCCGCGAAACCTGCGGCACCGTGCAGCACGTCGAGCGCGCCGGTGACGCCGCCGGCGGCGGCCATCGCCGCCAGCGCCCCGGCCTCCGCGGCATGCCCGGGATGCAGGGGCTTGCTCATCCCCGCGCCACGGAACGCCTGTTGCAGCCCGCCGGCGAAGGTCGCGGCGGTGGCGATGGCGTGGGCGATGCGCACGGCATCGCAGCCCAACAGCAGCGCGGTTGCCGTTGCGGCACCGAGCGTGCCGACCGTTCCGGTTGTGTGCCAATAGCGGTAATGGCTAGGCTGCACCGCCAGCCCGACGCGGCAGGAAACCTCGTAGCCTGCGACCATGGCGCGCAGCAGGCCATCCATCGTCGCCCCCTGCGCCTGCGCCGCTGCCAGCGCCGCGCCAATGGTGGGGCAGCCAGGATGGTAGCCGGCGTCGCGGTAGATGTCGTCGAATTCCACGATGTGGCTCGCGGTGGCGTTGAGCAGGGCGGCGTGGCGCAGGCCGCTCGTTTCGTCATCGACATAGCAGATGGCGCGCCCGGCGCCGCGCTCGGCGGCCAGGGCCGCAGCCAGCAGCGTCGCGGGCGGGCGGCGGCAGCCGGGCAGCAGCGCCGCGAACCAGTCGAGCAGGGCGCGGCGGGCGTGGTGCTCCACCTCCGGCGGAAGTGAGCGGTCGCGCCAGGTGGCGGCGTGTTCGGCCAGCACCAGCAGCGGGCTTTCCATCAGTCTTCTCCCCCCTATTGGTAAAGGCTGGCGACCGCGTCCACCGCCAGCACGCCCTCCGCCAAGATCATCAGCGGGTTGATCTCGCATTCCGCCACGTCGCCGCGCGTGGCCAGGACGGAGATGGCGACGATCGCGCGTGCCAGCGCCGCGAGGTCGCCGCGCCGGCGACCCCGGAAACCCTCGAGCGCGCGCAGGGCGCGGACCTCCGCGATCATCTCCCACGCCGTTGCCTCGTCGACGGGGGCGAGGCGCACGCTGCGGTCTCGGGCGATCTCCGCCATGATGCCGCCGGCGGCGAGCAGCACGACCGGACCCACCTGCGCATCGTTCCGGCAGCCGAGCAGCGCCTCGCCGAGCGGGGTTGCCATGGCCTGCACCAGCACGCGGTCGGCGGCGAGGTCCGGGCGGTGGCCGGTGACCGCTGACACGATGCGGCTCGCGGCCCCGTGAAGTTGCTTACCAGAAACGATATCGAGTGCGACCCCGCCGAGGTCCGTCTTGTGAAGAATGTCCCGGTGCAGGATCTTCGCGGCGACGGGGTAGGGGAAGGGCAGGGGTTCGAGCCCCGCGCGCGCGGCCGGGAGCACGATGAAGGGCGCGCATGCCACGCCGGTTTGCGCGAGCAGCGCATAGGCCTCCGCCTCGTCCAGGTGCCGTTGCGTGCCATGCCTGGCGGCTGCCGCGGGCAGGCTGCGCGGCGGGCAGCGGGCGAAGGCGGCGGCGATGGCGTCGGCACACGCTTCCGGCGTGCGGAAGGCGGGGACGCCTGCCTCCGCCAGCATCGCCAGGGCCCTCGGCGCCTCCGGCACGCAAAACGCGGCGAGGGGCGCGCCGGCCGTCGCGGCCTCCGCCACCGGCTGCACCGCGAGCTCTGGCTGGAACCGCGCGGAGGAGCCGGCGACGGCGATCACCAGGTCGAATTCCGGCGCCGCCAGCAGCGCATCCAGCGCCGGGCGCATCACCTCCGGGCGCGTGCCGGCGAGCGTGAGGTCCAGGATGCGGCCGTGGCCTGGCTCCACGCCCGAGGCCGCGAGGGCCTCGCGCGTCGCCGGGGAGGGGGGCTGCACGGAAACGCCGCGCAGGCTCAGCTGGTCCACGACCATGGCCGCGCCGCCGCCCGTGGTGGTGACCAGGCCGACCGCGGGCTTGCGGGCGCCGCGCGCGCGAATGGGCAGCCGGTGCAGCAGGGCGGGGGCCTCCAGCAGGCCCTCCAGCGTGTTGACGCGCGCGATGCCGCAATCGCGAAGGAACGCATCCGCAACGTCGTCCTCGCCCGCCAGCGCGCCGGTGTGGGAGAGGGCGAGTTCCGCCGCCTCCGCCGAGCGGCCGAGCTTGTAGGCGACGACGGGCTTGCCCTGCTCCGCCGCGGCGACCGCGAAGGCGCGCAGGGAGGGCGCGGCGCGCAATGTCTCGAGGAACAGCAGGTAGGCCGTCACCTCTGGGTCCGCGAGCGTCCCGGCACAGATGCCGCCGATGTCGAGGTCCGCCTCAGCGCCCACCGAAACCAGGCCCGCGAAGCCGATGCCGCGCGCCTTGCCGCGCGAGAGCAGCGCGCCGATCATGCTGCCGCTCTGCGAGGCGACGAGCAGGCGGCCCTTCGGCAGGTCCTGTTCGGCGAAGGCGGCGTTGGCGGTGAGCACCATGCGCTGGTTGAGGTTGGCGAGCCCGATGCTGTTGGGCCCGAGCAGGCGCGTTGCGCTGCCGGCGAGGCTCGCGCGCAACGCGGTCTCCCGCGCCATGCCTTCCGCTCCCGCCTCGGAGAAGCCGCCCGCAAGCACGGTCGCCACGGGCACGCCAAGCCGCGCGCAATCCGCCACCGCCGCAATCGCGCCCGCCGCCGGCAGCAGGATGAAGGCGTGGTCAGGACGTTCTGGAAGTGCATCGAGATCCGGCCAGGCACGCTCACCGAGCACCGTCGCGCGCCGTGCGATGGGATAGACACGCCCGGCGAAGCCTGACGCGCGGAGGTATCGCAGCGGGCGGGAGGCGGTCTTCCCCGGATCGTCCGAGGCGCCGACGATGGCGATGCTGCGTGGCGCGAGCAGTGCCTCCGGCGCGGGGTGCATCGCGCTCATTCCCCCGATGCTGGTGCCGATGCCGGGGCGCGTGGCGGGCGCTGGCTGAAGCGGCGGCCGAACACGTCCTCGGCGATGCGGTTCTTCAGCATCTCGATCGAGCCGCCGGCGATCATCCAGCCCCGGCAGCGGCGCATGCAGTATTCCACGATCGTCTCTTCGCTGAAGCCGGTGCCGCCCATGACCTGGATCGCCTCATTCGCCGCGGCGAAGCCCGCCTGGTTGCAGGCGAGCTTGGCGATCGCCGTCTCGTATGCGCTCGGTAGGCCGCGATCCGCGTTCGTCGCGGCGCGGTAGAGGAGGAGCTGTGCCGCTTCCAGCTGCGTCGCCAGTTCTGCGAATTTCCATTGCAGGCCCTGGAACTCGGACAGCGTGCGGCCGAACTGCCGCCGTGTGGCGGCGTGTTCGCGCGCGCGCTCGTAGGCGTGGCGGCCGACGGCGAGGGAGCGTGCCGCATTGCCGATGCGTTCCGCGTTGAAGGCTGCGATCTGCTTCTTGAAGCCGCCCGGGCCGAGCAGGAGGTTTTCGGCGGGCACGCGGCAATCCTCGAAGTAAAGCGCGCTCCATGCCTCACCGTTCATGAAGCGCGAGGGCTTGCCGACGGTGAAGCCGGGCGCGCCGCGTTCCACCAGGATGGAGCCGATGCCGTCGAGGCCGGGCCCGAAACGGCAATAGACGAGAAAGACCGCGGCCTCGGCGCTGTTCGTGCCAAACACCTTGGAGCCATTGAGGACGTAGTGCCCGCCCTCGAGCCGCGCCGTGGTGCGCAGGTCCGTCGCGGCGGAACCGGCCTCGGGCTCGCTCATGCCCAGGCAGATCACGCTCTTGCCGGCGAGGAGCCCTGGCAGCCAGCGCGCCTTCTGCGCCGGTGTGGCATATTCCGCGAAGGTGCGGATGGGGCCGAAATTGCCCGCCTGGATCACGTCCGCCGAGCGCGGGCAGACAGCGGCGACCTGCTCGATCGCGATGACCGCATCCATCAGCGTGCCGTCCTGGCCGCCATCGGTCCCGGCGATGGTGATGCCGAGCAGCCCCTGTGCCGCCGCGAGACGTGCCACGTCGAAGGGAAAGCCCTCGATGCGCGAGCGCTTCAGGGCGTCGTGCGCCAGGTGGCTGGCCGCGAAACGGTGGGCGGACTCGGCGAAAATCCGCTGCTCCTCGGTAAGCGCGAAATCCATCGGTTTCCCCCGCAACGCGGCCAGTGCCGGCGAGGCTAACGGGTCGCGGCTTCCCGTGGAACGGGGGTCTTCCCGGGCGAATCACGTCTCGGAGGCGGAATGGGGAGGCACCTCCCACCACTCCACGCGCGCGCCTCGGCGATGCGGATGTTGCGGCGATCCGGCGCGTCACCCCGCGGGATCGGCTCCGGGCACGGCGAAGGGCGCGGGGTCGAGGAAGCGTGCCAGCGCCCGGCGCGTCAGCTCCGCGACGTCGTCGCGGTTGCGGATATCGCCGAGTGCACCGGCCCCGGGCGACCGAGCCGGTGGACAGCACCGCGCCGCCTGAGGGTGTCTCGAAGTCCAACATGTCGGCGCGCAGGATCCGGCTCATGTCGCCCGTCACGGTTGGGCGGTTCACCAGCACCTCCTCGTTCGCCAGCACATAGCTGTCGTCGAGGCCGTCGGACGTCGCGAGAAGGAGGGCGTGGTCTGGCGTGCCGAGTGCGGTGTCCGCCCGGTCGATCTCGATGCCCGTGGCACCGCCACCGTTGAGGCCGAAATCGCCGATGCGTCCGCCCTCCGTCGCCAGGTCCTCGAACAGGAAGGCGACGCGCGGATCGGCGGCGCCGTGCGCGAGGCGGTAAGAGTGCGAACGGTAGAAGCCCTGGCCGGTATAGCCGGTGCCGGCGAGTTGCTGCGGGGGGCGGACGTTGCGCCGCCACAACCCGCCATAGGCTCCGTCGAACGCGTGGTAGTCTTCGCCGGGCTTGGAGGCCCAACTGCGGTTGCCGTCCCCGGCGCGGCGCATCTCGATCGTTTCGGGGTGGGCGGGATGCGTCGAGGCCGCCCTGCCAGGCGCGCGGGGTGTGGCGCAGGGTGAGGCAGCCGCATCCGGCTTTTGCGCGGCGCGCAGCTTCGTCAGCTTCGCGTTTTCGTCCTCGATCTGCGTCAGCCGGGCGGCTTCGGATATCTTCGCCCCGCCATAATGGGCCTTCTGGTTCTAAAGCCTTGCCCCGGGATCTCGTGCCGGCGCGCAGGGGGGCCACCTTCGCGCCGTTGCAGCGCTTCGCGGTCCCGCTTTGTGTGAACCGTGCACGCTTCATCGGTCCGTTCATTGCGAGGCCGCTTCTTAATCCTCGCGGAGGGTCATCTCAGGGGCACGTCATACCGCGCCGGCGCACCCTGGCCTCCACGCACCGTGATCGGCTAGACGGGGTGGCGATGCGCCGTTTCTTCCGCATGAGACGATGCAGTTCCGCCGTGCCCGGCCGGTTCGTCTGCCGCACCGTGCTCGCCGCGGCGGGGCTCGGCGTCGGCGTGATGGCCCTGTTGCCGGCCTATGCCGCGGACCCGCAACCATACAGCGTCACCATCGCCAAGACCGGCAACGCCGCGCTCGATTCGGCGCTCGCGGACAGTTCCCAACTCGTCGGCTTGCGCCAATCTGCCCCTGCCGCGCCCTTCGCCCTCGTGCTGCGCGCGCAGCAGGACAGTGGCCGGCTCGAGACCGTGCTGCAGAGCTTCGGCTACTATGAGGGCAACATCGGGATCACGGTGGACCACCTCCCGGTCGGCGATCCCGCCCTGCCCGAAGTGCTCGCGAACGTGGCGAAGGACCGCGCCGTCCCGGTCGAGGTGAAGCCCAGGCTTGGCCCGCTGTTCACCCTCGGCAAGATTACCGTGAAGGGTGCGGTCACGCCCGCGGCGCTCGCCAGGATGAAGCTCCGTGCCGGCCAGCCAGCCGTCGCCGCCGACGTGCTCGCCGCGCAGGAGCGGATCAGGACCGCGCTTCTCGACGAGGGATACGCGCTCGCCGAGGTTCCGGCGCCAACCGCCTACGAAAATCCCGGGAACCACACGCTCGATATCGTCTTCACCGTCACCGAGGGGCCGCGCGTCGCTCTCGGGTCGATCCACCTGGAAGGACTGCACGCGGTCAACGAAAGCTTCGTCCGCCGCCGCCTCCTCGTCCATCAGGGCGAACAGTATTCGCCCCAGGCGATCGACAAGGCGCAATCGGACCTGCAATCGCTTGGTATATTCTCCAGCGTCTCGGTGCGCCCGGCGACGAAGCTCGATGCCGCGGGCCAGCTTCCGCTCACCTTCGTCTTTCA
The DNA here is from genome assembly GCA_963764465.1 of uncultured Pseudomonadota bacterium. Lineage (GTDB taxonomy): Bacteria > Pseudomonadota > Alphaproteobacteria > Acetobacterales > Acetobacteraceae > JAJXXT01. The sequence goes on along the minus strand of CAVXSO010000007.1, from coordinate 30,778 downwards.
GGAGCGCCCGGGTCATGTCGTCGGGCTGAACACCGCCTATTCGACCGATCTCGGCGCGAGCGCGGGCGTCACCTGGTCGGACCGCAATGTCTTCGGCAACGCAGAGCAGCTCAATCTCGGCGCCGCGATCGACGGCTTTGGCGGTAGTGCCACGAAGAACCCCGGCTACGACGCCACCGCGCAATTCGTGAAGCCGGACTGGCTCGTGCGCGACCAGACACTCACCTTTAATTTGGCGGCGCTGCGCCAATCTCTCGACACGTACGACCAGACCGCTTTGCTCGGCAGCGCGATCGTCGGCCGGCGTCTCTCGGAGCACTGGAAAGTGAGTGGCGGATTGAATGCCGAGCAGGAGTCAATCGACCAGGAGGGCGTCACGCGCGACTATACGCTGATGGGCTTGCCGCTCACCGCGACCTATGACAGCACGGACTCGCTGCTGAACCCGACGCGGGGACTGCGCGTCAGCTTCTCCGCCACGCCGACGCAATCCTTTGGCGGCACGACGTCGAGCTTCCTGATGATGCAGGCATCGGGCGCGACCTATATCGACTTCTCGGAATTCGGCCTCACCAGGCCCGGCGATTCGGTTCTCGCGCTGCGCGGCCTGATCGGCTCGATCCAGGGAGCGGGCAGCCCGTTTGCCTTGCCGCCGGATCAGCGCTTCTACGCGGGCGGCGGCGGCACGGTGCGCGGCTTCAAGTACCAGTCGATCGGCCCGCAATTTCCGGACGGCGTTGCGACCGGCGGCCTCGCGGTCGATCTCGCGCAGATCGAATTCCGCCAGAAGGTCTGGGGCAATTTCGGCGCCTCCGTGTTCACCGACATGGGACAGGTCTCGAAGAGTTCGGCGCCCTTCGAGGGCAGCTTGCGGATCGGTGCGGGTGTGGGCGTGCTCTACTACACCTCGATCGGCCCGATCCGGCTCGACGTTGCTTTCCCTGTCAGCCGCCAGCCCGGTGGCGACGCCTACGAGTTCTATGTCGGCATCGGCCAGGCTTTCTGATGAGAGGCGCCGACACAAAAGACCCGCGCCCGCGACGCCGGTGGCCGCGAAGGCTCGCAAAAATCCTCGGCTGGACTGCTTGCATTGTTGTTACGCTTCCGTTCGTCGCGGCCGCGGCGCTGCTGGTCTTCCTCAACACGGGCGTCGGCCAGCGGTTCATCGCGGCGACGACGGGCGCGCTGAGCGGCGGGACGGTGGAGATATCCCGCGTATCCGGCTCGCTGCCGTGGAACATACGGATCGCGCATGTGGCGCTGCGCGATTCAGCCGGCACCTACGCGACGCTGGATTCGCTGCATGTCCGCTGGGCGCCGCTCGCGCTGGTCTCGCGCACCCTGCACATCGAGGCAGTGACGGCGAGCGCGATCGACATCGCCCGCCTGCCGCAATCCACGCCGGGCGAACCGCCGGGCGAGCCGAGGCCATCCGCCTCGTTCAGCCTGCCCGTTCGCGTCGTGCTGGACCGGCTCTCGATCGGGCGGTTTGTCCTCGGAAAACAGGTTGCCGGCGCGGCGGCGACGCTTTCGGTGATCGGCCACGTCGATCTTGCGAGCCTCTCGCGCGGCACGGTGGGTATCACGATCAAGCGCCTCGATGCCGCCGGCACCTACGGCATCACGGCAAGCCTGACGCCTCGCGCGATCGATGCGACCGTCCGGGGTGACGAACCGGACAAGGGCCTGATCGCTGACATCGCGCATCTGCCAAACCTCAACGGTCCGCTGCATCTGGCATTCTCCCTCGCCGGGCCGCGCGAGGCCGAGGCGCTGCGTTTGGCGCTCGCCGCCGGGCCGCTCACTGCGCATGTGGTTGGCACGATCGACCTGCCGGGCAGGAAAGCCGCGCTCGACCTGACGGCGAACGCCCCGGCCATGGTTCCGGCGCCCGGCCTGTCGTGGCAATCCGTCGCGATCGACGCGCATGTCGCGGGCCCGTGGACCAGGCCCGAGGCGCATGGCACCGTCGCGATCGCCGCGCTCAAGGCGGCCGGTACCGCGATCGGCAGGCTCGACGCGACGTTCCGGGGCAATCAGGGGCAAGTCTCCCTCGATGCGACGGCGAATGGCCTCGTCGTTCCTGGTCCAAAACCAGATCTCCTTGCCGCCTCGCCGCTTCATCTGACCATGGCGGTCGTGCTCGACACCCGGGAGCGGCCGGTCACCTTCGCGCTCGACCATGCGCTGGTCGTGGCGAACGGCACCGTCGATCTCGGCCCGTCGCTGCACGGCAATGTGCATTTCGCCTTGCGGGATCTCGCGCCCCTCGCCGCCGCTATGGGTGTCGAGATGGCGGGCGGCACGGCGCTCGACCTTGCCTTCGCGCACGACGGCGCGACGACCACCGCCTCGATCTCCGGGCCGGTCTCCATCACTGGCGGCATGCCCCCGCTCGTCTCGCTGATCGGGAAAGGCGGGCACCTTTCGCTCGACGCGACACTGCATGACACGCCGGCAGGAGAGAGCATCGAATTGCGGTCGCTGACGGTGGAGGGCGCCGCGCTGCATCTGGACGCGCACGGGACGGAGGCGGCGAGCGTTCTTGACGTCGCCTACAAACTCGACCTGCCGGAGCTAGCGGCGGCGAGCCCCGCCCTGCGGGGCCGCCTCGCGTTGCAGGGCACGGTCCGGGGGCGGATGGACGACCTCGCCGCCCATGTCGCGGCGACGGGCCTGTTCGGCACCGTGGCTGTGCCTACTGGCCCGATCTACCTCACCGTGGACGCCGCCGGCCTGCCATCGCATCCGCGTGCCACAGTCTCGTTGCGTGGCGCGCTCGACCGCGCGCCGATCGTCGTCTCCGCCGACGCATCGCGTGGCACCGACGGGACGCATGTTGTCCTGCGCGCGCTCGACTGGAAGACACTGCACGGCACGGCCAATCTGACCCTGCCAGCAGGGGCGGCGTTCCCGCTCGGCACGCTCGATCTGACCATGGCGCGCCTGGCGGACCTTGCGACCCTGATCCACCAGCCGCTCTCGGGCAGCATCACCGCGCATATCGCGACGGAGCAGGCGAGCGGCACGCCGCGCGTCTCGCTCGCGATACGCGCGCAGGATGCCGGCACGCCCGCTGCCCGCATCGGCAGTGCCGCGCTCGACGGCACGATCGCGGACCCGATCGCGAGCCCCGCTGTCGATCTCCGCCTCACCACGCGCGACATCCGGGCGGGTGGGCTCGCGGGCCAGGCGAACGTCGCCGTCACGGGACCGGAGAATGCGCTTGTGGTCCGCGCGGATGCCGCGCTCACCGGGCTTGTCGGCACGCCCGCGCGGATCGCAACGCGGGCGACCGTGGACCTGCCCGGCAGCCGCGTCGCGCTGGACGCGCTCACGGCGAGTTGGAGGGGCGAGAATCTGCGCCTGCTCGCCCCGGCACGCATCGCCTACGCGCCGCAAATTGCCGTGGACCGTCTGCGCTTCGCGCTCGGCAGCGCGGTGCTCGACCTCGCCGGGCAGATTGCGCCCGCGCTCGATCTCACGGCGCATCTCGGGCACGTAACGCCGGAACTCGCGAAGCCCTTTGCGCCGGCGCTGCAGGCCGCGGGCGTGATCGACGTCGCCGCGCGCCTCACCGGCACGGCCGCGGCGCCGCGCGGCACGGTGAGCATCTCGGCGCGCGGCATGCGCCTCCTCTCGGGCAATGCGCGCGCGATGCCGCCCGCCGACCTGCTTGCGACCCTAGGCCTCGCGGGCGACCGCACCAGCGTGAACGCACGCCTTACCGCGGGGAACGACGTCGCCCTCGCCGTCACCGGTACGGCCCCGCTTGACGCGACTGGCCCGCTCGACCTCGCGGCACGCGGCACCATCGACCTCGCCGCCGCCAATCCGATCCTTGAGGCGAATGGGAAGCATGTGGCGGGGCGTGTCGCGATCGATGGGGCGGTGCGCGGCAGTGCGTTGCATCCATCGGCCTCCGGCACGATCCGCCTTTCCGGCGGCGATCTGCAGGACTACGCGCAGGGCGTGCATCTGTCGGGCACGTCCGCGCTGATCGCGGCCCACGGACAGACGATGCGGATCGAGAACTTCATCGCCCATGCCGGACCGGGCACGATCCGGCTTTCGGGCAGCGTCGGCGCGCTCGCGCCGGGCGTGCCCGTCGATCTTGCGCTGCGCATGGACAATGCGCAACCGATCGCTTCCGACCTGCTGACCGCCACTCTCGACGCCGACATCGGGTTGCGCGGCCAGGCGACGAGCCGGCTTGACGCGTCCGGAACGATCGAGGTGCGGCATGCGACGATCAACATCCCGAACACCCTCCCGCGCTCGGTCGCGACCCTGCACGTGATCCGCCCTGGTCAGAAGCCGGCTCGGCCGCCAGGCGCGGCACCGGCGATCCGGCTGGACCTCAAGGTTCACGCGCAGCCGGCCATCTTCGTGCGCGGGCGCGGGCTCTTCGCGCGCCTCGGCGGCGATCTGCGCGTGGGCGGCACCAGCGCCTCGCCGCAGATCTTCGACGGATTTCAGATGGCAAATGGCAGCTTCTCCCTTGCCGGCGCGAATCTGAGCTTCACCGAGGGGCGTGTCAGCTTCGACGGCACGAGCGTCACGAACAAGCTCGATCCGACGCTCTACTTCGTCGCGCAGAGCAGCTCCGGCGGCATCACCGCGAAACTCACCGTGAGCGGCACCGCGTCGCAGCCAGCGATTGCGCTCTCGAGTTCACCGTCGCTGCCGCAGGACGAGGTGCTCGCACATCTGCTCTATGGCGCCAGCATCTCTCAGCTTTCGCCGATTCAGATCGCATCCATTGCGCAGGCCGTCTATTCGCTGAGCAGCGGCGGTGGTGGTACCGGGCCGCTTGGTGGGCTGCAGAACGCGCTCGGCCTCGATCGTCTTGGGATCGGTAGTAGCAATGGCGCTGTCAGTGGCACTTCGCTTCAGGTCGGCAAATATGTGGCTCCGGGCGTCTATGTGGGTGCGACTGAGAGCATGAGTGGTTCGACCCGTGGGCAGGTGGAGATTGACCTGACGAAGCGGCTCAAACTGTACACCAAGCTCGGCACGGGTGGCGGGACGGTGACCGGTGCGACGCCGCAGGATGATCCCAGCGGTTCGGTCGGGTTGCGCTACCAGTTTGAATACTAGGTGCCTGGTGGCGGAGTGTCGCCAAATCTGGCGAGCCGGTGGAGAAATTTCCCGCCGAAAAAGCGGACGGGGTCAGGCCGCTCTACGCTCCATGGCCGCGCGGCTGAAATAGCCCAGGGCCGAGTGCAGACGGCGGTAATTGTACAAGGCCCCAATGGAGCCGAACCGATCGCGCCGCGCTTGGTCGCGCGTCGCGTAAACCTTGTGATGGACCCGCTCGGTCTTGACGGTATCGAAGAAGCTTTCCATCGACGCGTTGTCTCAGCAGCAGTTCATGCGGCTCATGGATGGGGTGATTCCTGACCGGGCAAGGTCTGCCCGATAGACCTCGGCGGCGCACTGGATGCCACGGTCGGAATGAAGGATGACGTTCCCAGGGCGCCGTGCGGCGACCGCCATGTCGAGAGCGGCGAGCACGACCCGCGCCCTCAGATCCACCGAAAAGGCCCAGCCGACGATTTTGCAGGTGCGCTGGCCCAAGATCGCGGCAAGGCACAGCCAGCCTTCGTCGATGCCGATATAGGTCGGGCCGGTGAGCCAGATCTGGTTCAGGCCTGGGCGGTGAAGTTGCGGCCGAGCCTGTTGGGCGCGATCGGATAGCCGTGGGGCTGACTGTCGTTCGGGTCCGACGCGGCAAGGCGGCAAGTCCACGAAAACCTTCGCGGCGCACCAGCCGGTCGACGCGTGAGCGTCCGACCCGGCGGTCGTGGCCGCGCAGAATGGCGCGCACGCGCGGTGATCCATAGGTCCGCTCTCGGCGTGGATCAGGCGGATGTCGTCCAGCAGCGTCCGGTCGGCCGCCGCGCGCCGATTCTCGAGCCCACCACGCCAAGCATAGTAGCCGCCGACCGACAGGCCCATGACCACGCACATCGCCCGAACCGGCCAGACCTCGCGATGCTCATAAACGAGCCCGAAGTTCATCGGGAGGCCGCTCCGAAGATGAGTGCAGCTCATTTAGAATGTCATGCTCCATCCGCAGCCTGTCGTTCGCTTACCGCAGCCCAACGTTCTCGGCGGCCAGACCAGACGGCGACGGGCCCGCGGCCTGGTGTTGGGGCGGCACGGCGTCCCCGTCGCCCGCACCCCAAACTGCATCATCCATCGTCGCAGCACCGGCTCGTGCAGGCCCAGCTCGGCCGCCACCTGCCCGTCGACAGGCCGCTGGTCGCAACCCAATCCACCGCCTCGCGCTTGAACGACTCCGGATAAACCCGGCGCTTCACTGCGCTCATCCGACACTCCTCTCCAGCCCCGAAAAGTTAGCATGGGGTCCACTGAAACGAGGGAGGATCAATCGTCGGCTATTGGTTGCGAGTTCAGATCCAGGATCGATGATCAAAGATCGAGAACACCGGGATTCATGATGCGGCGCGGGTCATGTTGCTGCTTGAGCCGCAGCCAAGTGGCACGGATCGATGCAGGAAATGCCGCCGCTCGGGCATAGGTTCGACCAATCTGGAAATGGCCCGCGCCCAGCCGATCCATCGTGGCGATCAGCGCAGCGCGCAACGCGAATGCCGCTTCCCTCGCCGCTGGTTGCGCCGGCATGCCGGCGAAGCGCCGCAGCTGGTCCGGCTGCCCCATCGCGGCGGCGAATCGTCCGGGCGCATCCGGCCAAAAAAGCTGTGGCTCGATCGTGATACGCGGGCCAAGCAAAGCGAGCAGAATTCCACTTCGGATCGCATAGCGTCGCATTGTGTCGGTATGGCTCGCAACTTCTTGCTCGACCGCGCTCAGCAGACCTGGGGCGTTCGTTGCGGGGACGAGACCGTGGGACGGAAGCCAGCGTTCTCCACGAGGACCGAAGAGGGCCTTGATCGGCCGAAAAGGCCGAGCCCGCGTAACCCTTGGAATTGAATCGGGGATTGCTTCCGCGCCGAAGCTAGTTACTCGCCGTGCCACTTCGAGCCTTGCCTCTTCGGCGCTCGTCATGTCGCCTTCGGTAACGACATGCAAGGACCATGGAATATCCCCAAGGAATGCGCGGCCTGCGCGGGCCGTCCGCATCAGACCGCCTAGCCGGTCCCACCATCTGCCCTCCGCGCAGAGAAGATCTCCGACGAAGCCGCCAGTCTCGATCACGGAAAAGCCGTTCGCCGCGAGGTTGGTGTGGATTCCGGCATCGAAGGCATACACTTCAGCGATGCCCGTGAGCCCGACCAGCGACGCCATCGCGCCGGCCACGGCCTTGCCGTCAGGCAGTGCAAAGGAGGCGAAACACGCGTGCGCGGGGCGGGGAATCGTACGCAGCACCACGCGGCTGCGAATTCCGAAGGCGCCGCACTCGCCGGCAAGTGGCTGTGGCGCAAACACGGGATCTATCCGTGCTTCCTGTCCGAACTCGGCGATCTGTCCATGGCCGTCGACCATGCGACTGCTGAGGAGGCAGTCCTGCCCCACCGGACCGTGCGTCGCGGCGCCGAAGAACCCTCCATCCTGGGCGGCGCTCGACCCGAGACAGGCACCGATGCCGGACAGGGGGCCAAAACTCGGCGCGCGCAGTCCTAATGGCGCTAGCGCCGCATCAAGTTCCGCCCAGGTCACGCCGGCGCCGGCCGTCACGCACTGGCCTTCCGGGTCGGCCATGATGCCCTTGAGACCGCTGGTCTCGACGATCACGCCACGCGCATCTCCCGGGGTGTAGCCCCCGGTGTAAGACCACCCACCGCCGCGCGGATAGAGTGCAAGGCCGTTACGGACGGCAATGCGGACGATAGCCACCAGCTCGTCTTCGGATTGCGGCCGCAGCACGCAGTCGGGTGCAATGGGCGCATCGGTTGCTATATCGCTAGCCGCGAGCAGGCGCGCGGCCTCGTCCGTATCGACGCGCCCTGCCGGAAGTACGGCGCGGAATGCGTGGGCGATCTCGGTCACGGTGTCAGCGCGGTCGCCAGCAAGCGCGCCCGCGCCCAGGGGCTGTGCCGTGGGGCTTGGACTACGGTGGTGCGAGCACCCACGGCCTTGGAGCCGAGACAGGCGCCAAGGGTCGCGCGCCCCTGGGTGCCACCTTCCATCCAGTCTGCGAGCACATCGTTCAGTCGCCCGACGTCGCGATCGGGTTCGGTATCGATGGCAGAGACCGGCTCCGGGCGATACCAGGGCTGCCAGAGCTCGGCATCGCGCAGCTGGTACCAGGCGCCAAAGAGGTGCGCGCCATCCTCGCGTGGTGTGAGATCGGCGAAGCGCTCGAGCAGCATCGGCGCATCCGCGGGCGCAATCGGATCGATGGCAAGATGATATCCACCGAGCGCCACCCCCACGGCCGCGCTCGCACCCACGGTGATAACCTCGGCGTCCGGGCCCGCCGGCAGGGCAAGCAGCGCAGTCGCCATGTCGGTGGCGACCGGAGCCTCGCCGAGTGTGGAGAGTCCAAAGCCAGGCAGGTCTGGGGCGATCACTGGGCGCCCCGTCACGTGAGCAAGAGCCTGCGCCAGCGCCGCAATACCGCGTGCCGAACCAGGCAGATCGTGAAGCAGAAGCAACGGCGCGCCGCTGCCGGACCATGCCTGCCAGGCAAGCCCGCCGCCCGGCACCCGCGACAAATGGCAGCCCGCACCCTCGCGATCTGCTGGCAGCGCCGCCACCCTGCCGCTGCCGCCGCGTGCCATCGCATTGCCAACGGCGGCACCCCAGAGGTCGCGGTCCGCACCCAGCCGCTCGATGCGCGCCACGGGCGCGATGTCGGCGAGGCGATCCAGGTGCTGGAAAAGCAAATCATCGCTGCGGCAAAGAAACGTTGTCGGCACCGCGATCTCGCGTACCGGCGGCAGGGCCGGGTAACGGAAGGCCGAGGCATAGGCGGGCCGGTACGCATCGCCCGCCATGAGGAAGTCGAGGGCGACAGCCTGGCGCAACGCCAGGGGAGCCATCGGGCGCGGCAGGCGCGACGCCGGGCCGCGCCGGTTCCAGGGAAAGAACGTGAACTGGTCGCGCACTCGACCCCAGAGCCATGCAAGATGCGTCCCATCCCATTCCGGTCGGAATGGTGCCAGGTAGGAAGCGAGATATTCCTCCCGCTCCGTCGGCCGGAAGATCGGATAGCCATCGAGCGCCAGCGCAGTGACGCGTTGCGGATACCCGAGGCCCGCGGCCATCGCGATCACCGCGCCCGTATGCGTGCCATAGACCGGCGCACGATCGATGCCGAGCAGATCGAACGATTCGATCAAGGCTGCCGCGAAATCCTCCGCGGCGGGCCGTGGGTGCGCCAGTGGATCGGAATGGCCGAAGCCGGGATTGTCGAAGGCATAGACGGTGAATCGCGCGGCCAGCCGTTCCGAAAGCGGCATGAGTGCGGCGGAGGAGCGGGGGCTCTCGTGCAGCAGCACCGCGGGCGGACCCTCGCCACCGATGCGCAGCGACACGTGTCGGCCGGAAGCCGTGCGACGAATGACTCTTTGGAACACGGTGCTCATGATGCCGCCTCCACCGCACGCCAGCAGCGCACGGAACGTCCATCGGGCAGCGCGCGCAACTCCTGCCGGTTGACCGAACACGCCGCAAGCTCATCGGGGCAACGTCCGCTGAGGTAGCAGCCCCGCGGCAGGTCGATGGGGCTTGGGATTTCCCCGGAGAGCCCGGTACGATCGGCGCGGTCCACGCGACGATCCGTGATGTCGGGGAAAAGATGCGCGGCGAGCAAGGCACGCGTGTAGGGATGCCGCGGGGCGGCGAAGACTTGATCGCGCGTGCCAAGTTCCACGATCTGGCCGAGATACATGACCGCCACGCGATGGCAGAGATGCTTCACCGTGGTCAGGTCATGCGAAATGAAGAGATAGGCAAGGCCAAACCTGCGCGAGAGGTCCCGCAACAGCACGATGATCTCCGCTGTCGTCTCGGGAGAGAGCGCCGAGGTCGGCTCGTCGAGAACGATGAAGGCCGGCTGCGGCGCGATGGCGCGGGCGATGGCGACGCGCTGCTGGCTGCCGGCCCCCAGCATCGCCGGCACCATGGTCGCGACCGACGGGCTAAGGCCCACCAGGGTCAGCAGCTCGCCGATCCGCTTCTTGCGCGCTGCCGTGTCGAGCTTGGTGTGCAGGCGCAACATCTCGTCGAGCACCGCGCCCACGCTCCACCCCGGCGTCATCGAGTTCGAGCGGGTCCTGGAAGACGATCTGCAACCGCGCTCGCAGATGGCGAAAAGCGGATTCTGGCAGCCTGGCGACGTTCTCACCCTGGAACAGGATCTCGCCCGAGGTTGGGGTTTCGAGCCGCAGCAGGCAACGCCCTGTCGTTGTCTTTCCGGAACCGCTTTCGCCCACCAGACCAAGACATTCCCCGGCGCGGACCGTAAACGAGACCGCGTCCGCCGCATGCACCACGGCGCGCCCGCCCCGGGCGAGAAAATTCTTCGAGAGGTCGCGCGCCTCGATGACCGGCTTGCCGTCGGCGCCGCCCGTCGGCGGCTCGGTCGCGGGGGCGGCCTGCTGCAACGCCAGAATTCGCCGCGAATACTCATGGCGCGGTGTGGCGAAGAAGGTCGGCACCGGCGCTTCCTCGACCACGGTGCCGCCCTGCATCACGGCAACGCGATCGCAGTAATTGGCGACAATCCCGAGATTTTGCGTGACCAGCACCAGCGCCGAGCCGGTGGCGCGCGTCGCCTCGTACATCTTGTCCAGGAACTGAGCCTGGATGGTGACATCGAGACCGGAGGTGGGTTCGTCGGCAATCAGCAGGCGCGGCTGCGCGGACAGCGCGATGGCAATCAGCACGCGCTGGGCCATGCCCGTCGACAGCTCGTGCGGATAGGCCCGCACGCGTCGCGCCGGATCGTTGATGCCGACCATGCGCAGCATCTCGATTGCGCGGCTGGCCGCCTCCCTGCGCCCGACGCCGGTGTGCGTGCGCACCACCTGGGAGATCTGTGTCCCGATATCGAACAGCGGATGCAGCGCGCCGCGCGGATTCTGCACCACCAGCCCGATATCGCGGCCGCGCAGCGGTGCGCGCTCGGCCTCGGTCATCGCCAGCAGATCGCGACCCGCGAAGCGTACCTCGCCGCCTGTGATCCGTCCGGGAGACCGCACGAGGCCCATCAACGCCATCGCCGCCGTCGACTTGCCGCAACCGGGCCCGCCCATCAGGCCTACAAACTTGCCGTTCTCGACCTCAAGTTCGAAGTCATGGACCGCGCGCACCGGCGGTCCGTCTTCGGACTCGAAGATCACGGAGAGTCCACGCGCAACGAGTAGGGGTTCCGTGCCCCTCACCTCACGGCGCCTTCGACTGCGTGGCCAACCGTTGCATAGCCGAACACAAAAATCGACATGGTGAGACCTGGAAACACGGAGCTCCACCACTGGCCGAGAATGAGTTGCGGCGCGCCCTGCGAGATCATCAGCCCCCATTCGGGTGTCGGCGGGCGCACGCCGGCGCCCACGAAGGAGAGCCCGGCGGTCAGGATGATGGCAAAGCCGATGATCACGGAGGTCTGCACCAGCGAAGGGACAAGCGCGTTGGGCAGAACATGGCGTAGCGCGATGACGACGGGCCGGTTGCCCGCCGCGCGCGCCGCTTCCACATAGGCGCGGGCGGTCTGCCCCATCACCTCCGCGCGCGTGAGCCGGATGAAGATGGGCGTGTAGACCAGGGCGAGCGCGATCACGATGTTGCCTGTCGAGCGGCCAGAGAGCGTCACCAGCATCATGGCAGTGATGAAGACCGGAAACGCCTGCAGCACGTCTGACGTACGCATCAGGAACTCGGTCGCGAGATTTCGGAAATAGCCGGCGATCAGGCCCAGCAGCGTGCCCAGGATGCAGGACAGCAGCCCGCCGGCGAGCGCGATCGTCATGTCCGTGCGCGGGGCCGTGATGACGCGGGAGAACACGTCGAGCCCCGATTGGTCAGTGCCGAACCAATGCGGCGCGGGACCGGCGGATGTCAGCTCGCGCCAGAACAATCCGGGCCACGCCATGAGCGGGGGCGGGGCCAGTGCGATTGTGTCGCTTGCCTGGTTCGGATCATAAGGTGCGACGAGCGGCCCGAACGCAGCGAGAAACAACGATAGCAGAACGATGGCCGCACCGATCGGCAACAGCCGGTCGCGCCGCATCCGCCGCCACAAACTGTCGGGCACCGTCGCCGCCGGCGCCTCCATCGTGGTTGCCCCCTGGTCCATCTCAGTGACGGATCCGCGGATCGAGCCAGGCGTGGACGATGTCGAGCAACAGGTAGATCATCAGCGAGACCATGGCGACGACCAGCACCGTGCCTTGGATCGCCGGATAATCGAAGGCCAGGACGGAACGCACCGAATACTGACCGATGCCGTTGAGCGAAAAGACGATCTCGATCGTCACCGCGGCGGAAAGCAGGACACTGTAGAAAATGCCGACCAGGGTGATGGCGGGGGTAAGCGCAGCACGCAATGCGTAGCGGCCAATGACGCGTTCCGGCAGGCCGATCGCCCGCGCGTAGAGAATGTAGTCTGAGCGCAACGCGCGCACCGTGTTCGTGCGCACCATCTTCACCAGCGCGCCGGAGATGACGAAGACCAGCGTGAGCACGGGCAGGGCGAGATATTGCAGCCCGCTCAACAGCGCCTGTAAATCACCGGCAAGCAGCGAGTCGATGATGATAGAACCGGTGACGAAGGGCGGCGCGTCCAGCAGCGGACTGATCCGCCCCATCGGCGCCGGCGCGATGCCGAGCTTGTAAAAAAAGACAAAGATGAACAGCAATCCCCACCAGTAGTCCGGCTGCCCGCCCGCAAAGAGTCCCCAGACGAGCGCGATGCGCCCGGCGAAGCCCTTCGGGCGACGTGCGCTTGCAAGACCGAGCGGCAGTGCGATCGCGAAAGCGAGGAGCAGCGAAAGCGTCACCACCTCTAACGTCACGGGAAGGTCAGTGGCGATTTCACCCACCACGGACTGCGACGTTACCCACGATTTACCGAGGCTGCCTTCCAGCAACCCCGGCTTGTCGGCGAGGCCGGGAATGCCGGCAAAGTCCGCGAACTGTCGCCACAGCGGCTGATCCAGCCCCAGCGCGTGACGCGCCTGCAGATAGGCCTCGTGGCTCGCGTTCATCCCCACCGACTGGGCGGCAGGGTCGGCCGGCAGCAGCCGGATGATCACGAACACGACGATCGTGATCCCGGCGAGCTGCGCCGCACTGACCGCCAACCGGCGGAGGATGAAGCGTCCAATCATCGGCGATGCCTATTCGTGAAGATAGCGCCAGACCAGGTCCTGATGCGGCTCCAGCACCAAGCCCTTGATCTTGGCGTTGGTGGCATAGAGCAGCTTCGTCTCCAGGATCGGGATCCAGGGCAGCTTGTCGGCCAGGATGTCCTGCGCCTGGTCCAGCTCCTGCTGGCGCTTCGTCGGGTCCTGTTCCACCCGCGCCTCGTCGAACAGCTTGTCGAAGGTCGGGTCGGAAAAGTTAGTCTGGTTGTTGACGCCACGCGGCGGTGTCACGAAGCTGAGCTGCATCGCGTAGACCGGGTCCACGCCGATCGGCTTCGATTGATCCGAGAGACCGAACGGTAGGTCCTTCTTCACCAGCTGGCGGTTGGCGTATTCGGTCGCCGGCATCGGATCGAGCTCCACCGGAAACCCGATGGCGCGCAGCCGCGTGCGAACGAGCGTCGCCGTCGGCCCCAGAATCGCCTCGCGATCGGCGGGATACGCGAGCTTGAAGGCCTCCGGAAACGCCTCAAGCCCCTTCCCGCCGGGATACCCGGCTTGCGCGAGCAGCTTCGCCGCCATCGCGGGATCGTAATGATATTCCGCGGCCGGCTTGTGATATCCTGGATAGGTCGAGGGGATCAGCCCGTCCCACTGCTTGGCATCGCCGTAATAGCTGTTCTTCAGGATCTCTTGGTAGGGGATCGCGTAGGCGAGCGCCTTGCGCACCAGGGGATTGTCGAACGGCTTGGCCTTGAAGTTGGCCAGCAGGATCAGCGACGCGTTGAGGTAGCCGCCGGCGATGTTGACGTTGGGCACGCCCTTGAGGCTGTTGATCTCGGCCGGGCTCAGCCCCTCGGCGACGCCCGCCTGGCCGGAACGCAGGATCGCGATGCGGTTGGCGCTCTGCGGTACGCGGCGATAGATGACGCGGTCGAAGTAGGGCTTGTCGCCGTAATACGCGGGATTCCGGCGAACCGTGAAGCTCTCGTCCTTTTTCCAGCTCTGCAGGCACCAGGGACCGAAGCTCGGTGCATTCGTGGTGTTGGTGTAGTCGTGGCTCCAGGGGTCGTCCGCAGTCGCGTGCTTCTGCATCTCGGTGTGATCGTAGATCAGCAGGCCGAAGATGCTCAGCACCGGCAGGAAAAGCTGGTTGGGTGCCGAGAGGTGGAAGCGCACGGTGTAGTCATCCACCTTCTCCACCTCGGGTCCGAGCTTGCGGGCCGCAACCGCCTCCGGCGTCTTGGCGAACAGCGCCGGCGTGAAGGTGCTGATGGAGGCGACCGAGGACAGGAAATAACCGATCGGTGCGCGCCCCGTCAGCGACTTCGCGCGGGCGAAGGTGTAGAGAACGTCGTCCGCGGTAAACGTGTTGCCAGCACAGCTCTTCACCCCCTGGCGCAACTTCAGCGTCCAGGTGTTGGTGCCGGAATCGAAGCTCCATGAGGTCGCGAGCCGCGGCGCGAAGGATTTGAAATCAGGTACCCGCGTGACGTCGCTCGCCGGACCCGCCACCGGATAATCAATCAGCGGCTCGATCATGTTGTACATCCCGGTCTGCGACGGCAGGTGCGTGCCCGCGGGACCATCCGTGTCCAGGCTCGCGGGAACGCCCTCGCCGAGCACGAGCAGCGTTTTCTGTGCCACTGCCGGCCCGGCAGCCAGCAGGGTTGCCGCGATCGCCACGGCTCCCAACCCGGTGATTGATCGTAATGTTCTCATTTTTACCCCCCAATGTTGGACGCGTGGACGGATTCCTCACCCAAGGCAAGCCCGGCGACGAAGCGTTCGAGCTCGCCCCGCCGCAATTTCCCGCCGGGATCGCGGGCGAGCCGCTCCGGCGGCACGGCAATGAACGCGCGCGGCTGCTTGTAACCCGCCAGCCGTGCGCGGCAGACGCGCGCGAGCGCCGAGGAATCAAAACCGCTGCCACGCGGCACGATGAGTGCCACGGGCACCTCGCCCCAGCGTTGATCCACCCGGCGCACGACGGCCGCGTCGGCGACACTAGCCTCGGCCATGAGAATTCGTTCGATCTCGGCCGGATAGATGTTCTCGCCGCCGGATTTCACGATGTAGCGGGCGCGGTCCATGAAGTCGTATCGCCCGTCGGGCCGGCGGCGGAACATGTCGCCCATGCGAAACCAGCCTTCGGCGAAATCACGCCGCGTGGCTTCGGGAGCGTTCCAGTAGCCGCTGAACAACGTCGGGCCGCGCAGCATGGCGATGCCGGTTTCGCCGTCGGCCACGTCGCGGTCGTGCTCATCCACAAGGCGAAGCAGCGTGAACGGGCTCGGGGTCTTGCCGAGATCGGGCGCGGGGTCACCGGGGGCGAGACGCCCGGCGGAAAATGGGGGCGAGCCGGTTTCCGTAGAACCGAAGCTGTTGCAATAGGGCGCACCCAGCAACGCGGTCAGGCGGGCAATGTCGGCCGCGGGTGCCAGATCAGGCATCACGCCACACCCCCCGATGCCGGCGGGCCGAGCCCCGAGCCGTTCGATCGCGTCGGCGAGCCGCGGTGCCGTACCAGGCATGACCGCAAGCCACGGCAACCGCTCATGCGCGATGCAAGCGGCGATGCGTTCGGCATCAAAGCCGTCATGGACGATGGTCCTGCCCCCGGTCGCCAGGGCATGCAGCATCGGCTCGGTCCCACCCATGTGGTACATGGGCGGCCACGCAAGGCACGTGCCGCCAGCTGCGAAGCCGAGGTCGAGCGCCATCACGAAGGCGCGCGCGACCTCTGCGCGATGGCTGATCGCGGCCGCCTTGGGCCTTCCCGTCGTGCCGCCGGTGGAAAGGACAAGCCACGTGGTCTCAGGGTCGATCTGCACCGCGGGATGCGCATCCACCTGACTCAGTCGCCTTTCCCACTCGCTGCCCAGTTCGATGACGGGCACGCCGCCCCTGCCAAGGAGATCGGCATGGCGCGCGGAGACGATGATCGCGGCGGGTTCGATCAGCGCCAGCGTCTCAGCGATCTCGGCCGCGGTCAGGCGCCAGTTGAGGCAGGCGATCGCGGCGCCAATCCGGCCCGCGGCAAGCAGCACCTCCGCATACTCGAAGCGATTTTCGGAAAGGATCGCGAAGCAGCCCTTGCCGGCGGGATCGAGAGCCGCGAGGACCGAAGCGGCACGCTCCACCCGCGCCTGCAACACGCCAAAATCGCGCGTCCGGCCGTCCCCGTCGTCGAGCGCGATGGCCTCAGGTGCGAGGCGCGCGCGCATTGCCACCAGATCGGGCAGCGTGAGCGTCCCCGCCGCCAGGCCGTCCGGTGGCGTCCTGTGCGTCATGCGGTGGCCAGCGCCCGCAGGCGCTGTTTCAGCAGCTTCCCAGCCGGGTCTCGTGGTAGCGCCGCGATCAAGCGGTAGTGCCGCGGAACCTTGTAGCCCGCGAGCATGGACGTCGCGTGCGCTATTAGCTCCTCGTCGGAGGGTGATTGGTTCTGCGCCGGCACGATAAAGGCCAAGAGTCGCTCGCCCCAGCGCTCGTCTGGGACACCGATGACCGCGACATCGGCCACGCCATGGTGGGTGCGCAGCACATCCTCGATTTCGCGCGGGTAGATGTTGATGCCGCCGGAAATGATCATATCCTTCTTGCGGCCAACGATCGTGATGTAGCCTTCCTCGTCGCGGGTCGCGAGGTCGCCGGCGGTGCACCATCCATCGGCATGCAGCGCTTCCGCCGTGGCCTCCGCGCGCCGCCAGTAGCCCGCGAACAGCATCGGCGAGCGGCTGTAGAGCTCGCCGATCGCACCAGGCGCGCATACAATGCCCTGCTCGTTACGCAACTCCACCTCGTTGAGCGGAAACGGCAGGCCGACGCTGCCTGACTTGCGGCGCTGATCGGCGGGACGCAGGTTGGTGACGATCCCCGCCTCGGTGGAGCCGTAGGTCTCGTGCAGGATGCCCTCGCCGACGGCATCGATCGTCGCCTCGCGCGTGACGTTGGGCAGGGCGGCGGCGTTGCAGATAATCGTCCGTAACGATCCACCGCGCAGCGCCGCGAGGGAGCCAGGTGCCGCGGAGACGAAAGCGTGCAGATGCGTGGGCACGACGAAGAGATTGGTCGCGTGGCCCTCCGCCAGGCGGCGCAGCACGAGCTCGGGCTCGAACTCGCGGACGATCTCGCAGCTCCCGCCGAAGAAGATCGGGGCGATCGCGAAGGCTAGACCCGCGCCATGGCACAGCGGCGCCATGGCAAGTGCCCGGTCATCGGGGCCATAGCATCCATACTCCGTCGCCATGGCGAGGAAAGTGAGCGTTCGCGACCGATGCGGCAACATCACGCCCTTGGGCTTGCCCGTGGTACCCGATGTGTAGGGGATGGAGAACGTATCCCATTCCTCGGCGGCGTCCGGGGCAACCGCCGGCCGTGCCCTGGCGAGCAGTGTCTCGTATTCCCCGCCGAGTTGGATCGGCGGATGCAGCGCCGATGGGAGCGCGTCGCGCAGCTTCGGTTCCACGAAAATTGCCCGTGGATCGCAATCGTCCACGATGGCCGCGATCTCCGCCGCCGTGAGCCGCGGGCTCGGCGTCGCGACGGCGACGCCGATGGCGGCGAGGCCCGTGATGACCTCGATATATTCCACGCAGTTGCCGGCCCATAGCAGCACACGGTCGCCAGGGCACAGGCCCAGCCCGTGCCGGCCCACGGCGGCGACACGGTCAATACGATCGCGCAGCGAACGGTAAGTCATGCGGCGCTGGCCGCTGCTGAGCGCGACCTTGTCCGGCGCGCGGTTGGCGGCGGCCCGGATGCCGGTATCCAGTCTCAGCGCATGGTAGCTCGCGGGCCGTAGCATCACGCGGTCGCGGGCAGACGAAAGACCTGCCGCGCGGTATCCCGCAGCAGCGCGTGGCGCGCCGCCGGCCGCAATGACAGCCCCGCCACCTCGGTCATGGCACGCTCGGGATCGATCACCGGCCAGTCGGTGCCGAACATCACCTTGCCGCGGCCATAGCTGTCGAGATAGTGCACCATATCGGCCGGCCAGTGGCGTGGCGCGTAGGCATCCATGCCGATAAAGACGTTGGGGTGCTTCCAGGCCATCGCGATCATCTCCGATGTCCAGGGCACACCAATATGGATGCCGATGAGCTTGAGCTCCGGGAAATCGATGGCGACCTGGTCGAGCGTGATCGGGCGCCCGACGCTGGGCAGCCGGCGCTCGCGGCTGTAGACCAGGTTCTGCCCCACCTGCATCATGATGGGGATGTCGAGCTCGCAGCATTTCGCGTAGTAGGGGTAGTAGCGCGCGTGGTCCGGTGCCAATCCGAACCAATGCGGATAGAGATGGGCGCCGACAAATCCGTAGTCCCGAACGGCGACTTCCAGCTCTCGCAGCCCTGCCATGCCGCGCGTCGGGTCTATGCCGGCAAGCCCCGAGAAGCGCGTCGGATAGGTCGCGCACACCTCGTGCACGCGCTCATAGGTGATCTCGAACGAGCCGCGAACCATGAGGTCGCCGGCACGCACCGCGACCAGCAGTGACCGCTCGATGCCGGCGCGGTCCATGCGTGCGATGTAGTCCTCCACCTCCACGCCGCCGCGGATGGCGGCCGGCATGCGCACCTGCTCCTTGAACGTCTCATCGAGACCGGTGCGCCCCTCTACCACCTCGCGCGGCGTGAAGAGATTGGCGACGATATCGATGGCCCCGGCCACGTTCAGATCACCTTCGCCGCCGCGAGCCTCATCCGCTCATCCGTGGACAGGCCCAGAAGGGAGCCGAAGACGTCGTCGTTGTGCTCACCCAGCTCCGGCGCCACGTGCCGCACCTCGCCGGGCGTCTCCGAGAGGCGGGGCGCGACGTTCTGCATCGCAAGCTCGCCGAAATCGCGATGTGCCAGGCGGACAATTGCGTGGCGCGCGGCGAAATGCGGATCCGTGAGCATCTCCGGCGCGCGATAGATGCGCCCCGAGGGAACGCCGCTGCGCTCCATCAGCGCTTCCAGCGGTGCGGCTTCCTGGGTCGCGGTCCAGGCGGCGATGATGTTGTCGAGCTCCGCCTGGCGCTCACCGCGCGCGGTATGGGTGGAATAACGCGGGTCTTGTGCCAGTTCCGGCTGACCCATCGCCTCGGCAAGCCTGCGGAAGACCGTGTCCTGGTTGGCGGCGATGAGCAGGAACTGCCCGCCCTTCGTCGGATAGACGTTGGAGGGCGCGATGTTGGGCAGGATCGCGCCGGTGCGCTCGCGGATATAGCCGGTCTGGTCGTACTCCGTGATGAGCGACTCCATCATCGCAAGCACGGCCTCGTAGATCGCGCTGTCCACCACCTGGCCGCGGCCGGTGCGGCTGCGCGCATGAACCGCCATCAGCGCGCCGAGCGCCGCGTAGGTCGCGGCGAGACTGTCGCCAATCGAAATGCCGGTCCGGCTCGGCGGTGCGTCCGGCGCGCCGACGACGTAGCGCAGCCCACCCATGGCCTCGCCGACCGCGCCGAAGCCCGCGCGACTCGCATAGGGCCCAGTTTGCCCGTACCCCGTGACCCGTACCATCACGAGGCGTGGGTTGAGCGCCGACAGTTCCTCCCACCCCAATCCCCAGCGCTCCATCGTCCCGGGCCTGAAATTCTCGATCAGGATGTCGGCGTCGGCGATCAGTCGACGCGCCAGCGCCTGGCCTTCCGCCTGCCGCAGATCCAGCGTCACGGACATCTTGTTGCGGCCGACCACGGGAAACCAAAGCGATTTCCCATGCGGCTTCTCGCGCCCCCATTCGCGCAGCGGATCGCCTTTTCCCGGCGGCTCGATCTTAATTACCTCCGCGCCGAAATCGGCAAGGAGCTGGCCGCAGAACGGGCCCGCGAGAAGCTGACCCATTTCAATCACGCGCAGATCCGTGAGCGGACCACGCGGAGGCGGCGAGGCGTCGGTCATGCGCAACCTCAGGCAGCGTGAGGCCGCAGACCGTATACAAACAGGCCATGATGTCAACGAAAAACGCTTGTCACGCACCATATTGTATGCAATTTCCGCGGTGGAGGTGCCGTGGAACCGCCCAGCCAAGCCGTAACGATCGTCGAGGTCGCGCCCCGCGACGGGCTGCAGAACGAGCCTGCCCTGCTCGCCACCTCCGACAAGATCGAGCTGATCTGCCGCCTCGATGCTGCCGGCGTGCGGCGGATGGAGGTCGCGAGTTTCGTCAATGCCACGCGCGTGCCCCGCATGGCCGACGCCGAGGCGGTGGTCGCGGGGCTGCCGCAGGCCCCGGGGCGCCAACGCATCGGCCTCGTGCTCAATCACCGCGGGCTGGAGCGCGCCATCGCCGCCGCGGTCGACGCCGTCGTCTTTGTCGTCGTCGCCAGCGATACGTTCTGCCGCCGTAACCAAGGCGTGGGCACCGCGGACGCGATTGCCGCCTGGGGGGAGATCGCCGGCGCGGCGCGCGGCGCGGGGCTCGGCACGCAGCTCATCATCGGGGCTGCCTTCGGCTGTCCGTTCGAGGGCGAGGTTCCGGTCAGTCGGCTCGCAGACGTCGTCGCGGCTTCAGTTGCGCTTGCGATGCCGGATGAACTCGCGCTCGCAGACACGATAGGGGTTGCCAGTCCCGCCGACGTCAAGGCGCGCTTCACCGCGATCGCGACGCCCGGCCTCGCGCTGCGGGCGCATTTCCACAACACCCGCAACACCGGCCTCGCCAACGCCGTCGCGGCGTTGGAATGCGGCGTTACGCAGCTCGACGCGAGCCTCGGCGGCATCGGCGGCTGCCCGTTCGCGCCTGCCGCCACCGGGAACATTCCTACCGAGGATCTCGTCTACATGTTGCAACGAATGGGCATCGCCACCGGCCTCGACTTGGATCGCCTGATCGATGCGTCGGAATGGCTCGGCGAAAGACTGGGGCGGCCACTACCCGCGATGCTGGGCCGTGCGGGTATGTTCCCGGCGAGGGAGAAGGCGGCATGACGTATCGACTTGGTATCGATGTCGGCGGTACGTTCACAGACCTGCTGCTGATCCGCGACGGCGACGGCCATACCTGGCGCGCCAAGGTCCCGAGCACACCGGATGACCAGTCGCGGGGTGTGCTCTCAGGGATCGAGCGGATCTGTGCCGAGGCCGGCATCGCGCCAGATGCCGTCGCCGCGCTGCTGCACGGCACCACGGTGGCGACGAACGCGGTGCTGGAAGGCAAGGGCGCGCGCGTCGGCCTGTTGGTTACGGAGGGCTACCGGCAGGTGCTGCACATCGCCCGCTCCTTCGTCCCGGGCGGGCTCGCTGGCTGGATCGTCTGGCAGCGCAAGGCAACGCTCGCGCGGCTGGAGGACACATTCGAGATCGCCGAACGCGTCGGCTCGGACGGCAGCATCGTGCGTGCGCTCGACGAGGTCAGCGTGCGCGCGGCGGCTGCGCGGTTGCGCGCGTCCGGCGTCGACGCGGTCACCGTCTCGCTGATCAACAGCTTCGCCAACGACGTGCACGAGCGGCGCGTCGGCGCCCTGCTTGCCGAGGCGCTGCCGGGCATTCCGGTCTCGCTCTCCGCCGATATCCTGCCGGAGATGCGTGAATACGAGCGGACGGTGACGACGGTCGCCAACGCCTATGTGCAGCCCACCGTCGCACGCTATCTCGGCAATCTCGAATCCGCCTGTATCGCCCGCGGCATGGGCGCGCGCCTGCGCGTGCTGCGCTCGGATGGCGGGCTGATGGCGTTCTCCAGCGCGGCGCACGCGCCGGTGAATCTGCTGATGAGCGGGCCCGCGGGCGGTGTCGCGGGGGCGGTCTGGGCGGCGCGGCAGGCTGGGCTCGACAATCTTCTCACCTTCGACATGGGCGGCACCTCGACGGACGTGGCGCTGGTCGAGGGCGGCAAGCCCCGGCTGCGGCGTGAGACGGCGGTCGGCGACGTGACGGTGCGCGCCTCCTCACTCGATGTGCGCACCGTCGGCGCTGGCGGTGGCTCCATCGCGCGCGTGCCGGAACTGACCAAGGCGCTGCGCGTGGGGCCGGAGAGCGCCGGTGCTGTTCCCGGTCCTGCCGCGTACGGGCGTGGCGGCGAGGAGCCGACGGTGACCGACGCCAACGTGGCTCTAGGCTATCTGCCCGGCGGCCTGCTCGGCGGCACGATGGGGCTCGACCGGGTGGCGGCGGAGCGCGCCGTTGGCCGCGTGGCGGAGGCGCTGGGCATCGGTCTCGTCGCCGCGGCGCAGGGTATCGTCGACATCGTCAATGAGGCGATGTTCGGCGCGCTGCGACTCGTTTCGATCGAGCAAGGTTACGATCCGCGTGATTTCGCGCTGGTCGCGTTCGGCGGCGCCGGGCCGCTGCACGCCAATGCGCTCGGGCGGCTGCTCGGCTCCTGGCCCGTGGTCGTCCCGCCCAGCCCAGGCGTGCTCTGCGCCTATGGCGATGCGACGACGCGCCTGCGCGGCGAGGCCGGGCGGACCTTCTTGCGCCGCGTCAGCGACACCACCCAGGCCGAGCTCGCCGATGCCTTCGCGGGGCTGCGCGAGCGTGCCGGCGAGGCGCTTGCCGCGGATGGTGTGCCACTGGCCGAGCAGAGCGCGCATTACGAAGCCGATCTGCGCTATCATGGCCAGGGCATGGAAATCCCAATCACCCTTTCTGCCGAGGAACTCGCCGGCGCCGGGCTTAGCTTGGTCTCCGCCCGCTTCGATGCGGCACATGAGCGTCTCTACACCTTCGCCCTTGATGCCGAGCGGGAGATCGTCAACCTGCGAGTGGTGGTCGAGGGCCCGGCGCCGACGCTCGATACCAGCCGCTTGCCGCCAGGTGGCGAGGATCCTGCAGCCGCGCAAATCCAAGAGGTCGCTATCCATGCCGGTGGGCGCGCGATGAAGGCGCGGGTTTACGACCGCACGCTCCTGCTCGCCGGCCAGCGCATCGTCGGCCCGGCCATCGTGACAGAGATGGACAGCACCACGCTGGTGCTGCCCGACCATGTCGCGGCCGTCGATGCCTCCGGCTGCCTCCTGATCCGTCCCTTGTAACGAGGTCGAGATGACAACGCCGCGTCACCGCACCCGCATCATTGAAAAGGCCACGGGCGCGCTGCCCACGCGCGAGGTGGACCCGATCACCCTCGACATCATCGAGAGCGCGCTGCGAAACGCCCGCTACGAGATGGACGCTGTGTTGTTCCGCACCGCGATGTCGCCCGGCATCCGCGAGCAGCACGACGAGTTTCCCCTCATCGCCGATCGTCAGGGACGGATGGTGGTGGGCCAGTTCGGCAGCTTCATCGACGGCTTCCTGCGCAGCTTCGACGGCACGGTGGAGCCCGGCGACATCTTCCTGATCTCGGACCCGTATCGCTGCGAGGGCGCGATCAGCCACGCCAATGACTGGCTGGTCCTGCTGCCGATCTACTGGCACGGTGAGCGGCTGATCGCCTGGTCGGCCATGTTCGGCCACATGACGGATGTCGGCGGCAAGGTGCCCGGCAGCCTGCCAACCGATGCCGCCACCATCTTCGAGGAGGGCTGCATCATTCCGCCCGTCAAGCTCTACCGCGGCGGCGTGCTGCAGCAGGACGTACTCGAACTCGCGCTCAATCTCTGCCGCCTGCCGCACTGGAACCGCGCCGACCTCAACGCCATCGTCGCCGCCTGCCGCACGGCGGAACGGCGGGTGATCGAGATGGCGGATCGTTTCGGCGTCGATATCTTCTCTTCGGCGATGGACGCGGCGCTGGCCCGCAACCGCCGCGCCATGGCAGCCCTCATCCAGCGCACCATCCCGGAGGAGACGCTGAGTTTCGAGGACTATGTCTGCGACGATGGCATCGGCAACGGGCCCTGGCGTATCGCCTGCACCATGCGCCGCGAGGGCGAGCGCGTGATCCTCGACTGGAGCGGTACCGATCCGCAATCCGCGAGCTCGATCAACTTCCTGCTCAACGAGAACATGCTGAAGATGTTCTTCGGCATCTACATGATCATGGTGTTCGATCCGCAGATCCTGTTCAACGACGGGTTCTACGATCTGGTCGAGGTGCGCATCCCGGAGGGATCGCTGCTTCGCCCCCGCTTTCCCGCGGCCCTCTCCTGCCGCACGCACGCGCTTGGGCGCATCTTCGACGTGCTAGGCGGGCTGCTCGGCCAGCGCCAGCCGGAATTCCTCTGCGCCGCTGGTTTTTCTTCATCGCCGCACCTGATGTATTCCGGTACGCGCAGCGACAACGGCGAATGGTTCCAGTTGTTTCAGATCGGCTTCGGCGGCATTCCGGGGCGCCCGTTCGGCGACGGGCCGGATGGCCACTCGTTATGGCCGAGCTTCACCAACGTGCCGAACGAGTTCCTTGAAGCCTATTTCCCGATGCGCATCGAGCGTTACGAGACGGTTCCCGATTCCGGCGGTCCGGGCAAGCATCGCGGCGGCAACGGCATCGAAATCCTTTACAGGTTCCTCGAAACCGGCGAGATTTCAATCCACGACGATCGCTGGTTCACCTATCCCTGGGGCGTGAACGGCGGCCAGCCCGGCGCGCGCAGCCGCAAGCTGCTGGAGCGCGCGGACGGTTCGCGCGCGATCCTGCCGGCGAAATGTGATCATGTCCGCGTGCGCCCGGGCGATGCGCTGCGCTTTGTCACCTGGGGTGGCGGCGGTTGGGGCGATCCGCTCGAGCGTGATCCCGCGCTGGTCGCGGTCGACATCTGCCGCGGCCTGGTCACCGCGGCGGGGGCGGAGCGCTATGGAGTTGTGCTTGCGGCCGACGGATCGCCCGACGGCGCGGCGACGGAGGTGCTGCGCACGCGCTTGCGGCAGGCGCGCGGCGCCACCGCGCTGTTCGATTTCGGTGCCGATATCGCAACCCTGCGCGCACGCTGCCTTGATGAGACCGGGCTCGCGCCGCCGCGCGCCCCGGCATCGGCCTGAGCGCGCGATGGCGGACGCCGTCCAGCACGCCTACGACGCGATCCGGCATCGTATCGCAACGGGCGAATACGCCGCCGGCGCGCATCTCAAGGGCGAGGATCTCGCGGTCAGCCTCGGCATCAGCCGCACGCCGGTGCGCGAGGCTCTGCGCCGCCTCCACTCCGAGGGGCTGGTCGAGTTCATCCCCAATCGCGGCGCCTCTGTCGTCTCCTGGACACGCGCCGATATCGACGAGGTATTCGGCCTGCGCGCCGTGCTTGAAAGCTACGCCGCTGAACTCGCGGCCCAGCGCCTCGGCGGCATCGACATCGACGAACTCGAGCGCCTGGCCGAGATCACCGCGCGCCTCGCTGCCTCCGACGCGCCGGGCGAACGCGCGGAGATCGCCATCGCCAACAGCCGCTTCCACCAGCTCATCCTCGCCGCCGCGGCACACCCGCGCCTCGCCGCCATGGCCGCGAGCGTGGTGCAGATGCCCTTGGTGATGCAGACCTTCCATGCCTACACGCGCGCGGATCTCGTCCGCAGTGCCTCGCATCACGTGGAACTGGTCGCCGCCTTCCGCGCCCATGACGGGCATTGGGCGGCCTCCGTGATGCGCAGCCATGTGCTCGCCGCGCACCACGTCTTTCTCGGTGACCGCGCGGTAGCCAACGGCCTCAGTGACGCGCCAGCAGGGAGCCAAACCCGTCGACGAGGTCGTTGATCCCGTTGTTGCGCAGCGCGTGCCAGTAGGTCGCAGTGTTGATGGCGAGCACGGGCTTGCCGAGCCAGGCTTCCGCCGCACCGGCGAGGCGCGCCATCGCGAGATTGGTGCCGACCTGCACGATCGCCTGTACGTCCGGCCCGTCGATCTCGCTCATGGCGGCAGCGAGCTCCGCCTCGGTCACCCGCGCGATGGCGGTGGGGCTCGCGCAACGTAGTCCGCGCATTGCGACGACATCGATGCCGCTCTCGGCGAAGAACTTGCTTACCCTCTCGTCACCCACGGGCATGTAGGGCGTCACCACCGCGATGCGCCGGATCGCGCCGTAACACGCGAGTGCCGCCACCACTGCCTCCGATCCCATGGCGATCGCGACACCGGCCTCGGCTTCGATACGCTTACGCATCGTCACCGCACCGTCGGCCCCGTCCCAGAAGGTCTCGGCCGACATGCCCATCACCAGCGCATCCGGCGCCGCGGACATCACCGAGCGTACGGAATCCATCAGCGCCGCGCGCACCCGCTCCATCAGCAGCGAGAAATCGGCGTCGGTCGCGATCGGCATGTTGGGGATGACGATGCGCGAAATATGGTTGGTCACGCCCGCCGGGGCCATCGCGTCAAACTCCGGCTGCACGATGGTGTTGGTGGAAGGCACCAGCACGCCAAAGGTCCGTCGCCAGCCGATGGAATCAACCATGCCCGTCTCCCATTTGCAGTGCCGCGAGTGCTTCGTCGCGCGTCATCAGGTCCGCGTATTTCTGCCCCATGTCGAACAGGTTCGCCTCGTGCGGCCCGAGCGCCCTGTCGCCCACGCAATCCGTCAGCACGACGGTGCGCAGGTTGTGGCTTATCGCGTCGACCACGCTCGCGCGCACGCAGCCGGAGGTGGTGCAGCCCGCGACCAGCAGCGTGTCCACCTGCCGCCAGGCGAGCCACGTGGCCAGCTCGCTGGCGAAAAACGCGGAGGCCTGGCGCTTGCGGATCAGCAGTTCGCCCTCCACCGGCGCCAGCTCCGGCAGCGTCTGGCTGCCAGCCGCGTGTTCGGTGAGCGTGAGCAGGCCCGGCACCTTGCGCGCGAACGCACCGGCATCGGATCCGTCGGCGGCATAGACCACGCGGGTATGCGCGACCGGCCAGCCGCGCGCCCGCGCCGCGGACAGCAGTGCCATGCTGCGCTGTGCCGCCGCCGGGATATTGCCGCCGCCGAAAGCATCGGGGTCGACGAAGCCCGCCTGGAAATCCACCAGCAGCAGCGCAGGCGCGCGTCCCAGGCCCACCGGTTGCGCGAAGCGCTGGCGCGCGTAGACGGCGCGATCGTCCTCGCTCATGGCGCGAGCAGACGGGCAAGCCGGCGCATGTCATCCACCTCCTCGATATGCTCCACCATCTCGATCATCGCTTCCGCCGGGCCCAGCGCCTCGGCCGCGAGCGACCAGCAGCGGTGAAACTTCGCCAGATGCGCTTCGCGTGAAAGCGGGCGCGTGGGATGCGCGAGCACCTGCTCGCACCCCCATTCGAGCCGCCGCCCGTCCTTCAGCTCCACCGAGACCTGCTGCGGCACCAGCGCGTTGGGGTCGGTCGTGCCGTCCTCCACCGTCACCACGCGCTGGGCGAGTGCATAGGTCTCGGGGTCGCGCAGTGCCTCGCCGCGATAATGCGTCACATCCAGCGTGCCATGCTGCAGCGTCTTCGCGATGGCGAAGCCCATGCAGAGGCGAGCATAACTCGGCGACGGGTCCGCCACCGCCGGCCGGCCGCACAGGCGCACGATCAGCGGCGGCCCGCGTACGGTGATGTGGGCGATGTCGGCAGCACCGAAACCGTAACGGTCTCGCAACGTCATCACCCCCTCGAGCCCGCCATGCGTGGCTCGCCCGGAGGGAAATGGCTTGTGGCTCAGCTCCGCGATGCGCCAGCGCCGGCCAAGCTCGGGCCAGATCGGCGCCAGGTCCCACGCGCCCTCGAACAGGTTCAGATAGCCGAACGTCCCATCGATCACACCGCGTGGCCCCGGCAGCCCGGCGCCCGCGAGATCGGCCGCGCAGACCGCGGCGCGTGCGTTGAAGCCCACCTGCATCGGCAGCGCGATGCTGCCCTCGATATGCGGCTGCATCGTGCCGGAGGTCTGGGCGTAGAGCAGCCCCATCCCGTTCGCGATGCGCTCGGCATCAGCTCGCGCGAGCCGCCCGATCGTGGCCGCTGCGCCGAAGCCGCCGCCGGTCGCGGGGCGGAAGAAACGCAGCGGCGCGCGCGAGGCCAAACCCAGCCCGATCGCGACGTCCACGCCGGCCGCAACGGCGGCCAGGAAGTCGCGTCCTCCGATCCCGCCCTCCCGCTCCGCCCAAGCCAGCGCCGCAGGCAACAATGTGGCCATCGGGTGCAGGACCGCCGCTTCGTGAACGCAGTCGTATTCCTGACCATGGGTGGCGAAGCCGTTGGCGAAGGCGGCCGTGGGGGCGGGCAGGCGCCGTCGCGTTCCCCACAGCGACGCCTCCGGGCCCTCGCCCCATCGTGTCGCGGCCGCAACGGCCTCTCCGGCGCCGGGTGCCGAGGAGCCGGCGACCCCGACCCCAAACGTGTCCAGCAGGAAGGTCTTGGCCCCGGCGACGGCGTGCGGCGGCAGGTGCTCATAGCGGATGCCCGCCGCGTGCCGGGCAAGGCGGAGGGAGGCGGGTTCGCTGGCGACGTCTTGCATGCTCTCCCATATCACGGCAGCGGCTCTGCATACACTAATTGCCGTGTTCGCCATTACACCCTAGGGTTACGTGCCGCCGTGGATACAATCAGCCGGAGTGACCATGACAATCCTGCCACTGCCCGAAGCGGGTTTCGATGCCAGCGTGGACGTGGCGGTGGTGGGCGGCGGCGCCTGCGGCATGACTGCGGCGCTGGCCGCCGCAGACGCGGGCGCGGAGGTCATGGTGCTGGAGCGCGACGCCAAGCCCGCCGGCGTCACCGCGATGTCCCAGGGCTTCATCTGCGCCGCCGGCACCAGGGCGCAGCGCGAGGCGGGCGTCGAGGATTCGGCGGCGGCGTTGCTCGCCGACATCCTAGCCAAGACGCGCGGCCAGACCGATCCCGGCTTCGCCGCTGTTGTTGCGCGGGAGAGCGGTCCCACGGTGGACTGGCTGACGGATCGGGGCGTGCCGCTTTCGCTCGAGACCGCATGGCGCGGCGATTTCGGCCACACCAGGCCGCGGCTGCACGGCGTGCCAGGGCGCAACGGCGCCGAGCTGCTGGCCCGCCTCGCCGAGGCGGCCGAGCACGCGGGCGCGCTGATCTCCACCTCGGCCCAGGTCAGCGCGCTCTATGCGGATGGCGAGGGGCGTGTTGCCGGCCTGCGCGTCAGTCGCCCGGACGGCAACGAGGAGCATCTCGGCTGCCGAGCGGTCGTGCTCGCCACCTGCGGTTTCGCGGCCAGCCGCGCGATGATCCAGCGCTTCATCGTCGGGCATAGCGATATCCCGGTTTTCACCCACGCCGGCGACGATGGCGCCGGCATTGCCTGGGGCATGGAACTGGGTGGCGCGGTTGCGGACATGGCGGCGTTCCAAGGCTACGGAGCGCTGCAGGCCGAGAGCGGCATTTTGGTCAACTACAACCTGGTGATGGAAGGCGGCATCCAGGTGAACCGCGAGGGACGCCGCTTCTCCAACGAGCTCGAGGACATCTCGGGACAATCGCTGAAGGTGCTGGCCGAGCCCGGTGGCCAGGCCTGGGTTGTCTACGACGAACGGCTGCATCGCTCCAACCAGCGCTGGCACGAATATGGCTTGCTCCAGCAGACAGGCATGATCCGCGAGGCGGACAACGTGCACGCGCTCGCTCACCTAACCGGCCTGCCCGCCGACGCGCTGGCCGAAACCCTGGATGCGGCACGCCGCGCGGCGCGTGGCGTGGAGCATGATCGTTTCGGTCGCGATTTCACTGCCTGTCCGCCGTTAGGCGAGCGGCTTTACGCGGTGCGGGTAACCGGCGCGCTGTTTCACACCCAGGGTGGCTTGGTGGTGGACGAGCATGCCGGCGTCTGCCGCCCGGATGGCTCACGCCTCCCGAACCTCTATGCCGGCGGCGGCACGGCGCGCAGCGTCTCCGGGCCGGGTGTCTGGGGCTATCTGCCGGCCATGGGGCTCTGCATGGCGGTGACGCTGGGGCGGCTCGCCGGTCAGTCGGCTGCCCGCGGCATCTAACGATCTCCGCTGCCTCGTGCCCGGCCAGTTCATCAGCAAGACCTGGACGTCTCAGCCAGAACGATTCACACCCCGAAGCCTGGCAGCAGCGCCGGGAGGCCAACCTGCAGGCGCTGAAGGATAACAACGATCCCCCTCGTCTACGCCCAGGAGCACCTCGCCGAGTTCGTCGACTGGTCAGGACAGGCCTTCTTCAGCCGCGACAAGCTGCTGGAGAACGGGCAGCCGGTACCCTACCCACGCCATTGCGATACCGTGTTCGCGGTGATCGACACCGCCTCCAAGACCGGCACCGACCACGACGCCACGGCGGTGACGTACTTCGCCTATGACACCACATCAGCCACCCGGCCGCTCTGCATCCTGGACTGGGACATCGTGCAGATCGAGGGCGCGCTGCTGGAGGCGTGGTTACCCCGTGTGTTCCAACGGCTGGACGAACTGGCCCGCCAATGCCGAGCCCGGTACGGCTCGACGGGCGCCTACATCGAGGACAAGAACTCCGGGACCATCCTCCTGCAGCAAGCCCTTCGGCGTGGATACCCGGCCGTCGCGATCGAATCCCACCTCACCGCCTTGGGCAAGGACGAGCGGGCGCTATCCGTCTCAGGCTATGTCCATCAGGGCCTCGTGAAATACACCGAGCCCGCCTTCAACAGGGTCACCGAGTACAAGCACAACCTCCGCGACCACCTGCTCGACCAGGTCGAGACCTTCCGCATCGGCGACAAGCGCAGCCACCGCGAGGACGACCTCCTCGATACCTTCTGCTATGGCATCGCACTGGCGCTG
>CAVXSO010000006.1:0-1253600 GCA_963764465.1 uncultured Pseudomonadota bacterium | reverse complement strand
GCTGATCGCGCGGACAGCGCTGCAGCGGTCCGGAACGCCGGACGACATCGCGCACGCGGCAATGTGCCTCGCCTCCGACTTCGCGGGGTTCATCACCGGCCAGCCGCTCTCCGTCGAGGCAGTCCCTAGTCAGAAGGGGATTTCGGCGCGGTCCTTGCGACGGTAGTGGATCAGCGCGAGGCGGGCGGTGCGGCGCACGAGAGCGTGCAGCGGCACCGGCGCCAGCGGCGAGGGAGCGAGTGCGAGCTCCTCGTCCGGCACGCCGAGCACCGCGTCGCGCATCACCGCGCCCATGCCCATGGCCAGCGCGAGGCCCCGGCCGTTGCAGCCGATCCAGCCGATGAGCCCGTCCGCGGTACGGTGCAGGCGCGGTAGGCGGTCCGTGGTCATGGTGATGCGGCCGCTCCAGGAGAAGGGGAAGGCCGTGCCGGGGAGTTCCGGGAACACCTCGCCGAGCCTGGCGCGCACGACCCGCGGCAGGCGATGGCGGGCGAGGATCTGGATGGCGAGGGCCGCCCCGGCGATCAGCCGGCCCTCGCGGTCCTTATGGAAGTAGCGCAGGTCGTTGCGGGTGTCGGAGGCCGCCTCGTTGCCGGGAAGGATGCGCGCGGCGAGGGCCGGGGGCAGCACGTCGGTTGCGAGCTGGTAGCTGGTGACCGGCACGACGGTGCGTGCGAGGCCGGGCCAGAGGGCGCCGGTGTGGGCGCCGGTGACAAGGACGACCTTGCGGCAGCGGAGCGCGCCGCGCGGCGTGGCGATGCGCCAGCCATCGGCCTCGCGCGCGAGGGCGAGCGCGGGGCTGTGCTCGTGGATGCGAGCACCTTCCTGTTGCGCCGCGCGGGCGAGGCCGCGGGTGAAGGCGAGCGGATTGATGTGGCCGCCGCCGGCATGGCGCCAGCCGCCGGGATAGGCGCTGCTGCCGAGGGCAGCCGCGATCGCCGGCGCGTCGAGATACGCCGTGGGCGCCCCCCTCGCTCGCCACGCCTCCGCACGCCGTTCGGCCAGACGCGCGCGGCCTGGCGTGTGGGCGGGCTGGATCCAGCCGGCACGCACGGCGTCGCAGTCGATGCCGTAGCGGGTGATCGTGTCGAAGAGACGGTCGGCGGAGGCCTGGAGCATGGCAAGGAAGCGCTCGCCCCTGCCCTCGCCCATCGTCGCGAGCACACCGGCGGGATCGTGGCGGGTGAGCGTGGGGATGACCTGGCCATTGTTGCGGCCCGAAGCGCCGGCGCCGATGGTCTCGGCCTCCAGCAGCGATGTCGCGATGCCGGCCTGGCGCAGGGCGAGTGCGGCGGCGAGGCCGCCGATGCCGCCGCCGATGACGACGACGTCCGTATCCGCGAGCCCTTCGAGGGGCGGTGCGGAAAACGCCTCGCGCGATAGGCGCGCGTAGTGGGACGAAGGTGGGGCGCCCGGCATGCCGAAAGGTTAGACCGCGCAAACGGGGCGGACAACAGCGTGCGCCCGAACCGTATCGTATGCGATTAATTCGCCAGGGTTGGTCCAATTCGCGGTGCAACGTGGCCGGCGGAGCGGGCAAGATTCTCCTTGTGCGGCAGGTTCGCGGTTGTAAAGTCGAAAAATCAAGCGCTCTGGACGCAGCGAGCGGAGAGAGCGGCGGCGTGGCCGAGTGCAGCGAGGGGGGACTGAACATGGAAGACGATCGCAAGGAACAGCTCATCCTGGGCCGGCGCGAACTTGCGCTCGGCGCGGCATCGATGTCGGTGCTGGGAGCCGGGACGGCGTATGCGGGCGGCACTGGAAAGTTTGTGACTGCCAATAATAACGCCTACGATACGCTCGACCCGCACGTGGTGTTCGATATCGGCCGTATTGCCTCGCGGCTCAACCTCTACGACGCGCTGGTGCGCTGGACCGACGATCCGCCGAAGCTCAACATGTGGCTAGCCGAGAAGGTGGATATCTCACCCGATGCGCTGACCTACACGTTCACGCTCAAGGATGCGAAGTTCCACGACGGCACGAAGGTGTCGGCGGATGACGTCGTCTACTCCATGGAGCGGATCCTGGCGCTGAAGAAGGGCGCCTTCGGCCTGTTTTCCGAGGTGGTGAAGCCGGGGACCACGAAGGCGCTCGACGCCAGGACCGTGCAGTTCAAGCTGAGCGCGCCCTATGCCGTGTTCATGGCGGTGCTGCCCGAGATGTGGGTCGTCAACGCCAAGATGGTGCGCGCGCACGAGACGAACGGCGACTGGGGCGGCGCCTGGCTCGCCCGCAACGAGGCGGGCTCTGGATCCTTCCAGCTCACCCATTACGATCCGGCGGTCGGGTTCGCCGCCAGCCGCTATGCCGAGCATTTCATGGGCTGGGGGCCGAAATACCTCGACAGCGTCGAGTTCCGCGGCATTCTCGAGGTGGCGAGCCGCGTGCTTGGGCTCGAGAAGGGCGAGTTCGACGCGCTCGATGGCTACACGCCGTACGACCAGATCAAGCGCATGCGCGGCAAGTCGAAGGTGCAGATCCTCACAGAGCCCTCGCTGCGGACGATGTATTTCGTGATCCATAACCGCCGCCCGCCGCTCGACGACGTAAACATGCGCCGGGCACTTTGCTACGCGTTCGACTACGATGGCTTCATCAACAACCTGCTCGACGGCTCGGTGGTGCGCAACGCCGGTATCATTCCGGACCCGATGTGGGGTGCGCCGAAGGGCCTCGCCGGCTACACCTACGATCTCGACAAGGCGAAGGCGGCACTGGCGAAGGTGAAGGGACCGATCCGCACGCTCACCATCAACGCGCTCGGCGGCTATCCGCAGAGCGGGCAGGCGGCGGAGCGCTGCAGAGCGGACTGGCCAAGATCGGCGTGAAGACGACGATCCAGAGCCAGCCCTGGCCGGTGGTCGCGGCGAGGCTCGGCGACGAGCAGAAAAGCGCCGACCTGATCCCGCTGTGGCGCAGTGCCTATTTCGCGGACCCGCACAACTGGACCGGCTACATCTACAACAGCAAGCAGATCGGTAGCGGCAATATCAGCTTCTTCAGCAACAAGAGATTCGACGAGCTGACGAACAAGGCGCTGGTGCTGGTGAAGCAGGAGGACCGCCAGCCGCTGTACGAGGAGGCCTCGCGAATCCTGGTGGACGAGGCGGCGGGGTTGTTCATCTACAACACCAACTACTACGGAGCGTTCAGCGCCCGGGTCCAGGGCGTGCGCTACTGCCCGATCGCCGACGCCCAGGACATGCGCTGGCAGTGGCTCGCCTGAGCACGACCTCGTGCGGCTTCTGGGGCTGATCGCGCGCAGGCTGATCTGGGTCCCGGCGACCCTGATCGGCCTGGTGGCCCTGGTGTTCGTGATTTCGCATGTGGTGCCGAGCGATC
The DNA here is from genome assembly GCA_963764465.1 of uncultured Pseudomonadota bacterium. GTDB lineage: Bacteria > Pseudomonadota > Alphaproteobacteria > Acetobacterales > Acetobacteraceae > JAJXXT01. Next base: position 1,250,255 of record CAVXSO010000006.1, on the reverse strand, counting down.
CGGCGCGCATTCTCGCGGGCGAGAACGCGACCACGGCGCAGCTAGCGGCACTGCGCCACCGCTTCGGGCTCGACCAGCCGCTGCCGGTGCAGCTGTGGCACTACCTCATCAATGTCGCACGCGGCGACATGGGCGAGAGCCTTTACACGCAGACGCCCGTGTCAGCCGAGATATGGCGGCGGCTGCCGGCGACGATGGAGCTGGCACTCTATGCCATGCTGGTCGCGGTGCTGCTCGGCGTGCCGCTCGGCGTGGTGGCCGCGCTGCGGCGCAATTCGTGGTTCGACCACGTGCTGCGGGTGCTGACGGTCTCGGGGCTGGCGATCGCCTCGTTCTGGCTTGCGATCCTGCTGCAACTGCTGTTCGCCATGTGGCTCAACCTGACACCGGTACAGGGCAGGATCGGCGATTTCGGTCCGAGCGGGGTGACCGGTTTCTACACCATCGACGCAGCACTCGATGGCGACTGGTCCACCGAGCTCGACGTGCTGCGCCACCTGGCGCTGCCGGTGATGACGCTCGCGTTTCCGGCGATGGCGACAATCGTGCGCTTCACCCGCGCCGGGGTGATCGGCACGCTGGGCAGCTTCTTCGTCGATTACCAGCGCGCGATGGGAGTGCCGTGGCGGATCACGGTATGGCGCTATGTGCTGCGCTCGGCGCTGACCGGCACGCTGACGCAGATCGGGCTCGTGTTCGGTAACCTGCTCGCCGGCGCGGTTGTGGTGGAGGCGGTGTTCGACTGGCCGGGGCTTGGCCAGTTCGCAGTCAACTCGATCCTGCAATCGGACTACAACGCCATTCTAGGGTTCACGATCTATATCGGCGTGATGTTCGTCGCAGTGAACATTGCAATCGATGTCGGGCAGGTACTGCTCGACCCGCGCGGACGATAACGTTGCTTGCGCGTATCGCCCGCGACCGGGTGGCGCTCGCGGGTTTGATCGTGCTCGCGCTGATCACGCTCGCTGCGATCTTCGCGCCGCAGCTTGCGACCTTTCCGCAGGACATCGACACCTACCACACCGCGCAGCGCCTGCTGCCGCCGAGTGACGTCCACTGGCTTGGCACGGACCAGATGGGCGGCGACATCTACTCGCGGCTGCTGTTCGGCGCGCGGGTGACGCTGATCACGGCGGTCATCGCGGTCACGGTCTCGGTGCTGATAGGGGTGCCGATCGGGCTCGTCGGCGGGTATTGGCCGGGTTTCGTCGGCGATGGGCTGATGCGCGTCTCCGATGTGTTCCTCGCGGTGCCGCAGATCGTGCTGGCGATGGCGATCGCGGCGACGCTGGGGCCGCAGATCCAGAACGTGATCCTTGCGCTGTCGCTGACCTACTGGCCGTTCTGGGCGCGGCTGGTCTATGCCGAGACACGCAACGCGAAGAACGAGATCTATGTCGAGGCGGCGGTGGCACTCGGGGTTCCGCCGTGGCGGGTGATGGTGCTGCACATCCTGCCGGCGATTGCGCCGTCGCTGATCATCCGCACCTCGATCGGACTTGGGGGAACGATTCTTACGGCCTCAGCACTGGGTTTTCTGGGGCTTGGGCCGCCGCCACCGTCGCCGGAATGGGGGCGGATGATCGCCGATGCACGTGCCTTCCTGCCGGGGGCGTGGTGGGACGCGGCGGCGCCAGGCGTTGCCATCCTGGTGCTGGTGATTGCGTTCAACCTGCTGGGCGATGGACTGCGGGACGTGCTCGACCCGCGCCTGCGGCGGCAGGGCACGGTGAAGGGCGCTGAGGTTGAGTGAGCTTGTGGGCGTGCGCGAGGTCTCGGTCGAATTCGCGACACCGGACGGGACAGCGAAGGTGCTCGATCACGTCAATCTCGCGATCGGCGAGGGGGAAATCGTGGGGCTAGTGGGTGAGTTTGGCTGCGGCAAGACGACGCTGGCGCGATTGATCCTAGGCGTGCTGCCATCCGGAGCGGCGGTGCGCGGAGAGGCGCTGTCGTTTGAAGGACGCAACATCCTCGGTGATGATGCGGCGGAGGCGGCGGTGCGTGGCGCCTTTCCCATCGGCTTCGTGCCGCAGGAGCCGCGCGCGGCGCTGAGCCCGCTGTTCCCGATCGGGGTGCAGGCGCGCGAGGTGCTGCGTTGGTCGCGGCCGCGCGGGCGCCTCGGCCGTGCGGAGGCAAGGCGGTGCATCGCGGAGATGTTCGCCCGCGTCCAGCTGCCCGACCCCCACACCATCATGCGGCGCTATCCGCACGAGGTTTCGGGCGGGCAGTTGCAGCGCGTTCTGATCGCGATGGCGCTGCTGCGCGAGCCTCGCCTCGTCGTCGCGGACGAGCCGACCACTGCACTCGACGTGACCATCCAGGCGCAGATCCTGACATTGCTGCGGCGGCTGGCGCAGGAGCAGAAGGTGGCGGTGCTGTTCACCACGCACGACCTCGGGGCGGCATGGGAGATCTGCGACCGCATCAGCGTAATGTATTCCGGCCAGGAGGCGGAGAGTGCGGCGGTGGGGAAGTTCTTCGAGCAGCCGCGCCATCCCTATGCCGGGCTTCTGCTCGAGAGCATGCCGCGGCCGGGCGCGGGGCTGCCGCAGAGCATCGCAGGGGCGGTGCCCAACCTCACCGCCCCGCCGACGGGGTGCCGGTTCCACCCGCGCTGCCCGCGCGCCCTTCCCGTCTGTCGCGCGGAGCGGCCGGCGGCGAGCGGGCCGGCCAGCCACCGCGTGCGCTGCCACAACCCGCTGCCGGTGCGCGATGCCGCCTGACGCCGCGACACCGACGCTGGCGGTCGAGAACCTCACGACGCATTTTCCGATCCGCAATTCGTTTGGCATCCGCACCGGATGGCTGCGTGCCCTCGATGGCGTGACGCTCGACGTCGCGGCGGGCGAGGTGCTCGGCGTGGTGGGCGAGTCGGGCTGCGGCAAGAGCACGTTCGGCAAGACGCTCTGCGGCATCCATCGCGCCTCTGGCGGCCGCATCGTGTTCCAGGGAGAGGATGCGACGAATGCCGGCTCGGCGCAGGCGAAGCGGCTGCGGCGTCAGTTGCAGTACTGCTATCAGGACCCTTCCGCTTCCCTCGACCCGAACTGGACGATCGGGCGCTCGCTCGCGGAGCCGCTGGTGATCCACACGCGGCTGAGCCGGGCGGAGCGCAGCGAGCGGGTGCACCAGGCGCTCGCGGAGGTCGGGCTGCCGCGCGAGCATCTCTCGCTCTATCCGCACGAGATCAGCGGCGGGCAGCAGCGGCGCGTCGGGCTCGCGCGCATCCTGATGCTGCAGCCGAGCCTGGTGGTGCTCGATGAGCCGACTGCGGGGCTCGACCTTTCGGTGCAGGCGCGGGTGCTGCGGCTGCTGATGGACCTGCGCGAGAAACATGCGCTGAGCTACATCTTCATCAGCCACGATCTCTCGGTGGTGCGCCTGATCTGCCATCGCGTCGCGGTGATGTATCTCGGGCGGGTGGTGGAGATGGGGGACGCGGAGACGATCTTCCGCGCGCCGGCGCACCCCTACACCGCCGCACTGCTGGCGGCACTGCCGGTCATCGGCGGCGGACGCATCAGCGAGCGCTTCGCGCTGGACGGCGAGCCGCCAAACCCCGGGCGACTGCCGGTGGGCTGCCGCTTCCGTCTGCGCTGTCCGCGTGCTGCCGAAATTTGCGCGCGGCACGAACCCGAGCTGGCGCCGCTCGGCGCGGAGCGGCGCGTGGCGTGCCATTTTCCGCTGACGACATAAGGAGATTGCGATGCCCGATATCACGCTGACGCTGACCATGGCCGGTTACTCGCGGCTGCTGCCACTGCTGAGCGGTGAGGTGAAGCCAGCGGGGATCACGCTCGATCTAAAGCTCAGCGGCGGCGGGTCCTGGCCGGCACGGGCGCAGATGCTGCGCCGCGCGCTGCGCGACCCCGAAGTGCAGGGTGGTGAGCAGTCCATGGCGGGCCATCTCATCCGCGTCGATCGCGGGGACCGCTCGCATATCGGGCTGCCCGTGTTTCCGCTGCGCAATTTCACGGCGCGCGACCTCTATGTGCGCAAGGGATCGGGCATACGCAGCGCGGCCGGCCTCGATGGCGCGCGTATCGGCATGTACGGGTGGGCCAACAGCGGCAGCATCTGGTACCGCCATTTCCTGGCCTGGCTCGGCGTCGATCTCAAGCGGCTGCGCTGGTGCATCGGTGCGGTGGATGCGCCGCGCGGGGAGAGCATCGCGGCGAGCCTGCCGGCGGGCGTGAGCGAGCCGCCCGAGGGTAAGTCGCTCTCGGACATGCTGATCGAGGGCGAGCTCGACGCGGTCTACAGCCCGCCGCGACCCGAGCGGTACCATCCGACCAAGGGGCCGATCGTCCGGCTATTTCCGGATTTCCGCCCGCTTGAGCAACGTTACTGCCGTGAGACGGGTGCGTTTCCACCGCAGCACCTGATCGTGCTGCGGCGCGCGGTGTGGGAGGCGAACCCGTGGATCGCGCACAGCCTGACCGAAGCCTTCATCCGGTGCAACCAGACGGCCGCAGTGGCTTATCGCGGCTTCCCATATGCGAGTCCGTGGATGGAGGCGGAGTTGGAGGACGCGGCGGCGCTCATGGGCGAGGACTTCTACGGCGACGGGCTGGAGAAGAACCGCTACCAGATGGAGATGTTCGCCACGGTGGGGCACGAGGCCGGGTTGACCGCGAAGCGCGTCACAGTGGAGGATTATTTTCGCGAATATATCGAGAGCGACGGAACTGATCTGCTCCCCGGAAACTGGATCGATTTAAGGTAGAGTTTTCTGCTTTTGTTCCCTTGGTTGGGAGGAGCGGAGAGCGATGAAGGCATCGAATTTTTCGGAGGCGCAGAAGGCGTTCATTCTGAAGCAGGGAGCGGACGGGGTGCCGGTGGCGGAGATCTGCCGGCGGGCTGGGATCAGCCAGGCGACGTACTTCAACTGGAAGAAGAAGTACGAGGGTCTGACGCCGCCCGAGATGCGGCGCTTGAAGCTGCTCGAGGATGAGAACGCGAAGTTGCGCAAGCTGGTCGCGGATCTGTCGCTGGACCGCGAGATGTTACAGGACGTGATCCGGCGAAAGCTGTAAGGCCTGCTCGCCAACGCGAGCTGGTGGACGAGGCGCGTGTGGAATGGGGCGTATCGATCCGGCGGGCCTGCCGTGTGCTGGAAGTCGATACGTCGAGTTATCATGACTAGCCACGTCGCCGCGATCAGGCCGGACTGGAGGCTCGGATCAGGGAGATTGCGCAGGTGCGCGTTCGGTATGGCTACCGGCGCGTGCATGTGCTGTTGCGTCGCGAAGGATGGGCTGACAGCATGAAGCGCGTCTATCGGATCTATCGTGATCTTGGCTTGCAACTTCGCAAGAAGCCACCCCGCAGGCGAGTACGGGCGAAGCTGCGCGAGGATCGCCAGGCCGCGGTTCGGCCGAACGATGTCTGGGCAATGGATTTCGTGCACGACCAGCTGGCCACCGGCCAGAAGCTACGGGTGCTGACGGTGGTCGACACGTTCAGCCGCTATTGCCCGGGACTTGATGTCCGGTTCCGCTACCGGGCGGAGGACGTGGTGGCGACCCTCGAGCGCGTGTGCCGTGACGTCGGTTATCCGCGGACGATCCGGGTCGACCAGGGGACGGAGTTTGTCAGCCGCGACCTGGACCTGTGGGCCTACGCGAAGGGCGTCGAACTGGACTTCTCACGCCCGGCAAGCCTACCGACAATGCGTATATCGAAGCCTTCAACGGTCGCTTCCGGGCGGAGTGCCTGAACGCCCACTGGTTCCTGACGCTTGCCGACGCGCGCGAGAAGGTGGAGGATTGGCGCAAGTACTACAACGAGGATCGGCCGCATGGGGCGATCGGCAACCTGCCGCCTGTGGCCTTGATGATTGCCGGCAGCGCTACCAACCCGCTGCCGGAACGAGCTCGAAAACTCTAACCTCGGGTGGTCCAACAACGGGTAGCAGCGCAGGAGCCCGAAAACTCTAACCTCGGGTGGTCCAACAACGGGTAGCAGCGCATTCTCAAGCGGACTCTAATCGCCACTGGATGAAAGTTCAGGGGCGGGTCAACGGCGCTCCCCAAAACCTTGGCACCGCTATTAGTTGCTCGTTTTTGGTGGCTTCGGATGCGTAGGCGGAATTGCTTCCTCAGCCGACGATTACCACTGGACTTCGGCTGTCGCCAGAGCGTTGGTGTCCCTGCTGGCGGCCCACTGATCGGGCCGCCAACCGCCCCGACCAGCCCGGCTGGCGGGGCCCTGGATGGTGCGAACACACAAACCCAGGAGCCCACAATATGCCCCAACCAACCCACCCCAGAAGAGGCCCGCCAGACCAAGCAAGCCCTGCTCATTAGCCTTCTGCAACGTCCCCAAGGCGCGTCTATTGCCGAGCTGGTGCAGGCCACAGGCTGGCAAAACCACTCCATCCGCAGCGCCATCAGCTTCACCCTCAAGAAGAAGCTCGGCCTCAATGTGACGTCGCAGCGCGATGAGAAGCGCGGCCGCGTCTACCGCATCGGCAGGCCCGCCAAGGCTTCGGGTACCCGCACCAAGAAGCGGTCGTGAACGGGGTCAATCTGGACGAGCGGCTGCGATCGCTCGCGACCATGGACATCGCAACCCTTCGAGCCGAGTGGCGACGCCTCTATCGGGTATCGTCACCTCGGCGTCTCCGCCGTGAACTCCTCACCCGCGGCATCGCCGACAAGTGGCAGGAGGCAGCACTGGGGGGACTTTCGTCTTCCGTCCGTCGTCGCCTGCACGCCCAGGCCGCGGGAGGCGAAGTGGACAGCAACGCGGTGCGGCGCCAACCCGCAGCAACCCATCTACGCCCTGGTACTCGCCTGCTCCGTACCTGGCGCGGCCGCACTCTGAGCGTCACGGTTCTGGAGGAAGGCTTCCTGTTCGAGGACCGCCGCTACACCTCCCTCACCGACGTCGCCAAAGCCATCACCGGTGCTCACTGGTCCGGCCCCAGGTTCTTCGGCCTCGCCAAGACACGTCCGGTGCTTGACGGCGCCTCAACCGCCCAAGAAGCGACCTCGGATGCCAGCTAAGGGCAGGGCAGGGGATCGCTCTCCGGCGGGAAGCGGCGGTGGCTTCCGCCGCTGCGCCATCTACACCCGCAAGAGCTCCGAGGAAGGCCTGGAGCAAAGCTTCAACTCGCTCGACGCCCAACGTGAAGCCTGCGAGGCCTACATCGCCAGCCAGCGCCACGAGGGCTGGCGGGTCGTGCCCACCGCCTACGACGATGGCGGCATCTCCGGCGGCACCATGGACCGCCCAGCCTTGCTGCGCCTCCTGCGCGACATCCGCGCCCGCAAGGTCGACCTGGTGGTGGTCTACAAGGTCGATCGCCTCACCCGATCCCTCGCGGACTTCGCCAAGATCGTCGAGGTGTTCGACGCCAACGGCGTCTCCTTCGTCTCGGTGACGCAGCAGTTCAACACCGCCAGCAGCATGGGCCGCCTCACCCTCAACATGCTTTTGTCATTTGCCCAGTTCGAGCGCGAGGTCACGGGGGAACGCATCCGCGACAAGATCGCCGCCTCCAAGCGCAAGGGCATGTGGATGGGCGGCGTCCCACCCCTCGGCTACGACATCCACGACCGCAAGCTCACCATCAACGAGGAGGAAGCCCAGACGGTCCGCTACATCTTCGAGACCTACGTCGCACTCGGTGCCGTCCGCCCCCTCCAGGAGCAGCTCGACGCCGAGCGCATCACCACCAAGCGGCACATCTCGGCCAAGGGGCAACAACTACGGCGGCCGGCCGATCTCCCGCGGCCATCTCTACCATCTGCTGCAGAACCGCCTGTACCGGGGCGAGATCGTCCACAAGGACCAAACCTACCCCGGCCAGCACGAGCCCATCATCGACCAGGATCTCTGGGACCAGGTGCAGGCCCAACTTGAACAGAACCGCGTCGAGCAGCGCGCCCAGCAAACCACCATCCAGACCAGCCTGCTGGCAGGTCTCGTCACCGACCAGGCGGGCAGCAAGCTGGTGCCGACCTATGCCAGCAAGAACGGCAAGCGCTACCGCTATTACATCTCCCAGAGCCTCACGACCGGAACCCGCAACAACGCCCCCAACGCCATCCGTGTCCCGGCGGCGGATCTGGAGCGGCTGGTCTCACAACGGCTCTGCCGCTGGCTCACCAGCCCCGCCGATCTGCTCGATGCGCTCGGCTCACACGTCCCTGCAACGAAGCATCCAGCCGTCATCGCCGCAGCCAACAAGCTCGCGACCACCTGGAACGTCACCCCGACCATCAGCCGGTGCGACTTCCTCAAGGCCATCGTCGACCGCATCACCATCGGCGACACCAGCATCGCGATCGCCATCCGGCCGCTCGCGCTTGCCCAGCATCTGCTTGGCAAAAACAGCGACAGCATCAGCGCCGATACCAACGCCGATCCTGATTACCCGGCCCCCATCGTCCTCACCGTCGATGCGCAGCTCTGCCGGACCGGCCTTGGCCATGAAGCTGGTGGCCGAAGGACCCGAAGCCACCCCGCAGGCCGACCCAACGCTGATCCGCCTGCTGGCCCGCGCGCATGCGATGCGCAAAGAACTCGAGACCGGCCATCACGACAGCGTCGACGCCTGCGCCAACGCGATGGGCGTCACCGACTCCTACTTCAGCCGCATCGTCCGGCTAGCCTACCTCGCGCCGGACATCACCACCGCCATCCTTGATGGTCGTCAGCCTGCGAACCTCACGGCCGCGCGGCTCGCGCAGACCAGTGAGCTGCCGCTCGCCTGGAGCGAGCAACGCAGGGCCCTCGGCTTCGCCTGAAGTTCCAAAAGCCGCCCGTATTGATGCGCGTTGGCGCCCATCGCCCGCGCATCGGCGATGCAGCGAACCGTACCAAAAATTCGGGCCTCAGAGACTCTCGCCGCCGAAGGGGCTCCAAACCCCGCAGAGACCGTCTCTGCTAGTGCCGCGCTACCATCGCGACCGCAAAAATCCGCCGCAAATCGCGGCAATTTTTGTTTAAAGCCAACCGCCAAAAGCCCGAGCCTTAAGAAGGCGTTACGCTGGCGGAGCGCGTAGTCAGTAGCGAACTCGTCTCCGGCAGGGGTTCCCTGTTTTGCTGGGAAAGAACAGGGAATTTCGCGCATTTTGGCGCTCCGTGGCCAATTCTGCCGTGCAATTAGCGAGGCTTATCAGCGCGTTCCGGGTCAAATTCCCTACTCATCGCAATAGGGAAAGTGTCAGCCGGATCAAGGATACAGCAGGGAATCGAAAGCTTCCCAGTGTCAGCGCCTTTCATCGCGGCGCGCAAATGCGGCGGGCCTAACCCTACGGCTAGATCCAATGCTAATCAGCGGTCCGGCGCCGTGCTTGGGCCTTGGCCGAACGTTGGTCGGCCATGCCCTGCGCCTCGGGATGTGCGTCCTTTGCCAGGTGAGCGGTCATGCGCGATGCCATCGATCAGGCTGCGATATCGGGATCCGCCGCCGAGTTTGACCGTGTGATGGCCGTGAGGGTGCTGCGGGCGGCATGCCGGCGGCTCTCAGGAAAACGCCGTCTCAGCTCCAAGATCGAGGGAGCGATCAACGCACTGGTGGCATTGCATCAAGTCGCACCAAGGGAGCTCATGACCCCGCCGCCGGCGTTCTCCGATGCCGGGGTGGCCACCACCGAACGCGAGCTGCAACAGCTGATCAAAGGTGTGCAGGTGCTCCACGTGGCCGTTGCGAATTTGCACGAGCCCGCCATCAAGGCTCTCGCCCGGGTCGGTTTCAATCGGAAGATGTTTATAAACCAGCTTGAGGCAGTGTTGGCTCAGGTTACCCGAGCCAAGCTCCCTGAGGGACAGCCCGGCGTGAAGCGTGGTCCCAAGCCGGACGCGTATCGTCTCCTGGTCGCCCGGGCAGCCGGCCGCTTGTACCAGGACGTTACTGGCCTCCGCCCGACCTATACGACAAATCCGGTGGATTCTACCCGCTCGGGCGCTTGGCCTAGATTCCTGGGCGAGGTGTTTGATGCCTTGGGCGTCGGCAACTATGGCGATCGCCTGATGCGCCGCGTGGCCGACGAGATGCGCCCGCAAGGGACAAATAGGCAGTCCCAGGCGCGATCTTCTTTGTATTAGCCGTTCGCCGGGTTCGCCTGCAAAACAGCGCCCGCTGCCGGGATGCGGCGGCCAGTTTGGGCGGAGAATTTGATTGTGGTGACGCGACGGACACCAGGGCGGCCCAGTTTGCGGCCCGATGCCAACCGGCTGCGCACTCAGACCGGCGCCATCTCGATCACCGAACGCGCTGTCGTCGGCCTCCGGTCAAACACTCGGAATGCCCGCACCCACGCGAAACGCCAAATCCGCCAAATCGCTGACAGTATCGCGGCCTTCGGCTTTCTCATCCCAGTCGTCGTCGACGAAGACGACGTGGTGCTGGCTGGACACGGGCGGCTCGAGGCCGCGAAATTCCTCGGAATGACCACGGTGCCGGCCATCCGTGCCACGGATCTTAGCGATGCGCAGAAGCGCGCATTCGTACTAGCGGATAACCGGATCGCGCAAGGCGCCGGTTGGGACCGACAGGCGCTCGCGGCAGAACTCGGCGAACTTGCTGTCCTGCTGCCGGAGCTCGAATTGGATCTCACAATTACGGGGTTCGAGCCGCCCGAGCTCGACGCCCTATTCGCCGATCACGGACCTGCAACGACCGACCCGGTCGATGAAGTCCCCGTCCGATCCGGTCCCGGGTGCACCCGGCCTTGCGACCTTTGGTGCCTCGGACCGCATCGGGTTTTCTGCGGGGATGCGCAGTGTGGTGACGACGTGGACATGCTAATGGGCGGCCGTCGAGCGCGTGTCATATTCACCGATCCTCCCTACAACGTGCCCATCGCCGGGCACGTCCAAGGGCGCGGCCGCGTCAAGCACCGCCCGTTTGCTTTCGCCAGTGGCGAGATGACGACCGCCGAGTTTCGCGCCTTCCTGCGGACGACCCTCGGGCATACCGCGCGATCCGCCTTCGACGGTGCGATCGCCTACGTGTGCATGGACTGGCGACACATGGTGGATCTGCACGAAGCCGGACTTGCCGTGTTTACGGAACTGAAGAACGTGGTGGTGTGGAACAAGACCACGCCTGGGCAAGGGCTCCTTCTATCGTTCCCAGCATGAGCTGATCTTCGTCTTCAAGGTAGGAAAAGGCCCTCATCGCAACGCAATCGCGTTGGGCGCGCATGGACGCTCGCGCTCGAATGTCTGGACATACCCGGGCGCCAATAGCTTCAAGGCCGGTCGGCAGGAGGAGCTGGCCATGCACCCGACTGTCAAGCCGGTGGTGCTTGTCGCCGACGCACTCCGTGACTGTTCCATTGCCGGCGACTTGGTGCTCGACGTCTTCCTGGGTTCTGGCACGACGTTGCTTTCCGCAGATAAGGTCGGCCGTGTATGTTACGGCCTTGAATTCGACCCCGTGTATGTGGATGTGGCCGTGCGTCGGTGGCAATCTTACACCCGCCGCGACGCCATACTCGAAGGTGACGGTCGCACCTTCGAGGAAGTCCAGGCCGAGCGAGCGAGCCGCCGCACTCCCAGGCGATCGCGATGAAGCGCCGGACGCCGTCGATCGGTGCCGCTTTCGGGCACAAGTGGCAACGGCGCCCCCTCACCTCGGGCGGACGATGCGAAGTCGACGAGGGGTAGCTACGACGTCGGATACGGTCGCCCTCCAGTGGCTTCCCGCTTTGTGCCAGGGAGGAGCGGCAATCCGAACGGCCGCCCCAAGAAACGCCAGGACGTGGCAACCATCCTCGAGCGCACCCTCGACATGCGTGTGAAGATCAACGATGCGGGCAAGCGCCACACAATTTCGATGCGCGAGGCGATCATCCGCGGCCTGGTGAACGACGCTGCGCGACGGGATCCGTCGGCGATGCGTTTGCTGTTCGCTTTGCTGTCCCGGCATCCCGCCAACTCCGACACGAGGGCAGACGATGCCGGGCTATCTCCCGACGACGAGGCGATCGTCGCGGGCTTTCTGGCACGCCGCGGCCTTCGGTGGACGCCAGCACAGTCGAAAGGTCCCGACGCGGCTCATCAGGCGTCGAGGAGAGACCGGCATTCGGTCGCGGCGCCAAAGCGCAAGGCGAAAACGTGAGCAAACCGACCACCCGCAAGGTTGAGCTGCAGGCAATCCTGCGCCACGACTTTATGAGCTTTACGCAGAAGGTGTTTCAGACACTAACCCCCGGCCAGCGCTTTGTGCCAGGCTACTACCTCGACGCGATTGCGTATCGCCTCGAACAGGTAAGGCGCGGCGAGATCAAGCGCCTGATCATTAACTTGCCGCCGAGATCCCTAAAGTCCGTGATGGTCTCGGTCGCGTGGCCGGCCTTCCTTCTCGGCCACGACCCGACGCGCCGCATCATCTGCGTGAGTTATTCGAATGACCTCGCGCACAAGCATGCCAACGATTTCCGTGCTGTGCTTGGCAGCCCATGGTATCGAGAAACGTTTCGATGCACGCGGATTAGCCGGCGCAAGGACACGGAAGACGAGGTCGAGCTGACGGCGCGCGGTTACCGTTTGTCGACGTCCGTCGGCGGTACACTGACTGGCCGAGGTGGTGACATCATCGTCATCGATGACCCGCTGAAGGCGACGGACGCCGGCTCCGACCTCAAGCGAAATGCGGCCAACACATGGTTCATCAACACGCTCCTCTCGCGGCTGGACGACAAGCGCACCGGCGCCATTATCATCGTCGCCCAACGGGTCCACATCGAGGATCTCTGCGGTTACGTGCAGAGCCTTTCCGATGACTGGACGGTCCTCAGCCTTCCGGCCATCGCGGAGTGCGACGAGGATATCCCCGTCGGCCGTCATCGGTTTCACCGTCGGGTCGCTGGCGACACGTTGGCGCCGGAGCGCGAGCCGCTGGCGACGTTGGAAGCATTGCGGTTGCAGCTCGGCTCGGACGTCTTCTCGGCCCAATATCAGCAAGCTCCGGTGCCGCCTGGTGGCGCCATGATAAAGCGGGCGTGGGTGCCGCGGTATGTTGAGCTACCGCCGGAGGACGTATGCCTCGGCGTCGTGCAGAGCTGGGATACAGCGGGCAAAGGCGGCCCGGACAACGATTGGTCGGTGTGCACGACGTGGCTGCAGACCCGGGACCGGCGCTGGTTGCTTCTCGACGTGTGGCGCGGTCGCGTCGACTACCCGTCACTTAAGCGGAAGGTCCAGCAGCTGGCCGCTCGGTGGCAACCGCGCCAGATCTTCATCGAGGAATCCGGCACCGCTATTGGGCTGCTGCAGGAGCTACGCGGCGCCGTGCCGGGCCTGAAGGCGGTCCGTGCCGACCGGGACAAGATCTCACGCATGTCCATGGTCTCGGCCATGTTCGAGGCCGGGCAGATCTATTTCCCCACCCAAGCCGCGTGGCTTCCTGAGCTCGAAGAGGAGCTGTTTGCCTTTCCGGCCAGTCGTTACGACGATCAGGTCGATTCCATCAGCCAAGCACTCCAGCACGGCCGGTCTGGGCTCTGGATCTGGGAGCAGCTGGCGGGTTGAACCGCATTGATCCGCCGCAATTCCGGAGAGGTGGATTATGTGTTTGACCCCGAAGTTTGGTGGTGCAATCTTTTCACACGAGTGGAAGGAGGCGCTACGGGGCAGGTTCTACACGGCAGCGCCACCACGGCGGAGCCGGTCGAGAAATCCGAGACGGGTGACGGGGCGAGCTTCGCTGCTGCCTAGTGGCAAGGCGTGGATCTGCTCCAGAGAGACGGGCAGCATGGTGATTGCGCCAGCTGAGAAAACGTTTACAAATAATTCCAAGAACCGATATGAGCTGAACGAAGCGCTGCCAAGATGGTTCCCTCCCGACGTCAGTCGAGGCTGCGGTGACGCAGCCCGCCGGGCCTGCCGGCGATGCCGAACGCCCATCCGCGGCGCGCGGACACGACATCCAGCTGCGCGGCGTCGGGCACAGCTACGGTCAGGGTGCGGACCGGGTCGAGGCGCTACTGCCGATCACCGTGCAGCTGCGCCAGGGTGAGGCGCTCAGCATCGTCGGGCCCAGCGGCTGCGGCAAGAGCACACTGCTCAAACTCATTGCCGGCCTCGAGATGCCCACGGTCGGCCGCGTGCTAATCGACGGGCAGTCCGTCACCCAGCCGGTCGCCGACGCAGGCATCGTCTTCCAGCGCGACCTGCTGCTGGATTGGCGCAGCATCCTCGACAACGTAATGCTGCCCGCCGAGATCCGCGGTCTCGACAAGCACGCCGCGCGCGCGCGGGCGATGGCGCTGCTCGAGGAGCTCGGAATCGCCGCCTTTGCCCACCGCCATCCCTGGGAACTTTCCGGCGGCATGCGCCAGCGCGCCGCCATCGCCCGCGCGCTGCTGACCCAGCCCGCGTTCATGCTGCTCGACGAGCCGTTCAGCGCGCTCGACGCGCTGACGCGCGACCAGATGAACGTGCTGCTGCAACAGGTGCAGATCGCCGAGAACGTAACGATGCTGTTGATCACCCATAGCATCCTCGAGGCTGTGTTTCTCGCGGACCGGGTCATCGTCATGTCCGGCCGTCCTGGCGCCGTGCTGGACGAGATCGCGCTGGACTTTCCCCGCCCGCGTCACCTGGGCCTGCGCGAAACCCCCGAGTTCACCGACGTTGTGCGTCGGATCCGCCTGCATTTCGAGCGCGCGGGGATCCTCGTAGGATGAGCGCCACGATCCCCGCCGTCACTCGCCCGCGCGCCATGCGCCGGCTCGGCGGTAACCTGCTACCGCCGCTGCTCAGCTTCGCCGTCGGCATCGCCGCCTGGGAGTTGGCGGCGCGCGCCACCCGCCTGCCTACCTATGTCTTCCCGCCGCCGTCGCTTGTGCTCTCGGCGCTGATCGGCAATTTCGGGCTGCTAATGTCCGAGCTCGGCGTCACTATCGCGGCCTCGGCGATGGGCTTCACGATCTCCCTCGTGCTCGGCGTCGTCGCGGGCGCCTTGGTCGCGGTGTCGCGCACCCTTGACCGGATGCTGACGCCCTGGCTCGTCGTCGCCCACGCCGTCCCTAAGGTGGTCGTCGCGCCACTCTTCCTGATCTGGTTCGGCTTCGGCATGCGCAGCGAGATCTTCTTCGTTGTTACCTTCACCTTCTTCCCGATCGTGGTGAACACGATCGCCGGGCTGCGCGGGGCGGACCCCGAGCTGCTGCAGATGGTCCGCTCAATGCGCGCCACGCCATGGCAGAGCCTCGTCAAGATTCGTCTTCCCGGCGCGCTGCCGAGCATCTTCACCGGCATCAAGCTCTCCGTCACCCTGGCACCGGTGGGTGCCGTGATCGGCGAGTTTGTCGCCTCCAATCGCGGCCTCGGCCACCTGCTCGTGGAATCCGTGGGTGACATGGAAACGCCGCTGGCGTTCGCGGCGGTCGCCGTCTTCTCGGTCTTCGGCGTCCTGATTTGGAAATTCGCGGAATGGGTCGAGCGCCGCTCGCTCCCCTGGCACGCGAGCCAACGCGGCAGCGACCGTAACATCGCCTGACGTCACGAACACACTGGTCACGCCAACATAGGGGGAGGGTATCACGATGCTGGGACGGGTGAGGAACAAGGCCGCTCTGGCGGGCGCCGTCGCGCTCGGCGTTCTGCTGGGCGGCCCGGCCGCGCAGGCGCAGGACCGCGTGCGCCTGCTGCTCGACTGGTCATGGCTGCCCTACCATGCCGCCTTCCTGATCGCGAAGGCGCGCGGCTACTACAAGGACGCCGGGCTCGACGTCGACATCGAGCAGGGGCGGGGCTCCGCTACCACCGCCATCATCCTGGGCCAGGGCAGCTTCGACATCGCGCACCTCAACATCACCAACGCCGCCCAGGTCATCGGCAAGGGCGCGCCGATCAAGGTGGTGGGGATCTATCAGCACCAGTCCAGCGCCTCCTTCGTTGGTATCAAGGGCCATGTCACGCTCACCGGTCCCCAATCGCTGATCGGCCCCAAGATCGGCAGCACGCCAGGCGGTTCGGACGAGCTGAGCCTCAAGATCTTCACCCGCGAGAACCATATCCCGCTCGACAAGCTCAACATCATCTCGCTCGACGCCTCAGCCAAGACGGCGGCGCTATTCTCGGGCAGCATCGATGTGGTCAGCGGCGACGCGCCGGCGTTCGACGCCTATGTCCGCGCCACCGGCCAGCAGCCGGAAACATTGCTGCTATCGAAGAACGGCGTACCCCTGATCGGCTTCGGCTTCGCCGTCAACGATGCCTTCATCAAGGCGCATCCCGATGACGTCACCAAGTTTCTTGCCGCCACGCGGCGCGGCTTCATCGACGAGGCGAAGGACCCCAAAGCGGCCTGCGCGTTCATGCAGACGCAGGTGCATCTGGCGGGCTCCGTCGATCGCTGCGCCGATTACATCCAGGGTGTGATGGCGCTGTCCACGCCCCCCATGGACCCGAGCTGGGGACAGCAAAGCGCCACGGAATGGGACCGCCTCGTCTCCATTCTCAAGTCCGTCAACGAAATCAGCTCCAACCGGCCGGTGAGCGACTACTACACGAACGCGCTGCTTCCGAAGTGAACGAATTGACGACGCTCGACAACAGGCAGGTGGCCGGCGCCTGGGATGCGATCGTCCTGGGCGGCGGACATAACGGCCTGGTTGCCGCTGGCTATCTCGCCGGCTCCGGCTTGCGTGTCCTGGTCATCGAGCGGACCGAGCGGCTGGGTGGTCCGATGGCGACGCTCGAGTTCATGCCTGGCTATTTCTCGACCATCACGAACTCGCCCGGCTCGCTCGAGCCGAAGATCGTGCAGGACCTGGAGCTGGAGCGGCATGGGCTGCGGTTCGTCCGCCCGGACCCTACCCTGGTGCACCCGCTGCACGACGGAAGGCTCTACATCGGCTGGCGCGACCCGCAGCGCAATGCCGAACAGCTTGAGCGTTTCGCGCCGGGCGAGGCTAGGCGCTACGACGCCTTTTTCGCCTATCTCCAGGACTTCGCGGACCGTCTCGGCATCTCGCTGTTCGAGCCGCCGCCGGATCTGCAGCGCCTAGTGCGCAACCTGACCTCACTGCACGACCAGGAGGCTTTCGCGCGCATCTTCTTCGGCAGCGCCCGCGACCTGATGCGGGAATTTGGTCTTGCGCCCGAAACCATGGCACTGATCGCGCCGCTCGCGGTCGTGGGCGGCCAGGTCATGCCATCGACGCCGGGAACCCCGATCAATCTCCTGATCCGCCCGCTCTCGCTTGCCTCGGCGCGCCAGGCGGCGGATTACGACCCCCGCCGCATGCCGCTGCGCGGCTCGACCGGCCTCCCGGCGGGAGGCATGGGTGCCATCGTGCGCGCCATGGCGGACAGCCTGCGCCAGCGCGGCGGCGTAGTACGGCTCGCGACCCCGGTGGCGCGCATCCTCACCCGCGGTGGTTCGGTCCGCGGCGTCGTCACCGACACTGGCGAGGAGATCGAGGCCCCCGTCGTCATCGCGGCCCTTAACCCGCGCACCACGGTGGTCGACCTGATGCAGGACGATCCAGACTGGAAGGATCTGGGCGATCGCATGGCCCGGCGGCCGATGCGCGGGCGCGCCTTCAAGATCGTCCTCGCACTGGACGGCATGCCCCGCTACGCCGCGGCGGAGGATGACGCCCAGGCGCGGCTGCTCGCCACCGCGCAACTCCGCATCGCGCCCGACATCGACTACCTGGAGGAAGCGCATGGCGACATGATCCAGGGCCGCCTGTCCGACAAGCCCGTCATCTGGGGCCTCTGCCCGTCAATGACCTCGCCGGAGCTCGCTCCCCCCGGCCGGCACGTGCTGAGCCTGAATATCGGTAACGCACCGTATCATCTGCGCGACGGCGACTGGTCCGCCGTCCGCGACATGTGGGCAAAGCGGTGCATCGCCAAGCTCGCCGAATACATGCCTGACCTGCCGAACCAGATCATCGATTACCGCTGCATCGACCCGACGCAGTTCGAGGCGGAGTTCGGCTTGGTCGAGGCCAACATCACCCATGGCGATGCGCTGCCTTGGAACATGTTCTGGATGCGTCCGCTGCCGGGCCTGCACGCCTATCGCACACCGACGCGGGGTCTCTACCTCAGCGGCAACGGCACCTGGCCCGGCAATTACGTCTCCGGTATTGCCGGCCATAACGCCAGCCAGGCAGTGCTGCAGGATCTTCGCACCGGCGAACTGCGCCAACCCGCCACCGCGTGATCCGCTGCGCTCCCTCTCCACCTCCTCTTGGAGTTTCCCGGTGACCGACGAAGCTGGCTCCGACGACCGCATTTCCCTCGACGTGCACGCGCACATCGTACCGCTGCGCGAAGCCTGCCTCGCCGCCATGCCGGGCGTGGAGTGCGCGCCGGGCCGCCTCGCCGTGGATGGCGTCGCGATCGGGCTCGAGCCCGCCTCCCGGCCCGAGGCGCTGGTTGCGTGGATGGACCAGCACCGCGTCGAGCGCGCCTGGATCTCCATTCCCCCCACGCTCTACCGCCAGCAACAGGACGGCGCGGCCGCGCGCGCCTGGGCCGACTACGCCAATGATGGGCTGGACGCCGTCGCCAGCGCCTATCCCGATCGCCTCGCCCCCCTCTACCACCTGCCGGTCCAGGCTCCCGAGGTCGCCGTCGCGATCGTCAAGCAGCGCACGCTCCCGCGCTTCGCGATGGCCGCGGGCTCGGCGCTCCGTCAGGTGATGCTATCGGACGAAGCCTACGCGCCGCTCTGGGCCGCGCTCGACGCCCGCGCCGCGTTTCTCTTCCTCCATCCCTGCAAGGGCTGCGATCCGCGGCTGGACCGTTTCTACCTGCACAACCTGCTCGGCAGCCCGACCGAGACCGCACTCGCTGCCGCCCATCTCGCGATGTCGGGCATCGTCGAGCGCCACACCCGCATGACCATCTGCCTCGCTCATGCCGGCGGCGCCAGCGCCATGGTCGCCGGCCGGCTGGAGCGCGGGCAGCTCACCTCCCGCCCGGGTGCCAACACCGGCGCCCTACCGGCGCGCCAGGCGTTCCGCCATTTCTGCGTGGACTGCATCGCCCACGACGCCGCCGCCCTAAACCTCGCCGCCGCCATCCACGGCGCGGATCATATCTATTTCGGGTCGGACTGGCCCTTCGGCATGGGCCTGCCCGACCCTAGGGCGCAGCTCGCCGATGTGGACCCAGCGCTGCGGCGGCAGATCATGCTCGACAACGGAAGGCGGCTGCTTTGTGTCGGCACCGGTGGCCAGGATGGCGGAAAAGCCTGAGCCATGAGAGCTAGCCGCATCGTTCCGGAATCGTAAGAGACAACATGGCCACGGTCGTGGACGTTGCGCGCCGTGCCGGCGTTTCCATCGCCACCGTGTCGCGCGTGCTCAGCGGTCACACCACGGTTTCCGAGGCGATGCGTGAGCGTGTGCTGGCGGTGGTGAAGGAGTGCGACTTCCAGCCAAACTCGCTGGCCCAGGGCTTGCGCCGGGGCCGCGGCAACCTGGTTGCGCTCCTCGTCGGCGACATCGAGCAGGGGCTCTACGCGACCCTTACGCGACATCTGCAAAGTGCCCTTGGCGATATCGGTCTCGACGTACTGCTCTACAATCTCAGCCACAGCGCCGCCCGGCTGGAGCAGATTCTCAACCGCGCCGACACGCTGCGCCTGCGCGCCATCGCCATCGCGACGACAGATGTGCTGCCGCTCGCGCGCATCGTGCCCCGGCTGCGCAGCCTCGCGGACACCGGCACGACGGTGTTCTCCCTTGGTCCGGCGCTGCACGCCAGCGGCATCGTTTCGATCGTTCACGAGGAGCGTGCCGCCGCGGCGCGCGCGACCAGCTACCTGCTCGGAAAACGTGGTGGCCGCGTCGCCTATATCGGCCGTATTAAGGGCTCCGTTACGGGCACGGAGCGCTACCGCGGCTATTGCGATGCCATGAACGCGGCCGGCTTCAACCAGCGCTCGCGGCTGGTCTGGGACGCGTCGTTCCGTTACGCTGCGGGTCATGACACCGT
This sequence comes from uncultured Pseudomonadota bacterium, assembly GCA_963764465.1. Lineage (GTDB taxonomy): Bacteria > Pseudomonadota > Alphaproteobacteria > Acetobacterales > Acetobacteraceae > JAJXXT01. Next base: position 1,230,323 of record CAVXSO010000006.1, on the reverse strand, counting down.
GGCGGCAAAACTGGCCCGGAACGTCTCGTTCGGGTCCGTGCTCGCGGGCAGCGACGAAATCGCGCTCGGCGCCATCGGCGCGCTCCAGGAACGTGGCCTGCGTGTCCCCGAGGATGTCGCCGTCATGGGTTTCGGCAATCTCGACTGGGGCGCGCACCTGCATCCCTCCCTCAGCACCGTGAGCGCCAGGCCCGACATCGTCGCCGCGCGGATCAGCAGCATCCTGGGCGGTGGCGCGCCGGATACGCGCCCGATCGCCCGCGACATCATTCTGCGGAAATCCGCATGAACGACCCGCGTGACACGGCGAGGCGATCGCGCCCCGCCGCAACAACACCGCCCTACGGAAAGGAACACCGAGCATGATCGTTGACGGCTTGCAGTGCGAGTATTTCTCGCGCGAAGTTTTCGAGGCGCTTCGCCGCGGCGATGTCGGCTGCGTCACGGTCACCGCCGGGTTTTGGGAAGGGCCGGTCGAGACCATGGACAAGCTTGCGAATTACCCGAGATCTCGAACGTGCCAACGCCGACATCGTCGGGATCGTGCGCAACGTGGCGGAGATCGAGGCGGCGCAGGCGGACGGGCGCATGGCGCTGCTGCTGGGCTCGCAGAACACCGAACTGCTGGGCGGCCGGCTCCGCTTCGTTGAGCTTTTCGCCCAGATGGGGGTGCGCGTCGTCCAGCTCACCTACAACAACCAGAACGGCGTCGGCGGCAGCTGCTACGAACCCAACGATTCCGGCCTCGCGCGTTTTGGCCGCGAGGTGGTGCGGGAGATGAATTGCTGTGGCATGCTGATCGACCTGTCGCATGTTGGCAACCGCACCTCGCTCGATGCCATCCGCCACTCCGAGAGGCCGGTCGCGATCACCCACGCCAACGCGAACTCGGTGTTCGCGCACGCACGCAACAAGCCCGACGACGTGCTGATGGCGCTGCGCGACAATGGCGGCGTGATGGGTTGTGCCGCCTACCGCAACATCACCGGTGATTATTTCTGCAGTTCCGCCGATGCCTGGTGCGAGTTGGTGAAGCGGACAGTCGATCTGATGGGCATCAACCATGTCGGCATCGGAACCGACTACAGCCACAACTTCACCCTCGCGGACTATGACTGGATGCGCAAGGGCCGCTGGACTCGCGGCGAGGACCCCGGCGCGGGCAAGGCCGGCGGCCCGGTGATCGTTCCGAAGGCGGACTGGCTCCGCCCCGTCGATGGCATCGGCGCGGTGACGGCCGCCCTTGGCCGTTCGGGATTCAATACCGAAGAGGTTGCAAAGATCACGCACGGCAATTGGTTGCGTGTCTACCGCGAGGTCTTCGGTGGCTGAGCGGCACATCAAAGGCGGGAGGGGCCTTCCGGCGGCTTGCGGCGCATTCAGCACTAAGGAGCGCTGATGTCGAAGCACGACTTTGCAGCCTGGGAATTCGACGATCGCCTGAGTCGGGTGCGAGCGGAGATGGCGTCCAGGCATCTCGACTGGCTCGTTGCTATCCATCCTACATCGATACATTGGCTGACGGGGAGCGACGCCAAGAGCTATCAGGAGTTTCAGTGTCTGCTTATTGGTGCCGGCAACCAACCGTTGACAGCATTCGTGCGCGCGGGCGAGGTAAATGAGCTGGAAGCGGACTCAATAACGGACGAGGTCGTCGGTTGGGGCGGCGGTGTCAGCGACGATCCCATCCGTGCGTTGGAGCCTGTGATCCGCAGGCTTGGTGTCGTTGGATCGCGCGTGGGGCTAGAGGTCCCTGGCTTCTATCTTCATCCATATCAGTATCTGACCTTGGTCGAGCTCCTCGGCCGGGCAAACGTTGAGGACGCCACATCGCTGGTCGCCGATCTGAAGTTGGTGAAGTCGGCGACCGAAATTGGCTATATACGAGAGGCGGCCCGCCTCGCCGATGCAGCCATGGCGGAATTTGAAGTCAATTTGAGATCGGGCAAGACCGAGCTGGAGCTGGCTGGGCGCATCTACGAGTTCGCTGCTCGCGGGAGGCAGCGGAATTGCCGCGAGCCCAATCAATCTCGTTTCCGGGCCGCGCAGTGCATTCAGCCATGGGGCGCCCACGACACGAGCCCTCCAGTCCGGAGATTTTGGGAATGTCGAGTTTGGAGCAGCAGTTCGACGCTACACCTCGACGCTTGGACGACAATTCGTGCTTGGCCAACCGACCCCGCGAATGCTCGAGCTCTACGGGGTCGTCCGCCGTGCTTCCGATGCAATGATCGCGATCATTCGTGACGGAGTGCCCGCAGTGATCGCGCACGAAGCGGCGCGCGCTGTCATCGTTGATGCTGGTCTCGAGCCGTACAGGGTTCACCTCTCGGGCTACGGCCTGGCTCCGGGTTTCCCGCCGAGCTGGGCAGAGACGCTGCAGATGATCGACGGTAGCCCGCATGTGCTCAGAAGCGGAATGGTCGTGACTGTCGAACCGCCCGTCTTTATCGGGGAGGAGGGTCTGGGTGCCCAAATCATCGATAACGTGCTGGTGACCCAATCCGGTGCTGAGCTACTCTCGGCATTTCCGCGCGAGTTGATACTGGGACGCTAGGGAATCATTCTGTTGTGCCGCCGAGCGGGGTGTATGCGCCGAGCTCGCGGGCAATCTCGGCGCAGGCAAGCTTCAGCCGATCGAGCATGGCCTCAAAGTTCGGCGGATTACTACGGCGGCTTACCGCCGCCACCGTCACGCAGGCGACCGCGCGGCCATCAGCGAGCAAGATCGGACAGGCGACGTCAGTGACTCCGATGATGTCGCGGCTCTCATGGATCATTGCGCCGCGCTTGCGGACAGCTTCGAGCTCAGCGTCGAGAGTTGTGGGATCGGGGGGCTCGAGCATCAGTGTCAGACACTCGGCTATCATCTGCCGCCGCGCCGGACCAGGCTGAAATGCCATAAGCACCAAGCCGGAATGGGCGTCTGCAAGCGGCCGGCGATAGCCTAGCTTAGAGAGAAATTCATGTCGGCGCCGCCCGAGGCGGCCGCAATGACGACTGTCTCGCCGCGATGGGCGACGACCAAGTGAGCGGCCTGATGTACCTCGTTGGCAAAGCGCTCAACGATGGGTGCCGCAACACTGACCAGATCACGCGCGCGCGTGGTCTGCATGCCGAGTCCGAATAGCTTGTTCGACAGCATCAGATCGTCTGTTCCCTGCTCGCGCTGCAGATAGTGGCGCTCGAGCAGCACGTGGACCATGCGGAAGATCTCGTTCTTCGACCTGCCGAGTTCTTCGGCAATCTGCCGTGTGCCCAAGGGCCGCCCCACTCGGGCGAGAAGCTCAAGGATATCTAGCCCCTTCTCCAACGCCGGCGCGCTGTAACCAGCTTTGTCATCAGCCATAGTTTCACCAATAATTATTCACTTCACATATGAAGCGCGGCTAGCGTCGCGTTCAGATGATGGGGTGAGATTTTAGTGCATCTAGGCTGAGGGGGAAGGGGCGCCGCTGCATCAATGGATTACAATTTCAGATTTGGTGCGCTCCTGCCATACACTGGTGACATCATCGGGGGCGTAATCCTGACGTTGCAGCTTTCGGCTGCAACAATGCTGATTGGCCTTGTCATCGGTCTCTTCGTTGCGTTGGCGAGCACGAACAAAAGCGCCGCCGTTCGCGCTCCCGTGCGCGTGTATGTCGAGGCAATCCGCAATACGCCGTTACTGATCCAACTCTTCATCGTTTTCTTCGGGTTGCCGAGAGTTGGCATCCGGCTGAACGCCAATTCCGCCGCCATCATCGGGCTCTCGATCAACCTTGGAGCCTATTGCGGCGAGATCCTGAGGGCGGGTCTTGATTCGATCCGCGTTAGCCAGATTGAGGCTGGCCTCTCGCTCGGCCTCACGGCTTCTCAGACGTTCCGGCGCGTCGTGCTGTTCCAGGCGATCAAAGCAATCTATCCGGCACTCACCAGCCAATTCGTGCTGCTGCTGCTCGCGACCAGTGTCGTCTCTTCGATTGGCGTGACCGAACTCTTCAACCAGGCTGCCTACATCGACTCGCGGACCTACCGCTCCTTCGAGGCCTATTCGCTCATCACCGTGACCTATCTGGTTCTCACTCTAACGTTCCGTGGACTGTTCGCGGCCGTATGGTGGCTGGTCTTCGTCAGGAGGCCGCGCGCGTGATCCGCGAGTTCAGTGCCAGCGACGTTGTTTATTTGCTAGTGGCGACGCGTTGGACAGTGCTCCTGACGCTCATAGCAATGCTCGGTGGAGGCCTTCTCGGCGTCGTCGTCGCCGTGCTGCGGATCGCGGCGTTCCGCCCCGCCAACTGGCTGGGGATTGCCTATATCAATCTCATCCAGGGCACTCCGTTGCTCGGACAGCTCTTCGTTTTCTTCTTCGGCCTGCCGCTGCTGCACATCCAGGTCGGGGCCTGGATTGCGGCAGCACTGTCGCTGTCGATGTACGCTTCCGCATTCTTCGGGGAGATCTGGCGGGGCAGCCTGCAGTCGGTGTCGCCGCGGCAATGGGAAGCGGGCGCCACGCTGGGGCTTTCCTATCGTCAGCAACTGACTCATGTGGTGCTGCCGCAGGCCTTCCGTATCGCTGTCGCGCCAACGGTAGGGTTTGTCATCCAGTTGGCAAAAGACACGTCGCTCACCGCGCTTATCGGATTTATCGAACTCACGCGGGCCAGCCAAATCATCAGCGCCGCGACTTTTGCCCCGCTGCGCGTCTACGGCACTGCCGCGGCCATCTATTTCGTCATCTGTTTCAGTCTGTCGCACGTGAGCCGCCGGCTTGAGAGGAGAGCACATGCCGCTCGTTGAGATGAGCGACGTCCATAAGCGGTTCGGCGCAATCGAGGTCCTCAAGGGGGTCTCGCTCGCTCTCGAAAAGGGGGAGATCGTTGCCATCATCGGCCGTTCGGGCTCGGGCAAGTCGACCTTGCTGCGCTGCCTCAATGGATTGGAGCGCGTGCAGTCGGGACGCATCGTGGTAGACGCCATCGAGGTTACAGCTCCGGGCGCGAATCTTAACCTGCTCCGCCAGCGAGCTGGAATGGTGTTCCAGAGTTACAATCTCTTCCCTCACCTCTCCGTCGAGCGCAACGTCACGTTGGCACTGCGGCTGGTGCGCAAGATGCCGGCTGAGGCGGCGCGCGAGATCGCGCGGAAGATGGTTGTCAAGGTCGGCCTCGCCGAGAAGTTGCACGCTTATCCTGATGAGCTCTCCGGCGGCCAGCAGCAGCGTGTTGCCATCGCTCGTTCGCTCGCCATGCAACCCGCGCTGATGCTGTTCGACGAGATTACCTCCGCTCTCGACCCCGAGCTTGTCGGCGAGGTGTTGCGCGTCCTTGAGAGTGTCGCCCGAGAGGGCATGACCATGATGCTCGTCACGCACGAGATGAACTTTGCCAAGAACGTCGCCGATCGGGTGATCTTCATGCACGAGGGCCGCATCCATGAGGATGGACCCGCACGACAGACCCTGCTCGAGCCCCGTACCGCGGAACTCAGGAACTTTCTGAACGCGGTTCTGCACTAACCGAAACCAACCGCCCAGAACCCATAGGAGGAAGTGCCGTGTTGAAGCAAATATCCAGATTCGTCCTGGCCGCCCTCATAGCAGGCGCACTCTCGATCGCTCCGGCTATGGCCGCCGACCTGCAGCAGATCATTTCGTCGGGCAAGATCCGGATCGGCGTGCCCGTCGACGTGCCGCCATTCGGATCCAACGACGCCAACAACAAACCCGTCGGTCTCGACGTCGATATGGCCACCAACATCGCGAAGGCGCTTGGTGTGAAACTGGAGCTGCACCAGATCACCGGGGCCAACCGCGTTCCCTACCTCGTCACCGACAAGCTCGACCTCGTGATCGCCGCGATGGGGGCAACGCCGAAACGCGCCCTCCAGGTCGATTTCAGTTCGCCCTATGCTGCGCTGTCGATCGGCGTGTTCGGGCCAGACAGCATCCACGTCACCAAGCCCGAGGATTTGACGACTCAGACCATCGCAGTCGCGCGCGGCACAACGCAGGATCTGCTGCTGACCCAATTGGCGCCCCATGCTCATATCCAGCGTTACGACGATGACGCCACCGCGGCCGCAGCATTCACTTCCGGCCAGGCGCAGTTGCTCGCGACCGCCGACGTCGTCGCAAAGGCCCTGATGGATAAGAACCATAGCATCCAGCTCAAGCCGAAGTTCATCATGCAGTTCTCGCCCTGCTATATCGCGGTGCAGGAAGGTAAGCCCGAGCTTTTGCATTGGCTTAACACCTACATAAGTCTCGGCATGCTCGATGGTTCGCTGTCGGCCCTGTCAGAAAAATGGATCGGCACAAAGCTGGCACCGCTGCCCCCCATCTAAGATCGGGTCGGTTGGCGGGGGGAATCTCCTCCCCGCCAACTGGAACGTTATTCCAACAACAGGAATGGGCTCGCATGTCGACCGCACGCACGACGATCGATTTCAATCGCCACGGGAAGCAAGTCGGCTTTGTCGACATCCCGCACTCCCCGCACGAGGATGCCTGGGGCGCAACACGAGTGCCGTTAGCAGTGATCGCAAATGGGAGCGGTCCGACAGTAATCCTGATGGGCGGCAACCATGGCGACGAGTATGAGGGACCGATTACGCTGGGCGAGATCATCCGCGATCTTGACCCGACCCAGGTCAGCGGCCGTATCATCTTCCTCCCTGCCGTCAATATGCCAGCAGTGATTGCGGGGAGACGCACCTCGCCGGTCGACGGGTTGAATCTTAATCGCACATTCCCAGGCGACGAGGTCGGCACGATCACGCAGCAGATCTCGGCGTATGTGACCGACGTCATCATGCCTCTTGGCGACGCCTTCGTGGACCTTCATTCCGGTGGTTCCTCTCTGAACATCTTGCCCAGTGCGATCATCGAGCCATCAACGGACCCCGAACTGAGGCGAAAGAACATCGCGGCGGTGCTGGCCTTCGACGCGCCTTTGACCGTTGTGATCGATAATCTTGGCGAGCCGCGCACCTCGACGGCGACCGCCGTGCGCAAAGGCCTGATTACAGTAGGCACCGAGATGGCCGGCGCCGGCACGGTGTCCCTTGATGCGTTGGCAATCTGTCGCAAAGGTGTGCGGAACGTGCTGTCGCACCTAGGAGTGCTGCCGTCAGCAGGTTTTCCGGTATCAGCAAAGCGCGACGCGATCCTCCGCATTCCCGGGCATGACGGCTATGTGCTGGCGACGAGAAACGGCGTATTCGAGCCAATCCATCCGCTCGGCACCAGGGTCAGAATCCGACAGCCGGCCGGCCGCATCCACGATCTTGGTGATCCCTCGCGAGAGCCGGAGGTCTTGCACTATTCGGCCGACGGTATTGTCTATGGTCACCGGCAGCCGGGACGCGTTGTCGTCGGCAACTGCTGTGTCATCGTGGCATCGGCATACGATGGCGAGATCGCTGAATTGTCGCGTTCGACGGCATATTCGGTCCCGAACGCTGCATTACTCCCAACACATCGAAGATGACGCAGTTGGACAATATCTGCTGATATTTGCTGTGTAGGGAAACGCGGCTCTCGGTTTCCCCTGTGGCTCTCTCGGTGGAATTGTGGGCTGATGATCCTGCAGCAGCGAGAGCCTTGGAGTCGCCGGGGATGACACTGTTGGCCACCCAAAGCGGCACGAACTCCGGAGCTGCCGTCCGCGTTGATCTGCTCCCTGGAAACTGGATCATTTTGAGTTAGAGTTTTCTGCTTTTGTTCCCTTGGTTGGGAGGAGCGGAGGACGATGAAGGCATCGAAGATTTCGGAGGCGCAGAAGGCGTTCATCCTGAAACAGGGCGCTGATGGAATCCCTGTCGCGGATATCTGCCGGAAGGCTGGGATCAACCAGGCGACCTACTTCAACTGGAAGAAGAAGTACGATGGCTTGCTGCCGCCTGAGATGCGGCGGCTGAAGCTGCTCGAGGACGCTTAAGCCGCGAAGCGAAGCGAAGCGAAGCGAAGCGAAGCTTCGGAAGCTGGTGGCGGACCTGTCGCTGGACCGCAAGATGCTCCAGGACGTCATCCGCCGAAAACTTTAAGGCCTGCTCGCAAGCGCAAGCTGGTTGATGCGGTTTGTGGTGGCTGGGACGTGTCCGTCGTCGAATGCTTTGAGACTGTGGCGGTCGGTTGCGAACGGAGGATCCGGCACATCTGGGTTGAACGTTATGCGGCCTGGTGGAGGTGGAGCAAGCGTCGCTGATGGATGGTGTCACGCTTGATGCGTTGTCGCTCGGCGAGGATGCCTGCAGCGCGGCCGCAGTAGACGTCAGCGGGCGTGAGGTTGCCGAGGCTCTCGTGGCAGCGCCGGTGGTTGTAGTGCTCGACGAAGGCGGCGACCTGGGCCTCGAGCTGGCCGGGCAGGTAGTAGTTCTCGAGCAGGATCCGGTTCTTCAGCGTCTGGTGCCAGCGCTCGATTTTTCCCTGCGTCTGCGGATGGCATGGCGCACCGCGGATGTGTTCGATCCGCTGAGCCGCGAGCCAGTCTGCGAGATCGCCCGCAATGTAGCACGGGCCATTGTCCGAGAGCAGCCGCGGCCGGTGGTGCACGCGCGCTGCCGTGCAGCCTGAGGCGGCAAGCGCCGGTTCCAGGGTGTCGGTGACGTCGCGCGCCGCCATTGTGGTGCACAGCTTCCAGGCGATGATGTAGCGGGAGAAGTCGTCGAGCACGGTGGAGAGATAGAACCAGCCCCAGCCGATCACCTTCAGGTAGGTAAAGTCGGTCTGCCAGAGCTGGTTCGGCGCGGTGGTCTTGCTGTGGAACGCCTCGGCCGCCTTGATGACGATGAAGGCCGGGCTGGTGATCAGGTCGTGCGCCTTGAGCAGGCGGTAGACCGAGGCCTCGGAGACGAAGTAGCGCTCGGTCTCGGTGAACCGCACCGCCAGTTCGCGCGGCGACAGCTCGGGCTCGGCCAGCGCCAGGTCGAGGATGCGCTGGCGCACCGCATCAGGGATTCGGTTCCAAATCCGGCCCGGCCGCGACGTGCGATCGGCGAGGGCTTCCGGGCCGCCAGTTTGGAAGCGCTCATACCATCGGTAGAAGGTCGCCGGCGGGATGCCGAGCTGACGCAGGGTGCGCCGCACCGACAGATGGGATTGCTCGACCAGGCGGATGATCTCGAGCTTCTCGGCGGCGGGGTATCTCATGCGCGGTCGTCCCCAGCCCCGATCATGCTTTTTTTCAGCAGCCGCAGCTCCAGCGCCTGCTCGGCCACCACCTCCTTCAGTGACCGGGCCTCCTCGCGCAGCGTCTTGACCTCGTCAGTCGTCGCTGCGCGTGCGGTGTCACCCGCCAGGCGACGCTTGCCGGCTTCGAGGAAATCCTTGGACCAAGCGTAGTAAAGGCTCTCGGCAATGCCTTCCCGGCGGCATAGGGCGGCAATGCTGTCCTCGCCGCGCAAGCCCTCCAGCACGATGCGGATCTTGTCCTCGGCCGAGTGGTGCTTGCGGGTGGCGCGGCGGATGTCACGGACAGCCTGCTCGACGGACGGCTTCGCCGACACGTCATACGGCCGTGCGGTAGGTGCGGAGGATTTCTGGCTCATCTGCACTCCTTGACGGTTACGAAGAGCCAGAAATCCTCCGTTCCTCAACTACACCCGCCTGTCTCATTGACCCTGACGCCGGACACCCCGCACCTGCGGGGATAGGCCCGACGATGGCGGCGCAACGGAAGGTGTCGGGTTGGTTCCCCCGCACCTGCGGGGATAGGCCCCTGACCAACATCCTGAACGTGGACGGCAGGATGGTTCCCCCGCACCTGCGGGGATAGGCCCCGGAAAGATTTTGGCCGCTGTAGCCTACATAGGGTTCCCCCGCACCTGCGGGGATAGGCCCTTCACCGATGGGCAGCCGCCAGCGCCGACGCGCGGTTCCCCCGCACCTGCGGGGATAGGCCCTTCAGCTACTACCTCTACGCCGGCGACAAGGAGGTTCCCCCGCACCTGCGGGGATAGGCCCACGGCCGCCTTCGTGAGCGCCATCAACTCCGGGGTTCCCCCGCACCTGCGGGGATAGGCCCACCTCCGGCGTGAGCGCGGTGCCGGCGGCGGCGGTTCCCCCGCACCTGCGGGGATAGGCCCCAGCACGTCCGGTTGCAGTGTGTTGACGAAGGGGTTCCCCCGCACCTGCGGGGATAGGCCCTATCTTCTTTTTCGCATGGGCGATCGTGAGTTGGTTCCCCCGCACCTGCGGGGATAGGCCCAACGCCGAATACCTCCGGGACAGCACCGGCAAGGTTCCCCCGCACCTGCGGGGATAGGCCCACGGAGGCGGCCGAGATGCCGAGCGCGTCGCCGGTTCCCCCGCACCTGCGGGGATAGGCCCTACGCAATCGGGGGAACGACCTTCGGCGACCTGGTTCCCCCGCACCTGCGGGGATAGGCCCGCCGTGTTGCGATTGATCAGGGCGTCAAGCTGGGTTCCCCCGCACCTGCGGGGATAGGCCCTTATCGACGAACGCGATGCTGCGGAAGAGGCCGGTTCCCCCGCACCTGCGGGGATAGGCCCCATCATGATTGCGGCGCTGGGGGTGTATTCGCGGTTCCCCCGCACCTGCGGGGATAGGCCCGTGCCGGAGGCCGCGGTCAGCACCGTCACGCGGGTTCCCCCGCACCTGCGGGGATAGGCCCTCGGCATCCTGTTCCAGTGATAGCCGCTGCAAGGTTCCCCCGCACCTGCGGGGATAGGCCCGTGAACGTTCACAGCCCGCGCCGCGATCAACAATCTTGCCGGAGCAGACGAGATGACAACCGGGCCCATGAGCTTCGCCAAAGGCCTCGAGTTCCGGGCCGTCGTCGTGATGGTCTGCGATGAGGGCGTCCTGCCGCTCGACGAGCGGATCGCCGACGCCGCTGACGAGGCCGAACTCGACGACATCTACGAAACCGAACGCCGCCTCCTCTACGTCGCCTGCACCCGCGCCCGCGAGCATTTGCTCCTCACCGGTGTGATGCCCACCTCCGAATACCTGGCCGATTTCACGCAATAACCGGCGAACCGCCAAGCCCACACATTCCGCTGGACTTCCGTCGGCACCAGAGCGTTGGTGTCCCTGCTGGCGCCGCGCGGAAGGGCCGCCAGCCGCCCCGATCAGCTTCGTTGACGGGGCCCTGGGTGGTGCGAACACACCAACCCCAGGAGCCCACCATGACACGCAACCAAACCGCCCATGAAGAAGGCCGCCAGACGAAGCAGTCCCTCCTCATCGGCCTGCTTCAGCGGACCGAAGGCGCCTCCATCGCCGAGTTGGTGAAGGCGACAGGCTGGCAAAATCATTCGATCCGTGGGGCCATCAGCTTCGCCCTCAAGAAGAAGCTCGGCCTCAACGTGACCTCGCAGCGCGACGAGAAGCGCGGGCGTATCTACCGCATCGCGAAGCCCACCAAGGCTTCCGGTGGTCGTGCCAAGAAGCGGGCATGATCGCGCTCGATCTGGAAGACCGGCTGCGATCGCTGGTGACGATGAACATCACAGCCCTACGAACCGAGTGGCGACGCCTCTACCGGGTGTCGCCACCCCCTCGTCTCCGCCGCGACCTCCTCACCCGCGGCATCGCTGACAAATGGCACGAAGCGGCGCTGGGTGGACTGCCTTCTGCCGTCCGGCGCCGCCTGCTCGCCCTGGCCGAGGGCGGGCAGGCGGAAGGCGACGCTGCCCGCGTCCCGCCGGCCGTTCGTCTCCGCGCCGGCACCCGCCTCCTCCGCACCTGGCATGGCCGCACCATGAGCGTCACGGTGACGGAGGACGGCTTCCTCTTCGAGGACCAGCGCTACACCTCCCTCACCGAAGTCGCCAAAGCCATCACCGGCAGCCATTGGTCCGGCCCGAGATTCTTCGGCCTGACCAAGTCCCGCCGGGTGCTCGATGGGGTGCCAGTCGATGCCGGCTAAGGACAAGGGAGCGAGCCCATCTACCAACCCAACCACCGGCGCCGTGCGCCGCTGCGCCATCTACACGCGCAAATCCTCCGAGGAGGGCCTGGAGCAAAGCTTCAACTCGCTGGACGCCCAGCGCGAAGCCTGTGAGGCCTACATCGCCAGCCAACGTCACGAGGGCTGGCGGGCCCTCCCCACCGCCTACGATGACGGCGGCATCTCCGGCGGCACGATGGATCGTCCAGCCCTGCTTCGCCTGCTGCGGGACATCCGCGCCCGCAAGGTCGACCTGGTCGTGGTCTACAAGGTCGATCGCCTCACCCGGTCGCTCGCCGACTTCGCCAAGATCGTCGAGGTCTTTGATGCCAACGGCGCCTCCTTCGTCTCGGTCACGCAGCAGTTCAACACCGCCAGCAGCATGGGCCGCCTGACCCTGAACATGCTGTTGTCGTTCGCCCAGTTCGAGCGGGAAGTCACAGGGGAACGCATCCGCGACAAGATCGCCGCCTCGAAGCGCAAGGGCATGTGGATGGGCGGCGTCCCGCCCCTCGGCTACGACATCCACGACCGCCAACTCGTCATCAACGAGCCGGAAGCCCAAACCGTCCGCCACATCTTCGAGACCTACGTTGCCCTCGGCGCCGTCCGCCCCCTCCACGAGCAGATCAACGAAGAGGGCATCACCACCAAGCAACATACCTCCGCCAACGGCAACACACACGGCGGCCGTCCGATCTCTCGCGGGCATCTCTACCATTTGCTGCAGAACCGCCTGTACCGCGGCGAGATCGTCCACAACGACAACACCTATCCTGGCCAGCACGAGGCCATCATCGATGCCGACCTCTGGGATAAGGTACAGGTGCAACTCGACCAGAACCGCGTCGAGCAACGCACCCAACAGACGACCATCGAGGCAAGCCTTTTGGCGGGCCTCGTGACCGATCAGGCTGGCGACAGGCTCGTACCCACCTATGCCACCAAGAATGGCAAACGGTACCGCTACTACATCTCGCAGACCCTCACGACCGGAACCCGCAACGACGCCCCCAACGCCATCCGTGTGCCCGCTGCAGACCTCGAACGTCTCGTCAGCGCAAGGTTCTGCCGGTGCCTCAGCGACCCCGCAGAACTACTCGACGCGCTGAACGCGATCGTTCCTACATCAAAACACCCAACCGTGATCGCCGCGGCCACCAAGATCGCAACCACCTGGAACACGACCCCGACCATCAATCGGCGCGACTTCCTGCAAGCCATCGTCGAGCGCATCACCATCACCGACACCAGCATCGAGATAGCCATCCGCCCGCTCGCGCTTGCTCAGCATCTGCTTGGCAGCACCCAGCTGGCACACCGATGCGGACACCGGTCCTGATCACCAACGACCCCATCATCCTCAGCGTCGATGCCCAACTCTGCCGGACGGGCTTGGCGATGCGGTTGGTCGCCGAGGGGTCCGAAGCCGCCCCTCAGCTTGACGACACCCTCATCCGACTCATCGCCCGAGCCCATGTGATGCGACGTGAGTTGGAGACCGGCCATCACGATAGCGTCGAAGCCTGTGCCAACGCGATGGGCGTCACCAACTCCTACTTCGCCCGCATCGTCCGGCTGGCTTACCTCGCCCCTGACATCACCACCGCCATCCTTGATGGTCGGCAGCCGGCCAACCTCACCGCCGCGCGGCTATCGCATGTCAGCGACCTGCCGCTCGCCTGGAGCGAACAGCGCCGGGACCCTCGGCTTCGCCTGAAGCCCAATAGCCGCCCAATATCGATGCGCCTCGGCCCCCATCGCCCAGCATCGGCGATGCAGCGAACCGTACCAAAAATATCGGGCCTCAGAGACTCTGGCTGCCGAAGCCCCGAAAAACTCCGTCAGAGACCGTCTCTGCCTGGGCCGAGTGACCATCGCGGCCGCAAAAATCCGCGGCAAAACGCCACTATTTTTGCTTAAGCCGAAATTCGGCAAAAAGTTGAGCCTTAAGAAGGACTTACAGTGGCGGAGGGAGTGGGATTCGAACCCACGGTACGCTATTCACGTACACACGCTTTCCAAGCGTGCGCCTTAAGCCGCTCGGCCATCCCTCCAGCGCGGCGTCCGCATAGCGCAGACGCCGTTACGCGTCCATCTTCAGCGCGGCCAGGAACGCGCTCTGCGGAATCTCCACCTTGCCGAACTGGCGCATCCGCTTCTTGCCCTCTTTCTGTTTCTCCAGCAGCTTGCGTTTGCGCGTGATGTCGCCGCCGTAGCACTTCGCCGTCACATCCTTCGCCAGCGCCCCGATCGTCTCGCGCGCGATCACCCGCCCGCCGATCGCCGCCTGGATCGCGATCTTGAACAACTGTTTCGGGATCAGCTCCTTCAGCCGCTCGCAGATCGCGCGTCCCCGCTTCTCCGCCTGGCCGCGGTGCGCGATGAACGCCAGCGCATCCACGGGGTCCCCGTTCACCAGGATCGAGATCCGCACCAGGTCGCTCTCCGCGTACCCGTCCATCTGGTAGTCGAAGCTCGCATAGCCCCGGCTCACGGATTTCAGCCGGTCGTAGAAATCAAACACCACCTCGTTCAGCGGCAGCCTGTAGACCGCCATCGCCCGGTTGCCCACGTAGGTCAGGTCCACCTGCTGCCCGCGGCGTTCGTTGCACAACGTCAACACCGCGCCGAGGTGCTCGTCCGGCACCAGGATCGTCGCCTTGATCCACGGCTCCTCGATATGGTCGATCAGCGACGGGTCCGGCATGTCCGCGGGGTTGTGCAGCTCGCTCATCTCGCCCCGCGTCGAATGGATCCGGTACACCACGGACGGCGCGGTTGCGATCAGGTCGAGGTCGAACTCGCGCGACAACCGCTCCTGGATGATCTCGAGGTGCAGCAACCCCAGGAACCCGCAACGGAACCCGAACCCCAGCGCCGCGGACGTCTCCGCTTCGTAATGAAAGCTGGCATCGTTCAGCCGCAGCTTCGCCAGGCTCTCGCGCAGCTTCTCGAAATCGTCCGCGTCCGTCGGATACAATCCGCACCACACGACCGGAACGGAGGGTTTGAAGCCGGGCAGGGGTTCGGTCGCCGGCCGCCTGTCATCGGTGATCGTATCGCCAACATTACAATCAGCCACGGTCTTGATGGCAGCCGTGATGTAGCCTATTTCGCCGGGCCCCAGGTCCTCCACCGGCTCCAGCTTCGGCGTGAACACACCCACCTGCTCCAGCATGTGCGCGGCCGCCGTGGACATCATCCGCAGCCGCATGCCCTTCCTCAGCCGCCCGTCCTTCACCCGCACCAGGATGACGACACCGAGATAGGGGTCGTACCAGGAATCCACCAGCAGTGCGCGCAGCGGCGCCGCGGCATCGCCCTTCGGCGCCGGCAGCCGCGTGACCAGCGCCTCCAGCACGCCCTCGATGTTGATCCCGGTCTTCGCGGAAATCTCCACCGCGTCGGACGCGTCGAGCCCGATCACGTCCTCGATCTGCTGGCGCACCCGCGCGGGGTCGGCGGCCGGCAGGTCGATCTTGTTCAGCACAGGAACGATCTCGTGGTTCGCCTCGATCGCCTGGTACACGTTCGCCAGCGTCTGCGCCTCCACGCCCTGGCTCGCGTCCACCACCAGCAGCGATCCCTCGCACGCCGCCAGGCTGCGGCTCACCTCGTAGGCGAAGTCCACGTGCCCGGGCGTGTCCATCAGGTTCAGGACATAGTCCTTCCCGTCCTTCGCCCGGTAATCCAGCCGCACCGTCTGTGCCTTGATGGTGATGCCCCGCTCGCGCTCGAGCTCCATGCTGTCGAGCACCTGGTTCGTCATCTCGCGTTCGGAGAGCCCGCCGGTCACCTGGATCAGCCGGTCGGCCAGCGTGGACTTGCCATGGTCGATATGCGCGATGATCGCGAAATTGCGGATGCGCTCGATGGGGGTCGCAGTCATGCGCGGCAGATAGTCGCTTTTCGCCCCGCTGTCAGCGCCCCTGTTGGTCTCAGTGGAACCGCTTCGACAGCGTCCCGTAGAGCGGCTTGCGGCACACCAGCTTCGAGGCCTGGAATGCGATCAGCGCCGCGGCCATCAGCGGCACGGTCAGCCCCTGGTTGTCCGTCATTTCCATCACGATCACGGTCGCCGTCAGCGGCGCCTGCACCACGCCGGAGAAGTACGCGACCATGCCCAGCAGCACGAGCGCCCCGCTCCCCGCCGCCGGCACCAGCGGCGCCAGCGCCGCCCCCAGCCCGCTGCCCACCGCCAGCGACGGCGCGAAAATCCCGCCCGGCATGCCACTCAGGTAGGATGCGGTCGTGGCGACGAACTTCGCGATGGTGAAAACCAACACGGAGCTCGGCTGGCCCGCGGTTCCCTCCACCATCGCCTTCGCCGGCGCGTAGCCGCTGCCCAGCGCCGCGCCCCCGGTCGCCAGCCCCGTCAACGCCAGCACCACCCCGCAAAGTGCCGCGAACACCACCGGCCGCGTCAGCGCCAGCCGGCGTACCGGCGCCGGCCAGACCCGCGCCCCCTCCACCAGCAGCCGCG
This sequence comes from uncultured Pseudomonadota bacterium, assembly GCA_963764465.1. GTDB lineage: Bacteria > Pseudomonadota > Alphaproteobacteria > Acetobacterales > Acetobacteraceae > JAJXXT01. Next base: position 1,213,939 of record CAVXSO010000006.1, on the reverse strand, counting down.
CGAACAGCCCACCCGCCAGCCCGCCAGCAACGCCGCACAGCGGCACGCCCAGCCACCACCCGGCCCCCCAGCCCAGCGCCGCGGAGGTGGTGCCGAAATACGTGTAGTTCCCCGCGATCCCCACGGTCGCGATGCCGCCCAGCACCACCGCGTAGAGTGTCGAGCCCATCGTCCGGCTCCGCACCCCATGCCCCAGCTCCTCGATCGCGAACACCACGCCCGCGATCGGCGTGTTGAACGCCCCGGCGATCCCCGCCGCCCCGCCGGCGAGGATCAGCGCCTGGCGCACATCCACCCGCGGCAGCCGCAACAGCCGCCCGAGCCCATGCATGATCGCGGAGCCGATCTGCACCGTCGGCCCCTCGCGCCCGATGGAGGCACCGCACGCCAGGCCGAAGATGGTCAGGAAGAGCTTCGCCACGGCCACGCGCGCGGAGAGCACGCGGTCCTGGTGCTCGGGCTCCATGTGCAGCGCCGCGATCGCCTGTGGGATGCCGCTGCCCTGCGCCCCCTGGAAATAGCGCTGCGTCAGCCAGACGGAGATCGCGAGTCCCGCGGGGCAGAGGATGAACTGCATCCACGGCCGTCCCGCCGTCAGCGCCGAGAACACCTCCGCGGCCCAGTCGCCCGCCTTGGCGAACAGGATCGCGACCACCGCCACCAGCACCGCCCCGAACATGAACACCACGCGCCGCCGCCATTGCCGCGGTGAGAACAGGGGCAGCCGCTTCCAGCGCTGCAACCGCGAGAGCTGGCGGGGCTGGGCGGGAACAGGCTCGTCGGCGATCGAGACGGACACGGCAACCTCGTCGGGCAGGGGAGGGCGGCGCGGCGGCCGTCACCCCGCGTCTAACGCATGCCTCCGGCGCGCGCCAACCCGGCGCGCGCCCTCAGCCGCGCAGCACCGCGCCCGTCGCCTTCGCCACGGCGGCCACGATCTTCGCCGCTGCCGCCTCGATCTCCGCTTCCGTCAGCGTCCTCTCGCGCGGCTGCAGCGTCACCTCGATGGCGAGCGAAACCTTGCCCTCGGGCACCTTCTCGCCCTCATACCGGTCGAACAGCGCCACACCCGCGATCAGGTTCCGCTCCGCCCCCCGCGCCGCGCGCAGCAGCGCCTCCGCGGCGACGCCGGCATCCACCAGGAACGCGAAATCCCGCCGCACCGGCTGGAACGGCGAAAGCTCCGGCGCCGCCCGGCGGCGGCGTTTGGGCTCCGCGACCGCGTCGAGGTCGAGCGCGAACCCAGCCGCCTGCGGCAAATCGAGCGCCGCGCAAAGCCGCGGATGCAGCACGCCAAAGTAGCCGAGCACGTTCTTCGGCCCCTGCCGCACCGTGCCGGATCGCCCGGGATGGAAATACGCGGGCGCATCGGCGGTCACCGACAGCGCCTCCATGGCCACGCCCAGCGCCGAAAGCAGCGCCCACAGATCCGCCTTCGCATCCATCGCGTCATAGGCGCGCGACGGCTCCGCCCAGTGCCGCGGCGTCGTCCCCGCCCGCAGCCCGGCCGCCATCAACCGCTGCCGGCTGGCAAGCGCGGCATGAAATGCCGGCCCCACCTCGAACAGCAGTGCGGAAGCCTCCCCGCGCGCCGCATTCCGCGAAGCGGCTTCCGCCAGCGTCGCCAGCACCGTCGGCCGCATCGTGTCGAGGTCGGCCGAAATCGGGTTGTCCACCGCGAGCAGCGAATCGCCGCCCGAGAACAGCGCCGCCCGGTCCGCGCGCATGAAGCTGAACGTCACGCATTCCGCGAGCCCGCGCGAAGCCAGCACGCGCCGCGCCAGCGCCGCCCGGCTCTGTGCTGATGTCAGCGTCGGGTTGGGGATCGGCGCGATCCCCGGCATGGAAACCGGCGGCACGGCATCGAGCCCGCCCAGCCGCAGCACTTCCTCGACCAGGTCCGCCTCCGGCTCGATCTCGGCGCGCCCCTCGGCCGCCTTCGCCGCCACGGCTGGCGCCAAATCGGGCGAAGGCTCCAGCGGCGAGTTCTGCGCCACATCGTTACGCCATGACGGTACCGAAACGACAACGCGCTCGTCGTCGCGCGAAACCACGCCAAACCCCAGCCGCTCCAGCCGTGCGGTCGCCTCGTCCGCAGGAACCGCGAGGCCGCCGAAGCTCTCCAGCCGCGCAAACCGCAGCGACGCCGTCCGCTGCCAGGCGGGCTCCGCGCCCGCCGCCACCGTCTCGCTCGCCTCGCCGCCGCACAGCTCGACGATCATCCGTGTCGCCGCCTCGATCGCATCGGGCATCAGCGCCGGGTCGATCCCCCGCTCGAAACGCTGCCGCGCATCGGAGGAAACCCCATGCCGGCGCCCGGAAAGTGCGACCTGCACCGGGTCGAACAGCGCGCACTCGACGAACACCTCCGTCGTCGCCGCGTCACATCCCGTGGCCTCGCCACCCACCACGCCCGCCAGCGACCGCGCGCCCGCCGCGTCGGCAATCGCGCAATCCTCGGCGTCCAGCGTCACCTCTTTCCCATGCAGCCCCAGCAGCACCTCGCCGTTGCCTCGCCGGAACGTCAGCGTACCCCCGCGCACCTTGCCCACGTCGAACACGTGCAGCGGCCGCCCGAGATCGAACGTGAAGAAGTTCGTCACATCCACCAGCGCGTTGATCGGCCGCAGCCCGATGGAGGTCAGCCGCCGCACCAGCCAGTCCGGGCTCGGACCATTTTTCACGCCCCGCACCGCGCGCCCGAGCACCCAGGGGCAATACTCGGCAAACTCGATCCGCCACTGCAACGGAGATCGATACGCAACCGGCACCGGGGCAGGGGAGAACGGCTTCAGCGTCCCGACGCCCGCCGCCGCCAGGTCGCGCGCGATCCCGCGCACCGAAAGCGCGTCGCCCCGGTTCGGCGTCACCGCGATCTCGATCACCGGGTCGTCGATCCCCGCCCACTGGATATACGGCACGCCCACCGGCGCCTCCGCCGGCAGGTCGACGATGCCGGTATGGTCGTCCCCCAGCCCCATCTCGCGCATGGACAGCAGCATCCCCGCACTCTCCACGCCACGGATCTGCCCCACCTGCAACGTGATGCCCGTCCCCGGAATGTAGCTGCCGGGATTCGCGAACACCGCCTTCATCCCCGTGCGCGCATTCGGCGCGCCGCACACGACCGAAACGATTCCCTCGCCCGTGTCCACCTTGCACGCCCGCAGCCGGTCCGCGTTCGGGTGCTGCACCGCCTCCACCACGCGCGCGATGCGAAACCCGCCCAGCGTCTCCGCGGGATTGTCCACCCCCTCGAGTTCGAGCCCGATCTTCGTGAGCGTGTCGGTGATCCCGGAAAGACTCGCGTCCGTATCGAGGTGCTGCCGCAGCCAGGAAAGCGTGAACTTCATTGCCCGGCCTCATGCAGCATCGTCGGCAGCAGCGCGCTGGTCCCGTAATGGCGCAGCCAGCGCAGGTCGCTCTCGTAGAACGGCCGCAGGTCCGGAATGCCGTTCTTCAGCATCGCGATGCGCTCGATCCCCATGCCGAACGCAAATCCCTGCCACTCGCGCGGATCGATGCCGCAATTGGCCAGCACCTTCGGGTGCACCATGCCGCTGCCAAAATCTCCAGCCAGTCGCCTCCGCGCCCGAGTTCCCCGGTCTTCCGGTTCCATCCGATATCCACTTCCATGGAGGGCTCGGTGAACGGGAAGTAGGAGGAACGGAACCGCACCGGCAGGTCGCCGATCCCGAAATACGCGCGCAGGAAGTCGATCAGGCAGCCCTTGAGGTGCCCCAGCGTCAGCCCGCGATCGATCGCCAGCCCCTCGCACTGGTGGAACATCGGCGAATGCGTCGCGTCATGGTCCGCGCGATAGGTCCGCCCCGGCACGATCACCCGTATCGGCGGCGGTGCCGACAGCATCGTCCGCACCTGCACCGGCGAGGTATGCGTCCGCAGCACCGGCCTGCGGCCCTCGGTGCCACAAGCGAGATAGAAGGTATCCATGTCCTCGCGCGCGGAATGGTGCGCGGGAATATTCAGCGCCCCGAAATTGCGCCAGTCGTCCTCGATGTCCGGCCCCTCGGCGATGCTGAACCCCATCGCCCCGAACAGCGCCGCGATCTCCTCCGCCGCACGCGAGATCGGATGGATCAGCCCCTGATGCGAGGAAGGTGGGGGCGAGGGCGGGGGCGGCAGCGTCGGGTCGATCCGCTCGGCCGCCAGCCGTGCGTCCAGCGCCGCCTCGTCCAGCGCCACGCGTCGGCTTTCGATCAGCCCCGTCAGCTCGTCGCGCAGCCGGTTCAGCGCGGCACCCCGCTCGCGCCGCGCCTCGGGGTCGAGCGCGCCCAGCCCCTTGAGCAACCCCGTCAGGCTGCCGTTGCGCCCCAGCACGGAGACGCGCACCGCATCCCACGCCTTCAGGTCCGAGGCTGCCGCCAGGGCCGCCTCGGTCTCGCTCTTCAGCTTCGTCAGTTCGTCGCTCATCGCCCGTCCCGCCGGTTGCTCCGTGGGAAGGCGCGGCTACTCGGAGGCTGCTTCAGAATGCGCTCTGGCGAGTGAGAGGCATCCGCCAGGATGCCGGCCGATGGCGGTTTGCGAGCATCGGAGCGGAGCGGCCTTATGGGGCCGTGAGCACCGAAGCGCAGCAAACTGCCATCGGATGACCGCCAGAGTAGCGTTATGAAACGGCCTCCTCAGCCTGCCGCCTTCACCTTCTCCACAATCGCCGCGAACGACGCGGGATCGTCATAGGCGACGGCGGCGAGCACCTTGCGGTCGATCTCGATCCCCGCCGCCTTCAGCCCGGCGATAAATCGGGAGTAGGTGAGCCCGTGCTCGCGCACGGCGGCGTTGATGCGCTGGATCCACAGACCGCGGAACTCGCGCTTCTTCACCCGCCGGTCGCGGTAGGCGTACTGCAGCGACTTCTCCAGCCGCTCCAGCGCGATCCGGTAATTGGTGGAACTGCGGCCGACGAACCCCTTGGAGGCGTCGAGGACCTTCTTGTGCCGGGCGTGGGTGGTCGTGCCCCGCTTCACGCGTGCCATGGTGCGTTCTCCTCAGCGCAGACCGTAGGGGGCCCACTGCTTGACGGTCAGCCCGTCCTCGTGGGTCAGCACCTGGCTGCCGCGGTTCTGCCGCTTGGCCTTCTGGCTGCGGTTGATCAGCCCGTGGCGCTTGTTGCCGGGGCCTGCGAGAACCTTGCCGGTCGCGGTGATCTTGAATCGCTTCTTGACCGAGCTCTTGGTCTTCATCTTGGGCATTTTCATCTCCTGTGGCTGGGGCGCCCGAAAGGGCACGATGTCGCGGCCAGGCATGCCCCGCCCGGCGCGCAAACGGCCGCGCGGTATAGCTTCCGCTCCCCCGCCATGCAACCGCGCGCCCTTGTCCCCCCCGCAAGCCGGACCCATAAGGCGCGCATGTCCCTGAACTTCAGGAAAATGCACGGCGCCGGGAACGACTTCGTCGTCGTGGACACCCGCGCCCGCGCGCCCCTCTCGCCGGCCGAGGCCCAGGCCCTCGCGGACCGCCACCGCGGCGTCGGCTGCGACCAGGTGATCGGCCTGGAAGCAGGGCAGGGCGCCGACGTCTTCATGCGCATCCGCAACCCGGACGGCAGCGAAGCCGGCGCCTGCGGCAACGCCACCCGCTGCGTCGCTGAACTCCTCCGCGAACAGACCGGCAAGACCGCGCTCACCATCCGCACCATCGCCGGCCTCCTGCCCGCGACCTGCCACGGCGGCGGAATCTGGTCCGTGGACATGGGCACCCCCCGCCTCGCCTGGCAGGAAATCCCCCTCGCCAGCCCCTGCGATACGCTCGCTATCCATTTGGAAATAGAAGATCTTCGCAACCCAGCCGCCCTCTCCATGGGCAACCCCCACGCCACCTTCTTCGTCGATGACCTGGCCGAGATCGACATCCCCCGCCTCGGCCCCATCCTCGAGCAGGCCCCCATCTTCCCCCAGCGCGCCAACATCGGCTTCGCCCAGATCCTCGCCCCCGACGCCATGGGTGGGGACCGTATCCGCCTGCGCGTCTGGGAACGCGGCGCGGGGCTTACGCTCGCCTGCGGCTCCGGCGCCTGCGCCGCCCTGGTCAACGCCGCCCGCCGCAACCTCGCCGCCCGTGCCGCCACCATCGTCCTCGACGGCGGCGAGCTTCACATCGCCTGGCGCGACGACAGCCACGTCGTCATGACCGGTCCCACCGCCACCGCGTTCACCGGAACCATCGACCTGTGACGGAGATCGTCTCCTTCGGCTGCCGCCTCAACGCGCTGGAGGGCGAGGCCATCCGCGCCCACCTCACCGGCCTGCCTGAAACGCCCAACCCCGACATCATCGTCATCAACACCTGCGCCGTCACGGCGGAGGCCGAGCGCCAGGCCCGCCAGGCCATCCGCCGCGCCGTCCGCGAGCGCCCCGGCGTGCCCATCACCGTCACCGGCTGCGCCGCGCAGATCGCCCCGTCGCGCTGGGCGGCACTCCCCGGCGTCACCCGCGTGCTCGGCAACACCGAAAAGCTGCAACCCGAATCCTGGCGCGCGCAAACGCCGGTCCAGGTCGCCGACATCATGGCCGCCCCGCGCATCCAGGCGAGCCCCGTGACCGAGTTCGCCGGCCGCACCCGCGCCTTCCTGCAAATCCAGCAGGGCTGCGACCACCGCTGCACCTTCTGCACCATCCCCCTGGGCCGCGGTAACTCCCGCAGCGTCGAGCCGGACGCCATCATCGCCCAGGCAAGCGCGCTGCTCGCCGCCGGCCACCAGGAAATCATCCTCACCGGCGTCGATCTCACCAGCTACGGCAACGATCTCCCCCCTACGCCAGACATGGGCCACCCCCGCCTCGGCGCCCCCCGCCTTGGCACGATCGCCACCCGCCTCCTCGCGGAAACCGCTCTCCCGCGACTGCGCCTCTCCTCCGTCGATCCCGCGGAGCTCGACGAGGATTTCTGGGCCCTGCTCGCAGCGAACCCCCGCCTCATGCCCTCGCTGCATCTCTCGTTGCAGTCCGGCAGCGACCTCATCCTCAAGCGCATGAAGCGACGCCACTCGGCCTCCCAGGCCGCCGCCGTCATCGCCCGCGCCCGCGCGCTGCGCCCCGACATCGCCATCGGCGCCGACCTCATCGCCGGCTTCCCCACGGAAACCGAGGCACTCTTCCAGGAGACGCTGGCCTTCGTGACCGACAACGCCATCCCCTACCTGCACGTCTTCCCCTACAGCGAGCGCCCGGACACGCCCGCCGCCCGCATGCCTGCGGTCCCCGTTCCCGTCCGCCGCGACCGCGCCCGCCTGCTGCGCGAGGCCGCCATCAGCAACGCCGCGCGCTACCACGCCGCCTTCATCGGCCGCACCGTCACCGTCCTCGCCGAGGGCGACGGCACCGGCCGCAGCGAGCACGGCACCCGCGTCCGCGTGTCCGCCGAACCTGGCACCCTCACCGTAATTCGCATCACCGCCGCCGACGCCGAAGGTCTCGCGTAATGTCGGGCTTCCTCGGCCGCCTGCGCCAGGGCCTCGCCCGCAGCACGCAGAAGCTCACCGCCGGCATCGGCGCCGCCCTCACCCGCCGCAAGCTCGACGACGCGGCCCTTCAGGAACTCGAAGACGCGCTCATCGAGGCCGATCTCGGTCCCGCCGTCGCCGCCGATGTCGTCGCCAATCTCCGCCGCACCCGCTTCGGCCGCGACGTGACGGAAGCCGAAATCCGCGCCGCCCTCGCCGATATCATCGCGCCCATCCTCGCCCCCGTCGCCCGGCCTCTGCTGCCGGACGCGACCAACCGCCCGCACGTCGTCCTCATGGTCGGCGTCAACGGCACCGGCAAGACCACCACCATCGGCAAGCTCGCGCAGCTTTGGCGGGGCGAGGGCAAGCACGTCCTGCTCGCCGCCGCCGACACCTTCCGCGCCGCCGCCGTCGAGCAGCTCCAGGTCTGGGGCGCGCGCACCGGCTGTGAGGTCATCGCGGGCGCGCCAGGCGCCGACCCCGCCGGCCTCGCCTACACGGCGCTGGAGCGCGCCCGAAACGACAACGCCGACCTTCTTCTCATCGACACCGCCGGCCGCCTGCACAACAAGGCCGCCCTGATGGAGGAGCTCGCCAAGATCGTCCGCGTCATCAGGAAACTCGATCCCGAGGCGCCGCACGACATCGTCCTCGTGCTGGACGCGACGACCGGCCAGAACGCCATCGCCCAGGTCGAAATCTTCAGCGCCATGGTCAACGTCACTGGCCTCGTCGTCACCAAGCTCGACGGCAGCGCCCGCGGCGGCATTGTCGTCGCCCTCGCAAAAAAATTCGGCCTCCCCGTTTACGCCGTCGGCGTCGGCGAACAGGCCGACGACCTCCGCCCCTTCGACCCCGCCGCCTTCGCCGCCGATCTCGTGGGCAACCCGGGCCGCCACGTGAACCGGCGAATATTCAGTGTAAAGCCGTGAACGCCTAGGCGTTTGGTCGAGATTGGGTTGTAGAAACGTTTATTTCCTTAATGTAATAGAGAAAATAAGAATAGACTGCATTTAGTGCGTTCCCTCAATTTTGAGGCGTATTTTTGTGCGGCGCCGATTTCCATTTCTTTTTCGGCGTCACTTTTTATTTTTTTGTCGATCAACCGTCCAGGCACCTAACATTCATGCCGCTCACGATCATCAAACTTCAGATGCATTGGCTCATCGTTCTTCCCAATTCCGTACGTCCGCCCCATAAGTTCGAATGTCTTCGCGTCGACGTCCTATGGTCACGTCAGGTCGCGCACCATTCGAGTTTGCTGAACCAACGCGCCGTTTGTGATAAACGCGATCACTGTGCATGCGCGAAATTATACGCTGCCTAATAGCACTTAATATCGATTGGCGCTCCTGCTCGCCATTGCCAATCAACCATGTGACGCACCAAGATTCGCGATTGTGCGCCATGATGAGGTTCTTATGGAGTCGGCTGTATTTGTGCTTCAGCAACCTAAGCGCGTTTCTATCAGGGTTTTTTCCGATCAGATTTTTAGCAAGTTCATCGCGGGATGAAAATAGCATTTTTAGCCATCACGCGTCGTGCCGTATGAATGGCGCGGCCTGCGGCATTGACTGATTCATATCTTTCACACGCGAAAATGCCATGTTCTTATCTGCGGAATTCATGACATATTCGCGCTTGACCAACAGACAGCTGCGTTGAATTCCGAGATGCTGCTTTACTTCCGTATCGGCGATAATAACTTGAAGTCATGGAAACTCCTAACTTTTGAATTTGGCCATCGCACGTCATTGTCGTTGCGTAAGTTCATCGAGAAATTGCTCCCATTCGACCCCATTCGCCGAAACTCTCTTTTGCTGCGATCGATTTCCTCGATCCCGTAGGTGGTCGGATCGAACCGTCTGCAGTTCTTCGATCAGTCAATGCCCATTTTCGATCCCTAATTTGTTCGTCAATGTTCGCAACGTATTTCGCAGCACGCTCACGATATTCGCTTCACAAGTTTTCCGCCTATAAAGTCAGGGAATGTACGAATAAGTAACGTTCTCATCATAATTGGAGAGAAATGTAAAACTAGAAATCGAGAATGCAGACGGCCGCTGTAATACGGCTCTGTCAGGCTGGAATGGACATTAGCGTTCCGTTCGCGATCATGCGCGATTTTCACAAGTAACTGCTGCCTCTGACGCCGCGCAGTTCAGCAGTCATTACAATACTCGACAGCGTACGATTTCGACCTAAAACAACCCCGCCACCACCGGCAACAACACCGACGTCACCACCCCATTCAACCCGATCGCCAGCCCCGCGAACGCGCCCTCCGTCTCGCCAAGCTGCAACGCCCGCGCCGTTGCGATCCCGTGCCCCGCGGTCCCCGCCGCCAGCCCCACCGCGCGCGCATCCCGCACGCCCGCCAGCTTCATCGCCGGCTCCAGCAGCACCGCCGCGACAAGCCCCGTCAGGATCACGAAGATCGCGGTCAGCGACGCATTCCCCCCGATCTCCTGCGACACCGCCATCGCGATCGGCGTCGTCACCGATTTCGGCGCCAGCGACAGCACGATCTCCGGCGTCGCCCCGAGCCCCCGCGCGATCACCATCGCACTTACCGCCGCCGTGACACTTCCCGCCAGCAGCGCCGGCAGCAGGGCAGGGGCCGCCGCCCGTATCCGCCCCAGATTCGCATGCATCGGCACCGCCAGGGCCACGGTCGCCGGCCCGAGCAGGAAGTGCACGTACTGCGCCCCCTGGAAATACGCGGCATAAGGCGTGCGCGTGATCAACAGCCCCGCCGCCAGCATGGCAATCGCCACCGGCACCGGGTTGCCCAGCGGCGTCGCCCGAAGCGGCCGCGTCAGCCACACCGCCACCTGCCACGCCACCAGGGTCGCCGTCAGCCCCAGCAGCGGCGTCGTTTCGAGATAGACCCAGAGATGGAACAGCCGCCCCATCGCTAATCCCGCGCCCATCTCTTGTTGTGCAGCAGCCGCTGCATCACCACCCCCGTCACCAGCAGCCCCAGCAGCGTCGAGACCACCAGCGAAACGACCACCGGCACCGCGGCCGCCGACAGCGCATGCAACTGCGTCACCACCCCCACCCCCGCCGGCACGAACAGCAGCCCGAGGTTCCCCAGCAGCGCGCCGGAGGTCTCCCGCAGCCCCGCATCGGGCTCGCGTCCGCGCCACCGCCGGTTCGCGACCAGCAGCGCCAGCAAAAGCAGCAGCCCGATCACCGGCCCCGGCACCGGCAGCCCGCTCGCACCCGCCGCGACTTCGCCCACGAACTGGCACACCACCAGAAGCGTGAGCGCCCGCAGCACCGCCCGCCTATTTCAGCGGAATGCTCAGCGTCAGCCCCGGCGCCAGCCGGTTGCCGATCGCCGTCATCGGCTGGCTGCGTCGCGCGAGCTCACGGTTGAACGCGGCCCCCGCGGAAAATCCGCTGCCAGGCGGCGCATACGCCCCGGTGTCTGTCAGCGCCGGCACCAGCTCCACCTGCCGCTGGCCGCGCGCGCGTGGCACGTCGAAGCTGCGGTCCGGCATCGGCGCCGCCACATAGCCCGGCTCCGGCGTCCGCGCCGCGAGCCCGGCATCGGAGGCCAGCAGCATCACCGCGAACGCCGCATGCACCATCATGCCCGCCGCGCCTCCAACCCGGCTGCCCCCACCACCGCCGACGGCTCGACATCCGGCGCCCCCAGCGCGCCGTCCGGGTTGGCCCGCCACGCCGCCAGCGCCCAGTGGACGGAGGGAAACGCAATCGCCTCCCACGGAATCGCCGCCCAGCCGAACAGCGCCACCTCCTCGCTCTCGGGCCCCGGCCCGAAATCCGGCGCGCCGGCGAACCGCGCGCGGAACATCAGCTGCACCTGCCCGATGCGCGGAATGGAATAGACGCCGAGCAGCCCGTCGATGCTGATCGCCGCCCGCGCCTCCTCCATCGCCTCGCGCGCGGCCCCCTCGGCGGCGGCTTCCCCATGCTCCATGAACCCGGCCGGCAGCGTCCAGAATCCGCGCCGCGGCTCGATCGCGCGCCGGCACAGCAGCACCTGGCCCGCCCCAGCGCCGCCAGGTGTCGCCACCACGCTCCCCACCACGATCTTCGGGTTGTCGTAGGCGATATGCCCGCACGTCCCGCACACCATGCGCTCGCGCGTGTCGCCATCCGGCAACCGCAGGCTGAACCCCTCGCTCATGCCGGGAATCTGGCGACGCACCCCCACCCGCGCAAGCAAAACCCACCCGCGCGCCCTTGCGTCGTCGGCGCCCCCGGTGTCTCTCTCGCGCATGCACATCCCGACCCTGGCCGAGATCGAGGCCGCCGCCGCGCGCATCGCCCCCCACACCCGCCGCACCCCCGCGCTGCGCGTCGCGCCTGGCCTGGTGCTGCACCTCGAATGCCTGCAGGTCGCCGGCTCCTTCAAGCCGCGCGGCGCCTTCAACACCATGTTGCAACTCCCGAAGGCGGACCTCGCGCGCGGCGTCGCCACCGCCTCCGGCGGCAACCACGGCATGGCCGTCGCCTACGCGGCGCGCGCCCTCGGCGTCCCCGCCACCATCTACGTCCCGGCCAGCACCGGGGAGGCCAAGCGCACCGCCATCGCGGACCTCGGCGCCACCGTCACCGTCCACGGCGACGTCTGGGACGACGCCGACATCGCCGCCCGTGCCCATGCGGAGAAAAACGGCCTCGCCTACGTCCACCCCTTCGCCGATCCGCGCGTCATCGCGGGGCAGGGGACCCTGGCGCTGGACATCCTCGCCGCCACGCCCGCGCCGGCCACCGTGCTCGTCGCCATCGGCGGCGGCGGCCTCGCGGCCGGCGTCGGCCTCGCCATCAAGGCCCGCGCGCCCGCCACGCGCCTCATCGGCGTCGAGCCCACCGGCGCCCCCACGCTTCACCACAGCATCGCAGCCGGCCACCCCATCCGGCTCGACCGCATCGAGACCAGGGCCGGCACCCTCGCCCCGCGCGCCACGGACCCCCTCAACTTCGCCATCATCCGCGACTGCTTCGAGCGCGTCGTCCTCGTCGAGGACGAGGCGATGCGCGAAGCCGCCCGCCACCTCTGGCGCGACGCGGCGCTGGCCACCGAGCTCTCGGGTGCCGCCACCGTCGCGGCACTCCGCGCCGGCGCCTATACCCCGGCTCCAGCCGAGGACGTCGTCGCCATCGTCTGCGGCGCCGGCACCGATGGCTTCGGCTGAAGCGCCCGGCTACCGCGCGCTCCTCCAGTCCCCGGGTGTCGCGCCGCTGCTCGCGGCGATGCTGCTCGCGCGCCTCGGCACGCGCATGTTCTCGCTTGCCCTCGTGCTCTTCATGCTGGGCCGCTTCCACTCCCCCGCACTGGCCGGCTGGGCGACCTTCCTCTCCCTCGCCCCCGGCCTCATCGCGAGCCCCATCGCCGGCACGCTGCTCGACCGCCTGGGCACGCTGCGCGCCATCCAGATCGACCTCGTGCTCAGCGCCGCCATCCTGCTGGCCCTCGCCCTCCTCGGCGCGCGACTGGCACCCGGGCCGGTGCTGCTGCTGCTCGGCCTCCTCTCGCTCACCAGCCCGCTCGGCTGGGCCGGCGCGCGCGCCACCCTGCCGCGCCTGGTTCCGTCCGCCCTGTGGCCCCGCGTGAACGCGCTGGACACCGCGACCTACGGCCTCGTGGACGTCACCGGCCCCGCCCTCGGCGGCTTCTCCATCGCCGTCCTCGGCGCCCCGGTCACCTTCGCCCTCATCGCCGGGGTCTATGCCGCGGCCGTGTTCTCGCTGCTCGCCGTCGGTCCCGTCCCCGCGCCGGCGGCGACACGGCGCGGCGTGCTCGCCGACACCGCGGACGGCATCCTGCACTTCGTCCGCCACCCCACGCTGCGCGCACTCGGCCTGTGCACCACGCTCTACAACGCCGCCTGGGGCGGGCTCACCATCCTGGTCCCGGTCGTCGCCCGCGCGGCACTCGGCCCGCGCGGCGACGCGGCGGCCGGCCTGTTCTGGACGCTGGTCGGCGCCGCCGGCCTCGTCGCCTCGCTCGCGGCCGGCCGCCTCGCCGTCGCCGGCAACGAGCGCCGCTTCCTCGCCATCGGCCAGTCGATCACGGCGCTCGCCATCTTCCCGCTCGCGGCCTATGGCGGGCTCACCGGCCTCGCCCTCGCCATGGCCCTCGTCGGCCTCGTCGCCGGCCCCACGGACGTGGCGCTGATCACGCTCCGCCTGCGCCGTACGGAGCCGGCCTGGTTCGCCCGCATCCTCGTGCTGTCGATGAGCCTCAACGTCGCCGGCATGCCCATCGGCGCCGCCGTCGCCGGGCAGCTCGTCCACGTCTCGCTGCCGCTCACCTTCGCCGTCGCGGCGCTCGCGTCCCTGGCCGGCGCCGCCGCCGTCGCGCTCATCCCGCGCGAGGAAGCCGCGCCTACGCCGTAAGCGCCCCCACCTGGTCGCGGGCCTCGCCGAGCGGCACGTCGAGGTACTTCACGTATTCCTTCGGCACCACCTGCCAGATATGCCGCGCCGTCCGCTCCCACTCGTGCAGCAGCATGCGCGCGTACCGGCTCTGCGTCGCCTCCACGTGCCGCGCCACCAGCTCGCGCGCCACCTCGTTCCAGTGCGGGGCGGCGATGCGCTGCCAGGTCAGGCTGTCCGGGTTCACCCGGTGGCGGAACTCGTCCTCGGGGTCGTAGACGAACGCCATCCCCCCGGTGAAACCGGCGCCGAAATTGTCGCCCACCGCCCCCAGCAGCACCACCGTGCCGCCGGTCATGTACTCGCACCCGTTGGACCCGCACCCCTCCACCACCGCAACCGCCCCGGAGTTGCGCACCGCGAACCGCTCCCCCGCCTGGCCCGCCGCGAACAGCGCCCCCGCCGTCGCCCCGTACAGCACCGTGTTGCCCACGATGGTGTTGAGGTTCGACGGCAGCATCGAGGACGGGGCAGGGCGCACGATGATCGTCGCCCCGGAGAGCCCCTTGCCGACGTAGTCGTTCGCATCGCCAAACAATTCCAGCGTCAGCCCCCGTACCGCGAAGGCCCCGAGCGACTGCCCCGCCGTGCCGCGCAGCCGCACCGTCACGTGCCCCTCCGCCAGCCCCGTCATCCCGAAGCGCCGCACGATCCGGCTCGATAGTTTCGTCCCCACCGCGCGATGCGTGTTGCGCACCGTGTACTGCAACTGCATCTTCTCGCCGCGCTCGAACAGCGGTGCCGCGTCCGCGATCATCTGCGCGTCCAGCGTCTCCGGCACCTCGTTGCGCCCCTCGAGCGTGCAGTAGCGCGCATACGGCCCCGGATCGGCCTGTGCGAGGATCGGGTTGAGGTCGAGGTCGTCGAGGAAGTCGCTGCCGCGGCTGATCTGGTGCAGCAGATCCGTCCGCCCGATCGCCTCCGCGAGGCTGCGCAGCCCGAGGCTCGCGAGGATGGAGCGCACATCCTCCGCGATGAAGGAGAACAGGTTGATCACCTTCTCCGGCGTCCCCTCGAACTTCGCCCGCAGCTTCTCGTCCTGCGTGCACACGCCCACGGGGCAGGTGTTGGAGTGGCACTGCCGCACCATGATGCAGCCCATCGCGACAAGGCTCGCCGTCCCGATGCCGAACTCCTCGGCCCCCAGCATCGCCGCGATCATCACGTCGCGCCCGGTCTTGATGCCGCCATCGGTACGCAACCGTACCCTATGCCGCAGCCGGTTCAGCATCAGCACCTGGTGCGTCTCGGAGAGCCCCATCTCCCACGGCAGCCCCGCGTACTTGATGGAACTCTGCGGGCTCGCCCCCGTCCCGCCGGAATGTCCGGAAATCAGGATCGCATCCGCCTTCGCCTTCGCAACCCCCGCGGCAATCGTCCCGATGCCGCTCCTCGCCACCAGCTTCACGCAGACCGTGGCTTCCGGGTTGATCTGCTTGAGGTCATAGATGAGCTGCGCCAGGTCCTCGATCGAGTAGATGTCGTGGTGCGGCGGCGGCGAGATCAGCATCACCCCCGGCGTCGAGTGCCGCAGCTTCGCGATCAGCTCCGTCACCTTGAACCCCGGCAGCTGCCCTCCCTCGCCGGGCTTCGCCCCCTGCGCCACCTTGATCTCGATCTCGCGGCAATTGTTCAGGTACTCTGCGGTGACGCCAAAGCGCCCCGACGCGATCTGCTTGATCGCGGAGGATGCGTTGTCGCCATTGCCCCGCGGCGTCGCCCGTGCCGGGTCCTCGCCACCCTCGCCGGAGTCCGATCGCGCCCCGATCCGGTTCATCGCGATCGACAGCGTCTCATGCGCCTCGGGGGAAAGCGCGCCCAGCGAAATCCCTGGCGCCACCAGCCGCTTGCGGATCTCGGTGATGCTCTCCACCTCGTCCACCGGGATCGGCGTCACGCCGGACGTGCGGAAATCCAGCAGGTCGCGCAGCGCCACCGGCGGCAGCCTGCGCACGGCTTCAGCGTAGCGCCGGTAGGTGGTGAAACTGTCCGTCGCCACCGCTTCCTGCAGCATGTGGATCAGCGGTGCCTCGAACGCGTGCGTCTCGCCCTTCCGGCGCAGCTTGTACTGCCCGCCCACCGGCAACGCGACCACATCCGCCCCATACGCATCGCGATGCAGCGTCAGCACCTTGCGCGCGACGCCCGAGAGGCCCAGGCCGGAGATGCGGCTCGGCATGCCGGGGAAGAACTCCGCCACCAGCGCGCGCGAAAGCCCGATCACCTCGAAATTATACCCGCCGCGATAGGAGGAGATCACCGAGATCCCCATCTTCGACATGACCTTGAGCAGGCCCTTGTCCACGCATTTCTTGTAGCGCCCGACGGCATCCTTCAAGGAAAGCTTCGCGAACAGCCCGCGCCGCTGCCGCTCGGCGATGCACTCCTGCGCGAGGTAGGCGTTGATCGTCGTCGCCCCCACGCCGATCAGCACCGCGAAGGCGTGCACGTCCATGCACTCCGCCACGCGCACGTTGAGGCTGGTAAAGGTTCGCAACGACTGGCGCACGAGGTGCGTGTGCACGGCACCGGTGGCGAGGATCATCGGGATCGCCGCGCGTTCCGCCCCCGTCGCCTCGTCGGTCAGGATCACATGCGTGCAACCCGCCCGCACACCTTCCTCCGCCTCGCGCCGGATCCGCTCGATCGCCGCCCGCAGCCCGCCCTCGCCATCCTCGACCGGGAAGGTGCAATCCACCACGCAGGCCGCCGTCCCCATCGTCGCCCGCATCGCCAGGAACTCGGCGTTGGACAACACCGGGCTTTCCAGCTGCAACAGATCGAACTGGGAGCTGTCCTCGTCGAACACGTTGCCGAGGTTGCCGAGCCGCGTCTTCAGCGTCATCACCCGCGTCTCGCGCAGCGAGTTGATCGCCGGATTCGTCACCTGGCTGAACGCCTGGCGGAAATAATGGTGGATGCCGCGATACTTGTCCGAAAGCACCGCGATCGGCGTGTCGTCGCCCATCGAGCCCACCGGCTCCTGCGCGTCCTCCACCATCGGGTGCAGGATCAGCTCCAGATCCTCCATCGTGAACCCCGCGGCGCGCTGGCGCCGCCGCAGCGCCTCGCCCTCCAGCAGCACGGGCTCCGGCGCGTCGGTCTTCACGATGTGGTCGATCTGGCGAATCCGTTTCGCCCACTCACCGAAGGGCTGGCGCGAGGCCAGCATGTCCTTCATCGCCTCGTCGCGATAGAACGCCGCCCGGTCGAGATCGACGCCGATGCACTGCCCCGGCCCCACGCGCCCCTTCTCGACGATCAGCCCCTCGTCGAGCTTCACCATCCCCGCCTCGGAGCCGACGATCAGCAGCCCGCCCTTCACGCCATCGCCCGCGGTCAGCGTGTAGCGCATCGGGCGCAGCCCGTTGCGGTCCATCCCCGCGATCACCCAGCGCCCGTCGGTCGCCGCCACCGCCGCCGGTCCGTCCCACGGCTCCATCACGGCGTTGCAGTAGAGGAACATCTCCCGATGCGCCTCCTTCATCGTCGCGTTCTGCCCGATGGAGGCGGGGATCATCATCGCCTTCGCCATCGGCGCGTCGCGTCCCGCCCGCACCAGCACCTCGAACACGTTGTCGAGGCATGCCGTGTCGGACCCGGAGGCCTGGATCACCGGCTTGATGTCCTCCATCCAGGGGTCGAGGTCGGGGTCGGAGAGCCGCGTCTCGTGGCTCTTCATCCAGTTCACGTTGCCGGTCAGCGTGTTGATCTCGCCGTTATGCGCCAGCATCCGGAACGGCTGCGCCAGCCGCCAGGTCGGAAACGTGTTGGTCGAATACCGCTGGTGATAGATCGCGAACCGCGAGACAAATCGCGGATCCAGCAGATCCGGATAAAACTCCGCGAGGCTCTCTGCGAGGAACATCCCCTTGTAGATGACGGAGCGGCACGAGAGGGAGCAGAAATAAAGCTCCGGGATCTGCGCCGCGATCGCCTGCTTCTCGATACGCCGCCGGATCACGTAGAGCTCGCGCTCGAACGTCGCCTCATCGACGCCGCGCGCGTTCCAGATCATGATCTGCTCGATCTCCGGCCGTGTCGCATTCGCCTTCTCGCCGATGCACGCGACGTTGATCGGCACCTGCCGCCAGCCGTAGATCTGGTAACCGAACGCAAGGATCTCGGTCTCGACGATCTGCCGGCAGCGCTCCTGCGCGCCGAGGTCGGTCTTGGGCAGAAACACCTGGCCCACCGCGATCGGCCCCGACTGCAGCTTCGCACCCCCGCGCTCGACCGCGTCGGCGAAGAAATCCTGCGGAATCTCCACGTGAATCCCGGCGCCATCGCCGGTCTTGCCGTCGGCGTCCACCGCGCCCCTGTGCCACACCGCCTTGAGCGCCGCGATGCCCGCCTCCACCACGTCGCGCCGTCGCTTCCCGTCGAGTGCGGCAACCAGCCCCACGCCACACGCATCGTGCTCCTGCGCCGGGTCATACGACCCCGCGAGCCGCTCGGCATTCCGCTGCCATTCGGCAACGAATTTCTCGCCCATGCCCATCGCTTCCATGGCGGTCACTCCGCGGCCTGCGGCACGCTCGCGCGCGCCTCGATGTGGTTGTGGATGGCCTGCGCGGCATCGCGCCCGTCGCGAATGCCCCAGACAACGAGGGATGCGCCGCGCACGATATCCCCCGCGGCGAACACGCCCGGCAGGCGCGTCATGAACGTTTTGGGATCGATCGCAATCGTCCCCCAGCGCGTCACCTTCAGTGCCGCCTCGCCGAACGCCGCCGGCAGGTCCTCCGGGTCGAACCCCAGCGCCTTGATCACCAGGTCCGCCGGCACGGTGAAATGGCTGCCCTCGATCGGCTCCACCGCCTGCCGCCCGGAGGCATCGGGCAGGCCGAGATGCATCCGCACCGCCCGCACCCCCGTCACCCCGTCGTCGCCCAGGAACGCCTCGGGTGCCGCGAGCCACATGAACTCGACGCCTTCCTCTTCCGCGTTCGCCACCTCGCGCATGGAGCCCGGCATGTTCGCCCGGTCGCGCCGATACAGGCACACCACGCTCGCCGCCCCCTGCCGCACCGCGGTCCGCACGCAGTCCATCGCCGTGTCGCCACCGCCGATCACGACCACCCGTTTCCCTTTCGCATCGAGCGCGCCGCTCTCGAACTCGGGCACGATGTCGCCCAGCCCCTCGCGGTTGGACGCGATCAGGTAGTCGAGCGCCGGCACGATCCCCGGAAGCCCGGAGCCCGGCCCGCCGATCTCGCGCGGCTTGTACACGCCGGTCGCCACCAGCACCGCGTCGTGGCGCGCCCGCAGCGCCGCGAAACTCATCTCGCGCCCGATCGCCGTGTTGAGGTGGAAACGAACTCCCGCCTCCTCCAGCAGCGCCACGCGCCGCTGCACCACATGCTTCTCCAGCTTGAAATTCGGGATCCCGTAGATCAGCAGCCCGCCCGCGCGGTCATGTCGGTCATACACGTGCACCTGGTAGCCCTTCGCGCGCAGCTGCTCCGCCGCCGCCAGCCCCGCCGGGCCGCTGCCGATGATGCCCACGGAATGCGGCAACTCCCGCGCGGGCTTGCGCGGCTTCACCCACCCGTTCTCGAACGCCGTCTCCGTGATGTGCCGCTCGACGGCCCCGATTGTTACGCTCTCGAACCCACGCTCGATGACGCAATTGCCCTCGCACAGCCGGTCCTGCGGGCAGATCCGCCCGCAGATCTCGGGGAAATTGTTGGTCGCGGAGGCAACCTCGTAGGCCTCCTCCATCCGCCCCTCGGCGGTCAGCTTCAGCCAGTCGGGGATGTTGTTGTTGAGCGGGCAGTGCACGGAGCAGAACGGCACGCCGCACTGCGAGCAGCGGGAGGCCTGCGCCTCTGCCGCCTTGGGGTCGAACGGCTTGTAGATCTCGCCGAAGTCGGCACGGCGCTCCGCGGCCTTGCGCTTGTCCGGGTTCGCCTGGGCCAGGCGGACGAATTGCAGCATGCGTTCGGCCATGGGGCACGATCCTCCCTTACGGAGGTCGTTCTACGGGCGCGAAACCGCGGCTTCCAGCGTCAATTCAGCGATAGGGCAGCAAATAATACCTATTTTCCGTCAACCCAGCCATGCAAACACCCCTCCCAGAGGGGGTCTCAAGGAATTAGGTCCGAATCAATACCTTTCTCTGGCCGTGCTTCCTGAACCGCTCCAGGTATCCCGGCACCACCATGTCCATCGGCGTCGTGCACCCCGCCCAGGCCAGCGCGGGGTCGGCCACGTTGTCCCGCCCCAGCATCAGCAACTGGTCGCGCGTCAGCAGCTTGCCCGGCAGCCGCTCCAGCACCGCCGCCTGCACCCGCGCGAGCCACATGGGGATGTCGAGAACCGGCTTCGGCCGCCCGATCACCATCAGCATCCAGCGCATCAGGTCCTCGAGCGAGCGCACATCCGGCCCGCCCAGCTCCCACGTGCCGGGCGCCGCCTGCATCACGGCGTCCGCCACGTCGCCCACATAGACCGGCTGGAACTTCGTCCGCCCGCCCACGATCGGCAGCACCGGCAGCACCTGCGCCATCGCCGCGAACCGGTTGAAGAACGCGTCTTCCGGCCCGAACACGATGGAGGGCCGCAGGATCACGGCCCCGGGCCGCGCGGACTTCACGGCTTCCTCGCCGGCGGCCTTGCTCTGCCCATACCGGCTCGGCGAGGCCGCATCGGCCCCGATCGCCGAGACGTGCACGAACCGCTCCGCCGCCGTCGCCAGCCGCGCGATGCGCCCCGCGCCCTCCGCGTGCACGCGCATGAAATCCCCGGGCCTGCGCTCCGCCAGGATCCCCACCAGGTTGATCACGGTCGTGGCCCCCTCGACCGCCCGCGCCACGTCCGCCTCGTTCTCGATCGGCGCGTAGAGCGGCACGATCTGCCCCACGCCTCCCATCGGGCGCAGGAAGCTCGCCCCCTCGGGGTCGCGCACCGCGAGCCGCACCGTCTCGCCCCGCGCGGCAAGCCGCCGCACCACGTAGCGGCCGATAAATCCGCTGGCGCCGAAGATGGTGGCGATACGCTGGGTCATGCAAAATCCATCCGTTGTTGGCGTAATTCCCTGGCAACGCTGCATAGCGAGTGCCGGCCCCGCCGTCATCCCGTCGGAGCTGTGCTGCTCCAACACCGCCCGGGTGCCCTATCTCGCGCACACGGGATACGAGCTGCTTCACGTCCTCGGGGGCCGGAAAAAGCTCGCGCGCATGGGGGAAGCGTACCCGCCGATGACGTTCCCCGGCGAAGCGGCAATCGACCGCCGGGTTGAGGCCCGGATCCCGCCCCGCGTGGCAGTGTTCGTGCCCTTCGAAACGCCTCGCCGCGGCTGGCTCGGCCGTCGAACTCTCTACGACACGCCCAAGGGCGAGGAATGGCGCATCCCGGCGATGAAGCTGATCAGGTCGACACTCGGCAAGGCGCGCGGATGAAATGAGACCCATGAGCGCCTGGAAGGTTTTTTGTTCGGGTACGACGACTGGCAGAACGACTGCCGGATCGAACACAGAAGGCGAAGTCGAACTTCTGCTCCGGCGTTCGTCACCAAGCGTCCCGCGCCCGACAACCCCCTAGCCGCCGCTCCCGCGTCCAAACACCATCGCGTCGCGGTTCTGCCGCATCAGAAACGTGATGCTCGGGAGTTTTTCGAAGCCAAGCCCATGGGGCGGCTCGCCCTCCTCGCCCTGCACGATCTGCGCGTAGTTCCCACCAGCCACTTTCTCCCATTTGCCGGCGGGTTTGCGCACCTCGAGGTTGGCCACCGTCGCCTTCAGCACCAGCCGCACAATGGGATCGTTCGCAGCACCCGGCTTGGTCAGGCTGGGATGGCCCGCGATCACCCGCCAGCCATTCGCCAGCGCCCAATCCGCCAGTTCTTCCTTCGTCAATGCCGATATCCTCTCCGGTTTGCCCATACCCTCTCAGGATTGAAGGCGGCTCAGGAACGCGACGATCGGTCCCCCTTGACCGCCTGCTCCGACCGCGCTTGCCAGTACGCCATGTCCGCGGCCTTGCTGAACGCCACCCGCACACCCGTGCTGCCCCGGCTCACCCGGATCTTGCCCCCGTTCTGCGCCTTGTGCTCCGACAGCCATTTCATGATGACCGGATCGTCGCTGGTCCGGCCTTCGAACTCGATCACTCCGACGATCTCTTCCTCTTTGCGGCGCTTTACCATCGTGCATGCTTTCCTGAAGTTTCTCGGCGGTGCGTTTCGTGCGTCGACCGGCCATCCCGCGACCCGCGTCGCGAGCCATGGCGATGTGCCCGTCCGTCGCGCCGCGACTGGATGCCGTCCAATTGCGCTCTCCGCCCGAAACCTGCCAGCCCGCTCCCGGCCAATTCCGGCCGTGCGTTGCCGGCCGTATGTTGAACCCCGGCTTTCCGCGCCGGACGCCCGACAGCGGAGACGCCAATCGCCACCCAACCCCCGGTTGACGTCCCGCCGACCGCGGCTTAGATGCGCGCCTCCCGAGGCCGAAACCTTGCCCAGGTGGCGGAATTGGTAGACGCGCAGGTTTCAGGTACCTGTGGCCGCAAGGTCGTGGAAGTTCGAGTCTTCTCCTGGGCACCATCATCGAGGCGAGCGGGGGTTCTCTCGTGACCACCATCCATTTCCATCGCGACGATCTCCCCGCCGGCCTCGCGCTCGGCCCCATGGTCGCCGTGGACACCGAAACGATGGGCCTCGACCCGCGCCGCGACCGTCTCTGCCTGGTCCAGCTCTCCGCCGGCGACGGCACCGCCCACCTGGTGCAGATCGGCAGGCACATCGCCCCGTGCCCCAACCTCAGGGCGCTGCTGGCGGACCCCGGCACCACGAAGCTGATGCATTTCGCCCGCTTCGACGTCGCCATGCTCACCCACGCCCTCGGCATCGAGGTCGCCCCCGTCATCTGCACCAAGATCGCCTCCCGGCTCGTCCGCACCTACACGGACCGCCACGGTCTGCGCGACCTCTGCCGCGATCTTCTCGGCGTCGAAATCTCCAAGCAGCAGCAGACCTCGGACTGGGGCGCCGAGACCCTCACGCCGGAGCAGCGCGCCTACGCCGCGTCGGACGTGCTGCACCTGCACGCAATCTGGGCGAAGCTCGAGGCACTCCTGGTCCGCGAGAACCGGCTCGCTCTCGCCCGTGCCTGCTACGCCTTCCTCCCCGCCCGCGGCCGACTCGACCTCCTGGGCTACGAGAACCCGGACATCTTCGCCCACTGATCGCCGCAATCCCCAGCCATACTGCACGCTCTTTCACCCGCTACGCCCTTTCACCCGCCACGCTCGTTCACCGGGTGCTTTGTTGACCCTCCATCCGCAGGCCCCTAGATCGCACCCATGCGCGCCGCCCCCCTGCGCGAATCTGGCGCTCCCACCGTGACGCGGCCGGCCGGAAACGGCCCGACCCCAACCGCAGGCATGCCCGAACGCGGCGCCGCGCCCGATGCCGACATCGAGGCCGGCCGCGCCGTGCTGGAGGCGGAGGGCGCCGGCCTCGCCGCGCTCGCCGCCTCGCTCGGCGCCAGCTTCGCCGAGGCCGTCTCCATCCTCGCCGCCGTGAAGGGCCGCGTCGTCGTCACCGGCATGGGCAAGTCCGGCCACATCGCCCGCAAGATCGCCGCCACCCTGGCCTCCACCGGCACCCCCGCGCTCTTTGTCCACCCCGCGGAGGCCTCGCACGGCGACCTTGGCATGATCGTGGAGGGCGACTGCGTCCTCGCCCTCTCCAACTCCGGCGAGACCGCGGAACTCGCGGACCTCGTCGCCCACACCCGCCGCTTCGGCCTCAAGCTGCTCGCCATCACCGCGCGGGAAACGAGCGCGCTCGCCCGCGCCGCGGACGTGCTGCTCCACCTCCCCGCCGCGAAGGAGGCCTGCCCCCTCGGCCTCGCCCCCACCACCAGCACCACGATGCAGCTCGCCCTCGGCGACGCGCTCGCGGTGGCGCTCCTCACCCGCCGCGGCTTCTCGCCCTCGGATTTCCGCGTCTTCCACCCCGGCGGCAAGCTCGGCGCGCGCCTCACCCGCGTGCGCGACCTGATGCACGGCGCCGGCGAACTCCCGCTCGCCACGTCCGCCACGCCGATGCAGGAAGCCCTCATCCGCATGACGGAGCGCCGCTTCGGCTGCCTCGGCATCGTGGACGAGAGCGGGCGCCCTCGTCGGCATCGTGACGGACGGCGACCTCCGCCGCGCCATGGCGCCCGATCTGCTCACCCGCAGCGCCGGCGAGATCATGAACGCCTCGCCCCGCACCATCGGCCCGGATGCGCTGGCCGCCGAGGCTCTGGCCCTGATGAACCGCCGTGACCGCCCGATCACCGCGCTCTTCGTGGTCGAGGCTGGCAAACCCGTCGGCATCGTCCACGTCCACGACCTCCTGCGCACGGGGGTCGCGTGACGACGCGCGGGCGAGTTCGCGTGACGACGCGCGGGAAAATATGCGTGACGGCGCGCGGGCGAATTCGCGTGAACGCGCGCGGGCAAACACACGTGACGCCGCGCCGCCCCATCCCCGTGCCGCCGCGCCGAGCCGCCGCGTGAACAGCCCGAAGCTCGCCGGCCCGCCGGCACCGCGCCGCCCGCGCATGGCCCGCGTCCCGGTCCGCATCGCCCCCAGCGCCCCGGCCATCGCCCGTCGCCGCCGGCGCATCGGGCTGGCGAAGCTCGCGCTTCCCGCCATCGCCGCCTGCCTGCTCGCCGCCGTCGCCCTCTGGCCGGAGCTGACCGGCACCGGCCGTCTCGGCGGCGTCTCGCTCAAGGGCCAGCCCGTCACCCCGAGCGGCCAGATCGTGGATGCGCGCTACCGCGGCGTGGACCAGGAAGGCCGCCGCTACACCGTCACCGCCGCCACGGCCACCCAGCATGGCGGCAGCCTGGTGGACCTGGTCGATCCCACCGGCGACATCGGCGCGGCCAGCGGCGCCTGGCTGTTCGGCCAGGCAAAAGCCGGCGTCTACGACCGCGACACCCGCCAGCTCGACCTCTCCGGCAGCGTCATGCTGTACCGCAGCGATGGCACCATCCTCGCCACCGACACCGCGACCATCGACCTCGGCTCGGGCCTTGCCGTCAGCAACGACCGCGTGCACGTCGAGGGCCCGTTCGGCACGCTCGACGCGCAGGGTTTCTCGGCCTCCGACGGCGGCAAGCTGGTGCGCTTCACCGGCCCGGGCCGGCTCGTGCTCAACTCGGTCGGCCGATGACGCGCGCGCTCCGCCTCGCCCTGCTTGCCCTTGCCGCCCTCGCCACCGGCCCCGGCCCCGCCCTCGCGCAGGGCTTCGACCTCGCGCATGGCGGCCCCGTCGCCATCACCGCGGCCGGCGGCTTCACCCTCAACCAGGCGCAGCAGACCGCCACCGCCTATGGCGACGCCCGCGCCGTGCGCGGCGACGTCACTGTCCTCGCCGACCAGCTCGTCGCCCATTACCGCCGCAAGCAGGGCGCCCGGCCGGCCCAGCAGGCCACGGACGAGGGCGGCGGCAACGAGATCTACCGGCTCGAGGCCATCGGCCACGTCCGCATCTTCACGCCGACGGACACCGCCACGGGCGACCGCGCGGTCTACGACATGGACCAGGCCGTCCTGGTGATGACCGGCAAGGCCATGCGCATCACCACCCCGCACGACACGCTCAGCGCCCGCGACACGATGGAATACTGGACGGACAAGCACATGGCCGTGGCGCGCGGCAACGCCGTCGTCACCGCCGATGACGGCCGCCAGGTCCGCGCCGACATCCTCGTCGCCTATACGAAGCCATCGCGGCCCGCCGGCGCGCCATCCCCGGCGGCCACCACCGGGCCCCGCAACGCCAAACCCGCCAACACAGTGGACACTCAGGCCGGCTCGATCGAGAAGGTCGAGGCCTTCGGCAACGTCGAGATCCGCACCGCGCAGGAGGTCGTGCGCGGCGACCGCGGCATCTACCTGCCGCCCCAGGGGCTTGCACGGCTCGTCGGACATGTGCGCATCACCCGTGGCGAGAACCAGCTGAACGGGCCCGCCGCAGACGTGGACATGCACACCGGCATCGCACACCTCATCGCCGACCCCGCCGCCCCCGTGCGCGGCCTGCTCATGCCTCAGCAGCAGCCACCGCAACCCCCCGCCAAGGCCAGCCCATGAACGCCCTGCAACTCATCGCGGGCGGCGGCGGCCTGCTGGAGGCGAGGGGGGTCGGCAAGACGTTCCGGAAGCGTCCGGTGGTCCGCAACGTCTCCATCTTCGTCCGCCGCGGCGAGGCAGTGGGCCTGCTCGGCCCCAACGGCGCCGGCAAGACCACCACGTTCTACATGATCGTGGGCCTCATCCAGCCCGACACCGGCTCCATCCGCCTCGATGGGGCGGACATCACCGGCCTGCCCATGTACCGCCGCGCCCGCCTGGGCATCGGCTACCTGCCGCAGGAGGCCTCCGTCTTCCGCGGCCTCACCGTCGAGCAGAACATCATGGCGGTGCTGGAAGTGGCCGAGCCCGAGCACGACGCGCGGGACCGCCAGCTCGACGAACTGCTCGCCGAGTTCGGCATCGGCCATCTCCGCCGCACCCCGGCACTCGCCCTTTCCGGCGGTGAACGCCGGCGCGTCGAGATCGCCCGCGCGCTCGCCACGCGCCCCGCCTTCATCCTGCTCGACGAGCCGCTGGCCGGCATCGACCCGATCGCGGTGGGCGAGATCCGCGATCTCGTCTCCCACCTCAAGGACCGCGGCATCGGCGTGCTCATCACCGACCACAACGTCCGCGAGACGCTGGAAATCATCGACCGTGCCTACATCCTGCACGACGGCCAGGTCCTGAAGGAAGGCGACCCCGCGGAGGTCGTGGCCGACGAGGATGTCCGCCGCTTTTACCTCGGCGAAAGATTCTCCCTCTAATAATCTCATAATGCCAACGGGTTGCCGGTCGATCCCCCAACGGATCGCGCGCCATCATCCGCGTCCCGCGCCTTGGGTCATCCAGCATCGCCCGGTGGGTGCCGCAATTCTCGCACGATTCTTGCTTGCATTCGCCACGGCTTCGCGCTGCACTCCGGCATGACGATTGCTAGAACCAGCCGGAGCGCCGTTCGCCGTGCCTCTCCGCAGCCCGCCTGACCCGCGCCACCCACGCCGCCGGCGCTGAGCATGCCTCCGCTCTCCATGGGCCCGCGTCTCGACCTGCGCCAGTCGCAGGCGCTGGTGATGACGCCGCAGCTCCGCCAGGCGATCAAGCTGCTGCAATTCTCCAACCTGGACGTCGCCGCCTTCGTCGAGGAGGAGCTGGAGCGGAACCCGCTGCTCGAGCGCGACGAACGGCCGGACACCGACCTGCCGGATACGGACCGCCCCGCCCCGGACCAGCTCCCGCCCTCGGAGCCGCAGCCCGCGACCGGCTTCGAGGACGCGCCGCCGGAACCCGACACCTACGCATCCGCCACCGCCGAAACCCTGTCCGAATCCTCCCCGCTCGATGCCGAGACGGCCAACAGCTACGACCCCGGCGGCCCCTCGGACGGCGTCCCGGACTACGGCGAATCCCGCTACGGCGAATCCCCCATCGGTGCCGGCGGCCGCGCCGACTTCGAGGACGACTCCGGCGGCATCGATTCCTTCGCCGCCGCCGAGCCCACGCGCCGCGAGCAGATCGCCGAGCAGATCCGTCTCTCCTTCGCCGACCGCGCGGACGAAAAGATCGCAGCCCACCTCCTCGCCCTGCTCGAACCCTCCGGCCGCCTCGGCGCCGACCCGTCCGCCATCGCCAACGCCCTCGGCATCCCGCTCGCGCACGTGGAACGCGTCCGCTCCACCATGATGCGCTTCGAGCCCACCGGCATGTTCGCGCGCAGCCTCGCCGAATGCCTCGCCGTCCAGCTCGCCGAGCGCAACCGCCTCGACCCCGCGATGCAGGCGCTGCTGGACAACCTCGAACTCCTCGCCAAACGCGACATGCGCCGCCTCATGGAACTCTGCGGCGTGGACGCCGAGGACATGGCGGACATGGTCGCCGAGCTGCGCCGGCTCGATCCCAAGCCGGGCGCGGAATCCGGCCCGCCCGCGATGCCCATCGTTCCGGACGTGCTGATGCGCGCCGCCCCGGACGGCACCTGGCTGCTCGAACTCAATCCGGAGACGCTGCCACGCCTGCTCGTCAACCAGTCCTTCTCCGCCCGCGTGCTGCCCGGCGCCTCGCGCGAGGACCGCGCCTTCCTCGCGGAGAAACTGCAGACCGCGAACTGGCTGGTGAAGTCGCTGCAGCAGCGCGCGCAGACCATCCTCAAGGTCGCGAGCGAAATCGTCGCGCAGCAGGATGCGTTCTTCCGCCATGGCGTCCTGCACCTGCGCCCGCTCATCCTGCGCGACATCGCCGCCAGCGTGGAGATGCACGAAAGCACCGTCAGCCGCGTGACGTCGAACAAATACATCGCGACCCCGCGCGGCAATTTCGAGCTCAAGTATTTCTTCACCACCGCCATCGCCGGCAGCCACGGCGGCGAGGCGCACAGCGCGGAGGCGATCCGCCATCGCATCCGCGCCATGGTCGGCGCCGAGAAGCCTGACGACATCCTGTCCGACGATGCCATCGTCGCCGTGCTCAAGCGCGAGGGTGTCGAGATCGCGCGCCGCACCATCGCGAAATATCGCGAGGCGCTGAACATTCCGTCATCGGTTCAGCGCAAGCGGGAAAAAGCCACGCTCGCACTTTAGCCCGTCGCCCGCGCGCGCGGCGCCTGCCCCAGCATTGCCCCATTTGCCTTGCGGTAAATCAATGGACACGGGCGCGCGAAGCTGCCCAAATAACACACGGGGAAAGGCCGCCACGCAGAACGGCGGCGACCCCGAACCAGAGCGGCAGGGCCGCGGGCGAGGTACCCAATGGACATCACGGTTTCCGGAAAACAGGTGGATCTGTCGGACGCGCTGCGCGAGCGCGTTTCCCGTTCCCTCGACACGATCGCCGGTAAATATTTCGATCACGCCCTGGAAGCCCAGGTCACGTTCAGCCGCGCGCGCAGCTTCTTCACCTGCGACATCAACGTTCATGCCGGCCGCGGCCTCACGCTGCGCGGCGAGGGCGAGGCCGCGGACGCCAACGCCGCCTTCGATGATGCGGCGGAACACATCGCCAAGCGCCTGCGCCGCTACCGCCGCCGCGTGAACGAACACGCACGCGACATCGCGCGCCGCGAGCGCCCGCAGGAAGCCGGCATCCAGTACGTCCTGCGCCAGGAGGAAGAAGCCCCGCTCGACGGCGCGGTCGGCACGCTCGTCGCCGGCGCGCACGCCACCGTCATCGCGGAAACCACGACCGAGATCGCGCTGCTCTCGGTGGGGGAGGCGGTGATGCGCATGGACCTCGCGGACCAGCCGGTCCTGATGTTCCGCAATTCCTCCAGCGGCGAACTCAACGTCGTCTATCGCCGCGGCGACGGCCATATCGGCTGGATCGATCCCGCCGCACGCAAGTAGAAACCGGCGCAACCGCAGGCATCACGAAAGCCGCGCGCGTCACGATCAGGCGCGCCCGGCCACGCGCATCAGCGTGACACCGCACGAGGCCGGGCCCGCCATGCTCCTTGCCGCCGACGAACCCGCCCCCGTCCAGCGCCTCGGGCCCGCGGGCAAATCCCCGTTCCTGCTCACCGCCGACCACGCGGGCAGGCGCATCCCGCGCGCCCTCGGCGATCTCGGCCTCGACGCGGCCGAGCGCGAGCGCCACATCGCCTGGGACATCGGCATCCAGGGCGTTACCGAGCGCCTCGCGGAAAGCCTCGGCGCCACCGCCATCCTGCAAACCTGGTCGCGTCTGGTGATCGACTGCAACCGCCGCCCGGACGTTGCATCATCGATTCCGGAAATCTCGGAAACCACCATCGTCCCCGGCAACCGGAACATCACGGCGGCGGCGCGCAAATCCCGCCGTGTCGAAATCTTCGCGCCCTATCACGCGGCGATCGCCGCCGAGATCGCGGCGCGCACGGCGCGCGGCCAGCCCACGATCTACGTCGCGATGCACAGCTTCACCCCGGTCTTCAAGGGTGTCGCGCGGCCGATGCAGGTCGCGATGCTCTACAACCGCGCGCCCCGCCTCTCGAAAATCCTCGCCGGTCTCCTCCGCGCGGAGGGCGGCCTCGCCGTCGCCGAGAACGAGCCATACAGCGTCTCGGACGAAACCGACTACGGCGTGCCCGTCCACGCCGAACGCGCCGGCCTCGATTATCTCGAAATCGAAATCCGCCAGGATCTCATCGCGGACCAGGAGGGCCAGGCCGCATGGGCCGCCCGCCTCGCCCGCCTGCTGCCGCAGGCCGCCGCCAGCCTCCGCTGACGGCGCCTGCGCAATCCGCGCCTATTGGACGAATGCCGGTACCATCTCGTGCTGCACGATCGCAGCGAACGCCAGCGCCTGGTCCGGCGCGATCGCCATCGGCGTGCCATCCGCGGCATGGATCGCGAACGCCGCCGCGCCATTGACGACCACCGGCTTCACGTACGCGATCTGCGACACGCCCAGTCGCCCGAGCTGCTCCGGCGAAAGATGCCGCAGGTCGAACTGCTCCATCCCCGTCCCGCCGGTCTCGTCGTTCTCCATCTCGTCGCTCTCAGTCTCGTCGAACCTGTCGTCGTTGGAGGTCATCTGACCCTCCTTTCCAGAAAACGCCTGCCCGAACCCCAGCTCTCCCGAAGGTCAGCTCTCCCGAAGCTCGGCTCTCCCGAAGCCCCGCTCTCGCGAACCTCAGCTCTCGTCGTTACCGTCGCGAATCATCGGCGGCGACGCCGCCTCCGGGCGCTGCGGGGTGGAGATGTTGATCGTCTTCACCCGTGCCTGGGGCTGCGGCCGGGCCAGGTCGATATGCAGCAGCCCGTTATCCAGCCAGGCCCCGCGCACCTCGATCCCCTCGGCCATCACGAACGCACGCTGGAACTGGCGCGCCGCGATGCCGCGGTGGAGGAAGACGCGTCCCTGGCTGTCATCCGCCTGGCGTCCGCGAATGACGAGCTGGTTGTCCTCCTGCGTGATCTGCAGCTCCTCCATCGTGAAACCGGCGACGGCCAGCGTGATGCGCAGGCCGGCGCTGCCGATCTGCTCGATGTTGTACGGCGGATACCCGTCCGACGCGTTCTTGCTCGCCCGCTCGAGCATCTGCTCGAGATGGTCGAAGCCCAGGAACAGCGGGGAAGCAAAAACACGGGTGGACAAGCGAGGCCTCCTCGAATGAGCGGGGCGTTGGCCCGGGCCCCCGTGCGGGCAACCCGGTGCGAGTTACATTGGCGGAAGAGCCTTGCGTTGCAAGGGGGTACCCCGCGCCGCCCGCCCGCGTTGCAAGAGGCCCCCCCAGGGCGCTAATCCCCCGCCGATGGATGCACCCGCGCCCAAGCCACCCCATGCGCCCGAGGGCCGCAAATCGCCAGCCGAGAAGCTGCCGATCCTGATCGCGCCCCACAGGACGCTCAAGACGCGCGCCCGCCCGGTCGCGGCGCGGGACACGGATACCGTGCGCGCCCTCATTCCACGCATGTTCGCCACCATGTACGCCGCTCCCGGCATCGGCCTCGCGGCACCCCAGGTCGGCTCGCTCCTGCGCCTCTTCGTCGTGGACCTGATGCCGGACGACAAGCCCAGCCCGATGGTGCTGATCAACCCGGAGATCTTCGCCGCCAGCAAGGAGACCGCCATCCGCGAGGAGGGTTGCCTCTCGCTCCCCGGCCAGTACGCGGAGGTCGAGCGCCCCGCCCGTGTCGTCATCCGTTACGAGGACGAGACCGGCGCCCGCCGCGAGGTGAACGCCGAGGGCCTGCTCGGCGCCTGCCTGCAGCACGAACTCGACCATCTCAACGGCATCCTCTTCGTGGACCACCTCTCGGCGCTCAAGCGCAACATGATCCTGCGCCGCCTCGCCAAGGACATCCGCCAGAAGGAAAAAGGCGACTGATGACGCCGCCCGAAGCCGTGGGGGCGGGGAAGGGGCGTCTTCGCCTCGCCTTCATGGGCTCGCCGGACTTCGCCGTCCCCGTCCTGCGCGCCCTCGCCGCCGCGCATGATGTCGTCGCCGTCTACGCCCAGCCCCCCAAGCCCGCCGGCCGCGGCAGGCTGCTCCACCGCTGCCCCGTCCACGTCGCGGCGGACGAACTCGGCATCGCGGTCCGCACTCCCGCCCGCCTGCGCCCGCCGGCCGAGGCCGAGGCTTTCGCGGCGCTCGATCTCGATGCCGCCGTGGTCGCCGCCTACGGCCTCATCCTGCCGCCAGCGTTCCTCGCCGCCCCGCGCCGCGGGTGCCTGAACATCCACGCGAGCCTGCTGCCCCGCTGGCGCGGCGCCGCCCCCATCCAGGCCGCCATCCTCGCCGGCGACGCCGAGACCGGCATCACCGTGATGCAGATGGACGCGGGGCTCGACACCGGTGCGATGCTCCTCCGCGAAGCGACGCCCATCGGCAGGCGCGACACCGCCGCGACCCTGCACGACCGCCTCGCCGAAATCGGTGCCCGCCTCGTCCTGCGCGCGCTCGCCGAAAACCCGCCGCCCACGCCACAACCGCAACAGGGTGTCACCTACGCCGCCAAACTCTCCCGCGAGGATGGCCGCCTGGACTGGACGCAGGACGCCGCCGCGCTCGACCGCCGCATCCGCGCCTTCACCCCCTGGCCCGGCACCTTCACCACGCTCGCCGGTGCCGTGCTGAAAATCCTCGAGGCCGAGCCCGCGCCCACCGCCGCACCCGCCGCCGCACCCGCCGCCGCGCCCACCGCCGCGCCGGGCAGCATCCTCGACAACGCCCTCACCGTCGCCTGCAACGCCGATCCCGGCCACGGGGGGGCCCTGCGCCTCCTTCGCGTCCAGGCCCAGGGCGGCAGGGCGATGGACGCCGCATCCTTCCTCCGCGGCCACCCGATCCCTCCCGATACAATCCTCGGCACGTGACCCGTTACGCACTCGAAATCGAATACGACGGCGCCGGCTTCGTCGGCTGGCAGTTCCAGACCAGCGGCCTTTCCATCCAGCAGGTGCTGGAGGAAGCGGCCAATCGCCTCGGTCCCGCCACCACCCAGGCCGCCGGCCGCACCGATGCCGGCGTCCACGCCCGCGCCCAGGTCGTCGGCCTCGACCTCGAGCGCGACATCGCGCCGGAACGCCTGCTGGCGGCACTCAACTTCCACCTCCGCCCGAACCGCGTCGCCGTCACCCGCGCCGCCATCGCCCCGCCGGGCTGGAACGCCCGCCTCTCCGCCATCGGCCGCGAATACCGCTACGTCATCCTCAACCGCCGCGCCCCGCCGGCACTCCTCGCCGGCCGCGCCTGGCACGTCGAGCGCCCGCTGGACGCCGCGGCCATGCACCGCGCCGCCCAATCCCTCCTCGGCAAGCACGACTTCACCAGCTTCCGCGCCGCCTCCTGCCAGGCGAAATCCCCGCTGCGCACGCTGGACCGGCTGGACGTCGCGCGCGACGGCGAGCGCATCGTCGTCGCCGTCGCCGCCCGCTCCTTCCTCCACCACCAGGTCCGCAACATGGTCGGCACGCTGGCGCTGGTAGGGCAGGGGCGGTGGCCGGAATCCCGCATCGCCGACATCCTCGCCGCCCGCGACCGCAAGCAGGCCGGCCCCACCGCCCCGCCCGAGGGCCTCACCCTCATGGCCGTCCGTTACCCAACCGATCCGTTCGCCAGCTAGCGTCGCGCCTCCAGCCCGGCGCCTATGCCGGCCGCACGGCCGCCAGCCGCGCAACCGCGCACCTCGCCGCCTCCGCGCTATCGGGCTCCCGCGTCAGCCCCCGCCAAGCAGCAGCGGCCCTTCGACGATGACCGCGATCACCGCGTGCACGACAACAACCAGCAACGCCGCCCGCCATCGCGAAACACCGAGCCCCACGCGCGCCAGGAACCACGACAACGCCATCGCATAGGCCAGCAGCACCACGATCAGCAGCACCGCCGCCACTTCCGGCGTGAACCCGAACCCGATCGCGATCTGCACCAGCGGCATCAGCACGAAGATCGCCAGCATCGGCGCCCATTGGCACCAGTTGACCGCCGTCGCGTAGCGCAGCCACGGCGCCTCGCGCCCCCAGCGCCTGGCCAGCCAATGCGAAATCACCGGCTGCGCCAGCATCGCGACGATGGTGCTGCTCAGCGATTCCAGCGCCAGCCCCAGCTCGCCGCCCATCGCCACCAGGAACGCGCCCACCAGCGTCAACGCCACCATCGGCGCGAAGCTGTTGAGGAAACCCTGCGTGCTGTCGGGGAATCCCGCCATCCCCTCGGCGCGGAACAGCGCCAGCCGCAGCATCCCGCCCGCGATCCCGAAGCGCCGGCGTGGCGCCATGCCGGGTTGCGGCATCATCCGAGGAACGCTCCGATCACCGCGCCATAGGCGGCGGACAGGGCCCGCAGCTCCGCCACCGGCACGCACTCGTCGGCCTTGTGCATCGTCTGCCCCACCAGCCCGAACTCGGCGACGGGGCAAAGCCGCGTGATGAACCGCGCGTCGGACGTGCCGCCGCCCGTGTCCAGCCTCGGCCGCACCCCCGTCGCCGCCGCGATCGCCCGCGAAAGCTTCTCCACCGCCGCACCCGGCGCGGTCAGGAAACTCTCGCCGGAAACCGAAACCACCAGCTCATGCCGCGGCGCATGCCGCGCCAGAACCTCGCGCAGCCAACCCTCCAGCGAGGTGCCGGAGTGCAGGTCGTTGAACCGGATATTGAGCCTCGCCGTCGCCGAGGCCGGGATCACGTTGCTCGCCGGATTGCCCACGTCGATGCTGGAAATCGCGAGCGTCGTCGGCTCGAAATGTTCGCTTCCCGCATCGATCGGCTTCGCCGTCAGCTCCGCCAGCGCCGCCACCAGCCGGTGGCAGGGATTGTCCGCCCGGGATGGATACGCGGTATGCCCCTGCGTGCCATGCACCGTGATCCGCGCGTTGAGCGAGCCGCGCCGCCCGATCTTGATCACCTCGCCGAGCGTGCTGGGGTTCGTCGGCTCGCCGACGAGGCAGAAATCCGGCACCTCGTTACGCTCGCGCATCCACGCCAGCACCTTCACGGTGCCGTCCACGGCATCGCCTTCCTCGTCCCCGGTGATGAGCAGGGAGATCGAGCCGCGCTTCCCGCCTTGCGCCAGATGCATCTCGGCGGCGGCCACGAAGGCGGCGATCGCCCCCTTCATGTCGCACGCGCCCCGCCCGTACAGCACGCCGTCGCGCACCTCCGCCCCGAACGGGTCCGCGCTCCACCCATCCCCCGCCGGTACCACGTCGGTATGCCCCGCGAAGCACAGGTGCGGCCCGGAATCCCCAATCCGCGCATAGAGATTCTCGATCGCCCCGAACCGCAGCCGGTGCACCGCGAACCCCAGCCGCTCCAGCGCCGAGGCCAGCACCGCCTGCGCCCCGCCATCCGCGGGCGTCACCGACCGCGCGCGGATCAGCGCCTGCGCCAGCGGCAAGGGGTCCGCCGCCGCCATGCTCAAGACCGCAGCAGCTCGTTGATCGAGGTCTTCGCCCGCGTCCGCGCATCCACCCGCTTCACGATCACCGCGCAGGCCAGCGACGGCCCCTCGGACCCGTCCGCCAGCTTCCTGCCCGGCAGCGCGCCCGGCACCACCACGGAATACGCCGGCACGCGCCCGTAGAACGTTTCGCCCGTGGCACGGTCGATGATGCGCGTGGAGGCGCCGAGGAACACGCCCATGGACAGCACCGCGCCCTTTTCCACCACCACGCCTTCCGCCACCTCGGAGCGTGCGCCGATGAAGCAATCATCCTCGATGATCACCGGCGCCGCCTGCAGCGGCTCCAGCACGCCGCCGATCCCCACGCCGCCGGAGATATGGCAGTTCGCCCCCACCTGCGCGCAGGATCCCACGGTGGACCAGGTATCGATCATCGTGTTCGCGCCGACATACGCGCCCACATTGACAAAACTCGGCATCAGCACGACGCCCGGCGCGATATAGGCGGAACGCCGCACCACCGCGCCCGGCACCGCGCGGAACCCGCGCTGGCGAAATCGCGCATCGTTCCATCCCTCGAACGCCATGCCCACCTTGTCCCACACCGGCGCGCCGCCGGCGCCCGGCATCGGCCGGCTGTCATTGAGGCGGAAGGACAGCAGCACCGCCTTCTTCAACCATTCATGCACCACCCAGCCGCCATCGCTCGGCTCCGCGACGCGCGCCTCCCCGGACTCGAGCCGCGCCAGCGCGGCATCCACCGCCTGGCGATCCCCCCCCGCGGTCGCGGGCGAGAGCGTCTCGCGGCGCTCCCAGAGCGCATCGATGGTGGCGGAAAGCACGTTGTCCGTCATGTCGGGTCCGTTGCTGCAGGGGCGGCGGACCATGCGCAGCGGTGCCCTTCAAGTCAACGCGCCCCGCGTTAGCCACCTCTTCACCGCTCTCGTGTTCCATCGGGTCATGCTCGAAATTGAGACTGAGCCCCGCTCGCCCCCCGCGCTGCCCCCCGCGCCGCCATCGGCGCCGGCCCCGATCTCGCATGCCCTGCTCGAAAGCCGGCAGCGCTGGCGCGACCTCGCGACCATGGCCGCCGACATGGCGTTCGAGACGGACGCGCGTCACCGCTTCGCCTTCGTCCACCCGGAGGTCGTGCTCGGCTGGCCCGCCGCCACCCTGCTCGGCCAGCCCGCGGACATCCTCATCGCCCGCGCCGACGGCGAGTTCGGCGCCAACCCGTTCCGCGTCGCGGCCCCCGTGCGCCGCCGCCGCGCCTGGCTGCGCCGCGCCGACGGCTCCTGCGTCTGCCTCGCCTTTTCCGTCGCCCCCCTGTTCGACGCCGCGGGCAACATCGTCGGCAGCCGCGGCATCGGCCAGGACATGACCGCCCAGGACCGTCACGACGCGGCGCTGGCCGCCGCACTCCGCCGTGGCGAGGTCGTGGACCACATCCTCTGGCGCATGCGCCAGGAAGTCATGGCCCCGCGCATGATGCAGGCCGCCCTGCATTCCCTCGTCACCGCCGTCGGCGCCGCCGGCTGCGCCGTCGTGGACATGATCGGCGACGGCGTGGAGCCGCAGGTCCTGCACGCCTTCGGCGCCGATTTCGGCCGCGTCCGGCACACCGCGCTCACCCTGCTGGAATCCGGCAGCCATCTTCCCGTGCAGTCGCGCGCGCCGGAGGGAGAGCTCGTCCTCGCCTGCCCCAGCGACGACGGCCTCGGCTCCCAGGCCGGCATCGTCCTCTGGCGCGAGGCCGGCGGCCGCGCCTGGGACGCCGACGAGATGATGCTCGCCTCATCGGCGATCGGCATCGTCCGCGTCATCCTCGACCACGAGGCCATCCAGCGCGAAATGGCCCGCCAGGCCCGCACCGACCCGCTCACCGGCCTGCTCAACCGCCGCGCCTTCCTCGACGAGATCGCCCGCCGCACCGAGCGGCTGGACCGCGAGGAACTCCCCGGCACGCTCATCTTCGTCGATCTCGACCAGTTCAAGGCCCTCAACGACGAGGCCGGTCACGACGCCGGCGACGCCGCCCTCGTCGCCGCCGCCGAGCTCCTGCGCGAAACCGTCCGCCCGTCGGACCTCGTCGCCCGCCTCGGCGGCGACGAGTTCGCCCTCTGGCTCGACGGTGCGGACTCCCTCACCGCCGCGGAGCGCGCCGAGGCACTGCGCCTCGCCGTCCCGGCCCTCACCCCCGTGCACGCCTCGGTCCGCCTCGGCGTCTCCATCGGCGTCGCCACCCGCTGGCCCAACCGCGACGAAAGCATCGACCTCCTCATGCACCGCGCCGACCAGGCGATGTACGCCGCCAAGCGCGCCGGCCGCGGCCGCTGGCGCGTGGCCCCGGAGGAAGACGGAATGAACAACGGCCTCGGCGCCGGGGAGCACCAGCCATGAGCGCGGCACAAACCCAGCTGCCGGCGCACGGCCCGGTCCTGAACCCCATCGCCCGCCTCATCCCGCCCGACGAAACCGCCCGCGTCCGCCTCGCCGCCTCCACCGTGTCGGAGGAACACGTCCTCCTCGCCCTCGCCCGCGACGAGGCCATCACCGTGCGCGCCTCGCTTGCCCTCAACCAGGCCGCCCCGCCCGGCGCGGACGCCATCCTCGCCCAGGACATCGACGAGCGCGTGCGCACCCTCGTCGCCCGCAAGCTCGCCCTCCTGCTCCCCGGCATGGCCGCCCCCGGCCGCGCCCGCATGGGCGACCGCGTGATCGACGTGCTCGAACGCCTCGTCGCCGACGAGGCCGTGCGCGTCCGCGCCGCCATCGCCGACGTCGTGAAGGACATGTCCACCGCCCCGCGCGACCTCATCCTGCGCCTCGCCGCCGACACCGCCCTGCCGGTCGCCGAGCCCGTGCTGCGCCTCTCGCCCATCCTCACCCAGGCAGACCTGCTCGCCCTCCTCGCGGCACCCCCTTGCCAGGTCACCGCCATCGCCATCGCCCGCCGCCCGGACCTGCCGGAGGCCGTCGCCGACCGCATCGCCGCCATGGCCGACAGCGAGGCGGTGGAGGCGCTGCTTACCAACCCCACCGCCGCCATCCGCGAGGCAACGCTGGACGCGCTGATCGCGGAAGCCGCCTCGCATCCCTCCTGGCACGGCCCGCTCATCCGCCGCCCGCGCCTCACCGCCCGCGCCGCCGCCGCCCTCTCGGAGATCGTCGCCACCTGCCTGCTCGAGGAACTCGCCGCCCGCGCCGACCTCGACCCCGCGACCCGCGCGGACCTGCGCCAGCGCCTCACCGCGCGGCTGATGCCCCCGCCGGCGGAGCCCGCCGCCCCCGGCTCCGCGGACGCGCTGGCCGAGGCGCGCCACGTCGCCGCCGAGGGCCGGCTCGACGAGGCCGCGCTGATGGACGCGGTGCAGCGCGGCGAGGTCCGTCTCGCCACCGCGCTGCTCGCGGTCGCCGCCGGCGTCAACGCCTCGGTGGTGGAGCGCGCCGCCTCGCTGCGCAGCGGCAAGGGCCTGGTGAGCCTGGTCTGGAAATCCGGCTTCAGCATGCGCGTCGCCGGCCCGCTGCAAACCCTGCTCGCCCGCCTCGCCCCCGAAGCCGTCCTGCGCGCCGCCCCGGGCGGCGACTTCCCCCTCACCACCGAGGAAATGCGCTGGCAAATCGAATTTCTGTC
The DNA here is from genome assembly GCA_963764465.1 of uncultured Pseudomonadota bacterium. Classification (GTDB taxonomy): domain Bacteria; phylum Pseudomonadota; class Alphaproteobacteria; order Acetobacterales; family Acetobacteraceae; genus JAJXXT01. The sequence continues at coordinate 1,175,031 of CAVXSO010000006.1, read as the reverse complement.
CGTCGCCGGCCGCTAGCGGCCGCCTTCCTTCGTCAAGATTGGTGACCCTCACCACCGCCGACCCTCACGGCGATGGAGCGCGAGCACCGGCCCGTGGTAGAGCCTCTCGCGATGACACGAGAATGGGCGACAGGGGCCGTTTCCGAAAGCCGAGGCGAGCCCGCCGCCGATACGCCGCAACGTTTCAGCATTGGCATTCGACGGGCAAAAAGGGCCTCCCGCAAGACCATGGCCGAAAGACACCGTCCACTGAGCATTTCCGTCGTACTCCCGTCGTTTTCGACGGCTCACAGCGGCGGATATCACGTTCATTATACATACGCCCAGGAACTGGCCGCGCGCGGGCATCGGGTACGAATCATATTCCCCCGCCTCTTATCGCCTCGCTATACTTTGCGTTCCGCTGTAGGAACGTTTCTGTGGGCGCGCCGCCTGCGCCGGGAGAATCGTCCGCTGATTGCCTCGTTCCCTCTCGATCCGCGGGTTGGCGTTCACCTCGTGCGCGATCTCGATCCGCATTCCCTTCCCGATGCCGACGTGCTCCTGGCGACCGCCTTCCAGACGAGCGACGCGATGCGGAACGCGCCGGCGCGAAAGGGAAAGAAAGTCCAGATCGTTTACGACTACGAATTCTGGATGAGCAGCGGGCCAGAAAGACGCGCCCTGATCGAACGGGCGTTCCACGCGGGATTTCGCTTGATCGCATCCTCGTCGGCGGTCCACGACATGCTTACCGCGATCGGAGCGACCGTGGAAGCGACCGTTCCCTGTGGGCTCGACTTCGATGTCTTCGGCTGCGACGTCCCGCAAGCGCAACGAACTGGACTGACCGTCGGGTTTCCAGCGCGGCGCGAAACGTTCAAGGGTACACAGGACGCGATCGAATGTATGGAACTCCTGCGCAACCGCTACGGAGACCGGCTTGAGGCAACCGCGTTCGGGAGCCTGAAGGTCGATCTGCCGCCGTGGATCACGTGGCTTGAGCGCCCCTCGTCGAGCGAGCTCAGGTCTTTCTACAATCATCAGAAAGTCTTCGTCATGCCTTCCCATTACGAAGGGTGGGGTCTGACGGGAATCGAAGCCATGGCATGCGGCTGTGCCGTCGTTTGTGCGGAAAACGGCGGCAGCCGCGACTACGCGAAGCATGGCGAGACGGCGCTAGTGGTGCCGCCCAAGCGCCCCGACCTCCTTGCCGACGCCGTGTCGATTTTGCTGGACGACGACGACATGCGCATGCGTATCGCATCGGCGGGGCATGCTCGCGCTCACGAGTTCCAATGGCAGTCAAGCGTCGACAAAATCGAAGAATTCTTCTCGACACATACGAGGGACAATAGAATTCTGCTCATTCGATGCGGGCATTCCCTGTCTTGGCCAGAATGGCGCGTCGTCGTGCAGTGGCAACCCACATGATCAGCGTTGCCTGCCATCGCGCCCGTCGTGATACTGCTTGGCCGCATGTCAGTTGAAGCATCACGTTCCGCCGATCGATCGGCGCCCGAAGCTGGCGCCCCGGCCACGGCAAACGTGTCCCTCGCTAGGCGGGTCACGGTCGGTGCCGCATGGATGGTCGCGGTGCGCTTCACGTCCCGCACCCTGGGCCTGATCAGCACGCTCGTCGTGGCGCGCATCCTCGTGCCAGCGGATTTCGGCCTCGTCGCCATGGCCGCCGCCTTCCTGCAATCGGTCAACGCCTTCTCCGAGGTAGGCGTGGCCGACGCTCTTGTCCGCCATCCGGACGAAGCAACCGCGCTCTACGATACCGCCTTCACCATGCAGGCCATACGCGGTCTGCTCACCGCTGGCGTGGTCGCGCTCGCGGCCCCCTTCGCCGGGGCGTGGTTTGGGGAACCCCGGCTGTCGTCAGTGCTTCTGATTCTGGCAGCACTCACGGCCTTGTCAGGCTTCGAGAACATCGCGATCGTGGAATTCCGGCGCAATCTCCGCTTCGATGTCGAATTCGCCCTGCAGATCCTGCCGCGTGTCCTGCAGGTCGCGGTCGCCATCGTCGCCGCGCTGCTGCTGCGCAGCTACTGGGCGCTCCTGATCGCCATCTCGGTATCGAAACTCTCTCGTCTCGTAGCGACCTATATGGTTCGCCCTCATCGCCCGCGTTTTACCCTAAGTCATTGGCGTGACCTGTTCGGGTTTTCCTTCTGGTCCTGGGCTTGCAGCATGGCCAGCATCGCCTGGCAGCGCAGCGACGCATTTATCATCACGCCGGCATTGGGCGTCGCTGCCTTCGGTCTCTATTCCCTTGCCTGGGAAATCGGCGGGCTGCCGGTCAGCGAGTTCATTGCGCCCGCGGCCGTCGGCCCTTTTCCCCGGGCTTCGCCGAGGCCCGCCGCCGTGGCGACCGGCAGGCCCTGGCGCCCATGGCCGTGGTCGCCTTCCTCACCCTGCTGATTGCGCCTCTGGCGATCGCCATTTCGGCGTCAGCCGGCCCCGTGGTCACGGTGCTGCTGGGGCCGCGCTGGATCGCGGCGCGCCCGCTGGTCGCCGTCATCGCGATCATCTGCGCCGTCTCGCCGTTTGGCTGGGTTTCAGCGTCGCTGCTCTCCGCGAGCGGCCGTGTCGCCGCGCTATTTCGTGGTGATCGCCGTCAGCGCCGCCGTCCGCGTCCTCATGCTGCTTTATGCCGTGCGCGGCGGCGATGTGCTTGTCCGTCGCCTGGTGGGCGGTGGCAGTCTCTTCTTCGAAGCCGCGGTTTTTGCGGTCGTCTTGCGCATGTCGGGCGAACTGCGAGTGCGCGACGGGCTTGGCGGCATGGTGCGGACCTTCCTCGCCAGCATCATCACCATGGCTGCGGTCTGGGCGACTGGCTGGGGCTGGCACGACGCCGCATCGACGCGCGTGCTTCCCGCCATCGTCGAAGGGGCGGGGATCGGTCTCTTCGTCATCGCCGTCTTCGCAGCCGCACTCAGCACGATCTGGTGGCTCGCTGGCGCGCCCGAGGGCCCGGAGACGCGCTTGGCCGCGATGCTGCGCCCGCTTTTTAGCCGCCTAAAGCGCCTTCGCGTGGCGTGACGTCCACTCAGCGGTAGAAAGCGAGATCGCGAATGCATCGTGTGGCCGGGACAGATCGATCTCCATGTGGCGGCCAGGAAGGCCCTGGCCTCGTCCATTGCCTCGTCCACGGGATACGTGGCGGCAACGGGGCGCAAATGGCGCACAGGCGCCACATCGACCACACCGATCGGCCAGTCCCGCCGCAGCCGCGACGTTGAGCCCAGTGAACATCGATTCCCCAGGCCCAACGCAGCTCAGGAAATGGCAGCAATGCTGCGAATGTCGACCGGTGCAGGAGCGTTACCGGGCCGATCTCAACGAAGCCCGTCCGCCGCGATGCGGTTCGCCCAGTGCCGTTGTGTCACGCGGAACGAAGCAAACGAGCAGCTGTCGGTGCGCTGGCATCGCGAGCCGGAAGCCGCGATACGCAGCTTCGGCAAGAAAACGTCGAGAAACATCGGACCGCAGTCGATATCGTCGTCGATGACCAATAGCCAGTCGAAATTCGTCGACATCATATGGCGCGATTGCCGAGTTGATATTTGCCATCTTCCCGCGTGCCTGCATCGGCGCCTTCGCGACCGTAACTGCGTGCCGGGTGCTAACGAGTTTGCTGATCACGCGGTCGAGGTCTGCCTCTCGGCCGGGAACGACCACCGAGGCGAGTAGTACTTTCTGCTGAACAAGCGCCAGAGCGCGCCGGATGGCGCGACGACGAATGCCAAGCAGCGCACTGACCGCGTCTTGGGCGAAATCGGCCCGACGTAGAAATATATTTTTGCTGCGCCATCGAAAATGTTCGATGAGGCCAAAATCGGAGGAAAAATAATCCGCGGGGTTTGTATCGCACCGACGATGCGTCGTCATCCGCTCTCTTGCCGGGAACCGAGATTTCGCCGCCGGCGCATCACTGCTCGTTCCGCCCGCTTCGATCGCCAAAACTCTTCACCGGTGGTCGCCTGAAATCCGGCCGCATAACCGCTAGTTGCCGGGCATCGAGTTCCGCCGTAAACGCCCCCACCTCGTCGCCACGCAGCGCCAGGCGCCAGCACCTGAAACGAAGCTCAATTCTCTTGCGCACGGTCCACCTCGGCACGCCAAAGAGCATACGGACCGCCTTGCCGTCTTCCTGCTCCCTCTTCAGCCGCGCCATGTTCACGCCGTGTTCATAAAACCATCGGCGGAAATACGCCTTCTGCAGCTTTCGTTCCGGTATGTCGTGGTAAATCTTCAAATCCGGCACGTAATAGCCGCAATATTTCCCCTTCAGGCGCCTGAACATCTCCGTATCTTCCGCATACATGAACTTCGTCGAATAAAGCCCCACCTCGTCGAATATCTGGCGGCGGAACGCGGCGTTCCCGCCCCATACCTCGCCATCGAACCCCGGCGTTCCATAGCGCACGCGCCGCTCCCCCCATCGTGTGATGCCCAGCACCCCGTCGAACCCCGGCGGAAGCCACGTCGGCTGCGGCGCCAGCCAATTGGGAAAATACGGCCCCCCGATGAAATGCGTCCCAGCATCGCTGAACTCCCGCGTGATCACCTCCACCCACGCCGCATCCAGCGTCTCGTCGTCATCGAAAAACGCAACCACGTCCGCCCGCGAGGCCATGATCCCTGCATTCAACGCAAAATGCCGCCCCTGCCTGGCCTCGAAGAGATAACAGACCACGCCAGAATGCCGCGCCACCGCCTCGGCGCACACCGCGCGAGTCTCGTCGCTGGAATTGTTGTCCACGATCACCAGCCGCACCGCCACGCCCGCCGGCTTGCGCGTTGCCAGGAACGTCTCCACCGCGCGCGGAATGAGCGCAGCGCGATTATACGTCGGCATCACCACATCGATGGACGCAGGCGGCCGTGAATTCATCTCGAAATCTCAGCGGCGCCGCACATCGCGGCCCCGCCGCCACTGCGCCACCGCCCCGTGGCCGCCTTGCATGGCCCGCGCGCCTTCATGGCCGGCGAAAACATCGTGGCCCCGCCATCCTCACGGCCGGATGATCGTGCCGCCCCCGCCCTCGGTGAACAGCTCCAGCAGGCAGGCATGCTTCTGCCGGCCATCCAGGATCACCGCCCCCTTCACGCCCAGCTTCACCGCCTCCACGCACGTCGTCACCTTGGGGATCATGCCGCCCGATATCACGCCGGATGCGATCGCGGCGTCCACCTCCGCAACCGTCATCTCCGGCACCAGGCGCTTCTCGGCGTCCAGCACGCCGGCCACATCCGTCAGCATCAGCAGCCGCATCGCCCCCAGCGCCCCGGCGACCGCCCCCGCCACCGTGTCGGCGTTGATGTTATAGGTCTGCCCGTCCGCCCCCATGCCGACGGGCGCGATCACCGGGATCAGCCCCGCCCCCGTCAGCGCATGGATCACCCGCACATCCACATGCTCCGGCTCACCCACGAAGCCGAGGTCGAGCTCCCGCTCGATGCGGCTGCCAGGGTCGCGCACCGTGCGCCGCAGCTTGCGCGCCCGGATCAGCCCGCCATCCTTGCCGCAGATGCCGACAGCCAGCGCCCCCGCGGCATTGATCAGCCCCGCCACCTGCTTGTTGACGGTGCCGGCCAGCACCATTTCCACCACCTCGACCATCGCCGCGTCCGTCACCCGCAGCCCATCGACAAACGTGGACTGGATCGCCAGCCGCTTCAGCATCGCGTTGATCTGCGGCCCGCCGCCATGCACCACCACGGGGTTGACCCCCACGTGCTTGAGCAGCGCGATATCGCGCCCGAACGTCGCCGCCAGGTCCTCCTCGCCCATCGCGTGGCCGCCATACTTCACCACCACCGTCGCCCCCGCGTAGCGGCGCAGGAACGGCAGCGCATGGGCCAGCGTCTCGGCCCGTTCGGCCGCGGTCTTGGTGGCGTCGTCCAGCATGCTTTCCCCCAACTCGGGCCCCCAATTCGGGCATTCCGGTCCCGCGCGTATGCGGGCGGGCCCTGATCCGGTCAAGCCGAGCCCCGCTCGGGTCAGGCACGCGAAAGGGCAGGGGGCCTCAGCCCGCCGCGGCGAACGGCGCCAGCGTCGCGCGCAGCTCCGCGATCCCCGCCCCGGTCTCGCTGCTCGTCGCCAGCACCTCCGGGTGCGCCGCCGGCCGCCGCCGCGCGATCGCTCCCACCGCGTCGAGCTTCGCCGCCCGCGCCGCCTCCGTCACCGCGTCCACCTTGGTCAGCACCACCTGGTAGACCACCGCCGCCTGGTCCAGCAGGTCCATCGCCGCCTCGTCCGCCGGCTTCACCTCCACCCGCGCGTCGAGCAGCAGCATCACCCGCGCCAGTGTCGGCCGCCCGCGCAGGTAGCGGAACATCATTCCCTGCCAGTCCTCCTTCACCCGCTTCGCCGCCTCGGCATAGCCATAGCCCGGCATGTCGACGAGCATCAGCCGCCCGTCGAGTTCGAAGAAGTTGAGCTGCTGCGTCCGCCCCGGCCGGCCGGAAACCCGCGCCAGCGCCTTCTGCCCCGTGAGCGCGTTGAGCAGCGAGGACTTCCCCACATTGGACCGCCCCGCGAACGCGATCTCCGGCAGTCCCGGCGCCGGCAGCCCGTCCAGCGTCTGCGCCGCCCAGACAAAGCGGCACGGCCGCGCGAACAGCAGGCGCCCCGCCTCGATCCAGTCGACCTCGTCCACCTCGCGACGCGACCGCCGGTCCGTCAGGTCCGCGCCGGCACGCGCTTCGCACCCACCCGCGTCGAGCGCATGATCCACCATTGCTGCGCCATGGTCAGCAGGTTGTTGGTGGTCCAGTACAGCACCAGCCCCGCCGGGAACCGCGCCAGCATGAACATCATCAGCACCGGCATGAACTGCATCACCTTCGCCTGCGTCGGGTCCGGCGGCGGCGGGTTCAGCCGCTGCTGCGCCCAGCTCGTCAGCCCCATGATCAGCGGCAGCGCGCCGAGGTGCAGCATCGGCAGGATCGTTCCGGGGTCGAACGGTATCAGCCCGAACAGGTTGAACACGTTCGTCGGGTCCTCGGCCGAAAGGTCGTGGATCCAGCCATAGAACGGCGCGTGCCGCATCTCGATGGTGACGTAGAGCACCTTGTAGAGCGAGAAGAAGATCGGGATCTGGATCAGCATCGGCAGGCAGCCGGAGGCCGGGTTCACCCCCTCCGCCTTGTACAGCGCCATCGTCTCGCGCTGCAGCGCCTGCGGGTCGTCCTTGTGGATCTCCTTCAGCGTCTGCATCTTCGGCCCGAGCAGCTTCATCTTGCTCATCGAGCGGTAGGAATAGTTCGCGAGCGGGAAGAACAGCAGCTTCAGGCAGAACGTGAACAGGATGATCGCCAGCCCGAAATTGCCCAGCAGCGTGTTCAGCCAGTCGAGCGCGAAGAAGAACGGTTTCGTAATGAAATAGAACCAGCCGAAATCCACCGCCTTGTCGAAGGAGGGGATGTGCAGCGCCGCCTGGTACTCGTCGAGCAGCGCCACCACCTTCGCGCCGGCGAAGACATGGCCCACCGTCTCGGCCGAAGCCCCCGGTGCGATCGACTGCGGCGTCTTCGCCAGGAACAGCGCCTGGTAGCTGTCCCCCTTGGCCCCGTCGGACGTTGGCCCCTCGTAACGGTACTCCGCGGTCTGCGGCGCCTTCTGGTCGGGAACCAGCGCCGTCAGCCAGTACTTGTCGGTAATTCCCGCCCATCCCCCGGTGGTCGAGAGGTCGAGCGCCAAGCCATCCGCCTTGCCCTTGGCGTCGGTCTTGGCCGCGGCGTACTTCATTTCCTTCAGCGTGCCGTCCAGAACGCCCGTCAGCCCCTCGTGCAGCAGGTAGGTCCCCAGCACCACCGGCGTGTAGTCGCGCGAGATCCGCGACCACGGGTACAGCGAAACCGGCGCGGTACCGCTGTTGCGCACGCCCTGCGTCACCGTGAACATGTAGTTCTCGTCGACCTTGAACCCGATCGAGAACACCAGGCCCTCGCCGTTGTCCCACGAGAGCGTCACCGGATGCGCGGGCGAGAGCGTGCCGCCGGAACTCGTCCACACCGTGCCGGAATCCGGCAGCTTCACATGGCCGCCCGGCGCCGTGCTCCAGCCGAACTGGATGTAGTACGGGTGCTCGCTCCCCGCCGGCTCCAGCAGCGTCACCAGCGGCGAGTTCCGCGCGATCGTCTCGCGGTAGTCGCGCAGCACCAGGTGGTCGAGCCTCGCCCCCGTCAGGCTGATGCTGCCCTCGATCCGCGGCGCGTCGATCGCGAGCTTCGGCCCGTTATCCGGTGCCGGCTTCGGCTTCGCCGCCCCCAGCTGCGCCGGCCCTCCCGGCACCGCGCCCGGCACCGGCGCCCCGGTCTGCGACGTCGCCGCCGGATGCGTCGCCGGCTGCGGCGCCGGATGCGGCAGCAGCAACTGGAAGCCGAGAATGATCGCGACCGAGATCGCGATCGCGAGCAGCATGCGTTTCTGGTCCATCAGCCTGTCGTCTTCGCAGATGTGGAGGGCACCCCGGCGGCGGGGCGGGAAGGGGTGGGCGGCGGGTCGTATCCCCCGGCCGCCAGCGGGTGGCAGCGCAGGATCCGCTTCGCCGCGAGCAGCGAGCCGCGGGCCGCGCCATGGCTCGCCAGCACCGCCATCGCGTAGTGCGAGCAGGAAGGCTCGTAGCGGCAATTGGCCCCGATCATCGGCCGCAGCGTCAGCTGGTAGGTCCGCACCGCCCCGCGCAGGATTTTCGCGACGGGGCCGATCGCCGCCGAGCTGATGGGGGCCGTGCTCATGCCGTCCCGCTTCCCGCGCGATTCCCCGCCCGCCGCCGCTCCAGCGCGCGCGAGAGATCGACGCAGAGTTCGGAAAAATCCCGCCCCCGCGTTCCATCGCGCCCGATCAGCACGATATCCAGCCCCGCCTGCGGCACCGCCCCCAACACCAGCCGCGCTGCCTCGCGCAGCCGGCGGCGGATGCGGTTGCGCGCCACGGCATTGCCCAGCTTCTTCGTCGCCGTGATCCCTACCCGCGCCGGCGCCGCGTCCCCGCGCTCCGCCAGCTGCACCACCATGCCGTGCGATGCCACGCGCACCCCCTCGCGCGCCGCGCGCAGGAAATCGGCGCGCCGCGGAAGCGAGACGGGCCGCGAGAGCCGCGGCATGGGCGGGGCCTTTACGGGGCGCTCAGGCGCTGAGCCGCTTGCGGCCCTTCGCGCGGCGGTTGGCCAGCACCTTGCGGCCGCCGACCGTCGCCATGCGCGAGCGGAAACCATGCCGGCGCTTGCGGACGAGCTTCGAGGGTTGAAAGGTGCGCTTCACGACCTGTCTCCGGGGGACAAAATGGGTGCGCGCCACCGCCCCGGCATCCCCGGGCGGCAGCGCGGCGGCGGCTGTATAGGAGCGCCCGCCCGCCCGCGTCAACCGACGCTCCGCCACCGGAAAGACAACGCGGCGGCCCGGCCCCGGCCCTCGCGGCCACCCCGATTCCCGTCCGCCCGCGCCCGCGCTAGACAGGGCCATGCCCGCGCTCCGATTCGTGCCGCTCCTGGTCCTGGCGGCGCTGCTGGCTCTGGCCATCGCCTCGGGCATCCGGTCGGAACTGTCCTGGGCCTCGCTCGCCGCCCACCGCGCGGCGCTCGCGGGCTTCGTGGCCTCCCACCTCCTGCTGGCCTCGGCCGCCTATGTCGGGCTTTATGTCGCGGTGATCGCCGTCTCCATCCCCGGCGCCGAGGTGCTCACCATCTCCGGCGGCCTCCTTTTCGGCACCTGGCTCGGCGGCGCGCTGGCCGCGCTCTCCGCCACCTGCGGCTCCAGCCTGCTCTTCCTCGCTGTCCGCTTCGCCCTCGCCCCCGCCGTCGCCCGCGCCCTCGCCTCCACCGGGGCCGGTGCCCGCCTGGAACGCTTCCGCCCGCTGCTGGAGCGTCACGCCTTCCGCGGCGTCCTCACGCTGCGCCTGATCCCGCTGCTGCCCTTCTGGCTGGTGGACCTCATCCCCGCGCTGCTCGGCATAAACTACCTGCCCTTCGTCGCCGCGACCGCACTGGGCATCCTGCCCGCCACCTTCATCTATGCCGGCCTCGGCGCCGGCGCCGGCCAGGTGCTGGCCCAGGGCAGGGCGCCCGACCTCACCATCATCTTCGCCCCCCACATCCTGCTGCCCCTCCTCGGCCTTGCCGCCCTCGCATCGGCCTCCGCCCTCTTCGCCCGCCGTGCCTGAATCGTCCCCCGACATCGCAATCGTCGGCGCCGGTGCCGCCGGCCTCTCGGTCGCCGCCGCCGCCGCCCAGCTCGGCCTCGCCGTCGCCCTCGTCGAGCGCGGCCGCATGGGCGGCGAATGCCTCAACGCCGGCTGCGTCCCCAGCAAGGCCCTCCTCGCCGCCGCCCACGCCGCCCGCGACGCGCGGGAGGCCGCCCGCTTCGGCCTCGCCACCACCGTCGCCCCCACGGACTGGCGCGCCGTCTGGAACCACGTCCATGGCGTCATCGCGCACATCGCCCCCATGGACGGCGCCGCCCGCTTCACCGCCCTCGGCGCCGAGGTCATCGCCGGCGAGGCAAGGTTCCTGGACCCCGCCCGCCTCGCCGTCCGCACCGCCTCGGGCGAACGCATCCTCCGCCCCCGCCGCATCGTCATCGCCACCGGCAGCCGCGCCGTCCTCCCGCCCATCCCCGGCCTCGCCGAAGCCGGCGCCCTCACGCACGAGGATTATTTCGACGCCCGCCCCGCGCCCGCCCATCTCCTCATCCTCGGCGGCGGCGCCATCGGGCTCGAAATGGCGGACGCGCACGCCGGCCTCGGCGCCCGCGTCACCCTCGTCACCCACGGCCGCCTCGCCTCCCGCGACGACCCGGAGCTCGCGATGGGCCTCGCCCTCGCGCTCCGCCGCAACGGCGTCGAGATCATCGAGCACGCCGAGGTGGTCCGCGCCGAACCCCCCACCGCCGGCACCGGCCCCACCCTCATCCTCGCCGACGGGCGCCGCCTCACCGGCACCCACCTCCTCGTCGCCGCCGGCAAGACCCCGGATCTCGCGGCGCTCGACCTCGCCGCCGGCAACATCCGCCACGGCCCGCGCGGCATCGCGACAGACCGCTCGCTGCGCAGCCTCACCAACCGCCGCGTCTACGCCGCCGGCGACGTCGCGGACCCCGCGGGCATCGGCCCCGTCGCCCTCACCCACATGGCCGCGGAGCACGCCAGCGTCATCGTCCGCCGCGCCATCCTCCGCCTGCCGGCCCGGCTTACCTCACCCATCCCCCACGTGCTCTACACCGCGCCGGAACTGGCGCAGGTGGGCATGACGGAGGATCAGGCGAGGCGGGCAGGGCAGGCGGTACGCATCCTCCGCTGGCCGCTCGCGGACAACGACCGCGCCACCGCCGAGCGCCGGCCGGAGGGCCTGGTCAAGCTCGTCCTCTCGCCGCGCGGCCGCCTGCTCGGCGCCGGCATGCTCGGCCCCCACGCCGGCGAGACGATCGGCCTGCTCGCCCTCGCCCTCGGCCAGCGCCTGGGCGCCGGCGCTCTCGCCGGCCTCGTCCTGCCCTACCCAACCCACGCCGAGGCCATCAAGCGCGCCGCCGCCACGTTCTATGCCGCGCTCGCAACGAAACCCTGGCTCCGCCGCACCATCAAGCTCTTGGCCCGCCTCCCATGACCATCAACCCCATGGCCCTCACCTCAATGACCCCCGTCCCCATGACCAGCGCCCCCCACATGACCATGCCTCAATGACAATCGCCGTCGCGGTACAGGGCGGCGGCGCCCACGGCGCCCTCGCCTGGGGCGCGCTCGACCGCCTGCTGGAGGACGGCGTGCCCATCGCGCGCCTCTGCGGCGTCTCCTCCGGCGCCCTCACGGCGGCGATGCTCGCGCAGGGCATGGCGAGCGGCGGCCCCGACGAGGCCCGCCACCTCATGCGCATGCTGTGGGAGCGCATCGACGCCATCCACACCTTCTCCCCCCTGCGCGGCCCGCTGCTGGAGCGCTGGCTCTTCGGCACCGACATCGGCGCATCCCTCGCCTGGCAGGTTTCCCAGACCGCGCTCGGCCTCTTCGGCGCCGCCCCCCTCAACCCGCTCGGCGCCAACCCGCTCCGCCCCCTCGTCGCAGACCTGCTCGACGTCCGCGCCCTCACCGGCACGCCCACCCTCGCCATCGCCGCGACCGACGCCGAGACCGGCGAGGCCCGCATCTGGCGCGACGGCGACATCACCGTGGAAACGCTGCTCGCCTCCTGCTGCCTGCCGATGCTGATGCCGCCCGCGGAAATCGACGGCAGCACCTACTGGGACGGCGGCTTCTCCGGCAACCCGCCGCTCACCCCTCTGCTGCACCCATCGCCACCCTCCATCCTCATCGTCATCCGCGCCCAGCCGCGCATCCGCCGCGATATCGGAACGAACCAGATCGAGACCCTCGTCCGCATCTCCGAGATCGCCGGCGACCGCATTCTGGCGACGGAACTCGCCGCGCTCCCATCCTCCGTCCACGTCGTCGAGCTTGGCGCGGACGCAGCCCTCTCCGGCCTGCACGTCGCCAGCAAATTCGCCCCCGACGAGGGCCTCATCGCCCGCCTCTTCGCCCGCGGCCGCGCGATTGCCACCGGCATCGCCGAAACTCTATAGGCATCGCCGCAACCCCATAGGTTTCGCATGGCCACCTGGGACCCCACGCAATACCTGCGCTACGGCGGCGAGCGCCTGCGCCCCGCACTCGACCTCCTCGCCCGCATCGACCGCGACGAACCGGCCCGCGTCGTCGATCTCGGCTGCGGCCCCGGCAACGTCACCACGCTCCTCCGGCGCCGCTGGCCTGCGGCCGACATCACCGGCATCGACGGCTCATCAGCCATGCTGGACCGCGCCCGCGGGGACGTCCCCGATTGCCGCTTCGAGCTTGGCGATTTCGGCACCTGGTCCCCCGCGCGGCCGGTGGACGTCATCTACTCCAACGCCGCCCTGCACTGGCTCGGCGACCACGCGGCGCTGTTCCCCCGCCTCTTCGGCACGCTCGCCAGGGGCGGCGTCATGGCCGTGCAGATGCCCGGCATGCACGCCGCCCCCATCCGCGCGCTGCAGCACCAGGTCGCCGCCCACGGCCCCTGGGCCGAAAAACTCAAGGGCGTCGGCGCCGCCCCGCCCGTTCTCGATCTCCCCGCCTACTACGACCTGCTGCGCCCGCTCGCCGCCTCGGTCGATCTCTGGGAAACCACCTACCTGCACCAGCTCCAGGGCGAGGACGCCGCGGTGCAATGGGCCCTGGGCACCAGCCTGCGCCCCTTCCTCGACCCCCTCGAGGAACCGCTGCGCACCCAGTTCCTCACCGCCTACACCAACGCCGTCCGCCCCCACTACCCAACCCGCCCCGACGGGGCGACCCTTTTGCCTTTCCGCCGCCTCTTCCTCATCGCGACGCGGTAGCCACTCCACCCCGCGCGGCGGCTGGCGGCTACAGGGGTCGTTGGGGCGTCACGAATTTGCGTGACTAGCTGCCACTTAAAACTACTCCAACAAACGGCATTCATGTCGCTGTGCCAACCGCTCGATCCGGTCCTCCGCTGTGGTTACCCGGAGGGCGCAGTTGCGGCTCGGACGAGACTAAACATCTTGGCGAGCTGTTCGACCTTAGCGAACAGCTCATCAAAGGTTATGACATCTATCCCCGAAATCGTCGTACGAAAAAGTTCAAATGATTTTATCTTTTTCTCATCATTCAATTCCGCATGGTGGTTTCCGATGATAATAACGCGCCGCGGATTGAAGGCGTTCAGATTAGCGCCAGGTCGTTTCGGGGTTTCGATATTTTTTCGGAAGGTATGACAATAATCGTTCACCTGAACTATTGCGCCAGTGAGATCGACACTTGGAGCAAAAACATTTTTACGGTACTTGCGCCCGAGCAAATTAGTCGTTGGTGTCTTGATTTCGACCAAAATCGCATCGTTAGCGTTTCCGCCGGAGCATATGAAGTCTGAGATACCGCGCATCCGTTCCCTCGAGTGTCATGCCGCCGACATAGGCTTTATCTTGAATTATCATGACGGGAACGGAGAAAATCTGCGATATAGCGAACGCGTTCTCCTTCAAGGTGATCTGCCAAAAGCCCTCGTCGCTATTTTCCTTGTTTGAATCCCATGTGCGCAGGAGATTGACAAGCCGGCGAGCCGAATTCCCAATTAATACAGCCTCTTCGAAGCTCGACTTGAAGATAGCAAGCGCACGAAATCTCTCAGCAATTGCCATTGCCCATGCGGCCAGCGATGCGTTCCCCTTTTCTATCGCGTCCAACGCGATCGATCCGAACGCAGCGGCCCAGAAACCCCAATATTCGATTGTCTTGGGCTTTTCCTTGATCCGCTTCCAGATCTCATCTGCGTCGGCGGGGTCATTGAAATTAAGCCCCTTGAGGAACTCCGCATTCTTGAAATATTGATCATTGCTCTCAATGACCGTGCGTAGCGCGGCAGGGAAATTATCCGCCAATTCTCTGGCGTAGCTATATCGGTGCCGAAGACCATTTCTGCGAACCAACTAAGTCCATCGGGCGTGATGTAGGCTCCACCCTTAAGTGGATTTGCCGACATACGAATGAACTCAGTTGGGATGATCAACTGATCGCCCGCAATAACCTTGATGCCGATCCCATGAGCCCCGGGAGAGTACCAGTCGGATTTGCCGGCTGCAGGTCTCGCACGTCCGAATGACATAGGGGCGACTAAGGTCAGAGATATCCTCAAGCTTTTCGCACGTGATGCATGCCATCGGCTAACTCAGCCCTCGTCACCAAGTTGCGGTGTCGCCGACTTCGTAGCTGCCGGACAACAAGTTAGATTTCAGACTACCACGGACGAGCTTTAGATCGCCACGGTGGTAACCGTCGGCTGTCGCCCGAAACCCAAACCGCACCTCCCGCCTGCAATCTCCCCTTGACTCCTTCCATATCTCCACTATAATAGAAATATGGAAAAGCCAGCCGCCATCACCGCCCTCGCGGCCCTCGCCCAGGAATCCCGCCTCGACATCTTCCGCCTCCTCGTCGAGACCGGGCCCGCGGGCCTGCCCGCCGGCCAGATCGGTGAACGCCTCGGCCTGCCCTCGGCAACGCTCGCCTTCCACCTGAAGGAACTGAAAATCGCCGGCCTCGCGACCGTCACCCGCAACGGCCGCTCCCTGATCTACGCCGCCGCCTACCCCACCATGAACGCGCTCCTCGCCTACCTCACCGAGAATTGCTGCGGCGAGGGCAGGGCAGGGGCCGCCTGCGACCCGCCGCAGGCCTGCAATCCCATAACGCTGTCAAAACGGAGCGCCTGACGCCATGGATACCACCGAAATCAAGGATATGGTCCGCACCCGTTACGGCGAAATCGCCGCCGGCACCGCCTCCTCCTGCTGCGACACGGCACTGCCCTTCGCCAAGCAGGCCCAGGACTACGGCTACACCGCCGAAGACATCGCAGCCGTGCCGGAGGGTGCGAATCTCGGCCTCGGCTGCGGCAACCCCCAGGCCATCGCCGCCATGCAGCCCGGCGAAACAATCGTCGATCTCGGCAGCGGCGCCGGGTTCGACTGCTTCCTCGCCGCCCGCCAGGTCGGCCCCACCGGCCACGTCATCGGCGTGGACATGACCCACGAAATGCTCGCCCGCGCCCGCGAAAACGCCACCAAACTCGCCGCCGCCAACGTCGAGTTCCGCCTCGGCGAGATCGAGCACCTCCCCATCGCCGACAACACCGCCGACGTCATCCTCTCCAACTGCGTCGTCAACCTCGTTCCGGACAAGGAACAGGTCTTCCGCGAGGCCTTCCGCGTCCTCAAGCCCGGCGGCCGCCTCGCCATCTCCGACGTCGTGAACGTCAAAACCCTGCCCCCGGCACTCGCCGCGGACCGCGCCCTCGTCTGCGGCTGCGTCGCCGGCGCCGCCCCCGCGACGGACGTGGAATCCTGGCTCGCCGCCGCCGGCTTCACCAGCATCCGCGTCACCATCAGGCAGGAAAGCCGGGACATGATCGAAAGCTGGGCCCCCGGCCGCGGCATCGAAGACTACGTCGCCTCCGCCATCATCGAGGCCCGCAAACCCGAAGCCGGCGAACAAGCCGCCTGCTGCGCCCCCAGCCAGAAGACCGCAAGCTGCTGCTCATGACCGCCGCCGAAAACCACCGCCCCTTCAACGTCCTCTTCCTCTGCACCGGCAACTCCGCGCGCAGCATCCTCGCGGAGTGCCTGCTGCGCGCGCTCGGCCACGGCCGGTTCGAGGCCTACAGCGCCGGCAGCTTCCCAAAGGGCGCCGTCCACCCCATGGCGCTGCGCCTCCTCGCGGAGCAGGGCCTCCCCACGGCGGCCCTGCGCTCGAAATCCTGGGACGAGTTCGCCAAACCCGGCGCCCCCACCATGGATTTCGTCTTCACCGTCTGCGACCAGGCCGCGGGCGAGATGTGCCCCATCTGGCCCGGCCACCCCGTCACCGCCCACTGGGGCATCCCAGACCCCGCCGCCGTCGTGGACGACGGCGCCGCCGCCCAGATGCTCGCCTTCCGCGACGCCTTCCACATGTTGCAAACCCGCATCAAGCTCTTCGTCGCACTCCCCTTCGCCTCCCTCGACCAGGTCGCCCTCAGGCGCGAGGCCGCCGCCATCGGCCGCCTCCGTCCAGACACCGCCGAGCACCACGCCTCGTGACCGAAACGACCCTCGCGCCCGAAAAACCCGCGATCGGCTTCTTCGCCCGCTACCTCACGATCTGGGTCGCACTCTGCATCGTCGCCGGCATCCTCCTCGGCCAGGCCATGCCCGGCCTCTTCCACGTCCTCGGCGACGCCACGGTCGCCCAGGTAAACCTCCCCGTCGCCATCCTCGTCTGGCTCATGATCGTGCCGATGCTGCTCAAGATCGATCCAGCGGCACTCGGCGAAGTCGGCCAGCACTGGCGCGGCATCGCGGCCACGGTCGGCATCAACTGGCTGGTCAAGCCGTTCTCCATGGCGCTCCTCGGCTGGCTCTTCATCGGCCATCTCTTCCGCCCGCTGCTCCCTGCTTCCCAGATCGACAGCTACATCGCCGGCCTCATCCTCCTCGCCGCCGCCCCCTGCACCGCGATGGTCTTCGTCTGGTCGAACCTCGTGGAGGGCGAGCCGCACTTCACCCTCTCCCAGGTGGCCCTCAACGACACCATCATGGTGTTCGCCTTCGCGCCCATCGTCGCCCTCCTGCTCGGCCTCTCCTCCATCACCGTGCCGTGGAACACGCTTCTCCTGTCCGTCGTGCTCTACATCGTCGTCCCGGTGATCGTGGCCCAGCTCTGGCGCCGCTCGCTGTTGCGCACCGGCGGAGCACCCGCCCTGGGCCGCACGCTGCGTGCGCTGGAGCCGCTGTCCCTTGCCGCACTGCTGGCAACCCTCGTCCTGCTCTTCGGCCTGCAAGGCCAGCAGATCGTCCGCGAGCCCCTGGTGATCGCGCTGCTCGCCGTCCCGATCCTGATCCAGGTCTACTTCAACGCGGGCCTCGCCTACTGGGTCAACCGGCGCCTCGGCGTCGCCTGGTGCGTCGCCGGCCCCTCCGCCCTCATCGGCGCCAGCAACTTCTTCGAGCTCGCGGTCGCCACCGCCATCGCGCTCTTCGGCTTCCAGTCCGGCGCCGCCCTCGCAACCGTCGTCGGCGTCCTCGTGGAAGTCCCGGTCATGCTCTCCGTCGTCCACATCGTCCGCCGCACCCGCCCCTGGTACGAACGCCCGCAGCGGCGCATCTCGAACAACCACCGATCAGCTTGAGCCTTTCCGGCTCAGGCAGGGCGGTGGTTGCTTCAGGGTCAGCGCCCCTCAGCGCCCCTCAGCGCAGCGCCCCCAGGATCTCCAGCGCCCGCCGCATGGAATAATCCCGCGCCGCCTGGTCGAACGCCTCTTGGTGGCTGCGCATCATGTAGCCATGCTTCACGCCGGGAAAAATCGTCACCTCGACGTTCTTCATCCGCCCCGGCACCGGGCGATACGCATCGAGCACCTCCGCCGGCGCCACATGATCCTGGTCGCCCCAGATCACGCACACCAGCTGCGAAACACCCTCCAGCTCGCCGATATAATCCAGCATCCGCGTCCCATGGCACGAAACCCCGGCATCGAAGCCAAGCCGTTTCGGTCCCAGAATGGCATACGGCCCGCCATAGCAGAATCCCATCGCCATCGCCCGCCCGTTCGCCCGCGCCATCCCGCGCACCATGGCGAGCGTGTCCGCCATGTCCGCCTCCCCCGCGCGGATCCGCTCCAGCCGCGGCTGGGAACGTTCGGCCGCGCGCTTGTCATCGGCCGGCAGCGGCCCCGGCAGCGTGCGCCAGAACAGGTCCGGCGCCGCCGCGATGAACCCATGCGCAGCAAACTCATCGGCGATCGCAACGATATCCGCATCCACCCCATGGATCGCGGAGGCCAGCACCACCGCGGGAACGTTCCCGCCCCCCGCAGGCGTCGCCACGTAGCAGTCGAACGTCCCGCCCTCGCGCGACGCAATCTTCACCGTCTGCCCACCCATCCGCGCCTCCTTGCCGTGACACGCCCTTCCGGCCCGGGCCCGCCCGGATTACAGCGCAAAGCCGCGCCCCGTGAAACCGCGCCCCGTGAAACCAGGCCCCGTGAAACCAGGCCCCGTGAAACCAGGCCCCGTGAAAGCAATCGGCCGCCCCTCATGCCGCCGCGCGCAACAGCAGCGCGCCAGAGATCGCCAGCAGCACCAGGATCGCGCGCCGGAACCCCCGCTCGCCCACCCGGTACCAGGCCCGCACCCCGAGCCAGGTGCCCACGAACGTTGCCGGCAGCGCCGCGAGTGCCGCATGCATCACCGGCACCGTCAGCATCCCCGTCCATACATGCGCCGCCAGCGCCAGCGACCCGATCGTGAGGTTGAAGCTCTGGAACACGGTCCGGCTCTCCAGCTTCGGCCAGCCGCGTATCGCCGCCCACAGCGTCGGCAGCACGCCGGAAAGCCCGATCAGCCCGGTCAGCACGCCGCCGCCGAACCCCACCGCGCCATCGGCGGCACCCCCGCCCCACTCCACGCTGTCGCGCGGCCGCAGCAGCAGCAGAAACGTCGAGTAGAACAGCAGCAGCAGCCCGGTCCCCACCCGCACCCACACCGGGTCGAGCAGCCCGAGCAGCCACGCCCCTGCCGGCACGCCCACAATCCCCGGCAGCACGATGGGCAGCACCCGCCGCGCCTCCACCGCGTGCCAGATCGTGGGCAGGGACTGTATCTGCGCCGCGATCGAGCAGATCAGCACCAGCATCGCCACCACCGGCGGCGGCAAG
Organism: uncultured Pseudomonadota bacterium; assembly: GCA_963764465.1. GTDB lineage: Bacteria > Pseudomonadota > Alphaproteobacteria > Acetobacterales > Acetobacteraceae > JAJXXT01. The sequence goes on along the minus strand of CAVXSO010000006.1, from coordinate 1,155,799 downwards.
ATCTGCAGCCATATCCCGATCGCCGTGATGCCGTTGCCGAACCCCGCGAAGCCGGAGACGAACCCCCCGGCCAGCGCCCCCGCGGCAATCCCGGCCAGGACGATGGTGTCGCTCACGCGGCGCGCGGCCGGTGCCGGCTTGTCGGAAACAGGCGCATGCGGGGATCGGGCGGTGTCGGTTTTGTGCCGCCGACCATCCCAGGCCCGGCCCCGATCCGCAAGCCGCGCCCGCATGCCGCGCCCTGGTGCATACTCGCCCCGATGACCCGCACCACTCCCTAGCGCGCCGGTGTCCCGCGCCACCCGCCTGTTCGACCTGCTGCAGCTCCTGCGCCGCCACCGCCACCCGGTCGCCGGCCAGGCGCTCGCCCGCGAGCTCGGCATCTCGCTGCGCACGCTCTACCGGGACATCGCCTCGCTGCAGGCCCTCGGCGCCGAAATCGACGGCGCGCCCGGCCTCGGCTACGTCCTCAAGCCCGGCTTCCTCCTCCCGCCCCTGATGTTCTCCGCCGAGGAGATCGAGGCACTCGCCCTCGGCCTGCGCTGGATCTCCCGCCAGACCGACGCGGCGCTCGATGCCGCCGCCCGCCAGGCGCTCGCCAGGCTCGCCGCCGTCCTGCCCGCGCAACTGCGCGAGAAGCTGGAGGACGACGCGCTCCTCGTCGTCCCAAGCCGCGCCCCGCCGCAGCCAGTGGGCCTCGCGATCCTGCGCCAGGCCCTCGCCCAGGAACGCAAGCTCGCCATCGCCTACGCGGACGCCAAGGGTACGACATCGCAACGGATCGTCTGGCCCGTCGCGCTCGGCTTCTTCGAGACCACCCGCATCCTCGCCGCCTGGCTGCGCGGCCGGGAGTTCGTCGCCGGCCCCGCCTTCAGCGCCGCGGATATCCTCGTCGCCTCGCTGCTCGGCTTCGGCATGATGACCGGCATGGTCGACAAGCGGCCGGAATTCGAAACCTACATCGCCATCCACGAACCCCGCCCGGCGCATCGCCGCGCCCGCGAAATCATGGCGAGCCAGGCGGCGTGACCGGCCGACGGGCCGGCCGGGCTCAGACCGTCTCGGCCGGCTCGTCGAACTCCGCGTCGCGGTGCACGTGCACCGACATCAGGATGCCGAACCCGATCATCACCATCACCATCGCGGATCCGCCGTGCGAGATCAGCGGCAGCGGCACGCCGCCCACCGGGATCAGCCCCATCACCATGGCGAGGTTGACGAACACGTAGCAGAAGAAATTGGTCGTGAGCCCCAGCGCCACCAGCCGCCCGAAATTGGTGCCGGCATCGCAACGCGATGATCATGCCGGCGAAGGTGATCAGCATCAGCAGCCCGAGCACGACGTAGCTGCCCACCAGCCCGAATTCCTCGGCCAGGATCGTGAAGATGAAGTCCGTCTGCTTCTCCGGCAGGAAGTCGAGCCGCCCCTGCGAGCCGTGCAGGTACCCCTGTCCCCACATCCCGCCCGAGCCCAGCGCGATCTTGGACTGGATGATGTTGTAGCCGGCACCCAGCGGATCGCGCTCGGGGTGCAGGAAGGTCTCGATGCGCGCCTTCTGGTAGTCGTGCAGGTGGTGGTAGACCACGGGGGCCGCCACCGCGATCGCCCCCACCAGCAGCGCCACCTTCCACCACCGCAACCCCGCGCCGAGGAACACCGCGCCGCCGATCGCCGCCGTGATCACCGCGGTGCCGAGATTGGGCTCCTTCAGGATCAGCACCACCGGCAGCAACACCGCGAGCGTCGGCGGGATCAGGAACAGCGGGTTGCCCATCCGCTCCCACGACGCGCGCCGGAACCAGGCCGCGAGCGCCAGCACCAGCACGATCTTCATGAACTCGGAAGGCTGCCACTGCAGCCCCCCGATATTGATCCAGCGCTCCGCCCCCTTGCCGACATGGCCGAACTTGAGCACCGCGGCCAGCAGCACGATCCCCGTCGCATAGCCCAGCCAGGCCAGCCGCGCGATGAAGCGGATATCGATCATCGCGATCGTCAGCATCATCAGCAGCGCAAAGCCGAAGCGCAGCGCATGGCGCCCCGCATACGGCTCCACCGAGCCGCCGCCAGCGGAATAGAGCGCCACGTACCCCACGGCCGCGAGCACGCACAGCATCAGCACATAGAGCCAGCTCACCCGCCACAGCTTCACCCCGAGCCCCGCCGCCTCGGCGCGCAGCAGCCGCTTCTCGAACACGCTCATCGCGTCTGCGTCCTGCTGGCGGTGGCCGCGCCGCCCATCGGCGCCGCTCCCGCCTGCGCCGTCCCGGGCGGCGCCGCGTCGGCCGTGATCGCGGCCCCCGGTTGCGCCAGGCTGAGCGGCGCCGAATCCGGCGGCGTGTTCCGCCGCGAGGGATCGCGGCGCAGCGTGCTCTCCATGATCAGCTTGGCCACCGGCGCGGCGGCATCCGCGCCCGCGTTGCCGTGCTCGATCACCACCGCCGTCGCGTAGCGCGGCGCCTCGTAGGGCGCGTAGGCGATGAACAGCGCGTGCGGCCGCAGCTTCCACGGCGTCTTGGCGGAATCATACCCGGCCTCGCGTTGCGCCCGCGAAACGTTGACCACCTGCGCCGATCCCGTCTTGCCCGCCAGCGTCACCCCGGGGATGTCGAGCTTGGCGAGCGGCGCCGTCCCGTGCGGCTCGTTCACCACCGCCCACATGCCGGAGCGCACGTCCCTGAGCCACCTCTCGTCGAGGTCGAGCGCGGGCCAGCTCGCCGCCACGTCGGCGCGCACCAGCCTCGGCTCGACCGCCCGCCCGGTCGCGATGCGCGAGACCATGGTCGCGAGCGAAACCGGCGTGAGCTCGGTGAAACCCTGCCCGATGCCGTGGATGGCCGTGTCGCCCTGGCTCCAGTATTTGTGCCGCGCCCGGCTCCATTTCAAATTCGGAATAAACCCGGTGCGCGTGCCCGGGATCTCGAGCCCGAGCGGCACCGCGAGCCCCATCCGGTGCGCCATCGCCGCGATCGGGTCGATCCCGGTCTTCATCGCCACGGTGTAGAAATAAACGTCGCAGGAATTCTTGATCCCACCATGCAGGTTGAGCGGCCCATGCCCGCCGGACTTCCAGCAATGGAACCGGCGGTTGCCGAGGTCGATGTAGCCGGGGCAGTCGACGATCGTGTCCGGCGTGATGGAGCCCGCCTTCAGCGCCGCCAGCGCCACCGTCGGCTTGAACGTGGAGCCCGGCGGATACAGCCCCTCCGTCGCCCGGTCGGTCAGCGGCGAGCGCTCATTCGTTACCCAGTCGTTCCATTGCCCCTGGCTCACCCCCTTGTCGAACACGGAAGGGTCGAAGGAGGGGGCGGAGACAATGGCGAGCACCTCGCCATTGGTCACGTCCATCACCACGGCACTCGCCGCCTCCTCGCCAAGTGCCGCGCGCACATCCGCCTGCAGCCCGGCATCGAGCGTGAGCTTCAGGTCCGCGCCCGGCGTCCCCTCCTGCCGGTCCAGCTCGCGGATCACCCGCCCCAGCGCGTTGACCTCCAGCTGCTCGACACCCGCGGTGCCGCGCAGCGTCGCGTCCGCATAGGCCTCGAGCCCGATGCGCCCGATCCGCATGCCCGGAAGCGCGAGCTCCGGGTCGTTCGCCACGTCCTTCGGCGTCGGCCGCGCGACATAGCCCACCGTGTGCGCCAGCAGCCTGCCATAGGGATAGACGCGGCTGTCCCCGACATCGACCGTAACCCCCGGCAGGTCCGGCGCGTTGGCCTCGATCTTCGCCATCTCGTCCCAGGTCAGGAACGATCGCAGCAGCACCGGCACATAGCGCCGGTGCTGGCGCAGGTCGCGCATGATCCGCGTGCGCTCGTAGGGCGTGAGCCCCACGATGCGGTCGAACGCGTCCAGCGTCGCCTCCACGTTGCGCGTCTCGCCGGCGATCAGCAGCGCCCGCCACACCTGGCGGTTGTCCGCGACCGGGATGCCGAACCGGTCGAGGATGCGCCCGCGCACCGGCGCCAGCAGCCGCGCGGAGATGCGGTTCTTCTCCGCCAGCGTGCGGTAGCGGTTGGCGTCCACCACCTGCATCTGCCACAGCCGCTCCGCCAGCAGCCCGAACGCCGCCAGCTGCACGCCGCCGACGATCAGCGCCCGCCGCGCGAAGACGCCGGAGCGCCGCTGCTCGCGCCTAGGCATGCGCCGGCCCGGACATGCCCATCCTAGGCATGCTGCGGCTCCGCCAGCGTGCGGTGCGCGCGCGCCAGCGGAAAGGCGAGCACCGGGTAGAGCCCTGTCGCCATCATCGCGGTCGCGATCGCGGGCATCGCCGGCAGCACGCTGGTCGTCAGCACCATGCTGCCCGCCCAGGTCGCCACCGAGGCGGAGGCGGCGCAGGAGGCGAACGCGATCCACACCCGCACGAACCCCTGCCGCTCCAGGATGCGCCGCAGCTTCAGCGCGATCCCCTGCATCGCCAGCAGCACCAGCACGGAAAGCCCGAGCGGCGCCTGCCCCAGCAGGTCGCACAGCAGCCCGAGCACGAACACCACCGAGGGCGGCAGCGCCGCCGGCCGGAACACGGACCAGAAGAACACGCAGGTGAACGCCACCGCGAGGCGGATCTCCGCCGCCGCCGGCAGCCCGAGCGGGGCGGAAATCAGCAGCAGCGCCAGCGCCGTGCTCGCCGCGGGAAACGCCGCGCGCCCGGCCGCGTCCAGCCGGCTGCCCAGCGTCGGCGTCGGATGGATGCCCGGGGAGCGGTGCGGGGCGTGGGGGGGCATCGCCGCTCAGCCCCGCCCGGTCATGGCGGCCCCTCGCGGTGCCGCACCGCTTCCTCGGGCGCCAGCGTCGTCACGTTGCCGAAGTCGAACAGCCGGATGATGTCGAGCCGCTCCAGCCGCGCGTCCGGCAGCACCTCGGGCACGTGCGCCTGCGAATAGTGCACCGTGCCCACCGGCAGATCGGCCGGGAACACGCCGCCCGCGGCACTCGTCACCACGCGCTCGCCATCCTTCGGCACCACGCCCTGCGGCCAGAACGTCAGGTGCGGCATGGTGCTGTTGTCGCCCACCATCATCGCCGGCGCGTGGCTGTCCACCAGCGTCACCGGCACGCGGCTGTTGAGGTCGGTGATCAGCAGCACCCGCGCGCTGCGCGAGCCCACTTCCGTCACCCGTCCCACCAGCCCGCCGCCGTCGAGCGCGATGTCGCCCTTGCGCACCGTGTTGCCCGGCTGCAGCGCCACCAGCACCGCGTGCGCGTAGAGCCCGCCGGTGTCCGCCACGATCGGCGCGGTAACGAACCGCGCCGGCCGGCTCGGCATCCAGTGCAGCTCCGTCTCCAGCTCCATGGTGCGCAGCGCCAGCGCCTCGGCGGTATGCTGCCAGTGCAGCAGCCGCGCGTTCTCGCGCCGCAGCCGCGCGTTCTCCTCGTGCACGTCGATCAGGTCGCGCACCCAGCCGATGCTGTCGCGCGCCTGCGCCAGCGGCCCCGCCATGGCGCCATAGATCGGTGCCAGCGCGTCATCGAGCGCCACGCGCAGGCGGATCGCCAGCACCGTGTCGGCCTTGCCCACGAGCACGAGCGCGAAGGCCACGGCCATCAGCACCGGCAGCGTCAGCTTGGCCAGCGCCTGACGCATCTGGATGGAAAGACGGATCACGCCGCCTACCTACGCCCCCCGGTCCCTGATTCCAAGAAACCTCGCCGTCCGCGCAACGGCAATCGGGTATGCGCCGCCGACGCTTTACGCCCGCTTACGCGCGCCCCGTGCCCCCCGCCATCGCCATCGCCATCGCCATCGCCATCGCCCGCTCTCCCGCCGTCACGCCCGTTCCGCCACCGTCATGCCGCCCGCCGCGGCATCGCCCTGCCCAGCAACGCCCCATCGGCCTCGCGCCGCAGCTCGATCGCCCCTTCCGGCACCGCAATTCGCGCCGAGAACGCATGCCGCCCGGTGCCCAGCCCCGCGCGCGCCAGGTCCAGCCGGAACCGGTTCGCCAGCACCCGCCCCAGCGTCCGCCCGCCGCCCAGCACCACCAGGCACACCGGCGCCTCGGGGTGCCGCCGGTCCTGCGCCCATCCCTCGATGCGCGCCCAGCCCCCGCTCACCGCCCATTCCACGTCGCGGGTCCACCCCGCCGGCCCCACCGGCCGCGGGTCCGCCGCGCCGGCCTCCAGCTCGCACGCGTCCACATGGCCGATCAGCTCGCCCGGCGCCTTCTGCTCCGCGCCCCCGATCCCCGCCCGCGCCTCGATCCGCCGGCGCAGCGTCTCCAGCCGGAAACCGTGCTCCACCTTGGGCGCGCAGGCCACGCCCTCGGCGCCGCGCCCATGCCACTCGCCCGCATTGTCGAACATCCCCCGGCTGTCCTCGTCGCGGAAACTCTCCGCCGGCGCACCCTCCGCGAGCACGATGTCGTGCCGGTCGAGCTCGACGTGGAAATACGTGATCTCCCCGCGCGGCTGCTCCTGCACGATGGAAACCCCGTTCACCAGCAGCATCGCCGGCACCAGCACGCCCTCGATCAACATCGCGTGCAGCGGCGAGACGCGCAGGTCGCGCCGCGGCACGCCCGGCTCCAGCGACCCCGCGCGGAACAGCACCGGCCACAGCGAGTCGGACGCCGCCGCCGCCGCCGCGTCATGCCGCCGCCGCCCGATCCAGCGTATCGGCGCCGCGCGCCCCGTCGCGGTCAGCAGCGTGTCGCCCTCGCGCAGCGCCTCCACCGCCACGTCCCCGCGCGGCGTCGCGAGCCGCGTGCCGCGCAGGTAGCAGGCCACCAGCGTCCCGTTCTGGACAACGAGATTGTTGCCATCGAGGCCCGCTGCCAGCGTCACGTCGCTCAGCGTCACCGCGCCCATCGTCACCGACCAGGTGCCGTCGCCGTTGCTCGTCAGGCTGCCGCTGTTGGCCAGCCCCACGGTGATCGCATCGCCGATATCGAGCCCGGTGATCGGCGCGCTCACCGTCCCGGAATACTGCACGATATCGAGCGTGTTGCCGCTGCCCGACAGGCTGAAGCTGGTTCCCGCCCCCGGCGCCGTCACCGCCAGCGAGCCGCCATTCTCGACGACGAAGCTCTCCGCGCTGGCACCCAGGCTCAGCGGGCTGTTGGAGCCGCCGCCGAGCGCGCCGCCGTCCACGATGACAGCGCCGCTCCCGCTGATCCCGCTTGCGCCCGCCGCGTTCCCTTCGACCGAAAGGACACCGTTCACCGTCAACGCGGTGGCGAAATTCACGCTGGCCCCGGCCGCGATATCCAGGCTGCCGCCCGCCGCCACCGTCACGTTGCCCGTCACCGTGAAGCTGCCGGTGTCCTCGACGAACCCCGCGTCGTAGCCGCCGTTGCTCCACGTCATGGCGCCGGCATTGTCGAGCGTGGTGCCCGCATACAGCGTGACGCCGGCGTAGTTGTTGAGGGTGCCGTCGTTGACCAGCGTCACCGCCTCGGTGCTGCCCGCCGCCCCGAGCGTGATCGGGTTCGCGGACACGCTCTGCCCGGCCCCGATCGCCACCAGCACCGGCGTTCCGGTCTGCGCGATGTCGGCGCTCTGAAAACTCTTCGGGACAATGCCGCCGGCCCAGTTTGCGCCGGTCGTCCAGAGCGTCCCGTTGCCGCCAATCCAGTTGACCATCGGGCGATCCGTCGCGTGACCTCAATGCCTCGCGGACCATCCGGCCAGGCCGGCGCCGCGCGTCATCTCAGGTACCGGTTAGCCCCGCCCGGCCCCGACGCTCAAGTAAAATTCGGTCAACCTTGGTTTGGCGACGACGCCCAAGTCTCTGATTTTCCGGCTAATATCAAGCCTCGATCGGCGAGACTCCCATACCATCGGCCGGCCGCCGCGCCATACCCGCGCATGTTGATCCGCCGCCGCCGCCAACCGGCACCTGCAACGTCGTGCAACGCCTGGCGATCGCCCCGGCTCAGTACATCGACGTGAGCACGTTCCGCAGCCGCTTCATCTCCTCGAGCGCCCGCCCGGTGCCCAGCGCCACGCATTGCAGCGCGTCCTCCGCCACCACCACCGAAAGCCCCGTCGCGTCCCGCAGCACCTGGTCCAGCCGGAACAGCAGCGCGCCGCCCCCGGTCATCACGATGCCCTTGTCCACGATATCGGCGGCCAGCTCCGGCGGCGTGTTCTCCAGCGCCACCTTCACCGCCTCGACGATCTGCCCCACCGGCTCCGCCAGGCTCTCGGAGATCGAGGCCTGGTCCACCACCACCTCGCGCGGCACCCCGTTCATCAGGTCGCGCCCCTTCACCTCGCGCAGCGGCGCGGCCTCGCCGTCATAGGGCGGCGCCGCGGCCCCGATCTCGATCTTCAGCCGCTCCGCCGAGCTCTCGCCGATCAGCAGGTTATGGTTGCGCCGGATGTAGGAGATGATCGCCTCGTCCATCTTGTCGCCGCCCACGCGCACGGACCGCGAATAGACGATGCCGCCGAGCGAGATCACCGCCACCTCGGTGGTTCCACCCCCGATATCCACCACCATCGAGCCGGAGGGCTCCGTCACCGGCAGCCCGGCGCCGATCGCCGCCGCCATCGGCTCCTCGATCAGCAGCACCTTGCGCGCCCCGGCGCTCTCGGCACTCTCCTGGATCGCCCGCCGCTCCACCGCGGTCGAGCCGGACGGCACGCAGACGATGATCACCGGGGAGGCGAATCCGCGCCGGTTGTGCACCTTGCGGATGAAATGCTTGATCATCTCCTCCGCCACCTCGAAATCGGCGATCACGCCGTCGCGCAGCGGGCGGATGGCGGAGATATTTCCCGGCGTGCGCCCGAGCATCAGCTTGGCGTCCTCGCCCACGGCCAGCACCTGCTTCTTGCCGCGCACATCCGCGATGGCGACGACGGAAGGTTCCGCGAGCACGATGCCGCGGCCCTTCACATAGACGAGCGTGTTGGCGGTGCCGAGATCGATCGCCATGTCCGCGGACATGAAGCCGAGCAGCCGAGAGAACATTCGAAAAGCCTGTTGTGTAAGCGCCGTGGCTTAGCCTTGGGAACGTGGCACGGCAAGGGCGCGCCTTGATCCGCGTCATCACCGCCGCCGACATTCGCGCGATCTCCGCGCTCTGCCTCGCCACCGCCGCGATGGGCGAGGACGCGGCACCGCTCCACACCGATCCCGATCTGCCGGGCCTAGTCTGGGCGGTGCCCTATGCCCCTGGTCGCCCGCCACCTGCTTCCTCGCGGAAATCGGACGGCATGCCGGCCGGCTTCATCGTCGCCTGCCCGGACACGAGGGCATTCGAAGCCGCGCTCGAGGTCAAACTGGTGGCCCAAACTCTGCCGCGAATATTTTCCCGAACCCAGGGGCACGCCGGCCGACCGCGCCCTCATCGCCCGCATCCACGCGCCGCGCATCGGAGCACGCCGGACATCGTCGCCACGCATCCCGCCCACCTGCACATCAACCTGCTGCCCCAGGCCCGGGGCAGGGGAATCGGCACCGCGCTCCTGAACGCCTGCCTCGCAAGCCTCGATTCCGGCGCCATCCACGCCGCCATCCACATCGAAAACGACGCCGCCCACCGCTTCTTCACCGCCGCCGGCTTCATCCCGATCGGCCCCCCGCGCGGCGTGGCGCGTTATCTTGGCAAGACCCTTCCGAACTCCCGATGAATGGATTTGTTCGCGACCGAGGGATCCAGGTTCTGGCGACCTTGATACCGAACCAGCCGCATCCCGGGCCTGAGCGCGCTCGCGTCTCGCGCCACGCACGCGGCAAACGCGCTCCAGCACCGGCCGAGCACCACGGCTGGCACGCCGTCGCGTCCGGCCGCGCGCACCCGACCATCGAAACCGCCCCGGTCGGGCAGTTCATCGAAATCCGCGCACGCATTTTTGGGCACGAAGCAAGACACGAAAACAGGCGGCGCGCCCGGTTGACGAAGGCGCCGCCCAAGGGGCCGACGGCGCCGCTACGCGCCGTTGCCGTAACGGTTATCGGCTGGTGTCAGGCAGCAACCCGCCGCCGCCACGCGAATCCAAGCGCCGCCAGCGCCACCCCCATGAGCGTCATCGACGCGGGTTCCGGTACCAGGGGCGGGTTACCCGCACCGCAGGTGCCGGGGCTGCAGGGATCTCCGGCCAAAAATGTGTCTGGCCCGGTCCCGAACGAGAACTGCACATTCGAAATCGTCGTGTCGGAGTTAACACCGGACAGAGCAATCACAAACGTCGCGGGCCCGTCGACGAAGGGGCTGAACTTACCGTCATTGATGCTGGCATTCGCATTTGCGTAGCCCGAGGAGTCCGTAGGAAGGATCAGTTCACTCGGCTGGCCATGACCGATCGCTTCCAGCGTCACGGTCGAGCTTGAAATCGTGATGCCTCCACCGATCGTGGAGTCGATCCAACGCGTCGGGTCTGCCCGTCGACATCGGTCACTGAGTTATCGCTGGCGACATTCACCAATTGGCCGCTTGCCGACGACGATCCCAGCGTGCCGGGCGCCCTGCTGAGATCGAAGCTGATATCGCTCACCGACTGGCCAGCGCTTTTAATCACCGAGGCGCCGAGAAGGTTCGTGATCGTAATGCTGATCTGCCCGCTACCAGGGGTGAACTGAGCCTCGGCGGACAGGCTACCGTCCGTGCCCGTTCCATTCGCCCCAAAATAGTACGTCGTCGCCCCGGCAACCGCCGGAAGCGCCAAGACTGCCGCCGCGGCAACCGGTAACAAAAATCGACGCATGACACCCCTCATAGCCATCAGAGAATCAGCCTACGCCGATTTAACCCCCAGTCAAATCTAATTATTGCGAAACTGACAAACTTTCCCGAGAAAGATTAATTTATAGACTCACGCTGAAGTCTCGGCGTGGGCCGCCCCGTGCGCTCCCCGATTTCGCGCCATCGTCCGTTCAAAACCGGCGCGCGCCACAGCCAGCGCCGCGCGCGGCCCGGGATCAGCCCGTGGCACCCCCAAACCGCTGCTGCCACCCCGCCAGCGCGCCGGGGTAGGGCAGGGCGGTCGCATGAAACACCCCGCGCCCGATCGCCCGCGCCAGCACGCAAGCCGCCACGTGCCCCAGCTCCGTCAGCGCCACATCATCCGCCGCCGCCCCCGCGCCCGTCGCCGCGGCGAACACCGTGTCCCCATCCATCGGCGCATGCGCCGGATGGATCGCCCGCGCGAGCCCGTCATCGGCCATGATCGCCATCCGCTTCGCCTGCGCCTTCGAGAGCCTCGCGTCCGTCGCCACCAGCGCGATCGTTGTCGCCCGCGCCGGCGCCCCCTTCATCCGCAACCCCGTATCGGGATGCGCCGGCATCCCGAAGCCCCCAAACTCTCGCGCCACTTCCCAAGGCGCCGCCCAGAAATGCGGCCCATCCCCGATCGTGGCGGACCCCACCGCATTCACCGCGACAATCGCCCCCACCAGAAACCCCGCCGATGTCCGCGCACTCGCAGATCCCAGCCCGCCCTTGAGCGTCGCCGTCGTCGCCCCGGTCCCGGCCCCCACCGTCCCCAGCGGAAACGCGTCATGCACCGCCGCGACGGCCGCCTCGTAGCCAAGCTCCCGGTACGGCGAATACCGCCCCCAGCCCTTGTCGCCCCCGTTCAGCAGGTCGAACAGGATCGCCCCCGGCACCAGCGGCACCAGCGCGCCGCGCAGCCGGAACCCGCGCCCCTGCTCGCGCAGCCAGGCCTGCGCCCCCTCCGCCGCCCCGAGCCCGAAGATCGAGCCGCCGGACAGCACCACCGCGTCCACCTCCTGGCGCGTCATCTCCGGCTCCAGCATCGCCGTGTCCCGCCCGCCCGGCGCGCCGCCACGAATTGTCACCGCCGTCACCGCCGGCCTGTCGAACAGCACCGCGGTACAGCCAGACCCCAGCGCCAGGTCCGTCGCGTTCCCCACGGCGATGCCGGGAATATCGGTGATCAGGTTATGCATGCGTCTTCCTCGCGGCCCCCGTTCCCTGCTGTGCCGGCATGGCGCGGCGAGCCGGATTGCGGCAGGCTCGCCCGATGCACGTCCCAGCACAACCGCCGGCGCCGCCAGCCGCGCCACGACCGAGGACCGGATGGGTTTCCTGACGGAAGCGGAGCCGCCGCGCCACATCGCGACCGAGATCATGCCGGGCATACGGCGCATCGTTGCCCCCAACCCCGGCCCCATGACCTACTGGGGCACCAACACCTACCTGCTGGACGGGCCAGACGGCACCTGGGTGCTGGACCCCGGCCCCGCGGACGCCGCCCATGTCGCCGCCATCCTCGCGCAAGGCCCCATCGCGCGCATCGTCGTCACCCACCACCACGCGGACCACGTGGGCGCGCTGCCCGCGCTCATCGCCGCCACCGGCGCGCCCGTCTACGGCCCCGCCGAACCGCCGCTCGATCTCGAGCACAAGGTCGCGGACGGCGAGCTGTGCGGCCCCTGGCGCGCCGTCCATACCCCCGGCCACGCGGCCGACCATCTGTGCTGGGAGCAGAACGAAATCCTCTTCTCCGGCGACCAGGTGATGAGCTGGAACTCCAGCGTCGTCGTGGACATGGCGGCCTACGTCGAGAGCCTGCGCCGCATGCTCGCGCGCCCGGCGAAGCTCTACCTCCCCGGCCACGGCCCCCCGCTCACGGAACCGCACCGCCTCGTCCGCCACCTCCTCGCCCACCGCCTGCAACGCGAAGCCGCCATCCTCCGCGCCCTCGCCGACGGCCCGAAAACCATCGAGCAGCTCGTCACCCGCCTCTACCGCGACCTCGACCCCAAGCTCCGCGGCGCCGCCGCCCGCAGCGTGGCCGCCCACCTCGCCAAACTCGCCCACGAATCCCGCGCCACCAACGACGCCGAGCTCTGGCGTCCAACCTGAAGCAGCAGACCGCCATGAACTTCCCAGACATCGACAACACCATCCTCGACCACCGCACCAAGGGCATCCCCGGCACCGCCGCCCCCTTCCGCCTCGCCGACATCGGCAGCCAGGGCTGGAACATCCTGCGCGAGGACACGAACTTCCCCGTCGCGGTGCTGAAGGACAGCGCCATCGCCCATAACAGCCACTGGATGCAGGGCTTCCTCGCCCGCTCCCACGCGGTGATCGCGCCGCACGGCAAGACCACCATGTCGCCCCAGCTCTTCGCCCGCCAGGTGGAGGACGGCGCCTGGGCCATCACCCTTGCAACCCCGCAACAAATCCAGGTGGCACGGGACTTCGGCTTCCCGCGCATCGTGCTGGCCAACCAGCTCGTCGGCCGCCAGGCCATCGCCTGGGTTCTCGCCGAGCTCAGGCGCGACCCCGATTTCGACTTCTATTGCCTCGTCGACTCGCAGGCCAACATCGCGCAACTCGCCACCGCCGCCCGCGAGGCCAATATCGGCCGCCCCCTCAACGTCTTTCTCGAAGGTGGCACGCCAGGCGGGCGCACCGGCGTGCGCGACCGCGAAACCGGCCTCGCGCTGGCCCGCGCGGTCAAGGCCGCCGAGCCCTTCCTCGCCCTGCGCGGCGTCGAGGGCTTCGAGGGCCTGCTCAACTTCCCCACCCGCGAGGAAACGGAGGCAAAGGTCCGCGCCTTCCTCGACCTCCTCGTCGATCTCGCCCGGGACTGCGAACGCGAAAATCTCTTCGCCCCCGGCGAAATCATCCTCTCCGCCGGCGGCTCGGCCTTCTACGACATGGTCATCGCCCGCTTCGTCCACGCCGGCCTCTCCCGCCCCACCCGCGTGCTGATCCGCAGCGGCTGCTACCTCACCCACGATTCCGCGCGCTACCGCCGCGCCTTCGCGGACATCGTCGCCCGCACGCCGGATGCCGCGCAGGGCGGCGGCCTCATCCCGGCACTCGAAGTCTGGGCCTACGTCCAGTCCCGCCCCGAGCCCGGCAAGGTGCTCCTCACCATGGGCGCGCGCGATACCGCGGGCGGCGACCTCCCGGTCCCGCAAACCTGGTACCGATCCGGAATGAACGCCCCTTCCCGGATCGGCCCGGGCCACACCGTCACCGGCATGAACGACCAGCACACCCACATGACAGTGCCTGCGGACTCACCGCTCGCCTATGGCGACCTCGTCTCCTTCGGCGTCTCCCACCCCTGCCTCACCTTCGACAAATGGCAGGTCCTCATGCTCGTGGACGATGCCTACAACGTCACGGGCGCGATACGAACCTTCTTCTGAACCACCCCCAAGGCCGCTCCCCCCCAAAAGCCGCCCCCTCAAAGTCGCCGAGAACAGCGCCCATGCTCCAGACCCGGCTGACAAGCCGCCTCGGCATCCGCCACCCCATCGTCTCCGCCCCGATGGCCTTCGCCGCCGGCGGCGCGCTGGCGGCCGCCGTGACACGCGCCGGCGGCCTCGGCCTCATCGGCGGCGGCTACGGCGACCCCGCGTGGCTGGACGCGCAATTCCGCATCGCCGGCAACGCGCGTGTCGGCTGCGGCTTCATCACCTGGTCCCTGCGCAACGCGCCCTCCCTCCTGCCGCACGTGCTCGCCCACCAGCCCGCCGCGGTGATGCTCTCCTTCGGCGACCCGGCCCCCTTCGCGCGGGAGATCCACGCCGCCGGCACCCTCATGGTCTGCCAGTGCCAGACCATCGCCCACGTGGCGCAGGCCCTCGCCGCCGGCGCGGACATCATCGTCGCCCAGGGCTCGGAGGCCGGCGGCCACGGCGCCACACGCGGCACGCTCAGCTTCGTTCCGGAAGCCGCGGACCTCATCGCCCGCCAGGCGCCGGAAACGCTGCTCCTCGCCGCCGGCGGCATCGCGGACGGGCGCGGCCTCGCCGCCTCCCTGATGCTCGGCGCAGACGGCGTCCTCGTCGGCACCCGCTTCTGGGCCTCGGCCGAGGCCCTCGTCGCCGGCGCCCACCAGCGGGCCATCCTCGCCGCCGGCGGCGACGCCACGCTGCGCACGAACCTGCCGGACATCGCGCGCCAGCTCCCCTGGCCGCCCGGCTACACGGCGCGCGTGCATCGCAACGCCTTCATCGAGCGCTGGCACGGCCGGGAGGAGACACTCGCCGCCAGCCTCGCCGTCGAGGGCCCGCGCTACCGCGAGGCCGTTGCCGCCGGCGATCCGGACAACGCCGCCGTCTGGTTCGGCGAGGCCGCGGGCCTCATCCATGCCATCGAACCCGCCGCCGCCATCGTCGAGCGCATGGCGCAGGAAGCCGCCGCGGGCCTCAGGGTTTACGCAAGCACCTAGGCCCGTGCCACCAGCCGGTCTTCCAGCAACTCCATGATCGCGTGCCCCAGCGCGATATGGCATTCCTGCACCCGCGCCGTCTCCGAATCCGGCACCACCAGCGCATGGTCGCACATCCCCCGCGCCGGCTCGCCGGTTCCCCCCAGCAGCCCCACGGTCACAATCCCCATCCCGCGCGCCACCCGCAGCGCCTCCAGGATATTCGCCGAGCGCCCCGACGTCGTGATCCCGAAGAACACATCGCCGCGGCGCCCCAGCCCGGAAAGCGGCCGCGCGAAAACCTGTTCGAACCCGTAATCATTTCCCGCCGCCAGCACCGCGGTGGGGTCGAGCGTCAGCGCCAGCGCCGGCCAGGATGGCCGCTCCACCGCGCCGCGCAACCGGATCAGCAACTCCGTCGCGAGATGCATGGAATCCGCGGCGGACCCGCCATTGCCCGCGAACATCAGCTTGCCGCCGGCGCGGATGCAGCGCTCGCAGGCCTCCACCACCGCCAGCACCTCGCCCGCCATCTCGCCCGCGATCCGCATGCGCAACTCGGCGCCGCGCGCCATCATCGCGGCAAAGCGTTCCGCTTCCGTCATGTCCCCGCCCTCACGTACCCAGCCCTCACGTCCACTCCCGCTCCCGCATCACCGGCACCCGCCAGGTCTCGGGTGCGGCCATCCACCGCTGCAACTGGATCAGCACGGACTTCGTCGCATGCGCGAGGTCGAGCGCCATCGCCTCCTCGATCGCATACCACCGCAAATCCTCGAGCTCGCCAGACCCCGCCAGCTCCCCCGTCGCCACCCCGGCATCCACCACCAGGAACCGCGCATCGAAGCGCTTCGGCAGCGCGGGCGGCGTGATCGCCCGGCAGAGATAGACGATCCCCGAAAGATCCGGCGGCTCGCCCAGCGACAACCCCGTCTCCTCCGCCAGCTCCCGCGCCGCCGCCACCCCGATCGCGTGCGCCAGCGCCGCGTCCTCCTCCGCCGCCAGCACATCCAGCGCCGCGCGGGGCAGGGGCCTCGCAACCGTCGCCCCGCGGTCCGCCGCATCGACCGCACCGCCCGGAAACACCAGCCGGTTCGGCATGAAATTATGGCTGGCCCCGCGCATGCCCATCAGCACATGCGCGCGCTCGCGCAACAACAGCAGGGAAGCGGCGGGGCGTGGAACCACTTGCTGCGGCGCCACCGGTGTCGGCGTCTCTTTCATGCCGCAACCTTGCCCCGCCGCCGCTGCCGCGCAAGCCTTGCGCGCAACACCACCGGGATTCGTCCATGTCCACCGCCACCGCCACCGCCACCGCCACCGCCACCGCCATCGCCCCGTACCAGCAGCACCGCGAACAGCTCCGCCTCATCCTCGCCGCCTGGGGCATGGCGCCGGAGGGTGCCGCCGAAACCGCCGACATCCTCGCCTGGGCGGACCTGCACGGCATCGACAGCCACGGCATCTCGATGCTCCCGAGCTACGATGCCTGGCGCCGCAAGGGCATGGTCGAGCCCACCGCCACGCCCACCATCGTCCGCGAATCCCCTGTCTCCGCCCTCGTCGATGCCGGCGGCGCCCTCGGCCATGTCCCCGCCGCCTTCGCCATGCGCAAGGCCACGGCCCTCGCGAAGATCTCCGGCATCGGCGTCGCCGTCGTGCGGGACACCGCGCATTTCGGCGCCTGCGGCTACTACACCACCATCGCCATCGAGGCCGGCATGATCGGCATGGTCGCCACCACCGCCTCGGGCGTGCGCGTGCCCCCCACCGGCGGCGCCGAGGCCCGCCTCGGCACGGACCCCTGGAGCTTCGGCGCCCCCGCCGAGCCTGGCCGCCCCTTCCTGCTGGACATGGCCACCACCACCGCCGCCTTCGGCCGCGTCCGCAACAAGGTCAACGAGAACCTGCCCGCCCCACCCGGCTGGGTGCTGGACGCCGAGGGCCGCCCCTCCACGGACCCGCGCGACGTCGCCGAGCGCGGCGGCTTCCTCACCTCGCTGGGCGGCTCGCGCGAGGGCGCGGCCTACAAGGGCTACGGCCTCGCCATGATGGTGGACATCCTCGCCGGCGGCCTCGCGGGCATGAGCTACCCCTCGGACGAGGGCCACGCGAAGGGCAAGCATGTCGGCCTCGGCCACTTCTTCCTCGCCCTCGACCCCGCGCTCTTCACGGATGCAAAGGATTTCGCCGCCGGCATCGCCCGCTTCGCCCATTCCATGCGCGCAACAAAACCCGTGGACCCTGCCCAACCGGTCATGGTCCCCGGCGACCCCGAGCGCGCCACCGCCGCCCGCCGCCGCGAACAGGGCATCCCCGTCGGCCACGGCCTCCTCGCCCAGATCCGAAAAATCGCCGAGGCGAGCGGCGCCCCCTGGATCCTGTAGGCGAACCTCGCCTAGACCGGATCCCACGCAAACGCATCCTGGCTCCGATCGAGCGGATACAGCGACGGCTTCAGCGCCGGCGCCGCGTGCTCCACGATCAGGTCCGCCGTCCACCCCTCGCTGCGGTGCACCGAGCGCACCGGCCGCGACTGCGACATCAAAAAGATCTCGTTGTGCCGGCACGCAAAGATGTTGCCGGAAAAATCCTTCGCCGCGTCGGAACACAGGAACACCGCCATCGGCGCGTTCTTGTCCGGCGTCATCGCCTGCAACCGCTGCAACCGCGCCGCCTGCTCCGGCGTGGATGCCGGGATGGAACTCGTCATCCGGCTCCACGCGAAGGGGGCTATGCAGTTGCTGCGCACGTTGTAGCGCGCCATGTCCAGCGCGATGGACTTGGACAGCGCCGCGATCCCCAGCTTCGCCGCGGAATAATTTGCCTGCCCGAAATTCCCCACCAGGCCGGACGTGCTCGTCATGTGCACGAACGCGCCGGACTGCTGCGCGCGGAAATGCTCCGCCGCCGCCCGGCTGACATAGAAGCTGCCGTTCAGGTGCACGTCGATGACGCTCGTCCAGTCCTCCACACTCATCTTGTGGAAGATCACGTCGCGCAGAATTCCCGCATTGTTCACCACCGCGTCGATCCGCCCGAAATGATCCATCGCCGTCTGCACGATCTTCTGCGCGGAGGCCCATGACGCGACGGAATCGGTGTTGATCGCGGCCTGCCCGCCCGCCTGCTCGATCAACTGCTTCGTCTGCTCCGCGGGCGTGGCGGAAGCCCCTTCGCCGGCAAGCGACGCGCCGACATCGTTGATGACGACCTTCGCCCCCGCCTCGGCCATGGCGATCGCGATCGCGCGCCCGATGCCGCCCCCGGCGCCCGTCACCACCACCACCTTGTCCCGCATCAGCCCCGGCATCGTTTCCTCCCGCGTGTCCGTCGCGGGAACCTACGGAAAGGCCACGGCTTTGCAACCTCGCCGGCCGCGCGCGCCGCCGCGATGGCTCCGTCGGCCCGACCCGCAATGCGCCCTGGCGCGCGCGGTCAGTCCGCGACCATGGTGCCGGATCCGCCGAACTCCTTGGGGAAGTCGGCGAATTTCGGCAGCCCGTCCTGCATCGGCGGCAGCACCGTCTCCGCGTAGTTCACGTGCAACCCAGGCTTGAACGCCAGCCCCGGCAGCGTGGCCGCGAACACGTCGATGAGCCCGAGCGAGGGGTGCCGCGTCATCACGTGCCCGCCGCACTTCGTGCACCATTGCCGGTGGCTCATGTCGGTCTTGTGGTAGGTCGCCAGGTATTCGCTGCCCTGCGTCACCGTCACCGCCTCCGGCTTCCACAGGGTGAACTGGTTCACCGGCCCGCCGGACCAGGACCGGCATGACTGGCAATGGCAGTACCCCATGCCCTCCGGTTCGCCCGTCGCCTCGATCTTAATTGCGCCGCAGAAACATTCGCCACGATGTGCCGCCATGTCCTTGCCCTCCTTGCGCCGCGATCAAACGGATCGATATCGCAATCACTTCTCCTCGGGGCAAGAATAGCAGGGACCCGGGCCCAATTGACAGCGGAATAAAACGCGGGCCGCATCCGCCAGCCGCATCCTGCCCTACCGCATCCCCAAAATGGAGCCCCCGAAAATCCGCGGGTCGCGCTTCTTCCACGCCCCCGCCTCCACGGCGCTCACAAACCGCAGCACCGCGTCGTTGAACGCGTCCGGCTCCTCCAGGTTCATCGTGTGCCCCGTCCGCGGCAGCATCGCGACGGCCGAGGTCTGTATCGTCCGCTTGAGGAACAGCGCCGGCTCCAGCGTCGGCTCGTCCTCGTCGCCCGCCAGCACCAGCACCGGCACCTCGATCGCCGCGAGCCTCTCGCGCAAATCCCACAGCCCCGGCCGCAACCGCTGCACCCCCAGCATCGTCAGCGCCGAGCCCAGCGTCGAATGCTCGGCCAGCTGGCGCATGAACTCCGCGTGCCCGCGCGGGTCCTTCGCGGCAAAGGGCAGCCGCGTCGGCCCCACCGCGTAGCCCGCCGCCACCTTCGCCATCCCCTCCGCCTGGATGCGCCTGGCCGTCGCCTCGCTCTCGGCGCGGAACTGCTCGCGCTTGTCCGGCGCCGCGCCATACCCCACCCCCGCCGCCACCAGCGACCGCGCCATCACCCCATAGCGCATGCCGAAATGCAGCGTCGCGAACGCGCCCATGGACAGCCCCACCACATGCGCGTGCGAAATCCCCAACCCTCCGAGCACGGAGGCGATGTCGTCCGTCGCATGGTCCTGGCTGTAGCTTCCGGGGTCCTCCGGCACGTCGGATGGCAGGTACCCACGCGCCGCATACGCGATGCAGCGGTACCGGCGCGAGAAGAACCGCATCTGCGGCTCCCAGGAGCGTATATCCCCCGCGAATTCATGCACGAAGATCATCGGGAACCCGCTCCCGGCCTCCTCGTAGGCCAGCCGCACGCCATCCCTGGTGGTGATGTTCGCCACGCCACGCCTCCCCTGATGTTGCCGGCGAGCATAGGCGCCCATCCCCACCAGGGAAATTCACCTGCCAAACCGCTCCGCCTGCCCTTGACGTCGCGAGGGCGCTGCGCCAAGTGCAATCAGGACCAATCGGGTCCATTATGGGCCGAACCCGGATAGAAAAAACATGCTCCGACTATCCAAACTCACCGACTACGCCGTGGTCGTGCTGATGCGTCTCGGCGAGGCGGAGCCGCAAGCCGTCCAGACCGCGCCCGGCATCGCGAAATCCACCGGCGTGCCGGAGCCCACGGTCGCCAAGGTGCTGAAGGCGCTCGCCCAGTCGGGCCTGGTCGCGGCCACCCGCGGCGCCCGCGGCGGCTACCGCCTCACGCGCCCCTTCGGCGCCATCCCCATCGCGGATATCATCGCCGCAATCGACGGCCCCATCGCGCTCACGGCGTGCGTGGACGGCTCGCTGGGCAGTTGCGAGGTCGCCTGCCAGTGCGCCGTGCGCGGCCGCTGGAACCTGGTCAACGACGCCATCCGCGAGGCGCTCGGCGCCATCACGCTCGCCGACATGCGCGCGGCCTCGGTGCCGGAGGCGCTGCGCATCCCACTCGCGGACCTCGCGCCGAGCCGGGCCGCCAAGCCGGAACACGGACATGCCTGACGCCGATACCCTCCAGAAAGTCGAAGCCCTCGCCGAGGGCGGCTACAAATGGGGCTTCTCGACCGACATCGAGACCGATCTCGCCCCCGCGGGCCTCACCGTGGACACCATCCGCCTCATCTCGGAGCGCAAGGGCGAGCCCGCGTGGCTGCTGGAATGGCGCCTCGCCGCCTTCGCCGCGTGGTCGAAGATGCAGGAACCCCACTGGGCGAAAATCCACCACAAGCCCATCGACTACCAGGCGCTGCACTACTACGCCGCGCCGAAGAAGAAGCCGGGCCCGAAAAGCCTCGACGAGGTCGACCCCAAGCTCCTCGAAACCTACGAGAAACTCGGGATACCCTTGCGTGAGCGCGCCATCCTCGCGGGCGTCGAGCCGGCGGAGGGCGAGCGCCCGCAGATCGCCGTGGACGCGGTGTTCGACAGCGTCTCCGTCGCCACCACCTTCCGCGAGACGCTGGCCAGGGCCGGCGTCATCTTCTGCCCCATCAGCGAGGCGGTGCACGCGCACCCGGATCTCGTGCGTGCCCACCTGGGCTCTGTCGTTCCGGTTGCGGACAATTACTTCGCCGCCCTCAACTCCGCCGTCTTCACCGACGGCAGCTTCGTCTACATCCCGAAAGGGGTGGCCTGCCCGATGGAGCTGTCCACCTATTTCCGCATCAACGCCCGCAACACCGGCCAGTTCGAGCGCACGCTCATCGTCGCGGAGGAGGGTGCCACCGTCTCCTACCTCGAGGGCTGCACCGCGCCGATGCGCGACGAAAACCAGCTCCACGCCGCCGTCGTGGAACTCGTGGCCATGGCCGACGCCCGCATCAAGTATTCCACCGTCCAGAACTGGTACCCCGGCGACGCCGAGGGCAATGGCGGCATCTACAACTTCGTCACCAAGCGCGGCGTCTGCCGCGGCGCGCGCAGCCGCATCTCCTGGACCCAGGTCGAGACCGGCTCCGCCATCACCTGGAAATACCCGTCCTGCGTGCTGGAGGGCGACGAGAGTGTGGGCGAATTCTATTCCGTTGCCGTCACGAACAACCGCCAGCAGGCGGACACCGGCACCAAGATGATCCATATCGGCCGCAACACCACCAGCACCATCGTCTCCAAGGGCATCTCCGCCGGCCGCTCGGACAACACCTATCGCGGCCTGGTCCGCATCCTTCCCCGCGCCGCCGGTGCCCGCAACCACACCCAGTGCGACTCGCTCCTCATCGGCCAGGAATGCGGCGCCCACACGGTGCCGTACATCGAGTGCCGCAACCCCACCGCGAAGGTCGAGCACGAGGCCACCACCTCGCGCATCGCCGAGGACCAGCTCTTCTACTGCCGCCAGCGCGGCCTGTCGCAGGAAGACGCGGTCGGTCTCATCGTCAACGGCTTCTGCCGCGAAGTGCTCAAGGAACTGCCCATGGAATTCGCCGTCGAGGCCCAGAAACTCCTCGCCATCAGCCTCGAGGGATCGGTCGGATGAGCGCGCTGCTCGAAATCAGGAATCTCGCCGCCAGCGTCGACGGCAAGGAAATCCTGCGCGGCATAACCCTTGCGGTCCCGAAGGGCGAGATCCACGCCATCATGGGCCCCAACGGCTCCGGCAAGTCCACGCTCTCCTACGTCCTCTCCGGCCGCGAGGGCTACGAGGTCACCGCCGGCACCGCCACGCTCGACGGTGCCGACCTCCTCGCCATGGAGCCGGAGGCGCGCGCCGCCGCCGGCCTCTTCCTCGCCTTCCAGTACCCGGTCGAGCTTCCCGGCGTCGGCAACGCCAACTTCCTGCGCACCGCGCTCAACGCCCAGCGCCGCGCCCGCGGCGAGGCGGAGCTGGACGCCGGCGCCTTCCTCCGCCTCGCCCGCCAGGAACTCAAGCGCCTCGCCATCTCCGACGACATGCTCAAGCGCAACGTCAATGTCGGCTTCTCCGGCGGCGAAAAGAAGCGCAACGAAGTGCTGCAGATGGCCCTCCTGCGCCCCCGCCTCGCGATCCTCGACGAAACCGACAGCGGGCTCGACATCGACGCGCTGCGCATCGTGGCCCAGGGCGTGAACGCGCTGCGCGGCCCGGATTTTTCCGCCCTCGTCATAACCCACTACCAGCGCCTGCTGGACCACATCGTGCCGGACCGCGTGCACGTCCTCGCCCATGGCCGCATCATCCGCTCCGGCGGCCCCGAACTCGCCCACGAACTCGAGGCCAGCGGCTATGGCGGGATCATCGAGAAGGCCGCCGCCGCATGAACGCCTCCCCTCTTGCCGCGAGCGCCTTCCTCGAACGCTTCGAAACCGTCACGAACGCCTCGGCGGAGGCGCGCGCCGCCGCCACTATCCTGCGCGATCGCGGCCTGCCTGGCATGCGCGAGGAAGACTGGCGCGCCACCCCGCTGCGCCCGCTCTACGAAGCGAACCTCGACGCACCCGGCACGCCCACCCTGCCGGACAGCCTCGCCAATTTCCCCGCGCCCCGCCTCGTCTTCGCGGATGGCGCCTTCGTCCCCGCGCTCTGCGCCACCACGGACCGCCTGCGCGCCACCACCGGCGCCGCCGCCTCGCTCGGCCTCGCCAAACCCGCCTGCGATAAGCTCGTCGCCCTGAACACCATGTTCGCCCACGACGGCGCCGCCATCGAGGTCGCGGCGGAGACGGATGCCGGCACGCTGGTCCTCGCCCATCTCGGCACCGGCGGCACGTCGCATCCTCGCCACGCCATCCGCCTCGGCAAGGGCGCCAAACTCACCCTCGTCGAGTACGCAGGCGGCCAGGGTGCCTATTTCCACAACCCCGTCCTCGAATTCTCCATCGCCCCAGGCGCCACGCTCACGCATCTTCGCATCCAGGACGAATCCGAAACGTCCTACCACCTCGCGACGATCTACGCGGACGTCGCGGAGGGCGCGACCTACGACAGCTTCCTCCTCGCCCGCGGCGCCGCCATCGGCCGGACGGAAATCCACGCCCGCCTCGCCGGCCCCCGCGCCACCGCGCATCTCAACGCGGCACAGCTCCTCGCCCGCTCCCAGCACGGCGATTTCACGACCGTCGTGCGCCACGACGCCCACGCGACCGTGTCCCGCCAGACCGTCAAGACGGTCCTCGCCGGCCGCGCCCACGGCGTCTTCCAGGGCAAGATCGAGGTCGCGCGCAGCGGACAAAAGACCGACGGCTACCAGATGAACCAGGCCCTGCTGCTCTCCCCGCGCGCCGAGATCAGCGCCAAGCCCCAGCTCGAAATCTACGCCGACGACGTGAAGTGCAGCCACGGCGCAACGGTCGGTGAACTCGACGCCGACCAGCTTTTCTACCTCCGCAGCCGCGGCGTGCCGGAAGCCGCCGCCCGCGCCATCCTGGTCCGCGCCTTCCTCGCCGAAGCCCTCGATCCCATCGCGAACGACGCCGCCCGCGCCTGGATGGAATCCCTCATCGACCCCTGGTGGGAGGCCGCGCAATGAACCTCATCATCTCCCGAAATCCCGGGTCCTCCGCGGACCTCGCGCGCCTGCGCGCCGACTTCCCCATCCTCGCCGAGAAGGTCCACGGCAAGCCGCTGGTCTTTCTCGACAGCGCCGCCTCCGCCCAGAAACCCCGCGCCGTCATCGACGCCATGGTCAACACCATGGAGCACGCCTACGCCAACGTGCATCGCGGCCTGCATTGGATGAGCGAGCGCGCGACGGAGGCTTACGAATCCACCCGCGATGCCGTGGCCAGCCTCATCAACGCGCCGGACCGCCACGAGATCGTCTTCACCCGCAACTCCACGGAGGCGATCAACCTCGTCGCCCACAGCTACGGCCGCGGCATCCTCAGGCCCGGCCAGGCGGTGGTCATTTCGGCCATGGAACACCACTCCAACATCGTCCCCTGGCAGATGCTGCGCGACGAACGCGGCATCGAACTCCGCGTCGCCCCGATCTCGGACGCCGGCGAACTCGACCTCGCCGCCCTCGAATCCCTGCTGTCCGACGGCAAGGTCGGCCTCGTTTCGATCACGCACATGTCCAACGTCCTCGGCACGTACGTCCCCGCCGCCCGCGTCGCGAAACTCGCGCACCAGTATGGCGCCAAGGTGCTGTTCGACGGCTCCCAGGCCATCGTGCACCGCCAGATCGACGTCCAGGCGCTCGACGCCGATTTCTACGCCTTCACCGGCCACAAGCTCTACGGCCCGACCGGCATCGGCGTGCTCTGGGCCCGCCGCGAACTCCTGGAAGCCATGCCCCCGTTCATGGGCGGCGGCGACATGATCGCGACGGTCACCTACGAGCGCAGCACCTGGGCCGAGATCCCGCATAAATTCGAGGCCGGCACCCCCGCCATCGTGGAAGCCGTCGGCCTCGGGGCCGCCATCGCCTATGTCCAGGCGGTCGGCTACCCCTCCATCGCCGCGCACGAGGCAGCGCTGACCGACCACGCGCTCGCCACCCTCGCCAACATCGAGGGCCTCACAATCCTCGGCCGCGCGCAGGACAGGGGAGGGGTCGTCTCCTTCACCATGGACGTCGCCCACGCCCACGACATCGCAACGCTGCTCGACCGCCAGGGCATCGCGGTGCGCGCCGGCCACCATTGCGCCGAGCCCCTGATGCGCCGCCTGGGCGTGGACAGCACCGCCCGCGCCAGCTTCGCCCTCTACACCACGCGCGAGGAGATCGACGCGCTCGCCACCGGCCTGCGCCGCGTGCGGGAGTTCTTCACGTGAGCGAAACAATCGGCCCAGCCAGCGCGGCGAGCTCTGGCGACCTCGCGGACCTCTACGAGCGCACCATCCTGGATCGCAGCCGCAAGCCCCGCCATGCCTCCCGCCTCGCCTGCTTCGACGCGCATGCCAAGGGCGACAACCCGATGTGCGGCGACCGCGTCGAGGTCTGGGTCCGCCGCGAGGACGGCAGGATCGCGGAAGTCGGCTTCCAGGCCCGCGGCTGCGCCATCTCCGTCGCCTCGGCGGACCTCATGGCGGAAGCCGCCGTGGGGCTGGACGCCACCGCCGCGAAATCCCTCGGCGAGCGCGTCGCGGCATTGGCGCGCACCGGGGCAGGGCAGGGCGCGGACCTCGACGCCCTGCGCCCCCTCGCCGGCGTCCATTCGTTTCCATCCCGTGTCAAATGCGCGACGCTGGCCTGGAACGCCCTCAACGCCGCGCTGGCCGGCACCCCGGAGGCCACCAGTGAGTGAAATCCAGGCCAACCACGGCTCCTGGACGCCGGAGGGCGAAACCCCTCCGCGCGTGACGGACGATGCCGTCATCGGCGCCATCGCCACCGTCTATGACCCGGAAATCCCCGTGAACATCTACGAACTCGGTCTCATCTACGCGATCGAGATCGCCGACGGCGGCAGCGTGAAGGTCGAAATGACCCTCACCGCCCCTGGCTGCCCCAGCGCCCAGGAACTGCCGCAGCAGGTCCAGGACGCTGTCATGGCCGTGGACGGCGTGAAATCCTGCGACGTGGACGTGGTCTGGGATCCGCCGTGGGACCCCAGCCGCATGTCCGACGACGCCCGCCTCGCCCTCAACATGTTCTGATGACGCAATGGGTTCCAACATGAGCGAAGTCGCCACCCGCCCCCGCCGCCCGCTCCCCCCGCTGATGTCCCTCACGGACATCGCGGCCGCCCGCCTGCGCGCCCTCTACGAAAAGGGCGAGGCCAACGGCCAGCAGGGCAAGCTGCTGCGCATCGGCATCCGGACCAAGGGCTGCTCCGGCCTCTCCTACGACCTCACCTGGGTGGAGGCCGCCGGCCCCGGCGACGAAACCGTCGCGGACAAGGGCGTCACCATCCTCGTGGACCGCAAGGCAACGCTGTTCCTCATCGGCACCACGATGGACTACGAAACCGCCCCCTTCTCCCAGGGCTTCACCTTCACCAACCCGAATGAGAAGGGCCGCTGCGGCTGCGGCGAAAGCTTCCACGTCTGAGCCCGCGCCCATGTTGCGTTTGCATTATTATCCCGGAAACGCCTCGATCGCCCCGCACATGGCGCTGCGCGAGATCGGCACCCCGTTCGAGCTCGTCCTCGTGGACCGCGAGAAACAGGCCCAACACTCCGCGGATTACCTGCGCCTCAACCCCACCGGCCGCATCCCCGCGCTGGAGGACGGCGGCCTGGTGCTCTGGGAAACCGCCGCCATCCTGCTCCATCTCGGCGAGCGCTTCCCCGCATCCAGCCTCGTCCCGCCCATCGGCTCGGCCCTGCGCCCGCATCTGCTGAAGTTTCTGTTCCACCTCAGCAACACGCCCCAACCCGAGTTCCGCGGCTACTTCTACCCCCACACCCGCAGCGACGACCCCGCTGCCTTGCCAGGCATCAAGGCCAAGGCCGAATCAACCCTCGCCGAAATGTTCGCTGTCATCGACACGGCCGTGGGGCAGGGGCCCTGGCTCCTCGGCGAAACCTACACCGTCGCGGACCCGCTCCTCCTCATGCTCATCCGCTGGGGCCGCGGATTCACCCACCCGCTGCGCGACTACCGCAATCTCGGCCCCTACGCCCGCCGCATGCTCGCCCGCCCCGCCATCGCCGCCACCTTCGCGGCGGAGGGCATCACCGCGCCTTTCGTGTGAACACCGCAACGGTCTCCACGTCGGCACTCCACAAGAACGCGTCGATCGGCGCCGCGCTCTCGCACCCATACCCCGCCGCCCGCAACGTCGCCGCATCCCGCGCCAGCGCCTCCGGGTTGCAGCTCACCATCACCACCCGCGCCACCCCCGCCTCCGCCAGCATCCGCGTCTGCTCTGGCGCCCCCGCATAGGGCGGGTCCAGCACCACCGCCGAAAATCCCCGCAACTCCCCGCCCGCCATCGGCCGCCTCGCGAGGTCCCGCCGCACCACCCGCACGCGCCCGCCAACCGTCCGCGAGGCCGCATCCAGCGCCGCGCAGGAGCCCGCATCCCCCTCCACCGCGGTCACCGTGCGTCCGTTCGCCATCGGCAACGACATCGTCCCCACCCCCGCGTACAGATCCAGCACCGCTCCCCTTGCCGGCAACGCCGCCATCACGGCCGAGAGGATCGCCGCCTCCGCCCCGGCGCTCGCCTGCAGGAACGCCCCCGGCGGCGGCGTCACGCTCACGCCGCCAAACGCGATCGTGGGCCGGAACAGCTGCGCCGCGATCTCCGGCTCCCCACGCCCCTGCGCCCACGCGACCCGCGGCACGCCCTGCGCCTCGGCAAACGCCGCCAGCCGGGTCCGGTCGGCGGCCGCCAGCGTCCCATCCGCCCGGATCAGCAGGTCGGGCCCCGTATCGAGCAGGTTGAGATGCACATCCGCCGCGCGCCGGAACCCGCCGAGCCCCGCCAGCACCGCCCGCAACGGCCCGAGCAGCGCCACCAGCGCCGGCGCCGAAATCGGGCACACCCGCAGGTCCACCACCCGGCTCTCCCGCGCGGCATGCAGCCCCAGCACCACCTGGCGTCCCTCCCGCCGCGCCGCGAGGTCCAGGCGCCGCCGCGCCCCGGGCGCCCCCGCCACCAGCGGCGTCACCACATCCTCGCGAAATCCCGCTCGTGCCAGGGCCGAAACAACCCGCGCGCGCTTCCACGCCTGGTAAGGCGCATCCCGCCAATGCTGCAACCGGCATCCGCCGCAGTCGCCGAAATGAACGCAGGGCGGAACAACCCGGTCGGCCGAGGCCTCCAGCACCTCCGCCTGCGCCGTGAAGGCCTGGCCCCGCGGCGTCATCGCCCCGAGGCTGACGCGCTCCCCTGGCAGCACGAACGGCACGAACACCGGCCCGTCCACCCCGCGCACCACCCCGTCGCCGCCGCTGGCGACGTGATCGACAAGAGATTCCTGCCTTCCCGGAACGCGCTTCGCTGCATCAGCGCCGGCCCGCGAGCCGCCGCCCGCCGGTTCAGGCACCGAACGCGGAAATCCCCGTCTGCGCCCGCCCCAGGATCAGCGCGTGCACGTCATGCGTGCCCTCGTACGTGTTCACCGCCTCGAGGTTCATCACGTGCCGGATCACATGGTATTCGTCGGCAATTCCGTTGCCGCCGTGCATGTCCCGCGCCTCGCGCGCGATCGCCAGCGCCTTGCCGCAGGAATTGCGCTTGCACAGGCTGATCATCTCCGGCGCCGCGCGTCCCTCGTCCAGCAGCCGCCCCACGCGCAGAATCGCCTGCAACCCGATCGTGATCTCGGTCTGCATGTCCGCGAGCTTCTTCTGGATCAGCTGCGTCGCCGCCAGCGGCCGGCCGAACATCTGCCTGGCGAGCGTGTATTCCCGCGCCGCGTGCCAGCAGAACTCCGCCGCCCCGAGCGCGCCCCACGCGATGCCGTAGCGCGCATTGTTGAGGCATGAAAACGGTCCCCTGAGGCCCTTCACACCCGGCAGCATCGCATCCTCGCCCACTTCCACGTCCTGCATCATCACCATGCCGGTCACGGAGGCACGCAGGCTGAACTTCCCCTCGATCTTCGGCGCCGTGAGCCCCTTCATCCCCTTTTCGAGGATGAACCCGCGGATCACCCCCTCGTCGTCCTTCGCCCAGACCAGGAACACGTCCGCGATCGGCGAGTTGCTGATCCAGGTCTTGGACCCGTTCAGCACATACCCGCCGGCGACCTTCCGCGCCCGCGTCCGCATGGACCCGGGGTCGGACCCCGCATCCGGCTCCGTCAGCCCGAAGCAGCCAACCCACTCGCCCTTCGCGAGCTTCGGCAGGTACTTGTCCTTTTGCGCCGCGGACCCGAACGCATAGATCGGATACATCACCAGCGAGGACTGCACCGAAAACGCGCTGCGATAGCCGGAATCCACCCGCTCCACCTCGCGCGCGATCAGCCCGTAGGAAACATAGCCCACGCCGGCGCAGCCATATCCCTCCAGCGTGGCGCCGAGGAATCCCATCTCCCCCATTTCCGACATGATCTCGCGATCGAAACGCTCGTGCCGGTTCGCCTCCAGCACGCGGGGGAACAGCTTGTCCTGGCAGTAGGCCTGTGCCGCGTCGCGGATCGCGCGCTCGTCCTCGGTCAGCTGGTCGTCGAGCAGCAGGGCATCGTCCCACTGGAACGCGACGAATTGACCCTTCCTGCCCGTCTGTGTCGTGCCAGTCTCGACCTTGGTGGCGACGTTCATGCTGCTTCCTCTGTCTCCGCGACGGAAGGCGGGATGGGCGAACGTGCGGCGGGCGCCGCGCGCCTGGCAAGCCGCATGAACGCCGGCATGTCGTCGCCGAACCCGATCACGCGCTCGCTCCCACCGCGCTCATGCCCCATCCTCTCGCCCGCGTGCCGCTCACCCTCATGCCGCCGCGTGCCCCGCCGCTCGCCCGCATGCCGCCCCTCCACCGCCCGCGCATCCGCCGCCCGCGCGTCCACCACCCGCTCGTCCACGTGCCGCTCGCCTTCGGACCGTTCCGCCTGCGGCGCCTGGCCCTCCGCCCGCTCCGCGCGTGGCTCCGTCCGCGCCGGCTTCCTCTCGCGCGGCACCCGGGCCTCACGCGGCGCCTTCGCCTCGCGCGGCGCCTTCGCCTCGCGCGGCTCCGCGGTCTCGCGCGGCGCCTTCGCTTCCCGCGCCGGCTTCGCCGCCCCGCGGCCGCGTCCCCCGCGCCCGCGCCGCCGTGAATCCCCCTCGGCCCACGCCGCGGTCTCGATCCCCTCCACCTCGACCAGCGGGATCGGATGCCCGGTCAGCGCCTCGATCGCCGCAACCGCCGGCCTGTCCTCGGGCAGCGCCAGCGTGAACGCGCGCCCCTCGCGCCCCGCGCGCCCGGTGCGCCCGATGCGGTGCACATAGTCCTCGGCATGGTGCGGCACGTCGAAGTTGAACACGTGCGACAGCCCGCCGATGTCGATCCCCCGCGCCGCCACGTCGGAGCAGCAGAGCAGCCTGATATCCCCCGACTTGAACGCCTCCAGCGTCGCGAACCGCGTGGACTGAGGCATGTCGCCATGCAGCGCGCCGACGGAGAACCCGTGCTTGCGCAGCGACTTGTAGAGGATGTCCACGTCCCGCTTGCGGTTGCAGAAGATCAGCGCGTTCTGCACGTCCTCCTTGGCGATCAGCCGCCGCAGCGCCTCGCGCTTCTCCAGCTCCTCCACCACCGCCAGCGCCTCGGTAATCGTCGTCGCGACACTCGCCGGCCGCGAGACCGTGATCTCCTTCGGGTTGCGCAGGAACTTGTCCGCGAGCCGGCGGATCTCGGGGGCCATCGTCGCCGAGAAGAACAGCGTCTGCCTGAGCGGCGGCAGCAGCGAGACGATGCGTTCCACATCCGGAATGAACCCCATGTCGAGCATGCGGTCCGCCTCGTCGATCACCAGGATCTTCACATCCGTCAGCAGCATGGTGCCGCGCTCGAACATGTCGATCAGCCGCCCCGGTGTCGCGATCAGCACATCGACGCCGCGCATCAGCACGTCGCGCTGGTCGCCCATGCTCTCGCCGCCGATCACCAGCGCGTGGGTCAGCTTCAGGTGCTTGCCGTACTGGACGAAATTCTCCGCCACCTGCAACGCCAGCTCGCGCGTCGGCTCCAGGATCAGGCTGCGCGGCATGCGCGCCCGCGCCCGGGAGCCGGAAAGGATGTCGAGCATCGGCAGCGTGAAGCCCGCCGTCTTGCCCGTGCCGGTCTGCGCGCAGCCCAGCACGTCGCGGCCCATCAGCACCACCGGGATCGCCTGCGTCTGGATCGGTGTCGGCGTGGTGTAGCCTTTCTCCGCTACCGCCTGCACCACCGAATCCGAAAGCCCCAGCTCCACGAACCCGTTGCGCAGGGTCTCGCTTTCCGGCCCGTCATGCGCTTCGTCATAAGCGTCGTCATGCGCTTCGTGATGGGCATCGTCATGCGCCCCCTCATGCGCCCCATGCGCGTCCTCATGCGCCGGCGGCACGCCTTCGGCATGCGCGGCGTCGTCCGCGATGGTTTCGGTAGCGTCGGTGTTGTTGTTATCGGTCACGCGGGAGCTTTCAGCGATGCGGTCGGGCGATGCCAGGCGGCGGAGGGTAGGCGATCAGGCGGTGGAGGGGCGGCCCATCATGCAGGAACACTCATGCGCGGCGCCGTCGCGGCCCGCCATCCGCGGGCAACGTCGCGCGTATCGGCAAACCCCGCGAGAAAGTCAAGAAAATGCGCCGCCTCGGGCCCGCGCGCATGGCCGCACCCGTTCGCTTGCATGGCCCGCCGCGCGCGCCCATCTCAACCGCATGCGCCGTCTGCTCGCCGCTGTTTTCCTGCTTCCCACGCTGCTCGCGGCCCCGGCGGCGATGGCGCAGCCGGGTGGCTACGGCGGCCCGCCCCCGCCGTATTATTATGGGTCGCCGCCGCCGTATTATGACCCGCCGCCCGCCTACTATGGCGGCCCGCCGACCGCCACGGCCTGCTTCGCCGGCCCCTATGTCTGCCCGCTCAATCGCCCGGCCTATCCCGGCCAGCCCTGCTCCTGCCCCACGGAAAGCGGCAAGGCCGCCTGGGGTTACGCCGGCTCCTCGTAGCGTATCCGCCGCGCTCCCCTTCGCTCCAGCGCCAGGTACATCGCCGGCGTCGTGTACAGCGTCAGCAACTGCGAGACGATCAGCCCACCGATGATGGCAATGCCCAGCGGCTGGCGCAGCTCCGCCCCGGTGCCGAACGCCAGCGCCAGCGGCACCGCGCCGAACACTGCCGCCAGCGTCGTCATCAGGATCGGCCGGAACCGCTCCAGGCACGCGGCGCGTATCGCCTCGCGCGGCGCCATCGCGTGGTGGCGCTCCTGCTCCAGCGCGAAGTCGATCATCATGATCGCGTTCTTCTTCACGATCCCCATCAGCAGCACGATGCCGATCATCCCCATGATGGAAAGCGGCGTGCCCGTCACCAGCATCGCCAGCAGCGCGCCGATGCCGGCCGAGGGCAGGGTGGAGATGATCGTCAGCGGCTGCGACAGGCTCTCGTAGAGCACCCCCAGCACGATATACATCGCGATCAGCGCCGCCAGCAGCAGCGGCGGCTCGGACTGGACCGTCTGCTGCAGGTACCGCGCGTTCCCGCCCGTGGAGGTGTGCACCGTCGCCGGCATGCCCAGGTCGTCCGCCGCCTGCTGCACCGCCGCCAGCGACGTGCCCATCGCCACCCCCGGCGGCACGTTGAACGTGATGGTCGCCGCCGGGAACTGGCCCTCGTGGCGCACCGAGAGCGGCGCGGTGTCGCGCACCACATGCACCAGTGACATCAGCGGCACCTGGGTTCCGTTGCTGGCGCCGACATAGATGCGCCCCAGCATCGCGGGGTTTGTCTGCAACCGCGGGCTCGTCTCCAGCACCACCCAGTACTGGTTGCGCTCGCCATACATCACGGAGATCTGCCGCTGCGCGAACGCGTTGTTGAGCGCGCTGTCCACCGCGCTCACGCTCACCCCCAGCCTGGTCGCCGCCTGCCGGTCGATCACCACCATCGCCTCCGGCCCCGCGCGATCCTGGTCGGAGGAAACGTCCGCCACCTCCGGCATCGTCTTGAGCTTGTCCTCGAGCTTCTGCGTCCACACCCGCAACTCCCCGAGGTTCTGGTCGATCAGCACGAACTGGTTCGCATTCCCCTGCCGCCCGCCGCCGCGCAGGTCCTGCGCCGAGTAGAGAAACGTCTGGATCCCGCCGATCGCGGCGAGCTTCGTCCGCAGCCGCGCGATCACCTGCTCGGATGAGATATGCCGCTCCGCCAGCGGCTTCAGGCTCACCGTGAGCGACCCGCGGTTGAGCGAGGACCATCCCGTGGAAACCCCCACGGTCGAGCCCACTCCCGCCACCGCCGGGTCGGCGAGGATCGCGTCCACCACCTGGTGCTGCTTGGCGCTCATCGCCGCGAAGGAGATCGAGGGATCGGCCAGCGTGCTGCCCTGGATCAGCCCCGTGTCCTGCGTCGGAAAGAACGACTTCGGCACCACGGTGTAGAGCCACACGTTGAACACCACGCTCCCCACCGCCACCCCGAGCGTGATCCACCGCCAGCGCAGTGCCACGTCCAGCGTGCGCGCATAGAACCCCACCAGCCGCGCGAACCCCGCATCCAGCGCCCGCCCGATCCGTCCCGGCTCCCGCGGCTTCGGCTGCGGCAGGTGCGCGCACAGCATCGGCGTCACCGTCAGCGACACCACGGCGGAAATCGCGATCGCCATCGTCAGCGTCATCGCGAACTCGTGGAACAGCCGCCCCAGGATGCCGCCCATGAACAGCAGCGGAATGAACACCGCCACCAGCGAGATGCTGATGGAAACCACCGTGAACCCGATCTGCCGCGCCCCCGCGATCGCCGCGGCGCGCGCGCTCATGCCCTGCTCGGCATGCCGCGCGATGTTCTCCGTCATCACGATCGCGTCGTCGACCACGAAGCCCACCGAGATCGTCAGCGCCATCAGCGAGAGATTGTCGAGCGTGAAGCCCTCGAACCACATCCCGCCCAGCGTGCCCGCGATGGACAGCGGCACCGTCACCCCCACCGCCAGCGTCGGTATCAGCCGGCGCATGAACACCGCGACCACCATCAGCACCAGCGCCACCGTCAGCAGCAGCGTGAACTGCACGTCCGCGACGGAGGCGCGGATCGTCGCCGTCCGGTCGGACAGCACATGCACCTGCACCCCCGCCGGCATCCACGCCTCGAGCAGCGGCAGCAGCGCCCGCACCCCATCCACCGTGTCGATCACGTTGGCGTTCTGCGTCTTGGTGATGGTCAGCAGCACGCCCGGCTGCTTGTCGTACCAGGCCGCCAGCTTGTTGTTCGCCACCCCCTCATGCACGTTCGCCACGTCGCGCAGCCGCAGGATCGCGCCGTTCGCCTGCTTCACGATCAGCGCGCCGTACTGTGCCGCGGTATCGAGCTGCCCGTTGACCCCGATCGTCGCCGCCTGGTTCTTCCCCTCGAACCCGCCCACCGGCTGCGTCACGTTCTCGGAACGGACGATGGTGAAGATGTTCTGCGCCGAAAGTCCCGCCGCCGCCAACGCCGCGGGGTTGAGCGCGATCCGCACCGCCGGGTCCTCGGCACCGTTGATCTGCACCTGCGCCACCCCCGCCACCTGCGACAGCCGCTGTGCCACGATGCTGTCCGCCACGTCGTAGAGCGCCCCGGGCGAGAGCGTGTCGGAGGTCAGCGCCAGCGTCACGATCGGCGCGTCGGCGGGGTTGAACTTCTTGTAGTAGGGCCGCTGCGGCAGGTCGCTCGGCAGGTCGGCGGCCGAGGCGTTGATCGCCGCCTGCACGTCATGCGCCGCGGCGTTGATGTCGCGGTCGATATCGAAGGCAATGACGATGTTGGACGACCCGGTGGAGTTGGTGGAGGTGATCTCCGACACCCCGGGAATGGTCCCGAGATGGCGCTCCAGCACCGCGGCGACGGAGTTCGCCATCGTCTCCGGGTCCGCCCCCGGCTGGTGCGCGAAGACAACGATCACCGGAATATCCACGCGCGGCAGCGAGGAAACCGGCAGGAACCGGTACGCCACCGCCCCGCCCAGCATCACGCCGAGTGCCAGCAGGATCGTCGCGATCGGCCGGCGTATCGCGGCGTCCGCGAGCCCCATCGCGCTACTCCGCCGGCTTCAGCGCCTGGCGCGCATGGAACAGCCGCTCGAACGCCAGGTAGATCGCGGGCGTGGTGTAGAGCGTCAGCAACTGGGAAAGCAGCAACCCGCCGATGATCGTGATGCCCAGCGGAATCCGCAGCTCGGACCCCGTTCCATGCTGCAACGCCAGCGGCAGCGCACCCAGCAGTGCGGCCGCCGTCGTCATCATGATCGGCCGGAACCGCAGCCGCGCCGCCTCCTCGATCGCCGCCGCGGCCGCGAGCCCGCGCGTGCGCTGCCCCTCGATCGCGAAGTCGATCATCATGATCGCGTTCTTCTTCACGATCCCCATCAGCAGCACGATCCCCACCAGCGCCACGATGGTCAGCGACTCCCCCGTCGCCATCAGCGCCAGCAGCGCCCCGATCCCGGCCGAAGGCAGCGTCGAGATGATCGTGACCGGATGGATCAGGCTCTCGTAGAGCACGCCAAGCACGATGTAGATCACCACGACGGAGGCCAGGATCAGCCACGGCTCCGTCGCCAGCGAGCGCTGGAACTCCGCCGCATCGCCCGCATAGCTCCCGGTGATGGACGCCGGCATCCCGAGCGAGGCCTGCGCGTCGGTGACCGCCTGCACCGCATCCCCCAGCGCATACCCGGGTGCCAGGTTGAACGACAGCGTGACCGACGGAAACTGCCCCTGGTGCGTGACCACCAGGGCCGCCGTCGTCCGCGTGATGGTCGCGAAGGATGCCAGCGGCACCTGCGTGCCCGCCGCCCCCGGCACCCGCAGCAGCGCGAGCTTCGAGGGGTCCGCCTGCCAGGACGGATCGGCCTCCAGCACCACGCGGTACTGGTTCGATTGCGCAAAGATCGTCGAGATCTGCCGCTGCCCGAACCCGTCATACAGCACGTCCTGCACGGACTGCATGGAAACGCCCAGCCGCATCGCCGCGTCGCGGTTCACCGTGATCTGCCAGCGCAGCCCCCCCGGCGCCTGGTCCGTCGCCACATCCGCCAGCGCCGGCGACGCCGCGAGCTTCGCCTGCAGCAGCGTCGCCCAGTGCGCCAGCTCCGCCGCATCAGTGTCCACCAGCGTGTACTGGAACTGCGTGGAGCTCGGCCGCGCCCCGATCTGGATGTCCTGCACCGGCCGCAGCAGCACCGAAAGCCCGGGGATCGACTGGAACTCCTGCCCGAGCCGCGCCGCGATCACGCTGGCGCTCTCCCGCCCGGACGAAAGCGGCTTCAGCGCGATGGTGATCTGCCCGGTGTTCGGCGTCGGGTTCACGGCGCCCACGCCCACGAAGCTCACCACGCTCGTCACCGCCTTGTCCTTCAGCGCCATCTCCGCCGCCCGCGCCTGCAGTGTCGCGAGCCGCGGGATGGAGATATCCGGCGCCCCTTGCGTGGACGCAACGATCACCCCGGTATCCTGCAGCGGCAGGAACCCCTTGGAGATTTCCCCATACAGCAGCAGCGTGCCCACCAGCGTCGCCACCGCCGTGACCAGCATCGCCCGCTGGTGCCTCAGCGACCAGTGCAGGCTCGTCGTGTAGTGCCGCAGCAGCCAGGCGAACCCCGCCTCGGTCATCCGCACCAGCCGGCTCTGGCCATGCTCCGCCCGCAGCAACTGCCCGCACATCATCGGCGTCAGCGTCAGCGACACCACGGCGGAAACCAGCACCGCGACCGACAGCACAATGGAAAACGCGCTGAACAACCGTCCCACGATGCCGGACATGAACAGCAGCGGAATGAACACCGCCACCAGCGAGACGGTCAGCGAAACGATCGTGAACCCGATCTGCTTGCTGCCCCGCAGCGCCGCCTCGAACGGCGCCACCCCCGCCTCGATGTAGCGCATCACGTTCTCGATCATCACGATCGCGTCATCGACCACGAACCCGGTCGCCACCGTCAGCGCCATCAGCGAGAGGTTGTCGAGCCCGATCCCCATCAGCGCCATGATGCCGAACGTGCCGATCAGGCTCAGCGGCAGCGCCACCGCCGGCACCAGCGTCGCCCGCACCGAGCCGAGGAACGCGAAGATCACCAGCACGACAAGAAAAATCGACAGCAGCAGCGTGATCTGCACGTCCCGCACGCTGGCCCGGATCGTCTCCGTCCGGTCCACCACGATGGAAAGCCTGATCGCCGCCGGCATCACCGCCTGCAGGGCGGGCAGCGCCGCGCGCACCGCCGCCACCGTCTCGACGATGTTCGCCCCCGGCTGGCGCTGGATATCCAGCACCACCGCCGGCTTGCCGTCATGCCACGCCTCGACGCGGTCGTTCTCCAGCCCGCTGACCACGCTGCCGACATCGGAAAGCTTCACGGGCGCCCCGTTGCGCCAGGCGACGATCAGGCTCCTGTAGGCATCGGGCGAGAGCATCTGGTCGTTCGCCCCGATTGCCACCGCCTGCCGCGGCCCGTCGAACCCACCCTTGGCGCCATTGGCGTTCGCGGCGCTGATCGCGGTGCGCACATCCTCCATCGAAAGCCCGTAGCTCGCGAGCCGCGCGGGGTTGACGCGCACCCGCACCGCCTCGCGCATCGTCCCCATGACGGTCACGCGCCCCACGCCCGTGATCTGCGCCAGCTTCGGCTGCAGCAGCGTATCGGCGGCATCGGCGACATTCTGGATAGGCAACGAGTCGGAAGCAAGCGCGATGGTCAGGATCGGCGCGTCCGCCGGGTTCACCTTCGAATAGGTGGGAGGATAGGGCAGCCCCGCCGGCAGCGTGCCGCCCGCGGCGTTGATCGCCGCCTGCACATCCTGTGCTGCGTTGTCGATGTTGCGCGAAAGCGCGAATTGCAGCGTGATCGTGCTCGTCGTCTCGGCGCTGGTGGAGGTCATCGTGTCCAGCCCCTGGATCTGCCCGAACTGCCGCTCGAGCGGCGCGGTCAGCAGCTTCTCCACCGTATCCGGGCTGGCACCGGGAAGCGCCGTGGTCACGACGATGGTCGGGAAATCCACCTCCGGCAGCGCCGAGACCGGCAGCGAGCGATAGCCCAGCAGCCCCGCCAGCAGCACCGCCACCGCCAGCAGCCCCGTTGCCACCGGCCGGCGAATGAAGATGTCGGAAATATTCATGCCGCCCGCCGGATCAGGAGGAGGGTTTCGCCGCCGGCAGCACCCGCAGCGCGCGCCCGTCGGAAAGCCGCGACGTGCCGTCCGTCACCACCTGCTCGCCCGCCGTGATCCCCTTCGTCACCACGACGAGCTCGCCATCCGCGGGCCCCGTGGTGATCGTCTGGCGCACCGCCTTCCCATCCTTGGCGAGGTAGACGAACTCCCCGTCCGGCCCCTGCTGCACCGCGACCGATTGTATCGTCACCGCCCCCTTCAGCGTCCGCGCCAGCAGCCGCACCGTCACGAACGCCCCCGGCCAAAGCGTCAGGTGCGCGTTGGGGAACTCCGCCTTGAGCTTGATCGTGCCGGTGCTCGGATCGACCTGGTTGTCGAGCACCTTGAGCGTGCCGCGGTCGAGCACGCTCGCGCTGCCGTCCTGCGGCTCCGCCAGAACCTCCACGGCACCACCCGCCGAAGCGGCCTGCGCCATCGCGGCCGCCACCTGTGGCAGTTGCTGTTGCGGCAGCGTAAAGATCACCGCGATCGGCTTCAGCTTGGTGATCACCACCAGCCCCGTCGTGTCGGAGGTCTGCACGATGTTGCCCGCATCCACCTGGCGAATCCCGAGCCTGCCCGAGATCGGCGCCGTGATCGTGGTGTAGGAAAGATTGGTGCGCGCGTTGTCGATCTGCGCCTGGTCCTGCTCGATCAGCGCCTTGTCCTGCGCCACCTGCGCCTTCGCGGTATCCGCCTGCTGCTGGGACGTATAGGAGTTCGTCGCCAGCTTCTGGTAGCGCGCGGCGTTCAGCGTGTCGTTCGCCAGCGACGCCTCGTCCTGCGCCTTCTTCGCCACCGCCTGGTCCAGTGCGGCCTGGTAGGTGCGCGGGTCGATCTTCGCCAGCACCTGGCCCTTTTCCACGTCGTCGCCCTCGTGGAACAGCACCTCCACCAGCTTGCCGCTCACCTGCGCCTTGATGGTCACGGTCTCGGAGGCCTGCACCGTTCCCAGCCCGTCCAGGTACACCGGCACGTCGCGCACGCTCGCGCTCGCCACGCCCACCGGCACCGGCGGCGTCGCCTTGGGCTGCGTATCCGCCGGCGCACGCATCACCACCCGCCACACGACGACAGCCGCGACCAGCAACACCAGCAGAAGGCCGATGCGTTTCATGCCTTCTTCCTCATAGCACACCCCATCACAGGACGCCCTGAAAGACGGGGTGCGCCGGCGTCGGCACATCCGCCACCGTCCACCCGCCGCCCAGCGCCTTGTACAGCGCCACCAGCGACGTGAACCGCGCCAGCCGCGCCTGCAACAGGATGTCGAGGTCCGCGAACAGCGTCTCCTGCGTCTGCAGCGAGGTCACGATATTCGCCGTCCCCGCCAGCACCTGCTCGCGCGAGATATCGGCCGCCAGCTGCGCCGTGCGCACCGCGTCCTGCTGCAGCCGCTCCTGCTCGGTCGCGAGCCGGTACGCCGCGGCGCCGTCCTCCACGTCCGTGAACGCCTGTACCACCGCCTTCTTGTAGTCCGCCAGCAGCTCCGCGTAGCGCCCGCGGTTCTGCTCCACCTGCGCCGCGATCGCCCCGTTGTCGAACACCGTCTGCACCGCGGCAGCCGCCGCCGTCGCGAACAGCGATCCGGGCCCGAACAGCGTGGACAGCGCCAGCGCGCTCCACCCCGCGGTCCCGGTCAGCGTCACATCGGGAAAGAACGCCGCCCGCGCCGCGCGCAGGTTGGCATTCGCCGCCACCAGCGCCGCCTCGGCGGAGGCCACGTCCGGCCGCCGCTCCAGCAGCGCGGAGGGCAGCCCCGGGTCCACTTCCGGCAGCGCGAGGTCCGCGAGCGTCCCCGGCTGCACCGTGATCCGCTCCGGCGCCACGCCGATCAGCACGCCCAGCGAGTTCACCGTCTGCACCAGCTGCGATTCCAGGTTCGGGATGTTGGCGCGGATGCCCGCGACCAGCGCCTCCTGCTGCGCCACATCCAGCGCCGAGTTGATCCCCGCCGCCTGGCCCGCGCGGATCGCATCCAGGATCGTCTGCGCCGCCCCCAGGTTCCGCTTCGCGATCGAGATGCGGTCCGCGAACCCCAGCGCCTGGAACCACGTGCTCGCGACGGAGGAAACCGTGGTCAGCGCAACCGTTGCTGCATCGTAACGGCTCTGCAGTGCTGAGGCCAGCGCCGCCTCCTTGGTCGCCCGCAGCTTGCCCCAGAGATCGATCTCGTAGGAGGCGGTGGGCGCGAGGCTATAGGTCCGGCTCTCCGCGTATCCCCCGTTGAAGCTGGATCGCACGTAGCTGCGGCTCCAGTCGTCCCGCGCCGTCGCCGAAACCGCGGGCAGCAGCGCCGCCCCGGCGATGCGCAGTGCCGCATCCGCCTGGATCACCCGCGCCGCCGCCGCCGCGATGTCGAAGCTGTTCGCCTGCGCCGTCGTGATCAGCTGGTCGAGTTCCGGCGAGCGGAATCCCTTCCACCAGTCGGCGGCCGGCCACACCACCGCCCCTTTCGGCCCCGCCTCGCGAAACACCGCCGGCGGGTCCGCCCCGGGCCGCCGATACGCCGGCCCAAGCGCGCAGGCACCGAGGGCGGCTGGCAAGGCAAAGGCGAACCCGCGGCGGGAAAGCGCTGACGTCATAGATCCTCGCCGTCCGATATGGCGGGCCGAGTGTTACCGGCAAGCCTCCGGAACGTATCCGAATGCAACGCGCGCGTGGCTATTCCGGGGCAGACCCCGGCGCGTCCAGGGCCAGCAGCCGCTCCGCGAGCCGCAGATGCGGCCGGTCGATCATCTTCCCGTCGAGCGAGAACACCCCCGCACCTGGGTTGGCCGCGAACCCCGCCACCACGAGCCGCGCCCAATCCAGGCGCATCCGGTCCGGCGTGAACACTTCCGCGACCGGCCCCACCTGGTCCGGGTGGATGCACAGCTTGCCCGCGAACCCGTCCGCCGCCGCCGCCCGCGCCTCGCGCCACAGCCCCTCGGGGTCGCGCGGATCGGGCCAGGGCGTGTCCAGCGCCGGCACCCCGCACGCCGCCGCCGCCAGCAGCAGCAAGCCCCGCGCCGCCACCGTCGCCGCCGGATACGCCCCGCCCTCCAGCCGCGGCGGCGTGCCGAGATCCGCCGCGAGATCCTCCGCCCCGAAGCACAGCCCAGCCAGCCGCGGCGCTCCCACCAGCGTCCCCAGCGCCAGCACGGAGGCCGCCGTCTCCGTCGCGATCGGCAGCACCCGGATACCGCCGTCCGCCAGGCCGGCGGCTGCCTCGAGTGCGGAAAGCTGCCGGTCCAGCACCGCCAGCTGCCCGCCGCCGTTGCATTTCGGCAGCATGATCGCCGCCGGCCGCCCCGGCACCACCGCCGCGAGGTCCGCCAGGTGGTGCGCCGTCCCCACGGGGTTCACCCGCACGATCAGCCCGGCGCGGGAAACGCCCGGCAGCATCCCCCGCAGCACCTCGCGCGCCGCCGCCTTCTGCCCCTCGGCCACCGAATCCTCGAGGTCGAGGATCACCGCGTCGGCCGGGGAGGCCAGCGCCTTCTCCATCTTCCGCGCCGAATCCGCCGGCGCGAAAAGCGGGTTGCGCAACCTCATCGCCCCCATCGCGCGCCCCCCCTCAGGCCGTCGGCCGCTTGCGCATCAGCGCCTGCCGCAAACACGTCGCCACCAGCGTCCCCGCCTGGTTGAACGCCTCGTGCCGGAACGTGACGATCCCGCAATCGGGCCGCGACCGGCTCTCGCGCGCCGCCACCACCGTCGTCGTCGTGCGGATCGTATCGCCCGCGAAAACCGGCGCCGGAAACGCCACCTCCGTCATGCCCAGGTTCGCGATCGTCGTTCCCATCGTCAGGTTGTGCACGCTCATCCCGATCATCAGCCCCAGCGTGAACAGCGAGTTCACCAGCGGCCGCCCGAACTCGGTCTCGCGCGCGAACTCGGCGTCGAGGTGCAGCTTCTGCACGTTCATCGTCATCGAGCAGAACAGCACGTTGTCCGCCTCGGTCACGGTGCGCGTCCACTCCGCGTCCACCACGCGTCCCTCGGTCAGTTCCTCGAACCACAAGCCGGCCATCCGCCCTCCCGTTTACCCAACCTTGCACCCGGTGTGGCGATATGACAGAAGCCGCCCGCTTCAACAAACATCGAACAGGGCAGGGAGCAGAATCCAAGGGTGCCCGATGCCATCCTGGAAACCGAGGGTCTGACACGCGCGTTCCGCGGCTTCGTCGCCGTGTCCGACGTATCGCTGCGCGTGACGGAAGGCAGCATCCACGCGCTGATCGGTCCCAACGGCGCCGGCAAGACCACCTGCTTCAACCTGCTCACCAAGTTCCTCGCCCCAACCAGCGGCCGCATCCGCTACGGTGGGCAGGACATCACGTCCCTGGCCCCCGCCCGCGTCGCCCGGCTCGGCCTCGTGCGCAGCTTCCAGATCTCCGCCGTTTTCCCTCACCTCACGGCCATCGAAAACGTCCGCATCGCGCTGCAGCGCGCCCGCGGCGCCAGCTTCGACTTCTGGCGCGCGGAGCGTGTGCTCGCCGCCCTCGAGCCCCGCGCCATGGAACTCCTCGCCGATGTCGGCCTCACGGAGTTCGCGCGCACCCCCGCCGGCCAGCTCGCCTACGGCCGCAAGCGCGCGCTCGAAATCGCCACCACGCTGGCACTCGATCCGCGCGTCATGCTGCTCGACGAGCCCACCGCCGGCATGGCGCACGAGGACGTGGAGCGCATCGTCGCCCTCATCCGCCGCATCCGCGCCGGCCGCACCATCCTCATGGTGGAACACAACCTCTCGGTGGTGCAGGGCCTCTGCGACCGCATCACCGTCCTCACCCGCGGGCGCATTATCGCCGAGGGTGACTACGCCACCGTCTCCGCCAACCCGGAGGTCATCAGCGCCTATCTCGGAGACGAGAATGCCTGACGCACCCATGGTCCAGGCGCCGATGCTGGAGGTGAGGGGCCTCGAGGCCTGGTACGGCGAAAGCCACGTGCTCCACGGCGTCGATTTCGACGTGGGCGAGGGCAGGGTGGTGACGTTGCTCGGCCGTAACGGTGCCGGCAAGACCACGACGATGAAATCCATCATGGGCCTGGTCGGCCGCCGCAGCGGTTCCATCCGCTACCGGGGCGAGGAGACCATCGCGCTCCGCTCGGACCGCATCGCCCGCCTCGGCCTCGGCTTCTGCCCGGAGGAGCGTGGCATCTTCGCCTCGCTCGACGTCACGGAAAACCTCATGCTCCCCCCCGTGGTCGCACCGGGCGGCCTCTCCGTCGCGGACATCCACACGCTCTTCCCCAACCTCAGGGAACGTGCCCACAGCCAGGGCACGAAGCTCTCGGGCGGAGAGCAGCAGATGCTCGCCATCGCCCGCATCCTGCGCACCGGCGCCCGCCTGCTGCTGCTCGACGAGCCGACCGAGGGCCTCGCCCCCGTCATCGTCCAGCAGATCGGCCGCACCATCCGCGCCATCAAGGAGCGCGGCTACACCGTTTTGCTTGTGGAACAGAATTTCCGCTTCGCCGCCACCGTCGCGGACGTGCACTACGTCATGGAGCACGGCCGCATCGTCGACCGCATCGAGAACGACCAGCTCGGGGCCAGCCTCGGGCGCCTGCACGACTACCTCGGTGTCTGAGGGCACCGGGCGTCTTCACAACGGAGGAACAGCGTCAATGACCATCTCTCGCCGCAAGCTTCTCGGCACCGCCGCCGCCGTGGGTGCCGCCACCGCCGTCCCCGGCCTGCGCCGCGCCCGCGCCGCCGGCAACGTCATCAAGATCGGCGTGCTCGTCGACATGTCGGGCCCGTACCGTTCCGATTCCGGCCCAACCTCGGTGGCCTGCACCAGGCAGGCCATCGCCGAGCTCGCCGGCAACGGCTACACGGTCGAGGTCATCTCCGGCGACCACCAGA
This sequence comes from uncultured Pseudomonadota bacterium, assembly GCA_963764465.1. GTDB lineage: Bacteria > Pseudomonadota > Alphaproteobacteria > Acetobacterales > Acetobacteraceae > JAJXXT01. Next base: position 1,111,703 of record CAVXSO010000006.1, on the reverse strand, counting down.
ACAAGCCCGACATCGGCGCCGGCCTCGCCCGCCAGTGGTACGACACGGACGGCGTGGACATGATCCTCGACGTGCCGAACTCCGCCGTCGCACTCGCCGTCTCCTCCGTCGCCAAGGAGAAGAACAAGCTCTTCGTGGACACCGGCGCCGCCAGCTCCGTCCTCACCGGCACCGCCTGCCACCCCTCCTTCATCCACTGGGCCTACGACACCTACCAGCTCGCGAACGTCACCGCCGGCGCCACCGTCAAGGCGGGCGGCGATTCCTGGTTCTTCCTTGTCGCCGACTACGCCTTCGGCCACCAGCTGGAATCGGACGCCACCTCCTTCGTCAAGAAGGGCCACGGCACGGTAAAGGGCTCCGTCGCCTACCCGTTCCCCTCGACGACGGATTTCTCCTCCTTCCTCGTCCAGGCGCAGGCCTCGGGCGCGAAGGTGCTCGGCCTCTGCAACGCCGGCAACGACACCGTGAACTCCATCAAGCAGGCGCATGAATTCGGCCTGACCAAGTCGATGACCGTCGCCGCACTGCTCGCCTTCATCAACGACATCCACGCCCTCGGGCTCGAGACCGCCCAGGGGCTGCACCTCAGCGAAACCTTCTACTGGGACCTCAACGACAAGACCCGCGCCTGGACCAAGCGCGTCCTGCCGCACACCCCGAACAACTACCCGAACATGGCCCAGGCCGGCGACTATTCGGCGACGCTTCACCTCATCAAGACCGTCAACGCCATGGGCTTCGCCGCGGCCAAGAAGGCGACCGGCATCGAGCTTGCCAACAGGATGAAGTCGATCCCGATCGAGGACGACGTCTACGGCAAGGGCAAGATCCGCGAGGACGGCCGCGTGATGATCCCCGCCTACCTCTTCGAGGTGAAGAAGCCCTCCGAGAGCGAGGGCGAGTGGGACCTCTACAAGCTCGTCGCCACCATGACCCCGGAGGAGACCTGGCGCCCGCTCGCCGAGGGCCACTGCCCCTTCGTCAAGGCCTGACGACGAAACGATGATCAGCATCCTGGGATACCCGCTGCCGCTGCTGTTCGGCCAGCTTCTGCTGGGCGTCATCAACGGTGCCTTCTACGCGATGCTCTCGCTCGGCCTCGCGGTGATCTTCGGGATGCTGAACATCGTGAACTTCGCGCACGGCGCGCTGTTCATGCTCGGCGCCTTCGTCGCGTGGGGCCTGCTGCACTACGCCGGCATCGGCTACTGGGGGGCGCTGATCCTGGCACCCCCCATCGTCGCCCTGTTCGGCATCGCGCTGGAGCGGCTCTTCATCCGCCGCCTCTACGGGCTGGACCACATCTACGGCCTGCTCCTCACCTTCGGCATGGTCCTCGTCATCGAGGGGCTGATCCGCAACGCCTATGGCAGCTCGGGCCTGCCCTACTCACCGCCGAAGCAGCTGGATTTCACCGTCAACCTCGGCTTCATCTTCCTGCCCATCTACCGTGCCTGGGTCATCGGCGCGGCACTCGTCGTCTGCTTCGGTACCTGGTTCGCGATCGAGCGCACCTCCCTCGGCGCCCGCCTGCGCGCCGCGACCGAGAACGCGGCGCTGGTGCAGGCCTTCGGCATCGACGTGCCCCGCCTCGTCACCCTCACCTTCGGCGGCGGCGTGGCGCTGGCCGCCTTCGCCGGCGTGCTCGCCGCGCCGATCTATTCCGTGAACCCCAACATGGGCGACGACTTCATCAACGTCGTCTTCGCCGTCGTCGTCATCGGTGGCATGGGCTCCATCCTCGGCGCCGTCGTCAGCGGCTTCGCCCTCGGCGTGGTGGAGGGCTTCACCAAGGTCTTCTACCCCCAGGGCTCGACCGTGGTGATCTTCATCGTCATGGCCATCGTCCTTCTCGCCCGCCCCGCCGGCCTCTTCGGCCGCACCGCCTGAGATGCACGGCTTCACCCCGTCCCAGCGCTGGGCCTTCCTGGTGATGATCGCGGCGATCGCGGTCGGCCCCTTCGTCGTCTACCCGATCTTCCTGATGAAGGTGATGGCCTTCGCGCTCTTCGCCGCGGCCTTCAACCTGCTCATCGGCTATGTCGGCCTGCTCTCCTTCGGCCATGCCGCCTATTTCGGCTTCGGCGGCTACATCGGCGCCTGGCTTGCCAAGCAATGGGGCGTCTCGCCGGAACTCGCCGTCCTCGCCGGCGGCCTCGCGGGTGGTGCCGTCGGCGTCGTCTTCGGCTGGCTCGCCATCCGCCGCCAGGGCATCTACTTCGCGATGATCACGCTGGCGCTGGCGCAGATGGTCTATTTCTTCTGCGTCCAGGCGCCCTTCACCGGCGGCGAGGACGGCATCCAGTCCGTCCCGCGCGGCAAGCTCTTCGGCCTCGTGCCGCTGCACGCGGACATGAGCATGTATGTCTTCACCGCGGTCGTCTTCCTCATCGGCTTCTTCTTCATCCACCGCGTCATCCACTCCCCCTTCGGCAACGTGCTCAAGGCGGTGCGCGACAACGAGCCGCGCGCGACCTCGTTGGGCTACCGTACCGACCACTACAAGTGGCTGGCCTTCATCCTCTCCGCCTTCCTCGCCGGTTGCGCGGGCGCGCTGAAGGACCTGGTCTTCGGCCTCGCGACGCTGACGGACGTGCACTGGTCCATGTCCGGCGAGATCGTCCTCATCACGCTCCTCGGCGGCATGGGCACGATCTACGGCCCCATGGTCGGCGCCCTGATCGTGATGACGATGGAAACCTACCTCGCCCCCTACGGCGCCTGGGTCACCGTCATCCAGGGCGTCATCTTCATCGCCTGCGTCCTCGCCTTCCGCCGCGGCATCGTCGGCGAACTCGCCGCCAAACTCAAAATCCAGCTCTAGCGCCGCCGGAGAGGCGGTGCCTGTCCGGTGCCGGCTTGTTTCGCCGAGCTAAAATCCTGGCTGAACGAGACCATTGGCGCTATTCTTTTTCAATGTGGTGGCGAAAATCCAATAAGCCCGAGAAATCCCGCCGGGACGAACTGCTCGAGACGCGCGAGAAATTGAAGGATCAGATCGCGCTGCTCAAGATGCAGCCGCCGCCACCACGCCCCCCCTTTGTGAGCCTAAACGCAGACACGATCGCCAGACTTTCCGAGGTCCTTGCCGCAATTGAAAGCGAACTCGCGGACGAGTAGCGACGTCGCCAATAATTGCTTGCGGACTTCGTTGCCGCGGCCGCAGAGTTGGCAACCAACCGGCGAGGTCCGACAGCATGAGCGGCGATCCGGTCACGTCATGGCGCGAAGACACGCCCTTTCTGCGGACATGCACCTTCCTCAATCATGCCGCGATCGCGCCGATCTCGCTGTCCGTGCAGCGAGCCATGATGCGCGGCACCGACAACATGCTCACGCGGATGGCGCTTTCCTCGAACGAGGCGCATGCCGAGTACGCGAGGGGAAGGGCGCTGGCCGCTGCCCTCGTCGGCGCACGGGCCGGGCAGATCGCCTACGTCCAGAACACCTCCATCGGCATGTCGATGATCGCCTTGGGGATCGACGCTGCGCCGGGCGACAATATCGTGGTCCCGGCCATGGATTTTCCCTCCAACTTCCTGCCCTGGATTCAGTTGGAGGCAAACGGCGTGGAACTGCGGCGCGTCGTCCCCGCGGATGGTCGCGTCACCGCGGATCTGCTCAGGGCCTATATCGACGACAAGACCCGCGTTGTCGCCCTCAGTCACGTGCAATACTACAACGGCTACAAGGTCGATCTCCCACCCATTGCTGCGTTATGCCACCGCGCCAACGCGCTTCTGGTGGTCGACGGAACGCAATCAATCGGTGCGATGTCGTTGAACGTCAGCGACGCCGACATCGATGTTCTGGTCGTCGCTGCCCATAAATGGCTGATGGGACCGGTGGGCGCCGGCTTCATGGCGATATCGGATCGCGCCATGAACACGGTCCAGCCGCGGCTTGTCGGCTGGCTCTCCGTCAAGGAACCCTACGCCTTCAACCGGACCCTCGATTTCCTCGATACCGCCGAGCGCTTCGAGCCCGGCAGCGAAAACTGCGCCGGCATCTACGGGCTTTCCCAGCGCCTCGCGACGATACAGGACATCGGGATCGAGCGCATCGAGCGCCGCCTGCTATCGCTCATTCGGCATCTTTTCGAAGGCCTGGCCGCCAACGACCTCGAACCCGTGCTTCACCTGGCCGAATCCGAACGATCAGGCATCGTCCTGATCAAGCCCCCGTCATCCGATCCACAACGCATTCACCAGCGCCTGACAAAGCAAGGCATCATCACCAGCCTGCGGGGTGGCGCAATTCGCGTCTCTCCCCATTATCACAACACGGCCGAGGAACTGGATTCCCTTCTCGATGTTCTGCGCCCTCGCTGACAGGGGCTGAACGTCCGCAACGGCGGGCATCGGGCCACTCCGTTTCTCATTGGCAACATCGAAATCCGGGCCCTGCCGCGCCGCGAGATCACCGCCCCGTCACCCCCCGCAACCAGGCCCCGCATTCATCCACCGCGCGCCGCGCCCCGCTCACCGCCCCCGACTGGCGCAGAAACCCATGCGCCATCCCACGATAGACCGGCGCCTCGCACCGCCCGCCGGCGGCCGAAATCTTCGCCGCCATAAGCTCGCCCTCGCTGCGCAGCACGTCGATCTCCGCGAGCGGCATGAACACCGGCGGCAGGCCGCCCGCATCCCCCCGCAACGGTGCCGCCAGCGGGTTGAACCGGTCCGCCTCGTGCCCGAGATACAGCTCCCAGTACGCCCGCATCCCCGCCGCCGTCAGCCCATACCCTTCCGCGAACTCGACATACGTTGGCGATTCGAAATCAGCGTCCGTCACCGGGTACGCCGCCAGCACGCCGGCAAGCCTCGCACCCCCCGCGTCCCGCGCCAGCATCGCGGCGGCGAGTGCCAGGTTCCCGCCCGCGGAATCCCCACCCACCAGCACGCGCGAACCATCGACGCCCCACGCGGCCGCCTCGTCCGCCACCCGCCGCAGCAGCGCATCGACTTCGTAGAGCGCCGCGGGAAACTTCGCCTCCGGCGCCAGCGCGTAGTCCACCAGCAGTACCGCCACGTCGCCAGCGGCCGCCAGCTCCCGCCCCAGCCGGTCATGCGTGTCGATGGAGGCGAACACCCATCCCCCGCCATGCACCCACACCAGCAGCGGCAACGCCGCATCAACCCGGGGACGATGCAGCCGGCACGCCACCAGCCGTCCGCGCAACCGCAACGAAAACTCCCGCGTCTCCGCCATCGCGGGCCCGCCCTCGCACCACATCGCCGCGACCGTGTCGTTGATCGCCCGCGCCGCGTCGAACGGGTGTGCCATCACCTGCGCCGGCAGCGTCGCCGCATACGCGTCCTGCCGCTCGCGCGCCGCCAGCATCTCAGGGTCCCAGCGCGGGTCGCTCTTCATCGTGCCGCTCATCGTGCCGTCTCGTCCTTTGCCAACCGGTACCCGCCTGCGTGCGCCAGCGCGCGCGCCACGAATCCCAACACGATCAGCGTCGCCGCCGCGAGGATCACGGTCAAGGCCGCCGCCTCGAACGTGTCCCCCCGGTCCGTCAGCGCGAAGATCGAAACCGGCATCGTCACCCACCCCGGCGGATACACCATGATCGTCGCCGCCAACTCCCCCATGGACAGCGCGAACGCCAGGTTGAACGCCGCCCCCAGGTACGGCGCCAGCAACGGCAGCGTCACCCGCCGCAACAGGTAGAACCGCCGCGCCCCGAGGCCGGAGGCCACCTCCTCGTATTCCGGCGCCAACCGCGCCAGCCCAGCGTCCACCGCCCCGAACGCGAACGCGGAGACGATCGCCAGGTGCGCCAGCACGACGATCGCGATCGTCCCGTTCAGCAGCACCGGCTTCTGGCTGTACGCCACCAGCAGCCCGAGCCCGACCGAGACCGTCGGCACCGCGCTCGGCAGGTAGAACAGGACCGCGCCAGCCCGCCGCACCGCGCGGCCCGCCCCGCGCAGCGCCAGTGCGGCCATCGTCCCCAGCACCAGCGCGATCATGCTCGCCGCCATCCCCGTCGCCAGGCTCGCCCACAGCGATCCCGCCTGGTCCCCGGTCAGTGCCTCCCCGTAATGACGCAGCGTGAGGTGGCTCGGCAGCGCCCCGTTCCACTGCCCCGCGATGCTCGCGAGCACGATCAGCAGCAGCGGCCCCGCGTAGAACACCAGCAGCAGCAGCCACGCCACCGCCCACGCCGCGAAGCGCCAGCGCCTAGACATGCGCGGCCATCGCGATCCGCCGCAGCGCGCCCCGATAGACCGCGAACAGCGACAGCGACAGCGCCACGTTCACCAGCGCCACCGCGCACGCGGTCGGATAGTCGAATTCCTGGATCGCCTTGTCGTAGATCAGCAGCGGCAGCGTGATCACGCCCTTCGCCCCGATGAAGAACAGCACCCCGAATTCGTTCACGGTCAGCAACAGGCACAGGGAACCGCCGGCCAGCAGGGCAGGGACCGCCGCCGGCAGAATGATCCGCCTGATGATCCGCCAGGGCCCGGCCCCCAGGCTGCTCGCCATCTCCAGCTGCGCCGGGTCGATCTGCGCGAACGCCGCCAGCAACGGCCGCAGCACGAAGGGCGTGTAAACCGTGATCTCGATCAGGATCACGCCCCAGGGCGTATACAGAAACGCAACGGGCGCCACGTCGGTGTGCAGCACCGCCATCAGCGCCTCGTTCAGCACCCCCGCGGAGCCATAGAGAAACGTGAACGCCAGCGCCACCAGAAACGTCGGCAGCGCGATCACCGTGTCGATCGCCCGCGAGATCAGCGCCGCGCCGGGGAAGGGCAGGAACGCCAGCACCAGCCCCAGCACCAGCGCCAGCAGGATGCAGCCCGCCGTCGCCGCCAGCGCGATCGTCGCCGTATGCACCACCGCCGCCTGGAACCACGTCGCGCGAAACACCTGCGCCAGCACGCCCCCGCCCAGCGCGGTCCTCACCGAGAGCGCCAGGGGATAGATCACGCTCGCCAGCAGCCCCAGCATCGGCAGTCCCAGCATCGACAGCCCCAGCATCGGCAGCCCCAGCCTCGGCAGCCCCAGCCTCGGCAGCCCCAGCCTCGGCAGCCCCGGCATCGGCAGCCCCAGCCTCGGCAGCCTCGCCCCCGGCACCTTCGGCGCCGGCCGGCGCGCGCTAGACATCGTCCAGCAGCGTCGCATCCGCGGGGTCGAACCCCACCGTCACGCCGGCTCCCATCGGCGGCGGCTCGCGCAGCGTCGGCGTCGTCACGTAGAGCTGCGTGTGCCCGGCCACCAGGTCCAGCGCATGCGTCTCGCCCTGCCAGCGCACGCCGTGCACCACCGCCTGGAACGAGTTCCCGCCCGCGCCCAGCCGCAGCGCATGCGGCCGCACGCAAAGCAGCCGCCGCCCGGGCGCCGCCCCGCCCCGCGCCCGCAGCACCGTGTCCCCGAACCGCACCACCGCCTCGCCCTGCTCCGCGCCCACCACCTCCACCGCCAGCAGGTTCGCCCGCCCCAGGAACTCGGCCGCGAACCGCGTCGGCGGCGTCTGGTACAACTCGCGCGAGCCTCCCGCCGCCTCCAGCCGCCCCCCGCGCAGAATCCCGATCCGGTGCGCCAGCGACAGCGCCTCGCTCTGGTCGTGCGTCACATGCAGGATCGTCAGCTCCGGCATCGCCTGGTGCAGCTTGGCCACCTCCTCCACCATCGCGCGGCGTATCTGCGCATCGAGCGCGGAGAACGGCTCGTCCAGCAGCAACACCTCCGGGCGTATCGCCAGCGCCCGCGCGATCGCCACGCGCTGCTGCTGCCCGCCCGAAAGCTGCCGCGGCAGCCGCCCCGCGAACCCCTCCATTCCCACCATCCGCAGGCACTCGCCCGCCCGCGCACGCTGCTCCGCCTTCGTCACCCCCCGCGCCGCGAGCCCGAACGCCACGTTCTCCGCCACCCGCATATGCGGGAACAGCGCATAGCTCTGCACCACCATCCCGATGCCGCGCGCCGCCGGTGGCAGGTCCGTCACGTCCCGCCCGCCGATCGCGACGCGTCCGCTGGCCGGCCGCGCGAACCCCGCCAGCGCCCGCAGCGCCGTCGTCTTGCCTGAACCGGAAGGCCCGATCAGCGCCAGGATCTCGCCGCGCCGCACCTCGAGCGTGAGGTCCGCCAGCGCCACCGCGCCGCCATAGGCGACCGTGACGCCAGCGAAACCAATCCCCGCAAACCCGAGATCTGGGCCGGGCGCCGCCTGCGCGGCGCGCAGCCGCCCGGTTCCGTCCATCGCGCCCTAGCTACCCGTCTCCTGGTGCCAGCGCGCCACGTCTTCCTTCAGCGTCGAAAGCACCGCGTCCCAGTCGGGCGTCCAGATCTCCACCCCCTGCATCATCGCCTTCAGCTGCCTGTAATTGTCGTCCGTCGGCTGCACGTCCGTCCGCACCGGAAACCCCTGCGCGATGGAGCTCACCTGCTCCTGCGCGGCCTTGCTCAGCAAGAAGTCGATCAGCTTCTTCCCGTTCGCCTCGTGCGGCGCGCCCTTCACCAGCCCGACCACATATCCGTCGGCGAAGGTGGAGCGCTTGCCATCCGGCCCCGCCGGCCAGAACACGCGGATATTCGGGTTCGCCTTCATCTGCGCGAAGTTCATCTGGATATCGCCGTTCGCCACCCACAACTCGCCCTTGTTCACGAGCCCCGTGAGCCGCCCGGTGGAGGAGGATGGGCCCACATTGTTCGCCTGCAGCTTCTTCAGGTACGCGAACCCCGCGTCCTTGCCGCCGAACACATGGAACACCTGGATCATCACCGCGGTGCCGTCGCCCGCCTGGCCCGGGGTCGAATACTGGATCTTGTTCTTGAACTTCGGGTTCAGCATGTCCTCGAACGTCGCCGGCGCCGTCTTCAGCACCGCCGCGTTGTAGACGAAGTTCACGTAGTCATCGACCATCGGGTAGTAGCGGTGCTGCTTGTCGCTGCCGGAAGCCTCGATCCGGCCCGCATCCGCCGGCACGTACGGCGCCAGCATCCCGTCCGCCGCCGCCTTCTGGATGAACGGCGGCAGCGTCACCAGCACATCCGCCTGCGGGTTCCCCTTTTCCTTCTCCACGCGGTCGACCACCACGCCGGAGCCCGCCTCCACGTACTGCACCCTGATGCCCGTCGCCTTCGTGAAAGCGTCGAACTCCGTCTGGTACCAGTTGGGCGAGCCGTCATGCAGCCCGTCGGCGGAATAGATCGTCACCACCCCCTGCGCCCGCGCGCCCGCGAGCCCGAACAGGAGTGCCACGCCGGCGAGGGCGGCGCTTGCCGTGAACCTGGTCATCAAGTCTCCCTTTTCGTTGGATGAGCCGTCCCCGTCTTTGTCGCGCCGCCGGCCGCTTGTCCCGTGACGGTTCCATGACGCGTGCTCTCGGCGCCGCGGCCCATCGCTGCCATACTCGCTCCCCCCCGCCACGGCACGATCGAGGGACGGCTTACCAAGCGATGTCCGCAAAGGCCACCAGGCAAATCGCCACCATCCAGCCCGCCGCGGTTCCCGCCCGATTCCGGCCGGAACGCCTGTTCCAGCCCGCCAGCGTGGCCGTGCTCGGCGCCGGTTCCCCGGCCGGCGCCGCCATGCTCGCCCGCCTCGAATCCGGCGGCTTCGCCGGCCACATAACGGCCGCGTCGGACGCCTCGGCGCTCGCGCCCCCCTCTGCCGTGGCCGAGGGCAGGGGCCCGGACCTCGCCGTCCTCTGCCTCCCGCCCGATGCCATCGCCGCAGCCTGCGCCGCTCTCGCCGCCCGCGGCACGGAGGCCGCGATCGTCCCCGGCCCCGGCCCCGCGGGCGGCCTCGCCCCCATCGCCCGCGAGACCGGCATCCGCCTCCTCGGCCCCTACAGCTTCGGCCTCGCCGTGACACCCCTGGGGCTCGATGCCACCACCTCGCACTGCCCCATCCCCAGGGGCCGCCTCGCACTCATCGCCCAGTCCTCCGCCATCGCCCGCGCCGTGCTGGACTGGGCGGAGCCCAACGGCGTCGGCTTCAGCCACGTCGTCGGCATCGGCAGCAACCACGACCTCGGCTTCAACGTGGCGCTGGACTGGCTGTCCCAGCAGCCGGAAACCGGCGCCATCCTCATCGAGATCCGCCGCCTGCGCGACCGCCGCGCCTTCCTCTCCGCCGCCCGCGCCGCCGCCCGCCTGCGCCCCGTCGTCGCCCTTCGCGCCGGCGCCCTCGCGGCGGACGCCGGCGGCGACGCCGAGGCCGCCTTCGTCGCCGCCCTCGCGCGCGTCGGCGTCCTCACCGTCACCACGTTCGAGGCGCTGCTCGCCGCCGCCGAGACGCTGTCCCACGCCCCCCCGGCGCGCGGCACCGCGCTCGCCATCGTCTCCGACGGTGTCGGCCCCGCGCAATTGGCCGCCGACGCCGCGCTGCGCGAGGGCATCGCCATCATGCAGCCCACGCCGCCGCTGCTGGCACGCCTGGCCCCGTTCGGCGCCACCGCCCCCGCCTCGCTCGGCGGCGCCCTCCTGGTGCCGGAACCGAACCTCCCCGCCGCCATCCGCCTCCTCGCCGAACCCGCCCCCCCACCCGCCAACCGGACACCCACCAACCCGACACCCACCAACCCCCCATCGGCCAACCCCGCCCAGCCCGGCGCCACCGCGCCCACGCCGCCAACCGCCGCCCCAACCCCGCCCGGCGATACCGCGCCCGCCCCCCACGCCGCCCGCGCCCCGGAAGCGGGCGGCATCGTCCTCGTCCATGCGCCGTCCGCCGGTGCATCGGGCGCCGCCGCCCCGGCGCTGCCCCGCGTCACCGGCATCCCCATCCTCGTGGCGCTGATGGGCGAAAGCCACGCCGCGAAGCACCGCGCCGCCCTCATCGCGCAGGGCTTCGCCGTCTTCGCCGGCCCCGTCGCCGCGGTGCAGGGCTTCGCCCACCTCCTCCAGCACCGCCGCATCCGCGCCGCCGCGGCGGAGCGTGTCCCCGCCGCCGTCCTAACCCTGGCACCAGACCGCGCCACCGCCGCCCGCCTGCTCCGCGCCCCCGCCACCGACCTGCCGCCGGACCTCGCCCTCGGCCTTCTCGCCGCCTACGGCATCCCCACGCTGCCGCACCGCCTCGCCCTCTCGCCGTCAGACGCCGCCGACGCCGCGACCCTCCTCGGCTTCCCCGTCTCGCTCCGCCGCCGCCGCCTCGGCCCACCTGTCGCGGAGGAGCGCGTCGTCCTCGGCCTCACCGACCGTCTCTCCGTCGCCGCCGCCGCCCGCCTCCTCCTCGCCGACACGGATGACGCGCCAATGCTCATCCAGCGCCAGGCCAGCCGCGCCACCACGCTCAGCCTGCGCCTCTACGACGACGCCATCTTCGGCCCCACGCTCTTCCTCGCCCCCGGCGGCGCCTTCGCGCAGGACCGCCACCTCGCCGCAAGCGGCCTGCCGCCGCTCAACCTCCCGCTCGCCCACGCGATGCTGGACCGCCTGCCCCAGGCCGTCCTCGCCCCCCGCCCGGACCGCCCGGCGCCGGACCGCGCGGCTCTGGCCGGCCTGCTCGTGCGCATCAGCCAGCTTCTTATCGACCACGAAACGATCGCCGGCCTCACCCTCGATCCCGTCTTCGCGGATGCCGAGGGGGTGGCCGTCGCCGACGCCTGGGTCCGCACGCGCGCGGCCGGCACCCGCGCCTTCTTCGCCATCCCGCCCTATCCCTCGGACTTGGAGGAAGACGTCACCATCGGCCGCGCCACCTTCCACCTGCGCCCGATCCGCCCGGAGGACGGGCAGGCCCACGCCGCCTTCTTCGCCCGCCTGCCGGCCGAGGACGTGCGCTACCGTTTCTTCAACGCCATCCGCGAGCTGCCGCCCGACCTCGCCGCCCGGCTCACGCAGATCGACTACGCCCGCGAAATGGCCTTCGTCGCCCTGCGCGGCCCGGACATCGTCGGCATCGCCCGCCTCGTCTGCGAGCGCGAGGCGGAGGCCGAGTTCGCCATCGTCGTCCAGCCGGACATGAAGGGCACCGGCCTCGCGCGCACGCTGATGCACCGCCTCATCGCCTGGGCCCCGCGCCAGGGCATCACCACCGTCATCGGCTCCGTGCTCGCCGACAACGCGCCCATGCTCGCCTTCGTCCGCCGCCTCGGCTTCACCGTGCGCCGCCTGCACAGCGAGCCCGATGTCGTCGAGGCCCGCCTCGACCTCATCCCGCCGGAGCCCTAGGCAAGCACGCCCGCGGCGACAAGGCGCCGCATCACGACGCGCTCGGCCGCCTGGTGGATCACAACAGCGACCTCGGCGCGTTCACGCTGAGCTATCTCGGCGAGACCGCCCAGCTCACCAACCGCGCACTGACCGGCACGACGCTGGCCACCACGCTGAGCTACCTGCCCAACAGCGGCGACCGGCGCCTCGCTGGCATCGCGAGCGTGGGCCTGTCCTCCGGCCAGAGCAGCAGCTTCACCTACACCAGCAACGATGTCGGCTGGATCACCGTCCTCGACCGAGACCTCGGACGCCCCCACGGTCTACCCGTCCTCGGTGCAGCAGATCGGGGTGGTCGAACAACCTGAACCAGGTCACCGTCCGCAACGGCCAGGACCTGAGCTACGACGCGGATGGCCACCTGCTCTCGGATGGGCAGCGGACCTATAGCTGGGACGCGGCCGGACGGCTGATCGGGGTGACCTATCCCGGCCAGCCGGGCAAATCGACGAGCTTCACCTATGACGGGCTGGGCCGGCGGGTGGCGATCGCCAACACCGCGGGCGGCAGCACGACGACGCTGGACTATGTCTGGTGCGGCCAGGCGATGTGCCAGGCGCGTAACCAAGGTGGCACGGTGGCCCGGGAGTATCTGGCGGAGGGCGAGTACCTTCCCGGCTCACCGGCGACGGCGGAGTACTATGCGCCCGATCCCGTGGGCACGGTGCGGCGGGTGTTCACCAGCGCCAGCGCGCCGGCCTATGCCTATGATCCCTACGGGCAGGCGCTGCAGGCCACCGCGCCGACGACGGACTTCACCTATGCCGGGATGTTCCATGAGGCGGGCAGCGGGCTCGATCTGACCCTGGCCAGAGGCTATGATCCCCAGGCGGGAAGATGGCTCACCAGGGACCCGCTGGGGGAGGGGACGGATCCGTATGGGAACCTCTACGCATATGTCGGAGGAAATCCGGTCAACTTCATCGATCCGCTCGGCTTAAACCTCACCTCGCCGACAGGGCCAAATACTCCGCCTCCCCCCAAGCCGGGCAACAGCTGTTCGAATGGAAGCGGCTCTGGCAACGGCGACCAACAAGACGCAAAGAATACGCCTTTAAAATGCGAGGCATGTGGAAAAGTGATCCCCGGGGGTGGAGCGTTTTATCCATATTGCTATCAGTGCTATGGGAAATCAAAGGATCCTAATGGGGGCGTACCGCCAATCCCACCACCTCTTGATCCACAGAACGGCTGACGAGAGCAAAGAGCATGAAAGAAGCTGATCAGCCCCTACTTGGCCCACACGAAGGGCAAGAGCTTTCATTGATGCTGGCAGGATCGAAACATTTAAGTGTATTCTGTATAGAATGTCAGGACCACGATTGGTCAGAGTTCCCAGAAAGTGACTTCGATGAGGAGGTTGCGAAAGGCAACTTTATAAAACGTGAAAGGCGCGAGACTGTTGAAACACCTCAGGGCGATCAGATAGAAATCAGGACGGTGTTGTACGCGACTTCCCAAGAGTCTTGGAGAATTGAGGCGTATTTATTTGTAGACAATTTGTACAGATCGCTTGGAGCTGGGTATCGGCCAGATTTCGAGCGGGTTATCGGAGGTCTGCTTGGGTACGCTTCTAATGAAATAGAGTTTTTCATAGATCATTTGCAAGCTAAAGGTATGAAGCCCGCTTCATGACATCATAACTTGCTGAGAGATTGTTTGCATTCCTTGGTCTGTTGTAGAATCCGCTCTAAAAGCTGGCTTCTGAACCTCGGAATGATCCACGGAAGATTGTTCTGAAGGCATCCCAGAATGAAGTTCTGAAGGCACCACCGAGTGATTCACGGAACTATTCACTGAATTAAGTTTTTGGCGCTTGGCTTTTGCCGTATCCTCCCGTCATGCCCAAGCCCGCGACATTTACGCCGGCCGAGATATCGGCACTGGCTGACCGGCTGCGTGAGGTGTGGCGGCCGGGGAGCCAGATCACCCCGTGGCTGCGGGACAATGCGGATCGGCTGACAAAACTGAACCGTGAGGAGCGGTTCAGCTGGGCGGCGGTGGCGGCGGCTTTGAATGAGGTTGGAATTGTGTACCGCACGGGCAACCCCTGGACGGCAACCAACCTGGCGAAAGCCGTCAGCGAGGTCCGCCCTGGCGGGCGCGGGAATCCGACAGCCGAGCGCAAAGCCGAACTCGCGGCATGGAGGGCCGGACAAGATGCCGCAAAGGCCGAGGAGGACGCGGCGTTTGCTATCGCGTGGGTGTGATTTGGCGTGGAAGAAGGACCCCCTTGGAGGGGTAATCGGCGTCCAAAAGGGACCCCTCTGAGATCGGGGTTCACGCTGGCTCTCGTGATGCACGGGGGCCTTGATCGGGATGCTGGTTGTGGAGACGGTCGCGAAGATCCGGCGGGCGTATTTTGTACAGGGCAAAGCGATCAAGGCGATCTGCCGTGAGCTGAAGGTCTCGCGGAAGGTTGTTCGGAAGGTGCTGCGGTCGGAGGCGACGGAGTTTCGCTACGAGCGCGAGGAGCAACCGCTGCCGCGGCTTGGTCCTTGGCAGGACGCGCTTGATGGGATGCTGGCGTCGAACGAGGGGAAGCCCAGCCGTGAGCGGCTGACGCTGATCCGGGTGTTCGAGGAGTTGCGTGGGCTTGGTTATGCGGGCGGCTACGATGCGGTGCGGCGCTATGCACGCGGGTGGCAGCGTGATCGGACGGCGACCTCGGTTGATGCATTTGTTCCGCTAAGCTTTGCACCGGGCGAGGCGTATCAGTTCGACTGGAGCCACGAGATCGTGCTGATCAACGGCACGACGGTGACGGTGAAGGTGGCGCATGTCCGGCTGTGTCACAGCCGGATGCTGTTTGTGCGGGCGTATCCGCGCGAGACGCAGGAGATGGTGTTCGACGCCCACGACCGGGCATTCGCCTTCTTCAAGGGCACCTGCACCCGCGGCATCTACGACAACATGAAGACGGCGGTGGAGACGATCTTCGTTGGTCGTGAGCGTGCCTATAATCGCCGCTTCTTGCAGATGTGCAGCCATTATCTCGTTGATCCGGTGGCGTGCACACCGGCATCGGGCTGGGAGAAGGGGCAGGTCGAGAACCAGGTGGGGCTGGTGCGGGAGCGCTTCTTTACCCCACGGCTGCGGGTGAAGAGCTACGAGGAGCTCAATGCCTGGTTGCTTGACCGCTGCGTCGCATATGCCAAGGCACACCCTCATCCCGAACGGCGCGAACGGACGGTATGGGAGATGTTCGAGGCGGAACGTCCCAGCCTCGTGCGGTATGCCGGGCGCTTCGACGGGTTCCACGCGGTCCCGCCTCGGTCTCCAAGACCTGCCTCGTGCGGTTCGACAACAACAGGTATTCGGTGGCGGCGAACGCGGTCGGCCGGCCAGTCGAGATCCGTGCGTATGCCGATCGGATCGAGCTGCGCCAGGACGGTCGAGTTGTCGGCGAACACAGCCGCTGCTTTGGGCGAGACCAGACGGTGTTCGATCCCTGGCACTACGTGCCGGTGCTGGCCCGCAAGCCTGGTGCGCTGAGGAACGGCGCGCCGTTCAAGGACTGGGTGCTGCCAGCTGGCCTGGAACGGATCCGCCGCAAACTTGCTGGCGCGGCCGACAGCGATCGCCAGATGGTCAACATTCTCACCGCGGTGCTGAGCGACGGGCTGCCGGCGGTTGAAGCGGCCTGCCTGGAAGCGCTGCGTGAAGGTGTTCATTCCGCTGACGTCGTCATCAACATCCTGACCCTGGCGCGGGCCTATGACCCGCAGGCGGGGCGGTGGCTCTCCAGGGATCCGCTGGGGGAGGCGACCGATCCGTATGGGAACCTCTATGCTTACGTCGGAGGGAACCCGATCATCTATTCGGATCCTTTGGGATTTTGGACTATACAAATTGGAGGGTCCATTGGATATACATTGCCGTTCGGACTCTCTGGTACGTTTTTTGCTGGTGTCGCGCTTGATGACAGCGGAAATGCTGCGATATATTACGGAGGTGGCGCTGGTTACGGAGCTGGCGCCGGGGCTTCGATAGCGGGCGACGTAGCAGTCTCCGACGCTCAGACGGTAAACGATCTCGGCGGTCCATTCGTAAGTACGAATACTGGAGTGGGGAATGGCGGTAACGTTGGAGTAACGACGTTCAATGGCGCGAGTGATCATGGCTATGTTGTGGGTGGTGGTGTGTCAGGTGGCATCGGGCTTGGTGGCACGTCCTATGCGGGGCCGACAAACACCACAATCGTTCCTCTTGTTGGCTCAAATCCTCCCGCGCCGTCGAATAATACGTCCCCTCTCAGCGGGCCAATTTGCAACTAAATGAAGAAAAAATGGAAAATAACGGAAATATCATGCGCCATTATTGGCGTTATATCGTTTGGTTCTTCGTGGATTTTGAATTTCTGGCTTTGGAGGGAAATGCCAACGAAGCCAAGCGTGATGCATGGTTTTATTAATGGCATGATTATTCATGGGCGAACGGTTTATGTATCTAATTTCTATAATAATGCTTATCATATGTTATTTTGGGGTGGATTGGTCGTATTTTTTTGTGCGGCTCTAATAGATGCATACATAGATCCGTTTAGGTGGCGGCGGTTGCGGAGATAGAGAACGCTCGCTGCCGCCGTGGTATCTCAACTGCGGTGGCGGCTGGTATCGGCGGCGGCAGGTCCCGCTACCGCAGCCGATACCAGAGTCAGCGTTTCAGGATTTTCGTGGCGCTGCCTTGAAATGGTTTGGTGGAACAAAAGAAACATCGCCAGCTGAATTTGATGACAGACGGCACCGGCACGACCAGCTACAGCTACGTGCCCGCGGGCTCGCTGGGGGCGCTGCAACAGCTGCAGGAGACGCAGCCGTCTGGTGCCAGCCATCGCCTACGCCTATCGACGCCCTGGGCCGCCTCTCGTCACGCACGGTCTCCGGTGCCGGCGCGGAGACGTTCCAGTACGACGCAATCGGCCGCCTGGTGGGCCACAACAGCGACCTCGGCGCGTTCACGCTGAGCTATCTCGGCGAGACCGCCCAGCTCACCGACCAGGCGCACCGGCACACGGCGCCGGCGGCGGCCTCCTACATCTCGTCGCCGCCGCGCCTGTCCCGCCGCGCCGCCCGCCAGCGCCACAACACGATGCCGGCGAGCGGGATCAGGAACAGCAGGAGCTCGAAACGGCCGTCGCCGCCATCGGGGGAGAAGCCGAACAATTGCTCGATGAAGTCCATCGCTTCCTCCCCTCACTCCAGCGCCGGCGCCGGCCCGGCGGAGATCGCGCCCATCGCGGCGGCCCGGGCCGCGAGGTCGTCCGGCGCCTCGCCCGCGCCGGGCTCGGCACCAGGCTGCGCCGTGGCCGGTGCCGGGCCGGCATCCACCGCGCCCGCGGCGGAAACGGCGGCAGCGCCGGTCATCGCCGCCGCTCCCACGCTCCCCTCCGCGACACTCCCCGGCAGCGCCGCGCCGCTCATCCCTTGTGCCGCGGCCTGAACAGCAGCCCTGGTCATCTCGCCGGGGTCGAATTCGATGGTGATTTTCATGGCGTGCTTCCCGCTTGCTATGGCGCCGGCCGGTCAGTGGCCCGCTGGTCAGAGGCCCGCTGGTCAGAGAATCGCATAGCGCCCCTCGAACGTGACCGGAATCGCCGCGAGGTTGTGGACCGTGATCCAGTGCGTCGCCTGGGTGGCATTGCCGCGCTCGACCCGCACCGTCCATTCCAGTTCCGGCGAGCCCGGGCGCGGTGTCGTTGGCATAACGTACCAGACAACGTGCAGCGCCGGGTTCCAGCCCCAGGTGTAGTAGTTGATGGTCTGGTTCGGCTGCAGCGTGCCGGTGAACTGAACGCCGGTTTGCATGGCTGTCTCTCCCCGTTCTCAGTAGAACGACAGAATTTCATAGCGGCCCTCGAAACTGACCGGCACGTTGGTCAGGTTCGAAACCTCGATCCAGTACGTCGCGTGCACCGCGTCCGCGCGCTCCACGCGCGTGGTCCAGCCCAGTTCCGGCGCCCCCGGCTTCGGCGTCACCGGCATCACCGTCCAGATCACATGCCACACCGCCGGCCAGTTGAACGTGAACCACCGCGCCGTCTGGCCCGCCTGCAGCGTGCCGTTGAACTGCACGCCCTTGATCGGCGCCGCGAGCCAGCCATCGACCGGAATTTCCCACACGCCCCTGTTGCGCGTCCCCGCGCGCAGCACCCGCGCATAGGGATGGTACTCCAGGTCCTCCACCAGCACGTTGGGCAGCCCGAGCGAAAACGCGCTCCAGTGCGCCCCCCCGTCGGAGGTCTGCCACACGCCGAGATCGGCACCGGCCCACGCGCGGTTCGGGTTCGAGGGATGGATCTCCACCGCGTTGATCGGCAGGTTCGGCAGCCCCGCGGAAAGATCCGTCCAGGCCGATCCGCCGTTGTCGGAGCGGAACATCCGCCCGCCGCCGATGGCACTCGACGAAACCCAGATCCGGTTGAGGTTGGAGGCATCGACGGCAATGTCGCTCACCCACGCCCCCGCGCGCGGCGTCGTCAGCGCGGCCGCGTTGGACCAGCTCCCACCCGTGAAGCTGAAGCGATAGACCGTGCCGTTGGCGCAGCCCACGAACACGTTGTCGGCGTTCGGCGCACGCATCGCGGTCGCCACCGTGCTGCCGGGTATCGCGCGCTCCACCCACGAGCCGCCGGAATTGCGCGACAGGAACACGCTCTGCCCCGCCCGCGCCACCGTGGTCCCGAAGACCTCGAGCGGCGGATAGAACAGCGCGCCGTAATTCGCCGGCACCGTGGGCCCGATCGAGGTCCAGCTGGCGCCGCGATTGTCGGATCGTTGCACCAGCATGCCGTAGAACGTGTGGTAGATGCTGTCGGGGTGGTCGTGGTTGACCGAGCAGTCGCCGCCATCGCCGTCCGCGATGTGGTCCCAGACGGAGCTGCCCACATAGCGTTCGGTGCCGTTGTCCTGCGTGCCGCCCATCGCCCAGCGCACCGAGCCGAAATCCTGCGCGATGTATTCGATCTCGGTGATCGCGAGGCCGTGGTTGCGGTGCACCCAGTGCACGCCCCGGTCCGGCGAGCGGTAGAGCCCGCCATCGTTGCCGGACCAGATCGTGTTGGGATCCGCCGGGTCGAAGGCGATCGCGTGCTGGTCGGGATGGATCGAATCCGTTCCGGCCCCGGATTTGGAGCTGATATCCGTCCAGCTCCATCCGCCGGCGCCATGGTCGCCGCGGTAGAGATCGATCGCGGCGAGATAGACCGTGTTGGCGTCGTTCGGCTGCACCGCCACGTTCCAGTCGTACCAGGCCTGCCCGGTGGAAAGCCCGGCCGGCGCCGCCACCGAATGCCAGGTGCCCCCGGTGTCGCGCGTCGCGACATAGGCATTCGCCCCCGACGCGCCGAACGCGATGGCAAAGCTCGGCGTGCCATGGCAGATCGCCACCGCCAGCCGGTTCCACGCCGCGGGCGCGCCGGGCAGCGCCACGGCGCTCCACGTGTTGCCGCCATTGGTGGAACGCTGCAGCCCGTCATTGCAGGCGGCGAGGATTTCGCCGCTGCCCAGCGCCAGGCTCCAGCACGTGTGCGCGCGCCGCTGCGTCCAGGTCACGCCGGCATCGGCGGACGTGTAGATGCCGCCCGTGGTCCCGGCGATCAGGTGGTTGGAGTTCGCGGGGCCGACATGCAGGTCGTAGAACCCCTGGCCGACGAAAGGCGCGCCCGCGAGCAGGCTCCACGTCGTGCCGCCATTGGTGGAGCGCATCACGCCCTGGCCCCAGCGGCCATACCAGTTGCCCTCGCCGGTGCCGCAATAGACCGTGCCGGTGTGGTTCGGATCGAAGGCGAGCGCGCCGGTCGTCAGCGTCGGGAAGCGGTCCCCGCGCTCCGCCCAGGTGCCGCCGCCGTCCATGCTTTCCCAGACGCCGCCCGCCGCGGCACCCACCAGCACATGGTTGCGGTTCGACGGATCGACCGCGATGCAGGACACGCGTCCCGCCACGGTCACGCGGCTGTTGCCGTAGGTCTGCCCGCCCGGGATCTCCGAAGGCCCGAGCGGGCGCCAGAACGGGCCGAGCGGGAAGGGCAGGGGCCGCGGCAGCATCTGCAGCGCCTCGCCCACGGCCTCCGCCAGACCCTGCGATTCCGCGTGTGCCGCGCGCACGCGCGCCGTCTCCGCGCGCGAGACCGTCTCGCCGGGCTCGGCGCCGAGCTGGGCGAGCCCAGCGGCGGAATCGGCCATGCCCCGTGCCAGCATGAACTCTTCCAGCCGCTTCATCGCCTTGCCGCCAGGCGGCTTCGGCGGCAGCGCAACTCGTTGTTCGGGCGAGATTTGCATCGGCAGATCCATGGCGCACCTCCTTCCGCTTCCCGGCGCGCGCGTCGGGAATGGCGTTGGGCTTCACTGGAAAAGCGTCGCTCCCGGCTCGGCGGAGCGCGTCTGCGTCAGTCTTTCTGGCGTTTTTCGCTTTGCCGCGCGGGCGGCTTCCGTGTCGGCGTCTCGGTCTTCTGCGGACCTTCTTCCGTGCCGGGCCCCTTCTTGCGGGTGGGCGCGGCGGGCTGCGAGGGCTCGAGCCCTCGCGCCTGCTCGAACTGCCGCAACCGTTCTGCGGCCCGTCCGCCCGGCGGGCTCGGCGTGGGATCGTTCTTTCTCCCAACCATGCGGCACCAATAACACCAGGCTTCCCGTCGTAGCAAATCAAATCGGTTCCGAAACTTCAAATATTCGTGATCGAAATAATTGATAGGATTCAGTAACAAAATTCGCTCCAGCCGCGTCTCGGTCGGTGTCAATTCTGAGCCGCAAACCTCTCCGGCGACCCGCCTGCCGCCGCGCGCGACTATGTCGCCGCCATGGAAACGGTGCTCACTGCCAGCGCGCGGGCGCGGCCTGGTCATCCGCGCCCTGCACAACGAGCCCGCCATCGCCGACCCTACCCAAGTCTCATCCGTTTCGAACCGCGCCACCAGAGGCGGCCCACTGGCAACCGGTTCATGCCCGAAGGCGCGTCGCTCGCGGCCGACGATCGCGCGGATCGTTCGAGACAAGAACGTTACGAAACCAACTCAATATGGAAACGAGCGATCACGCTCCCGGAAATGCGCGGCCGCGGTCGCATGCACATCCGCTCGCGCAATCGCGCGCCGCGTGTCGCAACCAAATGGCGCGCGCTTCCCAGGGCGGCAACGCCGGCGCGGATGCCGCCGGTCAGGACGCGCGACGCACCAGCGCCAGGACGGAGGCCGTCTGCGGGATCTCGTGCGGATCCGCCGCCGCGCGCCGCGCCACCGCCGCCTCCAGCGCATCGGCAAACGCCTGCCGCTCCTCCGGCGTCCTCTCCGGGCCGAGCGCGGTGCCCAGCGTCGGCCCGAACGTCGCGCGAATGAAGCGCGCGCGCTGCGCACCAAAGGACGCGCCGTCCCCGTCCGCCAAAAACGCCGTCCAGGTCGGGTCCGGACCATCCAGCACCGCGCATGCCTCGACCGCCAGGCCCGCGCTGTCTTCTCCTGCCGCGAACGGCGCCAGCAGCTCCTCGCGGCTTCGCACCCAGTCCGGTATCGCCATCCGCGCCTTTTCCCCGGCGCGGATCACGCCCGCGGCCAGCAATTCCCCGAGGCTGTCGTCGGTCGCCTGAAACAGGCGCTCCATGCCCTGCCGCCCGTTATCGCCAACGGCCGGCTGCAGCACGATCAGCCGTCCCCGCGGGCGGAGCTCGGCCACGCGCACGGAAAGAAACCTGCGCCAGTCCGCGGCGGATTGCGCCGCGAACAGATGGCGGGTCGGCCCCTCGGCCAGCAAGCTGTGAAACTGCCGGGGGATAATCCCGGGGAGCCGGCTCAGCCAATGCACGGCCTGCGCGCTCCAACCCAGCGTCACCTGGCCGGCCGGCAGCACCGCGACGCTGGACTACGTCTGGTGCGGCCAGGCGATGTGCCAGGCGCCCAACCAGGGCGCGCGGTAGCCGGCGAGTATCTGGCGGAGGGCGAGTACCTCCCCGGCTCCCCGGCGACGGCGGAGTACTACGCGCCGGATCCCGTGGCGACGGTGCGTCGGGTGTTCACCAGCGGCAGCGCGCCAGCCTATGCGTATGACCCGTATGGGCAGGTGTTGCAGGCCACCGCTCCGACGACGGGCCTCACCTCTTATGCCGGGATGTTCCATGAGGCCGCCAGCGGGCTCGATCTGACCCGCGCGGGCCTATGACCCGCAGGCGGGACGGTGGCTGTCCAGGGACCCTTTGGGGGAGGGGACGATCCTTATGGGAACCTTTACGCGTAGGTGGCGGGGAACCCGATCACCAACGCTGATCCATTGGGCTCGATATTGGGAGCAGTGCGGCACCAAGCTTGGCGCCTCCTGGAATGCCCTTGGAGCCTACTCTTCCAGCGCTGCCTGGCGGAAACGGGGGAGGGCCAGGGGCCTCCAACTGTGCAGCGGCAGGAGCCCCGTCAGCGGGAACGTCGGCATCTGCGGGCAGCCAAAATGACCAAGCGAACGGGATCGCGGAAACCGCACCAAGCCTTGCCGCGTTGGCCCGCCTGTGGCTCAACCATCGGCCGCCAGCGTTCAAATCGCCGCTGGAGGGTTCGAATGCGAAGGGCTTGGTTCCACCGGGTGTCAGTTTGGAGGTAATTATGGAACAACCGGCATGTATAAAGGCGGAGGACGCATCTTATGCCAGCAATGTATCATTGAGTACACCGGCGTCAGAGGTTTGCCCGCTCAAGAAATACTGAATACTATCGATCAATTTCAAGAATTCCGGAATGATAATCTCAATAGGGGGACGCTATGATCAGTCGGGTGGACCTGCTCGGCGCGCTTGTTATTGGAGATATATTCCATGCATCGTGCCCTAATGGCGCGAGCCTAATTTGTTTGGTCGAGACGATAACAGATTTAACTATCTACGCCCGGACGGTGACCCACCAGATCAAGATCAACTTTAGTCGCGAAACTGGTGTTGAGATTGGGAAAACTGGTCAGGGCCTGTGCGCCATTGATTCTGTTGCGCCGCTGCCTGTTGATCTCCATAACGTGATTTTCTGGAATGGATCGTAAATTGAGATTGGAGCCGGATCTTTTGAAACACAAATTAACTGAAGACGAAAGGAAAGCACTCATCTTTATAGCCTCATTTTATCCCTCAAATCCGCTCTAACATCCCAAAGCGGTATTGCGACGACAGTTCGCCGAATTGGATGGGCGCGGCGCAACAAGAACTTCGTTCTCGGGTCGATGACGGACGGCACCCGCACGACGAGCTACAGCTACATGCCGCCGGGCTCGCTGGGAGCGCTGCAACAGCTTCAGGAGACGCAGCCCTCCGGGGCGAGCATCGCCTACGCCTACGACGCCCTGGGCCGCATCTCGTCTCGCACGGTCTCCGGTGCCGGCGCGGAGACGTTCCAGTACGACGCCCTCCACCGCCCGGTGGGCCGCACCAGCGACCTCGGCGCGTTCACGCTGACCTATCTCGGCGAGACCGCCCAGCTCACCAACCGGGCCCTCACCGGCACGACACCGGCCACCCGCTTCCCGGCGCAGACCCGAGGTCGCTTTTCGTCCGGCCGCAGGCGCGTATAGTGCCCGCGGAGCCTGAACCCGGCCACCAACAGGGGGACAAAAACATGAACCGCACCTTCTCGCGCCGCTCCGTCATGCTCGGCGCCGGCGCCGCAATTTCCGGCATCGCCCTCGGGGATCGCGCCCACGCCGCGGCCCCGCCAGACACGCTGGTCATCGGCATCGCCGCCGACCCCACGGGGCTGGACCCGGAAGCGGTGCTCAACAACACCTCCGGCTTCATCATGGCCACCGTCTTCGACAGCCTGATGAAGTACAAGCCCGGCACCACGGACCCGATGGAGGGTCTCGCCCAGTCCTACGAGGTCACGCCGGACGGCCTCACCTACACCTTCCACCTGCGCCCGGACGTGAAGTTCCACGACGGCACCGCGCTGGATGCCAAGACCTACATCGAAACCATCGACCGCCAGCTCAGCAAATCCTCGCCCATCTACATCTACAACACCGGCCCGGTCGAAGGTTACATCGACTTCACCTTCGGCTCCGTCGCCTCCTACTCGGCGACAGACGCGATGACCGTCGTCTTCAAGATGAAGGAGCCGAACGCCCCCTTCCTCACCAGCCTCGCGATGGTCTGGAACGGCGTCGTCAGCCCCGCCGCCGCCGCCAAGTACGGCAAGGATTTCCGCCAGCACCCCGTCGGCACCGGCCCCTACATCTTCGAGGAGTGGCGCCCGCGCGATTCCGTCATCCTCAAGGCCAACGAGGCCTACTGGGGCGGCAAGCCGAAAATCGCCAACCTGGTCTTCAAGGAATACCCGGACCCCTCCGCCGGCCTCCTCGCGCTGAAGAACGGAGACATGCACATCTGGGCGGATACCTCCACCCAGCTTCTCCCCGCCATCCACGCCGACCAGCAGCTCACCGTCCTCACCCAGCCCGGCCTCGCCACCAGCGGCATCGGCATGCCCTGCGACACCGCTCCCTTCAACGACGTGCGCGTCCGCCAGGCCTTCAACTACGCCGTGGACAAGAACGCCATCGACAAGGCGCTCTATCACGATCTCGCAACGATGATGACCTCGCCGCTGCCGCCCTCGGAGTGGAGCTTCGACGCCGCGCTCAAGGGCTACCCGTATGATCCCGCCAAGGCAAAGCAGCTGCTCGCCGCCGCCGGCGTCAAGCCCGGCTTCGAGGTCGAGCTCCTCGCCTACAACTCGCCCCGCGGCTACAACCCGATCGGGCCAGACCTCGCCGTCGCCGTCCAGGGCTACCTCAAGAAGGTCGACGTCAACGTCACCGTGCGAAAGGTGGAGTTCGGCGCCTACCTCTCCACCATCCGCAGCGCCAAGTACAACGGCATGTTCCTCGTCGGCTGGACCGGCGACAACGGCGACCCCGACAACTTCCTCAACGCCCTCTACGGCGGCACCAACATCCCCGTCACCGACACGCCACGCTACAAGAACGACGCGCTCGACGCCCTGTTCGTGAAGGGCCTGCAAAGCACCGGCCACGACGAGCGGGTGAAGATCTACCAGCAGGCACAGCAGATCATCCTGCACGACGCGCCCTGGATCTTCATCAACTCGGTGCTCCAGGTCCGCGCCGTCAGCAACCGCGTGAAGGGCTACCAGCTCAACCCGACCCAGATGTTCTTCGACATGGAGAAAGTCTCGCTCGGCTGACAGTCTCCCCCAGGGGGACGAAGCAACGCTTCCGGCGGGGCAGGCGCCTCGCCGGAAGCGGGAGATAGCGCCATTCTCGATTACCTCGCCGGCCGCCTCGGCCAGTTGCTGCTCGTGCTGCTGGGTGTCAGCGTCGTGGTCTTCGTCGCCATGCACCTGCTGCCCGGCGACGTCGCGACCCTGCTGCTCGGGGACCGCGCAACGGCCGCCTCCCTCGCGCGCCTGCGCCACCAGCTCGGCCTGGACGAGCCGGTGATCGTGCAATACTGGCGCTTCCTCGGCAGCGCGCTCTCCGGCGATTTCGGCCTCTCGCTGCGCGACAACCGCCCGGCCTTCGGGGAAGTGCTCCAGGCCTTCCCCACCACGGTCGAGCTCACCGTCTCGGCCCTCGCCATCGCCGTCGTCGTCGGCGTGCCCCTCGGTGTCTTCGCCGCCTTCCAGGAAGGCACGTGGCTGGACACCGCCATCACCACCCCCACGCTGTTCGGCGTCTCCATGCCGGTCTTCTGGCTCGGCCTCATGGCGCTGCTGCTGTTCTCGGAGTTCCTCGGCTGGCTGCCCACCGGCGGCCTGATGGCGGTCGGCGCCCCGGTCCCCATCCGCACCGGCTTCTCGCTGCTGGACGCGCTGCTCACCGGCAGCATCGCGATGCTGTGGGAAGCGATCCGCCACCTCGTCCTTCCCGCCTGCACGCTCGCCACCATCCCGCTCGCACTCATCACCCGCATCACCCGCGGCGAGGTGCTCGCCAGCATGCACCTCGACCATGTGCGCACCGCCCGCGCGAAGGGCCTGCCGGAGGGCCGCGTCCGCCGCGCCCACATCCTGCGCAACGCCCTCATCCCCATCGTGACGGTCATCGGCCTGCAGCTCGGCCTGCTGCTCTCCGGTGCTTTTCTTACCGAAACGATCTTCTCGCTCCCCGGCCTCGGCCGCCTGATGGTCGATGCCATCCTCGCCCGCGACTATCCCATCGTGCAGACCGGCGCCCTCTTCATCGCCGGCCTCTTCGTCGTCGTGAACTTCGCCGTGGACATCTCCTACGCCCTGCTAGACCCCCGTGTCCGCCGCCGATGAAAGCCCCCGGCCGATGAGCGAAGCCACCATCGCCCCGCCCGCAACCGCGGCACCCGCCTCGGGCCGCGCCTCCGCGCTCGCGCGCCCGGCCGCCCGCATCGGCCTCGCCATCGTCGTCCTCTTCCTCCTCGTCTGCGCCTTCGCCCCCCTCATCGCACCCCACGACCCCTACGAGCAGGATCTCTCCAGCGCCCTCTCCGGCCCCTCCTGGGACCATCTCCTGGGCGCGGACCAGTACGGCCGCGACGTGCTCTCCCGCGTGCTGTACGGCGCCCGCTACGCCCTCTTCGCGGTCATCGTGGGCGACGGCCTGGCCCTCGTCCTCGGCTCGGCGCTCGGCCTGCTCGCGGGCTACATCGGCGGCGGCATCGACGCCGTGGTCATGCGCGTCGTCGATATCCTGCTCGCCTTCCCATACCTCCTGCTCGCCCTCATTCTCGTCGCCGCCCTCGGCCCCAGCCTGCTGCACTCCCTCATCGCCATCGGCATCGTCTACACGCCGCAATACGCGCGCCTCATCCGCGGCCAGGTCCTCACCGTGCGCCAGAGCGACTACGTCCGCGCCACCCGCGCGCTCGGCGCCTCCACGCCGCGCATCCTGCTCCGCCACGTGACACCGAACTCCCTCTCGCCCGTCGTCGTCATGGCAACGCTGCAGGCGGGCTCCGTCATCATCGAGACCGCGGGCCTCTCCTTCCTCGGCCTCGGCGCGCAGCCCCCCTCGCCAGACTGGGGCGCGCTGCTCGCGGACGGGCAGAACTACTTCCTCACCGCCTGGTGGATCGCCACCTTCCCCGGCCTTGCCATCTTCGTCGTCGTGCTCGGCTTCAACCTGTTCGGCGATGCGCTGCGCCGCGCCTTCGATCCCCGCGCGCAATGAACCGGCACCATAACGCTCGCGCCCCGGGCATCGCCCGATGAGCGACCCATCCGCCCTGCTGGAGATGGAAGACCTGTCGCTGTTCTACGGCCAGGTCCCCGCGCTCGATCACGTCTCGCTGCGCCTCGCCCGCGGCGAAAGCCTCGTCGTCGTCGGCGAATCCGGCTCCGGCAAGTCCACGCTGGCGCTCGCCGTCATGCGCCTGCTGCCGCGCACCGCCCATGTCGCCACCGGCCGCATCGGCTTCACCGACGCCGCCCGCACGCGCCACGACCTCACGACCGCGGATGCCGCCACGCTGCAGCGCCTGCGCGGCCGCGAGATGGGCATGATCTTCCAGGAGCCGATGACCAGCCTCAACCCGGTCTACCGCGTCGGCGAGCAGATCACGGAGGCGCTGCGCTACCACGAGAACCTGCCTCGTGCCGCGCTGCGCCGGCGCGCCGCGGACCTCCTCGGCCATCTCGGCGTTCCGGACCCGGAACGGCGGATGGAAGCCTACCCGCACGAGCTTTCCGGCGGCCTGCGCCAGCGCGTGATGATCGCGATCGCGCTCGCCTGCAACCCCTCGCTGCTGATCGCCGACGAGCCCACCACCGCGCTCGACGTCACCATCCAGGCGCAGATCCTTTCGCTCCTGAATCAGCTTCGGGCGGAGCGCGGCATGGCGCTGCTCTTCATCACCCACCATCTCGGCGTCGCCCGGGAAGTCGCGGACCGCATCCTCGTGCTCTACGCCGGCCGCGCGGTGGAGGAGGGGCCGGTCGCGGACGTCATCGCGAGCCCGCTCCACCCCTACACGCGCGCGCTGCTGCAATCCGTCCCCCGCCTCGGCATGACCAAGGACAGCTTCACGCTGCCGGCCATCGGCGGCGCCGTGCCGGACCCGTCGAACCCGCCGCCCGGCTGCGCCTTCGGCCCGCGCTGCCCCGCCTTCCGCCCCGGCCTCTGCGATGCCGCCCAGCCGCCCCTCGCGTCCATCGCCCCCGGCCGCGCCGTCCGCTGCGTCAGGGCAGGGGAGCTCGCCGCGTGACCGCGCCCGCGCCGCAAGCCCCGCTGCTCGAGGTCGCGAACCTCGGCGTCCGCTTTCCCGTCCATCGCGGCCTGTTCCGCGCCCCGCTCGCGCTCCACGCCGTGAGCGACGTCTCCTTCCACGTCGCGCCCGGCGAGATCCTCGGCCTGGTCGGCGAATCCGGTTCCGGCAAGACCACCATCGGCCAGTGCGTGTTGCGCCTCACGGACCCCACCTCCGGGCGCATCCTGTTTCGCTCCCGTGACGTCCACCGCCTCCGCGGCGGCGACCTCGAGCTGTTCCGCCGCGCCGCACAGCCCATCCTCCAGGACCCCTACGGCTCGCTCGACCCGCGCATGCGCGTGGGCCAGATCCTGGAGGAGCCGCTCATCATCCACGCGATCGGCGCCAACCGGGCGGCGCGCCAGTCCCGCGTCGCCGCCCTGATGCAGGAAGTCGGCCTGCCGCCCAACCTCGCGCGCCGCCTGCCGCACCAGCTCTCCGGCGGCCAGCGCCAGCGCGTCGGCATCGCCCGCGCCCTCGCCTGCGACCCCGTGCTGCTGGTCGCGGACGAGCCGGTCTCGGCACTCGACGTCTCCATCGCCGCCCAGGTCACCAACCTGCTGATCGACCTGCAGCGCCGCCGCAACCTCGCCATGCTGCTCATCGCGCACGACCTCGCGACGGTCGGCTACGCCGCGGACCGGGTCATGGTCCTCTACCTCGGCCGCGTGATGGAGGTTGCGCCAGCGAAACAGATCTTCGCCGCCCCCCGCCATCCCTACACCCAGGCCCTCATCGCCGCGATCCCGGAGCCGGAGACCGGGCTCGCCGCCGGCCGCGCGCTGCTCCAGGGCGATATCCCGAGCCCGCTCGACCCGCCCTCCGGCTGCGTCTTCCGCACCCGCTGCCGCCACGCCATCGCCGCCTGCGCCGAAACCATCCCGGAGCTGCGCGAACTCTCCCCCGGTCACCAGGCCGCCTGCATCCGCGCCGACGACCCGCAACTCGCCGCCTGACACATTCCTGCCGCACATCTCGCGTTTTCCAATCCCGCCACGACGTGGCAGACACGAGCCGGCGGCATTTCTCCCGCCGTGGTGATGATGTAGGGACACGCGAATGGGCTGGTCGATGGTGGGGCGGCGGACGCGAGCGGGCTGCCGCCTGCCGATATGTTTTCTGGGCCTGCTCGGCCTCGGCGCCTGCAGCTTCCTGCCGGGCACCGGGCCCTCCGAAAGCCGCATCACCGTGGACGCGGATCTCGCCAAGCAGGTCCGCCTCGTCGACGTTACCCCCGCGGTCGCCCAGGACCTGCTCGCCTCCTATCAGCAATCCGAGCAGCACCGCACCGCCTCCGAGCTCGCGAGCCTGCAAGGCGGCGCGCAGGTGGTGCCCGTCATGCTCTATCCCGGCGACACCGTCGGCGTGACGATGTGGACCGCCTCCGCGCCTGCGGCCGCACCCGCGGCGTCCGGCCCCCCTGTATCCGGCTCCCCTGTGTCAGGCGAAGGGATCAAGAAGCTTGATCTCGGCCAGTTCACCGTGGACGAATCCGGCCAGCTCGTCCTGCCCTATGCCGGGCCGATGCAAGTGTCCGGCCTGACCATGGCCCAGGCGGAGCAGAACATCACCGCGAGCTTCGCCGCGATCCCCCAGTTCGCGCATCCGCAGATCTCGCTCACGATGCGCAGCAACCGCCACCAGCACATCGTCGTCACCGGCGCCGCGAGCCGTCCGGTGATCGTGGACTGGAAGACCGGCGGCGTCTCGCTCAACGACGCCATCACCGAGGCCGGCGGCTACAAGGGCGACACGCTCGCCACCAACGATGTCGTGGTCCTGCGCGGCGACAAGCGCTACACCCTGTCGATGAAGTCGGCGCTGGAGACGAGCGTGCCGCTCTACCCGGGCGACGTGGTGGTGCTGGAGCACAGCGGCGTCGTGCGGGTGCAGTGCCTCGGCGGCGGATGGACCAGGAACACGCTGCAGACCTTCGACACGGTGCCGACGCTCGCGGCCGTCGTCGCGGCGGGCGGCGGGCTCGGCCTGCAGGTCGCCCAGGGCCATGCCGTCTATGTCCTCTCGCAGGACCACACGACCGTCTATCGCGTGCCCTGGGATTTGCTGGCCGGCTTGCAGGC
This sequence comes from uncultured Pseudomonadota bacterium, assembly GCA_963764465.1. Taxonomy (GTDB): domain Bacteria; phylum Pseudomonadota; class Alphaproteobacteria; order Acetobacterales; family Acetobacteraceae; genus JAJXXT01. Next base: position 1,081,248 of record CAVXSO010000006.1, on the reverse strand, counting down.
GAGCCAGTCATTCCCGGTCGAGAACGGGGACACGGTCTATATCGCGACCTCTCCCAGCGTGGTGTTCAAGCAGGTCGTCGGCCTCCTCGTCGACGCCGCCATCCCGGTCGGCACCTACAGCCTCCTGAAGTAGCCCGCCATCCGCGAGCGCCCGCCCGACCTCGCCGCGGAAAGCGTGCTGCTCCAGGGCGACACCCCGGGCCCGCTCGACCCGCCCTCCGGCTGCGTCTTCCGCCCCGCTGCCGCCGCACCATCGTCGCGCGCCGCATGTCTGGCCTCGCCGAAGTTGCGTCGCGCGCTGGCCGGGCGGCCATGGGCACACCCGCGGACGCCGCAGCATCTCGGCCGCCGGGTTGATCCCTGATGCCGGGCGGCGTCCTGGCGCCGGACATCGACCGGCGGAAGACAGCGGCTCCTTTTCAAGAATGCCGCAGTTTCTCTTCCTAGGGCTGCCTTGTGATCTCGCCCTGCGCGGCCACGCTGCCGGCCGCGGTGGCGTGACCCTTCAGAACCCATTCGAAGCCGACACCGATGAGAGCGCCTACCAACGGGCCCAGTACGTAGATCCAGGTTTTGCTGAGATCGAGGCGCACCAGGTCGGGTGCGAAGGAGCGGACCGGGTTCATCGAGGCCCCGCTGATCGGCGCGGCCCAGAGGCCCGCCAGGGCGATATAACCACCAACCGCCAGCGCACCGTTCGCGCCGATATTCCGCGCCCCGGAGGCAGTCCCGAGCACGACGCTGACCAAACCGGTCGTCAGCAGGATTTCCATGACCAGCGCTTGCAGATCGCCGATGCCAGGCCCCGGCAGGGTCGCACCCAGTTGACCGATCACGCCGAACATCGCGCGCAAGAACACCGAAGCGGCAACACCGCCGGCAATCTGCGCGGCCAGGTAGCCCGGCACCCGGCCCCAGGGGAAATTACGCCTCACAGCAAACGCCAGAGTCACCACGGGGTTTAGATGAGCCCCGCCCACCGCGCCCATGAAGTAGATGATCGCCATCACCATCAGGCCTGGTGCGACAACTTTCATGGACAGCGTAATGGCACCGCTGGCTTGCGCACCTACGACCCCGGCGCCGGATGCGACGACGACGAGGAGGAAGGTGCCCCAGGCTTCCGAGAAAATCCGGCGCCACTCGTGCGCGGTCTGCAAAAAATCCGGCGCTGCTGCTGCGTGCAGCATAACATGCTCGGCTGCGTCTGTCCCGACTGAAGACTTCGCCATCTCTTCAGACGATCTTGCAGGGAATCATGGCATTCTCGTCGAATTTATACACAGCGCAGAGCCGATGGTAACCATCCGCTACGATAAGTCTGCCGGTCGATCTGTCCCGATAAAGCAGCAGCGGCGAAAGCTTCTCCCTGCGGATGATATGCGCGAGGTCCGTCTCCACATGGCTGTCGCTGACCCCGAGCATAGACAGGCCGGACGAGCGGAAGATATCCTTCGCGGCAAATTCGGCCATGCCGGCATTTTCCAGCGCCGTGGCAACGCTTCCCGCGGCCTCGTCATCCATTGTCAGGCTGAGATAGGAGCACGCCGCCAGATAATCGTGTTTCTGTGGCTGATCCAGCCATTTGACCTTGATGTTTTGCATTGTTCTTGTCTCCTCTAATGCGAGCGTCAAGGCGTGGAACATCAACATGCGATTCAGGCTGGGCGATTCAGGGTCGCGGCCTGGCTATCCTCGAAATCGGAATGTCAAGCGGCGGCGAAGCCGCGGCCTGGCATGCCCACAATCCGCCTCGGCGCACTGATCGTGACATCGGCATGGTTGAAAATCTTCGGCCATGCAGGCGCTCACGCAACGGCGGGCAGTCCCGCTGACCGCTTATGGCTCGCCTGGAATGCGCGCCAGGTTCGGAATCCACCCACCCCCATCTACATCCTCACGAGGCACGCCACAGGCCATAACGGCACGGCCGCACGATGCTCCCCTTTCCGAGACCTTCGACCGAACGCGCCGCGTATGAGGCTCACGCAGCAGCACACCCTATTTTCCCTTCGGCGGAATGTGGCGCGACACGCGGAGATCGCGCACGGGCAGCAAGAGCCGTCCAGTTAGATCGGAGTTCGCCAAATCAAAAATTAACGCCGTGGACACCGAAATAACCCGCAATCAAAAGCGCGACAACCACCACGCCGATGATAGTAAAGATGTTCATTTGGTTCTACTCCCACAGCTTGACATACCCACGCCCGGAGCGCTTTCACTCCAGAAAATAATGATCATCGCCACCACCTATATCCCCAGTAGCCGCCCCCTCCAAAAATAAGAAAGAGCACGAGCACTATAAGAATGAGGTTCATTTCTCCATCCAATACTATCTAGAGGGATTTCCGCAGTACATATGTGGCGCGCGGAGCGACCACTTATTAGCCCTCGGAATCTACCTACGCACCATGCTTCGGGTGCCGCAAATGAGACCCCACCCCTCGTTTTGCATCAATCAAGGAAACCGTTGAAAACTCCCGACCGGGACGGCATGTCGGCGGTCCTTCCGTGGTCGCGCCAAAAGGAATGCAGTCGTCCGGTGCCAATGTCAGCTTCAGCGTCCCAGCGGCGTCGAGCAGACCGACTGCTTTCGGTCATCAACGGTCTATGGGTTCATCGCCCGAGAAGGTCCGCTTTGGCTCGGTAACCGCCCCCCTCCCACACCGTTCGCCCCCGGATGTCCGGCCCGGCGCGCCCACGCCCCCCAGCGCCGCCGCGCCCTAACCCATCCCCGCGAGGAATGTCGCCGCCAGCCCCAGCCCCAGGTTCACCATGATCAGCCAGCGGATCGCGTTGATCGCCGCCGCCGCCTCCGCCACCCCCGCCGCCGCCCGCAGCCGCCGGTACGGCCCGAACCAGATCGCCAGGAACACCACCGCCATCGCCACCCCGATCCCCGCCATCGCCTGCACCGGCCACGGCACCCAGGCGAACCGCCCATACGTGGTTGACATCATCCGCCCGCCGGAGAGCAGCATGAACGGCATCGCCACCCACACCACCGGCAGAAACCGCCGCAGCACCGCGCGGTGCAGCGCCACGCGCTGCGCGGGGTCGAGCCCACCCATCGCCGGGCGCAGGATCAGCAGCGCGAAGAACATCCCGCCCACCCACACAACCGCCCCGATCGCGTGCAGCCCCAGCAGCATGAAGATTTCGCCCCCGAATTGAATGACCAGCCAGTCATGCACCGCGCGCAGCGGCGCCAGCAGCACATGCGCGATGGAGCGGGCGAAATAATACCCGGGCCGTAACAGGTCCTTCAGCCGTTCCAAAACCGTCTTGTCTCTTCCAGCACCGCCGCCAGCTCCGCCGCCGCCGGCGAGCGCGGCGCCGTCTCCGAAACCCCGGCCCCGCGCGCGAACGCGGTCGCGAACGCCACCCGGTTCCCGAGCACGGCCCCGAGCCGCGGCCAACCCGCCTCCGCTATGGCCGCCTCCGCCGCGGCGCGCAACCCGCCGGAAGCCGGCGCCCGGTTCAGCAGCAGCACCGCCCGCCGCCGCTCCTCCGCCGCCAGCTTCAGCGTCCCCGCCGCCGCCCACAAATCCGGCGGCGAGGGCTGCACCGGCACCAGCACCAGGTCCGCCGCCCGCACCGCGCGCCGCGCGTCCTCATCCACCACCGGCGGGCTGTCCACCACCACCACCTCGAACTCCCGCGAAAGCCGTGCCAGCTCCGCGTCCATCCGCCACCCCGAAACCTGCGACAGCGCCACCCCCGGCTCCCGCGCGCCGCGCAGCGCATGCCACCGCGCCAGCGACCGCTGCGGGTCGATATCCAGCACCGCCACCGTCATCGAGGCCGCCAGCGCCGCCGCCAGGTTCGCCGCGATCGTCGTCTTCCCCGCGCCGCCCTTCTGCTGCGCGATCGCGATCACCACCGCCATGCCGCACCCCTCACCGACTCCGCCGCCACGAACCAGGGTACAATGCCCGCATGCCCATGCGTGAAATTCTCACCCCCGCCCAGCACGCCATCGCCGACGCCCACGCCGGCGCCAGCTTCGAGACGCTCGTCACCGCCGCCGGCCGCGCCGTCGCCCGCGCCATCCGGGCCCGCTACCGCCCGTGCCGCGTAGCCGTCCTCTGCGGCCCCGGCAACAATGGCGCCGATGGCCGCATGGCAGCAGCCTTCCTCGCCGCCTGGGGCTGGCCCGTCTCCCACGACCCCGCGGACGCCGCCCGCGCCGACCTCGCCATCGACGCCTTCCTCGGCGCCGGCCTCAACCGCGACCTCCCGGAATCCATGGCCGCCCCGCTGCGAACCGCGAAGCGCGTCGTCGCCGTCGATGTCCCGAGCGGCCTCGACGGCGCCACCGGCCAGCCCCGTGGCGATGTCCGCGCCGCCGAGCTCACCGTCACCTTCCTCCGCCTCAAGCCCGGTCACGTCCTGCTCCCCGGCCGGGCCCTCTGCGGCGAGATCCACCTCGCCGACATCGGCCACGCCCCCAAATCCGTCGCCGCCGCCGCTCCCACCGTCTTCCTCAACGCGCTGGCACCGGCGGACCTGCCCACCCCCGCCGCCACCGCCCACAAATACGCGCGCGGCACCGTCAGCGTCCTCGCCGGCCACCTCCCCGGCGCCGCCCAGCTCGCCGCGATGGCCGCCCGCCGCGCCGGCGCCGGCCTCGTCGGCCTCCTCGGCGCCCCGCTCCCCGAGCCCGGCATCCTCCTCGACCAGCATCTCGAGCCCATCCTCGCCGACCCCCGCCGCAAGGTCGTCGTCGTCGGCGCCGGCGGGGGAGGGGATCTGGCCCCGCGCCTCATCGCCGCCGGCAAGCACGTCGTCGCCGACGCCGACGCGCTGGCCCACGACATCACGGGTGCGGCCATCATCACCCCGCACGAGGCCGAGTTCACCCGCGCCTTCGGCCCCATCGGCCCGGACCGCCTCGAAGCCGCGCGCCGCGCGGCCGCGAAAACCGGCGCCGTCGTCATCCTCAAGGGCCACGCCACCATCATCGCCGCCCCGGACGGCCGCATCGCCATCAACGCCAACGCCCCCGCCTGGCTCGCGAGTGCCGGCACCGGCGACGTGCTCGCGGGCCTCGCCGCCGGCCTCCTCGCCCAGGCCATGCCGCCGTGGGACGCCGCCCGCGCCGCCGTCTTCCTCCACGGCCGCGCGGCGGCACTCGCCGGCCCCCGCCTCATCGCCGAGGACCTCCTGGCACAGGTCCGCCCCGCCTGCCTCGACCCCGGCGCCCCGATGTGACATGCCCCGCCCCGAACCAGGGGAGGCCCGCATGGCACCGGCCCGCTACCGCAAGGACCACATCGGCAATCACGCCCTGCATCCGGAAACCCTGATGCTCGGCTACGGCTACGACCCGGCCCTGTCGGAGGGCGCGGTCAAGCCGCCGGTCTTCCTCACCTCCACCTTCGTCTTCCGCAGCGCGGAGGAGGGCAGGGACTTCTTCAACTACACCGCCGGCCGCAGCACACCGCCCGCCGGCGACGAGGGCGGCCTCGTCTATTCCCGCTTCAACCACCCCAACAGCGAAATCGTGGAAGACCGCCTTGCCGTCTTCGAGGGCGCCGAGGCCGGGATCATCTTCTCGAGCGGCATGTCCGCGATCGCGACGGCGCTGCTCGCCCATGTCCGCCCCGGCGACACCATCCTGCATTCCCAGCCCCTCTACGGCGGCACCGAGACACTGCTCACCCGCACCCTCGCCCCGTTCGGCGTCGCCGCCACGGGCTTCGCCGACGGCATCAACCCCGCCTCCGTCCGCGCCGCCGCCGAGGCGGCAATGGCAGCCGGCCGCGTCAGCGTCATCCTCGTCGAATCACCCTCCAACCCGCTCAACACGCTCGTGGACCTCGCCCTCATGCGCACCGTCGCGGACGAGATCGCCGCGCGGCAAAATGGCCACCGCCCCGCCATCCTCTGCGACAACACCCTCCTCGGCCCCATCTTCCAGAAGCCGCTCCAGCACGGCGCCGACATCGTCCTCTACTCGCTCACCAAGTATGTCGGCGGCCACTCGGACCTCGTCGCCGGCGCCGCCCTTGGCAGCAAGGCGCGCATGCAGCCCATCCGCCTCCTGCGCGGCGCCATCGGCACCCAGCTCGACCCGCACTCCGCCTGGATGCTCTCGCGCTCGCTGGAAACCCTCTCGCTGCGCATGCACGCCGCCTGCCGCAACGCGGAAGCCGTGACCCGCTTCCTCGCCGCGCACCAGAACGTCGCCCGCGTCTACTACCCGTCGCTCCTGCCCGCGGACGACCCCGCCCGCGCCGTGTTCGCGCGCCAGTGCACCGGCGCCGGCACGACGTTCTCGTTCGATATCAAGAGGGGCGATATGAGGGGCGGCGAGGCGGAGGCCTTCGCCTTCCTCAACGCGCTGCAGGTCTTCAAGCTGGCGGTCAGCCTCGGCGGCACGGAATCCCTGGTCTGCCACCCCGCCACCACCGTCCACTCCGGCGTCGCCCGCGAGATCCGCGAACGCCTCGGCATCTCGGACGCCACCATCCGCGTCTCCATCGGCATCGAGCACGTGGACGACATCATCGCCGACCTCACCCAGGCCCTCGCCCGCATCGGCTGAACCGGCGTCGCGAAAGCCTAATTTCCCTGTATAAAGAGCGCTCCGCCGCCCGGAGCCCGCCTGTGCCAGACACCGCCTTGCCCGCCGCCTCCAACGCCGCTTCCAACGGCGCCCCGGTGCCCATCCAGGCCCCGGCCGCCGCCCCCACGAGCTTCCTGGACCGCGCGCTCGCCCGCATCACCAGCGTCTGGCGCGAGATGGCGGCCTCCGTCGGCGGCGAGGACGAGGGCATCGAGGCGCAGATGCAGGCCTGCCTCGCCGGCCGCGGCGGCGAGGTTTCGGCGCGCAACCGCGCCGCCCGCCTCGCCCAGTCCTACCTCGCCGCGGACGAGGCCGGCCGCCGCGAATTCCTGTCCATCCTCGCCACCTTCGACGCCGACCCCGCCGCCATCCGCAAGCAGGCCGCGGACCTCCAGGACAGCGACCCGCTGGCGCTGGCAAAACTCCGCCGCGCGCTGGAGCCGCCGCGCCGCCGCCTGCTCACCCAGTTCACCTCCATCCCGGACGGCATGCGCTTCCTCGTCGATTTGCGCGCCGCCCTGCTCGCCCTCGGCCGCCCCGCCCTCAGCGATGGGAACAAATCCCTCGCCGCGCTGGAGGACGACCTCAAGACCCTGCTTTCCGGCTGGTTCGATGTCGGCTTCCTCGAACTGCGCCAGATCGACTGGTCGAGCCCCGCCTCGCTGCTCGAAAAACTCGTGGGCTACGAGGCCGTGCACGAGATCCGCGGCTGGCGCGACCTCAAGAACCGGCTGGACTCAGACCGTCGCTGCTACGCCTTCTTCCACCCCCGCATGCCCACCGAGCCGCTGATCTTCGTCGAAGTCGCCCTCGTCGCCGGCATGGCGGGCAGCATCCAGCGCCTGCTCGACACCCACGCCCCCGCCGGCGACCCCGCCCAGGCGGACAGCGCCATCTTCTACTCCATCAGCAACTGCCAGCGCGGCCTCAACGGCATCAGCTTCGGCAATTTCCTCATCAAGCGCGTCGTGGACCTGCTGTCGCAGGAACTGCCCAACATCCGCCACTTCGCCACCCTCTCGCCGATGCCCGGCTTCCGCGCCTGGCTCGACAAGACTCTCGCGGACGACACGGAAAAGCTCTTCTCGGCCGAGGAATCCGTCGCCCTCGCCGGCGCCGACGGCCTCAGGGCCACGCTCGACAACCGCGCCTGGCCGCGCAACCAGCAGACCGTCCGCCTGCTCGATCCCATCCTCCAGCGCCTCGCCGCGCGGTACCTTCTTGTCGAGGGCACGGGCAGGCGCGCGCTGGACCAAGTTGCCCATTTCCACCTCTCGAACGGTGCGCGTGTGGAACGAATCAACTTTCTCGCCGATACCTCGGAAAAGGGAATGCGCGAAAGCGCCGGACTCATGGTGAACTACCTCTACGACCCCGCCCGCATCGACCAGAACCACGAGGACTACGCCGGCGAGGGCAAGCGCAACGCGCCGACCAGCGTCCGCCGCCTCGCCCGCGGCTGGAGCGCCCCATGACCGCCGAGATCGTGAACGTCCCCGCCCGCCGCGCCAGCGCGGCCCCCGCCATCCCGGCGCGCGCCACCTCGGCCGCCGCCGCGGCTGCCGCCACCCCGGCCGCCACCATGTCGGACGACGCGCTCCTCGCCAGCCTGCGCGCGGTCGAGAAGAAGCTGCTCTGGCTCAGCGCCTGGATGATCCACAACGCCAACCACATCCGCCCCAACCGCGACGGGCTCAAGGTCGGCGGCCACCAGGCGTCCTGTGCCTCCTGCACCGCCATCATGACGGCGCTCTACTTCGCCATCCTCCGCCCGCAGGACCGCGTGGCGGTAAAGCCCCACGCCGGCCCCGTCTTCCACGCCATCAACCTCCTCCTCGGCCGCCAGACCGTCGAAAAGATGCAGGGCCTGCGCTCGTTCGGTGGCGCCCAGCCCTATCCGTCGCGGGTCAAGGACGGCGCGGAGGTGGATTTCTCCACCGGCTCCGTCGGCCTCGGCGTCGCACTCACCAGCTTCTCGGCGCTGATGGCGGACTACGTACGCCTGCACGGCCTCGCGCCGGAGGGCCTGCCGCGCGGCCGCCACATCGCGGTCGCGGGCGATGCGGAACTCGACGAGGGCAACATCTACGAGGCCCTGCTGGAGGGCTGGAAGCACGACATCCGCGACGTGTGGTGGGTGGTGGACTACAACCGCCAGAGCCTCGATTCCGTCGTGCCGGACCGCCTCTTCGGCCGCATCGAGGGCCTGTTCCGCGACATGGGCTGGAACGTCGTCACCCTCAAATACGGCCGCCTGCTCGAAGCCGCCTTCGCCCGTCCCGGAGGCGAAACGTTGCGCTCCTGGATCGACGACTGCCCCAACTCGCTATACTCCGCCATCACCTTCCAGGGCGGTGCCGCCTGGCGCGCGGCGCTGCTCGCGGACCACGGCCGCGACCAGGGCCTGCGCGCCATCATCGACCCGCTGTCGGACGCCGAGCTCGCGGCCCTCATGACCAATCTCGGCGGCCACGACCTCGGCACGCTGCTGGAAGCCTTCCGCGCGGCGGACGCCGCCGGCGATCAGCCCACCTGTTTCATCGCCTACACCATCAAGGGCATGGGCCTGCCCTTCGCCGGCCACAAGGACAACCACGCCGGCCTCATGTCGCCCGAGCAGATGGAGGGCTTCCGCGCACAGATGGGCGTGCGGGAGGGCCACGAGTGGGACCTCACGGAAGGCGTCGAGAAGCCGGATTCGTTGCTGTCCTTTATCAAGTCCGTTCCCTTCGCGAAACCGCTCTCGCCCCGGGGCCGCGCCCTCTCGGCACCCGAAATCCACGTCCCCGCGACCCTTCCCGCGCCCCGCTTCCCCGGCCGCAGGCTCAGCACCCAGGCGGCCTTCGGCGAAATCCTCGCCGAGATCGGCCGCGGCCAGGGCGAGGCGAAGGATCTCGCCGCCCACATCCTCACCACCTCGCCCGACGTCACCGTCTCCACCAATCTCGGCCCCTGGGTGAACCGCCGCGGCGTGTTCGACCGTCACACCCGCAACGACGTCTTCCGCGACGCCAAGCTCGCCTCCGCCCAGCGCTGGGGCATGACACCCAGCGGCCAGCACGTGGAACTCGGCATCGCCGAGCAGAACCTCTTCCTCGTCCTCGCCGCCGCCGGCCTTTCCACGGCCCTGCACGGCGCCCGCCTGCTCCCCGTCGGCACCGTCTACGACCCGTTCGTGAACCGCGGCCTCGATGCGCTGCTCTACGCCTGCTACCAGGACGCGCGCTTCCTCCTCGTCTCCACCCCGTCCGGCATCACGCTGGCGCCGGAGGGCGGCCAGCACCAGTCCGTCAACACGCCGCTCATCGGCCTCAGCACGGATCGGCTGGCCAGCTACGAGCCCGCCCACGCCGACGAACTCGCCATCCTGCTGCGCCACGCGCTTGCCCACATGCAGAAGCCGGACGGCAGCGCCGTCTGGCTGCGCCTCTCCACCCGCCAGCTCGAACAAGCCGCCCGCCCGCTCGACGCCGAGCACGTCATCCTGGGCGCCCACTGGGTCGTTCCGCCGTCGCAATCCTCGCGCATCGCCATCGCCTACCAGGGCCCGGTCGCCCCGGAGGCGCACGAAGCCTTCGCCCAGCTCGCGGATGAAGTCCCCGGCGCCGGCCTCCTCGCCATCACCAGCCCGGACCGCCTGCACGCCGGCTGGCTCGCCGCCGCCCGCGCCCGCCGCGGGGGCACGCACGCCACATCGCACATCGAAACGATCCTCGCCCCCCTCGCGCCGGGTGCCGCGATCGTCTCGGTGCTGGACGGCCACCCCGCCGCCCATGCCTGGCTCGGCGCCGTGCGCGGCCAGCGCGTCATCCCCCTCGGCCCCGACCATTTCGGCCAGGGCGGCGACATCCCGGACCTCTACCGCGAATACGGCATCGACACCGACGCCATCCTCGACGCCTGCGCCGCCGCCCTGCTGGGCTGATGCGGCACCCGCGCCTCTCCCTCTACAACCTCGCCGCCGGTGGCAGCGTCGAGCGCCTCGCCGCCCTCTCCGACGGCATCTTCGCCGTCGCCATGACGCTGCTGGTGCTGGACCTGCACGTGCCGCAAGCCGCCGGCATCGCGCGCGAGGCCGGCCTCGTCGCGGCCCTGGTCCATCTCGCGCCGCGCCTCGGCATCTACGCGATGAGCTTCCTCACCCTCGGCATCTTCTGGGTCGGCCAGCAGACCCAGCTCAATCATCTCGCCCGGTCCAACCGCGACATCACCTGGCTGCACCTCTTCTTTCTCTTCGCGGTCACGCTGCTGCCCTTCACCACCTCGCTGATGGCGGGCTTCCCCACCTATCGCACCGCACTTCTCGTCTACTGGTTCAACATCCTCCTCCTCGGCATCGCCCTCTTCCTCACCTGGCGCTGCGCCCGCGGCGCCGCCCTCATCGAGGAAGAGGCCCGCGCGCGCCTCGGCGACGGCGTGGAGCACCGCATCATCACCGCCCAGGCGCTCTACGCCCTCGGCGCCGCCCTCTGCGTCATCGGTACGTACTGGAGCCTCGGCTTCATCCTGCTCGTGCAGCTCAACTACGCGCTCGCCCCCCGCCTGCCGCTCCTGCGCCGGCTCGGCTGATGTCCCCCATCGCCCGCCTGCGTCGCATCTGCCTCGCCCTGCCGGAAGCGGTGGAGCAGGAAACCTGGGAAATCCCCACCTTCCGCGTCGGCCGCCGCATCTTCGCGCTCGCCAGCGCCCATCACGACCGCGAGGCGGTCTGGTGCAAGGCCCCGCCCGGCGCCGCCGCCATGCTCATCGAGGCCGCGCCCGCGCGCTTCTTCCGCCCGCCCTATCTCGGCCACAAGGGCTGGGTCGGCCTTTACCTGCGCCCGGCACCCGCCCGGGATGAGGTCGACTGGGACGAGGTCGCCTTCATCGTCCGCCGCAGCCACGCCCTCGTCGCCCCCCGGCGCGTCGCGCGCCCCCCGCTCGCGCACCTCCCACTCGCACACCACGTGGACGACACCCCCAGGAAGCGCCCCGCCAAAAATCGCGCCGCGAAGGAGCGCGCCGCCACGCCCGCCCATCGGCCGGCCCCACGCCCCGCGCCGCCGCCCCGCAAGCGCGCGCAATCCGTGGCAGCCGCGCCCCGTAACCCGCGCAATTCATAACAGACGCGAACCATAACATAACAAAACATAGAGCCGTTTCCCCGGCACGCCGGCCTGTGCCATGGTCGCCCGCAATGGCACGACGACCTTCCTTCGAGGGCGCCATCGAGCAACCGCGCCGCGGCAGTTCGCGCCGCCGCAAGGTGCGCCTGCGCCAGTTCTTCATCACCGGCACCGTCGCCGTCGTCGTCACCCTGGGCGGCGTGTTCCTGGTGCTGCGCGATGCCGGCACCGGCCGCGCCATCCGCGATTCCGAAACGCTGGCCGCGACGGTCGCGCGCACCGCCGCCGCCCAGGCCGGCCACAACCTCGTCGCCGTCCGCTCCCTCCTCGCCGAGGTCGCCGCCTGGCTCCCCGCACCCGCCACCCCAACGGCCGCCGCAACCGCCACCCAGGCCCCGCCGCCACCGGCCGCGCCGCCACCGGCCCCGCCGCCACCGGCCCCGGCGCGACTGGCCGCGCCCGCCGCCCCGCGCGCGCCCGGGCCCTCGGCCTCGGCCGCCCTCGGCCCGCGCCTCGCCGCGCACCTGCGCACCCTGCCATCCGTGCGCGGCCTGCTGCTCGCGGACCGCGCCGGCCACATCCTCGCCGCCCGCCCGGACAACCTCGCCAGCCTCGACCTCGCCCAGCGTTCCTGGTTCGCGGACGCGATGGCCGCCCCGGACGGCTCTCCCGCGATGAGCGGCCCGCTCACCGGCCTTCCGGGCGAAGGGCAGGGCGCCTGGCTCGCCTACGCCCAGGCGCGGCGCGACGCCGCCGGCAGGCCCATCGGCGCCGCCATCCTCCTGTTCGACCCCAACGAACTGCTCGCCGGCTCGCTTCCCCTGGTGCAGGGCTTCGGCGTGACCGTCCGCCTCCAGGCGCGCGACGCCGCCGTCATCGCCGGCACCGACGTCAGCCAGGACATGATCGGCAAGCCGGACCCGGACCGCCTGCGCTCCATCTCCGCCGCCGCCGCCTCCTCGCCCGACGGTGGCACCACGCATTTCTCGGACGCCCACGGCCAGGGCTCCGTCGTTGCCTTCGCCCAGGTGCCCGCGACCGGCCTCGTCATCGCCGCCAGCCAGCGCAACAGCGCCGCCCTCGCCCCCGCCCGGCGTGACGCGAACGTCCTCGGCATCTGGCTCGCGGCACTTGGCCTCGTCATCCTCGTCTCGCTCTGGCTCCTCTACGGCCAGGCCCAGGCGCTGCGCCGCCAGGGCGACCGCCTCGCCCGCAGCGAGCGCGCGGCCCAGGCCGCCGGCCGCGCCAAGCAGGAATTCCTCGCCGCCATGAGCCACGAGATCCGCACGCCCATGAACGGCGTGATCGGCATGGCCGGCCTCCTGATGGACACGCGGCTGGACGCCGAGCAGCAGCGCTACGTCGCCACCATGCAGAGCTCGGCCGAGCACCTGCTGACCGTCCTCAACGACATCCTGGACTTCTCCAAGATCGAGGCCGGCGCCGTGGTGCTGGAGCACGTGCCCTTCCGCCTCGAGGCCGAGGTCGCGACCATCATGTCGCTGATGGTCCCGGCCGCGGCGGGGAAGGGCGTCGAGGTAATCTACCGGGCCGGCCGCGGCGTGCCGGAAACCCTCGTCGGCGACCCCGGCCGCCTCAGGCAGATCCTCCTCAACCTCGTCGGCAACGCGGTGAAATTCACCCAGGCCGGCTGGATCGAGCTCGCCTTCGAGGCCCGCGCCCGCGACGAGGCCTCGGTCCTGCTCACCGGCATCGTGACCGACACCGGCATCGGCGTGGACCCCAAGCGCATCCCCGCCCTGTTCGAGCGCTTCAGCCAGGCCGACGCCTCGATCGCCCGCCAGTACGGCGGCACCGGCCTCGGCCTCGCCATCTGCCGCCGCCTCTGCGAACTGATGGGCGGCTCCATCGGCGCCGCCACCCGCGCCGGCGGGCGCGGCAGCGAGTTCCGCTTCTCCGTCGCCATGGGCCGCGACAAGGTCGCCGCCACCCCCGCGCCCAGCCCGCTCGCGGCCAGGCGCTACCTCGTGGTGGACGACGTCGAGCCCGCCCGCACCGGCGCCGTGCGCATGCTCGAGGCGCTCGGCGCCGAGGCCGAGGCACTCGCCGACGGCGTCACCGCGCTCGCCCGCCTGCGCGCCGCCGCCTCCGCGGGCAGGCCGTACGACGCGCTCCTCATCGACCGCACGCTGCCGGTGATGGACGCCACCGCCATCGCGCGCGCCGTCCGCACCGACATCACCTGCACCACCGGCGTCCGCCGCCTCGTCCTGCTCGCCCCGATCCACGCCGGCCAGTCCCGCGACGGGCTCGACCTGTTCGACACCGTGCTGTCGAAGCCCCTGCTGCCCAGCGCCCTGCGCGGCCTCGCCGACATCGCGGAGCGCCAGGCCGCCGCCGCCGCCGCCGCCGCCGCACCTCCCACCCCGGCCGCCACCCCGCTGCGCGGCCTCAACGTGCTGCTCGCGGAGGACAACCCCACCAACCAGCTCGTCACCAAAAGCATCCTCGCCCGCGCCGGCGCCCGCGTGGACGTGGTCCCGGACGGCCAGGCCGCGGTCCACGCCGCCAAGTCCGGCAGCTACGACGTGATCCTGATGGACGTGCAGATGCCCGGCATGGACGGGCTCGACGCCACGCGCGCGATCCGCGCCACCGGCTCGCGCCTGCACATCATCGGCCTCACCGCCGCCGTCGGTCCGGAGTTCGAGCAGGCCTGCCTCGCCGTCGGCATGAACGCCTACCTCGGCAAGCCGGTCGCGCGCGAAGTCCTCCTGCGCTCCCTCGAGGTCCTCATCCCCCAAACCACCTGACCTCCTGGCCCCCTGACCTCGTGACCACCTGAGCACTCGTGACCACCTGACCACTGGGCCAGCCCGGCAAGCAGGCGCCCCGGCTGAGCGCCATGCCCGACGCCATCGCCCACCCCGCCCGGATCCCGCTATGATGCCCCGATGACCCGGCCCGCGCCGCCCCGCGACCTCGCCCGTGCCGCCCGCCTCGCGCCGCGCGTCGGCCCGCGCGATGCCACGGCCGCCTCTGCGACGAGGTCCGCATGCGGCGGGGCAGGGGGCTCGGGCGCCGCTCGCGCGCGCAACCGCGTCCCACCCCGCGCCCGGCCATAGGGGGCAACCAATGGCGCACGACCACGCCCCCGACCACGATCACGCGCATGGCCAACGCCCCGCCCACAACCACGGGCATCACGGCCACGCCCACGGCCCCGGCGCCCACAGCCACGCCCCGGCCTCCTTCGGCACCGCCTTCGCCGTCGGCGCGGCGCTCAACATCGGCTTCGTCGCCGCCCAGGTCTTCTACGGCGTCCTCGCGCATTCCATGGCCCTGCTCGCCGACGCCACGCATAATTTCGGCGACGTCCTCGGCCTCCTCCTCGCCTGGGGTGCCGCCACCCTCGCCCGGCGAGGCCCCACCAGCGCGCGCACCTATGGCTGGGGCCGCGGCACCATCCTTGCCTCGCTTGCCAACGCGGTGGTGCTGCTGGTCAGCTGCGGCGCCATCGCCCTCGAGGCCGTCCGCCGCTTCGGCGCGCCCGCGCCCGTCGCCGGCACCACGGTGATGCTCGTCGCCGCCCTCGGCATCCTCGTCAACGGCGCCACCGCCCTGATGTTCATGCGCGGCCGGCACGACGACCTCAACCTCAAGGGCACCTTCCTGCACATGGCCGCGGACGCCGCCGTCTCGGCGGGCGTCGTCATCACCGGCCTGCTCATCGCGCTCACCGGCTGGGACTGGCTGGACCCGGTCACCAGCCTCGCCATCGTCGCGGTCATCGTCATCGGCACCTGGGGCCTGCTGCGCGATTCCATGAACCTGGCGATGGACGCCGTGCCGGAGGGCATCGACCTCGCGCAGGTCGAGGCCACCCTGCGCGCCCTGCCAGGTGTTGCGGATGTCCACGATCTCCACGTCTGGGGCCTCAGCACCACCGCGACGGCGCTCACCGCCCATCTCGTGCAGGGCGGCGGCGACCCCGCCACGCTGATCCGTGCCGCGGAGGAGGCGGTCCGCGCCCGCTTCCGCATCGGCCACGCCACCTTCCAGGTCGAAACCCCGGAACTCGCCCGCACCTGCGCCCTCGCCCCCGCGGAGGTCATCTAGCGCGGCGTCATCCGCCCAGCGTCATCGGCCCCAGAGCGTCACCCACCGCCACGTCCTCCCGGCCCCCCCCCGGCCAGCGCCCCGGGCACGGCCCCGCCGGGCCGCGAGAACGCCCGCCCCGCTCCGCACGCGCCGCGCGAACGCCAGGCTGGCCCGCCCGAACCCGGAGCCCCCGGACAACCTGCGCGGGCGGCTTTCCCGCCATGGTTGCTCGCAAATTGCAAACTCGCGACTCGCGAAATTCCGTTTTGCCTTGCAATTCGCAAAATGCTCCCGCTAAAACCCCATGAAACGGGGAAAAATCTCTGGCATGCCGCTTGCGGAGGGAAGCACGGATCACTTCGGAACCGAGGACGATGTTCGACGGAATCATGTGCGAGTCCAACACGGTGCGGCTGGTTCTTCGCGGCTGCCTCGACGGCTCATCCGCCCCCGACCTGCTCGAGGGCATGGAAGCCGTCATCCAGCTCAACCGCTCGGACGTGGTGCTCGACATCGCCAACGTCTCGATGCTGGACGGTTCCGCCATCGGCGCCTTCTCCTTCCTCTTCCGCCGCCTCGCCGCCCAGGGCCGCAAGCTCTCGGTGCAGGGCGCTTCCGGCCAACCGCTTCGCCTGCTGCGCGACCTCGGCATCGCCTCCATCCTCGGTGTCGCGCCCTCGTCTCCGCGCCGTGCCGCCGCCGCCCATTTCGGTTGGGCTCTGGCCCGCTGACCCCCACCTCCCTGATGCTGGCCAGCAGCCCGCAAGCGGGGCTGGCGTGTCCCCTCCCGGCACGCCAGCCCCAACTTGCAGGCAGGCCCCAACAGCCTGAAATGGGAGCCCGCCCATGACCCTCGCCGCGGACCTCCTCGCGGACCTGCCGGCAACCGACGTCCGCTCCATCCTCGTCCTCTTCGGCACGGACCTCGACCGCCTGCTGCCAGACGTCGCCCGCGCAGCCGATGTCGCGGACGCGGAATCCTTCCGCCGCGCCTGCCACGCCATCGCCGGCGCCGCCGGCGCCGTCGGCGCCGCCGCGCTGGAAGCCGCCTCCCGGCACGGCATGACCATCGCCCAGGCGGAGGCCACCCGCGCCGGCCTCGCCACCGCCGCCCTCGCCGTCGCCGAAGCCGCCGCCGCCCTGCGCGGCGAGATGGCCACCCTCGTCGCCCGCCTCCCCGAGGCCTGAGGCCGCGGGGCCGCCATGGCGGACACCCAGGCCCGGATCCTCATCGTCGAGGACAGCGCCACCCAGGCGGAAATCGCCCGCCTGCACCTCGCCGAGCTCGGCCACAGCCCGGTCGTCGTCGGCACCGCCGCCGCCGCGCGCGACTGGCTGCGCGAAACCCACCCGGACGCCGTCCTGCTGGACATCGAGCTGCCGGACGGCTCGGGCCTCGACGTGCTCAGGGCACTGCGCGCCGATGGCGACGACGCCGCTGTCATCGTCGTCACCGCCAACGCCTCCATCAACGCCGCGGTGGAGGCGATGCGCGCCGGCGCCACGGACTTCCTCGTCAAGCCCTACGCCCGCGCCCGCCTCGCCGTCACGCTGGCCAACGCGCTGGAAAAGCGCTCGCTCCTCGCCCAGCTCTCCCGCGCCCAGGCCCAGCTCGGCCGCGACCGCTTCTTCGGCTTCATCGGCGCGTCGGAGCGGATGCAATCCGTCTACCGCACCATCGAGAACGTCGCGCACAGCCGCGCCTCGGTCTTCATCACCGGCGAGTCCGGCACCGGCAAGGAGCTGGCTGCGGAGGCCATCCACCGCGCCTCCGCCCGCGCCAGCAAGCGCTTCGTCGCGCTGAACTGCGGCGCCATCCCCCGCGACCTCCTGGAGTCAGAGGTCTTCGGCCACGTGAAGGGCGCCTTCACCGGCGCCGTCGCGGACAGGGAAGGGGCCGCCAAGCTCGCCGACGGCGGCACGCTCTTCCTCGACGAGATCGGCGAGATGCCGCTCGCCATGCAGGTCAAGCTGCTGCGCTTCGTCCAGACCGGCACCTTCAACCCCGTCGGCACCGCGCGGGAGGAGCGCGTGGACGTCCGCTTCGTCTGCGCCACCAACCGCGACCCGATGCTGGAGGTGAAGGCCGGCCGCTTCCGCGAGGACCTCTACTACCGCCTCTATGTCGTGCCGCTCGAACTTCCCCCGCTGCGCGACCGCGGCGAGGACGTGCTCCTCATCGCGCGCCATTTCCTCGCCCAGTTCTCCCGCGAGGAAAAGCGCAATTTCAGGGAGTTCGACACCGAGGCTGAGGCGGTGCTGGGCGCCTACCGCTGGCCCGGCAACGTCCGCCAGTTGCAGAACGTCATCCGCCACGTCGTCGTCCTCAACGACGCGACCACCGTCACCGCCGCGATGCTGCCCCCGCCGCTGCGCAGCCTGCACCCCGCGGCCGCCAATGCCACCGCCGCCAATGCCACCACGGGCGGTGCGTCAACCGACCCTGGTGCCGAATCGCGCGATAAGTCTCAAATGTCAGCGGATGTGCCGGCGCCAGGCGGGGCAGCGCCGCAAGCTGCCCCCGTGCCGGATCTGGAGGAGATCTTGCCGCTCGCCCTGATGGAAAAACGCCTGATCCTCGCCGCCCTCGCGCGCACCGGCCAGGACGTGCAGAAGGCCGCCGTGATGCTGGATATCAGCCCGTCGACCATCTACCGCAAGCTGGCCGCATGGAAGGCGTGACTGCGCCCTCGCCGGAGGAATCCGGGCTGTTCGCCCCCCGCTCGCGCGGGCGGGACCGCGGCTTCGTCGGCATGATGAACGTGGACTACGTGCCGACCCGCGTCGCCATCGCCAAGCGCGCGCTCGACATCGTCGTCGCCTCCATCGGCCTGCTCATCACCGCGCCGCTCTGGCCCCTCATCGCGCTCGCCATCAAGCTCGATTCCCCGGGCGAGATCTTCTACCGCCAGCTGCGCGTCGGCCGCATGCTCGCCAGCCACACGGAGCTGTTCCAGATCCTGAAATTCCGCTCCATGCGCCACGACGCGGAATCCAAGACCGGCGCCGTCTGGGCCCAGCGCAGCGACCCGCGGGTCACCCGCGTCGGCCGCTTCCTGCGCAAGACCCGCCTCGACGAACTGCCGCAGATGCTCAACGTCATCTACGGCGACATGTCCGTCGTCGGCCCCCGCCCGGAACGCCCCGCGCTCTACGGCAAGCTGGAGCGCCAGGTGCCCTTCTTCGTGGATCGCACCGCCGGCCTGCGCCCCGGCGTCACCGGCATGACGCAGGTGCGCCAGGGCTACGACAACTCCATCGAGGATGTCCGCCGCAAGGTCGGCTACGATGCCGCCTACGCCATGCAGCTCTCCACCATGCGCGGCTGGTTCGTCGCCGACATCTCCATCATGATCGCGACCGTCCGCACCATGATCACCGGCCGCGGCGCGCAATAGTCGCCCCGGCCCGGCCCGAACGGGCGGGGCGGTGACGCAAGGCGGCCGTTGCGCCAGACTTCGGCGCCGGAGGAACCGCCATGAAAATCACCCGCCTGCGTACCGAGATCGTCCACCTCCCCATCAACCCGCCCATCCTCACCGCCATCCTCGGCTCCATCCGCTCGGCGGACTGCGTGCTCACCTTCCTCGAGACCGACCAGGGCCTCGTCGGCGAGGGCCTCGTCTTCTCCATCAACAACCGCCGCCTCAAGGCCATCCACACCATGGTCGAGCAGCTCACGGACCTCGTCGTGGGCCTCGACCCGCGCGAGGGCGGCGCGCTCAACGCCCGCGCCTGGAAGGACCTCAACTTCCTCGGCTACGAGGGCGTCTCCATCGTCGGCCTCGCCGCCATCGACAACGCGCTATGGGACCTGCGCGGCAAGGCCGCCGGCCTCAACGTCGCCCACCTCATCGGCGCCTGCCGCGCTGGCGTGCCCACCTACGCGAGCGGCGGCCTCTGGCTCGGCTCCTCCATCGACGAACTGCAGAAGGAAGCGGCCGGCTTCGTGGCCCGCGGCTTCCGCGCCGTGAAGACCCGCGTCGGCCCCACCGAGCCCGAGCGCATGGTCGCCCGCGTCGCCGCGGTGCGCGAGGCCGTGGGCCCGGACATCGGCGTCATGGTGGACGCCAACCAGCAGATGAGCGTCAAGCAGGCCATCCATATCGGCCGCATGATGGAGCACCTGGACCTCACCTGGTTCGAGGAACCCGTCATCTGCACCAACCACGAGGGCGAGGCCGCCATTGCGGCGGCACTCGACACCCCCATCGCCTCGGGCGAGACCGTCTACACCCACCGCGGCGTCCTCGCGATGCTCCAGGCCCGTTCCGCCGACATCATTATGCCGGACCTGCAACGGATGGGCGGCCCCACGGAGTTCCTCAAGGCCGGCCATCTCTGCGAGGCGCACCATATCCCCTGCGCCTCGCACCTGTTCCCCGAAATGAGCCTCGCCCTGCTCGCCGGCCTGCCCGGCGGCTCCTGGCTCGAGCACATGCCCTGGTTCGAGCCGATCTACCGCGAACGCATCGAGCTCGACGCCCAGGGCAACGCCCTCGTCCCCGACCGCCCCGGCTGGGGCTTCACCTTCGACCCCACCGCCATCGCCCGCTACCGGGCCTGAGGCGTCCCGCCGCTCACGCCTCCGGCGGCGGCCGCCACGCCTCCAGCGCCGCCACCGCGTCGCGCAGCGCCGCCAGGATCACCGCGACCTCCCCGGCCTCCAGCGCCCGCGACAGCGCGTCGAGCCCCAGCGTCGCGGATCCGCGCTCCAGCGTGCGCAGCATCGCCGCATCCGGTGCCTCGCCGCTCGCGGTGACGCTGGACGCCTCCTCGACGAACTGCCGCACCACCTCCGCCGCCGCCGCGCCGCTGATGCTCCCGGCCAGCGCGTCGAGCACCTCGCGGTCGAGCACCACGGGCGTCCCCGGCTTCCCCGTCCGCGCCGCCGGCAGCACCACCGCGATCGCCGCCTCCAGCCGCGCCGTGGTGATCGGCTTGCTCTCGAAATGGTTCATCCCCGCCGCAAGCCCCGCCGAAACCTCCGCCGGGCTCGCATGCGCCGAAAGCCCGATCACCGGCGTCGCCGCCTCCGGCCCCGCCAGCGTGCGGATCGCCCGCGTCGCCTCGATGCCGTCCATCTTCGGCATCATCACGTCCATGATCACGAGGTCGACGCCGCCATGCTGCACCGCCTCCACCGCCGCCGCACCGTCCGGCACGCAGGTCACGCGGTGCCCCAGCCGCTCCAGGATCCGGCTTGCCACCAGCCGGTTGGTCTCGTTGTCCTCCGCCACCAGCACGTTGAGCGAGCCCGGCTCCACCTCGGCCGGCGTCTCCGCGACGGCCCGCAGCCTGGCCTCGAAGCGGAACGTGCTGCCCAGCCCCGGCACGCTCTCCACCTCGATGTCGCCGCCCATCTCGCGGATCAGCCGGCGGCTGATCGCAAGCCCCAGCCCGCTGCCGCCAAACCGGCGCGAGATCGAGCTGTCCACCTGACTGAACTCGCGGAACAGCCGTCCCATCGCCTCCGCCGGAATCCCGATCCCGGTGTCCGCGACCGCGACCGAGAGCACCACCGTCTCCCCCTCCCGCCGCGACGTCGCCGAAAGCCGCACCCAGCCGGTCTCGGTGAACTTCACGCCGTTGCCCAGCAGGTTGAGCAGGATCTGGCGCAGCCGCGGCGCGTCGCCCGCCAACGTCCGCGGCAGGTCCGCCGCCATGTCGAGCTCGAGCGAAAGCCCCTTGTTGCGCGCCGCCCCGTCCATCAGCTCCACCGCCCCGCGCAGCAGCGAGGGCAGGTCGAACGGGCGGATGTCGAGCTCGAGCCGTCCCGCGTCGAGCCGCGAGAAATCCAGGATGTCGTTGATCAGCTGCAACAGATGCTCGCCGCTCTCGATGATGATGCGCACGTAGTGCCTGGCCGTCGCATCGAGCGGCAGGTCGCCCAGCAGCCCCGCCACCCCGATGATGCCGTTCATCGGCGTGCGGATCTCGTGGCTCATCACCGCGAGGAACTCCGCCCGCGCCGCCCCCGCGGCCTCCGCCTCGTCGCGCGCCGCCTCCGCCATCACCTCCGCCTGCCGCCGCTGCGTCACGTCGCTGAACGTGCGCACCGCCCCCCCGCCGATCAGCCGCTGCGTGCGGATCTCGAGCACGGTGCCGTCCGGCCGCGCCCGCTCGTACGTGCCGAACCGCGTGCTGAAGGAGCCGGAGCGCACCTCGCGCAGGAACTCGGGGTCCATCTTCTCCGGCGGCCCGAACTCGTGGTTGGCCAGCTGCCAGGCGGTGATGTCGGAAAACCAGATCCCCGGCCGCGCCAGCTCCGGCGGCAGCCCGAGCAGCTGGATCGCGCGCTGGTTCACCACCCGCACCCGCCCCGAGCGGTCGATCATCATGATGCCCTGGGTCACGTTCTCGAGCAGCTGGCGCAGCAGCCGGTTGAGGTTGCTGAAGCGCAGCCAGATCAGCGTCGCGATCGCCACCAGGAACAGCGCCAGCCAGGAAAGCATCGCGGTCGCCGCCAGCAGGATGGTCCGCCGTCGCGTGGCCACCGCCTGCACGTCGCGCTTCGGCACGCCCACGGTCGCGATCAGCCCGGTCCCCGGCACCCGCTCGAAGCTGCTGAACCGCTCGATGCCGTCGCTCGGCGTCACCGCCTCGAACACGCCGGAAGGCGCGCCGCCCAGCAGCGCCGTCAGCGCCGGCACCGCGTCCTCGTTGCCGCTGCCATTGGCACCCGGCGGCACGCGCACGCGCATCCGCCCGTCCGCGCCCACCAGCATCGCGACGGCATCAGCCCCCACCAGCGCCGGTTGCAGCCCGGAAAGCCGCGCCGCCGGCATCAGCAGCGCCACCGCCCCCGCCACCGCGCCATCCGGCCCGCGCAGCACCCGCAGCACCTCCACCCGCCCGAACGCGTCGCGCGGCCCGACATAGGGCAGGGCCGTCGGCGGCACCCCCGCTGCCGCCAGCGGCAGGCCCGCCGGCACGTCCACGCCCGCCCCCTGCGCCGGCGCCCCCGAGGCGTCGATCCGCGCGATCCCCATCACCCCGAGCCGCACCGCCGCCGGCTGGTGCAGCAGCGCCGCCAGCGTCCCGCCATCCGCGGCCTGGCGCAGCAGCAGGTCCGCCGTGCCGAGTCGCGCCACCACGGAATCGGCGATCGCCTCGACCATGGCGCCGGTCAGGGAGCGCGCGTCCTGCCGCGCCGCCGCATCCTCGTCCTGCAGCTCGCGGTACGTCGCGCCCCAGATCACGCCCAGCACCGCCGTGCCGATCACCGCGAGCAGCAATCCCACGACGAGCAGCCGCGTGGGCGGGCCTTGGGGCGGGGTTTCATCGACGTTCAGGGCAGCGCTCCTTGCAGGGCGGTAAGCCGGAAGGCTGCGGTTTTGCCGCGTGGCCGGTCAAGCAGCAACCCAGGATGAACCTTCGGTGATCCGCGGCTCGGGTAAGGGGCGTGTAAGCGCGCCACCGCAGAACGCCCCCGCTGCAACATCTGGAGTTTTGTCGATGACGTTCCGTGCCGTAAACCTTCTTGCCATCCCCGCGCTCGCCCTCG
The DNA here is from genome assembly GCA_963764465.1 of uncultured Pseudomonadota bacterium. Lineage (GTDB taxonomy): Bacteria > Pseudomonadota > Alphaproteobacteria > Acetobacterales > Acetobacteraceae > JAJXXT01. Next base: position 1,058,003 of record CAVXSO010000006.1, on the reverse strand, counting down.
GCCTCGGCCTCGCCGCGGCGCCGTTGGCACATGCCGAGGAATCCTGCCACATCACTGGCAAGATCATGACGCCCGACGCGATGAAGGCCATGCTGGTCTCCAAGGGCTACACCGACATCCGCGGCCTCTCCACCCACAACGGCTGCTACGAGGCCAAGGGCATCGACGCGCACGGCAAGCGTTTCGAACTCGAACTGAATGGCGTCACCGGCGCCGTCCGTCGCGCCGAGTAGGCCCCTTGGCGTCGAGGAAATCCTCGGGGGAGCGGACGATCCGGGTTTGGGACCGGTTCGTCCGCGTCTTCCACTGGTCCACGGTCGCGCTGTTCGCGTCCGTGTACCTCTCGAGCGACCAGCAGAGCATCCACCAGCCGCTCGCCTACGTGCTTTTGGTGCTGGTGCTGGCCCGTATCGTCTGGGGCTTCATCGGCTCGCGCCACGCCCGCTTCGCGGATTTCGTCTACCACCCCAGCGCCATCCGCGCCTACCTGCGGGACCTGCGCCAGGGTCGCGCGCGCCGCTACCTCGGCCACAACCCGGCCGGCGGGGCCATGGTCGTGGCCATCCTCATCCTGCTGGTCCTCGTCATCTTCAGCGGCTGGCTGTCGGAGACGAACCGCTTCTTCGGCGTCCCCTGGGTGGATCACCTGCACCACATCTCGGCGCACCTGCTGATGCTCATGGTGCTGGTGCATGTCGCGGGCGTCGTGGTCTCCAGCGTCCTGCACCGGGAAAACCTGGTGCGCGCCATGCTCACCGGCCGCAAGTCAGCCGAGTTCGAGGCTGAACACGGCGCCTCCGCCGGGCCTGGCGTCGGCGCGCGCGGCACCGCCATGTAGCGCGGCGATCTCGGCCACGATCGCCAGCCCCAAACCGGCGCCGCTCACCCCGGCGCCGGCCCGGCGCCCGCCCGGGCTCCCACCAGCGCTCCCGCCGCCCGAAACCGCCGGGCTCCCGCCATCCCTGGCCGCCCGCGCCGACCCGCTGCCGCGCCGGAACCGCGTGAAGATCGCGTCACGCTCGTCCTCCGCCACCCCCGGCCCACGGTCCAGCACCCGCAGCGTCCCCGGCGCCGCGGTCTCGATCTCCACCCGGCTGCCCTTCGGCGCATGCGCCAGCGCGTTCTCGATCAGGTTCTGCGCCGCCAGCAGCAGCGCGTCGCGGTTGCCCCGCGCCACCACGGCACTCCCCTCGGATTCCAGCGACAGCTCGATCCCCCGCGCGACGGCCAGCGGCGCCAGCGCGCTCACCGCGTCCACCGCGACGGCGCGCAGGTCCACCGGCCCCGGCCGGTCCAGCGGCATCCCCTCCAGCCGCGCCAGCCGCAGCATCTGGTCCACCAGCCGGCTCATCCGGTCCACGTCGCGCAGCAGCGCCGTCTTCGCCGCGTCCTCCGGCAGCAGGTCGATCCGCGCCGTCAGCACCGCGAGCGGCGTGCGCAGCGCGTGCGCCGCATCCGCCCCGAACCGCCGCTGCGTCTCGATCGCCCGCTCCAGCCGCGCCAGCCCCGTGTTGATCGCCCCCACCAGCGGCTCCAGCTCCCCCGGCAGCCCGGCTTCCGGCAGCCGCACGCCCGGGTGCTCCGGCCCCACCAGGGAGGCCGCGGCCGAAAGCCGGTTGAGCGGGCGCAGCGCCAGCCGCAGCGTCACCACCCCGCTCGCCACCACCACCGCCCCCGTTACCGCCAGCAGCCACACGAAGAACGGGCTGAACGGCCCCGGCAGCGAGTTGACGATGTGCTCCAGCTTCTCCTGGCCCTGGTCGAAATCCGGCTCGAACGACCTCACCGCCTCGGCGCTGCGCCACACCGTGATCCCGGCGCCGAGCACGATCGAGACCAGCACGACGGCCGCCATCCGCCGTGCCAGCCGTCCCGCCAGGGTCCAGTGCCGTTTCCGGCCGCGTTCACTCTCCATCCGCGAGGAGATAGCCGACGCCGCGGATCGTGTGGATGGCAGCCCGCGCGCCCGCGTCCTGCAGCCGCCGCCGCAGCCGGTGCACCAGCACCTCGAGCGCATTGGGTCCGGTCGGCGTGTCGAACCCGTACAGGTTCTGCTCGATGGATTCGCGCGGCACCACCTTGCCCCCGCGCCGCAGCAGCTGCTCCAGCAGCGCCGTCTCGCGCGGCGACAGCGACAGCACGCTCTCGGAAACCCGCACCGTCCGGCTGTCCGTCTCCAGGCTCACATCCGCGAAGCCGAGCGCCACGTCCAGCACCGCGGTCGGCCGGCGCAGCAGCGCCCGCACCCGCGCCACCAGCTCCGGCATGTGGAACGGCTTCACCAGGTAGTCGTCGGCCCCCGCGTCCAGCCCCGCCACCCGGTCCTCCGGCGCGTCGCGCGCGGTCAGGATCAGCACCGGCACGGCGGCCCGCTGCCGGCGCAGCGAGCGCAGCAGCGTCATCCCGTCGCCATCGGCGAGCCCCAGGTCCAGCACCACCGCGGCATAGTCCGCGACCGCCAGGTGGTCTTCCGCCGCCTGCTGCCCCGCCACGCTATCCACCGCGAACCCAGCCCGCTCCAGCGCCTGGCGCAGCAGCATCGCCAGCTCGGACTCGTCTTCGACAACAAGCAGCCGCATGATCCCCCCTTGGCTATCACGGCGGACGTGTCGGCGCGGCTCCTTACAACGCGCTTTCGCAATGTTTAGCAGGGAAGGGGATGCGAATGCGCCTGTTCGACCTCACGGGAAAGGTCGCCATCGTCACCGGCGGCAATGGCGGCATCGGCCTCGGCATGGCGGCCGGCCTGCGCGAGGCCGGGGCCCAAATCATGCTCTCCGGCCGCAACAAGGCGAAGGGCGAAAAGGCCGCCCAATCCATCGGCGCCGCCTTCCACCCCGCCGACGTGACGAAGGAACCGGACTGCGCCGCCCTCATCGACGCCACCGTGAAGAAATTCGGCCGCCTCGACATCCTGGTGAACAACGCCGGCATGGCCGCCCGCAAGCCGCCGGAGGAGCTTTCGCTCGAGGAATGGCACAAGGTGATGGACACCAACCTCACCTCCGCCTTCCTGCTCTGCAAGCTCGCCTGGCCGCACATGAAGCGGGCCGGCGGCGGCAAGGTCATCAACATCGGCTCCGTCGCCTCCCAGCTCGCCGCGCCTCACATGGCCGCCTACGCCGCGAGCAAGGGCGGCATCCTGCAGTACACCAAGGTGCTGGCCACCGCCTGGGCGAAGGACAACATCCAGGCCAACTGCATCCTCCCCGGCTGGATCGACACGGAGCTGACCCAGGGCGCCCGCGCGCAGGTCCCCGGCCTCAACGAGGCCGTCCTCGCCCGCACCCCGGCCGCCCGCTGGGGCGAGCCCGCGGACCTCGCCGGCGCCGCCGTCTTCCTCGCCTCCGCCGCCTCGGACTTCGTCACCGGCGCCCCCATCCCCGTCGACGGCGGCTACCTCGCGAGGGCATGACACCACGCGGAGGTCCACCGGCTAACGCAGGGACCGCGAACCCGCGCAAACGCACCCCGGCGACTTCCGGACCAAAGCCTTCCGCCAACGCTGAAAGCGCGCGGGGGGATATTTCACGCCCCGTCACCCTGATTTATATCTGCATTTTGTATATAGTACTCAGATTTTCGATGGTAGAATTAGCAACTTTTATTATACGTTTTTGATCGTGCTCTAATGATTGAAATCCAGATCTGGCATCACTCGCACTAAAGAATCTGTATTTCGCGGCGAACTTCGAAAAAAGCTCACGCTCGCAAAGTTCAGTCAAGATTGGTCCACGCTCTTCGTTAGATACACATATTTGCACGACCCAAATTGGGCGCCACGGCCTCAATTTTCCCGTCCAATTCGCATCTGATTTGCGTGAATGATGTGTTTTTAGGCGCCCAAAGAGACTACCGCGGTTGTTTATGCCTGACGCTCCGATACGAAAAGCATCAGGACGCTCTTGAGATTGAACGATATAAAGACCAAATCGAAAATCAGTCACCGCATCCACAATTTCCGTCTCTGAGAAAGCTTTGAAATGTTCCATATTAGTACCTCGTATTAGCAATAAATGATATTAAACATACCACAATATACGAGATTTGTCAAGTATAAAATTAGCATCAACCGGAAGTCTTGATTTGTTCGCGTTCATTGTTGGTCGTGGGCTTGAGGTGGTTATGACGTAGATTTTTCGGGCATTATGTAGCCCCCACCACAAAGCTGACCCCGAGCGTCGCGCGGGTGTCATCGCGCCTTTGGCGGGGCGCGGTGAGACGGAAAAAGGTAGCGATCGCTGCCTTTTTGCGTTTGTATTAGCTGACGGCATTTTGAGGACCGACCGGAATTCCATCCCATAAAATTGCGGATTTTCCAGTAGATTTGTTTGTTCCAAATCCCATAAAAGAGACTTCCAAACATACCTCAGATATATGTTGAATATTTGACAGAATAACATCTTCATACTTAATAGAAGAGTAGAAAAAAATCTTTATTTTTCTGTCTAAAAGAAGAGTGATTTCATTAGAACGAAATAGTCGGCCGTTACTCTGGGTGAATTGTTGCTGGCCAAGAACCGCGTTGGCTTTGCCTGAATTAAACCATTTTGGAGTAAATGTAGGAATATCAATGGAGTCGAATGGAAGTATTTTATGATCAACAAATATTTGTATTCCAACTGCTGGGCTGCGACCGAAATTTCTCCAGCCTGCATGCAGCCTGATGGCGTTTTCGATTTTTTCTCCAGATGGCGTAGTTCCCGAAACTTCATTGAAGACGAGACCATCGTAAACAATCCATGCGCGTTCCGTATTGACGATATCTTGCGTTGCTTTAACCGCATCTTCCGCAGCTTGCGCATGACGAAGGCTAACTTTGAGAACGCGGCGATTGTCTATGAGGACCCTGCGAGTGGCACACCACATCAGCCCAGTGACCCCCCAAAGCCCGCTAGTCGCCAGAAATAAAGCACCCGTGAACCCCGCTACCCACCAGTTTGGGTCCGCATACCACTCGCGCTGTTCTTGGGGTTGGGCAGCAATCTTGGGCTTGTCCGTGGTGCGCCCGCCTATGAAAGTCGGCGGTGGCTTCCGCATGTTTTGTGCGGTCGGGCCCTCGCTACGATCCTGGTCGGTAGAGGGTTGATGTTCTCCTTGGGTATTCCCGCCACTTGCGGATGGTGGCTGTGAATGCGCTGCTGTTACGGCAAGCAGAAGACTTAGGACCAGTCCTCCGCGCGCCAGGTGTGTGCGCCAAACGCGCGCATTAGGGCGAACAGGAACCATGCCGGAGATGCCCCTCGGTTTATCTTGACCGTCCCCGATCCTTCCGTTTCTGGCAACCCCATATCGCTCAGCCGTCGCGCTAGTTCGACGTAGTTCACATCGGCCTGCTTTAGCTCGGCTTTCAGGTGCCTTTTGGCGTGAATTGGCCCATTTATCCCCGATTACCGTGACAGTGCACAGGATACCGTCGCTAACTAACCCAAAACGAGCCCCCTTGGTCCGGGCCCATCCGCGAAGTCGTGCGCCAGAACCTGCCCAATCAATAAGCTTCACACCCGCCGACCGGCTGCCAGCGTGCGTTGATCGCCATACACCGCGCGCCGACGCCTCGCGCCAGCGCTTCGGTTCACCGTATCAACTCGCCGTCCTCGGGATTGGGCGTCCCCCGCCCGGTCTCCACATACCGCTTGAGGCTCAGCAGATAAAAACCCCACCGCGTCGTTGCACTCGCGATATGGTTCTCGCCCGCCGTGAACCCCCGATGCGCGAACAGCAGCGTGGTCACGCCCTCCTGCTCCGCCAGGTCGAAGCTGATCGTCGTCCCATCGAAGGCACCCCCCGTCGCGGAAACCTTGCCCCACGCGACATGCGCCGGCGGCGCCAGCGCCGAGACCTCCACCCTGATGACCATCCGGTGCCCGTAGAAGCCGAACGCCCCCGCGCCGCCAACCCGCGCATCCAGCACCGCATCGCGCGTCCACCATTGGCAAATCCCGTCCTGCGCGGTCACCGCCGCATAAACCTTCTCGCGCGGCGCGCGGATTTTGATCAGGTGCAGGATATCGGGCATGGGCCGCTGTTCCTCCTCGATGGCGATGTCGTCACGCCCCGCGCTCGCCGCGCCCGTGCTCACTCGCTCGTCAGAACGTAAGTGTAAACTTACCAATGAGTCAACCACGAATCCACACATAGCACCAAGAGCTTTGACTCTCAGTGCCCGGGAACTTACCATGGCCTCATGGACCCCGCGCGCGCGCTCGACTGCCTCGGCGACCCCAGCCGCCGCACCGTCCTCGAGCGTCTGCGCGCCGGCCCGCTCTCCGTGAGCGACATCGCCGCCACCATGCCGATCAGCCGCCCCGCCGTCTCCCAGCACCTCGCCCTGCTGAAGGAGGCCGGCCTCGTGCGCGACCAGCCGGTGGGCACCCGCCGCGTCTACTACATCGACCCGCGCGGCCTCGGCGCCGTCAGGGCCTGGCTCGACCAGTTCTGGGACGACGCGCTCGCCTCCTTCCAGGCGGAAGTCGCAAGGCGCGTCGAGCGTGGGGAAAAAAATTCGTGACCAGAACAATCTCGCCACCCCCGATACGCCGCAGCGTCATCGTGCCCGCAAACCCCGCCCTGGCCTTCGAGGTCTTCACAAGCGGCATCGACACCTGGTGGCCACCATCGCACGGCATGGGCGGCGCCCCCTTCGCGCTGTCGGTGATCGAGCCCTTCGCCGGCGGAAGCTGGTACGCCCGCCGCGCGGACGGCTCGCAAGTCCAGATCGCCCGCGTCACCGTCTGGGAGCCGCCGCGCCGCGTCGTCTTCCGCTGGGAAATCGGCCCCGGCTTCACCCCGGACCCCGCCCACCCCTCGGAGGTGGAGGTGACCTTCACGCCCCTCGACGCCCAAGCCACAAGCGTCGAACTGGAGCACCGGAATTTCGAACCCGCCCCGGCCCACGCCGCCTTCCGCGACGGCCTCGCCCGCGGCTGGCCCGTGGCGCTCGATCACTTCGCCCAGGCCTGCCGCCATCGCGCACCGGCGGGGCAGGGCGCCTAGGCCAGCCCCGCCTCCCGCACCAGCTGCGCAACGATCGCCGCCTCCTCATCCGTCAGCGAAACGAGCGGCCGCGGCATGCGCCGCGTGGCAAAGATCCCCTGCGCCTGCAACGCCGCCTTGAACGCCCCCACGCCCGCGGAACCCAGGCTCGCCCGCGGTGTGGCCACCTTCACCATCGTGAACAGCCGGCACAACCGGTCCTGCTCCGCCACGCACGCCTTCCAGTCTCCCCGCACCGCCGCGTCATAAAGCCGCACATACCCGCGCGGATCGACATTCCCCAATCCCGGCACAATCCCATGCGCCCCCATCAGCATCGCCGCATCCGCCGTCCGTTCCGAACCCGTCATGACCACGAAGCCCGGAATATCCCGCGTCGCCAAAATCACGTCGCGGAACCCACCCTCGTCGCCGGACGAATCCTTCAGCCCCACGATCGTCCCCTCGGAAGCCAGCTCCACCAGGCTGTCCAGATCGAGCTTGCTGTGCACCGCGACGGGAATGTCATAGGCAAAGATCGGCAGATCGACCGCCTCCCGCACCGCCCGGAAATGCGCCCGCGTCTCCGCCGCATTGGTGCGGGTATAGAACGGCGCCGTCACCACCAGCGCATCCACCCCCGCCGCCTTCGCCACCTTGGCATGCGCGATCACCCGTTCCGTCGCCGGATCGATAGCCCCCACCAGCACCGGCACCCGCCCGCCGATCATCCCCATCGCCGCTTCCAGCAGCCGCGCCCGCGCGGCATCCCCCTGGAATGCCACCTCGCTCGTCGAGCCCAGCAGGAACAGCGCATGCACGCCCCCCGCCACCAGGTGCTCCACCAGCCGCCCCAGCGAGGCCGCGTCGAGCGCCCCCCCGGCATCCAGCGGCGTCGCCACCGGCGGCACCACGCCCTTGATTGTCTTCTGCGTCATCGTTCCACTTTCCGTTCTAACTTTGTCCCGTATCAAATCCCGCCCGCACCGCCTCGCCCAGCAGCCCGATCGCGAGCGTCGTCGCCAGCAGCGCCGCCCCCGGCGCCAGCCACTGCCAGGTATACAGCGTCAGCACGTCGATCGATCGCGCCTCGCCCAGCATGTTCCCCCACGTCGCCACGGGCGGCGGCACGCCAAGCCCGAGGAACGAAAGCCCCGCCTCCATCAGCACATTGGTCGCAATCTGCAACGTTACGTACACGATGAGAATGTCAGCCATGTTCGGCAACACGTGCCGGCGCAAGATGTGCCACGGCGTCGCCCCCGTCGCCTGTGCGGCGAGCACGAAGTCCCGCTCGCGCAGCTCCAGCAGCCGTGCGCGCACCAGCCGCGCCAGCAGCGGCCAGGACAGCAGCGCCAGCACGATGGTCGTCGGCCGCTCCCCCTGTCCCGCGATCGCGGACAGCACCAGCAGCAGCACCGCCGGCGGCAGCGTCATCGCCAGGTCCACCGTCCGCATGCACACCACGTCGGCAATCTTCCCGAACGCCGCCCCGCTCCCCACCAGGAACCCGATCGAGGCCGAAATCGCCGCGGCAATGGTCGCGATCACCAGCGAAACCCGCGCCCCCTGCAGCACGCGCGCCAGCACGTCGCGCCCCACGCCATCCGTCCCCAGCCAATGCGCCGCACTCGGGCCCACATGCATCGCCGCGAGGTCGATCGCATCCGGGTCGAGCCCCAGTCCTGCCAACCCGAGCGCCGGCGGCAACCCCCACGCCGCCACCGCCAGCAGCACGATGAACGCCCCGCCGATGGCGCCACCCGGCCGTCCAAGCACCCGCGCCCACCGCATCACGCGATCCCGATGCGCGGATCGACCGTGGCATAGACGATATCGGTCACAAGATTTGCCAACAGAACGAACGCGCCGACGACGAGCGCGATCCCCATCACCAGCGGATAGTCCCGCGCCGTCACCGCATCCACCAGCAGCGAGCCCATCCCCGGCCAGTTGAACACGCTCTCCACGAACACCGCGCCGCCGATCGCGGTGCCGATCGTCGCGCCCGTCAGCGTCACCACCGGCAGCAGCGCGTTGCGCAGCGCGTGCATCAGCACCACCCGCGCCGGCGACAACCCCTTGGCCCGCGCGGTGCGCACGTAATGCGTGCCCAGGCTCTCGATCATCGCCGCGCGCATATACCGCATTGGCATCGCCAGCTGTGCCGCGGCCAAAACCGATGCCGGCAGCACCAGGTGCCGCGCGACATCCGCCCATCCCCCGCCCCCCGGCGTAATGAGCCCGCCCGCCGGCAACAGCCGCCACCGCGCCGCGAACAGGAACAACGCCAGCAACGCCGTCAGGAACGCGGGCGAGGCCAGCGCCAGCGCCGAAAGCCCCGCCAGCAGCGCATCGAGCGTTCCTCCCCGCTTCACCGCCGCCACAATCCCCAGCAGCACGCCAAGCGCGGTCGAGATCAGGATTCCGGTACCCATCAGCAACAAAGTCGGCGGCAGCCGTGCTGCGATCAGCGATGCCACCGGCATCTGGTCATTGCCGATCGAGCGCCCGAGGTCGCCCCGCAGCGCATGCCACGCCCACAGCCCGAATTGTTCCGGCAACGGCAGATCGAGCCCCAGCCGGTGCCGCAACGCCGCGATCGCCTCGGCACTCATCGGAATCGTCGGGCTGACATAGGCCGCGATCGGGTCCCCCGGCGAGGCCCGCAGCAGCCCGAAGGTCACCGCGCTGAGCAGAACCAGCATCAGCGCGGCCGCCCCCAGCCGCCGCAGCACATAGCGCAGCATCGCCCGCCGCGCGCTATCCCTTCAGCGCCCAGAGATGGGCGGACGGATCATACCCCCCGCCACCCGGCGCCGGCGTCCACACGAAGTTCTGTACCGTATCAGCAACGACCCCGTAGCGCCGCGCGACCCACATGAAACCCCACGGCAGCTCCTTGTTCATCGTCCTCGCCGCCTGCTGGTAGAGCGCCATGCGCTTGGCGTCGTTCACCTCAGCCGCCGCCCCGGAAAGCTCCTTGTCCAGCGCCGGGATGGCGGCGCGCATCACGTTCGCCCCCGTCGGCGGCGCCTGGTTGCTCGCCAAGAAGCTCGCCATCACGCCCGGGTCCGGCCCGTCCTGTGCCCCCGCATACACCAGCGGGAACGCCGCGGGATCGGTGTTCGCCCCGCGCACGATGCCGTTATAGGTCGCCACGTCCACCTGCCGCGGCGCCACATGGATCCCCACCTGCCCGAGCATGGACTGCATGGCCGCCAGGATATTCGCCACCAGCGGGTCGCCGTAATAGGTCAGCATCGGCAACGGTTTCGCCCCGTTCAGCTTCTCCCACCCCGCCGCCGCCAGCAACTGCTTCGCCTTCGCCGGGTCATGCGCATACGGGTCAAGCCCCGCCGGCAGCGCTGGCCCCGCCGCATAGGCGCAATTCGCAATTGTCGCCGCCCCACCCAGCAGCGACGTCACGATCGCCTGCCGGTCGATCGCGTGCATCACCGCCGCCCGCACCCGCTGGTCCTTCCACATCGGCAACAGATGGTTGAACCCCACGTAGTTCACCACATAGGACTCACCGGCGATCACCCGGTCATGCGGCGCGTGCGCGAACACCTTCACGTCGTTCGGCTCGACATAGGTGAACTGGATCTCCCCCGCCTTCAGCGCCGCGACCGCATCGGCCGTGGACTTGAAGTAGCGGTTCACCACGCCCGAGAGCTTCGGCGCCCCCCGCCGGTATCCGGCAAAGGCGGAAAGCTCCACGAACTGCCCCTCGGCATAAGACTTGAACATGAACGCCCCGGTCCCGAGCGGCTTCGTATGCCACCACGCGCTCTGTGCGAGCGTGGCCGGGTCCATGCCCCCCAGCGTATGTTTCGGTAGCATCATGATCTTCGTCAGCACGTCGAGCAGCGACGTGTTGGGCTGCTTCAGCCTCAGCACCGCCGTCCCCGCGTCCGGCGTCTCCACGCTGGTGATCGCGGCAAGGCTCGCCGAAAAGATCGACCCCGTCTTCGCGTTCTGCGCGAGCCCGATCGTGAATGCGACGTCCGCGGAGGTGAACGCCGTCCCGTCATGGAACGTCGCCTTCGGGTCGAGATGGAACGTGTACGCCATCCCATCCGCGGCCGCGTCCACCTTCAGCGCCAGCCCCGGCCCGATATGCGACAGCTTCGGGTCATAGAACACCAGCGGCTCGTAGTAGAGGTTGAGCCAGGTGAACCCCGCGGTCGCCGCCAGCGGGTTGAACTTCCCGGGCAGCCCCCCGGGCCCGACATCGAACCCGCCCGAAAGCACGTTCGCGGCCGCAAGCGCCGGCGCCGCGCGCAGGACGATCGGCGCCGCGAGCACCGATGCCAGGCGCAGGCTGTCGCGGCGTGTGATGCTGGTCATGGTTTCCCCCGTCATTGATTTCGAACAGTCATTGGTGTCGTACAGCGAATAGTGTCGAAGAGTCAGTTATTACGATATATCAGTCGTCACGTCATGGAACTTGTCTTGATGCGTCACTGATATTTCGCTCTCAGCGGTGGTCCTTGCCGTCGCTTTCCGCGCCGTGCCCCCGGTTCTGTCGCGTCTGGTTGCGGCTTGCCATCAGCACCGCGCGGATGCCGCCGTAATGCGCATCGAGCCTCGCCCGCGCCGCTTCCACGTCGCCTGCGGCAACGGCATCGAGGATCGCCTTGTGGTCGAGATACGTCGCCACCCAGTCCATCTCCGGCCGCTGCAGCATGCGCGCGGTGCGCGTGAACACCTGCCAGAACACGTCGAGCAGGTTCAGCAGCACGCGGTTGCCCAGCGGCGCGAACAGGGTGGCGTGGAACGCCTGGTCCTCCGGCGCGAAGTGTTCGCCCGCCCGCGCCTTGCGCTCCATGCCCTCGACGATCGCCGTCAGCGCCGCGATATCCTCGGGCCCGATCGCCGTCATCGCCCGCCCGATCAGCGCCACCTCCAACGTGCAGCGCACGTCGAGCACCTCGGTGAAGTCCCGCAGCTCCGCCCCGATCCCCCGCCCGATCTGCTCGATCAGCGGCGCAAGGGTGAACGCCGCGACGAACACGCCGATGCCATGCCGCGTCTCCAGCACGCCCAGGCTCTCCAGCCCCCTGATCGCCTCGCGGATGGTACTGCGCCCGACGCCCAGCGCCTCGGCCAGCTCCGCCTCCGGCGGCAGCCGGTCGCCCGCCTGCAGCAAGTTATCGCGGATGAACCCGGTCAGGCTCCGCTGCAGCTCCTCCGGCAACCGCCGCCGCCGCGCCACCCGTGATGGCAGTTGGGGCGAGGGCAGGGGGCCGGGCAGGGCGCCCACCAGGCTTTCCGGGCTCATGACCATATCTGAAATCAGACATCAGTCATCAGACATCTGTCAACCCGAGGCTTCGCCCCGTGCCGCCCGCCTCACTTCGTCCCGAACAGCCTGTCCCCCGCGTCCCCCAGCCCCGGCCTTATATACCCGTGCTCATCCAGCCCCCGGTCCACCGCCGCGGTGAACACCTCCACATCCGGGTGCTCCGCCTCGAACGTCGCGATCCCCTCGGGTGCCGCCAGCAGGCACACCACCCGTATCCGCACCGCCCCCGCCTGCTTGATCCGCGCCACCGCCGCCGCCGCGGAATGTCCCGTCGCCAGCATCGGGTCGAGCACGATCACCTGCCGCTCCGCCATATCCTCCGGCAGCTTCACGTAATACTCCACCGGCACCAGCGTCGCCGGGTCGCGGTACAGCCCCACGTGGCCCACCCGCGCCGCCGGCACCAGATCGAGCATCCCGTCCAGCAACCCGTTCCCCGCCCGCAGGATGGAAACGAAGCACAGCTTCTTCCCCGCCAGCTGCGGCGCCATCATCGGCTCCAGCGGGGTCGCGATCGGCACCTGCTCGAGCTCGAGGTCGCGCGTCACCTCGTAGCCCATCAGCAGCGCGATCTCCCGCGCGATGCGCCGGAACCCTGCCGTGGATGTCTCGCGATTGCGCAGCAGCGAGAGCTTATGGGCCACCAACGGGTGCCCGACGACCGTCATCGTCATGCTTCGAGTCCACGCCCCTTCGCTCGCGCCAGCTCTGCGGCATCCGGCACGTCCGTCGTGAAATACCCCGCCGCCTTCTTCGCATCCATCTCGACGGCGGCATCCGGCGGGATCAGCGCCTCGGGTATCGGCACCCGCTCGACGATCTCGATCCCGGCCGCCACCAGCGGCGCGAACTTCATGTTGCTCATGGAAACCAGCCGGTCGATCCGCGTGATCCCGAGCCACACCAGCACGTCCGGCATCAGCTCCTGGAAGCGCATGTCGGCAACCCCGGCCACGCACTCCGTCCGCTCGAAATACGCCTCCGCCCGGTCACCGCCCTCCTGGCGCTTCCTCGCGTTGTAGACAAGAAACTTCGTCACCTCGCCCAGCGCCCGCCCTTCCTTGCGGTTGTACACGATGACGCCCACGCCGCCCTCCTGCGCCATGGCAATCGCCACCTCGACCCCATGCGCCAGGTAGGGCCGGCAGGTGCAGATATCGGAGCCGAACACGTCCGAGCCGTTGCACTCGTCATGCACCCGGCAGGCAATCCGCGTCTCCGTCCGGCCCAGCTTCGCCAGGTCGCCGAACAGATAGACGGTCGTCCCCCCGATCGGCGGCAGGAACACGGAAAGATCGGGCCGCGTCACCAGCTCCGGAAACATGCCCCCCGTCTGCTCGAACAGCGTCCGCCGCAGCGCCGTCTCGGCAATGCCGAACCGCTTCGACACCCCTGGCAGATGCCACACCGGCTCGATCGCGATCTTCGTCACCTTCGCGTCGCCCGTCTCGGCCAGCACCTCGCCGTCCGCCGCCAGCCGCCCGGCCCGCATCGCCGCCTCGATCTCCGGCATGCGCAGATGCGCCCGCGTCACCGCGATGGTCGGCCGTATGTCCCATCCCTCGCCGATCAGCCCCGCATGCGCCTGTGCCGCCACATGCCCGAACGGATCGAGCGAGACGATGGCGCCGGGATCGAACCAGGAAGGGAAGGGGCCGATGGCCGTCGCCGGCGCCGTGTTCGTCAAATCCGGCCGATGCCCGGGATCCAGCTGCCCCGCCGCGATCGCCAGCGCCCGGTACAGCCCGTAGGACCCCGCATGCGTCCCGATCGCGTTGCGCACCCCCTTGCCCGCCAGCGTCGCGACCACCGCTCCCCGCTCCGCGGCCGTCGCCGCCCCCCAGCGTATTGCCGGCGGCCTGCTCGATCCGGGGTGGGACGTCAGGACAATCGGCCGCGGCGCGGCCCGGCCTTCACTCATGCTCGTTGCTTCGGTCGTTGATCCATGACTCGTTGATCCATGGGCCGTCCGGGCCGCATCAGACGTGCTGCCCACCGTTGATATGCAGCTCCGCTCCATTGATGTAGGACGCCGCCGGCGAACACAGGAAATGGATCGTGTTCGCCACCTCCTCCGGCCGCCCCAGCCTGCGCATCGGCACCTGCTTCTCCGCATAGGCCCGCGTTCCCGGCGACAGGATCGAGGTGTCGATCTCGCCGGGGCTGATCGCGTTAACCCTTATGCCCATCGGCGCGAATTCGGCCGCCATCTCCCGCGTCAGCGTCGCCAGGCCGGCCTTGCAGGTCGCGTACGCCACCCCCGCGAACGGGTGCACCCGCGAGCCGGCGATGGAGGTCACGTTGACGATGTTCCCCCCCGCCGCCGAAAGCTCCGCCGCCAGCCCCTTCGCCAGCAGGGCGACGGAAAGCAGGTTCACCCGGAACACCCGCTCCCACAGCAGGGCCTGGGTCGCCATCACACCCATCCGCTCCCCCTCCGGTCCCTTCGGCGAGATCGCGGCATTGTTGATCAGCGCGTCGAGCTTCCCGTCCGGCAGGCGGGAGCGCATATCCGCCAGCCCCTGTTCCAGGCTGTCGAGGTCGCCGAGGTCGAGCTGCAGATGGTCCTGCGGCCCCGCGCCCCACGGGCAACGCGGCGAAAACGGCTGGCGCGAGACGGTGATCACCCGCCACCCACCATCCGAAAAGACCCGCGCCGTGGCATGCCCGATCCCGCGCGAGGCGCCGGTCAGAACCAGGATGCGTTGCCGGTTTTCCATCGCCCACTTTCCCAGGGATACGTCCGCTCCACAAATTGGCCCTCGCGCCACCGTTTCACAAGCGCGCCGTTTCACCAGCGTCCCGTTCGGCCACCGCCCCGTTCGGCCACCGCCCCGTTCGGCCACCGCCCCGTTCGGCCAGCGCCCCGTTCGGCCAGCGCCCCGTTCGGCCAGCGCCGCGCGAGCGGCGCGCCGCCTCCCGTTACGCCGCGGACCTTGTCGCCGACCTGTCAGGCGTCAGCCGGTAGGTGGAGAATCCCCGGCTCAGCGCCGGCAGCGGCGCGATATCCATCGCCCCCTCGCCAGGCCGCATCACGATCATCGCGACAGTCGCCGTCTCCACCGGCGCCGCTCCCCCCTCCGCGACCGACATCCGCGGCGGCCGGCACACCGACCACGGCGAGCCGAAATCGTCGAACAGCGCGTTCTTGACCGCGGTGCGGTCGATCTTGCCCCTGAGCGGCGCCAGCGCCTCGCGCACCCGCGTGTGCCGGTAAAGCGTGCACGGCGTGCTCTCGATCCCGGTATCCCGCAGCTTCGAAAGTGCCACCGGCGAGAGGAAATGGTTGGAGTGCACCAGCAGCCCCGCATCCGCCTCCAGCATGAAGGTCTCGTCCGGCGCGCACTCGAAGTTGATCGCGAGCCCCTTCGCATGGCTCACGCACATGTTGTTCGCCGCGGACTTCTTCGTGGATTGCACCACCCGCCAGGCCAGCGCCAGGTGCTGCTGCGCCAGGACCTTCCGCCGTATCAGCGCCAGCGGCACGCCCAGCTCCCGATAGTCCCTGTCGCATTGAAGGTAGTTCGCCGTCAGCCCGATCCCCGCCGCGTTCAGTCCGGACCGCGCGAGCCCCCCCGCCTCGGTGAACGTCAGGATATCGGGCCCGTCGTCCCGGCGGATATGCAGCACCACCGCCGTCTCCGCGCATTCCGCCTTCCAGTCCCAGTTCTGCGCGTGCAGCAGCCCTTCGGTGGTGATCTCCGGCATCGCCAGCACCGCGGTGCAGCCCTCGTCCGCCGCCATCTGTGCCGCCAGCGCCTTGCGCCGCGCCAGCTGCAGGATCTCCGTGCGCGCGTTCAGCAGCACGATGTCCTCGAACGCCGCCTCCGCCCCGCGCGCGATCCCGCGCATCTCCGCGATCATGCTCTCGTCGAATGCCTTGATCGTGGGCAGGAAGCCGCGCACCAGCTCGGCAAGCCGCCCGCCTTCCAGCCCCGCCGCACGCAGCTGCGCGCCGTAATGCGCGATCCCGCCATGGATGCGCGCCTTCGCCGCCCTGCCGTGGGCGAGCCCGCGCTGCTCCGGCGGCCCCGCGACCTCGATGAGCGGAAACGGGCTGACCATCGCCACCTCCTTGCCGAGCAGCGACCATCGCGCGTGGAGCGCGTGCTGGCCAGTCCCCGCGTGGAGCGCGTGCTGGCAAGAGTCCCGCGTCAGCGCGTGGAGGCCAGTCCCCGCGTGGAGCACGTGGAGGCCTGTCCTCGCGTGCAGCGCGTGGAGACCAGTCCGCGCGTGCAGCGCGTGCGGGCCCCCAAAGGCGCGCGGACGTCATTCCGCGGCACGTTATGTGCTGGCGCAGTGCCGGCCGGCGCGGCATGCTCCGCGCCGCCACAAGACGGGCCCTGCCGGATACCAGGCCGAAGCCCGCTGGGCCTGTGTCACGACAACTATTGGTTGAGGGCTTGCGATCCCTCACCACAACATGGAGGTGTTTCACGTGAAAC
The DNA here is from genome assembly GCA_963764465.1 of uncultured Pseudomonadota bacterium. GTDB lineage: Bacteria > Pseudomonadota > Alphaproteobacteria > Acetobacterales > Acetobacteraceae > JAJXXT01. Next base: position 1,041,272 of record CAVXSO010000006.1, on the reverse strand, counting down.
GACGAAACTTCTTGCAAGGCAGCGCCGCCGCTGCTGCCACCACCCTCGCGCGCCCGGCGCTCGCCGCGAACGCATCCGTGCTCAAATACGTACCGCAGGCGAACCTGTCCTCGATCGACCCGATCTGGACCACCGCCACCGTCGCCACCCTGCACGGCTACATGGTCTACGACACGCTCTACGGCATCGACGAGAAGCTGCTGCCGCACCCGCAGATGGTCGCCGGCCACACCATCTCGTCGGACAAGCTCACCTGGACGCTCACGCTGCGCGACGGCCTCGCCTTCCACAACGGCGAGCCGGTCCGCTCGCAGGACTGCGTCGCCTCCATCGCGCGCTGGGGCAAGCGCGACGGCTTCGGCCAGTACCTGATGGGCATCACCAACGAAATGAAGGTGGTGAACGACAAGAGCTTCACCATCAGCCTCAAGAAGCCCTTCGCCCTGCTGCCCTACTCGCTCGGCGCCGAAGGCTGCTTCATCATGCCCGAGCACGTCGCCCAGACCGACGCCTTCAAGCAGATCACGGACGCGACGGGCAGCGGCCCCTTCGTCTTCCAGCCGAAGGAGTTCGTCTCCGGCTCGCAGGTCATCTACACCAAGAACGACAAGTACGTTCCGCGCTCGGAGCCCGCGAGCTACTGGGCCGGCGGCAAGATCGCCAATTTCGACCGCGTCGAGTGGAAAATCCTGCCAGACCCCGCGACCGCCGCCGCCGCCCTGCAGACCGGCGAGGTCGACTGGTGGGAAAACCCCATCTTCGACATGGTGCCCACGCTGGAAAAGGCCAAGGGCGTGAAGATCGAGGCGCTCGATCCGCTCGGCGCGCTCGGCATCATCGCCTTCAACCACGAGCAGGCGCCCTTCGATAACGGCAAGATCCTGCAAGGCCTCATGCACGCCGTGGACCAGAAGGAATACGTCGAGGCCGTGCTCGGCGAGCAGGCCAAGGCGTTCGGCAAATACCCCGCGGGTTACTTCACCCTCGGCTCGCCCTACGCCAACACCGCCGGGCTCGAGGCGCTCACCGGTCCGCGCAACATCGACCTCGCCAAGAAGATGATCGAGCAGGCCGGCTACAAGGGCGAGCCCATCGTCCTGATGTCGCCGTCCGACCAGCAGCAGCTTCAGGTCATGGCCCAGGTGACGGAGGACCTCTACAAGAAGGTCGGGCTCAACGTGCAGTACCAGAGCATGGACTGGGGCACGCTGGTCACCCGCCGCGCCGAGCACAAGCCGGCGCAGCAGGGCGGCTGGAACAGCTTCTGCACCACCTGGGGCGGTCTGCAGGTCTCCAACCCCGGCGGCTCCTACCCGCTGCGCGGCAACGGCAAGGCCGGCTGGTTCGGCTGGCCCACCAACCCGGACATCGAGGCGCTGCGCACGCAGTGGTTCGACGCGCCGGACCTCCCCGCCCAGCAGAAGATCTGCGAGGAGATCCAGACCGCCGCCTTCAAGGACGTTCCCTTCATCCCGGTCGGGCAATGGGTCTCGCCCACCGGCCACCGCGACAACCTCACGGACTTCGTGAAGTGCGGCGTCGTGGTCTTCTGGAACGTGAAGCGCGTCTGACCGGGCGCAGGTGAACGAAGGGCGCGCCCGGCACAGGGGCGCGCCCGGTCTACCCGGGGCGATTTCCGCAACCGAGGGCGGAAATCGCCCCACCTGTCTCCGCTCCACGCCGCATCGCGGCGTCCCCGGGCACCGCCCGCGACCGTTCCGTTGCCGGTATCCTTGCGATGGATCAATGAAACCCGCGCAGCGGCAGGCTAACAGCCCCTCCATGTCGTCAGGAGGAGAAAACCGATGATGCCCGCTCTAACCCCGCAAGGCCAGTCGATCGAGAAGGCGATGCTGTTCGGCATCCGCGTGTGCGTCGGCTGGGTCTTCCTCTGGGCCGCCATCCACCATTATGGCAACGACACCTATGTCGGCGGCTTCCTCTCCCACACCAGGACCTTCCACCCGATCTACGCCCCGCTCGCCGCCTCGGCGTTCCTGCCGCTCATTTCGTTCCTGGTCGAATACGGCCACCTGCTGATCGGCCTGTCCCTCGTCACCGGCCTGTTCGTCCGCGCCTCCGCCCCGTTCGGCATCCTTCTGATGCTGCTTTACTGGACAGCGCACACCGCCTTCCCCTTCGTGGGCGACAGCAACAACCTGCTGATCGACTACCACGTGACCTACGCCTTCGCCCTCGGCCTCTGCATGGTCCGCCACGCCGGCCACGCCTACGGCCTCGACGGCCTGGTCGCGCAATGGCGCATGGCCCAGGACCACGCCACGCTGCGCTGGCTCACCGCCTGAACCATCGGCGCGCGAACCATTGGCCCTGCGGAAAAGTATCCGACCTGCCTGAGCCGGGCGGGCTCCGACAGGTCGGAGACGAGTTGCTCCAGAGGCTGTCTCTTCCGGAGTATGAAACCTGGCTGGGTGAGTTCATCCGGCCGGACATGAACCGCCCGGGGGTTGCCGGAGGCTCCAACTCCTGGGAAGTTGGAGCCCGCAGGGCAAGATGACGGCCAAGTTGTCGACTGAGGTCTGCAAGCGTCGGGTGCGGATGCTGCTGGATCACGCACGGGACCAGCCCCAACACCATGCCATTGGTTGCGCAGCTCGAATGAATCGGCCCCCGGCAAACGCGAGGCGGTTCAATCCGCAAGATGGCGGATTGACGACGAAATCTGTTTGCATTGCCCTGCTCGATACCTTCTTGCCTGTATGGTCCAACGATCGGCGCCTCCAAGATCAAAACGGATCGACCTCCTCATGTCCTCGATAAGGCAGCAAATTCTCTATTACATCCGCCAGGCGGCCCGGAATGTGCTCGCAGTTGTCGAACAATCTCCAGGCAGGATTGAGTCTCGCCAGCATGATATTCAGGAGGAGATCGGCCGCCTGAAGGCCGAGCTTCGCCAGACGACGCCGGCAAACCCGGCGCTGCTCGGCTACAAGGTCTTCTCGCAGGCGGATGAGGACGGCATCATCCAGGCGCTGCTTTCAAAGCTGCCGGCAAGCCAACTCTCGCGAACCGCCATCGAGATCGGCTGTGGTGACGGGCGCGAGAACAACACCCATTTCCTCCTGCTATGCGGGTTTCGCGTCTGTTGGTTGGACGGCTCGCCAGCGAACATCGCCGCCATCCGCCGCGAGTTGGGCATGGAAACCGATCGCAAAGGCCCGCTGATGGTAACGGAGAGCTTCGTTACGCTCGATAACATCACGGGTCTGATAGCCGACCACTGCGCGTTCCTCGACACCAACGAGCCGGATTTCTTCTCGCTCGATATCGACGGCAACGACCTCCAAATCCTCGCCCGCGCCATGGATGGCTTCGCGCCGAAAATCATCTGCGTCGAGTACAACGCGAAATTCCCCCCGCCCGCCACCCTCTCGATCCGCTACAATGCTACCCACAAATGGGCCCTTGATGACTATCAAGGGGCATCGTTGCAGGCCTTCTGCGACCTTCTGGCCGGCTACACCCTGGTTGCCTGCAACCTGTCCGGCGTGAACGCATTTTTTGTCAGAAATGATTTTCGCGACCTCTTTCCGTCCTATCCCGTCGCCGCGCTGTTCCAGCCATTTCGCAGCCACCTGCGGCTGCTCTCATCCGGCCACCCCCCCTCGCTGAAATGGGCGCGCGATGTACTGTTAGGTTAGGTCAGGTTTAAGGTTTTCTCGAGATTATATGCGCAAGCATATCGATAACTTTTTTATCAAATATCGGCGATAGCCGTCGTGATGGACACTAGTAGCGCGGTCTTACCTCGGCTCTCGCCAAGCTACGACCGGCACAGCCGCAAAACCGGTCGGACGGCCGCCGCCCGAAGTAATCCGATCCTTACAAAAATCTGCTAGCCTCCCGCGCCAACAAGCGAACGGGGGGAACCGTCATGCTGGAGTCCGACAAGGTGTTCGCCGGCTCGATCCCGGAGAACTACGACCGCCACATGGTGCCGCTCATCTTCGAGCCATACGCCGCCGATCTCGCGCAGCGCGCCGCCGCCCTGTCGCCCGGCGCCGTCCTGGAAACCGCCGCAGGCACCGGCGTCGTCACCCGCGCCCTGGCGCCCGCACTCGCCCCCGGCGCGAGCTACGTCGCCACCGATCTCAACCAGCCGATGCTCGACTACGCCGCCTCCCGGCAGCCGCCCGCCAGCCGCATCGCATGGCGCCAGGCGGACGCCATGTCGCTGCCGTTCCCAGGCGCGGCCTTCGATCTCGTCTGCTGCCAGTTCGGCGCAATGTTCTTCCCCGACCGCCCGACGGCCTATCGCGAGGCAAGGCGGGTCCTGAAGCCCGGCGGGCATTTCCTGTTCAGCGTCTGGGACCGCATCGAGGAAAACGTCTTCGCGGACGACGTGACCAACGCCCTCGCCAGGCTCTTCCCGGACGATCCGCCGCGCTTCCTCGCGCGCACGCCGCACGGCTACCACGACACGGCCCGCATCCGCCGCGATCTGGAGGATGCCGGCTTCTCCCGCGTGGCGATCGAGACGAAGGCCGCGCAAAGCCGCGCCTCCTCGCCGCGCGTCCCCGCCGTCGCCTATTGCCAGGGAACGCTTCTCCGCAACGAAATCGAGGCCCGGGCACCCGGCAAACTGCAAGCCGCGACCGACCTCGCCACCGCCGCGATCGCGGCAAGGCACGGCACTGGCGAGGTCGCCGCCAAAATTCAGGCACACGTCATCATGGCGGAAGCCTAGGGCAATACCCGGCCGGATCGAATTGCCCGGTCGGGTTTCCTGCCCTGGAAAACATAGCTTCTGGAGCAACCTCCGACCTGCCCGAGCCGTTCCGGCCCAGACACGCCGGAGCTTTCTCTAACGGGGACGGTGGCGCAATGTTATGCGCGCTCCGGCAAGCAGGTGCTCAGGAATGGTGCAATGAAAACGGCGCCAGTCGATAGCGATCTGGCCGTCGTCGCGGCGGCCGATCCCGACAAGGCGCTCGTTCTGGCGCAAGGCGCGCCGGAGGGTTTGTCGGATGACGAGGTCGCGGCGCGGCTGAAGCGTTTTGGTTCCAACGTCATCGCCCGCGAGGGACGGCCCTCCATCGTCGCGGAACTGTGGGGCCGGGCGATGACCCCCCTGAATGCCCTGCTGCTGGCTCTCGCCGTGACCTCCTATTTTTTGTCCGATGCCCGCTCGGCCTCCGTCATCGGCATCATGGTGGGCTTGAGCATCGTCCTTGGGTTCATTCAGGAACACCGCTCCAATAACGCCGCCGCGAAGTTGGCGGCGATGATCAGGACGCGCGCGAGCGTCAGGCGCCGGGGCGGGCAGGAACATCCGCCCACGCCCGGCGCGGAGGATTTTTTTGAAATCCCGCTCGACCAGCTCGTGCCCGGGGACATCGTGCGCCTGTCCGCCGGCGACCTGATCCCCGGCGATCTGCGGCTGCTCACCGCGCGCGACGTGTTCGTCAATCAGGCGGCGCTGACGGGTGAATCCATGCCGGTCGAGAAACGGGCCGAGCGGCAGGAAAGTGCCGGTGATCCGTTCGCGCTCGGCAATATCTGCTTCATGGGCTCAAGCGTGGTCAGCGGCTTTGCCACCGGCGTCATCATCCACACAGGCCGGCAGACATACTTCGGACGGCTCGCCGCCAGCATCGTCGGCGCGCGCGAACTCACCAGCTTCGATAAGGGCATCAATCGCTTCGCCTGGCTGATGATCCGGCTCATCCTGGTGATGGCGCCGCTGGTCTTTCTGATCAACGGCCTGACCAAGGGTGACTGGCTGGAGGCGCTGCTGTTCGCAGTGGCCGTTGCTGTCGGTCTGACGCCCGAGATGCTGCCGATGATCGTGACGGTCAATCTGGGCCAGGGTGCGATCGCGATGTCCCGGCGCAAGGTCATCGTCAAGCGGCTCAACGCCATCCAGAATTTTGGCGCGATGGATGTCCTGTGCACCGACAAGACCGGCACGCTCACGCAGGACCGCGTCATCATGAAACTTCACCTCGATGTGGAGGGGAAGGACGACGACCGCGTGCTCGAATACGCCTATCTCAACAGCCATTTTCAGACGGGGCTGAAGAACCTTCTCGACCTCGCCGTGCTGGCGCACGCCGATATGGAGCACAAGGTCAAGGGCGACGACGGTTACCGGAAAATCGACGAGATACCGTTCGATTTCACACGGCGACGCCTCTCCGTCGTCGTCGCCCGTTCCGGCGAAAAGCCGCTGCTGATCTGCAAGGGCGCCGTCGAAGAGATCTTCGCCCAGTGCACGCACTGGCGTCTCGGCGAGACGCTCGAAGCCCTCGACGATGCGCGCCGCGCCGCGGCCCGCGCCGTCACCGACCGGCTCCATGAGAACGGGTTTCGCGTGGTCGCCGTCGCCTGCCGGATCTTCGACGCGACGAAAGCGATCTATGGCGTCGCCGACGAAGCCGATCTCACGCTCGTCGGCTTCGTCGCCTTTCTGGACCCGCCCAAGGACAGCGCCGCCGCCGCCATCGCTGAACTGCGGCGACTGGGCGTCAGCATCAAGATCCTGACCGGTGACAATGATCTCGTCACCCGCAAGATCTGCCGCGATGTCGGCGTGGACCCCGGACAGGTCGTGCTGGGGAGCGATCTGGAGTCCATGAATGACGACAGGCTCGCGGCGATCGTGGACCAGACGGCTGTCTTCGCGCGGGTCTCACCGGCGCAGAAAGCGCGCGTGATCGCCGCCCTGCACCGCAACGATCACGTGGTGGGTTTTCTGGGCGATGGCATCAATGATGGCCCCGCCCTAAAAGCGGCGGATGTCGGCGTCTCGGTCGATACGGCCGTCGATATCGCCAGGGAGTCGGCCGACATCATCCTCCTGGAAAAGAGCCTCGCCGTGCTGGCTGAGGGCGCGATGCAGGGGCGGCGCGTGTTCGCCAATATCAACAAGTACGTCAAGATGGGCGCCAGCTCGAATTTCGGGAACATGTTCAGTGTCATCGGCGCCAGCATTTTCCTGCCGTTCCTGCCGATGCTGCCGATCCAGGTGCTGACGAACAACCTGCTCTACGATTTTTCGCAGACGACGATCCCGACGGATAATGTCGATGCCGATTATCTGCTGGTCCCGCGCCGCTGGGAGATCAACAACCTGCTGCGCTTCATGCTGTTCATCGGACCGATCAGCTCGATCTTCGATTACGCGACCTACGGGCTGATGCTGTTCGTCTTTCACGCTGGCGCCAACCCGTCTCTCTTTCAGACCGGCTGGTTCGTGGAATCGCTTTTGACGCAGACACTCATCATTCACATCATCCGCACCGCCAGGATCCCCTTTATCCAGAGCCGTGCCAGCAATGCGCTGATCGCGACCACAATCATCATCTGCCTGATCGCGAGCATCCTGCCCTACACGCCGCTCGGGACCACCCTGGGCTTTACGCCGCTCCCCGCCCTCTATTGGCCGATCATCGCCGGCTTCCTGCTGGCCTATGCCACGCTCACCCACCTCGTGAAATCCTGGTTCATCCGCCGCTGGGGGTTTTAGGGCGCCTCCGGCGCTGCCGGAGCCGGCTCCAGGCGCTCGAATATCCCGTTCCGGCGCGCCCGGGCATGCCGCTGCTGCGCGGCAACCGCGTGGCTTTCCCAGCGAAGCGGACATCAACTGAGCGGACGCGGATTTACCAGACACGAGCTGACCGCCCACGAACTTGGCTGATAAGCACGCGCGCGGAGGGCAGTTTGCGCATGCCAGCGCCAAACCAGCCGCTGCCGGTCGCGCGGAGCGGCCCCGGCAGCGCCGTTCCCCGCAGCGCCACCCCCAACAGCTTCACCCAGAGGCGGCACCCAGACGCGGCACCCCAAAGACGCGGCACCCCAAATACCGGCACCCCAAATACCGGCACCCCAAATACCGGCACCCCAAATACCGGCACCCACGTAGCGCCGCGCCACCACGCGGCGTTACCTTCGCCCGATGGATTTCTCCCTCACCGACACCCAGCGCGCCGTCGCCGACGCCATCGCCCGCATCGCCGCGAAATTCGACGACGCCTACTGGCTCGCCCGCGACACCGACGGCCGCTTCCCGCACGAACTCCACCAGGCGCTCGCCGCCGATGGCTGGCTCGGCATCGCGATGCCCGAGGCGCATGGCGGCGCCGGCCTCGGCATCACCGAGGCGGCGATCATGATGCACGCCATCGCCGCTTCCGGCGCCGGCATGTCCGGCGCCTCGGCCGTGCACATGAACATCTTCGGCCTCAACCCCGTCACCGTCTTCGGCACGGAGGAACAGAAGGCGCGCATGCTCCCCCCGCTCATCGCCGGGCGGGAGCGCGCCTGCTTCGGCGTCACCGAGCCCGACGCCGGCCTCGAGACGACGGCCATCCGCACCCGCGCCGAGCGCCGCGGCGATCGCTACATCGTCCACGGCCAGAAGGTCTGGACCTCGACGGCCCAGGTCGCGGACCGCATCCTCCTCCTTGCCCGCACCACGCCGGCCGAACACTGCCGCAGGCGCACCGAAGGCCTCTCGCTGTTCTACACGGCACTGGATCGCCGCCACGTGGAGGCGCGCGTCATCGAGAAAATGGGCCGCAAGGCCGTGGACTTCGAACCAGCTCTTCATCGACGGCCTGGAAATCCCGGAGGACGACCGCATCGGCGAGGAAGGGCAGGGGTTCCGCCTCATCCTCCACGGCCTGAACCCGGAACGCATCCTCATCGCCGCGGAGGCCGTCGGCCTCGGCCAGGCCGCGCTGCGCAAGGCCACGAACTACGCCCGCGAACGCATCGTCTTCGGCCGCCCGATCGGGAAAAACCAGGCCATCCAGCACCCGCTCGCCCGCTGCTGGATGGAACTGGAAGCGGCATGGCTCATGACCCTGCGCGCCGCGGACGCCTACGACCGCGGGGAAGAAGCCGGCCCCCACGCCAACGCCGCCAAGTATCTCGCCGCCGAGGCCGGCTTCCGCGCCTGCGAGGCCGCCGTCCTTACCCATGGCGGCTACGGCTACGCGAAGGAATACCACGTCGAGCGCTATTTCCGCGAAATCATGATCCCGCGCCTCACCCCCGTCAGCCCCCAGCTCGTCCTCTGCCACATCGCCGAGCGTGTCCTCGGCCTGCCCAAGAGCTACTAGCCGGCGCCCCTCCCGCGCTCCGCCGCTCGTGAGCTTCGGACGCTAGCCCGCTGTGAATGCAGCAAGCCGTCCCGCGGGCACGCGCGCACCCGTCGCAGCACCCGCCGCCACGTCCCCAGCGCCGCGCCCCATCGCCGCGCGCGCCCACCCGCGCGGTCCCGCCCGAGTCGCCTCGCGCGCGCCACCGCGTCTTCAGCAAGCCAGATGTGCACAGGAATTTTTGCAAATCCGCAACGCGCGCCGTTCACAATCACACGCACGCGCGGTACATTGAAATCCACGCATCAACGCCGCCCTCCCACGCCCGCAGGCCAACGCGATGATCCATCTTCCCGCGCCGAAGCTCCGCCGCCGCGCGCTGCTCGCTGGCCTCGCGACCGTCCTGCCCACCGCCGCCTTCGCCGGCCCCATCGCCTATGCGCCGCTGCCGGAAACCGGCATGCCCCAGCTGCCCTCCGGGATGCCGCCGGAGCTGGCGCCGGCCCCGCTCGCCACCGTCCCCGCGCAGGCCGTGCCGGACCTTCCCATCTGGCGCCGCAACGCCGTCCGCGTGGACCCCAACGAGAGCCGGCCCAAGATCGCCATCGTCATCGACGATCTCGGCGTCATGCGCGACAACACCGCCCGCGCGCTGCGCCTTCCCGCCGGCCCGCTCACGCTCGCCTGGTTCCCCTTCGCGCCGGACCTCGCGCAACAGGCCGCCGAGGGCCGCGACCGCGGTCACGAGACGCTGCTGCACATGCCCATGCAGGCCTACAGCAACAGCACCTACGAAACCGGCCCCAACCCGCTGCGCGTGGACCTGCCCCCGCAGGTCAACGTCGAGCTGCTGCAGAGCGCCATTGCCGCCGTTCCGCACAGCGTCGGCCTCAACAACCACATGGGCAGCGTCGCCACCGGCAGCATCCCGCTCATGGACATCGTGGCGGACCAGACCAAGCTCGCCACCATGCTCTTCCTCGACAGCGTGGTGATCCCGCACAGCGAGGGCGTGCTCCGCGCCGAGGCCGCGGGCGTGCCCACCGCCGCGCGCGACGTCTTCATCGACAACACCAGCGACCCCACGGACATCGCCAACCAGCTCCTGCTGACGGAGGTGATGGCCCGCCACCAGGGCTACGCCATCTCCATCGGCCACCCGCGCCCCAACACGCTCGCGGCACTGGAATCCTGGCTCCCGACGCTCGAGGCCAAGGGCTTCGCCCTCTGGCCCATCGCCGCCACCGTCGCCTACCGAAACCACCTCCCCATCGTCGTCACCTGACCGCCAGCCTCTCGCCCAGCCGGGCATCGTTCGACCGCGCGCTCCGGCGCGCCAGACCCACGCGCAAGCCTGGCGAGCACCGGGGGCCTGGCGAGCACCGGGGCCTGGCGAGCACCGGGGTCTGGCGAGCACCGGGGCGGCGAACACCTCCGGTGGATGGCCGTCGGAGCAGCAATATCGGACGGGGCCTGACATGTGCGGCCGCTTCGTCAACAAGAGCTCGGCCAAGGACGTCGGCGAGCGCTTCCGCGTCACCGGCCCCCTGCCGGAACTGGCCCCATCCTGGAACATCGCGCCCGGCCAGGACGCGGCCATCGTCCGCCGCCACCCCCAAACCCACGCCCGCCACCTCGATCTCCTGCGCTGGGGCCTCGTCCCCCACTGGACGAAGGACGAAAAATCCGCCCGCCGCCCCATCAACGCCCGCGCCGAGACGGTCGATACCAGCCCCTTCTTCCGCGAGGCCTTCGCCGCCCGCCGCGGCGTCGTCCCCGCGGACGCGTTCTACGAGTGGAAGCGGGAAGGGGGCCAGAAACAGCCCTTCGCCGCCGCCCGCGCCGACGGCGACCTGCTCGCCATCGCTGCCCTCTGGGAAGGCTGGCGCGCCCCGGACGGCGCGGTGCGGCGAACCTTCGTGATCCTCACCACACAGGCCAACGCCGAAATGGCGCCCATCCACGACCGCATGCCGGTGATCCTGGAGCCCGCCACCTGGGACACCTGGCTCGAGGGCACGCCGCACCAGGCCTTCCAGCTCCTCAACCCCGCGCCCGCCGGCACGCTGCGCCTCTGGCCGGTCTCCCGCCGCGTCAACAGCCCCGCCACCAACGACGCCAACCTGCTCGACCCGGCATCCTGAGCGCTCGGCTCGGCCGAGGCAGGCTACTCGGGCAGCCCCTCGCCCGGCGCCAGCTCCAGCCACATCGCGTTCAGCGCCGCGAACGCCGCCGCGAACCCAAGCCCGAGCACCCACGCGAAATACCACATGCCCCGTCTCCCTCTCAGTAGCTCGTATGCGGATCGGCGCTGATGTCGTCCGGCGTCACCGGCCCACGCAGCACCCGATAGACCCAGGCCGTGTAGCCCAGCACGATCGGCAGCAGCACCACCGTCACCACCGTCATCACCAGCAGCGTCGTCTCCGAGGACGAAGCGTCCCACACGATCAGGCTGTGCGACGGATCGAGGTCGGAGGGCAGCAGGAACGGAAACAGGCTCACCCCCGCCGTCGCGATCACCGCGGCGACCGCGAGCGCGCTTGTCACCATCGCGAGTTTCGGCAGCTTCCCGAACCCCAGCAGCAGCGCCGTGATCAGCGCCATCGAAACCCCGGCCACCGGGGCCGCCATCGTCGCCGGCATCGCCGCGTAGTTGTGCATCAGCGCCCCCGCCTCGCGCGCCACCTGCTTGGTGAGCGGGTTGGAGGGTGCCGCCACGCCCGCGAAGCTCTTCACCACGTAGCCGTCGAGGTTCGCCGCCCACAGCCCGCCCAGCACGAACAGCACCGCCAGCACCACGGCCGCGATCGCGCCCATCGTCTGCGCCCGCTCGCGCAACTCGCCCACCGTCTTGTTGGAAAGCCATGCCGCCCCGTGCATGGTCAGCATCGCCACACTCACCAGCCCCGCCAGCAGCGCGAACGGCCGGAACAGCCCGAACACCGTGCCCTCGTAGGTCATCCGCAGCGTGTCGTCGAAGCGGAACGGCACCCCCAGCAGCGCGTTGCCGAACGCGACGCCGAACACCAGCGCCGGCACCAGCCCGCCGATGAACAGCGCCGTGTCCCACGCATCGCGCCAGCGCGTGTCCGTGAGCTTGCTGCGATACTTGAACCCCACCGGCCGCAGGATCAGCGAGGCGAGCAGCAGCAGCATCGCGAGATAGAAGCCCGAGAACGCGACGGCATAGAGCGCGGGCCAGGCGGCGAAGATCGCGCCGGCGCCCAGGATCAGCCACACCTGGTTGCCCTCCCAGACCGGCCCCACGGTGTTGATCATCACCCGCCGGTCCATGTCCGTCCGGCCGATCACGGGCAGCAGGATCGCCGTTCCCATGTCGAAACCATCCATCACCGCGATGCCGATCAGCAGCACGCCCAGCACCGCCCACCACAGCAGCCGCAGCACCTCGTACATGTCCATGCCCGCCTCCTATGCCGCGCGCAGCGCCGCGCCCTGCGCCGCCGCCGGCGCGGGGGCGGGGCCACGGCGGATCGTCCGCACCATCAGGAAGACCTCAACCACCGCCAGCACCGAGTAGAACAGCACGAACACCGCGGTCGAGATCGCGACGTCCAGCGCCGAGACGGAGGAGACGGAAAGGAAGGTCGGCAGCACGCCGTCGATCGTCCATGGCTGGCGCCCCACCTCGGCCACCACCCAGCCCATCTCGGCCGCCACCCACGGCAGCGGCAGCGACCACAGGCACACGTGCAGCAGCCAGCGTTGGCGCTCCAGAATCCGCCGCGAGGCGAGCACGAACATCGTCGCGAACAGCAGGATGAAGTAGAACCCGAGCCCCACCATGATGCGGAACGCGAAGAACAGCGTCGCCACCGGCGGAATCGTGTCCAGCGCCGCCTTCGCGACCTGGTCCTCGCTCGCATCCGTCACGGTCGGCGTGTAGCGCTTGAGCAGCAGCGCGTAGCCGAGGTCCTTCTGGTGCGTATTGAAATCGGCCAGCGCCGCCTGGTCATTGGGGTTGGCGCGCAGCTTCTCCATCGCGCCATAGGCGATCATGCCGCTCTTGATCTGCTCCTCGGCCTTGAGCACGAGGTTGTTGATCCCCGGCACCGCCTCGTCGATCGAGTGCGTCGTGATCAGCCCCAGCACCCAGGGAATTTTCACCGCATACTCGGTCATGAAGGATTGCTGGTTGGGAATGCCGAACAGCGTGAACGAGGCGGGCGGCGTCTCCGTCTTCCACATCGCCTCGATCGCCGCGATCTTCATCTTCTGGTTCTCGGAGGCCGTGTACCCGCTCGCATCCCCGAGCACGACGACCGAGAGCGCCGCCGCCAGCCCGAAGCTCGCGGCAACGGTCATGGAGCGCAGCGCGAGCCCCCGGTGCCGCCCGCGCAGCAGGTAGAACGCGCTGATCGAGAGCACGAACATCGAGCCCGTGACATAGCCCGCCGCCACCGTGTGCACGAACTTCACCTGCGCCACCGGGTTGAACACCACGGCGAAGAAGTCCGTCACCTCCATGCGCATCGTCGCGATATCGAAATGGGACCCGACCGGATGCTGCATCCACGCATTCGCGATCAGGATCCACAGCGCCGAGAGGTTGGTCCCGAGCGCCATCAGCACCGTCGCCACCAGGTGCGCCGGCCGCGACATCCTGTTCCACCCGAAGAAGAACAGCCCGATGAACGTCGCTTCCAGGAAGAACGCCATCAGCCCCTCGATCGCGAGCGGCGCTCCGAAGATATCCCCCACGTAGTGCGAGTAGTACGCCCAGTTGGTGCCGAACTCGAACTCCATGGTGAGCCCCGTGGCCACCCCGAGCGCGAAGTTGATGCCGAACAGCATGCCCCAGAACTTCGTCATGTCCCGCCAGATCGTCCGCCCGGTGGTGACGTAGATGCTCTCCATGATCGCGAGGATCACGGCGAGCCCCAGCGTCAGCGGCACGAACAGGAAATGATACATGGCCGTGAGGCCGAACTGCAGGCGGGAGAGCTCGACGACGCTCATATCGATTCACCTCGTTGATGAAATCAATCCCGGGCAGGCAGGCACATCCCGGCTTGCGCCGGCTATTCGAACGCGCAACCGGCCTTCGCACCCAGCGCCTTGAAGATCATCGCCGCCGGGCAGAACCGGGTGACGCTCGCCTGGATCATGTTCAGCCCGACGAACGCGGTCAACAGCAGCCACCACGGGCTCACCAGCCAGACGAGCAGGGCGGAGAGCAGGGTCACGCACCCCGCGAAGCCCAGAACCATGCGGTCGATACTCATTGTTTCATACTCCTCACGCTTGTGGTTGGGCGCCGAGCGCGTCCTGCGCCCAGCGCACGATGGCCTCGGCACCCCGCGCGCCCTCGGTTTTCGCGAGCACCTTGCCACCTTTGAACAGGAACATCGCCGGAATTCCGCGCACGCCCAGCCGGGCACACGTCTCCTGCGCCGCGTCCGCGTCCAGCTTCAACAGCCGCACCCCCGGCTCCAGCGCGGCCGCCGCGCGCTCGAAATGCGGCGCCATGGCCCGGCACGGCCCGCACCACGCCGCCCACACATCCACCAGCACCGGAATGTCGTTGCGCGCCAGGTGCCGCTCGAACCCGGCCTCGTCGACGCCAACCGGGTGCGCGTCGAACAGAGCCTTGTGGCACGTCCCGCACCGCGCCGCCGCCAGCCGCTCCCGCGGCGAACGGTTGACCGCGCCACAGGCGGGGCAGACGACATGCACGCTCTCGCTCATCGCACGGCCACCTCTCAGGCATCCATCTGGGGCGTCTTCAGCTTCTGGATGTCGAGCTGCTTCAGCATGAAGCTCTCGTAGAACGGCTCGCTCGTCCCCGCGCGCATCTTGCGCAGGAAATATTTCTCGAACGCCACCTTCGCGAGGTGAACCCAGGCGCCCTTCGCGGACCAGTTCACGTTGCGCGGCGGGATCTGCGGCTGTGCCACGAACGCGACCCCCCCATCGCCGAAATCGGCGAGGCAGATCGCGTTCCACGTCGCCCGCGCCTTCGCCCGCTCGCCGCGCAGCGCGGCGCCGATATTGTGCGCCGTCGCCGTCACCATGGATTCGATCATGAACCCGGTCTTCGGCGTTCCCACCGGCACCGGCGTCGGCCCCACCGGCGGGATCGCCACGCACACGCCCACGCCGAAGATCTCGGGGTAGGTGGGGTTGCGCTGGTATTCGTCGATCAGCACGAAGCCGCGCGGATTCACCACGCCCTCCACCCCCCGCAGCGCCGCGACGCCGCGGAACCCCGGCAGCATCATGGAGAACCCGAAGGGCAGGGTATGCTCGCGCTTCGGCGCCCCGTCCTCGCCGCACTCCTCCACCACCATGCTGCCATCCTCCACGCGCTTCACTTTCGCGTTGGTGATCCAGCCGATATGGCGGTTGCGGAACTCGCTCTCCATCAGCCCCTTGGTGTCGCCCACGCCGTCGAGCCCGAGATGCCCGATATACGGCTCCGGCGTGACGAACGTCATCTTCACCTTGTCGCGGATCTTCCGCTTCCTCAGCTCCGTGTCGAGGATGTAGGCGAACTCGTATGCCGGCCCGAAGCACGACGCGCCCTGCACCGCGCCCACGACGACCGGCCCCGGCTGCTTGCAGAACGCCTCGAACGCCACGCGCGCCCGCTCGGCATGGTCCACATGGCAGATCGACTGCGTATGCCCCACGGGCCCCAGCCCCTCGATCTCGTCGAAGGCGAGGTCCGGCCCGGTCGCGATCACCAGGTAGTCGTACGCGACGTCGCTGCCATCCATCATCTCGAGGCGCTTCTCCGCCGGGTGCAGCCGCTTCGCCCCCTGCGTGAGGAACCGCACGCCCTTCTTCGCCATCACCCCGGCGAGGTCGGCCTCGATATCCTTGCGCTCGCGCCACCCCACCGCCACCCACGGGTTGGAGGGCACGAAATGGTACATCTTTTCCTGCCCGATCAGCGTCACCCGGTCCCCCGGGCGCACCTGGTCCAGCATCTCGTAGGCCATCAACGTCCCGCCGAGCCCCGCGCCCAGCACCACGATCTCGCTCATTCGTTCCTCCACCCGATGCCTTCGCCCGGCCCGCGCGCGCGGGGGTGACAACCGCGACCGAGCGCGCCAGCCTGCTGATCTCTGCTTGACTGTATATTCGTAAGTTCGTAGATACGCAATAACAAAGCCATGAAGCCCGCCCCCACGCCCGCCCCCACGCCCGCAGCGAAGCCCCGCGCCCCCGCGAAACCCGGCCCGCACGCGAAAGCTGGCGCCCCCGCAAGGGCGCCGCTGGACCCGACGGCGATGCTGGACGCGGCCGACCGCGCAAGCGAACTGCTGAAGTCGCTCGGCAACCGCCACCGGCTGCTCATCCTCTGCCAGCTCGCGGGCGCCGAGCGCTCGGTCGGCGAGCTCGCCGTCTTCCTCGGCCTGCGGGACTCGACCGTCTCCCAGCACCTCTCGCTGCTGCGAAAGGATGGCCTCGTGCGCACCCGCCGCGACGCGCAGACCATCTGGTACGCCATCGCGAGCGAACCCGCCGCGCGCGTTCTCGAAACGCTGTTCGAGGTGTTCTGCAAACCCAGCACCCTGTGCGAGTTGCCGCAAAAACCCGTGACGCCAGCCGCGAAGCCCCGCCGCCAGGCCCCACCGCTAATCAAGGACCTGAAACGATGACGGGGCCAGTTTCGTCCCTCGCGCCCCCGCCCGCCTTGATCCGGATCAAGGCGGACGCGCGCGTCCCTGCCATTCTCCGCCGCACGCCAGGCGGCCCCACCACGCACCCAGCGCCAAAAGGAGCAACGCCATGAGCACAGCCATCAAGGAAATGACCCCCGCCGCCGTCGCGGACGCGCTCAAGCACCACGCGATCACGCTCATCGACGTGCGCGAGCCCGCGGAATACGCGGCGGACCGCATCCACGGCGCGCTGCTCTTCCCGCTCTCCACCTTCGACCCGCGGATGCTGCCGCAGGACACGCGCCGGATCGTGCTGCACTGCGGCTCCGGCAAGCGCTCCGCGATGGCCATCCAGCGCTGCCACGACGCCCATGTCGCGGTGGACACGCACATGGCCGGCGGCATCCAGGCCTGGAAGCAGGCGGGCCTGCCCGTGGTGAAGCTCGACCCCGCGACCGGCGCCGTCATCGACAAGCGCTGACCACCAGGGTTCCCCCGATGCGCCTCTCCACCATCGCCGCCGCGCTGCTGCTGCTCGCCATGCCCGCAACGGCGATCGCGCAGACCACCTTCGCGGTGCACGAAGCCCGTCTCACCGACGAGAAATCCGTGTTCGCGACGGTGGAAAGCCCGAACGTCGTGCCCGCGCGCACCCGCATCGGCGGCACCATCGCCAGCCTCTCCGTGCGCCAGGGGGACGCGGTGAAGTCCGGCCAGGTCATCGCCGTGGTCGCGGACGAAAAACTCCTGCTGCAGATCCGCGCGCTGGATGCGCAGATCGCCGGCCTGCAATCCACGCTCGCCCAGGCCGGGATCGACCTCACCCGCGCCCAGACGCTGTTCCGCCAGGGCGCCGGCCCGCGCGCCACGGTGGACCAGGCGCAGACCGCGGTGAACGTCGCGGAGGCGGCGCTGCGCTCGCAGATCGCCCAGCGCGCCTCCGCCCAGCAGAACCTCGACGAGGGCCAGGTCCTCGCCCCCGTGGATGGCCGCGTCCTCACCGTCCCGCTCACCGCCGGCTCCGTCGTCCTCAACGGCGACACGGTGGCGACCGTCGGCGAGGAACCCTTCCTCCTGCGCCTGCAGATCCCGGAGGAGCACGCGCTCTACCTGCGCGCCGGCGACACCGTCCGCGTCGCCGCCCAGCAGCTCGGCGCCAAGGTCGGCGCCACCGGCACCATCACCCTCGTCTACCCGCAGATCCAGGGCGGCCGCGTCGTGGCCGACGCCAAGCTCCCCGATCTCGGCGATTATTTCGTGGGCGACCGCGTCCTGGTCTGGATCAGCGCCGGCACGCGCCCCGGCTACGTCATCCCCGGGGACTTCGTCGAAACCCGCTTCGGCCTCGACTACGTGCGCCGCCGCGAGCCTGGCGGGGAGGTCGTGACCATCCCCATCCAGCGCGGCGGGCCACGCCCCACGCCCTCGCTCCCCAACGGGCTCGAGATCCTCTCCGGCGTGCACGACGGCGACATCCTGGTCCATCCCTGAACGGACCCCGCCATGAACCTCGGCCTTTCCGGGCGCCTGACCCGGGCCTCGATCCGCTCGCCGCTCACGCCGCTCTTCCTCCTCGCGGCGCTGGCCGCCGGCATGGTGGCGCTCCTCACCATCCCGCGCGAGGAAGATCCGCAGATCAGCGTGCCGATGGTGGACATCATGGTCGCCGCCAACGGCCTGCGCGCGGCCGACGCGGTGGAACTCGTCACCAAGCCGCTGGAGGCCATCGTCAAGGCCATCCCCGGCGTCGA
This sequence comes from uncultured Pseudomonadota bacterium, assembly GCA_963764465.1. Lineage (GTDB taxonomy): Bacteria > Pseudomonadota > Alphaproteobacteria > Acetobacterales > Acetobacteraceae > JAJXXT01. The sequence continues at coordinate 1,022,822 of CAVXSO010000006.1, read as the reverse complement.
GCACGTCTACAGCCAGACCCAGGACGATTCCGTCGTCGTCACCGCTCGTTTCGATGTCGGCACCAACGAGGACAGCGCCGTCCTGCGCGTGGACGACAAGATCAACGCCAACCTCGACAAGATCCCCCTCGGCATCCCGAAGCCCCTGGTCGTCGGCCATGGCATCAACGACGTCGCGGTCGTCACCCTCACCCTCTCCCCCCAGCCCGCCGCCGCCGCGCGCTGGAACGCGCAAAGCCTCTACGATCTCGCCGGCAAGGTCCGCTCGGAGCTGATCAAGGTCGACAACGTCGGCACCACCTACCTCGTCGGCACCGGGCCGGAGCAGATCCGCGTCGAGCCCGATCCTGAAAAACTGATGCTCTACGGCGTCACCCTCCAGCAGCTCATCGCCAAGGTGCAGGGTGCCAACAACGAGTTCGTCGCCGGCTCGGTGCGCGACGCGGGCACGCAGCGCGTCCTTGCCGCCGGCCAGACGCTGTTCGGCGTGCCCGACATCGGCCTCCTCCTGCTCACCACGCGCGACGGCCGCCCGGTCTATGTGCGCGACGTGGCGAAAATCGTCGTCGCCGCCAGCACCACGGAAAGCCGCGTCTGGGACTTCACGCCGGCCAAGACCGGCTGGAGCCGCGTCCCCGCCGCCACGGTGGCGATCGCCAAGCGCGCCGGCACCAACGCGGTCGTCGTCGCCGACAGCATCCTGCGCCGCGTCGACCTGCTGCGCGGCAACCTGATCCCGCGGGACATCCGCGTCGAGGTCACGCGCGACTACGGGAAGTCCGCCAACGACAAGGCGAACGAGCTGCTGTTCCATCTCGGCCTCGCAACGGTCAGCATCGTCGTGCTGATCGCGTTCGCCGTGGGCTGGCGGGAGGCGGTGGTGACGCTCGTCGTCATTCCCACCACCATCCTGCTCACCATCTTCGCATCCTGGCTGATGGGCTACACCATCAACCGCGTCAGCCTGTTCGCGCTGATCTTCGCCATCGGCATCCTGGTGGACGACGCCATCGTCGTCGTCGAGAACATCGCCCGCCACTGGCGCATGGACGACGGCCGCCCCCGCATGCAGGCCGCGATCGAGGCGGTGGCGGAGGTCGGCAACCCCACCATCGTCGCGACGCTGACCGTCATCGCCGCCCTGCTGCCGATGCTCTTCGTCTCCGGCCTCATGGGCCCCTACATGGCGCCCATCCCCGCCAACGCCTCGGCCGCGATGCTGTTCTCCTTCTTCGTCGCCATGGTCGTCGCCCCCTGGCTGCTCTGCAAGCTGCATCCCGAGCGCGAAACCCCCTCCGCCGCCGCCCGCGCGGAGGAAGCCGCCTTCCTCCCCGTCACCGCGCCCAACATCGAGAAGGACCTCGGCCACCACGGCGACGACCGCCTCGGCCGGCTCTACCGCGCCGTCGCGGCACCGCTGCTGCGCACCCGCGCCCGCGCCTGGACCTTCCTCGTCCTCGTCGTCGTCGCCATGCTCGCCGCCTGCGTCCTCTTCTACACCGAGAACGTCACGGTGAAGCTGTTGCCCTTCGACAACAAATCCGAGCTCGCGGTGGAGTTGAACCTGCCGGAGGGCAGCACGCTCGAAGACACCGAGCGCACCCTCTTCGCCGCCGCCCGCATCGCCGAGGGCATCGCGGAAGTCCGCACCATCCAGGCCTATGCCGGCACCGCCGCGCCCTACGACTTCAACGGCCTGGTTCGCCACTACTACATGCGCCAGACACCGGAGGACGGCGACCTGCAGATCCAGCTCGTGGACAAGTCCAGCCGCAACCGCGAGAGCCACGCCATCGCCATCGACCTGCGCCACCGCCTCGCCGCGCTGAAACTGCCGCAGGGCGCGACCATCCAGGTGGTGGAAACCCCGCCCGGCCCGCCGGTCCTCGCCACCCTGCTCGCCGAGATTTACGGCCCCACCGTCAAGTCGCGGCTCGAAGTCGCGCAGGAAGTGAAGACGATCTTCAAGTCCGTCCCCTACATCGTGGACGTCACCAATTCCTGGGGCCACCCGCGCCCGCGCCTGCGCATCTCGATCGACCAGGACCGCCTGGAATATTTCGGTGTCGAACAGAGCGACGTCTACAGCACCATCCAGGCGCTCTTCGGCGGCGTCCCCGTCGGCTACTCGCATCGCGGCGCCGAGCGCGACCCGATCGAGATCACCGTCGGCCTGCCCAAGCGCGACCTCACCTGGAACCAGCGCCTCGCCTCCACCCCCGTGCCCGCCAACACGCTCCCCGGCAGCAACGCCATCGTGGAACTCGGCCAGGTCGTCCACGCCACCACGGAGCTCGGCTCGCGCGTGCTCTTCCGCCGCGACGGCCACTACGCGGACATGGTGATGGGCGAACTCGCCGGCGCGTTCGAGGCGCCGATCTACGGCATGCTCGCGGTGGACAAGGCCATCGCCAGCCACGACTGGGGCACGCTCCCGCGCCCCACCATCAGCTTCCGCGGCCAGCCCCAGGACGAGAGCCACCCCACGCTGCTCTGGGACGGCGAGTGGGAAATCACCTACGTCACCTTCCGCGACATGGGTGCGGCATTCGGCATCGCCCTGCTCGGCATCTACATCCTCGTCGTCGCCCAGTTCGGCAGCTTCAAGCTGCCGCTGGTCATCCTCACCCCGATCCCGCTCACGTTGATCGGCATCGTCCCCGGCCACTGGCTGTTCGGCGCGCCCTTCACCGCGACCTCGATGATCGGCTTCATCGCGCTCGCCGGCATCATCGTGCGCAACTCCATCCTGCTGGTGGATTTCGTCCGCCACGGGGCAGGGCACGGCAAGACGCTGCGGGAAATCCTGCTGGATGCCGGTGCCATCCGCTTCAAGCCCATCCTCCTCACCGCGCTCTCCGCGATGATCGGCGCCGCCACCATCCTGACCGACCCCATCTTCCAGGGCCTCGCCATCTCGCTGCTCTTCGGCCTCGCCTCCTCGACGCTGCTCACGGTGCTGGTCATCCCCGCGATCTACGTCGTCCTGCGCGACCCGAACCGCCGCATGGGGTAGCGGGCAGGGCGCCGCTCACCCCACCCCGAACGCCTGGTAGATATCGTCCTCCTGCGCCGTATGGATCCGCACGATCTGCAGCAGTGACTCGATCAGCCGTTGCGCATCCCGCACGAGGTAGCGGTCCACAGGCTGCCCCGCCTGCTCCCCCACCCGCTCCCCCACAAGCTCTGGGGCCAGCTCCGCCGCCAGCCGGTCGAGCAGCCGCGCCAGGTGCAGGATCTCCCGGTGCGCCCGGCTCACCGCGGCGAGGCTGATCCCGTCCACCCGGCTCCGCTCCAGCAGCCGGTGGACCGCGCCCTCGTCCTCGCGCTCATGCGCCACGATGTTCCGCCTTACCAGCGCGTTCGCCTCCGCGATCAGCGCCCCCGCCTGTTGCTCGGCCGCGTCGTCCAGCGCGTCGGCAATCCCGCGCAACTTCTCCAGGCTCACCGCAAGCGCCGCGTGGTCGCGCGCCAGCTCCCGCCCCGCCGCCTCGGGGATCGCCGCGTGCCGCCGCGCCCGCCCCGGCCGCAGCGCCCGCAACGCGTTGAGGATCACGACCACGTCGATCACCTCCTGCACCATCGCCGCCGGCACCGGCGCGAGCCATCCCACCGCCGCCGCCAGCATCGCGAGCCCGGACAAGCCCATGCCCGCGACAATGCTCTCCATCGCGATCCGCCGCGCCCGCCGCGCGATCCAGATCGCCTCGCCCACGCGGTCGAGCGAGTCCGCCAGGATCACCGCATCCGCCGCCTCGGAGGAAGCGCTTGCCCCGCGCGCCCCGAGCGCGATCCCCACATCCGCCGCCGCCAGCGCCGGCGCGTCGTTGATCCCGTCGCCCACCATCGCCGTCACCTGCTGCTTCTGCTCGAAGCGCACGGCATCCACCTTGTCGGAAGGCACGCGGTCCGCCAGCACCTGGTCGAGGTCGAGCGCCGCCCCGATCGTCTCCGCCGTTTCCGCCCGGTCGCCCGTCACCATCAGCACGCGCGCAACGCCCGCCTCGCGCAGCATGCGGATCGCCCGTGGCGCATCCGGCCGCAGCTCGTCGGCCAGCAGCAGCGCGCCCACCGTCCGTTGATCGACCGCAACGAACACGATCAGCGCGGCACGCCACGCCGCCCGCCGCATCGCCCGCACCGCCCAGGGCGCACCCCGCGCGGCGGCCGGCATCATCTCCGCGGAGCCCGCCGTCACCCGCCGCCCGCCGATGGTGCCGGCAAGCCCCGTGCCCATCGTCTCGCGCACGTCCTCCGGCAGCATCAGCGCAATCCCGCGCTCGGTCGCACTGCGCACGATCACCGCGGCCACCACGTGCTGCGACGCCTGCTCCAGCGATGCCGCGAGCCCCAGCACCTCCTGCGCATCCACCCCCGGCGCCGTCTCGATGGAGAGCAGCCGCGCGCCCCCCAGCGTCAGCGTGCCGGTCTTGTCGAACATCACCGTCCGCACCCGCGCCAGCGCCTCCAGCGCGCCGCCGCCCTTGACCAGGATGCCGCGCCACGCCGCCTGCGCCACGCCGGCGATGAACGCGACGGGCGCCGCGAGAATGAGCGGGCAGGGGGTCGCCGCGACGAACACCGCGAGCCCCCGCATCGCGTCGCCCGAAGCGAGCCACGCCGCCACCGCCACCACCACCGTCACCGGCAGGAAAACGATCGCGAAACGATCCGCGAGCCGCACCAGCGGCGCCTTCGCCGCCTGCGCCGCGGAGACCATCTTCACGATGCCGGCATAGGTGCTCTCCGCCGCCAGCATCGTCGCCCGCAGGTCGAAGGCCGGCCCCGCATTCACCGCACCGCTGGCAACGGCACTTCCCCGCGCGCGCACCACCGCGATCGCCTCGCCCGTCAGCGTGGACTCATCCAGCACCGCCTGCTCGCTCGCGACGATGCCGTCCACCGGCACGATCTCGCCGCCACGCACCAGCAGCTTCTCGCCCACCGCCACCGCCTCCACCGGCACGTCCACGAGCCCGCCCGCCTCGTGGCGGTGCGCGATCCTCGGCGCGCGGTCCGCGAGCGAGCGCAGGTTCCGCTCCGCCCGCGCCACCGCCACGTCCTCGAGCGCCATGCCCCCCGCGTACATCAGCGCGACCACCGCGCCCGCCAGCGGCTCGCCCAGCGCCACCGCCCCGATCATCGAGATCAGCGCGATGACATCGACGCCCATCCGCCCCGCCAGCAGGTCGCGCACGATCGAGACCAGCAGCGCCAGCGCCACGGGGGCGACGGTGATGCTCCACAGCAGCCCCGCGAGGCCCGCGCGGCCGATGCCAAGCGCCGCCAGCCCCGCCGCCAGCCCCCCGGCCGCGATGGCGATCAGCGCGCGCCGCAAAAGCCGATCGGTGAACACCGCCCGCATCCCCTTTCGATCATGGCCCCGGCCGTATCCGCCCCGGGACCGGGCCCGGTCATCGCGTCCTATCGCGCCGGTGCGTCACTCGCTTCCGCCTCGCACCGCTCGACCCAGGCGCGCAGCAGCGTGTAGGCCACCGCCAGCACCACGGGCCCGATGAAGATGCCGAGCATCCCGAACCCGATCAGCCCGCCGATCACCCCCAGCAGGATCAGCAGCAGCGGCAGGTCGGCGCCTTTCTTGATCAGGATCGGCCGCAGCACGTTGTCCATCGTCAGCACCACCAGGCTCATCACCAGCAGCACCGTCGCCCAGAACGTGCTGCCGGTGTAGTAGCTCCAGACCACCGCCGGGATCAGCACCAGGGCCGGCCCGATCTGTGCCAGGCACAGCACGAACATCACCGCCGTCAGCACCCCGGCAAACGGCACGCCCGTCACCGCGAGCGCGATGCCGCCCAGCGCGCTCTGGAGTAGCGCCGTCACCACCACGCCGAGCGCGACGCCACGGATCGCCTGGCCGACGAGGGTCACCGCCTTCTCCCCGTGGTCGCCGCCGAGCGCGCGGCCGAAACGAATTATTGCGTCGGCGGCACTCTCGCCGCGCGCATACATGATCGCCGAGAACACGACGGTCAGCAGAAACTGTACGAACGCGCTGCCCAGGTTGCCGACGGCGCCGGCGAACCAGCGCGTCACCTCCCCGGCATAGGGCCGCAGCAGCGGCCCCATCTCCCGCACGCCGGTCGATGTGAGCTTCCCCCACGCATCTGTCGCCGGCGCCCCGACCAGCGGGATGGTGGACAGCCACGCCGGCGGTGGCGGCACCTCGAGCGAGAGGATGCGCTGCATCATCTCGGTGATCTGGTCGATATGCGTCACCACGGCGCTGATGGCGGCCCAGAACGGCACGATCAGCGCCACCAGCAGGAACAGCGTCATCAGCGTCACCGCGATGCCGCGACGGTTGCCGGTAAGCTTCTGCACCCGCAGCATCAGCGGCCACGTCGCGGTGACGAGCGTCATCGCCCAGACGATCGCGAGCAGGAACGGCTCCAGCACCCGCACGCCCGCCACGATCATTCCGCCGATGAACAGCACCGAGAGCGTCGTTCGCGTCAGGTTCGGGCGCGGTTTCTGGTGCGTTTGGGACATGTCGGTCGAACCCTTCGCCTCGCGAGCCGTCATCATCCTGCCTCTCGCTGCCAATGTGAAATGGATTTATGGCGCTGGCAAATAATTGGCTCGGCCCAGCGGGGATCCGGCGTGGCAACGGATGCAGGCTGCCGGCCCGGCGGCGGCACCTCGAGCGAGAGCACGCACCGCATCGGCTCCGTGATCCGCTCCATGCGCGTCATCACCGCGCTGAGCGCGACGCCCCGGGGGTTGCCCGTGTACCGCCGCACCCGCGGCATCAGCGGCCAGGTCGCGGTCACCAGCGTCATCGCCCACACGATCGCAAGCAGACGATCGCGAGCAGGAACGGCCGCAGCACGCAGAACCCGGCCGGGACCATGCCCCCGATGAACGGCACCGCGAGGGTCGCGCGCGTCAGGTCATGCGGCGGCTGGGTCATGTCGGTGCAACCTCCTGCCTCATCCAGCGCCGCCCGTCACGTTGTCACGTTGTCACGCTGCCACGCTGGCACGCCGTGCGCGCCTCAGTGCCCGCCTCAGTGTCCCGCCTCAGTGGTGCCCGCCTCAGTGGTGAATGCCGATGCCGTTCGCCGCCAACGCGCCGATCAGCCCGTGGAAGATCAGCCCCATGCCCATCGCGGCGACGAAGAACCCCACGATCCGCGTCGCCGCGTCGAGCGTCCGCGGCCCCAGCCGCTTCAGGATCCGCTCGGCGGACACGAGGCAGAGATACGTCGTGCCCATCGTCGCGAGGATCGCCAGCCCGATCGCCGAGAGCGGCACGGGGTGCTCCAGCGGCCGGCGGATCAGCGATGCCATGCCCAGCACCGTCGCGATCGCGCCGGGCCCGAACATCAGCGGCATCGCCAGCGGCACGAAGGCGATGTCCTCGTTCGCGTCGTGCGACGCGCTCGCGGCGATCCCCCCCGCGCTCGGCTCGAACAGCGAGAACCCGAGCTTCATCAGGATGATCCCGCCGACGATCCGCACCATCTCGAGCGAAACTTCGAACAGCTTCAGCATCAGCGTGCCGAAGATCAGGAAGAAGAACAGCAGCCCCGTGGCATAGAGGCAGGCCCGCCGCGCCACCTGCACATGCTCCGCCCGGTCCTTGTGCGCCAGCAGCCTCAGGTAGACCGGCATCACCTCGAACGGGTTGATGATCGCCAGCAGCGTCGTGAATGTCGTGATGAACAGCGTCGAGATCGAGGTCATGGTCCCACCACTCTTCGCGCGGTCCACTCCTCGCGCGGCCGGACCCGAAATATTACATGTCCGGCACGCGGACGATAGTGGCGCCGCCATCCCCACCCTGCCTCCCCCGCAAATCCCCTCCGGGGCAAGCTCCATCCGGCGCAGGACCACGCCGGCGCAGGACCCGGCCCCCGGCGGCAGGGCACAGCGGCAGGGCAGGGGCTAGCCCGAAATCACCGCCCCCAGCACCTCGTTGAGCGCCTCGAGGTCGAGCGGCACATCCGTCTCGTTCGCGACCGCAACGACCCGGTCGGCCCCGCGCAGGATGAACACCCGCTGGTCGGACGCACCGGAAAGCCACGCGGCCTCCGGCGGCAGCGCCGGAAACCGCCGGTCCGCATTGGTCCAGAACGTCGCGGCATAGCTCGTGCCGCCATGCATGCAGCCGAGCGCGTAATCCACCCAGCCCTCCGGCAGCAGTCGCTCGCCGTTCCACATCCCGTCCCGCAGATACAGCACCGCGAGCTTCGCCCAGTCCCTGAGCGTGGCGAACGCCGAGCCCGAGCCGATCAGGTTCCCCGCCACATCCGCGCTCATCCGGTAGCTGCTCATCCCCAGCAAATCGGGCAGCAGCGCATAGACGGTCTCGTGGTACGCCATCCCCCGCCGCTCGATCCGGTCGCGGATGATCGCCGCCAGCACGTTGATGCCGGCGTTGATGTAGCGGAACACCGCGCCCGGCCGCACCGCGACCACGCTCGCCTGCGCCGCCGCGAACGCATCCACCGCATCGAGATACACCGCCGAGTTCTCAAACCCGTATGCCGTCCCATCCGCCCCCACGCACGCCATCCCGAGCCCGCTGCGCATCCGCAACAGATCGTCGATCGTAACGAGCGAGTGGATCCCCCGCGGGTCCCGCCAGGCTGGCGCCGGCGCCGGCGCGTGCACGCCCTCGAGCCAGCCGAGCCGGATCAGCCGCCCGATCAGCGTCCCGGTCATCGACTTGTTCATCGACCAGCTCGGCGTCACCCTCTCCGGCGCGCCTCCAGCCCCATAGCGCTCGAACAGAACCCGTTCCGGTGAAGCAACGAGCAAGCCATACACGCCCGGCGACACCGCGAAGAACCGCTCGGTCGCCCGCGCCAGCGCCCCCGATGCGGCCGGCAGCACCGCCACGTCGTCCCCCAGCGGCCAGGCCCGGCCGGACGCCGCCGCGCGCCGGATCGGCGTTCCCACCACCGGCGAGACGCCGCCACCGCCGGTCACGATCCCGCCCCAGCCCACCGGCGCGATCGCGCCTCCCACCACCGGCGCGCCGAGCGCCGCGTCCGTCCAGGTGATCGCAACGGAGCGCGCGGCCGCATCCGGCGCGATCACCACCGCGCCCTCCCGCGCCGCCGCCGCCACCACCGCACCGCGTGGCGCCGCGTCGCGCATCGCGTCGAGGCCGGAGGTCGGCGGCACGCCGCGCCAGCGCAGCCGCGCCCGCGCGTCCGCCTCCCCGAGGCCGCTCACGAACATCATGTCCACCATGCGCTTGGCGGCGAAGTTCATCTCCCGCTGCCGCAGCGCCCGCTCCCGCACGTCGTAGACCAGCGGCGCCGGCAACCCCGGGCCGCCGCCAGAAACGAACGGCACCCGGCTGTCAGTCGTCCGTTCCCCGCCCTCCGGCCACCACGCCGGATGAAACGCCCCACGCCGCTCGCTCACATCGTTCATCGCTTCGCCTTTCGTCCGCGCTACGCCAGTGTCCGCGCCATCACGGAACACACCGTCATCCACCCGATCGCATCGCGCGCCGTCCCGCACGCGAAGGCCAGCGTCCGCGGTCCCACGCGCTCCGCCCCCGGCGCCCGCCCGCAGAGATCGGCCATGACCGGATGTGTGAACTCGAACTCGGCCCGGCAGGGCAGGGCGACCCGATACGGCTGCACCTCGCCGGCATGCCGCACCGCCTCCGCCGCCGCCTCGCGGATCCGCGCGCACGCGACCGACGGCGCCACGGACCGCGCCGAGCGCTGGCTCAGCGCCGTCTTCACCGCCACCAGCCGCGCGCCCGCGAACACGCTCCCGCACGCGCGCGCGATCACGTCGTCGCCCGAAAGCATGATCACCGGCACCCCGAGCGAGCCCGCATGCGCGCCATAGATGCTCGCCTCCGACGTCACCTCCCCGTTCAGCCGCACCGCGGTGAACACGCCCGCGTTGGTGTGCGCCAGCACCCCGTGCTCCCCCGCCGCCGCGTGGTAGCCCACGCACATCGCGCCCGAAAAACTGCTGTCCAGCCCCTCGAACATCCCAAGCGGCTTGATGTTCCCCCGGATCAGCTCCGCCCGTGGGTCGAGCTCCTCCGGCAGCAGGTTCACCATCGGCCCGTGGCTGTCGTTGACCAGCACCGCGCTCGCGCCCCCGTCGAACGCGCCGGCGATCGCCGCATTCGCCTCCGCGGTCATCAGCCGCCTGGCGCGCTCGTATTCCGGGTTGCCCGGCTGTCCCTCCTGCGGCGTCACCACGCCCGCCACGCCCTCGATGTCCACGGAGATGAAGATCTTCACAGGCACTCCTCCCAATCAGCCACCAATCGGATCAGCCCCGATATCGATCGGTTCCGGATACGGATCGAATGCCGTTCCCCGCGCCGCCGTCCGTTCCCCCCCAAAGGCGGGATGCGAGAACCCGATGCCGGCGACGGCCCCGCCGCCAGGCCATCCCCCATCGTTCCGCCATCTTGCACCATCCCCATCCGGCAAAGCACGATCCGGCAAAGCACGATGGCAACAATCGTCACGTCGGAAAAGCCCGCCGCATGCGCCTGAAACGCCCCGCGCGCCGCCGCGCTCAGCCGCCGTGCCCGTGCCGGTGCTCCTCCTGCACCGCCGCATGGTACTTCCGCCTGATTTCCGCGAGGTCCACGCTCGGCTTCGGAAACGCCAGCCCCAGCTCCTCGATCGTGTCCGCCATGATCCCGGAAACCGCGAGGTTGCGGAACCATTTGTGGTTCGCCGGGATCACGTACCACGGCGCATGGTTCGCCGTCGTCGCGCCCAGCGTCTCCTCGAAGGCGGTGATGTAGTCGCCCCACAGCGCCCGCTCGCTGTAGTCGGATTCGCTGATCTTCCAGTTCCGCGCCGGATCGTTCAGCCGTTCCTCGAACCGCCGCAGTTGCTCGTCCTTGCTGATGTGCAGGAAGAACTTCACGATCCGCGTGCCGTTCTCGTGCAGCCCGCGCTCGAACTCGCGGATCTGCTGGCAACGTTTCGCCCACGTTTCCTTGTCGAGCAGCTTGTGCGCCCGCGTCACCAGCACGTCCTCGTAGTGGGAGCGGTTGAAGATCGCGATCTCGCCGCGCGCCGGCGCATGCACGTGCACCCGCCAGAGGAAATCGTGCGCAAGCTCCGCCGGCGTCGGCTGCTTGAACCCGATAACGTTCGTCCCCTGCGGGTTCAGCGCGCTGAACACGTGGTTGATGGTGCCGTCCTTGCCGCCCGCGTCCAGCGCCTGCAGCACCACGAGAAGCGAATGCTTCTTCCCCGCGTACAACAGCGCCTGCTGGTGGGCGAGCTTCGCGCGGTATTGCTCCGTCGCCTGCTTTGCCGCGTCGGCGGATTCATGCTCGCCCTTGTAGGACGGGTCGCGCTTGGCCAGCTGCGGCTTGTCGTCCGGGCGCAGGCAGAATTCCTTGCGGTAGTCCATGGGTCGTCCTTCCCCTTCTCCGGCTGCGGCCCCGGCCTCGCCCCGGCATTCCGCCCGGCGAGCCTCCGCCGCGCGCCGCGAACAGCCACATCCCGCCCGGCCCGAACCCCACCCGGTGCCGCGGGCGGAGCGCGCCTGTCCTCAGCGGCGAGGGTTGGTGTCGTTCTGGTCGATCAGCCCGTGCTGCAGCGCGAAGCCCAGCAGCTCCGCCTGCCCGCGCAGCCCGAGCGTGGCCATGCCCCGGTATTTGTGGAACGCCACGGTCCGCGGCGAGATCCGCAGCCGCCGGGCCACCTCCTTCATCGCCACCCCCGCGGCGCTGTAGCGCAGCACCTCGCGCTCGCGCGGCGAGAGCTTCGCCAGCCGGTCGTCGCGCGCCGCCGCCAGCCGCGCGATATCCCCCCCGGCGATCATCTTGGTCAGGTAGGTGCCCCCGTCCGCCACCAGCCGCAGCGCCTCCAGCAGGTCATGCGCGGTGTCGCTCTTCAGCACATAGCCCGAGGCGCCATGCCCGAACGCGCGGGCCGCAAGCCGCGGGTCCGCGTCCACCGTCATGAACACCAGCGCCGTCCGTGGCGACAGCCGCCGCAGCCGCACCCCCGCCTCGATCCCGTCCAGGTCCGGCATGCCGACATCCACCAGCGCGATATCGGGCGTCAGCCGCGCCGCCTCGACCAGCGCCTCGCCCGTATGCACGCTGGCCACGATCCGGAACTGCGGGGCCAGCAGCGTGGTCAGGGAGTCCAGCATCAGCAGGTGATCGTCGGCGATGATCAGGCTCGGCGCGGCGTCCGCGCCGCTGCGCCCTCTCCATCCGCTGTCGCCCGTCGAGGTCGGGATCGTTCCTTGGCCAGGCTGGGCAGGCAGCGCAAGCATTGAGCTAGTTCCTTCGATGCAGGAAGTCGATCGATGGTCTGATCGGGCATTCGCCCCGTTTTGGGCGCTCGCGGCTAGCAACCTCCGCGCGCGCCATGTTTTCCGGCAGCAAACCACGTGCGCGCCCGGCGCCGTCTCAATCCCGGCGCCATCCCCCCTGGCTGGACGAGTGTCTTAGGCCGACACGCCATCCAGCCGCCGAACTTGTCCTTCGATCGTCACCGTCCGTCAACATAAGTGTAAAAATAGCCCGCCGGCTGCGGCGTGTGCATTGATTTCGCAAACAATCTTATAAAAGATGACTCATTCTCCCGCCGTTGAACCTGACACTCTGTCAGGAATTAATGTCGATCGTCTCCATCGGCTCCAAAAAACCGCGCCTTTCCCTCCCGCTCGCGCGCGCCCACGGCGCCCCCGCCGCCTCGCGGATCGCATCGCGAAACGCCAACGTGGCGCGGACCGCAACGCGCCACGCCACCCGCCCAAGGTTCCCCGAGCCAGGTTCCGCCCGCCCTTCCGTCCCCCGATGCCACGGCGCCGGCCCAAGGCCGCTTCGGCGCGGGTCGGCGGGAGGGCAGGTGGGTCATTGCCGGCCCGTCCGGCCGCTCGCCCGCGTAAACTTTTGTTAGCTCCGCGCCCGCCCAGGCGCCGCCCCGGCCGGCCTGGTTCCACGCCACCTGGCAGCTGTAAACTCGTCCTGGCGCGGCGCCCCGCACGCCTCGCCGCGAGCCGCCGCCGCCGATGCTGCGCCGCAACACCACACCCTGCACGAGCCCGCCGGCGCCGGTCGATAATGTCGTAAAAACAGGACATATCTTATTGTTGCGTCAAACACCGTCGCGCCCCAGCGGCCCGGAAAGGCACCCGGCACCCCTGCATCCGGCCGCCTCCGATTGTCCATCAGCACGAGGAATCGGCAAGCTCCTCTTCATGGCCTGCGCCATTTCTCATGCACGTGTCGCATGCCTCCAGAATGAGCCTAAAGCGTAAAAATTTAGATCTATGACAACACCTGTCAAAATAGACAGGTGTCAGATTTCTGAGAATTGATTAAGAAGTTTTGCATCTTCGCGGTCCATGCGCCCATGCGCCACCCCCGCGAGACAGGCTGAATGGACTTCATCGTTAGGACAAAGGCCGAATTCGCCGACGGTCATACGTCCTTTGGCTTGCATCTCGGGTCACCTGGCGACCGATGGGGAAGTACATGAGCATCAGCGTCGGATCCAACCTCGTGATGGAAGGCAACCTCGCCGCGTCGCCCGTCCGCAGCGGCCTGCTCTTCGTGGACGGCCGTCCCTTCATGCGCGACTGCCTGGTCCGCTGGCTCTCCGGCGAACTCCCGGACCTCGAGGTCAGCGTCCTCTCCGATGCCGGCCAGCTCCTCCAGCAGCCCGCCGCCGCCGTGCCCGCGCTCGTCCTCCTGTTCCTCGCCGGCATCGGCGCCCAGCCGGAAAACTGGCTGCGCGAACAGGTCGAGACCCTGCGCTCCCGCGACGAGGACATGCCCATCGCCATCCTGGTGGACACCCAGGACGCAGACCGCGCGGAAGCCATGGTCGAGGCGCTGTCGCTCCAGGGCTACATCCCCACCAGCAGCAGCGCCAACGTCGTGCGCGCCGCCCTTCGCCTCGTGCTCGCCGGCGGCGTCTACCTGCCGCGCCAGCCGCGCCGCGCCGTCACCCCGTTCGAGGCGTCGCTGCGCCCGGACCGGACGGAGGCCATGCTCGGCGACCAGCCCGTCGCCTCGCTCACCCCGCGCGAGGACCGCGTGCTGGACCTCCTCGCCAAGGGCCTGCCCAACAAGATCATCGCCTACCGCCTCGGCATGTCGGTCAGCACCGTGAAGGTGCACGTGCATCACCTCATCCAGAAGCTGCACGCCCAGAACCGCACGGAACTCGCCATCCTCGCCCCCACCTACCGCTCCTCGCGCCAGCCCGCCTCCGGCCGCCTCTGAGACGGCATCCCGCGGCCATGCGCGGGACCGCCCTCGCTCTCGCGCTGCTCCTCGCGGCCGGCGCCGCGCGCGCCCCAGCCGCGAGCGCCCCAACCCCGAGCGCCCCAACCCCGAGCGCCCCAGCCCCGAGCGCCCCCATCACGCCCACCCAGGCCACACCCAGCCAGGCCGCACCCATCCAGGCCACCCGCCACTTCGCCCCCAACGCCAACTTCCTGCCAGACGGCACCTTCGCCCCCGCCGCCGCCGGCTTCGACCTCGCGGACATCTCCGCCCCGGACCAGCTCCCGCAGCTGCCCCCGGGCGTCGCCGCCCTCGTCTGGGTCGGGCGCTGCGCCGGCGCCGACGCCCCGTTCCGCGCCACGCTCACCCCTTTCCTGCACGACCCCCGCGTCTTCGCCTTCTACCTGATGGACGACCCGGACCCCCGGCCCCTCCATCCCGGCCGCTGCAAACCGCAGGCCCTGCGCGAGGAGGCGGACTGGATCCACGCCAGCGGCAGCAAGGCGCTCGCCTTCATCGCCCTGATGAACCTCGGCACCCGCCAGCAGCCGGACTTCAGCGCCGCCTATTCCCCCGCGGCCACGCATCTCGATCTGTACGGCATCGACCCCTATCCCTGCCGCACCTCGCTCGCCGCCTGCGACATGGCGATGATCGACCGCTACGTCGCCGCCGCCCACCGCGCCGGCATCGCGGACGCGCGCATCGTCCCGGTCTTCCAGACCTTCGGCGGCGGCACCTGGCGGGACGGGGAGGGCGGCTACTACCGCCTGCCTACCGCGGCGGAGGAAACCGGGATGCTGCGCCGCTGGCACCGCCTCGTCCCCGCGCCGGCCTTCGACTACGCCTATAGCTGGGGCGCCCAGCGCGCCGACACCGCCCTCGCCGGCGCCGCCGACCTCCAGGCCGTGCTGCGCCGCCACAACCTCACCGGCGAGCCCTGAGCCGTGCCGTCCCATCCGCGCCCCCGCCCACGGTCTAAACCCTCCGATGCACCCCGCTACGCCCCCCGGTGCATCCCGCGGCATCGCTCCCCGGCCCATGATCCTTTGGCCAAGTCGCATCCCGGCCCCCTCGCGGCGGACGTTCCTTCCAGCGTCGCCCCATCGCGGCGCGGCCCCCTGCGGCACGGCCCCAAGCGGCACGGCCCCAAGCGGCTCGGCGGGGTGGCGCATCTGGAGGGACCAGGCGGCATGAACATCGCGGCGGCCAGACCGCATGTGCTTTGCGTCGGCGGCGAGGATCACAATTTGCGGATCCCGTTCCTGCGCGCCATGGCGCAGCGCGGCTTCCGCGTCAGCGCCGCCAGCACCGGCGACGCCGCGCCCTTCGCCGCCGCCGGCATCGAGCACCACGCCTTCCGGTTCGAGCGCTTCGTCACCCCCTTCGCGGACTACAACGGCCTGCGCGCCGTCCGCGCCATGCTCGACCATGTCGGCGCCGACATCGTGCAGAGCTTCGACACCAAGCCCAACATCCTCGTCCCGCTCGCCTCCGCCGGCCAGCAGCGCTGGCGCGCCATCCGCACCATCAACGGCATGGGCTGGGTCTATTCCTCCCGCTCGCCGCTCGCCCTCGCGCTGCGCCCGGTCCAGCGCATGCTGCACCGCCGCGCCGCCGCCCACGTCGCCGCCACCGTCTTCCAGAACCGCGACGACCAGACGCTGTTCGAGCGCCGTCACCTCCTCGGCGACGCGCCCGGCTTCCTCATCCAGGGCTCCGGCGTCGATATCGAGGGCATGGACGCCGCCCTCGCGCGCGCGCCCTCCCGCGCGGAACTGCGCGCCAGCCTCGGCCTCGGCGCCGCGCCGGTCGTCATCACCGTCACCCGCATCACCCGCCAGAAGGGCATTCCCGCCCTGCTGCGCGCCGCCGCCATCGTCCACCGCGCCCGCCCCGACGTCCGCTTTCTTCTGGTCGGCCCGATCGAGAGCGAGGGCCCCTTCGCCGTCGCGCGCGAGGAAATCGAGCCCCACGCCGCCTACGTCACCGCCCTCGGCCGCCGCAACGACGTCCCCGCCCTGCTGCGCGCCGCCGACATCTTCGCCTTCCCCACCGAATACCGCGAAGGCGTCCCCCGCGCGCTGATGGAGGCGGCCCTCGCCGGCCTGCCCGTCGTCGCGACCGAGATGCCCGGCTGCACGGACGTGGTGGCGCAGGGCGAGAGCGGCCGCCTCGTGCCGCCGCGCGACCCGCGCCGCCTCGCCGCCAGCATCCTGGGAATGCTCGCCAATCCCCAGGCCGCCGCGGCCATGGGGCAGCGCGCGCGCGCGCATGTCCGCGCCGGTTTCGGCCTGCCGGACGTGGCGGACCGTTACGCCGCGGTCTACCGCGCCGTGCTCGCCGCCCCCGGGACGGTCTCCGTCGCCAGCCGCCCGGCCGGCCGCCCCGAAACCCTCCAGGCCGGGGCCCGGGCCCCGATCCCGGCCGACCTGCTCGCCGCGCGCGCCGAATGATCGCGGACAGCCTGCTCGCCCTGGGCCTCGTGCTCACCACCGCGACCCAGCTCCGGCCCGGCAGCTCCTCCGTCGGCCCCGCCGAGCTGCTCATGGTGCTCTGGGTGCTCGTCGCCGGCGCCAGGCTGCTGCGCCACGGCAGCATCAGCCTCACCGCCCCGGTACGCATCGTCTTCGGCTTCTGGATGGCGTTCGTGGCCTCGCTCTCCCTCGGCGACATGGTCGGCCTGATGATCGAGAGCCGCCGCGACACCATCTCCTCGGTGCACGACATCTTCGCCTACGCGCTGCTCCTCGCCGTCAGCTGCCTTGCCGTCGCGCAGGACGACGCCCGCCCGCGCATCGCGCGCACCGCCTGGCTCTGCGTCGTGTTCGGCAACGTCATGCTCGCCACCCAGATCGCCAACGCCTACGGCCTGTTCAGCGTCCCGGGCACCGAGCCCTGGTTCTGGGACCGGCTCCAGGGCTGGTCCGACAATCCCAACCAGCTCGCCCTCCTCGCCGCGGTCCTCCAATTCCTCGCCCTGCACGTGGCCGAGCGCGCCACCACGCGCTGGCGCATGCTCGCCGGCGCCGCCTGCGCCCCGCTGCCGCTGATCGCCGGCGTGCTGTCCAAGAGCGACACCTTCATCCTGGTGTGCATTTGCTGCTTCGCGCTGCAGCTGGCGATGACGCTGCGCCGCTGGATCAGCCGGCCCCCGTCGCCCGCGCGCGCCCACATCGCCTGGGGCATCGTGGTCGCGGTGCCGCTGCTGCTGCTGTCGCTGCTGCCCTTCACCGGCTACGCCATGGCCCGCGCCGACCAGTACGCCAACTCGGTCTACAACGGCACCGACCGCTCGGCCTCGGCCACCGGCGAGGGCGCCACGCGCCTGCGCCTCTGGCACGAGGCGATCGTGCGCGGCGTGGATGCCGCGGCCCTCGGCCTCGGCCCCGGCGCGCATCTCAGCACGCCCCCCTACAAGCGCGAACCGCCACCGAAATTCGAGGCCCACAACACGCCGCTGGACCTCTTCACCCAGGGCGGCGCGCTCGCCGTGCTCGCCGTCGCCTGGATCTGGGGCCACGTCCTGCGCGCGGCCTGGCGCACCCACGCCGCGGCCCTCGCAACCCTCGCCTGCGCCATCGCGGTGTTCAGCATGTTCCACCTCATCATCCGCCAGCCGATGTTCTGGTTCACCATGGCGCTCGGCCTGACCACCTGCCTCGATCCGGCCCCGGCCGAGGCGTCGGAGGCGCCATCCAGCGCCCGCTCCGGCCCGCTGCGCGTGCTCACTGCCATGGCGGGGGCCTGAGCCGATGTGCGGTATCGCCGGCCTCTTCCTCGCCCCCGGTGTCGATCCCGCCCGCCTGCGCGCGGTGCACGCGATGACGGACGCGATCTGGCATCGCGGCCCGGACGGCCGCGGCATCTGGAGCGACGCGCAGGCCGGCATCGCCCTCGGCCACCGCCGCCTCGCCATCGTCGATCTCTCGGCCGCCGGCCACCAGCCGATGCACGGCGCCTCCGGCCGCTACGTCGTCTCCTACAACGGCGAGATCTACAACGCCGAGGCCCTGCGCCCGCGCCTCGTCGCCGCCGGCCGGCGCTTCCGCGGCCACAGCGACACCGAGGTCATGCTCGCCGCCTTCGAGTATGACGGCATCGAGGCCACGCTGCCCACCCTCGCCGGCATGTTCGCGACCGCGCTCTGGGACCACGAGACCCGCGCGCTCACCCTCATCCGCGACCGCCTCGGCAAGAAGCCGCTCTACGTCGCGCGCACGCCCCATGGGCTCGCCTTCGGCTCGGAGCTGCGCGCCATCCGCGCCTGCCCCGGCTTCAGCCCCCGGCTGGATCGCCGCGCGCTCGCCTTCCTCACCCATAACGGCTGGATCCCGGAGCCGCTCTCCATCTGGGAAGGCGTCTTCAAGCTCCCCCCCGGCACCGCGCTCACCATCACCGCGGACGAGCTCGCCGGCTGCGACGCCGCGGAGCTGCTGCGCCGCGCCCGGCCCTGGTGGTCGCTCGCCTCGGTCATCGAGGCCGCCCGCGCGCGCCCCTTCACCGGCAGCGACGCCGAGGCCGAGGAAATGCTGGACACGCTCCTGCGCCAGGCGGTGCGCGAGCGGATGGTGGCGGACGTCCCGCTCGGCGCCTTCCTCTCCGGCGGCATCGACAGCTCCGCCGTGGTCGCGCTGATGCAGGCGCAGTCCTCGCGCCCGGTGCGCAGCTTCACCATCGCCATGGCCGGCGAGGGCTACAACGAGGCGGAACACGCCGCCCGCGTCGCCGCCCATCTCGGCACCAGCCACCACACGCTGCCCGTCACCAGCCAGGACGCGCTCGACGTCATCCCCCGCCTGCCGGAGCTGTGGGACGAGCCCTTCGCCGACGAATTGCAGATCCCCACCTACCTCGTCGCCAAGCTCGCCCGCGCCGACGTCACCGTGGCCCTCTCCGGCGACGGCGGGGACGAGATCTTCGGCGGCTACCGCCGGCACGTGGAGGCGGCGCGCGCCGCCTGGCTCCTGCGCCTGCCATCGCCGCTGCGCCGCCCGCTCGGCGCCGCCGCCACCATGCTCGGCGGCCGCTTCGCCCGCCTCGGCCGCCTCGTCGCCGCGCCCGACAGCGCGGCACTGCACGAATCCCTGGTCTCGGTGCGCGAGGATTGCGCCCGCGCGCCGCACCCGCTGATCGACCCCGCCGCCCTGCCGCGCCTCGCCCATCCCGCCGAGGCGCTGATGGCGCGCGACACGATCAGCTACCTTCCCGGCGACGTCCTCGCGAAGGTGGACCGCGCCAGCATGGCCGTGGCGCTGGAGGCTCGCGCCCCCCTGCTGGACCATCGTGTCCTCGCCTTCGCCTGGTCGCTCCCGCTGCGCATGCGCATCCGCGGCGGCAGCGGCAAGTGGCTGCTGCGCCGCGTCCTGCGCCGCTACGTGCCGGAGGCGCTGTTCGAGCGCCCGAAGGCCGGCTTCAACGTCCCGATCGCGGAGTGGCTCGCCGGCCCCCTGCGCCCCTGGGCGGAGGCGATGCTGGAAAGCGCGTGCGGCGACGGCCTGCTCGACCGGCCCCGCCTGCAACGCTGCTGGACCGAGCACATGACAGGACAGCACGACCACGGCCGCGAGCTTTGGGCGGCGATGATGTTCGAGGCCTGGCGACTGGCGCAGGCGGCGCGCGATCCTGCGCCCGCCGTGCACGTGCCCCAGCCAGCGGTCGCGGAGGAAGCATGAACTCGCAAGAAATTCCCCTGTTCGGGGTCACCACCATCCTGCGCCAGCGCATGGGCCTGGTGCTCGGCTTCGCCGCGGGCGGCGCGCTGCTCGCCTTCGTCGCCGCCTCGGTCCTGCCCGGCCGCTACACCGCCAAGGCGATGGTGCTGATCGAGGCCGGCTCCGCGCAGCCCATCCCCGGCCGCATCGAAAGCCAGCAGCCGGCGGTGGACGAGACCGCCATCCTGACCGAGGTCACGGCGCTCGGCGCGCACGACCTGCTCGCCGCCGCCCGCGCCCGCCTCGCGCACGACCCCGTCTTCACCACCATCCCCTCCGCGGCGGACCGGCCGGACGTCGGCGCCTCCGCCATCGGCAAGTGGATCGCGGACTGGCAGCACCGCGCCCACCAGGCCGTTCTCGGCGAGCTGGCCTCGCTCGGCCTCGCGCGCACGGATGCCTCCCCCATCCCCCCGGTCCCCGACATGCGGACGATGGAGCGCCAGCTTAAGGTGTTCCAGGAAATCGGCTCGCGCGTCATCGCGGTCACCTACACCGCCCCGGACCCGCACGTCGCCGCGGCGGTCGCGAACACGGTGGCAAACCTCTACGTGGAGGGCCGGCTGAAGCGCGCCCGCGGCGAGGTCGACAGCGCGCTCGCCAGTGTCGAGGCCGCCATTCCCCGCCTCGCCGCCAGCCTGCAGGAAAAGGAAGCCGCCGCCGTCGCCTACCAGGTCGCGCATGGCTATCTCGGCGAGGCCCGCGCCGGCGTCATCGAGCAGAAGCTCGCCGACCTCGCGCGCCAGAACGCGGAGGCCCAGGCCAGCCTGGCCGCCACCCGCGCCCGCCTCGGCAACCTCCTCGCCCTCTCCCACGGCTACCGGGACTGGGAGGCGTTCCTGCGCACCCAGGACTCCGCCCAGCTGATCGAGCTGCACCACCAGCTCCAGGCCCTGATGCAGTCGCGCTCCGGCCAGGCCGTCGTCGCCGACCGTCCGGTCGACCTCGCCCCCGGGCAGACCATCGGCACCGCGCCCCTCATCGCCCGCCTGCGCGACGAGATCACGCTCGCCGTCGCCGGGCTGCGCAACGACGTGACGGTTGCCCAGTCCCGCGCCCAGGCCATCTCCCAGCAGCTCGCCTCCGTCCAGTCGGCCTCCGGCGACGTGACGCTGCAGACGCTGTCGGACGACGCCAGCGCCACCCGCCTGCGCCTGCAGCAGATGCGCCAGCGCCGCATCGCCCTGCTCGACGAGCGCGACAGCCTGGTCCCCGCCGCCCGCATCCTCTCCGCGGCCCCGGTGCCGGAGCGCCCCAGCTCGCCCAGCGCCTTCCTCTTCATCCCGCCCGCTGGCATCCTCGCCGGCATCATCGGGATGTTCGCGGCCATCGCCCGCAGCCGCTCCGACCGCTCGATCCGCACCGAGCAGGAAGTGATGTCGCTGCTCGCCATGCGCTGCGCCGGCGTCATCCCGCAGATGGCGCGCAGCAAGAAGAAGCGGCTGCACGAAGTCGTCATGGACCAGCCGCTGAGCCCCTACTCGGAGTCCATCCGCACCATCCTCGCCTCGATCGAGCCCGGCCCCCGCGCCAAGAAGATGGGCCGCGCGATCATGGTGACCTCGAGCCTGCCGGGGGAGGGCAAGACGACGCTCGCGGTCAGCCTCGCCACCTACGCCGCCTCGCTCGGCCGGCGCGTGCTGCTGCTCGACCTCGATTTCCGCAACTCGGCGGTCGCGCGCGAGGTGGGCGTCCTCGAGGGCGCGGACGTCGCCGAGGTGATCGCCGCGAGCGACACGCGCGTGCTCGCGGTGCAGAGCCACGACAAGCTCGGCTTCGACTATCTCCCGGTGCGCGGCAACGCGATCGAGACGCTCAAGCTGCTGGAGCCGAAGCGCCTCGGCGCCTTCATCCAGAAGCTGCGCCAGGAATACGACCAGATCGTCATCGACACGGCCCCCGTGCTCGCCGTCGCCGATACCAGCCTCGTCGTCCCCTACGTGGACCGCGTCCTCTTCGCCGTCCGCTGGGGCAGCACCAGCCGCGATCTCGTCCACTCGGCGATGGAAATCGTCCGCCGCGGCCTCCGGCAGTCGGAACGCGCCCGGATCGACGTCGCCGCCGTGCTCACCCGCGTGGACCTGCGCCGCCACGCCCGCGGCGCCTACGGCGACCGCGGCGAGGTGCTGGCCGCCTATTATTCGTCCCGGGATGGGCCGTGACGCCATCCCGGCCCGGATGCTGAAGACAGGCGGCGCGAGAACGGTCGCGCGCAAGGAGTGAAGGCGCAGGCGATGATGGATGGCAACGACATGGGCGTGTCCGCGCGCGTGCAGGGCGCGCGGGCCGGCGCCGGAACGGCCGAACCCATCGGCATGTTGCTGGCGCGCTTCGCCTCGGCGGGCGTCGTCTTCTGCTACTGGCGCAGCCTGCTGCGGGTGGAGCGCGCGCTCTCGGGAGAGTCGGACCTCGATCTCCTGGTGGACCGCGAGAGCCGCCACCTCGCCGAGACCATCCTGCTGGAATGCGGCTTCAAGCGCTTCGGCGCGGTGGCGTCGCGCCGCCACCCCGCCATCGTCTCCTATCTCTGCCACGACGAGGCGCGCGGCCGCCTCGTCCACGTCCACCTGCACCTGCGCCTCGTCTTCGGGGACGCGCTGCTCAGGCAGTTCCACCCGCCCTGGGAGAAATCGGTCCTCGCCGCGCGCCAGCCGCACGCCGACACCCTCCTGCCGGTGCTCGACGCCGAGACCGAGGCCGTCCTCCTCGCCGTCCGCATGGCCTCGGAGACATCCTGGGCCGACCCCGTCGCCCGCCGTGGCCGCGAGGCACAGCGGGCGAAGTTCGCGCGTGACCGCCAGGCCCTGGCCAGCCGCGTGGACCCGCTCGCCCTGCGCTTCCGCGCCGAGGAACTGCTCGGCCCCGGCAGCGGCGCGCTCGCCGTGGATTTCGTCATGAAGCCCGAGTGGTCCGCCACCCACGCCGCCCTGCTGCAGCGTGTCCGCCACGCCCTCGCGCCCTACCGCTCGGGCTCGCATGCCGAAATCGCCTGGCAGCGCCTGTGGCGCACCACCGCCGCCGCCTTCGGCCTGCTCAACCGCCGCGTCCTCCTCCAGCCCCGGCCCTGGGCGCGCACCTGCCCCGGCGGCGGCCTCGTCGTCGCCATCATGGGCGTGGACGGCAGCGGCAAGTCCACCCTGGTCCGTGCGCTCAACGCATGGCTCGGCGCGGAGGTCGACGTCCTGCCGATGTATTTCGGCACCGGCGACGGCCGCCCCTCGCTGCTGCTGCGCCCGTTCAAGGCGCTGGTGCCGCTCGCCACCCGCGTGCTCCGCCGCAAGCCGCGCGGCGCCTCGCACGGCGCCATCAGCGACCGCCCGCCCAGCCCCGCCTACGCGTTGCTGCTCACCATCTGGGCCACCATCCTCGCGGTCGAGAAGCGCGCCAAGCTCCGCGCCGCCCGCCGCGCGGCGGACCGCGGCATGGTCGTCCTCGCGGACCGCTTCCCCCAGGACGAGATCGCCACCTACAACGACGGCCCGCTGCTGCCGCGCCTCGCGCGCGTCCCCGGCGCGCTCCGCCGCTTCGAGGCCGCGTCCTACGCCATGGCCCGCGCCATGCCGCCGGACCTCGTCATCAAGCTCGTCGCCCCGGTCGAGACGCTCGCCGCGCGCGAGCCGACGATGGACCGCGCGGTGATCAAGGATCGCGTCGCCTCGCTGCGCGCCTTGTCCTTCCGGCACTCGCGCGTCGTGACGCTCGCCGCCGACAGCCCGCTCGAGGAGGTCATCGCCGCCGCCCGCCACGCGATCTGGAACCTCATCTGAGGTCCCGCCCATGATCGTCGAATTGTTCGGCCCGCCCGCCGTCGGCAAGACGCGCTTCGCCCACGCGCTGGAGGGCCTCGCCCGCTCGCGCGGCATCCCGCTCGCCCTCGCCGCCAGCGAGCGCCCGGCCGAGCGTGCCACCGGCGCGCGCCTCCCCGCCGTCCTGTCGCGCCTCGCCACCGCCCGCGCGGCGCTCCTTTCGCACGCCGCCCCCGGCGCGCCGGGCCCGCACGAGGCGCTGCTGCGCGCCTTTCCCCCGCGCAGCCGGCTCTGGGCGCTGCGCCTGCGCCACTACCTCCAGCGCCTTGACGCCACGATGCGGCGCGGCGCCAGCGAGGACGGGGTGCTCGTCATCGACCAGGGCTTCGTCCAGGCGCTCGGCTCGCTCCTCGTGCTCGCCCGCTACCCCGCCCGCGCGGCCGCGCGCGAAGCGGCGCTCGAGACCGCGCTCGAAACCACCCCGCGCGCCGACCTCCTGGTCCGCCTGCACGCGCCCCCGGCGGTGCTGCGCCTGCGCCTGCGGCAGCGCTTCGCCCGCATGTCCCTGGCGGAACGCCTGCTGGAACTCGGCCTGGAGGACAACCTCGCCTTCCTCGCCCACCTGGATCACATCCAGTCCCTGCTGGAGGCAGGCGGCACCCGCGTCATCGCGGTGGACACCTCGTCGCCAGACACCATGCTCCCCGGCACCCTCCACGTGCTCGAGGCCATCCTCGCCACCCACCACCAGGCCGCGTCCGCCGCGCCGCAACGCGCGCCATCCCAGGCGGTCGCCGCATGAGCCTGCCCGCCACCGCCAGCGAAACCCTCGCCGCGCCGTCGCACGCGGATATCGGCCGCCGCCTGGCGCGCGGCAGCGTCATCGCCCTTGCGGTCTACATCCTTGGTGCAGGCCTCACCTACGCGGCCCAGCTCGCGCTCGCCCGCCTCGTCGGCCCCCAGGCCTTCGGCATCTACGCCTACGTCCTCGCCTGGTGCACCGTCCTCGCCTACGTCGCCGCCCTTGGCTTCGAGGTCTCGATGCTGCGCCTCGTCCCATCCTACGGCACGCAGGGCAGGCTGGACCTGCTGCGCGGCGTCGTCCGCTACGCCCATCGCCGCGTCGCGGCGGTCGGCGCCGCCATCGCCGTCCTCGGCATCGCCGTGGCGCTCGTCCTGCGCACGCCGGCCAACGCTACGCTCACCGCCACCTTCGTCCTCGGCCTGCCGCTCGTCCCGGTCTGGGCGCTGCTCTGGGTGCGCGGCTCGATGGTGCGCGGCTTCGGCGGCGTCGCCGATGCCCTGGTGCCGGACCGCATCGTGCGCGACGGCACGCTCCTCGTCCTCACCCTCGCCGCCGTCCTGCTGTTCGCCGTCCCCCTCGGCGCCCCCGGCGCGATGGCGATGACGCTCGTCGGTTCCGTGGCTGGCCTGGCCCTCGTCTCCGTCGCGCTGCGCCGCCGCGTCCCCGCCTCGCTCTCCCTCGCCTCGCACGCGGACGACGCGCGCGCCTGGCGCCGCATGGCCGTGCCGCTGGTCATGATCTCGGTGGCGGAGGCGATGCAGAACCGCGTCGGCGTCCTCATCCTCGGCTGGATCGGCCACACGCGGGAGGCCGGCATCTACGCGCTCGCCTTCACCCTCGCCATGGCGGTGATGCTGCCGCGCACCGCCATCAACGCCCTCTTTGCGCCGATGATCGCGGAAATCCACGCCCGCGGCGACCGCGCGGCGATGCAGTACCTCGTCACGCGCGGCGCGGTCTGGACCTTCGCGAGCGGGCTTGCCATCGCCGTGCCGCTTGCCGCCGTCGCGCACCCCGTGCTCGCCCATTTCGGCGCCGACTTCGCCTCCGGCACGCTCGCGCTGCACATCCTGCTCGCCGGCCAGGTCTTCGCCGCCGCCGCCGGCCCGCAGCAATTCCTGATGACGATGACGGGCCACGAGCGCTGGGCCGCCGCGATGATCGTCGCCAGCGTGGTCGTCAACACCGCACTCGGCCTGTTCCTCGTCGGCCCCCTCGGGCTCGACGGCGCCGCCGCCGCGACCACCGCGACGATGGTGCTCTGGAATCTCGCCATGGGGGTCTTCGTCGTGCGCCGCCTGCGCATCGTGCCCGGCGTGCTCGGCGCCGCCGCCCTCCTGCCCCTCGGCTGACCACCCCGATCAGGCCACCCCGATCAGGCCACCCCGATCAGGCCACCCCGACCAGGCGGCCACCTCGGCCGGCGCCAGGCCTCCGCCCGGCAGCGCGCCTCAGTTCACCGTCGCCCGGATCGCCGCGGCGGAGCCGGACCCGATCAGCACCAGCCCGAGGAACTTCGAGAGATCCGTCGCCGGCGCGTTGGCCACGTACATCACGTCGTTCGGGTGCATCCAGAACCGCGTCGCGTCGAACAGCCCGCCCGCCTGGATCAGGTTCACCACATAGACCGTGGGCACCAGCGACGGCAGCCCGCCATTCGTCACCCCGAGCGCGCGGATCGTGGCGAGCGGCTCCTGCCGGTAGACGAACACCGCGCGCGCATCCGCCCGGTCGTCCTGCAGCCCGCCCGCGCGCCCGAGCGCGTCCGCGAGCGTCAGCCGGCTGTCCTGGAACGCCAGCCGCCGGTCCACCGGCCCCAGCGTCGTCGCCTGCCCGGTCGCCCCCAGCGCCAGGAAATAGGCCGGACGCCGCTCCAGCACGATCGTGTCGCCCGGCCGCAGCTGCAGGTTCTGCGCGGGATCGCTCGCGATCTCGGAGAGCAGCGCGGTCTGGGTCACATCGCCGCGCACCACGCGCACCGTGGTCTCGTAGTCGGGCGAGCGCGGCCCCCCCGCGCGCGCGATCGCGCCGAGGATGCGCTCGCCCCCCGGCCCGAGCGAGAAATGCGCCGCCTTTTCCACGTCGCCCAGCACGCTCACCGGTGCCGCCTGCCGCTCGGCGATCGTCACCACCGCCTGCGGCTCCAGCGCCCGCCGCCCCAGCCGCTGGTCGATCGCAGCCGCCACCGCCGCCGGCGTCTTCCCCGCCGCGACCAGGCTGCCGCCATAGGGAATGGTGATGCGCCCGGACTGGTCCACCTGCTGTTGCGGCAGCGTGACGTAGTTGCCCGCGCGCGTCCCCGGCTCGCGCGGCAGGAACAGCCCGCCGCTGTCGGCCTCGAAGATCGTGACCC
The DNA here is from genome assembly GCA_963764465.1 of uncultured Pseudomonadota bacterium. Taxonomy (GTDB): domain Bacteria; phylum Pseudomonadota; class Alphaproteobacteria; order Acetobacterales; family Acetobacteraceae; genus JAJXXT01. The sequence goes on along the minus strand of CAVXSO010000006.1, from coordinate 995,981 downwards.
CGAGCATGTCACCCACGCCGATCGTACCGGACGCGGCGTGGGCCCCGAAGCCCACGAAGCGCGACGGCTCCGGTGCTCCGCCAAGCCGCGCGAGCACGCCGGGCGTCACGTCCACCAGCACGTAGGCCTGCTGGTTCGCCGGCGCCGGCTGGTCGACGCGTGCGCCCGCCTGCGAAATGATCTCGCCGCGCGTCGGCCCGCTCTCCGGCAGGAAGCTGCCCGGCGCGCACGCGGTGAGCGCCGCCGGCAGCGCGAGTGCCAGTTGTCGCAACACGTCCCGGCGCGGTCTTGCGTATGACACGGTCGTCGCGCTCCTCGGAGAACTTTTGGGATTCTTGGCATCAATTGGGACCAGTATGGAACATCGGCCGATGGGCGTAGAGCACAGGTCGAAACCGTTGCGCTCGCGTCCCAACCGCTGCGGATGGTTTAGATCGGTGTCGCGATGTCTTACGCCGCACGCACAGTAGCGCCTCCCCCCCGCGCCATCGCACCGTCTCGCCTCCAGGTCATTCAACGTGATTCGCCACGCGCGGACACGTTTCCTCTTTCCTCGTTGGAGGGGCGGCATGAAGGTTGTCATTCAGTCGGGCGGCAAGGGGATGCGCCTGCGTCCCTACACGACGATTTTGCCCAAGCCGCTGATGCCGGTCGGCGAACGGCCGGTGCTCGAGCTGCTGCTGCGCTGGCTGCGCCGCAACGGCGCGTCGGACGTCTACATCACCACCGGCTATCTCGGCCATCTCATCCGCACCTTCTGCGGCGACGGGCGCCAGTGGGACCTCAACATCACCTACACGGAGGAGCCGGAGCCTCTCGGCACCATCGGCGCGCTCCGCCTGCTGCGCGACGTGCTCGACGAGACCTTCATCGTCATCAACGGCGACGTGCTGACCAACCTGCACGTCAACGAGTTCGTGGCCTCGCACCGCCGCAACGGCGCCGAGCTCACCATCGCGACGGCGCGCCGCTCCACGCGCATGGATTTCGGCATCATCGAGGCCGATCGCGGCCGCGTCGTCCGCTTCCGCGAGAAGCCGGGCCTCTCGCACCTCGTCAGCATGGGCATCTACTGCATGGAGCCGACCATGCTCCAGCACATCCCCTGCGGCATCGCCTACGGCTTCGACGACCTGATGTTCCGCCTGCTCGACCGCGGTGTCCCGGTCAACACCTTCCTCCACGACGGCATGTGGCTCGATATCGGCCGGATCGAGGATTTCCAGAAGGCCCAGGACATGAACTGGGACGAGGAGGCACCCGCCTTCGATGTCACCCCTCTCGCGCTGGAGGCTCTCGATGCCGACTGACAACGTGGTGCTCGCGCATCCGGGCGACCGGACGCGCAGGGAGTCGATGCTGCTGGTTTCGGAACCGGTCCTCGGCGACGACGAGAAGCTCGCCCTCGCGCGCGTCATCGACAGCAACTGGATCACCATGGGCCACCTCGTGGCCGAGTTCGAGCACGGCTTCGCCGAACTGCACGGTGCCGCGGCGGCGGCGGCGGTGAGCAACTGCACCGCGGGCCTGCACCTCGCCATGGTCGCCTTCGGCATCGGCCAGGGTGACGAGGTGCTGGTGCCATCGATGTCCTTCGTCGCCACCGCCAACGCCGTGGTCTACACCGGCGCGAAACCGGTCTTCGTCGACATCGAGGGCCTCGACACCCCGGTCATGTCCCTGCGCGACGCGGAGGCGAAGGTGACGGAGCGCACCAAGGCCGTCGTCGTCATGCACTACGCGGGCGCGGTGATGGACAAGCGCGCCTGGCGCGGCTTCGCCGACCGGCACGGCCTCCACCTGATCGAGGATTCCGCCCACGCCGTCGGCGCCGAGCGCGGCCCGATCTACGGCGACGCCGCCGTCTTCAGCTTCTTCGGCAACAAGAACATGACCACCGCCGAGGGTGGCATGATCATCGCGCGCGACCCCGCGCTCCTCGCCACCATGCGCCAGATGCGCGGCCACGGCATGACCGCGAGCACCATCGAGCGCCTCAGCGGCACCGGCTCCTACGACGTCACCATGCTCGGCTACAATTACCGCATGACCGAGCTGAACGCCGCGGTCGGCCTCGTCCAGATGTCAAAGCTCAAGCGGTGGAACGCCAAGCGCCGCCGCCTCACCGCGAGCTACCGCAACCTCATTGGCACGCTCTGCCCCTCCGTCGGCGTCCCCTTCGCGTCCTGGGATGTCACCACCCACCACATCCTCCCCGCGATCCTGCCCGCCGGGACGGACCGCACGGCCGTCGCGACGGCCCTGCGCGCGGAGGGCGTGCAGACCTCGTTCCACTATCCGCCCATCCACCGCCTCAGCTGGTACGAGGAGCGTCACCCCTTCGTCCGCCTTCCGCTGACGGAGGAATTCGCCACGCGCGAACTCACCCTGCCGCTCCACCCGAAGATGGAGGAATGGCAGGTCCGCCACGTCGTCCAGGCGCTCTCGCGCGCGCTGGACGCCGGTGACGAAACGGCGGCGCCCGCATGAACGTGCGTGGCCTGCCGGTGATCCTGCCGGCGCTGTCCAGGAAAAAGCTGCGCTGGGATCCGAGGTTTGGGTTCGACAGGATCGTCGCCGCCCTCGGCCTGCTGCTCGTCGGCCCGCTCATGCTCCTGGTGGCGCTCGCCATCCTGATCGAATCGGGCCGCCCCGTCTTCTTCTCGCAATGGCGCCTGGGGCGCGACGGGAAGCTGTTCCGCCTGCACAAGTTCCGAAAATTCCGCGCCAGGGAACTGTCGAATTCCCGCCCGCTCACCATCCGCGGCGACGACCGCATGACCCGCGTCGGCCGCTTCATCGAGCGCACCAAGATCGACGAGCTGCCGCAGCTGTGGGACGTGCTGCGCGGCGCCATGTCGCTCGTCGGCCCCCGGCCGGAAGTGCCGGACTTCGCGGACTGCTACGCCGGGCGCTACGCGGCGCTGCTGCGCTGGCGGCCGGGAATCTTCGGCCCCGCGCAGATGGCCTTCCGCAACGAGGCGGATCTTTATCCCCCGGGCGAGAACCCGCTCGCCTTCTATCGCCACACGCTTTTCCCCGCGAAGGCGGAGCTCGACCTCGGCTACTACCCCCGCCGCTCGCTCGCAGCCGACCTGCTCTGGATCGTCCGCTGCCTTGCCGCGATCGCCGGCCTCGGGCGACGAAGGCGGCACGCTTCCGCCGCTTCGCTCTCGCCGGGCGTCGCGGCGGCCTCAAGGAGACCAGCATGAACGATATCGGACCGGCCGCCAGGCCGTTGCGGGATGTCAACGTCCTCGTCACCGGCGCGGACGGGTTCATCGGCTCGCACCTCGCCGCCCGTCTCGTGGCGGAGGGTGCCCGCGTCACCACCCTCTGCCTCTACAACTCGTTCGATCATCACGGCTGGCTCGACGACCTGCCGCGCGAGACCCGCCGCCGCATCGATCTCGTGCGCGGGGACGTGCGCGACGCCGCCTTCGTCCAGCGCATCGCGCGCGACCAGGCGATCATCTTCCACCTCGCGGCGCTGATCGCCATCCCGCACTCCTATGTCGCGGTCCAGTCCTATGTCGAAACGAACATCCTCGGCACCGTGAACGTCCTCGAGGCCGCGCGCGCCGCCGGCGTCGGCCGCGTCGTCCACACCTCGACGAGCGAGGTCTACGGCACCGCGCAGACCGTCCCCATCGCGGAATGCCACCCGCTCCACGGCCAGTCGCCCTATTCCGCCTCCAAGATCGGCGCCGACATGATGGCGGAATCCTATGTCCGCTCCTTCGATCTTCCGGTGGTGACGCTGCGCCCTTTCAACACCTTCGGCCCCCGCCAGAGCGAGCGCGCCGTGATCCCCACGCTCATTCGCCAGATGCTGGACCCGGCCTGCCCCGCGATCACCGTGGGCGACACCGAGACGCGGCGGGACTTCACCTATGTCGAAGACACCGCCGATGCCTTCGTCACCGCCGGCCGTGCCACGATGCTGGAGTTCGGCCGCCCCTACAACGCCGGCAGCGGCGCGAGCATCACCATCGCGGAGCTGATCGCCCTGCTGCGCGAGATCACCGGCTGCGACAAGCCGTTGCGCGTGGAGGCCGCGCGCATGCGCCCCGCGGCGTCGGAGGTGCGCGTCCTGCAGGCCGACAGCAGCCGCTTCTTCGCCGATGCCGGCTGGCAGCCCCGTCTCGGCCTGCGCGAAGGCCTGGTTCGCACCGTCGCCTGGTGGCGCGCGCGCCTCGCGGCGGGCCTGGTCCGCCACGACGTCACCTACATGACCTGACGAATGCTCAGGGGAAAGGGTCAGATAGAATGTCTGGACGGAAGGATTTGATCAAATGCCAAGCGGAAAAAATCTCGTCCATGTGCCGCCAGGGAAAGCTCTTGGCCATTTGGCGAGCGGCAAAAGCGCTGTCCCTGTGCCGCCAGGGAAAGCTCTTGGCCTTTTGGCGAGAGGGAACAGCCTTGTCCATTTGTCGGCAGGGAGCGCAGTAATGACAACAACAATATCCTCGACCATCAGCGGCACGTTCGTGCTGAGTGCTGCGTCCAACCCGCTCTACATCACGCCCACGGGCGGGGTCGCGGCGAGCGGCGCCGGCGTCAACGCGATCTCCGGCACCGGCACCACGGCCTGGACGATCACCAACAGTGGCCACGTCACCTCCGGTGGCGGCGTCGGCATCTCGCTGGCCAAGGGCTTCGTCACGAACAACGCCTCGGGCGTGATCGCGGGCTCCACCGCCGGTGTCCGCTTCACCTCTGCCGGCTCGCAACTGGTGAACTCGGGCAGCATCAGCGGGCAGTTCGGCGTCACGCTCGGCGCCGGCGGCACCGTGAGCAACGTGTCGGGCGGCACCGTCACGGGCGTCGTCGCCGGCGTGCGCGTCAGCGGCGGTGCCGGCACCGTCGTCAACGGCGGCACCATAAAAGGCGGCACCACGCTCGGCTACGCGGTGCAGATGAACGCCGGCGGGCGCCTCACCAACACCGGCCTCCTGCTCGGCGCGGAGGACGGCGCCGTCATCCAGGGCGGCTCCTCCGCCCTCATCGTCAACAGCGGCACGATCCACGGCACCGTGGACGACGGGGTGGGGCTGTTCACCGGCGGCACCGTCAGCAACAGCGCGGGCGGGCTCATCCAGGGCGACGGCGCGGTGAGCGGCGGCGCCATCTTCATCACCGGCGGCAAGGGCAGCGTGAACAACGCCGGCACGGTCGTCGCCGCGCATCTCGGCGCGCTTCTGTCGCAGGGCGGCGTCGTCACCAACAGCGGCGTGGTGAACGCGCCGCGCGGCATCTACATCATGGGCGGCGCCGGCCATCTCACCAACACCGGAACGATCAACGGCACCGCGGTCGCCGGCATTTATTTCGGCGGCGGTGGCACCATCACCAACTCCGGCAAGGCCGCCGCCATCAACGGTGGCATCTTCGGTGCCTTCATCGGCGGCGGCGCCGCCTCGCTCGTCAACTCCGGCGCGATCACGGGCGGCAAATACGATGGCGTCGTCTTCGATCTCGGCGGCACGCTGCGCAACCTCGCCGGCGGAACGATCTCCGGCGGTAGCAACGGCGTCTACATCAAGTACACGGCGACCGGCACCATCACCAACGCCGGCACCATCCTGTCCAAGGGCAGCACCGGCGTGGATCTCGCCGGCGGCGGCAGCGTCACGAACCAGAGGGGCGGCCTCGTGCAGGGTGCCCAGTTCGGCGTGTTCGTGACCAAGGCGACCGGCATCGTCAACAACTCCGGGGCGATCGTCGGCACGGCCTATGACGGTGTGGCCCTCGTCGCGGGCGGCTCGGTCGTCAACAACGCCGGCGGCAGCATCACCGGCGGCAGCAACGGCGTCTATGTCGAGACCGGCGGCACCGGCACCGTCACCAACGCCGGCGTCATCACCGGCACGCGCGGTGCTGCGGTGGACCTCGCCGCGGGCGGCAGCGTGGTCAACAAGCTCAACGCCACGATGTCCGGCCATCAGTTCGGCCTCTTCCTCTCGGGCGGCCCCGGGCACGTGTCGAACACGGGCGCCATCACCGGCGTCGTCTATTCCGGCATCGTTCTCACGGGGGGCGGAACGGTCACCAACGCCGCCGCCGGCTCGATCAGCGGCGCCAGCAACGGCGTCTACATCGAATCGGGCGGCGCCGGCACGGTCACCAACGCGGGCGCGATCACGGGCAGCACCGGCACCGGCGTGGATCTCGGCGGCGGCGGCAACGTCGTCAACGCGATCGGCGGGCGCATCTCGGGCAGCGGCATCGGCGTGTTCATCAGCGGCGGCGGCACGGTGGACAACGCCGGCACCGTCAGCGGCGGCTCCGCCGCGGTGATGTTCTCGGGCTCGCTCATGGACCGCGTCATCGTGCGGCCCAACGCGGTGTTCTCGGGCGGCGTCATCGGCGGCAGCGGCAGCAACACGCTGGAGCTTGCCTCCGGCACCGGCAGCATCTCCGGCATCAACACCGGCTCCTTCACCGGCTTCGCCAACCTCGCCGTCGACAGCGGCGGCAGCTGGACCGCGAGCGGCAGCAACACCGTGACCACCGTCGTCAACAACGGCCTCATGACCATCGTCGGCGCGTTCGATGCCTCGGGCGGCATCGATCCCGCGTCCACCGGCACCTTCGCCCTCGGTGCGTCCTCCACGCTGGAGGTGGGCAGCGCGACCGGCGGCGGGGAAACGGTGTCCTTCGCCAGCGGCAGCACCTTGCTCGTGGACAACTCGGCCCAGTTCGGCAGCAACATCGGCTCGCCGTTCTTCACCGGCCCGCTGCTCAGCGGCTTTTCCTCGACCACCGGGATCGACCTCAAGGATTTCGGCTTCAGCGGCGCGAACTACGGGTTCAATTCGCTCACCGGCCAGCTCAGCCTCGGCAACGCGGCGGGCCAGACGGCGGAACTTCAGTTCCAGCCCCTCGGCCTTCCGGTCGGCAACTTCAACCTCGCCTCGGACGGCGGCTCCGGAGTCCTCATCACGCACACCTGAGCCTCCGGGCGCGAAGGGAAGGGCGCGGCACGCACCCGGGCCGCCGTCCATCATTTCGCGTCATTCCAAAAATTGACGTCGTCCGAACGGCGCGTGGCAACTTCGCCACGCGCCGTAACTCTTTGGAATCCGCCGTTACGTCCAAAATTGAGTCTTCGAGGGAAATTGAAGAGACTCGCCGTTACGTTTGCCGGAACGTAACGAATTCGAAAGTATATGCCGGAACAAATAATTGTCACAATCATGGTGGACCCGGCTTTCCAGGGCGCCTCGAATTGCCGTCAACCGAGGAAAGGCATCCCGCGATTTTTCCCGCGCGGTCGTCGCACCGTGTGAAGTTCGTTGCGTTTACGGAAGATAAATATCGAAATCAATCAGGAGCGATCGTCATGGCAGATCCGATCACGTCCCTTCATTACACCCCAGGCGCGAACATCGTGCACGGCGCCTACGCGCCGGCCGCCGCCGGTTTCAACCTCGCCGACATCAGCTCCGCCTCGTCGCTTTCCGCACTGCCCGCCGGCGTGCAGGCGCTGGTTTATGTCGGGCTCGGCAACGGCGTGGACTCGGCCTTCCTCGCCGCCGTCACCCCCTTCCTCGGCAAGTCCAACGTCTTCGGCTTCTACCTTTACGACGAGCCGAACCCCTCCACCGTCTCCGCCGCCAACCTCAAGGCCGAGTCGGACTACATCCACGCCCATTTCCCGGGTGCGAAGACCTTCATCGTGCTGCAGAATTTCGGCACGCCGCAAAACCCGAACTACCAGAACACCTACAACCCCGCCAACACCGGCATCGATCTTTACGGTCTCGATCCGTATCCGGTGCGCCCGCAATTCGCCGGCGGGATGGATCTCAGCGTCATCCCCGCGGCCGTCTCCGCGGCGGAGGCGGCCGGCATCCCGCTGAGCCAGATCGTCCCCGTCTACCAGGCCTTCGGCGGCGGCGGCTACAATTCCTGGACAGTGCCCACCGCCGCCCAGGAACAGCAGATCCTCGCCACCTGGGGCAGCGTCGTCCCCAACCCCCCCTTCGACTACGCCTACGCCTGGGGCGTGCAGAGCGGCGACACCGCGCTCAGCACGGACCCCTCGCTCCAGACCGTCTTCCAGTCCCACAACACCAGCCTCGTCGTCGCCTGCTTCGCCGAGGGCACCCGCATCGCCACCATGCGTGGCCCCCGCCCCGTCGAGGCGATCGAGCCCGGCGAGCACGTCCTCACCGCCTCCGGCCGCCTCGCACGCGTGCGCTGGACCGGCCATCGCCGCATCGCCTGCGCGCGCCACCCGCGGCCAGACCTCGTGCACCCGGTCCTCGTCGCGCCAGGCGCCATCGCCCCGGGCGTGCCCGCCCGCGCGCTGCGCCTCTCGCCCGACCACGCGGTCCTGCGCGAGGGCGTGCTCATCCCCGTCCGCCTCCTGGCCAACGGCGACACCATCCGCACGGAGCCGGTCGCCACCGTCACCTACTGGCACATCGAGCTGGACCGCCACGACGTCCTCTTCGCCGAGGGCCTGGCCTGCGAATCCTACCTCGACACCGGCAACCGCGGCGCCTTCGTGGAGGCCGAGGCCGGGCCCGTGGACCTCTACCCGGACTTCGCGCCCCGCAGCTGGAACCGCGACGCCTGCGCCGAACTGGTCACGGACCCGCGCGACCCGCGCAAGGTCGCCGCCAAGGCCAGTGCGATGGCCCGCGCCGCGCCACCGACGCAGGAGGCGGACATCGCGCTCGATCTCGGCAACACGCTGCTCCGGCCGAGGCGGGAAGGGGCCTGGCTCGTCTTCGACCTGCCGCGCGGGGCGGCACGCGGCTGGCTCGTTTCGAGCACGTATCGTCCCTGCGAGCGCCTCGCGGACAGCGGGGACACGCGCTCCCTCGGCATCGCGGTCCAGGCCCTGCGGCTGGACGGCGTGCCGCTCGCCCTGTCCTCGTTGCGCAACGGCTGGCACGCGGCGGAGGCCGACTGGCGCTGGACGAACGGCCGCGCCGCCATCAAGCTGCGTGGCGCCAGCCGGCTCAGCCTGCGCCTCGGCCCCCAGGGCCTCTACCTCGCGCCGGACGCCGCGTCGCACCGGGCCGGCGCCGCCCCGGCGGGCCTGCGCGCGGCACGCTGAGGCGCATGGCCGCGTACCGCATTCCGGCCATTTTTGGGCGCGATCCTCCCCGCGTTCCCATCCCCCACGAGATGATCCGCGTCAGAGGGAGACGAAACTTGATGTCACGTGCAACGAAATTGATGGTTGTCGCCGCGGCTTGCCTGGCGCTCGGCGCCTGCACCAACCAGTACGACCAGAACTCAGCGCGCCATCGGCGGCGGCGCGATCGGCGCCGGCGCCGGCGCCCTGCTTGGCGGCATCGCCGGCGGCGGGAACGGCGCGCTGACCGGCGCGGTGATCGGCGGCGCGGTGGGCGCGCTCGGCGGCGCCGCGACAACCCCGCGCCCCCCGGCGGCATCCAGCCAGGCCCCCGTGGGCCAGTCTGCCGCGAGCCAGCCCGGCCCGAGCCAGCCCTACCAGGGCGCGTCGGGCACGCCGGCATCCAGCCCCTATCACTACTGACCTGAGCCCATGAACCGCACGGGATCGGGCGCGGCGCGGACGCCGCGTGTCGCCGCCACCGTCATCGCCACGTCGTTGCTGCTCGCGGCCGCCGCGTCGCCGGCGCGCGCCCAGGTGAAGCAGATCCTCGCCTCGGGCCAATGGTCCGCCTATGGCGGCCCCGCCACGGGCGACCGGCACGTCTGCGGCATCCAGACCGCGGGCCCGAGCGGCAGCCGCCTGATGATCGAGCAGCAGACCGGGCAGACGGGCCTGGACCTGATGCTGCAGAAGGGTTCGTGGTCGATCCCGGCCGACACCGCCATCGACCTGTCCTTCCTGTTCGACGGCCGGGTTCGTTTCCCCGGCCACGCGACTGGCGCGGGCGATGTCGTGACCGTTGCGATGACGTTCCAGCAGACCGTGCCGTTCATGCGCGCCGTCCGCCAGGACACCCGCCTGCAGGTTTCGTTCCTCAGTGGCAACGAGCCTCCATGGTCCCTCAGCCTCGTCGGCAGCGGCGCGGTGCTCAACGCCTTCGACGAGTGCCGCGCCGCCCTCATCTCCACCACCCCCACCCAGCCCTTCACGCCGCCGGCCCCCGGCGCGGCTCCAGCCCCGGCCCCCGGCCCGGCCGCGAAGCCATCCGCGCCCCCGACGCAGCCCGCCACACCGCCCACGCCGCAAGCCACCACGCCCGCCACCCAGGCGAAACCCTCGCCCTAGCGCCGCGCCAGCCCGCCCAACCGCCCCATCGCCCGCAGCCGCGCAGGCGCGAATAAGACGCGAGCCACGCCGCCAGGCCCAGGCCAAACGTGGTCGGAATCATCGCGCCGCCGTCGCCGCCCCGCGCGTGCCACCACCGCCGCGCCAGACACCCGCGCCACCGGCCCGCCCGCACCACCGGACCGCCAGCGCCGTCAGCAACAACCTTGCGAGCAGGAAAACGAAATGCCCTGGCGTGCCGTGTACTAGGAAACTGGTAACTGGTAACTGGTAACTGGTAACTGGTAACTGGTAACTGGTAACTGGTAACTGGTAACTGGTAACTGGTAACTGGTAACTGGTAACTGGTAACTGGTAACTGGGAGACCGTCGTTAGCATGCCCCAGCCTGGGCAGTGTTCAGAGGTTACATCGTGCGGAGGTTGCAGGCTCTCTGCACGAGCTGAGGACTGTGATGGGTGGTTGCGGGGACACGCCTTGGCCGAGACCGACATACGCTGACGGTGGCAATTGTAAAGACGGGTTCATCTTCAAGCAAACACAGTGAAACCCGGCATGTCGCCCATACCCGACCACGCCACGGGGGGGCCCTCTTGCGTGAGGGTTTCCTCGTATACTTGTTCGCGCTCGTCTGCTGTCATCTACACTAACAGTTCCAACAATAAGTCAGAGCCGGTTTTAAACGCCGGTTGAAACCATCGCGCGCCACCACCGGCATACTCGCGGCCGCTTGGTTTAGTCAGCGGAACCCAATGCCTTCGGCGCGCTTAGTTCCATGAGCCGCCCGCTCTCCAAGGATTTTCTCTCGTTGCCGAGAATTTCATAAAGAATGATCGCGGAATCGAGGCTGGTGACGCGAAACAGCTCGTGCCAGCGGGCGGGATCTTGCCGCGCAGCGTCGGCCACTTGGCGCACGTGAAGCCAGGGCGCGCCGTGCGGAAAGTCAGGGCGATAGAGCACCAGCGGGATCGCGTATTCGTCGATGGCTGTCATAACTTCCTGCGCGGTCTTGAACCGAGGGACGTAATCGGCGTTGTTGTAGCCGCCACCGCCTAGGAGCCGCGAACCGCGAACCACGAAGAGGCTTGGCCTGTGCGGATCATACATCGCGAGCGCGGCGATCGCCGCCGCTTCGCCGAGCCCATTCGACACCACGAGAATCGCGTGGTTGTTGACCGGCAGTTTTTGCCAAACTCGTGGAGCGGCCGCCATAAAGCCAAGGGTCGGCTCGGCAGGGACGGAGATCACCGCGGGCACCATGGTCAGGACCGACAACAACGCCAGTCCGGCTTCCGCGGCCGACTTGCGCCACCGGAAATACCGACTCAGCCATCCTGCCACGACCGCAACGCCGTCCGCCGCCAGAATCAGCAACGGCGGCATCAGCGGCGCAAGATAACGATCCTGGATTGCCGCCGGCGCAACCGATTGGAATATCCAATCCGCGAAAAGCAGCGCGCACGTGGCGCTCCGGAGGGGCGACACGCGGCGCGTCGAGGCCTTTGCGATCGTTGTGCCGACACCGACCACCGCGGCGACGAGAACCACGGGCCCCACGGAACCGAACAGGATTGCACTGTTGGCAGTGGTGGCTGTCGCCACGTAGTGCCAGCCCCACTGATAGCGGAAACCGGCGGCCACGATGCGATAGGTAAGGATGTACCAGGGCCCAACCAGCACTGCGACGATCGGCACCGGCAGCCAAAACGACGGCTTGCGCAACAGATCGAAACGCCGCGCGAACAGGACCGCGAGAGGCGGAAGAATCGCAAGGCAAGCGCCGTTACCCTTGACGAGCATGGCTACCGACGCGGCAAGCGCAAAGGCGACGGAGTGTCGTAAGAAGCCGTCCTGAAGATAGCGTGCGTAGGCCAAGGCAGCGCCGAGACATAGAAGAGCGATCGGGATGTCGAGCATCAGCTCGTTGGTTCCACCCTCGACAAGGGGCGCAAGGACGAACACGCAGCCGGCAAAGAGGGCTGGCCACAGCCCAACCGCCCGCCGCGCGAGGACATACGCGCCAAGCGCGGTTGCCGTCGTGACGGTTGCGGATAGCGCGAGGACGGACACGAGGCTTGTCGAAAAGACCAGCATCCACAGCGCCTCGATGAGGTAATAAACCGGCCCCCAATGCCCGATGCCGATCAGCGGGTAATGGCTCTGATAGCTCTTGATAAACGCGATCGGTGAGGAGCGGAGGCCGGACAGGAAATAGTCGTGAACCGCGAGGCCGGAGATATAATGTGAAGCCTCGTCGTTGCTAAGGTCAGCGGAATAACAGCCGGACCTCAGTTGTAGTCCGACGGCGAGCACCGCGAGGACGAGGCCCACGGCTGCGATTTCGCGCAGAGACAGTGCAAACGGGTTCGCGCGGTCGGCCTGTTTCTGCAATGCCCTGGCGGGTATTCCTGTCACGTGCCGGTTCCAACCCACAGCATTCCGACAGGCGCGAAGCGACGGTGCGGCCGCAAGGCGATGCATGCAGAGCGCGCTCGGGACGAGGGTTTGGGCAACCTCATCGCCGATCCCCCGGGAACACTTTGAGCCGGCCCAAGCTGCAATTCACAGCCAGCCCGACGATCGATCCGAGAGCGAGGGCACTTACGGGAAACGCCGCGCACCACGGCAGGTTCACGATCGCCGCGGCGTAAACTCCCAGATTGGCCAGCCCCCCAAGGACCTGTACGGCGAAATAGCGGCGATACTCTGCACCCGCGGAGTATCGCCGCAACCCGGCAAAAACGTAGCGGCGGCTGAGCGCCGATGTGACGGTCACCGCAGCGATGAACGATGGGGCGCGGGCGGCAAAGGGACCGACCGCCAAGACATGTGCCAGGAAGGAGAGAATTCCGGCGTCGACGGCGAAGCCGACGCCGCCGACCAAGCAATAACGCAGAAATTGCTCGTGCTCCGCGCGGACCGTCGGCGCTACGCTGACCTCGGCCACGTTCGTCCGCGCCGCGACTGCCTCACGATCCGACATCGTGCTCATTCGCTGCAACGACATTGAATTGTGACGCCTTCAACTTCGGCTGACAGCTGGGCCCGGGGATGGCAAGATACTGGATGCGCTTCATCTCTTGCCGGCCGCGGGTGACGGTGTCGAGAATGAAGCCGCACGCCAGACTGAGGAAGGCGAGCAGCATCAGACCGGTGGCGAGAATCGCGGTCGGGAAGCGCGGCACTAGGCCCGTTTGCGTGAACGTGATGATGATCGGCACCACGAGGGCCATAGCCGTCGCGGCCAGGATCACAAACACGGCGGAAAAGAATTGCAACGGCCGCTCCTCCTTGACCAGCTTCGCAATGGTGAGGAGAATTCGAAGGCCGTCGCGATAGGTGCTTAGCTTGGAGAACGAGCCCGCCGGCCGCGCACCGTAAGGCGTATCGATTTCGGCCGTTGCCATGCGCAACTCAAGGGCGTGGATCGTCAATTCCGTCTCGATCTCGAATCCTCGAGAGAGGGCGGGAAACGATTTCACAAACCGTCTCGAGAAGAACTTCGATAGCCGGAAAGAATGTCCTTGAACTGGCGCCCAAAGATGGCGCCGACCAGCGACGTCAGCAGCCAGTTCCCAAAGCGATGTCCCGGGCGATAGGCTTCCGCGGCGTCGCTCACCCGAGCGCCGTTCACCATATCCACTCGCGCTTCGATAAAACTACGCAACAGCGCCGGCACACTCGTGGCATCGTAGGTACCGTCGCCGTCGACCAGGACATAGGTGTCGGCTTCGATATCGGCGAACATGCGGCGAACGACGTTGCCCTTGCCCTGGTAATGCTCGTGATGAACGATCGCGCCGGCCCGACGGGCCGCGTCAGCGGTACGGTCTGCCGAATTGTTATCGTAGACGAAGATGTCGGCGTCGGGAAGCTGAGCGCGGAAGCTGCGCACGACGTGAGCGATGGTTTCAGCTTCATTATAGCAGGGAATTGCAACGGCAATGCGTCCGAGCTCCCGAAACGATGGCGGCCGACCGTCGATGCTTCGGTCACTACCGTCTTGCGTCGGTTCCGGCGTCGATGTGTGCTCCATTAATCCAACATTCCCCGAATTTCGGTGCCAATGGGCGCCAAAGTCGTTTTTGAGCATTCAGAGTAACGCGCTTCTTTCAGGATGACACGCTTGGCCGTGCGAGTCTCGAGCACCCACGAAAGAGCCAATTCCATTTGCGTCCTGAGGACAACGCCCCTCTGCGGTGAGCGCGTAAAACTGGTACGCTGACGAGCGCCTCCCCGAGGGCCGGGCTATAGCCGCGATTGTTGTGCCTGCCGACGGCGCTCCAATGGTCGCTTCGTCGCCATATCCCGGTGGTTGCTACACAAAAGTTCTGTTCGAGGACCGCGCGCTGACGGCACGGACTTTGGCCTCGGCAGGCGAGCTGTTTCAATACCCGGAGCGCCTCTTTTGAAGTCTCGGGCAGCTTCATGCTCTGCTTGGAGAAACGGGAAGAAGAATGCGGAGAACGACGAATAAAAAGAAGACGATGTGTGCAAGATAAAGAGAACTGCGTTCGCGCGCCATTCTGGCGTAAGTATTTATCTGCACATCGTTTTTTAGGGAGGCGCTGCCGCTCCCTTCGAGTAATCGGGGAGACTGTTCGATTTGCCGTCTACGTTGACCGCAGCCATGCTGCCGAGCAGGAGCGCCGCCAGCACGTCGGGCGGCTGAAGGCCGAACTCACCAGGGTCAATGGCTCGCTCGATCGCCTGCTGGAGCTGGTCGAGAAGGGAGGCATGGACATGGATGATCCCGCCCTCGTCGAACGCCTGCGCCGTCACAAGGCCGACCGCGCCCGCCTCACCGGCGATATCGCACTCGCCGACACGCCCCAGTCACCCCGCCACCAGCCGCTCACGTCAACGAAGCTTCGCCGGCTCTCCGATGCCATGCGCCAGGGCCTGCGCGAGGGATCGATCGATCTGCGTCGCGCCTACGTGCGGATGTTCGTGAACCGGATCGTCGTCAGCCGCCGCGAGGTCCGCATCACCGGTCCACGCGCCGCTCTCGCCAGGGCCGCGAGCGACACCGGCGAACTGCCCCACCCAGGGTCACCGGTACTTACTTTTGTTCGGAAATGGCGTCCCGTAGGGGATTCGAACCCCTGTTACCGCCGTGAAAGGGCGGTGTCCTGGGCCTCTAGACGAACGGGACACAGGCTGTCTCGGCCGCGCGCGTTCTCGCCGAGCCGCACCGCCGGGTCAAGCGGGGGTCAGGCGGTCCGGCCCGGTTTCATCCCCGCGGAATAGTCGATGCCCGGCAGCAGCAGCCCGCGCGCCGCCTCCCGCAGCCCCTTCGGCAGCCGCCGGTACGCCGCGCGCAGCCACCCCATCTGCGTCAGCTGCCGCAGCCGGCCATGGTGCCACGCCACCACCCGCCCGCAGGCGTTGAGCGGGATCACCGCGTCGAACACCATGCCCCGCGCATCCGCCCACTGCGTCTTGTAGATATCGTCGCCAGGCGAAAGGTCGAACACCTCCAGCCGCCGCTCGAAGCACCACCGCACAAGCTGCTCCAGCACCAGCCGCGAGGGCGAAAGCCGCGCGAATTCCGCGTTGTACGCAAACCCCTCGAACAGGAACCGCTCCCCGCGCACGATCCCGTAGCCCACGGAGAGCGTCTCGGTCCCGGCCCCCAGCCGCCCGATCAGCAACTGCCCCGCCTCGAACAGCGCCAGCAGGTTGGCGCGTTCGAACGCCCGGTAGGGCTCGGCGTCGTGCAGCCGCGCCGTGATGCCGCGCTCCTCGAACCACTGCCCCTTCATCGCCGCATAGGCATCGAGCGCCGCCGCCGCCTCCTCGCGCGTGCCCGCGCGCCGGAACCGCACCTCGCCTGGCATCGCCGCCACCCGCCGCCACTGCCGCCGCTGGTCCATGACAAGCCGGCGCGGCAGATGCGTCTCGTAGCGCTCCCAGCTACCCCAGTCCGCGAGCCGGATGAGCCAGGTCGCCCGCTCGACGAGCGGCCGCCGCCGCACGCCGCCGACGCGTTGCAGCGCCGAGCCCTCCGGCACGCCCCGCAGCACCAGGCATCGTCCGCCGCCGTCGCGCCGCACCGCCTCCCAGGCCGCCGTCATCCACGCCCCGGCGCGCGGGTGGGTCAGCAGCAGCAGGTCGTTGGGCCCGAACGGGTTGCCGCACAGCGCCTCCAGCATCCCGCGCCGGCGCACCAGCGGCCAGATCAGCACCACCTCGTCGCCCACGCGCCCCACCGCGATCGCCAGCCGCGCGCCGAGCGGCTTTGCCACCAGCGCCCAGGCCCGCCAGGTCTCCGCGAAACAGAAGGAGGATTGCGCCGCACCACAACGCTGCTCCAGCGCGCGCCACGCCGGTTCCAGCGCCGAGAACGCGGCCTCGTCGCGCACGAAACCGACACGAAAGCCTGGGTCTGGCGTGTCCGGCATGGCTCCCGGTTCTTTCCGCTGCCGCAACGCCGCCGCGGCAGACTCGTCAGGAATGACGGCGGGGTAGGGATCGTCGGCAGGTCTGGTCAAGAATTCGCGACGTCGACGATAGCGAAGTCCACGCTCGATTCGCCCTGCCAGACATTGGTGCGCAGATGCCCCGCCACGTGCACCGGCCGCCCGTCGCGCGCCAGCAGCCGCGCCGCCACCTTCTCCTGCACCCGCCCGGGCTTCGCGCCGAACAGCATCGCCTTCAGCCGCGCCCCACCCGCCTCCGGCTCGAGGAACGCGCGCACGCTCGTCCCGTCCTTGCCCACCCGGTCCGCGCGCACCACGCGCGCGCGCGGTATCGCCAGCACCGGCTCCTCGTTGCCCGCGCCGAACGGCGCCAGCCGCCCGATCGCCTCCGCGAGCCCCAGCGTCGCGCCGGCGACCGAAACCCCGGCCTCCACCACCAGGTCCTCCACCGCCGGCAACGCCCGCGCCCCCGCGAACCGCTCGTCGAGGAACGCGTGCAGCGCCGGGAGCCCTTCCTCGCGCAGCGTGAACCCGGCCGCCAGCGCATGCCCGCCGCCCGCCATCAGCAGCCCGGACTGCCGCGCCGCGATGATCGCCGCGCCGAGGTCGAACCCGAACACGCCGCGGGCCGAACCCTTCGCCACGCCATCCGCCAGCCCCGCGACCGCCGCCGGCCGGTTGAACCGCTCGCGGATCCGCCCCGCGACGATGCCGACGACGCCGGGATGAAGTTGCGAACGTGCAACGAGCGCGCAGGCATGGCCCGCCTCGAATTGCCGCGCCGCCTCGTCCATCGCGAAGGCCAGCATCTCCGCCTCCACGTCCTGTCGCCTCTGGTTCACCGCGTCGAGCGTGCTCGCGATCGGCATCGCCTCCGTCTCGTTCGCCGCCAGCAGCAGCTTCACCCCCAGCCCGGATTCCGCGATCCGCCCGCCCGCGTTGATGCGCGGTCCCAGCGCCCAGCCCAGCGTCATGGCACTCGGCATCCCCGCGACGCGTGCGACCGCCATCAGCGCCGCGAGCCCCGGCCGCCGCCGCTGCCCCAGCACCCGCAGGCCCTGTGCCACCAGCGCCCGGTTCAGCCCCACCAGCGGCATCACGTCGCAAACCGTCGCCAGCGCCACCAGGTCGAGCGAGGCCAGCAAATCGGGCTCGCGCCGCTGCGCGAAGAACCCGCCCTTGCGCAGCGCCCGCACCAGTGCCACGGCGGCCAGGAACGCGATCGCCGTCGCGCACACGCCGCCCAGCCCGCTCGTGTCGTCCAGCCGGTTCGGGTTCACCGTCGCCAGCACCCGCGGCGGCGGCCCGTCCGCCTTGTGGTGGTCGAGCACGATCACGTCCGTCAGCTCGCCATGCACCGCGAACACGTCCGCGGCCGCCGTTCCGCAATCGACACAGACGATCAGCGACGCGCCGCGCACCCACAGCGCCCGCATCGCCGGTGCATTCGGCCCATACCCCTCGGATGTCCGGTCCGGGATATGCGTCTCCACCGCGCACCCCAGCTCCCCCAGCAGCGACGCCAGCAGCGCCGTGGCACACCCGCCATCGACGTCGTAGTCGCCCAGGATCGCGACCGTCTCCCCGTCGCGCACCGCCCTCGCGAGCCGCTCGGCCGCCGCCTCCATGTCCACGAGGACGGAAGGGTCGGGCAGGGCGGCCCGCAGCGTCGGCGCAAGGAAATCCGCGGCCTCCTCCGGCCCCACGCCGCGCGCCGAAAGCAGCCGCCCGACGATCTCCGGCAACTCCAGCCGCTGCGCCATCGCCAGCGCGGCGCGCTCATCGGCCCCGCGCCACCGCCACCGCCGCCCCGTGACGCTTTGGGCAACCCCCAATGCGGGTCCCTCGGGTGCCGGCCCCCCGGGTGCCGGCGCGCTATCCCCCAGCGTGGCGGCTAAACCTGGGCCCACGTTTTGGTCGCGAAATTATGATGCGCCTCCACATAGCGCACCGTGCCGGACTTGCTGCGCATCACCATGGAATGCGTCATCGCCCCCTGCCCAGACCACCGCACGCCGCGCAGCATCGCGCCGGAGGTAACCCCCGTCGCCGCGAACATCACGTCCCCCGTCGCCATCTCGCCGATCGTGTAGACATGGTTGGGGTCCGTCACGCCCATGTCGCGGGCGCGCGCGATCTGCGTGTCGTCCTCGAACATCAGCCGCCCCTGCATCTGCCCGCCGATGCAGCGCAGCGCCGCCGCCGCCAGCACGCCCTCCGGCGCGCCGCCCGAGCCCATGTAGATATCCACCCCGCTCTGCGGCTGCGCCGTCGCGATCACGCCGGCCACGTCGCCGTCGGAGATCAGCATGATCCGCGCGCCCGCCTCGCGCGTCCTGGCGATCAGCTCCTTGTGCCGGTCGCGGTCGAGGATGCAGGCCACCAGGTCGCGCACCTCGCATTTCCTGGCGCGCGCCAGTTCGCGCAGGTTCCTGCCCACGGCCTCCCCGAGCCCCACCACGCCCTCCGGCAGTCCGCCGCCCACCGCGATCTTGTCCATGTAGATATCCGGCGCGTGCAGGAAGTTTCCATGTTCCGCCAATGCAACGACGGCCATCGCGTTCGGCCCGCCCTTCGCCGTCAGCGTCGTCCCCTCGAGCGGATCGACCGCGATATCCATCGCCGGCCCCCCCGCACCCACCTTCTCGCCGATGAACAGCATCGGCGCCTCGTCCATCTCGCCCTCGCCGATCACCACCGTGCCGCTGATCGCGACCGTGTCGAAGGCGCGGCGCATCGCCTCCACCGCGGCGCCATCCGCCTCGTTCTTCTTGCCGAGCCCCATCCACCGGCTCGCCGCCAGCGCCGCCGCCTCCGTCACCCGCACCAGGTCGAGTGCGAGGTTACGGTCGGTATGCCGGACAATATCCATCACGCTTCCCCCTCTTCGATTCGTATCCGCACCGGTTGCTCCAGCACGGAATCGAGCGCGTCGATCCGCGCGAGCGCCGCGTCGATCGCCGCCTCCGGCGCGTCATGCGTCACCAGCACCACCGGCACCGCCTCGCCCGGCTTGCGCCCGCGCTGCAGCATCGATCCCAGCGAAACCCCCTCGTCGCGCAGAATGGCCGTCACGTCCGCGATCACCCCCGGCCGGTCCACCACCAGCAGCCGCAGATAGGCCGGCCCCACATGGTCCGCCATCGGCACGGACGGCGCGTCGGAAAGATCGCCCGATCCCGCGCCCCACACGGGTGCTGCCCGCCCGCGCGCGATGTCGATCAGGTCGGCGACCACGGCGGAGGCCGTCGGCCCCGCGCCCGCGCCGCGCCCTTCCAGCATCACGCGCCCCACATGGTCGCCCACCGCCACCACCGCGTTGAACACGCCATCCACGCGCGCCAGCGGCGCGTTCGCCGGCAGCATGCACGGGTGCACCCGCGTCGAAATCCCGCGCCCCCCCATCACGCCCTGGGGCCGCCGCGCGATCCCCAGCAGCTTGATCCGGTAGCCCAGCTCGTCCGCGAACCCGATATCGAGCATGGAGACGCGCCGTATCCCCTCCACGTACACGTCCTTGAACGCCACCGGCCGCCCGAACGCGATCGCCGCCAGGATCGCGAGCTTGTGCGCCGCATCGATGCCATCGACATCGAAGCTCGGGTCCGCCTCCGCATACCCCAGCGCCTGCGCCTCCGCGAGCACGTCGGCGAAGTCGCGCCGCTCGTTACGCATCGTTGTCAGAATATGGTTGCACGTCCCGTTCAGGATCCCCGCGACGGAGGTGATGCGGTTGCCCGCCAGCCCCTCGCGCAGCGCCTTGATCACCGGGATCCCGCCCGCCACCGCCGCCTCGAACGCCAGCGGCACGCCTCGCGTCTCCGCCGCGCGCGCCAGCTCCGCCCCATGCACCGCGAGCAGCGCCTTGTTCGCCGTCACCACCGGCTTGCCCGCTTCCAGCGCCGCCTCCACCACGCGCCGGGCAATCCCCTCGGACCCGCCAATCGCCTCGACCACGACATCCACGCCCGCATCCGCCGCCATCGCCGCCGCGTCCGAAAACCACGCGACATGCCCGAGCGGCAGCCCGCGGTCCCGCCCGCGATCGCGCGCCGCCACCGCCACCACCTCGATGCGCCGCCCCGCCCGCGCCGAAACCACATCCGCGTTCGCCGCCAGCATGGCAACCACGCCGCCCCCCACGGTGCCCAGCCCCGCGAGCCCCACGCGCAACACGCCGTTCTCCACAGCACTCATGCCGACACCAATTTCGTTTCGTCCCCGACCGGCGGCAGGTTGTCCCGCCCCTGCAAAAACCCGCGGATATTCCGCACCGCCTGGCGCAGCCGCTGCGTGTTCTCCACCAGCGCGATGCGCACGTGCCCATCGCCATGCTCGCCGAACCCGATGCCGGGCGCGACGGCCACCTTGGCGCGCGCCAGCAGCAGCTTGCTGAACTCCACGCTGCCGAGGTGCGCATGGCGCGGCGGAATCGGCGCCCACGCGAACATGGAGCCCTCGGGGTTCGGCATCTCCCACCCCGCCGCCGCGAGGCCCGGGATCAGCACGTCGCGCCGCTCCCGGTACAATTGCCGCATCGTATCGACGCAATCCTGCGGCCCGTTCAGCGCCGCCGTCGCCGCCACCTGGATCGGCGTGAACGCCCCATAATCCAGGTAGGACTTCATCCGCGTCAGCGCCCGGATCAGCTCCCGGTTTCCCGCGGCAAACCCCATCCGCCATCCCGGCATGGAATACGTCTTGGAGAGCGACGTGAACTCGACGGCGATATCCTTCGCCCCCTCCACCTGCAGCAGCGACGGCGGCGGCGTGTCCCCAAAGTAAATCTCGGCATAGGCGAGGTCGGACATGATCCAGATCTCGTGCCGGCGCGCGAATGCCACGATCGCACGGTAGAAATCGAGGTCCGCCAGCATCGCCGTGGGGTTGGACGGAAAGTTCACGATCAGCGCCGTCGGCTTCGGCACCGAATGCCGCACCGCGCGGTCGAGTGCGGCCAGCATCTCCTCCCCCGGCTCCGCCGGAATGCTGCGCACGGAAGCCCCCGCGATGATGAACCCGAACTGATGGATCGGGTAGGACGGGTTCGGCACCAGGATCGTATCGCCCGGCGAGGTGATCGCGGCGGCCAGGTTCGCCAGCCCCTCCTTCGAGCCCAGCGTCGCCACCACCTCCGTCTCGGGATCGAGCGCCACCCCGAACCGGCGCGCGTAGTACCCGGCGAGCGCCCGCCGCAGCCCCGGAATGCCCTTGGAGGTGGAATAGCGATGGCTGCGCGGGTCCTGCACCGTCTCCACCAGCTTCGCCACGATATGCGCGGGCGTCGGGCTGTCCGGGTTGCCCATGCCCAGGTCGATGATGTCCTCGCCCGCCGCGCGCGCCGTGGCCTTGGCGGCATTCACCTCGGCGAAGACATAGGGCGGCAATCGGCGGATGCGGTGAAACTCTTCGGCCATGGATCGATCCCGTTCGCTGCCGGCGTGGTGGCGTCTCGCGCGTGCCGCGTCAACAACTAAGGATCAACCGGCCAGGCGAGCCGCCACGCGGGCCCGCCAGCCGCCTCATCCCTCCGGCAGCAGCCGCGCCGCGCCCCCGCCGCCCGGCGCGAACGCCGTCACCGTCATCGCCTCCTCCGGCACGCCATCGACGCGCAGCGCCGCCGCGATCGCCTGCGCCCGCGCCCACGCGAGCCCCAGCGCCGCCCCCTGCGCCGATGGATCGGGATCCAGCGCGTCGCCATACCCGGTGATGGCGATGACGGAGGAAGCGCGCCCCGCCGCCAGCCGCCGCAACGCCACCGCGTCGTCCGGCGACAGCACCGCGGAGCCGCGCGCGAAGCTCACCGCCACCGGCCCGCCGGTCCCCCCCGGCGGTGGCGCCGGCGGGATCGGCGGCGCCACCGGCGGCGGCGTCGGCTGCGTCAGCCACGGCACGCCCGGCAGGTTGGCCGGCGGCGGCGGCCCCGCCGGGATCGCGAGCAACTCCGCCTCGTCCGTCGCGGCACCCGCCGCCACCGGCGCCCGCCGCGCCGGCGCCGCACCCGCCGCGCCAGGAGCCCCGCTCTCGCCCGCCGCCGCCATCCGCGCCCCCATCGCATCGGGGTTCGGCGCGGCGGCCGGCGGCGCCGCCGGCGCGGGCGGCGGCGCGGGCAGGGGCTCGCTCAGGGCGTAATTCCCATTGGCGCGGTCGGCCAGCAGCGCGTTGGCCGCCTCCGCCCGCGCCGTCTCGCTCAGCGGCTGCGGCTTGGCGGGGATCGTCGCCAGGTTGGGGTAGGGGGCATTGATCCCCGGCGGCTGCGGCCGCGCCTGCGCGATCCGCCCGCCCTCCAGCTGGTGCCACCACGTCACCGGGTCATACGACCCCACGCCGTTGGAGCAGCCCGCCAGCGCCAGCATGGCAGCCACCACCCGGAACCCTTGAACCAGGGAGGGGCGCTCGCTAACACCCCGCCAGATCCTGCGCATCCACGACCCCTTGCCCGACGCGGAGCGCATGGTGCCCTTTTGGGTCCGCCAGGAAAAGGACGTCCAGGACATGGCCGAGACGCCGAAGCCAGAACAGCCAGCCGGATTCCGCCTCCCGGACGCGGCGGAGATCGGCCGTTCCATGGCCGACGTCGCGGAACGCTCCCAGCGCATCGTCTCGGAGTGGCTGAAGCGCCAGGCCGAGGAAGGCCCCGACTTGCCGGATCCGCTGAACATCGGCGCCGCCTTCATGGCCATGACGGCGAAGCTCATGGCCAACCCCGCGCATCTCGTCCAGGCCCAGCTCGGCCTCTGGCAGGACTACATGTCCCTCTGGCAGTCCACCGCGCGGCGCATGATGGGCATGGACACCACCCCCGTCATCCAGGCCGACCCCGCCGACCGCCGCTTCAAGGACGACGCCTGGCGCGACAGCGAGGTGTTCGACTTCATCAAGCAGTCCTACCTGCTCTCCGCCCGCTTCGTGCAGGACGTCGTCAGCCACGTGGACGGGCTGGACGAGCGCACCGCCCAGAAGGTCGATTTCTACTCCCGCCAGTTCATCGACGCGATGAGCCCGTCCAACTTCCTCCTCACCAACCCGGAGGTGCTGCGCCGCACCGCGGAAACGGGTGGGGAGAACCTGTTGCGCGGCCTCAACAACCTGCTCGCCGATCTCGAGTCCGGCCGCGGCAAGCTGCGCATCAAGATGACGGACATGGACGCCTTCCGCATCGGCGAGAACATCGCCGTCTCGCCCGGCAAGGTCGTCTTCCAGAACGATCTCATCCAGCTCATCCAGTACGCGCCCAGCACGGAAAAGGTGCTGAAGCGCCCGCTGCTCATCATCCCGCCCTGGATCAACAAATTCTACATCCTGGACCTGCGTCCGCGGAACTCGCTGGTGCGCTGGGCCACCTCGCAGGGCCACACCGTCTTCATGGTCTCCTGGGTCAACCCGGACGCGAAACTGGCCGAGAAGGACTTCGAGGACTACATGCGCGAGGGCATCCTCGAGGCGCTGGACGCCATCGAGAAGGCCACCGGCGAGTCCGCCATCAACGCCATCGGGTATTGCCTCGGCGGCACGCTGCTCGGCTCCACCCTCGCCTGGATGGCCGCCCACAGCGACGACCGCGTCAAGACCGCCACCTTCTTCGTCTCCCTGCTGGACTTCCGCGAATCCGGAGAGCTCAACGTCTTCATCGACGAGGAGCAGCTCAAGATGCTGGAGGAGCGGATGAACCGCCGTGGCTATCTCGAAGGCTCGGAGATGGCCACCACCTTCAACATGCTGCGCGCCAACGACCTCATCTGGTCCTTCGTCGTCAACAACTACCTCCTCGGCAAGGACCCGTTCCCCTTCGACCTGCTGTACTGGAACGCGGATTCCACCCGCATGCCCGCGCGCATGCACTCGTTCTACCTGCGCAACATGTACCAGGAGAACCGGCTCACCCGCCCCGGCGGCATCGTGCTGGAGGGCACGCCGATCGACCTCGGCAAGATCAGGATCCCCGCCTATTTCCTCTCCACGCGGGAGGACCACATCGCCCCCTGGCGCGCCACCTACAGCGGCACGCATCTCCTGCGCGGCAAGAACCGCTTCGTCCTCGCCGCCTCCGGCCACATCGCGGGCGTCGTCAACCCGCCGGAGGGCAGCAAGTACAACCACTGGATCAACGACGACCTGCCGGAGCAGCCGGAGGACTGGCTCGCCGGCGCCACCGAGATGGCCGGCTCCTGGTGGCCAGACTGGCACCGCTGGGTCACCAGCCACGACAAGCGCATGGTCCCCGCCCGCGAGCCCGGCGCCGGCAAACTGAAAGCCATCGAGGACGCCCCAGGCAGCTACGTGAAGCTGCGCATCAGTTGATGCCCCGCGCCTCCCCCGTCTAACCTCGTGACAAGACGGGGGAGGCGAGGGGATGCTACTCGAACTCATGCAGCACCAGCCGCTGCTGGTGTCATCCATCCTGCGCCACGCCGCGCGCCACCACGCAGCGGGCGAGATCGTCTCCCGCCGCGACGACGGCAGCATCGCCCGCACCAATTACGCGGCCCTGGAACGCCGCACCCGCCGCCTCGCCAGGGCGCTCGCGTCACTCGGCGTCAAACCGGGCGACCGCGTCGGCACGCTCGCCATGAACTCGGACCGCCATCTCGAGCTCTACTACGCCATCATGGGCTCGGGCGCCGTCTGCAACACCATCAACCCGCGCCTCTCCCACGACGACATCGCCTACATCGCCGACCATGCCGAGGACCACATAATCTTCGCCGATCCCGGCTTCGCATCCATTCTCGCCGCCGTGGCACCGAGGCTCGCAAAGACGCTGCGCACCGTCGTCCTCCTCTGCCCCGCGGCCGAGATGCCCGCGCTGGACCTTCCCGCCGGCATCAACCTCCTCTGCTACGAAACCCTCCTCGCCGGCGAGGACGATGCCTACGCGTGGCCCAGCTTCGACGAGAACGCCGCCTGCGGCCTCTGCTACACCTCCGGCACCACCGGCCGCCCGAAGGGCGTGCTCTTCTCCCACCGCGCCATGGTCCTGCACGCGATGATGATGGCGATGGGCGACACCACCGCCCTGCGCGCCACGGATCGCGCGCTGCCCATCGTGCCGATGTTCCACGTCAACGCCTGGGGCCTGCCCTTCACCGCCCCCATGGTCGGCGCGGCGCTGATCCTGCCCGGCCGCCACCTCGATCCGGAATCGGTCATTTCGCTGCTGGACGGCGAGCGCGTCACCATCTCCGGCGGCGTCCCGACGGTCTGGCTTGGCGTGCTGGCCAGGCTGCGGGAGCGGGGAGGGCGCTTCGCCACCCTGAACCGCCTGATGTCCGGCGGCTCCGCCTTCCCCCGCGCGCTGATGGCGGAATACGCGAAACTTGGCGTCACCGTCTCGCACGCCTGGGGCATGACGGAAAGCTCCCCCGTCGCGACCTGGAACGCCCCGAAGCCCGCCACCCTCGCGCTCGACGCCGCATCCCGCCTCGACGAGCAGGCAACCCAGGGCCGTACCGTCTTCGGCGTCGATGTCCGCGCCGAGAACGAAGCGGGCGAAATCCCGTGGGACGGGCACACCCAGGGCAACCTCGTCTTCCGCGGCCACTGGGTCGCCAGCTCCTATTACCGCATGCCGGAAACCTCGGTCGGCGACGACGGCTGGTTCCCCACCGGCGATGTCGGCGTCATCTCGCCCGAGGGCTTCGTCATCCTCACGGACCGCACCAAGGACCTCATCAAGTCCGGCGGCGAATGGATCAGCTCGATTGCCATCGAGAACATCGCCATCGCCCATCCGGACGTGGCGGAAGCCGCCGCCATCGCCGTTGCGGACGAGAAATGGGGTGAGCGCCCGCTCCTCATCGTCGTCCCCCGCCAGGGCCGCGCGCCCACGCCGGAGGAATTGCGCGCCTTCTACAAGGACAAGGTCCCCAACTGGTCCATCCCGGACCGCGTCGTCGTCGCCGACAGCATCCCCCACGGCGCCACCGGCAAGATCCTCAAGACCGAACTGCGGAAAATCTACACGCGCTAGGTGTTTGATCCCGGGTTTCGACGGTCCGGCATTCTCCCTCGCGTGGAAGGAGGCGCCATGGGCCGGGTTCTGCACCGCGGACCGCCACGACGGCGGCAATCCGTCGCGCGCTACAGCATCGTCGAGGGCGCCGGAGTGCGGCATCGTCCACAGCACCACGGTCTCCCGCACGCCGCCCGGCGGCCGGCGTAAAGGGGGGCTGATTCACGCGCCGTCCTCGTCATCCATTGCCTCGGATGAGCCCGCGCCCCAACAGGCCCGCGAGGACAAGATGCAGACCCACAGCAGGCCAAAGCGCAATGCCCGTAAAACCGCCCGCGAACCCGAGATAGGCAAAATAGAGCGCAACAGCCGCGCTATAGAAAAACATGCCGGCCGCCGCCGGCCCCGGCCAGCATGCGATGGCCAGTGCGATCACGGCAATGCCGGTGACGCGCCCCGCCAGTATGCCGACACCGGTCAGTTCCTCACCAAACAGCAACCCGCCAACGAAAGACGGAACCAGCAACAATGCCAATCCCGTCGCCGCTTCGGCGAGAGCCGCGAAAATGAGGACCCTTTTCATCATCCGCCGGAACCCGGTGTCTGCCTCTCGCGGATCAGCGGGACGACGCCATCGCTGTTTCGCGGCTGATTGTTACGTATCAAGTTCGAACGTCAGCTTGTCGATCTTGCCGGTGAACTTGAACGGAACATCATAGCGATACTCGATGAGCGCCAGCGGCGTGCGGGTGTCCTGCCCGATGTCGAAGGTTTCGTCTTCCGGGAAGGTGATTGGGGTGGTGTGGTCCATGGAATTTCGGGCCACTTCCCGACCGTCCACATAAAGTATGCCCGTACCACCCTTGCCCAAACCGGGACCGTCCGATTTGAAGTCGAACTTGACGGTGTGTTTGCCCGCGTCCAGCCTGGGCCCCTCCCACATGGTGCGCTTGAGGTCGAGCAGGTTGTACATGAACACAATCCGCCCCCGATCAACGTCGAGCAGGCCCTTGCTCAGGAACAGGCCGTAACCGCCGAAGCGGCCGCCCTGGGTGACGATCATGCCTTCCGCACCGCCCTCGGGAATCTCGACTTCGGCCGTGATGGTGTAGGATTTGTTGAGAATGCTTGGCGCGCCGCTCGCCGGCACCCCGACAAGCTCGCCGGAATAGGTGAACACCTTGCGTCCCGTCGTCAGGCTCGGGCGCGGGGTGTTCCAACGGGCGAGGGTTGAGTTGTCGAGCGGGAGAACCTGATGCTTCGCCGCTTCGGCATAGAACAGGTCCTGCATCTCCTTGAGCTTCGCCGGCATCGCGGCGGCCAGATCCGTGGACTCGGTGGGGTCTTCCTGGACGTTGTAGAGTTCCCAACTATAGCCGGTGATCACATCCGGAGGGGTCTTCGTGCTCAGCTCCCACGGAATGGTCACCGGCGTCGTGCACGCGACCCAGCCTTCGTGATAGATGGCCCGATTGCCCAGCATCTCGAAATACTGCGTGGTGCGGCGGGTCGGCGCTTCGGCGTTCGCCTTGTCCCACGTGTAGGTCATGCTGACCCCATCCATCGGGCGCTGCGCGATGCCGTTGACCGTCTCCGGCAGCGGAATGCCGGCTGCTTCAAGGATCGTCGGGGCGATGTCGATGATGTGGTGGAACTGACGGCGAATACCGCCGGGGTCATTGATGTGACCGGGCCAGGAGATGGCCATTCCCTGTGCCGTTCCGCCGAAGTGCGAAGCGACCTGTTTCACCCATTTGAAGGGCGTATCGAACGCCCACGCCCACGGCGCCGCGAAATGCGGATAGGTGCGGTCGGACCCCCAGAACTCGTACCAGAGAAACTGGTCCTTCACCGGCACCTCGACGCCATTGAAGGTGGTGAACTCGTTCGGCGTGCCGTTGAGCATGCCCTCGGCGCTCGCGCCGTTGTCGCCGCTGATATAGATGATCAGCGTGTTGTCGAGTTCGCCGAGGTCCTCGACCGCCTGAATGACACGGCCGATCTCATGGTCGGTGTAGCCCAGATAGGCGCCATAGACATTCGCCTGCCGGATGAAGAGCTTCTTTTCCTCCCAGCTGAGCGTGTCCCATTGCGGCAGCTCCTTCGGCCACTCGGTCAGCTTGGCGTTCTCGGGCATGATGCCGAGCCGCTTCTGATTGGCGAAGATCGTCTCGCGCAGCTTGTTCCACCCGTCATCGAACAGGTGCATGTCGCTGATCTTTTCGATCCATTCCGGTGTCGGATTGTGCGGTGCGTGGGTGCCGCCGGGTACGTAATAGACCAGAAACGGCTTGTCGGGCGCGATCGCCTTGAGCTGCTTCATGTACTGGATGGCCTCGTCGGCCATGGCCGTCGTCAGGTTCCAGGTGGGATTGTCCTGGAAGGGGAAGATCGGCGTCGTGTTGCGAAACAGGTTCGGCTGCCATTGGCTGGCGTCGCCGCCGACGAACCCATAGAAATACTCGAAACCCATCCCAATCGGCCACTGGTCGAACGGTCCGACCTGCGTCGCCTGAAAGCTGGGCGTGTTGTGGTCCTTGCCGAACCACGAGGTCGCGTAGCCGTTCTCCTTCATGATGGTGCCAATGGTGCCGTTGGCCTTCAGGATGATCGAATCATAGCCGGGATATCCCGTACCGATTTCGTCCACCACGCCAAACCCGGCGACGTGGTGATTGCGGCCCGTGATCAGCGCCGCCCGGGTCGGCGAGCACAGCGAGGTGGAGTGGAAGTTCGTGTAGCGCACTCCGTTGTTCGCGATGCGATCCAGGGCCGGGGTAGGAACGACACCGCCGAACGTCGCCGGCGCGCTGAAGCCGACATCATCCGTCATGATGAGCAGCACGTTGGGCGCGCCCTTCGGCGGCACGATGCGTGGGGGCCACCAAGGCGTTGATTCCGAGGCCCGCTCCTTGATCACACCGCCGAAACTCGGGTCCGGTGCGGGAAGCTGCTTGCCGCTGATCGGGGTGGTACCTGCGGGCGCGCCGACGTCCGTGCCAACCGGCTCGCGCGACGGGCTCGCCGGCGTGCCGGTGCCCTGCGTCTGTGCCCCGGCGCCTCTGATCCACGCACTCCCGATCGCGGTCGCCAAAGCTGCTTTCGCCGTCGTCTCGAACAGTTGCCGCCGCCTCATCAGGACATCTCCTACTGGCTTTGACCTGCCGCTACGCTTTTGCACAAAACTCCGGCATTGAACGTCTGCACCGGGGCCCGCTTCTTCGAATTAACCGATGCATTTCTCAATCCTGCGCGCGTCAACCAGGGCCTGCGCGCGTCAACCAGGGTACCTCAACGGCCGATCAACCACGTCTTTTTTGATGGCCCACCGAGAGCTCGTCATTGATCTGAATCAACGAGGCCGCTGGACGTGCTCCCGCTCGTCGTACCGGTGAGACGTCGCGTCCTCCCCCTTCATGGTTGATGGCTGAGGGGGCGGTAATCGGGCGCGTGGCATGCCGTCGCGCGTCCGGGCGCGGTCCATTTCTCGCCTCCCCACGCGGCAGGCGGAAGGGGTGAACCGAGCCCAGCCTTCGCCAGGCGTGGCTCTCCGCTTTTCCCCTATTGCCGCGCAATCCCCGCGCGTCCGCCGCGCAGCACGTATTTCTGCACCTTCCCCGTTGCCGTCTTCGGCAGCGTATCGACAAAGCTGACCCACCCCGGCGTCTTGAAATGCGCCAGGTTGTCGCGCACGAACCGCTTCAGCTCCTCCTCCGTCGCCGTCGCCCCCGCGCGCAGGATCACGAACGCATGCGGGCTCTCCCCCCATTTCTCGTGCTTCGCCCCCACCACCGCCACTTCCTGCACCGCTGGGTGGCGCAACAGGCACCCCTCGATCTCGACCGAGGAAATATTCTCGCCGCCCGATATGATAACGTCCTTGAAACGATCGCGGATCTCCACGTACCCGTCCGGGTGCACCACCGCCGCATCCCCGCTATGGAACCATCCATCGCGGATCGCGGCGGCCGTCGCCTCGGGGTCGTTGTAGTACCCCTTCATCACCACGTTGCCGCGCACGGTGATCTCGCCCAGCGTCGCCCCGTCGCGCGGCACCTCGCGTCCTTCCTCGTCCACCACGCGCAGCTCGCCGGAGCTGACCAGCTCCACCCCCTGCCGCGCCTTCACCTCCGCCAGCTCCCGCGCGGAAAGCGCCCCATGCTCCGGCAACGGCTCGCAGAACGTGATCAGCGGGGAGGTCTCCGTCAGCCCATACACATGCGTCAGCTCCCACCCCAGCCTGCTCTCCACCATCTCGATCGTGGCGGCGGCCGGTGGCGCGCCCGCGGTGAACAGCCGCACCCCGCGCGGCACGCCCGCCATCATCTCCTCCGGCGCGTTGGCAATCCCGATCAGCACCGTCGGCGCGGCGCAGAACATGGTGATCTTCTCGTCGCGGATCAGCCGGAAGATCGCGCGCGGCTCCACCTGGCGCAGGCACACATGCGCCATCCCCCGCGCCGTGTTGCTCCACGTGAACGTCCACCCGTTGGCGTGGAACATCGGCAGCGTCCACAGGTAGCGGTCCGCCGGCGTCAGGTGGTGGTGCACCAGCGTGCCCATCGCGTTCATCCACGCGTTGCGATGCGTGATCATCACGCCCTTCGGCCGCGCCGTCGTCCCGCTCGTGTAGTTGATGGTGATCAGGTCGTTCTCCCCGATCGCCACCGCGGCATAATCCGGCCCATGCGCCGCCAGCCGCCCCTCGTAGCCGATCCACCCCTCGCGTGCGCCCTCCAGCGCCACGAAGTGCCTCACCCCCGGCAGCCGATCGCGAATTCCGTCGATCGCATCGAGGTAATCCTCGTGCACGCAAACCACGGTGGCACCGGAATGGTTCAGGATATACTCGAAATCCGCCGCCAGCAGCCGGTAGTTCATCGGCACCAGCACCGCGCCGATCTGCGGCACCGCGTAGTAGCCTTCCAGGTTCGAATGCGTGTTCGGCGCGATGTACGCGACGCGGTCGCCCTGCTTCACCCCCATCGCCTGCAGCGCGGCCGACCACCGGTCGCACCGGTCGAGGAACTCGCCGTAGCTGAAGCGCCTCTCGCCATCCACCACCGCCTCCCGCGCGGCATAGAGGCGGCGCGCCCGGCGCGCGAATTCCATCGGTGTCAGCGGCGTTTCCATCAGACCCAACCTCGAAACGTTGAAGCGGCGCCTGCGCGCCCGCCCCGCGGGAAGGCCCCTCAGCCCTCCAGCAGTTTCGCGATCGTACCCGTCCCCGGCGCGCTGTCGAGATAGGTGAACGTCCCCCGCTCCCGCACCTCTTCCGCCGCCCGCATCATCCCCCCCATCGCCGCCCGCCACAGCGACGTCGCGAGGCTCACGCGCCGCACCCCCGCCGCCGCCAGTTCCGCGACCGAAAAGGACTTCCCCGGAATCCCCGCCATGAAATTGAACGGCCGCGACAGCGCGCCGCACACGCGCCGTACCGCATCGAGGTCCGGCAGCCCCGGCGCCATCAGCACATCCGCCCCCGCCGCCTCGTAGGCGCGCAGCCGCCGTATCACCTCCTCGAGGTCCGGCGCGCCCCTGATGAACCCTTCCGCCCGCGCCGTCAGCATCATGTCGTGCGCCGCCGCCGCCCGCGCCGCCGCCTCCACCCGCGCCACCGCCGCCTCGAACCCGTAGAGTCCCTTGCCCGGCCCCATCGCATCCTCGATGGAACATCCCGCGAGCCGCGCACGTGCCGCCATCCGTACCGTCTGCGCAACGTCCTCCGGCGCGTCCGCGAACCCGTTCTCCAGGTCGGCGGAAACCGGCAGGTCGACGGCGCTGGCAATCGCGTGCGCGTGCGCCAGCGCCTCCTCGCGCGTGATATGCCCGTCGAGCCGCCCCAGCGCGCCCGCCGCCGCCCCGCTGGAGGTCGCGATGGCGCCGAACCCCATCCCCGCCAGCATCCGCGCCGTGCCCTGGTCCCAGGCATTGGCAATGACAAAGCAGGGCCCCGCATGCAGGGCGCGGAACCGCGCCGTCGTCGTCGCCATGTCCCCTCCGCGTTCAGTCCGGCAGCCGCGCCGGCAGAGATGCCCAGCGGCGCGTCACCGCGGGTCGCGCGCTTCCTCGTTCACCGCGGCATGACGCGCCGATACAAATGCCACGTCGCATGCCCCAGCACCGGCAGCACCACGACCAGCCCAAGAAACGCCGGAATGGACCCCGCCACCAGGGCCACCGCCACCACCAGGCCCCAGACCGCCATCACCGCCTTGTTCGCGATCACCGCCCGCACGGAGGCGCCGATCGCCACCGCCAGCCCCACGTCGCGGTCCAGCAGCAGCGGAAACGCGAGGAACAGCAGCAGCGCCAGCACCGCGAACCCGAGCCCCAGCACGACCCCGATTGCCGCCATCGCATGCCCCGCCGGCGTGTTCAGCACGTCATGCACGAACAGCCGGAGCGAGACCGGCGGCTTCGGCCCCAGCGTCAGCACATAGAGCGCGTAGGCCGCCCACAGCCACACCAGCAGTTCGCCGATCATGATCAGGCTCAGCATCACGATCCGCCCGAACGCCGGCGCGGAGATCACGCCCAACGCATCGCCAATCGCGATCGTTCCGCCCTGTTCGCGGTTGCGGCTCATCGCATAGAGCCCGAGCCCCGCCACCGGCCCCACCAGCGCGAAGCCGGAGGCAAGCGGGAACAGCAGCTGCAGCATCCCGTGCCCGAACACCGCCCAGCCCAGCACCAGGCCCACCACGGGGTAGAACACGCAAAGAAACACCACGTCCGTGCGGCAGGCGAGGAAATCGTCCAGCCCCTCCCGCAGCGACCAGCCGATATGCCCGAGATGGATCCGCGCGATCCGTATCGGCCCGTACCCGTGGTCCGCCTCCGCCACCGCCCGTCCGGCCGCGTCCATTGCCACGCGCGCCAGCCGCAACTGGTCGGCGCCCCATTCGATGGGGTTCCTGATCGTCGTCGCCATCGCGTATTCTCCCACGTGACCGAAGTCCGAGGGCAACACACAACCTTTCGCGGCCGGTCACGCGTGCCGCGATCCGCCGTCCATCCAGCATAACCCATATGCGCGCGAAGTGGGCGATTTTTGCGTGCCGCCGGCTAGGCTGTGCTGTGCCGAAATGGTCGGTCTCCGGATGTCGAGGACACGAAGCCGCACAAGACAGCCTTCATGGTCGGGAAGATTGACGATGTAGTGCCATCTACGGACCACCAGGGGCGGTGGCTAATTACGTTCAGCGAATATGCCGAAATCAACGTGCCCGACGTGTGGAAGGGCGGACGCAACCCAGTTTCCTACACCACACTCGAGGAGCTTGGGGTGTCGCTCGATGGTGTGAAGTTCAAGCCCATGCCTAGCCGAGAAAAACATCCACCTCAGGCAAGCCACAATGCAGTGGGCGCGTCGCACGTAATGCTGACTATCGCGGAGGCAAAGAAAGGCCTCGCTGCAACGTTTGGTGTGAAACCAGATGCCGTAGAAATCACGATCCGGGGTTAATTCTTCGGGTATCCGGTCACCCTAGCGCGATTACCATTGATTCATTTAAGTCGGCTCAAACGGATAAATAATGCACCGGATGGCAAGCCCGTATACCGAGTCCAGCTGCCAATGGCATCACACGTTGTGTTGAAACGGCCCCGCGCAGCCCCGCTGCGCGGGGCCTTCCGCTCACACCCGCTCCACCATCGCCGCGATTCCCTGCCCCACGCCAATGCACATCGTGGCAATGGCCCGCTTCTGCCCACGCACCTCCAGCGCCGACAGCGCCGTCAACGCCAGCCGCGCCCCGCTCATCCCGAGCGGATGCCCGAGCGCAATCGCCCCGCCATGCGGGTTCACATGCTCCGCGTCATCCGCGAGCCCGAGGTCGCGCATCACCGCCAGCCCCTGTGCCGCGAACGCCTCGTTGAGCTCGATCACATCCACGTCCCCGAGCTTCACGCCCGTCTTCGCCAGCAGCTTGCGCACCGCCGGCGCCGGCCCCATCCCCATCACCCGCGGCTCCACCCCCGCCGTCGCCATCGCGACAACGCGCCCGCGCGGCACGAGCCCATGCTTCTTCGCCGCCGCCTCGGAGGCGAGGATCAACCCCGCCGCCCCATCGTTCACGCCCGAGGCATTGCCCGCCGTCACCGTCCCGGGATCGCGAAACGGCGTCTTCAGCTTCGCCAGCGCCTCCAGCGTCGTGTCCGCCCGCGGATGCTCGTCGGTGTCCACCACCACGTCGCCCTTCCGCCCCTTGATCACCACCGCAACGATCTCGCGCGCGAAGAACCCCGCCTGCTGCGCCGCCGCGCATTTCTGCTGGCTGCGATACGCAAACGCATCCTGGTCCGCCCGCGAAACCTGATACGCCTCGGCAACGTTCTCGCCCGTCTCCGGCATGGAATCGATGCCGTACTGCGCCTTCATCAGCCGGTTGACGAACCGCCACCCGATCGTGGTGTCGAATACCTCCGCCGAGCGCGAGAACGCCTCCGCCGCCTTGCCCATCACGAACGGTGCCCGCGTCATGCTCTCCACCCCGCCCGCCAGCATCAGCTCCGCCTCGCCCGCGCGGATCGCCCGCGCCGCCGTCCCCACCGCGTCGAGCCCCGAGCCGCACAGCCGGTTGATCGTCGCCCCCGGCACCGCGGCGGGGTAGCCCGCGAGCAGCGTCGCCATATGCGCGACATTGCGGTTGTCCTCGCCCGCCTGGTTGGCGCAGCCCATGTAGCAATCGTCGAGCGCCTCCCAGTCCACGCCGGCGTTGCGCTCGCGCAGCACCCGCAGCGGGTGCGCCGCAAGGTCGTCGGTGCGCACGTCCCTCAGCACACCGCCATACCGCCCGATCGGCGTGCGCACGAAGTCGCAGATAAAGGCTTCCGGCATGGCGTGTCCTCCGCTTGTCGCGCCCGGTTTAACACGCGCCCCCCTTATGGCAACCGGGGCGGTGGCAACTGGCGCGCGCCGCGGCCCCGTCGCCGGATGGCGGGCGCCGTCCACGCTTTCGACAACGCCGCACTCGTCTCCCGCCGCTACAGCGTCGGCGACCCGCTGATGGACGACCCGGCCGCCACCGCCGACAGCGAGCGCCAGGTCCAGGCCTTCCTCGCCCGCTGTATGCCCCGCTGAGCCGCCCGGCGCCCATCCCCGCCGCGGCTTTCCTCCCCCCGTCCTGAAATGCCAACCCGCCTCCTTGACCATCCCCGCGCGGCACCGTATTTTACCAATCAGTTAAATAAACAACCACGCCCCCATGCTCTCCGCCACCGCCGCCCCACACCTCTCCACCACCTTCGCCGCCCTCGCGGACCCCACGCGCCGCGCCATCGTCGCGCGCCTCGCACAGGGGGAGGCGACGGTCGGCGAACTCGCGCGCCCCTTCGCGATGAGCCTCCCCGCCATCACCAAGCACCTCACGGTCCTGGAGCGCGCCGGCCTCATCGAGCGTGGGCGCCGCGCCCAGACCCGCCCATGCCGCCTCCGCCCGGCACCCCTGCACGACGCCGCGGACTGGATCGCAACCTTCCGCCGCTTCTGGGAGGAAAGCCTCGACCGGCTCGAACAGCACCTCGCGACCGTGATGGCGGAGGAAGCGCGAGCGAAGCAGGAGAAAGCCCCATGAACGACGCCCCGCCGCCCACCGCCGACGCCCGCGTCATGCTGGCCAGGCGCTTCCTCGCAGCCCCCAGGCACCTCGTCTTCCGCCTCTGGACAGACCCCGAGCACCTCGCGAAATGGTGGGGCCCGCGCGGCTTCACCACGCAGACCGAAAGCTTCGCGTTCCGCCCCGGCGGCATCTGGCGCCACACGATGATCGGCCCGGACGGCCGCGCCTACCCCAACGAGACCCGCTTCGTCGCCATCGAGGCGCCGTTACGCATCGTGTACGACCACGTGCAGCCCGCCTTCCGCAGCACCATCACCTTCGCCGAGCGCGACGGCGGCACGGAGGTCACCGTCCGCATGGCCTTCCCGAGCGCGGCGGAGCGCCGTCGCGTGACCGAGGAATACGGCGCCGAACAAGGCCTGCACCAGACCCTGGAGCGCCTCGGCGAAGCCCTCGCCGGCGCGGTGGTGGAGGTCGCGTTCGAGCGCGTCTTCCCGGTCCCGCCCGCGGCGATGTTCCGCCTCTGGACCGAGCCCGGCCACCTCCAGCAATGGTGGGGCCCGCGTGGCTTCACGAACCCCGAATGCCAGTTCGAGCCGCGCGTGGGCGGTGCCATCTTCATCGTGATGCGGGCCCCGGACGGCACCGAATACCCGATGGGTGGCGAGGTCCTGGAATTCGCCCCGCCCCACCGCCTCGTCTTCATCGGCCGCGCCCTCGCGCCTGACGGCGGCGTCCTGCTCGAGGGCCACAACGTGGTCGAGTTCCTCGGCCACGAGAACGGCTGCCTGCTCCGCCTGCGCGCCCGCGGCACCGCGCGCGACCTCGCCGCGCTGGCAATGCTCGGCGGCATGCGCGAGGGCTGGAGCCTCTCGCTCGATCGCCTGGAATCCCACGCCGCCACCACGGCGGAGCGCGTCCTCACCATCGAGCGCCGCTTCGCCGCCCCGCCCGCCGCCGTCTTCCGCGCCTGGACAGACCCCGCAGAGGTGCGCCGCTGGATGGGCCCGCGCGGCTTCACCGCCACACATTTCGAACCCGCAACGTCCCCGGGCCAGCCCTGGCGCGCCTGCCTGGTCCGCGACGACACCGGCGAGGAGAACTGGCAGAGCGGCGTGCTGCTCGAAGCCACCGAACCCTCCCGCCTCGCCATGACCTTCGCCTGGGACCGCGCGGACGGCTCGCGCAGCCCCGAGACGACGATCACCATCGAATTCCTGCCGGACGGCGACGGCACGCTGATGCGCTTCCGCCAGGAAGGCTTCGCCAGCATCCCGGCCCGCGACAGCCACAACGGCGGCTGGAGCAGCAGCTTCGACCGGCTTGGGGATTTCGTTTCAGGGAGGAAAGCATGAGCGTGACACCGTATCTCTTCTTCGAAGGCCGCTGCGCGGAGGCGATCGACTTCTACGAGAAATCGATCGGCGCCCGCGTCGCCATCAAAATGCATTTCCGTGACGCGCCCCCGGGCACGCCCACCGACGCTGCCAACGCCGACAAGATCATGCATGCCACCCTCAACATCGCCGGCGCCGAGCTGCTGGTCTCGGACGGTGCCTGCCACGGCGCCTCCAGCTTCACGGGCTTCGCCGTCACCCTCACGACCTCCGACGAAGCCGAGGGCGCGCGCTGGTTGCATGCCCTCGCCGAGGGCGGCACCGTCCGCGTGCCCATGGACAAGACGTTCTTCGCCAGGTCGTTTGGCATGTGCACCGACAAATTCGGTATCCTCTGGATGATCATGGTCCCCGCATGACCCTCGCCCTTTACGCCCACCCGCTCTCCTCCTTCTCGCAGAAGGCGCTGATCGCGCTGGAGGAACTCGGCCTCACCTTCGAGTTCCGCGAGGTCGGCCCCCAGCATCCCGAGACGACGGCGGCGCTGCGGTCGGTCTGGCCGTACGGAAAATTTCCGGTCCTGATCGACGGCGACCTGGTCCTGCCGGAGGCAACGCTCATCGTCGAGCACCTGGACGCGCTCGCCGGCGGTGGCCACCTGCTTCCGCCGGACCCCGCGCGCCGCATGGAAGCCCGCCTCATCGACCGCGTGCTCGACAACTACGTCGCGGCCCCGCAGATGAAATTCGTGACCGACCAGTTCCGCGCCCCGGAGCGCCGCGATCCCCTGGGCCTGGAGGAGGCGACGGCGATGCTCGAGGAGAGCTACGCCTGGCTCGACACTCGCCTCGCCGGCCGCAGCTGGGCCGCCGGCGATACGTTCACCCTCGCGGACTGCACTGCGGCGCCGATGCTGTTCTACGCCGACTGGTTTCACCCTTTCCCGGAACGTTACGCCACGCTCCGCTCCTATCTCGCCCGCCTCCGCCAGCGCCCCTCCGTCGCAAAAACCCTCGACGCAGCGCGCCCTTATCGCAACCTTGTCCCCGGTGGCATCCCCGCGCATGTCCAGTAGCGGCATCCTGCTCGCCGCAGGCATCGCCGCCACCATCGCGCTCCTGGCGCCGCTCGCGCACGCCGATTGCGCCAGCGCAACGACCCAGGCGGCGATGAACACCTGTGCCGCCGCGGACTTCGCCAGGGCCGACGCCGCGCTGAACGCAACCTATGCCGAGGTCATGGCCCGCCTCGCCAGGGACGAGCAGGGCAGGGCGCGCCTTGTCGCCGCGGAGCGCGCCTGGATCGCCTATCGCGACGCCCAGTGCGACTTCGAATCGAATGACACGGCGGGCGGCAGCATCCACCCGATGCTCGTCCTCCAATGCCGCGCCACGCTGACGCAGTCGCGCGACAGGCAGCTGCTTACCTTCCTCCACTGCCAGGAGGGCGACCTCGCCTGTCCCGTCCCGCCCGGCTAGGCCGTTCACGCCGCTAGAACGGCGCCAGGATATTCATCAGCTGCTGCCCCCATGGCGGGGACTGCACATCCGTCAGCTGTCCGCGCCCGCCATAGGAAACCCGCGCCTCCGCCATCCGGTCGAGCCCGATCGTGTTGTCGCTGCCGATATCCTCCGCCCGCACCACGCCGCTCACGGCGAGCTGGCGCAGCTCCCCGCTCACCCGCACCTCCTGCCGCGCCGCGATCACCAGGTTTCCGTTCGGCAGCACCTGCGTCACCACGCCCGCCAGCCGCAACGAAACGCCCTCGCTGCGCTTGATCTCCGCCGTCCCCGTGTTGCCGGAGCCCGAACTGGTGGACAGCGCGCTCGCCGGATTGAGCCCCGCGAAGATATGCGGCAGCTGCGTCTCCAGGCCGAAGACGTTCGGAATCCCGATCGACTGGTTGCTGCCGCGTGTCGCGTTGGTGTTGTTCTTGATATCGGCGTTGTCGGCGATGTTGACGATCACGGTCACCAGGTCGCCCACCCGCGCCGCCCGCTGGTCGCGAAAGAACGCGCGGCTGCCTGGCCGCCACAGCGCATCCGGCGCCGGGTCCGCGGTCTGCGGCCTGGGCATCGGCATCGTCAGCGGCTGCCACCCCGGCGCCCGCGTGGGATCGGAACTGGCGCTCATCCGCGGCGGCCCGCCGATCTCGGTCAGCCGCGTCATGTTGTCGCACCCGCCCAGCATCAGCGGCAGCAGCATCAGCGGCAGCAGCATCAGCGGCGGCAATTTCGGCGCCGGTGGAATCCGCCGTCGCGCGCTCATCGCGGCAGCCCCCGCCACGCAGCCCCCGCCTGCCGCAGCGGAATACTCCCCTGCGCCACCGCCACGCGCCCAGGTCCGAGCACGGAGGCCTCCACCACGGCGCGGGAGACGGGGTTGAGCACATCCACCGTCTCCCCGGTCCCCGCATCGGCCAGCGCCACCCCGATCGCCGTCACCGCGATGCCGGGTGCGGCGATCTCCATGCTCACCCGCTGCCCGCGCGCGATCGTCGGCAGCGCCACCAGGTCATCGAGCGCGACCGGCGCGCCCGCCGCCACCGCATGCCGCACCCCGCGCCCGAACGCCGCGGTCGGGTCGCGCAGCACCGCGCCCCGCGCCGCCGGCGCGACCACCTCGCGCTCGGTGAAATCGCCCGGCCCCAGCGCCGTTCCCGGTTCGAGACGGCGTGCCGCGACCGGCAGCACCACGCGCCGCACGCTGCGCCCGGCAACCGGCACCGTCACCACCGCCTCGCCCGGCACCGCGATCGCGAGCGCCCCCTGGAACCCGCCCTCGTTCGCGTCATAGGAAAGCTGCTCCACCACCACGCGCGGCACCGCGCCCACCGCCAGCATCGGCGGCTGGAACCCCTGCAACTCCACGGCACTGCCCGCCGCCGCCCCCAGCCCGGCGAGCGCCGTCCTCAACGCCGCCAGCACCGCGCCCTCGGCCAGCGGCGCGCCCGGGCGCACCAGCACCGCGCGGTCGAACCCCGTCACCGGCTTCCAGTCCACCCCGTATTCACGCGCGATCGCGGCAAGCTGCGGCGCCTCCACGCTGATGCGCGTCCCCGGCGCCGGCGCCGGCCCCAGCACGCGGTTGGCCTCGCTGCCGGCATCGGCGAACAGGTCGGAAAGCCGCACCACCGGTGCGTCGAGCGTCGTGAACGGCCGCAGCGTCGCGGCATCCGCCCGCCCTGCGAGCAGCATCGCCCACGCGAGCAGCATCGCCGCCAGCAGCGCAAACCGGAACGCATTGGAAACGGACATGGCGTCACCCGATATTGGTGAGCGTGTTGAGCATGTTGTCGGAGGAGGTGATGACGCGGCTGTTCATCTCGTAGGCCCGCTGCGCCGAGATCAGGTTGGTGATTTCCGTCACCACGTTCACGTTGGACGTCTCGACGAACCCCTGCTGCACCGTCCCGAACCCGGTGCTCGAGGGTGGCCCCGTCACCGGGGAGCCGGAGGCCGCGGATTGCAGGAACAGGTTGGAGCCCTGCGCCGAAAGCCCTGCCTCGTTGGGAAACGTCGCGAGCTGGATCGTCCCCAGCGTCTGCGGCGCCGTCTGCCCGGCGATCGTCGCCTGCACCTGCCCCGCCGGGCTGATCGTCACCGCCGTCGCGTTGCTCGGCACCGTGATCCCCGGCTGCACCGTGTAG
This sequence comes from uncultured Pseudomonadota bacterium, assembly GCA_963764465.1. Taxonomy (GTDB): domain Bacteria; phylum Pseudomonadota; class Alphaproteobacteria; order Acetobacterales; family Acetobacteraceae; genus JAJXXT01. The sequence goes on along the minus strand of CAVXSO010000006.1, from coordinate 954,837 downwards.
CCGTCCGCGGTCACGATCGTCCCGTCGGGTGCGAGGGAGAACGTGCCGTCGCGCGTATACGCCGTCTCCCCGTCCGGCAGCGTGATCTGGAAATACCCCGACCCGTTGATCGCGAGGTCGAGCGCGTTGCCCGTCTGCTGCAGGTTGCCCTGCTCGGGAATGCGGTAGATCGCCGCCGTCTTCACGCCGAGCCCGATCTGCGCCCCCGCCGGCACCACCGACGAATCGGAGGAGGCGGAGCCCACGCCACGCAGGTTCTCGTAGATCAGGTCCTGGAATTCCGGCCGGCTGCGCTTGAAGCCGGTGGTGGACATGTTGGCGATGTTGTTGGCGATCACCTCGACCGTGGTGCTCTGTGCCTGCATTCCGGTCGCGGCGATATCGAGTGCGCGCATGGATCAGTTCCCTGGCGTAAGGATTTTCTGGATCGCCTCGCTGCGGCGGTTCGCCTCCGCCTTCAGCATCGACGCAATGAGCTGGAACTCGCGCGTGTCCTGGATCATGCCAACGGTCTCGGCGATGGCGCTCGTCGTGCTGCCCTCCACCGCCCCCTGCATCAGGTGCGGCTGCGCCACCGGCGCGGTGGGGGAGGTGGTGTCGAGCAGCGTGCCCCCCTCGGCGATCACCGCCTGCGGATTGGCGGGTTCCACCACGCCGATCTTCCCGATGATCCCCTGGTTGCCTGAAAGCGTCCCGTCCCCCGCGATGCTCGGTCTGCCGTCGGCGGCGGAGAGCTGCAGGTTCTGCCCGCTGCTGTCCAGCAACGGATCGCCCTGCTGGTCCACGATGGTGCCCGAGGAATCGAGCGTGAAATGCCCGTCGCGCGTCAGCCGCGGCCCCGCCTGCGTCATCACCGTGAAATACCCCGTGGAACCGAGGGCGAGGTCCAGCGCATTGCCCGTGCGCTGGATCGGCCCCGGCTCGGTATCCCGCCACGTCCCCCGCATCCCGGCATAGGCGATGTCCGCGCCCGGCCCGGCCGGCTGCGCCACGCGCGAGGCGATGACCTGCATGTGCAGCGCCTGGAATCCGGGCGTCTCGGCATTGGCCAGGTTGGTCGCGCGCACCTGCAACTCGCGCCAGCGTGTCAGCATGCCGGAAAGCGTGATCGCGTCGTTCATGCCCCCCACAGGGCAAGCCGCGTGCCAGCCCCGGCGCGGCCTCGCGTGCGGATTTCGTTTCGAATCCCTAGGCAAATCCTGCCGCCCGCAACGCCTTGTTAACCGCCCCCCGGCAAACTCCGCCGGGTCTGTGGCGGAGGATGGCGTGGCTGGCGCAAAGGCGGCGAAGGCGCAGGAGGCGCACGGCGAGGAAGGCGAGGGCGCGAAGCCCGCCAGGGGCGGCGGCAAGCGCCGGCTGATGCTCGTGGCGCTGCCGGTGTTGCTCGCGGTCGGCGCCGGCGGCCTCTGGTTCACCGGCACGCTGCCGCACCTCCTCGGCATGGACAAGCCACGGCATTCCACGGCCCCCTCGGTCGCGCCACCCGTTTTCGTAACGGTCCCGGAAATGGTCGCCAACCTGAACGCGGGTCCGGACCGCCAGTCCTTCGTCAAGCTCGGCGCCAAGCTCGAAGTCCCCGGCCCGGAAGACGCCAAGCGCGCGCAGGAAGCCATGCCCCGCATCGTGGACCTCTTCCAGACCTACCTGCGCGAGATGCGGCCCGAGGATTTCCAGGGCAGCGAGGGCACCTGGCGCCTGCGCGAGGCGCTGCTCTCCCGTGCGGCCATCGCGCTCGCCCCCGGGCGCGTGCGCGACGTGCTCTTCACCGAGATCCTGGTCCAGTGAGCAACGCATGAGCGACACCCCAGACAGCAGCGCCGATGGCCTCGACCCCGCGGAGGTGAAGGCCCTCCTGCAGGAAGACGGGGAGGGCGGCCTCAAGCGCATCATCGACGCCGGCCTCGTCTCCTACGAACGCCTGCCGATGCTCGAGATCGTCTACGACCGTCTCGTGCGCATCCTCTCCACCTCGCTGCGCAACCTCACGTCGGACAACGTGGAGGTCGGCATCGAGAACATCGTCTCGTTGCGCTTCGGCGATTATCTCAACGCCATCCCGATGCCCGCCATGCTCGCCGTCTTCGCCGCGGAGGAGTGGGACAATTACGGCCTCATGGTGGTGGACAGCGCGCTCGTCTACTCCATCGTGGACGTCCTCCTCGGCGGCCGCCGCGGTACGGCGGCGATGCGCATCGAGGGCCGCCCCTACACCTCCATCGAGCGCCAGCTCGTCGAGCGCCTCATCGCGGTCGTCCTCGCCGATCTCTCCCAGGCCTTCGATCCCATCTGCCCCGTCACCTTCCGCTTCGACCGGCTGGAAACCAACGCCCGCTTCGCCACCATCTCCCGCCTCTCCAACGCCGCCGTCCTCGCCCGCCTGCGCATCGACATGGAGGAGCGGGGAGGGCGCATCGAACTCCTGCTGCCCTACGCCACGCTCGAGCCGGTGCGCGAGCTGCTGCTGCAGCAGTTCATGGGCGAGAAATTCGGCCGCGATTCCATCTGGGAAACCCATCTCGCCGAGGAACTCTGGGCGACCGAGGTCGATCTCGAGGCGGTGCTGGACGAGCAGACGCTCCCTCTCGCCACCGTCATGGCCCTCAAGCCCGGCAGCCGCCTCGCGCTGAACGCCGGCCGCGGCGCCGCCATCCGCCTGCGCTGCGGCGGCACCACGCTCTTCGAGGGCCGTGCCGGGCGCAGGCGCGGCCAGATCGCGGTACGCATCGAGCGGGAGCTCGTCGCTCCCGCGCGCGAAACGACGGAACCAGCGGCAGGCGAGGGGTGAGCGGCATGGCGCTGCAAATCGCGATCGAACTCGGCCTGGTCCTCCTCCTGGCCGCGACCCTCCTGCGCGCCTGGCGCCTGGAACGTGCCCTCGGTCAGCTGCGGCGAGACCGCGGCGCGCTCGATACGCTGGTCACCGGCTTCCGCGGCGCCACCGAATCCGCGGAACAATCCGTCGCCCGCCTGCGCCAGGCCAGCACCGACACCGCTCGCGATCTCGCCCGCCGCATCGAGCACGCCGGTTCCCTGCGCGAGGATCTCGACTTCATCGCCCGGCGCGCGGAGGCAGCGGCGGACCGCCTGGAACAGCTCGTGCGAGAGGCACGCGGCGCCCCCGCCATGGCCCTCGCCGTCGCGCCGTCCCCGCCTCCGCGCGAGCGCCCGCTCGCCAGCGCCACCCCCGCCATCATCCCCACCCCGCGCGAGGCTCAGGATCGCCCGCGCAGCGCCGCCGAACGCGACCTCCTGCGTGCCCTGAAACTGGTGCGCTGACATGCGCCTGCTGCCCGGCATCTGGCTCCTGCGCGCAACCATGGCAGCGATCGCGCTGCTGCTCCTGGTCAAGACGGCGAACCTGATGCAGCAGGCCGTCGCCGCCGTTCCGGCATCGCAACCAGCATCCGGCCCCGCGCCCGAAACCCTCCCCCAGGGCGAAACCCTCGCGCAAAACAGCCCGCCACCCCAGCCGCCACCGACAGCTTCGGGCCAGGCCTGCCCGCCCGCCCCCTCGGCCGCGGAACTCGCCCTCCTCGGCGACCTGCGCGCCCGCAAGACCGCGCTGGACCAGCGCCAGGCCGCCATCGCCGCGCGCGAGCAATCCCTCGCCGCCGCGGAAAAGCAGTTCTCCTCGCGCATGGCGGAGCTCACCTCGTTGCAGAAACGTATCCAGGCGCAGGAAGCCGCCCGCCGGCAGGCCGCCAGCGCGGACACCGAAAAGCTCGTCAGGCTCTACGAGGCGATGAAACCCACGGACGCCGCCACCATCTTCAACGATCTCGACCGCGACGTCCTTCTCCCGGTGCTGGACGCGATGAACGTCCGCCGCGCCGCCCCCATCCTCGCCGCGATGAAGCCGGAACGCGCCCGCCTCGTCACGGCGGAGCTCGCCGCCATGCGCGCGAAGCGCGACGCCCTCATCGCCCCCCCGCCATCGCCCGCCACCACGCCGCCCATCGCAGCCGCCGGCGGCACCGGCGGATGACTCTGCGCGCCACAGCCAGGGCGCTGACGCTCACCTTCCTCCTCGCGTTCGCCCCCCCAGCGCTCGCCACCGCAGCGTTCGCCGCCCCGGCGCTCGCCAACCCGCCGCCCGCGCAAATTCCGCTGCACGAGGGCCGCCACCCCGGCTTCATCCGCCTGGTGCTGGACCTGCCCAGGGGCGCCAGCGCAACCCTCGCCCCAGACGGCACCCTCGTCGCAACGGCCGCGGACGGCACGCCCCTCGCGCTCGCCGCATCCGCCAGTCGCGCGCTCATCGCCGCCACGCCACAGGCCGCGGGCCTGCACGTCGCCCTCCCCCCCGGCTCGCGCGTCCACGCCTGGCGCCTCGGCCAGCGCGCCGTCTTCGACATCAGCCGCGCGCCGCGTCTGGTCGCAACCCTGCCCCTGCCGCCAACCCCACCCGCCACCGAAGCCACCACCGCCACGCCCGCGCCGATGGCCGAGGCGCAATGGAACCTCCCCGCCGCCGCCTTCGCCCGTCCCCCCGCGCCGCACGGTGTTACACAACCAACACAATCCGCTACCGCAACAACAGCCGCCACCCTCGCCCCCGCCCACCGCGACATCCCGCTCCCCTACGCCGCGCAAACCCCCATCGCCGCCGTGGAGCGTGCCGGCCGCCTCCTCCTCGTCGTCGCCGACAAAACCCCGCCGCCCCCCGCGCTGCTGGCGACGCTCCGGGCCACCGCAACCCCGCTCCCCACCGCCACGCTCATCGCCATGCCCCCTGGCCTCACGCCGATGGCGGAGGCCGGCGCCTGGCACCTGGTGGAAGGCGCCACCCCGCCCGCCATCGCCCCCAGCGTCGCCCAGGGCCGCGTCGCGCTTCCCGCCACGTCCCCTGGCCCCGTCCTCTCCCTGCGCGACCCGCTGCACGGCGGCCTGCTCCTCGTCGGCACCGTCGCGTCCCCCGCCGCCGTCACCGCCCCCTGGCGCACGCCCTTCTTCACGCTTCTGCCCACCCGCGCCGGCGTCGCCGTCGCCGCCCACGCAGACGCCACCCAGCTCCGCGCCGTCGCCAGCGGCTTCCTGCTGGGCGGCGGCCCCGTCGCCCTCCCGCTCGGCCGCTTCGACGCCGCCGCCTCCGCCACCATCGGCGCCCGCCTGCTGGACCTGCCCGCCCTGCCGCTCGCCCAGCTCCGCCGCCGCCTGACGGATGCAACGCTCGCCGCCGCCACCGCGCCCCCGCTCGCCCGCGGTGCCGCCCGCCTGAAAGCCGCCCAGGCCATGCTCGCGCTCGGCATGGGCGCGGAAGCCGGCCCCCTCCTGCGCCTCGCCGTCACCGACGACGCCCGCCTCGGCGCGGACCCGCGCTTCCGCCTCGCCGCGGAGGCCGCCGCCGCCCTCCACCCAGACCCGCAGGCGGACCCGGCGGAACTCTCCACCGCCCCATGCCCCGCGGCGGACGAGGCCTGCCTCTGGCGCGCCGTCCGCCTCGCGTCCCGCCCGCGAGGCCGCGCCGCCGCCGCCCTCATGTTCGCCGCCGTCCGCCCGATCATCGAGGCCTACCCTGAAGCGCTGCGCGCCCGCCTGCTGCCCCTCGCGGCCGAGACCATGCTGAAATCCGGCCAACTCGCCCCAGCCCAGGCGCTTCTCGCCGCCCACCCCGGCGACCCTTCGCTGCGCCTCGCCCGCGCCATGGCGCTGCAGGCAGCCCTCCCGCCGCGCGCCACCGCCAGCACCGGCGGGCGCGGCGCCACCGCCCGCGCCGTCCAGGCAACCCTCGCCGCCTACGACGCGCTCGCCCAGGACCGGGACCGTCTCGTTGCCTTCCGCGCCGCCTTCCGCGCCGCCCGCCTGCGCGCCGCGCGCGGCCTCGCCACGCCCGCCGAAACCGCCGCCGCGCTGGACAAGCTGCGTGACGCCTGGCGCGGCAACTCCCGCGCCCTCGCCCTGCGGGAGGCGCTGGCCGGCGCCCGCGCTGGCGCCGGCCAATGGGCCCAGGCCATCGCCCTCCTGCGCCAGCAAACCACGGACCCGGACATCAAGCAGAAGCTCGCCACCATGTTCGCCCGCGCCATGGCCGCGGACGCCGCGAAGCACATGCCCCCGCTCGCCTTCGTCACCCTCGTCGAGGCCAACCCGGACCTGCTGCCCCCCGGCGCCCCCGGCGAGGCCATCCTCGCCCGGCTCGCCCAGCGCCTCGCCGCACTCGACCTGCCGGACCAGGCGGCGAAGGTCTACGCCCGCATGCTGGAGGGCATGGCGCCCGGCATTCCCCGCGCCACCATCGGCGCGGAACTCGCCGCCCAGCGCCTCGCCACCGGCGACGCCAAGGGCGCCCGCGCCGCCCTCGACGCCTCGGCGGCCGAGGGCCCGCTGCCGCCGCCGCTCCTCGAACAACGCACGCTGCTCTTCGCCCGCGCCGCGGCGAAGCTCGGGGACATGCCCGCCGCCGCCGCCGCCCTTGCCGCCCTCGGCACCGTTCCCGCACTCGCCGAACGCGCCCGCCTCCTGGAACAGGCGGGCGACTGGCCCGCCGCCAGCGTGGCACTCCGCGCCTACGCCACCGCCACCGTCCCCCCCACGGGCGGGCTGGACGAAGCCGCCGCGAACACGCTCATCCGCCTCGCCACCGCCGCCGGCAGGGCAGGGGAAGCGGCCCTCCTCGCCGCGCTGCGTGCCCACGATCTCGCCCGCATGCCGCCCGGCCACGCCGCGGATCTGTTCCGCATGCTTACCGACCCCGCGGCCGTCTCCACGGCAGACCTGCCGCGCCTCGCCCAGACCTGGGGCCTGCCCCAGGGCATCGCGCCCGCCCTGCGCGCCGCCGGCGCCGAAATCCTGCCACCCCCCGTCCACTGACGGCGCCCATTCGTCCCCATGCGCCCGCCGCATGCAGGGGGGACGCACCTGCGCTGCACGCGCCGGGCCCGCGCACGAAGATTTCCCCTTGCGCTACCCCCCCTAAGACCCTATTTGCCGCCGCCTTGGCCGTAAGGCGTGCGCATCCGGCGCGCGACCCCAAGTCCGTCTGCTGGTAGACAGGAGCTTGCGCGATGAACGCACTCATGCCGCTGGGGATGGTCTCGGAGATACCGAGCAGCAGCCCGAACACTTCCACCGCCGCTACGGCCCAAACCCCCGACGAGCGTACGGACTATTTCGTCCAGCGCGACGGCAAGGTCTTCGCCGGCACCCACCTGCTCGTGGACCTCTGGGGCGCCACGAACCTCGACGACCCCGCGGCCATCGACGCCGCCTTGCGTGAGGCCGCGACCGTCGCCGGCGCCACCATCCTGCACGGCCATTTCCATCACTTCACGCCCAATGGCGGCGTCTCCGGCGTGCTGGTGCTGGCGGAAAGCCACATCTCCATCCACACCTGGCCGGAGCGCGACTTCGCGGCGATCGACATCTTCATGTGCGGCGCCTGCGACCCCCGCCTCGGCATCCCGGTGCTGGAGCGCGCCTTCCGCCCCCAGCGCACGGACGTGGACGAGCAGCTGCGCGGCCGCGTCGTCTAGGCCCCGCCGGAAGCATTTCGGCTTCGGGGGCCGGGCGGGCACGTCCGGCCCCTTTCGCATGCGACACGAGTTCCGGAGACAGGCGATGCCAACCAATTCCTGGGTGAACGAGACGCTCTACGATGCCTGGGGCCAGCGCTTCCGCGTCGTGCGCGAACTCGCCCGCGCGCAATCCGCCTTCCAGGACATCATGATCTTCGAATCGGAATCGCACGGCCGCGTCATGCTGCTCGACGGCGTGGTGCAGATCACCGAGCGCGACGAGTTCGTCTACCAGGAGATGCTCACCCACGTCCCGCTCCTCGCCCACGGCGAGGCGCGCCGCGTGCTCATCATCGGCGCCGGCGACGGCGGCGTGCTCCGCCGCGTGCTGATGCACGGCAACGTCGAGCGCGCCGTGATGGTCGAGATCGACGGCGAGGTGATCCGCCTCTGCAGGCAGCACATGCCCGCAATCGGCGGCGACGCCTGGAACGATCCGCGCGCCGAGGTCATCGTCGGCGACGGCATCGACCACGTCCGCAAGGGTGCGCCCGCCAGCTTCGACGCCATCATCGTGGACAGCACGGACCCGATCGGCGTCGGCGAGGTGCTCTTCACCGACGAGTTCTACGCCAACGCCGCCCGCCTGCTCTCCGCCGGCGGCCTCATCGTCAACCAGTGCGGCGTGCCCTTCATGCAGGCGGACGAACTGCGCGAAACCAGCCTGCGCCGCGCGCGGCACTTCCCGCATGTCGGCGCCTATGTCGCCGCCGTCCCCACCTATGTCGGCGGCTTCATGACACTGGGCTTCGCCGCCAAGCAACCCGGCCTCGACGCCGTCCCCCGCGCCACCATCGAGGCGCGCGCCCGCGCCGCCGGCATCCTCGGCCGCACCCGCTACTGGACCCCCGCGCTGCACGAGGCCGCCTTCTGGCTCCCCCCCTACATCGCCGAGAGCCTCCCGTTCGCGTGACGCGCCCTCCCGCGATCGTCCCGGAACTGGACGTCGCGGATCTCGACGCCTCGCTCGCCGTCTACGTCGATGTGCTGGGCTTCACCATCGCCTTCGCCCGCCCGGAGGAGCGCTTCGCCTACCTCGTCCGCGGCCGCGCGCACCTGATGCTGGAGGCAGCGGCGGGGCCCGGCCGCCGCTTCCGCACCGCGCCGCTGGAGCGCCCCTTCGGCCGCGGCATGAACCTGCAGATCGAGGTCAGCGACGTTGCGGCGCTCCATGCGCGCGCGGCCGCCGCCGGGCTCGCCATCGTCATCCCGCTCGAGGAACGCTGGTACCGCCAGGGTCGGATGGAGGCGGGCAACCGTCAGTTCGTCGCTGCCGACCCCGACGGTTACCTGTTGCGCTTCTTCACCGATCTCGGTCGCCGGCCGGTCACAGGCTGAATACTTTCCCCACGGCGCAGGGCAGCACCACCTCCTCGCCAAACGCATCGAGCAGCGCCCGCTGCGCGCGCCACCCCGTGCAATGCGCCGGGATGATGTAGTCGAGCCCGAACTGCGCCAGGTCGCGCACCGTCTCCCCGATCGCGGCTTCCGTCGGCCCCGCCAGGTGGAACCCGCCCATCGCCGCGTGCAGCTTCGCGCCGGGGAAACTCTCCCGCGCATGCAGCAGCACGTTGACGATCCCGGCGTGCGAGCAGGCGCTGAACACCACCAGCCCCTTGCCGCGCACATTCACCGCCATGAACCGCTCGTCCATCAGCTTCTCGTCCGGCGCCCAGCTCCCGTCCTCCATCCGCCGCACCTGTCCCGGCAGCCCGTTCTCGTAGGCCGTCACGCGCGGAATCTCGCCGCTCACGTAGAACAGGTCGTCGAGGCACGTCGCCGCCTCGCGCGTAACCACCGGCTCGGCTCCCAGCTCGCGCCAGCGTTGCGGTGTCGGAATGTCCTCGAACGGCAGCACGCCCCCGTCCGGCGCCCGCAACCCGCGCGGCCGGTCCATCTCCGGATGCACGTAGAGCGGCACCGCCCGCGCTCCGTTCGCGGCGCGGATCATCGCCAGCGCCCGCGGCAGCCCGCCGCCATGGTCCCAGTGCCCGTGCGACAGCATTGCCGCCTCGATGGCGCCGAAATCCACCCCGAGCCGCGTGCCATTGTGCTCCACGGCGTAGTCCACCGGCCCGGCGTCGAACAGCATCGTCCGCGCCCCCGCGGGCCCGTGCGCCGTCACCACCAGCCCCAGCCCATGATTGGCGCAGCAGATCGCGCCCCCGGAGAGAAAGCGCATCCCCGCCTTCTGGATGCGCGGCCACTCCCGCAGCACGAAGGGCGGCGCGCTCGACAGCGTATCGGTGATGTTGTCGACAAGAACCGTGATCTCGACACGGTCGGCTTCGGCGAGGCGCATGCGGCTTCTCCGGCTGTCGCTGCCGGAACGTTAGGGCGGCACGCCGGTGCGGGGAAGGGCCGTCATCCCGTGAAGCTGCGGATCAGGCTGCCCGCCAGCAACCGCCACCCATCCACGAGGACGAAAAACAAAAGCTTGAACGGCAGCGAGACGAGGTTGGGCGGCAGCATCATCATCCCCAAACTCATCAGCACCGAGGCAACCACCAGGTCGATCGCCAGGAACGGCAGGTAGAGCAGAAACCCCATCTCGAACGCCCGCCGCAGCTCGCCGACCAGGAACGCCGGCACCAGCGCCCGCCACGGCATCGCGTCCAGCGTCGCCGGCGGCTTGATATGCCCGAGCGAGAGGAACAGCCGCGCATCCGCCGCGCGCAGATGCTGCGTCATGAACCGGTGGAACGGTGCGGCCGCGAGACGAAGTCCCTCCATCGTCGAGACCGTCCCCTGGTTCATCGGCAGAATCCCCTGCTGCCACGCCGCGTCGAACACCGGCGCCATGACGAACCAGGTCAGGAACAGCGCCAGCCCGATCATCACCGCGTTCGGCGGTGTCCCCTGCGTGCCCATCGCCCCGCGCAGCAGCGACAGCACGATCACGATGCGCGTGAACGCGGTCGCCATCACCAGCAGCGACGGCGCCAGCGACAGCACCGTGGACAGCGCCATGAGCTGCACGATCCCCGCCGTCGCCCCCGGCTCCCCCGGATGCCCGAGATCGATCGAGATCGACTGCGCATGCGCTGCCAGCGGCACCGCCGCCAGCACCAGCGCGAGCGTCACGGCACGCCTCATGCCGCGCCACCCCCGCCGGCATCGATCCACCCCAGGAACGTATCCGTCGCCCCGGCCAGCACCAGGAATTCCCGCCCGTCGCAGCGCAGCAGCAGCAGCCGCCGCCGCGTATCCAGCGGCAGCGCCTGCACCAGCGAAAGCCGCGACGCCCGCGGCCCCACCACGCCCCCGCGCGCCAGCAGCCGTGCCACCAGTGGCCGCGCCGCGAGCACCGCCGCCAGCACCAGCGCCAGTGAGGCCAGCGCCGAGACGACCTGCCCGATGGTCATGCCCGCCGCAGCGCCACCGAGAGCGCGTCGAGGTCGCAGAGCAGCGCCACCAGCGCCACCCGCGCCCGCGCCCCGTCCTCCGCCGGCAGGTCGAGCGCCTGCGCGCACACAAGCCCGATCCTGTCCTCGAGCCCGGCAAGATCGACCGGCCGTCCCGCCACCACCATCCCCTCCGCGAGGCGCAGCATCGCGGCAGTCGCGGCGATCGCAGCCGCCAACCCGCCGCCAACGCCACCCCCCGCATCGGCGCCTTTCGCGTCGATACCCTCCTGGGAGGCATCCCCGTTTTGGGGAAAGCCGTTCGCGGCGTTCTGCATGGCACGAGCCTGCCCGCCAGAAGCTAACAAACCATGAGCGGCCCGGCGCATTTTGCCGGGCGCCGTTAACGCACGGGAAGCATCCGCCCGGCAGGATGCGCCCATGGCCAATGTATCGCAGTTCTTCGGCACGCCCCTGCTGTCGCTTGCCGACGCCCGCATGCGCTACAGCGAGCGGCGCACCGCCGTCCTCGCACAGGACATCGCCAACGCGGACACGCCCGGCTACATCGCACGGGACCTGCCGGACTTCGCCTCGCTGCTCGGCGGCATGAAGCTCGCTCCGGCCAGCGCCGGCGCCTCCCTCGCGCGGCCCGGCGCCGCGCCGCAGCCGCGCGACACCCCAGGCCCGATGACACCGGACGGCAACGCCGTGGACGTGGAGCAAACCCTCGCGCGCCTCGCGGACACCGATTCGAAGCAGCGCCTCGCAACCGAACTCTACACCAAATACCTCGGCTTTTTCCGCACCGCCGTCGGCCGCTAGGGAAGGGGACTCACATGGATCTCGCCAAGGCACTCGCCATCTCGGCCGCCGGCATGCAGGCGCAGTCCGGTCGCCTGCGCGTCGTCGCCCAGAACCTCGCGAACGCGGACAGCGCGGCCACCACGCCTGGCGGGACGCCCTACCAGCGCCGCACCGTCAGCTTCGGCGACCATGTCGATCGCCGCACCGGCGCCCCGCTCGTGGCTATCGTGGCGGAGGGAAGGGATACGTCTCCGTTCCGAACCCGTTACGAGCCCGGCAACCCCGCCGCGGACTCGCGCGGCTACGTCACGCTGCCCAACGTCGATCCCATCATCGAGAGCATGGACATGCGCGACGCGGAACAGATCTACTCGGCCAACCTCGCGGTCATGCAGTCCGCGCGCGGCATGCTCACCCGCACCATCGACATGCTGAAGTCGTAACGAAGGGGCACGGCACACCATGGCGGACCCGCTGACCGGCGCGGCAGGCATCCCGGTGCTGCGCGTCACCCCTGGGGAGGCGACGGGCGCCTACCTCAACACCATGAGCGGCGCCGCCGCCGCGGGCCCGGATTTCGGCGCCGTGCTCTCCCAGGCCGTGGACGGCGCCATCGCCACCTCCGCGAACGCGGAACAGAAGGCCACCGCCGCACTCGAGGGCAAGGACGTCTCGATCACCGACGTCGTCACCTCCGTCGAGCGCGCGGACGCCACGCTGCAGACCGCCGCCGCCATCCGCGACCGCATGGTCCAGGCCTGGCAGACCATCATGCAGATGGCCATCTAGCCGCGGCCTCTCGTCAACAATGGAAAACGACCTCGTCGCCGCACCGCTCCGCCAGACCCTGCTGCTCGTCGCGGAACTCGGCGGCCCGCCGCTGCTCGCGGCCCTGGCCGTCGGTGTCGTCATGTCGCTGATCCAGGCGGTGATCCAGGTCAACGAACCCACGCTCGCCTACCTGCCGAAGGTCCTCGTCATCGGCGGCGTCCTCGCCCTCACCGCGCCTATCGCGCAGGCCGCGATCACCGAATACGCGCGCGCCATCTTCGACGCGGTGGTGATGGCGGGCAACGGGTGAGCGCGGACCCGGCCCTCGCCGCCTTCCTCGCGCACCTGCCGGACGGCGTCTTCGGCCTCCTCCTCGTCTTCGCACGCGTTGCCGGCGCCGTGATGCTGCTGCCCGCGTTCGGCGAGCAGGACATCCCCGCCACCATCCGCCTCGCCATCGCGCTCACCGTCGCCGCCCTCCTCGCGCCCGTGCTCGGCCCGTTCCCGCCGCTACCCGCGGCACCTCTGGAGCTCGTCCGCCTGGTGGCGGCGGAAACCGCGACCGGCCTCTGGCTCGGCTTCCTCGCCCGCGTCCTCGCCCTCGCCCTGCCCGCGGCCGGCGGGCTCGCGGCCGGCGCGCTCGGTCTCGCCAACGTCCTGCAACCGGACAGCGATCTCGGCCCCGGCGCCTCGGCGCTCGCCTCCGGCCTGCAGCGCGCGGTCCCCGCACTCGTGCTCGCCGCCAACCTGCACGTGCCCCTGCTGATGGCCCTCGCGGGAAGTTACACTCTCGTACCAATCGGCCGCGTCCTGCCCACCTCCAGCCTCGCCACCGTGCTGCCCGCCGTCGCGGACGGATTCGCGCTCACCCTGCGCCTTGCCGCCCCGTTCCTCTTCGCCGGCCTCATCTGGTCCGGCTGCCTCGGCGTCGCCGCCCGCCTCGTACCCCGCCTGCAGGTCTACTTCGCCGCCATGCCCGGCCAGGTTCTCGCGGGCCTCCTGCTTCTCGCCGGCCTCGCCCCCATGCTCCTCGCCGCCTGGACCACCGCCATGGCGGACGGCTTCGCCACCATCGCCGGCCGCTAGCCGATGGCCGGGGAAGACGGTGGCGAGCGCACGGAGCAACCCACCCCCCGGCGCCTCGCCAAGGCCGCGGAATCCGGGGACATCCCGTTCTCGCCGGAAGCCGCGCCCTTCGCCGTCCTCGGCGTCGCGGCGTCGCTCGCCATGCTCGCCGGCGCCACCGCCCTCTCGCGCACGACGAACCAGCTCGCCTGGATGCTCGCGCACCTCGACACGCTCTCGCCGGGGGAGGCGCTGCGCCGCACCGCCTGGATCGCCGGCCTCCTCGTGCTTCCGTTCGCCGCCGCCGCCGCCCTCGCCGCCATCGCCGCGGTCGGCCTGCAGACCGGGCTGCGCCTGCGCGCCAGCGCCCTCTTGCCGGATTTCTCCCGCCTCTCCCCGCGCCGCGGCCTCTCCCGCCTCGGCGGCATCGCCGCCCTCGGTGAACTCGGCCGCTCCGTCCTCAAGCTCGCCGTGCTCGGCGCCATCGCCTGGTACGTGCTCGCCCCCTCCACGGGCCTGCTCGCCCGCATGTTCGCCGCCACCGCCTGGGGCTTCGGCGCCAACGTCAGTGCCCTGCTGCTCCGCCTCCTCGGCGCCGCCGCCCTCGGCCAGGGCCTGCTCGCGCTGCTGGACCATCTGCGCCTTCGCCGCACCTGGCTCGCCCGCCTGCGCATGACGCGCCAGGAAATCCGCGACGAACACCGCGAAAGCGAAGGCGACCCCGCAACGAAAGCCCGCCGCCGCCGCCTGCAGATGGCGCGCGGCCGCCGCCGCATGATGGCCGCCGTGCCGAAGGCCGCCGTCGTCGTTACCAACCCCACTCATTACGCCGTCGCACTGGCCTACGAGCGCGGCCGCCCCGGCGCACCGCGCGTCGTCGCGAAGGGCATGGACGCCGTCGCCGCCCGCATCCGCGAGATCGCGCGCGAGGCTGCCGTGCCCATCGTCGCGAACCCGCCGCTCGCCCGCGCCCTGCACCAGGTGGAACTGGACCAGGAAATCCCGCCCGCCCTCTATCGTGCCGTCGCGGAACTCATCGCCGGGGTCTGGCGCGTCGGCCCGTATCGGCGCAGCGTCTGAACCATGCGCCGCCGCCCGAAGCCGCCGTCTCGTTACGCATCCGTCCCGCAAGGAAGCACCGCCTGATGTGGGGCCGCGGCCTCCTCGCCCGCCTGGTGGCATCGGACCCGGCGCAGGATCTCCTCTTCGCGGACCCAGCCACCGGGCTGCTGGTGCTGGACGCCAAATCCCGCATCCGCCGCCACAACGCCGCCATCGCGGCGCTGGCCGGCATCGCCCCGGAGCGCATCGGCCTCGACCCGCTTCTCCTCTTCGCCGAGCCCGATCGCGACAACCTCGAGCGTGAGCTGCGCGCGCTGCGCGCCCGCGGCCAGGTGCGCGCGCTCGCCGCCCGCACCGCCGCCGGCACCGAGGTCGCGATCACCCTCGCTCCCGCCACGGAACGCGACGGCAAGCTCGCCGCCGTCCTGCTCCGCGCCGCGGACCTCACGCCTCTGCGCGCGCTCGAAACGCAACTGGCGCAAAGCCAGCGGCAGCTTGCCCTGGGCCAGCTCGCCGCCGGCATCGCGCACGACTTCAACAATCTCCTCACCGCCGTCCTCGGCAGCGCCGAGGCCATCGCCCATCGCGACCCCGACGCCGCCACGCTGGAAGACGCGGCCCAGATCCGTGCCAGCGCCGAACGCGGCGGCGCCCTGGTGCGCCAGCTTCTCGCCTTCGGCCGCCAGCAGGTGCTCGCGCCGCGCCCCATCGCCGTGAACGAAACCCTCACCGCCCTGCGTGGCCTGCTCTCCCGCCTCCTCGGCGCCCGCATCCGGCTCGAACTCGCGCTGGAGCAGAACGGCCCCGGCGACAAGGGCCCCACCGTGCGCGTCGATCCCGTGCAACTGGATCAGGTCCTCATCAACCTCGCCGTCAACGCCCGCGACGCGATGATGGAACAGCGGGGGGCGGAGAAGGGCGCGGAGGGCGGCGTCCTGCGCCTCGCCAGCGGCCACGCGACCCTCCATCGCCCCCTGGTCCCGGAAGCTGCCGCCGTCGGTGGCGGCGCCGAAACGATCCCGCCCGGCCGCTGGGTCACCATCGAGGTCGCGGACACCGGCGCCGGCATGTCGCCGGAAATCATGGCCCGCATCTTCGAGCCCTTCTTCACCACGCGGCGGGAAAAGGGCGGCTCCGGCCTCGGCCTCTCCACCGTCCACGGCATCGTCCGCCAGTCGGACGGCTACCTCACCGTCGAGAGCGCGCCGGGGCAGGGGACAGTGATGCGCGTCTGGTTGCCGCGCTTCGACGGCGCGGCGGAGATCGCCATCCCCGCCTTCCCGCAAACCGCGCAGTACCCCGCGGCAACCGCGCCCGAGGCCGCGCTCCCATCAGCCACCCCCGCGCCACCCCGCACCGTCCTCCTCGTGGAGGACGAGGCCGCCGTCCGCCGCCTTGCCGAGCGCTTCCTCGCCACCGAGGGTTGGCGCGTCATCGCCGCCGCCGACGCCGAGCAAGCCCTCGCCGCGCTGGAAGCCGCGGACCGGCCCCGCCCCGATGTGCTGGTGACGGATCTCGCGATGCCGGGAATGGATGGGGTTTCGCTGATCGCGGCGGCCCGCGCGCGCCTCGCGCGGCCGGACCTCCCTGCGATCGTGGCCAGCGGCTACGCCGACGAGGCGAGCCGCGCCGAACTGGAGGGGCCTGGCATCCTCTTCATGCCGAAGCCCTACACGCCGCGCGAACTCGCGGCGAAGCTGGCGACCCTGCTTCAGGTGCCAGCTGGGAGCGCCGCCATCAGTTGTTAGCTGCGGCGATGACGGCGCTCCTCAGGGCGGCGAACAGGGACTGGACTGCTTCGCCGAAGGCAGCGGCACCGATGCTCGTGACCGAAATCACGCCGACCGCGAGGGCGGCATATTCGACGGCGGTGATACCGCGGCGATCCGCGAATAGACGCGCCAGGCCGAGCTGCAGATAGAAAGCCATATCCGGTATTCCTTCCAAAGCCCGTGTGGGTTCGCAGATCTCCGCGATGCCGGAGAACACCCTCGTCTCGCGTCGCAAAAATAACCTACCGGATCATATTCGGACGCAGCAAGCACTGAGACAATTATTGAAGAACCGGCCTTTTCGGCCTGAATTCCCGGTCTTCCTGCGCTTATGCCGCCGGCGCGCCTCGCGCGCAGGACGCGCACAGCCCGTCAACCTCGATCACCGCGTGTTCCAGGCGGAACCCAATACTACCTGCGGCAGCAGCCACGGCCTCCGCCACGTCATGGTCGTCCAGCTCCGTCACCGCGTGGCACTGCCGGCAGATCAGGAACTGCGCCAGCGCGTGCTCATGGTCCGGCTCCGCGCAGGCGACGAACGCCCCCAGCCGCTCGATCCGGTGCACCAGCCGCCGCGCCAGCAGGAAGTCGAGCGCGCGGTAGATCGTCGGCGGCGCCGCCCGCCGCGCCGCCTGCAATTGCTCCAGTAGCTGATAGGCCGTCAGCGGCCGCGGCGCCTGCAGCACCAGCGCCAGCACCGCCCGCCGCAGCGGCGTCAGCGTCTCGCCGTCCCGCGCGCACGCCTCCGCCGCGGCATCGAGCCGTCGTTCCAGCGCGGCGGGAGGGGCAGGGGCGTTCATGCCGGGAAGGTTAGCGCCCGCCACCGCCCGCATCCATGCCACGCCCGTCAATCCTTTCTTCCCCGCCGCCAGGGCCCCGACGCCTACGCGCCGCGCCGCCCCGCGCCGCGCCGCCGGCGCCAGCGAGCGCCACGCAAGCTGCGGCGGGCGCCCCGGTTGACAGCAGGCGAGGGCGGGCGTACCGAATGTTCGCTACACGAATAAAAGTTCGTAATCCGAACTAACGGAAACGCCGGCAGCCACCAAGGCACGCCCACCAAGGCACGCGCCCATGCCTCCCTCGTCGCCCGACGCCCCGCACGAGTCGACGCCGGACCCGGCCCCCACCCGGCGCGTGCCCACCACGCGCGCACCCGCGCGCGACGGCGCGGCCATCGGCGACAAGAACGTCGTCCTCTCCCTCGCCAAGGGCTTCCGCGTGCTGGAGGCCTTCACCGCGGACGCGCCGGAACTTGCCCTCGCGCAGGTCGCCCGCCGCGCCGGCCTTTCCAACGCCGTCGCCTTCCGCCTGCTCAACACGCTGGTCATGCTGGGCTACGTGGAGCGCGTCGAAGGCACCCGCGCCTTCCGCCTCACCCTCAAATGCCTGGACCTCGGCTTCCACGCCATCGCCCGCGCGGACCTGCGCAGCGCCGCCCGCCCGGTCCTGCGCCGCCTGGTCGGCGAGGTGAACGAGGCCGCCTCCATCGGCGTGCTGGAAGCCGCCGAGATCCTTTACGTGGAGCGCATCCAGGCCGGCCTCACCCGCCTCGGCGTGGAGGTCCGCATCGGCACCCGCGTGCCCGCCTACTGCACCGCCATCGGCCACGCCATCCTCGCCTTCCTGCCGCGCGCCGAGCAGGTCCGCGTGCTGGAGGCGCGCGAGCGCGTGAAGCTCACCGAGCATACCGAAACGAATCTCGACGCGCTTCTGGCCCGCCTCGAAACCGTCCGCGCCCGCGGCTACGCGCTGTCGGAGCAGGAAACCGTCGCCGGCCTGCGCGTCCTCTCCGCCCCGGTGCTGGACGCGGACGGCGCGCCCGTCGCCGGCCTCTCCGTCGCCGCCCCCGCGCTGCGCATGCCGCGCGCGGCGTTCGAGGCCGCCGCCGCCGCCCCGGTCATGCAGGCCGCGGCCGCGCTCTCGCGCGCGCTGCAGGCCTCCGGCGGCTTCGCCGTGCAGACATCACGCTAACAGATCGAAACGAGGAAACCGGACGATGAACTTCCACGGCCTCATCCCCGCGATCACCGTGCCCTTCCGTCCCGACCATGCGATCGACGCGCCGGAACTCACGCGCTTCGCCGCCTGGCTCGCCCGTCGCAACGGCGTCGTGGCGCTGATGACCAACGGTCACACCGGCGAGGTCTTCTCCCTCACGCCCCGCGAGCGCGCCGAGGTCACCCGCATCACCGTGGAAGCGACGAAGGGCATCTGCCCCGTCATCTCCTCCATCGTCTGCGAGGGCATCCGCGACGCCGTGGAACAGGCCGGCTGGGCGAAGGCGGCCGGCGCCTCCGGCCTCGACATCATGCCCCCGCACCACTGGCTGCGCTTCGGCTTCCGCCCGGACCAGGTGCTCGCCTACTTCACGGCGATCGGCGAGGCGACGGGCCTGCCCCTCATCGTCCACGTCTACCCCGCCTGGACCAGGGCCAGCTTCTCCTCGTCCCTCCTCGCGGACCTCGCCCGCCTGCCGTACGTCCAGGCCTTCAAGATCGGCACGCGCGAGATGAACAAATACGCGGCCGACCTCAAGGCGATCCGCGCCGTGGCACCGCAGAAGGCGCTGCTCACCTGCCACGACGAATACCTCCTCGCCTCCATGGTCCAGGGCGTGGACGGCGCGCTCGTCGGCTTCGGCTCCCTCATCCCCGACCTCATCGCCGAACTGCTGGAGGCCGTCGCCGCCGGCGACCTCGGGCGCGCGCAGGCGTTGCAGGCACGTATCGATCCGCTCAAGGACGCGGTCTACGGCGCGGGCGAGCCGACCGCCGAGGCCCATGCCTGCATGAAGGCCGCGATGCAGGCCGCCGGCATCCTGAAATCCGCCACCATGCGCCCGCCCACGCACGCCCCCGGCCCCGAGGATCTCGCCCGCATCCGCGCCGCGGTGGAAGCGGCCGGGATCGTCGTGCGCGAGGCCGCCTGAGGCTCCAATCATGGATGGAGGCACCATGGAAAGGGGTGGGGGGAATATGGCTGCGGATCCCCTGATCACGCTGGACGGCGTCGGCAAGACCTTCGCCGCCGGCAATGTCCGTGCCCTCGCTTCTGTCGATCTTTCGATCGGCGCCGGCGAGTTCGTCTGCGTCGTCGGCCCCTCGGGCTGCGGCAAATCGACGCTGCTGCGCCTGCTCGCGGGCCTCGACGAATGCGAGGAGGGCCGCCTCGCGCTCGCCGGCCGCGATGTCACCGGTCCGTCGTCCGAGGTCGGCGTCGTCTTCCAGGCCGCCAACCTGCTCCCCTGGCTCAACGTCCGCCAGAACGTTGCGCTGCCGTTGCGCGTCGGCGGCAGGCGGGAGGCCAACGACCCCCGCATCGACGCGCTGCTCAAGCTCGCCGGCCTCGCGGACTTCGGCGAGCGCTACCCCTACGAGCTTTCCGGCGGCATGCAGCAGCGCGCCGGCATCTGCCGCGCCCTCGCGCGCGACCCCGCGATCCTGCTGATGGACGAGCCCTTCGGCGCGCTCGATGCCCTCACGCGCGAGCGCATGAACACGGAACTGCAACGGATCTGGGGCGAGAGCGGAAAGACCGTTCTGCTCATCACCCACAGCATCGGCGAGGCGATCTTCCTCGCCGACCGTGTCGTCGTCATGTCCGCCCGCCCCGGCCGCGTGCTTGCGGACCTGCCGGTTCCCATCGCCCGCCCGCGCAGCTTCGACACCATCGTGACAGACCCCGCCTACGCCCCGCTCGCGCGCGAGATCCGCGCCCTGCTCAACGCCGAGGGAGGCCTGGAATGAGCGCCGTGGCCCAGCCGCAGACGACCCACGCCGCCGCCACCACCGCGACGAAGCGCCGCCCCGCCCGCGGCGAGCACGGCACGCTCATCGCCCTCCTCGGCCTCGTGCTCCTGCTTGCCCTCTGGGAAACCGCGGTCCGCGTCCTCGACCTGCCGCCCTACATCCTGCCCGCGCCGGAAGCCGTCTGGCGCGCGCTCGTCTCCGGCATCGCCGTCAGCCCCGCGAGCCCACTCGGCTACTACCTCCCGCTCTGGGGCACGCTGCGCAACGCGGCCATCGGCTTCGCCATCGGCTCCGGCACCGGCCTCCTGCTCGGCTCGCTCATGGCCGAGAGCCGCTTCATCGAAAAACTGCTGATGCCCTACGCCTTCGCGCTGCAAAGCCTGCCGAAGGTCGCCATCGCGCCGCTCGTCGTCATCTGGTTCGGTTTCGGTGCCGGATCGAAAATCGCCATCGCCGCGCTGCTGGCACTCTTCCCGGTCATGATCAACAGCTTCACCGGCCTGCGCGCGACGGAGCCCGAACGCCTCGACCTGATGAAGGCGCTCTCGGCCAGCCGGCTGGAAACCTACCGCATCGTGAAGCTCCCGAGTGCCGCGCCCTACATCTTCGCCGGCCTCGACATGGCGGTGGTCTACGCGCTGCTCGGCACCATCGTCGCGGAGTTCCTCGGCGCGCAGCAGGGCATGGGCGTCGTCATCACCCAGGCCGAGGCGGTGAACGACGTCGCCGGCGTCTTCGCCGCCCTCGTCATCCTCGGCGCCGCCGGCATCGCGCTGCACCTGCTCGTGCAGCGTGTGGAAAAGCGCGTCGTGCATTGGGGACGCCGGGCAGGATGACCGTCCACTGGTCGCACCGCAAGCGATGATTCACATTGTCAACGAGGGGGAAACACCAATGAAACTCACCAGGCGCAACATTCTCGCCGGCGGCGCGGCGCTGCCGCTCGTCACCATCGGCCGGGCCCGCGCCGCCACCCGCGTGCTCCGCTTCGGCGTCGGGCTCAAGTCGATGGGCCCCATCGTCATCAACACCGTGATCGGCGAGCAACTCGGCTACAACCGCGAGGCCGGCTTCACCCTGAAGCCGCTCGCACTCGGCACCAACGCCAACGTACAGGTGGCACTGGATCGCGGCGATATCGACATCGGCATCGGCGTCCCCTCCTTCCAGCTTCCGCTTCTCGCCAAGGGCGAATGGAAGGACGACGTCAATTTCTACGAATACACCTACCCCTACAAGTGGGACATCGCGGTCAAGCCCGGTTCGCCCATCCACAGCTACAAGGACCTGCGCGGCAAGCGCATCGGCGTCTCCAGCTTCGGCGGCACGGAATACCCGGTCACGCGCGCGGTGCTGGAAACGCTCGGCATCGATCCGGACAAGGACGTGAAATGGATCGCCGTCGGCGGCGGCGTCCCCGCGGGCGTGGCACTGGAGCGCGACCAGATCGACGCGCTCGCCTACTACGACACCGGCTTCGGCACCATCGAGGCCGCCGGCATCAAGCTCGCCTACGTTCCGCGCCCCGCGAACCTGCCCATGGTCGGCGGCCAGTTCCTCATGGCCAGCCGCAAGATGCTCGCCTCGGACCGCGACCTGCTCGTCGGCTTCGGCCAGAGCGTGAGCAAGGCCTCGCGCTACATCCTCGCCTCCAACCTCGCCGGCGCCCGCGCCTTCCTCGCCATGTATCCTGAAACCGCCCCTCGCGGCGCCACGAAGGAACAGGCGGAGGCCGCCATCGTCCACGCCATCGCGCGGCGCACGAAGCTCTACCCCGCGCCCTATGCGGGTGCGGCGATGGGCAGCATCAACCCCGCGGAGTTCGTTGCCGAGGCGAAACTCGACAAGGTCACCGTGAAGGACGTCTCGTCCCTCTTCACCAACGAACTGATCCCCGCCATCGACAAATACGACGTGAAGGCGGTGGAAACCGCCGCCCACGCCGCCGGCTGAGCGCTCGTGGCGCGCGCGGTCGTCACCGGCACCAGCTCCGGTATCGGGGCGGCGATCGCGCGCCGTCTCCTCGCCGGCGGCTGGCACGTCACCGGTCTCGACCGCGCGGCTCCGACGATCGCGGAGGAGCATTTCGAAAGCATAACGACAGAGCTCGCTGGCCCGGATTCCGCCGCCGCGCTCGCCGCCATCCGTGCGCTCGACGCCATCGTCCACGCCGCCGGCTTCATGCGCACCGCCCCCCTGGGCGCGCTCGACCACGGGGCGGGGGAGGCGATGTGGCGCGTCCACGTCCACGCCGCCGCCATGCTCGCCGACGCGCTGCTCCCGCGCATCGGGGATGGCGGGCGCATCGTCCTCATCGGCAGCCGCACCGCGAACGGCGCCGCGAACCGCAGCCAGTACGCCGCCACCAAGGCGGCGCTTCTCGGCCTCGCCCGATCCTGGGCCGCGGAACTTGCCCCCCGTCGCATCACGGTCAACGTCGTCGCACCCGGCGCCACGCAAACCCCGATGTTGCAGGATCCCGCGCGCGCGGGCACACCGCCCCGCCTGCCGCCCATCGGCCGCTTCATCCAGCCGGCGGAAGTGGCGGGCACCGTTGCCTTCCTGCTCGGCCCGGACGCTTCCGCCATCACCGGCCAGCAGATCACCATCTGCGGCGGCGCCTCTCTCTAAAGCCTGGAGAACCCCATGTCCGTCCGTATCGTCGACATCCTCGAGGTCACGCGCCCGATCGCCTCCCCGATCCGCAACGCCTACATCGACTTCAGCAAGATGACGACGAGCCTCGTCGCCGTGGTGACGGACGCGGTGCGCGACGGGCGCCGCGTCATCGGCTATGGCTTCAACTCCAACGGCCGCTACGGCCAGGGCGGCCTCATCCGCGAGCGTTTCGCCCCCCGCATCCGCGAGGCCGCCCCCGCCACCCTGCTCGATCCCGCCGGCACCAACCTCGACCCGGATCGCGTCTGGGCCGCGATGATGGCCAACGAAAAGCCCGGCGGCCACGGCGAGCGCTCGGTCGCCGTCGGCACGCTGGACATGGCCATCTGGGACGCCACCGCCAAGATCGCCGGCGTGCCGCTCTTCCGCCTCCTCGCCGAGCGCGCCGGCCGCGCCCCCAATCCGCGCGTCTTCGTCTACGCTGCCGGCGGCTACTACTACCCCGGCAAGGACACGCGCCAACTGCGCGCCGAAATGCGCTCCTACGTCGACCGCGGCTACAACGTCGTCAAAATGAAGATCGGCGGCGCCTCCATCGCCGAGGACCAGGCCCGCATCGAATCCGTCCTCGCGGAAATCGGCACCAGCGCCCAGCTCGCCGTGGATGCCAACGGCCGTTTCGACCTCGAAACAGCCATCGCCTACGCCAGGATGCTCCGCGCCTACCCTCTCTTCTGGTACGAGGAAGCCGGCGACCCGCTGGACTACGCGCTGCAGGCCGCGCTGGCGGATTTCTACCCCGGCCCCATGGCCACGGGCGAAAACCTCTTCAGCCACCAGGACGCCCGCAACCTGCTTCGCCACGGCGGCATGCGGCCAGACCGCGACTGGCTGCAATTCGACTGCGCGCTCTCCTACGGCCTCTGCGAATACCAGCGCACGCTGGAGGTCGTGCAGGCCGCCGGCTGGTCGCCCTCCCGCTGCATCCCCCATGGCGGCCACCAGATGTCGCTCGCCATCGCAGCGGGCCTCGGCCTCGGCGGCAACGAGAACTACCCGGACCTGTTCCAGCCCTATGGCGGCTTCCCCGACAGCGTGGAGGTCAGGGACGGCCACATCACCATGCCGGAGCTTCCCGGCGTCGGCTTCGAGGGCAAGGCCAACCTCATCGCCGCCATGCGCGAGCTCGCTGTGTGACGCAGCCGGCCGGCGCCACCCGCCTCGCCGCGATCCTGTGCGCCAACGCAGGCCTCATGCAGGTCCTGGAGGCTCTCGCCGCCCTGGATCTCCCGGACTGGCTCGTCTTTTCCGGCGCCGTCTACCAGACAGCGTGGAACCACCTCACCTCCCGCCCGCCAGGCCACGGCCTGCGCGACATCGATGTCGGCTACTTCGACCCGGACACCTCCTGGGACGCCGAGGACCAGGTCATCCGCCGCGTCGCGGCCGCCCTGCCGCCTTCGCTCCCGGCCCCGGTCCAGGTCCGCAACCAGGCCCGCGTCCATCTCTGGTTCGAGGCGCATTTCGGCGAGCCCTACGCCCCGCTCCCCTCCACCCAGGCCGCGCTCGCCCGCTTCGTCGCCCCGGCCTTCGCTGTCGGCGTCCGCCTTCGGCCGGATGGCAGCCCCCACGTCGTCGCCCCGTTTGGCCTCGCGGACCTCTTCGCGCTGCGGTTGCGCCCCAACCCGCACCGCCCGCTGGCGCGCGCATGGCCAACCGTGGTTCGCTCCGTCCGCGAGCGCTGGCCCGAGGTTTCGATCGAAGGGGCGTGACAAGAACAAAAAAAGAACGATAAGTTAACGCCAACAACCGAGTCGCGATTGTCTGCCGCCATTCCGGCGTGCAGTCTGGCGCGACGTGACCTGAGACAACCGGATTCGCGCGGAGACGTAGAGATGGAAAAGAACAAGGCGCTCGATGCCGCCATGGCGCAGATCGAGCGCGCCTTCGGCAAGGGCTCGATCATGCGGATGGGGGCCCGCCCGTCGGAGGCGATCGAGGTCATTTCCTCGGGCTCGCTGGGCCTGGACATGGCGCTCGGCATCGGCGGCCTCCCGCGCGGCCGCATCGTCGAGATCTACGGCCCTGAATCATCAGGAAAAACCACCCTCGCGCTGCACGCCATCGCGGAGGCGCAGAAGCGCGGCGGCACCTGCGCCTTCATCGACGCGGAGCACGCGCTCGACCCCGGCTACGCCCGCAAGCTCGGCGTCGATGTCGATAACCTCCTGATTTCCCAGCCGGACGCCGGCGAGCAGGCGCTGGAGATCGCCGACACGCTGGTCCGCTCCGGCGCCATCGACGTCCTAGTCATCGACTCCGTCGCCGCCCTCGTCCCCCGCGCGGAGCTCGAGGGCGAGATGGGCGACAGCCACGTGGGCCTGCACGCCCGGTTGATGAGCCAGGCGCTGCGCAAGATCACCGGCTCCGTCAGCCGCTCCAACACGATGCTGGTCTTCCTCAACCAGATCCGCCTCAAGATCGGCGTCATGTTCGGCAACCCGGAGACAACGACGGGCGGTAACGCACTGAAATTCTATGCTTCCATCCGCCTGGAGATCCGCCGCATCGGCCAGATCAAGGAGCGGGAGGAGGTCGTCGGCAACCAGACCCGCGTGAAGGTGGTGAAAAACAAGCTCGCTCCCCCGTTCCGCCAGGTCGAGTTCGACATCATGTACGGCGAAGGCATCAGCAAGATGGGCGAACTGGTCGATCTCGGCGTGAAGGCCAACGTGGTGGAGAAATCCGGCGCCTGGTTCTCCTTCGACAGCCAGCGCATCGGCCAGGGCCGCGAGAACGCCAAGGCGTTCCTCCGCGACCATCCGGACGTCGCCAACCAGATCGAGAACCGCATCCGCGAGCAGGCCGGCATCGTCGCCGAGGCCCTGATGGGCGAGCCGGAGACCGAGGAAGCGGCGGAGTAGCCTCGCCTGGTGTTCGGTCCCGCCGAGGAGGAGCTCGTCGCCACCGCCCGCGCGGTGCTGGCGGCGCATTACCGGCCGTTCTGGCATACCGTCGCGGCGGCCCTGCGCGGCCGCGACGGGCGCATCGTGACCGGCATCCATCTCGGCACCACCGTCGGCAGCATGGCCACCTGCGCGGAGGCGGTGGCCATCGGCCGCGCCCTGCTGGAAGGTGTCTCCGAGGTCGACCTCATCGTCGCCGTCCGCCAGCCGAAGCCGGAGGAGCCGCCCGGGCCCCCCACCATCGTTCCCCCCTGTGGCCGCTGCCGCGAACTCCTGCTGGACCACCACCCCGGCGCGCGGGTGATCATCGCCACGGACGTGGTCGTCCCCATCGCGGAACTCCTCCCCACGCCCTACCAGCGGTAGGCACCGCCCCAATATCCGCCCCATGACCTGGCCCGCCCACCACGACGGCGAGCGCTTCCACAACCCCTGGCAGCGCATCCCCGCCCGTTCCCGAGCCGAACTGCTGCGCTGGCGCATGACCCGGCGCCCGGAATGGCCGGAGCATTTCCCGTCGCCCTTCCACGATCACCCGCCCGCCAGCAGCGAGCCTCTCCGCGCCACCCTCGTCGGCCACGCGACGCTCCTCTACCAGGCCGCAGGCGCCAACATCCTCGTCGACCCGGTCTGGAGCCGCCGCGCCAGCCCCTTCCGCTTCGCCGGCCCCTGGCGCCGCAACGAACCCGGCGTGGCCCTCGCGGACCTGCCACCGTTGGACGCCATCCTCGTCACCCACGGCCACTATGACCATCTCGATCGCGCAACCTTGCGCCGGCTCCGCGCCCGCCAGGCCGCCGCCCCGCCCGTCATCACTCCCCTGGGCAACGCCCGCGCCATCCCCGGTGGCGCCCGCGAGGTGGACTGGGGCGAGGCGGTGGACCTCGCCCCTGGAATCCGCGCCCACGCCATCCCCTGCCACCACTGGTCCGCCCGCACCCCCTGGGACCGCAACCGCGCCCTCTGGTGTGGTTTCGCCATCGAAACACCCGCCGGCCTCATCCTGCACATCGGCGACACTGGGTTTCACGACGGCGTCCTCTTCGCCGAACTGCGTGCCCGCTTCGGCCCGCCGCTCCTCGCCTCGCTGCCCATCGGCGCCTACGAGCCGCGCTGGTTCATGCACCCGCACCACATGGACCCGGACGACGCCATCGCCGCCTACCGCCTGCTCGGCGCGCGCCACGGCATCGGCCACCACTGGGGCACTTTCCACCTCACCGACGAAGCCATCGAGGCCCCCGCCCGTCGCCTCGCCGAAGCCTGCGCCCGCGAGGGCATCGAGGGCTTCACCGCCTTCCGCCCAGGTCAGGTGTGGACCCAGGTCTGAGACGCCATTTCCGTGCTATAGCGTCACCATGCTGGCGCTCCTGCTCGCCCTGCTGCTTTCCCAGGCGCACGCCGCGAGCTTCGACTGCGCCCACGCCGCCACCGCCACCGAAAGGCGCATCTGCGCCGACCCCAGGCTCTCCCGCGGGGACGCGGCGGTCGCCGCCGCCTACGCAAGCGCACTCGCCGTCACCCCACGCGAGATCGACCTGCGCGACGGCCAGCGCGCGTGGCTGGCCGATCGCGACAAGGCGCCGGACGCCGCCACCCTGCAAAGGGACATGGCTTCCCGCGCCGCCGCGCTCACCGCCATGGCCGTGGCCGACGAAGCAGCCCGCAAACCCGTCAACGCCGCCGATGTCGCCACGCGCTGCATCGCCCCCGCCCACATGGCTCCGCATTGCCGCGTGGAGCACCAAGGCGCGCTACCCAATGGCCTGCTCTGGCAACTCCGCCGCTACGACGACGATAGCCCCGCCATGCGCATCGGCGCCGGCGTCATGGTCCTGCGCGCCGCAGGCGGCCAGGCGATCCCGCTGGTCTGGAACGACCAGGAAGGCGCACGCTTCGAAGCCCCGGAACTGATCGCGATCGAGGGCGACGTGCTGGACCTGCAAGGCGCCTTCGACGGCACCGGCGATTTCTCCGCCGAAACGATCTACGCGCGCCAGGGCGACGGATGGCGCCAGATCGACATGGACCCCATCGTCCCCGGCATGCTCCGCTTCGTCCCGCGCGGGCTCGAAATCTGGAAAGGCGTGTACCCCGACTGGAAGGCGATGACCGCCGAAAGCGGCCTCTGGAGGCAGGACGACGCCAATTGCTGCCCCACCGGCGGCTGGGTCAAAGCCTCGCTCGCCCGCGACGGATTTCGCATCGTCGTCCGCCACGCCACCTACGACCCGAAAACACGGCAGCAATGAAAACACAGCAGCAATAGGGAGACCGACATGGCCGCATCCGCCCCGATCCGCCACGAAAACCCCGCCGGCATGCACACGCCACGCGGCTACACGCATGTCGTCGCGGCAACCTCGCCGGCGCGCATCGCCTTCATCTCCGGCCAGGTCGGCGTGGCGCCAGACGGCAGGCTCGCGCCGGATTTTCGCGCCCAGGTGGAGCAGGCCTTCGCCAACCTCGCCGCCGCCCTCGCCGCTGTCGGCGGCGGTTTCGAGAACGTCACGAAAATGACGGTCTTCTTCACGGATATTGCGAACCAGATCGCCACCTACCGCGAGGTGCGGGACCGTCACCTCGGCACCCTCCCGCCACCCGCCTCCACCGCGCTCGGCGTCGCGGCACTTGCTGCCCCCGGCATGCTGTTCGAGATCGAGGCCGTCGCCGTCCTGCCCGCCTGAAACCGCCCTCGTTACGGTCTGGCACGCATTGTCATCAGCCTGGCCGACCATCGCCGGTTCCGGCCAGGCCGCCAGGGCTCTAGGGCGGCACCACCACCAGCCGCTGCGCCGGCAGCTCCGCGACCACGGCGTCGCCGCGTGCAAACACGGTGGCGCCGATCGCGGACGCCGCCTTGAGCCGCAGGCCGGAGGCATGCCGCAGCGCGAACTCCATCCGCTCGCCCATGAACGCCACTTCCGTGACCTCGCAGGCCAGCCCCGCCGCACCGCTGCCCGCCGCATGCAGCACCAGATCCCCCGCATGCAGGAACGCCACCGCCTCGCCCTGCGGCGCATCCGCCGGCAGGCCGATCGCGGTCCCGTCCGCGAGCCGCCCCACGCCCCCCGAAACCGAGATCGGAACCGCGTTGGCATAACCGAGGAACCCGGCCACGAACGCATTCGCCGGCCGCTGGTGAATCTCCGTGGGCGTCCCCACCTGCACGATGCGCCCCGCCCGCATCACCGCGATCTCGTCGGACAGCGCCAGCGCCTCGCGCTGGTCGTGCGTCACATAGATCGCGGTGATCCCCAGCCGGTGCGTCACCTCGCCGATCTCGAGGCGCATCTCCTCGCGCAGCGCCGTGTCGAGGTTGGACAGCGGCTCGTCGAGCAGCAGCACCGTCGGCCGGTACACGATCGCCCGCGCCAGGCCCACGCGCTGCTGCTGCCCGCCCGAAAGCTGCCGCGGTGATGCCGCGGCATACGCCTCGAGGTGCACCATCGCCAGCGCCTCTGCCACGCGCCGCTCGCGCTCCGCCCGCCCCACGCCCCGCACCGAAAGCGGAAACGCAACGTTCTCCGCGACCGAGAGGTGCGGGAACAGCGCGAAGCTCTGGAACACCATCCCCATGTTGCGCCGGTGCGTCGGCAGCCGCGTGATCTCGCGCCCGTCCAGCACCAGCCGCCCCGCATCCGGCGCGAGCGACCCCGCGACCAGCCGCAGCAGCGTCGTCTTCCCGCACCCGCTCGGCCCCAGCAGCGAAACGAACCGCCCCGCCGCGATATCGAGCGAGATCCCGCTCAACGCAGCCAGCTTGCCCCAGCTCTTGCCGATGCGCTGGATCTCCAGGTGACCCGTGGCACTCATGCGCCCTTCATCCCCCCGAGCAGCGTCTCCGGCCGCACCATGCGCAGCAGCAGCAGCAGGAACAGCAGGGAAGGGGCCAGCAGAATCACGCTGATGGCACCGGCGACGGACATGTAGCCGTTACCGATCGAAAGATAGGTCTGCACCGGAAGCGTCACCGTATCGGGGCCATAGACAAGCAGGGTCAGAACGAAATCGTTATAGGACGCAAGGAACGAAAACAGCGCCGCGGCGATGATCCCCGGCATCGCCAGCGGCAGGATCACCCGCAGCCCCAGCGCCAGCGGCCCGCAGCCGCACACCCGCCCCGCCTCCAGCAGCCGCTGATCCATCCCCTCGAAGGTGGATGTCAGCACCAGCACCGCGAACGGTGCCGCGAGAATCACGTGCGCCAGCGCGATCCCGAGATACGTGTTCGTCAGGTCGAAGTTGTAGAAGATCCGCGCCACGCCGAGTGCGAACGTGATCTCGGGGATCATCCGCGGCAGCAGCACCAGCGCCACCAGCGCCGCCTTGAACGCCACGTTGCGCCGTGCCAGCGCCCACGCCGCCGGCAGCGCGACCGCGAGCGAGAAGAACGTCGCCAGCAGCGCGATCGTCGCGGTGTTGAGCAGCACCGCCTTGAGATCCGACGTTTCTGCCGCGTAACGGAACCAGCGCAACGTCCATCCGGAGGGCAGCAGCGCGGCTCCGAACCAGTTCTCGCCCAGGCCCTCGATCGCCACCATCACCAGCGGCAGCACGATGAACAGCACGAACAGCGGCAGCAGCACCGCAAGCAGGATGCGCCTGGTCATGCCCGCGTCGCCTGGCGCCCTGCCGCGCGGTCCGCCAGCATCTGGTAGGCGAACACCAGCACGCACTGGATCACCGCCATCACCACCGCCATGGCACTCGCGGCATGCCAGTCCAGGAACACGTTGGCGACGGTGTAGATGCGCACCGCGATCGGCTGCCAATTGCCGCCGGCGATCAGCGGCACGCTGAACGCGCCGAAGCACTGCAGGAAAATCATCACGGACCCGGCGAGCAGGGCAGGGCGCAGCAGCGGCAGGATCACGCGCACCAGCACCCGCCACGGCGGCGCGCCGCAGACCTGCGCCGCTTCCTCCACCGCCGGGTCCATTCCCCCCAGCGCCGCCACAATCACCAGCGCGCCGTATGGGAAGAACATCCACACGTAGAACAGCACCAGCCCGCCCAGCGTGTAGTCGATCGGCACCGGTTGGGAGAACAGGTGCAGCCCCCGCACCAGCAGCGCGTTCACCCACCCCGTCCGGTCATAGAGAATCAGCAGCCCGAGCGCGCCCACCAGCGCCGGAATGGTGATCGGCACCATCATCAGGAACCGTACCGCCCCGATCCCCGCGAAGCGCCGGCGCAGCAGGAACGCCAGCGGCAGGCACAGCAGCAGGGAGGCAACCGTCGCCAGCGCCGAGAGCAGCAGCGTCACCCCCAGCGTCGCCCACCCCGCGCGGCTGCCGAGGAAGGCCGCGAAATTGCCCAGCGTCGCATAGCCCTTCGCATCCGTCAGGCTCTGCGCCACGGTGAAGCCGAGCGGATAGTAGAACGCGAGGGCCAGGAAGGCGACGAGCGGCAGCAGGAGGAGGGCGGTGAACCCTCCTCCGCCGAGGCGCGGCATGGTTCTACTGCGCCACGTGCTCCATGCCATGCTGCTGGATATAGGTGATGGCGTCGAAGTTGGTGATGCGGGTGCCATGCGCCTCCGCCTCGTCCACCTTCGGGATCTTGTTCCATACCTTCGGGTCCGCGGTCTTCCACGCATCCGTGCCCGGATACTCGTACATCACCTCGAGCATCTGGTTCTGCACCGCGGGCGACAGCAGCACGTTGATCACCTTGTAGGCCGCTGCCTTCTGCTCTGGCGAATCCGTCGCCGGCACCACGCACCAGGCGTTGGACGCGCCCACGATGTTCACGTCGAGCGGCGCCGCCTTGGTCGTCGGCGGCAACTGCCCCTGGTCCGCGCTCCACAGCGAGTAGTCCTGCGCGTAGTCGGTGATCCACACCTGCTCGGTCTGGAACTGGTGGAACATCACCGGCGGGGAGGACGCCACGGGCTGCGCGAACGACTTCGAGAATTCCTTGAACTTGTCCCACGCCTTCGTCCACTCCGGCGTCTTCACCAGCTCGTCCATCGGCTTCGAGAAATCCACCCCGTTCGCCTTCAGGAACGAATAGATGAACGCCCTCCCGCCGCCGGAGGCCGCGTCCGGCCGGATGATGCCGATATGTCCCGCGAACTCGCTACGCCGCTGATAGAACTCGTCCCATGTCTTCGGCGGGTCCTTGATGAACTTCGAGTTGTAGACAAGGTCGAATTGCGCCCGCCAGAAAATCAGCCCGGTCCCGTTCAGCTTCACACCGTTGTTGCTGTCGAGGAAGTCCGCGGGGATCATCGACATGTTCGGGATCTCGGCCTTGCGGTCCGGATACAGCTTGTCGAGCGCGATCCCGGCAGTCACGAAGTTGGAGAGGTCGAGCCCCTTGACGAACAGCAGCGTGAAGACCGGCTCGTTCTGCTTCCAGGACTTCATCTGCAGCTGCAGCGTCGGTCCGGCGCCGAGCGTGTACTTGACCTTGACCCCCGCTTCCTTCTCGATCGTGGGGATCAGGTAGCTGTGCCAGAAGGCCTGGAAATTCGGCCCCGACAGCGTGTCCACGATGCTCACCGTCGGCGGCTCGGCCATCGCCAGCGACGGCAGCAGCACGGCACCCGCAATCGCGACCGCGCGCAGCGTTCGGAACATGTTTCCCTCCCGTTTATTGTGACAGTTTTATGACAGCACGCTAGGAGGCTGCCGCACCCCGGTCAACAGGTTCCTTGCCGCCGGGGATCCGCGTCAGCCTGGCGGCCGCGGCGAGGCGGCCACCCGCGCGAATGTCGCGAGGATCCGCGTCCCCGCCCGCACGGTGCCGGAGAGCGAACCCGCCACCTTGCTCGCGCCCCCGGCGCGCCGGCGGTAGGGCAGGGGTATCTCGCGAATGCGCAGCCCCGCCCGTGCCGCCTGCATCTGCATCTCGATATTCCAGCCATACGTCATCTCGCGCAGCGCCAGCCGCGCGAGCGCTGCCCGGGTGATGGCGCGAAACGCGCACATGTCCGAATACCGCACGCCCGTCAGCAGCCCGATCCCCATCCCCGCGAGCCTTCCGGCCAGCACCTGGTGCCACAGCATCGAGCCCGCCTCGCGCTCCCCGCGCGTGCGCGAGGCGATGCAGAAATCCGCTTCGCCCCGCAGCAACGGTTCCACCAGCCGTCCCGCCAGGTCCCCCCGGTCCGCCCCGTCGCCATCGAGGAACAGCAGCATCTCCGCGCCCGTCGCCGCCGCCCCCGCGGCGCAGGCCCGCCCATAGCCGCGCCCGGCATCGATCACCACGGCCCCGGCCTCGCGCGCGGCCTCGCGCGTGCCATCGCTGCTGCCGCCATCCGCGACGATCACCTCGCCCACCAGGTCACGCGGCAACTCGCGCACCACGCGCCCGATCGCCGCTTCCTCGTTCAGCACCGGAATGATCGCGGCCACCCGCACAGCGCCCTTCGTCCCCGCCGTCAGAGGCTCCAGCGCAGCCCGCAATTCTGGCACGCCACGGGCGGCGCGTCGGAAAGCAGCGCGCGCCGGAATGCCTTGTATTCCGCCCCGTTCCAGATCTCGCGCAGGCTCGCCTGCGTCGCATCGCCCAGCGTGTAGTTCTCGTATCCCGGCTGGGAGAACGGCGCGATGCAGCACGGAATCGCCCGCCCATGCGCCGTGAAATACATCAGCGACCACGGCCGCCGGCAAAGGCTCCACGGCCGGTCAGCAGGTTCCCGCCTGAGCGACGTCTCCGGCTCCGTCGCCCCGGAAGCATCGAAACGAATCCCGATCGAGCCAGCGAGGCGCGTCGCCGCCTCGATCGCCGCTTCCTCCTCCGCCCGCGTCCGCTCGAACAGCGAGCTTTCCTCCCGCGCCAGCCCATACGGCGAGGCCGCGAAGACCAGCCGCTGCAGATGCACGGATGCGACCCCGATCTCGTGCCCGATACGCACGAAATCCGGCAACTGCGCGATGGTTTCCTTGAGCCCCGTGAGCCAGAGCGAAACCACCGGCTTCTCCGCGCCCAGTTCCTTCTTCAGCGCCACGAACGCCTTCACGTTGCGCACGATCCGGGCGAAGTAATCCCGCCCCCGCACCGCCTTGAACGTCGCCGCGTCGGCCGCGTCCAGCGACACCCGCAGCTCGTCGAGCCCCGCCGCAACCAGCGCCTCCCCATGCCTTCGCGTCAGCAGCGTGCCATTGGTGTTGAACAGCACATGCACGCCGCGCTGTTTCAGATATGCAACCATCTGCGGCAGGTGCCTTACCAGCATCGGCTCGCCCACGCCATGCAGCACCGCCCGCGCCAGCTCCGGCACCTGGTCCACGATGGACGTGAACAGCGCCATCGACATATCCGCGGGCTTTTCCAACTCGTCGAACGTCCGCGGGCAGGTCTCGCACAACAGATTGCAGCGGTTCGTCACCTCCAGGTAGAGGCAGACCGGCATCGCGCGCGCATGCTCGTCGCGCTCGGCCGCGACCGTCTCGAAGTAGCGCGTCGGATCGGCAAGCTGGTTCATGCTGACCTCCAGCGTGGAACGGTGAGGTATCCGCGCAGCGCCAGCGCCACCACGGGAAGATACACCAGGCTGCGCATCAGGAGAGTGGCGCCGAGCGGATCGAAATAGAACACCGCCGGCAGCGCCGAGAGCGCGATCGCCCAGGGCCGCGGCGCAACGCAGGCCGGCAGCGCGACCCACGGAAAATACCAGGCATAATGCGGCGAGATCACCAGCGTCACCGCCGCCGAAAGCACCAGCACATCGCCTGCCATGCCCTCGATGCCCCCCTCCGCCTCGCGGGTCGCGACGCGCCAGGCCAGCACGCCGAGCACCGCGAGCCCCGCCAGCACATAGAGCGCCGGCGCCCATCCCGGCAGCCTCGCCACGGCGGAGAACAGTTCCAGCGGATAGAACCCGCGCGCCGTATCCAGCCCCTCGTCGTGCGGATATCCGCCGAGGAAACCGAACACATGCCACCCCACGCCGAGATAGGGCAGGTACATCGCCACCATCACCGCCACGCAGGAACCCGCCGCCCACCACCGCCCGCGCCGCCAGAACGCGGGTGCCAGCACCATCGGCAGGAACTTCACCAGGATCGCGAGCCCCAGCCACGCTCCGGCCGCCGCCGCGCGCCGCCCCGCCAGCGCCAGCATCGCCAGCGCGAGGAAGGCGATGCCGAGCGCGTCCACATGCCCGTTGCCCGCGAACTCCCACGCCGCGAGCGGATTCCACGCCAGGATCGCCACCCGTGACACGGGCAATCCCGCCATCACCAGCAGCCGCGCCATCGCCGCCACCGCCACCGCCATCGCGAGCAGCATCGCGCCCTTCACGCCCCACAGCGCCCATCGTCCGTCCGGCATCACCCGCCCGATCGCGGCAAACACCATCTGCGCCGCCGGCGGATAAATGGTCCGCGCCGTCGCCGCCCGGTTGATGTTGGGAAAGACCGCCCCGTCGCGCAGCCCCGCGAGCGCCTCGTCCGCCGGCCGATACCGATACGGATTGATTCCCGCATTCTGCACCCGCCCATCCCAGACATAGCGGTAGATGTCGGTCGAAAGGAACGGTGGCGAGACAAACGCCACGATCTGCAACGCCCCCGCCACCGCCAGCACCGGGCCAAGCCGCGCGCGCTCGCGCAACAGCATCGATACCGCAACGAAATACATCGCCGTTGCCGCCAGCAGCAGCACGGCGAACACCAGCTTGCGCGTGTCGGAGCCGAGATCCACCGCCCCCCGCCGATGCAGCGCCGCCCCCGCGAGCGTCACCGCCACGATCCCTCCGCCGAGCAGCCATAGCCCGCGCGTCATGCGGCGAAAGCCGCGAGCCGCCGGAGCGCCGCCCGCGTCGCCGGCGCCGCGAAGGCATCGCGCGACGGGTCCGCAAGCTCGCGGTGCAGCCGCGCCAGGCTCTGCCCGTCATCCACGTCGTACCACACGGGCAACTCGGCAAGCTCGAGCCCGATCTCGCGCGCCCGCGTCCGCGTCGCCTCGGCAACGTTCCCCGTGCTCCACGCGATGTCCGCGAACAGCCGCGCATGCGCCGCGCGCAGCCCCAGCAGCCAGTACCCGCCATCCTCCGCCGGCCCCAGCACCGCCCGCTCGCCCGGCATCGCCAGCAGCCGTGCCGCCTCGGCCAGAAAGCCTGTCGGCACGGTCGGGGCATCGGCGCTCAGCAGACATGCGCTTTCATGCCCGAGTGCCAGCAGTCCGCGCGCCGCGTGCAGCAGCGCGCGTCCCAGCCCCGCCACGCCAGGCGCCTCGCCGCGCGAGCCATCCGCCAGCAACAGCCGCGTCCCCGGCGCGCACGCCGCCGCCAGCACCGCCTCGTCCCCCGCGGGCGCATAGGCGGCATAGGCAGCCAGCCCCGCCGCGCAGATATTGGCGGTGGTATCGGCAATGAACGAAGCCGCGAGCGCCGCCGCCTGCGCGGCATCCAGCGGCGGCACCAGCCGCGTCTTCGCCCGCCCCGCCACCGGTGCCTTCGCCATCACCGCGATCGCGCAAGCCCCGCTCATGACCCACTGAACCAGTTGTACCCGCGATCCTCCCAGAAGCCGCCGGGATAGCGGTTGGTGACGAACATCGCCGTCACGAATTTCGGGTTCTTGAACCCGAGCTTCGTTGGAACCCGTATCTTGAACGGAAACCCGTGCTCCACCGGCAATGTCTTCCCGGCCAGGCTGAACGCCATCAGCGTCTGCGGGTGCAGCGCGGATGCCATGTCGATACTGGAATAATACCCGTCCGCGCAGGCGAATCCGACATATTTCGCCGTCGTATCGGCCCCCACGCGGCGCAGGAAATCGCCCAGCTTCGCCCCGCCCCATGCGCCGATCATGCTCCAACCCTCGACGCAGACATGCCGCGTGATCTGCGTCACCGCCGGCAGCGCATGCAGCTGCGCCACGGTCCATGGCCGCTTGTCGCCGATCAGCCCCGCGAGCTCCAGCCGGTAGCTCCCCGCAGCCAGCCGCGGCGCATCCTTCGCTGCATAGAACGCATTGTACCGGAAATCCGCGACCGCCCGCGAAGCAGGGAAGGTGGGTGCCAGCCGCCTGGGGTCGAACAGCGCCTCCTGCACCCGGTCGTTGAACCGCGAGACCCAGCGCAATGCCGCCTGCACCGCGTCGCCGTTGCTCACGTCGCAACCCGTGAGCAGCGTCAGCGCGCCGAGCGAGAGCGTCTGCCCGCGCAGCAGCGTCCGGCGCGCGACCAGGTCCTTCATGCCCGCTCCCCGATCGTCATCGCGCGCAGCGTCCGCGGCACCAGCGCCACCAGCGCGATATGCACGGCAAGAAATCCCACCAGCCCCGCCATCAGCAGGAAATGCACCAGCCGCGCCCCCTGGAATCCGCCGAAGAACGCGGTGAGCGGTGCCAACTGCACCGGCTTCCAGATCGCGAGCCCGGAGGCGATCATCCCCGCCAGCGCCACCAGCACGAACAGGTAGAACGCCTTCTGCACCGCGTTGTACCCCGGCGCGTGGTGATCGAGCCGGAACGTGAGCGCCGCCACCAGATCGCGCCACAGCATCCGCGGCGTCAGCGGCAGCAGGTCGCGCGCATAATGCCGCGTCACCACCCCGTTGATCAGCATCGCCAGGAAATTCAGCGCCAGCACCCACATCCCCGCGAAATGCCAGGCGATCGCGTTGGCGGTGCCGGGGTCATTGCTGGTCGCCAGCGAAACGAACGGGTCGCCCCCCAGCGTCGCCCAGAACGGAAACCGGAACGGAAAGATCGGCACGTTGTCATAGATGCGCCAGCCGCTGCCCACCATCACCACAAACGCCACGGCATTGATCCAGTGCGTGACACGCACGATGCGCGAATGCCTCATGCCGAAAGCCCCGCGCGATGCAGCATCGGCACCGCCTCGGCGCCCGCGGCAAAATCCAGGAATTGCGGCCAGAACCGGCTCGCCGCATTGGCGCCCGGCGCGATCGCATAGACCAGCGGCGCCGCCGTCGTGGCGAACACGGTCGCAAGCCCCGCCACGATCCGGTCCGCCTCCGTCATCACCCCGAGCCGCGCCGCCCCGCTTTTCACCAGGAACGCCGCATCCGCCCCGGTCGCCGCACCCACCGTCCGCGCCGGCATCGCCCCACCCAGCACCGCGCGCGCATCGAACGCCGCCAGCTCCGTCGGGTCCGGCACCGCCAGCGCCTCGCCATCCAGCGCCGCGGCAAGCGTCTCCGCCGAAAGCGGCCGCGCCGCGCCCGCATCGCGCCCCGCGATGACAATCGCGTTACGCCACGCACCCCGCCGCTTCGTGGCATCGAGCATGTCGAGCGGCGCCAGTATCAGGTCGCATCGCGCCACATGCGCGATCAGCGCCAGCTGCCCTCGCGCGCTTCCCGCGAAAACCCGCACCGGCACACCGTGCCGGGCGGTGAAGGCGCGCCCCAGCGCGTGCCCCGCCGCCCAGGTCTCCACGGTCGTGTACAGCACCACGTCCGGTGCCGCGGTGTAGTAGGCAAGCGCCGGCGTTGCCGCGAGGGCGAGGGGAATGGCGGCGATCAGGCCGCGGCGTGAGGCTTCTGGCATGGCATGCGTCTCCTGGGTCGGAAACGCCGCGCGCCCCAGGCTGTTACGCCCGCGCGGGCACGTGGCCTCGATTTTTTCGTCTCACGGGTTGGCCGCGAGAAATGCCTCCACCAGCGCGTTGAACTCCGCCGGCCGCTCGAAATAGGCCGAATGCGCCG
The DNA here is from genome assembly GCA_963764465.1 of uncultured Pseudomonadota bacterium. Taxonomy (GTDB): domain Bacteria; phylum Pseudomonadota; class Alphaproteobacteria; order Acetobacterales; family Acetobacteraceae; genus JAJXXT01. Next base: position 916,534 of record CAVXSO010000006.1, on the reverse strand, counting down.
CCCGCTCGATCGTGGCAAACCGCACGCCCGCCGCCACGCGCGCGATCCCCGCCATCGCCGGCGGCGGAATCACCGTGTCCTCCGCGTTGGCGATCATCATCACCGGGCACGGCGCATGCCCGAGCTCAGCGGGGTCGCGGTGCCGCGTCGCCATCAGCTTCACCCGCAGCGCCTCCTTGTCGAGTCCGCGATTCACATCGTTGATGTGCTGGTACAGCAGGTGCATCGCCGGCTGCTCCTCCGCCAGCCGCAGCCCCGCCGCCGGATGGATCCCCGCCGCCACCATTTTCGCCCGTACCGGCTGCGAGGCCGCGTCCCACGCCGCGATCGCCGCGCGGTCCGCCTCCGGCAACCGCTGCGCATCCAGCGTCCCCGTCGTCGCCGCCAGCACGATGCCGCGCAGCCCCGCGGGGTTGGACATCGCATACTCCACCGTCGTCCAGCCCCCCATGGACTGCGCCACCACATGATGCGCCCCAATCCCCAGCGCCTTCACGATGGCGGCCAGGTCCCCCGCGTAGTCCATGGGGTCCGGCCCGCCCGGTATCGGCGAGGAGGGCAGGAACCCCCGATGCGAGAACGCCACGCACGTCCGCGTCGGCGCGAAATGCGCCACCTGCTGGTACCAGGACATGTGGTTGCCCCCGAGCCCGTGCGCGAAGATCAACGCCGGTCCCTCGCCGGTCACCTCCACATACAGCGTGCCGAACGGCCGCTCGATCGCGTGAATGCTGCGCTTCATCGTGAACGCTCCTTGATGTCAAGAACCATGCAGGTGGACGTCGCGTGCGCGAGCAGCCGCCCGCCGCCGTCGATCACCCGCGCCTCCGCGAGGATCAGCGTCCGCCCCGCGTTGATCACGCTTCCTTCGCCGATCAGCGTTCCCGCATCCGGCATGATCGGCCGCAGACAGTGCATGTGCAGATCGACGGTGGTGGACGTCTTGCCCGAAGGCAGCGTGGAATACGCCGCCAGCGCCGCGGCACTGTCCAGCAGCGATGCCGTCCATCCGCCATGGATCGTTCCCGCCGGGTTGGTGAACCGCGCCTCCGGCACGCCCTCGAAGCGCACCTCCCCATGCCGCGCCTCGAGGAGGCGGATCGAGAGCAGCGTCGGCAGCGCCCCGCCTGGCCGCTTCCCCGCGATCACCGCGTGCAGGTATTCCAGCCCCGTCAAGGCATGTTCCGATCGAGCAACGAGATCGCCTCCAGGATCATGTGGCCGCAGAGCTGCGCCGCCGCCTCGGCCACGTCGTGCGGCGGGCTCACCGTGTTGAAATCCATGCCCACGTAGCGCGGCCCGCGCAGCGCCCGCATCAGCTCGATCCCCTCCCGCGCCGAAAGCCCGCCCCACGCCGGCGTGCACACGCCAGGTGCCACTGATGGATCGAAAATGTCCATGTCCCAGCAAAGATAGGCCGGCCGCTCGCCGATCGAGGCACGGATCTCGGCCGCCGTCTGCGCGAACCCTCGCGCCACCAGGTGGTCCGTCGTCACCACCCGGTACCCCAGCGCCTCCGTCCGCGCGATCACCCCTGCCTCGTAGGTGAACCCCCGAATCCCCACATGCCAGGATCGTTGCGGATCCAGAACGCCCTCGCTTGCCGCATGGGAGAACTGCGTCGCCGGGTTCAACGGCTCCTCGGGATCGACGAGATACGCATCCGTGTGCGCATCCACATGGATCACGCACAGCCCCGGATGAAACCGCGCCGCCGCCCGCAGCAGCGGCAGCGAGATCGCCCCATCCCCGCCAATCCCGATCGGCACCACCCCCGCCGCATGGATCCGCGCCGCCGCCTCCTCGATCAGCGGAAACGCGCGCGCCGGCCGCCCCGGCACCAATGCCACGTCCCCCGCATCGATCACGCCCCGCGCCGCATCCTCGCTGCCCGAGGCCGGAAACCGCCGCAGCCAGCGCGAGGCCCGCCGCACCGCCGCCGGTCCCTCGCGGGAGCCGACCCGGTCCGGATGCAACCCGCAATCGAACGGCACACCCAAAATCGCCGCCCGCGTGCCAGGCCCCAGCTCGGACGGCAGCCCGCAGAAGCTCATCCGCCCGCCACTCAACCTCCCGCCACCCCCTGCGTGTTCACGTAGAGCGCATAGAGCCCATGGCTCGCCGCCATGAACAGCCGGTTGCGGTACCGCCCGCCGAAGCACAGATTGGCGCAACGCTCTGGCAGATGAATCTGTCCGATCGGCTCGCCCTTCGCCGTGAACACCCGCACCCCGTCCAGCTCCGCCGTCCCCATCCCCCAGCCGCACCAGAGATTGCCGTCCACATCCACCCGGAATCCGTCCGGCGTGCCCCCCTTGGCGTCGATCAGCACCCGCCCGTTCGAGACACCATTGCCAGGCCCGACGTCGTACGCGCGGATAGTCCGCGTCGGCTCGTCGCGCGACGCCACCACGTAAAGCGTCTTCTCGTCCGGCGAAAACGCCAGCCCGTTCGGCCCGGGAACATCATCCACCACGCACGTCAATTTCCCCGTTCCGGGATCGAGACAATAAACGGCAGGCGCCACCTCGCTCTCCGCCCTGTGACCCTCGTAATACCCCAGGATCCCGAAAGTCGGGTCGGTAAACCAGATCGTCCCGTCGGACTTCACCACCACATCGTTCGGAGAGTTCAACGGTTTGCCGCCGAAATTGTCCGCCAGCACCGTGATCGTCCCATCATGCTCCGTCCGCGTCACCCGCCGGTTGTCGTGCTCGCACGTCACCAGCCGTCCCTGCCGGTCGCGGGTATTCCCGTTCGCATTGCCGGAAGGCTTGCGGAACACGCTGACTGCCCCGGTCTCCTCCTCCCATTTCAGGATCCGGTTGTTCGGGATGTCGCTCCACAGCAGGTAGCGTCCGTCGCCGAACCACACCGGCCCCTCGGACCACCGGCAGCCGGAGGCAAGCTTCTCCACCGAGGCCAGCGCCAGCTTGTAGGGCGCGAAGCGCGGATCGAGCACCTCCACGTTCGGGTCAGGATAGCGCTCGCTCGGTTCCCACATGCTACGTCCCTCCGTCGCGGTTGATCCGGCCGCGATGCTGGCGCATCGACGCCAGGAGGTGAAGGGCGCGACGTGAGGGCGCGACGTGAGAGGCTGGGCGATGGACGTGGACGTGGCGATCGTGGGGGCAGGCGCGGCGGGCATCGCGGCCGCGCGCCGCCTGCGCGCCCTCGGCCTCACCCATGTCGTGCTGGAAGCCGCGCCGCGCATCGGCGGCCGCGCCTGGACACGCCGCCTCGCCACCGGCCTGTTCGACGCCGGCGCCTCCTGGCTGCACGACGCGGAACGCAACCCCCTCGTCGCGCTCGCCGCGGAGAAGGGCAGGGCGCTCCACCAGGCCTTCGGTCGCCGCCGCCACATCCGCGTCGGCCAACGCTGGGCCACGCCTGCCGAACTCGCTGCCCTCGACCACGCCTCCACCCGCTTCGACGCCACCGCCCGCGCCGCCTGCGAACGCCGCGACCTCCCGCTCGCGCAAGCCGTCGCCACGCTGGACGATCCCTGGCTTCCCACGCTGCTCTATTTCGAAAGCTGCCTCATCGCCGCGGCCGACCCCACGCAGCTCTCCACACGCGACTGGCGCGATAACGAACTCCCCGGCACCAACCTCCTGCCGGAACGCGGCCTCGGCGCGCTCCTCGCCCGTCTCGCTCCGCCCGGCATCCTGCGCCGCGCCGCCGTCCGCCGCATCGCAGGCCGCGGCCCCGTCACGCTGGAGACCGCCCAGGGCCGCATCCGCGCCAAGGCCGCCATCGTCACCGTTTCCACCGGCGTCCTGCGCTCGGGCGGCATAGCCTTCTCCCCAGCCCTCCCCGTGCGTTGGCAGCAAGCGCTGCACGCCCTGCCGATGGGTCTGCTCTCCAAGATCGTCCTCACCCCGCGCCCTGGCGCAGCACTTCCGCTCCCACCCGGCAGCGTCGCCCGCCGCCAGCTCGCCCCCGGCGAGTCCGGCGTCTTCTTCCACATCGGTGCCCTCGGTGCCCGCCACGTCGTCGGCTTCTACGGCGGCGACATCGCCTGGCACCTCGCGGACAGCCGCGCTGCCACAGATTTCGCCCGCGCCGAATGGCGTCGCCTCTTCGGCGCCAGCGCAGACGCCATCTTTACCCGCGCCACCGCCACAGCCTGGGGCACGGACCCGCTCTTTCGCGGCGCCTACGCCTACGCGATCCCGGGCGGCACCCATGCCCGCGCGGCTCTGGCGCAACCGGACGGCGCGCTTATCCTCGCCGGCGAGGCGCTGCGCACGGATGGCCTCGCGGGCACGGCGGGCGGCGCCTGGCTCGCGGGCGAGAATGCCGCGGAGCAGGCGCGGGGGATTATTGCATGTTCGTCACGGTAAACGGCATCCGGCTGCATTTCGACGTGGACGGCGCGAAGCTCGTCCCGGAAGGCCCGCGCCTGCGTGAGCGCCCCACGCTGCTGCTGCTCCACGGCGGCCCCGGCGGCGATCATTCCACCTTCAAGCCCGCCTTCGCCCCGCTCACGGAGGTCGCGCAACTCATCTACCTCGACCATCGCGCCCAGGGCCGCAGCGAGCGCGGCCCGAAGGAAGCCTGGAACCTCGCGCAATGGGGCGACGACGTGCGCGCCTTCTGCGAGGCGCTCGGCATCGAGAAACCCATCGTCCTCGGCTACTCCTTCGGCGGCATCGTCGCCCAGGCCTATGCCACGCGCCACCCGGAGCATCCCGGCAAGCTCATCCTCTACAGCACCACGCCGAAGGTCGATCGCCAGGAAATCTACGGCGTCTTCGAGCGTCTCGGCGGCGCCCGCGCCCGTGCCGTCGCCGAGGCCCGCTGGCAAACCCCCAGTCCCGCCTCGATGGTCGCCTACCGCGATGTCTGTTCCCCGCTCTACAACCGCCGCGCCAAACCCAACCCGGACGCCCCGGCCCGCGTGCTGCGCAACGACGAGGTGGCGCTCCATTTCGCCGGCCCCGACAAGGAGAGCGCCCGCTTCGACTTCCGCGAGGCCCTCGCGCGCATTGCCTGCCCCACGCTCGTCGTCGCCGGGGAGGACGACCCCATCACCCCCATCTCCCGCAGCGAGGAGATCGCCCGCCGCCTGCCGCCGCACCTCGTCCGCTTCGCGCGCTTCGCCAACGCCGGCCACGGCGTGCACAACGACGACCCCGCGGCCGCGATGTCGCTGCTGCGCGACTTCATCACCGCCTGAGCCGCGCCCCCAGCCGCCGCGGCGGCATCGGCCACCGCCGCAATTGAAAACCCCCGCCGGAGCGGGGGTTCCCTCATCGCCTCTCGGCGCAACCCTGTCGTGGCGCCGCTCAGGCCGGCACGCGCCGCCGCGCGACGCCCACGCCGAGCAGCCCGGCCACGCCCATCGCCATCATCGCCCAACTCGCCGGCTCCGGCACCGCCGCCACCACCGTGTCCGTCGTGATGCTGAAGTTGCCAAGGGAAAAGCTGGGAACAGGATAGAACGTGGAATCGGTCGAGAGCACGACCGTATTGAACGTCGTCGGGGGAGAACTGAAGCTGACCGTCCCAGTGTAGACGCTCGCTCCAGGGTTGACCTGCGACCCGGCGCCCGAGGTCGCGCCGACATTGGTCACGCCGCTGTTCGCCGCGAGGTCCAGGTATCCGTCGTTGGGCGCAGAGAAATTGGCCGTAAAACCAGTCACAAACGCGCTGAACACGATGTTCAGCCCTTCGGTCGCCGTGCTGTCCGCGGTGCTCGGCTGCGTCGTGATCACGTTGCCCGTCAGCCCCACCGTGCTGCCAGCGCCAACCGTAAACACGTTGGGCGCATCCACCACGCTGATCGTCGCGGTAATGCCATCGGAGGTCAGCGTGACGGGCGTCGACGTATAACTCGTTCCCGGGGTCAGCCCGCTGAAGTCGAAGTTGACCGTCGAGGCCCGGGCGGGCGTCCCGGCCAGCGTCAGCACGCAAGCCGAGGTAAACAGAATCGCGGTAGCTCCGGCCTTCGAACGGCCGCTCGATGCTCGCATGGCCAAGCCCCCTTCTTACGTGCCGGCGGGCGCCTGCCCGTCCTTGGTAATCTCGCGTTAACTATCCGAACAGTCAGCTTTCGCCAAGGGCTCGGCGCGAAAAAATCGCCAAATAATAAAAATAAGACAAAGTCTTACCGGCCGTTCTGCGTCGCACCCAGCGCCGCGCTCGCTCCTTTCCCGGCACACGACAGCCCCCGGCCGCGAGCGCCCCGAGGGTGCCCGGGCCGCCCGATCGCCACGTCTCCAGGTCGTCCGCTATCAGAGGACGCAGCCGCCGCTCAGCGGTCAGCCGGTCAGCCACTCCTCGGGCGTGGCTTTGGCCACCTTGGCGACGAGGTCGGAGCGGCTGACGATCCCCACCAGCTTCCCCTCGCGCAGGATCGGCACGCGCTTGATGTCGTTCTTGATCATCAGCTCCGCGATCTCCCCCAGGGTCGTGTCCTCGCCCGCGGTGATCATGTTGCGGGACATGAACTCGCCGGCCGTATGGTTGTCGGACCCAATGTATTCGAGGAATTGCGGCGCCAGGTCCTCGCCCTCGGCGAAGGCCAGCAGCCAGGCCGCGCGCTTGCTGCGGATCGATTCACGCAGCGGGCGAACGATGTCCCCCTCGGTGATGATCCCGAGCAGCTGTCCCTCCGCGTCGCAGATCGGCACGGAACTGATATGCCGCGCCGCCAGCTTGCGGGCGATCTCGATCAGCCTGGTGCCTGGCAACGCGGTTTGCACGTCGCGCGTCATGATCTCAGCGGCGGTGATAGGCATAGGCGTCTCCCTTGGCGTCGGTAAAACTCTACGCGGCGGCGGAACAGCGCGACTTGATCGGGATCAAGCCCCGCGCCTCGTCAGGCTGGTGATGGCGGGCCGGCTACTTCGCGCGCTCGAGGATCGAGACGTAGTTCGCGACCGCCGCCCCCCCCATGTTGAAGATGCCGGCGAGGTCGGCCTTCGGCAGCTGCATGTCCCCCGCCTGGCCGGTCAGCTGCATCGCGGCGATGGCGTGCATGGAAACGCCCGTCGCCCCGATCGGATGCCCCTTGGACTTCAGCCCGCCCGAGGGGTTCACCGGCAGCCGGCCTTCCTTCGTCGTCCATCCCTCCAGGATCGCGCGTGCCCCCTGGCCACGTGGCGCCAGCCCCATCGCCTCGTACTCGATCAGCTCCGCGATGGTGAAGCAGTCATGGCTCTCGACGAACGACAGCTCGCCGAGCTTCACTCCGGCGGCCTCCAGCGCCTGCGCCCAGGCCAGCGACGGTCCCTCGAACGCGATCGGGTCGCGCCGCGACAGCGGCATGTAATCGTTGACCTGCACCGCGGCGCGGAATTGCACCGCCTTGCCCATCGCCTGCGCCGTCTCCTCGTCCGCGATCACCAGCGCCGCGGCGCCGTCCGAAACCAGCGAGCAGTCCGTCCGCTTCAACGGCGGCGCGACATACGGGTTCTTCTCCGAAACTTCGCGGCAGAACGCGTAGCCGAGGTCCTTGCGCATCTGCGCGTACGGGTTCGCGACGCCATTCTTGTGGTTCTTCGCCGCGATCGCCGCCAGCGCGTCGGACTGGTCGCCGTATTGCTGGAAATACCGCTCGGCGATGCGCCCGAACACGCCGGCGAACCCGGCCTTGATCTCGGCCTCCTCGCGCCGGTAGCACGCGGAAAGCAGGATCTCGCCCACCTCCGGCGTGGGCGTCGCCGTCATCTTCTCCACGCCGACCACCAGTGTCAGCCGCCCGCGCCCGGCCGCGATGAAATCCCGCGCGCCATGGATCGCCGCCGTCCCCGTGGCGCACGCATTCTCGTAGCGCGTCGCCGGCTTGAACCGCAGCTCCGGCAGCGACTGCAGCACCAGCGAGGAGGGGAAGTCCTGCCGCTGGAACCCGTTGTTGTAGTGGCCGACGAAGATCGCATCGATGGCGGAGGGCTCGACCCCGGCATCCTCGATCGCCGCCCGCGCCACGCCATCCATCAATGATTCCGCATCCGGCTCCTCGAGCTTGCCGAAGCGGCTATGGGCCCAACCGACGATGCACGATTCCGGCATGGCAATCCTCCTGTTGCGTCCAATATAGGCGCGTTCCTTTCCCGCCACCACCGCGCGGGCGCCCCGCGAAGGCCGCCTGGCCGCCCGCTCAGGAGGGCCGCCCGCTCAGGGGGAGGGCGGCACGACCTCCGCCGCCTCGCCCGGCGGCAGCCCCACGTCGAACGCGTTCAGCGTCATGGAAACCAGCGTGTAGTAACCGAGCAGCGCCACCAGGTCGACCACGCCCCGTGTGCCCCACTGCGTCACCATCGCCTCGTGCTGCGCCTGGGAGACATTGCGCTTTTCCAACAATGTCGCGGCATAATCGTAAATCGCCATGGCTTCGGCCGGCAGGGCAGGGGGCCTGCGCGCCAGGATCGCCTCCACGACCGCGGGATCGAGCCCGGCGTCGAGGGCCATGCGCTTGTGCGCATACCACTCGTAGCTCGCCCCCCAATGCCGTGCCACGAGCAGGATCGCCATCTCGTTCCATGCCAGCGGCAGCGATGACTCGTAACGAATATGCCGCCCCAGCATCTGCGCCGGCGCCGCCACCCCAGGCGAATGCAGCCAGGCCGCGACGGGCGGCACCATCCGCCCGCGCGGCCCCGAGACGGTGGCCTCGTAAACCTCGCGCTGCGCGGGGGACATCGCCTCGGGTGCGATCGCGGGCAGCCGCATCAGAGGATCAGCCCCGGCGCCGCTTTTTCGTCGAGCGGCCAGATCGGCCGCGCGATCTTCGTGTACGGGATACGCCGATAGTCCCGGGACAGCGGTCCGTCCGTGTCCACATACAGCACCTGCCCCGCGATCGGCCCGAACGCCGCACGGAAATGGTTGGTGGACTTCACCGCCACCACCCGCCGCTCCTTCGGCTCGATGCCAAGGTTGCGGAACAGCTCGAGCCCCAGCGCCTGCGTGCGGTTGGAGATCAGCACCACTTCCACGCCCCCGGCACGGATCGCGGCACAGTCGCCCAGCGGCACCGTCGTCGGCCCGAAGCTCTGGTGCGCATCGGCTGCCAGCGCCAGCACCTCCACCTCGGCGTCGATCGGCAGCCCGGAGGCCGGCCCTGTCTTTCCCCCGAAGCGCAACGGAATCCGCGCCCCCACGCCCGCATCGTTGCAGATCCGCACCGCGATCGGGTCCCAGATGGGCCCGAGGCACGCGCCCTCCACCCGTGCGTCCATCAGCGCACGCAGGAATGTCGTGTTGTCGGATGGCGCGCCGCCACCGGCATTGTCCGCGGGGTCGGCGATGACGACCGGGAAGGAGTTCGCCGCCCGCGCCGCGGCCACGGCCCCGCCGATATCGAGATACGGCGGCGCCGTCCGGCCGCGCATCGAAACGAACTCCTCGCCGAGCGCGGTCGCCAGCCGGTCCGCCCCCGCCTTGTCGCCATCCGTCACCACCAGCACGCGCCCCGTCAGCTCCGCCACGTCGGCATAGGGGAAGCAATGCCCGATGGAGATGGAAAGCACCCCGTCCTTCCCCTCCATCGCCATGATCCGGTCCACGAAAGCCCGCATCAACGGCTCGGTCGTGGGATACGATCCGATCTGCCGGCAATCGTAGCAGGACATCACCGGCCTGATCTCGCCGCGGATCGTCCGCAGCACCAGCGTCAGCAGCTCCTCCGCGCGGTCCACCACGTCGGTGTGCGGAAACTCCTTGTAGAGGATGATGATGTCGGAGAACCGCATCCGCCGCAGCGTCAGGTGGCAATGCGGATCGAGCTCCACGCCGATGACGCAATCCTTGCCCACGATTGCGCGCGCCGCCTCGATCAGCTCGCCCTCCACGTCGTCGCACCCGTCCGCCACCATCGCGCCGTGCAGCCCGAGCAGCAGCCCGTCGAGCGGCATCGCCGCGCGTATCTGCCCGAGGATCTCATCGCGCATCAGCGTGTGCGCCGCGCGCGTGGTGAGCCCGGCCGGAGAGGCGGCAAAGCAGCTCCCCTCGATGAGCGTAAAACCCTCCTTCGCCGCGCGCTGGCGGGCCACGAACAGCGGCGCCGTGCACATGCGCGGCTGGTCGTTCGGGTGTTCGCCCGGCCGGAAGAACACCGTTTCGCGATAGGAATCGAGCGAGGTCGGCAGCGGCGAGAACGTGTTGGTCTCGGTCGCCATGGTGGCGGAAAAAATGCGGGGACGGTCAGGCGGCACGGGGCAGTTCCTTTCCACGAACGAGATCGGCGCATTTCTCGCCGATCATGATGCAGGCAGCATTGGTGTTGCCGGAAACCAGGGTCGGCATGATGGAGGCATCGGCCACGCGCAGCGCCTCGATCCCGTGCACGCGCAGCTGGTCATCCACCACCGCCATCTCGTCGCGCCCCATGCGCGCCGTGCCGACGGGGTGGAAAACGGTGCTGCCGGTCCGCCGCGCGTAGTCGAGGAACTCGTCGTCGCTCTGCACCGCATCGCCCGGCGCATGCTCGCTTTCGATGTAGTGGCGCAGCACCGGCCTTGCCGCGATCCGCCGCGCCAGCTTCAGCCCGGCGACGATCGTGCGCCGGTCCAGCTCCTCGGCCAGGTAGTTCGGAAAAATCGCAGGCGTCACCGCGGGATCGGGTGAGCGCAACTGGATCATCCCCCGGCTCTCCGGCCGCAGCTGGCAGACATGCTGCGTGAAGCCGGAGAACGGGTGCAGCTCCGCCGCCGACGTATCGGAGGAGAAGTTAATGAAGTGAAACTGGATATCCGGCGTCGCCAGCTCCGGCCGCGTGCGCGTGAAAATGCCGGCGGATGCCGCGGAAAGCGCCAGCGGCCCGGTGCGGAACAGCGCATATTCCAACCCCGCGCGCACCATGTGCAGCTTGCTCTGCATCACGTCGTTGACGGTGATCGGCGCGCGGCACCGGTAAGCGAAGCCCACCTTCAGGTGGTCCTGCAGGTTTTGCCCCACCCCCGGCGCATCGTAGATCGTCTCGATCCCGAAAGATTGCAGATGCTCCCCCGGCCCGATCCCGGAGAGCATCAGCAGCTGCGGCGTGTTCACCGCGCCGCCGCACAGAATCACCTCCCGCCGCGCCCGGATTGTCTCCTCGGCACCGCCACGGAGAAACTGCAATCCCGTCGCCCGCCTGCCCGCGAACAGCAGCCGCGTCGCCAGCGCCCCGGTGATCACATGCAGGTTCGCCCGCTTCATCGCGGGCTTCAGGAACGCCACCGCCGCGGAGCACCGCCGCCCCCGCCGCGACGTCGTCTGGTAGTATCCCACGCCCTCCTGCCCGGCGCCGTTGAAATCCTCGTTGCGCGGAATCCCCTCCTGCGCCGCCGCCTCGATGAACGCCTCGGAGAGAGGATGGCCGCCCGCCACATCGGAAACCGCAAGCCCGCCGCCCGTGCCGTGCAACGGATCCGGCTTGCCGACGCGGTCCTCGGAGCGGCGGAAATACGGCAGCACGTCAGCATACGACCAGCCGGCGTTCCCCAGCTGTCGCCAATGCTCATAGTCCTCCGCCTGGCCGCGCACATAGAGCAGCCCGTTGATGGAAGACGATCCTCCCAGCACCTTCCCGCGCGGCCAGAAGATGCGCCGCCCACCCAGGCCTGGATCCGGTTCGGTCTCGTAACACCAGTTGATGCGCTTGTCGGCGAACGTCTTGCCGTAGCCAAGCGGGATATGGATCCACGGGTTGCGGTCCTCGCCCCCCGCCTCCAGCACCGCGACCGTCGCGCCCGGGTCCTCGGAAAGCCGCGCCGCCAGCACGCTGCCGGCTGAACCGGCACCGACGATGACGTAGTCGGCCTCCAGTGTGTTCACGTCCCGAGCCCGAGGATGCGCCGCGCCTCGGCCGGCTTCGCCACCGTCCCGCCAAGCTCCTCGACGATCCGTACCGCCCGCTCGACAAGCGACGCATTCCCTGGCGCCAGCACGCCCCGCGAGAGGTAGAGATTGTCCTCCAGCCCCACGCGCACATGTCCGCCCAGGATCACGCTCTGCGCCACCATCGGAAATTGCGCGCGACTGATGCCGAAGGCGCTCCACTGCGCGCCCGCCGGCAGCATGGACTTCATCGCGATCATCCCCTCCGCTGTCGCCGGCGCGCCCCAGGCGATGCCGAGGCAAAGCTGCAGCAGCGGCGGCGGCGCGAACAGGTTCTCCTCGATCATCCTCACCGCGAGCCGCACATGCCCGAGGTCGAACACCTCAAGCTCCGGCTTTACCCCCGCGCCGCGGATCATCCCCGCCATCTCGCGCAGCTGCTCGGGTACATTCACCATTGCCCAGTCGCCGAAATTCATCGTCGCGACGTCGAGCGAGCAGATCTCCGGGCGCATCTCCAGCACATGCGCCACCCGCTCGGCCGGCGGCACGAACCCCGCCAGCGGCGCGTTCGTCGCGGGCGCGAAACGAGCTCCCGGCCCGGTGGTGAGGTTGATCACCACGTCGCTGCCCGCGTCGCGCACGCGCTCCACCACCTCGCGGTAATACGCGATCTCGCGCGACGGCTTGCCGGTCTGCGGGTCGCGCACATGGATATGCGCGATTGCCGCCCCCGCGGCGCGCGCCGCCAGCACCTCGCTCGCGATTTCCGCAGGGCTGCGCGGAATCGCCCGCGACACATGCGCGCTGTCCGCGCCCCCCGTGACGGCGCAGGAAACGATGGTGCTCACAGCGTCAGCCCACCATCGACGACCAGTGTCTGCCCCGTCACCATCGGTGCCGAGAAGCCGAGGAACACCACCGCCTCGGCGATGTCCTCCGGCGTGCAGCGCCGCTTCATCACTGCCTTCTCGATGCTCGTCGCCCGCTGCTCATTGGTCCACTCGATCTGCCAGGTGCTGTCCACCGCACCCGGTGCGACCGCATTCACCCGCACCTCCGGCCCCATTCCGCGCGCCAGGTTCTTCGTCAGGCTGATCACTCCCGCCTTCGTCGCCCCATACGCCAGCGAACTTCCGGGATGGTTGATCCCCGCGATGGACGCAATCGAAACGATTGCCCCATGCGCTTCCCGCAGCGCCGCCGCCGCCGCCTTGGAGGCGCGGAACACGCCCAACAGGTTGGTCTCGATCACGGCCTCCCACAACTCCTCGGTGATGAGGTCGAGCCGGGCGGGCGGGATCGCGGCGCGCACGCCCGGCGTCCCCGCGTTGTTTACCAGCAGGTCAAGCCGCCCGAGCGCCCCGATCGCCGCCCCCACCATCGCCGGCCCATCCGCGGCATCCGCCACGTTGCCCGGTGCCGGGATCACGCGCCCGCCCGCGGCCGCGAGCCGCGCCACCGCCTCCGGCCCGCGCGCATCGTCGGGCAGAAAGTTGATCGCGACGGTCGCGCCGAAGCCCGCAAGCTTCGTCGCCGTGGCAAGCCCGATCCCGGACGCGGCGCCGGTGACCAACGCGGTCTTGCCGGCGAGATTGTAGGTGGCGGTCAAAGGATGGACTCCGCTGCTGCAACTTGTTCGAGATGCGTATCGGTATCGCCGAACATCTCCTCGATCATCGTCATCCGCTTGAAGTAGTGGCCGACCTTGTATTCCATCGTCATCGCGATGCCGCCATGCAGCTGCACCGCCTCCTGCCCGATATGCCGCCCGGATCGCCCGATCTGCACCTTCGCCGCCGAGATCGCGGCGGCCCGCGCCGAGGCATCCGCTTCCTCCGCCATCAGCGTCGCGTAGAGCGCCATGGATCGCGCCTGCTCAAGGGCCACGTACATATCCACCGACCGGTGCTGCAGCACCTGGAATTCGCCGATCGCGCGCCCGAACTGCTTGCGCGTCTTGAGGTAATCGACGGTGATCGCATGCATCTCCGCCATCAAGCCCACGGCCTCCGCGCACAGCGCCGCAATCGCCTGGTCACGCACGCGCTCCAGGGTCGCCAGCGCATCGCCAGGAAAAGCGAGCTGCCTGGCCGGCGCGTTGGCGAGCGTGATCTCCGCCACCCGCTGCCCGTCCTGCGTCGGCGCCCCCTGCCGCGAAACCCCGGCCGCATCGCCCGCCACAAGAAAGACGCCGATGCCGTCGCGGTCCCGCTGCCCCCCGCTGGTACGCGCGGTCACCAGCAGCAGGTCCGCGCAATCCCCGTGCGCCACCACGCACTTCGTGCCGGAAATCCGCCAGGCATCGCCATCCGCCGTCGCCCTGGCCGCCACGTCCGCGAGGTCCCAGCCGCTATGCCGTTCGAGGTGCGCAACGGCCGCCAGCATCTCGCCCGCGGCAATGCGCTCCACCTGTGCCTTCTCGCCCGCCGCCTCCAGCAGCCGCCCGGCCAGCAGCACGGTCGCGAGGTAGGGCTCCACCACCAGCCCGCGCCCGAACGCCTCCATCACCAGCGCGATCTCGACGGCCCCGCCGCCGAACCCGCCCGCCTCCTCGGAGAAGGGCAGCCCGAGCAGCCCCTGTTCCGCGAACCGCGCCCAATTGGCCCGGCTCCACCCCTCCGCCTCCGCCATGAAGCCGCGCCGTGCCTCGAACCCGTAACGATCGGCGATCAGCCGATCGACGGAATCCTTCAGCAGTTTCTGGTCGTCGCCGAGATCGAAATCCATGCCGGGCCTGCCATGTCAGAAGCCAAGGATCGCCTTGGCGATGATGTTGCGCTGGATCTCGTTCGATCCGCCGTAGATCGAGATCTTGCGCCAGTTGAAGTAGGTCGGCGCCGCCACTGCGGCATAGTCGGGCCCGATGCCTGGCTCGTTGCGCCCCGCTCCTTCGTCCTGTGCCGCGAGCGGCATCGCGTGCGGCCCCACCACGTCGAGCAGCAGCTCCGTCGTCGCCTGCTGCAACTGCGATCCCTTGATCTTGAGGATGGAGGAAGCGGGGTTGGGTTTGCCCCGCGCCCGCCCGCGCTCGTCGGCCACCACGCGCAGCTGCGTCATCTCCAGCGCCTTGAGCTCGATCTCGACGGAAGCGAGCTTCTCGCGAAACCGCCGGTCCTCGATCACCGGCCGCCCGCCCCGCAGCTCCAGCCCCGCAAGTTCGCGAATACGCTTCAGCCGCGCCTTGGACGTCCCCACGCGCGCGATGCCGGTGCGTTCGTTGCCGAGCAGGAACTTCGCATAGTCCCAGCCGCGGTTCACCTCGCCCACCAGGTTCTCGCGCGGCACCCGCACGGCATCGAAGAACACCTCGTTCACCTCGCGTCCGCCATCGATGGTCTGGATCGGCCGCACGGTAATTCCCGGCGTGCGCATATCCGCCAGGATGAACGAAATCCCCTCCTGCTTCTTCACGGCGGGATCGGTGCGGCAGAGGCAGAAAATCCAGTCGGCGTGCTGCGCGAGCGTGGTCCAGGTCTTCTGCCCGTCGATCACCCACTCATCGCCGTCGAGCACCGCCCTGGTGCGCAGGCTCGCGAGGTCGGAGCCCGCGCCCGGCTCGGAAAATCCCTGGCACCACCAGTCGTCGAGGTTGGCTGCCCGCGGCAGGAACCGCCGCTTCTGCGCCTCGCTCCCGAACTCGGCGATCACCGGCCCCACCATGGAGACATTGAACGGCAGCGGCGCCGGCACGCCCGCCTGCTGCATCTCGTCCTGGAACAGGTAGGTCTGTACCGGCGTCCAGTCCTGCCCGCCCCACTCACGCGGCCAGTGCGGCACCGCCCAGCCATGCGCGTTCAGGATACGCTGCGAGCGCACGATCTCGTCCTTGGAGAGATGCCGCCCCTCCAGCACCTTGCGCCGAATCGGCTCGGGCACCTCCTCGCGAAAGAAGCGTCGAACCTCGTCGCGGAAGGCGATTTCTTCCTCGGTGAAGCGCAGATCCATCCCCTGATTCCCGGCCCGTTATCCTCCATCGGCAGCGTCGCGGCAGGCGGCCCGGAAGTCAAACCCGCCGGGTCGGTCAGCCCGCCCCCATCAGCGCCAGCCCCTCCGCGATGGCGAGGAACTCGCGCCCGCCCGCGATGCGCCCGGCGCCGAAGCGCTGCTCGAACAGGCGCCGCACCGCCGGCACGAAGGCGGTGCCTCCGGTCAGGAACACTCTTGAAATCTCGCCGGCTGTCGTCCCCGCCGCCGCCAGCGCCTCATCCACCGTGGCCGCCAGCCGCGCGAGATCCGGCGCAATCCACGCCTCGAACGCCTCGCGCGAAATCTCTTCCTCGATCGTGATCCCCGCCCCCTCGAAGCGCAGCTCCGCGCTTGCCTGCGTGGAAAGCTCCGCCTTGGCCCGCGTCACCGCGCGGTTGAGCTCGAAGCCCAGCTCCTCGGCGATCAGCCGCGCGAACGCCTCCAGCCGGTGTGGATGGCTCGCCCGCGCCGCCACCTCGCGTATCTCGCGCAACATCCGCGGCGTATGCATCATGGAAAGCAGGTGCCAGCGCGCCAGGTTCCGGTACCAGTGCGGCGGCACCGGCAGCGCCGTCCCTGCCGGCGCATAGGTGCTCCCCTTGCCGAGCCGCGGTGCGACGATGTGCTCCATGATCCGCGCATCGAACGTATCGCCGGCAATCCCGATGCCCGCATGCCCGAGCGAGACCACCCCGCGCCCCTTCACATAGCGCAGCACGGAAAAATCGGACGTGCCGCCGCCGAAATCGCCCACCAGCACCGTCGCATCCGTATCGAGGCTCCGCGCGAAGTGCCACCCCGCCGCCTCCGGCTCCAGCGCCAGCGTGATGTCCTTCATCCCCGCCTCGGCGAACGCCGCGGTCAGGCGCCGCGCGCCGAGCGCGTCATCCGCCCGCTCCCCCACAAACCGCACCGGCCGCCCCGCGGTGATCCGCGCGCCCGCGGGGTCCACGCCGCTCGCCTCCAGCAGCGCCCGCAGCAGCAGCGCGATGATGTCCTCGAGCGTATGCCGCCGCCCGAAGATCCGCGTCTCGGAAAAACTCGCCTGCGCCAGGTAGGACTTCATCGACATCACCAGCCGGCAATCGGCCGCCGCCGCCAGCCAGGCCTCGATCGCGGCCGGCCCCGCCGCGTGGCGCAGCCCACGGCTCGCCCCGCGCGTCTCCTCCCAGAAGCACAGGATGGAGCGAAACGCCGCCTCGTCCCCGCAGCCCGCGGTCCGCACACGGCCGTCATCCCCCGCGATGGCGAGCACGGAGTTGGTGGTCCCGAAGTCGATGCCGATGCTCGCCATCCGCCCTGGATACGGGTTTCCGCCGCCTTCGCAACAGGCGCGGTTGGCGTCGCCTTGCCCGCGTGGCAGAACCGCGGCGGAGTTCGTCCCAGAGGCCCTGCATGTCGTTGCCGCCGGTCCTGCAACATCTGCGCCTGCCCGTGATCGGCGCGCCGCTGTTCATCATCTCGAACCCGGACCTCGTGATCGCTCAATGCACGTCGGGCATCGTGGGCTCGTTCCCCGCCTTGAACGCCCGCCCGGAATTGATGCTGGACGAGTGGCTGGAGCGCATCACCACCGCCCTCGCCGACTGGAACGCGAAGCACCCGGAGCGTCCCGCCGCCCCGTTCGCCGTCAACCAGATCGTCCACCGCAGCAACACCCGCCTCGAGCACGACGTCGCCCTCTGCGTTAAGTACAAGGTGCCGCTGATGATCACCTCCCTCGGCGCCAGGCCCGAGGTGTACGAGGCCGCCCACTCCTATGGCGGCATCGTCCTGCACGACATCATCAGCCTCGCCTTCGCGAGGAAGGCGATCGAGAAGGGAGCGGATGGCCTCATAGCGGTCGCAGCCGGCGCCGGCGGCCATGCCGGCACCACCTCGCCCTTCGCCCTCGTCCAGGAAATCCGCCGGTTCTTCGACGGGCCCGTGGCACTCTCCGGCTCCATCGCGACCGGCGGCGCCATCCTCGCCGCCCAGGCCATGGGCGCGGACCTCGCCTATATCGGCTCCGCCTTCATCGCGACGGCCGAAGCCAACGCCGCCGAGGCCTACAAGCGCATGGTCGTCGAGAGCGCGTCGGCCGACATCGTCTACACGGACCTCATCACCGGCGTGCACGGCAACTACCTCAAGCCGAGCCTCCTCGCCGCCGGCCTCGACCCCGACCGCCTGCCGGCCTCGGAACCGAGCAAGATGGATTTCGGCCCGGACAAGAAACGCGCCTGGAAGGACATCTGGGGTTCGGGGCAGGGGATCGGCGTGATCGACCGCATCGTCCCCGCCGCCGACCTCATCGACCGCCTCGCCCGCGAATACGAGGCGGCCCGCCGCCGGCTCGCGGCATGAGCGGCCTCGATTTCGACATCGCGGGCAAGGTCGCCCTCGTTACCGGCGCCTCCTCCGGCCTCGGCATCCGTTTCGCCCGCCTCCTCGCCTCGCACGGGGCCACGGTCGCCGTTGCCGCCCGCAGGCTCGACCGGCTGGAGGCGCTGGCCGCCGAGATCGGCGGCGCCGCCTTCGCGCTCGACGTGACCGACGCCGCCGCGATCGCGGTCACGGTGGAGGCCGTCGCCGCGCGCCTCGGCCCCGTCGGCATCCTGGTCAACAATGCCGGCATCAGCCGCCCCGCCCGCACCGAGGACGTCACCGAGGCCGACTACGACATGGTGCTCGCCACCAACCTCAAGGGTCCGTTCTTCATGGCCCAGGCCGTGGCGCGGCAGATGATGTCCGCCGGCCTCGAGGGTCGCATCGTCAACATCGCCTCCGTCGCCGGCCTGCGTCCCATTGGCCAGCTCGCCACCTACTGCATCAGCAAGGCCGCCCTGGTGATGATGACGAAATCCATGGCGCGGGACTGGGGCCGCCACGGCATCGGCGTGCACGCGCTCTGCCCTGGCTATATCGAGACCGACATCAACCGCGACTGGCTCGCCTCGCCTGCCGGCGAGAAGCTGCGCGCCATCCAGCCACGGCGCCGCTTCGGCAAGCCGGAGGACCTCGACGCCGCCCTGCTGCTGCTCTGCGCCGGCACCCCAGGACGTTTCCTCAACGGAACGGTCCTCGCGGCCGACGATGGCTTCGCGGTGATGTGATACCGCGCCGCTTCGACCCCACCGACGACAACACCATCGCCGCCGCCCGCTTCGCGGCGACCGACCGGCCATGGGATCCGACCGCTCTTACCATGCTGGGTGCCACCCTCATGGAGGCCGGGCGATACGCCGACGCCGAGGCCGCGTTTCGCGCCGCGCTGGCGCTCGACTCTACGGCCGCCGGCACCTGGAACGATCTCGGCAACGCCGCGCGCCGGCAGGGCAGGGACGAGGACGGCGTCGCCTGCTACCGCCGCGCGGTGGAACTGCGGCCAGGCGATGGCCGCGCACTCACCAACCTCGCCGCAGCCCTTGTCGATCTCGACCAGGCGGAGGAGGCGCTGGAGGCGGCATCACGCGTCCCCGCGGACCACCCGGACCGCGCCGCTTCCCTGTGCCACGCGGCGGCCGCCCACATGCTGCGCGCGGAGCCGGCCGCGGCGGCAGCCCTTTACGCGCAGGCCGAACGCCTATCGCCAGCCCTGATCCCTGCCCAGTGCGGGGAGGGGCTCGCGCGGCTCACCATGGGTGACCTCCCGCGCGGCTTCGCGCTGCTGCAGAACCGCTGGCGCGACAAGGATTTCCGTTCCGGCGCCGTCAATTTCCTCGAGACGATGTGGCTCGGCGAAACCCCCGTCGCCGGGCGGCGCCTGTTGCTGGTCAGCGAGCAGGGCGCCGGCGACACCATCATGTTCGTCCGCTTCGCGCCGCTGCTCGCCGCCATGGGCGCCACCCTCGTACTGCGCGCGCAGCTTCCGCTGCTTCCGCTGCTCGCGCCGATGGGCTTCGAACTGCACGCCGACACCGCGCCACAGCCGGATTTCGATCTGCATGTGGCGATGATGAGCCTGCCGCTCGCCCTCGGCACCACGCTCGAATCCATTCCGCCACCGCCCTATCTCAGCGCTGGTACCGCCCGTGTCGCCGCGTGGCGCGCCCGCCTGGGCGAGCGCCGCCGGCCACGCGTCGGCGTCGCCTGGTCCGGCAATCCGGATTTCAAGCGCGACCGCACACGCTCGATGCGCGCCGAACAGATCCTCCCCGCGCTCGCCGCCACCGGCGCGGAACTGCACGTGATCCAGGCCCCGGTGCGCGAGGCGGATCGCGCTGTGCTCGCAGCCATCCCCAACCTCGTCGATCACAGCGCCGCCCTCACAGACTTCGCGGAGACCGCGGCCCTGATGACGGCAATGGATCTCGTCATCACCACCTGCACTTCGGTCGCCAACCTCGCCGGTGCGCTCGGGCTCCCCGCCTGGGTGCTGCTGCAATTCGCGCCGGATCATCGCTGGCTGCTCGGGCGCGAGCATTCGCCCTGGTATCCCACATTGCGCCTGTGGCGGCAGCGCGCGCGCGGCGACTGGGCGGAACTGGCGGGGCGCGTCGCCGCGTCCCTCGTGGAACGGGTCGCCGCCGGATGAGGCTGCCCTACGCCGGCCTTGCGCTGCTCTGCCTGATCTGGGGCCTCTCCATCCCCGCGACCAAATTCGGCGTCATGGCGATGCCCGCGATCGTGCTCGCCACGCTGCGCTACGCCGCCGCCGCTCCCTTCTTCGCGATCCTCGCCTGGCGCGGCCCACGCCCCACGCGCCGCGACCTTTTGACCTTGGCGGTCCTCGGCGTGGTGGGCATCGATGTCGGCCAGGTGGCACAGGCGCTTGGCGTGGCGCGCACCCCGGCGTCGGTCGCCACCGTCCTGTCCGCGACGATCCCTATCCTGGTCGCCGTCCTCGCCGCCTGGCGGCTGCGCCAGGCTCTGCGCGCCATTCACGTCATCGGCCTCCTGGTGGCGGCAACCGGTGTCGGCGTCATCGCTTTCGCCCACGACAGCGGGGGAGGGGCCGGGCTCGTGGGCGTCGCGTGGATGCTGGTCTCCGCCTTCGCCGTCGCCATCTACTATGTCCTGGCCGCGGAAATGACCGGCCGCCTTCCGGCCGCCAGCATCGCCGCGTGGAGCTCTCTCTTCGGCACCCTGCCGCTGCTGGCCGCGACACCGTGGATGGGCCACGCCTCGCTCACCGCCATTGGCGCCGTCTCGGTCCTCTATCTCGGGCTGCTGGTCACGGTCGCGGGCGTATGGATCTGGTTCGCCGTGCTGCGTCGGGTGCCGGCGCGGATCGCCGCGGCGACCCAATACATCCAGCCCGTGATTGGCGTCGCCGCCTCCGCGCTGCTCTTCGGCGACCAACTCGGCGCGGGCTTCTACGCCGGCGCCGCGCTGGTCCTCGCCGGCATCGCCCTCGTCGCCCGCCGCGGCCGCCCCGCCCGCGCCGCCACACCGGAAGCCGCCACACCGGGGACCGCGCGTTCACCGCTGCTTGGCGCCGACCCCCCGACATTCAATCGCGAATAACTCGCGATTGACAGTGAGTCGCCCGATGTCGAGTAGCCAGGCCGCGATGCGCGCCGCCGCACTGCGCACGCGGCCGCGCCGGATTGCGGCGATCATGGGACCCGGCATCGTGGTCATGCTTGCGGACACCGATGTCGGCAGCATCATCGCCGCACGGCAGAGCGGCGTGCAGTTCGGCTACCGGCTGCTCCTGCAGCAATTCCTGCTCGTGCCGGTTCTCTACATCGTCCAGGAACTGACCGCGCGCCTCGGCATCGCTACCGGGCGCGGCCACGGCGAACTGATCCGTGAACATTTCGGTGGCGTATGGGGCTGGATCTCGGCCGCCGGGCTCGCGGTCGCCGCGCTCGTCGCGATCGACGCGATGAGCGGAGCGCACACACCCTTACTCGGTCCCGTCGCCGGCCGGCTCGTCTTCGGCGCCGGTGTATTCGGGGTCGGAATGGTCGCTGCCATCGTCGTCTCCCTGGCACTCTCGGAGGGCCTCGGCGAGGTCGCAGGTTTGCGTCACTCGCTGGAGCTGCATCCGCTGCGCGCGCTGGTTCTACGGCGCCTGCGCCGCCGCCTTCATCGCCGCCGCCGCGCTGGTCTGGGGCTCGCCGGACCTGGTCGCACTCAACATCGGCATCCAGGTGATGACCGCGCTGCTGCCGCTGCCGCTGCTGCCGCTGGTGTTGGGCTTCCTCATCGCGCTCGCGATGCGCGGCCTGCCGCACGACTTCCGGCCGTCGCGCGCCTACCTCGCGGTGGTCCAGGCGGTCTCCGCACTCACCTGCGCGCTCGGCGTCTTCGGTGCCCTGTCGGGCGCAGGTCTGGTCTGACCCCCCGCACTTTGCGCTGGCCCTAGGCCGGCATAAGGTCGCACCCGTTTTGCAGGGGGACATCCGATGCCGTTCCAGTTCCGTCTCGCGGCGCTCGTCGTGGCAATCCCGATCGCGGCGCACGCCGCCGCCCCGGGTGTGTTGCAGGTGGGGGTGGACCAGTCCCCGGCCGGCCTCGATCCGCACATTGCCACCGCTTTCTCCTCGGTGCTGGTCGACAGCGCGATCTACGAGGGTCTGACCGCGATCGACGCAAAGCTGCAGGTCGTACCGGCGCTCGCTTCCGCATGGATCCTCGCCCCGGACCGCAAGACCTACGATTTCCTGCTGCGTCCCGGCGCCGTCTTCCACGACGGCACGCCGGTCACGGCGGACGCGGTGATCGCCAACATCAAGCGCGTCGTCGACCCCAAGACCGCCTCGCCCTACGCCTCGCAATTCACCGGCATCGCCTCGATGACGGCCACCGGCAAGGACACTTTGCGGATCGTGCTGAAGGAGCCGTCCGCTCCATTCCTCGCGCAACTCGCCACCCTCGCCATCGCCTCGCCGGCGGCCTTCGGCGATCTCGCCCACAAGCCGGACGGCACCGGCCCCTTCGCGTTCAAGGAATGGGTCCCCGACACCTCGATCGCGCTCGTCGCCAACCCGCATTACTGGGCCGCCGGCCTGCCGCACCTCGTCGGCGTCACGTTTGACATCGTTCCCGATGCAGCGACGCGCCAGCTCGGCCTCGCCAGCGGCACGTACCAGATGCTGCCGAACATCGACGCCGCCACCGCGACCGCGCTCGCCGGCAAGCCGCACGTTGCGCTGCTGAAGACCCAGGACCTCGCCTACAGCCTGGTCGGGATGAATGTCTCCCAGCCGCCGTTCAACGATCCCAAGGTACGCGAGGCGCTGAACATGGGCCTGGATCGCACGCAGATCGTCCAGGCCGCCTATTTCGGTCGCGGCGAGCCCGGCGGTCCGCTCTCGCCTGCGCTCACCACCTGGGCGTTGCCCACCAGCAGTTTCGCTTGCTACCGGCCAGACTCCGCTGGTGCGAAGAAGCTGCTCGCCGAGGCCGGCGTGAAGGGCCGCCTGCCGGTGACGCTGAAGGTGCTCGGCAGCGTGCAGCAGGTGGTGGACGTGGCCCAGGTCGTGCAGGCGCAGCTCAACAAGGCGGGCTTCGACATCAAGCTCGATGTCCAGACGCTGCCCGCCTTCGTGAAGGACTGGCGCGCCAGCAACTTCCAGGGCTTCGTCTCGCTCAACGGCGGCGGCGTCGATCCCGACGACTATTTCGGCCGCACCTACCAGACCGGCGGCGCCACCAATGTCTTCAAATATTCCAACCCCGCCGTGGACCAGCTGCTGAACGAGGCGCGCAGCGAGCCGAGCACCGCCAAGCGCAAGGCTGAGTACGACACGGTGCAGAAGGGCCTGGCCTGCGACGGCCCGATCGCGACGCTGGCCTACGGTACGCTGTTCACCGCGGTGCGCGACAACGTGCACGGCTTCACCCCGCTGGCGACGCGCTCGCTCTGGGGCCTGCGGGACGTGACGCTCACGAAATAATGGCCGCTTCCCTTCTGCGACGCCTGGCGCAGCTCCTGCTGGTGCTCGCCGGGGTCTCGGTGCTCGCCTTCCTGATCGTGCATCTGGTCCCCGGCGACGCGGCACAGATCCAGCTCGGCGCCACGGACGCGAGCCCCGAGAAACTGGCAATTCTGCGCCACGAGATGGGGCTCGACCGGTCATTGCCGGTGCAATACCTGGTGTGGCTCGGCCGCGTCCTGCGCGGCGATTTCGGCGTGAGCCTCGATACCGGCCGGCCAGTACTCGCGGAAATCGCGGCACGCGCGCCAGTGACGGCGGAACTCACCATCGCCGGGCTGCTGATGGCGATCATCCTGGCAGTGCCCGCGGGCTGCGCGATGGCGGCGCTGCGCGGCGGCACGGCGGATATCGTCGTGCGGCTCATCTCCGTGATCGGTCTGACCATGCCGTCCTTCTGGCTCGGCACACTGCTGCTCTACGGCGCCTCCGACACGATGCCGTCGCTCGCCGTCGTGGGATGGGTACCGTTCACCGAGGACCCGCTCGGCAACCTCAGGCGCTTGGTCTTGCCCACCATCGCCCTCGCCCTGCCGGTGCTGGCCTCGCTTGCCCGCATCCTGCGCGCAGCGCTGACCGAAGCCCTCGGCCAGGATTACGTCCGCACGGCCCGCGCGAAGGGCCTGCCACCCTTGGTCGTGCTGGTCCGCCATGCGCTCGCCAATGCGCTCATTCCGTTCATGACGGCGGCCGGCATCCTCGCCGGCTACCTGTTCGGCGGCTCCGTCGTCGTGGAGCAGGTCTTCGCGCTGCCCGGCCTCGGCCGGCTGATGGTCGGCGCCATCGAGGCCCGCGACTACCCGCTGGTCCAAGCCGCCATCCTGCTGGCAACCGCGATCTTCGTCGTCGTCAACTTCGCCGTCGACATGCTGGTGATGGCCGCGGACCCGCGCGCGAGGGCGACGTGAGGCAAAGGAACCCGCTGCTCGCCCTCGGGACCGCGCTGATCGTGCTGCAGGCGCTCGGCGCGTTCGCCTCGCCCTTCCTGCCCTATGGCCCCAACGCACAGGACATCCTGGCGCGCTTCGCCCCGCCCTCGCTCGCCCACTGGATGGGCACGGACCAATTCGGCCGCGACATTCTGGCGCGCGTGCTCGCGGGCGAGCGTGTGCTGTTTGCCGTCTCCTTCTTCTCCGTCGCCGGGGCGCTGGCCATGGGCGGCAGCATCGGCATCGCCGCCGCCTGGCTCGGAGGACGTTTCGATACCATCATGATGAGGCTGATGGACGTGCTCTTCGCCTTCCCCATCATCCTGCTCGCCATCGGCATCGTCGCCATCATGGGCCCCGGCACCACGGGCACGGCACTCGCCATCGCCGTCGTCTACACGCCCATCTTCGCGCGCGTCCTGCGTGCGCCGGCGCTGGTCCTGCGCGAGGCCGACTACGTCGCCGCCTCCCGCTCGATCGGCGCCACGCCCTGGCGCCTGCTGACGCGCCACGTGGTGCCCAACCTCGCCCCGGTGATCCTCGTCCAGGCCTCCCTCTCGCTCTCCACAGCGATCCTCGTGGAAGCGTCGCTTTCCTTCCTCGGCCTCGGCACCCAGCCGCCGGCCGCCTCGCTCGGCCGGATGCTGTCGGAAGCTCGCGCGGTGCTGGCCTTTTCGCCCTGGCCCGCGGTCTTCTCCGGCCTCGCGATCCTGCTCGCGGCCCTCGGCTTCAACCTTCTGGGCGACGGGTTGCAGGACCGGCTTGACCCGAGACTGAGGACACGATGACGAGCCTGATGCGCGCCGAGACTCTTGAAGCACCGCACGCCGCGGCGCGCTGCCTCGCCGGCTCCGATTTCGCAGCGCTCGGCGCGCGGCTGCGCGTGCTCGACCCGCCCTTCGTGCTGCTCTCCGCGCGCGGCAGTTCCGGCCATGCCGGCACCGCGCTGCGCTACGTGCTGGCGCAGGAGCTCGGCCTGGTTGCCGCCGCCGGCATGCCCTCCATCGCCTCGGTCTACGGCGTGCGCCAAAAGCTTCATGGCGCGCTGTTCCTCGCCATCAGCCAATCCGGCAAGAGCCCGGACCTGATCGCGGAGGCGAAGTCCGCGCGGGAGGGCGGCGCCTTCACCCTCGCCATCGTCAACGATGCCGCCTCGCCGCTCGCCGAGACTTGCGAGGCGGTGCTCGACATCCATGCGGGTCCGGAACGAAGCGTCGCGGCGACGAAGACGGTCCTGGCAACGCTCGCCGCCGGCCTGGCACTGATCGAGGCATGGAGCGGCCGGGCCCGTCCCGGCCTCGCACGCCTGCCGGAACGGCTTCGTGCCGCGGCGGAACTCGACTGGTCGGCGCTCGAAACCCTGCTCGCCGCCGCGCAGCACCTCTTCGTCGTCGGCCGCGGCCCCGGCCTCGGCATCGCGGAGGAGGCGGGACTGAAACTCGCCGAAACCTGCGGCCTGCCCGCACTCGCATTCAGCGCCGCTGAGCTCGCGCACGGTCCACGGGCGCTCGCCGGCGCCGCCTTCCCAATCGTGGCCCTGCTGGCCGAGGACCTGGCACTCGCCCCCGCACGAGCCGTGCTGGAACCGTTGGCCGCAAGCGTCCCGATGCTCTCGACGGTCGAACTCGGTGCAGCCTCGCGCCTGCCCGCCCTGCCGCCCGACGATCCCGTTTGCGATCTCGCCGCAATGCTGCTGCGCTTCTATCTTGCGGCGGAGGCGGCGTCGCGCGCCCGTGGCCGCGACCCGGACCGGCCGCCGGGCCTCGCCAAGGTCACGCGCACCGTTTGAGCGGCGTCAGACCGCTTGGCTGTGCCGCCCGGCAAGGGCCAGGCGCGTGTCGAACAGGGCCGCCACGCAGCGCAGGAACGGCCGCCCCTCCTCGCGAACCCGGATGCGGCCGTGGTCGAACACCAGCAGCCCGTCGCGTTCCATCGTCCGCAGCGCCGCCACCGGCCAGACCAGCGGCAGGTTGTGCCGCCGCGCCACCGCACCGAGATTGACCGTAAGGTCGCAGAGCAGCCGCGAAATGATCTCCCCGCGCATCCGGTCCTCCGGCGTCGGCGCGATCCCGCGCGCGATGGGCAGGCGGCCGGCGGTGACGGCCTCGCGCCATGTGGGAACGTCGGGATGGTTCTGCACGAAGCCCTCCGGCAGCGTGCCGATCGATGACGCACCGAAACCAAGCAGGGTCCGCGCCGCATCCGTCGTGTAGCCCTGGAAATTGCGGACGAGATGCCCCTCCGCCATGGCCCGCGCGAGGCTGTCCTGCGGCCGCGCGTAATGGTCGAGCCCGATCGCGACAAACCCCGCCTCGCGCATCGTCGTATCGATTGCGGCCCGGCTCGCGAAACGCTCGAGCGGCCCCGGCAGCGCTTCCTCCGGCAACAGCTTCTGGCGCTGGCGCATCCACGGCACATGCGCGTAGCCGAACACCGCCACACGATCGGGCGCCAGGGCCAGCGCCCGGCGCGCCGTTTCCGCCGCGCCCGCCGGCGTCTGGTAGGGCAGCCCGTACATCAGGTCGAGATTGATCGAGCGGACCCCAATCCCGCGCATGGCGGAAACCGCGGCCGCGGTCTGCGCCTGGGATTGGATGCGCCCGATCGCCTGCTGCACCTTGGGATCGAAATCCTGCACACCGAAACTCGCTCGGCGCGTGCCGATGCCCGCCAGTGCCGCGATGCGATCGCCGGCCAGGTGGCGCGGATCGAGTTCCACCGCGACCTCTGCATCGTTGTCGAAGTCGAAGTGCTGGCGCAGCGCCGTGTCCACCTCGTGCATGGCCTTGCCCGGCAGCGCCGTGGGCGTGCCGCCGCCCCAATGCACGTGCGTGACCCGGCGCCGCTTTCCCAGTGCCTTGGCGACCAGGCCGATCTCGCGGACCAGCAGGTTCGCATAGGCTTGCCGCACGTCACTCCGCCGCGCGACGGTGGTGTTGCATCCGCAGTAGAGGCAGAGTTCGTCGCAGAAAGGGACATGCAGGTAAAGCGACACGGGGGCCGCCGGATCGCTCGCCCCCAGCCAGGAAGCGTAGATCTCCGCGTCCACGCCGGGTCCGAAATGCGGCGCTGTCGGGTACGATGTATACCGTGGAACGTCGCCGCCGTAGCGGGCAAGCAGGGTGCGAATGTCCATGGCAGTAATGATGGCCACTTCGTTCGTGCCGCGACTTGATCTGGGTCAACGACCCAAGCTGGATTTGCACCCAACTTGCCGGCGGAGGTTGCCATGACGATCAAGGATATTGCCGTCCTGTTCGATGCGAGCGAGGGCGGAGCCAAGGTTCTGGAAGCCGCCGCGCGGCTGACGGTTGCGTGGGAGGCCCGGCTCGAGGGGGCCGCGATGGCAGGGGCCGACGAGGCACCCTGCGCCTCGCTCCTCGCCGAAGCTGTCCGGCGGAACGGACTGGAGGCCGGCTCGCTGACGCCGGGCACCCGGTCGGCGAAGCTGGCACTGGCCCGTCGGTCCGACCTCGTCATCATGGGCCAGGCCGATCCGCGCCGGCGTGACACCGCGATCATGCAGGAGGAGATCGAGGCCATCCTCGTGCGCGCGGGCAGGCCGGTACTGATCCTGCCCTATGCCGGGACGTTCGACCTGCCACCCGCGCGCGTGATGATCGGCTGGAACGGCAGCCGGGAGGCGACGCGCGCGGTGCACGACGCGCTGCCGATCCTGAAGCGCGCCGAGAATGTCACCGTTTTCTCCGTCTCGACCGACCCCAGCGACGACTGGGACGCCGATCTTGGCGCCGTGGACCTGGCCGCGCATCTCGCGCATCACGGCGTCACGGTGACCCTGTCGCGCACGGTCGCCGATGGGCTGCCGCAGGCCGCCGCGCTGCTCAACGAGGCCTCGGATCTCGGCATCGGGCTGCTGGTGACGGGCGCCTACGGGCAAACGCCGATGCGCGAACGCGTGCTCGGCGGCGTCACCCGCAGCCTGCTCGAAGGCATGACGGTGCCGGTGCTGATGTCGCACTGAGGCGACGGGCGGGGCGCGCCCGGCCCGTCCGCCGCGGAAGGGCCGCCGCTCAGCTATCCTGATGCGGCACGTCGATGAGCCGTCGCGTACCGGCTTCCACATCATAGATGTGGAAGGAGTTCATGTTGCGCCCGTAGAGATGCAGGCTCACGCAGCGTGGCCGGTCCTCCGGCACGCCGGTCCGGTGGATGTGGTCCGGGTTCGGCACGAAGCTGGTTACCGCGCCCGGGTTCAGCAGCACCATCCCGCCGCGCTTCAGGCGAATGCCGGAATTCGCGGTGATATCGCCATCGGCCGACATGTAGGCGCGCTCCTCGAGCAACCCCTCCACGACGCCCACCACGCCCCACGAGCCGTGATCATGCACTGGCGTCCATTGGCCCGGCCGCCAGACGATGGAAAACAGCGAAAGCTGTCCCGACGGGCAGATATGGATCGCGTTGCGCGTATAGTGATCCGGTTCAGACCGGTAATGCTCGGGCTGCAGGAACTCCTGCGTGTTCGCCAGCAGGTCGCGCATCAGCGGCGCCACGGAAATCACGCGATCCGCCGCCTCAGTCTCGCGCGCGATGATGGCATGGGTGTCGGCGATGAAGCGTTCGAGGATCGGGGACATGGCAGAACCTGTGCAAAACCTGGCAATAACGAGCCGTCGCATCACGCATTGAGGCGCAGGCTGGCAAGTGCCGCAAGTGCGGCCAGTGCCGTGCCCGTCGCAAACACCGCCAGACCGCCATGGCCGGCGCCGAGCGCAAGCTCGCGCGCATAGCCCGAGCTGTTCGCGACGAGCCCAGCCAACGCCGCCCCGAGCGCGTAGCCCGCATTCTGTGTCGTCGGCAGCAGCGCGGCGGCAAGGTCCCGCTCGGCTTCCGGCGCCGCCTCGGCGCCGACCTGGTTGATGAACCCCCATCCCAGGCCGAACCCAACCCCGATCGCGACCTGGGCCGCCAGCAGCGCCGGCAGCGCCTGATGCGGAATGGCAAGCGTCGCGGCGGCCAGGCCCAGCGCGGTCAGGATCGCCCCCACCTGGATGCTGCGGACCGGCGGCACGGAGTGGGGCAGGGTGACGAGCAGGGCGGAGACGCTCCAGGATAGTGCCATCGTCGCTACCACGATTCCCGCGACGACCGGCCGGTATCCCCAGAGACTCTGTACCGTGATCGGCAGGAAGACGGAGGTGCTGGCCTGGCCGAACGGCATCAGCAGTGCCACCCAGAGCACCGCGCCGAGCTGCGTTGCCGGGCGGAACGCGTCGCGCGGGAAGAGATGGACCGCAGCCACACGGTCAGCCATCACGACACTCACCAGCACTGCCGCGCCGCCAGCGAGCAGCGGCCACGCGAGGCGTTCCGCGACCGAGGCAAGGGCCACCAGCATGATTCCCGCGGCGAGGACCGCGAGTCTGGAGGCGGGCAGGCGGTGGCCAGCCTCGGAGGAGACACCCGCCGGCACGGCGCCGAGCACAAGGGCCACGAAGAGTGCGATCAGCGGCAGGTTCACAAGCAGGGCCGCGCGCCACGACAGCAGTTCCGTCAACATGCCGCTGGCCAGGGGCCCGGCGAACGCGCCCAGCGCCCAGACCATGGCCATCGCGCCGAGCGCCTTCGGGATCAGCGGGCTCGGCAGCCGCTCGGCCAGGAGCGCATAGGCAGACGCCGCGATCGCGCCCTCGCCCGCACCCTGCAACGCACGGCCGGCCAGCACCACCGCCATCGCCGGCGCCGCTGCGGCCGCGAGCGTTCCGGCGGCGAAGCACGCCGCGCCGACGAGCATCAACCGCCGCGTACCGAGACGCTGCTTGAGAAATCCCGTGGCCGCGCCAACCACGATCGCCGCGACGAGGTAGACCGTATTGACCCACGCAAGGAAGCGCACGCCGCCAATGTCGTGAACGACCGAGGGCATCGCGGTGGAAACCAGAAAGACGTTCAGCGCGTAGATTGCCTCGCCGAGGCAGGCGGTGGCGGTGACGCGGCCGTTCTGGCCGCGCAGCACGTCACGCCACACGGTGCCCTGGCGCTAAGGCCGGCTTGGCGCGATGAAGCGCCAGGGGCTGACCTCCTCCGCGAGCTTCGTGCGCACATGCACAAGCGCGGGTCCGTTGACCTCCATCGCCGCGGCCAGTGTGTCCGCGAAGTCGGCGTCGCGCTCGACGCGGAATCCAGGCACGCCGAAGCTCTCCGCGAAGCGCACGAAGTCCGGGTTGGCGAGATCGGCCCCCGCGTGCCTTCCCTCGAACAGCCGCTGCTGGTCGCGCTTCACGTTGCCATAGGCACCGTTCTCGAACACGACGACCGTGACGCCGAGGCGGAACTGCACCGCCGTCGCCAGTTCCGTCGCCCCGAACAGGAACCCACCATCGCCAGTGAGTGAAACCACCTTGCGGCCGGGATTGGCGGCCGCGACACCCAGGGCCGTCGGAAAGCCGGAGCCCAGCGTACCCTGAAAGCCCGAGGTAATGATCGTCCGTGGCCGGTGCACCGGAAAGGCGAACCAGCTCGTATACCCAGCCTGGCACATCTCATCGACCAGGAACCCGTCGGCCGGCAGTGCCGCGCGGATCTTCTGCAGGTACTCATAATGCGGGCGCGCCTCGGTCACGAGCGTTGCTGCCGCTCGCTTCGCATTGGCAACATCGTCACGGCGCCCAGGTGCCGCACCCGGGCCGAGGGCCGCAACCAGGGCCGCGGTCGCCGCAGGCGCATCGGCGACGATGGCAATATCCGCGGCTAGGCGGCGCATCTCGACCGGATCGATATCGATACGGATGAGCTTCGCGGGCGTGGCCTGCCGGGTCCAGCGCCAACCAGGCCCTTCCAGCCGCGAGCCGATGCCAATCACCAGGTCCGTCTGCGGCCACAGCGCATGGACCGCGGCGACGGTGATGGACAGCGGGTGATCATCGTCCAGCACGCCGCGGCCGCTGCGATAGCTCACCACCGGCGCGCCGAGCCGCTCGGCGAGCGCGCGCACCGCGTCCCCCGCCTCCACGGCGCCGCCGCCGACCACGATCAGCGGCGCCTTGGCCGCCAGCGCCAGCTTCGTGGCCTCGGCGATGCGCGCCGGATCCGGCACCGGCGGGGCGATCGCGGGCAACGGTGCGACCGGCATCACCTCGCCGGCTTCCTGGAACTTGTCCCACGGCATCTCCAGCGTCGCCGGTCCGCGGCGCCCGGCCATCATCGTCTGGAACGCTTCGGCAACGAGCCGCGGTGCTGCCTCCGCGTCCTCGATCCGGTCCGCGCGCTTGACCAGGGTGCGCAGCGTGGCGAGCTGGTCCGGCAGTTCGTGCAGATGGCCGCGCCCACGGCCAAGGAAGCTGCTCGGTACCTGGCCGGTGACGCAGAGCACCGGGGCGTTGATGCCGGCGGCGGTGGCAAGTGCAGCCGTGGTGTTGAGCACCCCGGGCCCGGGCACCACGGAATAGACCGCGGGCTTGCCGGTGGAGGCTGCGGCCCCCAGCGCCATATAGGCGACCCCCTGCTCGTGGCGCGCGTTGATGACGCGGATACGGTTGGCCTCGCGCGCCAGCGCGTCGAAGAGCCCGTAAAGCTGCACTCCGGGCAGGCCGAAGATCGTGTCGACACCATGGGCGAGGAGCGAGGCAACGATGGCTTCGCCGCCGGTCATGCGGGGCATAGGCGTCTCCTTGGCGTTTCCTTGTCGCCCCGCAGGCTGCCACGGGCACGGCGGCGTTGGAATGCCGGATCAGGTCTGCGCGAGACGCTTGACGGCGACATGCTCGGCGCGAGCCTCGCCAGGGCAGGCGGTGAACACCGCGACGGTCCGCCCGTCCGCGTGGTAGACCGCGCCGGCACTCCCCGGCCCGCCGGCGGAGTGCCGGCGACGGCGATGATCCGTTCTCCGGCACGCGCGGTGCCGATCATCAGCCCGAGCCCGTAAGCCCGTCGTGACCCAAGGCCGGCCCTCGACAGGGGCGACGAGCGGCTGTGCCGCCAGCATCGCCGCGCGCGAGCACCGTGCGAGGAAGTCTCTCGCGAGGATGCGATGCAGCGCCAACGCTGCCTCGGCGGCCGGCCCGATAAAAAGGCCATGATAGACCCAGCCCGGATGCTAGCTGCGGTCGGTCGGTATCGCGCACATCGCCATCTCATCGCGCGTGCCAACGACACCGGCCGTAAGCCCCAGCGGAGCGAGCAGGAGGCTACGCAGTGCCGTCACGAAAGGCGCGTCCGTCACGCGTTCGATCAGGCGCCGCAGATAGCCATGACCCACGTTCGAATAGGAATAGATTTTGGTGGCAAGTTGTGGGTTGCTGGTCTGGATTGTGGTATGCGATGTCCGATCGTACATCGCATACCCTGCCGCCAGTTTGTATGCGTTTTCTACGGCTCCCGAGTAACTCATGTTGTCGAACAGAATGCCCTGCTTGCCTTCAAGGGCACCGACGAAGCCCGCCACCCCGCCGCCCAGGGAATGTCCGGTCAGGATAATGTTGCCGCTATTTTGGCCATCATTCAGTGCTTGATTGTAAAAATCGAGCGCTGCGGTGGCTATCGGCCCGGTGGGGGAACCAAAGAAAATGCCGTAGCCGTTAACTGCTGATCTATACAAGGAGCCGAGTGATTGGGCTATAGTTCCTTCGTAGGCAATGATAGTCTGGTTGTTCGACGTCCACGCGATGGCACCAAATGCGGTGGAAGGATTAAAGTCTGCAGTGCCTAGAGTCCAGGCGCCCAATTGCGAGCCTTTTACAGTGGGCATCCTTCCCTTCATCGCGAGTGGCGCGTACGTCCCATCGCGATTGTACGTGTCCATTGACAGGATGGCGGTCATCAGTATCGTCGAAGGGTTAGAGATCTGAGTCATTTGTTGCCTTTCTTGAATGCAACAGTGCTGATTTTGGAAAATCCCCATAGAGTCTGGTGCGAAAAGGCGAACCGTCAATCTTTTTCTAACTTCAGCCAGGATGGCCAAACGCTCGGTATGGGCGTTACCGGATCGTGGGTGAGCTCGAATGTTACGCCGACGAGGCGAACGCCGGGACCGTAAGCGGCGGCGAGATCGCGCGGGTCGACTTCTTCGATCGAGTTGCGGTCGTTGATGTTGGTGAAGCGTACCAACATCGGCAGGTCTTCAGGCGGGATATTTATCGGTGCTACCTTTGCATTTCGTATCTGGCGGGCACGACCCATGATTACCCACGACGGTCCGCTTTCCGGAAACTCTTGGGCATCTGGGGGAACAGCGAGCGGTACGCAACGAAGGGGAGGAGGTCGAGTGACGCACCGCGCGGCAGGGCGAGGTATCCCTGTGTGTTGGCCAGAAATGGAAAGCTGTTGACCACGAACAGCAAACCGCGGTCACCGAGATCAACCGTGATGGCGGAGCCCGTGAGGCTGCCATGGAACTGCGCAGCCCAATCCAACGGCAGTGCCTCGATGAACCATTGCGGCAATGATTGATACGTGACTTGAACGACCCCTGATCCCGTGCGGGTCACGCCATTGACGTCGACATCGACGGTCAGCCGGTAGCGGAGGGTGACGCCGCCGCCGGCCAGATCGTATGCCAACAGCAGGATAGCGATGATAACCGCGCAGTCGGCGACCAGGAACTTCCGACGGCGTCTCATGACAACACGCACTCGGCATCAGCCAACGTGCCGGCTTCCCTGGAACGATCCATCGTCACGATTGAGCGGTCGCCTCGACGCCTTGAGAGGCCAATTCCGCTAACGTGCCGAAGCGCGCCCTGCCCGCGGAACCGCGCATGATGAGCGTGGCACCCCGCCCCCTGAACGGCCCGGCCCGCAGCCATTCGATGGCACTGGCAACCCCATGCGCATCGCCCACGACCTCGGTGATCCAAGCAATTTCGCCGCATTTTGGTTCGTCCGGGCGCAGGCGGGCGCGCCGCGAGAGGCCCGACGACAGTTTCTGATCGACCTCCGGCGAGACGAAGACCCATGCCGCAACCGCGAGCGGGGCGCGCAGGCTGCTTTCCTTGTGCGCCGCCTGCGCGACGTAGCACTGGCGGCTGAAGACCGCGGGGAGGATCAACCACTCGACAGCCGCCAACGCGCAATGCTTCATGGCCGGCGCGCGGGAAAAGACGATCGGGATCTCACCGATCGTGGCCGACACGAGCGCAGATAAAGCGGCCCGCGCGGTGCAGCAGCAGGCCGCGCGGGGTGGCGCCGGTGTCGGGGAGTTCCTCGTCCAGCGCGGTTTGCCCGCGCTCGATGAGCCGCATCACCGCGGCGGCAATGAGCGTCTTGGTGAAGCTCCACCAAGGTGTAACGGCGCGGCTGCCAACTACGGTGCCGTCGCGACCGATCCGCGCGATCATGGGAATACTATCGCGATCCATCGCCGCGGACCCTAGCACGGCGGCGGGCGGCACGGCCTCCCCGGGCGGGTCGACGGTGACAGCAGGTTCCGACGTCCGAAAACCGCCGCGACCCCGCCGTAGCATCGCCGCGACACGCCAGAAGGATATTTGACGTCGTCGCCCCGTCAGCCCATGGAGGAACGAGCAATGTCGAATCGCATCGGGGAGATGGTTACCCGTTTTCGCGACCCGTTGGATTGCGCTGCCACCCTTCTCCGTTCCCCGGTCGCTGCGGTGCGGTCGGCCAAGGCGCCAGCACGCCAGGCGCGCTTCTGTCGCGTGGCGCGCGGCTTCCGGGCCTCCGCTCATTGGACCTGACGGGAAAGGAGCGAGCAACGTGGGAAAAATATCTGCCGCAATGCTGCTCGCTCTCTCGGCTCTGGTTCTCGCCGGTTGCGTCGTCGAGCGGCCACCGCCGCCGCGTCCGGCCGCGCATTGGGTCCCCGGCCATTACAATGACCGCGGCTCCTGGGTGCCTGCCCACTGGAACTGAGCCGCTGGTTACGACCCGCGGTTGACCGGCCGCGATCGGCCGCCGATCTTGGCGACATGACGGCGACAGCAAACCAGCAGGCGGCGCGCGATGTGCCGCATGCGATGTCGCGGCGGCTCATCGTCGGGCTCGACGTGCCCACGGTTGCCGCCGCGCGCGCGATCATCGAGCGTCTCGACGGCATTGTTTCATTCTACAAGCTAGGCCCATGGCTCGCCCACGCGGAGGGCGCGGAGGCGCTGATCCGCGACCTCACCACCGGCGGCCGCGAGCTCTTCCTCGACGTGAAGCTGCACGATATCGGCCAGACGGTCGAACAGGGCGTGGCGCGTGCTGCGGAGCGAGGAGCGAGCTTCGTCACGGTCCATGGCGAGAGGCAGGTGATGGCGGCCGCCGTCCGCGGTGCCGCCGGCACGCCCACTCGCATTCTCGCCATCACCGTGCTGACCAGCCTGGACGACGCCGCACTACGAGACGCTGGCTACGCGGAGGGGGTGGACGGCCTGGTACGGCGCCGCGCGCGCCAGGCGGTCGAATGCGGTGTGCACGGCATCGTCGCCTCGGCGGCCGATGACCCGCGTGCCTTGCGAGCGGCGGCCGGCAGTAACCAGCTGCTCGTCGTCACGCCGGGGATACGCCCGGCCGGTGCCGCGAAGGGCGATCAGGTCCGCATCGCCACGCCGGCCGAGGCATTGGCGCGCGGCTCCGATTATCTCGTGGTTGCGCGCCCGGTGATCGCGGCACCTGATCCCGCGGTAGCCGCCCGCGCCATCCTTGACGAGATGGGCGCGGGCGGGTCCTCCGCGGATTAGCCCTTCGAGGGCGGAACGCCACCGGGCCCGGCGGGCGGCGCGCCAGCCGGATCGTGCGCCATGCGATGATGCGCCATCCCGGCGAAGTGGTGCGGGTGCGGCGCCGCGATCTTCGTCATGTGCTGGGCGTCGGGCCCGATCGAGCGCGCGACGATCATGCGGCCGAGGGGGCCCTGGTAGCCATCACCTTTCACGGTGATCGTCTTGCCGACGGCCAGCGCCTCGGCCATGTGCGCGGCGTCGCGCGGCGGCAGGCGAACCTGCGTGCCATCAGCCAGCAAAACACCGTTCACGCTGCCGCGCGGGTCATGTAACGGCGCCTTGATCGTACCGGTCGCATCCAGCGCCTGGCCAAACCAATGGTGGCCGCGCTCATGCGGCTCAACCGCGACAGTCGCGTGCGTCGCATCGTTGGTGACGCTCATTGCCGCGACCATTGCGCCATTGCGCGTGCGCAACCCGTGCACGGTCACGCTGTCGCCGGGTTTGACCGCGTAGACCAACGCCGTGCTGTCGGGGGGCGGCAGGTGCACCTCGGTGCCGTCGGCGAGGATGAACCCATCCACGTCCCCGCGCGGGGTGATCGTGTAGTTCGCGACTTTGCCGCTGACGGCCGGAAGCTGGTTGGGGTCGAATGGACCAGTGCCTTGCGCGAAGGCTGGCATTGCCAGCGCGAGGCTGGCGGTTGCGGCAAGGAGCGTGGTCTTCAAGCGTATCATGGTGATCTCCGTTTCGCCGGGCGCCGATGCCCGGCTGACCTCCTTCAGCATCCCGCGTGCCATCCATGAAAGTATTGATTTAACAAGATTAAGACTCATATCTGAGAAGTCCGGAGCGTCTTTTCCCCCGACACCGCCCGTCCGGATTTCGGACATGTCGGGCTCAAGCCGCCGAAGCTTCTCGTAGAGCAATTGGCGATGGATGCCGAGCCGCCGAGCCGCTTCGGCCCGGTTTCCGCCCGTCTCCGAGAGTGCCTCACGGATCATCCGCGCCTCGAGCTGGGCGACGGCCTCGGCAAGCGTCGTCGCGCGCGGTTCCGCCGCCGGGAGGGGCGGCCCGAGAAAATCGAGTTCGGACGCCTCGACAAGCCCCCCCCTCCCCAGGGCCGCCACGCGTTCCATCGCGTTGCGCAGCTCGCGGACGTTGCCAGGCCACGGATGCGCCAGGAGGTGTGCCGCGGCCCCCGCCGATAATCTGCGTCCGGCCCCAAGGAAGCGCTCCGCCAATGGCAGAATGTCCGCCAGGCGCTCGCGCAGAGGTGGCAAGTTCAGCGGCACGACACTGAGGCGGTAATAGAGATCCTCGCGGAACTTTCCTTCCGCCACGCGTTGCGCGAGGTCGCGATGCGTGGCCGCGACGATCCGGACGTCGATGGGGATGGGGCGGCTGCCGCCGACCGGCACGATTTCTCGGGTCTCCAGCACACGCAGCAGTTTCGCCTGCATTGCCGCGTCCATGTCGCCGATCTCGTCGAGGAACAGCGTCCCGTGATCGGCGGCGCGGATGCTGCCGGGCGCGTCGGCAACGGCACCGGTAAACGCGCCGCGGCGGTGGCCGAACAACTCCGATTCCAGCAGCCCCGCGGGAATCGCGGCGCAATTCACCGCGACGAAGGGATGCGCAGCGCGACTGCCGTAGCGGTGGAGCGCGCGAGCGACGACTTCCTTGCCCGTTCCTGTCTCGCCCGTGATGAGGACGGTCGCCGCGGAGTCGGCCAGCCGGCCAATTGTCTTGACCACCTCGCGCATGGGTTCGGAGACGGCAACGATATCGTCGGCGGCCTGTACCGGTGCCGCACCGCGCGCTGCAGGTGCCGCCAGCATGCGTTCGATCAGCGCCTTCAGAGCCGGGCGGCCGACGGGCTTGGCAAGATGGTCGGCTGCACCGAGGCGCATGGCCTCGATGGTGTTGGCGGCTGTCGGCACGGCTGTCAGCACGGCGATAGGGGGCGCCTTTGAGCCTGCCAGAGCGCGCAGCACCGCAAGGCCGTCCATCCCCGGCATGCGCAGATCGAGCAGCACGGCGTCGATGCCACCACCGCGAATCCGGTTCAGGCCAGAGCCACCGTCG
Organism: uncultured Pseudomonadota bacterium; assembly: GCA_963764465.1. Classification (GTDB taxonomy): domain Bacteria; phylum Pseudomonadota; class Alphaproteobacteria; order Acetobacterales; family Acetobacteraceae; genus JAJXXT01. Next base: position 878,285 of record CAVXSO010000006.1, on the reverse strand, counting down.
GATGTTTCCTCGACCGTATGCCCGAGATCGGCCAGCGCCTCGGAAAGACTTGCTCGCAGCCCAGCATCATCATCCACGATCAGGATGTGCGCCATCAGGGTTCGCTCCACGGCAACAGCAGCTCGAAGCAAGCGCCGTGGGTCGAGGGCACCAGGCGGAGCGACCCGCCTTGGGCCTCGGCAAGTTCCCGCGCGATCGCGAGCCCAAGTCCCGTTCCCTCGGCGTGGTCGGTGAAGAAGGGCTCGAAGATATGTTCGGCAATCGTGGGATCGACCCCGGGCCCGTCATCCTCGATCGCGATCAACAGATGCTGCGCGTCACGGGACACCTCGATTCGGACGCGGCCTCCAGGCGGTGAGGCTCGCCTTGCGTTGCTCGCAAGGTTGTCGAGGATGCGGCGGGTGAGCTCCGGATCCAGCACGGCGACCGGGATCGGGTTGGCGACGTCCATCGGCGGGTGCGCCGCAGCCACCTCGCTGAGCAGGCCATCGAGATCCGTCACGGAGGGATGTGGCACCGGCGTCTGCGTCGCGGACAGCAACTCGCCGAGCAGGCGATCGATTCGTGCGATCTGCGCGAGCAGGGCATTGGCACGTGCCTGCTCGGTGGCTGGCAATCCCTCAACCCGAAGGCGGATCGCCGCCAGCGGATTGCGGATCTCGTGCGCCACACCGGCGGCGATGCGGCCGAGTGCGGCCAGGCGCTCGGTTCCAGCCACACGCGCGGCGAGGCTAGCCCGGGCGGCTTCGGCTGTGCGCAGACGTTTACCGGCTTCATTGAGGGCCGCAGCGATGCGGTCGAAGGCGGCCTCGCCGGTGGGACCGATACGGGGTAGCCCGGCATCGCCCGCTGCCGCGAGCGCCGACTCGATGCTGCGCGCCCGGCGGACGATCCCGGCGAGTACCCAACCGAGGCCCGCGGTCAGGGCCAGCATCAAGGCGAGCAGCGCGGCGAGCCCGAGGCGCAACGCGGGGCTTTGCCCGGCGGCTGGCCATGGGCTGGTCACGAAAGCGACGAGGTTCGGTACCGGCCCGCGAAGTGGACAGGCGCGCAACGCCAGGCGTGCCATCCCGAGATCGACGGTCGTCGCGGTGTCCTGCGCATCGGAAAGGACGGCGGCCGCAGCGTTGCGTAGCGCAGGTAGGAGGGCGTTGGGGGGCGATGCCGGGAACGCCGCTAACACTTCTCCACTGCGCACGAAACCGCCCGCAATGCCGGCGAACCCAGCCAGGGCCACCGAGGCAACGCTGCCAAGATCGCGCCGAAACCCAGCATCCACCGTTTCCGGACCGGCCCAACCGCTGACGTAAAATGCATACCGGTCCGACAGCGCGCTGCACGCGTCGTCGAGAGCGGCCTCGATACGTGCTCCGGTCGCGCTGCGCGCCTCGCCGGCGCTCTTCGCCAGAAGCGCGGCAACCGCCGCCGAGGCCACAGCCGCGACAAGCCAGAGCAACAGAAGCCGGGCGCGAAGGCTGCGCATGGGCGAAAGGTGCGACGATGCGGGGCGTCGCGAAAGCCCCCTGGACCCGGCCGATCGGAGGCCGTGCGGCCAGTGCATCCCGGTCATGTGCCCGGTGGCAAATACCACGCGGACTACGACATGAGGGATTCACATACCTCCACCGCCTATGCGTTCGAACCAGCGTTTTGCGGATCGCGGCGTTGTCCCACGTTCGGCGACCAGCCGCGGCGCTCAGGATTGGCACTCACCTTCGAGGATCGGAACCAGACGAGATGATGGATGCGAGACTGATAGAGGCGGCAATGGCCGAACGTGAGGTCGCGGGGACACACGTGGCGCTGGTCGTGTCCGATCCCGCGCGTCGGCGGCGCTTCGCGAGCCTGGTTGATCAGGTGTCCTTAGCGGAAGCCGATGCAATCCTCGTGGACCTTGCGCCAGGCGAGACAATTCCAGTGTTGCCGCATCCTGCCCTGTTGCTAACCGATGACCCGCAGATCCTCGCCGAACCACCGGCTGCCGGTGCGTTGCCCCGGGAGGCGACAGCCGGGCAAGTAATGGCGGCGCTGTCCGCCGTTGCCCAGGGGCTACTCGTTCGGGCACGGGAAACGCAGCACCTGTCCATGGTGCAAGCGGCTCGCCCTGTGCTGACTCCTCGCGAGTTGCAGATCTTGTCGCTGGTGGGGGAGGGGCAAAGCAACAAGGTGATTGCTCGTACCCTTGGCATTTCCTCCCACACCGTGAAGTACCATCTCGAGGCAGTTTTCACAAAGCTCCGCGCACGCACTCGGGCCGAGGCGATCAGCCTGGGTCTGCGCCGCGGATTGGTGCGCGCGTAGCAGGGCCATGTCCGGCTACGCGACGGCTCCGCCAAGCAATAATTTCGTAGAACGGGGCATCCTCACGACGGAGGAGAGTTGAAGCAGATCGGAAGATGGCGCGCCCTTCACGGTCGCGGCGCATTGCGGTTTCGGTTTTGATCACGCAATAAAAATCGACGCTTGCAAATGCGCGTGAATTGGTACTTTCCACTTGCGGATAGATTGGCTGTAAGGCATCGTCGCGTTCCCGGATTTAAGCCGGGCAGGGGGGAGAATAACATGGAACCAAACGGCGCCATTTCACGGCGACGGATGCTGGCATTGGCCGGCGCGGGAGCTTCCGCAGCCTTTAGTTCCGCGCACGCCGAGGGGGTAAACTTCCCGTTTCCTGGCGGTGTCGGGGAGCGCAGCATGACGACGGCATTTCCGCAGAAAGGCGCCATGGTTTTGCAGCGTACGCGCCCGCCGCTGCTGGAGACGCCGTTTGACGTGTACGACCAGGGTGTTTTCACACCGAACGATCGATTTTTCGTGCGCTGGCATTGGGCGGTGATCCCGACCCGCGTGGACACGGCCGCCTACCGGCTCACCGTCCGCGGCGCGGTAAAGACCCCTTTGTCGCTCTCGCTGGCGGAGTTGATGTCGCTTCCTCAGACTGAGATCGTCGCCGTGAATCAGTGCTCCGGCAACTCGCGCGGCTTTTTCGATCCGCGTGTTCCGGGCGGCGAGTGGGGCAACGGCGCCATGGGCAATGCGCGTTGGACCGGTGTGCGTCTCAAGGACGTGCTCGATCGCGCGGGCGTTGCGGCGAATGCCGCGGTTGTGCGCCTCAAGGGGGCCGATCAGCCGGTGGTCCCGGACGGCCCACATTTCATGAAGTCGCTCGCCGTCGATCATGCGCGTGATGGCGAGGTCATGATCGCCTGGGCCATGAACGGGCAGCCGCTGCCGCTCCTCAACGGATTCCCGATACGGATCGTGGTCCCGGGCTGGTACGCGACCTACTGGATGAAGGCCCTCGTGGATATCGAGGTCCTGACGGGGCCCGACGAGAATTTCTGGATGAAGACGGCCTACACGATTCCCGATACGCCAGGCGCCAACATGAAACCCGGGCAAACAGGCATCAAGATGATCCCGATTAACCGCATGGTGCCACGCTCGTTCGTCACCAACCTGCAGGACGGTGACAAGATAAAGGCTGGCGCGCCTTTGGCCCTGCGTGGCATCGCATTCGGCGGAGACAGCGGCGTCGCCAAGGTGGAAGTCTCGGCAGACGGCGGGAAGACATGGTCGGCCACCACGCTTGGCGCGGACGAAGGAAAGTACAGCTTCCGGCGATGGGACGCCAGCCTGCCGCCCCTGTCGGCCGGCCCCGTTACCGTTGCTGTCCGATGCGCCAATACCAACGGGTTGGTGCAGCCGCCCGTGCCCAATTGGAACCCAGCCGGCTTTATGCGCAACGTGATCGAGACCACGAAGGTGATGGCGTCATGAGCATGCGCTTCGGTCGTATGGTCGCGATGTTTTGCCTGGTCACCGGGCCGGCGTGGGCCGCTGCCCCCGCGGTTCCTGCCTCCGTCTCCGTCAATTTTCCGCCCGACTCCCGCACTTTGCCGGCCGGTCAGGGGATGGACGCGGTGGTACGGAACTGCACCGCCTGTCATTCCGTCGGTATGATTTTGAACCAGCCGTTGATGCCGGAGGCAGGGTGGGCGGCGGAAGTCGCCAAGATGGGGGCGGTCTATAAGGCGCCGGTGCAGAAAGCCGATGTGCCCGCGATCGTCGCTTACCTGACCGCGATCAAGGGTAAGAAGTAGCGACACGGAGGCCCCGGGGGCAGCCTTGCCCCCCGCTCACGCCTCCGCTAGACGCTCGCCTGCACGGCCGCGTCCGCGGGCGTGGTGGAATTGGCAGACACGCCGGATTTAGGTTCCGGTGGCGCAAGCCGTGGGGGTTCAAATCCCTCCGCCCGCACCACCGATCCGGCGCACCCGGACAGGACAGACGCATGCAGGTGACCGAAACCCTCTCCGAGGGGCTCAAGCGCGGCTTCACGGTGGTGATTCCCGCCGCCCATATTGAGGACAAGCACGCCAAGCGGCTTGCGGAACTCGGCCGTACCCTGAGCCTGCCTGGCTTCCGGCCCGGCAAGGTGCCGCCGACAGTGATCCGCAAGCGCTATGGCACCGCGGTTCAGGCGGAAGTGCTGGAGGAGAGCGTCAACGAGGCGACGAGCCAAGTCTTGTCCGACCGTGGCCTGCGCGCGGCGACGCAACCCAAGGTTGATGTCGTTTCGCTGGGCGGCGGCGATGGCTCCGAGGCGAAGGATCTTGAGTTCAAGGTCGAGCTCGAACTGATGCCCGAGATCGCCATGCCGGAGTTTTCGGCGATCACGCTGACGCGTCTCAAGGCGACACCGGCCGATACGGGTGTCGAGAAGGCGCTTGGAGAAATTGCCACCCGTGCCGCGACGCTCGAACCGGTGGCCGAGAACCGCCCCGCGGCGCATGGCGACGTCGTGGTCGTGGATTATGCCGGAACTGTCGATGGTGAGGCGTTCCAGGGCGGCACGGGCAAGGACCTTGAGGTCGAGATCGGCGGCAGTGGTTTCATCCCAGGCTTCGCCGAGCAGCTCGAAGGCATTGTGCCGGGAGAGAGCCGGACGATCGACGTAGCGTTCCCCGAGAACTACGGGGTCGCGACCCTCGCCGGCAAACCGGCAAAGTTCGCCGTCACCGCGACGGCGCTGAAACAGAAGCGCGTGCCGGAGATTGATGACGCGCTGGCCGGGAAGCTCGGTGCCGGTACGCTGGCCGAGCTGCGTGAGCTTATCGTCGAGCGGATGCAGCGTGATTACGATCAGGTGGCGCGCTTGCGGCTGAAGCGTGCCCTACTCGACGAACTCGCAAGAGCCGAGTTCCCGGTGCCGCAGGGCATGGTCGATGCCGAGTTCGGGCAGATCTGGGCAAGGGTTGAGGCCGATCGGAAGGCCGGTCAGATCGACGAGGGCGATGCCGGCAAGGACGACGAGACACTGAAGGGCGAGTATCGCGCGATCGCCGAGCGTCGCGTGCGCCTCGGCCTGCTGCTTGCCGAGATCGGTCGCAACAATGGTATCACCGTGGGGCAGGAAGAGATCAGCCGGGCGATGCGCCAGGAAGCCGCCCGCTATCCCGGCCAGGAGCAGCAGGTGCTGGAGTTCTTCCGCAAGAACCCGCAGGCGCAGGAAGGGCTGCGCGGCCCGATCTTCGAAGAAAAGGTGATCGATTTCATCCTCGAGCTTGCGAAGGTCGAGGAGCGGAGCGTCACCGCCGAGGAGCTGACGGCGAACGCTGACGACCCCGCCTGATCGGGGGCTGGCAGCGCCGCTCCGGCGCACCACATTGCCGCGACGACACGAACACGAGGAATATGATGGCCGAGCGGGATCCGCTGGAAGTCTACAATAATACGTTGGTGCCGATGGTGGTCGAGCAGACCTCTCGCGGTGAGCGAGCATTCGACATCTATTCGCGCCTGCTGAAGGAGCGGATCATCTTCCTGACCGGGGCGATCTTCGATCAGGTGGCGAGCTTGGTCTGTGCCCAGCTTCTGTTTCTTGAAAGCGAAAATCCCTCGAAAGACATCGCTTTCTACATCAACTCGCCAGGCGGCGTCGTATCGGCGGCGCTCGGGATGTACGACACAATGCAGTACATCCGGAGCCCGGTATCGACCGTGTGCCTGGGCATGGCCGCGTCGGCAGGTAGCCTGCTGCTGACCGCAGGCGCCAAGGGCAAACGCTTCGCCCTCCCCAACGCGCGAATCATGGTGCACCAGCCGTCCGGCGGCGCGCAGGGCCAAGCGACGGATATCGAGATCCAGGCGCGCGAGATCCTTGAATTGCGTAAGCGCCTCAACGAGATCTACGTCCAGCACACCGGACGTGATCTCGCCGAGATCGAGCGCAAGATGGAGCGCGACTCCTACATGTCGGCCGAGGAAGCGAGGGATTTTGGTCTCATCGACGAGGTGGTGGCGAAGCGCCCGATCACCGACAGCGACAGCCGGGCGAAATAGGCGGGCGCGCTCAACGACAAAACTTAGCGTTCAAGAAAGCGCGAGACTGGATAGCCAGCGCGGTTTACCGGCGTCCGGCACGCGTCTTGCGTGCTCGCGCCGGCCTGCAGTGCCTTGTCCGGCTCCACGGACGAGGGGTAAGATTACGAATCACTGCCTCGGCGGGCCCGCCGGGCAAGGTGCGACACGACGCGAATGGGCCGAGAGGAGCTGAGCGTTAGGTGAGTAAATCCGGCGAGTCGAAGAACACGCTCTACTGCTCGTTCTGCGGCAAGTCGCAGCACGAGGTCCGCAAGCTTATCGCGGGCCCGACCGTGTTCATCTGCGACGAATGCGTCGAACTTTGCATGGACATCATACGCGAGGAGCACAAGACGCACCTCGTGAAGAGCCGCGACGGCGTCCCGACACCAAAGGAGATCTGCAAGGTCCTCGACGATTACGTGATCGGACAGGGGCACGCAAAGAAGGTTCTCTCCGTCGCAGTTCACAACCATTACAAGCGTCTCGCGCACGGGCAAAAGAACAACGACGTCGAGATCGCCAAGTCGAACATTCTGCTGGTTGGTCCTACTGGCTCGGGAAAGACACTGCTCGCGCAGACACTGGCGCGCATCCTCGATGTCCCGTTCACGATGGCGGACGCGACGACGCTGACCGAAGCCGGCTATGTCGGCGAGGACGTCGAGAACATCATCCTGAAGTTGCTGCAAGCCGCTGACTACAATGTGGAGCGCGCTCAGCGCGGCATCGTCTATATCGACGAGGTCGACAAGATCAGCCGTAAATCGGACAACCCGTCGATCACGCGCGACGTCTCGGGCGAGGGCGTGCAGCAAGCCCTACTGAAGATCATGGAGGGGACTGTCGCCTCCGTCCCGCCGCAGGGTGGGCGCAAGCATCCCCAGCAGGAGTTCCTTCAGGTCGATACGACCAATATTCTGTTCATCTGCGGCGGTGCATTTTCCGGCCTGGAGAAGATCATCTCGGCCCGCGGCAAGGGCTCCGGGATAGGTTACGGTGCGGACGTGCGTGATCCGGACGAACGTCGGACTGGTGCGATTCTGCGCGAGGTCGAGCCCGAGGATCTTTTGCGCTTCGGCCTTATCCCGGAGTTCATCGGCCGCCTTCCGGTGGTGGCGACCCTCGAGGATCTCGACGAAGCAGCGCTGATCGAGATCCTGACCAAGCCCAAGAACGCACTGGTCAAGCAATATGGCCGCCTGTTCGAGATGGAAGGGGTGAAACTCACCTTCACCGAGGATGCGTTAGCCTCGGTCGCAAAGCGGGCGATCGCGCGCAAGACCGGCGCGCGTGGCCTGCGTTCCATCATGGAGCAGATCCTGCTGGGCACGATGTTCGACCTGCCGAGCTTGGACGGCGTGGAAGAGGTGGTGATCAATCGCGAAGTCGCGGAAGTCCGCGCGAATCCGCTTTTCCTGTACGGAAAGGAGCGCGCGGAAACCTCCGCGTAGCGCTTGGCGGGCATGCTGTTGTCAAGGTCTTGCGGCCCCGGGACCTGACCACGATATCCAGGGGCAGTCGAGGCGGGGCCATGTCGGGACCGCCGTACCCACGCCCTGCCCACGCCTCCTGGCAGGGTGGTTGGGGCAACGGCCCAGGAGGCATGTGATGACGAAGCCCGAGAAGCCCGCCGAAAAGCCGCCGGAGCGCGCCGTGGCGCGCGGCCCCGTGCGCGGCGAACCGATGGCCGTACTGCCGCTGCGTGATATCGTGGTCTTCCCACACCTGATTGTTCCGCTTTTTGTCGGGCGAGAGAAATCGGTCCGCGCCCTCGAGGCGGCGATGCGGGACGGCAAGCAGATCCTGATGGCGGCACAGAAGAACGCCGAGCAGAACGACCCGTCTGTCGAAGACATCTATCGTGTCGGCACGATCGCGACCATTCTGCAACTGCTGAAGCTGCCGGATGGGACGGTAAAGGTTCTGGTAGAAGGTGGCAGCCGCGCGCGGATCACCGAGTTCCGTGAGACGGAAAGCTATTTCGTGGCCAGTGTCGAGCCGATGCAAGATGCGCTCGGTGATGCCAAGGAACTCGAGGCCCTGGCACGCTCTGTCGTTTCGCAGTTCGAACAATATATCAAGCTCAACAAAAAGATCGCGCCCGAGGTCCTGGTCTCGCTCAACCAGATCGAGGATCCCTCCAAGCTCGCGGACACGGTGGCGAGCCATCTCTCGCTCAAGATTGCGGAGAAGCAGGAGATCCTGGAGACGGCTTCCGTTGCCGAACGGCTTGAGCGTGTGTTTGGCCACATGGAGAGCGAGATCGGCGTGCTCCAGGTGGAGAAGCGCATCCGCAATCGCGTCAAGCGGCAGATGGAAAAGACGCAGCGCGAATACTACCTGAACGAACAGCTCAAGGCGATCCACAAGGAACTCGGCGAGGGCGAGGACGGGCGCGACGAGAACGCGGAACTTGAGGCGCGCATCAAGAAGACGCGCTTGTCTAAGGAAGCGCGCGAGAAGGCGATGGCCGAGCTGCGCAAGCTCAAGACCATGAGCCCGATGAGTGCCGAAGCCACGGTGGTACGCAACTACCTCGACTGGATGCTTTCTATCCCCTGGAAGAAGCGCAGTAAGATAAAGACAGATATCAACGAGGCTGAGAAGGTTCTCGATGCCGATCATTTTGGGCTCGAGAAGGTAAAGGAGCGCATTCTCGAGTATCTGGCTGTCCAGGTGCGCAGCCAGAAGCTGCGTGGGCCCATTCTGTGCCTGGTCGGTCCGCCTGGTGTTGGCAAGACGTCACTCGGCAAATCGATCGCAAAGGCGACCGGCCGCAGCTTCGTCCGTATGTCCCTTGGTGGTGTGCGCGACGAGGCGGAGATCCGCGGCCACAGGCGAACCTACATTGGTTCGATGCCTGGCAAGATCATTCAGGGCATGAAGAAGGCGAAGGCCTCGAACCCGCTTTTCCTCCTCGATGAGATCGACAAGCTTGGCGCGGATTGGCGGGGTGATCCATCCTCGGCATTGCTCGAGGTGTTGGATCCCGAGCAGAATTCGACCTTCAACGATCACTACCTCGAGGTCGATTACGATCTGTCGGACGTGATGTTCGTGACAACGGCGAACTCGCTGCGCATGCCGCAGCCGCTGATGGATCGGATGGAGATCATTCGGATCCCCGGCTACACCGAGGACGAGAAGGTCGAAATCGCGCGTCGGCACCTGATCGCCAAGCAGGGCGAGGCACACAGCCTTAAGGCCGACGAGTGGTCGATCAACGACGAGGCGCTGCGCGATCTGATCCGTACCTATACGCGCGAGGCTGGTGTCCGGAACCTCGAGCGTGAGATTGCCAACCTCGCGCGTAAGGCGGTGCGGGAGATCGTGACTGGCAAGGCCAAGAAGGTTGCCATAACGGGCAAGAATCTGGAGAAATACGCTGGTGTGCGACGTTTCCGCTTCGGCGAGGCGGAGAGCGAGGACATGGTCGGCGTGGTCACCGGGCTTGCTTGGACAGAGGTCGGAGGCGAGATCCTGACCATCGAAAGCGTGCTGCTTCCCGGCAAAGGTAATGTGAAGCAGACGGGCAAGCTCGGCGACGTAATGCAGGAAAGTGTCTCCGCCGCTCTGTCGTACGTGCGCAGCCGCGCGGTCTCGTTCGGCATCAAGCCAACGCTGTTCGAGAAGCGCGACATCCACGTGCATGTCCCGGAAGGAGCCACGCCGAAAGATGGTCCGTCGGCGGGTATCGCCATGGCGACGTCCATGGTCTCGGTTCTCACCGGCATCCCGGTTCGCCGCGACGTTGCCATGACGGGGGAGATCACCCTTCGAGGGCGCGTGCTGCCGATCGGCGGGCTCAAGGAAAAGCTGCTGGCCGCATTGCGCGCTGGAATCACGACGGTCTTTATCCCGAAGGATAACGAGAAGGACCTGGCTGAGATCCCGGATAACGTGAAGAAGAACCTCAAGCTGATTCCCGTCGCTCATGTGGACGAGGTCATTAGCCAGGCGCTCGTCCGCAAGCCGGACCCGATCGAATGGGCGGAGCCTGAGGAGGTAGCGGCAGACCCAGCGAAAGGTAAGGGGGCGGCGGCATCGCTTCCGCACTGATCATTCCTCCACGCGGTAGGGTAGATTCCTGTGCAGAACGCGTTTCAGGGGAATGTCCTGCCGCGTGCCTTCGTTGACGGCCGTGGAGAGGGGCCTCTAGTCTTTGCAAGCGAATCGGTAGCCGCGCCGGGCCGGCGGCAATAGGGATAGTTGCGTGGAAGAAAGCCGCCTCGGGCGGCCCTCGCAGCTTTTACTCCAGGCTAGAAGCAGGCAAGCAATTGGGGGACTGACCGTGAACAAAATGGACCTGATCGCGACGGTGGCGGACAAGACCGACCTGCCGAAGGCGAAGGCAACCGAGGTGGTGGACGCCGTGTTCGAAGCCATCGAGGGAGCACTCAAGAAGAAAGCCGAAGTCAGGCTCGTTGGTTTTGGGACGTTCTCCACCAGCAAGCGCAAGGCGAGCAAGGGACGGAACCCGCGCACGGGCGAGGAGATCAAGATCGCGGCGAGCACCTCTGTCCGGTTCAAGGCTGGCAAGGCCCTGAAGGACGCCGTCAACTAACCGATGAGGCCTAGCTGCGGGGCGCCCTCGGGGCGCTCCGCAGAACGCCGATTTCAGGAAGCGCTGCCCAGCAGGGCACGAAACGCATCAAAAACGCGCGCCATCGCAGCTTGTTTGTAAGGGTAGAGAGCCGGCGGGTCCATGTCATGGACTATCGCCGCGACATCGGCCTCGAAGAATAGTAGCCTTCCATCAGCAGCCTCGGCGCAGTCAACCACAACCCAATCAAGTGCGAGGCGCTCTGAGATCGCGGCAAATGCATGGGCGTGGCGACGGCCGAAGCCGGTTTCGAAGCCCCCCATCACCCTTGCTTCCTCGTCGCGCCGCTCCGGATGATCGGCCATGCCTGCGTTGAGATAGTGGACCATCCAATGGTCGGAAATCGCCATGTGGCAGAGCAGTGCACGGCCAGCTGCCAGCGCAACGCGATATTTCCGGTAGAGACCGTCGCTGGAGCGATAGTCGACGAAATGGGTCCGATTGTAGCGTTCGGCATGAAGATCGAGCATCGCTTGTTCGAGCGCTGCACGGTCTCTGACCAGTATCAAACCCTCGCCGGCATGTGTCCCCGCTGGTCGCACCAGAAACGGAAACCAGTCATCGGGAGTTGCGCGGAGCGCTGCAGCGTCGAGGCAGTCGGCGTTCGGAACCAGAACTCCATCGAGGCCCGTTAGAATGCGCGCCGCTATCTCGCGCCTAAGTCGCGCAGCGGCGGGAGGCTTATTGAGCACCGGGCGCGGCCAGGCCGTGAGCCAGGGTGTCAGGCGTGCCAGGACCTCGGGTGCAGTCTCCGAAATTGCGCAGAAGGCAATGTCATGGTCAGGGAGGCTGCGAGGCAGTGGCCTGTCGGAGCTGATGAATATGAGGTCTAGGCGCGCACCGGCCCCTTCAGCCAGGAACTCCAGTGGCGTGTTCGTCATGAGGTCGCCGGGCGCGCAGAAGGCCAGAATGCGGCGCCGGGCATTTTCGGTCGCGCGGACGCGAAACAGCGCCGATTGCGCCAGCGCCGTCGCTTGCAGCGCGAGGCCGGGTTCGCGGCGGAAGGAGAGCTGCAGCGCCAGTCCCTGGTCGTAGGCGAGGGATGCGGGATTCTTCGATGCAAGGCGAACGGATTGCAGCAAATTGGGGAGTGTGGCGCCGCGAAACGCCTGCGAGGCGAGCGCGGCCGTCCCCAGAATGACGGGAGGCGCAAAATCGGGCAACAACGCCGGGATCGGCTCGGCGCGGGGAGCGGTACCGAATGGCACGCCCACACCATGGCCGTGGGGGTATGAAGGTGAGGTGAACGGCAACCGGCTAGCGAGAGTTCCATCGGCGACACGCCGGGAAAGCTCAACGCGTCAGCTTGGAGTCACCCAGTCCGGCCGCTGCCGCGCAGGCAGCGTTGCTAGGCTCTCGACAGTGTCGAAGTCGCGCAGGACGCCTTCGTCGGCCACGTCGAGTTCCACCACCTGCTCCGTGTGCCGGGCCAGCAGCTTGCGGGCACCTTGGTCGCCCGTGAGCGATAGGATTTCAGGAAAGAGCGCCGCATCCCACAGGATCGGATTTCCGGCCCGCCCCTTATACGTGGGCACGATGATGGACCGGCCCTCGATCGGGGCATGAGCAGCGATCATCCGGTCCAGAACCCGGCCCGGCACAAGCGGCATATCGCCAAGCACCACCAGCGCTGCCCGCGTTTTCGGCGGCAAGGCTCGAATACCGGCACGCAGGCTGGCCGACAGCCCGTCGGCATGGTCGGCGGCGTGCACGAAGGTGACGGGCTTGCCGCCCAAGGCGGCGCGGATCTCCGCCTCGCGCGCGCCGGTGACGACAATAATTGGACGCGCGCCACTCGCGAGCACATTGGCGACCGTACGCTCAATCATGGGGCGGCCGACGCGATCCTCGATGAGAAGTTTGTGGTGCGGCGCCATCCGCGTCGAAGTACCGGCGGCCAGCACAATGGCGGCGCAACTCGTTTCGGCGACTGGCTCGGCGGGGATCGCGCGGGCGCGAGGAAGCGGGCGTGACTCGGTATCGGCCAGGAGACCGCCGGCACCCATCGCCATGATCTCGCGCTTACCTACCGGAAGCCCGGCCGCATAGCGGCGCAGCACGAGATCGATCCCATTGGCTCGCGGCGAACGCGCGCAGCCTGGCAGCACCACGGCGGGGATACCGTCCCATTCGCCGACGCAGATCAGGTTTCCGGGGTCGACCGGCATACCGAAGTGAAGGATGCGTCCACCGACGCGCTCGATCGCGGCGGGGCCGACATCGCGCCTGTCCACCGTCGCTGAGGCAACCGCGATGAGCAGCAATCCAGCGCCCGTGTCGCGCAACTGCGCCAGCGCCCTCGCGAGCGGCGCCTCGGCGTGTGGCGCGCGCAACGTGGGGAGCAACGAGCCGCCCAGCGCCTCCATCCGGGCCGCAGTTGCTGCAATCGTGCCTTCGATCACGCTCTCCTTGATACCCGGCAACTCCGTCAGCACCAGGCCCGCTGTGAGTTTGCGAAACCCTGCGAGTGCCAGCGGAGGGGCCCGCAGGGATTCGGCGCGTTCCAGCAACGCTCCCGGCACCGCAAGCGGAATGATCTTGACGGTCGCGACCATGGCGCCGCTCATGACCTGGGCCGCATCCGGCAGCGTCGCTATCGTCAGGGCCTCGTCCAAGGAGTTGAGCGCGTCGAGCGCCGCACGATCGAGTTGGAGAAGACCGGCGCGTTCCGCGTGGATGTTGACACGGCCCGTATGGGCGTTGCGGGCGGAAAGCCCATGTCCGGTACAGATGCGCGCGAGACGGGCGGCAGCCTCGTTTTCGCCGATGTCGCCGGGCTCAAGGCGCGCGGCGGTGATCTTGGTCGTGCCAGCGTCCCGCAGAGCGGCAATCGCTCCCTCGTCGAGCACCGTACCTTTGCGTAGGACCTTTCCCGGCAGGCGGTGCGCATGGGCGACGATGCAGCCGGCTGCTTCCGCGAGCGGGAACGTTCCGAAAATCACGCGGCTTTTGCCACGCGTTCCAGAGCGTGCCGCCGCACGGCAACGATCTCCGCCATGATCGACAAGGCGATCTCCGGTGCCGTCACGGCGCCGATATCGAGCCCGACTGGCCCTTTGATCCGCGCGAGGCTCGCCTCGTCATGTCCAAGCGCACGCAACCGTTCGAGGCGGCGCGCATGGGTTCGCCGGCTGCCCAGGGCGCCAATATGGAAGGCGGGCGAGCGCAACGCACGATCAAGTGCGGGATCGTCGAGCTTCGGGTCGTGAGTGAGGGTGATGACCGCCGTCCGGGTATCAGGCTTCAGCGCGTCCATCGCCTCGTCGGGCCATTCATGCACGAGTTCTATGCCGGGAAAGCGTTCCGCGGTTGCAAAGGATCGCCGCGGATCGACGATGATCGTCGCATAGCCCGTTGCCGCGGCCATACGGACGAGTGCTTGCGCGGCGTGCACCGCACCCACCACGATGACCCTGAGTGGCGGGTTGTGAGCGGCCAACATCCAGGTGCTGCCATCGGCCAGGTGCACCGTGCCATTTTCATCCCGATCAAGCGCGGCGGAGGCTGCCTCCGCGAGTGAAGGCGACGCGCTATCATCGGGCCAGAGCAACTCCCGTCCATCTGGCAAGCTGGTTGCGAGTACCACCGGCCTTTTCGCTGCTCTGGCCCGAGCCAGACGGCGCGCGAGATCTGGCGTCATGCAAAGTGCTCGACGAAGACCTTCAGTTTGCCGCCGCAGGCGAGCCCGACCTCCCAGGCGCGCTCGTCGGTAATGCCGAAATCGAGCAACTGCGGCTTGCCGGTGGCGATCGTCTCCCGTGCCGCCTCGGCGACGGCCCCCTCGATGCACCCGCCCGATACGGAGCCTGCCATGCGTCCTGACAACGTTATGGCTAGCTGGCTGCCGGCCGGGCGGGGCGAACTTCCCCAGGTCTCGGTGACAGTAGCAAGAGCCACTCTCTCGCCGGCCTCATGCCAGGCAAGCGCTGTGGCCAGGATATCCTCGGAATCCGTCATGCAGCGACCCTCCAGCGATCCATCGCGCACGGTGAAGCCGGATGCGAGAGCGTAGCAACAAGCTCCCTGAGGCTAGCGAGATTATGCACCGGCCGGAACTCGTCCACGTGCGGCAGCATCGCGCGTATCCCCTGGGACTTGGGTGCGAATCCGTCCCAACGCAACAGCGGGTTCAGCCACACCAGGCGTCTGGTGGATTTGTGCAGCCTTTCCATGTTGTCGGCGAGCCCCGCGGCGCCATCGCGGTCAAGGCCGTCGGTAACTAGCAGGACCACCGCACCCTGACCAAGCACGCGGCGCGCCCAAAGCCGGTTGAAGCTCGCGAGCGCCTCGCCGATGCGCGTGCCGCCGGACCAGTCCGGCACGGCGTGAGCAACCAGTTGAAACGCGATCTCGGGATCGCGGTGGCGAAGCTGCCGCGTGATGTTGGTGAGCCGCGTGCCAAACAGAAAGACGCTGACTCGGTCCCGATCATTGGCAACAGCATGCAAAAAATGCAGCAATATCTGCGCATAACGAGCCATACTGCCGGAGATATCGCAGAGCAGGACAAGAGGCGGTGGTCGAACCACCCGACGCGTGCGTGCAAGCTCCAGAATCTCGCCGCCTTGCCGCAGGCTGCGCCGGATTGTGGCGCGGAGATCGGCGTGCGGGCCATTGGGGTCCGGGCTGCGGCGCCGTGTCCGGCGCAGGTCCAAAGGCAGCGCGAGCCGACGGATCTCGGTCTTTGCCGCGGCGATTTCCTCGGCGGACATGGCCTCGAAATCCATCGTCTGCAGCCGTTCGCGGTCACTGACGGTGAGGACCGCATCGATTTCCTCGCGCGGCGGCTCCTGGCGTGGCTCGGCCGGCTTGCGCCCCTGCATCGCCTCGGCAAGGCGACGGCTCCCAGGCGGTGCCCGTTGCGGTTCCGGGTCGGGTCGGCCATCCAAGGCTGCCATCGCCGCCGCGTGCTTGCCTGCTTCCGGGTCCCGCCAGAACAGAAGAAATGCCTGATCAAACAGAGGAAAATGCTCGTGCCGGTGTACCATCGCGGCACGCAGGGCGGTACGAACCTGGATACGGTTGCCGAGATCGACGCAGGCCATGGCTTCGGCGGCTGCCAGAAGGTCGGCCGGCCCAAGCGGTAGGCCGGCACGGCGCAGCATCCGCGCGAAGTGCATAAGATTGGCGGGAAGGTGCCCGGTCATCGCGGCTGGTCCTTCTAGGCTGCCCTCGCCGCGGCGGTCGCCTCGGCAACCAGGCGGGCCGCCTCTGCACCCTTAATTTTGGCGATATCATCTTGATATTTCAGTAAAACACCAAGTGTATCATCGACCGTCTCCGCGGCCAGCTCCTTCTTGTCGAGCGCGGTCAATGCCGCCGCCCAGTCGATCGTTTCGGCGACGCCGGGCAGTTTGAATAGGTCTTCGCCGCGCAAACGCTGCACGAAGGCAACGATCTCGCTCGCTAGCTTTTCCGGAATCTGGGGTGCCTTGCGGTCAAGGATCATGCGCTCACGCTTGGCATCCGGATAGTCCACCCAGTGGTAGAGGCAGCGACGACGGATCGCGTCATGAACCTCACGTGTGCGGTTCGACGTAAGCACCACCACCGGCGGCTGCGTGGCGCGAATCGTCCCCAGCTCCGGCACCGTAATCTGGAAGTCCGCGAGGAGCTCGAGGAGGAACGCCTCGAACGGCTCGTCCGCGCGATCGAGCTCATCAATCAGCAACACAGCAGGGGGCTGGTCGGGGTCGATCGCGCTCAGCAACGGCCGAGCGAGCAAAAAGGGACGAGCATATATATCCGAACCAAGCGCTTCGGCGTTTGCCGTACCGCTCGCTTCGGCGAGGCGAATGGCCATCAGCTGCCGAGCGTGATCCCACTCAAAGGCAGCGGAGGCAAGATCAAGGCCATCATAGCATTGCAGCCGCACCAACCGCCGGCCGAGGCCCTTGGCGAGCACCCGAGCGATCTCAGTCTTGCCAGTGCCGGGCTCTCCCTCAAGAAAGAGTGGCCTGCTCATTGCGAGGGCCAGGTGAACTGTCGTGGCGAGCTCGCTATCGGCGATATAGTCACCGGCGGCGAGCAAAGCGGCGGTTTCGGCGACAGAGCTGGGGCGATGTCTCACGTCAGAGATACGCGCTGAAGATCAGGATGAAGATGGCAAGGAACAGGGCGCCGCCAATCCAGGCAACAATTGGGAGGCCGCCGACTTCGCTTGGGATGAGGGAGACGGCCGGGACTTCTTCCGCGGGCACCTGAGGGCCGCCTGCCGGTGCGGCGACTGCGGCGGCGAACCGGTCGAAGAAGGCATCGGCCATCTGCTTGGCGGTGGCATCGATCAGGCGCGCGCCCAGCTGGGCGATCTTGCCGCCCACCTGCGCTTTCACGTCATAGGTCAGAACTGTCTCGGTTGCCTCGGCAACCAGGCGAACGGTGGCTCCCCCTTTTGCAAAGCCGGCGACGCCGCCCTGGCCCTCGCCTTCGATTCGGTAGCCATTGGGAGGATCGAGATCGAGCAGCGAAACCTTACCGGTGAATTTTGCCGCAATCGGCCCGATACGAACACTCGCTGTGGCCTTCAACTCGTTTTCGCCGGTACGCTCTAGGCTTTCGCAGCCAGGAATTGAGGCTTTGAGGATGTCGGGGCTGTTGAGGGCGGTCCAGACTGTCTCTCGCGTCGCCGGTATGCGCCGCTCGCCGGTCATATCCATGACATGAGTATCCGCGTTGCGTGAGTCGTTCCTAAACCCTAGGCAGGCCAGCATGCAATTGGCCGCCACCCTGCAGGCGATACCGTTCGTGCTCCTGCTCGCGGGTATCGCGCTCGGACCCACGCTCATACCCCGGGCCTGGCGCCGCCGGCGGCATGAGATCCTGTTGGGAGTCAGCGCTCTGGCGCTTCTGGCGTCGGCGTTTCGTGCCGGACCGTCGGCTGCCGTTGCTCAGGCAGCCGAAGCGCTCGTGCATCAATGGATGCCGTTCGCAGCTCTGCTCCTTGCGTTGTACGCCACGGGCGGGGGCATCCTCGTGACTGGGGGGCCTTGGGGAAGGCCGCTCGGCAATACACTGCTGCTGGCCATCGGCACGGTTCTGGCCAGCGTACTGGGCACCACCGGTGCGGTGCTTGTCGTCGTGCATCCGTTGTTGCGCGCCAATGTGCACCGGCGTTACCGCGTGCACTTGATCCTCTTTCTGACACTGCTGGTCGGAAACGTGGGCGGTGCTAGCACACCGCTTGGCGATCCGCCGCTCATGGTCGGTTTCCTGCACGGCGTACCATTTTCTTGGCCGTTGTTCTCCCTGGGTCCGAAGATGTTGGTACTCGCGGCGATCCTCCTTGCGATGTTCCTGGCGGTCGATGCCTGGTTGGGCCGTGGTGAACTGGCACCTCGGCGGTCGCCACTACATGTTCGCGGGCTTGGGAACGTGGCGCTGGCGATTGTCGTGGTGATGCTGGTCGCGGCTTGCGGCGCCGCCGGCGAGGCGGCGGTTGTGCCGTGCGGCTTCGCCTGGCTGATCATCGCGCTGATATCGTCCCGCATCACGTCGCACGGAGTCCGTGCGCGAAATCGCTTTTCGTGGGAGCCGATGGCGGAGGTGCTTGTCGTCTTCGCCGCGATTTTCGTCACCGTGCCGCCGGTACTGGAACTGATTCAAATGCCCGCAGGCCTTGCGGAGGCCCTCGACCCCGTCGGGTTGTTCTGGACGACCGGTGTACTCTCATCCGTTCTGAACAACACACCGACCTATCTCGTCTTTACGCACCTCGGAGGGGCTACACCGGCCTCGCTCGCTGCCGCAGGGGATCCGCGGTTGGCCGCCATTGCGGCTGGGGCGGTGTTCTTCGGTGGGCTGACCTACATCGGCAACGCGCCCAACCTGATGCTCCGAGCCATGGCGAGCCATGCCGGAATACGGATGCCAGGATTTTTTCGCTATGCCGTGCTCGCCGGTTGCGCGATGGCGCCAGGGCTCTTTTTGATCGGACACTGGGTTGCGCGCTGACCAATCCGAACATGCCCAAAAACCTGGCACGTCTTGCGGGCAAGGCGTCCCTCGCCCGTCGCGAACACCTACGGGCGCCGATGCCGGTAGACCTCACCTGCTCACGATGTCTCGTTCACAAGGACTGGATTCGCGCCCGAAATATGGCCGAGCTGACGAAGCACAAGCATGCCGGACCTGCTGTCGGAAGGCGCATCTTCGTCGCGGGGCGTTACTCGGGGTTGGCCGACGGTTCTGGTGGGTCACTTCGAACAGATTCTCGCACCAAGGCTCAAGCTGCATTGACCTGGCCGGGTCCGCGAGCGAGCAGCCGCGGGGCTGCCGTGCGGCGCGAATACCCGCTAGATATCCGCCAGGACAGCGACGGAACCGCACGATGCCTTATCTGGTTGCCGAGGATCTTCCCACCGAGCCCCCCGGGCAGCGCCTGCACGACCTCCTGCAGCGCCCGCGCATCCTGCGCTTGCCGGGGACCCATAACGGGCTTGCCGCACTACAGGCGTGGCGCGCGGGGTTCGAGGCTCTGTACCTTTCGGGCGGCGCGATGAGTGCGTCGATGGGATTGCCCGATCTCGGCGTCATCACGGTCGAGGATGTGTGCTTCTTCATTCGCCAGGTATCGCGCGCAGGTCTCCCCGTCCTGGTCGATGGCGATACCGGCTATGGCGAAGCGCTCAACGTCATGCACATGGTCCGTGCCTTCGAGGAGGCCGGTGCCGCGGGAGTGCACCTCGAGGACCAGTTGCTGCCCAAGAAGTGCGGGCACCTGAACGATAAGAAGCTGGCCGATGCGCATGACATGGCGGCCAAGATTGCTGCGGCGCGCAGGGCGCGGCGGCATCTCTATCTGATCGCGAGGACGGACGCGGTGGCGAGCGAGGGAATGGATGCCGCCGTCTCCCGTGCGCAGCGCTACCTCGAGGCGGGGGCGGATGCGATCTTTCCGGAGGCTTTGACCACGGCTGAGATGTTCCGCGAGTTCGCAAGGCGCCTGCCGGGCGTGAAACTGCTCGCGAACATGACGGAGTTCGGCCGTACACCCTTCTTCACTGCCGATGAGTTCCAGGCGATGGGATATGCGATGGTGATTTGGCCGGTAAGCTCGTTGCGTGTCGCCGCCCGCGCGCAGGAGCAACTCTTCGCGGCGATCGCACGTGACGGCGGCACGCACGGCATGATCGACCGCATGCAGACACGCGCGCAGCTCTACGAAACGATTGGCTATGCCGATTACGAGGCCCTCGACGCCTCAATTGTGAAGACAATCATCCCCGCCGCCATGCCGCAGCGGGATTGAACTTCCGGGTGTCACTCAAGCGACCGCTCTATATCGGCTCCGAAATATATCGCCGCTCGAGCTACGGCCCGAAGCATCCGTTGGCGGTGCCAAGGGTTTCCACGGTGACCGATATCGTTCGGGCGATGGGCTGGCTCGGAGATAACCAGTTTTGCGAGGCGCCGATGGCGGACGAGGCCGCGTTGGCGCGCTTCCACGACCCCGACTACCTGGCTGCCCTTCGTCGTGTCGAGGCGACGCAGTCGGTCAGTGACGCCGATCGAGAACGTTACGGGATCGGCGCCGGCGGCAACCCGATCTATCCGGAGATCTTTCGCCGGCCGGCGACGTCTGCCGGTGGGGTCATGCTCGCCGCGCGGCTAGTGATGGACGGCGGCGTTGTGCATTGTCCCGGCGGCGGAACGCATCACGGCAGGCGGGATCGCGCTTCCGGGTTCTGCTATGTGAACGACTGCGTTCTCGGGATCCTCACATGGCTCGACGCTGGGATCGACCGCCTCGCGTATCTTGACATTGACGCGCACCACGGCGACGGCGTGGAGGATGCGTTCCATGACGACCCTCGTGTGCTGACGATTTCGGTGCATGAAGCCGGCCGCTGGCCGGGAACGGGGCTTGCGAGCGATCCCCGCCGGGGGATTCTCAACTTCCCGGTTCCGCAGGGATTTTGCGACACCGAGTTGCGGTTCCTCATGGCGACGTCCATCGTGCCCGCGATCGCGGCGCACCGGCCACAGGCGCTGCTACTGCAGTGCGGGGCGGACGGATTGCTGGAAGATCCGCTGGCTAGGCTGGCCCTTTCCAACGCCGCGTACCGCTACGTCGCTCGGGCGGCGATGCCGTTGGCGCCCCGCCTCGTCGTGGTGGGCGGCGGAGGATACAACCCGTGGACAGTGGGTCGGGCTTGGGCCTGCATCTGGGCGGAACTCAACGGGTTTCCGATACCCGAGCGAGTTACCCCTGACGCAGAGGCGGTGCTACGCGCCTTGCGCTACAACCGAGCGGCCGGGCGCAATCCGCCCGAGCCTTGGTTCACGACACTGGCCGATACCCCGCGTGAGGGCGCGGTTCGGCCTGAGGTTGAATGGCTCACAAGGGAGTTGTCGGCATGAGGCGGCGGAGTTTTGGATTGGGCGTTGTGGGATTGCTGGCGCTGTCGGTACGGGCCATGGGCCAGACGCCGACCAAGGCGCAGCCCACCTTGTCCACGGTGCCGCTCACCATCGTGACCCACGACGGCAAGAGCCACGTCTTCACGGTGGAAGTCGCCAGCACCCCGGTTGAGCAGGAAACCGGGCTGATGTTTCGGACATCGGTTCCGCCGGCGGGAGGAATGCTGTTCGTCTGGCAGGGTGAGCGCGATTCTCAGATGTGGATGAAGAATACATTGGTGCCGCTCGACATGGTGTTCGTCGGTGCCGACGGGTTGATCAAGGCGATCGCCGAGAACACGGTGCCCGAAAGCCTTGCGGTCATCGACAGCCAGGCCGCCGTCCACGCGACCCTTGAATTGGCGGGGGGCACGACGGCCAAGCTTGATATCCGCGTTGGTGACAAGGTGCAGTGCAAGGCGCTCGGTATGTCGCCGTAGTTGCCCGGCGCGCGCCATACCCCTAGTTTCCCGGACGGTGACGGGGCGTGGCGCAGCCTGGTAGCGCGCGTGTTTTGGGTACACGAGGCCGCCGGTTCAAGTCCGGCCGCCCCGACCAATGGATTGGGAGCGATGATGGAACGGCGGGTGCGCATCTGGCGACGGCCAAAGACGGCGATGCAGTCGGGGATGGCCAAGACGCACGAGTGGGTCTTGGCGTTCATTCCCGGACCGCGGAGGCCGGATCCGCTCATGGGATGGATCGGTGGGGCGGGGACGGAAACACAGGTCGAGCTTAGATTTCCCTCCCGCGAGGAAGCCGTCGCCTATGCGGACCGCGAGGGCCTGGAATACGAGGTCGAGCAACCGCGTGAGCGAGTAGTGCGACCCAAATCCTATGCCGACAATTTCCGCTTCGGCCGCACGGAGAACTGGACCCACTGAATCCGATCGCCGCCAGGCAACTTGTTGGTAGCGCAATGGTATCGGTCGGGACGAAATGGCGGCTGCCGCGGCCTCGCCAGCGTTTTCGCGCCCTTAGCTCAGACGGATAGAGCAACAGCCTTCTAAGCTGTGGGTCGGTGGTTCGAATCCACCAGGGCGCGCCAACCCGGCCTAACCGTGGTGTTCGCGAATGCGCTCGGCGAGGTCGACAAGGTCACGCCGCAGAACCGCGAAGACGAGTTGCAGCGGATCGTCCGGAGCATCGTCGAGCACGGGTATTGCCGCGGGGGAGGGGGGCAACCCCGCCTCCGCCAGCGCCTTGGACGCGACGGTCAGCCACGAGGAAAGAGCTCGCGCCAGGTCGCGAATGCACGGCGGGAACGGAGTGCCCGGGACAATACGGCCCAGCATCGCCACGTCCGTACGCAGCCGGCGTAGCGTCCGCAGCAGCGGATCGGTATCCGGGCCCGAGCTGAAGCCAAACGAGCGCTCATGCCTCGCTTCCGTAGCGGCGGCCATGGTGTCAGCGAGCGCAGCGTTGAGGCGGGCGTTCAGCCGCTCGATGTCCGATCCATCCCCCAGATGCCGGCTAACAAGCTCTGCAAGCGTGGC
Organism: uncultured Pseudomonadota bacterium; assembly: GCA_963764465.1. GTDB lineage: Bacteria > Pseudomonadota > Alphaproteobacteria > Acetobacterales > Acetobacteraceae > JAJXXT01. The sequence goes on along the minus strand of CAVXSO010000006.1, from coordinate 855,419 downwards.
GATCGCTGTAGCTGCGTGATGGCGGGCCCGAGTGCTGCCGCGATCAGGTAGCAAGAAGAGCGAAACGGCGGCGCCGATGAAGCCGCCAAGGAAGATTTCGGCGATGCGGTGGCCCGCGACAGCCAGAACCTCGCTCCGGCCGGGAATCGCAAGCATCACCAGGGCGGCTGTAATCGGGGCCAGGCGATACCGCGGCCGGTAAGCGGCCAGCAGCGCCAGCGGAACCATAAGGGCCGCCAATGCGAGTGCCTGCGGTACGCCCTGCACGCATAGCCATCCCCCCGCGGCACCCGCGACGCCCCCCGCGACGGTCGCGAGCAACCGTCCGAGTGCTGCGTCGAGTGTGGCCCCAAGAGTTCCCTGGACAACCACAAGGCAGGTGATGACGGCCCAATAGCCCTCTGGCAGCCCGAACAACATCGTGCCTAGGTCGGCGACCACGGCCGCCACGGTCATACGGAAGGCGAGGCGCGCACCTGACTCTTGCAAAAGCCTCGCGAAGGAAGCCGCCACGCGATGTACGTTACACTAGGACGGCATCCTGTCCCACCACCTGATCGCGCCCCGCCTCCTTAGCGGCGAAAAGTGCCCGGTCGGCTTGCCGGATCAGGTCTTCCATCCTGCCGCCGGGTGCGACCGTTGCAACGCCTCCACTCACGGTCACGATGCCGCCCGGATGGTTGGAGGTATGGTCAATGGCCAAGCCGCGCACGGCATCGACGATGGCCTTACCAACGTGGTGCGCCCCCTGGATCCCGGTCCCCGGTAGCAATACGGCAAACTCCTCGCCGCCATAACGCGCGGTTACGTCCTGCGGGCGGCGAGCGGCGCTTGCAATCACACCTGCCACCCGCCGAAGGCAGTCGTCTCCGGCAAGATGCCCGTAGCGTTCGTTGTAAGCACTGAAGCGGTCGATATCGAGGAGGACGAGGCTCACGTGCTCGCCGCGCCTGCGGGCATCCCGCAGCGCGATCTCAAGCTGCCGATTGAGGTGCCGGCGGTTGTTGAGCCCTGTCGTCGCGTCCATCGACGCCTGTTCCGCGAGGCGACCGCTGAGGCGAAGCATGCGCGCGTGCAGCCATGCCACTTCCCGGAGATAAACGACAAGGACCGCAAGGCCCGAAACCACGGCGGCGCAGCGCGCGACATACCAGCCGAACGAAAATATCGTCCCGCCATGCAAGGTCAGAATCACGTCGGCCAGGGCGGCAATCAGTGCGACGATCAGACCGAGATCGAGTACGGACCGGCCGCGCGTGCCTAGGACCACCGCGGCGAGCGCCGCCACGGCAAGCCCGGTGACCGTTGCGCCGGTTAGCGTCGCGCCAAGACCCGTATAGTCGATGCCGGCTGTCAGCGCCGGCAGAGATGCCTGCCAGCGAGTTGCAAGCAACACGAGTTCGAGCGCGAGTGCGAGCACCAAAGCCGACATCACGACCGCATGGCTGCGGCGCACGCGAATCGGGCGACCCGAGGAACGGCGTCGCTGCAGAACCGAGGCGATCTGCGACGCCAGCACAAACAAGGAGAACCCGCTGCGCCCGAAAACCCAGAGCCACAGAGTGCTCACCGGCCCTGCGCCGAACAGGCCGTTGGTTGTCCAGATCCCGGGGATAACGAACATCTGGGCCAAACCGATCGCCGCGGTGAGAAGATAGGCGCCGCCAAGCCAGGGCAGACTGGCACGGCCGGCAATCGGTGCATGAATGAAAATCAGATAACTCGTGATCAGGTCACCGAAGACGATCAAGGTCGCATAGGTGGGCAGGAACGCGGGCGCGCGCGCCAGAGGGAGGGAGGCGTCGGCAAACACCAGCGCGGCAATCGCGCAAAGGACGGCGACGATCACCGCGAAGACCACGCGGTGGTGACGCTGGGCCGGTTCGGAGGCGAATCCGTCGCGGGTCATGCCGCCTCGTGCGTGCGGTAAAGATTAGAGTCTAAACCGATACGTGTAGTGCGGCCAGCTACCCCTGTCGTCCGAGAAATCGGGCGAAAGCAGCGAGGGTGACGTCCGAGGCGTGGTGTTCCATGCCTTCCGCATCAGCCTCCGCGGCCTCGGTCGGAACCCCCACGGCGCGCAGAAGGTCGACGATGAGACGATGGCGCGCCCGTACCCGCTCGGCGAGCGCCGCGCCCGCATCAGTCAGGAATATGCCGCGGTACGGGCGTGACGTCACAAGCCCTTCGCGCTTGAGCCGCGCGAGGGTCTTAATTGCCGTCGGGTGGGTCACGCCGAGTCGTTTGGCAACGTCGGTCGCCCGGGCCTCGCCGTGCACCGCAATCAGATCGGCAATCAGTTCCACATAATCCTCGAGTTGGGTCGCAGAACGCGCGGAACGCGCCTTGCCGAAACGGCTCGCCTGCGTGGGTTCCGCAGGCATGGCCGGCATCACGGAGGAACGCGAGCGCACGGCGGTGGTCAAGACGGGGCTCTCCTTGTCGTCGGCGAGATTATGGCCGGCCAGCTGGCGGGTCACCAGGCGCGGCAGCCGGTGCGATGGCGCCTAGCGTGGCTGTGGGCTAAGCAAGGCAAGCGTACACCCATTCTCTTAGGGAAGGGCGGTTAGCTCAGCGGTAGAGCGTCTCGTTTACACCGAGAGGGCCGGCGGTTCGAACCCGTCACCGCCCATTCCAAGCGCGGCATGACGAGCCAGCCTTGACGACGCAGGGGGGGGGGCCTACACGCCCCGCGCGCTGTTGCGGGTGTAGCTCAGTTGGTTAGAGCGCCGGCCTGTCACGCCGGAGGTCGCGGGTTCGAGCCCCGTCACTCGCGCCAGCACCGCTGTTGACCTGGATGACCGACCGCGTTGCCGCGACTGTGCCGGTTCTGTACATTGCTGCGCCGCGGCATAGACAAGGAAGGACCGGATTCGGATGCCTCTCCAGCTCGCAAACTGGTTCCCGATCCTTGTGTTCATGGGCATTGCCGGAGCGATCGCGCTGGCAATGGTCGGCGGGTCTCTCCTGGCCGCGCGGCAGAAGCCCTATGCTGAGAAGATCTCTGCCTACGAGTGCGGTTTCGAGCCGTTCGACGACGCTCGACGGCGTTTCGATGTGCGTTTCTACCTGGTGGCGATCCTTTTCATCATCTTCGACCTCGAGGTGGCGTTCCTGTTCCCGTGGGCGGTGTCACTCGGCCGCATCGGGTTGTTCGGGTTCTTTTCGATGATCGCCTTCCTCGGCGTGCTGACGGTCGGATTCATCTACGAGTGGCGCAAGGGGGCGCTCGACTGGGAATGACCGAGACGCTGGCCTGGAATACCCGGGAACTGCCGCCGGGGCCCGAGCAGGATGCGGTGATTCGCGGGATCACCGGCGAGGTCGCGGGGCGCGGGTTTGTGGTGGCCAATATCGATAAGTTGGTGAACTGGGCGCGCACGGGGAGCCTGTGGCCAATGACCTTCGGCCTCGCGTGCTGCGCCGTCGAGATGATCCACGCTTATATGCCGCGTTACGACCTCGACCGGCTGGGGATTATCCCGCGTGCCTCGCCACGGCAATCGGATGTCATGATCGTGGCGGGGACGTTGACCAACAAGATGGCGCCGGCCTTGCGCAAGGTTTACGATCAAATGCCAGAGCCTCGCTGGGTTATCAGCATGGGCAGTTGCGCTAACGGCGGTGGCTACTACCACTATTCCTACTCGGTTGTGCGCGGGTGCGATCGGGTCGTGCCGGTGGATGTGTATGTCCCCGGTTGCCCGCCCACGGCTGAGGCATTGGTCTACGGGATCATGCAGTTGCAAAAGAAGATCCGTCGTACAGGGACCATCCTGCGTGGTTGACCTCGATGCGGTTGCCGGCCTTCCCGGCGTGACCTCGACCCGGATGGAGGGCAACGAGCCGGTGGCGCTGGTGGCGGCCGAGGCGCTTGTGCCGGTGATGGCGGCGCTCCGTGACGACCCGCGATTCGCCTTCGAACAAGTTATGGACATCGCCGGGGTCGACTGGCCGGAACGACGAGATCGTTTCGATGTCGTCTACAACCTCCTCTCGGTGACGAAGAACCAACGGCTGCGCGTGGTCGTGACGACCGATGGTGTGGCTGCGGTGCCTTCCGTGCATGAGATCTGGCCTGTGGCGACCTGGTGGGAACGGGAAGCCTGGGATCTCTATGGCATCGTGTTTTCCAACCAGCCGGACCTGCGGCGCATCCTCACCGACTATGGCTTTGAGGGGCATCCGTTGCGCAAGGATTTCCCGCTCACCGGCCACGTGGAGGTGCGCTACGATGAAGAGCGCAAGAGCGTGGTGCACGAGCCTGTGCGACTGGTGCAGGATTTCCGCAATTTCGACTTCTTGTCGCCTTGGGAGGCGATAACGACGCTTCCAGGCGACGAAAAGGCGCACGCACAGCGAGTGATGCGCGAGATGACGAAGGATGAGGCGCCGAAAGGTGGCGCGGCATGAGCGAAGCGGCGGAGAATGCGGCCAAGACTGTCGAGATTAACAGCCATGCCATCAATTTCGGCCCTCAGCATCCAGCGGCGCACGGCGTTCTCCGTCTGATCCTGGAGATGGACGGCGAGGTGGTGGATCGGGCCGATCCTCATATCGGACTGTTGCATCGCGGCACAGAGAAGCTGATCGAGTACAAGAGCTATATTCAGGCGGTGCCGTATTTCGATCGGCTCGACTACGTGAGCCCGATGACGCAGGAGCACGCCTTCGTGCTGGCCACGGAGAAGCTTCTCGGTATCGAGATCCCCGAACGTGCGAAATGGATCCGTACGCTGTTCAGCGAGATCACTCGGATCCTGAACCACCTGCTGAACCTAACTACCTACGCACTCGACTGTGGGGCCATCACGCCGAGCCTCTGGGGCTTCGAGGAACGAGAGGTCCTGATGGAGTTTCACGAAGCCGCGTCAGGCGCGCGACTCCACGCGAACTATTTCCGTCCCGGTGGCGTAGCCAAGGATCTTCCGGCTGGTCTTGAAGAGCGCATCGCGGCGTGGGCGGAGACGTTCCCGAAGTTTATCGATGAACTCGAGGGGCTCCTGACGGCGAACCGCATCTGGAAGCAACGAACTGTCGATATCGGTGTGATGTCGCCAGAGCAGGCTCTTGCCTGGGGCTTCTCTGGCCCGTGTATCCGAGCGTCGGGTATTCCCTGGGATTTGCGGCGCGCCCAGCCCTACGAAATGTACGACAAGATTGCGTTCAAAATACCAGTCGGGCGCAACGGCGATTGCTATGATCGTTACCTCGTTCGCATGGCGGAAATGCGGGAGAGCGTTTCGATTATCAAGCAATGTCTCGCGGCAATGAAACCTGGACCGGTGAAGATTCAAGACCGCAAATTTTCGCCGCCGACACGCGGCGAGATGAAGCGCTCGATGGAGGCGCTAATCCATCACTTCAAGCTGTACACGGAGGGTTTCCACGTGCCGGCGGGGGCGACCTACACAGCGGTGGAGGCGCCTAAGGGAGAATTCGGCGTCTATCTCGTTTCCGATGGCTCGAACCGTCCCTATCGTTGCAAAATCCGCGCAACGGGTTTTGCGCACCTGCAGGCGATCGAGACGATGGCGAAGGGGCACATGCTGGCGGATGCAGTTGCCATCATCGGGTCCCTCGATATCGTGTTCGGGGAGATCGATCGATGAGCGAGCCGGCTAAATTCGCGTTCGACAGCGAAAGCGAGGGAAAGATCACGACGATCCTCGCCAAATACCCGCCTGGACGGCAGGCAAGCGCGGTGATGGCATTGCTCGATTTGGCGCAGCGCCAGATGCGGCGCACCACGGGCAGTGCCTGGGTTCCGCGGGTAGCGATGGATGTAATCGCGGCGCGGCTCGGGATGGCGCCGATCCGTGTCTACGAGGTCGCGACCTTTTATTTCATGTTCAACACGAAACCGATTGGCAAGTATCATCTGCAGGTGTGCACCACGACGCCATGCTGGTTGCGCGGTTCGGACGAGGTAACGGCCGCGTGCAGGCGTGCCACCGGCATTACCGGCTGGGGCGAGACGTCGGAGGACGGCTTGTTCACCATGACGGAGGTGGAGTGCCTCGGCGCTTGTGTGAACGCGCCGATTCTGCAGGTCGATGACGATTTCTACGAGGACATGGACGGAGCGAGGACCGAGGCGCTGATCGAAGCGCTGCGTCTTGGTGAGAAACCAAAGCCTGGCTCGATGGCAGGACGCCAGGGCTCGGCGCCGATGGGCGGTCCGACGACGCTCCTCGACGTGCAGGCGGAGTAAGCGAATGCTCTCGGACAAGGACCGGATATTTACCAATCTGTATGGCCAGCATGACTGGCGGTTGGCCGGGGCACGACGCCGCGGGGATTGGGAAGGGACGGCGGCGATCATCGCTCGCGGCCGCGAGGCGATAATCGAGGAGATGAAGGCGTCGGGTCTACGCGGGCGTGGTGGCGCTGGGTTCCCGACAGGCATGAAATGGTCCTTCATGCCAAAGGAGATTGGTGCTCGCCCGCACTACCTTGTGGTCAATGCTGACGAGTCAGAGCCCGGCACCTGCAAGGATCGCGATATCCTCCGCTACGATCCACACAAGTTGGTGGAGGGTTGCCTGCTCGCTTCTTTCGCGATGGGCGCACATGCTTGCTACATTTACATTCGTGGCGAATTCTACAACGAGGCTCTGCACCTGCAGGCAGCGATCGACGAAGCTTATGAAGCAGGATTGATTGGCAGGAATTCCTGCAGTTCCGGTTGGGATTTCGATCTCTTCGTGCACCGTGGCGCTGGCGCTTACATCTGCGGCGAGGAGACGGCCCTGCTCGAGAGCCTCGAGGGCAAGAAGGGAATGCCGCGGCTGAAGCCGCCTTTCCCGGCCGCGGTCGGGCTGTACGGGTGTCCAACCACGGTGAACAATGTCGAGAGCATTGCGGTGGCGCCGGCAATTCTACGCCGCGGCGCAGCTTGGTTTTCGGCGCTCGGTCGACCAAAGAACTCCGGCACCAAGTTGTTCTGCATCTCAGGCCATGTGAACGAGCCCTGTAATGTCGAGGAAGAACTCGGCATTCCGATGCGCGAGCTGATCGAACGATACGCGGGCGGTGTGCGTGGCGGATGGGACAACCTTTTGGGTGTCATTCCTGGGGGTTCCAGTGTGCCAGTGCTGCCGAAAAGCATTTGTGACGATGTGTTGATGGATTTCGACAGCCTGCGCGACGTGAAGTCCGGCCTTGGGACCGCGGCGGTCATCGTGATGGACAAGTCCACCGATATCATCCGCGCAATCGCGCGCCTTTCGCGCTTTTATAAGCACGAGAGCTGCGGCCAGTGCACACCGTGTCGCGAGGGAACGGGCTGGATGATGCGGGTTATGAATTGCATGGTCGACGGGCGTGCTGAACCCGAAGAAATCGACACGCTTGAGCAGGTGACCAGACAGGTGGAAGGACACACAATCTGTGCGCTGGGCGACGCGGCGGCTTGGCCGATCCAGGGGCTGATTCGCCATTTCCGCCCGGTGATCGAGGATCGGATTGCTGCCTACAAGGCGGGCTACCGCATGGCGGCGGAGTAGTGCGATGAAAGTCACCGTCGATGGGATCGAGGTAGAGATGCCTCCGGGCAGCAACGTGCTACAGGCCTGCGAAGCGGCAGGCAAGGAAGTCCCTCGCTTCTGCTATCACGAGCGCCTTTCGGTCGCGGGCAATTGCAGGATGTGCCTGGTTGAGATCGAGAAGGCGCCGCCCAAGCCGTTTGCTTCCTGCGCCTATCCAGTTGCAGACGGAATGGTGGTGCACACAGATTCACCCATGGTGCGCGCCGCGCGTCGCGGGGTGATGGAATTCCTTCTCATCAACCATCCGCTTGATTGCCCGATCTGTGACCAGGGTGGCGAATGCGATTTGCAGGATCAGGCCGTCGGCTACGGAATGGATCACTCGCGCTACGCGGAGAACAAGCGGGCCGTGCGCGACAAGGAGTTGGGCCCTCTGGTCAAAACGGTGATGACACGCTGCATCCATTGCACGCGCTGCATCCGGTTTTCGACTGAAATTGCCGGCGTACCCGAACTGGGAGCGACGGCGCGGGGCGAAAACATGGAGGTCGGTACCTATGTCGAGAAGGCACTGTCCTCGGAGCTCTCGGGCAATCTCATTGATATCTGCCCCGTGGGGGCTCTGACCTCGAAGCCGTATGCTTTCATCGCGCGGCCGTGGGAGCTGACTAAGACCGACTCCGTTGACGTCATGGATGCCGTTGGCGCTGCGATCCGGATCGACACGCGAGGTCCGGAAGTGCTGCGCATTCTTCCGCGCCTTAACGAGGATGTGAACGAGGAGTGGCTCGCCGATAAGTCGCGCTTTGCGCTGGACGGGCTTCGGCGGCGCCGGCTTGACCATCCCTGGATGCGGCGCGGCGGCAAGCTGATTAAGGCGAGTTGGAACGAGGCCTTCGGCGAGATCAAGGATCGCCTTTCCGGCCTTGACGGCGCGAAGATCGGCGCGATCGCCGGCGATCTGTGCGACGTCGAGAGCATGGTGGCGCTGCGCGATCTGATGGCAGCGTTGGGTTCTCCCAACCTTGATTGCAGGCAGGACGGGGCCGCGCTGGACGCAAGCCGTCGGGATTTTTACACGTTCAACACGACAATTGCTGGAATTGAAGAAGCGGATGCCGTGCTGCTGATCGGCACCAATCCGCGTATCGAGGCGCCGCTGATCAACGCGCGGCTGCGCAAGCGCTGGCTGCAAGTTCAGATGCCTGTTGGTCTTGTCGGTGAGGCGGCGGACCTGACCTACAGGGCTGATTTGCTCGAGAACCGCCCGACCACGCTCGCTGAGATTGCCGCGGGCGCGCATCCTTTCGCCGCGGTGCTCAAGACTGCAAAGAGGCCGATGCTTATCCTTGGGCAGGCGGCATTCGCGCGGCCCGACGGTGCGGCGGTCCTGGCACAGGCCTGGGCGCTCGCCGAAGCCTGCGGAATGCTGACGCCCGAGTGGCACGGCTTCAACGTGCTCCACACCGCGGCTGCGAGGGTTGGCGGTCTGGACGCCGGGTTCCTGCCGGGCGTCGACGGCAAGAGCGCAGTTGCGATGCTGACTGGCGGGGTGGAGGCGTTGTGGCTGCTCGGAGCTGACGAGGGAGATCTTTCGAAACTCCCGTCCTCGACCTTCGTGATCTACCAGGGCCACCATGGCGATTGCGGAGCGGCACGCGCCGATGTGGTGCTGCCAGGCTGCGCTTACACCGAAAAGGATGGTACGTGGGTCAACACCGAGGGCCGCGTACAGCGCGGGCAGCGAGCAGGCGACCCGCCCGGCCTGGCCCGCGAAGATTGGGCGATCCTGCGTGCTGCATCCGCAGTTCTCGGCAAGACACTCCCGTATGATTCATTGGCGGCGCTCCGAAGCGCGATCGAGGCAAAGCACCCGGTACTGCGGGAGGTCGACTCATTGCCGCGCTTCGGCTGCTCGGATACGACCGGCCCCGCTGCCGGCGGTATGCTGAGCAACGCCCCTTTTGGCGTAGCGATCAGTAACTATTACGTAACCGACCCTATCAGCCGGGCGAGCGCCACCATGGCAGCGTGCGCTGAGGTTCATAGTGGCCGGACGATGGCGGCCGAGTGACAATGGACGTATTTCTTGCCACCCCGCTCGGCGGTCTCATCCTCACAATAGTCAAGGCGTTGCTGCTGCTGGTGCCGTTGCTGATCGGTGTCGCCTACCTCACATATGCGGAGCGCAAGGTGCTCGCGGCAATGCAACTCCGTAAAGGACCGAATGTCGTCGGGCCTTTCGGTTTGTTTCAGCCGTTCGCCGACGCGCTCAAGATGATTACGAAGGAGACAATTCTCCCCGCCGGCGCCAATCGTGGTCTCTTCCTGCTGGCGCCGATGCTTACCTTTTCATTGGCCATGATCGCGTGGGCCGTTATCCCAGTGAGTGCTGGATGGGCCAACGCAGACATCAATGTCGGGGTGCTTTATCTGTTCGCGATCTCATCACTCGGCGTTTATGGCGTTATCATCGCAGGTTGGGCGAGCAACTCAAAATACGCGTTCCTGGGAGCCCTTCGGTCTGCGGCGCAGATGGTCTCGTACGAAGTCTCGATGGGGTTCGTCATCGTGACGGTGCTGCTATGCGTGGGGTCTCTGAATATCACCGCGGTGGTGGAGGCGCAGCGGCACTGGTGGTTCTGTGTGCCGCTCTTTCCCATGTTCGTCGTCTTCTTCATCTCGACGCTCGCGGAGACCAACCGCGCCCCCTTCGATCTGCCAGAGGGCGAAAGCGAGATCGTGGCGGGCTTCTTCGTCGAGTATTCGTCAATGAGCTTCGCGCTGTTCTTCCTCGGCGAATACGCCAACATGATCCTGATGGCAGCTTTGACAACCATACTCTTCCTCGGTGGCTGGCTGGCACCTTTCGGATTGGCGCCGTTCACTTGGATACCGGGCCCGATCTGGTTCGTTGCCAAGATTTGCTTCTGCCTCTTCGTCTTCCTCTGGGTGCGAGCGACATTCCCGCGCTACCGCTACGACCAACTCATGCGGCTGGGCTGGAAGGTGTTTCTGCCGCTGTCCTTGTTTTGGTTGGTGTTGACGGCAGGCGTTCTGGAGTTCGCTGGCTGGTTGCCGGTCACGTGAAGCGGGTAGGTTAGCCATGGCGTTTCTCGATCGAACTGCGCGCGGCCTCATGCTGGAAGAGTTGATCTCCGGCATGGTCCTGACGCTGCGTTACTTCTTCCGCCCCAAGGCGACGATCAACTATCCGTACGAAAAGGGGCCAATTTCACCGCGCTTCAAGGGCGAACATGCCCTGCGCCGCTATCCCAACGGCGAGGAGCGGTGCATTGCCTGCAAACTTTGCGAGGCCATTTGCCCAGCGCTGGCAATCACCATCGAGGCCGAGCCGCGTGACGATGGGTCACGCCGCACCACGCGCTACGATATCGATATGACGAAGTGCATCTATTGCGGGCTATGCGAGGAGGCCTGCCCGGTGGATGCGATTGTGGAAGGGCCGAATTTCGAGTTTGCGACCGAGACGCGCGAAGAGCTGCTCTACGACAAGGCAAAGCTGCTTGAGAACGGCGACCGCTGGGAAGCGGAAATCGCCCGCCGTCTCGAACTCGACGCGCCATACCGGTGAGGACGTAAGGTAATGTCTCTCTTCGCGGCGATAGCCGCTGCCCTTCCGGCGATTACGTTTTGGGTTTTGGCCACGATCCTCGTGGTATCTGCGGCGATGGTTGTCTCAGCCCGTAATCCCGTTCACGCGGTGTTGTTCCTGATCCTCGCATTCTTCAACGCTGCTGGGCTATTCGTGCTTGCTGGCGCCGAATTTCTCGCAATGATCCTGGTCATTGTTTATGTCGGCGCTGTCGCGGTCCTTTTTCTCTTCGTCGTGATGATGCTCGATATCGATTTCACTCGCCTGCGGGAAGGGTTTCAGCGATATGCTCCCGTAGGCGCGGCGGTTGGTGTTCTGCTCCTGATCGAACTAGGGCTCGTGCTAAGCGGCTGGCATGTAGCGGCTGGCGCCTCAGGGTTGCGCGCGGCGCCAATTGCCGCGACGATGACAAATACCGCCCAGCTCGGGACGCTGCTCTATACCCATTATGTCCTGCTGTTTCAGGCTGCGGGTCTTATCCTCCTGGTGGCAATGATTGGAGCAATCGTGCTCACGCACCGTGAGGGCACGGCGAGTCGGCGCCAATCCATTGCTCAACAGGTCGCACGTGATCCGGCAACGACGCTCGTGCTGATGGATGTTGCCGTCGGTGCCGGTGCTTCAGATTTCCTGCGGCCTGAGCCGGGAGCTGATGAGGTCGAGCCGTTGCATGAGACGGCGCATCATGGAGGCCATTAAGATGGCAACGGCGCTTCCGGTGGGCCTCGGCCCATATCTCGGTGTATCAGCAATCTTGCTCGTCCTTGGCGTGTTTGGGATCTTTCTCAATCGCAAGAATGTGATCGTTATTCTGATGTCGATCGAACTCATTCTACTTGCGGTAAACCTCAACCTTGTCGCGTTCTCGGCCGCGCATGGTGATTTGACCGGGCAGATCCTGGCGATGTTCGTGCTCACCGTGGCGGCAGCGGAGGCTGCGATCGGACTTGCCATCGTCGTCATCTACTTCCGCAATCGCGGCTCGATCGAGGTCGAGGACGTCACCATGATGAAAGGGTGACCTGATGTTGCCTTGTCAGTTGGGCCGCGCTGCTTGGGGTAGTCCCCTCAATGAAATTTCCTCCTTGGGGAACTGCCGCAGATGCTAACTGCCGTTGCCGTCTTTGCGCCGCTTATCGGCTCGGTCACTGCGCTGCTGCTCGGCCGTCAGATTGGTGATCGTGCTGCTCAGGCGGTGACGATCCTGTGCATGGTGCTCGCCTCGGTCTGTGGCGTTGTCGGGTTCGTCGACCACGTCTATTTGAATGTACCGAAGGATAGCGTCGTCCTTGCAACATGGCTCGAATCTGGGACATTCCACGTGGAATGGGCGCTGCGGCAGGACTCTTTGTCTGCGGTGATGGTGGCGATGGTCACGGTCGTGGCGACACTGATCCATATCTACAGTGTCGGTTATATGAGCCACGACAAGACGATCTGGCGGTTTTTCTCATACTTGTCGCTCTTCAGTTTTGCAATGCTGATGCTGGTGACGGCGGACAATCTTTTGCAGCTGTTCTTTGGCTGGGAGGGTGTTGGTCTCGCGAGTTACCTGTTGATTGGCTATTGGTACGACCGCCCATCCGCTTGCGCTGCGGCGATCAAAGCATTTGTCGTAAATCGTGTAGGCGATCTTTTCTTTGCCGTCGGTATCGCGTTGATTTTTGTGACATTCGGATCGATTTCGTTTGACGCCATCTTCCCGGGCGTCGCGGCGCATGCGCACGACACGTATCACTTGTTTGGTCATGCATTTCCTGTGCTTGACGTGATTGGGGTGCTTCTGTTCCTCGGTGCGATGGGTAAGTCCGCGCAGATCGGCCTTCACGTCTGGCTGCCTGACGCGATGGAAGGCCCCACGCCCGTCTCTGCACTGATCCATGCAGCTACGATGGTCACGGCTGGCGTGTTTCTCATGTCGCGGATGTCGCCGCTGATGGACTATGCCCCTGCCGCATTGGCGTTGGTAACGGTCATTGGCGGCACCACGGCTCTTTTTGCCGCGACGATTGGTTGCGCGCAGAACGACATCAAGCGGGTGATTGCTTATTCAACCTGTTCTCAGCTTGGTTACATGTTTGTCGCCGCCGGGGTGGGGGCTTACCAGGCCAGCATCTTCCATCTCCTTACTCATGCCTTCTTCAAAGCGCTGCTGTTCATGGGGGCCGGCAGTGTCATTCACGCAATGTCGGACGAGCAGGACATGCGGAAAATGGGTGGTATTTGGCGTGCGATTCCCGTGACCTATACCGTAATGTGGATTGGCAGCCTCGCGCTCGCCGGTATCCCGCCATTCGCAGGATATTTCAGTAAGGACGCAATCCTTGAGGCCGCTTGGGCGGCGCACACGAGCGTGGGAACGTATGGTTATGCCTGCGGTCTTGCGGCGGCTTTTCTGACAGCCTTCTACTCATGGCGACTTATCATCATGACGTTCCACGGCAAGCCGCGCGCCAACAAACACGTAATGGACCATGTGCACGAGAGCCCCGCCGTGATGCTGTGGCCTCTTCTGGTCCTTTCGGCTGGCGCGATCCTGCTGGGATGGGTCTTCCGTGAACAGCTTATTGGCGCTGACTGGCGCACCTTCTGGGGCAGCGCCATCGTTATCGCGCCGGCGAACCATGTCCTGGCGAATATGGACAAAATGCCGGCCGTTCTGGGGTTCGCGCCGACGGCGCTTGGTGTTTCCGGAATTGCCCTGGCCTATTACATGTATATGGCGCGACCGGAGTTGCCTGGCATACTCGCATCACGGTTCCGCTTTGTGTACGAACTACTGCTCAACAAGTGGTATGTCGACGAACTGTATGAGAGGATCTTCGTGGATCCGTTCAAATCGGTTGCTACGTTCCTGTGGCAGACCGGAGATGTTACGATTATCGATGGAATTCCAAACGGCCTGGCGTCGGTAACCGAGGGTGGCGCCGAGCAAGCGGTTAGGTTGCAAACGGGCTCCCTGGCAGCGTACGCATTCACCATGGTGATCGGCGTCGTGGCACTCGTCACCATTTATCTTGTCGCCCGGTGACGCAGATGAACGCCGTGGGATTCCCCATCCTCTCGCTTATTGCCTTTCTGCCTTTGGTTGGCGCGCTGTTCATCATGTCGGTGCGCGGAGACGAAGAAGTAGTTGCGTCCAACGCACGTTGGGCTGCGCTGTGGACGTCCCTCATCGTCTTTGGGCTCTCATTGGTTCTTTGGGTCGACTTTGACCCGTCCAGCAGCGATTTCCAGTTTCGAGAGACGCTGAATTGGCTGCCCGCTTGGGGGATTACTTACCGCATGGGGGTGGACGGCATTTCGGTGCTGTTTGTGCTCCTATCAACCGCGCTGACACCGATCTGCATTCTTGCGAGTTGGCAGGCGATCACGAGCCGGGTGCGGGAATTCATGCTCGCCTTTCTCGTCCTCGAGACGATGATGGTCGGCATGTTTTGCGCTCTCGATGCGGTACTTTTTTATATCTTCTTCGAGGGCGTTCTAATTCCGATGTATCTCATCATCGGCGTTTGGGGTGGGCCGCGAAGGGTTTATGCCGCGATTAAATTCTTCCTCTTCACCCTCGCTGGTTCGGTCCTGATGCTGCTGGCGTTGCTTGCCATGTGGTACCAAACTGGCAACACGGATATTGCTACGTGGCTACATACAAGCTTCCCCGCAGGAATGCAGCCGTGGCTGTTCCTTGCCTTCCTTGCGTCGTTCGCCGTCAAGGTGCCGATGTGGCCGGTCCATACATGGTTGCCGGATGCTCATGTGGAAGCGCCGACGGCGGGTTCCGTGGTCCTGGCCGGTGTCCTGCTGAAGATGGGAGCATATGGTTTCCTGCGCTTCTCGGTGCCGATGCTGCCGCAGGCGACTGCGACATTTGCGCCATTGATGTACGCATTAGGCGTCATCGCGGTTGTGTATACGGCGCTCGTGGCGTTTGCGCAGACTGATATGAAGAAATTGATCGCGTATTCATCGGTTGCGCATATGGGCGTCGTCGTGATTGGCATATTCACGGTGAACGTCCAGGGCATTTCCGGCGCATTGTTCCAGATGCTCTCGCACGGCATCGTCTCCGCTGCGCTCTTTCTTTGCGTCGGCGTTGTGTACGATCGGATCCATAGCCGCGAGATTGCGCGGTACGGTGGGTTGGCCGATCGCATGCCCGCTTATGCGCTGGCGTTCATGCTATTCAGTATGGCGAGCATTGGGCTGCCTGGTACGGCTGGATTTGTCGGCGAGTTCTTGGTTCTTGTCGGCGCATTCAAGGTCAGCTTCTGGTTGGCCTTGCTGGGTTCGCTGGGCATGATCCTGGGGGCTGCGTACACGCTTTGGCTTTATCGCCGCATCATCTTTGGAACCATCACGCGTGCTGATCTCCTTGCTGTTCTTGACCTTTCACCGCGCGAGGTGGCCGTATTCGTGCCATTGGCGATCCTCACGCTTTGGATGGGGATTTATCCCTCGAGCTTCACCGGCTTCTGGGATGCGACGGTAAACGCCATGGTCCTCCATCATCAGGAGGCATTGGCGCACACGGTCCACCTCGCCGCGGCAGGAGTGCTGCGATGACTTGGTCTCTTGCCCTGCCCGAGATTGTGCTCGCCTGCGCGGGCATGGCGCTTCTCGTTGCCGGTGTCCTCGTCCGGACGAGCGCCTTCATGGTCACATGTACCGGAACGCTTGGAGCGCTTCTCGCCTCCGGCTTGCTGGTGTTCACCACAGGCGCCGGACACGCCTATTCAGATCTGTTTGTCGCCGACGCGTACTCGCGCTTTGCAACGGTATTAATTTTGGTAGCTGGTGCCTTCGGCATCCTTCTCGCCATGGACTGGACCAGACAGGAGCATCTGCGTCGCTTCGAGTTTCCACTGCTGATGCTGTTTTCTATTGTCGGCATGATGTTGATGGTGTCAGCAGCGAGCTTGATGACGCTCTACATCGGTGTCGAACTGATGTCGCTGCCGATCTACGTGCTTGCAGCTTTCGCGCGCGAGAATGTGCGGAGTGCGGAGGCCGGCCTCAAATATTTCGTCCTCGGTGCGCTGGCTTCCGGGCTGCTTCTTTATGGCATCTCGCTCGTCTATGGCTTTGCGGGGACGACCGAGTTTTCCACGGTGTCCGTGGCTCTCGCTGATCCCGCTCGGGTATCAGCGGGACTTGTCGTCGGAGTGGTGTTTGTTCTGGCCGGTCTTGCCTTCAAGGTTTCTGCCGTTCCGTTTCACATGTGGACGCCCGACGTTTATGAGGGAGCTCCCACCCCGGTTACGGCATTCATGGGCACCGCTCCCAAAGTGGCTGCGATGGCCTTGCTGGTGCGTGTTATGGACGGACCTTTCGGGCATCTGATCGGTCAGTGGCAGCTTCTCGTTGCGTTTATGGCTATCGCATCAATGCTGCTTGGTTCCCTCGCCGCAATTGGCCAACACAATCTAAAGCGGCTGATGGCATATTCCTCGATCGGCCACATGGGTTACGCATTGATCGGGCTTGCCACCGGCAGCTCTCAGGGCGTGCGCGGCGTGATGATCTACCTGGTCACCTACGTGTTCATGAACGCCGGTACCTTTGCCGTCATTCTAGGCATGCGCCGCGGCGGAAAGGCGGTGGAGGGCATCTCGGATCTCGCGGGTCTTGGTCGGACCGATCCAGCAAGGGCCATGTGGCTGGCGATCTTTATGTTCTCGATGGCTGGTATTCCGCCTTTTGCCGGTTTCTGGGGAAAATATTTTATCTTTGCCGCAGCCGTTCAGTCGGGACTTTGGATGTTGGCGATTATTGGTGTCCTAACTAGTGTGATTGGTGCATTTTATTATATTCGTATCATAAAAGTGATGTATTTCGACGAGGCCGCAGCTGCATTTGACGCAATGCCTCCGTCGCTGGGTTTCGCTGCCGCTGCAACGGGATTGTTCACGGGCCTCTTTTTCGTCTTCCCAGCTCCGATCGTGGCGGCGGCGGAGGCGGCGGCGCGCGCGGTGTTGGGCTGAGGCCGCGTTGGCCTTGCCGGGGTTAGGCGGCAAACGCTTGGCGTGCTATTCGCGTCGGTTGGCGGGCGTCCTCGTGAGCGTTGCGGTATCAAACCCTTGCTGACGTTCAGGTGTGATCGTCTCGTCTCGCCTGTGGTGGTTGCGATCAAA
This sequence comes from uncultured Pseudomonadota bacterium, assembly GCA_963764465.1. Classification (GTDB taxonomy): domain Bacteria; phylum Pseudomonadota; class Alphaproteobacteria; order Acetobacterales; family Acetobacteraceae; genus JAJXXT01. The sequence goes on along the minus strand of CAVXSO010000006.1, from coordinate 838,182 downwards.
AGGGCCGATCGATGCTATTGGTGATCGACGCCGGCAACACCAACGTGGTGATGGCTATCCATGATGGGCGTGAGTGGCGCGGTACGTGGCGGATCGCAACCCAGTCGCAGCGCACAAGCGACGAGTACGGCGTCTGGCTTTTGACGTTGTTGCGTGAGTCCGGGTTGAGACGGGAAGACATTGCGGCGGCGGTGATTGGCACGGTAGTCCCGGCAGCACTGTATCACCTGCGGCGGCTGTGTCGTGACTGGTTTGACGTCGAACCCCTCGTGGCACGATCTGATTTGGACTGGGGCTTCGAAATTCGCGCGGACCGGCCTGCGGAGGTGGGGGCTGACCGTTTACTGAACACCTTGGCCGGCTTTAACCGGTATGGTGGTCCGTTGATTGTAATTGATTTCGGCACGGCGACGACATTCGACGTTGTGGCGGAAAATGGTGATTATAGCGGCGGCGTGATCGCGCCCGGAATCCAACTTAGTCTGGAAGCGCTGCACCGCGCGGCGGCACAACTTCCACGTATCGGAATTGCGCGCCCCCAGGCAGCCATCGGTCGCAGCACGATCCCTGCGATGCAATCAGGAGTTTTCTGGGGTTATGTCGGCCTTGTCGAGGGCATTGTTGCGCGCATTCGTGGCGAATGGGGTCGGGAGATGCAGGTAGTGGCCACAGGGGGGCTTGCACCGCTCCTCGCTGAAGGCACCGTGGTCATCGAGAAGACCGATCCGGAACTCACACTGGAGGGGCTGCGCTTGCTCGCCGCACGCAACCCGACGCCGGTCTATCGGCGAACGAGACTTCCCGACAGTGATCCGGTTCCAGGCTGATGAACGCGTCACTTTCGGAACTTGCTTTTGTACCGCTCGGCGGCACCGGCGAGATCGGCATGAACCTCAACGTCTACATGACGGGTGGCAGCTTTCTGGCTGTGGATTGCGGCATTGGGTTCGGCGGCGTTGAGCGGCCGGAGGCGGAAATTATTCTCCCCGATCCCGCTTGGCTGGTGCAGCGCCGCGCCGGGCTCACTGGCCTAGTGATCACCCACGCGCACGAGGATCATCTCGGCGCTGTTGCGCATCTTTGGCCCCGGCTGAGGTGCCCCGTTTATGCAACGCCGTTCGCGACCGCTGTGCTGCGCCGGAAGCTCGCCGAGTTCGACCTTGTCAACGACGTGCCAATTTCGGTCATCGCTCCTGGTGGCGCGTTTTCCTCCGGACCATTCTCGCTGCGATTTATCAATGTCACTCACTCCACACCTGAGGCGCAGGCGCTGGCAATTCGTACGCCCGCAGGCCTGGTCATTCACACCGGTGACTGGAAGCTTGATCCTTCGCCGTTGCTCGGTCCTCCGACGGACGAGGCGACGTTTGCCGAACTCGGTCGGGAAGGCGTTCTCGCGCTGATCTGCGACAGCACGAATGCGATGGTCGAAGGGCATTCGGGCTCCGAGAAAAGCGTCCGAAACGAGCTAGCCTCCATCATCGGGCGGACCCGCGGACGCATCGTTGTGACATGTTTCGCAAGCAATGTGGCGCGTATCGACAGCATTGCGCGCGCGGCGCAGAACGCAAATCGTAGCGTGGTGATCGCTGGGCGCTCGCTGCGAAATCTCGAGGCCGCGGCGCGGGATTGTGGATATCTTCGGGGTATTCCGCCCTTTCTCCCTGAAGACGCTGCGGACGATATCGCAGATGATAATCTGCTACTTCTGGTAACTGGCAGCCAAGGGGAGCCTCGCAGCGCGCTGGCCCGGATCGCGGAGGATCGGCATCGCAACCTCGCGCTCGGTGAGGGCGATACGCTGGTGTTTTCTAGCCGCGTAATTCCGGGCAACGAGCGAGCAGTCGGGGCAATCAAGGACGCGCTGGTGCGGCGAGGGGTAAGGCTGGTCAGTGATGAGGACGCGCCGGTACATGTCTCTGGTCATCCCGCGAGGGAGGAACTACGGACTCTCTACCGCCTGATACGGCCGCGCTATGCGATACCGGTGCACGGGGAGGGGCGACATCTTGCAGCGCACGCGGCCCTGGCTCGAGAGGAGGGGGCGACGCCGATTTTGCTCGACGACGGTGACATTCTGCGCTTGGCGCCAGGTGAGCCGGGGGTTGCGGACGCAGCTCCGGTTGGGCGATTGGTGCTCGATGGTACGCGCCTGGTTCCCCTTGATGGAGCTGTGATGGGGAGCCGGAGGCGCATGCTCCACGGGGGCATCGTCATTGCCAGCTTGGCCGTGGACACGAAAGGCAGGCTGCGCGGCGTTCCGGTGGTCAGTGCGCCTGGAGTGTTTGATCCTAATAGCGGCGAGACGCAGCGATTGGCCGAGGAGTTGGCTGGCGAGTTGTCGGAACTTGGTCCGATGGTTGGTGACGAGGATTCGCTCGCGGACGCCGCTCGCGCAGCGCTTCGCCGTAGCTTGGCTCGCGGGGAGGCGCGTCGAGTGGGGCGCCGGCCGCAAGTCGAAGTGCATCTGGTCCGGCTATGAACCCGTTTACCGGTACCGCGCTGTACTTCACGCTGTGGTGGTTGGTCCTTTTCGCTGTGCTTCCATTTTTTAGCCGCCCACACCCGGCGCCCGATGAGGTCAGCGGCTGGCGCGGCGTACCATCGCGGCCACGTGTTTGGCGCGTTGTGCTTGCGACCACGCTCCTTGCTGCCCTTGTGTGGCTTGGCGTGTGGTTAGTGTTCCGGGAAGGATGGATCCCGCTTGACCGCGGGTGGATGGTGCCCAAGCCCTAGTTGCACAAATAGTTGGCTTTAGTCGATCATCGGCCGTCCAAGTTGCTCAGAAAACAAGCAATAGCATTCCAGGTATCGAAAATAACCCAATCAACGCCAAATTTCGGTGGGCAACGCGCGCGCAACAGCAACAGTTTTCGGCAGGACAAGGCATGAGCCTCGTCCTGCCGCGTGATTGGCGTTTCCTCCCTAAACCTGGGCCGTGCTGCTTTTGGCGCGCAACCCTTCTTTTTGTCTATCGCTTGTGGTGGAGACTGTCACGCGGATTTGTTCGCTGGTCGATAAATCTTGCGCATTATCTTTCTCTCCATCGTTGTGCAGCGCAACAAATCTTTGAGGATTGAAGTATTGCTCCCCGCTCATGACCTGCCACTGAACTTTCATCCAGTGGCGATTAGAGCCTCGGCAGGATTGCGCCGCTACCGGTTGTTGGACCACCCGAGGTTAGAGTTTTCGAGCTCTTTCCGGCAGCGGGTTGGTAGCGCTGCCGGCAGTCATCAAGGCCACAGGCGGCACGTTGCCGATCGCCCCATGTGGCCGATCCTCGTTGTAGTACCTGCGCCAATCCTCCACCTTCTCGCGCGCGTCGGCAAGCGTCAGGAACCAGTGAGCGTTCAGGCACTCCGCCCGGAAGCGACCGTTGAAGGCTTCGATATACGCATTGTCGGTAGGCTTGCCGGGTCGTGAGAAGTCCAGTTCGACCCCTTTCGCGTAGGCCCACAGGTCCAGGTCGCGGCTGACAAACTCCGTCCCCTGGTCGACCCGGATCGTCCGCGGATAACCGACGTCGCGGCACACGCGCTCGAGTGTTGCCACCACATCCTCCGCCCGGTAGCGGAACCGGACATCAAGCCCCGGGCAATAGCGGCTGAACGTGTCGACCACCGTCAGCACCCGAAGCTTCTGGCCGGTGGCGAGCTGGTCGTGCACGAAGTCCATCGCCCAGACATCGTTCGGCCGAACCGCGGCCTGGCGATCCTCACGCAGCTTCGCCCGCACTCGCCTCCGGGGTGGCTTCTTGCGAAGTTGCAAGCCAAGATCACGATAGATCCGGTACACTCGATTCATGCTGTCAGCCCATCCTTCGCGACGCAACAGCACATGCACGCGCCGGTAGCCATACCGAACGCGAACCTGCGCAATCTCCCTGATCCGAGCCTCCAGTCCGGCCTGATCGCGGCGACGTGGCTAGTCATGATAACTCGACGTATCGACTTCCAGCACCCGACAGGCTCGCCGGATCGACACGCCCCATTCCACACACGCCTCGTCCACCAGCTCGCGTTGGCGAGCAGGCCTTACAGCTTTCGCCGAATCACGTCCTGCAGCATCTCGCGATCCAGCGACAGATCCGCGACCAGCTTGCGCAGCTTCGCGTTCTCGTCCTCGAGCAGCTTCAACCGCCGCATCTCCGGCGGCGTCAGCCCCTCGTACTTCTTCTTCCAGTTGAAGTACGTCGCCTGGCTGATCCCAGCCCGCCGGCAGATCTCCGCCACCGGTACGCCGTCCGCCCCCTGCTTCAGAATGAACGCCTTCTGCGCCTCCGAAAATGTCGATGCCTTCATCGCTCTCCGCTCCTCCCAACCAAGGGAACAAAAGCAGAAAACTCTACCTTAAATCGATCCAGTTTCCGGGGAGCAGATCAGTCTCAGGTCAGCTTCCATCGCCAGCGCGGCCAAGGTGGGCTTGCGGCTAGGCTTGCATTGGGCCATTCGAGTGGGGCAAGCGCGAGCCTGAGGGCGCTTCACCGCAGGTGCTTGCGACAAATGGGTTGCCTGGTTCCCAGGTCTGGTAAGTTTGCTCGAGACCCCAACTGGGCAGAGGCTTCGCAGTCTAAGATGTCAGCACACTAGGGCTGTCCACAGAGAATGCCTTGAGCTTGGTCACAAAATACAGGCTATTTCGGTACGGAAGAACAACATGCGCCTCTCTCACAGCTTTGTCCCCACCCTTCGCGAAACGCCGGCGGAGGCGCAGATTGCTTCGCATCGTTTGATGCTGAGGGCAGGCTTGGTGCGCCAAACGACCGCGGGCATTTATGCGTGGCTGCCGGCCGGCTTGCGTGCACTGGCCAAGATTGAGCAGATTGTCCGAGAAGAACAGGATGCAGCCGGTGCTCAGGAAATGCTGATGCCGACGATCCAGCCAGCAGACCTCTGGCGTCAATCGGGGCGCTACGATGCCTATGGGCCCGAGATGCTACGCATTCGCGACAGGCACGAGCGGGAGTTGCTCTACGGACCGACGAATGAGGAGATGATCACTGATCTATTTCGTCAGGGGGTACGTTCCTATCGGGAGCTACCGCAGAACCTCTACCATATTCAGTGGAAGTTCCGTGACGAGGTCCGGCCGCGCTTTGGCGTAATGCGTGGACGTGAGTTCCTGATGAAGGATGCCTACAGCTTTGACATTGACTACGCAGGTGCGGTCGTGTCCTACCGGAACATGATGCTTGCCTACATGCGTACCTTTCAGCGTATGGGTTTGAAGGCGATACCGATGCAGGCGGATTCGGGCCCCATCGGCGGCGATCTTAGCCACGAGTTCATTGTTTTGGCGCCGACCGGCGAAAGCCAGGTGTTCTTTGATGCTGGTTTCGAGGAGATCGACTGGCTCGGGGCAGACTACCGGTACGGCGATCCGGGCGACCTCGACCGTTTCTTTCAACAGATGACCTCGATGTATGCAGCGACCGACGACAAACACGATGAGGCAGCGTTCATGGCGCTTACGGAGGCAAGGCGGCGCTCTGGTCGCGGCATCGAGGTCGGGCACATCTTCTACTTCGGCACCAAGTATTCCGAGCCGATGGGATTGTCGCTCGTGGGACCGGGCGGACAACCGATCGTGCCGCATATGGGCTCCTATGGCATCGGCGTATCCCGACTTGTGGGCGGGGTCATCGAAGCAAGTCATGATGATGCAGGCATCGTATGGCCTGACGCCGTGGCTCCTTGGAGAGTGGGTATCCTCAATCTTAAGCCTGGGGACGCCGCTTGCGATAAGATGGCGGACACGCTGTATGAGAAGATTGGGGCGGACGCGATTTTGGACGATCGCGAAGATCGCCCAGGAGCGAAGTTTGCCGACGCAGATCTCATGGGGCATCCATGGCAGGTGATCGTCGGTCCGCGTGGTGCCGCTGCCGGAGAGGTCGAGCTCAAGCGGCGCGCCACGGGGGAGCGAGCGACGGTTTCGTTGGACTCGGCGTTGGCGCGCATCTTCATTTGATGTCTGTGGGCTTCGAGCGAATGGTGGCGACGCGCTATCTGCGGGCGCGTCGCGGTGAGCGCTTTGTTTCCATTATTGCGGGCATTTCTCTGGTGGGAATTGCCTTGGGTGTTGCAACACTTATTATCGTGATGTCCGTGATGAACGGATTTCGCACCGAGTTGTTGGCCCGCATTCTCGGCCTGAATGGCCATGTAGCGATCTACGCTGCTGGGGCGCCAATCCGCGATTACACAACGCTGGCTAGCCGAATTGAAAAGCTCCCCGACGTCACGGCGGCATTGCCGATGGTGGACGGGCAGTGCCTTTTGACAACCGATAGGGGCGGAGCCGTGGGAGCGGAAGTTCGTGGGCTCTCGCCGGCCTCGATGACGAAGCTCACTGTCGTCTCGCGGCATATCGAGGCGGGCTCGCTTGCAAATCTACGAGGGTCGGATGCGATCGCCGTTGGTGTAGGCCTCGCACAACGATTCGGATTGGGCATCGGCAGTCGGGTCACGTTGATATCGCCACAAGGTATGGCTACGGCTTTCGGCACCGTGCCGCGTATAAAATCATACAAAGTTGTGGCCATCTTCCGCGTCGGGTTCAACGAGGCGGACACATCCTTCGCGTATCTGCCATTGGATGCGGCCCAGCTCTTTTTCCAGTCGCCCGATGCGGTTACGCAGATTGATGTGTTTGTGCACAATCCTGATGCCGTAGCGGCGACTACGGTGGCCTTGCACCGCATGCTCGTGGGGATGCCGGTGAACCTTGTGGATTGGACGCAGAGTAACAACTCCTTCTTCAACGCCGTTGAGGTGGAGAGGAACGTGATGTTCCTCATCCTCACGCTCATCATCCTGGTCGCTGCGTTCAATATCGTTTCCTCACTTTTCATGTTGGTAAAAGACAAGACGGCGGATATCGCGATCCTGCGGACCATGGGCGCTTCGTCCGGCTCCATCCTGAGAATCTTTGTAATGGTGGGGTCTTCTGTCGGCGTGGTCGGTACCTTGGTCGGCGTCCTTCTTGGCATCGTGTTTTGTCTGAACATCGACACGTTGCAGCATTTTCTCGAGCGGTTGACGGGAACGAATTTGTTCAACCCCGAGGTTTATTTTCTCTCACAGCTTCCAGCTGAACTGCGATGGCAGGAAGTTCTGCAAGTTGCCATGATGGCGGTGGCACTTTCGTTTCTCGCGACGATCTTTCCGTCCTGGCGAGCTGCGCGGACCGATCCGGTGGAAGCATTGCGCCATGGCTGAACCGGGCCTGCGGCTGGCCAATGTCGTCCGTACCTACCGGAATGGGGACGTTCGGCTCGAAGTACTAAGGGGTACCGACCTGGCGCTGGAGCCCGGCGAGGCCGTGGCGCTGGTCGCACCGTCCGGGGCGGGGAAGTCGACGTTGCTGCACCTTGCGGGGCTGCTTGAGCGGCCGGATGCCGGCGATGTCCACGTCCTGGGGCGCGCCACAATGGCGATGAGCGACAGGGAACGCACCGCTTTGCGCCGAGACGAGATCGGATTCGTGTATCAGTTTCACCACCTGCTACGAGAATTCTCGGCCTTGGAGAACGTGATCCTGCCCCAGATGATTGCAGGGAAGAGCCGTACCGTGGCGGCAGCGCGAGCAGAGGCGTTGCTCCGCGGGTTTGGCCTTGGGCACAGAGTTGATCACACGCCGACGAGGCTTTCAGGCGGCGAACAGCAGCGGGTCGCCATTGCTCGCGCGCTTGCTAACAGCCCGTCCATTCTCCTAGCCGATGAACCGACTGGTAATCTCGACGTTGCAACGGCTGACACGGTCTTCGCTCAGCTGATGGAAACCTTGCGAGAGCGCAACGTCGCCGCTCTCATCGCGACTCATAATCCGGATCTTGCTGCACGGATGGATCGGCGAGTGACGCTGCGTGCGGGACGAATTGAGATATTGCCATGAGCGACGGCTTTGTTCACCTCCGGGTACACAGTAGCTACTCATTGAGTGAGGGCGCAATTAAGTGCTCGAAAATCCCGGACCTTGCCCGCAAGGCCGGCATGCCAGCGGTGGCGATAGCCGATACGGGTAATTTATTCGGCGCGATTGAGTTCTCTCAGGCGAGCGTCGCTGCTGGCATTCAACCTATTATCGGCTGTCAGTTGCTGGTGTCAGAGGCGGGTGTCATCGCGTCTGTGGTCGCGCTGGCGCGGACCAAGGCTGGGATAAATTCACTCCAGCTGCTCTCATCCGCGGGCTACGTCGAAACACCGGCTGGTGAACGCCCGCACGTCACGCTCGCTCATCTCCAACGCCACTCAGAGGGGCTTTTTCTACTAACTGGCGGACCCGAGGGGCTCCTGGGGCGGCTGCTTGCTGACGGACGGCAGTTGGAGGCCGAGCGCTTGCTCGCGGCCTTCAAGGAAGCCTTTGGCGAGAGCCTCGCAGTGGAACTAATCCGACACGGCAGCGACATCGAGCGCGCTATCGAACCGGGATTGCTGATGTTGGCCGAAGACGCGGCATTGCCGATCGTTGCTACCAACGAATGTTTCTTCAGCGAGCCTTCGATGCATGAGGCTCATGCGGCTTTGCTGTGCATCGCCGAGGGAAGGCAGTTGGCGGACCCCGGTCGGCGCAAAATTAGCCCAGAAGCCTGGTTTAAGCCACCTACCGCTATGCGGGCTGCTTTTGCTGATCTGCCAGACGCGTGTGACAACACGCTTGCAATTGCGCGTCTCTGCTCAGCGATGGCGGAGACGCGCCGTCCGATGCTGCCCACCTATCCGGATATTCGGACCGGCATGAATGAGGCGGAGATGTTGCGCGCGATGGCGCTGGAGGGATTGGACAAACGTCTGTCCACACAGGGTATCGCGGACCGAGAACCCTATCTCCAGCGCCTGAATTTCGAGTTGGGCGTCATCGAGAAGATGGGGTTCCCGGGATATTTTCTCATCGTTGCAGACTTCATCCAGTGGGCCAAATCGCAGAAAATACCGGTCGGACCGGGCCGCGGTTCTGGCGCTGCATCTGTTGTCGCGTGGGCATTGACAATCACTGATCTCGATCCGCTCAGGTACAATCTTCTGTTCGAGCGCTTTCTCAACCCAGAGCGTGTCTCGATGCCGGATTTCGATATCGATTTTTGTCAGGATCGACGCGACGAGGTAATTGCCTATGTGCGCGAACGCTACGGCGCGGACCGCGTCGCGCAGATCATCACATTCGGCAAGCTACAGGCAAGAGCAGCTGTTCGTGATGTCGGTCGCGTGCTGGGGCTCACCTTTGGTCAGGTCAACAAGGTCGCGGAGTTAATCCCGAACAACCCCGCGAAGCCCGTGACGTTGGCCGAGGCCATTGCGGGTGAAAAGCGCCTACAGCAGATGCGGGAGGAGGACGAAGCCGTCGCCCGACTTTTGTCGATTGCGCAACAGCTCGAAGGGCTCTACCGCCATGCGAGCACCCATGCCGCGGGCGTGGTGATTGGCGATCGTCCTCTGATGGAATTGGTGCCCGTCTATCGCGACCCGCGGTCAGACATGCTCGTGACCCAATACTCGATGAAGTACGTGGAGCAGGCGGGGCTGGTGAAGTTCGACTTCCTCGGGCTCACCACCCTTACGATTTTGAAGCGCGCCCAGGATTTTCTGGCTGGAGAAGGCATCGCGGTGGATGTCGAGCGCCTGCCGTATGACGATGCCATGACATGGGAGATGTTGCAGAAGGGCGATGCCGGCGGCGTGTTCCAATTTGAAGGTCAGGGCATGCGCGATGTACTGCGTCAGATGCGTCCCGACCGGATCGAGGATCTCATTGCGGCGGGCGCGCTTTACCGGCCCGGTCCCATGGCCAATATTCCTGCTTACTGTGCGCGCAAGCATGGCGAGAAGTGGGATGTGCCCCACCCGGAGCTTCATGACATCCTCGGCGAGACCTTTGGGATCATGGTCTACCAGGAGCAGGTCATGTCGATTGCCCAACGGATGGCCGGGTACACGCTTGGGGGCGCGGACCTTCTGCGTCGCGCGATGGGCAAGAAGATCGCAAGCGAGATGGAGGCCCAGCGGCAGATCTTCCTGGATGGCTCGACGGCGCGTGGCATCCCGGCTGCCACGGCAGGCGAGGTCTTCGATCTCATGGCAAAATTTGCCGAGTATGGCTTCAACAAGCCGCACGCAGCGGCCTATGCCGTCGTATCCTGGCAGACTGCGTGGATGAAGGCCAATCATAGGGAAGCCTTCATCGCCGCCTGCATGTCTCTTGCGATTAACAACACGGATCGTCTGGCGGCCCTTCGACAGGAGGCTGCCCGGATGGGGATCGCCGTGCTGCCGCCGTGCATCAATGCGAGCGATGCGGATTTCAAACTGGAACGGCAACCGGACGGATCGTTTGCGATACGTTACGGATTGGCAGCCGTGAAGCGAGTTGGCGTGGGGGCTATGCGTGCCGTGGAGATAGCGCGTGGTGGCCGCGCCTTCACTAGCATTGCCGACTTCTCCGCGCGCGTCGAGCCGCAAGCGCTGAACAAGATGCAGATCGAGAATCTCGCGCGGGCTGGGGCTTTCGATGCACTCGACACAAACCGCGCCTCAATCTTTGCTGGAGCTGAGACATTGTTGCGGCGCGCGCAGGCCACCAGCGAGGAACGTGCCACCGGCCAAGCCGGTCTCTTCGCCGCGGCGTCGAGCGATCCGGAGAGATTGCGCCTGCCCGCTCTACCAGATTGGCCGCCGATGGACCGCCTGGCGCAAGAGGCCGAGGCGATCGGCTTCCATCTCACGGCGCATCCGCTCGATTCTTATGCTGGCGTGCTGCGCCGTCTGCTGGTGGTCCCGTCGAACCGATTAGCTCAACGTGCAGAGGCGGGGGCAGCGCGTGTTCGGCTCGCTGGCCTCGTGCTTGGTTCAAAGGAGCGTTTTACCCGTACCGGCACGCGTATGGCCTGGGTGAGGATGTCGGATTCGGGAGGCAGTTACGAAGTCACGGTCTTTTCGGAACTGCTCGCCCGTGCGCGGGATACACTGGCTACTGGCAATGCCGTGTTGGTGGACGCCGAGGTGAGGTTGGAGGGGGAAACGCTCAGGATTACCGCCAACCAAGCAAGCCTGCTCGACGCAGCCACGGCGCAGGCCGGAGGCGGATACCGCGTATGGCTTGCGCGTACCGAAGCGGTTGAGCACATCCGTACAATTCTCGACCGGGAGGGCAGGGGGCGCGGTCGCATTGTACTGGTGCCGCGTCTTGGACTTGCGCAGGAGGTGGAGGTGACCTTGCCCGGGGGGTGGAGCCTCTCGCCAAGGCTGGCGCAGGCGATGAAGTTACTACCCGGCGTCGAACGCGTCGATGAGATGATCTAACGCCAGACGTGGTTGTCGTTGCCTAGCCTGGGTTGACATGGCGAGGCCAAGCGCGCGTCCTGGCATGGACGCTTGAGGACACGTGATGCGCAAAGAAATCTTCTGGTTCGATGGTTCCTGGACGGATGTACCGCCACGCCTTGTGGGGCCCGCCGATCATGCGTTCTGGCAGGGCTCTGTCGTATTCGACGGCGCGCGTGCCATTGGTGGCATTGCTCCGGACCTGGCGCGGCATTGCGCTCGAGTGGTCAACTCGGCGCGCGCCATGGCGCTGACGCCGACAATGACACCAGAGGAGATCGAGGCGCTGGCGATCGAAGGCATCCGCCGTATGGGCAAGGATGCGGTCCTTTACGTGAAGCCGATGTTCTATGGTGGCGGTGGTCACCTTACCGCCGCCAGTACAACGACGTGTTTCGTGCTGCATCTCTTCGAGGCGCCACTTCCTCCTGCAGGTGGGTTTTCCGCCACGCTGTCTCCGCTGCGCCGGCCGGCGCCGGAGATGGCTCCGACGGATGCCAAGGCGGCGTGCCTCTACCCGAACTCCGACCGAGCTACACGCGAAGCGGTCTCACGCGGCTTCGATGCTGCGGTGATGCGCGATCCGTGGGACAACATTGCCGAGTTCGCCTTTGCCAATGTGTTGATTGCCAAGCGCGGCAAGGTGATGACGCCGGTGGCCAACAACACATTCCTCGCCGGCATTACTCGCAAGCGCGTGCTAGCGCTCCTCAATGAGGCGGGCATCGAGGCCGTGGAGGCCAAGATGACCGTGCGGGATTTGCACGAGGCAGACGAAATCTTTTCATGTGGCAATTACGGCAAACTGGTTGTCTGCAACCGTTTCGAGGATCGCTCCCTCAACGCTGGGCCGATCTTCCAGGAAGCCAAGCGCCTCTACTGGAAATGGGCGGAAGCGGCTCGAGTCGCCTAAGCTGCCGATCGTCTCGTCATCAGAATCGCACGAATAGCCATTGCCCGACTTTGCGCCGAGCGGTGGGAGGCGACTCTGAGGTCGCCTCCCCGCTGGTAGGGATCCGCAGTGACGCGATCCGGTATGAGCGGTCGTGAACAGCGGGGTGCGGGTCAGGGCGCCTGACGCTGCCAACGATGGCCTTGGCGGATGCCGCTACTCCATGAACCATCCATGACTGACCACCAGTGACTGGCCGGTCATTGCGTTGGTGGGATGACCGGCGAAGAACATCACCGCCTCGGCAACATCGTCCGTGGTCGTGAATTCCCCGTCGACCGTCTCGCCCAGCATCACCTTCTTGACCACGTCTTCCTCGGAGATGCCGAGCGTCTTTGCCTGTTCGGGAATCTGTTTCTCAACGAGAGGGGTCCGTACGAAACCGGGGCAGACGACGTTGGCGCGCACGTTGTATTCCGCGCCTTCCTTCGCCAACACCCGACATAGTCCCAGCAGACCATGCTTGGCGGTGACGTACGGTGCCTTGAGCTTCGAGGCCTCCTTCGAATGCACCGACCCGATATAGATCACGCTGCCGCGCTTCGCCGCGTACATGTGCTTGAGGCAGGCGCGCGTCGTGAGGAATGCGCCATCGAGATGGATGGCGAGTAGTTTCTTCCAGTCCGAAAAAGGGAACTCGTGGAGCGGCTTGACGATCTGGATGCCGGCATTGCTGACCAGGACGTCGATGCGTCCGAATGTCGCCATGGTCTTTGCGATCCCCGCCTCGACCTGCTCCTCATTGGTCACGTCCATGGCGACTGCGAGCGTGCGTGCGCCAGTGGCGGCAATCTCCTTCGCTGTAGCCTCGGCTGCTGCGAGATTGAGATCAGCAATGACCACCGCCGCTCCCTCGGCCGCCATACGTGTGGCGATTTCCTTGCCAATACCGCTGGCGGACCCAGTGATGATCGCGACCTGGTTGGTGAAACGAGCCATCTCTCTCTCCTTCATGCGAGATAATCGAGGACCACGCGCCCGAGCCCAAGCGTGAGGTCAGCAAGGATATGGGTTGCCGATACCACCTCGAGAACCGGCAATTCGGCGACCGGCGCCAGTGCGTGCGGGTGCAGTTCAAGCGCTGCCGGGCCCGTCCAGACACCCTTCAGCGTGATATCCTCGAGATGGAACTCGACGAGTTCGCAAACCCTGGCTGATCCATCCACATGAGGAATGATCTTCAGCAGGTATTGCGGCTCGCGCAGAGCGGCGAGCACCGGCGCTGCGTCGATCGCCTTATGCTTGTATCCCATCGTCGCGGTCGCGATGCGCACCGGCCCGTAGTCTAGTGTGCCGACCAGCGTATCAGTGTGGACAGTGAGCTCTGGCCTGGCAAGCTTCTTGGGAAATCCCCAGATCTCGCGCCCGCCGGCGATGGGCGGATGATCGTCGAGGAACATCGCGTGTGTGTAGGCGCCTTGCCGTCCGTCAAGCGTCACGGGGATGACCTGGCCACTTTCGGTATAGTCGCCGAAGCCGGTGGAATCCGGCATACGGATGAACTCGTATTTCACCAGGTCCGACACCGGCTTGAGCGGCGCAGGGACAATACGCTCAAGCACCTTGGCGTCGGTGCGGTACGTGATGATGAAATACTGTCGATCGACGAAGCGATAAGGCCCCATGGGAAAGGCTGGCGCCGTCAGCGGCATCGCGAAAGCGGTCTCGCGGATCGTCTCGATGTCCATTCCTGGCTCCGGTTCTGGGTCGCGAGACTCTCTTGATCCCTCCTCCCGGCGTCGTCCAGGGGGCGGCGCTGCTATGACCCAAGGTTCAGGACAACTTCATCGAAACGCGGGTCCAGCAGAAGTGTTGCATGGCGCCTGCGGGCGTCCGGTGCTCATGGCGGCATGTTTCGTCCAGCACAAAATGGGGGCCGAGGCTCGCCATCAGTGAACGCGCATCGTGCCGCTGTACCGGCAGCCCTGAACATCGTTCCGGCCCGTCTGGCGCGAACGTGCCGATGATGGCGTGGCCGTCAGGGGCGATCGCAGCCTCCAGGACCTTGCGGTAGTGAGCGCGGTCCCGGGCTTCGGTCAGGAAATGGAACACGGCGCGATCGTGCCAGAGCGCGTAGCGCCGCTGCGGTCGCCATGATAGGATATCGGCGGCAATCCAGGCGATGCGCCAGGCTTCCGGTCCTGTTTCATCTCGCGCCGCGGAGAGAGCCTCAGTGGCGATGTCGAGTACCGTGATATCGGCGTGTCCGCGCGCTAGAAGGGTGGCGGCAAGATTCGAAGCGCCGCCGCCGACGTCGATCACAGGGGCGTGGCGGGCAATGCCGCAGCGGGCGATGAGATCGAGCGAGATCTCCGGCCGATCCTGGTACCAACTCACTTCGTGGGGCTTGCGGCGGGTCCAGACATCGCGCCAATGCAGGGCGCGTTCAGCCTCAGGGTCCATGGCGTGTTCCCCTGTAACGTTTCCACCTGTTGGCAGGATAGCACCGCATGGACAAGCCGGCGATGACCTTGCCTCCACGCGATCACCGGGCCATCAGCGTTTTCGATCCCGCCAACCTCCTGCGGGAGGCGCGACGGCAAAAGGGGTTGCCAGACCTGCCCGTACCCGCGGTTTGCGTGCTCGACCCTGATGGTGACCTGGTCAGGTCGCTCGAAGCGTCTGGAGAGGCGCGCCGGCACCCTGGTTGGGCCTGCTACCACACCACGATGATGCTGATGCAGGCAGGGTACGTTGAGGTAGGTATCGTTCCCTGTGCTGTCGGCGCGCCTTTTGCGGTGCTGGTCGCCGAGCAGCTCTTTGCCAGTGGCTGCAAGTTCCTCATCAGTGTGACTTCCGCCGGGCAAATCGTGCCGGCCGGGCAGCCGCCATATTTCGTGGTGATCGAGCGTGCGCTGCGCGACGAGGGGACGAGTGGTCATTACCTCCCGCCGGCCGAAATGGTCGAGGCTGACCCAACCTTGGTCGCTGTTGGTTCCACGGCTCTGGCGGAGGCCGGTATTCCCGCGCACGCGGGGCTGGCCTGGACAACTGATGCGCCGTTTCGCGAGACCGCGGTCGCGATTTCCGCGGCTCGCAAGGCCGGCGCGCTCGCGGTCGAGATGGAGGCAGCCGGGCTTTATGCCTTTGCGCGTGCCTGCGGCCGACGTGTTCTCTGCCTCGCGCACGTCACCAACACGATGGCGCAGGACGAGGGGGATTTCGAGAAGGGCGAGGCGATGGGGGCGGTGGCGACCCGCGCTGTGATTGCCGCCTTGGCGAAACTGGGCTGAGACGGAGGCAGGGCGATGCGCGACAACTTCTTCCACACGTTTGTCCAGCTACTTACCGGGCAGACTGGGGATCAGATCAACCTCGGTCCCATAGGCGCGGCTCTTACCGCGGCGTTCTACTGGTCCGTGCTCATCGCGGCATTCGCTATCGCGGTCGCTAACTGGCGTATCGATGCCGAGCAACGGACGGTGAAGAATCTCGGTAACGCGGCGATGCGCCTGGTGATGAGCGGCATGTGGTATCTGGCAACGCTGTGGAAGCTCCCGCTGCCAGTCTCAGGCGGGTTCAAGTACTGGCTCGGGCAGACAGTGAAGTTCAGTTCGTTCCAGTGGCACGCCG
Organism: uncultured Pseudomonadota bacterium; assembly: GCA_963764465.1. Lineage (GTDB taxonomy): Bacteria > Pseudomonadota > Alphaproteobacteria > Acetobacterales > Acetobacteraceae > JAJXXT01. Next base: position 822,339 of record CAVXSO010000006.1, on the reverse strand, counting down.
ACATCATGCAGGTGATGCTGAACCTGATCGCGATTACCAACCCTCTGGTCTATCTGCTGGAAATCGGCATGACTTTGGCCCTGGGGCTCGGTCTGGCCACGCGGCTTGCCGGGTGGGTGGGGGCCCTGTTTCTGTTCAATCTTTTGATCGGTCTCTACAGCAGCCCGAGCGAGTGGCCGTGGACCTATGTCGGCATCATGTTCACGCATCTGCTGTTCGCGCAGGTGCGGGTTGGCCGCAGCCTCGGGCTCGATAACCTGATTGCGAAGGGGATGGTGACGTTGCCCGGCGGGCGAGAAGGCTCGCTCGCGCGGCTCACGCGCGCCGTGGGCTGAACCTTATCGCGGCTGGCGATCGAGCGTGAATTCAATGGTGAGCCTTCGTTGATCGGCGCTCGCATCCGGGCAGAACGTGGCAAATCGGGGTTGCGCCAGGCCGCCGGCTTTGCCATATCGCGCGCGCCGGGTGATCGCCCGGACTTCACACGCGGGGCACCATCCTGAGAGGTAGCCGGTGCCGCTCGACGCCCCGCGGAGGCCCAACCGGCTGACAGGAAAGGCCATTCCCATGGCAATGCCCGAGGTTTCCCTGCGCCAGCTGCTCGAAGCGGGCGTGCATTTTGGTCACCACACGCGTCGCTGGAACCCGCGTATGGCGCCGTATCTCTACGGCGTGCGCAACCAGGTTCACATCATCGACCTGCAGCAGACGCAGCCGCTGCTCGAGCGGGCCCTGCGCGAGGTCCGCGGAATCGTGGCCAATGGCGGGCGCGTCCTGTTCGTCGGCACCAAGCGCGCGGCGGCGGATCTGGTGGCGGATGCGGCGCGCCGTTGCGGTCAGTATTACGTCAACCACCGCTGGCTCGGCGGCACGCTGACCAACTGGAAGACGATTACCGGCAGCATCAAGCGCCTGCGCCAGACTGAGGAACTCCTGGCCGGTGACACGGCCGGGCTCACCAAGAAGGAAGTTCTCGAGATCACCCGCGATCGTGACGCGCTGGAGAAGGCGCTGGGTGGGATCAAGGATATGGGCGGCCTGCCGGATATCCTGTTCATCATTGATACCAACAAGGAAAAGCTGGCGGTCGAGGAGGCGAACAAGCTGGGTATTCCGGTGATCGCGGTGATTGACAGCAATTCCGATCCAAAGGGCATCACTTTCCCGATCCCGGGCAATGACGATGCGATCCGTGCGATCGGGCTCTATTGCGACCTGGTCGCCGGTGCGGTGCTGGACGGAATTTCGGCGGAGATGCAGGCCTCGGGGCAGGATGTCGGGGCTGCGGCCGAGCCTGTTGGCGATGCCGTCTAATCCATTGTTCTGACAGCTAAGTGGTCTCCGGCTCGCGCGCTGCGACGCGTGGGAGCCACACGAAGGAGTAAATCATGGTCGAGATTACCGCGAGCCTAGTGAAGGATCTCCGGGATCGGACGGGCGCCGGTTTCGGCGACTGCAAAAAAGCGCTGCTCGAGGCGGGCGGCGACATGGAGGCCGCGATCGATTGGCTGCGGAAAAAGGGCCTGTCGGCAGCCGCAAAGAAGAGCGGCCGAGTTGCGGCGGAGGGGCTGATCGGCGTGGCCTCTGCGCCCGGCAAGGCGGCGATGGTCGAGGTCAACGCGGAGACGGATTTCGTCGCACGCAACGAGCAGTTCCAGGCTTTCGTGGGCGAGGTGGCGAAGGTGGCTCTTGCGGTCGGCGAAGACCTCGCTGCGATCGGCGGAGCGGCATATCCGGGCACCGGCCGTACGGTGGCTGATGAGCTGACGCAGCTCGTCGCGACCATCGGGGAAAACATGAACATCCGCCGCGCGCGGGTGCTGTCGGTGGGCAAGGGCGCGGTTGCCTCCTACGTGCACTCCGCCGTGAAGCCGGGCCTCGGCAAGATCGGCGTGTTGGCGGCGATCGAGGGTGAGGGCGAGCTCGAAGCGCTGGAGCAGCTCGGCCGCCAGGTTGGCATGCATGTGGCGGCGGCGCGCCCCGAGGCGCTCGACGTCGCGGATGTCGATCCGGCGGCGCTGGACCGTGAGAAGGCAGTGCTTTCCGAGCAGGCGCGGGCGTCCGGCAAGCCGGAGGCGATCATCGAGAAGATGGTCGAAGGCCGGGTTCGTAAGTACTACGAGGAAGTGGTGCTGCTGGAGCAGGTGTGGGTGCATGACGGTGAAAGCCGGGTGCGCGCGGTCGCCAAGAAGTCGGGCATTGCGATCAAGGGCTTTGCTCGTTTCCAGCTCGGCGAAGGCATCGAGAAAAAGGCCGACGATTTCGCGGCCGAGGTCGCGGCTGCCGCCGGCGTCAAGGCGGCCTGAGGCGATGGGGTCCGGGGCCTGATGGCCCCGGACCGCGAAGCGCCCTGCTTATCCCGCCGGCAGGCGGTGATAGGCTCGATCAAACCAGAATAGCGCGGGCGTGTTGGGATCGATTCGGATAGCCTCGATCTCGGCAAAGAAGACGCTATGCGTGCCGACCTCGGTTACCTGCGCGACGCGGGCGTCGAAGACAACCGCGGCACCGGTGAGGACGGGCGCACCCGTTGCGAGGTGCTCCCAGTTTCCGTGGGCGAAGCGTTCGGCTGGGTCGTTGTGACCAAGCAGTCCTGCAAAAACAGAGCTTAATATATCGTGCTGGTGGGCGAGCACGTTCACGCAGAGCACGCCATTGCGCTTGATAGCGGCGTTGCTGTCGCTGTCGCGATTGAGGCAGACGAGCAGCGTGGGTGGTGAGTCGGTGACGCTGCAGACGGCGGACGCCGTGCACCCGTGCCGTCCTGCGGGACCGTCCGTGGTGACGATGTTCACCGCTGCGCCCAAACGGGCCATTGCGGCCCGAAAAGCCTCCGACGCGACTGGCATCAGGCGCTCACAGGGGCCGGCTCGACCGTACCCTCGCAGGCGCCGAAGCCGATGGAGACGTGGCCGTCGGAGGCGCGTGCCGTGAGGAAGACGGTGTCGCCGTCCTCCAGGAACCGGCGCGCCTCACCGCCAGGGAGGGTGATCGGCTGGCGGCCTCCCTCCGTCATTTCGAGCAGGCTGCCTTCCTCGCCCCTGCCCGGCCCGGAAATGGTCCCGGAGCCGAACAGGTCGCCGGGTTGCAGTGCGCAGCCGTTGCTGGCGTGATGCGCGACCATCTGGGCGGGGGTCCAGAAGAGAAAGCGGGCATTGCTCTTGGCGATAACGTGCGGGTGCAGCGATCGGGCACGCATGCCGGGCGTAAGGATCGCAATCTCCAGCACGATGTCGAGCCCGCCAGACCGCTGGCCTGCGGGGTCGGCGAGATGCTTGAAAAGCAGCGGGTCCGAGGCATCGCGCGCCATGGCGGGAACGCGGAACGGTTCCAGCGCCTCTGGCGTGACGATCCAGGGCGAGATGGTGGTGAGCAGATTCTTGGCGAGGAAGGGACCAAGCGGCTGGTATTCCCAGCCCTGGATGTCGCGGGCTGACCAGTCGTTGAGCAGGCAGTAGCCCGCGATATGGTCCGCGGCCTCCGTGATCGGGATCGGCTTACCGAGCGCGTTTCCGGTGCCGATCCAGATGCCGAGTTCCAGCTCGAAATCGAGGTTGCGCGACGGACCAAAGCTCGGCGTGGGATCGGTCGCGGGTTTGCGTTGACCGTTCGGACGGCGAACCGCGGCGCCAGAAGGTCGTACCGTGCTCGCGCGCCCGTGATACGCGACGGGCAGGTATTTGTAGTTGGGCATTAGCGGATTGTCCGGCCTCAGCAGGCGGCCGACATGGGTCGCGTGATGGATGCCGGCATAGAAATCCGTATAGTCGCCGATCACGCACGGCAGGTGCAGCGTGCAGTCCGCGGTGGCGTGCAGCAGACGTTGCGAGAGCCGTTCGGCCGGGGACCCGGCCGCGAGGATGGCCGTGACCTGGTGGCGGAGCGCGCGGCGGATTTCCGCCCCGCGGGCAAGGAGTGTGTTGAGCGTCGTCCCGGTTGCTTCCACCGCGTCGCGCACGGCGCCGGAGAGAAGCCCTGCTTCCAGCGCGGCATGCAGGTCGAGCACATGCTCGCCGATGGCAACGGCCGGACGCGGCGCACCGTCTGCCGGTGAGACGACGCCGAGTGGCAGATTGGCGAGCGGAAAGTCGGGGTGCGCATCGGCCTCGGGGACCCAGGATCTCACGATTCGAAGAACTTCTTCATGCCATTCCAACAGGAATCATAATCGTCCTGGAGGGTGGAGGCGGCAAGGGCGCGCGCGGTGGGGCGCAGCGTGCCCGCGGTCTCGAACATGAAGGCAAGCGTGCCATCAATTTTGTGGGGGGCCAGGCTTGCTTCCATCGCGCGCTCGGTGGTGACGGCATCAGGGCCGTGCGACGACATCATGGCGTGCAGCGACAGTCCGCCCGGCAGGAAGCCATCGGCCTTTGCGTCGTAGACGCCATGGATCAGGCCCATGCATTCGTTCATCAGGTTACGATGGAACCAGGGCGGACGGAACGTGTTCTCGGCCACCATCCAGCGCGGTGGGAAAATGACGAAATCCACGTTGGCATGGCCGGGTGTGTTGGTGGGGGCGGTGAGGACCGTGAAGATCGACGGATCCGGATGGTCGTAGGAGATGGAGCCGATCGCGTTGAAACAGGCGAGGTCATAGGCGATTGGGGTGAGGTTGCCGTGCCAGGCGACGACATCGAGGGGCGAATGGGAAAGCGTCGTACCCCAAAGTTCGCCGCAATATTTCTGCACCAGCTCTGTGGGCTCCGCGACATCTTCGAAGGAAGCAGCGGGAGCACGGAAGTCGCGCGGGTTGGCAAGGCCGTTGGCGCCGATCGGCCCGAGATCGGGGATACGGAACGTGGTGCCGTGGTTCTCGCAGACATAGCCGCGCGAGGCGCCGTCCGGCAGCGCCACGCGGAAGCGCACGCCGCGCGGGATTAGCGCAATTTCGCCGGGGCGGATGCTGAGGCGCCCCATCTCCGTTGCGATATCGAGACGTCCTTGCTGCGGCACGATGAGCATCTCGCCGTCCGCGTCGAAGAAGACGCGGCGCATCGGCGTGTTGGCGGCGTAGACATGGACGGAGACGCCATGCTCGGTGAGCGAGCCTCCGGTAGCGGCCATGGTGACGAGGCCGGCCACGAAGTCCGTGGGCGCCTCGGGGATGGGGCAGGGGTTCCAGCGCAGGCGGTTTGGGTTGGGGGGCGCGAGCGGGCCGCCGAGATGGCCCTGGTCGGCGAGGCGCAGATAGGGCCTGTGCGCGGCCGAGGGGTGGATGCGGTAGAGCCAGGACCGGCGCGCCTCGCGGCGTGGCACGGTGAAGGGGGTACCGGAGAGCTGCTCCGCGTAGAGACCGAGTGGCGGACGCTGGGGGGAGTTGCGGCCGACCGGCAGCGCGCCGGGCAGAGCCTCGGAAGCGAATTCGTTGCCGAAGCCGCTGAGGGGCGTGGCCGTGTTGGAGATGCTGTCCATGGTTTCCTCCGGGGACGCGCAGGGCACACGAGCATATATCCGCCTCGCAGCCGGCAAACCTCGCCCTTATAGTTTCATTTGAAACTTTCGACAAGCACAGTGAGGGCGCATGCAAAAGGCGACGGCGGGGAGGCGGCGCGCAATCTGGGGCACCGAATGTGCCTCGTGACACACCGGATCCGTTACAACAGCTCGGCGACCATCTCGGCGGCGCGGGCGGCGCCATCCTCCGATACGGGCCGGAATGCCGCGGGGGCACGCAACGTCTCGAGCATGGCGGCGGCCAGCACGTCTGGCGTCGCGGCGCTGAAGTCCAGCCGTCGTCCGGCGCCGTAACGATCGAGCCGATGGGCGACGTGGATGTTCTGCTCGAAATGCCGACGCAGCGGCACGTAGATGAACGGCGTGCCGGCGGCGGCAAGTTCCATGCAGGTGGTAAGGCCACCCTGCACAATCGCCAGATCGCAGGCGGCGAGATGGCGGTCGAGATCAGGCACGAAGCCGCGAACGTCGATACCGGGCAGTGCCGGGAGTGTCTGAGGGGCAATGCGCGGGCCGGTGACGAGAACCATGCGAAGCTCCGGGATCAGCGCGCGGGCTGACGGGAAGGCGGCAAGGATACGGTGGATCAGCGCGAGGCCGACACTTGAGCCACCGACCGTCGCGACACAGACGCGTTCGTCCGGGTGATAGCCGAGGCGTTCGCGCAACGCGTCGCGGGGGCCAAAATGCCTCGGGTGCTCGCCGATGATGTAGCCGGCGAATTCGAAGTGTTTCGGCACCCAGTCGCGCATTGCCGGCAGGCCGCGGCCGAAATCGAGTGGCGCAATGTCGTCTGGATCACCGACAAAGATCGCGCGATCACGCACGCCGGGATGGCGCTCGACATGGCCGATCATCTCGGCGTTGTAGTCGGCGGTGAGGAATGCCTCGCGCGCGCCCCCCTCCGGCATTGGCACGTAACCGACGAAATCGGTGAACCAGGCGAGCGCGGCGCGCTTCAGAGCGGGGTGCTCATGCCAGTAAAGGTCGACGTCCCATGCCTCGTCGGCGATGACGAGGTCGTAGTGTCCGGTCTCGACCGCATCCTGGAAGACCATGAAGTTGGCGAGCAACACCTCGTCCATGCGGCGGATCGCTTGAAAAACGTTGAGCTCGTGGTCTCCGGCTTCGAGTTCGATATGGCGGGATTCGCTCACGAGTTCGGCTGCTCAGCGGGTGGATGGTTTCCCGTGCGGCATCGAGGAGGCGCGTTACAGGATCCTGCGCCAGCCAGTCGATGCGCATTGCCGGAACGCGGTGGCGCAGTTCTCGGACGACGGCCAGATCACGGCGACCATGGCCGAGGCCGATTGGCGACGAGAGGTAGAGCACACGCCGCTCGCGGCGCGCGCGGTGCGACGTCCGCGCGGGCGCTGGCGGGCGTGCCGTGGCGAGGACGCGGTTGAGAAAGGCAGCAACTGTATGGTTGCAAAGGGCGGGGAAGCGCGCGAGCGGATTATGGCCGCCACCGCGGATCGTCACCAGCTCGGCCCCGGTCGCCGTGGCGACGGCCTGTGCCCTTGCATAGGGCTGGATGCGGTCGTCGTCGCCGCTGATCACCAGCACGGGACATGTGATCGACCGGTACATGGCCGCGCTGATGTCGAAGGCGGGGGCGATCGCGCGGGCCTCCACCGTGTGTGCGAGGACGGCGCCGGAGGTCTCGGCGGCCCACGCCAATCCATCCTCGATCTGCTTGGTGGAGTGGGGTTCGGGAAAGATGTTGCAGACGAAATGTTCGGCGAAATCCGCGTAGTTCGAGCGCCAGTACGCGCGATTGTATTTCCCCCATCCCTCGAAGCGTTGCGGCTCCGCGCGGAAATGGTCGGGGGAGGCGTAGGGATAGGCGGGGCCGATGGTGGCTGCGGTGGCAGCGAGGATCGCAGCCCGCGCCCGCGCTGGCCAATGCGCGGCGATCACGCAGGCCAGCAGGCCGCCGTAGGATAGGCCGAACAGCACGGCGCGCTCCGCGCCCACGGCGTCGAGTACGGCGAGAGCGTCATGGACGTTGTTCTCGAGCGAATAGGCCGCAACGTCATCGGGCCGATCGGAACGGCCATTGCCCCTAGGGTCGTAGGCGACGCAGCGATAGCGGTTGCTGAAATAGGGGATCTGGAACTTGTAGACGCGCGAATGCACGATGGGCCACGGCGGCAGGAAGAGGATTGTCTCGCCGCGATTGCCATAGACCTCGTAGTGGACGCGCACGCCGTCGCGCTCGACGAATGCGTCGTGCAGCGGGAGCCTGGCTCGCATGGGCCACCTCATCGTGACGAATACGTACCGTCAGGATCAGTCCGGCTCGATGATTATCGTGTCCGGCATGGAGCCGCCGGCCGTCGGGCGGTTTCCCAGTCGCGGGAAGAGCATCCCGACGTCCTTGCGGTAGCGGCGGTAATGGTCGCCGAACTCCGCGAGGAGGTCGCGTTCCTCGAACCAGATGCCGATGAGGATGTAGCCGGTAGTCGCCACCGCAAAGACGAGATGGCCAAGCGTCATCATGGGTGTTGCCCAGAATGCGAGGATGAAGCCCGCGTATATAGGGTGGCGGACATGGCGATAGAGGAACGGGGTTCGAAAGGTCGGCGGCGGTGGCGGGCGGCGGACCAGGCGTGCGACGACCTGATGCAGGCCGAACAGCTCGAAATGACTGATCAGAAAGGTGCTGACCAGAACCATCGTCCAACCGATCCAGGCGACGGCCCGTAGCACGGTGGCGGCTGGCGAGCCCACGATCCATATCGATTGCGGCAAGGGACGCCATTGCCAGAGCAGCAGGGCGAGGGCAGCGGTGGCGAAGAGTACATAGGTCGATCGCTCCACCGGGCGGGGAACGAAGCGGGTCCACCAGCGCTTGAACCCGCGTCGCGCCATAACGCTGTGTTGAACGGCGAAGAGGCCGAGTAACAGCAGGTCCGTGATGAGGGACGGTAGCAACGGGCCAGGTGTGCCGCCATCGATGGTCTTGGGGACGGGAAGGTTGCCGACGAAGGCGATGGCGTAAAGGAACGTGGCGAGGAAGAAGATGTAAACGGTGGCGCCGTAGGCGACGGCGGCGATACCAGCCATGACGCGATTCCTTCTGCGGGTTGGGCGGACGGATTCGGTGCGGCGTGTACTTGTTCGGTCGATCGACCGAACGTAGGATGCATCAAACATGACGGACGGTCAAGCGCATGATCGGGCAACGGGTGGCGCGTCGCGCCGGTGAGATGCGGGGCGCCGTGTCAGCGATCCAAGCGCCGGTCGCAACGACACGACGCGTGTTGCTTCGGGCCGCGGAAACATGCCTGCAGCGCGACGGGTATGCCCGCCTTTCCACACGCGCCGTCGCCGACCTGGCGGACGTGCCGCTGAGCCAGATCCACTACCATTTCGGGTCTCGGCAGGGGCTGGTTCTGGCGCTGCTGGACGAACTCAACGCGCGGCTGCTCGCGCGCCAATCGGCGATGTTCGAGGCGCCACTCCCGCTCGCGGTACGGTGGGAGCAAGCTTGCGATTATCTCGATCAGGACCTGGCATCCGGCTATGTCCGCGTGCTGTTGGAGATGGTCGCGGCGGGCTGGTCCGACCCCAAAATTGCGGAGGCAGCGAGAGGCGCATTGCACGGATGGTATGGCCTGCTCACGCAGCTTTCGCGCGAGGCGGCGGAGCGTTTCGGCGGGCTCGGCCCGTTCCAACCGGAGGAAGTGGGCTGCCTGATTGGCAACGCCTTCATCGGAAGCGAGGCCTTGATCATGGTGGGGATGGAAGGGCCCGATTTTCCGGCAAGGCAGGCGTTGCGGCGATTGGGTGTCCTGATACGGCAATTCGAGGATAAGTGCTGACCAGGAGCCACGCCGAACCGCGCCTACCTCGAACGCCGGCGCCGGTTCGGTCATGATCGTGCCGGCATAGCAGAGGGGCGGGCGAGGACGATGGGCGGACAGAGCCTGGATACTGGCGTGAGGACAGGGGCGACATTGGAGAGGTCGCTCATTCTGGCGAAGGCGGAAGCGCTGGTGTTCCGCGTGCCGATTGACCAGCCGGTCACGACCTCGTTCGGCGTGATGCATAGCCGGCCGGCGGTGGTGGTGCGTGTCGAGGACGTGGACGGTGGCGTGGGTTGGGGCGAGATCTGGTGCAATTTCCCGGCGGTGGGCGCCGAGCATCGGGCACGGCTGTTCCAGAGCGTGGTGGTGCCGGTGCTGCTCGAGCGCGCCTGGGCATCGCCCGAGGAGATGTTCGCGACACTCACCGGACGTCTGCACGTGCTGGCGTTGCAGACGGGCGAGGAAGGGCCGATCGCGCAAGTCATCGCGGGCGCCGATGTCGCGCTATGGGACCTCGTCGGCCGGCGGGCGGGGCAGCCGCTCTGGCGCATGCTCGGCGGGCAGCCGCAGATCGCGGTCTATGCCTCGGGGCTCAACCCCGACGGCCCGGAGCGCCTGGCGGCTCGCAAGCGCGAGGAAGGCTATCGGGCATTCAAGCTCAAGGTGGGATTCGGCCGGGAGCGGGATCTTGAAAACCTCCAGGCGTTGCGCACGGAGCTTGGCGACGAGGCAACGCTGATGGTCGATGCCAACCAGGCCTGGCACCTGGAGGAGGCGATCGCGGGCGCGGAGGCAATGGCTTCCTTTCGCCTGTCCTGGCTCGAGGAGCCGATGCCGGTCGACGCGCCGCCCGACGCCTGGGCGCGACTCGCCGAGGCAAGCGCGATGCTGCTTGCGGGGGGCGAAAACATCCGTGGCACGGAGGGGTTCGCGGCGGCGATCGCGGCCGGGTCGCTCCGGGTGATCCAACCCGATATCGGGAAATGGGGCGGGTTCAGCGGATGCCTCGGCGTAGGGCGGCGCTCGCTGGCGGCGGGGCGGATGTTCTGTCCGCACTGGCTCGGCGGCGGGGTGGGGCAGGTCGCCTCGATGCACCTCAAGGCGGCGATTGGTGGCGACGGGTTTGTCGAAGTTGATGCCAACGACAACCCGCTGCGCGCGTTGCTCGGTTCGCCGTTCCCGGTGGTGCGCGATGGGCGTGTGGTGCTGGGCGAGGCACCGGGGCTCGGGATTGAGCCCGACCTGGCGGCGCTGGCGGCTTATCGAATTTCGGTTTAACCGGCGAGGCGGGCAAGGGCGCCGGCGAGGGAAAGGCGGCCGTCGTAGAGCGCGCGGCCGACGATGACGCCATTGAGCGTGTCGGCGTATGGAAGCAGGGCCTCGATATCGGCGATGCCGGCGACGCCGCCGGAGGCGATCACCGGGGTGGCGACGGCGCGCGCGAGTTCCAGCGTCTGCTCGATGTTGAGACCCTGCAACATTCCGTCGCGGGCGATGTCCGTGTAGATGAGCGCCGCGGCTCCGGCATCCTCGAGGCGGCGCGCGAGGTCGAGCGCCGTCATGGCGGAGATCTCGGCCCAGCCCTCGGTCGCCACACGGCCGTCGCGCGCGTCGATGCCGATGGCGATACGGTCGGGATGCGCGCGGCAGGCTTCGCGTACGAGCCCCGGGTTCTTGGCCGCGGCGCTACCGAGAATGACGCGGGCGATGCCGGCGCCGAGCCAGGCCTCGATCGCCGCCATGTCGCGGATGCCGCCGCCGAGCTGTACCGGAATCGAAACGGACGCGAGGATCGCACGCACCGCTTCGGTGTTGACGGACTTGCCGGCAAAGGCGCCGTCGAGATCGACGACGTGCAGCCAGCGGCAGCCGGCCTCGGCGAAGCTGCGGGCCTGGGCGGCGGGGTCGTCGGCGTAGACCGTGGCCTCCGCCATCTCGCCGCGGCGCAGGCGCACGCAGCGTCCTTCCTTGAGGTCAATCGCGGGATAGAGCGTGAGGGGCACGGTGGTCTGCGCGTCAGCCTTCGGTGATCCGGCCGTTGGGCTGGAGCAGCTTGTGGTAGTGGAAGCCGCGGATCGTCTTGCCGCCGACGCGGGCGTAAAGCGGCTGGACGCCCCAGCGGAGGTAGCCGAGCCGCTCGTAGAGCGCGATGGCGGCGGACTGGGTCTCGCGCACGTCGAGGTTCAGCAAGTGGTAGCCGAGCGCCCGCGCGCCTTCCTCGACGCGCAGGGTGAGCATGCGCGCGAGGCCGAAATGCCGCGCGTAGGGCGCGACGAAGGAGTGCATGAGATGGGCGGCGAAGGCCTGCGCCTCGTTGTTGCGCGGCGGGCGGACGAGCTGGGCGCTGCCGACCACGACGCTGTCGAGGCGGGCGATGTAGAACTCGCGCTCCGGCACCAGCAGCACGCCCTTGAAGTAGCGTTCCAGCGCCTTGCGGCCGGGCGGATGTACCCAGCCGAAGCCACCGCCATCGATGATCGCGGCGTCCGCGGCCTCGCACAGCGAGGCGAGGTCGTCCTCGGCGAAGCGCTTTTCGACACGCTCGACGGCGAGCTCGTGCGTGGCCTGGGGAGGGGCGTCTGCTTCGCTCATGGCGCCCAGCGCAGGAAATTGCCGAGGATGCGCAAACCGACCTCCTGGCTCTTCTCGACGTGAAACTGGGTGCCGGCACGGTTGCCGTGGGCAACCATGGCGACGACGGGACCGCCATAATCGGTGGTGGCGATGGTCTCGGACGGTCTGCCGCCGGCGAGGGCGTAGCCATGCACGAAATACGCATGGTCGCCAGGCTCCAACCCGTCCAGGAGCGGGTGCACGCCAGGGGTAAAGGAAAGCTCGTTCCAGCCCATCTGCGGCAGGCGCAGGCCCGGCGCGGGCATCGGGGCGATGTCGCCCCCGATCCAGCCGAAGCCGGGCGTCACCTGGTGCTCGAGGCCGCGCTCGGCCATCAGCTGCATGCCGACACAGATACCGAGGAAGGGCGCGCCGGCGTCGGTCCGGTAAATGATGGCGTCACGCAAGCCGGGCACCGCGGCAAGGCCCGCGGCACAATCGGCGAAGGCGCCCTGGCCGGGAAGGACGATACGGTCGGCGCCGGCGACGGCCTCGGGTTCCGCGGTGATGGCGATGTCTGCCGCGATGCCCTCGCGCTCGGCGGCGAGCGCCAGGCCGCGTGCGGCGGAGGCGAGGTTGCCGCTGCCGTAGTCGACGACGGCGACCCGCAGCTCCGCGCCCATCAAAGGGAGCCCTTGGTGGAGGGGATGGCGTTGCCGAGGCGCGGGTCCGGACTGATCGCCATGCGCAGCGCGCGGGCCGTCGCCTTGAAGCAGGCTTCGGCTATGTGGTGCGCGTTGCGGCCGGCGCGGGCGGTGAGGTGCAGGTTCATCAACGCATTGGTCGCGAAGGCGCGGAAGAACTCCTCGAACAATTCGGTGTCCATCTCGCCGATCTTGGGCTGCGGAAAGTCTGCGGCGAAGGCCAGGTAGGGGCGGCCCGAGAGGTCGATCGCCGCCTCGGCGAGGGCCTCATCCATGGGGACCAGCGCCTGGCCGAAGCGGGCGATGCCGCGCTTTTCGCCCAGCGCCTTGGTAAGCGCCTGGCCGATGACGATGCCCACGTCCTCGGTGGTGTGGTGGAGGTCGATGTGCAGGTCGCCGGTGGCCGCGACAGAGAGGTCGATCAGCGAATGCCGGCTGAGGGCGGTGAGCATGTGGTCGAGGAAGCCGATGCCGGTCGCGACCTGGGCGCGGCCGGTGCCGTCCAGGTCCAGCGTGACGGCGATGTCGGTCTCGGCGGTCTTGCGCGTGATGGTTGCCGTGCGGGCCATGGGCGCACGGATAGCGGAGATAGGGCGGCGATGCCACCCGTCCCCGATGGCAGGGGACGGGTGGCTGGCCGGTCAGTGGCTGATCTGCTCGAGCTGCAGGTCGCGGGTACGGGGGCCGAAGCCACCGATCGAGATCACGACCATCAGCATGGCAAAGGCGATGAGGCCGAACACCGCGCCGGTGCCGCCCCAGCCGAGGAAGGCGCCGATGATAAAGGACGCGAAGACCGTGCTGATACGGCTGAACGAGTACGTGAACCCGACCGCGCGGGCACGCACCCGCGTGGGGAACAGCTCCGACTGATAGGCGTGGAACGAGTACGACAGGATGTTGTTCGACAGCGTGATCAGCACGCCGAAGACGACCAGCAGCGGGATGGTCTTCTGCATGGAGAACAGCACGCCGAATACGCCAATGCCGACCGCGGCTGCGACAAGCTGCCATTTGCGCTCGAACTTGTCGGCGAAGCTCATCGCGATCAGCGGGCCGAACGGGTTGGCGATCGCGATGATGAACGCATAGAGCAGGCTGGCTCCGATCTTGATCCCGGTTTGCTCGGCGATCAGCGTCGGTACCCAGGCGGCGAAGCCATAGAAGCCGAAGGTCTGGAAGAACTGGAACACCATCAGCATGATGGTGCGCGAGCGGTAGGGCGGCTGCCAGATTTCCGACAGGTGGCCGAGCTTTTCCATCCGGTCGACGTCATGCGGCGCGGGTGGCGGCAGCTCCCCGCCGAGGTCGGCGCGCACGCCGGCCTCGATCATCGCGGTAACAGCCTCGGCTTCCGCGATGCGCCCCTGGTTGAGCAGCCAGCGGGGCGATTCCGGCAGACCAAGCCGGATGAACCAGACGAAGATCGCGCCGATAGCGCCGATGATCGCGACCCAGCGCCAGCCGTCCATCCCGAGGACGGTCGTGGGCACGAGCATGTAGGCGATGAAGGCCACGATCGGAACGACGGCGAAGGTGACCATCTGGTTGAAGGCGAAGGCGCGGCCGCGCATTTCCTTGGGCATCAGCTCGGCGATGTAGGTGTCGATGGTGACCAGCTCGACGCCGAGGCCGACGCCCGCGATGAAGCGCCAAAGGCAGACCGAGTAGCCCGAGGCCTGGAAGGCCATGATGAGCGTCGCGGCGGAATACCAGAGGAGCGAGAACGTGAAGATGGAGCGCCGTCCGTATTTGTCGGCGACGTAGCCGAAGACGAAGGTGCCGACGAAGAGGCCGGCGAAGGTGGCTGCGACGAAGAGGGCGGGGCCGGCGAAGATGGAGATTTTCACGCCGGCGAGAAGCTTGGCACGCAACAGGCCCGGGATCACGTAGCCCATCATGAAGAGGTCGTAGAACTCGAACATGCCGCCTAGCGACAGCAGCCCGACCAGCGTCCAGACAGTGCGGGTACCTGGCAGGCGATCAAGTCTGGCGAGTATCTTGGCGCCTTCCTGCGCCGAATTGACACTTGCGGACATCAGACATTCCCCCTTTGATGCCGGAAGCTTTCCCGGCTGTAAGGCGGCATCGGACGCTTTTTCAGCGCGTCGCGTCAACAGCGGGACAAAGTGTCAACCTGGTGTGACGGTCATGCCAGGCATCCGCGCCGTATCAACCCGTCGAAGGGCGGGGGCGCTTGTGCCCGACACGGCGGGAGCCCATTTGCGGTTCCCATGAACCACGACAACACAATGACGGACTTCGCCGGCTGGCACGGCACCACGATCCTCTGCGTGAGGCGGGACGGGGCGGTAGCCATGGCGGGCGACGGCCAGGTGACACTTGGCCAGACGGTGGTGAAGGGCAACGCGCGCAAGGTACGGCGGATCGGCGGCGGGCAGGTGCTGGCGGGGTTCGCGGGTGCCACGGCTGACGCCTTCACGCTGCTCGAGCGGCTGGAGGCAAAGCTGGAGCGGTTCCCGGGCCAGCTCGAGCGCGCGTGCGTGGAACTGGCGAAGGACTGGCGTTCCGACCGGTTCCTGCGGCGGCTGGAGGCGATGATGGCGGTGGCGGACAAGGAGCACAGTTTTACGTTGACCGGCCAGGGCGATGTGCTGGAGCCGGAGGACGGGGTGATCGCGATCGGGTCCGGCGGCAATTACGCGCTCGCCGCGGCGCGCGCGCTGATGGGGGTCGAGGGGTTGGATGCGGAGGCAATCGCGCGGCGGGCGATGAAGATCGCCGGCGATATCTGCGTCTATACCAACCACTCGCTATTGGTGGAGACACTGTGATGATGGATGGCGCGATGGAGGCGGGCCGAGAGACGGCGGTGCGCGAGGCCGGCGTGGATGCACCCAATTTCTCGCCGCGCGAGATCGTTTCCGAGCTCGACCGGTTCATCATCGGCCAGCACGACGCCAAGCGCGCCGTGGCGATCGCGCTGCGCAACCGCTGGCGGCGGCAGCGCTTGCCGGAGGCGATGCGCGAGGAGGTGGTGCCGAAGAACATCCTGATGATCGGGCCCACCGGGTGTGGCAAGACGGAGATCGCACGCCGCCTCGCAAAGCTGGCGCAGGCGCCGTTCCTGAAGGTGGAGGCGACGAAGTTCACCGAGGTCGGGTACGTGGGCCGCGATGTCGAGAGCATCGTGCGCGACCTGGTGGAGGCCTCGATCGTGATGCTGCGCGAGACGCGCCGGCGGGAGGTGCAGGCAAAGGCGGAGCTGGCCGCGGAGGAGCGACTGGTGACGGCGCTGACCGGCGAGCAGGCGGCCGCCGATACGCGCAGCAAGTTCCGCCGGATGCTGCGCGACGGGATGTTCGAGGACAAGGAGATCGAGGTTTCCGTCTCCGAGCCCGCGGGCGTGCCGATCGGGGCGATGGACATTCCGGGGATGCCGCCCGGGCAGGCGATCAACCTAGGCGAGATGATGAAGGGGATGTTCGGCCGACAGGCGAAGCCACGAAAGATGACGGTGGCCGCCGCGCGCGTGGCGCTGGAGCGCGAGGAAGCGGACAAGCTGCTCGACTCCGAGGCGCTGACGCACGAAGCCGTGGCGCATGCCGAGAACCACGGCATCGTCTTCATCGACGAGATCGACAAGATTTGCGCGCGCACGGGCGAGGGCGGGTTCCGTGGCGGGGACGTTTCGCGCGAGGGCGTGCAGCGCGACCTGTTGCCGCTAATCGAGGGGACGACGGTGAACACGAAGCACGGGCCGGTGAAGACGGACCATGTTCTGTTCATCGCCTCCGGCGCGTTCCATCTCGCCAAGCCCGCCGATCTCCTGCCCGAGCTCCAGGGGCGTCTGCCGATCCGTGTGGAGCTGTCGCCGCTGTCGCGCGATGATCTCAGGCGGATCCTGACCGAGCCCGAGCACTCGTTGATCAAGCAGTACGAGGCACTGATCGCGACGGAGGGGCTGAAGCTGTCCTTTTCGCCCGATGCGGTGGAGGCCCTTGCCGAGCTTGCTGCCGACATCAACGAGAAGGTGGAAAATATCGGCGCGCGACGGTTGCACACGGTGCTGGAACGGCTGCTGGAGGACGTTAGCTTCTCCGCCTCCGACCGTGCTGGGCAGACCATGGAGATCGATGCCGCCTATGTACGCGAGCGGGTGGCGCCCCTGGCAGGGAAGGGCGACCTGAGCCGCTTCATCCTTTAGATCGATATCGCATTGGTGGTGCGGTGGTGCAGCCAGCGGAGCACTCGCGTGTCCTCGCAGGCGGCGATGTTGAACCGCATCCATGGCGATGTCCCAAGGTGCGGACGGAAGACGGTGCCCGGAGCGAGGAGGATGCGGTCTCGCTGCGCGGCCTGTGCCAGGGGCAGCGAGTCTTCAACACCGGGAAGGCGGGCCCAGACAAACATGCCGCCGGCAGGCTCCGCGAAGAGTTCAAGCCCGATGCGTTCGAATGCCCGCAGAACATTGGTCCGTGCATCGGCGAGGCGATCGCGGAGCCTCGAGAGGTACTTGCGGTAATGGCCGTCGATCAGCATCTGGTAGATCAGCCGCTCGGTGAACTGCGAGCTCGTGATGCTGGTTAGCATCTTGATGTCGGCAAGCTGGTTGGCGAGGTCGGGCGCGCAGGCGACGAAGCCGACCCGCAGGCTGCCGGACAGTGTCTTCGAGAAGCTGCGTACATAGATGACGCGCTGTAGCTGGTCGAGCGTTGCCAGGCGCGGCGTTGGCGTGACTTGCAGGTCGCAGAAGATGTCGTCCTCCATAACGACGAAATTGTGCTGCTCGGCGAGCTGCAGGACGCGGTGGGCGACATGCGGGTTCATGTCGGTTCCGGTCGGGTTCTGCATCACCGACTGCGTGATGTAGAGACGTGGCTGATGGGCCGCCGAGAGCGCGGCGAGCACGTTTATGTCCGGGCCATCGGCGAGGCGGGGAACCGGCAGCATCTCGACGCCCTGCAGGCGCAGATTACCGAACATGTTGTAGTAGCCAGGGTCATCGACGAGCACGGTGTCACCGGGCTTGAGCAGATGGCGGATGACGAGTTCGAGCGCCTGGCTGGTGCCCTGCGTGAGCAGGATCTGTCCGGGGTGGGCGGTGATGCCGATGCTGTCCAGCATCTGTGTGAGCTGCTCGCGTAGGGGCAGGTAGCCGAATGGATGCCCATATTCCAGGAGATAGGCGCCGTTCCTGCGCGCGAGTGAGCGCAGGCTCTGGCGGATGCCACCCTCTTCCAGCCACGAGTTCGGCAACCAGGGACCGCCAGCCAGGATCGCGCCGTCGTCCGCTTCCAGGAGGCGGCGGATGAGCCAGACGAGCTGTTCGTTCTGTGCACGATGCCATGAGGGCGGAGGCCCGGCCGCGTCTGCCCTGTCGGCAACGGAGGCCGCGTAGAAGCCGGCACCGCGCCGCGATTGCAGATAGCCCATCGCGACGAGCCGGTCATAGGCCTCGACGACGGTGAAGCGGCTGACCTTGTAGGCATCGGCGAAGCGGCGGATCGAGGGCAGTCTCGTACCAGGACGCAGCCGCCGGTCGTCGATCTCCCGCTTGATGGCGGCGACGATCTGGTCTCGCAGTGTTCGGGCGTCATCGCGCACGATCACAAGGGAAAGCATGGGAAGCCCCCATCCCGCTTGAGAAATCAGGGTCTCAAAACTGGCCCGGCGGTCAAACCATTACAGTCGAGCGGTTCTTCTTCGGGATTGTCCATTCCGGTTTAGGCAAGATTTTGTCACGGTGCCGATCGCTGGGTGTCGCCAACAGCTATCACAACCGGAAGGAGAAACGAGTCATGCCGCTGATCCAGGTTCGCGTGATCAAGGATGTCTTTAGCAAGGAACAGAAGCAACAGATCATTGGCCGGCTCACGGACGCTATGGTCTCGGTCGAGGGCGAAGCCATGCGCGGCGTGACTTGGTGTGTGATCGAGGAAGTCGAGAGCGGTGACTGGGGCATCGGCGGGAAGGGGTTGACCACGGCCGACGTTCACGCGCTCGCGCACGGCAAGGCCGCCTAGACGCTTCCTGCACCGCCTGTCGGCCTTGATGCCGCGCGACAGCGGCGACCAGGTGCCGGCCCTTGTCACGGCGCCTGGCCGCGCGCACATGCGGGCCATGGATGCGTTCGTCCACCCTCAGGAAGCCACCGCTGCCGAAGCGATTGCCGTGATCGGCGAGGATCTCGCGCTGTTCGATGACTGGATGGATCGCTACCAGCAGATTATCGACTGGGGGCGGGCGCTGCCGCCGTTCCCGGACGCGTGGGCGGATGACGCGCATCGCGTGCCGGGCTGCCAGAGCCGGGTGTGGATGGAGGCGGAGCAGCGGGACGGGAAGTGGTACTTCGCCGGCGCTTCCGATGCCGCGATCGTCTCCGGCCTGGTGGCGCTGCTGCTGCGGGTTTATTCCGGGCGCAGCGCCGGGGAGATCGCGGCGACGGGGCCGTCCTTCCTGCAGGATCTTGGCTTGATCCAGGCGCTCTCGACCAATCGCGGCAACGGGATTGCGGCGATGGCGCGGAAGATCCGCGAGCGGGTGGCGGCGGGGTAGGGCGTTCTACGACAGCGCGCGCTTGAGGGCCTCGTTGACCGCGGCGGGGTTTGCCTTGCCGCCGGTCGCCTTCATGGCCTGGCCGACGAAGAAGCCGAACAGCTTGTCCTTGCCGGACTTGTACTCCGCGACTTTGTCGGCGTTGGCGGCGAGAACCTGGGCGATGGCGGCGTCGATCGCGCCCGTGTCCGTCACCTGGCGCAGGCCGCGGGATTCGACGATCGCGCCGGGAGCGGCGCCGGTTTCCACCATGGCCTCGAACACGTCCTTTGCGATGCGGCCGTTGATGGTGCCGTCCGCGATGAGGTCGAGGAGCTGGCTGAGATGGGCGGCGGAGACGGGCGGATTCTCAATCGACTTGCCGGTCTCGTTCATGGCGGCGAAGAGGTTGCCGGTGACCCAGTTGCACGCGAGGCGCGCGTCGCGACCCTTTGCGACAGTCTCGAAATAATCGGCGACGGCCTGGTCGACGGTGAGCACGCCGGCGTCGTAGGCAGGGACGCCATAGTCCTTCATGAAGCGGGCGCGCTTGGCGTCCGGCAGTTCCGGGAGCGATGCCTTCAGTTCCTCGACCCAGGCAGGGTCGAGAACGAGCGGCAGCAGGTCGGGGTCCGGGAAGTAGCGATAGTCGTGGGCGTCTTCCTTCGAGCGCATGGAGCGGGTTGCGCCGCGGGCGGGATCGTAGAGGCGGGTTTCCTGCTCGACCTTGCCGCCCTCTTCCCACACGTCGATCTGGCGGCGTGCCTCGGCCTCGATCGCGTGCATGACGAATCGGATGGAGTTGACGTTCTTTACCTCGCAGCGCGTGCGAAACGGTTCACCGGACTTGCGGACCGAGACGTTGACGTCCGCGCGCATGGAGCCTTCGTCCATGTTGCCGTCGCAGGTGCCGAGATAGCGCAGGATGGAGCGCAGCTTGCGCAGATAGGCGCCAGCTTCCTCGGGCGAGCGGATTTCCGGTTCCGAAACGATCTCCATGAGCGCCACGCCGGCGCGATTGAGATCGATGTAGGACAGAACCGGGTCGCGGTCGTGGAAGGATTTGCCGGCGTCCTGCTCCAGATGCAGCCGCGTGACGCCGATATGGCGCGTGCTGCCGTCCTCGAGCACGATCTCGACCGAGCCGCGGCCGACGATGGGCATCTGGTACTGGCTGATCTGATAGCCCGCGGGCAGGTCGGCGTAAAAATAGTTCTTCCGGTCGAAGCGGGATTCGAAGTTGATCTCGGCGGCGAGGCCGAGGCCGGTGCGCACGGCCTGGGCGACGCACTCGCGGTTGATCACGGGCAGCATGCCGGGGAAGGCCGCGTCCACGAAACTGACCTGGGAGTTGGGCTCGGCGCCGAAGGTGGTGGCGGCGCCAGAGAAGAGTTTCGCCTGCGAGATGACCTGCGCGTGGACCTCGAGGCCGACGACGATCTCCCAGGCTCCTGTGCGGCCATCCAGCGTGTAGCTCATGAGGCAACTCCCGCACGCAGCGAGGGCAGGGTGGTGAAGTTGGCGGCCTTCTCGATGGCAGCACCCACGGCAAAGACCGTTTCCTCGTCGAAGGGCCTGCCCAACACTTGCAGGCCGAGGGGCAGGCCGTTCGAATCCAGGCCCGCCGGGACGGAAAGTCCAGGAATTCCGGCCATGTTGGCGGGGACGGTGAAGACGTCGTTGAGATACATCGTCACGGGGTCGTCCATCTTCTCGCCCATGGCGAAGGCGGCGGTGGGTGCCGTGGGGGTGACGAGCGCGTCCACCTTCTCGAACGCGTCCGTGAAGTCGCGCAGGATCAGCGCGCGGAGCTTCTGGGCACGCAGGTAGTAGGCATCGTAGTAGCCCGCAGAGAGGACGTAGGTGCCGATGAGGACGCGGCGGCGCACCTCGGCGCCGAAGCCGGCGGCGCGGGTGTTTTCGTAGAGCTCCTGCAGGTCCGAGCCGTCCTTGCGCAGGCCGAAGCGCACGCCGTCGTAGCGCGCGAGGTTCGACGAGGCCTCGGCGGGGGCAACGATGTAGTAGGTGGCGAGCGCGTACCTGGTGTGGGGCAGGGAGACATCCACGAGGGCGGCACCCTGCTCGCGCAGCCAGCCGAGGCCCTGCTGCCACATCGCCTCGATCTCCGGGGCCATGCCGTCGCTGCGGTATTCCTTCGGCACACCGATCCGCAGGCCTGCAACACCGCGGGCGCAGGCGGCCTCGAAATCCGGGACTGGAACGTTTGCCGAGGTGGAGTCCTTCGGGTCGTGGCCAGCCATGGAGGCGAGCATGATGGCGCAGTCGCGCACGGTGCGGCCCATCGGGCCCGCCTGGTCGAGCGAGGAGGCGAAGGCGACGATGCCCCAGCGGCTGCAGCGGCCGTAGGTGGGCTTGATGCCGGCGATGCCGCAGAAGCTGGCGGGCTGGCGGATGGAGCCACCGGTGTCCGTCGCCGTGGCGCCGGGGGCGAGGCGGGCGGCGACGGCCGCGGCGGAACCGCCGGAGGAGCCGCCCGGCACGAGCTGGGCGTTGTCGCCATGGCGCGTCCAGGGGTTCACGACCGGGCCATAGGCCGAGGTCATGTTGGACGAACCCATGGCGAACTCGTCCATGTTCGCCTTGCCGAGGAAGACGGCGCCGTCGCGCAGCAGGTTGGCGGTGACGGTGCTTTCGTAGGGCGGCACGAACGGAGCGAGGATCCTGCTGCCGGCGGTCGTGCGCACGCCCTCGGTGCAGAAGAGATCCTTGATGGCGAGCGGGACGCCGAGGAGGGGTGCCGTTTCGCCGGCGGTGAGGCGGCGGTCGGCTGCCGCCGCCTGCGCAAGCGCCCTTTCGCCGGTGACGGTGACGAAGGCGTTGAGCCTGGTGTTCAGCGCCGCGATCGCGTCGAGGCAGGCGGTGGTGATCTCGGTGGCGGTGAAGTCGCGCCGGCGCAGCCCGTCGCGGGCCTCGGCAAGCGTCAGATCACAGAGAGTCATTCGACGACTTTCGGGACGGTAAAGAAATGATCGGCGCGGGCAGGGGCGTTGGCGAGGATCGCGTCCGGCTTGTTGCCATCGGTCACCCTGTCCTCGCGCATTGGCAGGCGCTGGTGGCTGACGCCGGCGAGCGGTGCAACGCCGCTGACATCCACCTCGTTCAGCTGCTCGATCCAGCCGAGGATGCCGGAGAGCTCGGTTTGCAGGCGCGTGACCTCCTCGTCCGTGACGCGGATGCGGGCGAGTTTCGCGATGCGACGCACGGTCGCGGGGTCGAGCGCCATGACCAATCCCTCGGCTCTTGCTTGGGTGGGAGGGCGGCAGGATAACGCCCGGCATGACGCTTCACAACCTGGCCGAGCTGCTGGCCGGCCTGCCGCGGGACGCGGCGGTGCTGGGGATCGATTACGGGCGGCGGCGGATCGGGATCGCGCTGTCGGACGCGCACCGGGGGATCGCGGGGCCGTACGCGGTGCTGCGGCGGGGCAAGCTCTCGGTGAACGCGGCGGAGATCCTGGCCATCGCGGAGCGGGAGGAGGTGGCGGCGCTGGTCGTGGGGCTGCCGCTGCAGACGGACGGAACACCAGGGCGGGCGGCGCAGGCGGCACGGGACTGGGCGCATGCGCTGGCGGCGGCGACAGGGTTGCCGGTGGCGATGGCCGACGAGCGCTACAGCACGGCGACGGTGCGGGAGCGTGCGGCCGAACAGGGGCGCGGGATGCGCGAGGCGGATGCGCACGCGGCGGCGGAGTTTCTGTCCGCCGCATTGATGGAGGTTGGGCGTGGGTGACGCGGACACGACGGGATGGCGGGTTCCGCCGAGCCAGTACATTGCGGGGCGGAAGGCGGAAATGGCCGTGCCGGCGCCGCGTTCATTCTACCTGCCGATGCGGGACGGGGTGCGGCTGGCGGTGGATGTCTATGCCCATCCGGGCAAGCGGCCGACGCTGTTGATCGCCACGCCGTATTACCGGCGGGCGGCACGCGTGACGGGATCGGCGGCGGAGGTGGCGCCGAACATCGCCAAATATCGCGATGCGTTCGTCCCGCGCGGGTACAACCTGGTGGCGGTGGATGTGCGCGGCACCGGGGCGAGTTTCGGGACGCGGGATTCGTTCCGCTCGCCGCGGGAGCGGGCGGACCTGGCGGTGCTGGCGGACTGGATCGTGGCGCAGCCCTGGTCCGACGGGCGGATCGGGTCCACGGGAATTTCCTATCTCGGGGCGGGGGCGGATTTCCTGGCCTCCACCGGGCACAAGGCGGTGCGGGCGGTGGCGCCGATCTCGGCCGTTTGGGACACGTGGCGGGACAATTACTGGCCGGGTGGGATCCTGCTCACCGGACTCGTTGCGACTTACGAACGGTTGATGATTGGGCTCGACCGCAACCGCAAGGAGTTGCTGGAGGGGCTGGGGACGTTCGCGGAGCCGGATTACCTTGGGCCGTTGGCGGTCGATGGGGATGATGGCTCGCTGCTGGCGGCGGCGATCCTGGAGCATGCGGGGAATTTCTCGCAGGCGCGGTTCATGGCGGAGTTTCCGTTCCGGGATTCGGCGCTGCCCTACGATGCCGCGTTCACGCCCGATGCGTTCTCGCCCTGCGGGTACGCGGCCGGAATTCCGGCGGATGTCGCGGTTTATTCGGTGGGTGGATGGACGGACGGGGCGGGGTACGCGAACGGGGCGATCTCACGGTTCCTGACACTCTCGCGCAATCCACGGCACCTGTTGATCGGGCCGTGGGATCATGGGGCGCGGACGAACTGTTCGCCGTGGCGCGGGCGGGCGGAGCCGGAGTTCGACATGATGGCCGAGCTGGTGCGGTTCTTCGACCATTACCTGATGGAGCGGGCGACGGGCCTCGATGCCGAGGCGCCGGTGCATGTGTTCTCGCAGGGCGACGAGCGCTGGGTGGCGGCGCGGGACTGGCCGGTGGCGCAGGGCGAGGCATCGTTTCATCTGCGGCCCGATGCGGTGTTGGGCGCGGCGGCGGCGGGGCGGACGGCGCATGCGACGGACCCGCTTGCGGGGACGGGCGATGCCACGCGCTACGAACGGATCGCGGGGCTGCCGGTGACGCATCCCTATCGGTCCTGGCCGGCGGAGGATGCGCATCGCGTCTCGTGGACCTCCGCGCCGCTCGGCGAGGAGATGCGGCTGGCGGGACACGGGGTGGTGGAGCTCACGGTGGAGAGTTCCGAGCCTGATGCGGCGATCTTTCTGTATCTTCTGGATGTGGCGCCGGATGGCACCGTCCATTACGTGACCGAGGGGATGCTGAGGGCGCTGCACCGGGCGGAGGTGGAGCCGCCGGCGAACCAGCTTGCGACCTGGCCGTGGCATGCGGCGACGCGGGCGAAGGCGGCGCCGATACCGAAGGGCGAGGCGGTGCGGATGCGGGTGGTGTTGTTGCCGGTGGCGTGGCGGTTTGGCGCGGGACATCGGGTGCGGTTGTCGCTCGCAGGCGGCGATGCGGACCACGCGATGGCGATCCCGCATGGGCGCCCGCCCGTATTGTCCGTCCATGGATCGTCCCGCGTCGTATTGCCCGTATTGGGGACCAGGGCCTAGCAGGCTGTTGAAAAACCCGATGGCTCGCCGGGTTGCGGCGTGATTCAATCTGGGCCGGTTGATAGCGGCCGAGGGGACCATGCGCGGGACGGACAAGCGGTCGGGGGAGTTGTTCTCCTACATTGCCCTGGAGAAGCGGGTGCGGAAGGACCACCCGTTGCGGCCGATCCGGGAGATAGCCAACACGGCGCTGGCGGTGCTGTCGGACGACTTCGCAGCGCTGTATTCGGGGATGGGGCGTCCGTCGATTGCACCGGAGATGCTGCTGCGCGCCATGCTGTTGCAGGCATTCTACTCGATCCGCTCAGAGCGGCAGTTGATGGAGCGGCTGGAGTTCGACCTCCTGTTCCGCTGGTTCGTGGGCCTTGGTGTCGATGCCCCGGCCTGGGACCATTCGACCTTCTCGAAGAATCGTGACCGGCTGCTGGAGGGCGAGATCGCCGCCAAGTTCCTAGCCGCAGTGCTGTCGCAACCTCGGGTAAAGCGGCTGCTATCGAGTGAGCATTTCAGCGTCGACGGCACGCTGATCGAGGCATGGGCCTCGGTAAAGAGCTTCAAGCCGAAGGGTACCAATGGCGACAATGGCGGCGAGCGTAACACACTGACCAGTTTCCGCGGCGAGAAGCGCTCCAACGACACCCACGAGAGCACCACCGATAGTGATGCCATGCTCTACCGCAAGGGTCGGGGCATGGAGGCCAAGCTGTGCTTCATCGGCCACGGCCTGATGGAGAACCGCTCGGGCCTGATCGTGGACACGCGGCTGACCCGTGTATCCGGCCATGCCGAGCGGCTGGCGGCGTTGGACATGATCGAGCCGTTCGCTGAGCGACCCCGCGCCATCACACTCGGAGCCGATCGGGGGTACGATGCCGCCGATTTTGTCGACGAACTGCGGACGCTGAACGTCCGCCCCCATGTGGCACAGAACACCAACCGACGACGTTCGGCCATCGATATGCACACCACCCGGCACCCCGGCTATGCCGCATCCATCCGCATCCGCAAGCGCATCGAGGAAGCCTTCGGCTGGATCAAGACGGTAGCCGGGCTGCGCAAGACCAAGCTGCGCGGCCTCGATAAGGTGGATTGGGCCTTCGCCTTCACCGCCGCCGCCTACAACCTGGTGCGGCTGCCCAAGCTGCTGGCGGTGTCGCCGTGACGGTAAACCCAGATAAACAGTGGCGGATCGACAATGCCAGCCACCTCAAGGGGCTGCAATTGCAGTTCCGTCGCTATGCCCGATGGAGCGAAAGCTGGGATCACGATCACTGCGCTGCCTGCTGGGCCAAACTCGCGGAGCTCGAAGGTCCAGACATCCAGCACGAGGGGTACGCGACTCGCGAAGATTACCCAAAGGGCGCCTGCTATGAGTGGGTCTGCCAAACGTGCTTTGACGATTTGAAGGACGACATGCTCTGGTCAGTCGCCGACGGATAATCGCCCGCCGCTCGACCACTTCTTCAACAGCCTGCTAAGGCCGTCGTTCCGAAGGCGCGCTGTTTGCGCGACGCGGGATGCAGGGGCGGAGCCCCTGCGTCTTACGGATTGAGCCCGTAATAAATCGCCTGGGCATGCGTCGCCTCGGCAAAAAAGAGCCAGCGCTCGACGAGGGTTCCGGCGAGGGCGAGCAGGGCTGCGAGCGGGGCGAGGATGGCGAGCGGGCCGCCGGCGATGCCGGTCAGGAGCAGCAGGGCGGGCAGCGCGAAGCCGGCGGCGAGTGAAGCGGCGCGCAGGCGTGAGGCGTTGTCGCGGGCGATGCGGTAGCCCATTTCGCGCATCAGGTAGTTTGGCGGGCCGTGCGGCGGGTCCAGCAGGCGCACGCGACCCAGGTTGCCAAGGCCGGTAGCGGTCGCGAGCGTGGTGGTGGGGACCTGCTCGTCGATGGAGCGCCAGTAGCGGTGCTTGAGCGCGAGGGCCGCGATGGCGCCGATGGCGGCGGCGGCGGCGATGGTGGCCGAGAGGGTGAGGGCGGCGAGGAGGGCGAGGCCGGTGAACAGGGCGAGGAGCAGGTAGCCCGGCACGGTCAGCGGATGGTTCCACTGCCGGATGGGGCGCAGCGTTGCGTAGATCTTGCCGGTGCAGAACACCGTGATGGCGGCGATGGCGGCGGTGAGCAGGCCGAGGACGGCGCTGGCGTGGCCGGTGACGAGCCAGGCGATCGCGAAGGCGCCGACGACGGGGTAGGCGACGATGGCCGCGATGCCTTCGCGCGAGAGCCAGGAGCTGCGCCATTGGGTCAGCGCACGCCACGCTCGTTCCGGATGGCCGAGATGGAAGGTGCTGGCAAGCAGGCCCGCGGTGATGAGGACGAGCGCAAGGCCGACGGACAGGATGACGAACCAGGTCGTGGTTGGCGTGAGCCCCGCCGGCGCGAGAAGGCCGATCAGGGCAAGCAGGCCGTAGCCGGCGCCGGACGCGGTGGTGAAGAAGATGACGGAGAAGGCAGGTTTCATCGGGCGATCAGCTTTCCGGCCCATTCGGCGAGCCGGCTGGCGAGGCTTGCCTGCGGCAGCGGCGCGGGGGCGGCCCTCGCGCTGCGGGGCGGCAGGTAGCGGTTGACGGGGCGGCAGCCCTGCTCCGGCATCAGCGCGAAGCCGTCGCGGGCGGCAACGAGGCGCGATACCTCGCTGTTGGGGTCCCCGAGGTCCCCGAAGTGGCGCGCGGAGGAGGGGCAGGTGCTGACACAGGCGGGGACACGTTCGCGTTCCGGAACGTCCATGTTGTAGATGCGATCGACGCAGAGCGTGCATTTCTTCATCACGCCCTGGTCGTGGTCGTATTCGCGTGCACCATAGGGGCAGGCCCAGGAGCAAAGCTTGCAGCCGATGCATTTGTCGGCGTCCACCAGGACGATGCCGTCTTCCGCGCGCTTCATGCTGGCGCCGGTGGGGCAGACGGTGACGCAGGGCGCGTCCTCGCAATGCAGGCAGGATTTGGGGAAGTGGACGGTGCGGCCCTCTGCCCCTTCGCCCGCCTCGAAGCTGTGGATGCGGTTGAACCAGACGCCATGGGCTTCCGCGCCGTAGGGCTCGAAATCCGTGAGCGGGGCGGAGGGGCCGGAGGTGTTCCACTCCTTGCAGTTGACGGCGCAGGCGTGGCAGCCGACGCAGGTATCGAGGTCGATGACGAGGCCGAGTTTCTTCTCGGTACGTTGCGGCAACGAGGTCATGCGACCCTCGCGTGGTAGCGCAGGATGGATGGTGGGGCTTCTAGGCCCGGCACGGGGGGCAGGCGCTCGGCGCGGGCAACATCCTCCGCCGTTGCGCGTTCGAGACGGACGCGGGCGTCGTACCAGGCGGCCTGGCCGGTGATGGGATCGGAGTTGGAGGCGCGCGGCTGGCCGGGCTCCGGGCGCAGCTCCGAGAGGACGTGGTTGAGGAGGAAGCCGGTGGTGGCCTCCGTTGCGTCCGGGGTGAGGTTCCAGGCGCCGGCGCGCTTGCCGACGGCGTTCCAGGTCCAGATGGTGGCGGCGTTGACGCCCTCCATCAGGCGCGCGCGGGCGACGATGCGAGCGGTGCGGCTGACGATGGCAACCCAGTCATCGTCCACGATGCCGAACGAGGCGGCGAGCTGGCGGGGCACGTAGATGCGGTTGGCGCCCATGATCTGGCGCAGCCACGCGTTCTGTCCGTGCCAGGAATGGTACATCGGCATCGGGCGCTGGGTGACGGCGTGCAGAGGGT
This sequence comes from uncultured Pseudomonadota bacterium, assembly GCA_963764465.1. GTDB lineage: Bacteria > Pseudomonadota > Alphaproteobacteria > Acetobacterales > Acetobacteraceae > JAJXXT01. Next base: position 794,099 of record CAVXSO010000006.1, on the reverse strand, counting down.
AGGCGGCGTCGATCTCCGGCGTTTCCTCGAGCGGCTGGTACCAGAAGGGGAGCGGGTCGCAGTAGGTGGCGACGCGCTGACGCAGATGCTCGGGCGGCTGCACGGCGCCGTGGCCGTTCGCGGCGGCGCGCAGGCGGGCGAGGGGTTCGCTGTAGATCTGCAACGTTATCGGCGCGTCCGAGCCGATCAGGCCCATTTCCTTTGCGCCCCGCAAATAAGCGGCATTGCTGTGCTTGTAGTAGAGCTGCTCCGCCGGCAGGTCGTGGTGCCAGAAGCAGCCGTTCTGGATGTAGCGGTCGACCTGCTCCGGGTTGGGCGCGCCGACGCCGATGGCGGTGCCGTCGCCGCGGAAGCCGGCGAGGGGGCCGACGCCGGGGCGGCGTTCGTGCTTCCAGATATAGGTGCGGTAGGAGTCGTAGAGCGGCTCTCCCTTGTCATCGACCATGCCGGGCAGGCCGAGGCGAGCGCCGATGGACAAAAGCACGTCCTGGAAGGGGCGGACGTCGCGGTCCGGCTGGATCACCGGCTGGCGGATGGCGTCGGCCGGGCCGTGGGCGCTGCCGATGGGACGGTCGAGCAGGGAGATGCAGTCGTAACGTTCCAGATATGTCGTGTCCGGCAGGACGACGTCGGCGTAGGCGACGGTCTCCGAGGCGTAGGCGTCGGCGTAGATGACGTGGGGGATGCGGTACTCGCCGGTGGCGGGGTCGCGCGCGGTGAGGGCCGCCGTTGCTTCCTCGGGGTTCATCGAGGAGTTCCAGGCCATGTTGGCCATGTAGAGGAACAACGTATCGATCTTGTACGGATCGCCGGCGGCGGCGTTGGCGATGACGTTGTGCATCATGCCGTGCAGCGCGAGCGGAGCTTCCCAGGAGAAGGCGTGGTCGATGCGCAGGGGCTGGCCCTCGGCGTCGACGAGCAGGTCCTCCGGCTTCTGCGGGAAGCCGAGGGCGGCGCCGGGCTGGGCGGTGTTGGGCTTGCTCTCGCGGCCGACCGGGGCGGGGCCTGGCGGGATGGGGCGCGGGAAGGGAGATTTGTAGCGCCAGGAACCAGGCACATCGACGGCGCCGATGAGCATCTGCAGCACGTGGATGGCGCGGCAGGTCTGGAAGCCGTTGGAGTGGGCGGAGATGCCGCGCATGGCGTGCATCGCGACCGGGCGGCCCTTCATGGTGGCGTGGTGGTTGCCCCAGGAATCGGTCCAGGGGACGGGCAGCTCGATCGCGCCCTCGAAGGCAGCCTCCGCGATCTCGGCGGCGAGGCGGCGAATGGTGGCGGCGGGGATGCCGCAGCGCAGGGCGACGGCTTCCGGCGCGTAGGCGCCATCGAGCACGCGCTCGGCGAGAAGGGTGAAGCTGGTGACGGCACGGCGGCCGTCCGGCAGATGGAAGCGGCCGGCGATGGCGGCGTTGGCGGCCTCGGCGGTTGCCTCGGTGCCGTTCCAGACCAGGGGCCGGCCGGCATCGTCGCGGGCGATGAGGCCGTCCTGCGCGGTGCCGGGGGCCTCGATCACGAGATGCGTCGCGTTGGTGTAACGGGCGAGGAATTCGAGATCGACGCGGTCGGCGGCAAGCAGGCAATGGGCGAGCGAGAGGACGAAAAGCCCGTCCGTGCCGGGGCGGATGCCGAGCCACTCGTCGGCGATGGCGGAGTAGCCGGTGCGCACGGGGTTGACCGAGACGAAGCGCGCGCCGCGCGCCTTGAGCTTGCCGAGGCCGATCTTGATCGGGTTCGAAGTCATGGTCCTCGGCGACGCCGAACATGAGGAACATCTTCGTGTGTTCCCAGTCCGGCTCGCCGAATTCCCAGAAGCTGCCGCCGAGCGAATAGAGGCCGGCGGCGGCCATGTTGACGGAGCAGAAGCCGCCATGGGCGGCGAAATTGGGCGTGCCGAACTGTTGCGCCCACCAGCCGGTGAGCGACTGGCTCTGGTCGCGGCCGGTGAAGAAGGCGAGGCGCTTCGGATCCGTCTCGCGCACCTGGCGCAGCCAGGAGGTGGCGAGATCCAGCGCCTCCTCCCACGTTGCCTCGCGGAACTCGTTCCGGCCGCGCTCGCCGGTGCGGATCAGCGGGCGACGGAGCCGCGCCGGCGAGGTGGCCTGCATGATGCCCGCCGAGCCCTTGGCGCAGAGCACGCCGCGGTTTACCGGGTGCTCCGGGTTGCCCTCGATGTAGCGGAGCTTGCCGCCCGCCACGTGCACGCGGATGCCGCAGCGGCAGGCGCACATGTAGCAGGTGGAGCAGACCACTCCATCCTGCGTCGTCGTTCCGGTCATGCGCGCTGGATCAGTTCGATCTTGTAACCGTCCGGGTCCTCGACGAAGGCGATGATGGTGGTGCCGAACTTCACCGGGCCGGGCTCGCGGGTGATCCTGGCGCCGGCGGCGCGCAGTTTCTCGCAGGTGCCGGCGACATCCGGCACGCCGATGGCGAGGTGGCCGAATCCCGTTCCGATATCGTATTTATCGACGCCGTAATTGTAGGTGAGCTCGATCTGCGTGTGCTCGGTATCCTCGCCGTAGCCGAGGAAGGAGAGCGTGTACTTGCCCTCCGGCACGTCGCGGCGGCGAATTTCCTTCATGCCGAACAGATCGGTGTAGAATTTCACGCTGCGTTCAAGGTTCCCGACGCGCAGCATCGTGTGCAGATAACGGTAGCTCATATCGTCTCCTCCATGGTCGTACCCAAAAGGAACAGTCCGGCCTCGCGTGCCGCCGAGGCGGTCGCTTGTGCGTCGGCGAGCAGGGTGGCGCCGGCCTCGAAGGCGATGCCGCGCAACCCGGCCTGGGACGCGGCGCGCACGGTGTTGGGGCCGATCGCGGGCATGTCCGCGCGGCGATCCTGCCCGGGCTTGGCGCATTTCACCAGCACCCCTCCCGGTCCGGGGCGCGCAAGGCTGCCGGCGCGTGCGAGCATGGCGTCCGTGCCCTCGATCGCCTCGACGGCGAGCACGATGCCCTGCTGCACGACGCAGGCCTGGCCGACATCGGCGGCGCCCAGGGCTTTCAGCACGGCGAGGCCGCGGGCGATGTCCGCCTGCGCGGTGGCATCGGGGCCGTTCGGCGTCAGCAGGCCGGCGGGGGCGAGCGCTTCCGTCAGCACCTCGTGCGCGCCGAGGACGCGGAAGCCTTCCTCGCCGAGCACGCGCAGCACGGCTGCGAGCAGCCCGTCGTCGCCGCCGAACGCGGCGCGGCCGATGCGCGCGAGGAGGCGCACGCCCTCCGCGTCCGGGCGGAGGTCGAGCATCGAGGGACGCCTGACCGGGCCCACCACGACGAGGTCCTGGCACCGCGCGTCGCGCAGCAGGGCGAGGATGCGTCCCGCGGCACCCATGCGGGCGGTGGCGTGTGGGTAGGCGCCGATCACCGCGGGCTCGGCGAAACCCTCGAGCGCCACGATGAAGACGTTGCGGCCGGTGGCCACGGCGGCGCGGGCGACCTGGCCCGGAAACGGGCCGCCGCCGGCGATGATGCCGAGAGGGCTCCGCTCGCCAACCATGGTGGATGGGGCCGTGGCTCAGTCCTCGGCGTCGTCGGCGCCGATGACGGCCCGGATGAGACCGCGATGCGAGGGCGCGGTGGCGAAGGCGAGCATCTCGGCGACCAGGGGATCCGGGCCGGGCGTGGCCTGCAATTCGGCGAGCCGGTCGGCGAAGGCGCCGCTGCCGCCGAAGAGGTCGCGGAAGGCGCGGCGAAGGGCGGCGATGGATTCGCGCGGCAGGCCGCGCCGGCGCAGGCCCACGACGTTGAGGCCGACGAGGCGCGCGCGGTTGCCGATGACCATGCCGAAGGGGATCACGTCCGCCTCCACGCCGGAGACGCCGCCCACCATGGCGCCGCGGCCGATGCGCACGAACTGGTGCAGCGCCGCGGCGCCGCCGATGACCGCGCCGTCGCCGATCGCGACATGCCCGCCCATGACGACGTTGTTGGCGACGACGACGCCCTCGCCGAGCGCGCAGTCGTGCGCGACATGGACGACGGCCATGAGCAGGCACCTGGCGCCGACGCGGGTGATGCCGGTGCCCGTCACGGTGCCGCGATGGATGGTGACGTGCTCGCGGATGACGGTGTGGGCGCCGACCTCCGTCTCCGTGGGCTCACCCTTGTACTTGAGGTCCTGCGGCGCCATGCCGACGGTGGCGAAGGGGTAGATGGTGGTGCCCTCGCCGATGCGCGTGTGGCCGTCGATCACCGCGTGCGAGATGAGCCGGACATGGTCCCCCAGAACCACGTCCGGCCCGACCGTGCACCACGGGCCGACGACGACGCCGCGGCCGAGTTTGGCTCCGGGGGCGACCGCGGCGCGGGGGTCGATCTGCACGTCTGCTTCGGCGGCGGCGCTCATAGGGGTTCCGCGCGCTCCATGATCATGGCGGTGTAGGTGGCTTCGGCGACGATGGTGTCGTTCACGCGGGCGATGGCGTTGAACTTCCACACCTGGCCGCGGTTGCGTTCCTTGGTGCAGTGGATGCGCAGCGTGTCGCCGGGCATGACGGGGCGGCGGAATTTCGCGCCCTCGACCGACATGAAGTAGACGACGCGGCCAGCGGCGTCCGGGCCGAGCGTGTGCACGACGAGAACGGCTGCGGTCTGCGCCATGCTCTCGATGATCAACACGCCGGGCATCACCGGGTGGTTGGGGAAGTGGCCGGCGAAGAACGGCTCGTTGACCGTGACGTTCTTGATGCCGATGGCCGACTGGCCAGGCAGGAGCCCCTCCACCCGGTCGATCAGCAGGAACGGGTAGCGATGCGGGATGGCGCGCAGGATGCCGGCGATGTCGACGGTGATTCCGGTTCCGGCCGTACTTGCTTGGGTTTCGTGCGCCTGCTGCATCGTGCTCAGCCCGTTCCTTCCTTAGGCTTACGCTCCGCGAGGCGGCGCAGCGTCGCCACCTGACGGAAGAAGCTGCGCACGGGCATCGCCGGGGAGCCGACGACATCCTGCCCTTCCGCCACGTCCGCCATGACGCCGGCCTGGGCACCGATGCGCGCACGCGCGCCGATGCGCAGATGGCCGGTGAGCCCGGCCTGGGCAGCGACAACGGCGAAATCGCCGAGCTCGGTGGAGCCGGAAATCCCGGCCTGCGCAACGACGACACAGCAGCGCCCGAGGCGGACGTTGTGGCCGATCTGCACCAGGTTGTCGAGGCGCGAGCCGGCGCCGATGACGGTATCCTGCGCGGAGCCGCGATCGATCGTGGTGTTGGCGCCGATATCGGCGTCGTCGCCGACGAGGACGCGGCCGAGCTGGGGCACGGCGACGAAGCGAGGGATGCCGCCGGGGCCTTTCGGGTCCGTTGCGAAGCCGAACCCATCCTGGCCGATGCGGGCACCCGCGTGGATGACGACGCGCGCGCCGAGTATGGCGTGGGTGAGGGTGGCGCCAGGCCCGATGCGGCAATCCGCCCCGAGCACGACACCCGCGGCGATGACGGCATGCGCGCCGACGCGACAGCGCGGGCCGATCTCGGCCCCCGCATCGATGCAGGCGAAGGGGCCGATCTCCGCACTGGGATCGACCATCGCGCCGGGCGCAACCCAGGCGGTGGGGTGGATACCGGGCCGGGCTGGCGGGGCGGGGTGGAAGAGGGCGGCGACGCGCGCCCAGCCGAGATAGGGCTCCCGGGTGACGAGGGCGACGCAGCCGGCCGGCGCGTGCGGGGCGAGGTCCGGGTGGACGATGACGGCGCCGGCGCGCGTCAGCCCCAGCGCCTCGGCGTAGCGGCGGTTGTCGAGGAACGACACGTCGTCCGGGCCCGCCGTCTGCAGCGGTGCCACGCCCGCGATCAGGCGCTCGCCCCCGCCGGCCAGTTCGGCGCCGGCGGTGGCGGCGATGGCGGCGAGCGGATGCGGCCCGCTGCGCGCGAAGAAGCGGGGGTCGCCGATGCCGTCCGAAGCCGTGCCCGGCTGCGCGGGCGCCATGCTACTTCTTCTTGGGGGCCGGAGCGGGAGCGGCGGGTGCTGCCGGGGGCGTCGTCTCCAGGGCCGCGGGCAGGACTGGGGCCGGCTTGCCGGCGAGCGCCATCGGGTCTGCGTTCTCGGCCGGGATGTTCACCGAGGGCATGATCTTGTTCATCTCGTCCTGCACCTCCTGGCTGATGTCGAAGGCGCGGGCGCTGATCGCGACCTGGGTACGCAGCAGGACCATGTTCATGCCGTGGCTCTGGGCCACCTGCTGCACCACCGCCTTGAGCACCGACTGGATCTGGCTGAAGGCGACCTGGGCGGCTTCCTGGATGCGCTCCTGGCGGACGCGGAACGCCTTCTGGTCGGAGAGGACCTTGTTGTCGAGTTCGGTGCGCCGCTTCTGGATTTCCGCGGCCGAGAGCTTCGCGGCGTCGCGGGCGAGGGCCTCCTGCATGCTGCGCCAGTTGGCCTGGGCCTTTTTCGCGTCGTTGGCCAGTGCCTGGAGGCGGCCGTTGATGACGTCGTCGACCTCTTTCGCGGCCTTCAGCCCGTTCATCACGTCCGGCACGCCGATGGTGCCGAAGACCGCGGTCGGCGGCAGCGAGGCGGGGGGCAGCGGCTTGAGGGCCGGGATCGGCGCCTCGGGGATCGGCGGCAGCTGGGCCGGGGCCACTTCCTGCGGCGGTACCGGGGCGGGTATGGCGGCGGGGGTGGGGGCGGCATGCGGTGCCGGATGGCCGGGGACGAAGAAATCCTTGTTCTGTGCCCTGGCGGCCGTCGGCAGGACCGAGGCGACGGCGAGGGATGCCACGAGGGCGGCGGGGCGGATGCGCATGGGGCTAGAACCTTGTACCGAAACCGAAACGGAAAAACTGTGTCTGGTCGTAGGGCTCCTTGACCACCGGTTCGGCGATGTCGATGTTGAGCAGGCCGAACGGGGTGTTCCAGGAGATGCCGAAGCCGGCGCCGACGCGGGGCGTGGCGTAGTCTGTGTGGGCGATTGACTGGCCGTTCACGGTCAGTCCGGCGACGTCGGTGAGCGAGCCGATATCGACGAAGACGCGGCCGCGCAGGCCGAGATCCTTGGAGACCGGCAGCGGGAAGCGGAACTCGGTCGACTGCGTCCAGATGAAGCGGCCGCCGAGGCTGTCGTTGTAGCCGGTGAGCGCGTGCGGGCCGGCGCCGCCGGTTGCAAAGCCGCGCAGATTGTCGCCGCCCAGGAAGAAGTTGTCGATGATCTGGCTCGACGTTCCGAAATTGTTCAGGTAGCCGGTGCCGGCGGAGATGGCGAAGCCGTAGTCGCGGTCACCGAGGATGCTCTCGAGCGGGATGTAGTAGGTGCCGTCGAGCTTGGTGCGCATGAACTGGGCGGTGCCGCCGAGGCCGGCGAGATCGTTGCCGAAGTGCAACACGTAGCCGCTGCGCGGATCGAGCGTGCTGTCGCGGTAGTCGACCGTCAGAACCTGGCCGATCTGCGACAGCGTGGAGCCGCCCGCCTCGCTCTGGACGTAGAGGCTCGCGGTGTCCTGCACGTTGTAGACGTCGCGGAAGACCAGCGAGTAGGTCCAGGACTGGCGCAGGTGGTCCGAGTAATTGTAGCCGGCGGTGATCGCGAAGCCGGAGCGGCGCTCGTCGTATTCGGCGATGTTCTGCAGGTCCTGCTGGACGTTGAAGATCTGCAGCCCGGCGAGGATGTTGCGGCCGAGGAAGTACGGATCGGTGATCGAGATGTCGGTCGAGATCTCCTGCTGGGCGATGATGGCGTTGATGCCGGCGCTGATGCCGGTGCCGATGAAGTTGTGCTCGCGCAGGCCGATATCGGCGAGCGCGCCGATATCGGTCGAGTAGCCGCCGCCGATGGTCAGCTCGCCGGTCGCGCGCTCCGCGACGCCGACGTCGAGGTTGACCTTGTCCGTCTCGTTGGTGGGCTGCGGCTTGATGGTGACGTTGTTGAAGAAGTTGAGGTCGTGCAGACGCTGCTGTGTCAGGCGCAGCAGGGCCGCGTTCATCGGATCGCCCTCGGCGACGCGGAACTCGCGGCGGATCACCTCGTCCTTCGTGCGCTGGTTGCCGGTGATGTCGATGCGGTTGATGTAGACGTGCGGTCCCTCGCCGACATCGAACAGCAGGGCGATGGTGTGCTTGGTGTCGTCGCGCTTCACCTGCGGCTTCACGCTGACGAAGGAATAGCCGCGGTTCTGCAGCGCCGTGGTCAGCGCCTGGGTCGCCTTTTCCACCGCGTCGCCGTCATACCAGTCGCCGGGCGAGATGCTGACATCGGAGAGCAGCTTCTTGTTGTCCGTGTGCGGCAGGGTGGATGCGACCTTCACGTCGGTGACGCGGTAGCGGGGCCCCTCGTGGATGGTGAAGGTCACGAAGAAGGCCTTGCGATCCGGCGCGAGCTCCGCCGTGGGCTGGTCGATCTCGACCTCGGCGTAGCCGTTGTGCAGGTAGAAGCGGCGCAGCGCCTCGCGGTCCGCGGCGAGGCGCTCGGGGTCCACGGTGTCGGCGCCGGTGAAGACGTTCCACCAGACTTCCTGGCGCGAGGCGATGACGTCGCTCAGGCGGCTTTCGGAGAAGGCGTGGTTGCCGACGAAGGCGATGCGGCTGATGTAGGCGGCGGCACCGTCATGCACCTCGAAAACGACGTCGACGCGGTTTTCCGGGCGGTCGATGATCTTGGGCGTGACCGTCGTCGCGTAGTAGCCGCGTCGTGCGTAGAGATCGAGGATGCGCTGGCGGTCGCGCGCCGCGGCGGCGGCGGTGAAGACGCCGCGCGGCTTTTCCTCGAGCTCCGGCAGCAGGACCTTGTCCGTGAGCTGGTGGTTACCCTCGATCGCGACCAGGTTGATGATCGGGTTCTCTTTCACGTGCACGACGAGGGTGTTGCCCTCGCGAGTGAGGCGCACGTCGGAGAACAGGCCGGTGGCGTAGAGCGTCTTGAGGCTGCGATCCATGGCCGCGGGATCGAACGGGTCGCCGACACGCAGCAGCATGTAACTCTCGACCGTCGAAACCTCGATGCGCTGGTTGCCCTCGACCTTGATGGAGGCGACCGTGCCGGTGCTGGCAGGCAGCGGCGGGGGCACGAAGGCCGGCTCCTGCGCGAGCGCGGGCGGACCGGCGGGCGCCGCCGCGGCGGGCGCGGGCGGGGCCGCGGCGGCGCCGGAGGCCGGTGCCTGCGGCGGCGGTGGCGCGGCGTTGGGCGGCGTTGGGACCGCGTGCGTGGGGGTGGCGGGGACCGCCTGCGCGGGGCCCGAGATCGGCGGCGCGGGGGCGCCGGCGGCGGGCGGGGCGGCGGTTCCGGTGGTCTGCGCGAGCGCCGGGGGCGCGGCCATCGCGAGTCCCGCCAGGATCACGGAGCGCGCGATCACCTGAAGCGAAGCGGCCACACGGCTCATCAATTCGGCAAGACCCCCATTACCGGCGCGCCCCCGGCCGGGACCCGCAACGCGCGCGGACCATACAAGGCGCGGCGCCTATCGCAAGACGCCGTCACGAGGCGCGGCGCAGGTTAATCTCCGCCGCCTCCATGGACGCGGAAAATGGCGGCGAAAGGGCACGCGGGGCGCACGGGCGGCAGGGAGGACGGTGGTGCCGGGCCTGAGGCTGGGGTAGGAACGATTCATGAGCTTGGCGGCGGCGCGCGTGGCTGTGGTGACCGGTGCCGGGCGTGGGATCGGGGCCGCGATCGCCGCGCGCCTGCATGGCGACGGCTGCGCCGTGGCGCTCGCCGACCTCGACGGCGCGGCGGCGGAAGCGGCTGCGCGCGGGCTGAACGCGGGCGGGGCGACGGCCTTCGGCCTGGCGCTCGACGTGGCCGACTCGGCGTCTGTGGAGGCTGGATTCGCGGCGGTCGCGGCCCGATTCGGGCGGGTGGACGTGCTGGTGAACAACGCCGGAGTCGCAACGCTCGCGCCGTTCCTGGAGTTCCCGGCCGAGGCCTTCGCGCGGGTGATGGCGGTCAACGTGACCGGCGCGCTGCTGTGCGCACAGGCGGCGGCACGGCTGATGCGCGGCTCCGGTGGGGGGCGGATCGTCAACATCGCCTCGGTCTCCGGCGTTCGCGCCGGCGCGGGGAGGACGGCGTATGGCACCTCCAAGGCGGCGCTGATCGGGCTCACACGGCAGATGGCGATCGAGCTTGCGCCGTATGGCATCACCGCGAACGCGGTCGCTCCGGGTCCGGTCGAGACCGAGATGGCGCGCCGATACCATTCCGCGGGCGTGCGCGCGGCCTACGAGCGGCAGGTGCCGGCCGGGCGCTACGCGGCGCCGGAGGAGATCGCGGCGGCCGTGGCCTGGCTGGCGTCGCCGGAGGCGGCCTATGTCACCGGCGTGGTGCTGCCGGTGGATGGCGGGTTCCTGGCGGCCGGGATGATGGAGGACGGCTGAGGGGGCGTGCCGAGGCCGGGGCGGGCGTCGGCCGGCCTGGGCTGGAGAAGGAGGAGAAAATTACTTTCAGAACAATAAGTTCTAAAGCAATGCGGCGGCGCGGACGATGCCGCGCCGCCGGCTATGACCTTAGCCCAGCAGGTGGCGGAACCAGGAGACGATCCTGAGCGCCTGGATGTCGTTCCAGGTGGCGAAGACAAACACGGCGGCGATGAGCGCAAGCCCGGTCTTGAGCCCCCATTCCTGGGCGCGCTGGGTGAGCGGGCGGCCGCGCACGGCCTCGAGCGCGAAGAACACGAGGTGCCCGCCATCCAGCACCGGGATGGGGAAGAGGTTGATCAGGCCGAGATTGACGGAGAGCAGGGCGATCAGCGACACGAAGTTGGTGAGGCCCATCTGCGCCGCCTGGCCCGAGATCGCGGCGATGCGCAGCGGCCCGCCGAGATCCTTCGCGCCATGGCCGGCGAGCATGTTGCCGATCGCATGCAGGGTGGCGGCGGCGATGTTCCAGCTGACGATCGCGCCGTCGCGCACCGCGGCGATGGGGCCGAGGCGCTTGGCGTCGTACACGTCGGTGCCGACGCCGAGATAGCCGATCGTCTCGCCCGCGTCCTCGTGCGAGGCCGGCGTGGCGTGCAGCGTGACCTGTTCGTTGCCGCGCTGCACCGTGATGGCGATCTCGTGGCCGGCCTGGCCGGCGACCGCGCGTTGCAGCGCGGTGAAGTCCTTGATCGGCTGGCCCTGGATCGTGAGGATTTTGTCGCCGGTGGCGAAGCCGGCGGCGGCGGCCGGCGACCCGGCGCTGATGGTGGAGACCACGGCCTGCGGGATCTCGCGCCCGACGGTCATGAACAGGACCGCGAAGACGGCGATGGCGAGGAGGAAATTGGCGATCGGGCCGGCGGCGACGACGGCGGCGCGGCGCGCGATGCTCTTTTCGTGGAAGGTGCGGCCGGCGATCCAGGAGGCGCGCACATCCTGGTCCTGCTCGTTGGGGTCGTGGCCATGCAGCTTGACGTAGCCGCCGAGCGGCACGCAGCCGATCTTCCAGATCGTGCCGGCGGAATCGGTCCAGGACATGATGGCGGGGCCGAAGCCGACGGCGAAGGTCTCGACGAAGACGCCGACCATGCGCGCGACGAAGTAATGGCCATACTCGTGGACGAAGACGAGGATGCCGAGGAGGACGACGAAGGGGAGCAGGCTGCCGAGCGGCGCGGGCAGGCTGGCGAGGAGATGTTCGATCAAGCGGCTCTCCGGCGGCAGATGGGTAGGGCGGCCTCGCGCGCCATGGCATCGAGCGCGAGAACCTGGGCGAGATCGTCGGCCGCGCGCGGGCCGAGGGCGGCGAGCACCTCGGCGACGACGGCGGCGATGTCGAGGAAGCCGATGCGCCGCTCGAGGAAGGCGGCGACCGCGACCTCGTTGGCGGCATTCAGGATGGCGGGTGCGCCGCCGCCGGCTTCGAGCGCCTCGCGCGCGAGCCTGAGCGCGGGGAAGTGATCGAGGTCCGGGGCCATGAACTCCAGCGTGCCGGCGCGGGCGAGATCCAGCCTGCGGGCGGGGGTGGCGATGCGGCCGGGCCAGGCGAGCGCGTGGGCGATGGGCACCGTCATGTCCGGCGAGCCGAGCTGGGCGATGACGCTGCCGTCGCGCCAGCAGACGAGGCCGTGGACGATGGATTGCGGGTGCACGAGCACCTCGATCTCCGCCGAGGCGAGGCCGAACAGGCGGGCGGCCTCGATCACCTCGAGCCCCTTGTTCATCATCGTCGCGGAATCGATGGAGATCTTGGCGCCCATGGACCACACCGGGTGCCTGAGCGCGACCTCTGGCGTGGCGCGCGCCATGTCCTCGCGCGAGGCGGCGCGGAACGGGCCGCCGGAGGCGGTGAGGATGATCTTTTCCAGCGCGTCCCTGGGGCCGGAGGCGAGCGCCTGGAAGATGGCGTTGTGCTCCGAATCGACGGGCAGCAGCGTGGCGCCGGCTTCCCGCACGGCGGCGAGCATCACCTCGCCGGCGCAGACCAGCGCCTCCTTGTTGGCCAACGCCACGGCGCCGCCGCGCCGGATGGCGGCGAGCGTGGGGCGCAGGCCGGCGGCGCCGGTGATGGCCGCCATGGTCCAGTCCGCCGGAATGGCGGCGGCCTCGCAGATCGCCTCCGGTCCGGCATCGGCGCGGATGGAGGTGCCGGCCAGCGCCGCGGCGAGGGCGCGATATTGCGCGGGGTCGCCCACCACGGCGCGCTCCGCGCCGAAGGTGATGGCTTGCTCGGCCAGGAGCCTGGCGTTGCTGCCGGCGGTGAGCGCGCGCACGCGGTAGGCGCCGGGATGCTCGGCGAGCAGGGCCAGGGTCTGGGTGCCGACGCTGCCGGTGGAGCCGAGGACGGAGACGGTCTTCATGGTGCTGTTCTCATGCGCTGCCCGGCTTCACGGTAGCCCGGGGGTTTTCCCAGATCTGTCACCGCCAGAGCACTACCCCGTTTCCCGTGGCCACCGCCATCAGCCCCATGGCCGTGGCCGCTGCCAGCAATCCGTCCAGGCGATCGAACACGCCTCCGTGGCCGGGGATGAGCGCGCCCGAGTCCTTGACCCCGCAATGGCGCTTGAGGGCGCTTTCCGCGAGGTCGCCCAGTTGTGAGATAAGTCCCAGAAACGACGCAAGCACGAACGCGTGCAGATTTGTTGGCGGGGAGGCGGCGGCGGTGGCATAGCCCGCGAGGCCGGCGGCGACCAGGCCGCCCGCGGCGCCGGACCAGGTCTTGCCCGGCGAGATGGCGGGGGCAAGGCGCGGCCCGCCGGCGAGGCGGCCGACGAGATAGGCACCGATGTCGGAAGCCCAGACGATAAAAAGCAAATACAGAATGTTAGCGAAGCCGGCTGAGCCCAGGCGCAGCCATAGCAGCGCCACCGAGGGCGGCGCGATGGCGAGCATGCCGGCGGCCGGGGCGAGCCTGCGGAACCAGAAATAATGCAGCAGCGCCACGCCAATGAGGGCGCCGGCCAGCGTCTGCGGCGATCCGCCGCGCAGCAGGAGCGCCGCGACGACAGCGACGCCGAGCGGGATGGTGAGCGCCACGAGGCGGGGCAGGCGCAGCATGTGCGTCCACTCCCAGGCGAGCCCGATCGTGGCGAGCGACACCAGCGCGATCCATGCGAGACCTCCGTACCAGAGGCAGGCGAGGGCGGCGGGCGCGAGCACGGCTGCGGAGGCGGTGCGCCGCGCGAGATCTCGCCAGCGCCCCGGCTTCTGGTTGTCCAGCGTCGGTTTCTCGGGGGCTGGCGGCGTGGACGCGGCGGAGGCGGTCAACCCGGGCGCGCGCCGAAGCGGCGTTCGCGGCGGGCGAACTCGGCCAGCGCCTCCGCGAAATGGTGCTCGGCGAAGTCAGGCCACATCAGGTCCAGGAAGAGCAGTTCGGCGTAGGCCGACTGCCAGAGCAGGAAGTTGGACAGGCGCTGCTCGCCGGAGGTGCGGATGATCAGGTCGGGGTCGGGGATGCCGTCGGTGGAGAGCAGGGCGGAGAAGCTGGCCTCGTCGATCCGGGCGGGGTCTAGCTGGCCGGCGGCGGCGGCGGTGGCGGCGGCGCGGGCGGCGGCGAGGATCTCGTCGCGGGCGCCGTAGGAGAGGGCGACGACGAGGGTGAGGCGGCGGTTGGCCCTGGTCATGTCCTCGGCGGCGGCGAGGTCGGCCCTGATTTCCGGCGAGAAGCGGTTGCGATCGCCGATGAAGCGCAGGCGCACGCCCTGGCGGGCGAGCTCCGCCATTTCGGCGCGGACGAAGTGGCGCAGGAGGCCGGTGAGGTCGATGACCTCGTCGGGCGGGCGGCGCCAGTTCTCCGAGGAGAAGGCATAGAGCGTGAGCCAGCCGACGCCCTGCTGGATGGCGGCGCGGACGGTGCGGCGCACCGCCTCCACCCCGGCGCGGTGGCCGGCGAGGCGGGGCAGGCCGCGGGCCTGCGCCCAGCGGCGGTTGCCGTCCATGATGATGGCGACGTGGCGCGGCGGCGCCGGGACGTCGGCCGTGGAGGCCGTGGCGGACTGGATGAGCGCGCTCATGGTCCCCACCGTGGCGGGGGGCGCGACGCGGGCCGGGAGCGCGGCGCCGGGATCATACCTGGACGATCTCCCGGTCTTTTTCGGCCAGCAACTCGTCGATGCGCTTGATCATGGCGTCGGTGAGCTTCTGCACCTCCTCCGACCAGCGCTTGCCCTCGTCCTCGGAGATTTCCTTCTTCTCGGCGACCTTGATGCGGTCCATGCCGTCGCGGCGGACGCCGCGGACCGCGACCTTGGCGGCCTCGGCATACTTATGGGCGGCGCGGGAGAGCTCCGCGCGGCGCTCGCCGGTGAGCTGGGGGATGGGGACGCGGACGAGCTGGCCGTCCGAGGCCGGATTGAGGCCGAGGCCGGCGTCGCGGATCGCCTTTTCGACGGCGGAGATCAGGCTGCGGTCCCAGACCTGGACGGTGATCATGCGCGGCTCCGGCACCGCGACGGTGCCGACCTGGTTGAGCGGCGTCATCGAGCCATAGGCGTCGACGCGCACCGGCTCCAGCAGCGCGGGGGAGGCGCGGCCGGAGCGCAGGCCGGAGAACTCCCGGCGAAGGGTTTCAATCGCCTGGTCCATCCGGCGCGTGAGGTCTTGCTTGAGCGAGGCGAGGTCCACGGTCGAGGCTCCGAGGGGAATATAGTGGCTGGTACTGAAGGCTGGCTTACGCGGGTTCGAGAATTGTTGTGAACCTTCCTTCACCTCGCATGACGCTGGCGAAGGCGCCGGGGGCGTGGATGTTGAACACCACGATCGGCAGGTGGTTCTCGCGGGCGAGCGAGATGGCCGAGGCGTCCATGACCGAGAGGTCGCGGGAGAGGACGTCGAGGTAGGTCAGCTGGTCGTAGCGCTGCGCCTCGCGGTTCTTGCGCGGGTCGGCGGAGTAGACGCCATCGACCTGCGTGCCCTTGAGCAGGGCGTTGCAGTTCATCTCGGCGGCGCGCAGGGCCGCGGCGGTGTCGGTGGTGAAGAACGGGTTGCCGGTGCCGGCGGCGAAGATGACGACGCGGCCCTTTTCCATGTGCCGCTCGGCGCGGCGGCGGATATAGGGCTCGCAGACGCTGGCCATGGGGATGGCGGACTGCACGCGGGTGGGCACGCCGCGCTGCTCGAGCGCGTTCTGCATGGCGAGCGCGTTCATCACCGTGGCGAGCATGCCCATGTAGTCCGCCTGGGCGCGGTCCATGCCGGCGGCGGCGGCGGAGACGCCGCGGAAGATGTTGCCGCCGCCGATGACGATGCAGACCTGGGCGCCGGAGGCGACGACGTCGCCGATATCCGCGGCGATGGCGGTCACGGTCTCGGTGTCGAGCCCGTAGTCGCGGTTGCCCATCAGGGCCTCGCCGGACAGCTTGAGCAGGACGCGCTTGTAGGGAGCGGCGCGCTGGACTTGTGCGGGGGACATGGCTCCGGGTGCGATTTGGGGATTAGCCCAACCTATCGGGGCGGCGCGCGCGTCACAAGGGATGGGTTGTGGCCGGCCGTGGGACTCGGCTCATGTCACGGCACGTTGGGCGGCGAAGCGTGGCTCCCGCCAGGTGCCGGTGGCCATGATGTCGCGCAGGGCCTCGGCCGCGTCCCAGAGGTCCGTGTGGCGGAGGTAGAGGGGCGTGATGCCGAAGCGCAGGATGTCTGGTGCGCGGAAATCGCCGATGACGCCGCGGGCGATGAGGGCCTGCATGATCGGCCAGGCGTGCTCGTGGCGGACCGAAACCTGGCTGCCGCGCTTTGCGCCATCGCGCGGGGTGACGACGGCGAGGCCGTGACCGGCGCAGCGCTCCTCGACAAGGCGCATGAAGAGGGCTGCCTGGGCGAGGGACTTGGCGCGGACCTGGTCCATCGGCGCTTCCAGCGCGATGTCCACGCCGCATTCGAGGGCCGCGACGCTGAGCACCGGTGGCGTGCCGACGGCGGCGGCGGCGATGCCGGGGGCGGGGCGGAAGCCAGGCTCGAAGGCGAAGGGCGCGGCGTGGGCGAGCCAGCCGGTGATGGGGAACTGGATCACCTCCTGCAGGTGCGGAGCGACGTGGAGGAAGGCGGGGGCACCGGGGCCGCCGTTGAGGAATTTATAGCCGCAGCCGACGGCGAGGTCCGCGCCGGCGGCCGCGAGGGCGAGCGGGACGGCGCCGGCGGAATGGGCGAGGTCCCAGAGAGCGAGGGCCCCCCTGGCGTGGGCGGCCGCGGTGAGTGCCGCCATGTCGTGCATGGCGCCCGTGTGGTAGTTCACGTGGGTCAGCATCATCACCGCGACATCGTCGGTGAGCGCTGCGGGGATATCCTCCGCCGTCACGGTGCGCAGCTCGTGGCCCTGCTCGAGCAGCGCCGCGAGGCCCTGGGCGATGTAGAGGTCGGTGGGGAAGTTGCCCTTTTCCGAGAGGATAACGCGGCGAGGGGCGCGCAGGCGCAGGGCGGCGGCGAGCAGTTTGAACAGGTTCACCGAGGTTGAAGTCGGCGACCATGGTGCTGTTGGGAGCGGCGCCGATGATGCGGCCGATCTTGGCGCCGATGCGCGGGGCGAGTTCCATCCAGCCGGCATCGTTCCAGGAGCGGATCAGGCCCTGCGCCCATTCCCGGTTCGCGACCTCCGCCACGCGCGCGGCGACTGCCCTGGGCGCGGGGCCCAGCGAATTGCCGTCGAGATAGACGACGCCGTCGGGGATGATGAAACGATCGCGGAACGAGGCGAGCGGATCGGCGGCATCCAGCGCCGCCAATCCTTCGCGCGTGATGGCCTCGCGCATGGTCACGAGTTGGGACCGCGCTCCATGGAGAAGGGCTGCCAGCGGCGCAGCGATCCCTTGGCGAGCACGGTGGGGTTGACGCAGCTCATCGGCCAGCGGCCGGAGAGCACGAGGGCGAGTTCCTGGCCGACGCGGCGGCGGCGGGCGGGATCGAAGCGCGCCGAGGCCGAGGCGTTGTGCGGGGAAAGAGTGACGTTCTTCATCTGCAACAACGGGTTGTCCTGGCGCGGCGGCTCCGTTGCCAGCACGTCGAGCCCGGCGCCGGCGATCCAGCCCTGCTGCAGGGCCATGATCAGCGCGTCCTCGTCCACCGTGGGGCCGCGGCCGGTATTGATGAAGATGGCGGTGGGCTTCATCATGCGGAAGTGATGCTCCTTGAGCATCCCCTTCGCCTCCGGTGTCGCCGGCGCGTGCATGGAGACGAAGTCCGACTGGGAGAGCACTTGCTCGAGCGTGGCGGGCTCGACGCCGTATTGCGGCATCACCAGCTCCTCGATGAACGGGTCGTAGGCGAGGAGGCGCAGGCCGAAGGGCCTGGCGCGCAGCGCGGTGGCGCGGGCGACATGGCCGAAGGCGACGAAGCCGAGCGTGCTGCCCATGAGACGGGGAATCTTCAGCAGTTGCGGGCGGCCTTCGCGCCAGCGACCCTCGCGCACCATGTGGTCCTGCTCGATGACGCGGCGATGCGCGGCGAGGAGGAGGGCCATGGCGTGGTCCGCCACTTCCTCGATGAAGGTGTCCGGGCAGTTGGTGACGGGGATGCCGCGGGCGGTGGCGGCGGCGACGTCGACGTAGTCGACGCCGACCGTGCCGAGGATCATGCCGCGGCATTTTTCGGGCAGCGCGTCGATCATCGCACGGGTGAAGTTCATGCCCTTGGCGTAGACCGCGTCGGCGTCGCGGCAGCCGGCGATGAAGCCTGCCTCGTCCGCCGGGACCTCGACGATCTCGGCGTCCAGGGGGCCGAGGGCTTCCATTTCGTAGCCGTAATCGCTCGACCCCACGGTGAAGCTGACGCCCGCGGGGGTGACGATCTTGTATCTGGCCATTTCGTTGCGTTCTCCGTTCAGGACTTTTCGGGCTTGGCTATCGGTTCTCGGGTGGTCAGTTCTTGGGCGGGCGGGCGCGGATCGCGGCCTCGTTGACCTCGATGCCCCAGCCTGGAGCGGTGGGCATGAGGAGCATGCCGTTCTCGATCGTGGGGAGGCCGCGGACGTATTCGTCGCGCCAGGGCACGCCGTCGAGGTCGATCTCCATGGCGCGGAGGTTGGGGACGCTTGCGGCGAAATGCGCCGAGATCATCGAGCAGAGATGGCCGTAGAAATTATGGGGGGCGACGTTGATCTCGTGGGTTTCGGCCATGGAGGCGATCTTCAGGGATTCGCCGAGGCCGTTCCAGATCACGTCCACGATCGCGACGTCCATGGAGCGGTTGTCGAAATAGGGCAGGAAGTCGCGCCTGCCGCAGAGCGTTTCGCAGGAGGCGATCGGGCAGGGGGCGTGGCGGCGGATATCGGCGAGCGCGCGCGGGTCGTGGATGTCCACCTCGAGCCATGAGAGGCCGAAGGGGGCGACGGTCTCGGCGACGCGCTCGAAGCCCTCGGTCTTGAAGTGGAAGTTGACGTCGAGCTTCAGCGCCACGTCCGCGCCGGTGCCGGCGCGCATGGCGGCCAGCGTGTTGTGGATGCCGCGCAGGATGCGGTGGTCCCAGTTGAGTTCCGGCCAGCCGGGGCCGCGGCCGAAGCCGGGGGCGAAGCTTTCCAGCCTGCCGTCCTGCATCAGGAAGGTGTTGGTCTTCATGGCGTGGAAGCCGCGCGCCTTGATATCCCCGGCGTGGGCGGCGAGGTCGTCGTAGGTGCGGATTTCCGGCACGCCCATCATCGCGGCGTTGCGCACGCGATAGGTGCCGGCGTGGGACCAGTAGAGCGGGATGCGCTCGCGGATCGGGCCGCCGAAGAGTGCCGCGACCGGGATGTTGAGGTCCTTGGCGCGGATGTCGAGAAGCGCGTTCTCGATCGCGGCGATGGCCTGCTGCACCAGGCCGCCGCGCGAGGTGCGGTTGTGCACATGCAGCGCGGCGAGGATGCGCTCCGACGGGCGCGGGTCCTGGCCGATCAGGGTGTTGCCCAGCGCCTCGACCACGGCGCCGAGGGCGGGGCTGCCGAAGCACTCGTTGAACTCGGACCAGCCCTCGATGCCGGAGGAGGTGGTGATCTTCACGAAGGAGAAGAATTGCCATCCGGCATCGGCGCGGAGGGTTTCGAAGCCGGTGATTTTCATGTCTGCTTCCGGACGCAAGGAAGGGGAGGATGCCATGGGCAGGCTGGATGGCAAGGTGGCGTGGGTGACGGGCGCGGGTTCCGGCATCGGAGAGGCGGCGGCGGAGGCGCTGGCCGCGGCAGGCGCGCGGGTGGTGCTGAGCGGGCGGCGGCGGGCGCCGCTGGAGGCGGTGGCAGGGCGGATCGGGGCCGCGGCGCGCGTGGCGCCGGGGGACATGGCGGTGGCCGCGGATGTGGGCGCGATCGTGGCCGGGATCGAGCGCGAGTTCGGGCGGCTCGATATTTTGGTGGCGAACGCGGGGCTGAACATTCCGGACCGGGGGTGGGGCACGCTCACGCCCGAGGGGACGGCGAGCGTGATCGGGGCAAACCTCAACAGCGCCTTCTATTGCGCGAGCGCGGTGCTGCCGATGATGCGGCGGCAGAAGGACGGGGTTCTGATCCACACGGCGAGCCTGGCGGGACGGTTCATCAGCCTGCTTTCCGGTGCGGCGTACACGGCGGCGAAGCACGGGGTGGTGGCGATGAGCCATACGATCAACATGGAGGAATGCGTGCATGGCATCCGTTCCTGCGTGATCAATCCCGGCGAGGTGGCGACGCCGATCCTGGACAAGCGGCCGGTGCCGGTGAGTGCGGAGGAGCGGGCGCGGATGGTGCAGCCGCGGGATGTGGCGGACCTGATCCTTTACGTCGCGTGCCTGCCGCCGCACGTGGTGATGAACGAGGTGATGATCACGCCGACGTGGAACCGGGGTTATGTCGCGGCGCTGGGCAAGGCCGGTTCATAAGGTCCAGGAGGCAAGCCTCCTGGCGGGTCCAGGGCGGAGCCCTGGCCTTAAGGTTTTGACACTGCCGTTTCTTTCGCCGTGATGAACTCGAGCAGGGCCGGCTGGCCTGCTTGCGTTGCCGCGATGCCGCGGCGGATGGCGGCGGCGATGTCGCCTGGTTGGGTGACGCGTTCGCCGTAGGCGCCGAAGGCGCGGGCCATCGCGGCGTAGTCGCCGGAGATGTCGGTCGCGCGGTATTTCTCGGTGGAGACCGGCATCACCTTGAGCTCGATCGCCATGGAGAAATTGTTGAGCAGGATGGAGAGGATGGGGATGCGCTCGCGCACCGCCGTTTCGAGGTCCATGCCGGTGAAGCCGATGGCGGCGTCGCCCCAGACGTTGATGCAGAGCTTGTCCGGGCGGGCGAGCTTGGCGCCCATGGCGAGGCCGAGGCCGTAGCCGAGCTGGGTGGTCTTGCCCCAGCCGAGATAGGAGAGCGGCTCGGTCGCGCGCCAGAACGGCGTGATCTGGTCACGCGGGCTGCCGGCGTCGTGGGTGACGATGCAGTGCCCGGGATCGACTTCGCGTTCCAGCTCCGCGAGGACGCGGTAGGGGGAGAGCGGGGTTTCGTTGCTTTCCCGTTTCGGTTGCCACTCGGCGAGCCAGGCGGCGCGCACCGCGGCGATTTCGGTGGCGACGGGGGCGGGGTCGCGGCGGATGCCGTCCAGTTCGGTGAGGAGGGCATCGAGCGTCAGCGCCGCGTCGCCGAGGAGGCCGCAGGTGACGCGGACGTCCTTGTCCAGGTGCATCGGGTCCAGCGTCGCGTGAATGATGGTCTTGCCTGGCGGCATGGCGACGGCGAAGGAGGATTGGGTAAAGGAGCAGCCGATGCCGAGGATGACGTCCGCGGCCTTGAGGAAATGCGGCACGGTACGCGCCATGGCGACCCCGCCGGAACCGAGCGAGAGCGGGTGGGTTTCGTCGAACGCGGACTTGCCGCCGAGGGAGGTGGCGACGGGGGCGGCGAGGTGCTCGGCGAGCAGCTTCAGCTGCGGCCAGGCGCGGGCCCAGTGGATGCCCTGGCCGGCATAGATGACGGGGCGCTTCGCCTCGCGCAGAAGTTTCGCGGCCTCGCGCACGTCGAGCGGATCCGGCGCGGTGCGGGTGACGACGACCTGGGTGTAGTCCAGTGGCTCGGGGACTTCCTCGTTCCACATGTCGGTTGGGACTTCCACGAGCACGGGGCCGCCGCGACCGTTGCGCAGGCGCGAGAAGGCGCGGCGCATGACGTGGGGGATCTCGGGTGCGAGCCAGACCGGTTCCGCGGACTTCGTGACGTCCCGCATGGCGGTGAAGCTGCGGAAATTGGGTTCGATATGGGCGAGGCGGCGGGCGTAGCCCTGGGGGACGACGAGGACGGGCACGCTCTCGCCGAAGGCCTGGGCGACGCCGCCATAGGCGTTTTCCGAGCCTGGCCCGTGCTGCATGGCAAACGCGCCGAGCATGCGGCCGGAGGTGACGCGCGAGATGGCATCGGCCATGTGCAGGCCGATGCGTTCCTGGCGGACGATGATGGGGCGGATGCCGGCGGCGGCGCAGAACTCGATGAGGTGGTTCACGGGGTAGGCGCAGAGGAACTCCATGCCCTCGCGCTTCATGATCTCGGCGATCGCGGCACCCAGCTTCATGGTGGTTTCCCCTCTGGTTGGGGGGAGGTTAGGCGCGGTGGGCGTGGCGTCAAATCGCGGGCGGAGGTGGAGAGGGATTCATGACGTGGCATTGGCGCGCGGCGGGGGCGGGGGCTAGGTCGTGGGCGGAACGATGCGTGGGAGTGGTGCGATGCGCGTGATGGATGGGCGTTGGATGGCGGGGATTCTGGTGGTGATGGCGGCGCCGGCGATGGCGCAGACACTGTCGCCGCCGCCCGCCTCGCTGGGGCAGAATGCGGCGCCGGTGACGATCCCCGGGCCGGCGAAGCTCGCGAACCCGCTGCCGGCGCCGCCGGTGGCTCCGGGGGCCTCGGTTGGGGACTATCTCGCGGCGGCGCGCGCGGCCCTGGACAACAACGACGTGCCGATGGCGACCGAGGCGCTGGAGCAGGCGGAGACGCGGGCGCTGACGCGCTCGGTGAAGCCGTCGCTGGCCGGCACGCCGGACAATGGCGGGCTGGTGGACGCGATTGCAGCGACCCGCGGGGCGCTGTCGCGCGGCGACCGGGCGGGGGCCGATGCGTCGTTGGCGAAGGCGATGGACCTGGCGAAGCAGGGCTAGGCGGCGTCCGGCCGGATGATGCCGTCCCGGCCGATATCGCCCCTGGCCGCGCGTGCCGCGGGGGCTGCGCGGTGCGGCGTTCGTTTGTATGAGGCTGGCGAACGAGCGGGCGGAGCGCGGGGGGAGCGATGAGCGGGTTGGTGTTGGCGCTGGACCAGGGGACGACGTCCACGCGGGCGATCGCGTTTCGCGCGCCGGACCTGGTGCCGGTGGCGGCGGCGCGGCGGGAGCTGCCGCAGCATTTCCCGGCGTCGGGCTGGGTGGAGCATGCGCCGGAGGACCTTGTCGGGCACAGCCGCATCGTGCTGCGCGAGGTGCTGGAGGCGGCGCATGCCACGCCGGCCGATGTCGCCGCGATCGGGATCACCAACCAGCGCGAGACGACGCTGCTGTGGGACCGGCGGACGGGGCGGGCGGTGCATCGGGCGATCGTGTGGCAGGACCGGCGGACGGAGCCGGCGTGCGCGGTGCTGCGCGGGACCGCCGCCGCGGCGCTGATCTCGGCGCGGACGGGGTTGCTGGCGGACCCGTATTTCTCGGCGACGAAGCTTGCCTGGCTGCTGGAGAACGTGGACGGCGCGCGGGAGGCGGCGGAAGCGGGGCACCTCGCGTTCGGGACGGTCGATACCTGGCTGCTGTGGCACATGACGGGCGGACGCGTGCACGCGACGGATGCGACCAACGCGAGCCGGACGATGCTGTACGACATCCGGCGCGGGCAGTGGGACGAGGAGTTGCTGTCGCTGTTCCGTATTCCGCGCGCGGTGCTGCCGGAGGTGCGCGACAGTGCCGGGGATTTCGGGATGCTCGCGGGCGAGTGGCTGGGCGCGGCGGTGGCGGTGCGCGGCATCGCGGGGGACCAGCAGGCGGCGATGGTGGGGCAGGCGTGCTTTGCCAAGGGGATGGTGAAATCCACGTATGGCACCGGGTGCTTTTTGCTGCTGCACACGGGTGGGGAGGCCGTTGCGTCTTCGAACCGGTTGCTGACGACGGTGGCGTTGCAGCTCGCCGGCCAGCGGACCTATGCGCTGGAGGGAGCGATCTTTGTCGCGGGGGCGGCGGTGCAGTGGTTGCGCGACGGGCTGCGGGTGATCGGCGATGCCAGTGAGAGTGGGGCGCTGGCGGCGGCGGCGGATGCGGCACAGACCGTGACGCTGGTGCCGGCGTTCACCGGGTTGGGGGCGCCGTGGTGGGACGCGGAGGCGCGGGGCGCGGTGTTCGGGCTCACGCGCGCGACGGGGCCGCGGGAGCTGGCGAAGGCGGCGCTTGAGAGCGTGGGGCAGCAGACGGCGGACCTGGTGGACGCGATGAAGGCGGACATGGGGACGGCGGGCGAGACGGTGCTGCGCGTGGACGGGGGGATGGTCGCGAGCGACTGGACCATGCAGTTCCTGGCGGACATCCTGGGTGCGCCGGTGGACCGGCCGAAGGTGGCGGAGACGACGGCGCTGGGGGCGGCGTATCTCGCGGGGATGGCTTCCGGGGTTTGTCCGGAGCCCGCGGCGTTCGCGCGGACCTGGTCGCTGGACCGGCGGTTCTTGCCGGTGATGGCGGACGCGGAGCGCGCGCGGCGACGCGCGGTGTGGGCGGATGCGGTGCGGCGGACGCTGAGCGCGGGGACGCGGGCGCCCGGGATGTGAGGCGGGCGACCTGAGGCCGGGGGCGCTGGCCCGGAGGACGCCGGACAGGGGGCGCCGGGCCGTGGGATGCTGGGGCGTGGGATGCTGGGGCGTGGGATGCTGGGGGCGTGGGATGCTGGGTCTGGGGTCGCTGGGTGCGGCGGATCGCGCGGGCGGTGATTTGACCTGTAGCGGGGTTCGGGCCATGTCGGGCGCGGTGGCGTGCGGATGGAAAGCGTGATCCTGCTGATCGACAACTACGACAGTTTCACCTTCAACCTCGTGCATTTCCTGGGTGACCTGGGGGCGCGGTGCGAGGTGTGGCGAAACGACGCGCTCTCCGTCGCGGATGCGATGGCGCGGCGGCCGGAGGCGATCGTGCTGTCGCCAGGGCCGTGCACGCCGAACGAGGCGGGGATCTGCCTCGACCTGATCGGGGCCGCGGCACAGGCGGGCGTGCCGCTGCTGGGCGTGTGCCTGGGGCACCAGGCGATCGGGCAGGCGTTCGGCGGCCAGGTGGTGCGGGCGCCGATGCCGATGCATGGGAAGATGTCGGCGATACGCCATCGCGGGACGGATGTGTTCGCGGGGCTGCCGGACCCGGTGCGGATGACGCGCTACCACAGCCTCGTCGTCGAGCGGGCGAGCCTGCCGGAGGCGCTGGAGGTGACGGCCTGGGTCCTTGATGAGATGGGCGGCGGCGCCGAGGACGGGCTGGTCATGGGGCTCGCGCACCGGACGCTGCCGGTGTGGGGCGTGCAGTTCCACCCCGAGAGCATCGCGAGCGAGCATGGGCATGCGCTGCTTGGAAACTTCCTGCGGCTCGCGCGGCCGACGCTGGATCGCGCGGCATGAGTGGCGGTGCTTCGGGCGGGGGCAATCTGAAGCCGGTCCTGGCGCGGCTGGCGCTGGGCGAGACGCTGAGCGAGGCGGAGGCCGAGGCGGCGTTCGGCACGGTGATGGCGGGCGAGGCGACGCCCGCGCAGATCGCCGCGATGCTGATGGCGATGCGCGTGCGCGGCGAGACGGTGGCCGAGATGGTGGGCGCGGTGCGGGCGATGCGCGCGCGCATGACCGCGATCGAGGCGCCTCAGGACGCGATCGATATCGTCGGCACCGGCGGCGACGGCGCGGGGACGCTGAACATCTCGACCGCCGCCTGCTTCGTGCTGGCGGGGGCGGGCGTGCCGGTCGCGAAGCACGGGAACCGGGCGCTGTCCTCCAAGTCCGGGGCCGCGGATGCGCTGACGGCGCTCGGTGTGAACGTGGATGCGAAGATCGAGCGGCTGGCGGAGATCCTGCGCGCCGTGGGCTGCGTCTTTCTGTTCGCGCCGCGCCACCACGCGGCGCTTCGCCATGCCGCGGGGCCGCGGGTGGAACTGGGGACGCGCACGATCTTCAACCTGCTGGGGCCGCTCGCGAACCCGGCGCGGGTGAGGCGGCAGTTGACGGGCGTGTTCGACGGCGCCTGGGCGCGGCCGATGGCGGAGACGCTGGCCGCACTTGGAACGACGGATGCCTGGCTGGTGCACGGCATGGGGCTCGACGAGCTGACCGTTGCGGGACCGAACCAGGTGGTGGCGCTCTCGGGCGGCGAGATCCGCGAGTTCGTGCTCGATCCTGCCGAGGCTGGGCTGGCGACGGCGCCCGTGGCAGCGATCCATGGCGGGGATGGGGAGACGAATGCCGCGGCGATGCTGGCGCTGCTGCGCGGGGCGAACGGCCCGTACCGCGACACGGTGCTGCTGAACGCCGCGGGCGGGTTCATCGTGGCGGGGAAGGCAGGCGATATCCGCGAGGGTGTGGCGCTGGCGGCGCGCTCGATCGATTCCGGGGCGGCGCTTTCGGTGCTCGAGGCGCTGCGGCGCGAGAGCCATGCGGCGTAGCGGGACGGGGCGCCTCGTGCGCGGCGGGACGGGCGGCGGCAGGGCGGGCGCATGAGTGCCGCGGCAATGGGCGATACGCTGGCCAGGATCTGCGCGCGCACGCGCGAGGATGCGGCGCTGCGGCGGCAGGCGGTGGACGCGCAGGTGCTCGAGGCGCGGATCGGGCGGGCGGGCGCGCCGCGCGGGTTCGCGCGCGCGCTGATGGACCGCGCCGCCGAGACGGGCGTGGGGCTGATCGCGGAGATCAAGAAGGCCTCGCCCTCCGGCGGCATGATACGGGAGAGCTTCGATCCGGCGGCGATCGCGCGCGAATACCAGGCGGCCGGCGCGGCGTGTCTTTCGGTGCTGACCGACCTGCCGTTCTTCCAGGGCGATGCCGTGCACCTGGAGGCGGCGCGCGCGGCGACGCGGCTGCCGGTGCTGCGCAAGGATTTCATGCTGGATGCGTGGCAGGTGCGCGAGAGCCGGGCGATGGGGGCGGACTGCATCCTGCTGATCATGGCGGCCCTGACCGACGCCGAGGCGCTGGCGCTGGAGACGGAGGCGGCCGGGCTGGGCATGGACGTGCTGGCCGAGGTGCATGACAAAGCCGAGCTGGAGCGCGCGCTGGGGCTGCGCACGCGGCTGATCGGGATCAACAACCGCGATCTGCGGACGCTGCGGACCGACATCCAGACCGGGCTTTCGCTGGCGCCGCTGGTGCCGCCGGACCGGTTTGTCGTCGCGGAGAGCGGAATCCGCGACGCGAACGACATCGCGTGCTTCCGCGACGTCGGGGTGAGCGGGTTCCTGGTGGGGGAGAGCCTGTTGCGGCAGCCGGATGTCGGCGCCGCGGTGCGGGCGTTGATCGGGTGATGGTGGCGAGCCGCCTGGTTCATCGGCGCGCGGGACTGGCGGGCCGGGTGCCGCTGGGGTGGGGGAGCGCGGGGTGAGCGGGCTCACGCATTTCGATGCCGCGGGGAAGGCACGGATGGTGGATGTGGGCGAGAAGCCGGCCACGCAGCGGCGCGCCGTGGCCTCCGGGCGCGTGGTGATGCAGCCGGAGACGGCGGCGCTGGTGGCCGCGGGGACGGCGGTGAAGGGCGATGTGCTGGGCGTCGCGCGGATCGCGGGGATCATGGCGGCGAAGAAGACGGCGGAGCTGATCCCGCTGTGCCATCCGCTGGCGCTTTCGACGGTGGGCGTGGATTTCAGCGTCGGCGAGGATGGCGTGGAGATCGAGGCGACGGTGGCGACGACGGGGCCGACCGGGGTGGAGATGGAGGCGCTGACGGCGGTTTCGGTCGCGGCGCTGACGATCTACGACATGCTGAAGGCGGTGGACCGGGGGATGCGCATCGAGGCGGTGCGGCTGCGGGAGAAGTCTGGCGGGCGGTCCGGGGAGTTTCGCGCCCCATGATCAGCGTGGCGCCATGATAAGCGTTGAGGAGGCGCGGGCGCGGATCGTCGCGGCAATGCGGCCGGGGGCACCCGAGATGGTGGCGCTGGCGCAGGCGTGGGGGCGGGTCGCGGCGGCCGACCACGCGGCGCGGCTGACGCAGCCGCCGGCGGATGTCTCGGCGATGGACGGGTATTGCCTGCGGGCGGCGGACGGGGTGCTGGGGGCGCGGCTTGCCGTGGTGGGCTCGGCGCCCGCGGGGCATCCCTGGCCGGGGATTGTGGGGCCGGGGCAGGTGGTGCGGATCTTTACCGGCAGTGTGATCCCGGCGGGGGCGGACGGGATCCTGCTGGTGGAGGATGCGGCCGAGGCGGACGGGATGGTGGAGGTGCGCGAGGCGGTGACGGCCGGGCGGCACATCCGCAGGGCGGGGCAGGATTTTGCCGCGGGCCAGGTGCTGGTGGCCGCGGGCACGCGCATCGGCGCGCGGGCGGTGGGGGTGCTGGCGGCCGGCAACCATCCCTGGGTGCGGGTGCACCGGCGGCCGCGCGTGGCGCTGCTGGCGACGGGCGACGAGATCGCGCTGCCGGGCGAGCCGATTCCGCCGGGTGGGATCGTGAGTTCCAACGCGCATGCGCTGGCGGCGCTGGTGCGCGCGGGCGGCGGCGAGCCGGTGGTGCTGCCGGTGGTGGCCGACGACGAGGCGGCGCTGGCGGAAGCGGTGGAGGGGCTGTCCTGCGACCTGCTGGTGACGACCGGCGGTGCGAGCGTGGGGGCGCATGACCTGGTGCAGCCGGCGCTGGCGAAGCGGGGCCTGAAGACGGATTTCTGGAAGATCGCGATGCGGCCGGGCAAGCCGCTGATGTTCGGCGCGCTGGGCGAGACGCCGATGCTGGGGCTGCCGGGCAACCCGGTCTCGGCGCTGGTGTGTGCCGTGTTGTTCCTGCTGCCGGCGCTGGCGCGACTGCAGGGGATGGCGGGGGACGGGCCGGCGGAGAGCGAGGCGGTGCTGGGCGCGGCGCTGCCGGCGAACGACCACCGGGCGGACCATCTGCGCGCGCGGCTGGCGCCCGGAGGGGATGGGGTGCCGGTGGCGACGGCGTTCGCGCGCCAGGATTTGGGGATGCTGCGGCTGCTGGCGGAGGCCGATGCGCTGATCCTGCGCGCGCCGAATGCGCCGGCGGCGGCGGTGGGGGCGCGGGTGCGGGTGATCCGGCTGGATACGATCGGGCTGTAGGGGCGTTCGGGTTTCGGCGGCGCGAGCGATACGGGGCCGGCGATACGGGGCGGGGCCAGCGATACGCGGGCGGGGCCAGCGATACGGGGCGGGGCCAGCGATACGGGGCGGGGTTGGCGTTGCGATGGCGTAACGTTGGTGCGTCAGGTGCCGGTGGCGGGCGGGTCCATCCAGGCGCGGTGGACGGCGAAGCGTTCGGCCAGCAGGTCGATGAAGCTGCGGACCTTGGTCGAGAGATGCAGGCGGTGCGGGTAGATGGCGCTGATCGTGAACGCGACGCCGCGATAGGCGGGCAGCACGCGCACCAGGGTTCCGGCCGCGAGGTCGTCGGCGATGGCGAAGGTGGGGGCGAGGAACAGGCCGTGCCCGTCGAGCGCCATGCGGCGCAGCGCGTCGACGCTGGTGGTGACGAGGTTGCCGCGCACGCGCACGGCGGCCGGCTTGCCGTGCGCATCCTCGAACCGCCACTCGTCGCCGAACGGGTAGAGCGTGTAGCGCAGGCAGTTGTGGTGCGCGAGGTCCGCCGGCTCGGCCGGGGCCTGGTGCGCCTCGAGGTAGGATGGGGCGCAGCAGAGCAGGTGGCGCCATGGCGAGAGCTGGCGCGCGACGAGCGTTGAGTCCGGCGGCATGACCGGGCGGATCACCAGGTCGTAGCCCTCCTCGATCACGTCCACCATCCGCTCGCCGGTGCCGAGGTCCACCGAGACCGCCGGGTACTGGGTGACGAACTCCGCGATCACCGGGGCGAGGAAGCGGACCATGCTGGCGCTGGTGTACAGGCGGAGCATGCCGCGGGGCGTGGCGTGGAGCGCGCCGGCGATGCGGTCTGCTTCCTCCATGTCCGCGAGGATGCGGGTGGCGCGCTCGTAGTAGGCCTGGCCGATCTCGGTGAGGCTGACCTTGCGGGTGGTGCGGTTGAGCAGGCGGGCGCCGAGCCGCTCCTCCAGCGCCTGGACATGGTTGCTGACCATGGTGACGGACATGTTGAGCCGCCGCGCGGCGGCGGAGAAGCCGCCGGTCTCGACGACGCGGGCGAAGGCGGTGAGGCTGGTGAGGCGGTCCATGGCAGCAGCGGGGTCGCTCGGCTTGGCGGGATGCGCCCATGCTTACCGCGACGGGGCGGTGGGCGCATCCCAAGCTGTGCCTTGGCCAGCGAGGCGCGTGGTCAGGCCGCGACCGTGAGCACGATCTTGCCGCGCGGCCGCGGGCGCGTGCCCTCCAGCATCTCGTGCGCGACGCGGGCGGCGGCGAGCGGCAGGATGGCGGCGACGGAGGTGGCGAGTGTGCCGGCCTCGATCATCGCGGCGATGCGCGCGAGGCGCTCCGTGGTGACGTCCACGAGGAAGAAGGCGGCGCGCACGCCGTGCGCCGCGGCGAGCGCGGCGTCGGGCGGGGCGACGGCGGAGATGAGCGCGCCGCCGCCCTTCAGGGTGGCGAAGGAGCGGGCCTGGATCTCGCCGCCGACGAGGTCGATGACGGCGTCGAGCCGGGGAAGCGCGTCCTCGAAGCGTGCGGTACGGCCGTCGAGTACCGTCGCGGCGCCGAGGCCGTGGACATAGGCGAGGTCGCGCGCGCCCGCGGTGGCGTGGACGGTGAGGCCGGCATGGCGGGCGAGCTGCACGGCGAAGGCGCCGACATTGCCGCCGGCGCCGTGGATGAGCACGCCCTGGCCGCGCGCGAGGCGCGCCTGCTCGAACAGCGCCTGCCAGGCGGTAACGGCGACGACGGGGACCGAGGCGGCGTCGATGTCGGCGAGCGAGGGCGGCCTGCGGGCGAGCATCGTGGCGTCGGCGATGGCGTGGTCGGCGTAGCCGCCGGTGAAGCGCTTGTTGGTGACGCCAAAGACGTCGTCGCCCGGGCGCAGCCAGGTCACGCCTGGGCCGGTGGCGAGGACGACGCCCGCGATGTCCGAGCCGAGGGTGAGCGGCAGGGGCTGGGGCAGGGCGCTCTTGCCGGCGCGGATCCAGGCGTCCCACGGGCCGACGCCGGCGGCCTTGACGCGGACCAGGACCTCGCCGGGGCCGGGTTCGGCGGGGACGGTGTCCTCGAGGGTGATGACCTCGGGGCCGCCGAAGCGGTGGATGCGGGCGGCCTTGCCGGCGATGGCGCGCGCGTGGTGCGGGAGGTTCTGCGTGGTGGTGGACATGGTGGGGCTTCCTTTGTCGGGGCGATCAGTGGGCGCGGCCGGCGGTGAGGTGGCCGGGGCGTGCGCGCAGGGCGGTGGCGCGCGCGGCGTCGATGACGGCGAGCCGGGTGCGCGGCGGGACGGCTTGTTCGGGCTGGGGCGCGGTGGTCATGGGACGGGACCCTCTTGGGGCGTGGGGAGGATGTGGCTTGCGGTTGTGCGCGATAATTCTGGAAGTGCTGGAAGGATCATCCGTTCCTGGTTGAAGGCGCGGTGGCGGCGGCCTTCTGCCAGCGGCGCGTGTCGATGGTTGGTTCCACGGACATGCCGGCGCGCAGGGTGCCGGCGGCGGTGGCGTCGTCGAGCACGATCTTCACCGGGATGCGCTGGACGATCTTGGTGAAGTTGCCGGTGGCGTTGTCCGGCGGCAGCAGCGCGAACACGAGCCCGCTGGCGGGCGCGATGCTGTCCACGTGGCCGGCGACGCGGGCACCGGGCAGGGCATCGATGCGCAGGCGCACGGGCTCGCCGGGGCGGACATGGGCAAGCTGGGTTTCCTTGAAGTTGGCGACGACGTAGGCGGCGTGCAGCGGCACCACGGCCATGAGCTGGGTGCCGGCCTGGACGAACTGGCCGACGCGCAGGCTGCGTGCGCCGACAGTGCCCTCCACCGGCGCGGTGATGGTGGTGTAGCCGAGGTTGAGCTGGGCCTGGCGCTCCGCGGCCTGGGCGCGCTCGACCTCGGCCTCGGCCTGGGTGCGCTGGGAGCGCAGCACGTCCACCTTGCGGGCGGCGGCGGCGAGGCCGGCCTGGTCGCGGATGAGGGTGGCGGCGGTGGTCTCGCGCGTGGCCTGGGTCTGCTGGGCGCGCTGCAGGGTTCCGGCGCCGTCGGCGAGCAGGCGGCTGTAGCGGGCGGCGTCGGCCCTGGCGAAGTCGAGCGAGGCCTGGGCGGCGGCGACGGCGGCGGCGGCCTCGCGGATGGTGGCGCGCTGCAGGGCGAGCTCGGCGTCGATGTTGCCGGCGGCGGCGCGGGCGGCGGCGACGCTGGCGCGGGCCTGGGCGAGGGCGGCGCGGAAGTCGCGGTCGTCGATGCGCGCGAGGACCTGGCCGGCGGCGACGTGCTGGTTGTCGGCCACCAGCACCCCGGCGATGTAGCCCGAGATCTTGGGGGCGATGGTGGTGTAGTCCGCCTGGACGTAGGCGTCGTCCGTCGCCACCTCGAACCGGCCCGTGGTCCAGTAGTCGTAGCCGAAGGTGCCGGCGGCGGCGGTGGTGGCGAGCAGGGCGAGGGCGAGGAGGCCCTGGCGGAGGCGGCGGGCGCGCGGGGATGCGGCGACGGGCGCTGGCGTGCTGAGCGGCGTCGCTTGGGCGGGCTCGATTCTCGACATCTCGGTCATGGCATCCTCCGCTGGTTGGTGGGGTGGTGCGTTGGCGGGAGGATGGTTCTGTTTGAAGGACGGGATAATCCTGGAAATGCCTGACAGATTATCCGCTGCAGGTGGATAGTTGACGCGGGAGGCGGGCGGCGCGTGGCGGAGCGGGCCGGCGGCCTCGTTTTGCTTGACCCGCTCACGGGAACTTACATAGAACATCGCCGTTGTTGCCGGTTTGTTCCGGCACGTGTCGGGAAACGGCCCGAGGGAGAGGCGATGCTCACGCGCAAGCAGCACGAGCTGCTGGTCTTCATCGATCGGCATTTGCGGCAGACCGGGGTCTCGCCGAGCTTCGAGGAGATGAAGGAGGCGCTGTCGCTGCGCTCCAAGTCCGGGATCCACCGGCTGATCTCGGCGCTGGAGGAGCGGGGGTTTCTGCGGCGGCACCGGCACCGGGCGCGGGCGCTCGAGGTGGTGCGGCTGGCGGAGGACATGCCGAGGGCGGCGGAGGTGGCGCCTTCCGGTGGCTCGATTTCGGTTGGCCCGCCATCGGTTAGTCCGCCATCGGTTAGTCCGCCATCGGTTAGTCCGCCGTCGTTTAGTCCCAATGTGATACGGGGTGATTTCTCGGGGCGGCTGGCGGGTGCGCGGGCGGCGCCGTCCGCCTCCGCGGTGGCGTTGCCGCTCTATGGGCGGATTGCCGCGGGCGCGCCGATCGAGGCGCTGCGGGACAGCTCCGCGACGATCGAGGTGCCGCTCGCGCTGCTTGGGAACGGCGAGCATTATGCACTTGAAGTTGCCGGTGATTCGATGATCGACGCGGGTATCCATGATGGCGATGTCGCGATCGTCGGGGCGGGGCAGACGGCGGAGAACGGGCAGATCGTCGTGGCGCTGGTGGACGGCGAGGAAGTGACGCTGAAGCGGCTGCGGCGGCGGGGGAACTCGATCGCGCTGGAGCCGGCGAACCCGCGGCACGAAACGCGGATCTTCCCGGCCGACCGGGTGCGGGTGCAGGGCAAGCTGGTGGCGCTGCTGCGGCGCTACTGAGCCTGCCGTCCGGCACTATCGCGCCGGTGGTCGTTCCGCCGGCTCGCTGAGGCCTGGCTCCGGCCCGCGCAAGCATGGTCCCGGACGGTCGCGGGCCGAGGACGCGGGCTATTCGGATTTCGCCATGGGCAGGTTCAGCGCCTGGGGGCCGAGGAGGACCCAGGGGCGGGCGCCGCGTGTTTCGCGGTCCGTGGTGATGGCGGGGGGTGTGCCGGGGCGGATGGCGGCGGCGCCGTTCTGCCGGAGGAATTGGCCGTCGATGAGGGTGGTGCCGGAGCCGCAATTGGCGCGGGCGAGAGCGATGACGACGGTGGCGCCTGGCGGGCAGGCGGCCGGGGGCTGGGCCTTGGCGCGGCGCTGGCCGGGGCGTTGGCCGGGGTGTTGGGCAGGCAGGAGGGCGATGCCCGGGGCGAGGGTGCAGGCGGCGGCGTCGCAGCCGAGCGGGCGTTGCGGCAGGGGGAGCGCGACCTCGAACTGGGCGAGGGTGAAGGCCTGGCGGCCACGGGCGGTGGCGGTGAGGACGGTGGCGCCGTGGCGGATGGCGACCGCGTCTGGTGCGACGAGGATGGCGGGGGGCGTGACGAGCCAGGCGGAGAAGATGCCGGCGGCGATGGCGGGCAGGCCGGCGAGTCGCAGGCGTGAGCGCCAGAGACAGAGCCAGGCAAGGCCGAGCGCCGTGAGCACCAGGCCCCAGGGCGGGGCGTGGGGGACGGCGACGGAGGCGGCGGGGAGGCCCGCGAAGAAGCGCGCGATGGCGAGCGTGCCCGCGGTGCCCCAGCCCATCGGGATGAGCGCCACGGCCTCGGCATGGAGCGGCATCAGCGCAACGGACAGAAGGCCGAGCGGCATGGTCCAGAAGGCGGTGAGCGGGACGGCGAGCATGTTGGAGACGGCGAAGTAGACCTGCATGCGGCCGAAATGCCACGCGGCGAACGGGGCCGAGGCGGTGCCGGCGAGGAGGCTGGTGGTGAGCAGCATCGCGACGTGGCGCAGCACGCGGCGGTGCCAGCGGTGGTCCGCGGCGAGGCGGGCGAGGAGAGGGTCGAGCGCCTGGTAGCCGGCGATGAGGGCGAGGACGGCGGAGAAACTCATCTGGAAGCTGGCGCCGGTGACGGCTTCCGGGTCGAAGGCGGCGAGGCCGGCCATGGCGACCATCAGGCCGCGCAGGGAGAGGGCGCGGCGGCCGGCGAGGACGGCGAGGACGACGATCGTCGCCATGGCGAAGCTGCGCTCGATGGGCAGGTGGGCGCCGGTGAGCTCCATGTAGAGGAAGCCGGCGGCGAGGGATGCGAGGGCGGCGATGGTCTTGGTGGGCCAGAACAGGCTCGCGCGTTCCGAGAGGGCGAGCAGCAGGCGGGTGGCCGCGAAGAGGAGGCCCATGACGATGCCGATGTGCAGGCCGGCGATGGCGAGCAGGTGGGCGAGGCCGGAGGCGGCGAAGGCGGCACGGTCCACCTGCGGGATGCCGGTGGTGGCGCCGGTGAGCAGCGTCGCGGCGATGGCGCCGGGGACGCCGGGCACGGCGGCCGCGATGCGCGCGCGGATGATGCCGCGCAGGCGGGCGAAGATGCCGGCGGGCGCGGCGCCGAGCACCGTGGCGGGGCCGATGGCGAAGCCGTAGCCCGCGAGGTTGTTGAACCAGGCGTCGCGCTGGAGGTCCCAGCCGCCGGGCCAGGCGGGGGGCGAGGGGGCACGGAGCAGGGCGCGGAGCTGGATGCGGCTGCCGGCGGTGATCGGCGCGGGGTCGGTGTCGCGCAGGCGGATGCGGATGTCGCGGGTGAGCGGGGCGGCGCCGTCGAGCGAGGCGGCGGCGAGGAGGACGCGCCGGCCGGTGGGCAGCGGTTCCAGCTCCGCGACGTTTGCCTCCACGGTGACGGCGCCGCGAGGGAGGGCCGGCATCGGCGCGGCGCGGAGGGTGGCGAGCGTGGCGGCGGTGAAGCCGAGGGATGTGGCGCAGAGCAGGGCGAGGGGGAAGAGGGCGAGGCGGTGGCGCAGCGCGATGGCGGCCGCGAGGAGGGGGATGGCGGCGGCGGGGCCGGCCCAGACCGGTGGCTCGCTGGTGAGGGCGAAATAGAGTGCCACGCCGGCGACGAGGGCAGGGGCGAGCCAGAGGCCGAAGCGGCCGGATTCCGCTTCCAGAACACGGTCGAGCAGGCGGGCGGGGAGGCCTGTGGGCTTGTGCTCGCGCAGGCGTGCGGCAAGGCGGCCGAGCCGGCGGGTGGGCAGGCGCTGGAGGAGGTGGGCGGGCAGGCGCTCGAACCTGATTGCGGGCGCTGGGCGCATGGGGTGAGGCTACGCGGGCGTTCCTCCGCGCCGCCAGCCTGTCGCGCGGGACGCGCGCGGAGGGTGATGCGCGGGACGCGCGCGGAGGGTGATGCGCGGGACGCGCGCGGAGGGTGATGCGCGGGACGCGCGCGGAGGGTGATGCGCGGGACGCGCGCGGAAGGCGATGCGCGGGAGGCGCGCATGATGCGGTTTGCGGGGGGCGGAATTGGGGCTAGAGGGCGCGGCATGATCCGTACCCGCTTCGCCCCGAGCCCGACCGGCACGCTGCATATCGGCAGCGCGCACACGGCGTTGTTCAACTGGCTGTTCGCGCGCCACCACGGCGGGCAGTTCCTGATCCGCATCGAGGACACCGACCGCGAACGCTCCAGGGCGGAGCACGTGTCGGCGATCCTGGACGGGCTTGGCTGGCTCGGCATCTATCCCGACGAGCCGCCGGTGTTCCAGCTGACGCGCCAGGCGCGGCATGCGGAGGTGGCGATGCAGCTGCTGGAATCGGGGCATGCGTATCGCTGCTGGTGCTCGCCCGAGGACCTGGTCGCGATGCGCGAGAAGGCGCGCGCCGAGGGCAGGCCGCCGCGCTATGACGGGACGTGGCGGGACCGTGATCCCGGCGAGGCGCCGCCCGGCGTTGCGCCGGCGATACGGCTGAAGGCGCCGCGTGAGGGATCGACGGTGGTCGATGACCTGGTGCAGGGGCGCGTCGAGGTGGCGAACACCGAACTCGACGACATGATCATCCTGCGCTCGGACGGGACGCCGACCTACCTGCACGCCGTGGTGGTCGATGATCACGACATGGAAATCACGCATGTGATCCGTGGCGACGATCACCTGACCAACACGTTCCGCCAGGCGCAGGTCTATGACCTGATGGGCTGGTCGCGGCCGGCGTTCGCGCATGTGCCGCTGATCCATGGCGCGGACGGGGCGAAGCTTTCCAAGCGGCACGGGGCGACGAGCGTGTTCGAGTTCCGCGAGCAGGGCTACCTGCCGGAGGCGCTGCTGAACTACCTGGTGCGGCTCGGCTGGGGGCATGGGGATGCCGAGATCCTGAGTGTCGAGGAGATGATCGCGCTGTTCGACGTCGATGGTGTCGGGCGGGCGGCGAGCCGGATGGACTATGCGAAGCTGGGGCACGTGAACGGCGTGTGGCTGCGGCGGGCGGAGGACGAGCGGCTGGTGGCGGAGGTGCGGGCGCGGATGCCGGAGGTCGACGGCGGGAAGCTTCTGGCCATCATGCCGGCGCTGAAGGAGCGCGCGAGGACGCTGGTGGAGCTG
Source organism: uncultured Pseudomonadota bacterium (assembly GCA_963764465.1). Classification (GTDB taxonomy): domain Bacteria; phylum Pseudomonadota; class Alphaproteobacteria; order Acetobacterales; family Acetobacteraceae; genus JAJXXT01. The sequence continues at coordinate 757,450 of CAVXSO010000006.1, read as the reverse complement.
GCGGAGGGGGCGCGGTTTCTCGTTGCGGTGGCGGAACCGATGGAGGCGAAGGCGGCGGCGCTGCTGACGGCGGAGAGCCGGGCCTTGCTGGCGGCGCTGGCGGACGTGCTGGTGGAGACGGATTTTTCGCCGGGCGCGCTGGACGCGGGGTTGCGGAGCTTCGCCGAGGCGCGGGGCAGGAAACTGGGCGAGGTGGCGCAGCCGTTGCGCGCGGCGCTGACCGGGCGGACGACGAGCCCGCCGATCGACGCGACGATGGCGGCCCTGGGGCCGGCCGAGGTGCTGGCGCGGATCAAGGCGGTGGCAGGCTGACGGTGCCCGGCTGGTTGGGGCGGCCTATTGGGCCGGGCTGGCGGTGGTGCCGTCTCGGGGCATATCCGTCACGTGGCGTGAAGGGGTGAAGCGGATGCGCGAGGTACGGCTGGGTGAGGCGGGGCCGATGGTTTCCGCGATCGGGCTCGGGTGCATGGGGATGTCCGGCCTGTACGGGCCGGCGGACCGGGCAGAGAGCCTGGCCACGATCCAGGCGGCGGTGGAGGCGGGTGTCACGCTGCTCGACACCGGCGATTTCTATGGCATGGGCCATAACGAGATGCTGATCGGCGAGGCGCTGCGCACGGTGCCGCGCGAGCGCGTGCTGCTGAGCGTGAAGTTCGGCGCGATGCGCGATGCCGCCGGTGGCTGGGTGGGGTTCGACGCGCGGCCGGCGGCGGTTGCCAACTCCCTTGCCTATACGCTGCAGCGGCTGGGGGTGGATTATATCGATGTCTACCGGCCGGCGCGGCTCGACCCGAACGTGCCGATCGAGGAGACGGTGGGCGCGATCGGGGAGATGGTGCGCCGTGGCTGGGTGCGCCATGTCGGGCTTTCCGAGGTCGGTTCGGAAACGATACGGCGCGCGGCCGCGGTGCACCCGATCGTGGACCTGCAGATCGAGTATTCGCTGGTCTCGCGCGGGATCGAGGACGGGGTGCTGGCGACGTGCCGGGAGCTGGGGATCGGGGTGACGGCGTATGGCGTGCTCTCGCGCGGGTTGCTCGGCGGGCACTGGCGGGCGGACAGCGCGGCGCCCGGGGACTGGCGCGCGCATGCGCCGCGGTTCCAGGCGGGGAATGTGGAGGCGAACCTGGCGCTGGTGGAGGCGCTGCGCGCGCTGGCCCTGGCACGGGGCGTGAGCGTCGCACAGCTTGCGATCGCCTGGGTGCTGGCGAAGGGCGAGGACATTGTGCCGGTGATTGGCGCGCGGCGGCGCGACCGGCTTGCCGAGGCGCTGGGGGCGCTGGAGGTGCGGCTGGGCGAGGCGGACCTGGCCGCGATCGAGCGCGCGGTGCCGACGGGCGCGGCGCGCGGCGAACGTTACGCCGCCGTACAGATGGCGAGCCTTGACAGCGAACGTGGCTGACGCCGCCGGGCGGCGGCGAGCGCGGGCGATGCCTGCCTGCCGGCCGCGCGGCTGGCGCGTGGCGGAGGACGCGCTCGCGCGGCCGCGCGGGGAGAGGCTGGCGCCTGTTCCCGGGCGGGTGGCGTCCTGGTTCGCCTGGTCTGCCTTCGACCCGGCGAGCGAGCGGGGGGTGCGATGAGACATGCGATCGCGGCATGCGAGGACGATGCCTGGCTGGCGGAATGCTACCGCCGCCATTGGGTGGACATGGGCGTCCGCGATGCCGAGATCGCGCCCGACTGGCGGGAGCGGTTCATCGCGTTCGTTTTGCAACGGCGCCGTGCCGGCGTGCTGGCGGCCTTCGCGGCCAGTGTCGAGGGCCGTGGCGTGGGTTGCGCCGTGTGCCACATCGTGGAGCGCCGCTACCCGGCGTTCCGTGGCGAGGAGCCGGCCGTGTCCGGCTATATCTGGTGCGTCTGGGTGGACCCGGCCTGCCGGCGGGCCGGCATCGGGCGGGCGCTGGTCGGGGCGAGTGCCGCCTGGCTGCGCGAGAGGGGATGCGCCCGCGCGCTGCTGCACGCGGGCGAAGGCGCCAGGTCGCTCTACCTGCGCATGGGTTTCGCGCCGACCGACGAGCTGGCGCTGGGCCTGGGGCCCGATCAGGTCGCGTAGGACGGGTCGAGCTTGTCCAGCCGGCGCAGCAGGGCGGGCCACTCCATCACGCCGTAGGGGCGGCGGGTGCCGGGCTGATACTGGTTCCAGGTCGCTTCCACGACGGCGTCCGGCACCGCGTTGAGGCGGGTGTTGCAGGCCATGGCGGCGAGCTGGGTTTTGCACGACAGCTCGAGCCGGTGCATGGCGTTGAACGCCTCGCCGACGGTGTTGCCGATGGTGAGCAGGCCGTGGTTGCGCAGGATCATCGCGTTGTTGGTGCCGAGGTCGGCGACGAGGCTTGCCTGTTCCTCGAGGTTGAGGGCCACGCCCTGGTACTCGTGATACGAGATGCTGGCGAAGCGCATCGAGGTCTGGGTGATGGGCAGGAGGCCACAGGCCAGCGCCGAGACCGCCATGCCGGGCCAGGTGTGGGTGTGGATGACGCAGTCCGTCCGCGGGCTCGCGCGGTGGATGGCGGAGTGGATGACGAAGCCGGCGCGGTTCACGCCGAAGTCGAAATCGCCGTAGGACGGCTTGTCGAGGATGTTGCCGTCATGGTCGATCTTGATGAGGGACGAGGCGGTGATTTCCTCGTAGAGCATGCCGTAGGGGTTGATGAGGAAGGAATCGGCCTCGCCGGGGACGCGCAGCGAGACGTGGTTCGCCCCCATGTCCGACATCTCGTAGAGCGCCATCAGCCGGTAGCAGGCGGCGAGGTCGATGCGGGCACGCCATTCCGCCTGTGTCACGCGCCGGCGCATGTCCTCGATGATGAGGCGCTTTTCGTTGCTTTCCAGCATCGTTTCCTCCCTTTGGCGGGGCTTACCCCGGGGCGAGTTCGCCGAGCAGGCGGATGTGGCTGCGCGCGCCCTTGTGGAAGCAGCGCAGGTCGAATTTCTCGTTGGGCGAGTGGACCTGATCGTCGTCCAGGCCGAAGCCCATCAGCACGGAATCGAGGCCGAGCTCCTTCTTGAAGGTTTCGACCACGGGGATGGAGCCGCCGGAGCCGATGAGCAGCGGGGGCTTGTTGTATTCCGTGGCCAGCGCCTTTTCGGCGGCGGCGAGGAAGCGGGAGTCGGTGGGGATTTCGAGGCCCTCGCCGAGGCCGAAGACGGTGAAATCCAGCTTCGCGTCCGCGGGAACGTTACCCTTCATGAACGACTTGAAATTCTCGACGATGCGGGCGGGGTCCTGGCCGGGGACGAGGCGGAAGGAGATTTTCGCGAACGCCTCCGACGGGATCACGGTCTTGCTGCCGGGGCCCATGTAGCCGCCCCAGATGCCGTTGATGTCGCAGGTGGGGCGCGCCCAGAGACGCTCCAGCGCCGTGCGGCCCTGCTCGCCGATGGGGATCGAGAGGCCGATGTCGCCGAGGAACTCCGCCTCGTCGAAGCCGAGCGAGGTCCACTGGTTGGCCTTGCGCGGCGAGATGTCCGCGATGTTGTCGTAGAAGCCGGGGACGAGGATGCGGCCCTGGTCGTCGCGCAGGCGGCCGAGCGCGCGGGTGAGGGCGTTGATCGGGTTCAGCGCCGAGCCGCCATAGACGCCGGAATGCAGGTCGCGGTTGGCGGCGGTGAGCTTGACCTCGACATAGCAGAGGCCGCGCAGCGAGGTGGTGAGGGCGGGCGTGTCGATGTCCCACATGCCCGTGTCGGACACCACGACGATGTCCGCCGCGAGTTCCTTCCGGTGGGCGGTGACGAAGGGGGCGAGGTTGAGGGAGCCCACTTCCTCCTCGCCCTCGATCAGCACGGTGATGGGGCAGGGCATGGTGCCGGTGGTTTCGTACCAGGAACGGAATGCCGCGAGCCACATGCTGACCTGGCCCTTGTCGTCCACCGCGCCGCGGGCGACGACGCGCCTGCCGTGCTTGCCCTCGACGATGGTGGGCTCGAACGGGGGCGAGGACCACAGCTCCACCGGGTCCACGGGCTGGACGTCGTAATGGCCGTAGTAGAGCAGGCGGGGGCCGGGCTTGCCGGTGCCCGGACCGGGGTGGCTGGCGAGGACGACGGGGTGGCCCGCGGTTTCCCTGATCTCGGCCGCGAAGCCCATGGAGGTGAGGTCGGCGCGCGCGTATTCCGCGGCGCGGCGGCAATCCGCGGCGTGGACGGGCTGGGCGGAGATGGAGGGGATGCGCAGCCAGTCCATCCAGCGGGCCATGGCGGCGTCGAGGTTCCTGTCGAGGTGCGCGAGGGCGGCGTCGGTTCTGCTCATGGGCGGGAGTCTTCGCGCGGCGGGGGCGGCGGGGCAAGGGGCGCATGGCGAGGAAGTAAGGAAAGGGTCAGGCCCAGGACGCGGCGGCGGGTTCAGGCTGCGTGACGGAGCGCAGGAGCCGGGCGGCCCCGGGTATCCGGCGCCGGGGCGGGGCGTGGTGCCTGGCACGGGGCCTGGGCGCGGGAACGGAGGCTGGCATGACGGATGCGGCGACGGCTGGCGCGGCGATGGCCAAGGGCGGGGCGGAACCGCCGCGGCGCGATTTCCTGAAGCTGGTGACGCTGGCCTTCGCCGGCGTGGGGACCGGGGCGGTGGTGTGGTCCTTCATCGATTCGATGAACCCGGACAAGGCGACGCTGGCGGCCGGGGCGCCGATCGACATCGACCTCAAGCCGGTGGCCGAGGGGCAGCAGATCATCGTGCTGTGGCGCGGCAAGCCGATGCTGATCGTGAAGCGGACGGCGGCGGCGGTGGACCTGCTGAAGTCCAGGAACATCGTCGAGCGGCTCAGCGACCCGAACTCGGACGTCAATCAGCAGCCGCCCTACGCGAAGAACTGGCATCGCTCGGTGAAGCCGGAGCTTGCCGTGCTGGTGGGCGTGTGCACGCACCTGGGCTGCCTGCCCGGCTATTTTCCGAAGCCGAGCGCGACGATGCCGGTGCCGGACTGGCCGAGCGGGTATTTCTGCCCGTGCCACGGCTCCAAGTACGATCTCGCGGGGCGGGTGTGGAAGGGCGTGCCGGCGCCGTACAACCTGCCGGTGCCGCCATATCGTTTCCTGAGCGACACGATGATCCGGATCGGGGAAAACCCGTCGGGGGCGAGCTGGTCGCTTTCGGAGGTGGTGCAGATGTAGCGGCGGCTCCGTTCGGGGCCTGCTTCCGGTGCGGGTGGAATCGGGATAGCGTGCTCCGGACACGCTGTTTTTGGGCCATCCACCCGCGCCATGACGGTGCCGCCGACCCAGGCCGGCCAGGCTGATCCGCCGGCGCACGCGATACGCACCGACAGCGCCCGTCCGCGCGCGCCGAGGGCCGCGGCGACGCTGACCGTGACGGCGCTCGGCGTCGTCTATGGCTCGATCGGGACCTCGCCGCTCTATGCGCTCGGGCAGCTCTTCCATGGGCGCGTCGACCTGGCGCTGACGCCGGACGTGGTGCTGGGGGGCATCTCACTGGTGATCTGGGCGATCATCATCGTCGTCGCGGTAAAGTATGCGGGCCTCGTGCTGCGGGCGCAGAACGACGGGGAGGGGGGCATCTTCGCGCTCTACGCGCTGCTGCACGAGCACCGCAGGCGGGGGCTTTCCGTGCTGCTGTGGGCGCTGATGCTGGGGGCGGGGCTGCTGTTCGGGGACGGGATCATCTCGCCCTCCATCAGCGTGCTCGCGGCGGTGGAGGGGCTGGGCGTGGCCTCGCCCACGCTCGCGCACGGGGTCGTTCCGCTCACGGTGCTGCTGCTGACCGCGCTGTTCGCGGTGCAGCATCGCGGTACCGCGGGGATCGGGCGGGTGTTCGGCCTGGTGCTCGTGGTGTGGTTCGCGGTGATCGCGGTGCTGGGGCTGCGGCAGGTGCTGGGGCAGCCGGGGATCCTCGCCGCGTTCAATCCGGTGCATGGGATACGGTTTCTCTGGCACGAGGGCGCGTACCGGACGCTGCTGCTGCTGGGGGCGCTGATCCTGGTGGTGACGGGCAGCGAGGCGATGTATGCCGACCTCGGTCATTTCGGTCCGCGTCCGATCCGTCTGGCCTGGTTCGGCGTGGTGTTTCCGGCGCTGCTGCTGAACTACCTGGGGCAGGGCGCGTACCTGCTGGGCGGGGGCAAGGCAGCCGACGGGAACCTGTTCTTCGCGCTGGTGCCGGGGGTGCTGATCTATCCCGTGGTGCTGCTGGCGACGGTGGCGACGGTGATCGCGGCCCAGGCGCTGATCTCCGGCGCGTTCACGCTGGCTTCCCAGGCGATCCGACTCGGGCTGTTCCCGCGGCTCGCGATCCTGCACACGCACGAGGAGCATGCGGGGCAGATCTACATCCCGTTCATCAACTGGAGCCTCTACACGGGCTGTATCCTGCTCGTGGTGGTGTTCGGCTCCTCCGCGGCGCTGGGGGCGGCGTATGGGCTCGCGGTCTCGGGGGTGATGGTGATCACCTCGCTCGCGATGGTGCCGGTGGCGCGGATTTACTGGCGGTGGAGCCGGGCGCGGATTGGCGTGGTGTGGGGCTGCCTGGTCGCGGTGAACGTGGCGTTCCTGGTCGCGTGCACGCTGAAGGTGCTGGAGGGCGGGTTCGTGCCGCTGGGTATCGGCATTGCGGGGTTCGTCGTGATGGCGACGTGGAAATGGGGGCGCAAGGCGACGGCGGCGGCGTATTCCGCGCGGCCGGCGATGACGATCGGGAAGCTGGTGGAGATGCACCGGGCGGCCGATGTGTTCATCGAGCGCAATGCGATCCTGATGGCGCCGAAGCCGGTGCGGCATGCGACCGATCGTGCGCCGGCGCTGCTGCGGCTGTTGCTGGAGCGATACGGAATGCTGCCGCGCAACCTCATTTTCGTCGAGGTGACGCACCGCAAGGCACCGTATGTGCACGACAACCGCTACAAGGTGGTGGTGTTCGACCGCGAGCCCGGGCGCGGCAGCGTGATCGCCGTGGAGCTGCAGTTCGGGTTCATGGAGGAGCCGAACGTGGAGGCGCTGCTGGAGGAGCTTGCGCGGCACCACGCGATCGACCTGCCGGCGGACCCGAGGCGGTGGATCGTGCATGTTTCGCACGAGAACCTGGTGGCGGGGCGGGGGATGGGGTTCTGGAAGCGGGTGCGCTTTCGCCTGTTCGTGATGCTGCGCAACCTCTCGCAGCCGGCCTACTATTATTACGGGATGGGGGACCGGGTGCAGCTTTCCTCCGAGATCGTGCCGGTGCGGGTGCGATAGCGGCTTGGCAGTTTCGGCCGGGCGTGCTCGGCTCGGGGCGCAACCAAGGGAATATTGCGATGCACGAGCTTCTCATCCGCGGCGGGCGGGTGATCGACCCCGAGACGCGGCTCGATCAGGTTTGCGACGTGGCGGTGGCGGAGCGGCGGATCGTGGCGGTGGGGCGCGAGCTTGGGCCGGCTGCGCGGACGATCGAGGCGAAGGGGCTGGTGGTCGCACCTGGCTTCATCGACCTGCACGCGCATGGGCAGTCCCTGCCGGCGGACCGGATGCAGGCGTTCGACGGGGTGACGACGGCGCTGGAGCTGGAGGCGGGGGCGCTGCCGGTTTCGCGCTGGTATGCGATGCAGGCGGAGCGGGGCCGGACGCTGAACTACGGGTGTGCGGCGAACTGGGTGACGGCGCGGATTTCCGTGATGAACCACGTGGCGCCGGAGGTCGGGCTCGGGTTCATGGCGAAGCATGCGGCCGACCGGCGCTGGGCGGATGCGATCGCGAGCGACGAGGAAGTCGCCGAGATGGTCGGGATGCTGCGGGCGGGGCTGGATGAGGGCGGCATCGGCATCGGCGTGCTGAACGCGTATGCGCCGGGATCGGGCGTGAAGGAGATGACCTCCGTCTGCGAACTGGCGGCGGAATACGCGGTGCCGACCTATACGCATGTGGCGTTCATGGCGAACGAGGACCCGCGAAGCTCGATCGAGGCGTACAACAGGCTGGTGGGGTATGCGGGGACGACGGGTGCCCACATGCATATCTGCCACTTCAACTCGACGAGCATGATGGACGCGGAGATGGCGGCGCGGCTGATCGCGACGGCGCAGCGGCAGGGGCTGCGGGTGACGACGGAGGCGTATCCGTATGGTACCGGATCGACGCTGATGAGTGCCGCGTTTTTCCGCGATCCGGATTTTGCGCGGCGCGGCGGGCGGGATTGGAGCGCGCTCGAGGTGCTGGATACCGGGCGGCGGTTCGAGAAGCACGAGGACGTGCTGCGGGCGCAGGCGCAGGACCCGGGCGCGATCGTGCTGTGGCACTTCCTCGATACGGAAGCGAACCAGAGGCACCGGGAGATCCTGGATGCGTCCGTGCTGTTTCCGGGGGGTGCCATCGCGTCCGACGCGATGGTGTGGACGCAGCCCGATGGCAGCATCTACGAGGGCGATGCCTGGCCGTTGCCGGAGGGGCTGTCCTCGCACCCGCGCTCGGCGGGGACGTTCACGCGGTTCCTCTCGCGCTGGGTGCGGGAGCGGCGGGTGATGACGCTCTCGGACGGGCTGGCGAAGTGCACGCTGATCCCGGCGCGCATCCTGGGCGAGAGCACGCCGGCGATGCGCGCGAAGGGGCGGCTGCAGGCGGGGTGCGACGCGGATATCGTCGTCTTTGACTGGGATCAGCTGGAGGACCGCGCGACGTTCAAGGAGATGAACCGGCGTTCCGTGGGGATGAAGCACGTGCTGGTGAACGGCGAGGCGGTGGTGGCCGATGGCGAGCTGGTGCGCGATGCGCGGCCGGGGCGCGCGGTGCGGCGCCCGCACGCGCCGCACGTTGCGTGAGCGTTCCCGTCGTCCTGGTCACCGGGTTCCTGGGGGCGGGGAAGACGAGTTTCATCAATCGGCTGCTGGCCGGTGCGCGGCTGCGGATTGCCGCCGTCGTCAACGATTTCGGTGCGGTGAATATCGATGCCGAGCTGATCGCGGGCTCGGCGGACGGCATCGTGGGCCTGGCGAACGGGTGCATCTGCTGCGCGCTGCAGGGCGACCTGCTGCGCACGCTGTCGATGCTGCTGCGGCGCGATCCGGTGCCGGAGGGGATCGTGATCGAGACCAGCGGGGTGGCGGAGCCGGGGCCGATCCTGGCGTCGCTGCTCGACCCCGTGGTGTGGCGCGAGACGCCGCTGGAATCCGTGGTGGGGGTGGCGGATGCGGCTTCGCTGCTGGCGGGCGAGCGGATCGACGAGCCGCTGCTGCTGGCGCAGCTGCGGGCGGCGGATTTCGTTTGGCTTGCGAAACTTGACCTGCTGGCGCCGGGGCAGGCGGCAGCGGCCGAAGGCGCGTTGCGGACGCTGGGCGTGCATGGGCGCGTGCTGGGCGGGGACGAGTTCGGGTTGTTGTTCGGGGCGGGGCTGCATGCGGCGGGTTCGGCGCCTCGGCGGACGGGGCCGGTCGCGGAGCGGTTCGAGAGTTTTGCGTGGACGGGCGGCGCGTTGTCGCTGGGGCGGTTCCAGGCGGCGATGCAGGCGCTGTCGCCCCGGCTGGTGCGGGCGAAGGGGGTGCTGGCGCTCGATGACCGCGCGCAGCCCCTGTTGTTCCAGATGGTGGGACGGCGTGCGACGGTCGCGCCCGCGCCGGAGGGAGGCGCGCCGGGGACGCGGCTGGTGCTGATCTGGGAGATCGGCGCGCTGGAGCGCGAGGCGGTGGGGCGGATGCTCGCCGCGTGCGAGGCGGGGGTAGGTTAGTTGCCTTCGCGGAACAGGTTGCTGCTCATGTAGCGCAGGCCTGAATCGATCGCGATCGTCGCGACGGTGGCGTGCGGTCCGAGGCGCCGGGCGACACGCAGCGCCGCGATGATGTTGAGGCCGGTGGAGGTGCCGGCCAGGATGCCTTCCTCGCGGGCGAGGCGGCGGCACATCTGCATCGCTTCCTCGCTGGTGGCGGTTTCGATGACGTCCACGAGTTCGGGCTTCCAGTGCGGCGGGACGAAGCCGATGCCGATGCCCTCGATGCGGTGGGCACCGTTGGCACCGCCGGAGAGTACGGGGGATTCCGCGGGCTCGGCGGCGATGACGTGGAGCCTGGTGTTGTGGCGGCGCAGCGCGGCCGCCGTGCCGTTCAGCGAGTGGGCGGTGCCGACGGAGGTGACGAAGGCGTCCACGCCGCCGCTCGACTGGGACCAGATCTCGTCGCCGAGGCCGTGGTAGCCGGCGGCGCTGTCCTTGTTGTTGAGCTGGTCGAACCACCAGTGGCCGGGCTCGGCGCTGATCTCTTTCGCCTGCGCGATCATCGCGTGGACGAGTTCGGCGGTGATGCGCCCGCCATCGCTCGGCACCAGGGTGATTTCGGCGCCGAGGGCACGCATCGTGGCCGTTTTTTCCTCGCTGAACGCGTCCGAGGTCACGATGCGGGCGCGGTAGCCACGGGCGGCGCAGACGAGGGCGAGCGAGGCGCCGGTGGAGCCGCCGGTGTATTCGACGAGCGTGCCGCCCGCGCGGAGGCGGCCATCCGCCGCCGCCGCCGCGATGGCGTGGCGGGCCATCCGGTCCTTCATGTTGCCGGTGGGGTTGGCACCCTCCAGCTTCACGAGGATGCGCGCGCTGCCTGGTGGAACGATCCGGCGCAGCTCGACGCATGGCGTGTTGCCGATGGCGTCGAGGATGTTGCCGGTCACGGCATGGGTCCGCGCTATGCCCCGGCGGCGTGGAGCGCGCTCCAGATCGCCTCCGGCGTCGCGGGCATGTCGATATGGGCGATGCCTCGTTCCGAGAGCGCATCGACCAGCGCGTTCATGACCGCGGGGAGCGAGCCGGCGCAGCCGGCCTCCCCGCAGCCCTTGGCGCCGAGGCCGTTGGTGCGGGCGGGGACGGGGTGGCTCTTGAAGTGGAACGGGGGGAGCTGGTCGGCGCGGGGCAGCGCGTAGTCCATGTAGGAGCCGGTCAGGACCTGGCCGTCCTCGTCGAAGACGACGCGCTCGCCGAGCGCCTGGCCGATGCCCTGCACGACGCCGCCATGCGTCTGGCCCTCGACCATCAGCGGGTTCACCAGCACGCCGAAATCGTTGACCATGTGGTAGCGCACGACCTCGGCGACACCCGTTTCGGGATCGACCTCGATCTCGCAGACATGGCAGCCGTTGGGGAAGGCGCTGGGCGTGCCGGGGAAGACGAGGCCGACGTCGAGCGTCGCGGGCACGTCCGCCGGCAGGTTCGTTTCCGCGCGGAGCTTCGCCGCGAGTTCCATGATGCCGATGCCGCGGTCGGTGCCGGCGATCGCGAAGTGGCCGCGGTTGAACTCGATGTCCGCGACGGCGGCCTCGAGCACGTGCGCGGCGGCCTTCTTGCCCTTCTCGATGACCTCCGTGCTGGCGGCGAGGATGGCGCCGCCGCTGTTCATGATCGAGCGCGAGCCGCCGGTGCCGCCGCCGGCGAGCAGCTGGTCGCTGTCGCCCTGGAGCAGGTTGATGCGGTCGAACGGGATGCCGAGCGCATCCACCAGGACCTGGGCGAAGGGGGTCGCGTGGCCCTGGCCGTAGTCCAGCGTGCCGGTGACGATGGTGACGGAGCCGTCGGCCTCGAAACGAATGCCGCCCATCTCGTTGTTGGCCGGCGCCGTGACTTCCAGGTAGTGGCCGATGCCGATGCCGCGCAGCCTGCCGTTCGCGCGGCTTTCGGCGCGGCGCCTGGCGAAGCCGTCGTAGTCGGCGGTGGCGAGCGCTTCCTCGAGGATCGCGGGGAAGTCGCCGCTGTCATACTCCATGGTGGAGGGCGCCTTGTAGGGGATCATGTCGGCGCGGATGTGGTTGCGCCGGCGCAGTTCCACGCGGTCGATGCCCATTTCGCGGGCGGCGGTGTCGACCAGGCGCTCCATGTAGTAGTTGCCCTCGGGGCGGCCGGCGCCGCGATAGGCGCCGACGGGCGTGGTATTGGTGAAGACGCATTTAACCGCGGCGTCGATCAGCGGCGTGCGATAGACGCCGATGATGTTCTTCACGATGTTCATCGTCGGCGGCAGCGTGGTGGAGTTGGAGAGCACGGCGCCGACATTGCCCCAGCCGCGCACGCGCAGGGCGAGGAAATGCCCGTCCTTGTCGAGCGCGAGCTGGGCCGTATGGTCGTGGTCGCGGCCGGCGGAGTCCGAGAGGAAGCTGTCGCTGCGGTCGTCCGTCCACTTGACGGGCTTGCCGGTGATGCGGGCGGCGGCGATGGCGCAGAAATATTCCGGGTAGGCGCTCGCCTTCATGCCGAAGGAGCCGCCGACATTGCCGGTGAGCACGCGGATCTTGTCCACCGGGCAGTCGAGCGTGCCGCGCAGCAGGCCGCGCAGGCCGAACACGCCCTGGCTGCCGAGGCGCAGGATGGTGCGGTCGCCCTCCATCTCCGCGATGGCGGAGCGCGGCTCCATGGCGGAGACGACGATGCGGCTGTTGCGGGGACGTAACGTGGTGATGTGCGCGGCGCGGGCGAAGGCCTCGTCCACCGCGGCCTCGTTGCCGAATTTCCAGTCCAGCACGACGTTGTCTGGCGCCTCGTCGTAGAGGGGCGTGGCGCCGACGGCCTGCGACGGTTCGGTGACGGCGGGAAGCGGGTCGATATCGGCGAAGATCGCTTCCGCGGCGTCCTTGGCCTGCTGGCGGGTCTCGGCGACGACGAAGGCGATGGGCTCGCCGACATAGCGGACCTTGCCGGTGGCGAGCGGCCACTGCACGGGCTTGGGGATCGGGCGGCTGTCGAAATTCTGGCCGGTGACGTTGGTGGGCATCGGCTTGAAGCCGAGCTTCTGGAAATCCGCGGCGAGGAGGACGGCCTTCACGCCTGGCATGGTCCGCGCGGCTTCGATGTCGACCGACTTCAGGATGCCGTGGGCGATGCGGGAGCGGACGACGACGCCGTGCAGCTGGCCGGGGAGGTTGAGGTCGTCCGAATAACGGCCCTCGCCGCGCAGCAGGATGGGGTCTTCCTTGCGGCTGACGGGCTGGCCGACGGCGAAACGGCCGGGGGCGAGGTCCGGGACGAGCGAAGAGGCGGCGGAAATGTCGTTCATAATGTCGGGGCTCACTGCCTGCTGTTGCGGTGCGGCGTAAAGGTGAGCCGCGAAGGGCGTTATCGCAAGTGTCGCACGTGCATGGGCGGGAGGCGACCGGCCCTGGGCGCTTGGCAGACGCGGGCGGGATTGGCAGGATTGAGTACAACGTTTCGCGGAACGACATGCTGTACGACCTGCCGCTGACGGCGGTGCTGCCCGGGATCGTGCTGGCCCTGGCCGGCGCGATGGTGCTGGGCAACGTGATCGGGCGGCGGGGGCCGAGGGGCGCGGCCAGCAGCCTCGACACCACGCTGGCCGGCGCCGGGCTGGGGCTGCTGGCGCTGATGCTGGGCTTTACGTTCTCGATGGCGCTGTCGCGCTACGAGGCCCGGCGGACGGCGGTGCTGGAAGAGGCGGACGCGATCGGCACGGCGTGGCTGCGCGCGGGGCTGTTGCCGGCGCCGCAGGGGGCGCAATCGCGCAAGCTGCTCGAGGAGTATGCGCGGCTGCGGCTGGCGCTGCACTCGCCGCGGGTCGCGGCGGAGGGCGAGAGTGCCGCGGATATCGCGCGGTCGGTGGCGCTGCAGGACCAGCTTTGGGCGCTGGCGGAGGGGGCGGCGCGGGCCGATCCCTCAGGTACCGGGGTACGGCTCTATATCCCGGCCCTGAACGACATGATCGATGACCATGAACGCCGGCTTTCGACGCTGCGCACGCATGTGCCGGACGCGGTGATGTGGCTGCTGATCGGGGTGACCGGCGCGGTTCTCGGCTATACCGGCTACATCGAGGGCAGGGAAGGTTCGCGCCTGGGCCTCGCGAATCTGGCGATGGCGGTGATGGTGGCGTGCGTGATCGTGCTGATCATGGACCTCGACCGGCCGGAGCGCGGGCTGGTGCAGGTAAGCAGCCAGCCGCTGCTGGATCTCGTCCAGGGCCTGCCCGCGCCGCGTTGAGCGCCGGGCGCGCAGCAGCAGGGTGACCAGGGTGGCGATGCCGGCTGCCCGCAGCGGCGGGGCGAGCGCGCCTTCGGCGAGGAGGGCGAAGAGGGGGACGGCGAGCCAGGCGGCGATGACGAGGAGGTCGCCGAAATGGTCGAGGAGGGGGAGGTCGTCGCGGGAGGGGTACACGTGCCGGGCTCGCGTCGCTGGAGGTGGGACGCGTCCAGTGTGGCGCGCGAAGGGTTAGGAATGGATGAAGCCCCCGCGCCACGGGAAACGCCATCGGGAGCCCCATCGGTCGCCTCGGGGCGTGGCGCTAGGGGGTGCGGGTGGTGGCGGCGGGCCGGCCTTGCTGGGATGGCCGGTCTTGCTGGGATGGCCGGTCTTGCTGGGATGGCCCGTATGACTGGGATGGCCCGTATTGCTGGGGTGGGTTGTGTGGGGTTGGGTCGCGCCAGAACACGGCGCCGAGCGCCATCATCACGGCGATGAGGGCGAGCAGCAGCAGGACCACGCCGGGCCAGTGCGCCTGGTGCCAGGCCCACGCGGGGGCGATGCCGCCGAGGCTGCCGCCGATATAGAACAGCGTGACGTAGAGCCCGACGGCGCTGGAGCGGGCACGGGGCACGACGACGCCGATGAAGCCCATGGACAGCGCCTGCACCGCCATGATGCCGGCGACGAAGACGGCGAGGCCGGCGATGGCGGCCTCGAGACCGGGGGCGAGGGTGATGGCCAGGCCGGTGGCGGCGACGGCGAGGACCAGGAGCAGGGTCGGGCGGCGGCCGATGCGCACGGCGAGGCGGGCGAAGAGCGAGGTGGTGACCGCGCCCACGAGGTAGGTGACGAAGACGAAGGCCAGTGCCGCGGGCGAGAGGTTGAGCGGCGGGGCGGCGAGGTAGAAATTGACGAAGGTGAAGACGGCGACGTTGGTGAACAGCATGCCGAAGCCGATGCCGCAGGTGGCGAGCAGGCGTGGATTGCGCAGGTGCTCGGCATAGGCGGTGAAGGTGGCGCGCGGGCCGCCGGCGGTGGGCACGAAGCGCTGCTCGGCGGGCAGGCGCGCCGCGATCCAGAGCCAGGCGAGTGCGGTGAGCACGCCGATGGCGACGAAGGCCATGCGCCAGCCGCCGAGATCCGCCGCGATGCCGGCGACGAAGCGGCCGGAGAAGCCGCCGAGGATGGAGCCGATGGCGTAGCTGCCGGCGGCGCGGATGGCCTCCGGGCCCGGGCATTCGTCGCCGATATAGGCGACGGTGACGGTGATGATGAACGGCACCGCGAGGCCCTGGGCGAAGCGCAGCGCGAGCAGCACGCCGAAGCTGGGGGCCGCGGCGATGCCGAACGTGGGCAGCAGCATGAACAGGATGGCGCCGGCGATGAGGCGCTTGCGGCCGAGCCGGTCGGAGATGGCGCCGACGAAGGGGGCGAGGGCCGCGACGGCGAGCAGGGGCGCGGTGACGGTGAGGCCGGTGCGCAGCAGGGGCACGTGGAACGTGCTGGCGAGCGACGGCAGGATTGCCTGCGGCGCGTAGAGGTTGATGAAGGCGGCGACCCCGGCGATGGCGACGGCGACGGCGCGGTGACGGGCGAGGTTGGACTCGGTCACCGCACGGGCGGTCCGGCGAGGGGGCGGGCCGCGCGGTGCCTGGCGGTGCGCGCGGCGCGGTGCGCGCGGGCCCGGGGTTTTGTTTTGGTATGGCAACGCACGCCGCGTGCCGCGTGGGGCGGGGCGGTGTGGCGCGGCGGGGTGTGGCGCGCGCCGGCGCGGGTTGGCGTGGGGTGGCGCGGGGTCATCGGGCGCGGGGCGCGGGGCGGGGCATGGCGCGGGGCGTATTCCACCGCGTCACCTCACTTGAAGGCAACGGTGCGGGAAAAGTGGAAGTTGAACCCGAGCCCGGCGATGCCGCCGGCGGCAACGGCGAAGACGGGCTCGCGCGCGCAGAGCGCCGACCAGGTGACGAGGGCGAAATAGGTACCACGGTTGACCGCGAAGCCGACGAGGTTGACGGCGAGGAAGCGGGCCCATTGGTGGTGGGCGGGAAGCGTGCCCTGGCCGCGGAAGGTCCAGACCCGGTTGAGCAGCCAGTTGGCGGAAGCGGCGGTGAGGTAGGCGCAGGCGCCGGCGCCATAGAGGCCGAGGGCGGCGCGCAGGCCGTAGACCGTCGCGGTGTCGACCAGGAAGCCGAACGTGCCGACGACGCCGAAGCGCAGGAACTGCGCGAGAATCGGGCGGCCGGCCGGCGCGGGTGAGGATGGGGTGGCCGACATCAGGCGGCGATAGCGGGGGGCAGGGGCGGTGTCGAGATGGGGCCCGGCGGGACGCGGGGTTTGCGCGCGGGTTCGGCACGGGCGCGAGATGGAATGTTGCCAGCGGACGCGCGGCACCGCAGCATGCGCGCGGGACGGGGAGGGCTTGCGGTCCCGAAGGGTTGGCGCGAAAGCGGCGGCCGGGCCGCGGCAAGGTTCCTGCATGGGGATGGGAGCCGCGCCCGGCTTCGGCTATGGTCGCGGATAACAAGCGAGGGGGCTTCGATGGGCATCAGGCGCAGGACGTTCCTTGGGGCAGCGGCGGCTTCGCTGGCGGCACCTGGTATCGGGCGCGCGGCGGGGACGAGCGTGTTGAAATTCGTTCCCCAGGCCGACATCACCATCCTCGACCCGATCTGGACCACGGCCTACGTCACGCGCAACCACGGGTTCATGGTCTTCGACACGCTCTACGGCACCGACGCGAAATTCGAGGCCTCGCCGCAGATGGTGGAGGGCCACGTCGTCGAGAACGGCGGCAGGCAGTGGACGATGAAGCTGCGCGATGGGCTCAAGTGGCACGACGGGGAGAAGGTGCTGGCGAAGGATTGCGTTGCCTCGATCAAGCGCTGGGGCGCGCGCGACGCGTTCGGCGGCACGGTGCTCGCCTTCGCGGACGAGATCGCGGCGGTGGACGACAACACCATCCACTTCCGCCTCAAGCAGCCGTTCCCGCTGCTGCCCGCGGCGCTGGGCAAGGCGGGCTCCAACATGTGCCCGATGATGCCCGAGCGGCTCGCGATGACCGACCCGTTCAAGCAGGTGACGGAGATGGTGGGCAGCGGACCGTTCCGCTGGAACGCGAAGGAGCGCGTGGTCGGCTCGATCGCGGTCTATGAGAAGAACACGGCCTATGTGCCGCGCAAGGATGGCACGCCATCCGGCACCGCGGGGCCGAAGATCGTGCACTTCGACCGGGTGGAGTGGCACATCATCCCCGATGCCGCGACCAAGACGGCGGCGATGCAGTCGGGCGAGATGGACTGGTGGGAGAACCCGCCCGCGGACAACGCGCAGGTGCTGGCGCTGGACAAGAAGCTGGTGACGCGCGTGCTCGACCCCACCGGGCTGATGGGGTGCATGCGGCTCAATCACCTGGTGGCACCTTTCGACAACCCGGCGGTGCGCCGCGTGGTGCTGGACGCGGTGACGCAGGCGGACTTCATGATCGCGGTGGCGGGCGACAACCCGAAGCTGCACCACGTGCCGACCGGGATCTTCACGCCCGGCACGCCCTATGCCTCCGATGTCGGGCTGGGGCGGTTCACGGCGAAGAAGGACTACGCGAAGCTGAAGGCCGAGCTGGAGAAGGCGGGCTACAAGGGCGAGAAGGTGGTGGTGCTGATGCCGACCGACCTCGCGGAGCTGAAGGCGGAGGCGGAGGTGTGCGCCGACCTGTTCCGCAAGATCGGGCTCAACGTCGATGCGCAGGCCTCCGACTGGGGCACGGTGGTGCAGCGGCGGGCGAGCATGAAGCCGGTCGCGGACGGCGGCTGGAGCGTGTTCAACACGTTCTGGACCGGGCTCGACCAGCTCAACCCCGCGGGGCATGTGTTCCTGCGCGGGCAGGGCAAGCCGGGCGGGCAGCCGGGCTGGCCGAGTTCGCCCGCGATCGAGAAGCTGCGCGACGAGTGGCTCGCGGCACCGGACATGAAGTCGCAGAAGGAACTTGCCGTGAAGCTGCAGGAGCAGGCGTTCGTCGACGTGCCGTATATTCCGCTCGGGCAGTTCTTCCAGAACACCAGCTACAAGGACACGATCACCGGGGTGCTGGACGGGATCCCGACGTTCTGGAACGTGCGGCCGGCATGAGCGGGCCCGCCATGGTTCGCGCGCGGGGGCTGGGGGGATGCTGACCTACGTCGCGCGCCGCGTCACGGCGACCATCCCGGTGATGGCGATCGTGGCGCTGTTCGTGTTCAGCCTGCTCTACATAGCACCTGGCGACCCGGCGGCGATCATTGCCGGGGATCAGGCGACGGAGCAGCAGATCGCGCATATCCGTGAGTCGCTGGGGCTCGACCGGCCGTTCGTGGTGCGGTTCGGCGACTGGCTGTGGCATGTGCTGCACGGCGACCTCGGCACCTCGATCTTCACCAACCTGCCGGTGCTGACGATGATCGAGCAGCGCACGCCGACGACGCTGTCGCTGATGACGATCACGCTGGTGATGTCGATCGCGATCGCGGTGCCGATGGGAGTGCTGGCGGCGTGGAAGGCGGGAACCTGGATCGACCGCCTGGTGATGGTGCTGGCGGTGCTGGGCTTCTCGGTGCCGGTGTTCGTGATCGGCTACGTGCTGGCCTACGTCTTCGCGCTGAAGCTGCCCTGGTTCCCGGTGCAGGGCTACGAGCCGCTGTCGCGCGGGTTCTGGCCGTGGCTGCACAGCCTGCTGCTGCCCTCGATCTCGCTCGGCAGCATCTACATCGCGCTGATCGCCCGAATAACGCGCGCCACCATGCTCGAGGTGCTGAGCCAGGACTATGTCCGCACGGCGCGCGCGAAGGGGGTGGGACGGCGCGACGTTCTCTATGTCCACGCGCTCAAGAACGCCGCCGTGCCGATCGTGACCATCATCGGCATCGGCTTTGCCGCGCTGATCGGCGGCGCGGTGGTGACCGAGAGCGTGTTCGCGCTGCCGGGTATCGGCCGGCTCACGGTCGATGCGATTCTGCAACGGGATTATCCGGTGATCCAGGGCGTGGTGCTGGTGTTCAGCTTCGTCTACGTGCTGGTGAACCTGGTGGTCGATCTGCTCTACACCGTCTTTGATCCGAGGATCCGCTATTGAGCATCGCACTCGGCGGCGTTCCCGCCGCGCCCGAACTGCCGGAAGTCCTGCCGCCGCGGCGCGAGCGCGGGCGCGTGATGGGCTTCGCCGTGCGCAATCCCACGATCGTGGCGGGCGGGCTGCTGCTCGGCATCATGGTGTTCATCGCGATCTTCGCGCCGTGGCTGGGCACGACGGACCCGCAGGCGATCTCGCCGATCCACCGGCTGCGCGACCCGCAGGCGGATTACTGGTTCGGCACCGACATGCTGGGGCGCGACATCTATTCGCGCGTGATGTACGGCGCGCGGGTCTCGCTTGGCGTCGGGTTCAGCGTGGCGATCCTGGCCTCGCTGATCGGCATGACGATCGGGGTGGTTTCCGGCTTCGTGCGCTGGCTCGACATGGTGCTGATGCGGATCATGGACGGGCTGATGTCGATCCCCGGCATCCTGCTGGCGATCGCGCTGATGGCGCTGACCAGGGGCTCCGTCTACAATGTCGTGATCGCGATCACCGTGCCGCAGGTGCCGCAGGTGGCGCGCCTGGTGCGCGGCGTGGTGCTGACGCTGCGCGAGCAGCCCTTCGTGGAGGCGGCGATCGCCTCGGGCACCAGGCTGCCGAAGATCCTGGTGAAGCACATCGTTCCGAACACGATGGCGGCGATGACGGTGCAGGCGACGTATATCTGCGCTTCCGCGATGGTGATCGAGGCGATCCTGTCCTTCATCGGCGCGGGAACGCCGCCGACCATCCCCTCCTGGGGGAACATCATGGCCGAGGGGCGGGCGCTGTGGCAGATCAAGCCGTACATCGTGCTGTTCCCGGCGGTGTTCCTTTCGATCACGGTGCTGGCGGTGAACCTGCTGGGTGACGGGTTGCGCGACGCGCTCGACCCCCGGCTCGCGAAGCGGCTGTGACCATGCCGGGCGGGGAAGACCTGCTGGAGGTGACGAACCTCCAGACGCATTTCGCGACCGAGGACGGCGTGGTGCGCGCCGTGCAGGGGTTGTCGTTCTCGATCAAGGCCGGGGAGACGGTGGCGATCGTGGGCGAGAGCGGCTGCGGCAAGTCGGTGACGTCGATGTCCATCCTGCGCCTGGTGCCGGAGCCGCCGGGCAAGATCGCGGGCTCCATCAAGTTCCAGGGGCGCGAACTGCTCGCGATGTCCGAGGCCGAGATGCAGGCGCTGCGCGGCAAGGACATCGCGATGATCTTCCAGGAGCCGATGACGAGCCTGAACCCGGTGCTGAACGTGGGGCGGCAGATCGGCGAGACGCTGAAGCTGCACGAGGGGCTGGACGGGGCGGCGGCGGCGGCGCGTGTCGTCGAGCTGCTGTCGCTGGTGGGGATTCCGGCACCGGAGCGGCGGGTGCGCGAGTATCCGCACCAGCTTTCCGGCGGCATGCGCCAGCGGGTGATGATCGCGATGGCGCTGGCCTGCAACCCGAAGCTGCTGATCGCCGACGAGCCGACGACGGCGCTGGATGTCACGATCCAGGCGCAGATCCTCGACCTGATGCTCGACCTCAAGCGGCGGGTGGGGGCGGCGATCATGCTGATCACGCATGATCTCGGCGTGGTGGCGGAGACGGCCGAGCGGGTCGTGGTGATGTACGCGGGGCGCAAGGTGGAGGAGGCGTCGGCGGCCGCGTTGTTCGCCAACCCGAGGCATCCCTACACGCAGGGGCTGCTGGCGGCGGTGCCGAAGCTGGGCTCGTCGCTGACCGAGGGGGGACGCGGCCGGCTCACGGAGATTCCGGGGCAGGTGCCGAGCCTGCGCACGCCGATCGTGGGCTGCGCCTTCGCCGGGCGGTGCGCGTACGTGATGGAGGTGTGCCGGCAGGTGACGCCGTCCGCGACGTCGGCCGGCGATGGGCATCTCGTTGCGTGCCATCTGCTCGCGGCGGAGAGGGCGGCGGCATGAGCGCGCACCTGCTCGAGGTCAACGCGCTGGTGAAGCATTTCCCGCTCAGGGGCGGGCTGTTCGGCGGCCGGCGCGGAGTGGTGCACGCGGTGGATGGCGTGACGTTCCATATCGACCGCGGCGAGACGCTTTCCGTGGTGGGCGAGAGCGGCTGCGGCAAGTCCACCGTGGGGCGGACGGTGCTGCGGCTGCTGGACCCGACGGACGGGGAGGTGTGGCTTGGGGGCGAGCGGATCGACAACCTGCACGCGAGCAAGCTGCGGCCGTTGCGCCGGCGGATGCAGGTGGTGTTCCAGGACCCGTTCTCCAGCCTCAACCCGCGGCTTTCGGTGGGCGAGATCATTGCCGAGCCGATCGTGAATTTCGGGCTCGCCTCGGGCTCGGAGCTGTGGGAGCGGGTGGCGGGGCTGATGGACAAGGTGCAGCTGCCGCGGGATGCGATGAAGCGGCTGCCACACGAGTTTTCCGGCGGGCAGCGGCAGCGCATCGGGATCGCGCGGGCGCTGGCGCCTGGGGCGGACATCATCATCTGCGACGAGGCGGTCTCGGCGCTCGACGTCTCGGTGAAGGCGCAGATCGTGAACCTGCTCGCCGACCTGCAGGACGAGCTGGGGCTGGCGCTGATGTTCATCAGCCACGACCTCGCGATCGTCGAGCACCTGACGCATCGCGTGGCGGTGATGTATCTCGGCAAGATCGTGGAGATGGCGGACCGGCGGACATTGTTCGCGGCGCCGCATCACCCGTACACGCGCGCATTGCTGTCCGCGGTGCCGGTGCCCGATCCCGCGGTGAAGCGGCAGCGGATCATCCTGAAGGGCGACGTGCCGAGCCCGATCAATCCGCCCTCGGGCTGCCGGTTCCATACGCGCTGCCCGTTCGCGTTCGACCGGTGCCGGATGGAGGAGCCGGAGCTGCGCGAGCGGGCGAAAGGGCAGAGTTCCGCGTGCCATCTCGACGAGGTGCCGGCGGCGGCTTGAGCAGGCTGCTCCGGCGGCGGCCCGTCCGCTCCTGGACAGAGGCTGGCTTGGCTTGCCGCGCCCCGGTGCTGGCGAGCGGCCGGTGGCCGGCTCGCCGGCGCGAGCGGCTGACAGCGGAGCGCGTCCGCGAGCGGGCTTTGAGCCGGCCGGCGTGGCGCGATATGTTTATTGGGAAACAACGCTCGATCTTTTCAGGGGGCGGTGCTTGACCGGGGCGGGGGCAGCGGCGACATTCCGCGCTCGTTGTTGCCGCCGGCGCGCTGCGCTGGCGGGTCGAACCGCAGGGGAGGGATTTCATGCCGCAGGTCACGCTGTCGGTGAATGGCAAGAGCCACACGGTCGAGGTTGAGGGCCGGACCCTCCTGGTGGAGTTGCTGCGCGAGAAGCTGGGGCTGACCGGCACGCATGTCGGCTGCGACACCAGCCAGTGCGGCGCGTGCGTGGTGCATGTGAACGGCACCTCCGTGAAGTCTTGCACGATGCTGGCGCTGCAGGCGGATGGCGCGCAGGTGACGACGATCGAGGGGCTGGCGAAGCCGGACGGCACGCTGCACCCGATGCAGGAGATGTTCCGCGAGCACCATGCGCTGCAGTGCGGGTTCTGCACGCCGGGCATGGTGATGAGTGCCATCGACCTGGTGAACTCGCACCCCGAGGGGCTTTCGGAAGCGCAGATCCGCCATGGGCTCGAGGGCAACCTGTGCCGCTGCACGGGCTACCACAACATCGTGAAGGCGATCGCCGCCGCGTGGCCGCTGATGCACGGCAAGAAGATGGCGGCGGAATAAGCCGGGGAACAAACGGCGAGGCTACCGAGACGCGATAAGGCGGGTGCGCGTATCTCCGTCGCACCCAGAGGAACGAGCCAAGGGAGGCCAGACCTCATGAACGCACCGTTCGAAGGCATCGGCGCATCGGTGAGGCGCAAGGAAGACCTGCGCTTCATCAGCGGGCACGGCAACTACACCGACGACATCAACCGGCCGGGACAGTTCTACGCCTGCATCAAGCGCAGCGATCGCGCGCATGCGGAACTGCGCGGCATCGACACGAAGGCCGCGAAGGCCTCGGCGGGCGTGGTCGCGGTCTATACGGCCGAGGACCTGGCGGGGATCGGCGGGCTGCCCTGCGGCTGGCAGATCCACAGCAAGGACGGCTCGCCGATGGCCGAGCCGCCGCACCCGGTGCTGGCGAGCGGCAAGGTGCGGCACGTGGGCGACCCCGTCGCGGTGGTGATCGCGGAGACGAAGCAGCAGGCGAAGGACGCCGCCGAGAAGCTGGCGATCGACTACAAGGACCTGCCGGCGGTCGCGAACGTGACGGACGCGATCAGGCCGGGGGCGTCGCAGCTGCACGAGGCTGCGGCGGGGAATGTCTGCTACGACTGGGAGATCGGCGACAAGGCGGCGGTGGACGCGGCGTTCGCGAAGGCGGCGAGGAAGGTTTCGCTGGACCTCACGAACAACCGGCTGATCCCGAACGCGATGGAGCCGCGGGCCGCGATCGGCGACTACGATCCCTCGACGGGCGACCACACGCTCTACACGACGAGCCAGAACCCGCATGTGATCCGGCTGCTGATGGGCGCGTTCGTGCTGCAGATCCCCGAGCACAAGCTGCGGGTGGTGGCGCCGGATGTGGGCGGCGGGTTCGGCAGCAAGATCTATCATTACGCCGAGGAAGCGATCGTCACCTGGGCGGCGGCGAAGCTCGGGAAGCCGGTGAAGTGGGCGGCGGAGCGCAACGAGAGCTTCATCTCCGACGCGCATGGACGCGATCACGTGAGCACCGCGGAACTCGCACTCGACGCCGAGGGGCATTTCCTCGCGCTGCGGGTGAAGACGCTGTGCAACATGGGCGCGTATCTCTCGACCTTCGGGCCGGCGGTGCCGACCTACCTGTACGCAACGCTGCTGGCGGGTGTGTACAAGACGCCGGCGATCTACGCCGAGGTGAAGGCGGTGTTCACCAACACCGTGCCGGTCGATGCGTATCGCGGCGCGGGGCGGCCGGAGGCGAGCTTCCTGCTCGAGCGGCTGGTGGACGTGGCGGCGCGCGAGACGGGGATGGACCGCGTCGAGATAAGGCGGCGGAATTTCATTCCGAAGGATGCGTTCCCGTACCAGACGCCGGTGGCGTTGCAGTACGACAGCGGCGATTACGTCAGCACGCTGGAATCGGCGATGAAGCATGCGGACTGGGCCGGGTTCCCGGCGCGCAAGGCCGCCGCGAAGGCCAAGGGCAAGCTGCGCGGCATCGGCATGTCCACCTACCTCGAGGCATGCGGGATCGCGCCGTCGAAGGTGGTGGGGTCGCTCGGCGCGCGCGCGGGGCTCTACGAGGTGGCGAATATCCGCGTGCATCCGACGGGCAGCGTGACCGTGTTCACCGGGACGCACAGCCACGGGCAGGGGCACGAGACGACGTTCGCGCAGCTGGTTGCCGACCAGCTTGGCGTGGCGATCTCGCAGGTGGATGTCGTGCATGGCGACACCAGCAAGATCCCGTTCGGCATGGGCACGTATGGCAGCCGCAGCCTCGCGGTGGGTGGCAGTGCGATGGTGAAGGCGATCGACAAGATCGTGCTCAAGGGGCGCAAGATCGCCGCACACCTGCTGGAGGCCTCGGTCGAGGACGTGGAGTTCAAGGACGGCAAGTTCACCGTGGCCGGCACCGACCGCAGCAAGACGCTGGGCGAGATCGCGCTCACGGCCTATGTGCCGCACAACTATCCGATCGAGGAACTGGAGCCGGGGCTCGACGAGACGGCGTTCTACGATCCGAAGAACTTCACCTATCCGGGCGGGTGCCACGTCTGCGAGGTCGAGATCGACCCGGAGACGGGAGTTGTTTCGGTGGTGAACTTCACCGCGGTCGACGACGTGGGGCGGGTGGTCAACCCGATGATCGTCGAGGGCCAGGTGCAGGGTGGCGTGGCGCAGGGGATCGGCCAGGCGCTGCTGGAGAACGCGGTCTATGACGAGGCGGGGCAGCTCGTTTCGGGATCGTTCATGGACTACACGATGCCGCGCGCGGACGACCTGCCGAACATCAAGGTGGGGACCGAGACCACGCTTTGCACCCACAACCCGCTGGGGGTGAAGGGGTGCGGCGAGGTGGGCGCGATCGGGTCGCCGCCGGCGGTGATCAATGCCGTGGTGGACGCGCTGTCCGACTACGGTGTGCGGCATCTGGACATGCCGGCGAGTCCGCAGAAGATCTGGTCCATCATCCAGGGCGCGCCACGGATGGCGGCGGAGTAACGGGAGAGCACGATGTACGATTTCCAGTATGTGAAGCCGAAGGCCCTGGCGGAGGCGGCGTCGATCCTTGCCGGGGACGGCGAGGCGAAGGCGCTGGCCGGGGGCATGACGTTCATCCCGGTGCTGAAGCAGCGGCTGAACAAGCCCTCCAAGGTGGTGGACCTGGCGGGGCTGGGGCTCTCCGGGATCAAGGTTTCGGGCGAGACGGTCGAGATCGGGGCGATGACGACGCACGCGGCGGTGGCGAACTCCGCCGACGTGAAGCGGGCGATCCCGGCGCTGGCGAAGCTCGCGGCCAATATCGGCGACGAGGCGGTGCGCCACCGCGGCACGATCGGGGGCAGTCTCGCGAACAACGATCCTTCCGCGTGCTATCCCTCCGCCGTGCTGGCGCTCGGGGGGACGATCGTCACCAACAAGCGGCGGATCGAGGCGGACGATTATTTCCAGGGCATGTTCGCGACGGCGCTGGCGCAGGACGAGGTGATCACGTCCGTCGTGTTCCCGGCGCCGGCGAAGGCTGCGTACATGAAGTTCGTCAACCCGGCCTCGCGCTATGCGATGGTCGGTGTGTTCGTGGCGAAGGGGCCGAAGGGCGTGCGCGTGGCGGTAACGGGGGCCGGGCAGAACGGCGTGTTCCGCCACAAGGCGATGGAAGAGGCGCTGGGGAAGAACTGGTCCGCCGATGCGCTGGCGGGTGTGAAGACGCCGGCGGACGGGCTGAACAGCGACATCCATGCGAGTGCTGAGTATCGCGCGCACCTGGTGGGCGTGATGGCCAAGCGGGCGGTCGCCGCCGCAGGCTGAGAATTCCCCGAGTGGATCGGGGGGTTTACGGGGGGCCAATGGCCCCCCGTACTTGTTTAAGCTGCGATGTCGCGGACGAATTGTTGCGCCGGGCCTGTAAGCATTGCGGCGGGCGTTTCGGGAAACCGATGACGCGCGCTGGGTGAGCGGTGGGGCAACAGGGCAACATATGTCGCCATTGGCAAGCTGATCAGGGTTGCAGTCGGTCGAAGAATTTCTGATGATCCTGGTACTTGGAGGTCGCAAGGCCGCCGTGTGGAAAGACCCGGGTGCGTCGTATGCCCCGGAAGGTGCGTGTTTTCGAAGATTGTCTGGCGTTCAACAGCCGTCACAGGGAACAAAGTACCGATGTACAAGGCATTTTCCGTTATTCTCGCGGCAACAGGACTGCTCGCATTGGTCGCACCGGCGTCAGCGACCGTAGCGAACGACAGCAGTCTGACTGCTCCTCCCGGGGTCTATTATGGTACCGGCAACAGTGGAACGAATGTCCACTGGACGGTCGATACCGAAACGAACGTCGAACTCGGCCTGCAGGTGCTCGAGCGATATGTGGGGGCGACTTACACGCCGACGGGAAATGTGTACGACGTGCCGCTGGGCGACAGCGCCGGGCACTCCGGCTCCGTCTGGGGTTTCGCCTTCTCGGTGTTTTCGGCTAATCTGTCCGACTATGTGTATTCGATGTCGATCAACGATATTGGAGCCGGTACAACAGTAACATTTGATCCATCTATCATACCCGATAATTCCGGGACGGATGGGACAAACACTGCGGGGGGCAGCAAAGGTTGCAGTGACCCCACGGCGGTTGGCACGTCTTCATGTACCTCCCCCACGCAGAAAGGCTTTCAGAACGCCGAGACACTCTCATATACAGTATTCGATCCTTCGTATAACTCTTCGGTCAATGATTTGTTCCTGATCGCGCTCACCGCGTCGAACGCTAACGGAGCGGAGGTTGGTCGGGTGAACGTACGCGTCAACGCCGGGACCGGCGTTCCGGTGCCTGAGCCGACCTCCATGATGTTGGTTGGGAGCGGGCTGCTCGCACTTGGCACGATACGCCGCCGTCTGCGCTGAGCAGGACCACCGTATGCGGGCGGGCGGCAAGATCCCCGCCCGCACATGACACGTGGCCGCACGACCGATCGACACAGCCGGGAGGACCCTGGTTGTGTCGATCCGGGTGGGCGCTTCGTGCCGGCGCCGGCGATCCTCGACGAACGTGGCGACCGGGGCGTCTGAGTTTGGGCCCGGCCGGGTGGGAACACCTGGCCGGGTCTTCGTTTAAGGCATGTTCATGCGCGGGAGCCTCGGCGGTGGTATCGTGGCGGGGTTGTCATGCGAGCATGAGGTGGGCGCGATGAGCGAAGAGGTGCGGGTTACCGTTACGCGACAGGAACGGTATCGGTTCGTGGTGGATTTCGGGCCGGGGATCGAGAAGGGGCTGGCGGATGAGCCGGCGCCGCTGGGGGAGGGGGCGGGGCCCTCGCCGCAGCAATTCCTGGCGGCGGCGGTGGCGAATTGCCTGTCGGCGAGCCTGGTGTTCGCGACCAGCAGGTACAAGGAGGATGTGGGGACGCTGACGACGAGCGTTGTGTGCGAGGTGGGGCGGAACGAGAAGGGGCGGCTCAGGGTCCTGGGGATGCAGGTGGAGATGACGATGGGGGCGGCGCCGGAGACGCTGGGACATCTCGACCGGGCGCTGGCGAGCTTCGAGGATTTCTGCACGGTGTCGCAGAGCGTGCGGGCGGGAATACCGTTCACGGTGACGGTGCGTTCGCCCGACGGACGAGTGCTCAAGTGACAGGGGGTCTACGGGGGACCTGAGGTCCCCCGTACTTTATCCACCTCCGTACTTTATCCACCTCGTCGCTCGGCGATGATCTTACCCGCCATCGGGAGTTTGTGGCTGAGGGCTGGGAGATCGGTCGCGGCGACGTGTCTGCCAGTAGTCGTTTTGTTCGTCGGTATAGCCGAGAAGTTCGCCCTCAAGCCGTTCGAGCGCTTCGTTCCAGGCGCCACGCCGAAGCTGGCGTTCCAGGAGCAGGTTTGCGTCGGCGCGCCATTCCTCGCCCGGCAGCGTGAAGAAGATAAAATGGAAGCCGGTGACGATGCGACCATCACGCGCGCGTATCGGTTTCTTCAGTGGCGGTTCGACCGGAGCCAGGCGCTTGATCAGCGTACCGGACCGGACGTGAGGTTCGAAGCATTCGAGGAATTCCATGTCAAAAGGAGCTGCCGGCTCCTCGACAACGAATTTGGCGAATGGCTTGCGGCCGTCGAGCATCAGCAGCAGCTCGAAGCCGGTATGCACGAGATAAGGCACGTCGCGTATGGAATGCATTCGCGACAACCAGACGGGACGGTCGCCGGGATCGAAGGCGACACTGAAACGATTGGCGATTACCTCCCATTGCGGGGGATCGAGCAGGTATAAGTGTTCGAGCTCGGGGTCGTCTGACGCTTCGTCGCCAAGGGTCGCGGCCAACGCTGCCAGATCGTCGGTGCGCAGCAGCGCTTCGAGGACCGAACAGCCGAGATCGGCGTCGATGGCCTGCAGGAGGAAGCGATGCGGGCGGTCGGGCAGTGGGGTGGACGGTTCCCGGGTCATGTTCGGAGCATGAGCGCGGTTCGGCCGTGGCGCTACGGAATAGTTATGACGACCTTGCCCATGTGCTGTGCCGCGATGAGGTGGCGGTAGGCTTCCGGCGCTTCCGCGAAGGGGTAGGTCGCGTCGATGAGCGGGCGGAGGTGGTTGGCGGCGATGGCGGTGTTCATCGCCTCGAACATGGCGCGCGAGCCGACATAGATGCCGCCCAAGCGGATGGAGCGGCGCATGATGGGCGTGGGGTCGATGGTGGCACCTGCGGTGAGCACGCCGATGAGGGAGATGGAGCCGCCGACGCGCACCGCCTGGATGGAGCGGGCGAGGGTGCCGGCGCCGCCGACCTCCACGATCGTGTCCACGCCACGACCGTTGGTCGCGCTCACCACCGCGTCCTGCCATTCCGGGGTGCTGCGGTAGTTGATCGTGGCCTCCGCACCCATGGAGCGCAGGCGGGCGAGCTTCGCGTCGGACGAGGAGGTGGCGATGACGCGCGCACCCATCATGCGGGCGAATTGGAGGGCGAAGATGGAGACGCCGCCGGAGCCCTGGACGAGGACGGTCTCGCCGGGCCTGAGCGCCGCATGCTCGACGAGGGCGTGCCAGGCGGTGACGGCCGCACACGGCAGGCACGCGGCCTCGGCGAAGGAGAGATGGTCCGGGATCGCAACGAGGCCGTCCTCGTCGAGGACGACTTCCTCCGCCAGCATGCCGTCGATGGCGCCGCCGAGGGCGGAGGCGCCGGCGGCCTGCGTGATGCCGCCCGCGATCCAGCGCTGCATGAAGATGGCGGCGACGCGCTCGCCCACGCGCCAGCGCGTGACGCCGGGGCCGGTTTCCAGCACCTCGCCGGCGCCGTCCGAGAGGGGGACGAGGTTGGGGCGAACCCCACCCCGCCCGTAGGCGCCGCGGACGACCGAGAGGTCGCGGTAGTTGAGGGAGCAGGCGCGCACGGCGATGCGCACCTGCCGCGGGCCTGGCGGCTGGCGAGGCGCCTCGGTCAGGACGAGGCGCTCGACGCCGCCGGGTTCCGGCAGCGTCCAGCTTCGGACGGTCATTTCACTTCACGGACGAGAAGTCGGTGGGGACGAGGAGCTGGGAGACGATGTTGGCGACGATCTGGCCGTTGGCCTCGGTCTTCGCGCGGGTGGCGATCCATTCGGGATCGGTCTGGAAGGCGGCCCATTTCTTTTCCTTGTCGGCGAGGCTCTCCCAGGCGAGGAAGTAGGTGAGCTCCTGGTTGCTTTCGCCGATGAGGGTGGTGAAGAAGCCGGCCTGCCTGATGTTGTGCCTGTCCCAGATGCGCAGCGTGTGGTCGCGGAAGCGGGCGAGCAGGTCCGGCAGGCGGCCGGGAACGCAGCGATAGACGCGCATCTCGATGATCATGGGTTTCCTCCCGTGGCTGAAGGCGTATCGTGGCGCCTCGGAGCGCGCGAGGGAAGATGCACGTCGTTGTGATTGGGGCCGGGATCGTGGGCGCCGTGACGGCCGTGGAGTTGTTGCGGGACGGACACGAGGTGACGATCCTCGAGCCGGGCGAGCCGGGGGGCGAGCAGGCGGCGAGCTATGGCAACGGCGCGTGGTTCAGCCCGAGTTCCGTGCTGCCGGTGACGGCGCCGGGCATCGGCGGGAAAGTGCCGGGGTGGCTGATGGACCCGCTGGGGCCGCTGACGATCCGGTGGTCGTACCTGCCCGCGGTGCTGCCGTGGCTGCGGCGGTTCATCGCGGCGGGGAAGGATTGGAAGCGGGTGCGCAGGCTGGCCTCCGCGATGCGGCCGCTGGTGGCGGATTGCCCGCAGCGGCACCAGGCGCTGGCGGAGGAGGCGGGTGTCGGGCACCTCGTGAGCCGGACGGGGCTGATGTACGTGTTTCCGAGCCGGGCGGACTACGAGGCGGAGGCGGAGAGCTGGAAGATCCGCGCCGAGCAGGGCGTGACGTGGCTGGAGCTCGACGAGAACGAGCTCCGCCAGCGCGTGCCGGAGCTGGACCGGCGATATGCGTTCGGCTTGCTGGTGGAGGAGGGGGCGCATTGCCTTGATCCGGGCGCGTATGTGGCGGCGCTGGTGGCGCTGGCGAGGAAGCGCGGGGCCAGTGTGGTGCGAGGGAAGGCGACGGGATTCGCGCGGATCGGGCGGAGGCTGCGCGGCGTGCAGACCGATGGCGAGCCGATTGCGTGCGACGCGGCGGTGATCGCGGCGGGAGCGCATTCCAGGGTGCTGGCGCGGGCGGTGGGGTGCAACGTGCCGCTGGAGACGGAGCGGGGGTATCACGCGGCGATCCTGGACCCCGAGACGGGGCCGCGGATTCCGGTGATGCCGAGCGACGGGAAGATGGTGGCCACACTGACCGCGGGGACGCTGCGGATCGCGGGGCAGGTGGAGATCGCGGGGCTCAGGGCGGCGCCGAACTGGAAGCGCGCCGAGGTGCTGCGGCAGGTGGCGCTGCGCACGTTTCCGGGGTTGCCAAGGGATCTGCCGGCGTCGCGGGTGAAGGTCTGGATGGGGCACCGGCCGTCGATGCCGGACAGCCTGCCGTGCATCGGGCGGGCGCGGGATTGCACCGATGTGGTGCTGGCGTTCGGGCATGGGCATATCGGGCTCGCCTCCGGCGCGCTGACGGGGCGGCTGGTGGCGGATATCGTTTCGGGGAAGAAACCGGTGGTGGACCCGGCGCCTTATTCGCCCGCTCGTTTCGCATAGGGCACGGTTTGGGTGTGGGCACGGTTTGGGCGAGCCTCAGGTGAAATCGCCCCTAAGTGAAGGCGCGGGGGCGGAGGCCCGCGTGGAACCAGGTGATCATCGAGTAGATGTCGTAGACGGGGAGGTTGAGGGCTTCGCGCAGCGCGGCGGCGTAGGGGGGCATGTTGGTGCATTCGAGGACGATGGCGCCGATGTTGTGATGCGCGCGGACGAGGCGGCGGCCGGCGTCCAGGATGTCGGCCTCGGCGGCATCGACGTCCATGTCCTGCGTTTCGGCCTTGATCAGGACGCGGAAGAACTCGCGGCCGGATTCCGTGCCCTCGATGGGAGTGTCGAGGGGGACATTCGCGGCTTCGAGATGCGCTGATGTGAGGGTGGATTTGCTGACGGTGAGGAGGCCGACGCGCTGGCCCGGCGGGAGCGTTGATTGCACCCAGGGGACCTGCATGAGCGAGCTGGTGGCGACGGGGACGTTCACGGCTTTTGCGAGTTCGCGCTGGTAGATGGCGAGGAAGCCGCAATTCGTGGTGAGCGCCTCGGCGCCCTGGGCGACGAGATCCTTCGCGGCTGCGATGAAATCGTCGAGCAGGCCGCGCGCGCCATTGAGCACGACGCGTTCGGGCGAGGCGCCGCGGACGACGCGGTAGAGCACCGGGAAGGGCCAGGTGGTGGCGTTGCCCATGTCGCCCGGGATGCGGGGGAAACGCGCCTCCAGCATCAGGATGCCGAGGGGCGCGCCGTAGATGGCCTTGCCGCCTCTTGCGATGCGGCTGCTGACAATGCCGCCGTTTGCGATGCCGCGTGCCCTGGGAGCGGGTGTCATGCGTCCTCCTGCGGTTGGCGAAACGCCGCCGAGGCGGCATGGTGGCGCGAAGTCGGAACGGGAGGAAGACGATGGCGAAGCCTTTGTTCACGCGCGCGGACCTCGAGGCGCTCAAGCAGTGGGACACGCCCACGATCTGCAACGGGCTCGAGATCGTGGTGCCGGAGCGGCGCGCGATCGGGTTCACGACGGCGCCGATGGTGTGCGTGGACCGCAAGCTGCCGCCGATCGTGGGCGTGGCGCGGACCGGGCTGATCCGATCGAAGGAGAAGCCGCGCGGGGCGATTCCGGCGCGCGAGGACTGGTATTCCTATGTCGAGGCCGGGGAGTTTCCGACCATCGCGGTGATCCAGGACCTCGATGACCAGCCGGGGTTCGGGGCGTTCTGGGGCGAGGTGCAGAGCACGGTGCACAAGGCGCTGGGCGCGATCGGGTGCGTGACGGATGGCAGTTTTCGCGACCTCGACATGTGGGCGCCGGGGTTCCAGATCGTCGGGCGCTGCGTGGTGCCGAGCCATGCGCATGTGCACATGGTGCAGATGAAGTGCGAGGTGAACGTGCTGGGCATGCACGCGGACCACGACGACGTGATCCACGCCGATTATCACGGCGCCGTGGTGATCCCCGCGGATTGCGTGAAGAAGCTGCCGGCGGCGATCGACCTGGTGTCGCGGCGGGAGAAGGTGATCCTGGACATGGCGAGGGCCAAGGGCTTCAACGCGAAGAAGATGGCCGCGGCGCTGAAAAAGTCCGGCGAGATCCACTGAGACCGATGAGCCGGATGGCGTATCGGTCTCGGCGCGCAGGGTTGGCGTGGCGGCTGCGCGCGAAACGGAGAATCATATCGGCGAGCCGGGCATTCGGCTCGCCGATATGAGCGGGGCCGCGCTCGCGCGGCCTTCCATTGCCAGGGCGGAGCTGGGGGCGACGCTGCGGCTGGCGGCGCCGATCGTGCTGGGGCAGCTGGCGATCGTGGGGCAGAACACGGCGCTGGCGGTGCTGGGCGGGCACCTGGGGCCCGACGTGCTGGGTGCGGTGGGCGTGGGCACCGGGGTGTGGAACCTCGGGCTGATGGCACTGATCGGCATCCAGATGGCGGTCTCGCCCTCCGTCGCGCACCGGCGCGGGGCGGGGCATGCCGGCGAGATCGGGGCGGTGTTCGCGGCTTCCGCGTGGATCGGGCTGGCGGCGGGGTGCGTGGTGGGGGCGCTGATATGGGCGTTCTCCCCGCTGCTGATCGCGGGCGTGGGCGTGGTGGGGGAGTTGCGCGCGGGGGCGGTGGGCGTTGCGCGGGCGGCGTCGTTCGCGCTGCCGGCGCTGGGGTTGCTGCTGGCGTGCCGCGGGCTGTGGGAGGGCTGCGGGTGGACGCGGCCGACGCTCGGGATCGGGGTGCTGGGGCTGGTGCTGCTGGCGCCGATCGCGTTCGTGCTGATGTATGGGCGGCTGGGCGTGCCCGCCCTCGGGGCGCGCGGCGCGGGGATGACCGAGACCATCGTGACGTGGATCGATACCGCGGTGGCGCTGGGGTTCGTGTTCCTGGCGCGGCGGCGGCTGCATGCGGGCGCGGTGTTCGCCGGCGCGATCTGGCCGCGCGGGGCGGTGGTGCGGGAGTTGCTGCACCTCGGCATTCCGATGGCGGGGTCGGTGCTGCTGGAGGTGGGGCTGTTCAGTGCGACGGGACTGCTGGCGGCGCGGTTCGGCGCGGTGGCGGCAAGCGCGCAGCAGGTGGTGCTGAACCTCGGTTCCGTGAGCTTCATGGTGCCGCTCGGGCTCGGGATCGCGACGACGGTGCGGGTGGGGCACGCGATGGGCGGGCGCGACCGCGAGGGGGCGCGGCGGGCGGCGCTGGCGGGGATGGGCCTCGCGCTGACGAGCCAGGCGATCGCGGCCTGCCTGATGCTGACGGTGCCGGGGACGCTGGCGGGGTTCTTCACGCAGGATGCGGAGGTGCTGGCGACGGCGGTGGTGCTGCTGCACCTGGCGGCGATCTTCCAGCTTTCGGACGGGTTGCAGGTGACGGCGATCGGGGCGCTGCGGGGGTTGCGCGATGCGCGCGTGCCGGTGGCGATCACCGGGTTCAGCTACTGGTGCGTGGGGCTGCCGCTGGCCTACGCGCTGGCGTTTTCGTTTGGCGTGGGGATCGCGGGGTTGTGGATCGGGATCATCGCGGGGCTGACGGTGGCGGCGGGGCTTTTGTCCACCCGGTTCTTCCTGCTGTTGCGGCGCGCGCGGGCCTGAGCGGCGGCCTCAGGCGGGCGGCGCGACGATATTGCCGCGCCTGATGACGGTGCGGTTGCCTGGGCGGGCGGCGATGGCGTGGGCGACGGTTTCGGCCTCCACGAGGACGAGGTCGGCGTGGCAGCCTGGTTCGAGACCGTAATCGTCCAGCCGGAGCGCGGTGGCGGCGCCGGTGGTGATGGTTTCGAGCGCGATGTCGAGCTCGTCGTCGCGGCGGAAATTGTTGCGCAGGCCCAACAGCATCGCGCGTTCGAGCATGTCACCGTTGCCGTAGGGCCCCCAGGTGTCGCGGATGCCGTCGTTGCCGGCGCAGACGGTGATGCCGGATGCGCGCAGGCGCTGCACGGACGGGACGGGGCGCGAGGCGGGGGCGGTCGTCATGATGGCGATGCCGGCGCGGGCGATGAGGTCGATGAGGGGGGCGACGACGGCATTGTCCGGCATGCCGAGGCAGAAGGCGTGGCTGACGATGACGCGGCCCTGCATGCCGAGCGCCATGGTGCGCTCGGCGATGAGCTCCATGGAGAAGGCGCCCATCTCGCCGGGCTCGTGCAGGTGGATGTCCACGTCTTTTCCGTGCTTCGTGGCGAGGGCGAAGACGGTGTCGAGATGGCCCTTGGGGTCGCGGTCGATGGCGCACGGGTCGAGGCCGCCGACGGCGTCGGCGCCCATGGCGAGGGCCTGGTCCATGAGTTCCACCGTGCCGGGGCGGATGAGCATGCCGGACTGGGGGAAGGCGACGAGCTGGATCTCCAGCATGTCAGCGAGCGCGGCCCTGGTGGCGAGCACGCCGGCGATGCCGGCGAGGCCGACCTCCGTGTCCACGTCCACGTGGCTGCGGATGGCGGTGGTGCCGTGGCCCGACGTGAGGCGGGCCTGACGCTCCGACTGGCGGCGCGGGTCTATGCCGAGGCGCTGGCGTTCGGCGCGCTCGTTCTCGATCTTGTCGATGAGGCGGGGGCCGACTTCGTTTCGGTACCAGCCCATTCCCCAGAGCGTCTTGTCCAGGTGGGTGTGGGCCTCGATGAGGCCGGGCAGGGCGATGCGGTTGGCGGCGTCGAGCACCTTGGTGCCGGGGGGCGGCGGTGCGGCGGTGATGCGGCCGGCGGCGATGGCGATGTCGCGCGGCTTGCCCCCGAGGGGGCGGGCGTTGCGGATGAGGAGATCGGCGGTCAATGGGTGGCCCTTCCGAGGCGGTCTGCCCAGGCCATCATCACGGCGGAGATGACGAAGACGAGGTGGACGGCGGCGAAGACGAGGAGGCGCTCGGTGGCGGCGCCGCGCAGGTAGAGCTGCAGCAGGTGGATGGCCGAGATGAGGACGAGGGCGATGGCGACCTTTACCTTGACGTTGCTGCTGTCGAGCTTGCCGAGCCATTCCGGCATGTCCGGACCCTGGGCCACGGAAAAGCGGGAGATGATGCTTTCGTAGGAGCCGACGGCGATCATCACCAGGAGGTTGGCGATGAGGACGAGGTCCAGGATGTTGAGGATGGAGACGAGGATGTCGATTTCCGAGCCGGCGACGACGAGGGTGACGATGCGCGCGACCTCGCGGATGACGATGGCGTAGATCGCGAGCACGCCGAGGAGGAGGGAGGCGAAGAGGGGCAGCAGCATCCAGCGCGTGGCGAGCAGGGCGCGTTCGAGGGTGTTCTCCATGGGGGGAGGGTTGCTGATTTGGCGGGGTTGGGGAAGGGGGGATCGAGGATCTGGTTTCGACCCATCTGGGTCATTCAGGCGCCACGGGCGCCTTCCCGAAAGCGGACAATCGAGCGCCACGGATGAATGGCCCAATTAGCAAGTGATGGTCCGGTTTATCAGGTGGCTGACTACGGCAGCTTGGGGTGAATCGTGCCCGCCTTCCGGTGAACGAACCGTACTGCATCCCGTATCACGTAATAGAGGTTGCGCAGGTCCATTGCCCCGCCGGATTCGTCAAACCCGAGCGCAAAGCCAATCGGTATGCCGGGACGGCTCGCCGGGATCTTTTCGTCCGAACTCTGAACGTGCTTAAATTGATGTGCGATAACATCGACCAACTTGAATTTCGAGCAACTCTTTGCACCAAGCCTGACGAACCACGGCCGGGCGTTGTCCGTTTTCCTCGGCGGCGCGGTCAACGGCATGGAAGATCCCCACGCACGCAAGATACGCATGACGAACCGAGGCACGGTTGCAGTAGAAGTCGTCGAAGGTGGGATCGACAATGACTTCGAGATATCGAGCCAGGTTTTCACGGCTTCGGTGCGTCCGAACTTCGGGTCAACTCCCGGTCCACCCCGTCGAGATAGCGGTTACGCTCGGCGCTCAGCTGATGCCAGAGATTCCACGCATCCTGTAGGCCGTTTGGTTCCATGATTTGCACGTCCAGTTTTTCGAATGGATTGAACTGTGCAACGGGCGTCAGCGCGCTGGTCCGGCCGCCTGCAAAGAGCAGCCACCTAGAAACGCCCTCGGTGACACGCGCCGCCGCGGTTATCGCCCCAGTGATTTTGTTCGCTGTCACCAATTGACCAGCGAGCCTTTCTCGTTGTTTCGGTCCGCCCGCGTGGGCGAAGAACGCATGGCTCCATTTTGCCAAACCGTCCGCATCGCTTTCATCAAGCCATTTTTCGATAGTCGTCAGTAGGGAAATAGGAAGTCGGTCGTCCCTGCATCGGTTTGTCGGATCAATGCCGGCGAGTTCGTCGAATTGCTCGTGCATCATGCGCGAGGTCGCGTGCGCATTGGGGCCGGACCGTTCAGCCCAGTAGGGGCCGCCACGTGCTTCGATGCGCTCGATCATCTCCTGTTGCTGAACCGCTTCGTAGTCGTATGGGAGTCCATCAAAGCACACGCAGTTTTCGCGCGTGAACAGCGCAAAGTCGCGCCTCAAATCCTTCAAAAGTCGCCGAAGCGAGATAACATCGTTTCCATTGTCGACAAGTCGGCGTATCGCCAGCACCTGCATCGCCACGTGACCGTCGATCAAGGCTTCTCCAAGAAGAGGGTTATTGAGGGCATTATTCTCGTTGCTGACGGCGAAGTGACGCAAAGCGTTGAACGCAGCATCCCTCCACACCATAGACGAAATCACATCCCAGATCGCATGATATTCGTCTGTGTCGATCCAAGACAACCACAGCCGCCTTTTGTCCCGATACGCCTGAAGGGCGCTTCGTCTGTCTGCCGGCACGTCGCACTGGGAAATCGGGTAGGCGTAGTCGTCGGCCATTTGGGCAGTTTCCGGGGCTGGCTTGGCCGCTACCGATTTCGGCGGCCAGGGTAACCTCCTTTTACCACCCGACGAGAACGTTCGAGAAGTGAAGAAAGCCTTTGGCGATTTCGCGCCCTCCTGAGCGATGATGCCCGGCGGGCGGGAGTCGAGGGAGC
Organism: uncultured Pseudomonadota bacterium; assembly: GCA_963764465.1. Lineage (GTDB taxonomy): Bacteria > Pseudomonadota > Alphaproteobacteria > Acetobacterales > Acetobacteraceae > JAJXXT01. The sequence goes on along the minus strand of CAVXSO010000006.1, from coordinate 719,787 downwards.
CGGGCTAGCCGGGCATTTTGGGGAAGCTCTTGGTGTCGCCGCCGAGCTGGGCCCAGGGCTGGGCGCTGTCGCAGTAGATCTGCATCGCGGGCTTGACCTGGCTGGGGTCGTCGAGCGTGCCGGTGTTGATCATCACGATGCCGGGCATCATTTCGGCCTCGTCCATGACGGCGGAGCCGCATTCGGGGCAGAAATGCCGGTGGATCGGCTTGCCGCTGTCACCGTTCTTGGTGAAGGTTTTCGTCGTGCCGGTGAGCGTGATCGCGTCCTTCGGGATGCCGACGACCGTGGAGAAGGCGGAGCCGGTGAATTTCTGGCAGTCCGTGCAGTGGCAGACGCCGGAAAAGACCGGTTCGGCCTCTGCGCTGTAGCGCACCTTGCCGCAGAGACAGCCGCCCTGGAGATGGGCCATGACGTGTTCCTCCCGCCGCCGTTGCGGCGAGACTGGCACGACCCTCGCCCCCCGGGCAATCGGTGGCATGGCGCTCGCCTGGCCCTCGCCTGGGCCTCGCTTGACCCTCGCTTGACCGGGCGCGCGGGGCGGCGGAGAGTCCGGGCGGGATCAGGGAGATGGGCGATGAATGTCGCGGCGGTGGGCGCGCGGGCCGGCATGAGAGCCGGGGAGTGGCAGCTGCGCTGCGACCTGGCGGCGCTGTACCGGCTGGTGGCGCATTTCCGGATGACGGACTTCATCTACACCCATATCAGCGCGCGGGTGCCGGGGCCCGAGCACCATTTCCTGATCAACAAGTATGGCGTGCTGTTCCATGAGATGCGCGCCTCCGACCTGGTGAAGATCGACCTCGATGGGCGGAGCGTGGATGAGCGGTCCGAAAGCGAGGTGAACCGCGCGGGGTTCGTGATCCACTCCGCGATCCATGCGGCGCGGCCGGACCTTGCCTGCGTGATCCATACGCACACGGCCGCGGGGATCGCGGTTTCGGCGCAGAAGCAGGGGTTGCTGCCGCTGTCGCAGCACGCGGCGCGGTTCTTCGGGCGGGTTTCGTACCATGGCTACGAGGGGATCGCGCTGGACACCGACGAGCGCGAGCGGCTGGTGGCGGACCTGGGCGGCAACACCGCGATGATCCTGTGCAACCATGGGCTGCTGGCGTGCGGGCGGAGCATTCCCGAGGCGTTCCTGGAAATCTATTTCCTGGAGCGGGCTTGCCAGGCGCAGATCGCCGCGCAATCCGGAGGGGCGGAGCTGATGCTGATCCCCGAGGCGGTGGCGGCGCGGACGGCGGCGCAGTTCGCCGCGGGCAGCGAGCAGGGGGCGGCGGCGCACGCGGCGATGGCGTGGGGGGCCGCGCTGCGGCTGATCGAGAACGACCGGCCGGATTATCGTGGCTGAGTGGTGGGGGCTGACGGAAATTACGTGACGCCGTTGCTGGAAATTGGGGGGCTGCGGACGGTGTTCCGCACCCATGGCGGAGAGGTGGCGGCGGTGGACGGCGTTTCGCTGTCGGTCGCGCGCGGGAAGACGCTCGGGATCGTGGGCGAGAGCGGGTGCGGCAAGTCCATGCTGTCGCTCTCGGTGATGCGGCTGGTGCCGCAGCCGGGGATGGTGGCGGCGGGCAGCGTGCGGCTGGAGGGGCGCGACCTGCTGACGATCTCGGACGCGGAGATGCGCCAGGTGCGCGGGCGGCGGATCGCGATGATCTTCCAGGAGCCGATGACGAGTTTGAACCCGGTGTTCACCGTCGGCTCGCAGATCGTCGAGGCGATGCGCGCGCACGAGAAGGGGACGGCGCACGCGGAGTTGCGAAGGCGGGCGATCGAGGCGCTGGAGAGGGTGCGGATTTCCGTCCGCGGAGCGGCGGCTCGATGAGTATCCGCACCAGATGTCGGGCGGCATGCGCCAGCGGGTGATGATCGCGATGGCGCTGGCGTGCTCGCCCGACGTGCTGATCGCCGACGAGCCGACGACGGCGCTGGACGTGACGGTGCAGGCGCAGATTTTGGACCTGCTGCGCGATTTGCAGGCGCAGACGGGGATGGCGATCATCCTGATCACGCACGATCTTGGTGTCGTTGCCGAAATGGCCGACGAAGTCGCGGTGATGTACGCCGGGCGCGTGGTGGAGAAGGCGGCGACGGCGGCGATCTTCGACGACCCGCAGCACCCCTATACGCTGGGCCTGCTGGGCAGCATTCCGCGCGTGGAGGAGACGCGCGAGCGGCTGCTGGCGATCGAGGGCGCGGTGCCGCCGCCGTTCTCGCTGCCCAAGGGGTGCCGGTTCCATCCGCGCTGCGTGTTCGCGACCGGGGCGTGCCAGGTGGATGTGCCGGAGCTGCGGCTGCTGGCGGAGGGCCACGAGGCGGCGTGCATCAACGCGCCGGTCGAGGCGATGGTGCCCGCATGAGGGTGCCCGCATGAGGGTGGAAGCATGAGCGGGGCGCTGCTCGAGGTCGAGAACCTCGCCAAGTACTACGAGGTCAAGCGCGGCCTGGTGTTCGGCAGGAAGGTGGGCGCGGTGCGGGCGGTGGACGGGATTTCGTTCAAGCTCGGCCACGGCGAGACGCTGGCGCTGGTGGGCGAGAGCGGCTGCGGCAAGTCCACGACGGCGCGGCTGGTGCTGCGGCTGATCGAGCCCAGCGCCGGCGTGGTGCGGTTCGAGGGCACCGACATCACGGCGATGCGCGGCGAGCCGCTGCGCCGCCTGCGGCGGCGGATGCAGATCGTGTTCCAGGACCCGTTCGCGAGCCTCAACCCGCGCATGACGGTGGGCGATATCCTGGAGGAGCCGCTGCTGGTGCATGGCATCGGCGACAAGGCATCGCGGCGCGCGCGGGTGAACCAGTTGCTGGGGCTGGTGGGGCTCGCGGCGTACCACGTGCAGCGCTATCCGCATGAGTTCTCCGGCGGGCAGCGGCAGCGCATCGGGATCGCGCGGGCGCTGGCGGTGGAGCCGGCGCTGGTGGTGTGCGACGAGCCGGTCTCGGCGCTCGATGTTTCGATCCAGGCGCAGGTGGTGAACCTGCTGAAGGACCTGCAGGCGCGGCTTGGGCTTTCCTATCTGTTCATCGCGCACGACCTCGCGGTGGTGAAGCACATGGCCGACCGCGTGGCGGTGATGTATCTCGGGCGCATCGTCGAGATCGCGGAGAAGGAGGCACTGTTCGCCAACCCGCGGCACCCGTACACGCGCACGCTGCTTGCCGCGATCCCGCGGCCCGATCCGCACCGGGAGACGGCGCGCCAGATTCCGGGTGGCGACGTGCCGAGCCCGATGAACCCGCCGCCGGGTTGCCATTTCCATACGCGCTGCGCCTTTGCCACTGACAAGTGCAAGGTGGAGGTGCCGGCGCTGCGGACGCTGGAGGGCGGGCACCAGGTGGCGTGCCACCACGCGGAGACGCTGCCGGCGGCGCCGGCCGCGGAGGGGGCGGCGGTGATGAGCGAGGTGGCGACGCGGCGGCTCGAGCTTTATGCCTCGCGGCGCGGGCGGGCGATGGCGGAAGCGGGTTAGGGGGGAGCAGGCGATGATTCACGTGCTGGCGTTCATCACGGCGAAGCCGGGCAGGCGGGCGGAGGTGCTGGCGGCCTTCCAGGCCAACGTGCCGGCGGTGCGGGCGGAGGACGGGTGCATCGAGTACGGGGCGGCGGTGGACCATGATCCGGCGGCCGGGACTCGTTTCGGGGACGATTCGTTCGTCGTGATCGAGAAATGGGCGAGCGCGGAGGCGCTGGCGGCGCATGCGGCGTCCGCGCACATGCTGGCGTACCGGGAGAAGACGGCGCCGCTGATCGCGAGCCGCGCCGTGCATGTGCTGAAGCCGGCCTGAGCCGGCTTGTTCCGGCTCGCGGTGGCCGTTCAGCCGCCGCTGCCGCCCACGAAGGCGTTGAAGGTGATGAGCGTGTAGGTGTCCTTCACGCCTTGGATGGTTTGCAGCTTCTCGGTGACGAAGAGGCCGGTGTCCTGGTTGGGGTCGAGGTAGAATTTCCCCAGGAGGTCGTACTGGCCGGAGGTGGAGTGCAGCTCCGACAGCTCCTCGATCGTGTCGGCGGCGATCTGGGCGACGCGGTACGCGTGGCCCATTTCGCATTTGATCATGACGTAGATGGCGCGCATGGGCCGGACCTCCTGCTGCGGGCATCATCGCACGCGGCGGGCGTGGCTTCCAGGCGCGGCGGACGGGTTCTATCCTGCGGGGAGATCCCCCACGGGAGCATTCGGGAGAGAGCATGAGCGCGAGCAAGAAGACGTCACGCGTGGCACCGCGAGCGAAGGCCGCACCGGCCTCTGCCCCGGCTTCGGCCTCGGCGCGCGGCAACCCGCGGCCTGGCGGGCGCATCCTCGCCGACGCGCTGGTGGCGCAGGGGATCACGCATGCCTTCGCGGTGCCGGGGGAGAGCTATCTCGACGTGCTGGACGGGCTCTATGCCGTGCGGCAGCGGGTGAAGCTGACGACCTGCCGGTTCGAGGCCGGCGCGGTGAACATGGCGGAGGCGTTCGGCAAGCTGACCGGGCGGCCGGCGGCGGCGTTCGTCACGCGCGGGCCTGGCGCGTGCCACGCCGCGATCGGCGTGCATATCGCGATGCAGGATTCGACGCCGCTGCTGCTGTTCGTGGGGCAGATTCCGTTCGCGGAGACGGACCGGGAGAGCTTCCAGGAGGTCGATTACCGCAAGATGTTCGCCCCGCTGGCGAAATGGGTGACGCAGATCGACGCGCCGGAGCGCATCCCGGAGCTGGTGGCGCACGCGGTGGACGTGGCGACGACGGGGCGGCCGGGGCCGGTGGTGATCGCGCTGTCGGAGGAGATGCAGAAGCGGGTGGCGGATGTGCCGGACCTGCCGCGCGCGGATGTTTCGGTGCCGTATCCTGATCCCGCGGCGATCTTGAAGCTGCAGGCGATGCTGGCGAAGGCGCGGCGGCCGCTGGCGATTCTGGGTGGCGGCGGGTGGACCGGGGAGGGGCGCGCGGATATCGGCAAATTCCTCGCGGCGCACGACATTCCGGTGGCGGTGAGTTTCCGCCGGCAGGGGCATTACCCGGGCAAGGCGGACAACTTCGTGGGCGACCTGGGCGTGGGATCGGACCCGGCGCTGGTGGCGCGGGCGAAGGAGGCGGATCTGGTGCTGGCGATTGGCACCAGGCTCTCGGAGGCGGTGACGCAGGGGTATACCTTGTTCGAACCGCTTGGAACGCCGATCGTGCATGTGTTCCAGGAGCCGGCGGAGATCGGGCGCGTGTTCCGCCCGGCGCTGGGGATTGCGACGGACCTCAACGCGTTCGCGCATGCCGTGGCGCGGCTGGCGCCTGGGAAGATCGTCTGGGGGGAGTGGACGCGCTCGCTGCGGGAGTTGCGGCTCGCGGGCTCCAAGGCGCCGGAGTACCCGGGGGCGCTGAACCTCGCGAAGGTGATGCACACGCTGGCGGGACTGCTGGACGAGGATGCGGTGCTGACGACGGATGCGGGGAATTTCGCGACCTGGATCGCGCGGTTCCTGCACCTGGGCGAAGGGCAGCGGTTCCTCGGGCCGACGAACGGCGCGATGGGATATGGCGTGCCGGCCGCGATCGGGGCGAAGCTGGCCGAGCCGTTGCGCCAGGCGGTGGCCTTTGTGGGCGATGGCGGGTTCCTGATGACGGGGCAGGAGATCGCGACGGCGTTTCATCACGGTGTCGCACCGATCGTGCTGGTGTTCAACAACGCGATGTACGGCACGATACGGATGTACCAGGAGCGGACATATCCGGGGCGCGTTTCGGGCACGGCGCTGACCAACCCGGATTTCGCGCGGTTCATCGAGGCGTTCGGCGGGCATGGCGAGCGGGTGGAGAAGACCGAGGCGTTCGCGCCGGCGTTCAGGCGGGCGGTGGCGAGCGGCAAGCCCGCGGTGATCGAGCTGGTGCTGGATGCGGAGCAGATCACGTCGCGGGCGCGCATTTCTGACCTTCGGGCCTCGGCGAAGGGGGTGGCGAAGCCCGCGAAGGTGGTGCAGCCGGCCGCGCGGGGTGCGGTGCGCCGGCGCAAGACGCGGCGGTAGGGCGCGCGCGCGGCCGAGCGAACCGGCGGCGCCTGGCGGGACGTTTTGCTGGCGAACGGCTGTGGGGGACGGGCCATGGCGACTTCGACGGGAGGAACAGGGTTGCGGGACCCGGTGGCGGGAGCGTTTGCGGGGCGGGAGCGGCTGCGGGCGAGCTCGGCCGAGTTCCGCCGCGATGTGATCGGGGTGACGGACGGGGTGTTCGTGGCCGTGGGCTACAGCGCCAGCAATGTCGCGCTGATCCAGGGCGAGGGCGGGTCGATCATCGTCGATACCTCGGCCAATCCCGTGGATGCGCGGGCGATCGTCGCGGCGTTCGGCGAGCGGCTGCGCCGGCCGGTGCTGGCGATCGTCTACACGCATAACCATCCGGATCATTCCGGAGGGGCGACGGTTTTCGCCGGCGATGACGGGCCTGAGATCTGGGGCCACGAGAGGCTGGTGCGAGCGGAAGCGGAGATCGCGCGGGGCGCGCGCGACGGTGGTGACGCGTTCGGCACGGCGCTGCCCGACGCGCTGTTCATCAACGCGGGGATCCAGCGCGAATACGGGCGCGCCACGCCGCACACGCGCGAGGGGTTTCTGCCGCCGACGCGGACGTTCGCGGGTGCCGAGACGACGATCGAGGCCGGGGGCGTGCGGCTGCGGCTGATCCACACGCCGGGGGAGTTGGCGGAGAACATCGCCGTGTGGATCCCGGCGCTGCGGGTGCTGCTGCCCGGTGACGATTTCTACAAGGCGTTTCCCAATCTTTCGCCGCTGCGCGGCGTGCGGCTGCGGCCGCCGGAGAGGTGGATCGCGAGCCTGGAGACGATGATCGGGCTCGGGGCCGAATATCTCGTGCAGGGGCATATGCGGCCGGTGCTGGGCCGGGAGGCGGTGCGCGAGGCGCTGACGGTCTATCGAGACGCGATCGGAACGATCCTGGATCAGACGCTGGCGGGCATACGGGCGGGGAAGACGCCGGATGAACTGGTGGCGGAGGTGAGGCTGCCGCCGGCGCTGGCGCAGAGCCCGTACCTGGCGGAATATTACGGCAGCGTGGCGTGGACGGTGCGGGGGATCTACGCCGATTGTGTCGGGTGGTTCGACGGCAATGCCACGAACATCGCGCCGCTGGCCCCCGCGGAGCGCGCGGCGCGGATGCTGACGATGGTGGGCGGCGTGGACAACATGCTGGCGCGGGCGCGCGAGGCGGTCGCGGCAGGCGCATTCCAGTGGGCGGCGGAGCTGGCCGACTTCGTGCTGGCGGTCGATGCGGGGAATGGGGACGCCAGGCGGATCAAGGCCGTGGCGCTGACGGAACTTGGCGAACGCCAGATCAACGCGACCGCGCGCAACTACTACCTCACCTCGGCGAGGTTTCTGCTCGACGGCCAGAACGTGTGATTTCGACAGGCGCTTTCCGGAGCGGGAGGCGGCGCGGGGTGCGGCAGGCGCGGTGCGCGCGGACGCGCCGGGTGTCGCGCGGCGGGCGCGGGATGTGGTGCAATTGGACGGCGGCCCGCCATGCGCCTAAATGCCGGCCGCGACCGGAGGGACACCATGAGCGATTGCCGACCGAACGATCCCGCGCACGCCGACGACCCGCAGGAGCCGGACGTTCCCGTGCCGCCGGGGCCGGAACCGGAGGAGCCGGGCGAGAACAAGGCCCTCACCTCGCCGATCAACGAGCTGGAAAGCCGGCTGCTGCGGCAGCGCAAGGTGCTGATATTCGGCGCCATCGACGACAAGCTGGCGCGCGATGTGACCGGACGGCTGCTTTCGCTCGCGACCGATCCGCGACCGATCGACGTCTTCATCAACTCGCCCGGTGGGCATGTCGAGAGCGGCGATACCATCCATGACATGATCCGCTTCGTGGATTGCGTCGCGCCGGTGCGGGTGATCGGGACGGGCTGGGTGGCAAGTGCCGGGGCGCTGATCTTCCTGGGCGCGGCCAAGGAGCGGCGCTTCTGCCTGCCGAATACCCGCTTCCTGCTGCACCAGCCGATGGGCGGGGTGCGTGGGCCGGCGACCGACATCAACATCGAGGCGATCGAGATCATCAAGATGCGCCAGCGCATCAACCGGGTGATCGCCCACGAGACCGGGCAGAACCTGGAGAAGGTGGAGCGCGACACCGACCGCAACTACTGGATGAGCGCGGAGGAGGCGGTTGCCTATGGGATGGTGAGCCGCGTCATCGCCGACCTGAAGGCGCTCGGCGCGGCCTAGGGGCCGGATCCCTGGGGCTTCACGTCGTCGAGCGGCCAGATGGGGCGGCGGACGTGGCGGTAGTCCATGCGCGAGAGGATCGCGGCACCGAGGCCGCCGCCGTTCACGGTGACGACCTCCCGGGCGATCGGTTCGAAGGCGGCACGGAAATGGTGGTTCGATTTCACCGCGATCGTCGCACAGCGGAGCGGGTCGACGCCGAGTGAAATGAGCTGGGCGAGGTCGTTGGCCTGGCCGTTGCGGCTGATGACGGCGATGGCGACGCCGCCGACGCGCAGGAGCGCGCTGGGGCCGTAGCTGCGCCAGACGCCGCCGCCCATGGGGCCGTGGCATTGGAAGCGGCCGTCCGTGAGGGAGACGATCCCGGCGTCCAGCGCCAACGGCCCGCCGCCGGCCTCGGGGTCGTGCCTGCCGCCGAGGGTGATGCGGCCCTTGTTGCCGGGGCCGATGGCGATGGCCTGCTTCACCGCCTCGGGGTCGAAGATGGCGTGGAAGGCGGCGTTCTGGAGGTCGGCGGCGATCATGGCGCGCAGCAGGTTTGTTGTGTCGCCGTAATGACCGCTGCCTGGGTTGTCGGTCACGTCGGCCAGCACGAGGGGTTTGTCGGCGTTGTCCTGGCCGGATCTGGCGCGGGCGACGGCGTCCGCGATGGAGGCGTGGCGGACGGAGACGAACTCGCGCGTCTGCCAGGCGTAGTCCATGAACTCCTCGGCGATGCGCTGGGCCTGCGCGGTGTCGCCGTCGGCGGTGACGGTGACGCTGGGGCCGATGTCGTGGATGTCCGCCGCGGTGAAGCCGGCGCAGACGCTGACGACGAGGGCGCGGCCGGCGGCTTCCAGCGCCTCGCCGCGGTCGATGAGCTCGCGCATGGGGCCGGTCTGGGTGCGCCCGCCATCGAGGCCGCGCAGCATCGGGCGCTTCGCGATGACGGTGCGGGGGTGGATTTCGCCGCGCAGTGCGCGGTCCAGCAGTTCGGCGCCCTGCCAGGTGCGCTCGTGGTAGTCGACGTGGGGGTAGGTGCGGACGGCGATGAGCGCGCTGGCGTTGTCCGCCATTTTCTGCGTGATGTTGCCGTGCAGGTCGAGTGTCACGACGATGGGGGCGTCGGGGCCGAGGATGGCGCGCAGGCGGGCGAGGATTTCGCCCTCCGCGTCCTCGCAGCCCTCGGCGACCATCGCACCGTGCAGGTCGATCAGCGCGCCGTCGCAGCCCTCGGCGCCGTCGAGGAACATGGACAGGAGCTGGTCGAAGGTTTCCTTCGTCACGGTTCCCGAGGGGTTGGCGGCGGCGGCGAGCGGATGGGAGAGGACCCAGCCGAATTTTTCCGCGGCCTCGAACGTGGCGCCGAGGGCGGTGTGGGTGCCGCGCCTCGCCGCCGGGATTTCGTTGCCGAGCAGCAGCGTGCCGGCGCGGAAATGCTCCAGCGTTGTCGCGACCTTGCTGAAGGTGTTCGTTTCGTGGGCGATCTGGCCGGTCAGGATGCGGAATGCCATGGGGCGGTCTCCTTGTCGGGGAAGGCGGCAAGCGCCGCGTGGCCCTCGGGGGCGAGGGCGTAGAGGCCGGGGCGCTCGCGGCGGAACCAGCCATAGACGTTGCGGGCGAGGATGGCGGGGGCGTTGTCCGCGATGGGGCGCAGGTCGCGCGGGCGCAGGGGCCCGTCGCGGAGCGCGGCGGCGCAGGCAAGGGCGGCCTGGCGGTAGGCGGTCATGATCGGCCTGCGGGTTGAGCCGCCGGGCGTGGGGTCGCCCTGGCGGCGCTGGAACTCCGCGATGAGGGCGCCGCGGCGCTTGGCGTTGCGGCGGGGCTGGTAGGGACCTGGCTCGCTGAGAACCGCGACGCCGCCGCGCTTGCCGATGGACAGGAGACCGAGGCCGAGGAGGCGGCAGAGGCGCAGCGCGCGCTTGTCCGGGCCGCGGCGGTTGGTGGGGATGGCCATCCAGACTTCGTCGGCGAGTGGCATGCGGTCCACGGCCTGGAGTACGAGCTCCAGCGTGAGGCCGCGCTTGAGTTCCGCGATGACGACGTCCGGGCCGCGTTCGCCCGCGCGCCCGTCGTCCGGCGCGCATGCGCGCAACGCCACGACGTCGCAGCCGCGGATCTCGCCCTTGGCCTCGAAGCCGAGGGATTCGAGGAAGCGCTTGACGGGGGCATAGAGCGCGGTTTCCGCCGCGAGCCTGGTCGGCACGACTCCGGGTTCCTGAAAGATTGGGGGTGGAGGATCGGGCGCGCGGGACTTACCGTCAAACCGCGGGGGGCGGTCAGACGGGAGGGGCGTTGCATGGCGGTTTTCAAGGCGAAGGCGAACGCGGTCGAGGCGCTGTTCTCGCGGCGCAAGGCGGTGATCGGCGTGATCCATCTGCGCGCGCTGCCGGGGGCGCCGGACTATGAGGGGGCGAGCGTGGACGACCTGGTGACGCATGCGCTGGCGGAGGCGGGGCGGTATCGGGCGGCGGGGGTGGACGGGCTGATCGTGGAGAACCACGGCGACATTCCATTCGCGAAGCCGGGCGCCATCGGGCACGAGACGGTGGCGGCGATGGCGGTGATCGCGCGGGCGGTGCGGATGGAGGCGCGCTGCGCGGTGGGGATCAACGTGCTGGCGAACGCGGCGCTGCCGGCGCTGGCGGTTGCGAAGGCGGCGGGGTGTGCCTTCATCCGCGTGAACCAGTGGGCGAATGCCTATGTGGCGAACGAGGGGTTCGTCGAGGGCGAGGCGGCGGCGGCGACACGCTACCGCGCCATGCTGCGGGCGAAGGAGGTGCGTGTGTTCGCCGACGTGCACGTGAAGCACGGGGCGCACGCGATCACCGCGGACCGGCCGCTCGGCGAGCTGGCGCGGGATGTGGAGTTTTTCGACGCGGACGTGGCGATCGCGACCGGCAACCGGACCGGGGATGCGGCGAGCCTGGACGAGCTCAGGGCGATCGCGGCGGGGACGGCGCTGCCGGTGGCGGTGGGCAGCGGCGTGAACCCGGCGAACGTGGGCGGCATCCTGGACGTGGCGGACGCGGTGATCGTCGCGAGCTGGCTGAAGCGCGACGGCGTGTGGTGGAACGACGTCGATCCCGACCGGGCGCGGGCCTTCATGGACGAGGTGCGGCGGGTGCGCGGCTAGCGGCCGCGATGGGGATGGTGCCCAGAGGGATGGTGCCCGGAGGGATGGTGCCCAGCGGGATGATGCCCAGAGGGACGGTGCATGTGGTGGGGAATGCCTCGGTGGACGTGACGCTGCCGGTGGCGCGGCTGCCGCTGCCGGGGGAGACGCTGATCGCGACGGGGCCGGCGCGGCGCGCGGCCGGCGGCAAGGGGCTGAACCAGGCAGTGGTGGCGGCGCGGGTGGCGGCGGCGACGGGGGCGCGCGTGCGGTTGCTGGCACCCGTGGGGGCGGAGCGGGCGGAGATCGGCGCGGCGCTGGCGGGCGAGGCGCTTGCCGGCGACGGGTTGGCGGAGGTGAGCCTTCCGGCGAAGGAAGTGCCGACCGACATCTCCGTGCTGCTGGTCGCGGCGGATGGGGCGAACGCGATCGTCAGCACCGGGGCGTGCGCGCAGGCGCTGACGCCGGGCGAGGTGCGGGACTTCCTCGGCGTGGCGGAGGCGGGGGACGTGGTGCTGCTGCAGGGCAACCTCTCGCGCGAGGCGACGGTGGCGGCGTTCGGCGTGGGGCGGGTGGTGCTGAACCTGGCGCCGGTGCGGTGGGGGTTGCCGGCGTTGCCGGCGGGCTGCGTGCTGGTGGTGAACGAGGTGGAGGCCGGGCAGATCGCGGGCGGGGCGGCGGAGGACGCGGCGCGGCGGCTCGCGGCGGGCGGGGCGGAGGTTGTCGTCACGCTCGGGGGCGAGGGCGTGGTGTGGTGCGCCGGCGGGGAATTGATGCGCCTCAAGGCGCCGGCGGCGCGGGTGGTGGATACGACGGGGGCCGGCGACGTGTTCTGCGGGGCGCTGGCGGCGGCATTGCTGGAGGGCGTGGGGATGGAGGCGGCGATAGGCCTGGCGCAGGTCCTGGCGGCGATGTCCGTGGGGCGGGAGGGGTGCCTGGGCTCGTTTCCATCGCGTGATGAATGTGCTCATGCGTGGCGGGCGTTGCGCGTCGGGGCTGGCTGAGGAGAGAGGGATCATGCGATTGGGTTTGGTGCGGCTGGGCTGCGTTGGGGCCTGGTGGCTGATGGCGGGGATGGCGCTGGCGCGGGCGCCGGGGACGCTGACCATCGGGATGTCGCAGTTTCCGCCGGACATGCACCCGGATATCTCCGCGACATCGGCCAAGGCCTATGTCGAGGACGCGGCGTTGCGGCCGGTGGTGAGCTTCGACATGGCGGGCAACGTGATCTGCATCCTTTGCACCGAGGTGCCGAGGCGGGGGAACGGGCTGGCGAAGGTGGTGGACCTGCCCGGTGGCGGGAAGGGGATGGAGGTGACGTTTCACCTTCGTTCCGACATCTTCTGGGCCGACGGGGTGCCGGTGACGGCCGCGGATATCGTCTTCGCGCAGAAAGTGGCGCAGACGGTGGGCAAGACGCCGAACGTGACCGAGGTGAAGGCGCTCGACGCCCATACGGTGCTGATACGCCTCGATGCCACGCGCTACGACTATGCACGGCTGATCCCGACGCCGCTGCCCGAGCACGTGGAGGCAAGGATCCTCGCGAGCGCGACATCGCCGCTCGAATACGAGCATGCGAGCGCCTACAACACGGACCCGACCAATCCCGGGCTCTGGGACGGGCCGTACCGCATCGGCAAGTTCGTGCGCAACCAGAGCATCACGCTGGTGCCGAACGAGTACTGGAAGGGCACGAAGCCGGCGTGGCGGGAGATCGGGACCAGGCTGCTCGAGAACACCGCGAGCCTGCAGGCGAACGCGCTTTCGGGTGATGTGGACATGATCAGCTCCGCACTCGGGCTCACGGTGAACCAGGCGATCGGGATGCAGAAGGATTACCCGGGGCGCTTCACCTATTTCTATGAGCCGACGCTGTCCTACGAGCACCTGGCGCTGAACCTGGATAACCCGCTGCTGGCGGACCGGCGGGTGCGCCAGGCGCTGCTGATGGCGATCGACCGGGAGACGATCGTGCGCAAGCTGTTCGGCGGCACGCAGCCGGTGGCGCGGTCGTTTCTCGCACCCTCGCAGTTCGGCTGGCACGAGGGCACGAAGACCTGGCCGTTCGATGTGGCGGAAGCGAAACGGCTGTTGGCGCAGGCGGGGTTCAGGCCGGGGCCGGGTGGCGTGCTGGTGAGCCCGAAGGGGGAGCGGTTCGAGATCACGCTCACGACCACGGCGGGGAACGTGCAGCGCGAGCTGGTGGAGCAGGTGCTGCAGAGCGAGTTCAAGGTAATCGGGGTGAAGCTCGACATCAAGAACGAGGCGGCGCGGACGCTGTTCGGCGATACGCTGCGCAAGCGGAATTTTTCCGGGATGGTGATGTTCACCTCCGTGCCGCCGCCGGACTACGTGCCGTACTACGCGTTCGATTCCGCGATGATCCCGACGCAGGCGAACAACTGGTTCGGGCAGAACTACATGGGGTACCGGAACAAGGCGATGGACGCGGCGCTGGAGGCGGCGCGCACGGAACTCGATCCGAAAAAGCGGTACGCGGATTGGAAGACGATCCTCGATATCTACGCCGTGGACCTGCCGGAGCTGCCGCTGTTCTTCGTTGCGGAGCCGTATATCGTGCCGAAGACGATCGACGGCATCCTGCCGCCGAAGATGCGCAGCTTCGCCACGATGTGGATCGAGGACTGGCGGCCGGCGGGTGGGGGGTGAGGCTGGCCGCGCTTCAGGGACCGCCGAGGCTGTTGCAGGCATTGTTGACCGGCGCGCCGTAGGCCTTGCCGGAAAGGCGGCCGGCAAACACCTCGGCGACATCCTCGACGGCGTGGCGGATGCTGCGCTGGTGCAACGATGCCAGCGCGCTGCCGCCTTCGGTGCGGATGCGCACCTGCACGCCGGCGACGGCGGTGTTGGTCACGGTGAGCGCGCCGATGTTGACGTGCGTCCAGTATTGCCGCGTCTGCTGCCATTCGCGATCGCGTTCGGCCTGAATGGTTGCGGGGCTGGCGACGATCGTGTGCCTCCGTTGCGGGGTGCCGTGCGGGCGGATCATCGGCGGTGACGCGCGGCGCGGTCAATCGGTGGCCCATCGGCCTGGGGGGTGCGGGCAACGGCGGGGACGCGACGAGGCGGGCGAGGCGGTGGCAGGGCCTGACACGGGCCTAGCTGGTGACGCGGTTGCCCTCGGCGTTGAAGAGGTGCAGGCGCTCGGGGGGGAGGGTGGCGGCAACGGGGTCGCCGAGGCGGATCGGGGTCTGGCCGGGGATCTGGAGGTTGAGGGCGGGGGTGGCGAGGCGGACGAAGGAAGTGCCGCCGTGCTGCTCGATGCTGGCGGCGTGGCCGTGGATGACGTTGAGCGGGCCACCGGCGGGGCTGGTTGGTGCGGCATCGGAATGTCCTGCCCCGACGTGTTCGGGGCGGATGCCGATGGTGGCCGCCGTGCCGATGGGGAGCGTGCCGGGGGCGCGGATGGGGCCGATGGCTTCGACCTCGATGGTGGTCCATCCGGCTTCGCTGCTGGTGACGCGGCCATCGAGGAAGTTCATGCGCGGCGAGCCGATGAAGCCAGCGACGAAACGATTCTGCGGGTGGTTGTAGAGATCGAGCGGATGGCCGACCTGTTCGACCTGGCCCGCGCGCAGCACGACGATGCGGTCCGCCATGGTCATCGCCTCCACCTGGTCGTGGGTGACGTAGATCATGGTGGCGGCGAGGCGGCGGTGCAGGTCCGTGAGCTCGCCGCGCATTTCGACGCGCAGTTCCGCGTCGAGATTTGAAAGCGGTTCGTCGAAGAGGAAGATGCGGGGCTCGCGCACGATGGCCCGCCCGATGGCCACGCGCTGGCGCTGGCCGCCGGAAAGCTGCGTGGGGCGGCGGGCGAGGAGGGATTCGAGGCGGAGCATGCGCGCGGCCTCGGCCACGCGGCGCTCGATTTCCGCTTTTGGCGTGCGGAGGTTTTCCAGGCCGAACGCCATGTTCTGGCGCACCGTCATGTGCGGGTAGAGCGCGTAGGACTGGAAGACGAGGGCGAGGCCGCGGTTCGCCGCGGGGATGTCGTTGGCAAGCTTGCCCTCGATCTCGATGCGGCCGGTGCTGACGGTCTCGAGCCCGCAGATCATGCGCAGGAGCGTCGATTTGCCGCAGCCGGAGGGGCCGACGAAGACGATGAACTCTCCCGGTGCGACGTCGAAGGTGACGTCGCGCATGACGGTGACGGTGCCGTAGGATTTGCCGATTTTTTCCAGCCGGAGCATCGGGGTCGGGCTCATTTCACGCCTGCCGAGGCGATGCCCTGGGTGATCGATCGTTGCAGGAAGAGGAAGATGATGGTGATGGGCAGAAGCGTGAGGACCGTCATCGCCAGCAGGTAGTGCCATTGCGTCTGCAGGTCGCCCTGGAAGGCGAAGAGGGCCAGCGGCAACGTGAACACCTCCGAACGGTTGAGCACGACCATGGGCCAGAGGAAGTCGTTCCAGCGCCACATCACGGAGAAGATGGCGAGCACCGCGAGTGCCGGGGCGGACAGGGGCAGGACGATGCGCCAGTAGATGCGCCACTCCGAGGCGTTGTCCATGCGCGCGGCCTCGATGAGGTCGTCGGGGATGGTGAGCATGTACTGGCGCAGCAGGAAGACGCCGGTGGGGGTGGCGACACCTGGCCAGATGACGCCCCAGATGGAGTTCACGAGATCGAGCCGCGCGGCGATGAGGAAGTTGGGGACGAGGACGATGGTGGGGGGGACCATGAGCGTTGCGAGCATGAGGCCGAAGACGGCGTCGCGGCCGGCGAAGCGGTACTTGCTGAGGGCGAAGGCGGCCATGGAGTTCACCAGCAGCGTGATGAGGGTGGCGAGCGTGGTGATGAGGACGGAGTTCTTGAAGTAGCCGAGGAAGTTGAAGCGGCGGACCAGGTCGGTGAAGTTGGACCAGGAGGCGTGGAGCTGTTCGACGGGCCTGAGGTCCTTCACGGGGACGCGGATGACGTCGCCGCCCCCATTCTGACCAGCCTGGGCGGGGTCCAGCATCTGGGCCATGAGGCCGATATGGCGGAGTTCCGCTAGGCGCTCGCCCGCGTGGGGCCCCCCCGGCACGTCGGCGGTGATTTGCATGAGGGGGAGCTTGCCGTCGTGGCCGGGGACGGTGACCTGCGCGGGCTCCCACGGCAGGAAGCTGGGCGGGAAGGCGTTGAGGGCCTGCTCGCTCTTGAGCGAGCTGGCGAAGAGCCAGAGCACGGGCAGGAACATCACCAGCACGCCGAGCAGGAGGTAGGCGAGTGCCGCCCAGTCCGTCCAGTCGCGCCCGAGGCGGCCGCGGCGGGCGGTGAGCATGCGGAACATTCCGCTCATGTCCGGGATCTCGTGAGACGGAGTTGCAGGACGGTCAGCGCCATGAGGACCGCGGCGAGTAGCAGGGAGGCGGCGGCGGCGATGCCGTATTCCCGCACCTGCTGGGCGAAGCCGGTCTGGTAGATGAACTGGACGAGATAGGTGGTCGCCGTGCCCGGGCCGCCGCCAGTGAGGACGTAGACCTCGTCGAAGATCTGCACGGC
Source organism: uncultured Pseudomonadota bacterium (assembly GCA_963764465.1). Lineage (GTDB taxonomy): Bacteria > Pseudomonadota > Alphaproteobacteria > Acetobacterales > Acetobacteraceae > JAJXXT01. The sequence continues at coordinate 702,970 of CAVXSO010000006.1, read as the reverse complement.
GCGGATGAGCGCGAGGACGAGGACGACGAGGAGGCTGGGCATCAGCAGCGGCAGGGTGATGCGGCGGAAACGGCGCCAGGGGGGTGTCGCGTCCATCGAGGCGGCTTCGTAGACGTCCCGCGGGATGGCCTGGAGCCCTGCCAGAAGGATGAGCGTGTAGAAGCCCATATGCGCCCAGATGCTGACGAAGACCGACCAGAAGAAGGCGCTGGTGCCGTTGAGCAGCCAGTCATGCGTGGCGAGGCCGCCGGCGGCGAGGACGGCGTTGAGCACGCCGTAGCGCTGCAGCACCCATTTCCAGATCAGGGCGACGACGACGGGGGAGAGCAGGACGGGGTAGAAGAACACGGCGCGCAGGAGGCCGCGCGCGCGGCCTGGGCGGTTGAGGGCGAGGGCCGTGACCAGGCTGAGGACGACCATGAGGCCGACCTGGAGGACGACGAATTTCGCGGTGTTGAAGACGCCGTGCCAGAACAGGTCCCGCACGCATGTGTTGGGATCGAAATAATCCTTGCAGGTGAGCAGCGCCTTGAGGTTGGCGGCGCCGACATAGGGGCGATCCGCGGGGAAGAGCTGGTTGCCGCCGGTCGCGGCGTAGATGAAGTCGATCGCGATCGGCAGGAAGGTGAAGAGGCCGAAGACGACGAGATTGGGCGTGACGAAGACCCAGCCGATGCGCCCGCCGCGCAGGTTGTTCTGTGCCGCGCGCATCGGGGCCTCGAGCAGGTTCATGGCCCCGGCGAAGACCACGCCGGTGGCACGGCGCAGCGCCTGGCCGGGGGCCACGATGCTCATTTCTTCGCGGTGGCGAGGGCTGTTTTGATGTCCTCGGTGATGCGCGCGTAGGCCTGGTCCAGCGTCATCGAGCCGGCGATGGCCTGGCCGATGCGGTCCGCGGTGGCGCCGAAGATGGCGCCGGCGAAGCGGTAGCCCTGGAGGTGGTAGGCGATGGGCGAGAGCGTCGCCGCGTCCTGCAGCAGGGCGGCGATCGCGGCCTTGCCCTCCGGCGGCATGTTGTAGTTCAGCGCCTGCTTCTGCAGGGGAAGCTCGGCGGGGATGTTGTTGGTACGCTCGGAGAACGTCCTGTAGTTGGCGGGCTGGGCGAGGAAATCGAGGAAGGCGGCGACGGCGTGCGGGTGCTTCGTTTCCTTGAAGGCGACGAAGGCGGCGCCGCCGGGCATGCCGGAGCAGGCGGCGGGGCCGCAGGGGTTGGCGGCGATGGCCCAGTCGAACGCGTTGCCGAGCTTGAGCAGACGGGTGAGCTGCCAGGAACCGGAATAGTACATGACGATCTTGCCGTTGGCGAAGTCGTCGAACGCATCTTTGTATCCGGTGGCCTGTCCCGCCCAGGTGGATTTCTGCACCGTGCCGTTCAGGTTCCAGTCATAGAAGCGCTTGGCCATCGCCTTGAAGCCTTCGTCCACGACGGCGGGGTTGCCCTGTGCGTCGAAGTATTTCGCGCCGTAGGAGATGGCGGGGCCGGCGAAGCGGTGGCCGGAGCGGTCCCAGGCCATGCCGGCGGGTGTGCCGGTGGCCTTGGCGACCTTCGCGACCGCGGCGGCCCAGTCATCCCAGGTGGCCTTGGGGCCGGGGATGGGGACCTTCGCCTGCTCGAACAAGGTCTTGTCCACGAGCGGCGCGGTGACGGTGAGCTGCGTCATCATGCCGTAGATGCCGTGGTCGCCGGGCGAGGTGCGCATCCAGTCCAGCGTGGGGCCGAATGTGTCCTCCCAGAATTTCGCGTCCTTCAGGTAGGGGCGGAGGTCCAGGAAATATTGCGCGTAGTTACCGAACAGGGTGACGCGCGCGATGTCCGGGCCCTTGCCGGCGGCGAGCTGGACGGGCAGCGATTGCAGGATGGCGGAGTAGGGGACTTCGTCGATCGTGACCTTGATGTCCGGGTTCGCCTTCATGAACTCGGCGGCGAGGTCCCTGGTGACGGGGCATTCGTTGCCGTCCGAGTAGCATTGCACGCGGATGTCGCGCGTCGCGGCCTGTGCCGTGCCCGCGGCGGCGAGAGCGGACGCGGCGATGGCGGCGGCGGTCGCCAGCAGGAGATGTGACAGTCTTGCGCGCATTGGGTTCCTCCCCGGTCCCGGCTTGTGCCGGATATGGCGGGAATTCTGGCATGCGCCGGGGCCCGCGCCAAGCCTCGCATGGGTTGCGCGCGCCGCTTTCGGCGCGGCGGGTCAGAGCCGCGATGCCATGCGATCGTTGCAGCGGCAATGCTTGCCGGGTTCACGGATGTCGAACGGGCTGGCCTTACCATGCAGGCTGGCCTTGCCGTCCTGCGAGCGGAAGCCGTGAAGCGCCTGCCTGGTTCGATGGCGGTTGCGATGGCGTTGCTGGCCGTGCCGGCGCCGGGCCGAGGTGCGGATCGACGGCGAGGCCGCGGAGGGCTGGTTCAGCGGCAGCGGGGTGGTGCGCTGCCACGGGCAGCCGCGCGATGGCGGAGCGGCCGCGGCCGGCGGGGCGAGGCGGCAGGCGGGCGCGCGTGGCTTGTTCCGGCGTGGGCCGGCGGGCAGGATCGGTGCCGCGATTCGGGGTGGGATTTGGGGCGAGGGGATGATGCGGCGCGGACTGGGGGCCTTGGCGGTCGCGGTCGCGGTGGCGGCGCTGCCGGTCCGGGGCGTGGCTTGCGGCAAGGGCGCGGTGCTGTTTTCCGACGACTTCACGCATCCCGAGCCGTACTGGGACGTGACGGGCAACCATGTGCGCTTCGTCGGCACGACGCTGCAGGTCGAGCCGGCGCAGAATGCCAACTGGTACGTCTGGTACGCGGGGATGCCGTACACGCGGGCGGATGCGTGCGTGATGCTGTCGATCGACAAATTCCACGCGGCCGGCGACATGGGCGCGGGGCTGCTGTTCTGGACCCGTGACAGGGACCTGGCCTCCGTCTTCATGATCCGGCCGGATGGCGGGTGGATCCTGGCGCGGCACCTGGGGCGCGACTGGGTGCCGGTGGACAGCGGCATGTCCGACGCGATCAGGACCGGGCCGGGCGTGGAGAACGAGGTCGAGGTGCGGCTCGACGGCAAGCTCGGCGAGGCCTGGGTCAACGGCACGAAGGTCACGGATTTCGCGGGCGTGCCGCCGCCGGGCGGGACCGCCTTCGGGTACTACGCGGAATCCGAGGTGGACGAGACCGACGTGTGGACCTTCCACTCGATGCAGGTACGCAGGCTCGAGGCGCCGCTCGCGGGGCCGGAAGGGGCGGCGCCTGGCGGCGGGGGACCGGATGCCGGGTCGCCGGGTGCCGGGAATCCCGGTGCGGTCAGGCCAGGCGGCCAGCCAGATCCTGGATGAACTGCCAGGCGACGCGCCCGGAGCGCGAGCCGCGGGTGACGGACCAGGCGACGGCCTCGGCGTGCAGATCCTCGCGGGAGATTTTGAGGCCGAAATGATCGGCGTAGGCGTCGAGCATGGCGAAGAAATTGTCCTGGTCCACGTTGTGGAAGCCGAGCCAGATGCCGAAGCGGTCCGAGAGGGAGACTTTTTCCTCCGTGGCCTCGGAGGGGCTGATGGCGGTGGAGCGCTCGTTCTCGATCATGTCGCGCGGCATGAGGTGGCGGCGGTTGGAGGTGGCGTAGAACAGGACGTTGGCGGGGCGGCCCTCGATGCCGCCGTCGAGGACGGATTTGAGCGCCTTGTAGTCCGCGTCCTCGCGCTCGAAGGAGAGGTCGTCGCAGAAGACGAGGCAGCGTCGGGAGGCGTTGCGGATCGCCTCCAGCAGGCGCGGCAGGGTGGCGATGTCCTCGCGGTGGATCTCGATCAGCGCGAGGGAGCCGGGGTGCCCGGCGTTGATTTCGGCGTGGATGGCCTTGACCAGGCTCGACTTGCCGCTGCCGCGGGCACCCCAGAGCATGGCGTTGTTGGCCGGGCGGCCGGCGGCGAACTGGCGCGTGTTGGCAAGCAGGATGTCCTTCTGCCGCTCGATGCCCTTGAGGAGCGAGAGGGGAATGCGGGCGATTTCCGGGACTGCGGCGAGGCGGCCGGTGGCGGGCTGCCAGACGAAGCCGTCGGCGGCGGCGAGGTCCGGGGTGGGGGGCGGTGGCGGCGCCAGGCGCTCGAGCGCCTCGGCGATGCGGGTGAGCAGCGTGGTTTCCATGGGCCGCGATGAACCTCGAACGAAGCCTGGCTTGACGGGAAGGGGGCGGAAACTATGGTCCGGCCGCAATCCAGGCAACCCGGACACACGACATGCTGATTTCGACGGCCTATGCCCAAACCGCCGCCGGCCCGCTCGGCGGGCTGTTCGGTTCCAGCTCCGGCATGCTTTCCATGCTGCCGCTGGTGCTGATTTTCGCGGTCTTCTATTTTCTGCTGATCCGCCCGCAGCAGCAGCAGCAAAAGCAGCTCAAGGCCTCGATCTCCGCGATGAAGCGGGGTGACCGCGTGGTGGTGGGCGGCATCATCGGGCAGGTGGCGAAGGTGGGCGACACGACCGCCGAGGTGGAGATCGCGCCGGGGGTGAAGATCGAGGTGCTGCGTGACGGGATCACGAGCATCACATCCTCCGCGAAGGGGAAGGACGCGGCGAAGAAGGACGGCTAGGGTCCGATGACGAGCGGCGCGGACGTGCCGCTGATGGCGGCATGGGGGCCGAGCCGCATGGCGGTTTGCTCGCGCTGCGCCGCGCGGTGATGCAGGCGCCGGGTCCACGCTTCCGAGCGGGCCCGGGCTGAATCGGGGCCGGGCTGAATCGGGGCCGGGCTGAATGGGCCCGGGCTGAATGGGGCCGGGCTGAATGGGGCGGGTCGGGCCAACCGATGTTCGCGCCAGAGGCTTTTCCATGTGGCATTGGTCTTTGCGGCGGCGAGGGCCCGGGAATTGCCGGGCCTCTGCTCGTGGCTGATTGAACCGCTGGCTCGAACCAGGCGCTTTCACGCTTGCGCGATCAGGCAACACGTGATTTGACTTATTTTTAATAAAAGGGGGGAGGATGTCCGGCAGCGCGCTGATCCGGTTCGAGCATGTTGCGACCTCGTTCGGCGGCGTGCCTGTCTATCGCGATCTCGGCTTCAGCGTCGCTGAGTCGGAGTTCGTATGCCTGCTTGGGCCCTCTGGCTGCGGTAAATCGACATCGCTTCGACTGCTTGGCGGCCTGATGCGGCAGGATAGCGGCAGCATCAGCGTCGATGGGGTTGCTCCGGCGCAGGCCTGGCCACGGATGGCCTTCGTCTTTCAGTCGCCGCGCCTGGTGCCGTGGCGCACGGCGCTCGACAATGTCCTGCTCGGCATGCAGTTGCGCAACGGGCGGATCGGCCGGGAGCAGCGCGACAAGGCGCGGGCGCTGCTGGACCTCGTTGGCCTGGGACAGGACGTCAACAAGTATCCGAGCATGCTTTCCGGCGGCGAGCGGCAGCGGGTCGCGATCGCGCGGGCACTGGGCGTTGATCCCGATATCGTGCTGATGGACGAGCCGTTCTCGGCGCTGGACCCGAATACGCGGCTGCGCCTTCGTGCCGAGCTGATCGACATCTGGCAGCGCACGCGCAAGACGATCCTTTTTGTCACGCACGATGTCGACGAGGCCATGACGCTGGCCGACCGCGTGATCCTGTTTTCCAACAAGCCGACATCGGTGGTGTTCGAGATGGCGCTGCCCACCGTTCGGCCGCGCGACCTGCGCGCCGATGCCGCGCTCCAGGCGCAGCGGGATGACCTGCTGTCGCGCTTTCATCAACTCGAAGTCAGATCGGGAGACACACCATGAAGAGGCTGGCCGTCATTGCCGCGCTTGTCATGTTCGCGACGCCGGCGCTCGCGAAGGAAAAGATCGTGTTCGCGTATCTGATCGATCCTTCGCACGAGTTGATGATGTACGGCATCCGGACCGGCAAGATAACCTCCGACAAGGTCGACCTCGAGCTCAAGGCGCTCGACATCAACACGCTGATCCAGGGGTCGGGCGCCAAACGTTTCGATATCGTCGAGACCGCGGCGACGGCTGTGCCGCGCAGCATTCAGCAGGGGCTCGACATTCGCGTCATTGGCACGGCGCTGCGCGCGCAGACCGGGCACGGCCAGGATGTGTTCGTGAAGGCTGACAGCCCGATCAGGACACCGCAGGATCTCAAGGGCAAGACGATCGCGACGACGTCGATCGGATCGACCGGGTTCACCTTGATCCGGATAGCGCTGTGGAAGGCGCTCGGCTTCGACATGGGCGCGAACCCGGACATGCAGTTCGTGCAGATGCCGTCCGCGGGAATTCCCGGCGCCCTGCTCACCGGGAAGGTGGATTCCGGCACGGTCGCCCTCTCGACGGCGTATCTCATGACGCATTCGAGCGAGTTCCGCTCGGTCGTCAGCACGCAGATGATCAACTATCACGCCTTCGGCGATATCAAGCCGGTGTCGGCGGTGCTGGCGGCCTATCCGGAGCGGCTCGCGGCGCACCCGCAGGCGTACCGCGCCGCGCTGCAGATGCTGCTGGCGAGCCGGCAATATGCCCTGGACCACCACGACGAGGTCTTCAGCGCGGTCGCCAAGCAGGAGCACGTGCAGGTCGGATTTTTCGATACGTGGATGAAGGAATATTCCGATTTTCCGGTGGCGGTGTCGTCGGACGATGTCAAGGCGCTCGACAGGCTGTGGGCGTTTTCGCGGCAGCTCGGCCTGCTGACCAAGGACCCGCCGGCCGCGGCCAGCGTGGTGTGGAGCGGGGCGCTGCGCGCGAACTGACGGCGTGAGCGTCGTGGAGGCCGTTGCCGGCCTCGACCGCAGGCGGCGTTTCTGGGCGCAGGGCTTCACGGTGGCGATGGTCGCGGTCTGGGCCGTCGCCGGAATGCTGCTGCCGCCGTACCTGGTGGCGGGTCCCTGGGCCGTGATGCTGAGGATCGGGCGGTTCTTTACCGACCGCAACGATGCGCTGCATCTGGCCGCCTCGTTTTGGCATGTGCTTGGCAGTGTCGGCATCGCCTTCGTCGTGGGCGGCGCCATGGCGCTGGCGAGTCACTATGTTCCGATCACGCGGTTGATGATCCAGCATCGCTGGTATCCGTTCCTCAACTCGTTCTCGGGCATCGGCTGGGCGGTGCTGGCGGTGCTGTGGTTCGGTCCGAGCGACACCGCGGTGCTGTTCGCGCTCACCTCGACACTGGTTCCGTTCGTCTTCGTCAACCTGCGCGCGGGATTGGAGGCGCTTGATCGCGAATTGCTGGAGATGGGGGAGAGCTTCACCCGCTCCGGCATGCGCCGGTTCCGGCTGCTGGTCCTGCCCTCTCTCTACCCGTTCATCTTCGCGGCCCTGCGCATCGCCTTTGGCGTCGGCTGGAAGGCGTGCCTCATCGCGGAGCTTTATGGCTCCGACCGGGGCCTTGGGTTCCTGATCAATGTCGCGCGGCAGGAATTCGACAGCGCAACGATCTTCGCCGTCATAGCCCTGATCATCGTCATGGTGTTCGTGACCGACCGCTGCGTCCTGGCACCCTTGCAGGCGCGCGTGAGCCGCCACCATGCCGACGCTTAGGGCGCGGATCATCGCGCACCTCCTCGCGGAGGGCAGCATCCTCCTCGCGATCGCGGGGTGGTGGGCCATGGCGCGGCACATGCCCAGCTTTGTCCTGCCCGGACCGGGCGCGGTGTTCGAACTGCTTGTCCGCCTGTTCGTCGACCCGGCATTTCTCGGCGATACGCTGATCAGCCTGGCGCGGGTCGTGGCCTCGGTCGTGGCGGCGATGATCATCGGCGGGCTGCTGGCGCTGCTCGCGCGCGCCGTTCCCAGCCTGCAATGGGTGGTGATGCGCCGGATCCAGCCGTTCCTGAACTCGTTTCCATCGGTTGGCTGGGCCATTCTTGCCGTCGCCTGGCTCGATGTCTCCAACGCCGCGGTGATCTTCGTCGAGGTCATCATCCTGATTCCGTTCTGCCTCATCAACATCGCCGCCGGGCTCGACGAGATCGATGCCGAGGTGATCGAGATGGGGCGGAGCTTCACGCGCAACCGGCTGCGCCTGGTTCTGCGGCTGTACCTGCCGCTGCTCACGCCCTATCTGCTGGCGGCCGCGCGCATTTCCTATGGCATTGGCTGGAAGCTGGCGCTGGTGGCGGAGTTGTTCGGTGCGGAGAGCGGCCTCGGCTACCTGATGGTGCGGGCCCAGTACACGGGGCAGACATCGGTCGTGCTCGCCACGTGCCTGGCCATCGTCCTGATTTTCATCATCGGCGAGAAGCTGGTGATCGATCCGCTGGCGCGACGCTACGCCGTGCGCTGATGCGAAACGGCCACCACCCGGGAGGAACGCGATCATGGCCCTGCGGCTGATGTCGAAGACGTACTGGCGCGGAACCTGGATCCGGTTTCGCGAACCGGTCGATGATTTCGCCACCGTCGAGGTTGCGACGCTGAACGCCCATGACGGTGCGCAGGTGCGCGGACTCTACTGGGTGCCGAAGCGCAACCCGCGGCCGAAGGTGGCGGTGGTTGCCGCGCACCCGCGTGTCGACTTCAGCCAGCACTATGCGTTTCCGGAGCTGCTGCGCGCCGGCTATGCCTGCATGGGCGCCAACACGCGCTCGGTGAACAACGACAGCACCTGTGTCCATGAGCAGATGCTGCTCGATGTTGCCGCGTATGCGCGCTGGCTGAAGGAGGAGCGCGGCATCGAGCGCCTGGTGTGGCTGGGGAATTCCGGGGGAGGGTCGCTCGGTGGTTTCTATCAGCAGCAGGCCAAGGCGGCGCCCGGTCAACGCCTGAAGGTGACGCCGGCGGGGCGGCCGGTGGCGCTGAATGACGCCGTGATGCCGGTGTTCGATGCGATGATGATCACGGCCGCGCATACCGGGCAGGGATTGATCATGAACAATGTCATCGATCCTTCGGTGGCCGATGAAGACGATCCGCTGCTGACCGATCCCGCGGTGGACATGTATGACCCGGCCAACGGGTTCCGGCCTGCTCCCGACTGGACGGAATACGATCCCGGGTTCGTGGCGCGCTATCGGGCAGCCCAGCTTGCCCGGGTGGCGCGCATCGATGCCCGGGCGCGTGCCCTGCTCGCGGCCGAGGAAGATGCCGACGCGGCGCGCAACGACCCTGGCTTCGCGAGACTGCCCCAGGCGCAGCAGCGGCGCATCCTGCAGCGCGCGGCGTTCCAGCCCGTCATGGTCGTCTACCGGACCATGGCGAACCCGAACTACGTTGACCGCAGGCTCGATCCCTCCAACCGGGGCTATGGATGCCTGCTGAGCGAGCGGCCGGACCTGATGAACTTCCAGCTGCAGGGGTTCGGCCGGGTGCAGACGCCGGATGCGTGGCTGTCGACCTGGTCGGGCCTGAGCTCGAATGCGAACCTGGTGAAGACGGCGGCCTCGATCACGGAGCCGGTGGTCGTGGTGCAGGCCGGGCGAGACCTCGATTGCTATCCGCAGGCGCACGCGCGGACGATCCTCGAGACGGTTGGGAGCAGCGACAGGACCTTCATGGAGTTCCCCGACCGGCTGCACTATTTCGAGCCGGAGGATGGCGAGGACCCGGTGGCGCCGGTGCGCGAGCAGATGAGCCGGCTTCTCCCGTGGCTTGAGTTGCGCATGCCGCTTTGAAGGACGGGAAGCTGGAAACGGCGGTTCCGCGCTGCGGGCGTTGCGGGGCGGAGAGCTAGCGCTTCCTGAGTGTGCCGACGATGCCTGCGGGGAGGAAGCGGACGATGAGGACGAAGAGCAGGCCCATCCAGAGGAGCCAGCGCTGGGGCGCGAGGAGTGCCGGCAGGAGCGGCAGGCTGGCTGTCGCGTGCTGGAGGGTGGTGAGCGCGGGCTCCAGCCGGTCCTGGGCGATGACGATGACGGCGGCGCCGAGCAGCGGGCCGTAGAGCGTGCCCATGCCGCCAATGACGACCATGAGCAGCAAATCCGTCATCAGCGAGAAGGGCAGCGTCGAATCCGGGCCGGTGTAGCGGGTGAGCAACGCGAACAGGGCGCCGGCGATGGCGGCGATGCCGGCTGCCAGCGCGCTCGCGATGCTGCGGTAGAGGACGACCTGGTAGCCGATTGCCTCGGCGCGGTCCTCGTTCTCGCGGATCGCCATCAGGACGCTGCCGAAGGGGGCGTTCACCACGCGCAGCAGCAGCAGGAAGAGCAGGGCGGCGACGAGGACGGCCGCCTCGTAGGCGAAGAGGCGGCCGGTGAACGGTGTGCCGGGGAAGGGGCGGAAGGCGGGGCTCAGGAGGTGGGGGACGGAGAAGGTGAGGCCGTCCTCGCCGCCGGTGAGGAAGCGGAGCTGGCTGGCGAGGAGCTGGGCGAAGCCGGCGACGGCGAGCGTGATCATGGCGAAGAAGATGCGGCGCACGCGCAGCGAGACGAGGGCGATGACGGCGGCGAGGAGGGCAGCGAGGATGGCGGCACCGATGGCGCCGCCGATGAGCGAGGGCCAGGGTGCCAGGTGGCGCGAGAGCGGGATGGCGACACCGTAGGCGCCGATGGCGAAGAAGACGGTGTGGGCAAAGGAAACGATGCCGGCATAGCCGAGCAGGAGGTCGTAGCTGGCGGCGAGCAGCGCGAGGACGGCGATGCGCCCGCCCGTGTCCAGCGTCGCGGTGCCGGGGAAGACGATGGGGGCCAGCAGCAGGCCGGCGGCGAGGAGGATGACGAGAGACGTCGCGGCGGGATGGCCGGGGCGGTCGCCGGAGAGGATTCCTTCCGCGAGCGTCATGATTTCGCCAGCGGGAAGAGGCCGCGGGGCCGCCAGAGGAGGATGAGCACCAGGAGGGCGAGGTTGGAGCCCAGCGCCAGCTTCGGCGCGAGGAAGCCGGCGTAGTTGGCGGTGAGGCCCACGAGTATGGCGGCGACGAGGCAGCCGCCGACGGAGCCGAGGCCGCCGATGATGACGGTGATGAAGACGAGGACGGTCATTTCCGCGCCGATCGCGGGCGTCACGATCTCCTGGTAGACGGCCCACATGGCGCCGCCGATGCCGGCGAGTGCCGCGCCGGTGGCGAAGACGAGGACGAAGAGGCGGCCGATGCGAAAGCCCAGCGCCTCCACCATCTCGCGGTTCTCGACGCCCGCGCGGACGAGCAGGCCGAGCCGGGTGCGGTTGAGCGTGAGGTGGAGTGCGAGCCAGATGACGAGGCCGAGGGCGATGGCCGCGAGGCGGTAGGTCTCGATGGCGGCGCCCATGAACAGGACGCTGCCGCGCAGCAGGGCGGGCTTGGCGACGTTGAGCGGCTCGGCGCCCCAGAGCATCAGCATGAGTTCGCCCACGACGATGAGGGCGCCGGTGGTCATCAGGATCTGGCGCAGGTGCGAGCCCTGGGCGTCACGCGAATGCGTGCCCTGGACGGGACGGATGAAGAGGCGCTCGAAGACGAGGCCGGCGAGGGCGCCGCAGACCGAAGCGGCGATGACGGCGACGGCGAGTGCGGCGAGGTTGGGGCCGAGGGAGTGTGCCGCGATCCAGAGCGGGAGCTGGCCGAGCACGCTGACCGCGACATAGGCGCCGAGCGTGATGAAGGCGCCGTGGGCGAAGTTCATCACGTCCATGAGGCCGAAGACGAGGGTGAGGCCGCTCGCCATGAGGAACAGCATCGTGCCCAGCGCGATGCCGGCGACGGTGAGCGCGATCCAGGTGGGGGTGGGCATGGCGGCGAGCGCCAGCAGCGCGAGCGCGGGGAGGACGAGGGCGGGGGCATGCTGCTTCATTGATGGCTCGCGAGCGCGAGGCCGAGGAGGCGGGTCTGCAGCGCTTCGTCCGCGGCGAGGGCGGCCATGGTGCCGGCGTGGACGATGCGGCCGTCGTCCATCACCGCGACGGTGTCGCCGAGGCTGCGCGCCATGTGGAAATTCTGTTCCACAAGCAGAATGGTGGCGCCCTGTTTCGCGAGTGCCGCGAGCGCCTGGGTGACCTGGCGGATGACGCCGGGGGCGAGGCCCTTGGAGGGTTCGTCCACGATGATGAGGCGGCGTGGCTCGGCGATGGCGCGCGCGATGGCGAGCATCTGCTTCTGCCCGCCGGAGAGCGTGCCGGCGGCCTGCTGCCATTTTTCGGCGAGGATGGGGAAGAGGGCGAGGATGGCGTCCCGCCGCTCCGGCGCGAGGCGGCCGGTGATGGTGGCGAGGCGCATGTTCTCGCCGACGGTGAGGAGGCCGAAGATGCCCATGTCCTCTGGCACGTAGGCGATGCCGGCGCGGGCGATGGCGGGCGTGGGCATGGCCGCGATGTCCTGGCCGGCGAAGCGGATGCTGCCCGCCGAGGCGCGCCAGAGGCCCATGATGGTGCGCAGGGTGGTGGTTTTTCCCGCGCCGTTGCGGCCGAGGAGGACGGTGACGCCGCCCCGGGGCACCGCGAGATCCACGCCGTGCAGGATGCGGTAGCGGCCGATGGAGGTGTGGACCGCTTCCAGCGCGAGGAGGGGGTCAGGCATCGTCGGGCTCGCCCCCATTCTCATCCTGGGGTTGCAGGCCGAGATAGGCTTCCTGCACGAGGCGGGAGGCGATGACTTCGGCGGGCGGCCCGTCGGCCAGCAGCGCGCCCTGGTGCAGCACGACGACACGGTCGGCGAGGCGATCGACGACGTCCATCTTGTGCTCGACGAGGAGGATGGCGTGGCGGCGCTCGGCGCGCAGTTCCTCGATGAGGTCGAGGATGACCGGGACTTCGTCCACGCTCATGCCGGCGGTGGGCTCGTCGAAGAGGAAGACGGCGGGTTCCAGCGCGATGAGGATGGCGACCTCGAGCTTGCGCTGGTCGCCGTGGGAGAGGGCGGCGGCTGCCGTCCGCGCGCGGGCCTGGAGGTTGACGCGGCGGAGGCATTCATCGGCGCGGTCGGCGAGCGCCGTGCGCGAGGCGGCGGTGTGGAGCATGGCGAGGCCCTCGCCGGCGCGCGCCTGGACGGCGAGGCGCACGTTCTCGAAGGCGGTGAGGTCGGGGAAGAGGGAGGTGCGCTGGAAGGCGCGGCCGATGCCGGCGCGGGCACGGGCGGCGGCGCCCGCGCGCGTGATGTCCTGGCCGCGCAGCAGGACGTGGCCGGAGGTGGGGCGCAGCGCGCCGGAGATGAGGTTGAAATACGTCGTCTTGCCGGCGCCGTTGGGGCCGACGATGGCGGTGAGCGTACCGGAATCGAACGACGCCGAGACGTCGTTGACCGCGACCTGGCCGCCGAAACGGACGGTCAGGCCGCGGGTCTGGAGGACGGGTGCTGCGGGGATGGGTGTTTCGAGGATGCCGGTTTCCAGGATTTGTGCCGTCACCGCTTGTTGGCGATGGGGATCTTCATGTCCTCGATCGTGTAGACCTTGGTGAGCTCCGGCACCGCCCAGGGCTGCGAGGCGTCGACCTTGAGCTTGAAGCCGAACATCGGCTGCAGCGCCTGGTGGTCCGCGGCGCGGAACATCATCGTGCCCTTCGGCGTTTCGAACTTCATGTCCTCCATCGCCTTGATGAGGGTCTCGGCGTCGGTCTTGCCCTGGGTCTTTTCGAGCGCGGTGGCCAGCGCCATGCCGGTGGCCATGCCGTTGGCGGTGAAGAAGTCCGGCGGCTCGTGGAAGCGGGCCTGGTGCTCCTTCACGAGCCAGTCGTTCACCGGGTTATGCGGGATGGCGAAGTAGTAGTAGGTGGCGCCCTGCATGCCGTTGAGTGCCGCGACGGTGTTGTACGCCTTGAGCACGGGCAGGATGTTGCCGCCGGTCGCGAGCGTGATGCCGAGACGGCCGGGGTTGAGTGCGGCGAGCTTCGTCATCGGGTCGGCGCCGGCCCAGAGGACGAAGAGGATCTTCTCGCCCTTTTCCTTGGCCAGCGCATCGAAGATGCGTTGCGCGGGGGCGGTGAAGTCGGTGGTGGTGGGGGGCGCGTATTCCTCGTGCACGAGCTTGGCGCCGGTGGCGGCCAGCGCCGTGCGGAAGGCGGCCACACCGTCGCGGCCGAAGGCGTAGTCCTGGGCCAGGGTCGCCACGACGACGCCGGGCTTGCCGATGGCGAGCGCGTTGGAGACCGCATCCTGCGAGGAGTTGCGGTCGACGCGGAAGATGTAGCGGTTCCAGTTGGCGCCGGTGATGCTGTCGGCGACGGCTGAGTCGACGATGAAGACCTTCTTGTATTCCTGGGCGACGGGCAGCATGGCGAGGGCGACGTTGGAGGCGGTGCCGCCGACGGCGAGGTCGTCGTTGTCGTCGCCGAAGGATTGCTCGAGCAGCGAGCGGCCGGTTTCCGGCTTGGTCTGGCTGTCCTTGACCGTGATCTCGATCTTGCGGCCGGCGATCGTGCCGGTGCCGTGGGTGGCGTATTCGAGGCCCATGTTGAAGCCGGTGACGGCCTGCTTGGCGTAGGCCTGGAGCGGGCCGGTGAGGTCCTCGATCAGTGCGAGCTTGATCGGCTTGCCTTGCGCGGCGGCGTGTGCCGCGGGCAGCGCGATGATGGCCATGGCCGCGAGCGCGGCGCGCAGGCTGGGAGGCGACATGGCGGCGTTTCCTGTCTTGCTTGTAACGCGATTGGACCGCATGCGGCCGCAAAAGAAAAGGCCCCGCGCGGGGCGGGGCCTTGGCCTATCCGATGACGGTTTTGCGTCGGGCCGTCGCGCCTCGCGCGCCGTGTGGCGCGCGCGGCTAGAGCTGTGCCGCGGCGTGCTCGTAGTTGGCGAGCTTGTCGAGCCAGTTGCTGACGTAGTCCGGGCGGCGGTTGCGGAAATCCAGGTAGTAGCTGTGCTCCCACACGTCGCAGCCGAGGAGCGCCTTGCCTTCGCCGGTCGCGAGCGGGTTGGAGCCGTTGGGCGTCTTGGTGCAGGCGAGCTTGCCCGCGGGCGTGAGGATGAGCCAGGCCCAGCCGCTGCCGAACTGGGTGGTGGCGGCGGTCTTGAACGCGTCCTTGAAGGCCTGGACGGAGCCGAAATCGGCGACGATCTTGGCCTCGAGCTTGCCGGGGATGCCGCCGCCGCTGGGCGCCATGGCCTGCCAGAAGAGGATGTGGTTCCAGTGCTGGCCGGCGTTGTTGAAGACGCCCGCCATCGGCGCGCTGTTGTGGGACAGCTTCACGATGTCCTCGAGCGACTTGCCCTGGAGAGCCGCGTCCTTCTCCACGAAGCCGTTCAGCGCCGTGACGTAGGCCTGGTGGTGCTTGCCGTGGTGCAGTTCCAGCGTTTCCTGGCACATGCCGCGCGCCGCCAGCGCGCTTACGGAATAAGGCAGGGCGGGAAGCTCGAAGGGCATGGCGTTCTCCTGCGTTGGTTGAAGGGGTAGCTATGGCGCGATGGCGGATGGGTCAAGACCAGCAGGGTCCGGATTGGGTGGCGCGGGCGAGCGGGTGCGGGCGCGCGACAGGGCGCTGTTCTTCGCGAGCCTGTTCGCGGCCCCCGCGCAGCGCGAGGCGATGTGGCTGGTGCATGGGGTGCATGGCGAGCTGATGCGGGCGCTTTCGGTCTCCGAGCCGCTGGTGGGGGCGATGCGCGTGCAATGGTGGCGGGAGGTGGCGGAGGGGGCGGTGCGGCGGCACGAGCTGGCGACACCGCTGGCCGAGGCGTTCGAGGCGGGGAGCGTTTCGCGCGAGACGGTGCTGGCGCTGTGCGAGGCTGCGGATGCGGCGCTGGAGGACGAGGCGCCGCTGCTGCTGTGGCGGGGGCTGGGCGAGGCATTCGGGCGCGTGCTGGGGGTGGAGGACGCGGTGCGCGAGCGGCTGGGCGCGTTGTGGCAGGCGCTGGGGGCGGGGGACGTTCCCGTGGCTTCGCGGTGGTCGCGCGCGGCGTTGCCGGCGGCGCTGCCGGCGGCGGCGAAGCGTGCGGAGCGGGGGTGGGGGCGGATGCCGCGGCTGGCGATGCTGCGGGGCGCGGTGTTGCGGCGGGCGTGAGCGGGCGTGCGGCGGTGGCTGGGGGCTGCCGGGGCGCTATGCGCGATACTTGACATGGGTCAAGGCGCGCGGCGGGGCGTTGCGCGAAAAGGGCAGCGTTGTCGGAGAAAATTTCTCCAGGAGGAAGAAGATGGCGAATGCCCCCGTCAAGGTGAAGAAGGCCGCGCAGTCCGTGGCGCGCGCGCCGGTGGAGCCGTGGCGCAACCTGCGCACGGAAATGGACAAGCTGCTCGAGCGCTTTACCGCGCCCTTTGGTGTGCCGGCGGCGACGTGGGACGAGGACCTGGTGCCGAACCCCGCCGCTGAGGTCGTGGAGGACAAGGGCGGGTTCCGCGTTTCGCTCGAGCTGCCGGGGATGGCGGAGAAGGACGTGGAGATCGCGATCGACGGCGACATGCTCTCGGTGCACGGCGAGAAGAAGCGCGAGAGCGAGCACAGGGAAGGCGACGAGGTCTACTCCGAGCGCAGCTGGGGCATGTTCGAGCGCAGCTTCCTGCTGCCGGACACGGTGGACCGCGACAAGATCGAGGCGAAATTCGCGAAGGGCGTGCTGACCGTGACGCTGCCGAAGAGCGCGAAGGCGCGCGAGAGCGTGCGCAAGGTGGAGGTCAAGGCCGCCTGATCCATCCGGCCGGGTTCCCTCCCTCCCGGCCGTATCGCCCCGCGCCGCATTCCCCCTTTTGCGGCGCGGGGTGCCTGCTTTTCAGAGCGCGTAGGTCCAGGCGGTGGGGATGAGGCGGTAGCTCTTGCCCGATTTCTCCACGTGGCCGACGCAGGGGAAGGGGAAGTGGTAGCCGACGACGGTGGCTTTTTCCGCCGCGGCCATGTCGTAGAATTTGTGGCGGGTTTCCTGCGCGAGTGCGGGATCGTGGTCGTACATCACGTGCCAGTCCGGATGGTCGAGGAAGAATGCCGGGATGTTGGTGACGTCCGACTGGATGAAGATGCGCGCGGCGCCGGAGGAGACGACGAAGGAGCGGTGGCCTGGCGTGTGGCCGGGGGTGGCGATGGCGGTGATGCCGGGGGCGACTTCCTTGCCGGCGGCGTAGGTGGAGGCGTGGTCCTTGAGGTCGGTCAGGGTTTTCGCGGCGTTGGCGAAGTAGCCCTTGGAGACCGGGTCGCTGGCCTTGACGGCGTTTTCCGGGCTCATCCAGAAGGCCCAGTCCTGGTCTGGCATGATGATCTCGGCCTTGGGGAAGGCGAGGCTGCCGTCCTTGTTGTGCAGGCCGTTGGTGTGGTCCGGGTGGATGTGGGAGATGATGACGATATCGATCTGATCCGGCGTGACACCGCTGGCCGCGAGGTTGGCCGGGAGATGGCCGACGAAGGGGCCGACATTGGGGCCGTAGCCGGTGTCGATGAGGATCAGTTTCGATCCCGTGTTGATCAGGACGGGGCTGAAGGGGACGCTGATCTTGCCGGCGGGGGCGAGGAATTTGCGCTCCGCCTCCTTGATCGCGCGTTCCTTGCTGAGGTTGGTGACGAAATGTTCCGGCATCGGGAAGGTGGCGGCGCCGTCGGAGAGCTGGGTGAGCTCGTAGTCGCCGACCTTGTAGCGGTAGTAGCCGGGGACCTGGGCGGCGGCCATCGGTGCGGCAGCGAGCGCCGGTGAGACGAGGCTGGGCGCGGTGGCCATGGCGGCGGTGCCGGCGAGCAGGGCGCGGCGGGTGATTGCGGTCACGTCGGGGTTTGGCACGCCGTTTCCTTCCCGGATGGATTATCGGTCCAGGATAGGAAAGTTCCGCGCGCGGCGAACTTAATTCGCGACCGCGTTTCGCGCTGCGGATCGCCCTACGCGCGCTTGCGGGATTTGGCTGGGGCCTGGGCGGCGAGCAGGGGGGCGAGGTAGTGGCCGGTGTGGCTGGCCTGGGTGGCGGCGACCTGCTCCGGCGTGCCGCTGGCGACGATGCGGCCGCCGCCGTCGCCGCCCTCCGGCCCGAGGTCGAGGATCCAGTCGGCGGTTTTGATCACCTCGAGGTTGTGTTCGATGACGACGACGGTGTTGCCGGTATCGACGAGGGCGTGGAGGACTTCCAGGAGTTTTCTTACGTCCTCGAAATGGAGGCCGGTGGTGGGCTCGTCCAGGATGTAGAGGGTGCGGCCGGTGGCGCGGCGGGCGAGCTCCTTCGCGAGTTTCACGCGTTGCGCCTCGCCGCCGGAGAGGGTGGTGGCGGGCTGGCCCAAGGCGACGTAGCCGAGGCCGACCTGCTGGAGGATGCGCAGGCGGTCGCGGATGCGGGGCTGGGCGGCGAAGTAGGGGACGGCTTCGTCCACCGTCATTTCCAGCACCTCCGCGATGGATTTGTCGCGGAAGCGGATTTCCAGCGTTTCGCGGTTGTAACGTTTGCCCTTGCAGGTGTCGCAGGTGACGAAGACATCCGGCAGGAAGTGCATTTCGATCTTGATGAGGCCGTCGCCCTGGCAGGCCTCGCAGCGGCCGCCCTTGACGTTGAAGGAGAAGCGGCCGGACTTGTAGCCGCGGGCGCGACTCTCGGGCAGTTCGGCGAACCAGTCGCGGATGGGGGCGAAGAGGTCCGTGTAGGTGGCGGGGTTGCTGCGGGGCGTGCGGCCGATGGGGGACTGGTCGATGTCGATGATCTTGTCGAGGTGTTCCAGGCCCTCGATGCGGGTGTGGGGGGCGGGGACCTCGCCGGAGCCCATGAGGCGGCGGGAGGCGGCGCGGTAGAGCGTGTCCACGATCAGCGTGGATTTGCCGCCGCCGGAGACGCCGGTGATGCAGGTGAGGACGCCGAGCGGGACCTCCGCCGTGATGTTCTTGAGGTTGTTGCCGGTGGCGCCGACGATGCGGACCGTGCGCGGCTTCTGGATGGGGCGGCGCATCGCCGGCACCTCGATGCGGCGGCGGCCGGAGAGGTAGTCGCCGGTCAGCGACTTCGGGTTGGCGGCGATTTCAGCGGGCGTGCCCTGCGCGACGACGCGGCCGCCGGCGACGCCGGCGGCGGGGCCCATGTCGATGACGTGATCGGCGGCGCGGATGGCGTCTTCATCGTGTTCCACGACGAGGACGGTGTTGCCGAGGGCTTTCAGGCGGCGGAGCGTGCCGAGAAGACGCTCGTTGTCGCGCTGGTGCAGGCCGATGGAGGGCTCGTCCAGCACGTAAAGCACGCCGGTGAGGCCGGAGCCGATCTGGCTGGCGAGGCGGATGCGCTGGCTTTCGCCGCCGGAGAGGGTAGCGCTGCCGCGGGAGAGGGTGAGGTAGTCCAGGCCGACATCGACGAGGAAGGAGAGGCGCTCGTTGATTTCGCGCAGGATGCGGCGGGCGATTTCGGCGCGCTGGGGGGTGAGGGTCTCCAGGACGCCGGCGAACCAGTCGCGGGCCGCGCGGATGGAGAGTTCCGAGGCCTCGGCGATGGTTTTGCCGGCGATTTTCACCGCGAGGGCTTCGGGTTTCAGGCGGGCGCCGTGGCAGACCTCGCAGGGTTTTTCGGCCTGGTAGCGGGAGAGTTCCTCGCGGACCCAGACGCTGTCTGATTCGGCGTAGCGGCGGGCGAGGTTGGCGACGACGCCCTCGAAGGGCTTCTTCACCGTGTATTCGCGCACGCCGTCCTTGTAGGTGAACGATACGGGGGTTTCGCCGGTGCCGTGGAGGATGGCGGTGCGGAGTGCGGCGGGGAGGTCTTCCCACGCGGTGCGGGCGCTGGCCTTGAAGTGGCGGGCGAGGGAGGCGAGCGTCTGGTCGTAATAGGGGGATTGGGCGCCGGTCCAGGGGGCGATGGCGCCCTCGGCGAGGGATTTGCGTTCGTCGGGGACGACGAGGGCGGGGTCGAAGAAGGATTCGACGCCGAGGCCGTCGCAGGCGGGGCAGGCGCCCTGGGGCGAGTTGAAGGAGAAGAGGCGGGGCTCGATTTCCTCGATGGTGAAGCCGCTGACGGGGCAGGCGAAGCGGGAGGAGAAGACCGTGCGCTCCGCCGTGTCGGCGTTTTCGGCGTAGACGACGCCGTCCGCCAGGGCCAGGGCGGTTTCGAAGCTGTCGGCCAGGCGCTGGGCGATGCCGGGGCGGACGACGATGCGGTCTACCACCGCCTCGATCTCGTGTTTCAATTTTCGATTGAGGGTGGGTACCTCAGCGATTTCGTGGAGCTTGCCGTCCACCTTCACGCGGGTGAAGCCGCGGCGCTGCAGCTCCGCCAGTTCCTTGCGGTATTCGCCCTTGCGGGCGCGGACGACGGGGGCGAGGAGGAGGAGGCGGGTGCCCTCCTTCATGGCCGTGACGCGGTCCACCATCTGGGAGATGGTCTGAGCCTCGATGGGCAGGCCGGTGGCGGGCGAGTAGGGGATGCCGGCGCGGGCCCAGAGCAGGCGCATGTAGTCGTGGATTTCGGTGACGGTGCCGACGGTGGAGCGGGGGTTTTTGGAGGTGGTTTTCTGCTCGATCGAGATGGCGGGGGAGAGGCCATCGATGGAGTCGACGTCTGGCTTGCCCATGAGTTCGAGGAACTGGCGGGCGTAGGCGGAGAGGGATTCGACGTAGCGGCGCTGGCCCTCGGCGTAGATGGTGTCGAAGGCGAGGGAGGATTTGCCGGAGCCCGAGAGGCCGGTGATGACCACCAGCGAGTCGCGCGGCAGGGAGACGTCGATATTTTTCAGGTTGTGCGCGCGTGCGCCGCGCACGGTGATCTCGCCGTGCATGAATGTTCCTGGGATGTTCTGCTTATATGGCGGGATTTGGGGAGGTTGGGAAGGGGGCGCGGGCGGGTTGGTGGAGCGATCGTTCTTGCGGCGGCTTGTGGCCGGTTGTATATACAAGAGGGATATATACGGAGTGACGGCGATGGTGGCTCGGACGTCCCTGTTTCTTTCGAACCGGTCGCAGGCGGTGCGATTGCCGAAGTCCGTGGCGTTCTCGGATGCGGTGCATGATGTGGTGATTGTCGCGGATGGGCCGAGGCGGATCATCGCGCCGGCGGATGCGGCGTGGGATGATTTTTTCGAGGCGCCTGGCGTGGACCTCGGCGAGCGTCGGCAGCCGCCGATGCAGGAGCGCGAGGGGCTTTAGTGCTTCGTTATCTGCTCGATACGAGTTTCTGCATTCGGGTGTTGCGTGACCGGTCCCATGCGGTGCGGGCGCGGTTCAATGCCGAGGCCGAGGGATTGTGTCTTTCCGATGTGGTGCTCTACGAGCTGCTGTATGGCGCGGAGCGGGCGAGCGACCCGGCGCGGGTGCGGCGGGAGGTGGAGCACTTTGCCGGGCGTATGGCGGTGTTGCCGTTCGACAGCGACGCGGCGGCGCATACGGCGGAGATTCGCGCGGAGCTTGAGCGGCTTGGGTGTGTGATTGGGCCGTATGATTTGATGATTGCCGGGCACGCGCGGAGCCGGGGGCTGGTGGTGGTTACCGGCAATCTTGGGGAGTTTGAGCGGGTGCGGGGGCTGCGGTGCGAGGATTGGGGGTGAGGGCGCGCCGGAGCATTCGCGTGCGTCATTGCTATTGCGGGAGGTCGGGTGGGATTTGATGGCCTGTCATTGCAAACATGCCGCCGCACTCCCCTAATCCCGGCTCGGAGGGACGCGGAGCCCTGATATGCGCTTCGCGGCAGCCGGCCCGGCTATTCACCGTCGGCGATGAAGCGCCAGCGCGGGCTCCGCAATGAGGCTTCATGAAGCGCGATTGGGAGGCCGTCTTCCTCAAAGACAACTTCGATCGCCACGCCGAGCACGTTCAGTACGCGAGCGGTGGAAAGGCGACCACTTACGGGATGTCGGCCCTGCCATTGCTGACCCGGGCGGATGATTTGGGGTAGACGCGGCGGGGTCATTGGAGGTTGACCTTCGGTGTTGAAACTTCCGCACCGTGTCCGGGCGATTGATGAATCCGCAGTCGATTGTGCGATAAAATTTAACTAACAGAACGCGCCAGTGGTGTGAACGCGCAGCGCTGGCTAAACTTATGTACCCGTCAACGATCCGCCCTCCCTGTTGTTCAGACGCGGATGCGATAAAACCGCAGTGTGGGTCTTATGAAATCAATGGACCACAATAATTCGGGGTAATTTTGGGAGAACGGCAAGGCGATGAGTGCACCCATGTTGGAACTCAGCACCCTCGAGGACAGGCTCGGAAAGCTGGAGCGCGAAAATCACTGGCTACGGCTCTGGCTGGCCGCTCTTGGCCTCGGTCTCGTTGCTTTGGTTGTTGCCGCTGCCGCGGCCTCAAATTCTGGAACAGTGCGAGCACGGAGGTTTGAAGTGGTCGACGCAAATGGGATAGTGCGGGCAACGCTCGGACTTGAGGGCACTGAATACGCAGCACTTTTGCTACGCGGAAAGGATGCACACTCGGACTGGGGTGTCGGACTGCATACAGCGGGGGGACCGCATCTTACGCTCGCCGGGCCGAGCGGACGCACGTTATTGACTGGCGGCTCGGGATCGCCTTCCCTCGATATGCTTCGATTGCATTCCGTGCCAGGGAGCGGTGTCGCTGCCAGCATAGGCCTCTCAGTTGACGCGGCAAACGGCGCAACGCTTTCTCTTTGGAACTCAGCCAATAAGCCATCGATCAGCCTCTCGTCGGGTGGAAGTGACCTTGGCGAAAAAGCAAATATAAATCTTTACGATACAAATGGCACGCCAAGACTTACCCTCGGTAGCGTTGATCTTGTCGTTCCAAATTCCGGCGGACGCGAGCAAACGCCTGCCTCGTCAATGACGGCGTTCGATAAGGCGGGGGGAGTGATAGCTACCTGGCCCCATCGGTAGCGGGCGCATCGCATCGCTTTCGCCTCAAGGGCGAGAAGCATCGACGAGGGGCCGCGCCCGCCATTTCCGATGCCGGCGGGTGGCGCCTAGCTCGCCGTCTCTGATTTGGCGCCGGCCCCCGCACGGGCGCGAGGGCGCTCCGGCCGCGACTAGCGTTAGGTGTTGAAAAAATACGCGACGGGGGCGAAGAAATTGACCGAGTTGGACTTTGTGGTAGTTGCCAAGCGATGCGCAGGAAACGACGGAGCGGCGCAGAATGAAGACCGCAGTCGGCGATGCAACAGGAATGAGCTTATCCGAGGTATATGCAATGTGTCCCGAGAGGATCAAGGGAGCCCTCCGCCCGAACGCCCTGCCGACGGATCCCGACGTGGATGGAAGGGCGCCCGTCGAATTCGGCGACCGACGGCAGATACTTTTTGCTTGTCTTCGAAAATGTCGGAACCCTTAGTGGGAGCGGTCGCATATGGCACGACATTGTGTTCGCGGTTCTCGATAATTTGGAAGGTCCGGTGCTTCTCTTCGTGACGCTGGAACGATCGATCGCTGGCAGGGGCTTCGCATGTGTCTTCGAAGCGGATGGACGCCACCTGAACCTGGGCCGGATAGACGACGCCGACATCCGGGCCAAGTTCGCACAAATCGCACTTCAACAAATCCGAGAGCGATTCCCGCTCGGGCGCTTGGAGCGTATCAACGTTATTTCGGATGGTCGGCAGTCGGCCTAACCAGCTTTTCTGGTTTGCGCATGATCTCGACGCGAACCGGGATTGCGGCTGCTTGAGCCAGGAGCTTGGGTAACCGGCCGTTGGCTCTAGCCGGCGCAAGCCGTTTGCTAGCGCAGCGCATTTCGGGTCTCAATTTTAGCGTTGGGCCGTGAGAGTGGAAGGCTTGGCGGCGGGATTTGGAAGCGGGCGGGATTGGGGTAGAAAGGTCCGCCGGGCCTGGCCCGGTTCGGCATATGGAGTCTTGGGCGATGGCGGGTAGCGTCAACAAGGTGATTTTGATCGGGAATGTCGGGCGCGACCCTGAGGTGCGGACGATGCAGAACGGGGGGAAGGTGGTGAGTTTTTCGCTCGCCACGTCCGAGACGTGGAACGACCGCGCCTCCGGCGAGCGGAAGGAAAAGACGCAGTGGCACCGCATCGCGATCTTCAATGAGCGGCTCGGCGAGGTGGCCGAGAAATACGTGCGCAAGGGCTCCAAGCTCTACCTCGAGGGCAGCTACGAAAGCCGCAAATACACGGACAAGGAAGGCCACGAGCGCGAGGCGTTCGAGGTGGTGCTGAGCCGGTTCCGCGGCGAGATGACGCTGCTGGATGGCCGCGCCGACGGGGCGCGCGGCGAGGGCGGATTCGGGCCGACCGGCGGCTATGAGCGCGAGGAACGGCCGGCGCGGGCGGCCGGCGGCGCCGGCGGGCGCGGCGAGGCTCGGGGCGAGGGGCGCGGCGGCGCCGGTGGGGGCGCGGGCGGCGGCGGCGGGCGGGGCGAAGGGCCGTCGTGGGATGCGCCCGCGGGCTCCGATATCGACGACGAAATCCCGTTCTGATAGGGACAGGCCGTTCCCTGAAACCAGGATTGCGTAGAGACTCGTGAGCGACACGTCCGACCATTCGCGCGGGCCGCAGGACTCTGTGCCCGTCAACCTCGAAGACGAGATGCGGCGCTCGTATCTCGACTACGCGATGTCCGTCATCGTCGCGCGGGCGCTGCCGGATGTGCGCGACGGGCTGAAGCCGGTGCACCGGCGCATCCTGTTCGCGATGCGCGAGCTGGGGTACACGCCGGACAAGCCGCACCGGAAATCCGCGCAGACGGTGGGCGCGGTGATGGGCAAGTACCACCCGCACGGCGACGCCGCGATCTACGACGCGATGGTGCGCATGGCGCAGCCGTTCTCGATGCGGCTGATGCTGATCGACGGGCAGGGGAATTTCGGCTCGGTCGATGGCGATCCGCCGGCGGCGATGCGCTACACCGAGTCCCGCCTGGCGGCGGCGGCGGGGTTCCTGCTCGAGGAGATCGAGCGGGACACGGTGGATTTCCAGCCGAACTACGACGAGACGGCGGAAGAGCCGCTGGTGCTGCCGGCGCGTTTCCCGAACCTGCTGATCAACGGGGCAGGCGGGATCGCGGTGGGGATGGCGACGAATATCCCGACGCATAATCCCACCGAGATCATGGACGCGGCGCTGGCGCTGCTGGCGGACCCGGAGCTGCCGCTGGAAGCGCTGATGAAGATCGTGCCGGGGCCGGATTTTCCGACCGGCGGGCTGATCATCGGGCGGGCGGGGATACGCTCGGCGTTCGAGACCGGGCGGGGCAGCATCACGCTGCGGGCGCGGGCCGGGATCGAGGAGGTGCGGAAGGACCGGATGGCGATCATCGTCACCGAGATTCCGTACCAGGTGAACAAGGCGACGCTGCTGGAGCGCATCGGGGAGCTGGTGCGGGCGAAGCAGGTCGAGGGCATCGCGGAGATGCGCGACGAGAGCGACCGCTCCGGCATGCGCATGGTGATCGAGCTGAAGCGCGACGCGACGCCGGAGGTGGTGCTGAACCAGCTGTACCGGTTCACGGCGCTGCAGACGAACTTCGCGGTGAACATGCTGGCGCTGGTCAAGGGCAAGCCGCAGCAGATGGGGCTGAAGGAGGCGCTGGCCTGCTTCCTGGAGTTCCGCGAGGAGGTGGTGCTGCGGCGGACGCGGCATGACCTGGCGAAGGCGCGGGACCGGGCGCATGTGCTGGTGGGGCTCGCGATCGCGGTGGATTCGATCGACGCGGTGATCGCGCTGATCCGCGCCTCCCCCGATGCGGCGTCGGCGCGGGCGGCGCTGCTGGCGCGGAGCTGGCCGGCGGCGGGGGTGCGGCCGCTGCTGGGGCTGATCGACGACGTGCGCAACGTGGTGAGCGCCGAGGATACGGTGCGGCTGACCGAGGAGCAGGTGCGGGCAATCCTGGACCTGCGGTTGCAGCGGCTGACCGGGCTCGAGCGCGAGAAGATCGAGACCGAGATGAAGGAGGTGGCGGGGGAGATTGCCTCGCTGCTGGAGATCCTCGACAGCCGTGTGCGGCGGATCGAGGTGATGCGCGAGGAGCTGCTGGCGGTGCGGGCGGAGATTGGCTCGCCGCGGATGAGCGAGATCCTGGATGCGCCGGCGGACCAGGCCGACGAGAGCCTGATCGAGCCGGGGCAGATGGTGGTGACGCTGACGCGCGGCGGCTTCATCAAGCGCACGGCGCTGGAGGCGTTCCGCTCGCAGAACCGCGGCGGGCGCGGGCGCAGTGCTTCCTCCACGCGCGGCGACGATATCGTGACGCGGAGCTTCCACGCGCATACGCACCAGTGGGTGCTGTTCTTCTCGGCGGGCGGCAAGGTGTTTCGCGAGAAGGTGTGGAAGCTGCCGGAGGCGGCGCCGGGGGCGCGCGGGCGGGCGCTGGTGAACCTGCTGCCGGAGCTGGGAGGCGACGAGGTGACGGCGGTGCTGCCGCTGCCGATCGACGAGGAGCTGTGGACCGGGCTGCACCTGGTGTTCGCGACGTCGGGCGGGAATGTGCGGCGGAATCGTTTGTCCGACTTCCGTAACGTTCGCGCCAACGGGCTGATCGCGATGAAGCTGGAGGGCGAGGAGCGGCTGATCGGCGTCGCGACGGCGCGCGAGGGCGACGACGTGCTGCTCGCGACCAGGCTCGGGCGGGCGATACGGTTCCAGGCGACCGAGGATGTGCTGCGGGTGTTCGCCGGGCGGGACAGCACGGGGGTGCGGGGGATACGGCTGGCGGCGAAGGATTCGGTGATCTCGCTTTCCGTGCTGCGGCATGTGGAGGCGAGTGTGGCCGAGCGCGATGCGTTCTTGCGCGCGCGGCGGCGGGCGGACGACGAGGCGCCGGAGAGCGTGGTGGAGAGCGCGCCGGAAAGCGCCGGCGAGGGCGAGGAGGAAAGCGGCGAGGCGGTGGAGCTTTCGGCCGAGCGCTACGCGGAAATGGAGGCGGCGGAGGAGCTGCTGCTGGCGGTGACGGACCAGGGGTTCGGCAAGCGCAGCTCGGCCTATGCGTATCGGGTTTCGGGGCGTGGCGGGCAGGGGATCGCGGCGACCGGGCTTTCGGCGCGCACGGGCTCGGCGGTGGCGGCGCTGTTCCCTGTGCGGCCGGGCGATGACGTGATGCTGGTGACGGATGGCGGGCGGCTGATCCGCCTGCCCGCGGACCAGGTGCGGGTGACCGGGCGGACGGCGGCGGGGGTGACGCTGCTCAGGCTCGACGAGGGCGAGCGGGTGACCAGCGTGTTCCCGATCGTGGCCGATGACGAGGACGAGGAGGCGCCGTCCGACGCGACGCGGGACGAGGCGCCGGACGCGACGCCGGATGGGGACGCGACGCCGGATGGGGACGCGACGCCGGATGGGGAGGATGCGGATGCGTGAGCGCGTGGCGCTGTACCCCGGCACGTTCGACCCGATCACCAACGGGCATGTCGATATCATCGGGCGCGCGGCGCGGCTGGTGGACCGGCTGATCGTGGGTGTCGCGATGAACGTGGGCAAGTCGCCGCTGTTCGCGCTGGCGGAGCGGGTGGAACTGGTCGAGATCGAGTGCCGGCCGATTGCGGCGGAGACCGGCGTGCGGATCGAGGTGAGGCCGTTCGACAAGCTGCTGATCTCGTTCGCGCACGAGGTTGGGGCGCAGATGATCGTACGCGGGCTGCGCGCGGTGACGGATTTCGACTACGAGTTCGCGATGGCGGGGATGAACTACCGGCTGGCGCGCGAGATCCAGACCGTGTTCCTGATGGCGAGCGAGCGGCACCAGTTCATTTCCTCCAAGCTGGTGAAGGAGGTGGCGATGCTGGGCGGCGATATCGCCTCCTTCGTGCCGGCCTCGACGCTCGCGCGGATGCGGGCACGGGTGCCCGCCAATGGATCGTGACCCAATGACCGGGAGTTCCCAGATGCTGCGCCGGACTTTCTCGTTTTCGCTGCTTGCAACACCACTGATCGGAATCGACATGGCAGAAGCCGCCGACCTCTCCAACGAAGTCTACATGGACCTGAAATACGGCCGCGTGACGATCGAGCTGCTGCCCGAGATCGCGCCGAAGATGGTGGCGCATTTCAAGGAGCTCGTGAAAGAGCATTTCTACGACAACACGCCGTTCCACCGCGTGATCGCGGGGTTCATGGCGCAGGGCGGCGACCCGACCGGGACGGGGATGGGCGGCAGCAAGCTCGGCCATGTGCCCGCGGAGTTCACCACGCAGCGCAAGTTCCTGCGCGGGACGGTGGGGGCGGCGCGGTCGTCCGACCCGAACAGCGCGGACAGCCAGTTCTTCATCTGCTTCGCGCCGGCGCCGTTCCTCGACGGGCAGTACACGATCTTCGGGCAGGTGATCGCCGGGATGGATCATGTGGACGAGATCAAGAAGGGCGCGGGGCAGAACGGGATGGTGAGCGACCCCGACCGCATCATCAAGATGCGGCTGGCGTCCGAGCCGAACTGAGGTGCCGCGGCGCGACCCTGGCGGGCGACCCGCTGGGGCGCGCCGGTGGATGGCTGGCGGCCCGCGCTTGCATCGCGGGCTGATCTGGCGTTGAAGGCGCCTGCGCGGCCGCGCGAGAGCGGCGGCCGGGGCGCCGCGCGCGTGGCACGAGCCCGTAGCTCAGTCGGTAGAGCACGAGACTTTTAATCTTGGGGTCGTGGGTTCGATTCCCACCGGGCTCACCATGGATCGCAAGGGGTGATGGGAGGGCGGGCGCTGTGGGCGCTGGCTCTTCCCCCTCTATCCCCCCGAATCCGCCACTGGATGTCGCCGATCTCCCGAGGATGTGAATTGGCCCCGAAGTGAGACCTCCGCTCAATCGGAACGATCACAATGAATTCGCCCGCGGATTTGCCGCACTGCCGGGGTCCCCATCGGCGCCGATCGGGACCCTGCGAATATCGGAATTTCACCAATTATATCCGTGTGTTACAGTCGATCGAAGGGGCGCCAATCGGGTGCTGTCTTACATCGGTGATCCTGAGCGCGTCGATGCGCGGGCCGGCGGTGGCGGACGAACCGGGCGACGCGGACGCGAAACGCAGCGGCACGCCTCCCACCACGATGTCGTTGCCGGCGGCCGTGAGCCCGGCGTGCTTCCAGGTCACTCGCCGGGTCGCGCCGCGCCGCACAAGGCGGCGATGCCCAAGGCTCGTTCCGGCGGCGAACCCACCGACCCAGCCGCTCTCCCGACGCGCGGGAGAGGCTACTTCTTCAGCGCATCCCTCACGGCATCCTTCACGCTTCCGACGGCGTTCTGGACCTTGCCTTCCACCTTGTCGCTGCGCCCCTCGGCAACCAGCTTGGCATCGCCGATCGCCTTGCCGACAGCCACCTTGACGGCTCCCTTGGTCTGCTTCGCCACACCGGCTACACGATCCTTGTCCATTTTCCGGTTTCTCCTCTGTTCTGGTGCTCTTGCGAGCGGGTCCGGCGGCCAACGGCCGCGCGGGTGGTGCGTGCCGCTGACCGGACAACGCCCTGATCTGCGGAAGTCGCAATCGCCCGGTGCAACGACGCTCGGTCTGTCCGGCGGCGCAACACCGATCCACGACCAGTCGCAGGCCCAGTCGCAGGCCCAGTCGCAGGCCGGATAGGCCGCCACCGGATGCTTCTGCCGGCGCCAGTGGCCACCGCGGAATCCCAACCCATGTCACCACTCCATCGCCATGAAGCAGCTTGGTCTGGCGGCAGGCGGCCGCGGCACCGCGAGGGGTGCCGGGCTGATCGTCCAGTTGCATTGATAGCACACCATCCCAAGGCGTGACATGCATTGCCCAAGGTCAAGACATCTGCGGCCTTGCGACGTAAGGCTCCGAAACCCGCCGTTTCCGCGCCTGCGTCAGCCGTGGGGAACCGGGCCCTGCTGGCCGCCTGACCCGCAACGCCGCCTCAGTCACCTCGCGGCGAAGGCGCGGGATTTTTGCCGCCGTCCCGGCCAGGCGGCTTGCCGCTCATGGCAGTCCGCACTCGGATTCTGCGTGGCCGGCCTTCGTGGCCAGCCGGTGCAATGGGCTGTGGCGCCGGCGAGGCACGGGACCCGGCATCAAACAGGCCGTGCCGAGCGGTCCGCTGCGCGCAGTTATTGCTCCTCCAGGGAGCAGGATGTTACTGCCATCCCATCGGGCCGTGGACCGCCGGCCGACGTTGCTTGGTGAGGCCCCAGCGACCTGTGCCGCCCGCCGGTGTCGCCGGGCGTCGGTTTTCGCGGCTGTTCGGCCCTGCACTCTGGGAGGCTTGCCCATGGCTTCGACTTTCGACACCGTCGCCGGCGTCATTTCCGAGATCTGTGGCATTGAACGCGAGAAGATCACGCCCTCCAGCCATGCCATCGAGGATCTCGGCATCGACAGCCTCGACTTCCTCGACGTGGCCTTCGCCATCGACAAGGCGTTCGCGATCAAGCTGCCCCTGGAGCAGTGGACCCAGGAGGTCAATGAAGGGCACGTGGCAAGCAACCGGTATTTCGTGCTGCAGGGACTGTGCGAGAACATCGACCAGTTGGTCGCCGCGAAGGGCGGCTGACCGGGACCGGCTGCTTCCCATGCGTCTGGAGTATTTCGAGCTGGTCGACCGGGTCGTGGCGATCGACCCGCCCGGCGGCAGCATCGCGGTGGAATGCGTGCTGCCCGACAACAGCCCGGTGTTCGAGGGGCACTTCCCCGGACACCCCATCCTGCCCGGCGTGCTGATGATCGAGGCGATGGCGCAGACCGCCGGCTGGCTCGTGATGGCACGGCTGAAATTCGAGCGGATGGCGTTCCTCGCCTCGGCGAAGGAGGCGAAGATGCGGCGCTTCCTGTCCCCCGGCCAGAAGCTGCGGGTCGAGGCGGAACTGCTGCACGACGGCTCGGGCTTTGCCGTCGCCACGGCGCGCATCCTGGCGGAGGGCCGGGCGGTGGCGGATGCCGAGCTGACTTTCCGGGTCATGCCCTTTCCCAACCAGACGCTGCATGCGAGCATGCTGAAAGCGGCCGCACGGGTCGCCATGCCGGCGGAACTGCGGCCCGATGCGTGAATTGCCTCGCGAAAACGACGCCTTGATCACCGGTATCGGCCTGGTGTCCTGCCTCGGCGAGGGGATCGAGGCGCAGCGCGCCGCGCTTTCGGCCCCCGGCGGGTGCCGCCCTGCGGTCGATTCGGCCAGCTTCGCCCCCTGGCCGGTACACCCGATCGTGACGCTCGACTACGACCGCCAGATTCCCCGGCGCGGCGACCAGCGGCAGATGGAGCCGTGGCAGCGCATCGGCACTTATGCGGCCGGACTGGCGCTGGAATCGGCCGGGGTGAAGGGCAACGCCGCGCTGCTCGACCGGACGCACATGGTGGTTGCCGCCGGCGGCGGCGAGCGGGACTATGCGGTGGACACCGCTATCCTCTCGGGGATGCCGGGCGCGCCCGATCCGGGCGTGTTCCTGAACGAACGGCTGATGGGCGACCTGCGGCCCACCCTGTTCCTGGCGCAACTCTCCAACCTGCTGGCCGGAAACATCTCCGTCGTGCATGGGGTGGTCGGGTCGTCGCGCACCTTCATGGGCGAGGAGTCGGCGGGGGCGGACGCGGTGCGGATCGCCTGCGCGCGGATCGCCGCCGGCCAGGGCGACCTGTTCCTGGTCGGCGGCTCCTACAACGCGCAGCGGCCGGATATCGTGCTGCAGTATGAAATGGGCGGCCTGCTGTGGAAGCGGGACTTCGCCGGGGTGTGGTCCCGCCAGCGGGCCGGCGGCGGCATGGTGATGGGCTCGCTTGGCTGCTTCCTGGTGATCGAGAGCCGGGCGCACGCCCGGGCCCGCGGTGCGGTGGCACATGCGCGCATCAGCGCCATCGCCACCGACCGCTGCGCCCGCGGGCCGGGCGCCGCTGCCGCCAACGCGGCGCGGCAATGGGCGGCGCTGCGGCCGCGCGTGGATACCGCGGCGGCGGCGGTGCTCTCCGGTGCCAGCGGTGCCCCGGCCATCACCGCGCAGGAGCATGACTTCCTGGCCGAAATCGGCCTGCCGGTGCGCGCCACGGCCACCGCGCTGGGCCATGCGATGGAGCCGTCATTCATCGCCAACCTGGCGCTGGCCGCCGACGTGGTGGGGCAGGGGCGGCTGTTCGACCCGCTGGATCCCGGCGAGGTCGAGACGCCGGCGAACGGGGCGATCGCGCAGGTCGTGGTGACATCCTGGGGGCACTGGCGCGGCGAGAGCATGGCGCTGGTCGAGCCGCCCGAGGGGCCAGCAGCGTGAGCGGGGCAGCGATGGGCGCGGCTGATCTTGACCCGCAGGGCCGGCCAGTGGTCGTGGTGACCGGCATGGGCCTGCTGACCTCGCTGGGCGAGGGGGTTGCCGACAACTGGCGCAAGCTGACCAACGGCGAGAGCGGCATCCGCCGGATCGCTCGTTTCCCGCTGGGCGGATTGCGCACCACCATCGCCGGGACCGTGGATTTCGTTCCCGCCCATCCGCTCAGCGCGCCGGAACTGTCCGAACGCATAGCCGATCGGGTCTGCGAGGAGGCGGTGGCGCAGGCTGGCATTGGTGCGCGCGCCGATTTCCCCGGCCCGTTGTTCCTGGCGCTGCCGCCGGTCGAACTGGAATGGCCGCAGCGGCGCGCGCTCGCGGCGGCGTCGGGGGCCAACACGGCGGTCAGGTATGACGACCTTCTTGCCGCCGCCGGCACCGGCGCCTTCACCGCCGTCTACGAACGGTTCCTGTTCGGCTCGGTGGCCGAGAACCTGGCGACGCGGTTCGGCACCAAGGGCTCGCCGATGAGCGTTTCGACCGCCTGCGCCTCCGGCGCCACCGCGATCCAGCTGGCGGTGGAGGCGATCCGTCGCGGCGAGACCGCGGCGGCGCTGTGTGTCGGCACGGACGCCTCGGTGAACCCGGAATTGCTGATCCGCTTCTCCCTGCTCTCCGCCCTGTCCACCCAAAACGACGTGCCGGAAGCCGCCTCGCGCCCCTTCTCCAAGGACCGTGACGGCTTCGTGATGGCCGAGGGTGCGGCCGCCCTGGTGCTGGAAACCCTGGCCTCGGCGCGGGCCCGCGGCGCGCGCATCCTGGGCGTGGTCGAGGGCTGCGGCGAGAAGGCGGATTCGTTCCACCGCACCCGCTCCAACCCCGACGGCCGGCCGATCATCGCCTGCCTGCGCAACGCGCTGGCCGATGCCGACATCACGCCGGACCAGGTGGACCACATCAACGCCCACGGCACCAGCACCCCGGAGAACGACCGGATGGAGTGGCAATGCGTGTCCGCCGTGTTCGGCGAACGCGCGGGCAGCATCCCGATCTCCTCCACCAAGTCGATGATCGGCCATACCCTGACCGCCGCCGGCGCGATCGAGGCGGTGGTGTCGCTGCTGACCCTGCAGCACCAGCGCATCCCGCCCACCATCAACTACACCACGCCCGATCCGGCGTTGCCGGTGGACTGCGTGCCGAACGTGGCGCGCGACGCACGCATGAGCCGTGCCATCTCCAATTCCTTCGGCTTCGGCGGGCAGAATGTCTGCCTGGTGCTGAAGCCCGCGCCCGGCTAGGGCCATGGCGGAGCACGCCCTGGTGATCGGCGGCGGGCGCGGCATTGGCGGCGCGGTGGTGGCGGCCCTGGCCGGGGCCGGCATGGATGTCACCTTCACCTACCGCTCCGATGCCGCTGCCGCCGCGGCCCAGGTCGCCGACCTGGCCGTGCGCCACCCCGCCGGCCGGTTCGCCGCCCTGCCGCTCGACCTGGTCGAGCGCGGCGCGGTCGAGGCATTCGCCGCGACGCTGGAGGATGGCCCCGCCCTGGCCGCCCTGGTCGGCGTCGCCGGCACCACCTACGACACGCTGGCGCCGACCATGGACCAGGACCTCGCCGAGCGGCTGATGCAGGTCAATTTCTGGTCGTTCACCCGCATCGTCCGCGCCGTGGTCCGCCCGATGACGCGGGCGCGGGCCGGGCGGATCGTGGCGATCGGCTCCGTGCTCGGCCAGCAGGCCAGCCCCGGCAGCGCCGCCTATGCCGCGTCGAAATCCGCGCTGCTGGGCTATGTGCGCACCCTGGCCATCGAGACCGCGCGCCGCGGGGTCACGGTCAACTACGTGGCGCCCGGCTTCGTCGATACCGAGATGATGGCCCCGTTCGCCGCCTATCGCGCGGCCACCGAGCGGCGCATTCCGGCGGGACGCTTCGTCACCCCGGCGGAGGTCGCAGGCGTCGTCGCCTTCCTGGTCTCGCCCATCGCCGGCAGTGTCACCGGTGCCGTCATCCCGGTGGATGGCGGACTGACCGCTTCCATCGGCGTGCCCCGCGATTGAGGTCAGGGGACGGCGCGCTTCGGAGTTTCCTGCCATGGCGTTGATGCGTGCACTGCAACTGTTCGCCGAGCGCGACCTCCGGCTGGTCGAGTTGCCTCCGCCCCCGCCGCCGCCGGCCGGGGAGGTGCAGTTGCGCATCCGCCATGTCGGCCTCAACCATATCGACGTCTGGGGCTGGCGCGGCATGGCCTTCGCCCGGCGGAAGATGCCCTTCACCATCACCACCGAGGCATCCGCCGAGATCGTCGCCGTGGGGCCGGACGTGACCGGATACGCCGTCGGCCAGCGCGTGGTGCCGTTCGGCGCCATCACCTGCGGCACCTGCCGTGCCTGCCGCGAGGGGCGCGACAATCTCTGCGCCGCCGTCGCGGGCATCCGCGGGTTCCATATCGACGGCTTTGCCCAGGAACTGACAAACCACCCCGCCCGCCTGCTGATCGCGGTGCCCGACGGCCTCTCCCTGCGCGACGCCGCCTGCGCCCCGGTCGCCTACGGCACCGTCGAGCACATGCTGTTCGACAACGCGAAACTGGAGCCCGGCGAGAGCATCCTGGTCCATGCCGGCGGGTCGGGCATCGGCAGCATCGCCATCCGCGTCGCCAGGTCGCTCGGCTGCATGGTGATCACCACCGTCGGCAGCGACGAAAAGGCGGCGAAGGCGCGCTCGCTCGGCGCTGACCACGTCATCAACTACCGCACCGACCGGTTCGAGGGCGTGGTGCGGCGCATCACCGGCAAGAAGGGCGTGGAC
The DNA here is from genome assembly GCA_963764465.1 of uncultured Pseudomonadota bacterium. Taxonomy (GTDB): domain Bacteria; phylum Pseudomonadota; class Alphaproteobacteria; order Acetobacterales; family Acetobacteraceae; genus JAJXXT01. The sequence continues at coordinate 668,403 of CAVXSO010000006.1, read as the reverse complement.
GTGGTGTTCGAGCATGTCGGCGCCGACACCTGGAGCGGCTCGCTGCTGTCGCTCAGCCGCGGTGGCCGGCTGGTCACCTGCGGCGCCACCTCGGGCGCCTCGGGCAGCATCAACCTGATGCAGCTGTTCCAGCAGCAATACCGCATCTTCGGCTCGTTCGGCGCCTCGAAGCGGAACATCGCCGCAGCGATGGCGCGCATGATCACCGGCGTGCTGCCGGTGATCGACAGCGAATACACCCTGGAGACCTTCCGCGACGGGCTGGCGCGCATGGAAAGGCGCGACGTGTTCGGCAAGATGGTGGTCAGGCTGTAGCCGATGCGCCGGCTGTCGCGGCTGACGGCGCCGCTGGTCGGTGCCCTGGTCGGCGGGCTGTTCGCGCTGGCGCGGCGCGCCGGCCCCGACCGCGCCGCCGATACTTGCGCCTGGCTGGCCCGCCATGTCGGCCCGCACCTGCGCGAGCACCGCATCGGCCACGCCCAGCTGCGAGCCGCCTTTCCGGACCGGGACGAGGCGTGGATCGCGGCGACGCTCCGGGGCGCCTGGGACAATCTCGGCCGTGTTGCCGGCGAATACGTCCACCTTGGCCGTCTGTGGGACTATGACCCCGACCGCCCCGACGCCGGGCGGATCGTCACCGATGCCGGCCCGGCCCTGATCGAGATGCGCGACGACGGCAAGCCGGCGCTGCTGTTCGCCGCCCATCTGGCCAACTGGGAACTGCCGGCCGTGGCCGCGGCGGCGCACGGGCTGCCTTCGGTGGTGGTCTACCGCGTGCCGAACAACCGCTCGGTCGCCGCCCGCATCATCGCGATCCGCACCGGGCTGATGGGCCGGCTGATCCGCAGCCGGCGCGAGGCGGTGTTCGAGATGGCGACCGCGCTGGAGCGCGGCGAGCACCTGGGCATGATGGTCGACCAGCACTGGTCGCGCGGCGTGGACGTGACCTTCTTCGGCCGCACCTGCAAGGCGAACCCCACGCTGGCCCGGCTGGCGCGGCAGTTCGACTGTCCGGTCTACGGGGTGCAGATGATCCGGCTGCCGGGCCGGCGGTTCCGCCTGGCGGTCGAGGGGCCGCTCACCTTGCCGCGCGACGCGATCGGGCAGGTGGACGTCGCCGCAACGACGCAGCTGATCACCACGGTGGTCGAAGGATGGGTGCGCGAGCACCCCGATCAATGGCTGTGGTTCCACCGTCGCTGGCGGTAGCGCCGCATGGGCGCGGGCCGGGGTCGCTGGTCGCGTGGCTGTTACTTACAAGCTGATACATTTTCATCCTTGCGCCGGCGCGGGTCCGGGTCGTCTAATCCTTACAAGATGCTGGCAATTGTTTCGACGTCCCGGTCTCTCATTTTAGTTGATGTGATGCGGGAAAAATTGAAATTGCTCGAAGATAATGAGCAGGAATACTATGGAATTTCGTGGTTTCCCGGCGATCGACGGCTGGTGACCACGCATTCCCATATCGATAACAACAGCCTGCGCGATCTGCCGAGCTACGCGCTTTCGGAAGTGGGCACGGTGCGGCTTGGCCGGCGCGATGTGCACGGCTACCGGCTGTCGCAGCCGCACCAGCTGATGGCCGGGCATGACGGGCTGATCTACGCGACCAACACCGGACGCAACTGCGTGGCGGTGATCGACCCGAATGCGGGCTGGGTGCGCGAGATACGGCTTTCCGAGGCGCGGTGGGACCGGCTTTCGCCCGGGGAACACACGGGCAACCACCTGAACTCGCTGCATGTCGGGCGCGACGAGTTGTGGGTGCTCGCGCATAATTTCGGGCGCGAATCGGTGGCGGCGCGGTTTTCGCTGCAGACGCCGAACTCCGGCTTCGCGCTCGCGGAGACGGTGGCGTGCCGTGGCGTCGGCGGCGCGCACAATATCTGGCCCGCCGCGCCCGGCACGCTGATCGGCTGCGCGAGCGAGGCCGGGGCGCTGGTGGATTTCATCAGCGGCGAGACGCTGTGGCGCTCGCCGACCGGCGGGTACACGCGCGGGCTGGCGGCGAGCGAGGAGCATATCCTCGTGGGCGAGAGCGAGCGCGGGGGACGCGCGTCGCGGGCGCACAGCTCCGGCTGCGTGTGGGTGCTGGACCGGAAGGATTTCCGCGTGGTGGCGAGCCTGCGGCTGGACGGGCTGGGGCCGGTGCACGAGATCCGGCTGCTCGACGTGCCGGACCTGGCGCACCATGGCGAGCCGTTCGCGGGGCTCGCGGCGCTGCGGGCGATGGAGCAGCCGATCGAGGCGGCCGTGGCGGACGAGGCGGTGGCGGACGAGGCGGTGGCGGACGTGCCCGAAGGCGTGGAGGAACGCCCCGCGCTGCTGTGGCGGATGCTGCGGCGGTTGCAGATCGCCGACTGAGCGCGACAGCGCCGGCGCGCGTTCGCGCCGTGTTGCCGCGGGGAAGTCGCCAGCAGGGAACGGGAGGGGTGGGCCGCGTGCCGTGGCGGTGTGGCCGGCGCGGTGTGGCCGGCGCGGTGTGGCCAGCGCGGTGTGGCAGGGGCGATTTGCCGGGAGCGGTTTGCCCGGGGCGGTGTGAGGGCGCGCTGATGCGCACGCGATGACGCGCGCAAGAATGGGCGCAAGAATGGGCGCGTTGACAGCGTGCGCGCGCCATGGTCGCTGGCCCGCGAGAAGCGGGAGAAGCGTATGTCCGGTACCAGCAGCACCGATGAAGCCGTGAGCGTCGACGCGGCGAGCGTGGCGCCATCGGCGCGGCCGATCGGCGACCCGGTGGCGTATCGCGCCAGGCATCTGCGCTGGGACGTGGCGGACGGGATCGGGACCATCACGCTCAACCGCGCGGCGCGGAAGAACCCGCTGACCTTCGAGAGCTACGCCGAGCTGCGCGACCTGTTCCGTGCGCTGGGCGCGGCACGGCGGGCGGTGCGCGCGGTGGTGATCACGGGCGAGGGCGGGAATTTCTGTTCCGGCGGCGACGTGCACGAGATCATCGGGCCGCTGGTGGCGCTGAAACGCGCGGGCGACATGGACGGGCTGCTGCGCTTCACGCGGATGACGGGCGACGTGGTGAAGGCGATGCGCGCCTGCCCGCAGCCGATCGTGGCGGCCATCGACGGCGTGTGCGCGGGGGCGGGGGCGATCCTGGCGATGGGATCGGACATCCGCATCGGCACTTCGCGCAGCAGGACGGCGTTCCTGTTCGTGCGCGTGGGGCTGGCCGGTGCCGACATGGGGGCGTGCGCGATCCTGCCGCGCATCGTCGGGCATGGGCGGGCTTCCGAGCTGCTGATCACCGGGCGGGCGCTGCCGGGCGACGAGGCACTGGCGTGGGGATTCCTGAACCGTGTCGTGGCGCCGGAGGAACTTGCGGGTGCAGCACAGGCGCTGGCCGCCGAGATCGCGGCGGGCCCCGGCTTCGCGCATGCGATGACCAAGACCTGCCTGGAGCAGGAATGGGACATGGGCATCGACGCCGCGATCGAGGCGGAGGCGCAGGCGCAGGCGATCTGCATGCAGACCGAGGATTTCGCGCGCGCCTATCACGCGTTCGTGGCGAAGCAGCGGCCGGTGTTCCAGGGCGATTGAGGCTCGCCGTTCAGGCGGGGCCGTTCAGCCGGGGCCGTTCAACCGGGGCCGCTGAACCGGGGCGGCGATTGTGACGCGGCGGCGATTGAGACGCGGCGATTATGATGGGGCGATCGAGCATGGCGGTGGAGCATCTGGCGCATCTGGCGTGGCCGTTCTTCGAGGAGCGGCATCGGGATTTCGCGACGCGGCTGGAGGCGTGGGCGGCGCGCGAGCTGGCGCATCACGGCGCGCATCATGCGCAGGGGCGCGACACCGACGCGACGTGCCGGCGGCTCGCGCGGATGCTGGGCGAGGGGGGCTGGCTGGCGCACGCGATCCCGGATGCGGGGCGCGAGGCGATCGACGTGCGCACGCTGTGCCTGGCGCGCGAGATCCTGGCGCGGCATGACGGGCTCGCCGACTTTGCCTTTGCGATGCAGGGGCTGGGGAGCGGCTCCATCCTGCTGGCGGGCAGCCCCGGCATGCGCGCGCGCATCCTGCCGGGGGTGCGGGCGGGGACGCATCTCGCGGCGTTTGCGTTGTCGGAGACCGACGCCGGCTCGGACGTGGCGGCGATGAGCTGTGCGGCGAGCCGCGTCGCGGGCGGGTGGCGGATCGACGGCGAGAAGACGTGGATTTCCAACGGCGGGATCGCCGGCCACTACGTGGTGGTGGCGCGGACGGGGGAGGCGCCGGGCGCGCGCGGGCTTTCGGCGTTCGTCGTCGAGGCGGACAATCCGGGGCTTTCGATCGCGCGGCGGATCGAGGTGGTTGCGCCGCACCCGCTGGCGACGTTGCGCTTCGACAATTGTTTCGTGGGCGACGAGGCGATGCTGGGCGCGCCGGGCGAGGGATTCAAGGTGGCGATGGCGACGCTCGATATCTTCCGCCCGACTGTCGGTGCCGCCGCGCTGGGGTTCGCGCGGCATGCGCTGGAGGCGATGGCGGAGCGGGCGCGCTCGCGGCGGATGTTCGGGGCGACGCTGGGCGATCTGCAGATGACGCAGGCGCGGATCGCGGACGTGGCGCTCGAGATCGATGCGGCGGCGCTGCTGGTCTATCGCGCGGCGTGGCAGGCGGACACGGCGACGGCGCGCAACCTTGATCCCGCGCGCAGTCGCACGGACCCTGATCCCGCGCGCAGTCGCACGGACCGTGATCCCGCGCCGCGCGCAATCGCACGACAAGGGAAGCGGCGATGGCGAAGCTGTTCGCGACCGAGGCGGCGCAGCGGGCGGCGGACTCCGCGGTGCAGCTCTGGGGCGGGCTGGGCGTGGAGGCGGGGAGCGTGCCGGAGATGCTGTACCGCGAGGTGCGGGCGCTGCGCATCTACGAGGGTGCCACCGAGGTGCAGAAGCTGATCATCGCGCGCGCGGTTCTCGCATAGGCGCGGACGCCCCCCGCGGGGGTTGGCGCGCCGGGGAGCAGGCGGTGGTAGAGGGCGAGGTGGCGGGCCGCGACCTCCGCCGCGGTGGGGGGCGTGCGCATCGTCGCCGACAGGGCGGCGAGACGTTGCGGGTCCGCAGCGAGTTCGCGGACCAGGGCGGCGAGTTCGCCCGCGCTGCCGGCGGCGAAGTGGAAGCCGTCGAGCCCGTCGCGCACCGCCTCCGCCATGCCGCCGATATCCGAGCAGAGGACGGGCACGCGGTTGCGCAGCGCTTCCTCGATCACCACCGGCGCGTTTTCCCACCACACCGAGGGCATGACGACGACATCCATGCCGCGCATCAGCGCGTCCACGCGCGAGTTGTCGTAGGCGCCGTGCAGGCGGACATTGTGGCCGGAGCGGGCGAGCCTGGCGGCAAGCTCCTCGCGGAAGGATTCCGGCTGGTTGCGGTCGTCGCCGTGGATGTTGATGGTGATGGCCGGGTCGTCCGCGAGTTCCTCCGCGGCGTCGAGCAGGACGCCGATGCCCTTGAGCATGGACATCTGGCCGAAGAAGCCGACCTGGAAGCGGCGCGAGCGGCGCGGGCGCGGGGGAATCTCGGCGGGGCGCGCGATGGCGTTGCCGATGACGTGCATGCGCTCGCGCGGGAGGCCCCAGGCGATGTAGCGGTCGGCGAGGAAGTGGCTGGGCGCGACGAAGGCGTCGATGAGGCCGAAGAAGGATTTCAGCCAGTGCTCGCGCAGGAAGAGGTCCACCGTGCCGCGCTCGGGGAAGCAGCGGTGGCAGGCGGTGAGGCTTGCGGCGGCGCACAGGCCGCGCTGCGGGCGGGTGACCATCTGGCCGAAATGGTTGCAGATGGCCTGGAACTCGTGGAGCGTGAGGACGAGGCGGATATCCGGCAGGGCGCGCCGCGCGATGGCGAAGGCCTCGACGCCGAACTGCGCGTAGTGGTGGAAATGCAGCACGTCCGGGCGCAGCTGGCGGAGCAGGGCGGTGAAGTCCTCGGGGAAGCGTTCGTTGCGGTTGGTGAACGTGAACCAGTCGAACTCGCCCGGGGTGTAGAGATACTGGCCCGGGCCCATTGGCTGGCCGATCGAGGGGCCGGGGCGCGGCTGGCCGCCGCAGCCGATGAAGGAGGAGGCCCAGGTTCCGTTCTCGCCGATGGCGCAGTGGAGCTGCCAGGCGGCGATCTCCGCGCCGCCCTTGGTGAGCTCCGGGTGGCTGTGGGCGGCGATGAGGACGCGGGCGTGCCCGGTGCTCATGGCGCGGCTTCCGCCGCGGGCTGTACCCGGTCGAGCAGGCGGTGCCAGCGGCGCTCGTGCTGCCAGGCGTTGAAGAGGGTGAGCTGCATGCGCCAGTGCTCGGCGGAGCCCGCCTGGGACTGGCGCTCCAGGTGGTAGAGCGTGACGTCGCGGTCCACCGCGATGGCGAGGCCCATGCCGTGCAGCTTCATGCAGAGATCGGCGTCCTCGAAATCGCCGATCGGGTAGGCCTCGTCGAAGCCGCCGAGCGCGAGGGCGAGGTCGCGGCGCAGCATGAGGCAGGCGCCGGTGGCGGCGGCCACGCGCAGGAGGCCGGTGGCGCCGTCCGGACGCATGCCCTTGCCCGGATGGTCGGGGAAGCGCCAGGCGCCGATGCGCGGGATGCGGCGGAACGCCATGCCGTCGTGCTGGATGCTGCCGTCCTCGTAGAGCAGGCGGGGTGCGACGGCGCCGAGCGTGGGGTCCGCGTCCAGCCGGTCGGCGAGGCGCGCGACCCAGTCCGGCGTGCCGGCGAAGACGTCCGAGTTGAGGAAGCAGACATAGCGCCCGCGCGCGGCGCGCAGGCCGGCGTTGTTGGCGCCCGCGAAGCCGCGGTTTTCGGGCAGGCTGAGCAGCGAGAACGGAAGCGCGAAGCGCAGATGCGCCTGCACGGCGAGGGCTTCCGTGGCGCGGGCGCGGGGCGGGTCGTCGAGCACGTAGAGACGCTCGATGGCGGGCAGGGTGCCGGGGTGGCGGGTGTGCTGGGCGGCCTCGATGCCGAGCTGGAAGTCCAGGAAATCGACGCGGCCGTAGAGTGTAACGACGACGCTGACGCGCGGGTCCGCCGGCGGGGTGCCGAAATCCTGGCGGTGCGGAGCCTCGGCGCGCGCCATGCGGCGTGCCTGCAACGCGGCGATGGCGGGGCCGGTGACGCGCTCGTACGGGGCGGCGGCGTCGCCGAAGGCGGGGGCGGTGCGGTCCAGCATGAAGCGGATCGCCGGCATGCCCGAGCGCGAGCCGATGGCGAGGCCGCGATGCGCGATGGCGCCGGAGGTCATTTCGACTTCGATATAGGGCGGCGGGTCGGCCGCCTCGCCCTCGCGCCAGACGCGGGGCAGGCGGAGCATGAAGCCGCAGCGCAGGTTGAGCAGGCCGGTTTCCTGGCCGACCGTGTCGCGCACGTCCGGCCGCTCGATGACGATGGCCTGGTCGAGATGGATCGGGCGGGTGAGCCAGCCGCGCCGGAGGTGGATGGCGCGCACGGCGCCGGGCGGGGCGAGGTGCCAGCCGGCGAGCACGAGGTCGCCGCCCGGGACGTGGATCGCCTCGTCCACCTCGAAGAAGACGCGCTCCGGCAGTTGCGGGAGGGTGTTGGCGCCGTCCGGCAGGGGATGGGCGAGGCGGCGGCGCAGGGAGGCGGCCACGGGCGAGGCCGCGAGGCGGTCCGCGATGGGGCGCAGCGCCTCCAGCAGCGCCGATGCCGCCGTCGGCTGCTCGGCGCGCGGCAGGCCGAGGCGCCAGCAGACCGTCTCCGTCAGGATGTCCACGCTTTCCGGCTCGCCCATGGCGAGGCCCTCGGCGGCGGGGACGAAGGCGATGAACGCCTCGCCGCGCCCGGCGAGGTCGTCGCGGCGGAAGAGGGCGATCTCGGCCAGCGCCACGTGGGTTCCGGCGGCATGGCGCAGGCCGGCCAGGACGGTGGCACCAGGTGGAACGATGGGGCCCTCCGGGACGCTGGCGGGGCGGCCGAGCCAGCCGGCGAGGAACCAGCCGCCGGCGCCCTCGTGCGCGCCGATGATGTCGATGGCGCCACGGGTTTCGGCGGTGGCGGCGGAGATGCGGCGCTGCGCCTCCGCGAGGGCGGGGCTGAAGACGCGGACGGGGCCGGTGGCGAGCGCGTGGTGCAGGGCGCCCCAGGCGCGGCCCTCGGCGACGGCGGCGGCGCAGGCGGGCTCGCGCCTTGTGCCGGCGAGGTCGAACTCCGGCGCGGTCCAGCCCTCCACGCGGTCGCGCCAGAGGCGGGCGAGGTAGTGGCCGAACGGACCCTCCGCGGGCAGGGCGGCATCCGGCACGGCGTTGGCGGCGAGGTAGAAGGCGGGGTCGAACAGAGGGTGCGCGGCGAGGCCGCGGCGTGCGCCGGAGCGCAGGTAGTGGTCGTAGAAATTGGCGTCGCCCGTGGCGGCCACGGCGTGCTCCGTGACCTGCTCGCGGTAGAGCGCCTCGTCGTACAGCCAGTGGGGCGAGAGGGCGGCGTGGCCGAGCAGGAGGTAGTGCTCGAAGCCGCTCTCGATGGTCCCGCCGCCGGCGGTGGGGCGGCCCCCGGCGACGAGGGCGGCGATCTCCGGATGGCGGGCGAGGTACCAGGTTTCGTCGAACCAGGGGTTCGGCGAGAGCCCCTGGAAGCGGCCGACCTGGAGGTAGTGGCGCAGCAGGGCGGAGTCCGGCGCGTCGCTGCCGGCGATGCCGATCTCGGGGTTGGCGGCGCGGTAGAAGGCGGCGTCGAAGCGTGCCCAGGCGGGGTAGCGCGCCGGGTCGCCGGCGAGAATCGTTGCGAGTTCCTCGCCGGTCATGTCGCGAGGGCGGGGGCCATGGCGTCGGCGTAGCCGCGCGGATGCGCCTCGCGCCAGGCAAGCGCGGTGGCGACGATCGTGTCGAGATTTTCGAAGCGCGGGGTCCAGCCGGTGGCGGCGCGCATCGCGTCCGACGCGGCGACGAGGACGGGCGGGTCGCCGGCGCGGCGCGGACCGAGCGCGTGCGGCACGCGGCGGCCGGAGATTCGTTCCACGGCGGCAATGACCTCGCGCACCGAGTTGCCGGTTCCGGTGCCGAGGTTGAACACCGCGTCGCTTCCCGCCTCCAGCCGGGTGAGGGCCGCGAGATGCGCCGTCGCGAGGTCGGCGACGTGGACGTAGTCGCGGATGGCGGTGCCGTCCGGCGTCGCGTAGTCGGTGCCGAAGACGGTGAGCGGCGGGCGGCGGGCGAGCATGGCGTCGATGGTGAGCGGGATGAGGTGGGTTTCCGGCGCGTGGTCCTCGCCGAGGCGGCCCGCGGCATCGGCGCCGGCGGCGTTGAAGTAGCGCAGGGCGGCGTAGCGCAGGCCGTGGATGCGCGCGGCCCAGGCGAGCGCGCGCTCCAGCGCCCATTTGCTTTCGCCGTAGGGCGAGCCGGGGTCGATGGCGGTGGCCTCGTCGATCGGGCGGTCGCCGGCGCTGCCGAACAGGGCGGCGGTGGAGGAGAGGACGAAATGCCTGACGCCGTGGCGGATGCAGGCGTCGATGAGGGTGAGGCCCTCGCCGATGTTGCGGCGCAGGTAGCGCAGCGGCTCGCGCATGGAATCGCCGACGAGCGACAGGGCGGCGAAGTGGAACACGGCGTGCCATGGGCCGTCGGCGAGGATGGCGTCCACCTGTTCCTGGCTGGCGAGGCTGCCGCGGACGAAGCGGGCGCCGGGGAGGATGGCGGCCTGGTGGCCGGTGGAGAGGTCGTCGAAGACGGTGACGTCCTCGCCGCGGGCGAGGAGCTCGGCGACGAGGTGGCTGCCGACATAGCCGGCGCCGCCGACCACGAGATGGCGAGGGGCGGCGGAGCGCGGCATGCTCAGGCGGGCTCCGCGCGCCACTCGGGGTGTTCGCGCGCGGTCCAGGCGGCGAGCGAGTCCGGTCCGGAAGCGAACGGATCCGGAAAGCGGGCGCGCAGCGTGGCGTCCGCGCGCCAGGCGCGGCGCAGGGCGAGCGGGATGGGCGTGCCGTCGGCGAAATTCTGCCAGGCCCAGGGACGGTTCGAGAGCTCGGGGACGGTGCTGGCCGCGACCTGGCGCTGCCACCAATGGGCGATTTCCAGGGGAACCTCGTTGCGCGCGTAGCGCCTGGTCATGATGTCTCCGACGTCGCCGATCTTGGTGAAGTGGTAGAAGGCGAGCGGGCTGCCGTCCACCGAAACTCCGCCCTCCGGTGTCACGATTGGCAGGCGGCGGCTCAAATTCCAGCTCGCGACATTGCAGCCCGGGTCGCGGAGGACGGCGACGGAGGGGAACAGGGCCGGGACGAGATCGCAATAACGCTGGTCCGTGAACAATCCTTCCTGCGGCGCGTCGCGGCAGTCCGCCTCGCAACGCGCCTGCCACCAGGCGGCGAAGGCGCGGCCGGTGACATCCGCGCGCACCGCGGCGAAGCCCAGGTTGAAGACGCCGTAGAGCAGGGCGGTGCGTTCCGCGTCGTGGTAGGCGTGCTCGTCGGCGTTGGGCTCGTGCTGGTGCGGGGTCAGCACGATCGAGGCGGAGGTGAGGGCGCGCAGGACGGCGGCGAGCGGATGGAAGACGGCGATGTCCGGGTCGAGGTAGATCACGGCACCGGCGCCACCCTCGAGCAGGCGGGCGAGCATGCGCGGCTTGAGCGCGGTGCAGGCCTCGACGAGGGTGTGGCGGAAGAGGAATGGATAAAAGTCCGGCACGCCGAGATCCTGCGCGAAGACGACCTCGTCGAACGGGGCGAGGGCTTCGGCGGCGCCCTCCGCCGGGGCGTCCACGACGAGGGCGACCTGGTGCCAGTCCGGGTGGGCGGCGCGCAGGGTGCGCGAGAGGATGAGGGCGCGCGAGAGATAGCCCCAGGTGAAGCTGGTGAAGCAGGCGATGCCGCTCATGCGGGGACCGCGAGCAGGGTTTCGAGCCGGTCCAGGCTGCCGCGCGCGGGGACCAGCGTGAGCGGCGCGGGGCGGGGGCGCGCGCGGATCTCCTCGCGGGCGCGGGCGGAGAGGAGAAAGTCCAGCAGGGCGGCGCCGGTCTCGAACACGTAGCCGGCGTCGTGGCGGCGGACCATGGCGGGGACGTTGCCGGCATCGGCGAGGGTGAGCACGACGGCGCCGGCGGCGACGGCCTCGTGCGCGACGAAGCTGAAGGTTTCGGGCCAGGGGGAGGCGACGATCACCGCCTCGATCGCGTGCAGGGCGAGCGCCTCGACGGCGGCCTGGCGCGCGGCGGGGCCGACCTGGACGGGAACGGTGGCGACGCGGTCCATGGGGCAGAGCGCGTCTGGGGTGGCGAGGTGGTGGAGCGCGCAGGCGGGCACGGCGGATTCCGCGAGGGAGAGGGCGGTCACGAGATCGAGGAAGAGCGGCCAGCCCTTGTGCGCCAGCGGGTAGCCGAGGAAGGCGACGCGCAGGGGCGAGGTATCCGTTGCCGGATCGATACGAGGCTGCGCCGCGTGGGCGGAAGGGCCCGCGGGAACCAGGGCCGCGGGTTCGGCGACCTGGGCGGTGGCGAAGGGCAGGAAGGCGCGGGCGACCCAGAGGTCCAGCGCGGCGCGCGAGGGGGCGAGGACATGGAACGGTACCGAATCGAACAGGGTGCGGATGCGGGCGCGGTGCGCGGGACGGGTCGCGCCATGGACGCAGATGCGGCAGGCCATGCTGTCCGGCGGCGGGGCGTGGCAGGCGTCCAGATCGTTGCGCAGGAGGTTGAAGCCCTCGCAGAGCGAGGTGTGGTCGTGCAGCCAGAACACCGCGTCTTCACCGCAGGCGGCGGCGAGGGAGGCGAGCGTGTCCGTGCGGTGGCCGAGGAGGGAGTGGATGGCGAGGCGGCGCGGACGCTGCGGCATGGCGCGCGCGACAACGGCGATGGCGGTGGCGGCGGCGCTGCCGGCGACGAGGCCCTGGAAGACGCCGTCGAGCGTTGCCTGCAGCAGGCAGGGCGGTTCGATGCCGTCCGCGAGGGCGAGGCGCGCGACGGCGGGGGCGAGGTGCAGGTGCGTGGTGCCCGCGGCGGCGGCGGCGCGCTGCTCGTCGGTGAGGACGAGCTGGATGCCGCCGGTGACGTCGATGTAGCGGTCGTGGCTGGCGGCGACGAGAAGCCCGATGCGGCCCTGCCGCGCGGCCATGGCGCGCAGGAGGAGGGAGGCGAGTTCCGAAGCGTCGAGGATCGGGGCGTCGGGGGGCGCGTCGTAGCCGACCGGGCGGGAGGCGGCGGGGCGGGCGGCTTCGAGCGCGGCGAGGCGGGTGGCGTGGGGCGGGCTGGCGAGGCGGCCCTCGCCGCGGCCGTGGCGGATATAGTGCAGAAGCGGATCGATCCGGGCGCGGACGATATCGGCGTAGTTGTCGAGATACCAGGCGGTGTCGAACCAGACATTGGGGCGGCGGCGTTCCGCCCAGCCGGCGCGGTGCCAGTGCGCCACGGGGTCGATCCCGGCGGCCGCGATGTCGGGGTAGAGGTGGCGGTAGAAGGCGCGGTCGACATGGCGGGAGAGGTCGGCGAAGACGTCGCCTGCCATGCCGTCGGGTGCGGCGCCTGCGGGCGCCGTGGGTTGCGCCTCAGGCGGCAGTGGAGAGCGCCTGGCGGTAGCCGAACAGGCCGACCTGGCCGCCGGTGTGCAGGAACACGACGTTTTCCTCCGGCTTGAAGGCGCCCCGGCGGATGAGGTCGATGAGGCCGGCCATGCCCTTGCCGGAATAGACGGGGTCGAGGAAAATTCCCTCGTGGCTGGCGAGCATCTTCACGGCCTCCACCATGCCCTGGGTGGGGATGCCGTAGCCGGCGCCGACGTAGTCGCAGTTGCACTCGACGGCGTCCGCCGCGAGCGGGGTGGCGACGCCGAGCCTGGCGAGGGTGGCCTCCGTGAGCTTGCGGACGTTGGCTTCCTGCAACGGCCTGGGGTTGCGCACGCCGATGCCGAGGACGCGCACGCCGGCGTTGAGCGCCGTCATGCCGGCGACGAGGCCGGCCTGGGTGCCGGCGGAGCCGGTTGCGTGGACGAGGCGGTCGATCCTGAGCCCCATATCGTTGGCCTGGCCGAGGAGTTCCATGGCGACGTTGACGTAGCCGAGCGCGCCGGTGGTGTTGGAGCCGCCGCCGGGGATGAGGTAGGGCTTCCTGCCCTGCGCCTTGAGGCGCTCGCCGACTTCCTCGATCGCCTTCTGCATGTCCGAGCCGCCGTCGCGGTACTCGATCTCGATGCCCATGAGGTGGTCGAGCAGGACGTTGCCGCCCTCCAGGTAGTCGGGGTCGTTGGTCTGGACGCGATGCTCGAGCACCGCGGTGCAGCCGAGGCCGAGCTTGCGCGCGACGGCCGCGGTCTGGCGGACGTGGTTGGACTGCACGGCGCCCTGGGTCACGATGTGGTCGGCGCCCATCGCCTTCGCCTCGCCCATGAGGAACTCGAGCTTGCGGTTCTTGTTGCCGCCGGTCGCGACACCGGTGCAGTCGTCGCGCTTGATCCAGAGCTGGGGCGAGCCGTGCGGGCCCTGGGCGAGGTGGCGGGTGAGGTTGGGCATCGGCTCGAGGGCGGTGGGCGCGTGGCAGAGCTTGACGCGGGGGAAGCGGGCGAGATGCATGGGATTTTATCCTCTTGACGATGCCCTGGTTCGAAACGGCGTAACAGCGGGCAGCGAGGAATGTTCCAGACGACGGGGCCGATGTCCATGCGAGGCGATCGCACGGGACGGTTGCGGCACTCGCGGCGGCGGCGCAAAATGAGGTTCGCGTCGTCGCCTGTCACGTAAGTTCCACGAGGTTTGCGGAAGGGGTGCGACCATGATCATCAAGCGCAAGCAGGGATGGGAGATCGCCGAGGCGCGGGCGACGCCCGAGCACGTGTTCCTCGGGCGGCGCGCGGTGCTGGGCGGCGCGGCGGCGGCGGGGGTCGCGGCTGCGCAGATCGCGGGGGCGGCGACGGCGCGGGCGGGGTGGCTGTTCTCCTCGCCGCCGGTGAAGCCGGTGACGCTCGCGCCGATGCCGGCGCCGGGGAACGACACCTACAAGCCGGGGCGGGCGCTGACGCCGGAGAAGGCGGCGACGACGTACAACAATTTCTACGAGTTCAGCGACAGCAAGGATTGCTGGGAGGCGGCGCAGCGCCTGCCGGTTTCGCCGTGGAACGTGGTGGTGGACGGGCTGGTGGAGAAGCCCTTCACCATCGGGCTCGAGGACCTGATGAAGCAGGCGGGGCTGGAGGAGCGGATCTACCGGCACCGCTGCGTCGAGGCCTGGGCGATGACGGTGCCGTGGACCGGGTTTCCGCTGCGCAAGCTGGTGGCGATGGCGAAGCCGACCGCGGCCGCGAAATTCGTGGGGTTCACCTCGCTCGAGGACGCGAAGGTGATGCCGGGGCTGGGGGCGAGCTTCTATCCCTGGCCGTATACCGAGGGGCTGAGCATGGCGGAGGCGATGAACGACCTGCCGTTCATGGTGGTGGGGATGTACGGGCACGTGGTGCCGCCGCAGGACGGGGCGGCGATGCGGATCGCGGTGCCGTGGAAGTATGGGTTCAAGTCCGCGAAGTCGATCGTGCGGGTGACGTTCACGGACAAGCAGCCGAAGGCGTTCTGGCAGGAGCTGCAGTCGAGCGAATACGGGTTCTGGGCGAACGTGAACCCGGACGTGCCGCACCCGCGCTGGAGCCAGGCACGCGAGCGGCTGCTGGGGACGGGGGAGATGGTTCCCACGGTGATCTACAACGGCTATGGCGAGTTCGTGGCGCCGCTCTACGCGGACATGATAAAGGCGGGCGTGAAGCCGACGGTGCTGTTCCGGTAGGGGCGGCGGGCGGCACGAAGGGGGGCGAGTGATCGGACGCGGCAAGGCGGGTGGCGGCAGGCCTGGTGGCGGCAGGATGGGGCGGGGTTCCGGCAAGCAGGTGCTGGTGCGGATTCTCGCGGTGACGGCCGCGATGGCGCTGGTGGGCGCGTTCGCGCTGGCAACGATGCTGCCGCCGATGACCAGCCTGGCGGAGCTGGTGGCGATGCTGGACAACCCCACGCTGCTGGCGCTGCCGCAGATGGTGCACGGCAATGCCCCGCAATGGGTGTGGGACTGGCTGGTGCTGCCGCTGCTGATGCGGCCCGTGTGGCTGCTGCCGGCGGCGATCGGCGTGGTGCTGGGCGGGCTCGCGATCACGCTGCAGGGGCCTGGGGCCCCGAAATCCCCGCGCTGGAAGATGTAGGCGATCCCCCCGGCGATCCCCCCCGGTGCGCCGACGGGCGCGCCGCCGGGTGCGCGGGGGCTGGCCTCAGTTGGCGGAGGCGAGCGTCAGGTTGAAGTCTGGGCGCAGCACGGTCTGCCAGTAGCCGGCGGCACAGCTGACCGAGACGACGAAGCGGGGCAGGGCGGAGCCGATGGCGGCGTCCGCGATTTCGATCACGGGGTCGCGGACGACGCGGGTGAGCGGGGTCTGGGCATAGGCGACGTCGCCGGCGCGGGCTTCGAGCGCGCTGCAGGCGTTGGCCGTGTGCTCGTAGGCGGCGGGGAGGTAGAGGAAGGTGCCGCCGCCGGCGATGGCGAAGGAGAGGAGGAGGGCTTTCATGAGTGTTATCTAATAAATAATAACTTAACGCACAAATAGAATTTTACGACGCGCTCATTTGTTGCGAAGTTTTAACTCAACGTCGAAAAAAATAAGCAAACGGCGGCGGCCTCGTGGCGGAACCGCCCGATGGCTCGGCGGGAAACCGCGGAATTCCTGGAGCGAACGACCGAGGGACGCGCGGCCGGCTTCTGGCGCGAGCCTGCGCGCCGTCTGTCCGTGCGAGCATGCTGACGCTCGCGACAGGAAGGTGATGGGTGAACGGACCGGCCAATGCCGGCCGGGAGACGTCGGCGCCGTGCCGCGGATGCGGAAGGCGGTGCCCCGCCGGGGAGCACGGTCGCGACCCCCTGGCCGCGGGGCCGGCGCTCGGCGGCCGGAGTGGCGCTCGCTTTGCCGGCGCGGGTTCGTGCGCGCGGGTTAGTGGGCGGAGGCCATCAGGCGGTTGAGGTCCGGGCTCGCCACGAGGCGCCAGTAGCCGACGGCGCAGCCGACGGCGGCCGGGGCGCCGGGCAGGACGGTGTCGAGCGTGGCGGCGACGACGCCGCCCGAGGAATCCCGCAGCAGGCCCTGGGGTGCCGATTGCGCGGTGGCGTAGGGCAGGGCGCGCATTTCCTGGTTCGCGATCTCGCCCGCGCGCTTGTTCAGCGCCTCGCAGGCGGAGGCCGTGTGCTCATGCCAGGAGGGGTAGAAGAGGGCCCCGGCGCCAACGAGCGCGATCAGCAGGAGGAACATTTTCATATCGCCCGCTTAACATTTCAGCAGATCGCGGGCAACGGAAACGATGCGCCTGGCCTCGCTCCATGACAAATATTGATCCATCATCTCGAAGTTGATCCAGCGCAGTTCAGCGGCGTCGCCGCCCGCGCGCGCGATGCCGCCGGTCCACATCGCGGCGAAGTCGATGATTGTATAGTGGTAACGAACGCGCCCGTCCGGGTCGCGCGTGATGCTGTCGGCCTGGCCGGCGAGATGCAGCTGGCCGACCTCGAGCCCGGTTTCCTCCGCGAGTTCGCGGCGGGCGGCCTGCTGCGCGGTCTCGCCGGTTTTCTGGGCGCCTCCCGGCAGGCTCCAGCTGCCCTGAGCGGGCGGGCGGGCGCGGCGGATGGCGAGCAGGGCGCCCGGGCGCAGCACCACGATGCCGATGCCGACGATGGGGCGGGCGGGGTATTCCCGGCCGGCCTGCCCGCCGTTGTGTCGTTCCGGGTTCACTTGCCGGTGGTGGGGGCCGGGGTCGCCGGGGAGGTTGGTGCTGCGGAGGTTGGCGCCGGGGAGGTTGGCGCCGGGGAGGTTGGTGGGGGCGGTGCGGCAGCGGCGGGGGGGGCTGCCGCGGGGCTGGCCGGGGCCGTACCGCTGGGCGCGGTGCCGGTGGGAGCGGCGCCGGTGGGAGCGGTGCCCGTGGGAGCGGTGCCGGTGGGAGCGGTGCCGGTGGGCGGGGTGGCCTTGAGGTCGGCGAGGCTGGGGGCAAGTTGCGCCTGCATCCAGCTGCCGATGCGGTAGGTCCAGCCGCGCAGCTTCGCTTCGAGCGGGGCGGCGCCCTTGCCCGCCGCCTGGAACTGCGCCCAGAGATTTTTGCCGTCACGGAACAGGTGGACGGTGAGGCTGAGCCCGTCCGTGGTGCGGAAGACCGAGGTGCCGGCGGGCGTGCCTGCTTCCGCCGTGGCGGGGGCGACGTCTTCCAGCGTGAGGCCGGTGAGCGCGCCGTACACGTCGTCGAGCTTGTAGGTGTCGAGCTTCGGGTGGTCGGTGGGGCTGGTGAGCTCCAGCTTGCCGTCCTTGGGGGCGAAATCGAGCGTCGTGCCGCCCTGCGTGGAGGTGACGCCGGCGATGCGGTCGCGGCCGATGTCCACGATGGAGCGGTCGAGCCAGAGTTGCGGGTCCGCATCGACCGAGAGTGCGCCCCCATCGGCCGAACCTTGGGCGAGCCAGCTCTGCTTGTGGCCGGGATGGCGGATATAGAGCTCGTCCGGCAGGCCGCCGGCGGCGCGGACGCGCTTGTGGCCGACGATGAGCGAGGCGATCACGCCGCCCTTGGCGCCGAACAGCGTGACCTGGGTTGAGGAGCCGCCGGCGGCGCCCGCGTTCTCGACGCCGATCTTGCCGTAGAGCGCGCGGTCCGCGGTGCGCGGCTCGACCTGGCGGATCAGGGTGAGGCCGGTGAGCATGGCGCGCAGCTTGTCCGTCTGCACCGGGTAGCGGCCGCGATCCTCGAGGCCCCAGCTTCCGTCCGTGCGTGGCAGCAGGACGATGGTCTTGCCGGCGCTTTCGATCGCGATGCGGCGCACGTCGGCGAGCCTGGCCGCGAGGTCCGGGAAGACGAGCTGGCCGCGCCCGACATTGGTGGTGGGGGCGGGGATTGAGCCGGGGCCGACCTGCCAGCCGGCGTAGGCCACGATGATGCCGGCGGCGAAGAGGAGGAGGCTGCGGCGTTCGGTGCGGAGCATGGTCTGCCTCACGACCTGGCACGGGCGCGGCGGCGCGCGCGGGCGGCGGCGAGCCCGATCGCGAACACCACGAGGAGGAGGGGCACGGCCGCGACATCGACGAGGCGGATCGTGTCCTCGAGCGACTGGATGTCGCGCCGCAGGTCGAACTGCACCTGCCTGAGGCGCGTGCGGGTGTCGATCATGTCGGTTTCGAGCTTGCTGATGGCCTGGCGCTGCTGCTCGGTGATGACGGCGGAGGCGCCCTTCCCGCCCCCATCCTTAAGCCCGCGTCCGGTGCGCAGCGCGGTGAGTTGTTTCTGGGCCGCCTCGAGATGCGCCTGCAGTTCCTGCTCCGTGCGGCGGAAGCGGGCCTCCGCCACGCGCTGCATGGCGTCGATGCGGGTGAAGGGGCGCACGGTGACGCCGCGCGCGCGCAGGCCGAGCAGCGCGTCGCTGCCGGCGAGCGTGCCGACGAGGTTGCCGATGAAGGCGCCGTTGTCGCTGAACGGCGTGGTCTGGGTCTGGCCGAAGAAGTCCTGTGTCTGCACCCAGAAGCGGTTCGCCATGATGTCGGTATCGGCGATGACGACCATCTGCGCGGGCTTCGCCGTCTCGCCGATGTAGGCGGGGAAATCCTTGGGGCGCGGCACGGGCTTGCCGTCGGGGCCCTTGGCCTCCGGCGGCGGGGCCTTGAAGGCGGAGTGGAGCATGCCGGAGACGCGGGCGGCGATGACGTAGCCGTGGCCCGCGGGCTTGAAGCCGGCGAGGATCTTCACGGGATCGGCGAGCGCGCCGACCTGCGAGGCATCGAGCAGGTCCGACTGCTTGCCGCTGGTGAGCAGCGGGGTGAAGTCGATCGCGGCACCCGGCAGCTTGCTGATGAAGCCGGGCGAGGCGACGGTGACCTGCTGGAGGTCCGCGGTCGCGGGGTCGGCGCGGTTGATGCCCCCAGGGGTGCTGTTCGTGATGTTGAACCAGGCGACGTAGTCCACGGAGCTGACGCGCGAGCCGGCGGGGGCCTGCACGGCCCAGGCGCCGTCGAGGTCGCCCACGACCTTGTGGGGGTCGTAGGCGATGCCCCACTCGTGCAGCAGCGGCTCGAGGTTGCTCGCCGTGTCCGAGGGCGGCTGGCCGGTGGGCGAGGGCGCCTCTGCCTGCGCCTCGCTCGCGGGGTCGACGAGCAGCATCAGGCGGCCGCCGCGCATGACGAACTGGTCGATGGCGTAGAGCGTCGTCTGCGACAGGTGTTGCGGCTGCAGCAGGACCAGGACCTTGATGTCCGCGGGGATGACCTGGGCGGTGGTGGGGATGTCGGCGACGTCGAAGCTCTGGCGCAGCACGGCGACGGAGGCCCAGGGCGCGGCGGCCTGGGGATTGTGCGTCATCATCATGAGCTGCATGTCGCCGTCGGCCGGCAGCGGCGACATCAGGCCGATCTTCGGGCGCACCGGATTTGAGAGCTGGTAGACCAGCTTCGTCAGGTCGTATTCGAGGAAGTTCTCGCGGCTGGGCTGCATGAACGGGATCGTGGCCTCGTCGTCGAGCAGGTCGGTGCCGACCACGCCGAAATAGACCGCGGTGCCGGCCTGGTCGACGGGCACGCCCTGCAGGCCGTAGCCGAGGGCCTGGTCCTCGGTGGGGCTGAAGGGAAGCGGGTCGTAGTTCTCGACGCGCAGCATGCCGTGCGAGGCCTGGACGTACTGGGCGAGCATGGCGCGCACGCGGTCGGCGTAGGCGCCGTAGGCGGGGACCTTCGTGCCGAGCAGGCTGGAGAAGTAGAATTTGAGGGTGATCGGGTCCTTGAGCCCGGCGAGGATGGCGCGGGTGCCGGGCGAGAGCGTGTAGACCTGGCCCTGGGTGAGGTCGAGCTGGCGGCCGGCGAGGCGGGTTTCCGCGGCGAGGTTGATGCCGGCGAGGATGCCGAGCACGCCGAGGACGGATAATGTTGCGATGATGAAACGGCGCATGGTTCAGTCCGTCTGCCGGGCTTTGACGAAGAGCGTGTTGAGGTAGAGCCAGAAGGCGATGAAGGAGGCGAAGAAGACGAGGTCGCGCAGGTCGATCACGCCGCGCACGAAGCCCTGGAAGCGGGCGACGACGGAGATGCGCCGCGCGAGGACCGCGAGTTCCGGCACCGCGGAGGAGAGGAAGGCGGTGACGACGGGATAGGAGGTGACGGCGAACAGGAAGCAGACGGCGACGCCGAGGACGAAGGCGATGACCTGGTTGCGGGTGAGGGCCGACATCGCCGAGCCGATGGCGAGGAAGGAGCCGGCGAGGAAGGCGGCGCCGATGTAGCCCGCGAGAATCGCACCGTTGTCCGGCGAGCCGAGGACGTTGACGGTGATGACGAAGGGGAAGGTGAGGACGAGGGCGGCGATGCAGAAGATCCAGGCGGCGAGGAACTTGCCGATGACGGCCTGGCCCTGGGTGATGGGCAGGGTGAGCAGCATCTCGATCGTGCCGAGGCGGCGCTCCTCCGCCCAGAGGCGCATGGTGATGGCGGGGACGAGGAGGAGGAAGACCCAGGGGATGAAGTTGAAGAAGGCGGCGAGGTCGTCCTGGTTGCGCTGGAAGAAGCCGCCGAGGTTGAAGGTGAGCAGCCCCTGGATCACCAGGAAGATGACGATGAAGACGGCGGCGACGGGGGTTGCGACATAGGAGCCCAGTTCGCGTTTCGTGACGACGAGGATGGCGCGCATGTCAGGCGGCGGCTTTCGTTTCTTGTGGCTGGGTCGGCGTGCGGGAGACGTCGTGCGTGAGCGCGCGGAACACCTCTTCGAGCTTGCCGCTGGGGTGGAGTTTTTCGAGTTCCTTCGGCGTGGCGTCGGCGACGATGCGGCCGCGGGCGATGATGATGGCGCGGGTGCAGACGGCGTCCACCTCTTCCAGGATGTGGGTGGAGACGATGATCGCCTTGTGCGGGGCCATGCGCTCGATGAGGGTGCGGACCTCGTGCTTCTGGTTGGGGTCGAGCCCGTCCGTGGGTTCGTCCAGCACCAGGACCGGCGGGTCGTGCAGGAGGGCCTGGGCGAGGCCGACGCGGCGCTTGAATCCTTTCGAGAGCGTTTCGACCGGCTGGAGGCGGACGCCTTCGAGGCCCGTGAGTTCCATGGCGGCCGCGACCTTGATGGCGCGTTCGCGGCCGGTGTAGCCGCGCACCGCGGCGGCGAAGGACAGAAAGCCGGAGACGGACATTTCCGGGTAGGTGGGCGCGCCCTCCGGCAGGAAGCCGAGCACGCGGCGGGCGGCGACGGAGTCCGTGCGGACGTCGTGGCCCATGATGCGTGCGGTGCCCGCCGTGGGCTCCATGAAGCCCGCGAGCATGCGCATGGTGGTGGACTTGCCGGCGCCGTTGGGGCCGAGGAAGCCGAGCACCTCGCCGCGGGCGACGGTGAAGCTGATGCGGTCCACGGCGGTAAAGCTGCCGAAGCGCTTGGTCAGCCCCTCGATCTCGACCAGTGACGTCACGAATCCCCCCGATGCGACGCGCGTTGACGGGCGGCGGTGGTAACAGCGGGAGCGCGGTTTGCAACCCCCGGAGCGGCGCGGTTTGCCGAGGTTTAACGGGTTCGTGAGGTTCGACCGGTCCGGCGGCGGGCCGTGCGGGGCCTTAGCCCGCGAGCAGGGCGCGCATGCCGCGGTCGCGGGCGAAGAAGCGCAGCAGCAGGCGGGCGGCCTGGCCGCGGGGGGATTCCAGGTGGGGGTCGCGGTGCAGGAGCAGGGCGGCGTCCTTGGCGGCGATGGCGAGCGCGCGGCCGTCGGCCTCGGGGTCGGCGATGCGAAAGCCGGGGAGGCCGGACTGGCGGGTGCCGAGCGCGTCGCCGCCGCCGCGGCCCTGGAAGTCGGCCTCCGCGATGCGAAACCCGTCGTCGGTTTCGCGCAGCAGGGTGAGGCGGCGCTTCGCGGCGCCGGTGGGGTCGTCGGCGTGCAGCAGGAGGCAGAAGCTCTGGGTTGCGCCGCGGCCGACGCGGCCGCGGAGCTGGTGGAGCTGGGCGAGGCCGAACCGCTCCGCGTGCTCGACGACCATGACCGAGGCGGAGGGGACGTCGACGCCGACCTCGATGACGGTGGTGGCGACGAGGAGGCGGAGCTTGCCGCGCGCGAAGGCTTCCAGGGTCGCGGCGCGCGCCTCCGCGTCCTGGCGGCCGTGGGCGAGGCCGACCTGGTCGCCGAAAATTTCCCTGAGGGTGGCGTGGCGGGCCTCGGCGGCGGCGACATCGAGAAACTCGCTTTCGGCGACGAGGGGGCAGACCCAGTAGACGCTGGCGCCCTCCGCGAGCTTGCGGCCGATCGCCTCGATGACGCGGGGGAGCGTGGAGAGCGCGTGCAGCGTGGTGGCGATGGGCTTGCGGCCGGCGGGGCGGCCGGTGAGGCGGGAGACGGCCATCTCGCCCCATTGGGTGAGGAGGAGGGTGCGGGGGATGGGGGTGGCGGTCATGACCAGGAGATCGACCGCGTTGCCCTTGCGGGAGAGCTCGGCGCGCTGGCGGACGCCGAAGCGGTGCTGCTCGTCCACCACGGCGAGCGCGAGGTCGTGGAAGGCGACACCCTCCTGCACGAGGGCGTGGGTGCCGACGACGATGGGGATGGAGCCGTCGGCGAGGCCCGCGAGGACGCGGCGGCGCTCGGCCTGCGGGGTGGCGCCGGTGAGGAGGGCGACCTCCACCGGCATGAAGCGCGCGAGGGTGGCGTTGTGCTGGCGGGCGAGAAGCTCCGTGGGCGCCATCATCGCCGATTGCGCGCCGGACTCCGCGGCGCGGAGCATCGCCAGCGCGGCGACCAGGGTCTTGCCGGAGCCGACGTCGCCCTGCAGCAGGCGCAGCATGCGGTGGGGTGCGGCGAGGTCGGCGTCGATCTCGGCCAGCACCTGGGCCTGGCCGGGCGTGAGGCTGTGGCCGAAGCGGGCGAGGGCGGCGCGGCGGAGCTTGCCGTCGCCGGTGAGGGGGCGGCCGGGCAGGCTGCGCTCGCGGCGGCGGACGAGGGCGGTCTGCAGCTGGTCGGCGAGGAGCTCGTCGTAGGCGAGGCGGGCGCGGAGGGCTGGCGTGGGGATCTCGTCGGGGGCGTGCAGCGCGCGCAGCGCGGCGGCGAAGTCCGGCCAGGCGCGGCGGCGCTTGAAGGTGGGGTCCTGCCACTCCGGGAGGTCTGGCAGGCGGGGAAGCGCGTGCGCGAAGGCGCGGCGCAGGTGCCAGGGAAGCAGGCCGGCGGTGAGGCCCCAGACCGGCTCGATGGCGGGGAGTTCGTGCGGCGTGTCGGCGGGGACGATGAAGTCCGGGTGCGGCATGCCGCCGCGCTCCCCGATGCGGCCGGAGACGAGGATGCGGGCGCCGACGGGCAGGCGCGCCTCCGGGTAGCGGCCGAAGAAGACGAGTTCGCCGGAGCCGGATTCGTCGTGGCAGATGACGCGGGTGGGCTGGCGGGAGGTGCGCGGCTTTTCGATGCGCTCGACCGTGACCTCCAGCGTCGCGATGGCGCCGGGGCGGGCGGTGGCCCAGGTGCTGCGCTCCCTGCGGTCCACGTAATTCTGCGGCAGGTGGAGCAGGAGGTCGGCGACGCGCGGGCCGCCGGCGGCGCGCTCGATCAGCTTCGCGAGCGCGGGGCCGATGCCGGGGAGCGATTCCAGCGGCGCCAGGACGGGGAGGAGGTCTGGCGTCTGGACGGCGCGCGCGGGGGGATTGGGGGCGGACACGTGGCTAGGTGAGGGCAGAGGGCGGGGCGCCGCAAGCGGGGGGACGAGATGGGGTGGGTGATTCGCGGGCGGCGATTGGGGGGCGGCGATTGGGGGGCGGGCTGGCAATCGTGGCGGCGGCGCGCTACCTGCCGCGCGTGAGCGATTCCGACCCATCGCTGGAGCGCCGCCGCCGGCGGCTGCTGTTTCGTGCCACGCATCGCGGCACGCATGAGACGGACCTGCTCATCGGCGGCTATGTGACGCGGCACCTGGCGGCGATGGACGAGGCGGCACTGAGCGCGATGGAAGACCTGCTGGAACTGCCGGAACCGGACCTGGCCGACTGGCTGATGGGCCGCGTGGCGATCCCCGAGGGGCGGCACGCGGCGCTGCTGCGCGCGATGAGGGAGGCTGAGTGAGCGTGCGGGCAAGATGAGCTACCTGACCGTCTTTGGCGCGCCGGAGGGGCAGGACGCGCGGCTGATCGCGGAGCGGGCGCGCGAGACCGGCGGCGCGGTGCTGCACGTGGCGCGCGACGACGCGCGGATGGCGCGCGTGGCCGAGGCGCTGGCGTTTTTCGCGCCGGGGCTGGAGGTGCTGCGGTTTCCGGCATGGGACTGCCTGCCCTACGACCGGGTTTCGCCGAACGCGGCGCTGGTGGCGGAGCGCATGGCGACCCTGGCGCGGCTGGCGGAGGGCGTGGCCGGGCCCTTCGTGGTGCTGACGACGGTGAACGCGCTGGTGCAGCGCGTGGTGCCGCGGCACGTGTTCGCGGGTGCCTCCATGCGGCTGGCGAAGGGCGGGTCCGTGCGGCCGGAGGAGCTGGCGCGGAAGCTGGAGGCGCAGGGGTATGTGCGCGCGGGCACGGTGATGGAGCCGGGGGACTACGCGCTGCGGGGCGGGATCGTCGACCTGTTTCCGGCGGGGGCGGAGGAGCCGGTGCGGCTCGACCTGTTCGGTGACGAGATCGAAACGATACGGCGGTTCGACGCGGAGACGCAGCGAAGCGGCGAGGCGGTGGAGGCGATCGTGCTGCGGCCGGTTTCCGAGGTGCCGCTCGACCGCGAGAGTATTTCGCGGTTTCGCAGCGGGTGGCGCGGGCACGCGGGGGCGGAGGCGGCTTCCGACCCGATCTATCTCTCGCTGTCCGAGGGGCGGCGGCATCCGGGGATGGAGCATTTCCTGCCGCTGTTCTTCGAGAGGATGGAGACGCTGGCGGATTATGTGCCGAAGGCGCCGCTGAGCCTCGACGACCAATTCGAGGGGGCGGCGGCGGCGCGGTTCGAGATGATCTCGGATCATCACGACGCCAGGCTCGCGATGCCGCGCGATGGGGAGCTGGCGTTCCGGCCGCTGGCGGCGGCGGCGCTGTATCTTTCGCCCGGGGAGTGGGACGCGCTGCTCGTGGCACACCGGGCGACGATGTTCTCGTCGTTCTCGCGGCCGGATGCCGCCGCCGGCGTGGAGGCGGGGGCGCGGCCGGGGCCGCTGTTCTCCGCCGCGGCGGCCCAGGCGGCGGGTTCGGGACCGGATGCGATCGCGGCGTTCGCGGAGGCGGCGGGGCGGTGGCTGCGCGACGGGCGGCAGGTGGCGCTGGCGGCGTGGTCCGCGGGCTCGCGCGACCGGCTGGCGCATATCCTCTCCGAGCGGGGGCTGGCGACGTCGCCGGTGGAGGTGGCGGCCGATATCGCGGGTGTGGCCAAGGGCACGATCGCGCTGGCGACGCTGGGGCTCGACCGCGGGTTCGTGGCGGGCGACCTCGCGATTGTCGCCGAGCAGGACCTGCTGGGCGAGCGCATCGCGCGGCCGCCGCGCAGGCGAAGGCGGGCGGACCAGTTCATTGCGGAAGCGAGCGAGATCGAGGTCGGCGACCTCGTCGTGCACGAGGACCACGGCATCGGGCGGTATGACGGGCTGGTGACGCTGACCGTCTCGGGCGCGCCGCACGACTGCCTGCGGCTGCTCTACGACGGGGACGGCAAGCTGTTTCTGCCGGTCGAGAACATCGAGGCGCTGTCGCGGTATGGCGCGGAGGCGGCGGGGGTCGCGCTCGACAAGCTGGGCGGCGCGTCGTGGCAGGCGCGCAAGGCGCGGATGAAGTCGCGCATCCGCGACATGGCCGCCGAGCTGATCAAGACCGCGGCGCAGCGGCAGTTGCAGGAGGCGGCGCTGATGGCGCCGGCCGAGGGGGCGTGGGACGAGTTCTGCGCGCGCTTCCCCTTCGCCGAGACCGAGGACCAGGCGCGCGCGATCGCCGACGTGCTGGAGGACCTGGCCTCCGGGCACCCGATGGACCGGCTGATCTGCGGCGACGTGGGGTTCGGCAAGACCGAGGTGGCGCTGCGCGCGGCCTTCGTCGCCGCGATGTCGGGGAGCCAGGTGGCGGTGGTGGTGCCGACGACGCTGCTGGCGCGCCAGCACCACCGGGTGTTTTCGGCCCGCTTCCAGGGGCTGCCGGTGAACGTGGCGCAGCTGTCGCGGATGGTTTCCGCCAGGGAAGCGGCCGCGGTGAAGGCGGGGATCCGGGACGGGACCATCAACATCGTGGTCGGCACGCATGCGCTGCTGGCCAAGGGGATCGAGTTCGCGGACCTTGGCCTGCTGGTCATTGACGAAGAGCAACATTTCGGGGTGGCGCACAAGGAGAAGCTGAAGGCGCTGCGCGCGGATATCCATGTGCTGACGCTGACGGCGACACCTATTCCGCGCACGCTGCAGATGTCGCTCTCCGGTGTGCGGGAGATGAGCCTGATCGCGACGCCGCCGGTGGACCGGCTGGCGGTGCGCACGTTCATCGGGCCGTTCGACGCGCTGGTGGTGCGCGAGGCGATCCAGCGCGAGCGGTTCCGCGGCGGACAGGTGTTCTGCGTCTGCCCGCGCATCGAGGACCTGCCGCGCATGGCGGACCGCTTACGCGAGATCGCGCCCGAGGCACGCGTCATCGAGGCGCACGGGCGGCTGGCGCCGACGCAGCTTGAGCGCGTGATGACCGAGTTCGGCGATGGGCGGTACGATATCCTGCTGTCCACGAACATCGTCGAGAGCGGGCTCGACATGCCGGCGGTGAACACGCTGATCGTTCACCGGGCGGATCGTTTCGGGCTCGGGCAGCTGTACCAGCTGCGCGGGCGGGTGGGGCGGGGCAAGCAGCGCGGCTATGCGTACCTGACCTGGCCGCCGACGCAGCCGCTCTCGGCAACCGCGAAGAAGCGGCTGGATGTGATGCAGACGCTCGACACGCTGGGCGCGGGGTTCACGCTGGCGAGCCACGACCTCGATATCCGCGGTGCGGGGAACCTGCTGGGCGACCAGCAGAGCGGGCATATCCGCGAGGTGGGCATCGAGCTCTACCAGCAGATGCTGGAGGACGCGGTGCTGGAGCTGCGCGCCGAGGGCAGGGGCAAGGCGGCGGAGCGCGACTGGACGCCCTCGATCGCGCTCGGGCTGCCGGTGCTGATCCCCGAGACCTATGTGCGGGATTTGCCGGTGCGGCTCGGCCTGTATCGGCGGATCGCGGCGCTGGCGTCGGACGCGGAGAGCGAGGCGATGGCGGCCGAGATGGTGGACCGGTTCGGCAAGCTGCCGGAGGAGGTGGAGAACCTGCTCGCGGTGGTGCGGCTGAAGCGGCTGTGCCGGGAAGCGGATGTGGAGAAGCTGGAGGCGGGGCCGAAGGGGATGGTGATCGGGTTCCGGCGCAACGCGTTCCGCAACCCGGCGGGGCTGGTGGCGTGGCTGGCGACGCGCGGCGGCATGGTGAAGCTGCGGCCGGACCACAAGCTGGCGCTGGTGCGCGACATGACGCTCACGCAACGACTGCGCGCGGCGCGGGAGACGCTTTTGTCGCTTGCGGCGATCGCGAACGAGGCGAAGGCGGCTTAGGGCATCGCGCGGCGGCGGTCCGCGGGCAGGTGTGTTTTGGGGCGGCGAGCCCGGTTCTATGTCTTTCCCGGCGGCGTGCCGCGCGAGTACCAGAACGCGCTGATCAGCACGCCCTTGACCGGCGGCAGGACGAGAAGCACCAGGATGGTGATCGCGGCGACATAGAAGACCATTGTGAGAACCAGATTTGAATCGAGGAAGCCGCCGAAGATGAAATAGAGTGGCGCGGCCAGGATACCGACGATGAGCATCGAAAACCAGGGCGCCGCGTCTGCCGATTCGATATCGGAATAGTTCTCGCCGCAGACCGCGCAACGATCGACCCCCTTGAGGTAGGCGCGGAACAGCTTTCCCCGCCCGCAATTCGGGCAGCGCAGGACGAGGCCGCGCGCCAGCGCAAGCGGCAGGGCGGGGCGAGTGTGGTTTTCCTGCTGCGCTGCCATGCCGGCTTGCCGCCTATCGCCCGGGGCCGTGCTTGAAGCGGAGCGCGCTGGGGACGAAGCCGAGGGCGCGGTAGAATTCGTGGGCGTCTTCCCGTTGCAGGCCGGTGGTGACTTCCAGGACCGGGCAGGCGGCGGCCCATTCGCGGGCGCGGTTGACGAGGGTGGCGGCGATGCCCTCGCGGCGGGCGGCGGGATCGACGACGAGGACGGTGATGCGGGCGGACTCGCCCTCCACGTGGAGCATCGGGCCGCGATGCAGCGCGATGAGGCCGAGGATTTGGCCGGCGCGCTCGGCGACCCAGACGGGGTCTGTTTCCGGCGGCAGGATCGAGAGGCGGTGGGCGGCCTGCGCCGGCGTGACCGCGTAGCCGAGGATGGCCAGGAGGCGGGCGACCTCCGGCGCGTCGGCGGCGGTGGCGGCGCGGATGGTGGGGGTGGTCAGGCGCCCTCCAGCGCGGCGACGTCGAGCAGGCGCTCGATGACCTCGCTTTCCTGGGCGCCGGCGATGGCGTGGCGACCGGCGATGACGAAGCAGGGCACGCCGTTGATGCCGAGGCGATGGGCGCGAAGGTTCTCGGCGTGCACCGCGTCCGCCTCCGTGTCCGAGGCGAGGAAGCTGGCTGCGTCCGGCACGGCGTTTTCCTCGGCGATGGCGGCGAGGGTGGCACGGCTGCCGATGTCGCGGCCCTGTGCGAAATGGGCGCGGAAGAGGGCCATCACCAGGCCCTCCGCCGGGCCGAAGCGGGCGGCGTGGCGGACCAGGCGGTGGGCATCGACCGAGGAGGGGACGCGGGCGATGGCGTTGAAGTCCAGCGCCAGGCCCTCGCCGGCGGCGACCTGGGCGATGGTGGTGTAGAGGCGCCGCGCGCGGTCCTCGCCGCCGAACTTGCGCACCACGTAGTCGCCCCAGGCCATGCCGAGACGGGGCATGTCCGGGTTCAGCAGGAAGGGGCGCCAGCTGAGGTCCACCGCGAGGTCCGGGCGGGCGCGCAGCGTGCGCAGCAGGCGCCTCAGGCCGAGGTAGCACCAGGGGCAGACGAGGTCGTGGACGACCTCGACGGACAGGTGCGCGCGCGGCGGGGCGAGAATGTTCACTGGCGTATTATCGGAGGCGGCGCGGCCAGCGGCAAGAAGTTCCCGGGGCGGTGGACGGGGCGGTCGGGGTCCTGCCAGCGGGGATCCGGGCGCCCGGCGGCGCGAACCTGCGCCGCGCGAGGGCGTGACCCGCCGGGCGGAGAATGTGGCGGGTAGGCCGGCGTTCGGCGATCGCGGCTAGCCGGACGTGCAGGTGTATCGGACCGGCTTGTCGTGGCCGCGGCTGTTGAAGAACCGCTGCACGAGTAGCGTCGAGGAGCTTGGCTGCGGCGTGATCACGAAGCGCGTGCCTTTCGGCGTGCTGAACGAATAGGAGGTGGCCGAAGCGCGCGCGAGTTCGATGCTTCCCATGTCCTCGACGCGCCCGCGGCGCAGGGGAACGCGCTCGATGTGGTGCACGACCACGTCTCCGTCCTTGGCGGCGAACTGGTCAGCGACGTCGATGGCGCCCTTGTAGCTGTATTTGCAGGTCTCGCCGACATAGGCCGCGAGCTTTGGTGACGCGGAGACCGGAACCTGTCCGATCGCGGGTGCGGATGCGAGCAGGAGAGCGCCGGCGACAAGGAAGAAACGCATTTCTTCCATCCCCCGTTTTTGCCGGGCCAAAAACTAACGGTTCCAGTTATCCTGTCAATATTTTTGATCCGCACGCGGGCCGATGTGCACGACGGCGCGGCGCCCGGGCGGCCGCGCGCGCCACCGGGACGTCGCGGCCGGCCGCTTCGGGCGGGGCACAGAGGGATGCGGCGCGGGCGCTTGTCCGCCGTCGCCGAGGCCGCGTGGCGGCTAGGTCGTTTCGCCGTAGGAGGAGACGGCGGGGTCCAGGCGGAACTCGGCGACGAGGAAGTCGATCACGGCGCGGGTGCGCGGGGCGAGGAAGCGGCGGGACGGATAGACGAGGGAGATCGGGCGGCGCTGGGTCTGGGTGCCCGTCAGGATGCGTTGGAGGGCGCCGGAGGCGAGTTCGTCGCGGATGAGCCAGGTGGGTAGCAGTGCGATGCCGGCGCCGGCGACCGCGGCGGCGACCGCGGCCTCGATGCTGTTGACGCGCAGGCGACCCTGGACCTCGACCGCGAGCGGGCCGTCCGTGCCGGCGAAGCGCCAGGTGTTGGGCTCGGTCGAGCGGGTGAAGAGGATGCACTGGTGGGTGGAGAGATCCTCCGGGTGCCGGGGCACGCCGTTGGCGGCGAGGTAGTCCGGGGAGGCGAGGGCGGCGACGGTGAAGCTGCCGACGCGGCGGGCGACGAGGGAGACATCCGCGATGTCGCCGACGCGCAGCGCGAGGTCGAGGCCCTCGTGCACCAGGTCCGAGACGTCGTCGGAGAGGGCGAGTTCCACCGCGAGCTCCGGGTACAGGGCGAGCAGGCGGCCGAGCTGGGGGGCGAGGTAGAGGCGGCCGAAGACGGCGGGGGCGCCGAGGCGGACCAGCCCCGAGGGCGTGCTGCGCTGGCGGCCGATCGCGGCCTCGGCTTCCGCCACGGCGTCGAGGATGTGGCGGGCGTGGACGAGGAGGCCCTGCCCGTCCTCCGTGAGGCGCAGGCTGCGGGTGCTGCGCTGGACGAGGCGGGCGCCGAGATGCTCCTCCAGCGCGCTGATCTGGCGCGAGATGGCGGGCTGGGTGGCGCCGGCTTCCCGCGCGACGGCGGAGAAGCTGCCGGTTTCGGCGAGGCGGACGAAGCTTTTCAGTGCGGCGAGCAGGTCCATGCGACTTCATACCGCGAGTTATGGAACGGATGCATCCGGCGCTTATTCCATTTGCGGATGACATGAACCATTCTTAGGCAACGAGGAGGTGCGACATGCCCACACTCGCGGCGAGACTGGCGGCGTTCCGGGACGCGATGCTGGAGCGTGCGGGGCCGGAGAAGGCGGCGGCGATCGTGGCGACGTACCAGGCGGCGCTGGACGAGGGGCTGCCCGGGCGTGCCGTGGGCGTGGGCGAGACGGCGCCGGATTTCGCGCTGCCGGATTATTCGGGGCGGACGCATCGGCTGGCCGACACGCTGGCGTTGGGGCCGGTGGTGCTGGTGTTCTATCGCGGGCTGTGGTGCCCGTTCTGCGCCAAGACGCTGCGGGCGATGGACGCGATCCGCCCCGCGCTGGAGCGGGAGGGGGCGACGCTGCTGGCCGTGTCGCCGCAGGACCCGCGGCTGGCGATGGAGGAGGCGTCGTGCCTGGGGCTGCGGCTGACGCTGCTGCGCGACCGCGGCTGCGAGGTGGCGGCGCGCTATCGCGTGGCGTGGCCGGTGCCGGAGAAGATGCGGCAGCTGTACGCGAAGTTCGGGCACGCGCTGTCGCGCGAGAACGGCGACGAGGGCGCGGTGCTGCCGATGCCGGCGGCGTTCGTGATCCGGCCGGACGGCGTGGTGGCGGCGGCGAAGGTGGACCCGCGGCCCTCCGAGCGAATGGAGCCGGCGGACGCGCTGGCGGCGGTGCGGGCGATCGCGCGGGTGGCGGCGTGAGCGGGGCGGGCTGAGGCGGGTTATTTCGCGGCGCGCGGCAGGACTTCGACCGTCGTGGTCCGGCCCGCGGTGAGCTGAAAGCCCTTCGGGACCTCGTCGAAGGCGATGCGCACCGGGATGCGCTGGGCGAGCCGCACCCAGGAGAAGGTCGGGTTGACGTTGGCGAGCATGTCGACGCTGCCCTGACGCTCGCGGTCCGCGATGCCGGCGGCGATGCTCTCGACATGGCCGTGGATGATGCCGGGTTCACCGAGCACATGGATGAGCACGGGATCGCCGACATGGATCTGCGCCAGCTTGGTTTCCTCGAAATAGGCGTCGACGTAGAAGCTGTCGCTGTCCACCAGGGCGAAGACCGGCTTGCCGGCATCGATGAAGTCACCGGGGCGCAGGCCGAAATTGGCGATCCGGCCGTTGACCGATGCCCTGACCGTGGTGCGGACGAGGTTGAGCTGGGCCAGGTCGCGATCGGCGGCGGCCTGGCGATAGGCCGCACCCAGCTCGGTGGCGGTGGTGCCGCGCTGTTCCTGCTGCTCGGTGGAGACGGAGAGGTGGGTGAGTTCGTTGACGCGGTTCATCTCGCGCACCGCCTCCTGGGCGGCGGCCTTCTTGCTCGCGAGGTTGGCCTCCGTCTGGTCCAGTGCCAGCTGGAAACGCGCGGGATCGATGCGGAACAGCACCTGGCCCGCTGTGACCTCCTGGTTGTCGTGCACCAGCACCTCGCTCACGAGGCCCGAGACGTCGGCGGCCACCTGCACGACATCGGCGCGGATCCGGGCGTCGCGCGTCCATGGCGCCTCCATGTAGAAGACCCAGAGCCGCCAGCCGACGAGAACGGCGATCAGCACCACCGTGGCGGTGACGGCGAAACGTCCGAGAACGGGGATTGTCCTTCCGAGGACGGTTCTTGCGTTCATGCGTCCCTCACGGTGACAGGACGTGCTCGGCGGCGAAGGAGACGACGCCGAGCACGATGACGAACAGGGAGAAGTCGAACAACGCCCGATGCCACACGAAGCGATAGGCGCCACGGGCCGCGAGCAGCCGGCGCAGCAGGGCGGTGAGCGGCAGCGCGGCCGCGACGAAGAGCAGCAGCGGCGAGACGAAGACGCCGTAAATGCTGACCTCGCCGATCATGCGGCGAGTGCCGCGCCGGAAGGAAGATATGGAGGGGCAGCGGGAAACAGGATCAGCCGCATGCCCGCGAGCTGCTTCAGCAGGGGCCGCGCGAGTGCAGCCGGAACGCCGGTCACGGCCAGGATCGCGCGGTCGATCGCTTCCAGCAACGACGGCAGCGGCGGCTCGGGCGCGCGGTGCCGGTAATGGTTGGCAACCGCCTCCAGCACCTGGTCCAGCGCCGTGCGGACCTCTCCGGCCAGTTCCGCGGCGTCGCGCTGCATGTCGACGACGTTGATGCCGACGCGCAGGTCCGTGAGGGTGGCGAAGGCGGCGTCGTCGGCGCCGCGCGCGGCCGAGGCGAGGCGCGGCACGATGAGGCTCAGCCGGTCGAGCAGCCTCCCGGCGAAGACCAGCCGGCCCATGGGCTGGTGCATTTCCGCGGCGCGGGCGATTGCGATGTGGTTGGCGCGGAGCAGCCGCCGCGCCGTCCAGTCGGCCCCCACCGAGCGGACGATGCGGGTCACCACCGCGGCGGTGGCGAGGCCGAGGATCGCGGCGATCGAGCCGCTGGCGTAGGCGGCGAAATCAGCGCTGTAGCTGGAGGAGAGCGCGAGCTGGGTGGCGGCGATGAAGGCGATCGGGCCCGCGGCGCGCGCGGTGGCGGGCATCGCCGCGAGGACGCCGAGCAGCAGGTAGGTGGGGGCGAGGGCGACCACCAGCATGCCGAAATCATGCACCATCGGCAGGATGGCGAAGAGGTAGACGGCGTCAAGCAGGATCGCGATCACCGCGGCATAGAGGAAGGCGATGATGTTGACCGCGG
The DNA here is from genome assembly GCA_963764465.1 of uncultured Pseudomonadota bacterium. Taxonomy (GTDB): domain Bacteria; phylum Pseudomonadota; class Alphaproteobacteria; order Acetobacterales; family Acetobacteraceae; genus JAJXXT01. The sequence continues at coordinate 635,036 of CAVXSO010000006.1, read as the reverse complement.
GGTCGTCCTGCGCGGCGAAGAAGCTGCAGGCGATGGCGACGAGGGCGGCGGCACCTGCGCCCTCCGGCCAGGCGGCCGCGATCCAGAAGGCGCAGACGAGGCCCGTGGCGAGCACCGCCGCGGCGGCGGAGTGCAGCGCCATGAGATGGTCGTGATGCTGGCGCCAGCCTTCGGTCCCGGCGCGCGGCACGGCGAGTGCTGGCAGGTTCCGCTCGCCGGCGGCGATCTGCCGGCGCAGCGCCATCACGTCGTGCGCGAGGTCGACCACCTCGCCGAGGCGGACGAGGAGTGCGGATTGCATGATTGCGGTCCAGCCCATGCCCGCCTCGACCGGCGGCTCCAGCGCGTCGATCTCGGCGTGCAGGCGGTCGGCCTCCGCGATGTCGGCGGCGCGGCCGGCGGCGACCCAGCGCGCGATGCGCTGGAGCAGGGATTCCAGGCGCCGGGGCAGGCCGGCTGCTTGGCGCAGGGCCGCGATCCGCTGGGCCGCGCCGGTCAGCGCCGGCAGCAGCAGGATGATGCGCTGCTGCAGCAGCGTGATGGGCAGGGTCGCTTCCTGCAGATGCGAGGTGTCGTAGGAGAGCTGCGAGGCGAGCTGGCCGATCTCGACCGCGTCCGCGGCGACGCGGCGGCGGGGATCCGCGGTCTCGGGGTCCTCGGCGCGGCCGGCGAGGGCGGAAAGCCCCCAGGTCGCGGCGTCACGGATCCAGTTGTCGATGCGGGCCAGCAGGGCCGGACCGAGCGGGACCGGGAAGACGAGGCCGCCGATCACCGTCGTGCAGGCGATGCCGAGCGTGATCTCCTCCGCCCGCGCCAGCACGACGCCCCAGATCGCGTCCGGCGCGTCGACGCTGGGGAAGCCCATCAGAGCGGCGCCATAGCCCGCGAGGAGAAAGACGTAGCTGCGGGGTGTGCGGTCCAGCACCGCGAAATAGATGCAGACGCCGACCCAGAGCGAGAGCGCGGCGACCAGGAGCACCGGTGCGTCCACCAGGTTCGGCACCAGCGCGAGCGTCGCGATGCCGCCGATGATGGTGCCGATGAACCGGTAGATCGCCTTCGAACGCATGGCGCCGGCGAGCGGCTGTGCCACGATATACGCGCTCGCCATGGCCCAGTACGGGCGATCGAGCCCGATGCGCAGCGCGATCCAGAGGGCCAGCATCGAGGCCGCAAAGGTCTTGAACGAGAACGACCACTCGCGCAGCCCCGGCGGGCTCATCGCGGCGAGCGCGCGCCGGCGCGGGACCAGACGCACGCCGCCGCGCGATGCGGGAGGCGCGCTGGTGCGCGACGCTGGAGGCCCGCGGTGCTCGAGAGAGGGGAGAGGCGGATGCACCCGATGGTTATAACATCACCTGGCGCGCGGGCGCGACCGCGGGGCCACTCGCTATCCGGCGAGGGCCGGGTGCCTCAGGCCGGCTCCCCGGTCGCGGGGCGGAAGAGGCCGCGCGGGGCCGCGAGCTGGGCGGCGTGCTTGGTCTCGATCTGGGTGATGGTGTTGGCGGCGTTCACGTGCACGACGGTCTGGGTGAGCGTCGCCGGGTCTACGTGGTCCAGGTGTTCGATGCGGTTGATCACGACCAGGTCGCCGGGGCGGAAATGGCGGGCGGGCGGGCCGTTCAGCGTGATTTCGCCCTCCTCGCCGGGGAGCGCGTAGGTTTCCCAGTGAAAGCCGTTGGCCAGGCTGTTGACGTGGACGAACTCGAACGGAAGCACGCCCATGGCCTGCATGATGGCGGGCGGCAGGCTGATGCTGCCCTCGTAGTCCAGCAGCGCGCCGGTGACGCGGCCGCGATGCAACTTGGCGGTGATGAAGATGCGCGCCATGGCGGCCTCCGGTTGTGGCGGGAGAAAATACCCGGCGATTCTTAATGGATTCTTGCAGCCTGGTGACGGAAAAGTGAACCGTTCACGCCGCGTCAGGGCACTGCGTCAGTGCAGGGCGCCCTCGGCGAGGCGGGGCGCGGCGGCGGCGTTGAGCGCGCCGATGGCGGCGGCGAGGCCGGCAAGCATGGTGGCGAGCGCCATGCTGGGGGCGCCACCCCCCAAAGCACCGCGCTGACCGGCGGCCTGCTGCGGCAGGTATGGCAGGTGGATGAAGCCGGCGCGCATGCCGCTGTGCGTGGTCGCGGCGAGGTGGGAGGCGCGGTAGAAGACGTGGTTGCAGGCGAACGTGCCGGCGGTGTGGGAGACCTGCGCCGGCGCGCCGGCCGCGCGCATGGCGACCACCATTGCCTTGACCGGTACGGTTGCGAAATAAGCGGCGGGGCCGGCCGCGACGACGGGATGGTCGAGCGGCTGGTCGCCGTCGTTGTCCGGGATGCGGGCGTCGTCGAGGTTGATGGCGATGCGCTCCACCGACATCGCGTCGCGCCCGCCGGCGAGGCCGAGGGAGAGCACGACATCCGGTGCGGCGGCGGCGATGGCGGCGTCGAGTGCCGCGTCGAGCCGGGCGAAGGCGACGGGCAGGATGACGGTTGCGAGCGTGACGCCGGGCGGCGGCGACGCGGCGAGGGCGGCGACAAGCTCCGCCGCGGGGTTGCGTGTGTCGCCCGCGAAGGGCTCGAAGCCGGTGACGAGGAGGCGCATGCGGCAAGGCTAGCGCGGGATCGGCCGGGCGCGAAGATGCCCGGCCGATCGGTGCGCGTGGACGGCGACGGCTACTTGGTGAGGCGCGCGGTTTCCACCGCCTTCTGGAACAGCGAGGCGAGGGCGGCGGAGATGTCGCCGTCCGTGCTCACCTGGTAGAACAGGCCGGGGGAGGCGCAGCTCTGCGCGTAGCTCGCGATCTGGCCCTGGAACGGGGCGACGTAGCTGTTGTACCAGGCGTTGGTCGGCAGCGGGTTGTAGGTGGTGTAGAGGAAGGCGATGCGGATGCCGCGGTTCTTGATCGCGGTGCACTGGTCGGGCGTGAGCGAGTTGACCGGCCCGTAGTAGCGGCCGCCACCCGAGGACTTGTCGATCGACGTCGTTCCCTGGCCGCTGAGGAGCGCGGTGTCGTTGACGCCGTCCGAGACGACGAACAGCACTTCCTGCGGCGTGTCGTTCACGTTGTTGGTGCCGTTGCCGGGCACCGGCATGGTGGTGTTCACGCTTTTCAGCGCGCCATCGACGTTGGTGTCCATGTCGTTGTTGCAGATGGACTTGGTCAGGCAGTTGTTGTCGTAGACCTCGAGGGCCGCGATGTTGGCGGCGGCGGCCTGGGCGGTGGTGAGGCTGCTGGTCAGTGTCTGCAGCGTGCTGACGGCGGTGTTGAAGGTGTAGATGGCGGCGCGGTACTTGGCGCCGTTGCCGGCAGCGGTGTTCTGCGCGACCGACATCAGGTTCTGCACGGCCTGGTTGACGAGATCGATACGCAGCGTGACGCCGAGGGCGCGGGCGAGGGCGTAATTGTCCTCCCCATGCGGGTTGCCGAGGTTGTCGGCGGAGGGGTAGCTCTCATGGCAGCCGAAGGCGCAGCCGCCCTGCTTCGGGGTGTTGGCCACCATGGTGTTGATGCCCGAGGTGGTGGCGGCGATTTCCATCGACGGCGAGGTGTCGAGCAGGACGTAGAAGTCGATGTTCGGCGTGTTGTTGGACGTGGCGGTGGAGCTGCCGGAGATGGGGAAGCCGCTCATGCCGAGGAGGGAGGCGAACATGTTGCGCGACTGCGCGGTGAATTTCACGGTGACATTGCGCGTGACGGTCGTTGCGCTGTCGGTATCCGCGGCGGTGACGGTGATGTTGGCGTTGGAGTAGGAGATGCCGGCGACGGTGGCGATCTGGTTGGCGAAGAGCTTCTGCGCCACCGCCTGCGACTGCGAGGCGGTCTTCAGCATCATCGATGGCGTGACGGCGGCAAGGGCCGCGGCGTCGGCCATGCCGCTGATCTGGTCCTTGCGGTTCTGCGCCATGGTGAAGTCGTAGCCCGCGCCGAGCGCCATGGTGATGGGCACCAGCATCAGGGCGGTGAGCACCGCGACATTGCCGCGCCGGCGGCGATGCCGGTCCGTGGCCCTGGCGGCGGTGCCCTCGGCGGGGGTGGTCGGGGACGGGGTTGCAGTGGGCTTCATCGCTGAACCTCAACCGGTGAACGGGATCGATGCCGATCCGCGTGGCAGCATGACGATGGTTTTCGACATCGGGATCGTGCCGAGGATGTTGCCGCCGAGCGGCGGCGTGTACTGGTAGGTGGAGCGGACCATGATGTAGCTGGTGCTCGGGCTGTCGAAGCCGGGGGGCATGGTGACGGTGGCGCCCTTGCTGAGCGGCGTGGTCTGGAAAGCCTGGCTCCAGGTCACGGTGGCGTTGCCGCTGCTGTCGGTGGTGATTTCCGAGAGCACGATCGACATGGTGGTCGTGGGATAGGGGGTCATGATGGTCGCGGCGGCGGCGAGCACGGCGTTCACGTCCGTCTGGCCCATCGTTACGTATTGCGACGTGACGTTGGCGAGCTGGACGGTGGTGTCCGTGAGCTTGCGCAACACGGTGATGGCGTCGAGGACCTGGAAGCCGCCGATGAAGACGAGCACGATCATCGGCGCGACGGCGGCGAACTCCATCGCGGCGATTCCGCGCCGGTTGGCGCGCAGCCGCTGCCAGAACCGCGAGAGCGCGTGCTGGATCATGGATATGGCTCGTTCTTGAAGATGCTGGTGCCGACGAGCAGGCGCGTGTTGCTCGGCTCGTTGGCGATGCCCGGGAGCAGGCCGGCGCCGAAGACCGGCCAGTTGTACATGACCCTGACGATGACGACGTCGTCTGGCCCGCCGGGGTTGTAGCCCCATTTGTTGTTAACGGCGCCGTTGTTGTAGGTGAGCGTCGGCGTCGATGTCGGGATCGAGCCGAAATTGGCCGCGGATTGCACGTCCACCATGATGCTGCCGCAGGGCATCAGGGCGCCGAGCTGGGCGCAGACGGCCTGCTTGAACTGGCTCTGCGTCATGCTGGACTGCTGCACGGAGCCGGTCATGATCTGCCGGCCGGCGTTGACCGCGGCGCTCTGCAGTGCCTCGCTCTCGAAATAGATGATCGGGACCTGCAACGAGGCCAGGATGAGGGCCATCAGTGGGCCGAGCACGAGGGCGAACTCGACGGTGGTGTTGGCCTTTCGCTCGCGCGCGATGGCGTGAAGGCGGGCACGGAGGCCGGCATGCACGCGATCCGGCCGCGACGGCGTGCCGTGCCCGCGCGAGGGCGGGGGGCGTCTGCTTGGCGATGTTGGATGGCGCAGCGACATTGGTGAGGGTCCGGAGGTGTCAGGCTACCAGCGCGCGCATGGAGGATGCGGCACCGGCAAAACGCGACTGGACACCCCGTTCCCGAGACTGGAGCGAAAGCCGGGCTCCGCCAGGGAAATGTCGTATCCATATTTTGCACGGAGGCTCGCGGTCCGCAAGGCGATCCTCGCTGATGGCAGCATTTTAACGCACTCCAAACCTCTGTTCGCTTTTTCGGCTCGTCGCGTTACGGGGGTTTTGTATCAAAGTTGGAACCATGTCACGTCAACAAAGATGTAGTTTTGCGGCCGGTTGTGGCGGATGGGATCGGATGCGTCGCGTTCGGGAAACGGAACGTTAACGATTCAACCGTCGCCGCGCGCGCGGCCTGGCGAGATGGAGCTGGCGAGATGGAGGGAGCGGCGGGCGATCGCCGCGATGGCTTTGCGTGGCGGACGGGCCCGGATGTCTGGCGGAGATTACAGCGGAACGTGTTGCGGGATGGGCGGCTCGAGCGGCGCCATTGGCGGGTGCGGCGCCGCGGTGCCTTCTGAAGAGTGCGGGGTAGGGGGCGGCGGGACACGCGACGTTCGTTTCGCGGCCGGTGGGACGCTGTCTCTTGTTGGCAGACAATGTTCCAGGGCGACGATTGAAGTCTCGTCCGACAAGACATTGTGACGCGGTGTGACGTGTTGGCGGTCGTGCGAGACCGGCAGCTCCGGTTCGCGTTCGGCGGCCTTCGTGGCTGGGGTGGCCGGACGAGGTGATGCGGTGGGCCAGGCCAGGGTGAGGGGGGGCGGGGATCCTGCGCTTGCCCGCGGCGTGCGCGGTTGCGTGGCGCGATGGGGCGTGTGTTGCGCGGTGACGGAGCAGGTGCGTAACGACCACGCGGGACGGGCGTGCCTGGCGATGTCGCTGGGCCCGGCGACCTTGGACTCCTGAATCATGTATTGTCTGCCCTGCCGACTCCCAGATGCTGATCTTTTCTTGCGGAAGGGAGGATCGTTGTGAAACCGGGCCGAATTGTTACCAGTTGTTTACCGGCAGCAAGAGTTGACACGTTGCATTTTTGAGGTGCCGTCTCGCACAGCCTGGCTGGTGTCGCGTGGATTGGGCGTGCGGGTAAGCCAGGGGAGGCGGTTCGTGGCGCGGGGACTCCCATCCGCGGGGCCTGTGCTCGGAAAGACTCCCAGATTTTGGGCTCGGGCGGGAATTTCAGGCGTCAATGGTTGTTTAACGAATGTCATGCAGATTGTGATCCGGCTTCGACGGACGTGATCTCGGCGCTCTCGGCAGGCGACGTCGCGCGTGAAAACTTCCTTGACTTTCCTCAAGGTCCCAATTCATGTCTGCGACCGAAGCGAAAAGGTGCGACAGCGTAACTGTTGCGAATTCCGCTTCGGACACACCCACGTTTCCGGTCGCATGGTGCGGCCGGGATCGCAACCCGGAGAGGACTGGACATGCTTTCGAACCTGACTTCGATCTACGGCCCGTACGTCTTCGCGCTGCTGAAGGACCGCAAGGGCATCAGCGCTGTTGAGTACGCGGTGCTCGCCGTTGGCATCGTGGCCGTGGTTGCCACTGCCGCCGTGACCCTCGGCAATGCCGTGGGCGGCGTCTTCAGCACGATCACCGCGGACCTCTAAAGAACAGAGGAGAAGACACGGCCGGTGCGTGACACCCCGCGCGCCGGCCTCATCTCTCTCTCCTCCTGGCGTCTCGCCGGTTAGGGCTGCGCCGTTGCGGAACACCCGCCGCGAACGGCCGCGCCGCAACCCGATCCGTGATGCAAGTATGTTGCAGGGGTGCCCGGCTTCGGCGCCGGGCCTTTTGTTCCCTGTCATTCCGCAACCTTTGGCCTGACGCCTGGTACCGATCTTCGCGAGCAGGTGTCGCGCATTTCCGCGCGCGCTGGCGCGGCTTTTCCCTGGTCTGTGCCGCGAGTTTGTAGCCACGCGCCGGCAAGTGGGCGCCGTGGTGATGGCGTGCGGGCGTGCCTGGTGGTGAGCAGCTGCTTGCCGGGGGGCTGGATGCCGGGCGGCGTCGCCGTGGAACCCGGTGGGCATGTGGGGTTTGCGGAACGTGGGCGCGGCCCCGCGGGGAGGCGGGTGCAACGCGAGCCGTGTGCCACCCCCTCGCTCAGCGCGTGGCGTGCTGCCGTGACGCTTGAGGCAGGAGGCGGCTCTGTTTCCTGCGTGGCCCGTGGGGCCGCGCTGCCGATCGGCCAGGGCGGGCGGCGCGTTGGTGACTTCTGGCGCCGCTGCGCCGGTGCCTCGCGGAGTTGGGAAAAGTGACGGTGGAGACTGGGCAGATGCGCCGGGCGGCGCGTGGGTGGCGGCTGGCGCGCGCCTGGCGCTGGCCCTGTGGGTGGGTGTGGTGCGGTTACGAAACGAAAGCCTCGGGCGAGGGCGCTTCCTGGTGGTGGGGGGAGGTTACGCGGGGGCGGGCGAGCACGGACTCCCTGATGCTGTGGCGAGAAATGCGCCGACTCCCAGATTCTGTGTTCAGCCGGGCGGGATGACGGGGTCGTTATGAAGGCGAGTCAAAAGTGACCGTGTGTTAACCAGCACAAAAGTTCACTTGTCGACTTTTTATTAATGCGTCTCGCCACGCTTCGCCGGAGTGTCGTGGCCTGAAGCGGCGGTGGCGGGGCAGGGAGAGGAGGGGGGAGGCCTGGACTCCCAATATCTGCGACGTCCGGCGCACGGACTCCTAGATGTTGGTCGTTCTCAAAAACGGGGCCGTCAACTCAAGTTTAACGAATGTCACGCAGAGTGTGAAACGTCTGCGACGGAACGCGTCTCGGCTGTCTCACCAGGGAACGGGTTCCGTGAAAAACTCCTTGACTTTCTTCAACGTTCCGATTCATTTCTGTGAACGAAGCGAAAGGGTGCAACAGCGTAACAGTTGCGAATTCCGCTTCGGATACACCCACGTTTCCGGTCGCATGGTGCGGCTGGATTCGCAACCCGGAGAGGACTGGACATGCTTTCGACCCTGACTTCGATCTATGCGCCCTACGTCTTCGCGCTGCTCAAGGACCGCAAGGGCATCAGCGCTGTTGAGTACGCGGTGCTCGCGGTCGGTATCGTGGCCGTGGTTGCCACTGCCGCCGTGACCCTCGGCAATGCCGTGGGCGGCGTCTTCAGCACGGTGACGGCGGACCTCTAAAGGACGAGAGGAGAAGACACGGCCGGTGCGTGACACCCCGCGCGCCGGCCTCGTCTCTCTCCCCCCTGGCGTTGTGACGGACGAGCCTGGTTCCGATCCCGGACACCCCTCCGGAGCGGAGCACGAAGCGGATCCAGCACGACCTGACAGGGAATATCGGCCGCAGCATCCCCACCCTTTCGATCCGGGGCATGTCCCCGGCCTGGCGCATCGGACGATGCGACGGGCAGACGATCGGACCGAGGACGCCCCGACCGGTCTTCGTCCATCTGGCTAGCCTTCCTGCCAAAGCGCCGTGCTTGGTTCCAACACCCGGGGACCCTGCCATGACAATTCTTCTCACGCCCATTGCGATGGGCATTCTTCTCGTTGCTGCCTGGAACGATGTCGCGACGCGCACCATCCCCGATGGTCTGTCGCTGGCGCTGATCGCGGTGGCGCTGCTGCTGCGGCCGTTCGATGACGGCGTCGTTGCGCTCGCCTGGTCCGTTGCCGGCGCGCTCGGCCTTTTCGTGGTACTCGCGTTCCTGCATGCGCGCGGCATTCTCGGCGGCGGCGATGTGAAGCTGGCCGCAGCACTCGCCTGCGTGCTGCCGCTGCACACGCTGGGCGTGTTCCTGAACGCGACCGCGATCGCGGGCGGCTTTGTCGCGGCACTCCATATGCTGATGCGCCTGCTGCCCGCGCCGCTGCCGGCGCCGGCGGGCGCGCCCGCGCTGATGCGCGTGGTGGCCGCCGAGCGCTGGCGCGTCGCGCGCCGCGGCTCGCTGCCCTACGGGCTGGCGATCGCGGCCGGCGGCTGGTTCGCGCTGCTGCGGGCGATGGCGCCCGTGCCGGACAGCATCTACGGCGCCGTGAGCGCCATCACCTCTCACCTGGTCATGGGGAGCTGAGCGATGTCGCTGCGCCTTGTCGTCGTCGGCCTTATCCTGACCACCATGATGGCACTGGGCATGATTGCCTGGCGGCTGTCGGCACCGCCGGTGCAGCTGGTGACGCAGCCCAAGGGGCCGCCGGCACCGCTGACCGAGAAATATCTCGTCGCTGCGCATGTCCTGCCGGCGGGAACGCTCACGCGCGCCACCGACATCGCGGTGCGCGATGCACCGGTCGGGCACGTGCCGCAGGGCGCGATCCTGGACACGCCCTTCGCGCGCGCCTCGATCGAGGGGGCGCTGATCCGCGCCTACACCGATGCCGGCGCGCCGATCGTGGAGGCGAACGTGCTGCGTCCGCGTGACCGCGGCTTTCTCGCGGCCGTGCTGCCGCCGGGGATGCGCGCGATTTCGATCCCCGTTGACCAGGTCTCCGGCGTTGCCGGCCTGATCTGGCCCGGCGACCACGTGGACGTGCTGCTGACGCAGACCTTCGACACCGGCAGCAAGGGTTCCCAGGTTCCGCCGGGGCACCAGGTGGAGACGCAGACATTGCTCTACGACGCGCGCGTCATCGCGGTGGACCAGGAGATCGTGCAGGGCGCCTCGCCGACGGCTGGCGTTGCCGGGCGGGTGGCGCGGACGGTGACGCTCGAGGTCGACCCGCGCGATGCCGAGAAGATCAACGTGGCGCAGAATCTCGGGCGGCTGTCGCTGGCGATCCGCGCCGTGGATCACAGCCAGACGCCGCAGATCGAAGGCCGCGGCTCAGTCTATGCAAGCGACGTTTCGCCCAATCTCGCCATTCCGGTTTCCGGTCCTTCAGCCGGGCCGGGCCACAACGTCCAGGTGATACAGGGCGACCAGCGCACGGAGGTTCACTTCCCATGAAGCGCTTCATTGAAATCGCGATCGCGCTCGCGGTGATCATCGGTGCCGCGACCGCGCGGGCGCAGGACAGCACGCCCATCACCGGTTCCGCCGCGACAGTCGCGGAAATGGCGCCGACCGCGGTGCCCGCGCCCGCGCACCGGACGATGGCGCCGCCGCACTTCGCCATTCCGGTGGCGAAATCACCCGTGCTGACGGCGCCGGTGATGCGCGCCGATGAGGCGCGGCCGATCTCGCCGCGCCCGGTGCAGCCGACGCCGGTGATGGACGCGTCGAACGACGCTGCCGCGCCCTCCGCGGCGCCGATGCGGGTGAAGCTCTCCGCCCCGGGTGCCGCGATGCACGGCGGGCTGGCGGCGGCGAGCGACAGGAACCAGGTGCCGGTGCCGGCCGCGAGCGCGACCGCGCCCCCGGCGATGGGCGAGCCGCGTACCACGATCCCCGCGACGGCGGCCGCGACCGCGGTGCCCCAGACCGCGATGCCCACGGCCGCGGTGCCCCAGACCGCGATGCCCACGGCCGCGATGGCCCGGACCGCGATGCCCCAGACCGCGATGCCGGCGACGGCGGTGGCGACGGCGCCCGCGCCCGCGCCGATGCCGGTTGTCCTGATGCCGCCGGGCTATGTGGCGGCGGCGCCGGTGGCGCTGCCGATGGCGCAGCCCGAGGCCGCGGGGCAGACGCCGCTCACGCTGGAGGCGGGGACGGGCGCGCTGCTGCGCCTGCCGGTGGCGGCCGCGACGATCATGTCCGCGCAGCCGGCGATCGCGCGGGTGCAGCCGGCCTCGCCCACGAGCCTGTTCGTGATGGGCGTGGGGCCTGGCCGGACCACCATCATCGCGGCGAGCGGCAATGGCGCGCCGATCGCGCAGTACGACGTGACGGTGACGCCGGGGCTGAACAACAAGCCGGTGGCGCCGGCCTCGGTCACCAGCGGGGCGCCGACCGAGCCGACCACGGTGACGCCGGCGATGGCTTCCTCCGCGCAGGCGGCGATCAACCAGTCCGTTGTCGGCGCGCAGACGGTGCGCGCGCGGGCCGCGGGGCATGGCATCATCCTGACCGGCACGGTGGCGACGGCGCAGATCGCGCAGTCCGCGGTTTCCATCGCGCAGGCCTATGTCGGGCCCAAATTCGACGTCGACAACCAGATGTCGGTGCTGGGCAGCATCCAGGTGAATGTGCGGGTGCGCATCGCCGAGATCGACCGCACGGTGACGCGCCAGCTCGGCTTCAACTGGCAGGCCTTCGGTAGCAGCACGATAGGTAACGGCGGGTTCCAGATCGGCTCGCTGACCGCACCGATCGCCAACCTCGTGAGCGGGGCGACGACGTTCACCTCCAGCACGGTGGGGGCGGGGCAGTGGGACATCAACGGCGTGATCGACGCGCTGGCGCAGGACCAGCTGGTGACGATCCTGGCCGAGCCGAACCTGACGGCACAGTCTGGCGAGACGGCGAGCTTCCTTGCCGGCGGCGAGTTCCCGGTGCCGGTGGCGGCGCAGTCGAGCAACGGCTCGCCGACGATCACCGTCGCGTTCAAGCAGTTCGGCGTGAGCCTGGCGCTGGTGCCGACGGTGCTGTCGCCGAACCGGCTGAACCTGCGCATCCGCCCGGAGGTGAGCCAGCTCTCGACGCAGGGCGAGGTGAGCGTGCCGCTGGGGTCGGCCGTGGTGACGATCCCGGCGCTGTCGGTGCGGCGGGCGGAGACGACGATCGAGCTCGGCAGCGGGCAGAGCTTCGCGATCGCGGGGCTGCTGCAGAAGTCGACGATCGACCAGAGCAACGCGCTGCCGGGGTTGGGCGAGCTGCCGATCCTGGGCGCGCTGTTCAAGTCGACCGCGTTCCAGCACGGGCAGAGCGAGCTGGTGATCATCGTGACACCCTACATCGTGCGGCCGGTCTCGAGCCCGACCGCGCTGCGCGGGCCGACAGACCATTACCATCCCGCAACGGACCTCGATCGTATCCTGTTCGGCCGCCAGCTGGCGCGGGTGCCGGACGGCATGCCGGCGCTGGATGCCGGGTTCATTCTGAAGTGAGGGTGCGATGAAGCGGCTGGTTCCGTTCCTGATCGTGCTGGCGCTGGCCGCCTGCTCGACCAATCCGTTCACGCAGGATCCGTTCACGCGGGCGGGCACGTGGGCGCCGACCAACGACAACGACGCCAACCTGCGGGCGATGGTGGCGAACCCGCACGACCTGGTGGCGGGCGAGCCGATGGACGGCTCGGTGGGCGGGGAGGCGGCGCGGCCGGTTGCGAACCTGCTGGCGGGCAAGCGCGCGAGCCTGCCGAACATCTCCGCCGACCAGATCTATGGCACCAGCGGCGGCAATGGTTCCGCGCCGACGGGAGGCACCAATGGGGGTGGTTAGTCCCGGCGCCGTGGCCGAGGCGCCGCGCAGCACGGTCGAATCCTCAGGCGGCCTGGGCCGCAAGATCGTGGCCTTCATGGCCGACGAGGAGAGCGCCAACATCCTGAGGCAGGGGCTGCAGACCATCGCCGACGAGCTCGACGTGCGGCGCGGGTCGCTGGCGCAGGCGATGAAGTTCTTCGAGAAGGACAGCAGCGCGGAGACGGCGATCGTCGATGTCTCCGGGCTCGAGGATCCGCTGGCCTCGCTCGACGAGCTGGCGCGGGTCTGCCCGCCGGACATCAAGATGCTGGTGGTGGGCGAGAGCCTGGACATCGGCTTCTACCGCCACCTGGTGCACGACCGCGGCGTTACCGACTACCTGCCCAAGCCGATCACGCGCGACAGCGTGCAGCGGCTGCTGCTGCCGCACCTGACGGATGCGGGGGCGCTGCCGGCCGGCGGGCGCGGCGGGCATATCGTCGCCGTCTGCGGCGCGCGCGGCGGCGTGGGGGCGACGACGATCGCGGTGAACATCGCGCTCGAGATCGCGCACGTGACCAAGGCGCACGTGGCGCTGCTCGACCTGCACCTGCAGCACGGCACCGCGGCCCTGAAGCTCTCGGCGCGGTCCGGGCCGGGGCTGCGCATCGCGCTCGAGGACCCGGAGCGCGCGGACGGGCTGTTCCTCGAGCGCACGGCGATCAACATCGAGGAACGCCTGCGGCTGATCTCGGCCGAGGAGCCGCTGGAGGCGCAGCTGCGCATCACCGAGGAGGGCGTGGCCCGGGTGATCAAGCTGCTGCAGCAGAAGTTCAACTACATCATCATCGACCTGCCGATGCCGATGCCCAAGGAGTTCCGCGAGGCGGTGATCCCGGCGCGGCACGTGGTGACCGTGCTCGGCCCCGACATCCAGGGCGTGCGCGACACGCAGGCGATCCGGCGGATGATGCACGGGCTGTGCGGCTCCGAGCGCGTCTTCACGGTGCTCAACCGCGCCGACATCAAGGGCGGGCTGTCGCTGGCGCTGGTGCAGAAGGGGCTGGAGAGCGGGCCGGACGTGGTGATCCCCGATCTCGGGCGGAAGATGCTGGAGACGGTCAACCTCGGTGTGGCCGCGCGCAAATCCGTGCCGACGCTGAGCAAGCACCTCGCGCCGCTGGTGCGCGAGATCGCGGGCATGCGGATGGCGGAGGAGAAGACGACCTGGCTGCAGCGCCTGATGAAGCGGTGAGGGAGAGCGACGCATGAAGGTTTTCGGCAGGCGCGAACTGGAAGCAGCGGGCACGCCCGCGACCGTGGCGGTAGCGCCGCCCCCGCCAACGCCCGCGGCCGCGGCGGGCGTGCCGGCCGCGGCACCGGGTCCGGTCGCGGACGTGACGGTGGCGGTGGTGGCGGCGCCGACCGCCTCGATGGTGCTGGCGCCGCTGCGCGAGCGGGTGCTCAAGCAGATCGACACCACCGTCGCGGCCCAGCTGCCGGTGGGGGAGTTGTCGCGCCAGATCGAGCAGATCATTCACGAGATCGCCAACGAGGACCGGCTCGAGCTGTCGGCGAGGGAGCAGGCGTCGCTGGCCGAGGAACTGGCCAACGACATGATCGGCTACGGGCCGCTCGAGCTGCTGCTGCGCGACGACAGCGTGGCCGACATCCTGGTCAACGGGCCGACCAACATCTACGTCGAGCGGCGCGGCAAGCTGGAGCGCACGGACGTGCGTTTCCGCGACGTGCAGCACATCATGTCGATCTCGCAGAAGATCGCCACCAAGATCGGGCGACGCATCGACGAGAGCAGCCCGATGGTGGATGCGCGCCTTGGCGACGGCAGCCGCGTCAACATCGTCTTCCCGCCGCTGGCGATTGACAGCCCCTGCCTCTCGATCCGTAAATTCACCAAGAAGAAGCTGGATTTCGACACGCTCGTCTCGTACGGCGCGATGACGCCGGGCCTGGCCAGGCTGCTCGGCATCGCGGCGCGCTGCCGGCTCAACATCATTGTCTCCGGCGGTACCGGCTCGGGCAAGACGACGATGCTGAACGCGCTCTCGAACATGATCGATCATTCCGAGCGCGTGGTGACCGTGGAAGACGCGGCGGAACTGCAGCTGCAGCAGCCGCACGTGGTTCGCCTCGAGACCCGGCCCGAGAACCTGGAAGGCTCGGGGGCGATCACCCAGCGCGACCTGGTGCGCAACGCGCTGCGCATGCGCCCCGACCGCATCATCATCGGCGAGGTGCGCGGCGCCGAGGCCTTCGACATGCTGCAGGCGATGAACACGGGCCACGACGGCTCGATCTCGACCATCCACGCCAACACCGCCCGCGACGCCATCGCGCGTATCGAGAACATGGTGCTGATGGGCTTCAACCTGCCGATCCGCGCCATCCGCACGCAGATCGTGGGCGCGATCGACCTCATCATCCAGATCCAGCGCATGCGCGATGGCGGCCGTCGCGTGATCCAGGTCTCCGAAGTGTGCGGCATGGAGGGCGACGTGGTGACGATGAACGACATCGCCGCCTTCGAGTTCGACCGCGAGGACGCGCGCGGGCGGATCCAGGGGCATTACGTCATCGGCGGCGGACGCCCGGCGTTCTGGGAGCGGCTCGAATACTTCGGGTTCGAACGTGCCTGGAACGAGGCGCTGAAGGAGGCCTGAGCATGGCGATCGGTCTTATCCTCCCCATTCTCATGCTGCTGGCCGTGCCCCTCGTCGCGCTGAGCGTGCTGAAGACGGACGGGCAGGGGCGCAAGCTCGAGGCCCGGGTCTCGGGCGTGACGGTGCCGATGCAGGCGGTGGCGATCGAGGCGCCGACGCGCCGGCTGCGTCTGGTCGAGGCGCGCAGCGGCAGCCTGTCCGCGGTGCTGCGCCGGCTGGTGCAGCTGCCGGAGAACCTGCCGGAGGCGCGCCGGATGCCGGTGCCGGTGGTGGTGATCATCGCCGTGCTGATGGCCTCCGCCACGGTGATCTTCGCGCATCTCTATCTCTCCTATTACGTGTGCGTTCCGGTCGGGATCCTGGTCGCGCTGCTGTTCATGCGCTCGGTCTTCGTCTCCGAGGTGCGCAAGTACGGCAGGCGGCTGCGCAAGCAGATGCCGGACATGATCGAGCTCGTCGTCAGCGCGACGCTCGCGGGCCTGCCGGTGGCCGAGGGTTTCGCCGGTGTGGCGCGCGAGATGGGCTCGCCGACCAAGGAGGAGTTCCAGCGCATCAGCCGCGACATCGCCCTCGGCGTGCCGCTGGAGGAGGCGCTGATGCGGCTGTTCCGCCGCACGCACGTGGCGGAGTACGCGATCTTCGCGGTGACGCTGGGCGTGCAGGGGCGCAGCGGCGGCAAGCTCTCCGAGGTGATCATGCGGCTGGCGGACACGATCCGCCAGCGTTCCGCGATCGCCGAGCGCGCCGCGGCGATGGCGGCCGAGGCGAAGCTTTCGGCCTACGTGCTGAGCGTGCTGCCGTTCTTCGGCGCCGGCATCATGGCGGTGATCCAGCCGGGCTTCATCGGGCCGCTGCTGCACGATCCGCGGGGCCAGCATCTCATCTTCATCGGTGGCGTGGCCATGATGCTCGGCTGGTTCACGATGAAGCACATGATCACCACGGCAACATCGGAATAGTGCCATGAACGACCGGGTCCTCATGTTCGTGGCGATTGCGGCGATCATTTCGCTGCTGGTGACGATGGCGACGGTGATCCTGCTGCGCGAGGCGCGCGTCGGCGACCTGGAGAGCCGTATCATGCGGCTTTCCATGGGCGCGCCGGCGGGTGGTGCGGAGGGGCCGCGCAGCGGCGACCTGGCGACGCGGATCCTGCAGGGCCTCGGCCAGATGATCCGCAGCCGTACCAAGTTCTATTCCGAGCGCGACCTGAAGGTGCTGGAGGCGGTGCTGGAGGCGAGCGGGCTCAACCCCAAGCGGCTGCTGCCGGTGGTGATCGCGGTGAAGGTGCTGGCCATGGTGCTGTCGCCGATCGCGGTGGTGATCTGGGGGCTGATCGACCATATGGCGGGGCTGCAGATCATGGTCTTCGCCGCGATCGCCATGGGGGCGGGGATGGTCGTTCCCGAGTGGGGCCTCAAGATGCTGCGCAAGCCCTACGTGAAGGCGCTGCAGCGCGGCGTGGTCGATGCGCTCGACCTGCTGGTGGTCTGCGCCGAGGCGGGCATGGGGCTGGAGGCGGGGCTCGAGGAAGTGGCGAAGCAGATGCGCCACTCCAACGTGGCGATGTCGGCCGCGCTGTCGCTGCTGGTGAACGACCTGCGCGTGCTGTCCGACCGCAAGCAGGCCTTCGACAATTTCGGCGACCGTTCCGGCGTGGACGGGATCCGGCGCATGGCGACGATCATCAGCCAGAGCATGCGCTACGGCACGCCGCTCGGCCAGGCGCTGCGCGCGGTCTCGAACGAGCTCAGGCGCGAGCAGATGACCAAGCTCGAGGCGAAGGCGGTGAAGCTGCCGACGATGCTGATCTTCCCGCTGGTGTTCTTCATCCTGCCATCGCTGTTCATCGCGCTGCTCGGCTCCCCGATGCTGCGCCTGATGGATACGCTGCACGGCGCCAAGAGCAGTGCCGCCGAGCAGCACGCGCAGATGCAGCAGCAGCAGCAACAGACCGGGCGTGCGATCACGCCCAGCTTCCACCACTGACCCCAACACCGGAATGGATCGTGCCATGTGCAGGCTTTCCTTCCTCCAACTCCGCACGCTGGCGATCGTCGTCGCCTGCGCCGCGGTCTCTGCCTGCGCCGCGGGCGGGGGCGGCGGGCCGCAGCTGACGACGGACAGCCGGCTGCACGTCGCCGAGGCGGCGGCGGCGAGCGGCAACAAGGACCTGGCCGTGCGGATGTATGGCGAGGCGGCGGCGGCCGATCCATCGAACACCGCGCTGCAGGCGCATGTGGCGACGACGATAGCGAAGCTGGGGCAGATCGACCTCGGCCGCGGGCTGATCGAGCAGGACCTGAAGTCGCGGCCGGACAACCCTGAGCTGCTGCGCGCCGCGGCGCATCTCGCCATCGAGGCGGGGGACACGAAGCAGGCGCTCGCGATCTACGACCGGCTGCTCGTCAGCAACCCGGGCGACGTGAACGCCAAGGTGGACAAGGCGGTGGCGCTCGACCTGATCGGGCGGCACGACCTGGCGCAGCCGCTGTACCGGCAGGCGCTGCAGGTGCGCGCGGACGACC
This sequence comes from uncultured Pseudomonadota bacterium, assembly GCA_963764465.1. Classification (GTDB taxonomy): domain Bacteria; phylum Pseudomonadota; class Alphaproteobacteria; order Acetobacterales; family Acetobacteraceae; genus JAJXXT01. The sequence continues at coordinate 617,349 of CAVXSO010000006.1, read as the reverse complement.
CGGTGATCACCAACGACCTCGCGATGTCGCTGATGCTGCAGGGGCATGTGCACGAGGCGACGAGGCTGCTGGCGCCGGTGGCGGACGCCGAGAATTCACCGGGCCGGGCGCGGGATAACCTCGGCCTGCTCTATGCGCTCGACGGCAACAAGGCGCAGTCGCGCGCGCTGATCGGCGACCGGCTGACGGACACCGACGTGGCGCGGATCGCGCAGGCGGTGGGCGGCAGGGCCGCGGACAACGTGCCGCCGCCGCTGGCGGTCTCGCCCTCCGCCTCGATCCCGGTCGCGACGAGCGCGATGTCGCCGGCGCGTATCCCGGCGACGGCGGTGGCGCTGGCGCCCACGAACCTGCCGGTGCCGCCGGACCCGCCGGCGGCGCTGCGCGGGCGCGAGGCGCTACCCGTGGCGCTGGCGCCGGAGGCCGAGCACCGCGCCGCGCCGCCGAGCGAGGCGGAACGCGAGGCGAGGCCCGCCGAGGCGCCGCGCAAGGAGGTCTCGGTCGAGGAGCGGCGCGTGGAGGAATACAAGGCGCGTCCGGAGGCTCGCCGCGTGGAGGTGCGCCGGCCGCCGGTGCATCACGTGGCGCCGCATGCCTGGCACGTGGCCGAGCAGGGCAAGCCGCACGTGGTCTCCCACTGGCATCCGAAGAAGCCGACGCATTGGCACCCGAAGAAGCCGGTGCAGCCGCCGGCGCCGGGCAGCGTGCAGACGGTGGGTGGCGACGGCTGAACCCTGGCGCCGCCGCGGGCGGTGCTCCGGAACGAACGTCAGGACTCGGGACGCAGGACGGAAGCATGAAGCAGTTATTGCGCCTTGGCATCGTGGCCGCGCTGGTGGGCCTGTCCGCCTGCGCGAGCCCGCCGCCCTCGCCGATGGCGAGCGAGGCGTTCGTGCCGCAGCCGGGAGAGAGCGCCGGCGGATTCGAGAACCGTTGCATCGCCTATGTCACCGACCATGCTTCCTACGCCGAGGCGCAGAAATGCATGGACGAGGCGGCCTCCATGCGGCTGGCGAGCGCGCCGGCGCCGCGCGCGATGGCAACGCCGGCGGCCTCGCGCCCCGCGCCGTCGCACGCCGCGGCCGCGCCCACGCCGACCGCGCAGGCGGGCCGGCCGACGCCGCTCTCCCCGCTCGCGGGGAAGGCGGTGGCGGCGGAGAAGCCGTGCGGCACCTCGATCGAGGCAGCCTCCGCCGATGGCGGGCAGACGGTGGCGATCACGGTCACCGGGATGATCACGCTCGGTTGCAAGCAGAAGCTCGACGGCGTGGTGGCGGACGCGACGCGGGCGCACCCGAAGGCGCAGCTCTACTTCGTGCTGAACTCGCCGGGGGGCGCGCTGCAGACGGCGATGCAGATGGGCCAGATCGTCGCCAAGGACCGGCTGCCGGTGGTGGTGCCGGCGAACGCGATGTGCGCCTCCGCCTGTTTCCTGATCCTCGCGGCGTCGCAGACGAAGTATGTCTCGCCGACGGCGCATGTGGGCGTGCACAGCGCGGCGGAGGCGACGCCGGGGCACGAGACCGAGGGGTCCAAGGCGGTGACGACGGATTTCGCGCGGGTGCTGGCGCAGCTTGGCGTGCCGTCCGAGATCATCGGGCGCCTGGTGGAGACGCCGCCGGGCGCGATGTACTGGCTGACGCCCGAGGAGCTGATGACGATGGGCGTGCGGCTGCTGCCCACATGACGGGATGATGGCGCGATGCTGGAGCCACGCAGGAGGATTTTCCGACGCAAGCGGAACTGGTGGCCGCTGGCGACCGCGCTGACCCTGGTGCTGGCGATCACGTCCTCGGGGTACTGGTAGGAAATTCGGGCCGGGCGGGGGTGGTCGCTCGGGGATTCCTTGGCTAGTTTGCGCGCCCTCGCAACTGCCGGATAGCGCGCCCCATGTCTGTCACATCCCGCTCCATCATCGCCGAACGCCTCGACCGCATCTCGCCCAGCCTGACCATCGCGATGGCCACCAAGGCCCGCGCGCTGAAGGCCGCGGGGCGGGACATCATCTCGCTTTCCGCCGGCGAGCCGGATTTCGACACGCCGCAATTCGTGAAGGACGCGGCGATCGCGGCGATCCAGAGGGGCGAGACGAAATACACCGACGTTTCCGGGACGATGGCGCTGCGCAAGGCGGTGGCGGAGAAGTTCCGCCGCGATTCCGGCCTCGACTACAAGCCGGAGGAGATCATCGTCTCGACCGGCGGCAAGCAGGTGATCTTCAACGCCATGGTGGCGACGCTGAACGCCGGCGACGAGGCAATCATCCCCACGCCGTGCTGGGTGAGCTACCCGGACATCGTCGCACTCGCCGACGGCACGCCGGTGTTCGTGCCGTGCGGGCAGAACAACGGGTTCAAGCTGCGCGCCGAGGACCTGGAAGCGGCGATCACGCCGAAGACGAAATGGGTGTTCATCAACAACCCCTGCAACCCGACCGGGGCGGCGTATTCCAGGGAAGACCTGCGGCCGATCTGCGACGTGCTGCTGAAGCACCCGGATGTGTGGGTGTTCACCGACGATATCTACGAGAAGCTGGCCTATGACGGGTTCAGGCCGGCGACCATCGTGGAGGTGGAGCCGAAGCTGCGTTCCCGCACCATCACCATGAACGGCTGCTCCAAGGCCTATGCGATGACGGGCTGGCGCATCGGGTTCGCGGGCGCACCGGTGGAGATGATCAAGGCGATGGACAAGCTGCAGAGCCAGTCCACGTCCAACACATCCTCCGTCAGCCAGGCGGCGGCGCTGGCCGCGCTGGAGGGGCCGCAGGGGTTCGTGGACGAGATGGTGGCCGTCTACAGGGAGCGGCGGGACCTGGTGGTGGGCATGCTGAACCAGGCGCCGGGGATTGCGTGCCACAAGCCGGAAGGGGCGTTCTATGTGTTCCCGAGCGTGCACGGGTGCATCGGGAAAACGACGCCGGACGGCAAGAAAATCAACAATGATGAGGATTTTGTTCTCGCGTTGCTTGAGGCGGAGGGGGTGGCGGCGGTGCACGGGGCGGCGTTCATGTATCCCGGCCATTTCCGCATTTCCTACGCCACGGACACGGACAGCCTGCGCGAGGCGTGCACGCGCATCCAGCGCTTCTGCCAGGGCCTGCGCTAGCCTTATGCCCGCGCTCTCGCAGCGGCTCGGGCGGGTCAAGGTTGCCGCCACGGTCGCGATGACGGTGCGTGCCCGGGCGCTGCGCGAGGCCGGGCACCACGTCATCATGATGACGATCGGCGAGCCGGATTTCGCGACGCCGGCACACGCGATCGAGGCGGCGCACCAGGCGGCGCTGGCCGGGGAGACGAAGTATCCGCCGCAGGACGGGACGCGCCGGCTGAAGGAGGCGGTGCAGCGGAAATTCGCGCGGGAGAACGGGCTGGAGTTCGGGCTCGACCAGATCATGGTGGGGAACGGCGGCAAGCAGGTGATCTTCGACGCGTTCATGGCGACGGTGGACGAGGGCGACGAGATCGTCGTGCCGGCGCCGTACTGGGGCGCGTATCCGCTGATGGCGCGGCTGCTGGGGGCCGAGCCGGTGAAGGTTAATTGCTCTCAGAACAACGGGTTCAAGCCGCGTCCTGAGGATATCGAGGCGGCGATCACGCCCCGGACGAAGTGGCTGGCGCTGAACCTGCCGAACAACCCGACGGGGGCGGCGTGCACCGCGGACGAGCTGCGCGCGATCGCGGCCGTGCTGGCGCGGCATCCGCATGTGTGGGTGATGTCGGACGAGATGTACGAGCACCTGTCCTATGGCGAGGAGGCGATTTCCTCCATCGCGAAGGCGGCGCCGGAACTGGCGGAGAGGGTGCTGACGATCTCGGGCGTTTCGAAGACCTACGCGATGACCGGCTGGCGCATCGGGTTCGGGGCGGGGCCGCGCGACCTGATCCGGGCGATGGTGAACATGCAGGGGCAGGCGACGGCGGGCGTTTCCTCCGTGGGGCAGGCGGCTGCGGCGGCGGCGCTCGATGGGCCGCAGGAGCTGGTGGCGGAGCGGGCGGCGCTGTACCGGCGGCGGCGCGACATCGTGGTGGACGCGCTGAACGCGATCCCGGGGATGATGTGCCACCGGCCGGAGGGGGCGTTCTATGTGTTCCCGAACATCGCGGCGTTCCTGGGGCGGAGGACGGCCGGCGGGCGGACGATCGGGAGCGACCAGGAATTCGCGGAGGCGCTGCTCGAGGAGCAGCATGTCGGCGTGGTGGGCGGCGCGGCGTTCGGGATGAGCCCGTATCTGCGGCTGTCCTACGCGACCGACGAGGCGAGCCTGGTGGAGGGCTGCCGGCGGATCGGGGAATTCGTTTCGCGTTTGTCCTGAGGCGGTGATGAGCGTGGTGATCCGTCCCGCGCGGGACGAGGACGCGGCGGGGTTCATCGTGCTGGTGCGCGAGGCCTGGCTGGCATACCCGGGCTGTGTGTTCGACCTCGACGAGGATGCGCCGGATCTGCGGGCGTGGGCGAGCCATGTCGCGGCCGAGGGCGGTGCGGCATGGACCGCCGAGCAGGACGGCGAGGTCGTCGGCATGGTGGGCACGCATCCGCTGGAGGGTGCGAGCTGGGAGCTGGTGCGCATGTATGTCGCGCCGGGGGCGCGCGGCGGCGGGCTCGCGGCGCGGCTGGTGCGGATTGTGGAGGAGCACGCGCGGGCGGCGGGGGCCGCGGAGCTGGTGCTGTGGTCCGACACGCGGTTCGCGCGGGCGCACGCCTTCTACGAGAAGCAGGATTTCCTGCGCAGCGGACCGATACGCATCGTTTACGACCGCGCCAACACGCTGGAGTTTCGCTACCAGAAGCCGCTTGCCGGCATCGAGGTGCGGATGCTGGACGCGATGGAAGCGGAAAGCGCCGTGGGGCGGCTGGCGGCGCTGCTCGTGGCCTGCGTCGATGCGGGGGCGAGCGTGGGGTATGCGGCGCCGATGGATGCGGCGGTGGCGCTGGCGTTCTGGCGCGAGCGCGTGGCGCTGGTGGCGCGGGGGCAGCGGCGGATCGGGGTTGCGTGGCTGGATGGGCGGATCGTCGGCTGTGTCATGCTGGATCTGCAGACGCCGGCGATCGAGCGGCACCGGGCGGAGATCAAGAAGCTGCTGGTGGCACCCGGGGCGCGCCGGCTTGGGATCGCGACGCGGCTGATGGCGGCGGCGGAGGCGGAGGCGGCGCGCGCCGGGCGGCGGCTGCTGACGCTGGACGCGCGGACCGGGGGCGAGGCGGAACGGCTGTACCTGGCGCTGGGATGGACGCTGGCGGGCAGCGTGCCCGGCTACGCGGTGGGGCCGGACCTGGTGGCGCATGGCGCCTCCCTGCTTTACAAGGCGGTGTGACCGGGTATTGTTCGATATCGAACAATCGAGGAGGAGTTGGCCATGTCCGAACCCCATATCGCGCAGAAAGCCCCGTACAAGGCCGCCGTGGAGGCCGGGAAATCCTACTGGTGGTGCGCCTGCGGGCAGAGCAAGAACCAGCCCTTCTGCGACGGCTCGCACAAGGGCAGCGGGTTTTCGCCGAAGGAATACAAGGCGGAGAAGGATGGCGATGCGTGGTTCTGCGGCTGCAAGCACGGCAAGAACGCGCCGCTGTGCGACGGCACGCATAAGAGCCTCTGAGGCGGCATGCCTTTGCCGGACGCGTAGCGTTGCTGGATGAGAGGGCGCGCGGCGTCTTTGTGATTGCCGCGACGCCGTTTCGCCCGGACGGGGCGCTCGACCTCGGGGCCGTGCCGCGCCTGGTGGAGTTCTACCGGGCGCGGGGGGCGACGGGGCTCACGATCCTGGGCATCATGGGCGAGGCGCCGAAGCTGACCGCGGGCGAGGCGCTGGCGCTGGCGCGCGCGTTCGTTGTGGCTTCGGAAGGGTTGCCGGTTGTCGTCGGCGTTTCCTCGCCGGGGTTCGCGGCGATGGGCGAGCTGGCGAAGGCGGTGATGGATGCGGGGGCCTCGGGCGTGATGGTGGCGCCGGCGGCCGGCCTCCGGGGCGACGAGGCGGTGTTTTCCTACATCGCTCAGGCGGACGAGGTGCTTTCCGGAATTCCGTGGGTTTTGCAGGATTATCCGCAGGCCTCGGGGACGGTCATTCCGGTTTCGGTCATTGCGAAGGCGATACGTGAGTTTCAGCACCTCGTCATGTTGAAGCACGAGGACTGGCCGGGGCTGGCGAAGCTCGCGGCCGTGCGGGCGCTGGCCGGGCGGCGGATTTCGATCCTGACCGGCAATGGCGGGCTGTTCCTGACCGAGGAGATGCGCCGCGGCGCGGACGGGGCGATGACGGGGTTTGCCTACCCTGAGATGATGGCGGGCGTGGTGGCGGCGAGCGAGGCGGGCGACTGGCAGCGCGCGGCGGATATCTTCGATGCCTACCTGCCGTTGGCGCGCTATGAGCAGCAGCCGGTTATCGGGCTCGCGGTGCGCAAGCATGTGCTGGCGAAACGAGGCGCGCTCGCGCATGCGGCGATGAGGAAGCCCGCGCCGGTGCTTTCGGCGGCGGATATTGCCGAGGTCGGGTTTTTGATTGCGCGGCAGGAAAAGCGGCTGGCGGAGCTCGGGATTTCCTGACGATAGCGGATCGCCGCGGACGCCGCTTCAGAGCACGCGCAGCAGGACGAAGGCGGCGGCGCCGAGGGCGAGCAGCGGCACCGGGCTGATCTCGGTCAGCAGCAGCAGGGCGGTGGCGGCGATGGCGATGGCGCGGGCGAGCCAGCCGCCCTCGAGCCCGCCCAGGAGCACCCAGGTGGTGGCGAGGATCATGCCGGCGGCGAGGGGGCGCAGGCCGCCCTCGAGTGCGCGTTGCCAGCGGGCGCCGCGGTAGCGGGCCCAGACGCGGGCGAGCGCGTAGATCAGCACACAGGTGGGCGCGAAGATGCCGATGGTGGCGGCGAGCGCGCCCCAGAAGCCGGCGACGTTCCAGCCGATGAGGGTGGCGAGCAGCGAGCCGGGGCCGGGGGCCATGCGGGCGATGGCGAAGAGGGTGACGAACTCGCCGGCATCCATCCAGCGGTGCACGTCCACGACCTGGCGCTGGATGTCGGCGATGATGGTCTGGCCGCCGCCGATGGTGAGCAGCGAGAGGGGCGCGAAGATGCCGAGGAGGGTGGCGACGCGGGCGTTCATCCCTCGGCCCTGAGGCGCGCGTATTCGAGCGCGACGCTGATGGCGCCGCCGATGACGACGACCCAGAGCAGCGGCACGTGCAGCAGCGCGACGGCGGCGAAGGCGAGCGCCATGACGGCGAGCGGCGCGGCACGGCGCGGCACGCGGCGGGCGGCGGTGATGCCCATCCAGGCGGAAAGCCCGATCGCGGCGGCGGCGGCGCCGTCCAGCGCCAGGTGGGTGACGGGGAAGCGCTGCAGCCAGGCGAAGGCGATGGCGATGAGGACCATGAGGATGGCCGGCGGGACGACGACGCCGATGACCGCGGCGGCGGCGCCGGCGGTGCCGCAGAGCCGGTAGCCGATCCAGATGCCCATGTTGGTGACGTTGACGCCGGGCAGCGCCTGGGAGAGCGAGAGGCCGTTGAGGAATTCTTCCTCCGTGAGCCAGTGCCGCTCGCGGACGAAGGCGCGCAGCATCCAGGCGCTGAGGCCGCCGCCGAAGCTGGTGAGGCCGATCTGCGCGAAGATGAGGAACAGGCTGGCGGGCGTTGGCGCCTGGCGTGGCGGGGCGGGGGAATCCGGCTGGGCCATGCGGGGAAACTGCCCGAGGGGGGTGGGGTGGCCAAGCGGCGCCGCGGCATCGCCCCTATGCGTCCGCTATGGGGATGGGGGCTTCGGCAATGTCGCGATGGTGTTGCCCGCGGCGGGCGGCGCGCGTTGTGGCGGCGCGGTGAGGGGCGGGTCAGGGTGTGGCGAGCGGCGCTGGGCGGTAGGCGACCTCGCCTTTGTCGGCGTCGTAGAGATAGTCGAAGCCGTTGAGGAAGCGGACGGTGGTGTTCACGAACGGGCGTGGGTTGTGCGCCTGCACGACGGATTGCGGGGCGAGCGGCGAGGTGTGCCGGCCGATGGTGAAGCCGTAGGTGGCGGCTGGGGTTTTGCCGCCGAGGAGGAAGCGCAGCGCGGTGCCCTCCGCGAGCGTGGCGCCGGGAAGCGAGAGGTACATGGCGACGACGCCGGTATCCATGAGCGAGACGCCGCAGGCGGGCGGCGCGGTGCCGGCGGCGATGCAGGCCGGGGCCTGGTTCCAGTCTGGCCAGCGCTGGCTGCGCGTGAGGGTGACGGTGGCGAAGCCCGCGCGGCTGGCGCCGTCGAGCCCGATGCGGACGCTGTTCCGCGTGACGATGTAGCCGTGCTGGTGGATGCCCTGGATGGCCAGGAAGGGGTTGTGGTCCGGCGTGCCTTGCGGCTGGTGGTCGGCCTCCCGCCCGAAGCCGATGCCGAGCATCGCGATGCCGCGCGGGTGGTCGATGGGATGGCAGTTGCGGGCGTGGGCGAGGCAGTCCTCACTGGTGACGGCGAGGATGGGTAGTTTTGCAGTCGTAACGTGTTCGCCATGCGCGCCGGCGATGGTGGCCGCGGCCTCGACCCAGCGGCCGCGCATGATGCGCCCGGAGCTGGAGTAGGTGAGCACGCCTTGCGTGCCGGGCAGGGAGGGTTCGTTGGGGACGAGGTCGGCGCTGACGACGATGCCGGTGCTGCCGGTGTCCATGATGGCGCGGACGCTGCGCCCACCCAGCGAGAGGGCGAGGCGCGGGGGCTCGGTGATAGGGGCGCCTTGGGCGGGGGCGTTGAGGTAGGCGAGGGTGGTGGCGCCGGATTGCGCCGGGGCTGGCTGGGGCGAGGCTGGTTGGGCCGCGGCTGATGGGGCCGCGGCTGGGATGGTGAGGGCGAGGCAGCAGAGGGCGATGCGCCAACTTGCGGCGATGCGCCAGCGTGGGGCGATGCGCCAGCCCTGGATGGTGGGCGGGGGCGGGCTAATGCGAGGCCTTCGCCAGCGAGGGGGCGTGGTGGCCGGAGAGTTCGGCGCCGGCGTCCTCCTCCATGCGCAGCGCCATCAGGGGGGCGGCCATCGAGATGGCGGAGACGAACAGGAGGGAGGCGGAGAAGTCCATCAGGTGCGGGGTCGCGTGGCCGGTGACGCGGATGGAGACGGCGAGTGCGGCGGCCGACGTCGCGATGCCGAGCGAGAGCGCCATCTGCTGGAACGTCGTGTAGAAGCTGGTGGCGGCACTCATGTCCTCGCGCGAGATGTCGGCGTAGGCGATGGTGTTGTAGGCCATGAACTGCAGCGACTGGAAAAACCCGATCGCGATCAGCAGCGCGTAGATCATCGGCACCGGCCAGGAGGGGCGGAAGGCCGCGGCGAGGGCGAGGAGGAAGGTCGCGAGCGCGCCGATCCAGATCATCACCTGGCGGAAACCCATGCGCCGGATGATGCCGGGGGCGAGCACGCGCACCATGAGCGAGCCCACGGAACTGGCGAAGGTGATGAGGCCGGACTGCGCCGCGGAGTAGCCGAAGCCGAGCTGGAACATCATCGGCATCAGGAACGGCATGGCGCCGACGGAGATGCGCGAGAGCGTGCCGCAGACGAGGGACTGGCGCATCGTGGAGATGCGCAGCAGCCGGAACTCCAGCATCGGGTGCGGGTGGCGGCGGGCGTGCATGGCGTAGAGCGCGGCGGAGCCGCCGCCGACCGCGATGAGCGCGCCGACGACGAGGATGGAGCCGACGCCGCGCGAGGCCATCTCGAGCCCGAACATCAGGCAGGCGAGCGCGAGGCCCGCGAGGATGAGGCCCTTGAGGTCGAAGGGCTCGGGGTTCTCCACCTTCATCTGCTCGATGTAGATGCTGACCAGGACCATGCCGGCGATGCCGATGGGCACGTTGATGTAGAAGATCCAGTGCCAGGACAGGTAGGTCACGAGGAAGCCGCCGAGCGGCGGGCCGACGATGGGCCCGATGGTCGCGGGCAGCATCAGCCAGGCCATGGCGCGCACCAGCTCGGACTTCGAGACCACGCGCAGCATGACGAGGCGGCCGACCGGGGACATCAGCGCGCCGCCCGCACCCTGGAGCATGCGCGCGGCGACGAGGGCCGAGAGCGTTGGGGCCTGGGCGCAGAGGATGGAGCCGGTGGTGAAGAGGAAGATCGCCGCGCGGAAGACGGTGCGCGAGCCGAAGCGGTCCGCGATCTTGCCGCTGGCCGGGATGAACATGGCGAGCGTGAGCAGGTAGGCGGTGAGGGCCACGTTCATGTGCAGCGGATCGACGTCGAAGCTGCGGGCCATGGTGGGCAGCGCGGTCGCGAGCACGGTGCCGTCGAGCTGCTCCATGAACATCGCGCTGGCGACGATGAGCAGGACGGTGACCGCGTTTTTCGCGCGCGCCGGGGTGGCCTCGGACGAGTCCATCAGACGAGCCTAGCTTGGCGCGGTGGTGTCGCCCACGGGCCGGGGCGGCATGGCATCGTCCCGCGCCTGGTATGGCTGGGCGCGGCCCTGTGGACGCGGCGGCGCGGCGGCGGCTAGCCTGATCGCAGTACGCGCGGGAGGACGGCATGGCGGCGGCGAACACGATCAGCCTCGGCGACATCACGATCCATCGGATCGTGGAGATGGAGGCGGCGTTCCTGCCGGCGCGGGAGTTCATCCCGGGGCTTTCGGAGGAGGTGCTGGCGGAGAACCGGGCCTGGCTGCGGCCGGCGGCGCTCGATGCCGAGGACCGGCTGGTGCTGTGCTTCCAGAGCTACATCGTGCGCACGCCGCGGCACGTGGTGCTGGTCGATTCCTGCATCGGCAACGACAAGGAGCGGCCGACGCGGGCGCTATGGCACCAGAAGAAGGACCGCGCCTGGATGGACGGGCTGGCGGCGCTGGGGCTCGGCGTCGAGGACATCGACGTGGTGATGTGCACGCACCTGCACACCGACCACGTGGGGTGGAACACGCGGCTGGAGAACGGGCGCTGGGTGCCGACGTTTCCGCGGGCGCGCTACCTGTTTTCCGCGAAGGAGCTGGCGCACTGGGAGAAGCAGCATGCGGCGGCGCCGATCCCGGCGATGGCGGATTCCGTGCTGCCGATCGTGGCGGCGGGGCGCTGCGACCTGGTGACGAGCGAGCATGTGCTGGACGACCATTTGCGGCTGATGCCGACGCCGGGGCATACGCCGGACCATTTCGCGGTTTCCGTCGGCAAGGGGCGGCGGCTGGCGGCGATCACCGGCGACCTGATCCACTCGCCGCTGCAGGCGCGCTATCCGGAGATGTCGATGATGGCGGACACCGACCCGGCGCAGGCGGCGGCGACGCGGCGGGCGTTCCTGGAGGGGGTGTGCGACACCGACACGCTGTGCTGCTTCGCGCATTTCCCCTCGCCCTCGCGGGGGAAGATCAAGCGGTGGGGCGAGGGGTTCCGCTGCGAGGGGATCGGCTAGAGCGGTATCCGCGCGGATCGAACTCATCCGGCCGGGTTTTCTGCTCGGCAAGGCACCTGTTCTGGCGGTGGTCGCGGGTCGGCCTGCGGGGCGTGCCGCGGCGCGCGGCTTTCCAGACCAGGATCGTTCCGGTAGGGTGAGCTTTGGCGACGCTGGCCGCCGCGCCGATCCTGGAGCGTGTTGCGCGCAGCGCCGGCCATGCGAAAGGAAACGCATCAATGAGACAGCTTGTTGCCGTGCTGGCCCTCGTGCTGGGCGGTTGCGCGTGGGCGGGGATGCCCGCGGTGGCTGCGAACCCTCCGCCTTCGGGGGCTGTGGTGGTGGTGCAGGCGGACCTGCATGCGACGGTCGAGACCATCGACATGGCGACGCGCGAAGTGCTGCTGCGCGGTGACGACGGCGGGCTGGAGACGGTGGTGGTGGGGCCGGCGGCGCGCAACCTGGGACAGGTGAAGCCGGGCGACCACGTCAACATGCGGCTCAGCATGACGGCGCTGGCGCAGATGGCACCGGCGAGCGGCGCTGGGCCGGATGTCGCGCGGGCCGATTTCGGTGACCGCGCGCCGAAGGGCGCGATGCCGGGCGGGGTGGTCGGCGACGCGATCCGCGTGCGCGTCACTTTCAACAGTTACGATCCCGCGACGAAAGTCGTGGTCTACACGTTGCCTTCCGGAACGCAGGTGACGCAGCCGGTGCTGGCGCCGGCGATGCAGAGCTTCGCCGCCGGGCTGAAGCCGGGGGACAAGGTTGACCTGACCTTCATCCGCGCGGTGGCGATCGCCGTCACGCCGATGTGAGCGAGGCCGGCGCGGCGAGGTTTCGCCGCGCCGGGGCCTTCGCGGCCGGGATTCAGGCGGCTTCTGGAAACAGCGAGCGCAGGCCGGGTTCGGTGGCGGGGCAGAGGCCGCGCTCGGTGACCAGCCCGGTGACGAGGCGGGCCGGGGTGACGTCGAAGGCGGGGTTCGCGGTGGCGGATGTTTCGGGAGTGATACGGACGGAGACGATGTCCCCGCCTGGGGTTTTCCCGGTCATGATCGCGACCTCGGCGCCGTTGCGCTCCTCGATGGGGATGTCGCGCACACCGTCCCTGAGGTTCCAGTCGATGGTCGAGGAGGGGACGGCGACGTGGAAGGGCACGCCGTTGTCGTGTGCGGCGAGCGCCTTGAGGTAGGTGCCGATCTTGTTGGCGACGTCGCCGCGGCGGGTGACGCGGTCGGCGCCGACGATGGCGAGGTCCACCTGGCCGTGCTGCATGAGATGGCCGCCGGCGTTGTCGGCGATGACGGTGTGCGGCACGCCGTGGCGGCCGAGCTCCCAGGCGGTGAGGGAGGCGCCCTGGTTGCGCGGGCGGGTTTCGTCGACCCAGACATGCACGTCGATGCCGCGGTCGTGGGCGACGTAGATGGGCGCGAGCGCGGTACCCCAGTCCACCGTCGCGAGCCAGCCGGCGTTGCAGTGGGTGAGGATGTTGACGCGGCGCCCTTCGGTTTTGGCGATGGCCTCGATCAGGGTGGCGCCGTGGTGGCCGATGGCCTCGCACTGGGCGGCGTCCTCGTCGGCGATGCGGGCGGCCTCGGCGTAGGCGGCGGCGGCGCGATCCGTTTCGTTTGCGGAACGCAGGCGGGCCATCATGCGGGCCAGCGCCCAGGCCAGGTTCACCGCGGTGGGGCGGGTGGCGCGGAGCAGCGTGGCGGCACGTTCGAGCGACGGGAGGGAGGCATCGGCGCGGGCGGCGAGGCAGAGCCCGTAGGCGGCGGTGGCGCCGATGAGGGGGGCGCCGCGGACGAGCATCGCCTTGATCGCGTGCGCGGCGTCGTCGAGCGTGCGCAGGGCGGCGAGCTCGAAGGCCCAGGGCAGGCGGGTCTGGTCGATGATGCGGACGCTCCAGCCGTCGGGGTCGACCCAGATGCTGCGATAGGGTTTTCCGTCCACCTTCATGGCGGGTTCCTTCGGGTCAAATTCGCGTGTGCAGGACGCAGACGAGGGTGAAGAGGCGGCGCGCGGTCTCGAAGTCGAGCGCGATCTTGGCGCCGAGGCGCTGGCGCAGCAGATCCGCGCCCTCGTTGTGCAGGCCGCGGCGGCCCATGTCGATCGCCTGGATGCGGGATTCGCGGCCCTCGGCGACGGCGGTGATGTGGCTCTCGACCAGCATCTGGTAGTCGCGGATGAGGCCACGGAACGGGCCGAGGGCCAGCGCGTGGGCGATGAGCGGCTGGTCCTGCTCGTCGCGGATGTCGAAGACGAGGCGGCCTTCCTGGATGGAGAGGTGCAGCGCGAGCGCCGCCGGGGCGACGCCGCTGGGGCGGAAGCAATTATCCGCCAGCAGGTCGGCGACGGCCTGCGCGCGGTCGGCCTCGAGCAGCGGCGAGAGACGCGTGAGCGCCTCGCCCTCGAGGACGACGCGGCCCAAATCAGGCATGGACTGGGTCAGGCATGGACTGGGTCAGGCATGGACGAGCTGGGCTGGCCATGCCGCTCAGGAATCCGGGGCGCGGAGCATGCCGAGCGCCAGCATCGTGCCGACCGTGGCGCCCTTGATGGGACGCAGCAGGGCGAGGACGAGCACCGCGGTGAGCGGGAGGAAGATCACGGTCTCGAGCCAGGTGGGGGGCGCGAAGGCCTGTTCCACCGCGACGAGCAGGCCGACGACGATGTGGCCCACGAGGAAGAGCGTGATGTAGGGGGGCGCGTCGTCCGCGCGGAGCTGGCCGAGCGGGGTGCCGCAATGGGCGCATTCCGCGACCACGCGCAGATAGCCGTTGAACACGGGCGCCTGGCCGCAATTGGGGCAGCGGTTGGCCAGCCCGCGCGCGATCGCGGTGCCGAGCTTCGGGCGCGGGGTGGTGTCCTTCACGTCCTCGCGCGCCCAGATGCGGGCGGGCGTGATGTTGTCGGCCATGGCGTTGCTCATGCCTCGCGGTATCCGGCGGTGAAGCGGGCGAGGCGATCCATCGCCTCGTGCAGCAGGGCGGCGCTCTTGGCGTAGCAGAGGCGGACATGGCGCTCCGCGCCGATGCCGAAGGCGGTGCCGGGGGCCATGCCGATGCCGGCCTCCGTTACCGCGCGCTTGCAGAAGGTGAGCGTGTCGGTGACGCCCTCGACCGAGAACATGGCGTAGAAGGCGCCGGCGGAGGGCGTGTTGGCGATGCGCGGCATGGCGGCGAGCCGCTCGTTGACGATGGCGCGGCCCTGGCCGCAGCGGGCGGCGAACTCGGCGACGAATTTCTCGCCCTGGCGCAGCGCGGCGATGGCACCGTGCTGGAGGAACTCCGGCGCGCCCGAGGTGTTGAACTGGATCAGCTTCTCGAAGGCGGAGGTGGCGCCCTCGGGGTAGACGATCCAGCCGAGGCGCCAGCCGGTCATCGCCCAGGCCTTGGAGAAGGAGTTGACGACGAAGACGGGGTCCGCGGGCTCCGCGATCTCGAGGAAGGAGAAGGCGACTTTCCGGTCGTAGACGGTGCGGTGGTAGACCTCGTCGGCCAGGATGGCGATGTTGCGGGCGCGGGCGAAGGCGAGCAGGGCCTCGGCCTGCTCGCGGCCGATCATCCAGCCGGTGGGGTTGCCGGGGGAGGCGAGGTAGATGACGCGGGTGCGCTCGTCGCAGGCGGCCTCGAGCCTGGCGAGGTCGAGCGTCCAGCCCTCGCTGCCGGGGGTCATGGCGACTTCGCGGATGGCGGCGCCGCAGATCTGCATGGCGCGCATGATGTTGGGCCAGGAGGGGGTAACGGTGACGACGTTGTCGCCGGGCGCGATGGTGGCCTGGGCGATGAGCATCACCGCCTCCATGCCGGACTGGGTGAGCGCGATGCGCGAGGGGGGCACGGTGACGCCGTAGGTGTTCGCGAGGTACTCCGACAGCGCCTCGCCCATGGCGGGGATGCCGCGGTTGGGGGTGTAGAAGGTCTTGCCGGCGGCGAGGGCCTGGCTCGCGGCCTCGCAGATGAAGGCGGGGGTGGCGACGTCGGGCTCGCCGGCGAACATGCCGACGACGTCCTGGCGGCCATAACCCATGCGCCAGACCTCGACGATGGGGGAGTCTTCCAGCGTGTCGATGGCGGGACGGATGATGCTGTGCGTGTCCATGGGGCGGCCCGTTCGGATATGGCGTTGGGGATGGGTGCCGAGCCAAGAAACGCGAAACGGGCGTGGGGTCAACCGCTGGTTGCGGGGACGTGGCGCGCGGAGGGCGAGGGGCTGGGCTTGACCATCGGGCGGCGAGGGCAATCTCGTGGGGGGCGGCAGGCGCCTGGCCGCGCGGCCGGGGAGCGAGGGAGAGGGTGTTTCATGAGGCAGGCCCTGGTTTGCGGCGCCGGCGGGTTCATCGGCGCGCATCTTGTCCGCCGGTTGAAGGCGGAGGGGTTCCGGGTGCGGGGGGTGGACCTCAAGCGGCCGGAATTCGCGCCGACGGTGGCGGATGAGTTCGTGCTCGGGGACCTGCGGGAGGCGGAGGTCTGCCGCGCGGTCTGCGACCGGGCGTTCGACGAGGTGTACCAGCTTGCCGCCGACATGGGGGGTGCCGGGTACATCTTCACCGGGGATAACGACGCCGCGATCATGCAGAACTCCGCGATGATCAACCTGCAGATGCTGGAGGCGGCGCGGCGGGCGGGGGTGGGGCGGATGTTCTATTCGTCCTCCGCCTGCATCTATCCGGCGTACAACCAGGAGGACCCGGAGAACCCGAATTGCGCCGAGGACAGCGCGTATCCCGCGGCACCGGACAGCGAGTACGGGTGGGAGAAGCTGTTTTCCGAGCGGCTGTACCTGGCGTACCGGCGCAACCATGGGATGACGACGTGCGTGGCGCGGTTCCACAACGTGTTCGGGCCCGAGGGGACGTGGACCGGCGGGCGGGAGAAGGCCCCGGCGGCGATCTGCCGCAAGGTGGCCGAGGCGCGCGCGGGCGATACGATCGAGGTGTGGGGCGACGGGGAGCAGACGCGGTCGTTTCTCTATGTTGACGAGTGCCTGGAGGGGGCGACGCGGCTGCTGCGCGCGGGCGAGGCGGGGCCGCTCAACATCGGCTCCGACGAGATGGTTTCGATCAACGAGCTGGTGGCGATGGTGGCGGAGATCGCGGGCAAGCGGATCGACGTGCGGCACGTGCCGGGGCCGCTGGGGGTGCGGGGGCGCAACTCCGACAACCGGCTGATCCGCGAGCGGCTGGGCTGGGCGCCTTCGCGGCCGCTGCGGGAGGGGCTGGAGCGGACGTATGCGTGGATCGAGGGGCGGGTGGGAGCGTTGGCGGCGGCGGGGTAGCGCGATCGCAACGGCCTGTCATGTCCTCAATAAAACATACGTCGCAAATTGACCGGGGACGCGGATAAATGGTCCCCGAAACTCAACGATCGCGCCGTCCTTACGCCTTTTGGGAGAGAGATGGCTCGTAGTTCGCCCAGCTTCGTCGGCAAACAGCAGAGACCCGGCTGAAATCTGCCATTCCACCTCATTTTCTGTATTGAGGCCGGAGAGGCGGCCCGATGGCAAGAATACCACGGTTGCAGAAAGCGTATCTCCAAGCGTGGTCCGCAGACACCAAGTAGATCTCTGCAATTCGCGAGAGAGTGTAGTTTCGCCATCCGCCAAATCTGGCATTTCGGATGACCCCAGCCGCAGGCGCGCAGCAGCCTCGTACCATTCAAGGAGCGTACGCCGCTCGGCGTTTCGCAGCGCGTCAATCTCGGAGAGGAAGCGCTCAAGGTTTCCGTCCACGAAGAATTTTCGTATTTCTTCGCAAGATATTCGTCGACGTCTCGAACGGGGTGCGCCAATTTGGCGCGGGTCGACCCCCAGTCAATGAGGTCGGGCACCATCATCCTGTCAACGTCGCTGTGGAACTGCGTGCCAACGGTCGCGTCCGGGCTAATGTCGGCCAGGGACGCACAGTGAAAAGTTCCGGCAGCCATTAGGGCAGTCGGGCAGAACGCCTCGCAATGAATTATTTCGTCATCTGTGGGATCACGAGCCGCTTCAAGCCTGCGCTCGCCGAATAGATAACGGATAGCTCGGTCAGATAAGCAAACGAATGGGAAAAAACTGGCATATGCCAACGGATATACGGCGGCCGCCGCAGTAGCCCAATGCCAATTTTCGGAGGCCACACCGAAATTTGGAGCAATAAAATCTAGAGGCTCGCCAGAGTTTGTAATCGTTTTTACGAAATCCTGAAGGAACAAACCACCTTCTGGAGAGATTTCGACATCGTACTCGATAAGTATGTAGAAAAGATAGTTTGGTATTTGGTAATAAATGGTATAAAATACGTAGTCACCGCATTTCCACAGCGGGTTATGAAAATTGGTCTTCAGACCAAGAAATTCGCAGCTTTTTACGGAGTGCTCAAGTCGCACAAATCCGGGCGCGGCTACGGGGCCATTTGACACATCAACGGCAGCAAATACGTCATAATTCGAATTAAGCGAAAGTTTTTTCAGTAAATCGTAAAACTTTGAGGAAGCGCGGTGCGCACGAACCAATACAGCGCACTGCTTATCGCTTCGCATTTCTTCGTTTTTCAGGGTTTGGCATTCCACGTCAGTCATTCCGCTGCACGCTGGCGTCGGTGTCGGAGACGATAGATGTATAACG
Organism: uncultured Pseudomonadota bacterium; assembly: GCA_963764465.1. Lineage (GTDB taxonomy): Bacteria > Pseudomonadota > Alphaproteobacteria > Acetobacterales > Acetobacteraceae > JAJXXT01. The sequence goes on along the minus strand of CAVXSO010000006.1, from coordinate 599,408 downwards.
TGAATAACCCTTTGCGCGACGTTGCCAATAAATGGGCCTGTAGCAGCAATCACACGCCCGCCCACACGGTCGTAGCTCTCAAACCGGGTGGTAACGTCGCCATCGGGGTTGAGGATCTCTAGTTTTTTCTCGCGCACCCGCCAAGATGTTTCGTTAGCGTTGCGACCGCCCGAGATTTGACCATCCGGCAGAAAGCGCATTGCGTCGTAGATTATCTCCCCGCCAAGGCGGCCGAAAACCCACACCCCCTGCACTAGGGTTTCAATTAAGGCCTGATCGCTGTCGTCCATTCTCGGCCCCCTCAGATCTCCAGGCTAAAGAAGCAAGCTGTGGCGCGAGGTGCCCTCCCCCGGCGCCCAACAGCTTATAGGAGACGATTATCATATCGATCTGCGAGAAAGATACCACGAAATACACGACAGCGAAATGTCCACGGCCGCGCCGCGTGGCGCGCCCAGATTAAGCCGACAAGCATAGAAATGATGACAAAAATTTGGGGAGGCTCAGGTACCGGGGATGGTGACTTATCAATCAGATCGAGTGCAACGCTCGAAAGTGTGCATGATTGATTAGGCGGCCCTATTTCTCCTGGAGAAGAATCCCAACTCTGAACAAGATATTTTTGCGGTGCCAAGCCGTTGACCGACAGCGATTGCGCGTTTGCCTCAGCGCTATTTGTCCAAGCACAGTTGGATGCGTCAGGATTTGCGCTATCGATGATTGCGCCGGTCACTATACCATATTGGTCTGCCGCCGCGTAATCGCTGCCTAAAATGTTTGTCCAGTTGGCGCCCCAAATTATGTCGGCGTCGAATTCGTTTATCGAGCCAGGCGCGAAAGACTTGATGTCAGAAAGCCACGAGGCGTATTCGCCCACATACGGCACAGGCTCCGTATCGATCACTTTGATATTGGGAAAAATACTTTTAGCGATGTTTATCGCTGAGGCGGTTTCCTTTGCCAGAGTCGAAATCAACTCGTGACACGCATTCGGCCCGGTCCATTGGGAGCCGAAGAAAAGCGGCTCGTCCAGGTTTAGGACTGACAGGGTGCCGCCAAGATCGTGGATGCGTTGAAGGTGGTTTTGAAACATCCCGTCGTAACCCTCGACGCCCCAGCCGCAAGAGTTGGGTCCGGTGACGGGCAATACGCCAGTCTGGAGTTCCAGGCCTAGACCATTTGAGCCCACCCAATTCATGAACGATTGGATATCCGAGTTGCTCCCGTACTTCAAAAAGTCGCTGCCAATCTGGATATCGGTCAAATAAGGTATGATACCAGAAATATCTGAATTCGAGTTAACTGCCTGCCAAAAATCTTGCTGAGCACCGGGAGCAAACTCGCTCGCAGTGTAAGGATCCTCAAGTGCAAGCGAGACGCTTGAGGCGCACGCCGCGGGGATAATCGCCGACTGGAGAGTAATTAAAGCGGCGCAGATCGACAGAATATGTTTAGGGCGCATTTTTTGCTCCTCGGAGGAACAAAATGAGAGAGCGGAATGGCTTAGAGAGGGTTAAAATTTCACGGAAAAAAAAGAGAATATCCTAAACGCTTCACTAATGAAGGGCGGATTTTGGCAGCAACGTCTTTTCGCTGAGCAAGCGTTAAGGTTGAAGCAATTCCACCGCCCGTCCGGTGAGCTCGAAATCCTACTTCTCTGCGGAGCGAACTGGCAGCCAGAGAGCTAGAGCCGCGGACCTCCGCTGGCTGCGCCACGTGCCCACTCGCGCGGCGTCGGCGTTGAGTATCGGTGCCGACGTATTTGGCTCAGCCAAGTATATTAAACATCCTCGTCCGGAGAGCCGAAGGGCTCAACGTGTTTGTCGTCGTGAGGGCCTAATGGCCAGGGGCTCAGGAGAAGATCCAGATATTGCTTGGATATAGTGGGGTTTATACGAAAAAGGTACTCCAGGCAAAATTTATGTATTGACGTCGTAATTCCGTGTTCCTGTCCGGATGAGAGGCACATTTCGATCATGAGTTCTATTTTTAATTTGCTCTTGTCTGCAGATGTACGAGAATATCTCCCACATCAGAGATCCCAAATATACTTCTCGATAACTGCCGCCAACATTAACGATCCTGCTCGGTGATCCGAGCATTGGTGGTAAATCCGGTCTTTTTCTCCAGGGATAATCAAGCAACATGCGGCGCGACAAGAACTTACGACGGTTTTTGTTTCCGCTCGTTGGGTCATTGATGAGGGAGTAAATTCTGTATCCGTCGGCCATCCCTAGGGTTCCTGTCGGCTCTTCGTGGCATGCACGACGCATGCAAAAAAAGATATAGGTAATGAATTGGAATGGTCGGTTAGTGAAACGTTAATTTATCGCGAAAAATCGTACCGTGCTGTATCATTTGTGGCCTATCTTGGGCGGGCTCAAACGGAGAGCGTCGAAAAAATAAGATCGAACTCAAGGAGTGATTTGCGCAATCGCTTACGGCGACACTGTCCAAAAATATCGTGTCGATTCAAACCCGAGCCCAGGGTTCGATTCGACGGCCGGGCGCTTCTCTAAATCGCCGGGGGCTAAGCTTGAGCGAGGCTTCGCTAAATGATCAAATCGCGGCGTTGCGATCAGGGAGTACGCGATGGTTGCGTTCAATGGGGCCGAGCTTATCGTGGTCGGCGCGGGGTTCTTCGGCGCGACAATCGCAGAGCGCGCGGCAGTAGCCGGGTTTCGCGTGGCCGTGCTTGACCGGCGTAACCATGTTGGAGGCAACGCCTATTCCTATATAGATCGATGACGGGGATCGAAGTCCACAAATATGGGGCCCATCTCTTCCACACAGGCAGCCAGGAGGTGGTGGACTACCTCTCCCGCTTTACGGATTGGATACCCTTCGAGCATCGTGTCTGGACGACGGCAGGTGGCCGCGTTTATCCGATGCCGATCAACCTCGCCACGATCTGCCTTTTCACGGGCAGGTTGATGTCGCCCGACCAGGCGCGGGCGTGGGTGGCAAACCACGCAGGGGCTATCGCGGACCCGGTGAACCTCGAGGAGAAGGCGATCAGCCTGATCGGAAGGCCGCTCTATGAGGCGTTCATCCGGGGCTACACTAAAAAGCAGTGGCAAACCGATCCGGGAAGGTTGCCGGCCGAAATCATCGCCCGGCTGCCAGTGCGATACAGTTTCGATAATCGGTACTTTAGCGACGCATTTCAGTCGATGCCAAAATATGGCTACACGCCGATTTTCAAAAAAATGCTTGCGAGCCCGAATATTGCTGTGCATCTCGGCCTCGACTGGTTCTTGGCGCGTGAGTCAGCGCCGGATGTTCCGGTGGTATATACTGGTGCAATTGACCGCTATTTCGGTCAGCGGCTGGGCAGGCTCGGGTGGCGGACAGTGGACTTCGAGCATGAGGTGCACGACGGAGATTTTCAGGGTTGCGCTGTGATGAACTATGCGGACGAGGATGTGCCTTGGACCCGCATCGTGGAATTCAAACATTTTGCGCCATGGCGCGGCGAGTTCCCGAAGACAATCATCGCGCGCGAGTATAGCCGCTTCGCTGTTGAGGCGGATGAACCCTATTACCCGATCAACCTAGCCGAGGACCGGGCACGCTTCGACGGCTACCGCGCGTTGGCGGCAGCGGAGAAGCGAGTTGTGTTCGGCGGCAGGCTAGGTAGCTACCGTTATCTCGACATGCATCAGGCGATCGGGGCGGCGCTACGTGCCTGGGAGCGGGAGGTGAAGCCACTGCTAACGCGCTGAGGCGATGACAGCATTGTGACCCGACAAATCGCCGGGCATGGCCTTTATGGCAAAAAATGATCGAAACAAACGCCTTCTTGATCTAATGATCTTATGCGCGTGAGCGCTTATGCGTGACACGGGCCGGATTTTCGCGGGAGATCCGTGGGGGGGCGATCGCGTATGTTCAGGGTCGAGAAATTTGTTCCGCAGGCCATTTCGGGCGTGATGGACAAGCTCGGCGTCGTCGAACTGTTCGTGGGTGACGCCTTGGCCGAGACCACGGTTTCCGCCTTCGACGCCGGGCGCACGGCGTTCGCCTTCAGCTTCGCCAATCCCTGCTGGCCCATGGTCGGGGCGCGGCCGCTCACGGTGCGCGCCAATGGCTACCTGCACGGCCCGGACATCGCCGAGGAGGTCGTCGGGTATTTCCCGCGGCGGCACGACCTCGGCAAGGCGCTGGATGCCTACTACGGGCATATGACCAACTATCCGGACGTGCCGCAGGAACTCATCGAATATATCGGCTCCGGCGCGGCGGGGCAGGCGGGCTATCGCTCCATCGGCTATACGTTGTTTCGGGAAGTGCTGGCGATGACGGGCTTTCGCGCGACCGACCGCGTGCTCGACATTGGCGCGGGGGTGGGGCGGCTTGCCATGGCGTTCGCGCCCTACCTGCAGGGCGGGAGCTATCTCGGCATGGATACCTGGCAGGAGGGCATCGCCTGGGCCGGCGCGAATATCCAGCCGTTGTTTCCCGCTTCCCTTCGGTTCCAGGCGTTGCCGAGCCCGCCGCAAGGGCGCCGGCGGGGCTACCTCGCGGACTATGTCGCGCCGCTCGGGCTGGAGGAGGCGTCGTTCGACCTGGCGGTGTGCACATCGCTGTTCGCGCATCTGCGCGAGAGCGCGTGCGTGGGGTATTTCGAGCAGATCGCCCGCGTGCTGCGCCCGGATGGGCTGGCGTTTGTCACGGCGAGCCTTATCCGGCGCGACGAGGCGGATTACTTCCGTCATCGCAATGACAGCATCAACGAGGAGGATTCGTTCGGGTTCTATGTCGTTGACGATACGTATTGTAAGTCGTTCATCTATGCCGATAATTTCCTTACCGCCGCCGAGACGAATGGGCTGAAGGTATGCCGCTACAGCCCGGGCGTGTGGATCGGCGAACACGGCGCGCCGTCACGCATCCATGGCGATAATTTCCAGGACGCGATCGTGCTGCGCAAGGCCTGATGGAGCGATGCCCGATTGGGGGCGAGGCGTTCGTCGTGCGGCCGTCCGCGGGCGTTTGTTGCGGTCAGGTGGCGCGCGGAGCGAGGGTAAGCGGCGGCGACGGGAGAATCATGCGGTAGGCCCACAGCATGGTGCCTGTCTCGCTGGCGGGCACCGCGAGCACCTTGAAGCCGAGCGCGCGCAGACGCTCGCGGCACCGGGCCTCGGCCTTCGCGCCGGCGTCATCATGGGGGCATTCGACGACGATGTTTCGCACCTCCAGCGCCTCAAGGCGCGGGTCTTCGAGCAAGGCGTGAGACGCGGCTTCGGCGTTCAGCCGGAGGATGTCGATCCGCTGGCCGGTGAGCAGGGGGAAGATGTCGATGGCCGCGGGCGCCGGGGCGCCGGACGGCGTGTTGCTCGTGCTGGCGGCCGCGCGATGGAGAGTGGCCCGTCGAAGGAAGCCGTTGCGCTCAAGGTTGGTTTGCCATTGCGCGGCGTGGGCGGGGTCTGGCTCGAAGGCGACGAGGTTGGCGCGCGGATAGGAGGCGAGCCAGTAGAGGCTGCTCATTCCGCTTTCGGCGCGGACATCCACGATCAGCCGGACGCGTTCCGGTGGAATTCGCACCGGCGTGTACAGGATCTTGCCGGTGAAGATGCTGCGCGCCGCCGCGGCATCGGCATCGCCCTCGGGGTGGGGGCGGAGCTGGAACTCCGGGCCGGCGAACTCCTCGGCCGGGCGCAGGCGCAGCCACACGGCCTCGCGCCGGCCGCGCAGGAGCCAGCCGGCGTGGCGCGCGGCGCTGGCGGGCGTGAGGGCGCGGGCGAACGCGAGCGGGCGCGTGTCCGCGCGCGGGGCTCGCGGCCTTGCCGTGACGGAAGGCGTGAAGCCCGGGAGGAGCTCTGCGATCACCTCCTGCGCGCGGGCGGCGTAATAATCCTCGCGGAAGCGGTAGGCGCCGATGAAGTGGAAGAACCGCCCCTGGTTCCGATCCGTCTCCGGAAGGAAGCTCATGTAGTCCGGGTAGGGCAGGATGACGGCGCCTGGCGAGTTGGCGATGGCGAAGTTGGAGCCGCACTGTTCCGTGCCCCACCGGCGCCAGTGCGCCTGGCCGAGCAGGCGTTCCATTTCCTGGTGGAAGCGGGTGATGGCGGCGCGGGAGAAGCCGCCGACCGAGAAGCCGGCGAACCCGGAGGAGGCGCGGACGTAGCGCATGGCCTGGTCGGGGTAGCGGGCGAACATCCGTTCCGTGACGATACCGATATAGTTGCTGGCGGATGCCTCCGCCTCCGCCACGACGTCGGGCAGGGGCAGCAGATCGAAGCCGTCCGACATGGTGAAGGGGCGGTTGGCCGCGACGCAGGCGGAGACCTCGTCGAGGTCGGCGACCGTGAGCGTGTCCGCGTCCAGCTGGATCGTGTATTCGTGCTGCGAGCGGTCGATGACGTAGAGGAGGCGTTCCCACGTGCCGCCGCGCTGGCAGGCGCCTGTGTCGATATCCTCGAGGATGACGAACTCGATGCCGGGGACGTGGCGGCTCAGCGTGTCGCGCAGGTGCTGGGGCATGGCGCGGTCGATGATCGCGGCGACCTTGCCGCGGCCGAGCTTGCGGTAGAAGGACTTGATGGCGAGCAGGTACATGGCGACGTCGTCGCTCGTCACCATGCTGGCGATGCACCACGGAGCGGCCTCGGTCTGCAGCGGCGGGGTCTCGAGGATGGCGCTGAGGGCGCGGTTGAGCCTTCGGCTGCCGCGCACCCTTCTGAGGCGGTAGAACATACGCGATCCCTTTCCGGGGCCGGCTTGTGCCAGCTTGGGCGCCAGGCGAGCGCTAATTTGTGTGAAGATAGCTGGCCCGCTTTCGCATGGGAAGCCGTTGCGCCGAAGCGATGATGGCTTTGGCCAGGCCCCTTGCCGTGGCCTCCCGCGCGGAACGCGATGCGGCTGGTAACGGATTGGCTGCATGGTGACGGCGCCGCGGTCGCGCTGCATCCGGGTGGCGAGGTTTCGCCCGCGCAGGGGTATGATGCGACCGCGACGGGCGGCACCGGCGAACGAAAAATAATCGATCTGACCCTTCGCCACGGACGTGGCAGGCGCTAGACCCCGGGGTGCCGCGACGGGGCGCTGGACCGGAGGTGGGCCCTCGCGCGAGCGCGGCATGGAGTTGCGATGTGAGTTCGTTCGTTGTGCGCGGCGAAGGAAAAGCTGGATCGGGGCGGCCCCAGGCGTTGGGCGCGGTCGCCGCGCGAGGGAACGGCGGCGCGTGGTTCGGGCGCGGCGCGGCGTACCCGGCGCGAGGGGCTGCGTAGCGTGGCGAGCGACGAACCCGCCCGTGGCGCGCAGGGCGGCGAGAGCGGCGCTTCCGCGATGGGCGAGGTGCCGGCGGCGGTTGGTGTCGTAATTCCCGTCTACAACGCGGCGGCGACGGTGATCGAGGCGCTCGGTTCCGTCGAGCGGCAGTCGTTTCGAGACTGGATCGTCATCGTGGTGGACGATGGCAGCACGGACAACTCGCTCGCGCTGGTGGAGGCGTATGCCGCGTCACGGCCCCGGGTGGTGGTGCTGACGCAGGAGAACCGCGGTGCCGCGCAGAGCCGCAACCGGGCCATACGCTACGCGATGGAGCGGGGAATCGGGTTCATCGCGTTTCTCGATGCCGATGATGTGTGGCACGAGGACAAGCTTGCGTGGCAGATGCGGGTTTTCGCGCTGCATCCGGATGCGGACATCGTCCTCGTCAAATCGGGAAGATACGAGAACATGAGTGATGCCAGCCTGTCGGCCGACGAAGCCGGGCGGGTGCGGGTTTTCGACCAGCTGTTCGAGACGATGTGTCGCGAGGATTTCGTCTTTCATCCCGCGGGTTATGTTGCCAGGAGTTCGGTGTTTCACGGCGAATTGATGTATGACCCGAGGTTCTGGTGCGGGGAGGATTTCAAGATGTTTTTGTACTTCGGATTTTTTGATATGGCGGTATTTTATGTTGATTTGCCACTCTATTTCCAGCGCAATGTAGCCGGGTCCCTGTCGAGGGGGGACAGGGCCGAATACCAGAGCTGTCGGGCGCGGGTGGCCACCATCGATGAGATGCTTTCGTCGTATAGCGACAGCGCGGATATGACGAGCCAGCGCAAATCCATCCTGATCGCGGCAAAGGACCGACATCTGGCGGGAATGGTCTATTCGGCGCGACGATGCCTCTCCCACTTGGATGCCGTGATGGTTGCGATCCGCGCTGTCGGCCAGGGTCGCCGTAAGCGGACCTTTCTTCTGGAGTTGGCCAAGACGTTGGTGTTTCCCCTCCGTGGCGTTCGGTACTGAGCCGATGGCGCCAGCGCGCACTTGCCGTGCGATGAGCGGTCGCGTCCGGCCGGCCTTCCGGTGCGGTTTCGGCCCGAGGCGATCACCGGTACCGACCTGGACGCCGTTTATGGTTGATGCCTGTCGAGGGATGCTGCGCCGTGGAACGGCGATGATACCGGGCGCGCGGTTGTCGGCTGATCCTGGCGGCTGGCGTCCATCGATGGCGACGGGGGCCGTCTGATGCCGGAAACTCTCCCCTCGGCCTCCACCCGGACGAGCGCCGTGCGTGCGTCGGAAGATCATGACCAGGCGACGCCCGCTCGCGAGCATGCGCCCGGGGAGCGGCGTCCGGTGATTGTGTTCGCGTTCCGGTTCGGCAATGCGACGGGCTTTGTTCAGCGTTTCTTTGCGCAGCGCGCCGACCTGGTTGCTGGCGTGCTTCAGGGAAAGGCACGGGTTCTCCTGGCCTTCGTGGAGGCATTGGATGCCCGGCCGGCGGTGCAGCCCCGGTGGAGCGAGGAGGTGCGCGCGGACTTCTTCGATTGGTCTGACGCGAACCGAAAGCGCATCGCCGATTTCATCCGGGAAAACGGCGTCGCGGTGATCGTGTTCCAGTCCAGTTCGCCTGGCGAGATCGATATCGGCTTCCTGCGCGGGCTCGGGGTCGGGACGGTGAACACCGAGGACAGCAGCCACGACCACACGCGGACGCAACCGTTCGTCAAGACGGCGGGAAAATTCGTGCAGCGGCGGTTGCTGAAACATGGGATCCATGACGTGCATGTTTCGCCATCGAACGGACATCGGGAGTTCCTCGCGCATTTCGCGCAGCTGCCGCGTGAGCGGCTGCACATGGTCCATAACGGTATCGATCCGGATTTCTATGCACCGGGAGATCGCGGGCAGGCCTGTGCCGAGCTCGGGTTGGAACCGGAAATGATGTGGATCATGGCAGCGTCCCAGGCCCGGCCCGAGAAGCGCGTCGACCAGCTGATACGGGTGGTGAGCAGGGCACGGACGGCACGGCCGGACAAGCGCGTTGGTTTCCTCTTTGTCGGCGCGGGTGAGTTCCTGGAGGAGTGGTCGGCGCTGGCGCGCACCCTCCTGCCGGCGGCGAACCAGCGCTTCTTCGGCAGGCAAACCGATTTGCGGGTGTTTTATCGAGCGGCCTCGCTCTTCATTCATGGCGCGAGCAAGGAGAGCTTTTGCCTGGTGCTTGCCGAGGCGATGGCCTGCGAACTGCCGGTCGTCGCGACCTATGCCCATGGGCCTGCCGATATTGTCGAGGATGGCAGGACGGGTTTCCTGGTCGGACGTGATGACTGGGATGCATTCCTGGCGGCCGTTCTGCGCTATATCGATGACGCGGCGTTGCGGCAGAGCCACGGTGCGGCGGGACGACAGCGTTGTATCGCCAATTTTACGAGCGACGGCGAAGCCGCCGGGATCGCCGCCTTGATCGAGGGATTGTTGCCTCGGCGCTGATCCGGCGGCGATTGACGCCGTGGCGTTTCCCGTCGCGTGGGGCGGTTGCCCTGGTGTGGGCCGCTGTGGGCGGTGGAGGGCTGGCCGGAGAAACCCATCCGGCCAAGTTTGTGTCAGGCGCCGAGGTGTTTGACGAGGGCGGCGCCGACCGCGCTTGTGCCGGCGGTGCCGCCGACGTCGCGGGTTTTTTCGCCGGCTTCGAGGCAGGCGGCGACGGCGTCCTCGATCGCCTTGGCGGCTTCGCCGAAGCGCGGCTGGCTGGCGCGGCGGCCGTGCCAGTCGAGCAGCTGGGCGGCGGAAAGGACGAGGCTCATCGGGTTGGCGAGGTCTTTCCCGGCGATATCCGGCGCGCTGCCGTGTGCGGCCTGGGCCATGGCGTAGCGCGTGCCGGCGTTGATGGAGCCGCCCATGCCGAGGCTGCCGGACATTTCCGCGGTGAGGTCCGAGAGGATGTCGCCGAACATGTTGGTGGTGACGATGACGTCGAAATGCGCGGGGTTGCGCACGACATGCGCCATCATCGCGTCCACGATGACCTCCTCGACCCTGACGCCCGGGAAGTCCTTCGCGACCGCGCGGCAGGCCTGGAGGAAGAGCCCGTCCGAGGTGGTGAGGACGTTGGCCTTGTGCACCAGCGTGACGAGCTTGCGTGGGCGGCGCATGGCGAGCTCGAAGCCGGCGCGGGCGATGCGCTCGCTGCCCTGGCGGGTGATCTTCCGGATCGCGATCGCAACGTCCTCCGTCACCAGGATGTCGGCGTTGCCGTGCGCCATGTTGCGGTCTGCGTAGAAGCCTTCGGTGTTCTCGCGCACGACGACGAGGTCCATCGCGCCGACGCGGCCGGGCAGGCCCGGATAGGTGCGGGCGGGGCGGATGTTGGCGAAGAGATCGAGCGCCTTGCGGAAGACGGCGCTGGGACCAGGCTCGCCGGCATAGTCGAGCGTGGAGGTCGGGCCGAGGAGGAGGCCATCGGCCTCGCGCACGATGTCCACGAGCGCCGGGCGGACGGCCCTGCCGTATCGGGCGATGGATTCCTGGCCGGCGACGTCGTGCGCGGTGTGGATGCCGAGCTGGAAACGCTGCGAGGCGGCCGCGAGCACAGCCGCCGTCACCGCCACGATTTCCGGCCCGATCCCGTCGCCGGGCAGCACCACCAGTTTCATCGCCGGCATCCCTCGCTTGCTCTGGCCCGCATGATCGGCGACATCTTGGCCAGCGGCAACGCCACAGGAACGGAGGATCTGCCATGCACGACGAAACGCTCGCGCTTCACGCCGGCTGGCGCCGGGATTCGGCGACCACGTCCGTCGCGGTGCCGATCTACCAGACGACGTCCTACCAGTTCGACAGCAGCGAGCATGCGGCGGATCTGTTCGCGCTGAAGGCGCTGGGCAACATCTACACGCGCATCATGAACCCGACGACGGATGCGCTGGAGAAGCGCGTCGCGGCGCTGGAAGGGGGTGTCGCGGCGCTGGCGCTGGCCTCCGGGCAGTCGGCCTCCGCGTTCTGCGTGCAGAACCTGGCGAAGGTCGGGGACAACGTCGTGGCGTCCACGGACCTCTATGGCGGGACGTGGAACCTGTTCGCGAACACGCTGCGCGACCAGGGGATCGAGGTGCGATTCGTCGATCCCGCCGACCCCGAGGGGTTTCGCCGCGCGACGGACGACAAGACGCGGCTCTACTACGCGGAGACGCTGCCGAACCCGAAGCTGCGCGTGTTTCCGATCGCGGAGGTGGCGGCGATCGGGCGGCCGCTCGGCATTCCGCTGGTGATGGACAACACGGCGTGCCCGCTGCTGGTGAAGCCGCTGCAGCACGGGGCCGCGGTGGTGATGCATTCGCTGACGAAGTATCTCGGCGGGCACGGCAACTCGATCGGCGGCATCGTCGTCGATGGCGGCAATTTCGACTGGGAGGCGCATGCGGCGCGCCAGCCCGCGCTGAACACGCCGGACCCGTCCTATCACGGCGCAGTGTGGAGCCAGGCGGTGAAGCCGCTGGGGCCGGTGGCGTTCATCCTGAAGATGCGCGTGACGCTGCTGCGCGACCTCGGCGCCGCGATCTCGCCGTTCAACGCGTTCCTGATCCTGCAGGGGGTCGAGACCGTGGCGCTGCGGATGCGCGCGCACAGCGAGAACGCGATGGCGGTGGTGGACTATCTGCAGAAGCGGCCGGAGGTGGCGACCGTGATCCATCCGTCGCTGACGTCGCCGCAACTGGCCGCGAAATACATGCACGGCGGCATGGGCGGGCTGGTCGGCATGGAGCTGAAGGGCGGTGTGGCGGCGGGGAAGAAGTTCATCGATTCCCTGCAGCTGCTGTACCACGTGGCCAATATCGGGGATGCGCGCAGCCTCGCGATCCATCCGGCGAGCACGACGCATTCGCAGCTTTCGCAGTCCGAGCAGGCGGCGACGGGGGTATCGCCCGGGTATGTGCGGCTTTCCATCGGGATCGAGCATATCGACGATATCCTGGCCGATATCGGGCAGGCGCTGGATAAGATTGGGTGAGGCGAACGGGCTCGTCGTCGTTCCGGCGGCGGGCCCTTCACCTTGTCGCAGGCGGCCCTTGCAGCGGGCAATTCCCCGGTTTGCATTCATGGGTGAGGCGCCTCCGGAGCGGCGCGCAAGCCAGGACGCCGGTTGCATCCAATCGGGCCATTTGAAGGTTCTGTCGGCAGGGGCGTCTGGCAGCGGAAATCCACGCTCGGCCATTCGCCCATACGCATGGGGTTGCCAGCGCCGTCGGATGGCTGCGGGCCGGGCCGTTCAGGGGGCGGGGTGCCACGCTCATCATGCGTGGTTCCGCGGGCAGGGCGCGCTTCGGCACGTTAGCGGAATTGGCCTCTCAAGGCGTCGAGGCGACCGCTCAATCGTGACGATGGATCGTTCCAGGGAAGCCGGCACGTTGGCTGATGCCGAGTGCGTGTTGTTGTGACACGACGTCGGAAGTTCGTGGTCGCCGGCTGCGCGGTTATCATCGCTATCCTGCTGTTGGCATACGATCTGGCCGGCGGTGGCGTCACCCTCCGCTACCGGCTGACCGTCGATGTCGACGTCAATGGCGTGACCCACACGGGATCAGGGGTCGTTCAAGTCACGTATCAATCACTGCCGCAATGGTTCATCGAGGCACTGCCGTTGGATTGGGCTGCCCAGTTCCATGGCAGCCTCACGGGCTCCGCCATCACGGTTGATCTCGGGAAACCGGGCTTGCTGTTCGTCGTAAACTTCACCCCATTGCTGGGAGGCCCGGGAGGATACTATTTGCCGCACGGCACGTCACTCGACCTCCTCCCCTTCGTTGCGTACCGCTCGCTGTTCCCCCCAGATGCCCAAGCGTTTCCGGAAAGCGGACCGTCGTGGGTGATTTTGGATCGTGCTCGCCTGATACGAGGCGCAAAGGCAAAACCGATCAATATTCCAGCCGAAAACCTGCCGCTGCTCGTGCGTTTCACCAACATCAACGATCGTAACTCGATCGAGCAGGTCGATCCGCGCGATCTCGCGGCCGCCTATGGCGCTGGCGTTCGCCTCGTCGGCGCGACCTTCGAGCTCACGCGAGACCCGGTCTCGCCAATGCCTAGCGTTTGGCCGTCCTGGTTGAAGCTCGACAAGGGAAATTCATTCAAGGTTGAAGACAAAATTGTCTGGAGCTTCGTCGCTAACAATATCGCCGCATTCAAAGGAGATGCGCCGTGACGCCGCTCTTTGACGAACGGACCATGAGCTCATCATTTGTTGAATTGGGCTGCGTTCCGCTGCCGTCGTGGCACGCTGACGTCCAATTGGCCTGAAGAGCCGATTCAAGAAAGCAGGATGGGATTGCCGGGCGCCTGGTGCCGGCCGGCAGGGGTTGCCGGGTGTGCGGGGCGGATTTGCCCCGCGCCCGCACGGCATGGCGTATGCATTTCCGCGGGCATGAATGTGGGGCAGGCCAGCGGGATCTGGGCTTCGGCGACGACGAGCCTGGTGGCGCCGACGCCGGCGCTGGAGAATTTCCAGCCGGCGCCGACGGTCCGCCCGCTTGGCGGCGGATCGGCGTTTTCGGCGTTGTCGGCGGGGGCGCAGTCGGCGCTCCTGCAGGCGCAGGAACATCGCGACGAGGGGACGCGCTGAGGCGGCGCGGCTAGCCGCGGCCGTAGCGGTCTTCGAAGCGCTCGATGTCGTCCTCGCGGAGTTCCTGGCCGAGCTGGACCTCGATGAAGACCATGGGGACGGAGCCCGGGTTTTCCACGCGGTGGACGACGCCGATGGCGTGCTGGGTCGTCTGGCCGGCTGCGATTTCGAAAACCTTGCCGTCCTGGGTGACGCGGGCGGTGCCGGCGGTGACGGTCCAGACCTCGGCGCGGTGCCGGTGCTTCTGCAGCGAGAGGATGCCGCCGGGATTGACGGTGATGCGCTTCACGCACCAGCCGGGGCCGGAATCCAGCACCTCCCACGTGCCCCAGGGGCGGGTGTCCTGCTGGCCGCGTTCGTAGTCGTTACGGAAGGTCATCCTTTTACGCCATGGCCTGTTGGAGCAGCTCGACGGAGCGGGCCACACCTTCCTCCGGCGTGCAGGAGACGTCCTCGTGCTCGATGGACAGGACGTCGTCGTAGCCGGCGGTCTTCAGCGCGGCCAGGAAGGTTTTCCACCAGGGCAGCGCGTGGCCGTCGCCCAGGGTGACGTAGGACCAGGCGCGGTGCGCGTGGTCCGCCATCGGGGTGGTGTCGATGACGGAGGACAGTGCCGCATTGCTGGCGTCGATGCGGGTGTCCTTGGCGTGGACGTGGTGGATGGCGGGGCCGAGCGCCCTGGCCGCGGCGGCGGGGTCCGCGCCCATCCACATAAGATGGCTGGGATCGAGGTTGGCGCCGATGCGCGGGCCGACCGCGCCGCGCAGGCGGAAGAGCGTGGGCACGTTGTAGACGGATTGCTGGCCGTGGAGTTCGAGCGCGATGGTGACGCCGCTCTGCTCCGCGAGCCGGGTGAGGTCCTGCCAGAACGGGGTGATGCGCTCGCGCCACTGCCAGGCGAGGACCTCGGCGGTCTCGGGTGGCCAGGCGGTGGTGATCCAGTTGGCGTTGGCATCGCCCGGGCCGCCGGGGCAGCCGGACATCATGACGACGCGTTTGACGCCGAGCAGGGGGGCGAGGCGAATGGTTCCCTCGGCGACGCGCCGATGGTCGGCGCCGGACGCCCCGGGGTGGAGCGGGTTGCCGGAGCAGTTCAGCGCCACGAGTTCCAGGCCGCGGCGCTCGATGGCGGCCAGCAGGGCGCGGCGCTCCGTGTCGCTGGCGAGCATTGCCGCGAGGTCGAGATGCGGGGCGCCGGACCAGGCGCCGCAGCCGATTTCCAGCGCCGCGATGCCCATGGATCGGCAGGCGTCGAGCATCGACTCGCGGTCGAGATGGCCGAGGGAATCGGTGACGAGGCCGATGCGCATCAGAGTGCGATCTCCTCGCGGCTGCGGACCGACTCGAAGGCGGCATCCGCGATGAGCAGCGCTCGCAGTCCATCCTCGCCCGTGGGGTAGGCGACGTCCTGGCCTTCGAGTGCTGCGAGGAAAGTTGCGAGTTCAGCACGATAGGCGGCGGCATAACGTTCGAGGAAGAAGGGCAGCGCCGGGTCCGTGCGGTATCCGTGTGCATCGGCAACGGTGAGACTCGTTGCGGTCCGGTTGCCGGCGGCGACCATGCCGGCGGAGCCGTGCGCCTCGATCCGCTGGTCGTAGCCGTAGGTGGCGCGGCGGGAGTTGGTGATGGTGGCGATGGCGCCCGAGGCGGTGCGCAGCGTGATCGCCGCGGTGTCGATATCGGCCTCGGCGGCGACCTCCGGCAGCAGGGCGGAGGCGGTGGCGCTGACGCCGACGGGTTCCTCGCCGAGCAGGAAGCGGGCCATGTCGAAATCGTGGATGGTCATGTCGCGGAACAGGCCGCCGGACGTCCGGATGTAGGACGCGGGCGGGGGAGCCGGATCGCGGCTGGTGATGCTGAGGAGTTCGAGGCGGCCGATGGCGCCCGCGGCGATGCTTTCCCTCAGCGCGGCGAAGCTGGGGTCGAAGCGGCGGTTGAAGCCGACCATGAGCAGGATGCCGGCATTTTCCGCCGCGGCGAGGCAGGCACGGACGCGGTCGGCGTCGAGATCCACCGGCTTCTCGCAGAAGGCGGCGCAGCCGGCGGTGGCGGCGCGCTCCACGTAGTCGGCATGGGTGGGGGTGGGAGAGGCGATGATGACCGCGCCGGTGCCGAAGGCGGTATCGAGCGAGATGACGCCGGTGTTGCAGGCTGCGGCCAGGCGCTCCGCGGCCGTCGTGTCCGGGTCCGCGATGCCGGCGATGCGCAGGCCGGGCATCGACGCCAGATTGCGGGCGTGGATCGCACCGATCCGTCCTGCCCCGATCACCGCCACGTCACGCATGATTCGCTCCTTGGTTTGGCGCGTTTGTCATCCGTCGCCGTCCAATCGACAATAGGGGGGAGGGAGGATCTGCCGATGCGGATGACGATGGCTCAGGCGCTGGTGAAGGCGTTGGCGGCGCAGCGGACGGTGGTGGACGGGCACGAGATGCCGCTCTGCGCCGGGGTGTGGGCGATCTTCGGGCATGGCAATGTCGCGGGGCTGGGCGAGGCGCTGGCCGAGATGGGGCCGGGCGGGCGCGAGGCGCTGCCGACGTTGCGGGCGCATAACGAGAGCGCCATGGGCTTCGCGGCGGCGGCGTTCGCGCGCCAGGTGCGGCGGCGGCGCTTCATGGCGTGCACGACCTCGATCGGGCCGGGGGCGACGAACCTGGTGACGGCGGCGGCGCTGGCGCATGTGAACCGGCTGCCGGTGCTGTTCCTGCCCGGCGATGTGTTCGCGAGCCGCGTGCCGGACCCGGTGTTGCAGCAGGTGGAGGATTTCTCCGACCTGACGGTGAGTGCCAGCGATTGCCTGCGGCCGGTCTCGCGGCTGTTCGACCGCATCACGCGGCCGGAGCAGCTGATGACGAGCCTGCCGGCGGCGCTTTCGGTGCTGACCGACCCCGCCGCGTGCGGGCCGGTGACGCTGGCGCTGTGCCAGGATGTGCAGGCGCAGGCGTGGGATTTCCCGGACGCGTTCTTCGCGCCGCGGGTCTGGCACATCCGCCGGCCGCCGCCGGATGGCACCGAGCTGTCGCGGGCGGCGACGATGCTGCGCGCGGCGAAGCGGCCGGTGATCGTGGCGGGCGGGGGCGTGCATTTCTCCGGCGCCTGCGCGGTGCTGGGCGGGTTCGCGGCGCGGCATGGGGTGCCGGTGGTGGAGACGCAGGCCGGGCGCGGGGCGGTGCCGGACCGGGAGGAATGGGCGCTGGGGGCGGTGGGCGTGACGGGGACGGAGCCGGCGAACCGGCATCTCGCGGAGGCCGACCTGGTGTTCGCGGTGGGGACGCGGCTTGGGGATTTCACCACCGGTTCGCGGCGACTGCTGGCGGGGAAGAAGCTGCTGGCGCTGAATGTGCAGGCATTCGACACCTGGCGCGGCGGGGCCGAGGCGATGGTGGCGGATGCGGGCGTGGGGCTCGCGGCGCTGTCGGCGTTGCTGGGCGACTGGCGGAGTGGCTGGGCGGTGCCGGACCGGCGCGCCTGGTTCGAGGCGGTGGCACGCGTGACGGCGCCGACGAATGCCTTGCCGGGCGATGCGCAGGCGATCGGGGCGGTGCGGCGGGCGATGCCGGATGACGCGGTCCTGGTGGCGGCGGCCGGCGGATTGCCGGGGGAGCTGCACCGGCTTTGGCGGACGACGAGCCATGACGGGTACCACTGCGAATACGGCTACTCGACCATGGGCTACGAGATCGCGGGCGGGCTGGGGGTGAAGATCGCGTGCCCGGAGCGGCCGGTGGTGGTGATGGTGGGGGACGGGTCGTGGCTGATGCTGAACAGCGAGATCGCGACCTCCGTCGCGATGGGGCTGCCGCTGATCGTGGTGCTGCTGGATAACGCCGGCTTCGGGTGCATCGAGCGGCTGCAGCAGGCGACGGGGGGCGCGAGCTTCAACAACATCAGGCCGGGGCCGGCGCCGGACTTCGTGGCGCAGGCGCGGGGGCTGGGGGCGATCGCGCGGAAGGTGGAGGATATTCCGGCGCTGGAGCAGGCGCTGGGCGAGGCGCTGCGCGCGGAGCGGACGACGGTGCTGGTGCTGGAGACGGACGCGCAGGCGGTGAGCGGGATCGGCGGCGCGTGGTGGGACGTGCCGGTGGCGGAGGTCTCGGCGCGCGGCGAGGTGCGGGCGGCGCGGGCCGCGTACGTGCAGGCGGCGGCCGTGAAGATGGGGGGCGCGAAGGTGGGGGGGTGAGGCTTCTCTTTTTCCGGCGTGGGGCTATGGCTGCGCGGGTTTCGCAACGGAGTGCATCGTGACGGTCAAGCTCGGCACCAATCCCATCGCCTGGTCCAACGACGATATGCGCGAGATCGGCGGCGATATTCCGCTGTCGCGCTGCCTCGCGGAGGCGAGGCTGGCGGGGTTCCAGGGGATCGAGATGGGGCACAAGCTGCCGCGCGAGGCGCCGGTTTTGCGCGCGGTGCTGGCGGCGCATGGGCTGGAGCTGGTGTCCGGCTGGTATTCCATGGCGCTGCGCGAGCGCGACGCGGAGGCGGAGTTCGCGGCGATGGCGCCGCACCGGAACCTGCTGCAGGCGCTGGGGTGCAAGGTGGCGATCGTGGCGGAGACGTCCAACGCCGTGCACGGCGACCGGGCGGTGCCGCTGGCGGAGCGCAAGACGCTGGGCGAGGCGGAGTGGTCGGTGTTCTGCGCGCGGCTGGCGCGGTTGGGCGAGCTGCTGGCCGCCGAGGGGCTGGGGCTTTCGTACCATCACCACATGGGAACCTGCATCCAGACCGAGGCCGAGATCGACCGGATGATGGCGGGGACGGGTGCCGCGGCGGGGCTGCTGCTCGATACCGGGCACGCGACGTTCGCGGGGGCCGACCCGGTGGCGCTGGCGCGCCGGCACCGGGCGCGGATCAACCACGTGCACTGCAAGGACGTGCGGCCGGCGGTGGCGGCGACGGCATTGGCGGTGGGGATGAGCTTCCTCGACGCGGTGCTGGAGGGAGCGTTCACGGTGCCCGGGGACGGCGCGGTGGATTTCCCCGCCGTGCTGGCGGAACTGCCGGGCTATGCGGGCTGGCTGGTGGTGGAGGCGGAGCAGGACCCGGAGAAGGCGAATCCGCTTTCCTACGCGAAATTGGGCTTCGAGAACCTGTCCCGCTTTGCGCGCGGGGCCGGGATGCGGTTGGCGGATGGCTGAATAAGCGCGGTATTTCATGATGTTATGCTGATTTGGTAATTTCCGTCGGAGGATTGAAAGGTCAGGGTTGCAGTCCTAAATTTTGCGGCGCAACATATGTTGCATCGCAGCAAGGGAGTTCATCCCATGGCCACCATCACCCTCAACAAGACCACGTCGCGCGGCACCGGTGGGCGGTTTGCCCATTTCTTCGCCGCGATCGGCGAGTGGAACCGCGAGCGCCTGCGCCGCAGGCAGGTCGCCGGCGAGCTTGCCTCCATGTCGGAGTTGGAGCTTCGCGATCTCGGAATCTCGCAGGCGGATTTCCCGAGGATCGTCGACGGCACGTTCCGCCGCTGAGGCGGGGCGCTTTCGGGCCGCGCTGAAAAGGCGCCGGCGTGGGGTGGCACCCCGGGTTGGGGCGCGCCTCTGTGCCGGTGTCGTGGACTGGCGGGGCCTGACCAGGCCCGGGCGGGGTGCGGCCGCCCGCCATGCCAGGCGGTGACGCTGGCATTCCTCCCCATTTTGTGAGCGGCGCCCTGGCTTCGGGTGGCGATTTCCCGTGAGTGTGCTCTTGCGCGCGGTGTCATAAACACGTCACGCTGCGCCAGCGCGCACGTGCTAGGGGGAGGTCGCGATGCCGCTTGCCGATCAAACGCCGGCCGGGCAAAAGCCCGGCCCTTCCGTGCGCCTTGCTGCCATCGGCAAGTCTTTCGGACCCGTTACGGTCCTGGATGGGCTTGATCTCTCGATTCGGGCCGAAAGGCTCACCGTGCTGCTCGGCGGCTCGGGGTGTGGCAAGACGACCTGCCTGCGGCTGATCGCGGGGTTGGAGATGCCGACCGCCGGCGCGATCGAGATCGGCGGGCGGGACGTGACGGCGCTGCCGCCCTCCGCGCGCGGGGTTGGGATGGTGTTCCAGTCCTACGCGCTGTTTCCGCACCTGAACGTTGCCGAGAACATCGTCTTCGGGCTCAAGGCGCGCGGCACGGCGAAGGCGGAATGGAGGAAGCGGCTGGCGGCGGCGGCGGAGCTGCTGGGGCTCGGCGCGATGCTGGAGCGCAAGCCATCCCAGCTTTCCGGCGGGCAGCAGCAGCGCGTGGCGCTGGGGCGCGCGATCGTGGCGGAGGCGCCGATCCTGCTGCTCGACGAGCCGCTTTCCAACCTCGATGCGCAGCTGCGCGCGGAGATGCGCCAGGAACTGGTTTCGCTGCAGCGGCGGCTGGGGCTGACGATGGTGTGCGTGACGCACGACCAGGCCGAGGCGATGACCATGGCCGACGAGGTGGTGGTGATGCGGGCCGGGCGGATCGAGCAGCAGGATGCGCCGCACGCCATCTATGAGCGGCCGGCGAACGAGTTCGTCGCCTCGTTCATTGGCGCGCCGCCGATGAACCTGCTGGCGATGGCCGGGCTCGAGGCGGCGCTGGCGCAGGCCGGCGCGAACGTCTCCCTGCCGCATGGGCGCACCGCGGGAATCCGGCCCGAGGATTTCGTGGCGGGCGCGGCGCGCGGGGACGAGCTCGGCTTCGTGCTGGTGGCGGAGAGTACGGAGTATGTGGGCGGGGCGACCATCGTGATGGGCACGCTCTCACCCGGGGGGAAGCGCGTGCAGGCACGCCTCGCGGGGCTGGTGATGCCAGGCGAGGGGGAGCGGATCGCGCTGGCGCTGCCGCGCCGTGCCTTGCATCTCTTCGACGACGACGGCGCGCGGATCAGCACCGCGACGCCGGCCTATGCGTGACTGTTCTGAAGCAACAACAAGGGAGCCCGACATGAAAATCACCCGCAGGTCTGTCCTTGCCGGGGCCACGGCGCTGGCGGCACCGGCCGTCGCGCGTGCCGCGACGATCGACATTCCGTTCTTCTTCCCGATCGCGGCATCCGGCCCGATCACCAAGATCATCGACGGCTACGCGGCCGATTTCGCGAAGGAGCGGCCGGATGTGCGGGTGAAGCCGGTCTATGCCGGCAACTACGACGACACGATCGCCAAGGCGATCACCGCGTTCAAGGGCGGGCAAGCGCCGCCGCTGGCGATGCTGGGCGCGATCCAGGTCTACACGCTGATCGACCTCGAGGCGATCGTGCCGTTCGACGAGATCGCGAAGACCGAGGACGACAAGAAGTGGCTTTCGAGCTTCTTCCCCGCGTTCCTGGCCAACGGCAACGTGCTTGGCCACACCTGGAGCATTCCGTTCCAGCGCTCGACCGCGGTGCTGTACTGGAACAAGGACGCGTTCAAGGAAGTGGGGCTCGACCCCGAGAAGCCGCCCGCGACCTGGGCGGAGCAGACCGCGATGGCGAAGAAGCTGGTGAAGAAGAACGGCAGCGAAACGACGCGCTGGGGCATCCAGATCCCGGCGACGGGCGGGACGTACTGGCTGTACCAGGCGCTGGCGGTGGAGGCCGGGCAGCAGCTGATGAACCCCAAGGGCACCGAGGTCTATTTCAACAAGCCGGGTGCCGTCGCGGCGCTGGACTACTGGGTGGGGCTGTCCAAGGAGGGCGTGCACGCGCCGGGCGTGGTGGACTGGGGTGTCACGCCCAACGACTTCAACGCCGGACGCACGGCGATGATGTGGACGACGACGGGCAACCTCACCTTCGTGAAGAACGGCGCCAAGTTCCCGTTCGGGGTGGCGATGCTGCCGGCGGACAAGCAGCGCGGCACGCCGACGGGCGGCGGCAATTTCCACATCTTCAAGACCGCGACCGAGGCCGAGCGCGAGGCCTCGCTGGCGTTCGTGAAATGGGTGACGAGCCCGGAGCGCGCCGCGGCGTGGAGCATCGCGACGGGGTATGTCGCGACCAGGCCGGACGCGTGGGACACGAAGACGATGAAGGACTACGTCGCCGGGTTCCCGCAGGCGCAGGTGGCGCGCGACCAGCTGCCCTACGCGGTGCCGGAGCTTTCCACGCACGCGAACCAGCAGGTGACGATCCCGCTGAACTCCGCGCTGCAGGCGGCGCTGGCGCGCAGCAAGACGCCGAAGGCGGCACTGGACGAGGCACAGGCGGTCGCCAACCGCGTGCTGGCGCCGTATGCGCGTGGCTGAACGTTGAGCCAGGCGAGGCGGGAGGCGCTGCAGGGCTGGCTGCTGGTGCTGCCGGCGCTGCTGTTCCTTACCGCCTTCACCTACTGGCCGACGCTGGAGACCGTCTGGGTGGCCATGCACACGACGCCGGTGCCGGGCCACCCTTCGCGCTGGGCACCCGCGGTGAATTTTGCGGCGATGGCGGCGGACCCGATCTTCTGGCAGGTGCTGCGCAACAATCTTTATTACGCGCTGGCACTGATCCCGGCGACGATGGCGCTGGCGCTGCTGATGGCGCTGGCGGTGAACGGGCGCATACCCGGGCGCGCGCTGCTGCGGCTCGCCTACTTCACGCCGACGGTGCTGCCGATGATCGCGGTGGCGAATATCTGGCTGTTCTTCTTCACGCCGGGCTACGGGCTGGTGGACAAGCTGCTGTCGCCGTTCGGGTTCGGGACCTGGAACTGGCTGGGCGAGAGCAGCACGGCGCTGCCCGCGGTGATCGTCATCGCGGTGTGGAAGCAGGCCGGATTCTACATGATCTTCTACCTCGCGGCGTTGCAGTCGCTGCCGGCGGAGCTGGCGGAGGCGGCGGAGCTGGAGGGTTCGTCCCGGTTCAACTACCTGCGGCGCGTGGTGTGGCCGTTGCTGATGCCGACGACGCTGTTCGTGTTCGTGAACGCGGTGATCGACGCGTTCCGGCTGGTGGACCAGATCGTGGTGCTGACGCGGGGCGGGCCGGATAACGGCACGGCGATCCTGCTCTACTACATCTACCAGGTCGGGTTTCAGTATTTCGACGCGAACTATGCCTCGGCGCTGACGGTGGTGCTGATCGCGCTGCTGGGCTTGCTGGCGCTGTTCCAGTTCACCGTGCTCGGGCGGCGGGTGCATTACCGATGAGGCGCTGGAGCCTCGAGACATTCGGCGCCTGGCTGCTGGGGGCGATGTGGATCCTGCCGCTGGCCTGGGCGGTGTGGAGCGCGATCCATCCGCCCTCGGCCACGCAGTCCTTCGGGCTGACCTCGCCGGTGACGCTGAGGAATTTCGTGACGGCCTGGGGGATGGCGCCGTTCGGGCGCTCGATGATCAACACCGTGGTGCTGGTTTCCATGGTGCTGGCGGCGCAATTCGTGCTGTGCACGCCGGCGGCCTTTGCCTTCGCGCGGATGCGGTTTCCGGGGCGCGATGTCGCGTTCGCCGTGGTGCTGATCCAGCTGATGGTCGCACCCGACGTGCTGCTGGTGCAGAACTACCGCACCATCGGGCTGCTGAACCAGGTGGACACGCTGAGCGGGATCGCGCTGCCGTACCTGGGCTCCGCGTTCGGGATTTTCCTGCTGCGGCAGAGCTTCCGCACCGTGCCGGAGGAGCTGGATGCCGCGGCGCGCATCGAGGGGCTGTCGTTACGCCAGCGTATCTGGAAGCTCTATCTGCCGCTCGCGCGGCCGACCTACATCGCCTACGGGCTGGTGCTGGTGAGCTTCCATTGGAACAATTTCCTCTGGCCGCTGGTCATCACCAACTCCGTCGGCATCAGGCCGATCACGGTTCAGCTCGCGATGTTCTCCACCACGGATCAGGGGACGGACTGGTCCATCGTCACCGCGGCGACGCTGCTGTCGACGGCGCCGCTGGTGATCGCCTTCCTGCTGTTCCAGCGGCAGTTCGTGCAGAGCTTCATGCGGACGCGCGCGCAATA
Source organism: uncultured Pseudomonadota bacterium (assembly GCA_963764465.1). Classification (GTDB taxonomy): domain Bacteria; phylum Pseudomonadota; class Alphaproteobacteria; order Acetobacterales; family Acetobacteraceae; genus JAJXXT01. The sequence goes on along the minus strand of CAVXSO010000006.1, from coordinate 575,717 downwards.
ACCTGGGCTGCCTCGGGCCGGGCGATGGCATCGAGTGCCGCGGCGAGGCGGGCGCCTTCCGCGAGGGTGAGGGGCACGAAGGGCGGGCGCAGGCGGGACCACGCGTCGTCGCCGGTGCGGGCGGCGAGGATCGATTTCAGCCACGGAATGAAATGGCCGCCGATGAGGGCGAGGGCCTGGCGGACCTGCGGCTCCGCGGACGGGGTCGCGAACATGCCGCGCACCAGCGCGGGGGCGACGTTGGCGAGGCCGCAGATCGTGCCGGCGCCGCCCTCGGCGAGGGCGCGGGCGATGTCGGGCTCGTTGCCGACGGTGATCGCGAGGCCGGGGGCGGCGGCACGGAAGGCGCGGAAGCTTTCGAAGTCGCCGGTGCTGTCCTTGAGGCCGGTCACGATGCCGGGATGGCTCGCGGCGAGGCGGGCGGCGACGGTGGGCGGGATGGCGACGCCGGAGACCTGGGGGATGTTGTAGAGCGTTGCCCGCAGGCGGCTGTCCGCGGTGCCGTCGAGCATCGCGGCGAGACCGGCCTCGATGCCCCGCGCGTCCGCGTCGCGGAAGAAATAGGGGGGCAGGAGGAGGGCGTGGGTGAGGCCGAGGGCGAGGGCGGAGCGCAGCAGGGCGATGGTCTCGGTGGGCGCGGGGAAGCCGGCGCCGAGCGCGATGCGGTGGGCCGCGATACCCGCCTTCAGCAGCGCCTCGACGGCGGCGAGGCGCTCCGCCGCGCTGAAGGACGGGCCCTCGCCGGTGGTGCCGAACAGGACGACACCGTCGCAGCCATTGGCCAGGAGGCCCGTCGCGTGGCGGGCGAGCGAGGCGTGGGCGATGGTGCCGTCCGCGCCGACGGGGGTGGTGAGGGCGACCCAGAGGCCGCGGATGGCGTCTGGTCCGCGGACGACGTCTGGTCCGTGGATGGCGTGGGGGCCGCGAGAGGCGTCGTTCATGCTTTTCTCCTGATCCGGGCGGGTGGTCGCGGCGCCCGTTGCGGTTTCGTATCGATGACGCCGACGCTGAGTGCGCGGGCGGACGATGACGTGGATGGGGATGGGGATGCGCAGGCGGGCGAGGGTCTCGCGGATGGTGCCGTCGCCTGGCGTGATGCCGCCCTCGAGCAGGCTCGCGCAGAGTTCGACGCGGTCGGCGCCGCCCTGTTCCGCGGCGCGCGCGTCGTCGATGCCCTCGGCGCAGACCTCGACGAGCGGGGCGCCGGCAGGGCGGCTCATCGGTCCGTGAGGCGCAGCTCGATGCGGCGGTTCTTGGCGTAGGCGGCTTGCGTGCTGGCGGGGTCGAGCGGCTGGGTGTCGCCGAAGGCGGCGGCGGCGAGGTGGTCCGGCGGCACGCCGTCCGCGATCAGCGCCTTGACCACGTTGATGGCGCGCGCGGCGGAAAGCTCCCAGTTCGAGGTGTAGGGGGAGTTTGGCGCGAGGGGCTGCTTGTCGGCGTGGCCGTCGACGCGGAGGATCCAGTGGATGTCGGACGGGATCTCGGGGATCAGGTTCTTCAGCGTGATGGCAAGTGCCGTGATCTGGTCGAGGCCGGCGGGCGAAAGCTCCGCGCTGCCGGAGGGGAACAGCACTTCCGACTGGAAGACGAAACGATCGCCGACGATGGCGATGCCGGGCTTGCCGGCGAGCACCTGGCGCAGCTTGCCGAAGAACTCGCTGCGGTAGCTCTGCAGTTCCTGCACCTTCTGCGCCAGCGCCGCGTTGAGGCGCTTGCCGAGGTCGGCGATCTGCACGTCCTTGTTCGCGGAGGATTTCTCCGAGGCGTCGAGGGCGGCGGCGAGGCTCGCCATCTGCTGGCGCAGCTGGCCGAGCTGCTGGTTCATCAGCGCGATCTGCGCTTTGGCACTGTCGGAGAATTTCTGCTCGTCGGCGAGCTGGGCGGCGACGGCGGCGTTCTTCTGCTGCTCGGTGAGGGTTTGCGCCGCGGTGTCGCGGACCTGCTTCTCGAGCTGGTCGCGCAGCGCGGTCAGCGCCGCGACCTCCGTCGAGAGCTTGGCGAGGTCCGCGAGTTTCGCCTGGATCGTGGCCTTGTCGGCGGTGACGGTTTTTTCCAGCTCCGCCTGGGCGGCCTTGGCGGCGGCGAGGCTGGCCACGAGCTGGTCGCGCTGGGCGCCGAGCCTGGCCTGGGCGTCCTGCGAGGTGGCGAGGTTGGTCTTGAACGTGTCGCGCTCGGCGGCGAGCTTGGTGTTTTCCTCCTGCAGCGAGGCGAGCTGGCTCGCGAGGTTGTCGCGCGCGGTGCTGGTCTGCGCGAGTTCCTGGCCGATCTGCGAGAGGGCGAGGCGCAAATCGGCCTCGTGGCCCTTCTCCAGCGACAGCATGTCCGAGAGCTGGGCGACCTGGGAGGTGAGGGAGGCGAGTTCCTTGTTGCGGCCGGCGAGGGTGATGGAGAGGAAGGCCTGGGCGAGGACGAAGACGAGCAGGACGAAGATGATGACCATGAGCAGCGTGGACAGCGCGTCCACGTAGCCGGGCCATGGGTTCATGGCGTCGCCGCCACCGCCGCGCCGGCGCAGGGCCATCAGTTCACGGCTCCGCCGTGGGGGGCCATCAGTTCACGGCTCCGCCGATGGGGGGCCATCAGTTCACGGCTCCGCCGAAGGGGGCCATCAGTTCACGGCTCCGGTTCGCTTCGTGGTTCGGCTTCGCCTTGGGGGGCGCGTCATCGCGGCTGCTCCTCGGCGATGGCGGCGATGGTGCGGGTCAGGATCTTGATCTCGTTGCGCAGCTCCGCGGTGGATTGCGCGCGGCCCTGCTCGCCCTCGAGCAGCAGGCGGTTGAGCAGCAGCTCGATGTTGCGCAGATGCACGCGCGCGGCCTCCTCGCCGCGTTCGTCATGCAGACTGGCCTCGCCGAGGCGGGTGAGGGCGGGGCCGAGGCTCGCCTGGGTCTCGGCGATGCGCAGCATGAGCTGCTGGCTTGCCTTCATCGTGTCCGAGAGCACGGCAAGACGTTCCGTGAGCGAAAGGAGTGCCTGGTTCGACTCGCGCCTTCCATCCTCGCCGCGGGCGAGCGTTGCCTGCAGCTGCTCCATGTTCTCCGCGGTCTGTTCGAGGAGTGCCTGGACGTAGACGGGGACCGAGGTCTCGCCCTCGGTGATGGCGCCGGAGGCGAGGCGGGTGAGGCCGGCGAGCCATTCCTCGAGCTCGTTGAAGAAACGGTTCTGCGCCTGGCCGGCGGTGAGGTCGAGGAAGCCGAGGACGAGCGCGCTGGAGAGGCCGAGCATGGACGACGAGAACGCCGTGCTCATGCCGCGCAAGGGGCCCGCGAGGCCCGATTTGAGCTGCGCGAAGAGGGCGGCGACGTCGCCCGAGCCCACGGTCATGCCGGCGATGACGTCGCTGACCGAGCCCACGGTGAGCAGCAGGCCCCAGAACGTGCCGAGCAGGCCGAGGAAGATCAGCAGGCCGGTCATGTAGCGGGAGAGCTCGCGGCTTTCGTCGAGGCGGCTGGCGATGGAGTCCAGCAGCGAGCGCATGGCGGGGGCGGAGAGGGTGAAGCGATCCTTGCCCGCCTCCGCGCCGCGGGCCTGGCGGGTGGCGAGCATGCTGGCCATGGGGGCGAGCAGCCGGGGCGTGCGCAGGGCGGCGAGGCGGGTGCGGGCGCGCTGGAAGGTCTCGACCCATTCCACTTCAGGCTCCAGACGCATCACCTGGAAGAAGTTCCACGCGATGCCGAGGACGCCGACGAAGAGGATGAGCGTGTTGAGCGCGGGGTTGGCGTCGAAGGCGAGGATGAGGCGGGCGCGGAGCAGGAAGCCCACCGCGAGCACCGCGACGACGAACAGGGCCATCCGCAGGAGGTATCGGGTGGGCCGGGTCATTTCGGCTGCGTCTCCGTGATGTCCACGCGGTCGGGTGGCGCGCCGGGCGGGGCGGCGCCGAGGGCGAGCACGATGATCCTGGGCGAGACGATGCCGCCATGGATGAGGACGCTGCGCACCGCCAGCGCGCGCGAGAGGGAGAGGCGGCGCGCCACCGAGGGGTCCGTGGGGTCGCCCGCGGCATAGGCGCGCACCGAGAACTCGCTGTCCGGCCTGGCGCCGGCGAGGAGGGATTGCAGGGCGGCGTAGGTCTTGGGGTTCAGCTCCGCGCGGCCGCGGCCGAAGGTGAGCTGCAGCCCGCCCGGGATGGGCGTGGCGGCGCCGGGCGCGTCGGCGGCGACGGTGGCGGGCGGGGGCGGGCGCTCCGGGCGGACCGGCACGACGGTGGGTGGCGGCAGGACCGGGGGCGGTGGCGGCGCGAGCGGGATCGCCAGCGGGTCGATGGCGGGGCCGGCGATGGGGTGCGCCACGCCCTCCGACGCCGGCGGCGGGGTGGGCGGCAGGGGCAGCGAGCCCTGCGCGTGGGCCGGTGCCGCCGCCATCGCGAGCAGGGCGGCCGCCGGGAGCAGGGCGGGGAGGAGGGAGGCGCGGCGCGTCATGCGATCCCGTCTCTACCGGAGCGGGGGGTTTCGCTCAATCGCGGTGGCAACGGCCGGAATGGCGGGCGCCGAATGGCGGACCCGAATGGCGCGGGGCGATTGCGGGTTGGGCCGGGCGAGCGATCGCGTTCGCCGGCGCGGAGTTCCGCGCGTGGCGGCGCGCCTGCCGATGCGCCAACACGAGGCAGCCTTGGAACAGGGACGCTACGGTTAGCCGATCTTCGACCGGCTCGGCCGTGGCGCGCGCGGCCCGCGACGGACAGGCGGAATGCGCCCACCGTGGCGGATCATGCGCCGAAACCGCCTTGCCGACCGATGGCCTGGCCGACCTATGGGGCGGAGATGCCGGGGAGGTTGTGTTTGGCGGACTGGTCGGGATGGCCGTCGGGTCAAAACCTGGACCACGGTTCTTCAACGGCCGGCCGGTGAGGCCGCCGAGCGGGAAATCCGGGTTCACTCGCAGGCTTTTGGAACTGCGGCGGCAGTGGGGCGCGCAGGTGCGTGGCACCTGATGGCGGAGCCAAGGGGGAGTCGAATTCCTGACCCTCGAAAGATTATTTTTTGGAGTCTTGCATTTTACGCAACGGCGGCATCATAGTCGGCCGCTCGGGGCGCGGACAAAAAAACGTCGTTTGCCGCAGTAATTCGCGAAGAGGCCGGAAGAATGCACTTATACACTTGGCTCCGAGGGCTCGCTCTGCTGGCCGCGATCGCCATCCTGCTCGGGACCGCCGGAAACGCCGCGGCAACGCCGATGGTATGGCAGCTCGAGAACGTGACCTTCGACGATGGGGGCATCGCGACAGGGACGTTCACGACAGACGGCAATTCCATCACGAATTGGGACATCACGACCACCGCCACGGCCATCATGCCCGCGTTTACCTACACCCCGTTGACCAGTGACTCCTTCCCCTCGCTCGCCAACCCAGGCTCGCTCCTGGATCTCAATTTCTACGCCTTTGACAATCTCCGGTATCTGCGGCTGCAGGTTTCCCCGGCGCTTGCGACCCCGGGCACGTATCCGCTGCTCATCTCCAACCCGCCCACGACTTTCCTGTCCTATGAGTGCGGCGACAATCCGGGCTGCAGCGTCATACGCGAGGTGACGGCGGGCGAGGTGGCGAGTGTCCCGGAACCCCCTGCCGCGATGTTGCTCGGGGCTGGCTTGTTCGCCCTCGGCCTGGTTCGGCGATCCCGCCGCGACGTGACAGCCGAACCAGTGCCGGCCTGACGACCCGGGCATGGCGCGCCCGCCGCGCGGCCTGTAACGGGCGCGATCACGCAGGCGCGATCCGGACCTTCGCAACACCACGATGCCCTTGCCCGCGCCGCGCTCCGGTTGCGGGTTGGGCGTGGTTGCACGGACGCCGGCACGGGTTCGGCCGGCTGGCGTGGCCTCAGGCGGCCATGGCCTGGTGGACGGTGGCGCGCAGTTGGGCGTGCAGATGGGGGTTGGCGGCGACGACATTGCCGCTGTCCAGCGGATCGCCGCCCTCGGGGTCGGTCGCGAAGCCGCCGGCCTCGCGCACCAGCAGGATGCCGGCCGCGATGTCCCAGCGGTTGAGGCCGAGCTCCCAGTAGCCATCGACGCGGCCGGCGGCGACCCAGGCGAGATCCAGCGCCGCAGCCCCCATGCGGCGGACGCCGGAGACCAGCGGCATGAGGTGGGCGAGGGAGCGGGCGAAGGCCAGGTGGCGCGCGCGGGGGGCGGCGGCGAAGGGGATGCCGGTGGCGAAGAGCGATTCCTGCATGTCGCGGCGGGCGGAGACGCGCAGGCGGCGCTCGTTGAGGAAGGCGCCGGTGCCTTTTTCCGCCCAGAACATTTCATCGGTTGCGGGCGCGTAGATGACGCCGGCGACGACTTCCGATGAGCCGTCGTCGAGGCGCTTTTCCAGGCCGATGGAGATCGCCCAGTTGGGGATGCCGTGGAGGAAGTTGGTGGTGCCGTCCAGCGGATCGACGACCCAGCGCCAGGACCAGTTCTCCGAGCCGGAGGCGCCGCTTTCCTCCATGAGGAACGCGTAGCCGGGGCGGGCCTTGCCGAGATCCTCGCGCAGGCTCGCCTCGGCGCGCAGATCCGCCTGGCTCACGAAGTCGCCGGGGCCCTTGATGCTGACCTGGAGCTGCTCGACCTCGGCGAAGTCGCGCAGCAGGCGCTTCGCCGCGCGTTGCGCGGCGTTCTGCATCACCACCATGTGCGGCGAGAGATGGAGTTTCATGATCGGGGCCTCAGCCCTTCGCGCGCTCCACGTAGCTCGCGTCTTCCGTGCGGACGACGATCTTCTCGCCGGTTTCGATGAAGGGCGGCACCGAGGTCTTCACGCCGTTGGAGAGCTTCGCCGGCTTGTAGGAGGAGGCGGCGGTCTGGCCCTTCACCACCGGATCGGCCTCGACGACTTCGAGCACGACCGTCGCGGGCAGGTGTATGCCGACGGGGTCGCCCTCCACGAGATCGACGGTGACCTGCATGTTGTCCTGCAGGAACGGCGCCATGTCGCCGAGGATGTCGGCGGGGACCATGGCCTGCTCGAAGGTCTCGGGGTCCATCAGGACGAGGTTGGTGCCGTCGGTGTAGGAGTAGGTGTATTCCTTCTCCTCGGTGAGCAGGCGCTCGACCGTGTCGGCGGTGCGCCAGCGCTCGTTGGTCTTGTTGCCGGATTTGAGGTCACGCATCTCGACCTGGATGAAGGCGCCGCCCTTGCCCGGGGTGATGATCTGCTGCTTGAGAACGGTCCAGCGGCGACCTTCGTGCTCGATCACCTGGCCGGCGCGGATGAGATTCGCCTGCTGCTTCATGTCGGATGTCTCGCGATAAATAGAACGGGGTTGGTTGGAGCCGCGGGTGTCTAGCGGGTGGGCCGCCCCGGGGCAACATGGGCCGCCGCGATGGCAGCTACCCCGGCTTCGGGAGCCGGCGCTTTCGCCCGCGGGGTGGGGCGGCGGCTGTGCAATTTCTGGCAAAGGTGAGGAATCCGATGATCCATGCCCGATGCGGATGCGGTGGCGTCACGCTGTCGCTTGCGGAAGTTTCAAGGCTCGTTGTTGCCTGCCACTGCATCGACTGCCAGCGGCGGACGGGCGCGCCGTTCGGCCTCGGCGCGTTCTATCCCACGGATTCCGTCGCGATTTCCGGAAGCCCGAGGATATTTTCCCGTGCCGCGGCGAGCGGTGGGACCGTGAGCAACTATTTCTGCCCGGATTGCGGTTCCACGGTTTTCTGGAAGTCCACCAGTCTTCCGGCGATGATTGGCGTTGCCGTTGGCGCGATGGGGGACCCTGGTTACCCGGCTCCGGTCCGATCCGTTTTCGAGCGGTCGAAACACTCCTGGGTCGCGTTCGAGGCGGAAGGCGTCGAGCACTTTCCGCAGGGCAGTGCGGCGGGGAAGTCAGGCTGATTGGGGATGCGCGGGAATGTCGTGGCGGGTGCCGTCGCGGTCCAGCACCGTGGCGCCGTGCCCGTGGTCCCCTCGCCAATGATCCGGGGCGACGGGGACCTTGCCGTGGCCGCCCGGGATGTCGAGCACGTAGGTGGGGATGGCGAGGCCGCTGATGCGGCCGCGTAGCGCGGCGAGGATGGCGCGGCCGCGCGCGATGGGCACGTGGAAGCGGGCCGTGCCGGGGGCGGCGTCGAGCTGGTGCAGGTAGTAGGGTTTTATCCGTGCGGCGAGCATGGCGCGCAGCAGCGCCTCCATGGCTTCGGGGCTGTCGTTGACGCCGGCCAGCAGGACCGACTGGCCGAGCAGCGGGGCGACGCGCGCGAGTTGCGCGAGGGCGGCGCGGGAGGCGGGCGTGAACTCGCGGGCGCTGTTGGCGTGGATGGCGAGCCAGAGCGGCTTGGTTGTGCGCAGTGCCGCGAGGAGGTCTGGCGTGACGGCTTCCGGCGTCGCGATGGGCAGGCGCGTGTGGATCCGCAGCGTGTCGATGTGGGGGATGGCGTCGAGCGTGGACAGGATGGCGGCGAGGCGGCGGGGCGAGAGCATCAGCGGGTCGCCGCCGGTGAGGATGACCTCGCGCAGTTCGGTGTGGGCGCGGAGATATCCGTAGGCGGCTTCGAGTTGCGCTGGCGTGAGCACGCCGCCGGATACCTCGCTGCCTTTGGGGCCGACCTGTTCGCGGCGGAAGCAGAAGCGGCAATAGACCGGGCAGACCAGAAGCGGTTTCAGCAGCGCGCGGTCCTTGTAGCGGTGGACGATGCCGCGCACGGGGGAGAGCGCTTCGTCCGCGATCGGGTCCGCGGTTTCGTGCGGCGCGGTGATGAGTTCGTCCGCATGGGGGACGAACTGGCGGGCGATGGCGTCGTCCGCATGCCCGATGAGGGATTGGAGCGCGGGCGGGATGGCGATGGCATAGCGCTCGCCGACGCCGGCGATGGCGTCGCGATCCGTGGGTTCGATGAGGGCGGCGTCGAGCAACGTGTCGGCGTCGCGGATGGTGGCTCTCGCTCGCATGGCGGGCCGGCGTGTAGAGCCTGGGGCTGGCCGCGGCAACCGGAGCTGCGCCGTGCCCGCACCGTCACGACGTCCCGGCGGTGCCACCCAGCCTGGACCCGTCGATCATGAGGGCATGGGGCAGGCCCACTGGTCCCGAACGCCCTTGTGAGCCCGACGGCGAGCGTCTCGCTGGGCCGCCCGATGATCCCGATCGGCGTGACCGCCGCGGCGCGGGCGTTCTTGCCGGCGGCGAACGGCTCTCCCGGAATGTCAGAAGCCGTAGCCTGGCCAGCCATAATGGCTGTGCAGTCGCCGTTCGTAGGCGATATCCGGCTCATCGGCCGGATCCCATGGCGGGCTGCCCTTGACCTTCTCGCGCGTGACGTCGAGCTGGACCTCCCGGGTTTTGAAGCGGATCTCGCGTACCGCGAAGGGGGAAACCAGGACGTGCTTGCCGGGCCACCAGTTCCTTGTGTCCACGATGAGATAGCGGATTTCCCAGGCGGCATCGTCGACGAGGAAATCCTGGAGATGCCCGATCGCGCCATCGCTCGCCAGGATGTTGTAGCCCTTGACCTGGGCGATGCTGCGCAGATGCGGGTCCGCTTCGCGGTTCGCATCCCGCGCGGCCATTTCTTCCGCCACGGCACTGCCGGCGCCCTGGCCGAGCCCGCCGAAATAGGGCGGCGAGGACAGCGGCGTGGCGATGGCACCACCGCCGAACATGCTGGCACCCCACATCGGGTTCCAGCCGTAATAGTCGTAGAGGTGATGCTCCATCTGCGCCGAGACCGGCTCGTGGTTCGCGATCCCGGGGCTCGCCTCGATCTGCGCGCGGGTGAGATCGCAGGTGAGAAGGTCGCCGGCCTCGTCGAGCAACTTGATGGCGGAGGGGTGGATGAGGACCTTGCGGTCGGAGATCCAGGTGCCGGTATCGACCACGAGCCACCGGATCTTCCAGGTGTGGTCGTCGAACAGGAAATCGGCGGCCGATCCCAACCTGCCGTCCTTGGCCTCGATCTCGATCCCCTTGAGGACTGACGCCACGCGCAACATCGTTGGCCTCCTTGGTGAGGGGTGTGCCCGCACGGTTTGGCGATGACGCCGGCCCCGGGGCGTCGCCTGGGCGTCCGGGGGGCGTCGTGCTGGCAAGAATGACGTCTGGATATAAGCCTCGCGTATCCGGCCGGGCAGGTTCGGAAACTACGCAGCAGGTGCGCCGCAGGACGTCGCGGGGCCTCGCCGCCGCGCGGGGCGGGCGTGTAGTCTCGCCGCATGCTGCCGCCGCCACTGCTCCGCCGCGCACGCCTCGCCGCCGCGACGCGCGCCTTTTTTGTCGCGCGCGGGTTTGTGGAGGTGGAGACGGCCTATGCCGTGAGGACGCCGGGCGAGGAGGTGCATCTGCGCGCCTTCGCGACCGAGCGGGAGGCAACGGATGGGACGCGGACGAAGCTGTTCCTGCATACCAGCCCGGAATTCGCGATGAAGCGGCTGCTCGCGGATGGCTCGGGGCCGATTTTCCAGCTCGCGCGGGTGTGGCGCAACGGCGAGGGCAGCGAGTTGCATGCCCCGGAGTTCACCATGCTCGAGTGGTATGCGCCGGATTTCGGCATGCGGGAGCTGATCGGGCAGGTGATGGACCTGCTGCGCGCGGTGCTGCCGGGCGAGGTGACGTGCCGGGGCGTGACGACACGGCTCGACGAGGCGGAGGTGCTGAGCGTGGCCGAGGCGTTCCGGCGCCATGCGGGTGCGGATTTGCTGGGGACGGCGGGGGATGCGGCGGCGCTCGCTGCTTCCGCCGGCGAGCGGCTGCGCGCGGGGGAGGATTGGGAGGATCTGTTCTTCCGCATCCTGCTCGGGCGCGTGGAGCCGCAGCTGGGACGCGGGCGGCCGACATTCCTGACGCACTGGCCGGCGGCGCAGGCCGCACTGGCGCGGCGCGACCCCGATGATCCGCGCGTGGCGGAGCGGTTCGAGCTGTTCGTGTGCGGGATGGAGCTGGCGAATGCGTTCGTCGAGCTGACGGATGCCGCGGAGCAGCGGGCGCGCTTCGAGATCGACCGGGCGCGGCGGCAGATGCTGGGCGGGCAGGAATGGCCGATGGACGAGGCGCTGCTGGCGGCGCTGCCCGCGATGCCGGCCTGCGCGGGGATCGCGCTCGGGTTCGACCGGCTGGCGATGATCGCGGCCGGGGTGGATGATATCCGCGAGGTTCTTGCCTTGCCGCGATTCTGACGCGGCGCCAATTGAGGCGCCAGTTGCGCGGTGTGGCGGGCGGAGATGCACGGAATGCGATGGATGGTGGGTGTGGCCCTGGCGGCGGTGTGCGCGGGGTGCGCGCCGCAGGGGCCCTCGAAGCTCGACGTGAAGCTGGCCTCGATGGTGGGCGAGAGCGAGACGGATGTGGTGCGGCAGTTCGGCGTGCCGATGCGCACGATCGAGACCGGCGGGCATCGCTTCATCGCCTATTTCGAATCACGCCAGCAGCTTGTGCCGGGCGTGGGGCCGTGGGGGCCGCCATGGTGGGGATGGAGCGGCTCGGCGGTGATCACGCGCAGCTGCGAGGTCACGTTCGAGATCGATGCCGGGAAGGTGAAGGGCTACTCGCTGCGCGGCGACGGGTGCGGCTGAGGGGCGGCGGCTAAGGCGTGGGCGGCTGGGTCGCGGGCCGCTGGGTCGCGGGCGGCTGGGGCGTGGGCGACAGTGCGGGCGACGGGCGCGACCCGGTGGGCGGTGCCGGCTGCGCCGACGCCGCGATGGGCACCGGCCCGGCAGGGGGCGCGTGGTGCGCGACGAGCAGGTTGATCCCGAGCGCGATGGCGAGTGCAACGAAGATGAGGCGCACCGGCAGCCACTCCGGCAGCAGGCCCTGGAGCGAGGCGGCGGCCTGGCGCGCCGGCGGGCCGGCCGCCTGAGCGCGTAGCGGCAGCAGCAGCACCAGGCGGGCGGCGGTCGCCCGGGCCGCGGCGTGGTCCCGCGGTGTGAGCGGCATCGCCGCGATGCTCCCGGCCAGGGCTTCGATCACGCCCGCGCGCGGCAGCCTGGTCCAGTTCGCGGCCTCGGCCCAGGCGTCCTTGCCCTGCCGCGCGAGGACCGAGAGGACCGTGAGCGTCGCGCCGTTCAGCTCTGTCCCCACTTCGGCGAAGAGGAACGGGTTCAGCGGTGAGGCCGTCAGGGCGAAGCAGTCGGTGTTGGCCATCTGAAGCTCCTGGGCCCGCGCCCTGGTCGGGCCGGGCCTGCGGTCAGGCCGCGGCCTTGCGCGGCGTGCCCGCGGTGTTTGTCGCGGCGAGGCCGGCGAGGATCAGCGCCGAGGCGGGGTTCATCGTGTCCACCATCGCGGTCGGGATGAGGATCGTCGAACCGCGCTCCTTGGTGGTCTCGTAGATGATGTTCATCGCCCGCAATTGCAGCGCGATGGGGAATTCGTCGTAGGCTTTCGCTGCATCCACGAAACGGCTGGCGACCTCCGCCTCGGCCGAGCCGAGGATGATGCGGGCCTGCTTCTCGCGCTCGGCCTGGGCCTGGCGCGACATCGCGTCCTGCAGGGCCACGGGGATGGCGACATCGCGCACCTCGACCGAGGTGACGGAGATGCCCCAGGACGCGGTCTTGGCGCCGATCTCGGCGCGCAGCTGTTCGTCGGCGGCCTTGCGGTCCGACAGCAGGGCCGCGAGCATCGCCGAGCCGATCATTTCCCTGAGCGAGGTCTGGGCCACGCGATCGATGGCCTGGCGGTAGTCGGTGATGCGCAGGGCCGCCGCCTCGGCGTCGTGCACGTGCCAGAAGATCACGGCGTCCACGTTGACCGGCACGGTGTCGCGGGTCAGCGCCTGCTCGGCGTTGAAGGCGGTGGTCTGGATGCGCTGGTCGATGATCGCGGCGGCCCGGTCGACGACGGGGATCAGCAGGAACAGCCCGGGGCCGCGGACGCCGAGCAGCTTGCCGGCGCGCAGCACGACGAAGCGCTCCCAGGTGTTGGCCATCTTGAGCGACATGCCGACGAGGGCGGCCGCCACGAAAAAGACCAGGGCGATGACGGCAAGCACGACCGAGGAGTGGAAATAAGCCGTTCCCCCGATGACCAGCCCGGCCACGCAGAGGACGGTGACGATCATGGAGGTGATGGGATTCATCGAACTGCGTCCTGGAGGGGGCATGCGAGTTTTCTCCGCTGCCCGCGGCCAACGGCGATGCGGGTGGCCGCGGTACCGACCGCTGGTTCCGGCGGAGGACCCGGCGGCACCGGCCCGTACGCCACGTACGCCGCCAAATCGCGCCGGCTGATGATTTACCGCATCGGATATGCGTATTCGGAAAATGTCTTACAAGAGCAAATAGTCCCGCCGAAAAACTGCCGTGGGACTCAAATCAAGATCCTTTCCAAGCGGGGCACGATGGGCGGAGGGCGCACGCCGTCGCCGCGCGGCCGTGGCGGATTGTCCGCACCCGCGTCATCGCCGGGCCGGAGCAATGCCCGACCGGATGGAACCATCCGGCCGGGTTTCTTGTTCCAGGCGCTCACCGCGCTGATCAAGACGTCACCGTCCGTCGCCTCCGGCGGCGACGCGAGAAGCGGGCCGAGATTTTCCTTGATCCAGGGCATGAGGTGCTGGGTCGAGGTTTCGGCCGTGGTCTTGCTGGTGAACAGCGAGACCGCCATCACCGTGTCGGCGGGCGTGAGCACGAGATAGTAGCCCTTGAAGCCGTCCAACTGCTTCATCATCGGCAGCGCGCCCGCCTCGACGCGCCTGGCGAACTCGGCGCCCATGCCGGGCTTTACCTTGCCGGTCCGGATCGCCGCGAAAAGCTGCTGTGCCATGTCTCCCTCCTGGCGTGCCGGTGGCGCCGCACAGCCTGCGGCATTCGTACCGGACGTGGAACACTCCGCCATGGCGTCATCCACGTCCCCCGAAGCGGGGCGGGGAAACACGATCAGGCGGCGGCGATCGCCGCGTTCATCGCGCGCACGCCGGCGCCGGGTCCTTCCGGGTGCGACCAGACGGCGCCGATGACGGCGAGGAAGTCGGCACCGGCGCGCACCAGGGGCGCGCAGTTCTCCGCGGTGATGCCGCCGATGGCGACGCAGGGGATCGTTGCGATATCGGACCACCAGGCGAGGAGCTCGGGCTCGGCGCGGGTGGCGGCTTGCTTGGTGGTGGTGGGGAAGAAGGCACCGAAGGCGACGTAGTCCGCTCCGTTCTCGCCGGCCTGGAAGGCGAGGTCGCGGCTGGCGTGGCAGGTGACGCCGAGCATGAGGCCGCCGAGGATGCGCCGCGCCTCGCGGGCACCGATGTCGGTCTGGCCGACATGGGCACCGTCGCAGCCGGTCTCGATGGCGAGGTCCGGGCGGTCGTTCATCAGCACGGCCACGCCGCGTGATTGCGCAATCGGAACGATGGCGGCGGCGGCGCGGCGGATGGCGTCGTCCGTGATGTCCTTCAGGCGGATCTGCAGGCTGGCGACGTCGCCGGCGTCGAGCGCGGCGGCCAGCTGGTCCGGAAACGACGAAAGGTCGATCGCGGGGGGCGTGACGAGGTAGAGGCGGCAGCGCTCGGTCATGCCTCGGGCCTCGTCACGCCTGCCGCATCGTTACGCCTTGCCCTGGTAGATCTCGACGATCCTGGCGAGCATCGCGAGCGCGTCCGCCTTGGGACGCTGGAAGGTGTTGCGGCCGATGATGGAGCCGTTGGCGCCGCCGTCGCGCAGGGCCCGGACTTCGTCGTAGAGCCCGTCGAGACCTTTCGCCTCGCCGCCGGAAAAGACGACGATGCGCTTGCCGGCGAAGGCGGTCTGGATGACGTGCTCGACACGCTTCGCGAGGGTTGAGATGTCGATCTTCTGGGCCTCGTAGACCTTCTTCGCGGCATCGAGCGAGAGGTGCTCCGTGGGCGGCTTCACCTTGATGATGTGGGCACCCATCAGGGCCGCCATGTGGCAGGCATAGGCGCAGATATCGACCGCCGTCTCCCCGGCCTTGTCGAGGTTGGGGCCGCGCGGATAGCTCCAGCAGACGACGGCGAGGCCGGCGGCCTTTGCCTCGTCCGCGAGTTCGCGGAGTTCCTCCATCTGCTCGAAGGCGTATTCGCTGCCGGGATAGATGGTGAAGCCGATGGCCGAGCAGCCGAGGCGCAGCGCGTCACCCACGGAGGCGGTGACGGCCTGGTCCTTGCTGGTCGCAAGCGAGTTGGAGGAGTTGACCTTGAGGATGGTGGGGATGGCGCCGGCGTAGGTGGAGGCGCCGGCCTCGATCATGCCGAGGGGGGCAGCGTAGGCGGAGAGCCCGGCCTCGATGGCGAGCTGGAAATGGTAGTGCGGGTCGTAGGCCGCGGGGTTGGGCGCGAAGCTGCGCGCCGGCCCGTGCTCGAAGCCCTGGTCGACGGGCAGGATGACGAGGCGGCCGGTGCCGCCGAGCTTGCCCTCCATCAGGATGCGGGCGAGGTTGGCCTTCGTCCCCGGGTTGTCGCTCTCGTAATGATCGAGGATGCGCTTGACGCGCTGGGTGATGCGCATGGGGGTTCCTCCCGTCGGGTGGCAGTCTGCCGGTTTGAGGCGCGTCTAGCGCGGCGCGGGGCGCACGTCACCTGCGGCGCCAGTCAAGGATTGTCATGGCTGGCGGGCGTTCGGCGAGGACCACGGCGCCGAGCGTTGCCGCCGCCGCCGAAACGGTTGCGAAGGCGGGGCCGCGGGCGAGCACGAGCGCGCGGCAGCCGCAGCGCAGGGCCGCCATGGCGTAGCCGGGAGCCTCGCCGCAATCGAGGATGTCCGCGACCGGGACCGTGGCATGGGCGGCGGCTTCGTCGATGAGCGCGCGCCACCAGAGCGGGCCGAGGGTTGCCGCGGCGTTGGGCGGCGAGAGCAGCGTCACCGGCTTTCCCAGGGCGACCGCCGCCATGGCCGTGCCACGATCCTCGACCAGGATGACCGGATCTGGCAAATTGATCGGACCCGGAAACATGCTTGACGTTCAAGCCGGTTGTGGGTTGAAACTCAAGCGTGGGTTCAGAAGGGGAGGCGGCCGTGAGCGCAACCGGTGAAACGACGGCGCCCGACGACGAGGCTGCCGATCGGATCGAGCAGGCGCTGGAGCGCATTGCCGCCCTCGCCTCGCGCCCGCGGGCGGCGGGCGAAGAAGCCGTCGCCGCGCTGGACCCGACGCTGGCGCCGCGGCTGGACGCGGTGATCGAGCGCGTGCGCCAGGCGCTGGGGAACTAGGCGATGGCGCAGATGACCATCCGCATCAACGGCTATGCCTATGTCGTTGGCTGCGAGGACGGGCAGGAGGCGCATCTCACCGCGATGGCGAGCGAGATCGAATCCCGCGTGAACAGCATCAAGGCGCTGGGTGGGCAGTCCGGCGAGTCGCGGCTGCTGGTGCTGGCGGCGCTGCTGATGGCGGACGAGCTGCACGATTTGAAGATTGAGGCGGCGCAGTTGCGCTCGGCGCGGCCGGACCGGGGTGGCGCGGAGGGGGCGAAGCCCGGCGGTGACGCGGCGCTGCGGCGGCGGCTGGCGAAGCTCGCGGAGAAGGCCGAGGCGATCGCGGGACACCTGGCGGCCGAATAGTTTCGGCCGCGTGTTGCCGGGCCGGTGCGGCGGCCCTATGTGAGTCCCGCGGGGCTGCCGGGTGCGTCAGGTTCAAACATCCCCGGGGCCGATAGCGACCTCTCGGGAGCTGGCTCTGTCGTGGCCGTGGTCACGGTATCTGGCGCCCACCTGCACTAGCAGGCTCTGGGAGGGTGGCATAACCAACGGCCATGGCGGCTCCGCACATTTCTCCTCCGGAACTTCTCGCGGCGAAGCGCCGCGCGCGCGAGGTGGCGATGGCGCGGCGCGCGGGGCAGGACCCGGCGCTGGGCGCGGTGCTGGCGCGGCATGTGCTGCGTGAGTTGCCGCCGCCTCCGGGCGCGGCGGTTTCCGGGTTCTGGCCGCTGCCGGGGGAGATCGATATCCGGCCGCTGCTGGAGGCGCTGTTCGCGCGTGGGCACGCGGTGCTGCTGCCCGAGACACCGAAGCGTGGCAACCCGCTGATTTTCAGGCATTGGCATCCTGGCGCCGTGATGGTGCGCGAGCGCTTCGGCACGCTGCGGCCGGAGGGGGCAATTGGTGTGCCCGGCGTGCTTTACGTGCCGTTGCTCGCGTTCGACCGGCAGGGACGAAGGCTGGGCTACGGCGGCGGGTATTACGACCGGACGCTGGCGGGGTTGGCGGGTGCCGTCGCGGTCGGGTGCGCGTTCGCGTCGCAGGAACTGGACGAAGTGCCGGCCGGCGATTACGACGCGCGGCTGTCCGCGATCGCCACCGAGCGCGGCATCATCATTCCCGGAGTTCTGAATGCGCATCCTGTTTCTCGGCGACACGGTCGGGCGGACCGGCCGTGAGGCCGCCGCGGCGGCGCTGGCGAAGCTTCGCGGGCAGCTCAAGGTCGACCTCGCGATCATCAACGCGGAAAACGCCTCGCACGGGTTCGGGTGCGCGCCCGAGATGGCGGACGCGCTGTTCGCGGCCGGCGCCGACGTGATCACGCTGGGCAACCATGCGTGGGACCGCAAGGAGATCGTCGGCTACATCGCGTCGAACGGCCGCTTGATCCGGCCGCTGAACTTTCCGCCGGGGACGCCGGGGGCGGGGACGGCGATGGTGGAGCTCGCGGACGGGCGCAGGGCGCTGGTCGCGAACGCGATGGGGCGGCTGTTCATGGACCCGCTGGACTGCCCGTTCCGGGCGATGGCGGGCGAGCTTTCGCGCCACCGGCTGGGGGTGACGGTGCAGGCGATCGTGGTGGATTTCCACGCCGAGGCGACCAGCGAGAAATGGGGCTTTGCCCATTTGTTCGACGGGCAGGTGAGCCTGGTTGTCGGCACGCACACGCATTGCCCGTCGGCGGACCACACGATCCTGGTGGGCGGCACGGCGTTCCAGTCCGATGCCGGGATGTGCGGCGACTACGACTCGGTGATCGGGATGGACAAGACGATCGCGGCGGCGCGGTTCCTGAAGAAGGTGCCGGGGGAGAAGCTGCATCCGGCGGAGGGCGAGGCGACGGTATGCGGGCTGTTCGTCGAGACCGACGACGCGACCGGGCTCGCGCGGCGGTGCGAGCCGGTGCGCATGGGCGGGCGGTTGTCGCAGGCGATGCCGCAAGTGTAACGACAGACCAGGGCTTTGCCCTGGCCCCACCAAGGGCCTCGGGCCCTTGGATCCCAATAAATGGGGATTGGGGCCGTTGGCCCCGGCGGGGCCCGGGGCTGCGCCCCTGACGTGATGAGGACGAGATGGCCGGGCATTCGCAGTTCAAGAACATCATGCACCGCAAGGGCGCGCAGGATGCGCGCCGGGCGCGGCAGTTCGCGCGGCTGATCCGCGAGATCACGGTCGCGGCGCGGCACGGACTGCCGGAGGTGGCGTCCAACCCGCGGCTGCGCGCGGCGGTGGCGGCGGCGCGCCAGGCGAACATGCCGCGCGACACGGTGGAGCGGGCGATCAAGAAAGCCTCCGGTGCCGCGGCGGGTGATGACTACGTGGAGGTTCGCTACGAGGGGTATGGTCCTGGGGGCGTCGCGGTGATCGTCGAGGCTCTGACGGACAACCGCAACCGCACGGCCTCGGACGTGCGATCCGCGTTCGCGAAGCACGGCGGCGCGCTGGGGGAGACGAACTCGGTTTCTTTTTTGTTCTCCCGGCGCGGCGTGCTGCGTTATCCCGCCAGTGTCGCGGGCGAGGAGGCGATGCTGGAGGCGGCGATCGAGGCGGGGGCCGAGGACGTGACGAGCGGGGCGGACGGGCACGAGATCAGCACCTCGGTCGAGGATTTCTTCGCCGTGCGCGACGCGCTGGAGGCGAGGTTCGGGGCCCCGGAGGAGGCGCGGCTGGACTGGAGGGCTTCGACGACCGTTTCGCTCGACGAGGAGCAGGGGGCGAAGATGATCAAGCTGCTCGATGCGCTGGACGAGAGCGACGACGTGCAGAACGTGACGGCGAATTTCGAGGTTTCGGACGCGCTGATGGCGAAGCTTTCAGCCTGATGTCTTGCTGGGCCGCATGATGTCAGGGCCGCATGATGTCGGGGGCCGCATGATGTCGGGGGCCGCATGACGCGGATGGCATGACCAGGATTTTGGGTCTCGATCCCGGGCTGCGGGTGACGGGCTGGGGCCTGGTGGAGGCCACTGGCAACCGGCTGCGGCATGTCGCGGACGGAGCGATCGAGACGGATGCGGCCGAGAGCGTGCCGCATCGGCTGCGCGCGCTGCACGAGGCGCTGGCGGCGCTGCTCCGCGACCTGGCGCCGGATGAATCCGCGGTGGAGGAGACGTTCGTGAACCGGAATCCGTCGTCCACGCTGAAGCTCGGGTATGCGCGCGGGGTGGTGCTGCTGGCGCCGTCGCTGGCCGGGATACCGGTTGCGGAATATGCGGCACTCTCGGTGAAGCAGGCGGTGGTGGGGACGGGCGGTGCATCGAAGGAACAGGTGCAGGCGATGGTGCGGCGGCTGTTGCCGGGGGCGGTGATGAAGCGCGCGGACGCCGCGGACGCGCTGGCCGTCGCGATCTGCCATGCGCATCACCGGGGGACGGCGCGGCGCTGGATTCCTGGCGGGCTCGGCGCGAGGGTTTCGCCATGAGGGCTTGCTTATGATCGGGCGGCTGACGGGGCGGATCGAGGGGCTGGAGGCGGATCGTTGCCTCGTCGATGTGGGGGGCGTGGGCTACGTGGTGATGGCGTCCACGCGCACGCTGGGCTCGGTCGAGCCCGGCGCCGAGCAGCGGCTGTGGATCGAGACCGTCGTGCGCGAGGACGCGATCACGCTCTACGGTTTCCTGCAGGCGGCGGAGCGGGAATGGTTTCGTATCCTCACCGGTGTGCAGGGCGTGGGGCCGAAGGTGGCGCTGGGGATCCTCTCGGCGCTGGCGCCGGCGGAGCTTGTCGCGGCGATCCAGGCGGGGGACCGGACGATGCTCTCGCGGGCACCCGGCGTGGGGCCGAAGCTCGCGATCCGCATCGCGACGGAGCTGCGCGACAAGGCCGGCGCGTTGCCGTTGCCCGACAGCATGTCGGTGGCGGCGAGCGTGCCGGCGGGGCCGGACGCGGAGGTGATTTCGGCGCTGGGGCACCTGGGCTATCGGCGCGGCGAGGCGGAGACGGCGTTGGCGAAGGTGCGGATGCGGCTGGGTTCGGATGCGGTGTTCGCCGATCTCGTGCGTGAGAGCCTGCGCGAGATGGCGCGATGAGCGGCGCGCGCGGGAAACGCGCGGCGGCGGCGGCGCGCGAGGAGGAGGAGCCGCGGCGGGTGGATGGGCAGCGGCAGCCCGAGGATGCCGCTGAGGCGGCGCTGCGGCCGCAGCGGCTGACCGAGTTCGTGGGGCAGAAGGCGGCGCGCGAGAACCTCGCGATCTTCATCGAGGCGGCGAGCGGGCGGCGCGAGTCGCTGGACCATGTGCTGCTGCACGGGCCGCCGGGGTTGGGCAAGACGACGCTGGCGCAGATCGTGGCACGGGAGCTGGGCGTCGGGTTCCGGGCGACGTCGGGGCCGGTGATCCAGCGGGCGGGGGATCTTGCCGCCATTCTCACCAACCTCGAGCCGCGCGACGTGCTGTTCATCGACGAGATCCACCGGCTGCAGCCGGCGATCGAGGAAGTGCTTTATCCGGCGATGGAGGATTTCCAGCTCGACCTCATCATCGGCGAGGGGCCGGCGGCGAGGAGCGTGCGGATCGATATCCCGCCGTTCACGCTGGTGGCGGCGACGACGCGCGCGGGGCTGCTGGCGACACCGCTGCGCGACCGGTTCGGGATTCCGCTCAGGCTGATCTTCTACACGCCGGAGGAACTGCGGCTGATCGTGGCGCGGGGGGCGGAGAAGCTCGGGGTCGCGCTGCTGGGGGAGGCCGCGGAGGAGATCGCGCGGCGGGCGCGGGGGACGCCGCGCGTCGCCGGACGGCTGCTGCGGCGCGTGCGGGATTTCGCGGCGGTGGCGAAGAAGACGCCGATCGACCGGGTGACGGCGGACGCGGCGCTGACCCGGCTGGAAGTGGACGCGCTGGGGCTGGACGCGATGGACCGGCGGTATCTCAGGCGGATCGCCGAGCATCACCACGGCGGGCCGGTGGGGGTGGAGACGCTGGCGGCGGCGCTGGCCGAGGCGCGCGACACGCTGGAGGACGTGGTGGAGCCGTTCCTGATCCAGGAGGGGCTGGTGCTGCGCACGACGCGCGGCCGGGTGCTGGGCGAGCGCGGCTGGCGGCATCTCGGGATGCTGCCGCCGACCGGGCCGCAGGCGCTGCTGGACCTCGCGCCGGAATGATGTTGGCCCCCCCCGTGACTTTGGTCGCGTGACTTTGGTTCCGTGACTTTGGTCGCGTGACTTTGGTCGCGTGACTTTGGCCCCCATGACGATGGCTGCGTGACGATGGCCCCCGTGGCGATGGCTGTGTGGCGTTGACCTGGGTGGGGGGCTGAGCGGCGCGGCCGGGCCGGGGTGACGAGCCCCGGCGTGGCTGGTGTCTGCGCGGTGGGGGCCGGCGCGATGGTGGCGCCGCCCTGGATCGTCGCCCGGGAAGGGGAGGTGGGGGGAGGGCCAGTGACGGGCCCAGAGCTGGATCGGTGCCCAGAAATTGCCATGAAACGGCCTGGGTTTTCGCTGCCCCTGCGGGCATCACGGGGCGGGGGGACGGAACCGCTGGGGATGAAGGGGTTTTCATGCGCCGGTGGTGGCGAAACGCGCCTCTCTCATGCAGGAGGCGGGGTTCACGCGGGAGCGGGGCTTCACGCGGGGGCCGGGCTTCGCGCGGGAGGTGGGGCTGATGGCGGGTGGCCTTGGTCTTGGCGGGATGGTTGCCGGGCATCGCTATGCGCTGCGCGTCTACTACGAGGACACGGATGCCGGTGGCGTCGTCTACCACGCGAACTACCTGCGCTTTGCCGAGCGCGCCCGGACGGAAGCCCTGCGCGAGGTGGGGGCGCCGCATGCGGAGATGGCAACGGAGGCGGGGCTTTTCTTCATGGTGCGGCGCGTCAAAGTGGACTATGCGGCACCCGCCCGGCTCGACGATTTGCTTGTCGTGGCCACGCGAGCGTTGCGAATTGGCGGGGCGACCGTGGACCTCGTGCAGAACGTGATGCGGGAGGAGACGCTGCTGGCCTCGCTCGAGGTCGGGCTGGCCTGCGTGCGCATCGCGGATGGCAGGCCGGCGAGGATTCCGCCGCGGTGGCGGGCGGCGCTGGCGCGTTTCGCCGGCGCCAGGGTGGCTTGAGGCGATTGGTTTCGGGACCCGGATCGACCGGGCAGGGGTGCTGAGTTGGATCAGACGGCGCAGACAGTTGCTGGGCAGGCGGTTGGCGGAGCGGTGCAGGCGGTGAACCTGGCGGCGGCGGGGGGCGACCTGTCGCTGTGGGGCCTGTTCATGCAGGCCGATATCATCGTGAAGCTGGTGATGCTGCTGCTGATCGCGGCCAGCGTCTGGGTCTGGGCGATCGTCTACGAGAAGGTGACGACGATCCGCCGGGTGCAGCGCGCGGCGGATGCGTTCGAGGAGCGGTTCTGGTCGGGCGGCAGCCTCGAGGAACTCTACGAGGAGGAGGGCGAGAAGCCCTCGCACCCGATGGCCGCGGTGTTCGGTGCTGCGATGACGGAGTGGCGGCGCAGCGCCCGCGTGGCCGGCGCCGATGTTTCCCGCAGTGCCGCGCGCGAGCGCACCGAGCGGGCGATGACGATCACCATCGGGCGCGAGATGGACACGATGGAGCGGTGGATGATCTTCCTCGCCTCCGTCGGCTCGACGGCGCCGTTCGTTGGCCTGTTCGGCACGGTGTGGGGCATCATGCATTCGTTCTCGGCGATCGCGGCGCAGCACAACACCAATCTTTCGGTGGTGGCACCCGGCATCGCGGAGGCGCTGTTCGCGACCGCGATCGGCCTGGTGGCGGCGATCCCCGCGGTGCTGGCCTACAACAAGATCAGCACCGACCTCGCGCGGTTCGCCGTGCGGCTCGAGGGCTTCGCCGGGGAGTTCGGCGCCATCCTCTCGCGCCAGTCCGAGGAGCGGACCTGAGCCATGGCGTTCGCGGTCGGCAACGGTCACGGCAACGGCAACGGGCGCGGGCGGCGATACCGGCCGCTGGCGGAGATCAACGTCACACCGCTGGTGGACGTGATGCTGGTGCTGCTCATCATCTTCATGGTGACGGCGCCGCTGATGACGTCCTCGGTGAATGTCAACCTGCCGAAGGCGGACGCGACGCCGACCGAGACCGACAGCAAGCCGCTCAACGTCGCCATCGACGCGCAGGGCAACATCTTCCTGCAGGACCAGCCGGTGACGCTGGAGGACCTGGTGGGCAAGCTTGCGGCGATGGCGCCGACGGCGCGTGACCAGCGCATCTTCGTGCGCGGCGACCAGGCGAACTCCTACGGCCGCGTGGTGCAGGTGCTGGGCGTGATCATCCAGGGGGGGTTCACCAAGGTGGCGCTGCTGACCAACCCCGCCGCGGGTGCTGCTCCGGCGGGTGCTGCTCCGGCGGGCGCGGCGCCGAACGGCGCGGCCCCCAAGGGCGCGGCAACCCCGCCGCGCGGCGGCTAAGTGAGGAATGCGCATCGTCCATGACGCCGGGTTTGCGACGCGGCGCCATCGTTTCGGTGGTGGCGCATATCCTGGTGGCGATGGTGCTGCTGCTCGGCATCAGCATCCGGCTGCCGAAGGAGGAGCCGGTGCTCGCCGTGGATCTCGCGGCGATGCCCGGGCCGACCACGGTCGCGACCCAGGCGGACCAGCCTGGTCCCGCGCCGGCGCACCAGGTGACGCCGCAGACCGAGCCGAAGCCGCCGGCCAAGGAGCCGCCGAAGCCGAAGCAGCCGGAGGAGGCGCCGCCGCCACCGCCGCCGCCACCCCCGCCACCGCCGCCGACCCCCGCGCCGCCGACGCCGGCACCGCCCGCGCCGCCGCCGCCCGCGCCGACGCCGGAGCCCGCGCCGCCGCAGCCGCCGCCACCGCCACTGCCGTTGCCGCCGGCACCGCCGCCGCCGGCGCCGCCGAGCACCACGAGCCAGCCCAACCCGACCAAGAACGCCGCCCCCGACACGCAGGCGCTGGAGAACACGCTGCAGCAGCTGCGCGCGCTGCAGAAGCAGGAGAAGCCGCCGACGGCGCGGCCCAACCCGCAGGCCGGCGGCGCGCCGCAGGTGGGGGGCGCGAAGAACGGCGACATCACCGCGACGCTGTCCGCGGTGCAGCGCGGCGCCATCGGCGACAAGGTGCGCGAGTGCTGGACCAAGGATGCCGGGGCGCTGAACATCGACCAGCTCTCGGTGCAGCTGGTGGTGACCTACGACCAGCGGGGGGTGGCGCGCATCGCCAATGTCGGGCCGGAGGATATCGGGCGGATGTCCGACCCGCGGTTCCGTGCCTTCGCCGAACGGGCGCAGCGCGCGGTGCTGAACCCGCAATGCGCGACCCTGCCGATCCCGGAGAGCGATCTGGGCAAGGTCGGGCAGCTGACGTTCCGCTTCAAGCCATGAGGATGCCGGCGCCGCCTTCGCCACCGCGTTCGGGGGCGCCGCGGAGACAAGCTTCGAGGAGAGGCCGATGACCGAGGAAACCCGCATGTTCGCAGAACTGGAGCGGATCGCGCCGCAGCTTTCGCGCCGTGCCCTGCTGGGGGCGGCGGTGGCGGCAGCGCCGCTGGCGCCGGCGATGGCGCAGTCCGTGCTGGGAGGGGCGGCGCCCGCGGCGCCGCAGCCGGCACCGATGCCTGCACCCGCGCCGGCGCAGCCAGGGGCGCCGGGGATCGCGCCGGTGAACGCGCCGCCCGCGCCCTCCGGGGCGGAGATCCTGGTCGACCGCGCGCGCACGGCGCCGATCCCGATCGCCATCGTGCCGTTCGAGGGCAGCACGCCCTCCGCCGACATCGCCAGCGTGATCACCGGCGATCTCGGGCATTGCGGGCTGTTCCGGCCGATCGATCCCAAGGCGTTCGTGGGCAAGGTGACGCTGGACGCGGTGCCGAACTTCGACAACTGGAAGGCGATCGGCGCCGCTGGCGTGGTGGTGGGGCGCATCCAGCCCGACGCCGCGGGCAAGCTGCGGGTGGAGTTCCGGCTGTGGGACGTGGTGCGCGGCCAGCAGATCCAGGGCACGGCGTATTCCACGCCCGCCTCCAACTGGCGGCGCATCGCGCACATCATCTCCGACGTGATCTATGAGCGGATGCTGGGCGAGAAAGGGTATTTCGACACAAGGATCGCGTACATCTCGATCACCGGGCCGCGCGGGAAGCACACCAAGCGGCTGGCGCTGATGGACCAGGACGGGGCGAACAACCGGTTCCTGACCGATGGCAGCTTCCTGGTGCTGACGCCGCGCTTCCACCCGACGCAGGACCTGATCGCGTTCATGAGCTACGTGAACAACCGGCCGCGCGTCTACCTGTTCAACCTCGATACCGGGGCGCAGCGGCTGGTGGGATCGTTTCCGGGGATGACGCTCTCGCCGCGCTTCTCGCCGGACGGCAACTCGCTGCTGCTGGCGGAGACGCGTGGCGCCGGCTCCTCGATCTACCTCATCGGCCTCAATGGCGGCGGGGCGCGGCAGCTGACCGCCGGCGGCGCGATCGATGTCTCGCCCTGCTTCAGCCCGGACGGGACGCAGATCGTGTTCAACTCCGACCGCGGCGGCAACCAGCAGCTCTACGTGATGAACGCGGACGGCTCGAACGTGCGGCGGATCAGTTTCAGCCAGGGGCGGTACGGCTCTCCCGTGTGGTCGCCGCGCGGGGACCTGATCGCGTTCGTGCGGTTCGGCAACCCGGAGGCGCCGTTCGAGCTCGGGGTGATGAAGCCGGACGGCAGCGGCGAGCGGATCCTCTCGCAGAGCTGGTATTGCGACGGCCCGACCTTCTGCCCGAACGGGCGGGTGATCATGTTCTGGAAGGAATCCCAGAGCGAAACCGGACAATATTCGCAGCTCTGGAGCGTGGACATCACCGGCTTTGACGAGCGGGTGTCGCTGACGCCGACGGCGGCGTCCGACCCTGCGTGGTCGCCACTGCTGCCATGAAAGTGGGGAAAATCCCGGGAATCCCGGCCCTACTGGCTTGACCTTGATCGTTGCAAGGGGGTAATCGCACGTCCAGCGCGATCCCGCCGGCCCCCTTTACTGGGAAACGGGGGGTAGGTGCTCGACCGGGAGGCTTTCTCGTTCGGGAGGCCTTCCTGACCGACTGGATTTGACTGATGATCCGCCCGTCCGGGGACCGCTCGTCCGGGCACAACCGCTGAACAGTTCAGAGGACGCAAACCGAATGAACATCAAGATTCTTGGCGCTCTCGCCGGCGTGGCTCTGCTGGCGGCGTGCTCCGAAACCCCGAAGCCCGCGCCCGCGGCTTCGACCACCTCGGGCCCGACGCCCGGCAGCGAGGAAGACTTCGTCCAGAACGTCGGCGATCGCATCTTCTATGCGTTCGACAAGTCGGCGCTGACGGATGCGGCGAAGGCGACGCTGGACAAGCAGTCAGCCTGGCTCGCGAAGTATCCGAACAACAACATGCTGATCGCGGGCAACTGCGACGAGCGTGGCACGGAGGAATACAACCTGGCTCTCGGCCAGCGCCGCGCCAACGCCGACAAGGATTACCTGGTCGCCCATGGCGTGGCCACCTCGCGCCTGTCGACGATCAGCTACGGCAAGGACCGTCCGGTCGCGCTCGGCCACGACGAGCAGGCCTGGGCCCAGAACCGCAACGCCATCACCTCGGTGAAGTGATAAGGCTGGCGTGACGTAATCTCCGCCACGCGCGGCGATGAGGGAACCGGCGGCAGCGATGCCGCCGGTTTTCGTTTTGGGGCCCCTGGCGTTGCTTCGCGTGGTGGGACGCCCTCGGCATGGCGCCGCCGGTTTTCTTTCGGGCCCCTGGCGCGGGCTCGCGGGGGGGAGTGAGGTCCGCGCGTGACGGCGGTTTTCTTTTGCCCCTTTTGCGCCTATCTCGCGCGCCATTGTGTTTTCCGGACCCCGGAGGATTCGCCGATGCGCTGGCTTTGCCTTGCTCTCCTGCTCGCCGTTGCCGTGGCGCCGCCGGCGCGCGCGCAGGTCACCAGCCGCGAGGGTATCCAGCTGCAGAACGAGATCCTGCAGCTGCGCCACGAGCTGCAGCAGATCCAGGCGGGACGGGGCGGCGGGTCCGCGCTCGGCAACTCCGAGCCGGCGCCGGCGCCGGCGGTGACCGGCAACAACGGCAACCTGGTGGCGCAGCTGCTCGACCGGGTGAGCCGGCTCGAGGACGAGGTGCGCACGTTGCGTGGGCGGATCGACGAGATCGACAACAAGAGCCAGCAGGCGGAAGCGGACCTCAACAAGAAGATCGACGACCTGCAGTTCCAGGTGAGCCAGGGGACGAGCGGCGGTGCTGGCGCCGGTGCGGCGGCCGGGGCCGCGGCTGGCGCGGCGGCGGCGAAGCCGGCGGCTCCCGCGGCGCCGCCGGTGCCCGTGCATCCGACGCCGGAAGTGGCGCTGTCGCGCGGGAACGCGGCGCTGGCGCGGCGCGACTACGCGACCGCCGAGGCGATGGCGCGTGAGGTGCTGACGACGGCGCCGAAGAGCCCGCGCGCGGTGGACGCGCAGTTCCTGCTCGCCGAGGCGCTGGCGGGCAAGCGCGACAACCGGGGCGCGGCATTGGCCTACGACGACGCGTATCGCAAGGCGCCGAAGGGACCGCGGGCGGAGGATTCGCTGCTGGGGCTGGCGAATTCCCTGACCGCGATCGGGCAGAAGAAGGCGGCGTGCGAGACGCTGAACGAGTTGCACGCGAAATTCCCGACGCTGCGGCCGGATCTGCGCCAGCCGGCGGTGCACGCGGCGCAGCAGGCCGGCTGCGCCTGAGGGCGCCATGGTGATGCCGGCCTGGCGGGTTTGCGGCGCCGGTCCCCCGCATGCCGGTGCCTGCCGGCGGGCGGTGCGCGGTGCCGCCGTCGCGGTTTCGCGCCGGCGCGGGCGGGCACGGCGAGGTTGAGCCTGGACGCGATCGGGGCCGGGGAGTTCGCGGGGCTGATGCGGCCGCTGGGGCCGTTCGAGCCGGCGCCGGTGCTGGCCGTGGGCGTCTCCGGCGGCGCGGACAGCATGGCGCTCGCGCTGCTGGCGCGGGGCTGGGCGCGGGCGCGGGGCGGCGATGTCCTGGCGCTGGTCGCGGACCACGGGCTGCGGGCGGAAAGCGGCGCGGAGGCGGAACTGACGCGGCGGCGGCTGGCGGCGCAGGGGATCGGCGCGCGCGTGCTGCGGCTCGGGCTGCGGCCGGGGCCGAGGCTTGCCGAGCGGGCGCGGGTGGCGCGGCTCACGGCGCTGGAGGCGGCGGCGGCGGAGCGGGGCATCCTGCACCTGCTGCTGGCGCACCATGCCGGCGACCAGGCGGAGACGGTGCTGATGCGGCTGCTGCGCGGGAGTGGGCCGGACGGGCTGGCGGGGATGGCGGCGCTGCGGGAGACGCAGCACCTGCGCATCCTGCGGCCGTTGCTGACTGTGCCCCCCGGGCGGCTGCGGGCGCTGCTGGCCGGCGCGGGCGTGGCATGGGTGGAGGACCCGTCCAACCAGGACCGGCGGAGCCTGCGCGCGCGGTTGCGGGCGCTGCGCGACGACGCGGATGGGACCGGGGGAGCG
The DNA here is from genome assembly GCA_963764465.1 of uncultured Pseudomonadota bacterium. Lineage (GTDB taxonomy): Bacteria > Pseudomonadota > Alphaproteobacteria > Acetobacterales > Acetobacteraceae > JAJXXT01. The sequence goes on along the minus strand of CAVXSO010000006.1, from coordinate 547,225 downwards.
ACGCTCGGGCTGGTGCAGGCAAGCCTCGCCTATGGCCGGGAGCGGGCGGCGCGGGAGCGGGAGGTGGCGGCATGGCTGGGCGCGCATGCCTGGCTGGCGGCGGGGCCGCGGCGGGCGCTGCTGCCGGCCGGGCCGTGGCCGGAGGGGGCGGCGGCGGCGCTGTTCCGCACGATCGGCGGGCGGGCACACCTGGCGCGGGGGGCGGTGGCGCGGCTGGCCGCGGCGCCCCGGGCGGCGACGCTGGGCGGGGCGAGGCTGCGGGCCGGCAGCCGGCGCAACGGGGCGCCCGGGGGGTGGCGGATGGAGGCGGAATGCGGGAATATCACGTTGGCCCAACCGGTTGCCCCGGCGCCTTTCGTGGTGGCGCGATGAGAAAGGGGATGCACGACGGCCTGCGACACCCTATGTTGTCGCGATGGATTGCAACCATGAGCCGCCCCGGCACCCCGCCGGGGCGCGAGCGGCCGGCCCTGGGCCGGAGATGGGCGGGACGCGATGAGTAATTTCGGCCGCAACCTGGCACTGTGGGTGATCATCGCCCTGCTGCTGGTCGTTCTGTTCAACCTGTTCCAGCCGGGCAGCACGAGCCACAACGCGACCTCCATCGCCTACTCGGACTTCATCGCCGAGGTGAACTCCGGGCATGTGCGCGACGTGGTGATCCAGGGCCACGACATTTCCGGGCAGCTGACCGACGGGCGGAATTTCGAGACCTACACGCCGGATGACCCGACGCTGGTGAACACGCTGACGTCCAAGGGCGTGCGCGTGGTGGCCCGCCCGCGCGACAGCAACACCAACCCGCTGCTGCACATCTTCCTGTCCTGGTTCCCGATGCTGCTGCTGGTGGGCGTCTGGGTGTTCTTCATGCGCCAGATGCAGTCCGGCGGCGGACGGGCGATGGGCTTCGGCAAGTCGCGTGCGCGCCTGCTCACCGAGAAGCAGGGGCGCGTGACCTTCGAGGACGTTGCCGGCATCGACGAGGCCAAGGCCGAGTTGCAGGAGATCGTGGAGTTCCTGCGCGACCCGCAGAAATTCCAGCGTCTCGGGGGCAAGATCCCGAAGGGCGTGCTGCTGGTGGGGCCGCCCGGCACCGGCAAGACGCTGCTCGCGCGCGCGATCGCGGGCGAGGCGAACGTGCCGTTCTTCACCATCTCCGGCTCCGATTTCGTCGAGATGTTCGTGGGCGTCGGTGCCTCCCGCGTGCGCGACATGTTCGAGCAGGGCAAGAAGAACGCGCCGTGCATCATCTTCATCGACGAGATCGACGCCGTGGGGCGGCATCGCGGCGCCGGGCTTGGCGGCGGCAATGACGAGCGCGAGCAGACGCTGAACCAGATGCTGGTCGAGATGGACGGGTTCGAGAGCAACGAGGGCGTGATCCTCATTGCCGCGACCAACCGGCCGGACGTGCTGGACCCGGCGCTGCTGCGCCCCGGCCGGTTCGACCGCCAGGTGGTGGTGCCGAACCCGGATGTGAACGGGCGCGAGAAGATCCTGCGCGTGCACATGCGCAAGGTGCCGCTGGCCTCCGACGTCGATCCCAAGGTGATCGCGCGCGGCACGCCGGGCTTCTCGGGGGCCGACCTCGCGAACCTGGTGAACGAGGCGGCGCTGCTGGCGGCGCGCATCGGCAAGCGCGTGGTGGCGATGGCGGAGTTCGAGAACGCCAAGGACAAGGTGATGATGGGCGCCGAGCGACGCTCGCTGGTGATGAGCGACGCCGAGAAGAAGATGACCGCCTATCACGAGTCCGGGCATGCGCTGTGCGCGCTGCACCAGGAGGAATGCGACCCGGTGCACAAGGCGACGATCATTCCGCGCGGGCGGGCGCTGGGGCTGGTGATGAGCCTGCCGGAGGGCGACCGCTACTCCAAGAGCAAGTCCAAGCTGCTTGCGGAGCTGACCATGGCGATGGGCGGGCGGGCCGCGGAGGAGATCATCTTCGGTGCCGACAAGGTCTCCAACGGCGCCTCCGGCGACATCAAGATGGCGACCGACCAGGCGCGGCGGATGGTCACCGAATGGGGCATGAGCGACAAGCTCGGCATGATCGCCTATGGCGACAACAGCCAGGAAGTGTTCCTCGGCCACTCGGTGACGCAGAACAAGAACGTTTCGGAAGCGACGGCGCGGGAGATCGATTCCGAGATCAAGACGATCATCGACGCCGCCTATGCGCATGCGCGCGCGATCCTGACCGAGAATATCGCGGAGTTGCACGCGCTGGCGAACGGGTTGCTGGAATACGAGACGCTGTCGGGCGACGAGATCCGCACCGTGCTGCGCGGCGACAAGGTGATCCGCAAGGTGGTGGACGAGCCGGCCCCGGACAGCAGGCGCGCGTCCGTGCCGCAGTCCGGGCGGCCGCTGGGCTCGCCGCCGGGGCTGGACCCGGCGCCGCAGCCCGGCTGAGCTGCCATTCCGGAATGCTGCTCCGGTGGTCATCCGGTGGTTCCTGGATGGCGGGGGGCGGACGGTGCCCCGGTGCTCACGGCCGGCAGGGCCGCTACGCTCCGGTGCTCGCGGACGGGCGCCGGGGGGCGGCATAGCCGAAGCTGACCCGCCGGGGCGCGTCCTGAAACGCTATCCACGCGCACGGCCGGCGGGGCGTTGAGCTCTGTGATCCTGGAATGCCCGCTTCTGGAACCGTTGGGACTGGTGTTCGGCGCCGCGGCGCGGGATGCCGTGGCGGGCGGCCTGGCGTTGCCGCTGGCGGGCCGGGCCGTGGCGTTCACGCTGGCGCGGCTGCCGGAGGGGACGATCGTACCGGTGGACGCGGTGCCGGAGGCGTATCGCGGGGCGCTGGACCGGCTTTCGGCGGCGCCGCCTGACTGGGCCGGGCTGGGGCCGGGGCCGCATGTCATGGGCGTGCTGAACGTGACGCCGGACAGTTTCAGCGATGGCGGGAAATATGGCGACGCGGCGGCAGCGATCGCGGCCGGGGTTGCGATGACCCGCGCTGGGGCGGCGCTGGTGGATGTCGGCGGGGAGTCGACGCGGCCGGGGGCGGCGCCGGTCTCGCCCGATGCGGAGCAGGCGCGGGTGTTGCCGGTGGTTTCGGGGCTGGTCGCGGCGGGCGTGCGGGTCTGCGTGGATACGCGCAACGCGGCGACGATGCGGGCGGCGCTGGCGGCCGGGGCCGCGGTGATCAACGACGTTTCGGGGCTGCGCCATGACCCGGAGGCGATCGGCGTGGTGGCGGCGGCGCGCTGCCCGGTCGTGGTGATGCATAGCCGTGGGACGCCCGCCGAGATGAACCGGCTCGCCTCCTATGGCGATATCGTGGGCGAGGTGGCGGCGGAATTGGCGGCGGCGCGGGACGCGGCAGTGGCGGGGGGCGTTGCGCGGGAGGCGATCGCGCTCGACCCGGGGATCGGGTTCGCCAAGAGCGGGGCGCAGAACCTGCGGCTGTTGCCCCGGCTTTGCGTGCTGCTCGGGCTGGGGCAGCGGATGGTGGTGGGGGTGTCGCGGAAGAATTTCATCGGCCGGCTGGGGGGCGGCGAGGGAGGCGTGCTGCCGCCCGAGGCGCGCGACCCGGGCTCGCTGGCGGCGGGGCTGTTCGCGGCGCTGCTCGGAGCCTCGGTGCTGCGCGCGCACGACGTCGCGGGGACGGTCCAGGCGGTCCGCGTGTGGCGGGGGCTCGGGGTCTGGCAGGAAATGGGCGTGGTGGGGTAGGAAGCGGCATGACGGAACGACGGCTCTTCGGTACCGACGGCATCCGCGGTACCGCCAATACCGACCCGATGACGGCGGAGACGGCGCTGAAGCTGGGGCAGGCCGCGGGACTGCTGTTCACGCGCGGGGCGCACCGGCACCGGGTGGTGATCGGCAAGGACACCCGGCTTTCCGGCTACATGCTGGAGCCGGCGCTGGTGGCGGGCTTCATCGGCGCGGGGATGGACGTGATCCTGATTTCGCCGCAGCCGACGCCGGCCGTGGCGATGCTGACCCGCTCGCTGCGCGCGGACCTGGGCGTGATGCTCTCGGCCTCGCACAACCCGTACGAGGACAACGGCATCAAGCTGTTCGGACCGGACGGGTTCAAGCTCTCCGACGAGACCGAGCTCGAGATCGAGCGGCTGATGGCGACCGATCTTTCCGCCAGGCTGGCGCCGCCGGGGCAGCTCGGGCGCGCGGCGCGGCTGGAAGACGCGGGCGGGCGGTTCATCGAGAGCGTGAAGGCGAATTTCCCGCGCGGCATGCGGCTCGACGGGCTCAAGATCGTGATCGACTGCGCCAATGGCGGCGCATACCGCGTGGCGCCGGCGGTGCTGTGGGAGCTGGGGGCGGACGTGATCCGCATCGGCGTGGAGCCGGACGGGTTCAACATCAACCGCGGCTGCGGCTCCACGGCGCCCGAGCTCATGCAGGAGGAGGTGCGGCGCAACGGCGCGCACCTGGGCATCGCGCTCGATGGCGACGCGGACCGCGTGATCATCGCCGACGAGACCGGGGCGCTGGTGGATGGCGACCAGATCCTGGCGCTGATCGCACGCGCGTGGAACGATGCCGGGCGGCTCGCGGGCGGGGGCGTTGTCGCGACCGTGATGTCCAATCTCGGGCTCGAGCGGTTCCTGCGCGGGCTTGGGCTTGCGCTGCACCGCACGAAGGTGGGCGATCGTTACGTTATGGAGACGATGCGCCAGGTGGGCTGCAACGTGGGCGGCGAGCAGTCTGGCCATATCCTGCTGCTCGACCATGGGACGACGGGCTGCGGGCTGACGGCGGCGCTGCAGGTGCTGGCCGTGCTGGTGGAGACGGGCAGGCCGGCCTCGGAGGTGATGCAGGTGTTCGAGAAGCTGCCGCAGCTTTTGCGCAGCGTTCGCTACGAGGGCGCGTCGCCGCTGGGGACGCCGGGCGTGCGGGCGGCGATTGCCGCGGCGGAGAAGGAGCTTGGCGATTCCGGGCGCCTGGTGATCCGCCCCTCCGGCACGGAGCCGGTGATCCGCGTGATGGCCGAGGCGCAGGACGAGCGGCTGGTGGCGAGCCTGGTGGATACCCTGTGCGACGAGATCGCGCGCGCGGCTGCGTGATGGCGCGATGATCGCGCGGGTGCTGGCGGTCGCGGGCTCCGATTCCGGGGGCGGCGCCGGCATCCAGGCGGATATCCGCGCGATCACGGCGCTCGGCGGGTTCGCGCTGACCGCGGTGACGGCGGTGACGGCGCAGGACACGCTGGGCGTGCACGCGGTGCACAAGGTGCCGGCGGCAATCGTTGCGGAACAGATACGGGTGGTGCTGGCCGACCTCGGCGCGGACGCGGTGAAGTGCGGCATGCTGGGCGACGCGGCGACGGTCCTGGCGGTGGCGGGGGCGCTCGGGCCCTGGCCGGCGCTGCCGCTGGTGCTGGACCCGGTGCTGCGGGCCTCGAGCGGGGATGCGCTGCTGGCGGGCGACGGGCGGGAGGTGCTGGCGCCGCTGGTCGCGCGCGCGGCGCTGGTGACGCCGAACCTGGCGGAGGCGGCAGCACTGTGCGGGTTCGCGGTGGCGGACGTGGCCGACATGGCGCGGGCGGGAGGGGCGCTGCGGGCAATGGGGGCGGCCGCCGTGCTGGTGAAGGGCGGGCACCTCCCCGGCAACGTGCTGACCGACGTGCTGGTGGACGCGGCGGGGGTGGTGACGTTCGCCGCCGAGCGGATCGCGACGCGGCACCTGCACGGGACGGGATGCACGCTGGCCGCCGCCATCGCGACCCAGCTCGCGCGAGGCTTGTCGCTGCGCGAGGCGGTGGCGAAGGGGCGGGCCTATCTGCGGGCGGCGATCCTGGCGGCACCGGGGCTGGGGGCGGGGCAGGGGCCGCTGGGGACGCCGCTGCCAGGCTAGGGTGCGAGAAGTTGTTGGACAGCGGCGGCGCGAGGCGGGATTGTCTCGCCAACAATGGGGGAGGAACGCATGTTCGACCGCGACCGGTTCGTCGAGGAATGTCGGGGCCTGGTGGACGCGGCGCCGTCCGAGATCGAGGCGCGGCGGGGGATGCGCGACCTGGTGGCGCGGACGGTTTCCGACCATGCCGCGGTGGCGCGGGGCATCGGGCTGGTGGCGGGGGGCGGGATCGACGTGCTCTACCGTTCGCCGACGCTGACGGTGCTGAACCTGTGCTGGCCGGTGGGAGCGATCATCATGCCGCACGACCACTCGATGTGGGCGGTGATCGGGATTTATTCCGGGCGCGAGGACAACGTGCTGTGGCGGCGTTTGCCGGACGACGCGAAGCACCGCGTGGAGGCGGCGGGTGCGAAGTCGATGAGCGACGGGGATACGGTCGCTTTCGGTGCGGATGTGATCCATTCCGTGATCAACCCGATTCCGCGGGTGACCGGGGCGATCCACGTCTATGGCGGGGATTTCTTTGCCGCCGACCGGCACGAGTGGGACCCGGAGACGCTGGTGGAGAAGCCCTACGACATGGAGAAGGTGCGGAAGATGTTCGCGGCGCGGTAGGCTGCCGGCACGATATCAAAGGCGCGCAAGGGTCGCCCTGTCGCGCTCGCCACCGAAATACTTCTCCAGCGCGGATGTGAATTCCCTGTTGTTGCCGGTGATTTCCGCGAACAGCGTCATGCTGGAGCGGAATTTCATATCATCCGGATAGCCGAATACCTGTTCGATCGTTCTGCCCTCGATCGCGTTGACGAGGCGGGTGCAGTCGCGCAGGCGGGGGCCGAGCACCTTGTGGCGGAGGTATGCAAGCGCCTCCTCCTTTCCCGAGATGCCGTAGAACAGCGACGCCTGGCTGAGACCCAGGCCCTTGAGCTGTGGGAAGATGAACCACATCCAGTGGCCTTGCTTGATGCCCCTGCCCAGTTCCGCGCGGGCGTCGGCATACTGGCCGCGCTGTGCGTCGAGGAAGCGTTGCAGGTTGAAGGGATCGTTCTCACCCGGGGGGCTGCTCATCATCGGGCCCTTCAGTCCTTCGCGCGCGAGGCCGGGCGCGCTTCGACGGAACGAGCGCCAGGCTTTCCGATGCCGCCCGGACGCGACCCCGTCCCTGTGACTAGAGACCCGGTCCGCGTCGCGGGCAAGCAGGATGGCTGATCCGGCCTTCATCAATTCGCCCTTGCATTGCGGGTACGGGGAGGCTACGCGGGCGGCGGGCCACGTCCCCCCACCGGGACGCTTCTCTTCTGAAAGGGAGAGCGAAACATGACGCTCCTTCCGCGTCCGGACGTGCGTCCGGCCAACCCCCATTTCTCATCCGGGCCTTGCGCCAAGCGACCGGGCTGGTCGCTGGAGGCGCTTGCAGGCGCCCAGCTGGGCCGCAGCCATCGGGCGAAGGAGCCCAAGGCGCGGCTGGCCGAGGTGATCACGCGCTCGAAGGCGATCCTGGGCATGCCGGCGGACTGGCGGCTCGGGATCGTGCCGGCCTCCGACACCGGGGCGGTCGAGATGGCGCTGTGGTCGCTGCTGGGCGCGCGGCCGGTGGATATTCTGTCGTTCGAGAGTTTTTCGGCGGGCTGGGCCAATGATGTGGTCAAGCAGCTGAAGCTTGCCGACGTGCGGGTGCTGGAGGCGCCCTACGGGAAGCTGCCGGATCTCGCGGCGGTCGATCCGGCGCACGACCTGGTGCTGGCGTGGAACGGCACGACCTCCGGCGTGCGGCTGCCGGATGGGGATTTCATCCGTGCCGACCGCGAGGGGCTGGTGATCGCGGATGCGACCTCCGCCGCGTTCGCGATGGAACTGCCGTGGGACAAGCTCGATGTCGTCACCTGGTCCTGGCAGAAGGTGCTGGGGGGCGAGGCGGCGCACGGGATGCTGGCGCTTTCGCCGCGTGCGGTGGAGCGGCTGCTGACCTGCAAGCCCGCCTGGCCGATGCCGAAGATCTTCCGCCTCGTTTCGGGTGGGAAACTGGCGGAGGGCGTGTTCAAGGGCGAGACGATCAACACGCCGGGCATGCTGGCGGTGGAGGACGCGCTCGATGGGCTGCGCTGGGCGGAGAGCGTGGGCGGGCTCAAGGCGCTGATCGCGCGGAGCGAGGCGAACCTGGCGGCGATCGCTTCCTGGGTGGCGAAGCGGGAGTGGGTGGATTTCCTGGCCGGGTCCGAGGCGACGCGCTCGCCCACCTCGATCTGCCTGACGATCATCGCGCCGTGGTTCGTGGCGCTGGATGCGGCCTCGCAGGCGGAGGCGGCGAAGAAGCTGGCCGCGCTGCTGGAAGCCGAAGGTGTCGCCTACGACATCGCGAGCTATCGCGACGCGCCGCCGGGGCTGCGCATCTGGGGTGGTTCCACGGTCGAAACATCCGACATCGGGAAGCTGTTGCCGTGGCTGGACTGGGCCGCGGCGCAGGTTGCCGAGACCTACGCGAAGAAGGTGGCTTGAACCATGGCAAAAGCAACGGGGCCGAAGGTCCTGATTTCCGACAAGCTGTCCCCCGCCGCCGTCGAGATCTTCAGGCGGCGCGGGATCGAGGTGGAGGTGAAGCCGGGGCTCTCGCCCGCGGAGCTGCGCGCGATCATCGGCGCGTATGACGGGCTCGCGGTACGCTCGGCGACGAAGGTGACGAAGGAGCTGCTGGCCGAGGCGAGGAACCTCAAGGTGGTGGGGCGCGCGGGCATCGGTGTCGACAACGTCGACGTGAAGTCCGCGACCGCCGCCGGCGTGGTGGTGATGAACACGCCCTATGGCAACGCGATCACCACCGCCGAGCATGCGATCGCGATGATGTTCGCGCTGGCGCGGCAGATTCCGGAGGCGAGTGCATCGACCAAGGCGGGGAAGTGGGAAAAGAACCGCTTCATGGGCGTGGAGCTGTCGGGCAAGGTGCTGGGGCTGATCGGGTGCGGGAATATCGGCTCGATCGTGGCGGACCGGGCGCAGGGCCTGAAGATGCGTGTCGTCGCGTTCGACCCGTACCTCACGGAGAAGCGGGCGCTGGAGCTGGGTGTCGAGAAAGTGGAGCTCGATACGCTGCTGCAACAGGCTGACATCATCACGCTGCACGCGCCGCTGACAGAGGGGACGAAGAACATCCTCTCGCGGGAGAACCTGGCGAAGACGAGGAAGGGCGTGCGCATCGTCAACTGCGCGCGTGGCGGCCTGGTGGACGAGGCGGCGCTGGCGGAGATGATCGCGTCCGGGCATGTGGCCGGCGCGGCGCTCGACGTGTTCGAGACGGAGCCGGCGACCCAGAGCCCGCTGTTTGCGCTCGAGAACGTGGTTTGCACGCCGCATCTGGGGGCGGCAACGAGCGAGGCGCAGGAGAACGTGGCGCTGCAGGTGGCCGAGCAGATGAGCGACTTTCTGCTGACCGGTGCCGTGACGAACGCGATTAACATGCCGAGCGTCACGGCGGAGGAGGCGCCGCGGCTGGCGCCCTACATGGAGCTGTGCCGGTTGCTGGGCACCTTTGCCGGGCAGCTGACGGCCGCGCAGGACGGCAACATCCAGAAGGTCGCGATCGAGTACGAGGGGCACGCCGCGAAGCTGAACCACCGGCCGTTGACGGCCGCCGTGCTTGCGGGCGTGCTGGGGCCGATGCTGGAGGGTGCGAACATGGTGAACGCCCCCGTGCTGGCGCGCGAGCGCGGCATTGACGTCGCCGAGACCGTGCATGACCGCGACAGCGAGTACCAGACGCTGGTGCGGCTCTCGATCACGACGGACCGGCAGACGCGCAGCGTCGCGGGGACGCTGTTCGCGGGGGTGCGGCCGCGCATCGTCGAGATCAAGGGAATTCCGGTCGAGGCCGATTTCGCGCGGCACATGCTCTATGTGACGAACCAGGACAAGCCGGGGTTCATCGGGCGGTTCGGGGCGACGCTGGCGGGTGCGGGGATCAACATCGCGACCTTCCATCTCGGGCGCGCCGAGGCGGGGGGCGATGCGATCTGCATGGTCTCGGTCGACGAGCCGGTGCCGGACGACGTGCTGGCGATGGTGCGCACGCTGCCGCTGGTGGTGCAGGCGACGACACTGAGTTTCTGACGGTCGCTGCCGGTTTGAGCTGGCGATCCGGCCCGGGGATTCCATCCGGCCGGATTGCGCCTAGGGGTGGCGGTCGTTCCAGAGTTCCAGCGTCGCGGCGGTGCCGCGGCTGGCGAGCGAGTTGAGGGCTGCGAGCACGTCGTCGGCGAAGCCCATGTGGCGCGCGAGCGCGGGCGGGACGATGTCCTCCATGGCGAAGACGGCGTCGCGCAGGGCGGGGGTGCCCGGTTCCTCGACGCCGGGTGCCCGGGTGCCGGTGGCCGCGGTGGCGGCGGCGCGCAGGCGGGCCGCCTGCGGATCCTCGAGCGGCAGGGCGCCGCCGTTGTCCGCGGTGCCGCGCAGGAACCACAGCCAGGCGGCGACGCCGAGCGCGATGCGCGGCGCGGGTTGGCCGGCGGCGAGGCGTTCCAGCGCCGGGGCGAAGAGGCGCTGGGGCAGTTTCTGCGAGCTGTCCATCGCGATCTGGGCGGTGAGGTGGCGCAGCGCGGGGTTGGCGAAGCGCGTGAGCAGGGATCGGGCATAGCGCTGCGCGTCGGCGTCGGGCGGCAGGCGCAGCGTCGTCGCCGATTCGGCCATGAGGGCGGCGATGTGCTGGCGCAGTGCCGGCTGCGCGATGGCGTGGGCCACGGTTTCCCAGCCGGCAAGCTGGCCGAGGCAGGCGATGGAGGAATGGGCGCCGTTGAGCAGGCGCAGTTTCATCGCCTCGTAGGGGCGGACATCGGCGACGAGTTCGGCGCCGGTTTCCTCCCAGGCGGGACGGCCCTGGGGGAAGTCGTCCTCGATCACCCATTGGCGGAAGCCCTCGCAGAGGACGGGCCAGGCGTCGTGCAGGCCGAGCGCCTCCACGATGCGGTCGCGATCCGCGTAGGTCGTTGCCGGGACGATACGATCCACCATCGTGCCGGGGAAGGCGACGGCGGTTGCGACGTGGACGCCGAGCGCGGGGTCGCGCAATTCGGCGAGGCGGGCGGTGACCCTGCGGACGGATTCCCCGTTCGAGGGGAGGTTGTCGCAGCAGACGACCGTGAAGGGGGCGAGGCCGGCAGCGCGCCTGCGGGCGAGGGCCTCGACGAGGATGCCGGGGATGCTGCCTGGCGCGTGCGGCTCCGCGAGGTCATGGCGGATGGCGGGGTCTTCCTCGTCGAGATCGCCGGTGGCGGCGAGACGGCAATAGGCTTTCTCGGTGACGGTGAGGGTGGCGATGCGGGTCCCGGGCCGCGTGAGGAGGCGCAGCGCCGCCTCGGCGCCGGTGGCAAGCGTGGTGATCGCACCCATCACCGCGAGGCGCCGGCCGTCCGCGTCGTGCTCGGCGAGCGTGTAGAGCCCGTCCTGGGGGGCGAGCGCCGTTTCGGTGTCGGGGCGGCGGAGGTTGACGCCGGCGATGCCCCAGCTGGGGTCGGCCTCGAGCAGCGGCTCCGTGTAGGCGGCGAGGTGGGCGCGGGCGAAGGCGCCGAGGCCAAGGTGCACGATGCCGCTTTCCAGCCGCGCCAGGTCGTGGCGCGGCCGGGCGATGTCCGGCGGCAGGTCGGCGAGTGTCCGCCTGGAGAGGCGTTGCAGTTGTGTCAGGCTCCCTCGACCTCGATGACGACGTCGATGTTGCCACGGGTGGCGTGGCTGTAGGGGCAGATTTTTTCGTGGGCCTCGCGCACGAGGGCCTCGGCCTCGGGCTTCGGCAGGGAGGGGACCTTCACGAGGAGCCTGGCGGCGATGCCGAAGCCGCCACCCTCGCGCGGGCCGACGGAGACGGCGCAGGTGACGGAGCTGCCGGCGACGGATTTCTTGTGCTGGCTGGCGACGAACTCCAGCGCGCCGCCGAAGCAGGCGGCGTATCCGGCGGCGAAGAGGTGCTCCGGCGTGGTGGTGTTGGGCAGGCCCGGCCCGCCCATTTCCTTGCGCACCGAGAGGTTGACGGAGACGGAGCCGTCCGTGGTTTCGCTGTGCCCGTTGCGGCCGCCGGTGTTGACGGCGGTGGCGGTGACGAGGGGTTTGATCGTGTGCGCGGTCATGCGATGGCTCCCTGGTTGATGGGCGGGACATGGGGGCGGGGGCGGGGATGCGCCAGCCCCCGCGGCCTCATGGGGTTCGCTTCTCAGGCGGCCGGCCCTCAGACGGCCAGCCCTCAGGTGGCCGGGCGGACGAGTTCCCGCAGGTCCGCGCCGAGTGCCGTGAAGGAAGGGGCGTGCAGGTACATCATGTGGCCGGCGTCGTAGTACGTCATGCGCACGCGGGCGGTCTCGATGCCGTTGCCGGCGATGCTGTTCTCGACGGCGTGGAACGGGGTGGCGAGGTCGTAGATGCCGTTGGCGATCCAGACGCGCAGCTCCGGGTTTTCGCGCAGGAGCTGGCCGAGCGTGGGGGCGACGTTCACGTAGCCGGGCCAGCGCATCACCCCCTCCTTTTTCGGGCCGAGCCAGTCCCAGTTCTCCAGCGCCTTGCGGTTGAACACGGTGTAGGCGCGGGGCCGGTCGATGCCCCAGTCCACATTGAGCACGCGGCCGAGATGGTCGTTGGCTGTCGAGACGAAGGCGCTGTCCATGCCGTAGGAGGAGGGGTCGGCGTCCGGCAGTTCCCCCACCTCGTCGTAGTCGCGGCCGGTGTAGCGGGAGTCGAAGCGGCCGATGGTGAGCCCCTTCGTGCGCAGGAGTTCCTTGCGGAAGCGGCTCGGTTCGATGCGCAGGTGGGCGCGGTGCAGCCAGGGCTCGGAGAGGCCGGTGAGCTGGGCGAGGCGCTTGGCGATGCGGGCGGTTTCCGCGGGGGCGAGGCGGCTCGCGGCGACCAGGGCTGGCAGGTATTCCATCATGGCGAAGCGGCGGGACTCGTCGAGCAGCCTGTCGCGGCCGTCCGGCGCCTGGATGAGGCCGTGGTGCAGGGCCGTCGCGGTGTAGCTGGGCAGGTAGCTCACATCCGGCAGCGGGTTGCCGGGCTGGAAGCGGGCGGTGTGGAAATCCAGGATCGCGGAGACGAGGCCGATGCCGTTGAAGGCGACCCCGGCGAGGCCGCCCGCGAGCTTGCCCGCGACCGCGACGGCGCGCGTGGTGCCGTAGCTTTCGCCCACGAGGTAGCGCGGCGACGACCAGCGCTTGTGTCGGGTGAGCCAGACCTTGATGAAGCCGGCGACGATCTCGGCGTCCTGCTCCAGGCCCCAGCCGTCCTCCGGCTTGCAGGTGCCGGCCATGGCGGAATAGCCGGTGCCCGGCGGGTCGATGAAGACGATGTCGGCGCGCTCCAGCGGGCAGAGCTCGTTGTCCACGACCGCGTAGGGGCCGGAGCCGGCGGGCGAGCCGTCCGACGGGCAGACGACGCGGCGGGGGCCGAGCACGCCCATGTGCAGCCAGAGGCTGGCGGAGCCGGGGCCGCCGTTGAACGCGAAGATGACGGGGCGGCGTGGATCGGCCGGTTCCGCGAGGTAGGTGAAGGAGAAGACGCGGGCGCGGGGCTTGCCCTCGGCATCCTGCACGTCGAGCTCGGCGGCGATGGCGCGGTAGGCGACGGTGGTGGCGCCGAAGCTGCCCTGGTGCGTGGTCTCGAAGCTGGCGGGGGGTTCGGCGGGTTTTTCCGGGGTGGCGGGTTTCGAATCGTCGTTTCTGGTGTCGGCGGGCATCGTCGTTCCCTGGGGTCGTTGCGTGCGGTTTTGCGGGCACGATGGCGGGGCGGCGATGATCCGTCCATACGTTGGCCTCGTTGTGCTGGGATGCTAAAGGCGCGCGCCACTACCGGACCCATGGCGTGACCCCCGAAGACGTGACCGGCGACAAACCCCATCCCGCGCTGCTGCCGGCGGGACTGCGCGACCTGCTGCCGCCCGAAGCCGAGACCGAGGCCGCCGCCGTGGAGGCGCTGATGGCGGCGTTTTCCGCGCACGGCTACCGGCGGGTGAAGCCGCCGCTGCTGGAGTTCGAGGACACGCTGTTCGCGGGCGCGGGGGCCGCGATGACGGAGCAGACGTTCCGGCTGCTGGACCCCGATGCCAGGCGGATGATGGGCGTGCGGGCGGACATGACGCCGCAGGTGGCGCGGATCGCGACGACGCGGCTGGCGGGTGCGCCGCGGCCGCTGCGGCTTTCCTATGCCGGGCAGTGTTTGCGGCAGGGGGCGGATGCGCGCGAGCCGGAGCGGCAGATCGCGCAGGCGGGGATCGAGCTGATCGGCGCGGATTCACCGGAGGCCGATGCCGAGGTGGTGGCGGTGGCGGCGGAGGCGCTGGCCTCGCTCGGTGTCACGCGGACGAGCTTCGACCTCACGCAGCCGCCGCTGATCCCGGCGTTCCTGGAGGAGTCCGGCATTGCCAGCGCGGCGCTGGCGCGCGCACTCGACCGGAAGGATGCCGCCGCGGTCGCGAAGCATGCGGGGAAGCTCGCGGCGCCGCTGGCGGAGTTGCTGCTGGCGGCGGGGCCGGCGGCGCGGGCGCTGGAGGCGCTGGCCGCGGCGCCGCTGACCACGCGGGCGCGCGAGCATGCGGACCGGCTGGCGGCGACGGTGGCGGCGATCCGCGCGCGGGCGCCGGGGCTGGTGCTGACGGTGGACCCCGTGGAGTTCCGCGGGCTGCGCTATCACACCGGGGTGTGCGTCACGATCTACGCGGCCGGGCGCGTGGAGGAGCTGGGGCGCGGCGGGCGGTACCTGTGCGGGGAGGCGGAGCCGGCGACGGGGATTACGCTGTATCCGGAGGCGGCGCTGCGGGCGGCGCCGCCGCGGCCGGCGAGGCCGCTGCTTTATGTGCCGCACGGGATGGATGGATCGGCGGCGCGCGCCGCGGGATTCGCGACGGTGGCGGGGCTGGCGCCCGTTCCGGACGCGGCAGCGGAGGCGCGGCGGCTCGGTTGCGGATACGTACTGGGCGAGGGCAACAAGCCCGTTTTGCTGGAGCAACGACATGGATAACGTGCCCAATGGCTAATGTAGCGGTCATCGGCGCCCAGTGGGGCGACGAGGGGAAGGGCAAGGTGGTGGACTGGCTCGCGAGCCGCGCCGACCTCGTCGTGCGGTTCCAGGGCGGGCACAACGCGGGGCATACGCTCGTCGTCGGCAACCAGACCTACAAGCTGTCGCTGCTGCCATCCGGCCTGGTGCGCGGGAAGATGGGGCTGATCGGCAACGGCGTGGTGATCGACCCCGAGGCGCTGCTGGCCGAGATCGAGCGCGTGCGCGGGCAGGGGATCGAGGTGACGCCGGCGACGTTGCGGATTGCCGAGAACGCGCCGCTGATCCTGCCGCTGCATGCGGCGATCGACCGGGCGCGCGAGGCGGCGCGGGGCGAGAGGAAGATCGGGACGACGGGGCGCGGGATCGGGCCCGCCTACGAGGACAAGGTGGCGCGGCGGGCGATCCGCGTCGCGGACCTGGCCGAGCCGGCGACGCTGGACGCCAAGCTCGACGAGTTGCTGCTGCACCACAACACGCTGCTGCGCGGGCTGGGGGCGGCGACGTTCGAGAAATCGGCGCTGATGCGGCATCTGCTCGATCTCGCGCCGAAGCTGCTGCCGTTCGCGGAGCCGGTTTGGGAGCGGCTGGACGAGGCGCGGCGGGCGGGGCGGCGCATCCTGTTCGAGGGCGCGCAGGCGGTGATGCTGGATATCGATCACGGAACGTATCCTTACGTTACCTCATCGAACACCGTGGCCGCGACGGCGGCCTCCGGCTCCGGCATCGGGCCGCATGCGGTGGGGTTCATCCTGGGCATCGCGAAGGCGTACACGACGCGGGTGGGATCGGGGCCGTTTCCGACCGAGCTGCATGACGCGACGGGGCAGTTGCTGGGCGACCGGGGGCGGGAGTTCGGGACCGTGACAGGGCGACGGCGGCGCTGCGGGTGGTTTGATGCGACGATGGTGCGCCAGGCGGTGACGGTGGCGGGCATCCAGGGGCTGGTGCTGACCAAGCTCGACGTGCTGGACGGGCTGGAGGCGCTGAAGATCGGCGTCGGCTATCGTGTCGATGGCAAAACGATGAGCCGGTTGCCGGCGTCGCCGGCAGCCCAGGCGGCGGCGGAACCGGTGTTCGAGACCGTCGAGGGCTGGAGCGGGTCCACGGCCGGGGCGCGGAGCTGGGCCGACCTGCCGGCGCAGGCGATCAAGTATGTGCGGCGGATCGAGGAGCTGGTGGGGGCGCCGGTGACGCTGCTGACGACGGGGCCGGAGCGCGACGACACGATCGTGGTGCGCGATCCGTTCGAGGGGTAGGGGCCGCGCGCTCCGACGCATGTATCGTGCCGGCCTGTTTTTGCTTCCCCACGCTGCCTGAGGCGCAATTACTCATGAACTCGGTCCCCGATGCCGCTTGGACATTCGAGACACTCGGCAACGCGATCGTTCAGGTGATGAAGGGGGGCGAGCCAATGCTCGTCACCGATCCGTGGCTGTTCGGCGACGCGTATTTCGGCAGCTGGGAACTGGAGCGGCCGCTGAGCGATGAGCAGATCGGCCGCGCCATTGCCTCGCGCTACGTTTGGTTCTCCCACGGCCATCCCGATCATTTCCATCTGCCCTCGATCGAGAGGTTGCGACGCGAACAGGTCATCCTGCTGCCAGATCACTATGACGCGGAAATTGCCCGGACGCTGCGGGAGATGGGGCACGAGCCCCGCATCCTGCCGCAGAAGAAATGGGTCGATCTCGAGGATGGCTTGCGCGTGCTGTGTGTCGCGAACGAGAACATGGATGCGATCCTCGCCATCGACGCCGGCGGCACCTTGCTTCTCGACAAGAATGACTCGCCGTTCTGCGGCGAGGACCCGTTTTTCCGCCGGATCGTGCGAGGCTTCCAGCGCTCATACCTGCTCGCGCTGTGCGCCTATGACGCGGACATGATCAACACGTTCGACGAGCAGAACCGGAGCCTGCTCGACCCACCCGAGGCCAGGAAGCCCGGTTGTGTCTGGACCGTTGGGCGGACGGCGGAAAATCTCGGTTGTGGCGCCTATGCCTGTTCATCGTCCCAGCATGTTTATGCGCGGCCCGATTCGGCCTGGGCGAACGACTTCCGGATCACCTGGCCGGATATGAAGCGGCTTTGGGCGAGCGATCGGGTGGCGCTCATCCCGCCGTTCAGCAAGGTTGATATCGCGAGCGGCGCGGTGCTGCGCACCGACGCGGAAGAGATCGGCGATCCCGCCACCCGCGTGCGGCCCGAAGCGGGGGAAGACTGGAGCACCAGGCTCGACGAGGCGGAATGGCAACGTGTCGAGACCTTCGCGCGGCAGTTCCGTACGCTGCGCACCTGGCAGGATTTCATCGGATTCGAGGTGGGAGGCGAGCGGCGCGTCTTCATGCTGCGGGATGGCCGGAAATTCGACCCCCGATCGAAACAAAAGGGCGTGATCTTCCGGGTGCCGCGTGGCTCGCTGATGCAGACCGTCGAGTATGGCTATTTCGACGATTTGCTGATCGGCAATTTCATGCAAACTCAGCTCTTTAATATGCATCTTTACCCTATTTTCTCGCCGCGCGTGGCCAAGCTTGGCGGCAACGGCAAGGTGTTCACGCCGGCCCAGTTGTGGCGTTTCCGCTGGCATTGGTTCAGCCGCTCGCCGGTCGCGTTCATCCGCTACCGGCTTGGCATCGCGAATGGCCATGTCGTCGTGCCCGCGGTGCGGCGCCTCGCGCACTCGCTTGGGTTGTTCTACGCGCTGCGTGCCATCAAGCGCCGGATCGTCGGCTCGCCACGCGTATGACCAGGCCGTCGCCGGCGCAGGGGAACGGCACAGAGGCGGGATGACAGGATCGCGGGGCCGGAACTGGTCGAGGGGTAGGCTCATGGCGCGCCGCCGCGACTGAAAGGGGCGCTGAGGCAGAGCGCGCCATCGCGACGGCGTCGGCCCCGGACAGCCTGATGCGTCGCGATGGTCTCGAGTGGGTCAGCCGCCGGCTCGGCCGAGGGTGATGGCCAGGAGCCCGGCGCCGGCGAGGATGGTGCCGCCGGTTCGGTTCATGGCGCGGCGGACGGAGCGGCGGCGCAGGCGCTGGCGGGCGGTGGCGGCGAGCAGCGCGTAGAGGCCGGCGTTGATGGCGGCAAGCGTGACGAAGATCGCGACGATCTCCATCGCCTGCGGGGCGTAGGCATGCCGCGGGTCGATGAACTGGGGCACGAAGGCGACGAAGAAGACGATGCTCTTCGGGTTCAGCGCGGTGACGGCGTAGGCGTGGGCGGCCATGCGCAGCGGCGGTACGTCCGGGGCGGCTGCCTCCGGCGCTTCGGTGACGGGCGCGCGCCATAGCTTGACGCCGAGCCAGATGAGGTAGGCGCCGCCGACCCAGCGCAGCACGGTGAAGACGGCCGCCGAGGCCGAGAGGACGGCGCCCATGCCCAGGAGCGAGGCGGTGAGGGCGGTGAAGTCGCCGAGGGCGACGCCCGCGGCCATCGCGAGGGCGGCACGGCGGCCGTGCGCGAGCGCGTAGGAGATCACCAGGAGCACGGTGGGCCCCGGGATCGGCAGGAAGATCGCGCAGGCGGCGGCGAAGGCCAGCGCGTGGTCCCAGGCCATGGTTGATGCTCCGGCGGAAAGGGGGCGCAGCAATCCACGACGCGGCGGACGGTGCAAGCGGCGGCGCGCGGCCGGACTGAGCGGGACGTTAGCGCGTCGCTAACCGGCGGGCGGCAGGGTTGGCGCATGTCCGGCAGGACGGGGCAGGGGAGCGCGGTCGCAGGAAGTGGCCAGCGCTCCAGTGACGGGGCCGCCCGTGATGGTCTGGTCGGTGGTCGGTACGCAACCGATTTCAGCCGCGTGCTGCCGCGCGCCTGCTTCGAACTCGCCTGCCACGGCGCACGGGATACGCTGGCGGGCAACGATCCCGCGCCGGCGCTGATGACCATCCTGGTGCCGCGGGGCCAGGCGCCGCGGGCGCATGCGCTGGCGGCACTCTCGGGCACCGGCATCGACGGGCTGCTGACGCCGCTGGCACACGGGCCGGTGCAGGCACCCTCCGGGCCGGCCTGGGGCGTGGTGGCGCTTTCGCCGCCAGGGCCGGCGCTGTTCCAGCCGGGGGCGCCGCTCGCCGAGGCGATGCTGATCGGCAAGGTGCTGCGGCCGGCGGCGCTGGTGCTGCGGCGGCTCGCGGATGTGGGGGTGACGCACCGGGCGATCGCGCCGGCCAACGTGTTCGCGGGGCCGGGGCGCGCGGTGCTGGGGGCGGCGTGGGCGACGGCACCGGCCTCGCGCCAGCCGGCGGGGTTCGAGCCGCCCTACATGGAGGCCTGCGTGCCCGAGGGGCGCGGCGAGGGCTCGATCGCCGACGACGTCTATGCGCTGGGCGTGCTGCTGGTGGCGCTGGCGCTGGGGCGGATGCCGTGGGCGGAGATCGAGCCGGGGGAGCTGCTGCGGCGCAAGCTGGCGCTGGGCAGCCTGCCGGCGCTGCTGGGCGAGGCGCGGCTGCCGGCGGGGATCGCGGAGCTGGTGGGCGGGATGCTGGCGGAGGACCCGGAGCACCGCCCGACGCCCGCGCAGCTCGCCGATCCGCAGGGGCTGCGCGGGCGGCGGGTGGCGCTGCGGCCGCAGCGGCGCGCGGCGCGGCCGCTGACGGTGGCGCGGGCGGAGGTGCAGGAGGCGCGCAGCCTGGCGCACGCGATCGCCGAGCACCCGGCGGCCGGGGCGGCGCTGCTGCGTGGCGGCGAGGTGGGGCTGTGGCTGCGCCGGCAGGTGGGGGATGCCGGGCTGGCAAAGCAGCTGGAGGAGAAGCTCGCGGGTTTCGCCGCGGACGACGCCGCGAGCGAGGCGATGCTGGTGATGCGCGCCGTCGCCGTGCTGGACCCGCTGGCGCCGCTGTCCTGGCGGGGATTGCGGCTGTTTCCGGACGCGCTGGGAACGGTGGCGGCTGCTGCCTCCGGCCTGCGGGAGACGGCACTCGACGACCTGGTGCGGCTCGATGCGATCCATGCCTGGGCCGAGGCGCGGGGGGCGCGGTGCGATATCGCGGCGCTGGGGCGCGAGGCGCGGCAGCTGCGGCTGTGGCACGCGGAGCGCGGCTGGGCCGGGGGGCTCGCGCGGCTGCGCTACGCGCTGCTGCCGCTGCTGGCGTGCCGCTCGCCGCTGCTGTCGGGGAGCCTGGTGGTGTCGCCCTCCGACCTGCTGCCGGCGCTGGAGGCGGCGGCGCGGCATGCGGGTGCCGCGCAGGCAAGCCCGGTGGACCGCGAGATCGGCGCGTTCCTCGCGGCGCGCGGGGACGGGCGGCCGGAGGCGGACCTCGCCTCGCTCGCCGCGGGCGATGGCGAGGCGGCGCTGGTGCCGCTGCGCCTGCTGGCGCGGCTGGTGCCGCGGCGGCGTGGGGCGGAGGTGCTGCGGTTCCCGGCGCTGGCCTCCTGGCTGGTGGAGCGGGCGCGGCCGGCGGCGCAGGCGCTGCGCAGCCGGGTGCGGCGGGAGAACCTGGCGAGCCGGGTGGCGGCGTTGGTGGAGGCGGGGGATTTGCCGGGGCTGCTCGAGGCGCTGGACGACGACCTGGCGCGGCAGGCGGACCGCAGCGAGGCCGCGCGCGTGGCGGCGCGGCAGGCGGCGATCGAGACGGAGATCGCGGGGCTGGTCTCGGGGCGCCCGGCACGGCGGGAATGGGCGCGGGCGACGGCGCTGGAGGCAGTGCAGGCGGCCGCGGCGGGGGCGGTGATCATGGCCTTGGCGATGGTGCTGGTTTGATGGGGACGAGGTGATGGCCGGCGGCGCGAAGGTGGGCGGCGCGAAGGTGGGCGGCGCGAAGGCTGGGCGGCGCGAAGGCTGGCAGGGGACGGTTGCGGGCGGGCGGGGCGAAGTCCGCCTGGGCGCAGGGTTTGCTGCTCGGGGCGCTGGCGGTGGCGGCGCCGGGGCTGGCGGTGCTGGCGGGGGTGCTGCTGCTGCCGGGGCTGGTGGCCGTGGCGGTGGCTGGGCCGGGATGGCGGGCGGAGGCGCGCTGCGTGCTGCTCGCGGGGGTGGCGACGAGCATCGCGCCGATGCTGTCGCTGTGGCGCGCGGGCGCGGGGATGGATGGCGCCGTCGGCGTGCTGGGCGGGGGCAACGCGCTGCCGCTGGCCTGGGGAGCGGCGGGGCTGGCCTGGCTGCTGGCGGAGGCGGCACCGCTGGCGCTGGCGGCGGTGATGGAGGCGCGGATCGCGACCCAGCTGGCGAAGCTGCGCGATGAGCACGCGGCGCTGGCGGCGGACTGGACGGCGCCCCACGAGCATCACGCGGGGGCGCATCACGCGGGGGCGCATCACGCGGGCGCGTATCACGTGGGGGCGCATGGCGCCGGGGGACCGGCGCCGTAGGGGCGCCGGCCCGGTCTCAGGCGTCAGGCGGGGTTGTGGGCCGCCTTGTGGGCCGCGGTGTGGGCGGCGACGGCGCGACGTTGCTCAAGCACCTGGGCGTGCATCGCCTTCTGCAGCTTCTCGAAGGCGCGGACCTCGATCTGGCGGACCCGCTCGCGGGAGATGTCGTATTGCTGCGAGAGGTCTTCCAGCGTCGTCGGGTTGTCCTTCAGCCGGCGCTCGATGAGGATGTGGCGCTCGCGGTCGTTGAGTGTCTTGAGTGCGTTGGCGAGCAGCGCCTTGCGGCCGGAGAGCTCCTCGTGCTCGGCCATGGCCTCTTCCTGGGACTCCGTCTCGTCCACCAGCCAGTCCTGCCACTCGCCCTCGCCGTCCGTGCGCAGCGGCGCGTTGAGGCTGTTGTCCGGGGCGGAGAGGCGGCGGTTCATGCTGACGACGTCGGCCTCCGGCACGCCCAGGGTCTTCGCGATGGAGGCGACCTGCTCGGGCTTGAGGTCGCCCTCCTCGATCGCTTGCATCTGACCCTTCAACCGCCTGAGATTGAAGAAAAGCTTCTTCTGCGCCGCGGTGGTGCCCATCTTCACCAGAGACCAGGAGTGCAGGATGTATTCCTGGATCGCGGCGCGGATCCACCACATGGCGTAGGTGGCCAGCCGGAAGCCGCGGTCCGGGTCGAAGCGCTTGACGGCCTGCATCATGCCGACATTGCCCTCGCTGATCAGTTCGCCGACGGGCAGGCCATAGCCGCGGTAGCCCATGGCGATCTTGGCGACCAGGCGGAGATGCGAGGTAACGAGGCGGTTGGCCGCCTCCCTGTCGTGCTCGTCGCGCCACTTGCGGGAGAGGGCGAGCTCCTCCTCGTGCGTGAGCATGGGGAATTTGCGGATCTCCTGGAGATACCGCTGCAGATTGCCCTCGGGGGCAATGGGGATGACGCCAGAGGCCATGGGTCTAGGCTCCTTTTGTCGTGGCTGGCCGTTGCCCGCTTTCCGTGCCCGGTTGGCGCGACGGAGGACGGGGCGGCTGGCCGCCGCTCGGGGCTCGGGTGGAGCCCCCTCGGTGCATCAGGGTCCGCTCGCCCCGGACGCCGCCCCACCCTGGCAGCGCCGTCCGGACGGAAGGTGGGGCGTGCACCGGTCGCCCCGCCGGTCAGACGATCATGGGGCGAAGATTACGATGGCGGGCGCGCCGGCGTCAATAAACCAGACCAATGAAGTCAGGATTAACTCGGCGAGAGCCCGAGAGCATCGAGGAGGCCCTGGAGGTCGGCGGGCGGAGGGGCGGAAAACGCCAGTTTCTCGCCGGTGCGCGGGTGGGCGAAGCCGAGGCTGGTGGCGTGCAGGGCCTGGCGTGGGAAGTCCAGCAGGCGGGCGCGCAAGGCCGGCTCCAGACCGCGCGCGGCGGCGGGGATGCGGCGGAGGTAGACCGGGTCGCCGACCAGCGGGTGGCCGCGATGGGCGAGGTGGACGCGGATCTGGTGCGTGCGGCCGGTGGCGAGGCGGCATTCCAGCAGGCTGGCGCCAAGCCCGTGGGCGGCGAGCGTGCGGTAATGGGTGACGGCGGGCTTGCCGCGGCCGGCGGTGGCGGGAAGGACGGCCATGCGCTTGCGCTCGCGCGGGTCGCGGCCGATCGGAGCCTCGATGGTGCCGCTTGTGGGCGCGGGGACGCCCCAGGCGACGGCGAGGTAGGAACGCTCGAGGTCGCGGGAGGCGAAGGCGGCGGCGAGGCGGTTCATCGCCAGCTCCGTCTTGGCGACGACCATGACGCCGGAGGTGTCCTTGTCCAGGCGGTGGACGATGCCGGGACGGCGCTCGGCACCGATGCCCTCCAGCGTGTCGCCGCAATGGGCGAGGAGGGCGTTGACGAGCGTGCCGGCCTCGTTGCCTGGTGCCGGGTGGACGACGAGGCCGGCCGGCTTGTCCAGCACCACGAGGTCGCGGTCCTCGAACAGGATGGCGAGGTCCATTTTCTGCGGCGTCGGGCGCGCGGGGGTGGGCGGCGGCAGCGTGACGCCATAGGTGGCGCCGGCGCGGACCGTGGCGGAGGGGCGGGGCTGGGGCTTGCCGTCCTCCTGGACGTGGCCGGCTTCGATCAGCGCCTGGACACGGTTGCGGGTAAGGCCGGTGTGTTCCGCGAGGAAGCGGTCGAGCCTGGTCCCGGCCTCGTGTCCGGCGGCGACGATCGGCCCGATTGCGCGCGGCGGCGAATTCCCCGACATGCGCGCCTGCATAGGGCGCGACGCGCCGGCGCGCGAGACTCGCCCGTCTGGATTGGTTGGGCGGGATTGGTTGCGCGGGATTGGTTGAATGGGAATGGAGCCGGGCATGGGACCAGGGTCGATGCGCGCGTTGAAGGTGGCGGTGGTGGCGATGGGGATCGTGATCATCATCGGCTCCGGCGTGCTGGTGGTGGCGATCGTGCAGCGGGTGACCCATGCGCGCTTCGGGGGCGCGAAGCCGCAGCCGCCGGCGGCGTCCGTGCAGGTGCCGCTGCTGCATGCCGGCGCGGCGGGGCAGGCGGGCGGCAACGTGGTGCTCGACGAGCCGGCGGGCACGCGCATCGTCTCGGTGGGCGGGTTTGGGGATTTGCTGGCGGTGACGCTTTCGGGCGGCGGGCCGGACCGGGTGGTGCTGCTGGACCCGGGGCTGCGGGTGGTGGGGCGGATCACGCTCGGGCGATGAGACGTGCCGGCCATGGCGCCGGCGGGGCCGATTGGCCGCGGGACCGGGAGCGGGCTCGCCATGGCGCCGCTGGCCACCGCCGCGGGGGACGACAGCGCGATCGGGTGCGCTTCCGGCGGGGCCTGAGAACCGGCCCAGGTGCGCTGCCCCGGAAACGGGCGGGCGCGTTTCGGACGCGCGCCTTCCGGCGCCTGGTCTCAGGCGCCGGGTTCAGGCGTTGCAAACAGACGCTGTCTTGGGGGGCGCTGCTGAAACGCGCTGTTCAGACGCGCTGTTCAGACGTGGGCGGCGATGATGTCGAACAGGGGCCGGCCGATGCCGAGCGTGCCGGCGACGATCCAGAACGCGATGCCCATGTAGAGCACGCCGTATTCCGGCGAGCGGATCACCCGGCGGACGAAGCGCACGGGCGGAATGTTGGCGAAATGGGTTGCCGCGGGAGGATGCGGGCGATCATTGGGGTGCAAGGGCGATTCCTTTCTGGATCGGGCTCCCGCCACGCCGGTATCGAATCAAATGATACCAAGGTCGTTGCGAGTCGCTTTTGCCCGAAGACACCCCTGCGGACGCCGTTTCCATAGCGTCATGGATACGAGAAATCAACAGTCTTGGCTGGCCGGGGTGCGGGCCGGCGCGGCCGGGGCGTGCGGCGAGCAGCGGGAAAGACCCGGCCGGCGGCGGGGCTGGCGCCTGGTGCGGCCGGGGTTCTCGGGGCCGGTGGGGGCCCATCCGGTGGGGCCTTGATCCGGTGGGGCCGTTGCCGTAGGAGCGCGTCTCCGGCGCGCCTCGTCCCCTTCGTCTAGAGGCCCAGGACACCGCCCTCTCACGGCGGTAACAGGGGTTCGAATCCCCTAGGGGACGCCAAGCCTTTTCAACGGGGCATGGGAAGACTGGCCAGGCCGGCGCTCGCCACGGAGCAGGGATACGTCATTGGTGCTGCCGGAGGGCACCGGGCGGTGGCTTGGCCTGGGGCCTGCATGACGCGGCGCGGACCGACCCTGGCACGACGGCAGGCGGCGCAGCGGTGCCCGGGCGGGCGGCGCGGCCGGGGAGCGCCCATTGGTTTACGGGGACTGGCCGCCGTCGCGCCGCACTTATGGCACGTCGGAGGCCTGTGCGTTGCGCAAGCTCGTCGTGGCACGCGGAAACGATGGGCGGAGTGTGGGGCCCAGGGGAGGGCACCACCGCCGGCTCAACGTCCTGTTCGGGCAGCCTATCCGCATTGGGCAGTCTATCCGCGCGATGTTCGGCGTGATCGCATCGCAGACGACGCCGGGTACCAAAATAGACATTTTGGGTAGGCCCGGGGCTTCATGTCACTGTGATATGCGTTGGAAAGGGAAGCGGCTCGTATGCTTCGAGGGGCAGCCGGCAAGCATTGGTTCGGCCAGGTGAAATTGTTGCGGGGACGTCGCGGTGAATGTCGTCTGTGCGGCTGATCCCAGCTTCGTTTCACATATGGCCGCGATGCTGCTCTCGGTCGTGGAAAACAACCGGGGCCGGCGGCTGCGGATTTTCGTTCTTGGCGATGGCGAACTCGCGGACGAGGGACAGATCCGGGAGATGCTGCGCGGCTACCCCGCCGATGTCTCGTTCGTGTCGTTTGCGCAATATTTCCCGGACGACCTGGTTCTGAAGGCTGGCCATGTCACGCGATCGGCGTATGCGCGGCTGCTCATGGATCGTGTCCTGCCGGACGATGTCGATCGGGTGATCTATCTCGATTGCGACACGATCGTCACGGGCGACCTGGCGGCACTCTGGAGCCGGGACCTGTCGGGGCTGACCGTCGCCGCCGTGCCCGATGCGAGCCCATACACTCATCACGCCGTGCTGGGCCTCCCTGCCGGCGCGCCGTATTTCAACTCCGGAGTTCTGCTCGTCGATCTCGGGCGCTGGCGCGAGCTGGGCATCGGGGCCCGGGCCCTCGAATTCGCCCGGCGCCATCCGGAGAGGTTGCAGTGGTGGGATCAGTGCGCGCTGAACCTCACGCTGCTCGACGACTGGGTGGCACTCGACGCGACATGGAATTTCCAGACCGGCCATATCGCCAGCGACAGAGATGGCTTCGTCCATTTCAGGAAGATTGCAGACGGGCTCCGACGCTCGATAAAGGTCGTTCATTTCAGCGGCCGCTCGAAGCCGTGGCATTACCTCAACGATCATCCGATGAAACAGGACTATTTGACCTATCGGCAACGGACGCCATGGCCGCTGGAGCGGTTTGCAGACCGAACAGCCCGCAGCGTGCTGCGACGGTTCGCGCATCGCCGGCTGCCGGTCGCGGTCCGCGCCTGCCACGCCGTGGAGCGCATTCTGGGCTGGGGGTGACGGCCAGTCTTCAACCGCCCGACATGCCGGCGTCGCTCATGCTCGGCCATGCAGCGGCGGCCCTGTTCCCGGCGGGGGGGCCGGGCTTGCCGGCGGTCTGAAACCTCGCCACTGTTCGCGCAATCTGCGATGGGTGACGCCGTCACATGGATAATCTGGCGTAGGGCGTCTGCGGGGTCATGATGCGGAACATCGGCACCGCGTCATATGGCGGTCGACTGCCGTTGCCGCGGTCGCTCCCGTCCGGCGCGCGCACGATCCCGTCCGGCGCACGCACGATCCCGTCCGGCGCACGCACGATATCGTATCGGGAACGCTCGGCAGCCATCGCCGCGCCCATAGGCTCCAGCGGGTCGTCCGCCTCTGGCAACGGCTTCGGCCCTTGGTTCGCGCCAGGGAAACCAGGCGGCTTCGCTGTCGCCGCCTCACCCTCGGGCGCATTGGCGAAACACCACCGCAGCGGCAGCGGGGCGGGTCTGTCGAGGCATCAGGCTGTTCCGGACCCGCACCGTGACGCGCGCACCGGCTGGGAGCAGGGCGCATGACCTGGATCAGGGCGGCGGCCGGGCTGATCCTGCTGTTCGGCCTCGGCATCATCGTGAACCATGAGCTGGACGTCTGGGGAAATCGCTGGGCCCATGCCTCGCCGCCGTTGCTGGACCGCTGGTCCGGAGAGACGACCACGGATGCCGGCACCCGGCTCGATCTGGTGCTCACGCTGCGGCGGGGCAGCCTGCCGGACCCGATTCCGATCTCGGATCAATCCGGCCCCGGCGACCGCGACATCGATGGCCGGGCGATCCTGTGCGATGGCACCGGCCATCGCGTCGCCTGCAAAGTCGGCGGCTTCGTGCGCGACGCCAGGGGCCGCGGCGCGCTGCTGACCCTTTCGCAGGATGGGCGCCGTACCCCCGGCCTGACCCTCTCGCGCCTGGAACTCGCCTGGAACCTCGAGGATGCGCTGACCGCGACGGGCACCCTGAACCGGGCCACATCGTCCGGCACCGTCTGGTCGTCCTCCGATCGCGATCTCAGCCGCCCCGTCAGCTTTCCGCTGCGCCGGGCCAGGGCATCGGGGAACCGATGCCCGTGACGCGCGCGAAGCCTCGGGGCACAGTGGTGCGCAACATGCCGAAGGGGAGCGGTGTCATGCGTCGTTTGTTCTGGATCGCCGTGGCGGTGCTGCTCGTCGCGCTCGCCAGCCTGCCGGGCGCGGTGGCGTCCGCCAAGGATGCCGCGGGGTCGAAGGACCACCCACTGGTCGGGCGCTATGCCGGCTCGGAGATCGTGTTCTACGACGCCAAGGCCTTCGACGCGGCCTCGCTGCTGAAGGCGCCGCTCGACAACGCCGCGGTCACCGCCGCCATGGCGGGCAACGACACCGGCGCTTCCTGGATGCGCGCCGAGGGCCGCGTGACCCGGATACGCTATGACGAGCCGTCGGGCCGGTCCTCGCTGGAAATCCTGGCCAACCTGCGGGATGCGCTGCTGGCCAAGGGCTTCCAGCCGGTTTTCGCCTGCGAGGATGCGACCTGCTTCAGCGGCTCGCAAAACGATGCCTACCTGCTGGGATGGGCGGTGGACGGCGCGCAGCAGAACTTCCGCTACGCCGGCCATGCGCGCTACCTGCTCGCGCGGCTCTCGCGGCCTGCGGGCGACGTCGATGTCGCGTTGCTGGTCGGCGAGGCGAACGGCACGGCCACCGCCTTCGTCACGGTCGTCGAAGCCAAGCCGATGGACACCGGCAAGGTCGTCTTCGTCGATTCCGGCGCCATGGCCAAGGCGCTGCAGGGCACGGGGCGGGTGGCGCTCTATGGCATTCACTTCGATTTCGACAAGGACGTTCCGCTGCCGGACTCGCGCCGCACGCTCGACGAGATCGCCAAGCTGCTGCGCGCCGAGCCTGACCTGAAGCTGGTGGTCACCGGCCACACCGACAACCGCGGCGACTTCGCCTACAACGTCGAGCTCTCCCGCCGTCGCGCCGCCAGTATCGTCGCCGACCTGACCGGCCACTATGGCATCGCCGCGGCTCGGCTGATCGCCTTCGGCGCCGGCATGGCGGCGCCGATCGCGAGCAACGCCGACGAGACCGGCCGGGCGAAGAACCGGAGGGTCGAACTGGTCGCGCGCTGACCCGGGGGGCCGCGCCGCGCGCGGCGGCTGGCCGGCGGTGGGCACGGTTGCCGCGTCCGCCGATCCATTCGATGCTGTTGCGGCGGGCGGGCTCGGGTTGGGCCACGACGCAGCGGTGGAGGGCGACCTGCGGAACCGTATCGGTGGACGAGCCCGCGCGGACTGGCGCCTTGGGCGGGACGTGGCCCTCGCCGTGCTGCTGGCCATGCTGGCCGGATGCGCCGGCGAGGCGGTGCCGCCGCCATCCGCCGCCGCCCTCGCGCCCGCGCCGGATGGCTCGGCGGGCAGGGTGTTCCTGCTCACCCATGGCTGGCACACCGATATCGCGGTGCCCGCCGGGGAAATAGGCGGGCCGTTGCGGGTGTTCGTGGAACGCTTCCCGCAGGCGCGCAACATCGTCTTCGGCTATGGCAAGCGCAGCTACATGACCGAGCCCGAGCACGGGCTCGGCGACTGGCTGGGCGGGCCGTTCCCCGGCGCGGGCGCGCTGGAGGTGAGCGCGATCGAGAGCGGCCCCGCGGCTGCCTATGGCGCCGCGCATATCACCACGATCAACCTGCCGCCGGGGGGAGCCGAGCGGCTTTCCGCCTTCATCTGGGCGACGCTGCGCAAGAACGCGGCGGGCGAGCCGGTGGAGGCCGGGCCTGGCGACTTCTCCGGCAGCGTCGTCTACGACGCGGCGAGCGGCTACAGCCTCAGCCATACCTGCAACACGTGGAGCGCCGAGGCGCTCGCGGCGACGGGGCTGCCGGTGCGCTGGCAGGGGGTCATCTTCTCCCGCCAGATCGATGCCGAGGCGCAACGTGTCGCGGCGCCGGCCGCGGCGGCGGGCAACGACGTGGCGCAGGCGGCGCCGAAGCCGCCGTGAACGGGCGGGCGCGATGGACGCCGGGCGGGCGGGCGCCTAGTTTCCGCGTGTCCCGGGCGCGGTTGCGGCGGCGGGATCATTTTCCAACCGGCGAGGCTTGCCCGCATGGACCGTTCGTCCCTCGTTGCCGCGTATCGGGAGCTGATCGCGCGCGGGCTGTCGCAGGGGACGGCGGGGAATGTCAGCGCGCGGCGTGGCGAGGCGATGCTGATCACGCCCTCCGCGTTGCCGGCCGCGGCGATGCGGGCGGCGGATATCGCGCAGATGAGGCTCGCCGAGGACGGGGCCTGGCGCGGGCGGGCCAGGCCTTCCAGCGAGTGGCGGATGCACCGCGACATCTATCGGGCGCGGCCGGAGATCGGGGCGATCGTGCACGCGCATCCGCCGCACGCGACGGCGATGGCGATGGCGCGGCGGCCGATCCCCGCGGCGCACTACATGGTGGCGGCGTTCGGCGGCGGTGACGTGCCCTGCGCGCCTTACCGCACGTTCGGGACGGCGGCGCTGTCCGAGGTGGCGGTGGCGACGCTCGCGGGGCGGACGGCTTGCCTGCTGGCGAACCACGGCTGCATCGCGCTCGGCGCCGACCTCGCGGACGCGATGTGGCGGGCGGTGGAGCTCGAGACGCTGGCGCAACAATACCTGCTGAGCCTGGCGGTGGGGCCGGTGCTGCTGTCCAGGCGCGAGCTTGCCGAGGCGCTGGCGGCGTTCGGCGCTTATCGCGGCGGCGGCGCGGCGGCGGGCAAGGAAGCAGCGGGCACTGGAGCGCGGCGCAGGGCGGCGCCGCGCTGATCCCGGGGCGGTTGCGCGCTCAGGCCTTCGGCCTTGTGCGCAGATGGGCCTCGACCATGGTGCGCAGTTCCTCCGCCATGGCCTGGGTGCGCGGGTCGATGGCTTCCGCGGCGTCGAGCACCACGTCCACGATCCCGAGCAAGGTGGCGAAGACGGCGCTCTCCGCGCCGCGCCCGAGCGCCTGGGCGGCGGTGGCGAGCCGGCCCGCATGCTCCGCCTTGCCCTGGACGCGCAGTTGCTCGGCGAGCGCCTCGGCGCGTTTCTTCATGTCCTGGTCCACGGTGCCATCCTGCCTTTCGCTCGATTGCGCGCCTTGATTCCGGTCAAGGCGGCGAGGGTGTCGGGCGCGCAGGGTGTCGCGGTCAAGGGTGGCGCGCGCTGCCGCTTGCCGATGACCGACCGGTCAGTCATTCTCGGAGCTTGAGACGGGTGCCATGATGCCAGCTTCGAACGTCGTGGATCGGGTTGTGCGCGGGACGTCCGGCGGACCGCGAGCGCGGCGCGAGGCGCGGGCCGGCGCGATCACCGCGGCAGCTTTGGGCGTGTTCAGCGAAAAGGGCTTCGCCGCGACGCGGATGCAGGACGTGGCGACGCGCGCCGGGATCGCGAAGGGCACGCTCTACCTCTACTTCCCGACCAAGGAGGAGCTGTTCTTCGCCGTGGTGCGCGAGGCGCTGCTGCCCCGGCTCGCGGCGATCGAGGCGTGGGTGGCGGGCCAGGCGAGCCCGGCGCCGGTGGTGCTGCAGGGGCTGCTGGAGCAGGCGCGCGGGCTGGGGCGCGGGGGCGTTGCCGCAATTCCGCGCCTGGTGCTGGCCGAGGCGGGGCGCAACCGGGCGATCGCGCGCTTCTATGCCGAGGAGGTGGTGGCGCGGGGCATGCGGGTGGTCGCCGGAATCCTGGCGCGCGGGGTGGCGCGCGGGGAGTTCCGGGCGGTGGACCCGATGGCGATGGCGCCGGTGGTGTTCGCGCCGGTGCTGCTCTCGCTGCTGTGGCGCGACACGATCGGGCGGCACGCGAAGGGGCCGCTCGACCCGGACGCGATGCTGGCGGCGCATGCCGAGACGCTGCTCAGGGGGCTTGCGCCATGAAGCGCGTGCGTGGCGCGTTCGTGCTGGTGGCGGTGCTGGCCGTGGTCGGCGTGATCTATGCGCTGGAATTGCGGCGCGGCGCGCCGTCCGGCTGGCAGGGCTATGCCGAGGGCGACGACGTGTTCCTCGGCCCGACGCTGGCGGGGCAGCTGGTGCATGTGGACGTGGTGCGCGGGCAGATGGTGGCGAAGGGCGCGCCGGTGTTCGAGCAGGATGCGACGGGCGACGAGGCGGCGGTGCGCGAGGCGCGGGCCAACCTCGACGCGGCGCAGGCGACGTTGCGCAACCTGCAGCAGCCGGGCGGACGGGCGGAGCAGATCGCGGCGGCGGCGGCGGACCTCACGGACAAGGCCGCGGTGCGCAGGCGCATCGCTGTCGATCTCGCGCGCGACGAGCGGCTGCTGCCGAGCCATGCCGTGCCGCAGCAGCTGGTCGATACGGAACGCCAACAACTGGCGTCGGCGACCGCGCAGGAGGCGGCCTCGGCGGCGAATCTCGCGCTGCTGCGCCAGCCCTCCGGGCGCGAGGACCAGATCGCGGCGCAGCAGGAGGCGGTGGCGGCGGCGCAGGCGGCGCTGGCGCAGGCGGAGTGGCAGCTTTCCCTGCGGCGGGTGGTGGCGCCGGACGCGGGGGTTGTCGTCGACGTGGTTTCGCGCGCGGGGGAGGCGCTGACGGCGGGTGCGACGGTGGTGGACCTGCTGCCGGCGGCGAACCTGCGGGTGCTGTTTTTCATTCCGGAAGATCAACTTTCCTCGCTGCGCTACGGGCAGGAGGTGGCGATCTCCTGCGACGGCTGCGGCAAGGGGTTCACGGCACGCATTTCCTACATCTCGCCGAAGCCGGAATACACGCCGCCGGTGATCTACAGCGAGAGCTCGCGCGGGAACCTGGTGTACCGGATCGAGGCGACGCCGCCGCCCGCGGACCTGTTGCGACTGCATCCGGGACAGCCGCTCGATGTGCGGGCGGTGCCGGCGACGGACGGCGGTTCATGACCACCTACGCGATCGACGTCGAGGGACTGTCGAAGCGGTTCGGGGCGCGGCGGGTAATCGAGAACCTGTCGCTGCGGGTGGCCGAGGGGGAGGTGTGCGGGTTCCTCGGTGGCAATGGCAGCGGCAAGACGACGACGATGCGCCTGCTCTGCGGGCTGCTGCTGCCGGACGCGGGGCGGGGGACGTGCCTGGGGATCGACCTGCTGACCGGCGCGGACGAGATCCGCCGGCTGGTTGGCTACATGACGCAGCGTTTCAGCCTCTATGGCGACCTTACCGTGGGGGAGAACCTGGAGTTCGTCGCGCGCCTGCACGACGTGCGCGACCGCCGGGAGGCGATCCGTGCGACCGTCGAGCGGGCGGGGCTGGGCGACCGGCTGGATCAGCTCGCGGGCGAGCTTTCCGGCGGCTGGAAGCAGCGCCTGGCGCTGGCCGCCGCGGTGCTGCACCGGCCGCGGCTGCTGCTGCTCGACGAGCCGACCGCGGGCGTGGACGCCAAGGCGCGGCGGGAGTTCTGGGACCTGATCCACGAGTTCGCCGGGGAGGGCATGACCATCCTGGTTTCCACCCACTACATGGACGAGGCGGAACGTTGCGCACGCGTTATCTATCTCGCGAACGGGCATCTGGTGGTGCAGGGCACGGCCGAGGAGGTGGTGCGGCAGGCGGATATCACCGTCATCGAGGCGGTGGGGGAGGTAGAGGCCGCGGCGACGAAGCTGCGCCACCAGAAGGGGGTGGAGACGGCGACCGTGTTCGGCCGCGCGCTGCGCGTGACCGGCCCCGATGCCGCCTCGCTGCGCGCGGCCATCGTGGCAGCGGGACTCGCGGACCTGGCCTGGCACGAGGTGCCGCCGCGGCTGGATGACGTGTTCATCCACATGCTCAACACGCCCCCCGCGGGCACCTCCTACGGAGAAGGGGCATGAAGTTTTTTTCCTGGCACCGTTTTATCGCGATGCTGAGCAAGGAGGCGACCCAGCTGCGGCGCGACCGCGCGACAATCGCGCTGACGCTGGTGCTGCCGATGATCCAGCTCTTCCTGTTCGGTTACGCCATCAATACGAATCCCCGGCACCTGCCGACCGCGCTGGTCTCCGCCGACCATTCCCGCTACGAGCGCGATATCGTGACGGCACTCGAGAACACCAAGTATTTCGATATCCACGTCTATCCGACCGAGGCCGCGGCGGACGAGGCGCTGCGGCGCTGGGACGTGATGTTCATCATCGACATCCCGCCCGGTTTTCAGCGCGACGTGCTGCATGGCGGCTCACCTTCGCTCCTGGTCGATGCCGATGGTTCTGACCCGACCGCGATCGGCAACGCGACGGCGGCGGTCAACGCCCTCGGGGGCAATGTGCTGGGCGGCAACGTGCTGACGCGCGACCTGCCGGCCGACCCGCGCCTCCATCCCGCGCTGGTGCCGTACCAGACCATCGTGCACGCGCGCTACAACCCCGAGCAGATCACGGCGCTGAACATCGTTCCGGGGCTGATCGCCATGGTGCTGACCTTCTCGACGCTGGTTTCGACGGCAATTGCGATCACGCGCGAGCGCGAGACGGGCACGATGGAGAACCTGCTGGTGTTGCCGATCCAGCCTGCCGAGGTGCTGCTGGGCAAGATCATGCCCTATGTCGGGCTCGGGTATCTGCAGATCTCGCTGGTGCTGCTGGTGGCGGTGCTGGTGTTCCACGTGCCGGTGGCCGGCTCGCTGCCGCTGCTGCTGGCCGCGATCGGGCTGTTCATCGGCTGCAACCTGGCGCTGGGGTTCGTGATTTCCTCGATCGCGCGCACGCAGATGCAGGCGATGCAGATGGCGACGTTCGTGTTCCTGCCGTCGATGCTGCTCTCGGGGTTCCTGTTTCCGTTCCGCGGCATGCCGTACTGGGCGCAGGCGGTTGGCGACATGCTGCCGATCACGCATGCGCTGCGCATCTGCCGCGGCGTGCTGCTCAAGGGCAACGGGTGGGCGGAGATCGCGCCCGATCTGTGGCCGATGGCGGCCTTCGCGGTGGCGATCAGCGTCGTCGCGGTGCTGACCTACCGGCGGACGCTCGACTGATGTGCTGTACCTGAGACGGGGCTTCCGCTATGCGGGCCTGATCGGGGCCGCGTGGCGGCGTGAGGTGAGGCATGGGTGAGGTCCGGCGAGTTCCGCATTGCAGCCATTGGGGCGCCTACACGCTCCTGGTGGAGGATGGCCGGATCGTGGGCGTGGAGCCGTTCGCGCAGGACCCCGCGCCCTCGCCGATCATCCGTTCCGTGGGGGAGTGGGCGAAGCCGGAGCGGCGTGTGTTGCGGCCGATGGTGCGCGAGGGCTGGCTCGCGAAGCGCGAGCGGAGCGACCGGCGGGGGCGCGGGCGGGAGCGGTTCGTGCCCGTTTCCTGGGACGAGGCGCTGTCGCTGGTGGCCGGCGAGATCCGGCGTGTTGCCGGGAGCTTCGGCAACGCATCGATCTTCGGCGGGTCCTACGGGTGGACGAATTGCGGACGGGTGCACCATGCGCAGTCCCTGCTGCGGCGGATGCTGAACCTGGCGGGCGGGTATACGGGGCATGTGGACACGTATTCCACCGCCGCGGGGCCGGTGATCCTGCGGCATGCTCTGGGCAGCGATGCCGCGTGCAACGGGCAGTCCGACACGCTGGATACGATCGCGGAACATACCGAGACGCTGGTGGTGTTCGGCGCCATCACGCCGCGCACGGCGCAGAACGAATCCGGCGGGATCGCTCGGCACAACGTGGAAGCCGAGCTGCGACGAATCGCGGCGCGCGGCACGCGGGTGGTGCACGTCTCGCCGGTGCGCGACGACCTGCCGGATTTTGTCGGCGCCGAGTGGTGGCCGATACGGCCGAACACGGACACGGCGCTGATGCTGGGGCTCGCGGGCGAGATCGTGGCGGCGGGGCGGCATGACCGTGACTTTCTCGATCGTTGCACGAGCGGGGCGGACGTTTTCCTGCGCTACCTCGACGGCAGCGCGGACGGTGTGCGCAAGGACGCGGCGTGGGCGGCGGCGATCACCGGGCTTGATTCCATGGGGCTCGATGCCGGGGCGATTTCGGCGCTGGCGCGGGTGCTGGTGGAGACGCGCTCGCTGGTTTCCGTGAGCTGGAGCCTGCAGCGCGCGCACCATGGCGAGCAGCCGTTCTGGGCGGCGCTGGGGCTCGCGGCCGTGACCGGGCAGATCGGGCTGCCTGGCGGCGGCGTGGGGTATGGGTATGCGTCCCTGGGCGGCGTGGGAGCGGCGATCAACCTCGGGCTGCCGCCGGCGATGCCGCAGGGGCGCAAGGCTATCGACAGCTTCATTCCGGTGGCGCGGATCAGCGACATGCTGCTGAACCCGGGTGCGCCGTTCAGCTACGAGGGCAAGGTTCGCGCGTATCCCGATATTCGGATGGTTTATTGGGCCGGCGGGAACCCGTATCACCATCACCAGGATCTGAACCGGCTGGAGGCGGCGTGGGCGCGGCCCGAGACGATCGTCGTGCAGGACCCGATGTTCACCGCGACGGCGCAGCGCGCGGATATCGTGCTGCCGGCCTCGACCTCGATCGAGCGTAACGACCTGGCGGGGAACCGGCGGTCGGACTTCATCCTGGCGATGCAGAAGGCGGTGGAGCCGCTGGGGGAAT
The DNA here is from genome assembly GCA_963764465.1 of uncultured Pseudomonadota bacterium. Taxonomy (GTDB): domain Bacteria; phylum Pseudomonadota; class Alphaproteobacteria; order Acetobacterales; family Acetobacteraceae; genus JAJXXT01. The sequence goes on along the minus strand of CAVXSO010000006.1, from coordinate 511,541 downwards.
CCCGTTCCGATTACGATATTTTCGGCGCGATCGCGGAGAGGCTGGGGGTTGGCGCGCGGTTTACCGAGGGGCGCGACGAAATGGGGTGGATACGCCACCTCTACGAGACGAGCCGCAAGGACGCCGCGGCGCGGCATGGGTTCGAGATGCCGGAGTTCGAGGCGTTCTGGGAGACGGGGCATGCGCGCTGCCCGGTGAAGACCGGGCACACCTATCTCGAGGCGTTCCGCGAGCGGCCGGAGGAGCACAGGCTGCATACGCAGAGCGGGCGGATCGTCCTGGGAAGTTCGCTGCTCGCGGGGCTGGACTATGCGGATTGCCGGGCGCACCCGGCGTGGATCGAGCCGGCGGAGTGGCTGGGGGCGGCGGGGGACGGTGGACAGTTCCATCTGATTTCCAGCCAGCCGCCCGGGCGGCTGCATTCCCAGCTCGAAACCGGGGAAGCGAGCCGGGCGCAGAAGCGGGGCGGGCGCGAGCAGGCGCGGATCAACCCCGTGGATGCGGCCCGCCTGGGCATCGCGGATGGAATGACGATCCGGTTGTTCAACGAACGCGGCGCCTGCCTGGCGACGGCGGCGGTTTCGGACGCGGTGCGCGAGGGGGTGGTGGTGCTGCCGACCGGCGCCTGGTTCACGCCGGTGGGGAATTCCGGGCTGGACGTGGCGGGGAACCCGAACGTGCTGACGCTCGATGTCGGAACCTCGCAATTCGGGCAGGGGTGCTCGGCGCATACGTGCCTGGTGCGGATCGAGGCGTATGCGGACGATCCGGGGGATGCGTTCGAGATTTATCGGGAGCGGCTGGCGAAAATCGCGGCCTGATAAGCGCTCTCAGACGTCCAGTTCGGCGACGGCGGCGGCGTGGTCCTGGATGAAGCGGAAGCGCAGTTCCGGGCGGCGGCCCATCAGGTTCTCGACCGTCTCGTTGGTGTGGGCGCGCGCTTCCGGCGGCGCGACGATCTGCAGCAGCGTGCGCTTGCGGTGGTCCATCGTGGTTTCGCGCAGCTGGGCGGGGGGCATTTCGCCGAGGCCCTTGAAGCGGCTGACGTCCACCTTGCCGCGGAAGCCTTTCATTTTGACGTCCTTGTCGGCGTCGTCCATGGCGTAGATGCTCTTGGCACCCTGCGTCAGGCGGTAGAGCGGCGGGCGGGCGAGGAAGACATGGCCGTGGCGCACCAGCTCCGGCAGTTCCCTCCAGAAGAAGGTCATCAGCAGCGTTGCGATATGCGCGCCGTCCACGTCCGCGTCCGTCATGATGATGACGCGGCCGTAGCGGAGCCTCGCGCGGTCGAAGCGGTCGCCGACGCCGCAGCCGAGCGCCTCGACCAGGTCCTTGAGTTCCTGGTTCTGGCGCAGCTTGTCCACGCTCGCCGAGGCGACGTTGAGGATCTTGCCGCGCAGGGGGAGGACCGCCTGGGTGGCGCGGTCGCGGGCCTGCTTGGCGGAGCCCCCGGCGCTGTCGCCCTCGACGAGGAAGAGTTCCGTCCGGCCCGCGTCTTCGAGCGTGCAGTCAGCGAGCTTGCCGGGCAGGCGCAGGCGGCGCGTGGCGGATTTGCGCGGCGTGTCCTTCGCCTCCTTGCGCCGGGCGCGTTCCTCCGCCCGCTCGATGGCGAATGACAGCAGGTTGTCGGCGGCTTGCGGGTCGCCGGCGAGGACGTGGTCGAAGCGGTCGCGGATGGCGGCCTCGACCAGGCGCGTGGCCTCGGGCGAGGTGAGCTTTTCCTTGGTCTGGCCCTGGAACTGGGGCTGGCGGAAGAAGAGGGAGATCTTGCCCGCCATGCCGGCGGCGACGTCCTCGCCGGTGATGGCGGCGGCGCGGCGGTTGGCTCGCTGCTCGCCCCAGGCGCGCAGGCCCTTGAGCAGGGCCGCGCGGAAGCCGGCCTCGTGTGTGCCGCCGAGCGGCGTGGGGACGGTGTTGCAGTAGGAGGCGATGCCGGCGTCGCCGCCCCCGGCGCCACCATCGGTCCAGGCGACGGCCCACTCGATGCGGCCGGCCTTCTGGCCATCCGCGGCGTTGCCGAGATCGGCCTCGCCGGCCCAGACGGGGACGACGAGGGTGCTGCCCTCGATCTCCGCCTCCAGGCTGTCGCGCAGGCCGCCGGGGAAATGCAGCACGGCCTCCGCCGGCGTGTCGTCGCGGACGAGGGATTTGTCGCAGGCCCAGCGGATCTCGACGCCGCGGAAAAGGTACGCCTTGGAGCGGCAGAGCCGGTAGAGGCGCGCGGGCTGGAAGCGCGCCTGGCCGAAGATTTCCGGGTCCGGCTGGAAGCGGATGGTGGTGCCGCGGCGGTTCGGTGCCGGGCCGGCGTTGACGAGCCTGGTTTTCGGCTTGCCGCGCTCGTAGCGCTGTTTCCAGAGCGTGCGCTCACGCGCGACCTCGACCTCCAGGAAGCTGGCGAGCGCGTTGACGACGGAGGAGCCGACGCCGTGCAGGCCGCCGGAGGTGGAATAGGCACCGTCGTCGAATTTGCCGCCCGAGTGCAGCGTGGTGAGGATGACCTCGAGCGCCGAGAGATTGGGGTATTTTGGGTGCGGATCGACCGGAACGCCGCGCCCATTATCCCGCACAGTCAGAATATTGTCGGGCGACAGTGAGACTTCGATGAAGCTCGCGTGGCCGGCCACAGCCTCGTCCATGGCGTTGTCGAGCAGCTCGGCCGCGAGGTGGTGCATCGCCCCCTCGTCGGTGCCGCCGATATACATGCCCGGGCGGCGGCGGACGGGCTCGAGCCCTTCCAGCACCACGATGGAGTTGGCGTCGTAGGTCTCGTTGCGGGGTTTCTTCTGCGATCCGAAGAGGTCGTTCATCGTCTGTTCCCGTGCGGGGCGGCACTCTAGGCAATCGCGCGGAATCCGTTCAAGCGTCCGCGCCGGCGGCGATATGGGCTGACCGGCCGTGGGGAGATGAAATAAACCCTTCGTGCCGGGCCGGATGTAAGTATAAATACGCTTTCAACTCACGGATTCGGTATCCACATGCCAATTCACCAAGTCGTCATTCCGGCGGCGCGGCGAAATGTCTTGTGTTTGTTTTTGCAGACGCATCGCGAGCGTGTGCGGCATGCATGACGCGCCGTCCGCGGTTGCATTGGTGCCTTTACCGACGACCAGAGTCCAGAAGGAGATCCGGCCATGACCGCCGCCAAAGACACACCCGATCTCGAGACCATTCTGCGCGATCTCAGCGCCCTCAGGAAGGACGTCGCCGGCCTTGCCGGGCACGTCACGAATGGCGCCGTGCACGCGACCGACGAGGCGGTTCACGGTGCGGCCGCGCAGGCCGGCCAGTCCGCCTCGCACGTCTATGATGCCCTGTATTCCCAAGGCGCGCGCGCGGCGAACGCGCTCGCGCGGCAGGTGGAGGAGCAGCCGATCACGAGCCTGTTGCTGGCCTTCGGCCTGGGCGTGTTGGGCAGCCAGATGCTGACCCGCCGCGGCTCGTGATGCGGCGGGGACCGTGAAGGGGGCCGGTTCCTGATGGGAGCGGACGCGGCGCCGCTCCTGGGTGCGATCCTTCGCGGCGTGGGGGCGCCGGGCGTTGCCATCGCGGCACGGCGCGCCGGTATCGTCGCCGTTGCGGCGGCGCTCGCGGCCGTACTGCTGCTGGCGGCCCTCGGCTGCGCGCTGGCGGCGCTGTGGATCGAGATGGTGCCGCGCGTGGGGCCCGGTGGTGCCGCGCTCGTGGTCGCGGCCTGCCTGCTGGTGCTCGGGCTGGCGGCGCTCGCCGTCGTGCTGCGCCGGCCGGCGCGGCCGCCCGCCGCTCCGCCGATCCCGCTTGAGGCGCTGATGCGGGACAACAAGGCGGCCATGCTCGCCGCGGCCCTGGTCGCCGGGCTGTGCGCGGGGCTGGACGGAGGCGGGCCCGGACCCCGCCGATGAATCAGCCGTGCGACCGCTTGCCCAGCGTCACCGCGATGTAGCGGCGCAGCGGGCGCTGTCCCTGGCTCAATGCCAGTGCGCGGGCGAGCACGGCGCGGTCGGCTTCCGACAGGCGGGCGACCTCGCGCAGATGGTCGGTCCAGGATTCCGCCTGCCAGACCTCGAGCCAGGCTTCGGGGTGGGAAACGTCCTCGTAGAGGCGCCAGGCGACGGCGCCGAGGCGGCCGCGGACGTGGCGGACCTCGGCCATCAGCTCGACGAAGGCGGGGCGGTCGCCTGGCGCGATGCGGTAGGCCTGGGTTTCCAGCACGCGGTCGCGCGAGGCGCCGAGGACGGGGGCGAGCTCGGGGTCGACCGCCTCCGGCACGGGGACGGAGGCGAGGCCGGTGGGGCGGGCGGCTTCGTCGTCGATGCCGATGCGGCGCGCGGCGACGGCGACGATGGCGCAGGTGGCGGCGGCGGCGACCAGCGTGCCGGGCAGGCCGATCATGTCGCCGAGCCAGCCCCAGAAGAACGTGCCGGCGACGAGGGCACCGTTGGAGGCGATCTGGTAGATGGAGAGCGCGCGCGAGCGCACCCAGGGGGCGGCGGCGAGCTGGGCGACGCCCTGCACGATGGAGGAGGCGGCGACCCAGCCGATGCCGAAGACCAGCATGGCGACCGCCGCGAAACCCCACTGGCTGGTGAGCCCGAGCACCGCGGTGCCGGCGGCGGAGAGCATGCTGGACCAGAACACGGTATCGCCGCGCGAGAGGTAGTGCCGCGCGCGCGGCAGCAGCATGCCGGCGGTGACGCCGCCGCTGCCCATCAGGCCGAGCAGCAGCCCGTAGGTGCCCGCGCCGAGGCCGAGATGCAGCTTTACCACCAGCGGCAGCAGCGCCCAGGGGGCGGACGCGGGGAAGAAATAGGCGGCGGAGCGCAGCATCGCGGCGCGCATCACCGGGGCGTAGCGGGCGAAGCGGACGCCGGCGCGGATGGCGCCGCCGAGGCGCTCCGGCGGCAGCGCCGCGGCGCGCTTGCGGCGTTGCCAGATGAGCAGGGAGGCGATCACCGCGAGGTATGAGACGGCGTTGAGGCCGAAGGCGAGGCCGGAGCCGCCGGCGAGGACGAGGATGCCGGCCATCGCCGGGCCGATGGCGCGCGCGATGTTGAAACCGACGCCGTTGAGCGCCACCGCCTGGGCGATGTCGCGCCGGGGCACGACCTCGATGAGGACCGAGCCCCAGGCGGGCGAGTTCACCGCGGCACCCGCGCCGATGGCGAAGGTGAAGGCGAGCAGCATCACCGTGTCCGTGCGGCCGAGGATGGTGGCGACGGTGAGGGCGGCGGCGGCGGCGGCCATCCAGACCTGGGTGGCGAGGATGAAGCGGCGCTTGTCCAGGATGTCCGCGATGGCGCCGGCGGGAAGGGCGAGGAGGAAGGTTGGCAGGATGGTGGCGGCCTGCACCAGGCTCACCATCAGGGGCGACGGGGCGAGGGTGGCCATGAGCCAGCCGGCGCCGGTGTTCTGCAGCCAGACACCGAGCGAGACGACGACATTGGCCGTCCACAGCAGGCGGAAGACCTTCAGGCGCAGGGGCGCGAGGGCGGCGGGCAGGCGCATGGCGCGAGCCTGACGCTTTGTTACGGTTCCGGGAAGCCCCGGCGGCCTATGTCACTCTTCTTCCTCGGCGTGGTGGACGTCGTGGACCATGATGCCCTTGGTCTCGCCGGGCATGGCGAGCCACTCGCGCCGGCGCAGGGTGCGCACCGTGTCGCGGTAGCCGGCATCCCAGTGTTCGCGCATGGAGGTGGCGGAGAACTCGTAGTCCTTGGCGTCGCTCTCGTAGGCCTGCTGCTGGTAGATGAGGTGCAGGATGGTGATCTCCGGCAGGTTGGAGAGTTCCTTCTTGAGCGCCAGGTCGTCGTCGTCCAGCGCTTCCTCCGGGATCATGTTGAGCAGCCGGCGCATCGCGACCTTTTGCTTGTGCAGCTGGGTCCAGATGCTGGTCTGCATGCGGGTGCGGCTGGAGTACTGGATGTCCTTCTGGCGCGCGAGGACATCGCGCATGTCCCTGGGGATGTTCCCCTGGGAGCTGAACAGGTCCACCTGGAAGACGAGGACGTCGTCGCGGCCGATCTCGGTGAGCAGGAAGGAGAGCGGCGTGTTGGAGACGAGGCCGCCATCCCAGAAGTAATCGGTGCCGATGCGTATCATCGGCAGGGCCGGGGGCAGGGCGCCGGAGGCCATGACATGTTCCGGCACGATCTCGCTCGTGGCGTTGTCGAAATAGATGAAGTTGCCGGTGGCGACGTTGACCGCGCCGAGGGCGAGGCGGGTGGCGCCGCTGTTGATGAGGTCGAAATCCACCAGCTTGAGCAGCGTCTCGCGCAGCGGCGAGGTGTCGTAGATGGCGGTCGCGGTTCTGGCGCCGCGCGGCGACATCCAGGGGCTCGGCACGTTCGGCGTGAAGAAGCCGGGCTGGCCCATGGTCATGGTGGTGAACGAGGAGAAGGCATTGCGGAAGCGGCGCGGGTCGTCGCCGTCCATCGTCCAGAGCGCGATGCGCCTCGCGGTGATGGTATCCCAGAACTCGCGCAGGCGCTCCAGCCGGCGCTCCGGCGGGTTGCCGGCGATGATCGCGGAGTTGATGCCACCGATGGAGACGCCGGTGACCCAGTCCGGCTCCAGCCCGGCCTCGTGCAGCGCCTGGTAGACGCCGGCCTGGTAGGCGCCGAGCGCGCCACCGCCCTGCAGGACGAGCGCGATACGGTCGCAGCCCGCGGGTTTCCAGGGGCCACGTGGGGGACGGGTCGGCGGCAGGGAGGCGTCCATGGCTCGATCCTGTGGCTTGAAGGCTTTTGTTACGCGCGTAGGTTTTGGCGATGCAAGCCTTGCGGGATGACGGAGTGTACAGGTGGCGGGTGCCGCGGCCCTTGCGGCGCCGCTTGCCGGATGCCCGGAAGGCAGGATAGAGGCCGTTCGTGACCATTCTCGTGACCGGGGCGGCGGGCTTCATCGGCTTCCACACCGTGCGCGCGCTGCTCGGGCGCGGCGAGGACGTGCTCGGCATCGACAATCTCAATGCCTATTACGACCCGGCGCTGAAGGAGGCGCGGCTGCGGCTGCTCGAGCATCCGCGGTTCCGCTTCCGGCGCGTGGATATCGCGGACAGGGAGGCGGTGGCGGCGCTGGCGGAGCCGGGGCTGGACGGGATCGTCCATCTCGCCGCACAGGCGGGGGTCCGGCATTCGATGATCGCGCCGTTCGACTACGCGGCGTCCAACCTCGTCGGGCACCTGGCGATCTTGGAACTGGCGCGGGCGCTGAGGGGGCTGCGGCACCTGGTCTATGCCTCCTCCTCCTCCGTCTATGGCGGGAACGCGCCGCCCTTCGCGGAGACGGACCGGGTGGATACGCCGCTCTCGCTCTATGCCGCGACCAAGCGCGCGGACGAGATGATGAGCCATGCCTATGCGCACCTGTACGGGATTGCACAGACGGGGTTGCGGTTCTTCACGGTCTATGGGCCGTGGGGAAGGCCGGACATGGCCTATTTCAGCTTCGCCGAGGCGATCACGGCGGGGCGGCCGATCACCGTCTATGACGGCGGGCGGCTGCGGCGGGACTTCACGTATATCGACGACATCGTGGCGGGGATCCTGGGCTGCCTCGACCGGCCGCCGGCCGGCGTGCCGCCGATACGGGTGATGAACATCGGCAACAACCGCAGCGAGGCGGTTGCCGATCTCGTTTCGCTTTTGGAACATGGGTTGGGGCGGCGGGCGGTGATTGTCGATGCGCCGGCGCCGGCGGCGGACGTGATGGAGACGCGGGCGGATGTGCGCGCGATCTCGGAGCTGACGGGGTTCGCGCCCTCGACGCCGCTCGCGGACGGGATCGCGCGGTTCGTGGCGTGGTATCGGGAGTGGAAGGGCCAGGCCTGAGAGGACGCAAGGCTCAGCTTTGCTCGCGCGGATCGAGCCAGGCGGCGAGGCCGTCGCCGAGGAGGTTGAAGCCGAGGACGGTGGCGAAGACGAAGGCGCCGGGGGCGAGGGAGTACCACCACCAGTCCGGCATGTAGTTGCGGGCGACGGCCATCATCGCTCCCCATTCCGGGGCCGGCGGGCGGGCGCCGAGGCCGATGAAGCCGAGGCTGGCGGCGGCGAGGATGGCGAAGCCCATGTCCATGCTCGCCTTGACGATCAGGGGGCCCGTGCAGTTGGGGGCGACGTGGCGCAGCAGCACGCGGAACGTGGAGGCGCCGGAGGCGCGCGCGGCCTCCACGAAGCTCGCATCGCGCAGCGACAGCGCCTTTGATTCCAGCAGGCGGACGTAGCCGGGCCACCAGACGGCCGCGAGGGCCGCGACACCGTGGACGAGGCCGGGGCCGAGGGCGGCGACGATGGCGAGTGCCAGGACGAGGCCGGGCACGCAGAGAAAGACATCGGTGAGGCGCATGATGGTTGTCTGCACGCGCCCGCCGAGGAAGCCGGCGAGGATGCCGAGCGGTGCGCCGATCGCGACCGCGATGCCGGTGATGGCGACGCCCACCCAGAGGCTGGTGCGCGCGCCGATGACGACGCGCGAGAAGATGTCGTCGCCCATTTCGTCGGTGCCGAACCAGTGGGCGGCGGAGGGCGGTTTGAGTTTGAGGGCGAAATGAATGGCGCCGGTCGCGTCGGCGGGGTAGGGCGCGATCCAGGGGCCGGCGGCGCAGAGCAGCAGGAACAGCAGGACCAGCGCCGCGCCGATGGCGGCTGAGGGGTCGCGCAGGGCGGCCTTCATGCGGCGACCGTCATGCGGGGCGGATCATGCCGCGCGGATCCGAGGGTCGGCGACGGCGTAGAGCAGGTCGACGACGAGGGTGGCGAGCATGAACAGCAGGCCGATGCCGAGCGTCGCCCCCATGACCGGGGCGAAGTCGGCACTGGTGGCCGAGGTGACGGCGTAGAGGCCCAGGCCCGGCCAGTCGAACACCGTCTCCACCAGCACCGTGGTGCCGAGCATGAAGCCGAAGCGCAGGCCGATCATGGAGAGGATGGGCACCATGGCGTTGCGCAGCGCGAGCTTCGCCACCACGCGCAGGGGGGCGATGCCCTGGGCGCGGGCGGTGCGGACGTAATGCGCGGCGAGCACCTCGATCATTTCCTGGCGCGTGATGCGCAGGATGGAGGCGAGGCAGGGGAGCGAGAGCACGAAGGCGGGCAGCAGCGCGTGGACGAGTGCTGTGGAGGCGACCGCGGGTTCGCCGCGCAGCAGCGCGTCCAGGATCACCATGCCGGTGATGGGTGCTGGCGGCGGGATGGCGACCGGGAGCTGGCCGCCGATGGGGAGGAATTTCCAGTGCACCGAGAACAGGAGTTGCAGGATGAGCGCGATCCAGAAGGCGGGGACGGCGATGCCGCCGACGGCGAGGATGCGGGCGGCGTGGTCCGCGAGGCCCTCGCGGCGGATGGCGGCGAGGATGCCGAGCAGGATGCCGGCCGCGACGGCGAAGCCCATGGCGAGCAGCACGAGTTCCAGCGTCGCGGGCAGGTAGATCGCGAGGTCCGCGGCGACGCTGTGGCCGGTGGCGATGGAACGGCCGAGATCGAGCCTGGCCAGCGCCTCGACGTAAAGGAGGAACTGGACCGGCAGCGGGCGGTCGAGGCCGTATTGGTGGCGTATCGTTGCGATCATGTCCGCGGTCGCGTCCGGCCCCGCGGCGAGGGCAGCGGGGTCGGCGGGGGCGATGTGCGAGATCGCGAAGGTGAGCACCACCAGGCCCGCCAGCGAGAGCAGCAGGAAGGCCGAGCGGCGCAGCAGGAAGCGGGTCACGCCAGAGGCGTCATGCCTTGATCCACATCGGGTAGAAGTCGACCTCGCCGGTCAGGCGGACGGGGCAGAAGACGAAGCCCTGGACGTTGTCCTTCATGGCCCAGCGGCGGTTTTCCAGCATGCCGAAGATGGCGGGCTGCAGCGCCACGATGCGCTTCTGGATCTCGGCGTACATCGCCACGCGCTTTTTCTCGTCCAGTTCCACGCGCGCGTCCGCGACCATCTTGTCGAGCGTCGCGTCCGCGAGGTGGTGCATGCCCCAGTAGCTGCCGGCGGCGGTGCTTGCATATTGCGAGGCGACGACGTCGGGGTCCGTGCTGACGGGGGTGACATAGACGGCGATCATCGCCGGGCCGTTCTCGGCCTTCGTGCCGCGGGCCATGACGGTGGGCCAGGGCACGCCCTGGACGTTGACCTTGATGCCGAGCGGCTCGAGCGAGGCGAGCACGGTGAGGCCGACCTGGCGTTCGACCTCCAGGCCCGCGACGTAGAGGTAGTCGAGCGTGAGGCCGCCCTTGGCGTATTTGGTCTTGGCGAGGAATTCCTTGGCCTTGGCGAGGTCCTTGCGCGGCATGTCGGGGACGGCGATGTGGCCCGCCAGCGCGTTGGGGAAGGGGGAGTCCATCAGCTTCGCGTGGCCGTTCTCGATCGCGATGAGGGCCTCGTAGTCCATGGCGTAGGCGATGGCGCGGCGGAAATTGACGTCCGCGGTGGGGCCCCAGGCGCAGTTGAACATCACCGTGAACGGGGTCATGCCGGCGTCGTCGGTGACGCGGATGCCCTTGATCTTGGCGAGCGCGTCGTAGTCGTCCGGCGACATGTCGGTGATCATGTCCACCGAGCCGTGCAGCAGCGCCTCCCGCCGCGGCGCCGGCTCGCGGATGACCTGGAAGATGAGGCCGGCGGGACGGTTGGCGTCGCCCTCCTCCCAGCCGCGCCAGTAGTCCGGCACGGCGTCCAGGACCATGGCGGCCTGCGGGTCCCAGCGATTGATCTTGAACGGGCCGGAGCCTGCCTCGTGCGCGACGAGGAAGTCCTGGCCGTCGTCGTTGTTCTTGGCCTCGGCCATGACCTGCTTGGGGTTCACGATGAACCACCAGGGGACGAAGGACAGAAAGCCGGGGAAGGCCTGCTTGAGGGTCATGCTGACCGTGTGGGGATCGACCACCTTGATCTGCGCGGGATCGAGATGGTCCTTGAGCATCCAGGCGATGCCCTTGTTGAGCTTGATGCCGCGCTCGTAGGAGAAGCGCACCGCCTCGGCGTCCACGGGGTCGCCGTTGTGGAATTTGGCCTTCTCGGCCAGGTGGAACGTGTAGGTAAGGCCGTCCGGCGAGACCTCCCACGACCGGGCGAGCCAGGGGACGATCTTGGGCGGGTTGTCCACGTATTTGAGCAGCGCGTCGTAGAGCGACTGCTGCATCATGCGGGTGGAGTAGTCGTACTTCACGTGCGGGTCGAGCACGGGGACGGGCTGGCCGCCGGAGAAGACGAGGGTGCGGCGGGTGCCCTCGGTGACGAAGGCCCTTGCCCCGCGGGTAACTGCGACCGTCGCCGCCGCTGTTCCCGCCAACAATGTCCTGCGCCGCATCACCACCTCCTGCCTCGGTGGGCGGACTACATCACGAAGCGTGGCGGGTTTCCAGGCCGTCGGAAAATGGCGCCTGGCATTTTTCTGAGTAGAAATACCCAAAGACAATCTCTCGATCATCACTTGAATATTTCTGAATAACGATGAAATTGATTACGTAGAAAAGGCGAGAGGCTTGCGTCGGAGCATTTCCGGCGCCGATGCGCCCGCCTTCTGTTTCTTGCCCCACGTTCCCCGGCCCCGTGCCGTCCAGCCACGAAGCGGCACACGCCGTGTGTTGCTGGCGCGATGGCGCGATGCCGCCGGAAGGAGAATAGGTACCATGTCCCGCGCCGCCGCGATGATGCCCGTGCTTGCCGCTCTCGTGCTTGCCGGTGGCGTGCTCGCCGGCTGTGGGTCCTCCACCGGCGATCGTGCCGCTTCCGGGGGGCTCATCGGCGCCGGCGCAGGTGCCGCGGTCGGTGCGGTGACGGGCGGCGGCGTGGTCACTGGTGCGGTCGTAGGCGGCGCCATCGGCGCCGTCGGCGGGGCCGTGACGAGCCCCAGCACCGTCGATCTCGGACGACCGGTCTGGCGCTGAGCCACGCCGCGAACGCACATCCTCCATCGCAACGACAGGGATCAATATCATGTGCCGGCCATCTGCAATCTCGCTCGGGCTTTGGATGCTGCTCGCCGCCGCCCCGCTGCTGGCGGCCTGCCACACCACAGCGGGTGCGGGGCAGGACATCTCGGCTGGCGGCCATGCCCTGACGGGTGCTGCCAACCGTTCGACACCGCAATAGCCAGCTGATCAGGGAGTAGGTCCATGGCCAAGGGTCGCAGCCGTCGCAATCGCGAAGCCAAGAAGCCGAAGGCGGACAAAAAGCCTGCCCCGGCCAACGCCACCTTCCTGCGACCGACGCCGGCGCCGGCGAACGCGCCCGCCAAGCCGGGCGCGAAATAGCGCAGCACGGATCGGTCGATACCGGGGTTGTTCAGCCTGACTCATTTCGAAGTTGTAACGTATTGCGGCACAGGAACGCCTGCTGCCGAACCCGTTTGTGAAACAAAGGCATCATCATGCGCCTGAACCTCAGATCCTCCGCCCTCGCCACCACAGCGCTCATCGGTCTCGGCATGTTCGCCGCGATCGGCGGCCTGCCGGCGCGAGCGGCGCCGCCGGGATCGGCCGCCGCAACATCTGCCATGCCGGCCGCCCCAACCGAAAGTGCGACGATCGAGCAGCGGATCGCCGATCTGCACGCGAACCTTGCGATCACGCCCGCCGAGCAGCCGCAGTGGGACGCGTTTACCAAGGTCATGCGGGACAACGCGCAGACGATGGATCGGGCGTTCCAGGCTCGGATCCAGACGCTCGACACGATGAGCGCGCCGGAGAACATGCGATCATACCAGAGCATCGTCACGGCGCACGCGCAGGGCGTGGAGAAACTGGTTCCGGCGTTCCAGACACTCTACGACAGCATGTCGGCCGATCAGCAAAAGACCGCCGACCAACTGTTCCGCGACCGCCCCGGTCATGGCAGCGCGTCGCGGGGCGGATGAAGCCCATGTCCATGATCACTGGCGAGCCGCGGCGCACGCAAGGGACTCTTCCCCGGACGACCATGCTTCTGCTCGCGACCGGGATTTCAGCCGCGGGGATGCTGGCCGCGGGATGGGCCGTGCCGGCCCGAGCGGAGAACGGTCACGGAGCGGGGCCGCCGGGCCGGTATGAGCGCTCCTACCGGCGCGATGCCCCACCATACCGCAGGGGCTACGATCACGGGCCGAATTTCTACGACAGCGCGCCGCCCGTCATCTATGCGCCGCCTGCCTATTACGTGCAGCCGGGCCCGGTCCTGATGCTCAACATCCCGCTGTTCCGATAAGGCGAAATACGTTCGCCCGAGAGCGCGCCCGTGCCGCTTGCAACCATTGTCAGAAGGGATTCTTCGCCATGCGTGGTGCACTTTACGCCGCTACCGCGATCCTGCTCGGGACCGTGGGTTATTCGGCGCTGGCCCAGGTGCCGGGCGTCTCGCCCTTCCTCAGCGGCGCGCGGCCCGGCCACGAGGTCGGCGTCGGCGATTCGCTGCCGCGCTCGGACAAGGCCAGCAACATCGGCGCCGGGGACACCAGGAACGCGATCGCGCCGACCCTGCCGCCGGCCGCGGTCGGCCAGGACGCCAGCGTCGACGACTACCTGAACGCCGCCAAGACCTCGCTCGCCGCCGGGAAGACCGGCCAGGCACAGCAGGAACTCGAAATGGCGGAGACCCGGGTGCTCGATCGTTCAGTCGCGGCGGACCGGGCTACGACCCCGAGCAACAGCCCGCTCGCCGCCCGGATCAGGGAGGCGCGCGAGGACCTTGGCAACGGCGATGTCCCGGGGGCGATGGAAATGATCGACCGCGCCCTCGCGGGCTGAGCAGCCGGTCACGCCGGCTGTCAGTGGCTGGGCGCTTCCTCCCACTTCTCGGCGGTAGCGCCGGCGAGGGACTGGATGCGCTCTTCATCCGCCGCCAGCTCGGCGGCGGGGCCGTCATAGACGATGGCGCCGTCGTCGAGCACGTAGGCGTGGTCCGCGACTTCCAGCGACATGCGCACGTTCTGCTCGACGAGGAGGACGGAGATGCCCTCGTCGCGCATCTGCGAGACGATGCGGAAGACCTCACGCACGATGAGCGGGGCGAGACCCTGGGACGGTTCGTCGAGGATCAGCACGCGGGGGTTGAGCAGCAGCGCGCGGGCGATGGAGAGCATTTCCTGCTCGCCGCCGGAGAGCTGGCGGCCGCGGTTCATCTTGCGCTCCTCGAGCCGCGGGAAGAGCTCGTAGACGCGCTGGATGGTCCAGGGGCCGGGACGCTCCAGCGGGACCTTGAGGTTTTCCTCGACCGAGAGGTTGGGGAAGATGCGCCGCCCCTCCGGCACGTAGCCGACGCCGTGGGCGGCGATGCGGTAGGTGGGCCAGCGCGTGGTTTCCTGGCCGAAGACACGCACATGGCCGTCGCGCGGCGGCGTGAGGTTCATCACGCTGCGCATGGTGGTGGTCTTGCCGGCACCGTTGCGGCCGAGCAGCGTGGTGAGCTTGCCTTCCGCGACGGTGAGCGAGACGCCGTGCAGGATGTGGCTCTTGCCGTAGTAGGTGTGGATGCCGTCGATCTCGATCGCGCTCATGCTGCGTGCCCCAGATAGGCCGCCTGCACGTCCGGGTTGGCGGCGATGTCGGACGGCGTGCCATCGGCGAGCAGCGCGCCCTCGGCGAGCACGGTGATGCGGTCGGCGAGGTGGAAGACGAGGCGCATGTCGTGCTCGACCAGCACGATGCTGTAGTTTTCCTCGCGGTGCAGGCGGCGAATCAGGCCCGCGATCTCGAAGGTTTCCTGCTCGCCCATGCCGGCGGTGGGTTCGTCGAGCAGCAGCAGGCGGGGCTTGAGGGCGAGCGCCATGGCGATCTCGGCGATGCGCTGGTCGCCGTGGGCGAGCTCGCCGACCAGGCGGTCCGCCTTTTCGGCGATGCGGGTTCGTTGCAGCAGCTCATCGATTTCGCGGGCGACGGCGGCACGCTCGCTGGCCGCGAGGCGCGGGCGCAGCGCGAAGCCGTTCGCGACCTCGACGGCGATGCGCACGTTCTCGCGCACCGAGAGCTCGGGGAAGACCTCGGTGATCTGGAAGGTCCGCGCCATGCCCATCTTCACGCGGCTTGGCACGTCGAGGTTGGTGACGTCCTGGCCGTCGAAGACGATGGTTCCCCTGGTGGGCGGGAAGAAGCCGGAGATGAGGTTGAAGAACGTGGTCTTGCCGGCGCCGTTGGGGCCGATGATGGCGCGCAGCTCGCCGCGCTGGACGGTGAGCGAGACGTCGCGCACCGCGATGAGGCTGCCGAACGCCTTGGTGGCGTTGCGGACCTCGAGCATGGGGGAGTCGCTCATGCGGCGTGTCCGGTGAAAGGGGGGCTGCCCATCGTCCGCCTCATGCTTCGCTGCGGCGGCGAAGCATGCCGAGCAGGCCGCGCGGGAAGAACAGGACGACGATGACGAAGATCAGGCCCACGAAGAACAGCCAGTTCACCGTGCGCGAGGAGATGTAGTCCTGCAGCACGACATACACCGCAGCGCCGAGCAGCGGGCCCCAGAAGACGCGGATGCCGCCGAGCACGCACATGATGACCAGCTCGCCCGAGAGATCCGTGAACAGCGAGGAGGGATCGGCGAAGTTGTTGAGCAGCGCGTAGAGCCCGCCGGCGATGGCGATGAAGAAGGAGGAAAGCGTGAAGGCGAGCCAGATATGACGCTCGATGTTGATGCCGAGAAAGCGCGCGCGGCGCTCGTTCTCGCGGATGGCGAGCAGGGTGCGGCCGAACGGCGAGTTCAGCACGAGGCCCATGGCGCTGGCGACGATCGCGAAGATGAGGAGCACGAAGTAATAGAAGGCGTGATCGTTGTTGACGATATCGATGGAGGTGAAGCCGAGATGGATCGGCGCCCTGGTGAAGCCGCGCAGCCCGTCGAAGCCGCCGGTCACGGAATCCCAGCGGTAGCCGATGAAATAGAAGATTTCCTGAAACGCGATGGTGACCATGGCGAAGTAGATGCCGCGCCGGCGCGCGATGAGGGCGCCGATGATGGCGCCGGCGACGCCACCGAGCAGCATGCCGGCGACGAGGCCGAGCGGGGTGGAGGCCGTGACGTAGCGCAGGATCAGGCCGCAGCCGTACACGCCGAGGCCGAAATAGGCGGCATGGCCGAAGCTGACGATGCCGGTGAAGCCGATGAGGAAGTTGAGCGACATCGCCGCCAGCCCGAGGACCAGGATGCGACTGCCGAGGGAGGTGTAGCCGCCCACCAGCGGCATCCAGAACGGGCCGGTGAGGAGGATGGCCCAGACCAGGACGAGGACGAGGCCGCGCCGCTGCGCCTGGTTGGTCACGGCGCCGCTCATTGCATGCCCTCCTCGCCGAGGAAGCCGCGTGGGCGCACCAGCAGCACGATCGCCATGATGATGTAGACCACGACATCCGACGCGGGGGGCCAGAAGACGGTGGTGAGCGCCGCGGCGAGGCCGACGGTGAGGCCGCCGAGCAGGGTGCCGACCAGGCTGCCCATGCCGCCGACGATGATGGCGACGAAGCTGGGCAGGAGCAGGCTGTCACCCATGTTGGGGTTGAGGCCGATCTGCCCGCCGGCGAGCACGCCTGCGAGGCCGGCGAGGAAGATACCGAACGCGAAGTTGAGCGAGCGCAGCTTGCGCACGTTGATGCCGAGGGCGGAGACCGTGTCGAGATCGAGGATGCCGGCGCGGATGCGCATGCCCATGCGGCTGAAGCGCAGGAAGGCGAACAGCCCGACGACCGCGACAATGACGATGAAGACGATGAACAGCCGGTAGGCGTTGAGGAAGAAGTAGGTCTGGCTGAGCGGCTGGGAGATGTTGTCCGGCACGGTGAGCGGCAGGCCGTTGACGCCCCAGATGTAGCGGCAGGCATCCTGCAGCATGAAGGCGAGGCCGAAGGTGAGCAGCAGCGAGTAGATCGGGTCACGGCCGTAGATGCGGCTGATCATCGTGCGTTCGATGATGTAGCCGAGGGCCGCGGTCAGCAGCGGCGCGACCAGCAGCGACGGCCAGAAGCCGATGAAGGGGATCAGGACATAGGCAAGGTAGCCGCCGAGCGCGAGGAAGTTGCCATGGGCGAAATTGATGACGTTGGAAAGATTGAGGATCATCGACAGGCCGAGCGCGGTCAGCACGTAGAAGGTGCCGATGATCAGCCCGTTGAAGAGATTGAACAGGATCAGTTCAAGCAAGGGAGGCTCTCCGTCGCTGGCCGCGCGGGCGGCGGATATGGAAACCCCTGCCGTCGGCGCGAGGTCGACGACAGGGGCAGCGGCGTGGGCTTGCCGGCTAGGCCGGGAACTTCATGTGGCAGCCGGTATCGGCGAGCGGCAGCACCTTCTCGCCGGGGACCTCCGACTCGACCGTGAAGATGTCGTACTTGCTGTCCTTGGCCGGCGGATGCACCGTGCCGGCGAAGATCGTCGGCATCAGTTCGTGGTCGCCGGCGCGGTAGAAGACCGTCTTCTTCTGCAGCGCGACCTCCGGCGGGAGTTCCATGCCCTCCATGGCCTTCGCCATGTCCATGCCCTTCAGGCTCTTGGCCTTTTCGGCGGCGAGCTTGACGCTGTGGACCGCCACGTAGCCGAACCAGTGCCGCGCTGAGGCAGGCTTCTTGGTCGCGGCCATGATGCCGTCGAAGAACTCCTTGACGTGCGGCACGCCCGGCTGGTTCCACCACCACTCGTAGGACCAGATGCCGGTCTGCGCCGCCGGCGGCACGGCGAGCACGGATTCGATCTCGAACAGCGTGCCGCCCATGCCCATCGACTTGTCCATGCCGAACTGCACGAACTGCTTGGCCAGGTCGATCTGCGCGAGGCCGCCCATGTTGTTGATGAGCACCTCGGGCTTGAACGCCTTGGCCTTGATCAGCGTCGCCGAGAAGTCGCTCGCCGCGATGGGCATGTAGATGTTCTCGAACGTGCCGCCGGCGGCCTTCAGGTAATGCGCGAAGCTGTCCGCCAGTGAATGGCCGTAGGCATAGTCCGGCGAGACCATGTACCAGCGCTTGCCGTATTTGTTGATCAGCAGCTGGGTGGTGGCGCCGGCGTCCATCAGCGTCGTGTTGCAGACGCGGAACACGTTCCACGCACAGGCGCTGCCGGTGATCGGGTCGGTGTGGCCGCCGGGGACGATGTGCAGCACGCCCTTCTGGGTCGCGACCTGGGAGATCGCGTAGGCGATGCCGGAGTTCACGTCACCCATGGTGACGTCCACGTGCTCCTTGTCGATGAGCTTGCGGATCTTTTCCACGCCGGTGCCGGTGTCGTTCGCCGAATCCTCGACGAAGAGCTGCACCTCGCGCCCGAGGATGCCGCCCTTCTTGTTGATTTCGGCGGTGGCGTATTTCGCGCCCTCGACCTCGGAGACGGCGAGCAGCGACAGGCTGCCGGTCAGCGGATCGACGAAGCCGATCTTGACCGGGGTCTCGCCGAGTGCCTTGACGATGAAGGGTGAGGCGACCTGGGCGGCGCCGAGCATGGCCGCCCCCTGAAGCACGCGACGACGCCCGAATCCGCCGGACATGCGTTGAACCATTCCGTTATCCTCCCTGTGATCATAGGTTCCGGGCCCGGCATCATACTGTCCGGCCCACATTCCCATGCCGCTCGTTGGCGGATTGCGGCGGGATGATGGCGGAGGCTTTCGCGCCGCGCAAGGGGGAAGACGGTTCGCAATTTCTTGATTCTTCGAAAGGTGGAGGGCGCAGCGGCGTCAATTTCGCGGAGCGGCATGCGTGGCTTTGCCCGCCGCCGCCAAACGGGCAACATGCAGGGCCAAACCGGAGTGAGCCCTTCGTCCCATGACCCATCGCGGCCTGAAATTCGGCATTTTCCTCGCCCCGTTCCATCGCCTGGGCGACAACCCGACGCTGGCGATGCGCCGCGACATCGAGCTGATCGAGTGGCTCGATCAGCTCGGCTACGACGAGGCATGGATCGGCGAGCACCACTCCGCCGGGTGGGAGACGATTGCCTCGCCGGAGCTGATCATCGCGGCCGCGGCGGAGCGGACGAAACATATACGGCTCGGCTCGGGCGTGACCTCGCTGCCGTACCACAACCCGTTCCTGGTGGCGCAGCGCTTCACGCAGCTCGACCACATGACGCGCGGGCGGGCGATGCTGGGCTGCGGGCCGGGGGCGCTGGTCTCGGACGCCTACATGCTGGGGATCGAGCCCGCGGTGCAGCGCCGGCGGATGGACGAGGCGCTCGACGTGATCATGGCGCTGCTGGCCGGCGAGACCGTGACGCGCGAGGGCGAGTGGTTCACGCTGCGCCAGGCGCGGCTGCACCTGGCGCCCTACACCTATCCGCGCTTTCCGATTGCGGTGGCGAGCACGCTGACGCCTGCGGGCGTGGCCGCGGCGGGGCGGCATGGGCTGGGCCTGCTGTCGCTGGGTGCCGGGCTGCCGGGCGGGGCGGATGCGCTGGCGAAGCAATGGGCGATCGCCGAGGAGACCGCGGCACAGCACGGCAAGACGATGGACCGCGGCGAGTGGCGGCTGGTGCTGAACATGCACGTGGCCGAGGACGACGAGCAGGCACTGGCCGAGGTGAAGACCGGCGAGCGGCTGGAGACCGTGACGTATTTCGAGGAGACGCTGGCGCGCCCGCCGGGACGCGCCGAGGACCCGCTGCGCGAGGGCGTGGCGGCGGGGACGACGCTGGTGGGCTCGCCGGACACGGTCGCGCGGGGGATCGAGAAGCTGATGGAGCGCGCGGGCGGGCCGATTGGCGGCGTGATGTTCCGCGCCCATGAGTGGGCGAACCGCGAGCAGACCTGGCGCAGCTTCGAGCTGTTCGCACGCTGGGTGATGCCGCGGTTCCAGGGCTCGGTGGAGAGTATCGCCGCGTCCAATGCCTGGACCCGTTCCAACCGCGATACGATCTTCAAGCCCAACGTGGACGCGATCCGCAGGGCCTACACGGATGCGGGCAAGGCGGTGCCGGAGCAGTTCGATGCGCGTGTTTCCGGGGCGAGCCCGAAGGGAGCGTGACGCCCTCTACTGGCGCGTGAGCATGGCGTGGATGACGCCGCCCGTGGGCGGGCTGGGCCCGAGCACGGTGCCACCGACCGTGCCGCCGGCGATGCCGGCGAGCGTGCCGTCCGGCTGCAGGACGTAGATCGCGACGGAGCCGCTGGGCAGGCGGGTGACCAGACGGTCGCCCTCGAAATGGGCGGTGCCGTGGATGAAGCCCGGGTTGTCGACCTGGTCCGCGGCCGAGATGCCCCACTCGTAGATGATGCGCGCGGATTGCGCGGTGACCTGGTCGATGACCAGGGTGATCGGGAGCTTGTTTTCCCAGCTGCCATTCCAGTAGCCGGCGAAGGCCTGCAGGTTTGCCGGCGCGGTGGCCTGGGGCGCGGTGGCCTGGGGCGCGGCGGCTTGGGGCGCCGGCTGGGCGGTGGTCTGGGCGGCGGCCGGGACGCCGGCGGCGAGCACCATGGCGAGCGGCGCGGCGCAGATGGCGGCTCTCCATGTCACGGGCGACGTCATGGCGTTTCTTTCCGGGGTTTCGCGGAAAACTGATGCATGCGGCGGGGTGTTACAAGCGCCGCCGCAACGAGGGCCTCAGGCGGCGCCGCGGATGCGGTCGATAAGGGCAAGCGGGTCCGCGGGCGTGGTGTCGCCGCGCCACGCGACATGCTGGTCCGGGCGGGAGAGAACGAGCTTCCGTTCGTAGGGCGCGGGGGCTTCGCCTGGATCGAGGTCCAGCAGCGCGAGGGGCAGGCCGCGGTGCTCCGCCGCGAGGAGGATCCGTGTCACGTCGAGCGTGGGGTCGCGGCGCAGCAGCGTATAGTCCGGGCCGAGCGCGTCGTAGAGGGAACGGCCGTCGCGCCGCCAGAAATGCGGCGTGCGGCAGCCGGGCACGGTGGACTGGGTGAAGCCCGCCATGGAGTAGGAAGGGGCCGTTTCGCCATCGTAAGCGATGATCGGGGAAGCGTCGTAGAACGTGCCGAAGTTGAGGCCGCCGCAGCAATACTGGTTCACGTTGAGATCGTAGAGCGCGCGGCCGACGCGCGCGCGCACCGCCTCGCCCTCCGCGCCCGGCGCCTCGATGTTCTGCGGCACCGCCTCGCGCTGGCGGGAGAGGGCGATGGCGTGGTCCATGGCGAAGCGCGAGACCTGTCGCGTGATCGGCTGGCGCTCGGCCTCGTAGGCGTCGAGGATGGCGTCCGGGGCCCAGCCCTTGAGCCTGGCGGCGATGAGCCAGGCGAGGTTGGCGGCATCCGCGATGCCGGCGTTCATGCCGTAGCCGGCCATCGGCACCCAGATATGCGCGGCGTCGCCGCAGAGGAAGACGCGGCGGTCGCGGAAGCGGTCCGCGACCAGGCGGCGGCCGATCCAGTCCTCCCTGCTGATGATGTCGTATTCGAAATCATCGCCGACGCCGAGGATGGTGCGGATGCAGAGGTCGCGGTCCACGGCTTCGAAATCCTCCTCGCCCGGCCTGAGGTAGTTGTGGATGAGCCAGGTCTCGCGCCCGTCGATCGCGTACATGTTGCCGCTGCGGCGGGGGTTGATGGAGAAGGTGGCCCAGGCCGGCCTGTCGCGCATGCGGCCGAGCAGGGAGGGCGCGCGGATGAAGGTGGACTGGACGCGCTGCACCACCGGGTCGCCCAGAAAGCGCGCGCCGATGGCGTGGCGGATTTCCGAGCGCCCGCCGTCGCAGCCGACGAGGTAGTCGCAGGCGATGTCCTGCGTTTCGTTGCTGTCGAGGTGGCGCAGGCTGGCGATGACGCCGGTATCGGATTGGGTGAAGCCTTCGGCCTGCGCGTGGTTCAGGAGGGTGACGCCCGGCATCGTCCCGGCGTGGCGGGTGAGGACGGGTTCGAGATAGATCTGGTTTATGCGGTGCGGCGGTTCCGGCGTGGGCCACCAACCGTCCGGGCCGGACTTGTCCGTGTAGCGATCGGCGCGACAGGGGATGGGGATGCGGGAGAGCTCGATGCCGGTCGCGGTGGTACGGTAGGCGACGTCGTTGGGGTAGTCCGCCGGCAGGCCGGCATCGCGCAGGGCCCGTGCCACGCCGAGGCGGCGGAAGATTTCCATCGAGCGGGCGGAGACGTGGTTGGACTTCACCGGGGGAGGTTCGCCGCGGCGGCGCCGTTCCGCGACGGTGACGGCGATGCCGCGCCAGGCGAGGTCCATCGCGAGCGTGAGGCCCACGGGGCCGGCGCCGACGATGAGCACCTGCGTTTCGAGCCGCTTCGTTATCGACACGGATCTTCCCCCATATCCGCGCGCCGGGACCCTCTCGCCGGGGCGCGCCTTCGTTGGGGCGAGGATAGAACGAGCCCGTGGCGCGTGACGAGAGAAGCGCGGGGCGCGCGCGCGTGCGGGGTGGCGGTGCTTCAGGCCGGCTTGATGCCGAAGAACTCCAGCAGCGTGTGGGCCTGGCCGGCGATCATCGCCTGGCCGCCTTCGGTGCGGCAGCCGGCCTCGGCGGCGGCGGCGAGGAGCGGCGTCGTGGGCGGGTAGGGGACGATATCGATGACCGCGGCGACGCCGGCGAGCGGGCCGAGGGGGGCGGGGAGGCCGTCCCCGGGTTTCATGCCGATGGGGGTGGCGTTGATGACGATGTCATGGCCCGCGGCGGTGGGAGCGGCGGGCGCGGCGGCGCAGTTGGGGGCGGCGCTGCTGGCGAGGGCGGCGACGTCCACCGCGCGGGCATGGTCGAGATCGTGAACGGCGAGGCGCGAAGCCCCGGCGCGGGCGAGGGCGACCGCGATGGCGCGGCCGGCACCGCCGGCACCGAGCAGCAGCACCGAGGCATCGTGGACCGCGACGCCGGTTCCCTCGATGGCACGAAGCAGGCCGGTGCCGTCGAACATGTCCGCGGTCCAGGTGCCATCCGGCTCGCGGCGCAGCGCGTTGGCGGCGCCGATGAGGGCGGCGTCCGGGTGGATGGTTTGGGCGAAGGCAAGGCCTCGTTGCTTGAACGGAACGGTAAAGATGAGGCCGTCGAGGTTGGCGAGGCGCATCAGGCCGGGCATCGTCGCCTCGAAATCCGGCGCGGGCACGTGGAACGGGATGAGCACCGTGTCCACGCCCGCCTTGGCGATGATGGCGTTGCAGATCGCGGGCGCGCCGACCTGGGTGATGGGATCGCCCACGATGCCGAGAAGCCGGGTTCGGCCGGTGATGGGCGGCACGCCGCTGTTCATCCGCGGTCAGGCTTCGTCTTCGATGGGGTTTCTGAGGGTGCCGACGCCGGTGATCTCGACCTCCACCGTGTCGCCGGGTTTCATCCATAGCGGCGGCTTGCGGTAGGCGCCGACGCCGCCCGTGGTGCCGGTGATGACGACGTCGCCGGGCTCCAGCACGGTGAAGGTGGAGCAATAGGCGACCAGCCTGGGCACGTCGAAGACCAGGTCGTCGATGGTGGCGCGCTGGACTTCCTCGCCGTTGAGGCGGGTGACGAGGCTGGCCTTGCTGATGTCGCCGGCTTCGTCCTGGGTGACGAGGAAGGGGCCGAAGCCGCCCGTCGCGGGGAAATTCTTGCCCGGCGTGAACTGGGTGGAGTGGCGCTGCCATTCGCGGATGGAGCCGTCGTTGTAGCAGCTATAGCCGGCGACGACGGACATGGCCTCGGCTTCCGTTACGTGGCGGCAACGCTTGCCGACGACGAAGGCGAGCTCTCCCTCGAAGTCGAAGGTGTGGGAAGCCTTGGGGCGGATCATCGGCTGGAGGTGACCCACCTGCGTATTCGCCCAGCGCGTGAATATCGTTGGCATCTTCGGCGGCTCGCGGCCGCCTTCGAGGATGTGGGAGAGGTAGTTGAGGCCGACGCAGATGATCTTGTCCGGGTCCGGGATGGGCGGGAGATGGGCGAGGCTCGCGAGGTCGAGGCGGGGCGCGCTGGCCGGGGCGGCGAGGGGTTTGCCGGAGGCCAGCGCGGCGCGCAGCGTGGGCGCGGTGGCGGAGAGGTCCGCGACCTTGCTGCCCTCGACGATGCCCCAGCCGGTGCGGCCGGACTTCTCCCGGAAGCTCATGAGTTTCATCGTGGCGTTTCCCTCTTTTGTGCGATCAGTTGCCCGAACAGGCGGCGCCAGGTGGCCAGCACCGATGCCTGCATGAAGTCGCGCTCGTAACGCTCGCGCCCCGCGGTGGCGAGGCGGTGGGCGAAGGCGGGGTCTGCGAGGACGCGGGCGAGGGCGGCGGCGAGGGCCGCCTCGTCTTCGAGCGGCGTGACGATGCCGGTTTCGTCCTGGGCGATGAGTTCCGTGGGGCCGAGGGCTGCCTGCGCGACGACGGGGCGGCGCGCGGACCAGGCCTCCAGCACCATGTTGCCGAGCGGTTCGCCGCGCGAGGCGCAGAGGAAGATGTCGCAGGTCGCCAGCAGGTTTCCGGCGTCGCGGCGCCAGCCGAGGAAATGCGCGCGATCGGCGACGCCGAGTTCGGCGGCGAGCGCCTTCAGCGGCTCTTCCTCCGGGCCGCTGCCGGCGATGGCGAGATGGGCACCGGGGACGCGGGCCAGCGCCTTCAGTGCGATGTCGAAACCCTTGTCACGGTGCAGGCGGCCGAGCCCGAGCAGCATCGGCGCGCCGGCGGGGACGCCAAGCGTGGCGCGGTCGAGCGGCGTGGCGGTGCCGAAGTCGTCCACGAAATTCGGCAGGTAATGCGTGCGGCTTTCGGGGATGCCCCTGGCGCGGAGCCAGTCGACGATGCCGTGGGTGTTGCCGACGAGATGCTCGCAGGCGCGGAAATATTTCGGATCGTAGTAGCCGCCGAGGCGGCCGACGAGGACCCAGGGACCGCGCGGCGCGTGCCTCGACGCGCGGCTCATCCAGGTCATCGCGATGTCGGGAGCGAAGGCGCGTAGCGCGCGGGCGAGGCGCGGGCGGGTGAGGAGGTCGATCGGGCCGCCGAAGCGGAGCTGGACGGGTTCGAGGCCGGCGGCGCGCAAGCGGGCGGCGCGCGGCGCGTCCGTGCGGATGACGGGGAGCACGGTTTCGCCGGACTGCGCCTGGGCGATCGTCATGCGCTCGTAGAAGAGTTCCGCGCCGCCGTCGCGCGCACCGGCCATGATGTGGGCGATGCGCATCAGGCCCGCTCCAGCAGCGCGGCGGCGGCGGCGAGGGCCTGGGCGACGGAGAGGCCCTGCATGGTGCCGTCCGGGGCGACGGTGGCGGCGGCGAGGCGCCCGGCGGGGGCGTATTCCTCCGCGGGCGTGGGACCGAAGAGCCCAAGCGTGGGGCTGCCGGCCGCGGCGGCGAGATGCATGAGGCCGGAATCGTTGCCGATAAACAACGAGGCGCGGCGGAGACAGGCGGCGGCTTCCGGCAGCGTGAGGTTGCCGGCGAGGTCGATGGCGCCGGGGAAGGCGGCGAGCACCGGGGCGGCGAGCTCGCGCTCCATCTCGCCGGGGCCGGCCATGATGGCGACCGCGGCGCCGGCGAGCGGGCCGGCGAGAAGCGCCTGGCCGAGTTCCACGAAGCGTTCGGCGGGCCAGATCTTGCCCGCCCAGTTGGCGGTGGGGGCGAGGATGAGGAGCTTGCCGCCGGGGTGCTTGCCCGGCGGCAGCAGCGTCGCGGCGCGGGCTTCGTCGGCTGGCGCGGTCCAGACGACGGGGAGCGGCGGCGGGTCGAGGCCGAGGATGGTGGCGAGTTGGGCGACCTTCGGGCCGGTGCCGCGGCGCATGCGGGCACGGCGCCGCGCGGGGACGAGGAAGGAGAGGGCCGAGGCGCGGATATCGACGACGAGGTCCCAGGCGGTGAAGGCGGTGGCGGCCCAGAGCGGCAGCCAGTGGCGGCGGTCGCGGCGCTTCTCCATCAGGATCAGGCGGTCGAGACGGGGCATGCGCAGGAACACGCCCTCCGCCACCGTGCCGCAGGCGACGGTGAAGCGCGCTTCCGGACAGGTGCGGAGGAGGTGGTCGAGCAGGCCGGTGGAGAGCACCGCGTCGCCGATGCGGTTGGAACTGACGAAGAGGATGCGCTTCATGCGCCAGGACCGTTGGCCGGTCGCGCTCGTCCGGAGCCGTTGGGTTGCGCGAGCGCGAGCGCGGCGCCGAAGCCGGCCATCATGTAGAAGATGCCGGAGGTGTAGAGATCGAAGACCGAACTCGAGGACGCGATCGGCCAGAGATGGACGACGCAGGCGACGAAGACGCCGGCGCGCAGCGCGTCTGGCTCGCGGCCGAGCCCGCGGCCGAGCACCCAGAGCCAGGCGATGGCGGCGGCGGCAAAGCACAAAAGACCGGGCAGGCCGGCGTTGGTCAGCGCCTCCAGGTAGATGTTGTGCGGGTGGATATTGCAGATTTCCGCGCGGCCGCCGGCCGGCAGGTGCTGGCCGAACTCGGGGAAGGCGCGGAAATTCCGCGGGTCCGGGCAGGCATGGCGGAAGCCGTCGAAGCCCCAGCCGAGCAGCGGATGGTTCTGGGCCATGGCGAGCGAGCGCAGGTAGAGCGCGCCGTAGGGGCTGTCCGGGAAGTCCTCCATGGTCTTCGTGAACAGCGTGACCAGGCGGTGATGCGCGGGGGGCGAGAACACGACGGTGGCGACGACCAGGACCGGGACCAGCACCAGGGCGGCGAGGGCGAGCTTGCGCAGGCGGCGCACGAGCAGCGCGGTGACGGCGAGGCCGAGGAGGAGCAGCAGCACCGGCATGCGCTGGCCGATGAGCACCATGGTGGCGATGGCGAGCAGCAGCAGCGCCGCGGCGCCAAGGGCCGGTGCGCGCAGGACCGGCGGCAGCAAGGCGGGGAACAGCATCCGCACCAGCGGGGCGCTGGCGCGCGGCTCGTAGAACGGGCCGGTGAGCGAGCCGTCCGCCCAGCGGCGGATGCCCCACATGTCGACGCCGGCGAGTTGTTGCAGCCAGACATTGGCGCCGATGTAGAGGACGGCGGCGGTGAGCATGCGCGCGAGCCAGGCGCGCGCGGCCTCGTCCGCCAGGACCACGCGGCCGAGGGCGGGGACGAGCAGGAACCAGCGCAGCGAGGCGAGCGCCTGGACGAAGGCGGGCATGCCGCCCGCCGCGTGGTCCGGAAGGGAGCAGAGAAGTTGCCAGGCCCAGTAAACCAGGCCGGGCAGTGCCTCCGGTGCCGCGAGCCAGCGCCAGGAGCGGGTCGCCGCCATCTGCCAGAGGAAGGCGATGTCGGCGATGGCGATGGCGATTTCGGCGAAGGCGCGGGCGTGCAGCAGGAAGAAGGGCAGCAGCACGACGCCGGCCTGCGCCGCGCGCAGCAGGGGACGGGGCAGCGGGGTCATGCGGCGGCCCCGGAGCGTGCGCGGCCTGGGGCGGACGCGCGGCGTGAGGCGGGCCGAAGCTCGGCGGCGGGGCGGCGTGCGGGCAAGAGAGCTAGTGCAGCCTGGGCGCGCGCAGGAAACTCTGACGGTCGGCGGAGGTGATGCGCACCGCCATGCGCGAGCCCTCGCGGCCGACGCGCAGGAGCACGGTGGCGCCCGCGGGGCCGGCCTGCCAGACCTTGCGCCAGAGGCCGGCGAGGTCTGCCACGTCCTCGTCGCCGACGCCGATGATGCGGTCGCCCTGCTGGATGCCGGCGCGGGCGGCGGGGCCCTTTTCCGCCAGGCCGCCGACGACGATGCCCTCCTCGCCCTCCATCGCGTAGAGGCCGAGCCAGGGGCGCGGCGGGGCTTTCGGGCGGCCGAGGGTGAGCAGTTCGTCCAGCACCGGGCGGAGGCAGGCGATGGGCACGACCATGTTCATGTCCATGCGCCGCTTGCCGTCGCCCTGCTGCAGGATGAGCGAGCCGGTGCCGAGCAGCTTGCCGTCCTGCGAGATGAGGGCGGAGCCGGACCAGAACGGGTGGGCGGGGGCGATGAAGATGGCGCTGTCGAGCACGTATTCCCAGTAGCCGGCGAATTCCTGGCGGCTGACGACGCGGGTTTCGATGGCGTGGCGGCGGCCGCCGGCGGCGGCCATGATGGCCTCCGCGCCGACGGCCAGCGCCTCGGAATCGCCGAGTTCGAGCGCCGGGAGGTCGAGCTTGCCGAGCGCCTGGACGAGGCCGAGGCCGGAGTTCGCGTCGAAGCCCAGCGGGTGGGCGGGGACGGCGCGGCCGTCCGCGGTGATGAGCCAGACGGTCTCGGCTTCCTGGATGAGGTAGCCGATGGTGAGCACCAGCCCGTCCTCGCGGATGACGACGCCGTTGCCGACGCGCTCCGTGCCCAGGGTGTCGGCGGTGAAGGCGTCGTTGGGGACGTTGGTGCGCACGCCCACGACGGCGTTGAGCGCGCGTTCGAGGTCGAAGCGGTAGTCGTCCGGGTGCGGCTGCAGGTTTGCCGGGATTTCCCAGTCCTCTGGCTCCATCGTGGGGTCGGTGCCTCCTTCTCGGGGCTTATATTGGGCGGAATCGGGGGCGGGGGCAAGGAAGGGAAGTCGCGGGGTGTCTGCGGTTTAATTTCGGGGTTCGACCCTCGGCAGACATTCGCACCGACGGTTGGGGATGGCCGCGTCAAGTCCTCGGTGGACATTGACTGCGGCTGTCAGCTCGGGCTACCCGTCCGATCTGTTCCCTGTTTGTTCGCGAGAACGCGCCATGAAATCTCATCCCGTCAACGGTTCGGCCGCTCATATGCGATACATGGAGTTCGAGGGCAGTGGCCCTCCGCTTCTCATGATCCACGGGCTCGGTTGTGCGTCGTCGTTCGAGTATCCGCATGTGGCACGGTCGGGATCGCTTCGGAATCGACACGTTATTCTTCTGGACCTGCTCGGTTTCGGGTTCAGTGACCGGCCTGATGACTTCGGCTACGAGGTTCGCGATCATGCTCTTCAGGTCGCGCAGTTCGTGACCGGGCGCGGATTCGGTTCGATCGACATCTATGGCCATAGCATGGGCGGTTCCATTGCCATCGAGACTGCGGACAGGCTGGGAGACCAGGTTGGCAATCTGGTGCTCTCGGAAGCAAACCTCGACAGTGGCGGCGGCGAGTTCAGCCGCGGAATCGCCCTGACCGGACAGGATGCCTATGTTCAGCACGGGCATGAGCGGGTGATTTCCGACGCTCTTCGAAGGGGCAATGCGAACTGGGCGGCAACGATGCGTAGCGCAGCCCCCAGGGCCGTGTTCCTGGGTGCCAGATCGCTTGTCGAGGGAACATTGCCCGGATGGAGAAGCAGGTTCCTATGTCATCCGGCAAGAAAAGCCTTCATTTTCGGACAGCGGAACCTGCCCGATCCTGATGCTGCGGCCTTGCCTGCGTCGGGCATTCGAGTGCTTGTCGTTGAAAACGCCGGTCATTCGATGGGACTTGAAAATCCATCGGGGCTGGCTGGCGTGATCGCTTCCGCGTTGACGTTCGACGGCTGAAGGCCTGCGTCGCAGAGCCCGCAAAGCGGGGTCCGCGCGGTATTCGGAAAACCGATCACTTTCCACCCGCATAAACTCAACCCGCGTCGCAACCCGCCTCAATCCAGCGTCGCCAGCAGTCCCGCCATCAGGCGGGTGCGGGGGAGGATGGTGGCTTCGTCGATGTGTTCGGTGAGGGTGTGGGGGCCGTCGCCGCCGAGGCCGAGGCCGTCGAGCGAGGGGATGCCCATCGCACCGGTGAAGTTGGCGTCCGAGCCGCCGCCGGAGCTTTGCGGGGGGATGGCGAAGCCGAGGTTCTGCGCGATCCCGCTCGCGCGTTCCCACAGCGCCATGGTGGCGGCATCCGGTTCCCAGACCGGGCGGACGACCGTTTTTGTCGCGCGGAATTGCACGCCCTCGCCGATGGGTTTCAGGGCTTCCATCGCGGCGACGGCGCGGTCGAGGTCCGGCTGGCGCTTGGCCATGCTCAGCGCCTGCGCGGTGCAGGTGGTGGCGACACAGTTCACCCACTCGCCGCCGCGCAGCACGCCGACGCTGAACGTGGCGTCCGGCGTCGTCATCGATTCAATGGCGAGGATCTGGCGTGCCATCTCGCTGATGGCGCTGCGGCCGTCCGCGAGGCGGGCGCCGGCGTGGCTGGGCTTGCCGGTGGCCGTGAGGTTGAAGCGGGCGATGGCGTAGCGGCCGGTGACGACACCGCCATCGGGGCGCGAGGGCTCCGGCACGAGAACGTAACGATGCCGTGCTGCCTCCGCCTCGATGAGGTCGCGCGTGGAGGGGCTGCCGACTTCCTCGTCCGGCGTCAGCAGCACGGTGACGGGGAGGTTGGTGGCGACGGCGGCGCGGGCCAGGCCGCGCAGGGCTTCCAGCGCGATGTAGTTGCCGCCCTTCATGTCCATGATGCCGGGGCCCCAGCAGCGTCCGCCGTCGCGGCGGAACGGCAGGACGGAGAGCGTGCCCACGGGGTGGACGGTGTCGAGATGGCCCATGACGAGAATGCCAGGGCCCTGGTGCCGGTGCGGCAGCTTCGCGCGGACGCAGCCGCCGTAGCCCATGCGGCCGGGGATGCGCTCGATGGTCGCACCCATCAGCGCGAGGTCGCGCGCGGCGAGGTCCATGCAGCGGTCGACGGCGGCGGCGTCGTGCGTCGGGCTTTCGCATTCGACCCAGGGGCGCAGGCCAGCGATGATGGCGTCGAGGTCGAAATCCAGTCCCTTGGGGTCCATGCGCGATCTCCTGTTCCGGCCGACGATGGCGGCAGGGGCGGCGCGCGGCAAGGGTCAGGCGGCGGTGAGCCCGAGGAGCCGCGAGGCCGCCGCGAGGACCTGGGCGGGGGCGACGTCGCGGATGCAGGCCATCGGGGCGCAGCCGCGCCAGTTGTAGCAGGGCAGGCAGGGAAGCGGGGCGTAGAGCACCACCGCCTCGTCGTTGAGCGGGCGCCAGTGCGCGGGGTTGTTGGTGCCGGTGCGCAGCACGACCGAGGGCACTCCGTCCGCCGACGCGAGATGGGCGGCGAGCGAGTCGACGCAGAGCAGCAGGCTGGCGCCGGCGAGCACGCCACGCAGCTGCGCGAGGTCCAGCCGGTCCGCGAGGTTCGTGGCGCCTGGGATGGCGGCGGCGGCGCGGGCGCAGCGCAGCACCTCCCGCGCGCCGCGGCCGGTGAGCACGATGGCGATGCCGCGCGCGGCGAGGGCGGACGCGACCTCGAGCCACTTCGCCTCGGGCCACTCGCGCGTTTCCGCGGCGGCGCCCATGTGCAGCACGGCGTAACGTTGCGGAAGAGCAACGGGCGAGGGCGCGCTCAGGCCCGGCAGGGATGGGCGCGGGGCGGCGGCGGCGAGGCCTTCCGGCGGGATGCCGAGCAGTGGCAGCAGGGCGGCCTGGTATTCGGCGACGTGCCGGTCCGCCGCCACCCAGGGAATGGCATGGGTGAGGAAGCGGGAGAAACCGCCGCTGGCATAGCCGATCCGGATGGGGATGCCGGCCGCGCGCAGCACCGGGGCGACGGAGGGGAAGTAATAGTAGAGGTCGATCGCGGCATCGTAGCCGAGCGCGCGCATCTCGCGGATGGCGGCGCGGCGCGAGGCAAGGTAGCGGCGCAGCCTCTCCGGCCGGCTGCCGGTGTCGCGGCTGAGGCGCCAATGGTCCAGCAGGTGGATGTGCGCGACCCTGGGGTCGCGCTGGAAGAAGGGAGCGGAGGCCGGCAGGACCAGCATGCCGATCTCGGTTTGCGGCAGCGCCTGGGCGATGCGCTCCAGCGCCGCGGTGGCGACAACGCAGTCACCGAAATGGCCGATCATCGAGACCAGGAGGCGCCGCGGAGGGGCGAGGCGGGGCGGCGCGCTGTCGCGTGGCCAGGGCAGTTGGTCGATCAGCCAGAGCGGGGCGGCCAGCCAGGGGTTGCGGACGAGGAAACCCCAGCGCCCGGGAACGCCCGGGGCACGTGGCAGCCTCTCGCGGGATGAACGCGCCTCTGCTCCCGGCGCTGCCGTCGGACCCGAATCTGCCATGGCCGGGCTCGACAATGGCGGCCGGGCGTGGGTGCCGCAAGGGAGGGTTGGGCCAGGCGCGGTTGCCGGCGGGGCCGAGCCACGGGATGCTGGGGCAATGAATCCGGCGGCAGGCGAGAATGACGGGCTTCCCGCGGGCGCGCGGGGGCGGGCCATGGCCGCGATCGGCATCGGGGTGGCGATGGCGGTGCTGGACGGCACCATCGCCAACGTGGCGCTGCCGGCGATGGCGAAGGGGCTCGCGGTGACGCCGGCGGCCTCCGTCTGGGTGGTGAACGCGTTCCAGCTCGCCGTCGTGGTGGGGCTGCTGCCGTGCGCGACGCTGGGCGACATCATCGGCTTCCCGCGCGTGTTCGTGGCGGGGCTGGTGGTTTTCACCGCGGCGTCCGGCGCCTGCGCGCTGTCGTCCACGCTGCCGGTGCTGATTGCCGCGCGGGCGGTCCAGGGGCTGGGATGCGCGGGGATGACGAGCATCAACACCGCGCTGCTGCGCTTCGTGTTTCCGACGAAGCACCTGGGGCGCGCGGTGGGGTTCAACGCGATGGTGGTCTCGGTCTCGGCGGCGGCGGGGCCCTCGGTCGCGGCCGCGATCCTGTCCGTCGCGAACTGGCCGATGCTGTTCGCGGTGAACGTGCCGCTGGGGATCGTGGCACTGACCATGGTGCGGGCGCTGCCGCGCACGCCGCTTTCCGACCACAAATTCGACGTGCCGAGCGCGGTGCTGAATGCGGCGACGATGCTGCTGTTCGTGTTCGTGCTCGACCAGTTCGGCTCCGCGGTGCGGCCGCTGGTGGTGGGCGCGGGGACCGTGGCGATGGTCGCGGTGGGGTGGGTTTTCGTTCGCCGGCAGCTCGGGCTCGCGTTGCCGCTGCTGCCGGTCGACCTGCTGGCGCGGCCGGTGTTCGCGCTTTCCGTGTTCACGGCGATCTGCGCGTTCATGGCGCAGACACTGGCCTACCTGGCGCTGCCGTTCCTGTTCGAGGCGCAGGGGGCGTCGCAGGTGACGACCGGGCTGCTGCTGACGCCGTGGCCGGTGGCCAACGCGATCGTCGCACCGATTGCCGGGCGGCTTTCCGACCGCATCGCGCCGGGCGGGCTGGGTGGTGCCGGGATGCTGACGATGGCGGTGGGGCTGGTTCTGGTGCGGTTCCTGCCGCCCGGGGGCGCGCCCATCGCCGTGGGTTTCTGCATGGTGCTGATGGGCGCGGGGTATGGGTTCTTTCAGGCGCCGAACGGACGGCTGCTGCTGGCGAGCGCGCCGCCGGGCAGGACCGGGGCGGGTAGCGGCATGCTGTCCACGGCGCGGCTGACGGGACAGACGATCGGCGCCGCGCTGGCGGCCGTGGTGTTCCGGCTGACGCAGCATCAGGGGATCGTCGCGGGCGGGCACGCGGCGCTGCTCCTGGCCGCCGTCTGCGCGGTGGCGGCGGCCGTGTTCAGCATGCTCAGGATCGGGCGGACGGTGCCGCAGCCGCAAGGGCCGCCGCCAGGTGGGCGAACAGCTTCGCGTGCGGACTCCCCAGCCGACTGAAGACCGGGGGCTGGCCGAGCGGGGCCTCCACCACCACGCGCTGGCCGCCGCGATAGCCGGCGCCGGACCAGAGATGTTGCCAATCCGCGCCGCGCGGCAGGTAGGCTTCCCAGCGGTCGCGACCGGCCAGGTGAACGGGAGCGACGAGAAGGTCCGGGCCGAGGAGGTATTGGTCCTCGATGGCGGCGGCCTGCTGATCCTGCGGGAAATGCAGGAAGAGGGGGCGCTGGGCTGGCAGGCCGGATTCCGCCTCCGCGGCGATGGCGGCAAGGTAGGGTGCCAGGGCAGCATGGATGCGCGTGAAGCGGGCGAATTCCGCGAGAACAACGGGATCGCCGTCGATTTGCAGGTTCTGGCGCGGACGGTTGCCCTCGTGCGTGCGCATCACCGGGGTGAAGGCGGCCATTTCGGTCCAGCGGCGTAACAGTTCCGGGGTGCGGACGAGGCCGTAGAGGCTGGTGTAGCCGCCGATGTCGCTGTGGTGGACGCGGTTGCCGATGCAGGCCCGACGAGAGGGCGGCGGTGATGGTGGTGCGCAGCCCGTCGTGGCGGGAGAAATCCACGCACTGGTCGCCGCCCCAGAGCAGCGGGCAGTGGCGCTGGATGCCGGTGTAGCCGGCACGCATGAAGAACAGCGCGTCGCGGCCCCGCGGATGGGTGGCGAGCGCGCGCGCGTTGACCTCCGCCCAGAGCGTGGGCCAGGCGTTGTGGGCGAGCAGCGGGTCGGCGTGGGCGAGGTGCGTGTCGGTGGGCAGGTATTCGCCGAAATCAGCCATCCAGCCGGCGATGCCGAGATCGAGCATCTCGCGCTTCAGGATGCGGTCCGCGAACCAGGCGCTGGCGTCCTTGTTGGTGAAGTCCACGACGCCAGCCTCGAATTCTCCGAAATCCACGTTGTAGGGGCCGCCCCTCGCATCGCGCGCGAAGAGATTGTTGGCGAGCGCCTCGGGATACAGCGCGCCGTCCACCGCGAGGTAGGGGTTGGCGTAGGCGAGGAAGCGGATGCGGCGGCGCGCGAGGGCGGCAATGCGCTCTGGCAGGCGCGGGT
This sequence comes from uncultured Pseudomonadota bacterium, assembly GCA_963764465.1. GTDB lineage: Bacteria > Pseudomonadota > Alphaproteobacteria > Acetobacterales > Acetobacteraceae > JAJXXT01. The sequence continues at coordinate 477,298 of CAVXSO010000006.1, read as the reverse complement.
AGCGGCGCTCGCTCCAGCGCCAGTCCCAGAACAGCCGGGTGCCGAAGCTGGTCTCGCGCACGCCGGCCCAGTCCTCGCACCAGAGGGCGGAGACGGCGGCGCCGGCTTCGAGGATGCGCTCGAGGCGGGCGAAGCTGTTCTCACCGTCCTTGAGGCCGATGATCGCGCCCTCCATCGCCCAGGCGGGAAGCGCGGGTGCGCGGCCGAACAGGTCCGAGAGGCGGCGGACGAGGGAGGCGTGGTCCGGGGCGGCGAGGAGGTGGATGGCGGCGGGCGGTTCCCATATTTCGATGTCGTGACGATCGGGCGCGGTGAAGTCGAACTCGGCGTACGCGGTGGTTTCCACGTGCAGCGCGTAAAGCCGGTCGGAGAGGAAGGTCGGCTGCGGATAGGTGGTGGTCCAGTAGTCGCCGCCGGCATTGGCCTCGCGGTCTGCCTGCCGGGTGATGGCGGTGGCCTTGTCGCGGCCGACGCCGGGCTCGGACGTCCAAAGCGGAAAGCGGCGGCCACGCAGGTCCAGATAGGAGAATTGCTCGCCGCCGCCGCGCACGCGCTCGGCGGGATCGGCGGGGAGGGTGAGCCAGACGCGGTTGATGCCCGGGCCGGCGTGGCGCAGCGCGAGCCGGATCTCGTCATCGCCCTGTTCGATGCGCCAGACCAGCGCGGGATTTTCGCCCGGTGCGGAGGCGAAACGAAGTTCGTCGCCGGCGACGGTGAGATGGGGCAGGGGCGCGCGCTCGATGAGCTGATCCGCAATGCGGAAATTGCCGCGGTTCATGGCGATCTCGGGCGTGCCGCGGCCGACGGCGAAGGCGGGACGGGCCGATGTGTGCAGCAGCACCGTGCGCCCGCGCAGCGCGAGCGCGAGCGAGGAGGTCAATTGAGCGTCACCCCGGCATCGACGATGATTTCCGTGCCGGTCATGCCGGACGATTCGTCCGAGGCGAGGAAGAGGGCGGCGCGGGCGACATGGGTGCCGTCGAGATGGAATTTCAGGGCCTGGAGCTTGAGGAATTCCTCGTCGGCCTGCGGCGTGCGCCAGAGCCTGGCCTGGCGCTCCGTGCGGATCGGGCCGGGCACGATGCAGTTGACGCGGATGCCCTGGGGACCCAGCTCGCGCGCCATGGTGCGGGTGAGGCCGGCGATGGCGGCCTTGGCCGTGGTGTAGGCGACCATTCCCGGGCGCGCGCGCTTGTAGGAGACGGAGCTGGTGAAGATGATGGCGCCACCGCCGTTCGCGGCCATCGCCGGGGCGACACGCTGGGTGGCGAAGAACTGATGGTCGAGGTTCACCGCGAGCGCCCGGTGCCAGTAGTCGGGCTCGACGCTTGCCATCTCGTGGCGGTCGTCGCGGGCGGCGTTGTTGACGAGGATGTCGAACGGGCCGAGCTCGTCGATGGCGGTGCGCAGGGCGGCGATGTCCGTGAGGTCCACGTGGCGGTAGATTGCCTCCGCCGGGGCGTTGGCGGCGGACTTGTCGTCGATGTCGAGGAAGGCGACGCGGGATTTCTGGCCCACGAAGGCGCGGACGAGATCGGCGCCGATGCCGGAGGCGCCGCCGGTGACGAGCACGCGTTTCCCGGCGAGCGAGGGATAGATCGCGTTCATGCCGGTGTGACCGCGAGGCGGAACGCGGCCTCCCGCTGCTCGCCGGGCTCGAGCAGGAAGATGTTGCTCATGGATCTGCCGTCCTGGGGTTCGCTGTGCATGCGGTTCAGCCCGTCGGTGAGGTTGGTGACGGGTTCCACCGCGAAGAAGTCGCGGCCTTCGGGGATGAAGACGATGAGATGGCGGAACGAAGGGTCGGCCGTGATGCCGATGCGTGCGTAGGGCATGGCGATTTCGGCGTGGCCGCCCCAGTCCGAGAAGCAATGGTCGAGCGCGAAGCCATCGAGCGCGCGGCCGGCGGCGAAATCCCAGGCGGCGGGGACCGGCGTTGCGTGGGTGGGGATCTTCTTTTCGTCGTGCTGCCAGACCAGGCGGGCCGAGAAGCGCAGCGAGGTTCCGGGCGGGCGGGCGAAGAACGGGTGCGGGCCGAAGCCCATGGGCGCGGTGTGCGGCGCGAGGTTTCTGACCACGAAGCGGCAGGCGAGGCCGTCGGGTGCGAGGGCGAAATGCTGCTCGGCGCGGAAGGCGAAGGGCCAGTCTGCGTCCGGCGCGTGCTCGTAGGCGAGGGTCGCGCGGTCCGTGGCGGCGGCGATGACCTGCCAGGGGCGGCGCCAGCCGACGCCGTGGATGGCCTGGCCGTTGAGCGTGGCGGGCAGATCGTAGGTGCGGCCGGCGAAGGTGAAGCGATTGTCCTTGAGGCGGTTGGAATAGGGCACGAGCGGGTAGGAGGCGCAGCCGCGCGCGCCGAGGCTGGCGATGGCCTCGGCACTGGTCGGCCGCATCAGGGGTTTTCCGTCCAGGCGGAACTCCGAGATGGAGCCGCCGATGTCCGGGCGCAGTTCCAGCGTGAGGCGGCCGGCGTGAAGGGCGACCATGCTCAATCCGCCTCCACCTTGTGGCCGGCGCCGAGGTCGCGCTGCACGTCGAGCTGGCGGTCGTGCAGGGCGGCGAGGGCGGGCCGATGCGCGATCGAGACGATCGCGGCGTCCGGCAGGCGCGCGCGCATGAGCGCGTAGAGGTCCTGCTCGGCCGCCGGGTCGAGCGCGCCGGTGGCCTCGTCGAGAAAGAGGTAGTCGGGGCGGGCGAGCAGGGCGCGGGCGATGGCGAGGCGCTGCTGCTCGCCGCCGGAGAGGTGCTGGGTCCAGTTCTCCGTGTCGTCGAGGTGCGCGACGAGGGCGCCGAGGCCGACATCGTCCAGCACCGCGACGATGTCCGCGTCGTCGTGCGCGTTGGGGGCGGCGGGGTAGGTGACGGCGTGGCGCAGCGTGCCGAGCGGGATGTAGGGGCGCTGCGGCAGGAACAGGGCGCGGGCGGCGGGACGCTCCAGCCGGCCTTCCGCGAAGGGCCAGATGCCGGCAAGTGCCCGGAACAGGGTGGACTTGCCGCTGCCGGAGGCGCCGGTGAGCAGCAGGGAGTCGCCCTTGCGGACGATGAAGTCAGCTATTTCCAGGAGCGGGCGGCCATTGGGCAGGCGGATCACGCCGTCGCGGATGGCGAAGCCCTCCGCGCCCTCCTGCGCCGTGAGGCCGCTGCCGGAGGCGGCGCGTGCGGCGACGACGGCACGGTGGAAGCCCACGAGACGCTCGACGGTGGCGCGCCACGAGGCCAGCGATGTGTACGCGCCGACGAACCAGGACATCGAGCCCTGCACCTGGCCGAACGCGTCCGCCGAGCGCGTGAGCGTGCCGAGTTCCATCTTGCCGAAGAAGTAGCCGGGGGCGACGACGACGATGGGGAAGATGTTGGCGATCTGGTTGAAGCCGTAGACGAAGGTGTTGAGCCACTTCATCCGCTGCATGATCGCCCACCAATTGTTGGCGACGTTGAGGAAGCGCTGGCGCAGCGTCTGGTTTTCCTCCGTCTCGCCGCCATAGAGGGCGACCCCTTCCGTGTTCTCGCGCAGCCGCACGAGGGCGAAACGGAAATCCGCCTCGTAGCGCTGCTGCTGGAAGTTGAGGCCGACGAGCGGTTTGCCGATCCTGTGGGTGATCCAGGTGCCGAAGATGGAATAGACCAGCGCCACCCAGACCAGGTAGCCGGGGATCGTGATGCCGAAGACCGTGATGGAGCCTGACAGCATCCAGAGGATGGAGAGGAAGCTCGCCAGCGAGACGATGTTGGAGAGCAGGTCGATGCCGAGTGCCAGCGTGTCGCCCACGAAGCTGCGCAGGTCGTCCGCGATGCGCTGGTCAGGGTTGTCGGTGTCGTTGCCGGTGAGCGAGATGCGGTAATAGGCGCGGTCCGCCAGCCACTCGTCCATGAGCTTGCGGGTGAGCCAGCTGCGCCAGCGAATTTGAAGCCACTGATTGAGGTAGGTGCGGGCGACGGCGATGACGATGTAGATCGTCACCAGCTCGCAGAAGCCGGGCATGAAGCTGCCGCTCTTGGTGTCGTAGAGGAACAGCAGGCGGATGAAGGCGTGCCAGTCCTTGTGCTGCAGCGCGTTGAAGAATTGCTGGTTCCAGGCGTTGAGCCAGACATTGATGCCGACCAGCAGCAGGTTGGCGGCGATGATGATGCCGAGGAGGACGCGGGCGAACCATTTCTCCTCCGACGCGAAATAGGGGCGCGAGAGGCGCCAGGCGTCGCGGATGGGAGTGGCGAGACCGCGCATCGGTTCTCCTATGGGATTTGCGGGACGGTGGCGAGTGCTGCGAGCCAGGTGCGCACGCGCTTCCTGTTTACGCCGAAATCGGAACGGCCATAGACGCTGCGCGACCATAGCACGAGGCGCGCGCTGGACTTGTCCGGGCCGGGCAGCACCTGGGCCATGACGAGATCGGGGAAGTTGAAGGCGGCGCTGCGCACCACATACTGCGCCTGGAAATGCCCGTTGAACACGCCATGGACGTAGGTGCGGGGCTGGGCGGCGGCGAGATTTTCCAGGTCCGCGAAGAGCGTGGCGGGCGGAACCTTGTAGAGCGGCGTCTCGATATCCGGGCGGGGCGAGAAGCCGGCGGGGGCGGCGAGCGCGGTGTTGGGCGTGGCCGGCCTTACGATCGCCCCCGGATCGATGTAGCGCGCCGGCGGCAGGCCGCCGATGCCACTGCGGGCACAGGCGGGGAAGACGAGGCTCGCGACGAGGGCCAGGAGGTACAATGTCTCGGGCAGAAGTGGTTGCGCCGCCGTTTATGGTCCGCGGCCCCGAGGCCGGGCAAGCGTCGGCGCGATGACGATACGGTCATCGGCCAGGGCGGCCAGCGGCGGCGCCGGGCGGGGCTCCCGGTTTGCGGCGGGTCAGGCCGGCGCATCGTGGAACTGGGCCGGATGCGCGGCGAAGAACGGGCCCTGGCCGGCGCGCACGCCGAGGCCTGCCAGCGCCGCGCGCTCCGCCTCGTCCTCGATGCCGCAGGCGGCGAGCGTGATGCCGCGCATGGCGGCGACGGTGGCGAGCGCCTGGACCAGCGCCTGACGCGATGGGCTCTGGCCGATCTCGCGCACCATCGAGGCATCCAGCTTGATCGCGGCGAGGGGCAGGGAGGCGAGCAGGCGCAGCGACATCGCGCCGGTGCCGACATGGTCCGCGACGAGACCGAGGCCGAGTGCCGCGAGCGGCGCGGGGTCCATGGTTTCCAGCACCGGCTCCGCGATCTCGATGCGCAGGCGGTCCGGCGGGCAGCCGGTCTGCTCGATGGCGCTGGAAGCGGCCTCGGCGAGGGAGCCGTCCGCGAGCGTGGCGGCATCGGCGTTGATGGAGACCGGCAGGGCGCGGGCCTGGCTCGCCCGTTCCGCCGCCGCGCGCAGCAGCGCGTGGGTCGCCATGAAGTGGTCGCGGAGGGCGGCGGCGGGGAAGGGGCGGTCCGCGCGCAGCCAGCTTGGCCAGGCCTCGGCGGTGACGGGCTCGCCGGTCGCGAGGTCGTGGCCGAGTTGCAGGCGCAGGCGGAAGCGGAGGTCGCGCGGAAGCGCGTTCCTCGGCGGCAGGTCTCGCGGCATGGGTCGGGGCAGGGGGGCTGAGCGCGGCAAGATCGGTCCCACGTGATGATGCATGGCTCACGCTGCGCGCCTGAGGTGAACAAAATCTGAAGGCGCGGCGGTTGCCGTTAGGCTTGCGTTCACCGTCGTGGACGATCCTGCGACCATGCCGACGAGACGTTGCGATGACGAACGGAGGATCGCGCTGACGCACGCGGTGTTCCGCAGCCTGCACCCGGTGTTGTTCCGGCGCGCCGAGGACGGGATGCCGGCGATGGTGGTGAGCCTGGGCGCCGAGGAGGCGGTGCTGCCGCTGCGCGCGGTGCGGCGGGAGTTCGGCATCGCGGAGGACAGCGGGGACGGGCGCATGCTGGCGCTGGTCGAGCAGGCGCTGGACTATGTCGCGGGGCTGAAGCCCGGCGAAGCGCTGCCGCGGGAGGTGCTGGGCGGCGGCGGCTTCGAGCCCACGCGCGAGCAGCAGCGGCGCGCGGTGCTGCGGGTGCAGGAGGCGCTGGGCGAGGGCGTTTCGCCGCTTGCGGTGGCGGCGGCGATCGAGGAGCTTGCCTCCGTCGAGAGCCTGCGCGCCACGCTGATCGAGCGCGTCACGGCGTTTCGGGCACGCACCGACGCACTGGCGCGGGCGAATCGCGGCGAGAGCCAGCGGGCGCTGAGTGCGGCACAGGTGGCGCGGCTGGCGCGGGTGGCGGATGCGCGGCTTGGCGAGCGGTTCGGCGCGCTGGATGGGGTGGATACGCGCGTGCTGCTGCGCACGCCGGAGGCGGTGCTGCCGGCGATGCAGGCGGGGCGGGATGTGCTGCATCGCAACCGGCTGGCCTGGACGCCGACGCTGGATGCGTGGGACCGGAGCTGGGCCGATGACTGGCCGCTGGTGGAGCGCACCTACCGGTTCCTGGCACCGCGCTACATGAGCACGACGGAGTGGCGCGAGCGGTTCGAGAGCGCGCGCGCGGTGCCGGGTGGCGCGGTGGCGCAGATGATCTGGTAGGCTGCTCCCGCGAAAGGGAGAAACGTGCATGCGCAAGGTGACGACGGTCGCGGTGATCGGGGCCGGGACGATCGGGGCGAGCTGGGCGGCGTATTTTCTGGGGCGCGGATTGCGGGTGCAGGCGAGCGACCCCTCGCCGGCAGCACCGGCGCTGATCGCGCGGATGGCGGCGGGGATCGGGGCGGATACGGGGAGGCTGGTGTTCGACCACGACCCGGTGCGCGCCGCGGAGGGGGCGGATTTCGTGCAGGAGAGCGCGCCGGAACGCTACGACGTGAAGCTGGCGCTGCTACCGGCGATTTCGCGGGTGCTGGCGGCGGACGTGCCGATTGCCTCCTCGAGCTCCGGGCTGCTGGTCTCGAAGCTGCGGGAGGGGTGCGCGCATCCGGGGCGGGTGCTGATCGGGCACCCGTTCAACCCGCCGCACCTGGTGCCGCTGGTGGAGGTGGTGAGCGGGGAGGGCGCGGATGAGGGGGCGGTTGAGGCGACGATGGAGTTCTACCGCGCGGTGGGAAAATATCCGATTCATATCCGCAAGGAAGTGCCGGGGCATGTGGCGAACCGGCTGCAGGCGGCGCTGTGGCGCGAGGCGGTGCACCTCGTGGCCGAGGGCGTGGCGAGTGTGGCGGATGTCGATGCCGCGATCAGCGAGGGGCCGGGGCTGCGCTGGGCGCTGATGGGACCGAGCCTGACGTTTCACCTCGCCGGCGGCGATGGCGGGATGCAGCATTTCCTCGCGCACCTGCTGCCAGCGATGCAGACCTGGTGGGACGATCTTGGTACGCCGACGATCGATGCGGCGCTGCAGGCGAAGCTGGTGGCGGGTGTCGCGGAGGAGGCGGCGGGGCGCGATTTGCATGCGCTCGCGGCGCGCCGGGATCGGTTTCTGCGGGAGTTGGTGGCGTTGCGGGGGAAGGTGGAGGGGTAGGGGGCGTTCGGTGCCGTGTCGCCGGAACTCGGATACGGCAACCGATCATCCGTCAGAAATTTGTGTTACACAACGACGGGGGGAATCATGAAAACGGGCCTGATGCGTTCGCAACCAGCGTATAGTAGCGCCCGGGTCGCAATTGCACGGCAAAGTGGGGATATTTTTATATGAGTTCGTTTTCCGTGTGGCATTGGCTGATTGTTCTTATCATTCTTGGGCTTTATGTTGGTTTGCCCGTAATCACCAAATGGACCACGCGTCGGAAATATCCAGGCGAACTAAAAGGAATAGGGGGCTGGCTGTGCCTACTCGCTATTGTCTATATAACGGGGATGCTTATTTCCCTCTCTCTCTACCCGAAAATTGAGGCAGGTCTAACCGAAACACTACGACGGAACCTTCCGGTGACCATTACCGTGTCCTACGTGATCGTCACGCTATTTGTCGCCTCTCATCTGGCCGTAGTGGTAGCTTTGTTCATGAAGACAAATAACTTTCGCACAATCGTCCTCTTGATTACAGTGTGGGAAATTATTTTTCTCCCGCTTTTTTGGTGCTGCACCGCGATCGGTGTCTCTGCCGAGTTGAACGCCCCGCTCGGAACCGTTTTCAGCAACGTTGTTGACGCAGCAGAGGTTGGGCAGTGGATAGGCAGCTCGATTGGATGGTTGATCTGGCTGGCATATGTCAGGCGTTCGAAGCGTGTTGCCAACACATACGGCTATTTGACGCCCTCCGCGTCGGACGCCGCCGCCTGCCAAACCACATAAGAAACCCTTGCATTACGGAATTACGGCGACAGTTCACGGAATGGGTTTTCCGTGTCCGCGGCCTCGGCGTTTGGATTTGGGCCTGGCTTGGCGGGACGGAGGGGACGGGCGAGGCGGGTTTCGGGGTCAGTGGCGGAGGCACCGCTACCTGCTGGGCGACCTCTACCTGCTGGACGACCGATTGCCTCTGGGCGGCGGGACCGGTTTTGCGCGACGCGGCGGCGTTGCGGAAGGCGGTGGGGCGCTAGGCGAGGGATTCCGCGAGCACGGCGGCGGAGTGCTGTGCCTTCCGGCCGCTGAGATCGCTGATCTGGTGGCGGCAGGAGAAGCCGTCGGCGATGATGAGGTCGTCCGCCGACGCGGCGCGGATGGCGGGCAGGAGCGAGGCTTCCGCCATGGCGCGGGAGGTTTCCTGCGTCGCCTCCTGGTAGCCGAAGCTGCCGGCCATGCCGCAGCAGGACGAGGCGATGGGCTTCACCGTGAGTTGCGGGATGGCGCGCAGTGCGGTGAGCGCGGGGGTGAAGGCCGCGAAGCTCTTCTGGTGGCAGTGGCCGTGCACGTGCGCGGTGGTGGCGCGCGGTTGCAGCGGCAGCGCTGGCTTGGTGCGGGCGAGGTATTCGCCGAGGAGTTCCGCGCGGCTGGCGAGGGCTGCTGATTCCGGGCCGGGGAGCAGGCCGGGGAGTTCGTCGCGCAGGGTGAGCAGGCAGGAGGGCTCGATGCCGATGACGGGCTCGTCGCCTGCGCACGCATCGAGGAGGCGGCGCATTTCGGCGCGGGCGCGCGGGATGTCGCCGACGGCGAGGGCCGCGCGGCCGCAGCAGAGCGGGCGGGTGTTATCGCCGGCGACCTCTGTGCGGGCGCCGGTGGCGCGCAGGACGCGCAGGGCGGCGCGGAGGTTTTCCGGCTCGAAGGCGCGGTTGAAGGTGTCGGCGAGGAGGAGGATTTTTCCATCCGCGTCACCCTCGCGATCCCGGAACGGATTGCTGGCGAAACGAGGCGGGCGGCGGCCGAGGCCGGCGGCGCGCATGGCGAGCGTGTTGCCGGCGACGGCGTTGGCGAGGGGGGCGAGGCGGCCGGCGAGCGGGGCGAGATTCGGAAGCCTGGCGAGGAGTTTCTCGGAGGTGGCGAGGCCGTGCTTCGCGGCGCGGGCGGCGAGGTGCTCGATCTTGAGGCGGGCCATGTCCACGCCGGTGGGGCACTCGCGCCGGCAGGCCTTGCAGCTGACGCAGAGACTGAGGGCTTCCGCGACCTCGTCCGAGGCGAGGCCGTCCTGGCCGATCTGGCCGGTGAGCGCCAGGCGCAGCGTGGCGGCGCGGCCGCGCGTCACATGCGCCTCATCGCGCGTCGCGCGGTAGGAGGGGCACATGACCTCCGTGTCGAAGGCGCGGCAGGTGCCGTTGCTGTTGCACATCTCGACAGCACCCAGCAGGCGGCCGGGATGGAGGGACCAGTCGAAGACGGGCGCGGGGCCGGGCAGCGGCGCGTAGCCGGGGCCGTAGCGGAACAGGGAGCGGTCGTCCATCGATGGCGGGCGGACGATGCGGCCGGGGTTGAGCATCGATGCAGGATCGAAACCGTCCTTCACCTGCTCGAAGGCGCGGACGATGCGCTCGCCGAACATCTGCGTGTGGAATTCGGAACGGACGATGCCGTCGCCGTGCTCGCCGCTGTGGCTGCCCTTGTATTCGCGCACCAGGGCGAAGGCTTCCTCCGCGACCGCGCGCATGCGGGCAATGTCGGCCGGGTCCTTCATGTTCAGCACCGGGCGGACATGCAGGCAGCCGACCGAGGCGTGGGCGTACCAGGTGCCCCTGAGCCCGTGGCGGGTGAAGACGTCCGTGAGGCGGCTCGTGTAGGCGCCGAGGTCGTCGAGCCCGACGGCGCAATCCTCGATGAAGGAGACGGGTTTGCCGTCGCCCTTCATCGACATCATGATGTTGAGGCCGGCTTCGCGGACCGAGGCGATGGCGGCCTGGAACGAGGCTTCCGTCGCGCGGACGACGGCGCCGGGGTAGCCGAGATCGGCCATCATCGTTTCGAGGTCGGCGAGCTTGGCGAGGAGGGGTGCGTCGTCCTCGCCGTGGAACTCGACGAGGAGGAGGAGTCCGGCTCGCCGATGAGCATGCGGTCGATGGTGGGCCGGTAGATGGGGATGGCGCGGCCGAGGTCGATCATCGTGCGGTCGACGAGTTCCACCGCCTCGGGGTCCAGCGTGACCAGGTGCTTCGCGGCTTCCATGGCGGCGAGGAAGGTGGGGAACTGGCAGATGCCGACGACCTTGCGCGGCTTGATGCGGGCGAGCTTGAGGGTGATGGCGGTGGAGATGGCGAGCGTGCCCTCCGAGCCGACGAGGAGGCGCGCGAGGTTGGTGGGCTGCCCGGGTATCAGCGCGTCGATGTTGTAGCCGCCGACGCGGCGCAGGACCTTGGGGAAGCGGGCCGCGATTTCCTCGGCCTCGGCGGCGCCGAGGGCGCGCAGGCGGGTGATGAGGGAGGCGATGCTCGCGGGGGTGTCGGCGCCGAGGTTGTCCGTGATGGGAGCGAAACGGAATTGCGTGCCGTCCGCGAGCAGCGCCTCGATGGCGAGCACATTGTCCGCCATCAGCCCGTAGCGGATGGACTTGGCGCCGCAGGAATTGTTGCCGGCCATGCCGCCGATGGTGGCGCGGGCATGCGTCGAGGGATCGACGGGGAAGAACCAGCCGGAAGGACGCAGCGCCTGGTTGAGATGGGCGAGCACGATCCCGGGCTCGACCGTGGCGGTGCCGGCCTGTTCGTCCACCGCGAGGACGCCGCGGAGGTACTTGGAGAAGTCGAGGACGAGGCCGGAATTGACGGTCTGGCCGCACTGGCTGGTGCCGCCGCCGCGGGCCAGCAGCGAGACGCCTTCCTCGCGGCAGATGGCCAGTGCTGCCGTGACGTCCGCCGCCGTGCGGGGGACGAGGACGCCCTGGGGCAGCACCTGGTAGATGGACGCGTCCGTGGCATAGCGGGCGCGGTCGCCGGGGCCGAACAGCACCTCGCCCTGCGTTTCGCGGCGGAGGCGGGAGGCGAGGCGGGAGTCGTGCATGGCGCGAGCCTAGCCCGCGCGGCGGCGCTTGTATGCCCGGACAGCGATTGATTCCCGCAACCGTTTCCAGGCGGGTTATTCATTGGTGCCGCCGCCACGGTTGCGGCATGCAACGGCGAGGAGGAGCCATCATGTCGCATCGAGCCGGCCGCCACTTTCTGCAGATCCCCGGGCCGACCAACGTGCCGGACCGGGTGCTGCGCGCGATCGACAGCCCGACGATCGACCATCGCGGGCCGGAGTTCGGCGAGCTCGGGTTGCGGGTGCTGGCCAACCTGCGGCGCATCTTCAGGACCGCTGGCGACGTGGTGATCTACCCCGCCTCCGGCACCGGGGCGTGGGAGGCGGCGCTGGTGAACACGCTGTCGCCCGGCGACCGCGTGCTGATGTGCCGCACCGGCTGGTTCGCGACGCTGTGGCAGGAGATGGCGGAGCGGCTGGGCCTGATGCCGCAGTTCATCGAGACGGACTGGCGGCGGGGGGCGGACGTGGCGGCGATCGGCGCGGCGCTGGCGGCGGACCGCGCGCACACGATCCGTGCCGTGTGCGTGGTGCACAACGAAACCTCGACGGGGTGCACAAGCCGGGTCGCGGCGGTGCGGGCGGCGATGGATGCTGTTGCGCATCCGGCGCTGCTGATGGTCGATACGATTTCCTCGCTCGCCAGCATCGACTACCGGCACGACGAGTGGGGCGTGGACGTGACGGTGGCCGGCTCGCAGAAGGGGCTGATGCTGCCGCCGGGGCTTTCCTTCAACGCGATCAGCGAAAAGGCGAAGGCGGCGGGGAAGACGGCCGGGCTGCCGCGCAGCTACTGGGACTGGAAGCCGATGCTGGCGGCGAATGCCACCGGGTATTTCCCGTTCACGCCTTCCACCAACCTGCTCTACGGGCTCGACGCGGCGCTTGCGATGCTGCTGGACGAGGGGCTGGAGAACGTGTTCTCGCGCCACGACCGGCATGCGGAGGCGACGCGGCGGGCGGTGGCGGCGTGGGGGCTGGAGACGCAGTGCGCGGAGCCGGCGGAGTATTCATCGTCGCTCACCGCGGTGCGGGTGCCGGAAGGGCACAGCGCCGATGCGCTGCGGGCGACGATATTGGAGAAGTACAACATGAGCCTGGGCAACGGGCTCGGGCCGCTCAAGGACCGGGTTTTCCGCATTGGGCACCTGGGCGATTTTTCCGACCTGTCGCTGCTCGGCACGCTCGGCGGCGTGGAGATGGGGCTGCGGGCCGCGGGAATTCCGCATCGGGCCGGCGGCGTGCAGGCGGCGATCGACCGCCTGGCGGGGAACTGAGCCGGACGGGAAACCGTCAACCGGTCCTTAACAGGGGCTCGCCTAAGGTCCGCGCGCGGCGCGTCTTCAGGGGGGATGGGGCACGGATTGCGGCGGGCTCGATCACCACCGCGTCCCGGCCAGCGCCGAGGACGGCACGGCCGAGCCCATCGGCAGCGGCTTGGCGAGCTGGCGGCGGAAGAACATTGCCGGGTGGGAACCAGTAACTCCTTTGTGATCATTTGTTACACGGGGATCGGTGACACCAGTAGCGACAAAACTTGTCATGGTTTCGTCACCTCTTGATTGTATGGACTGGCGAAGACGGCACGGCGATAAACTGGTCGATGGACGAGGGAAGGATGTTCGCCCGATATCTCCCGCGGGTGCGGCCCGGGGTAGCGTTTTCGGCTCATGCCGGGCAAGTTTGCGCCAGGAGTGCCAACGGTCGATGACGGCTCGGATCCTCGTTGTGGATGATGTTGCCGCCAACGCCCGCCTGCTCGAGGCGCGGCTGGGGCAGGAGTACTATGACGTGCGCACCGCGGCCTGCGGCGGCGATGCGCTCGGCGTCGCGAGCGGCTGGCAGCCGGACCTGGTGCTGCTCGACGTGATGATGCCGGACATGGACGGCTACGAGGTGTGCCGGCGCATGAAGGCCAGCACCGCGACGCGGCATATCCCGGTGGTGATGGTGACCGCGCTGCACGCGGCGGACGAGCGCATCGCTGGGCTCGACGCAGGCGCTGACGATTTTCTCACCAAGCCCGTGGATTTCGAGACGCTGCTGGCGCGCGTGAAGTCGCTGGTGCGGCTCAAGCGGCTGCTCGATGAATGGCGCAACCGGAGCGCGCCGATGCGCGGGGCGGAGGACGAGTTCGTGCCGCCTTCCGTTGCCGGCGCGCGGGCGCTGGTGGTGGACGACAACGAGGCGGATGCGCAGCACGTGCAGGACGTGCTGGCGCGCGACGGGATCATCGCCGGGCGCGCCGGCAGCGAGGCCGAGGCGGCGACGCTGGCGGCCGGACTGCCGATCGACCTCGTGGTGCTCAGCCTCTCGATGACGGTGGATGACCCGCTGCGCTTCGCCTCGCGGCTGCGCTCGAGCGAGGCGACGCAGGACATCCCGCTGCTGCTGATCGCGGGGCCGGAGGAGAAGCAGCGGATCCTGCGCGGCTTCGACCTCGGCGCCAATGACTGGGTGGCGCACCCGGTCGATGCCAACGAACTGAGGGCACGGGCGCGCAACCAGATCCGCCGGCGGGTGTATCAGGAACGGTTGCGCAACGACATGGGCCACGCGATCGAGCTGGCGCTGATCGACCCGCTGACCGGGCTGTATAACCAGCGCTACCTGATGCGCGACCTCGCGGTTCGCCTCGCGCAGGGGCGCGATGCGGCGCTGGCGCTGGTGATGATCGACGTCGATCACTTCAAGACGGTGAACGACCGCTGGGGGCACCCGGTGGGCGACCGCGCGCTGCGCCAGGTGGCGGATGTGCTGCGCGGGCGCGTGCGGCTCGCGGACAGCGTCGCGCGCTATGGCGGCGAGGAGTTCGCGGTGGTGATGCCGGGGGCGAGCGTCGCGGATGCGGAGGCCGCGGCGGAGCGGCTGCGCGCGGCGGTGGAATCGATGACGTTCCAGCCGGACGGGGCGGCGGGCTATCCGCTGACGATCAGCCTCGGCGTCGCGACGCGTGGCACGGGCGGTTCTGTGGAGCAGTTGATCGCCGCGGCGGACCAGGCGCTCTATGCCGCCAAGGGCGGCGGGCGCAACCGGGTGGTCACGGCGGCGGCGGTGGAGGCGGGCTAGGCGCGGGGGCTGCCCGCCCAGAGGTTGCCCGCCCAGAGTTCTGCCCGCCTGGGGGCTTTCCGGGCGACGACGCGGCGGACGCGAGCGCGCGATCGGGACACGACAGCGCAACGCCGGCGGAGCGCCGCCGGCGTTGCGTTTTCGTGCATGCCGCGCGGAGGTACGCCGGGAATCCCCGGCGTGGATTACTTGATCTTGGCTTCGCGGAAGACGACGTGCTTGCGCGCGACGGGGTCGTACTTGCGCAGCTCCATCTTGCCGGTCTTGGTGCGGGCGTTCTTCTTGGTGACGTAGAAGAAGCCGGTGTCCTCGCTGGAGACGAGCTTGATCTGCACGGTGTTGGTCTTGGCCATGGCCTGAAATCCGGTCTGTTCAGGGGATTAGGGGGCGCTGCATGCGGCAGCGGGGCGGATAAGTCAAGGATGGGGCAGGGGTATCAGGGCGCCGCGGGAAGCAGGGCGGCGGCGTAGGCGGGGATGTCGGCGAGCAGCGTGGTGGCGGCGGCGAGTTCCCCGCCATCGCCGGTGGCGGCCGGGCACGGGGCGCGCAGGGCGAGCGCCCGGGTGGGCGGCAGGGGCGGACGCGCGGCACGGGCGGCCAGCGCCGCGTCCAGCATCGCGTCCGTGCCGTGACGCAGGTCGATGAGCTGGCGGGCCATCGCTTCCGGGCCGAGGCTGCTGCACACCTGCGGCACCACGCCGAGATCCTGCAGTGGCCAGCCCCTGGGGGCGAGGATGCGGCTCCAGGTGAGGAAGAGCTCCCCGCCATCGGGCATGCGCGCGACGGTCTGCACCAGGCCCTTGCCCAGGGTGGAGGTGCCGATGACGACCGCGCGCCGGTCGTCGGAAAGGGCGGCGGCAAAAACCTCCGCGGCGCTGGCCGTGTTGCCGTCGACCAGCACCGCGACGGGGAGCGCGCGGGCGAGGTCGCGCCCGTCGGCACGCAGGATGCGCCGCGAGCCCGGCGCCCGCCCGTCCGTGCGCGCGACGACGCCCTGGCCGATCAGCGCCGCCGCCGCGTCCACGGCACCGGAGAGCACGCCGCCGCGGTTGCCGCGCAGGTCCAGCACGATGCCGCGCGGCGGGTTGTGGCCGGCCATGGCGCGGATGAGTTCCTGGGAGAGGCGGGCGGCGGTGTCGTCGGCGAAGCCCTGGATGCGCAGCACCAGGAACGGACCGCGCCGGTGCGAGAAGACGGTCGCGGGCGGGGCGGAGGAGCGGGCGACGACGAAGCTGCGCTCATGCGCGTCCGCGCCGCGCACGGTCAGCACCACGGCGCTGTCGCGCGGCCCGGCGAGCAGCGCGTGGACGGCCGCGACATCGGCGCCCTCGATCGATTGGTCGTCGATGGCGAGCAGCACGTCGCCGAGGCGGACGCCGGCCTCTGCCGCCGGGCCCGTGGGGTCCAGGCGCACGACGACGAAGGCGCCCTTGCGGTCCGCGACGTCGAGCCCGGGGCCGGCGCGGCCGCCGCGCTGCACGCGGTCCCGTTCCGCCTGCTCGGGCGGGACGTAGCGGGTGTAGGGGTCGAAATGCGCGAACATCTCGTCGAAGATGCTGGCGAGGATGCCGGCGGTGCGCGCGTGGCGGACCGCGTGGGAGACATCCCAGGCGCCGCGCGTCATCGCGGCGATGGTGCGGCCCCAGCCCGTCGCGTCCTCCGCGCCGGGGGCGGCAAAGGCGAGCAGCTGGCGGCCCGAGAAATCCATCGCCACCTGGCCGGATCCGGGCTTGCCGGCGAGCGTGGCAACCAGGCGCGGATCCAGCGCGGTGAGGCCCTTGAGCCCCCAGAGCGCCAGTTCCGCCGCCGACGTCTCGAACAGTGCGCGCGGCGGGATGAAGGACAGCGCCGCCGCCGTCACCGCCGCGATCCTGCCGCCGTCCAGGTCCTGGCCGGCGGCGAAGGGTTCGGCACGAGCGGCGAGCGGCGCGCTGGCGGCGAAGAGCCACAGCGCCAGGAGGCAGGCTCGTTTCACGTCCGGCCGCGTCGGGACCCCCATCGCTTGCCGTGCCGTGAACGAGCCGGCCCCTTTGGGCCGGGGTTGTGCTCGTCGCGATGGTTCGGTTCAGGGGTCTTCGTGCGGGCGGCGGCGGCCCCGGCGGCACTGGCGCTGGAACTGCCGGCCGAGCCGGCGATGGCAAAGGTCAGCGTGCCCGTGATGGGGATGGCCTGCGCGAGGATCACGTCCAGCCGGTCCGCGAGGCGGAAGCGCCGCCTGGTGCGCTGGCCCACGAGGCTCTGCGTCGCCTCGTCGAGCCGATAGTAATCGTGAGGAAGAGTGGACACGGGAATCAGACCGCTGGCGCCGTTCGTCTCTAATGTGACGAAAATCCCCGCGCGCGTCACGCCGGAAATCCGCGCCTGGAACACGCTGCCGACGGACTGTGACAGATAGGCCGCAAGCAGCCGGTCCATCGCGTCGCGCTCGGCGAGTGCGGCGCGGCGCTCCGTCTGTGTGATGTGGCTCGCGGTCTCCTCCCAGCCGGTGCCGTCGGCGGCGCCGTCCGTGCCGAAGCCGAGTGTCGCGATGAGCGCGCGGTGCACGAGCAGGTCCGCGTAGCGGCGGATGGGGGAGGTGAAATGCGCGTAGGCGGCGAGCGAGAGGCCGAAATGGCCGATGTTCTCCAGCGCGTATTCCGCGCGCGAGAGGCTGCGCAGCACGCTCTCGTGGATCAGCGGCGCCTCCGGCAGCGTGTCGGTGCGGCGCAGCGCGCGGTCGAGGTCGCGCGGATGCAGCCGGTTGCCGGGCGGGATGGAGATGCCGAAGCCCTTCAGCACGTCGCGCAGCGCGTCGAGCTTTTCCGGCGATGGCGGCGCGTGGACGCGGAAGACGCAGGGCGCGCGGCGCTGCGTGAGTTCCCCCGCGGCGGCGACGTTGGCGAGCACCATGAAGGCCTCGATGACGCGGTGCGAATCGAGGCGCTCGCGGTGGCGGATTTCCAGCACGCCGCCTTCCTCCGCCATCAGCGCCTCGCGCTCCGGCAGGTCGAAGTCGAGCGCGCCGCGTTTCTCGCGCGCACGCTCGAGCGCGCGCCAGGCGGCAAAGAGGGCGGCGACGCGGGGATCGTCGCCGGCGATGGCCATGCGCTGCGCGCCCTCGTACGTGAGGCGGGCGTGGCTCTGCATGATGCCGCGACCGAAACGATGGCCGGTCTTGTTGCCATCCGCGTCGATCGTCATCTCGACGAAGAGGCAGCCGCGCGGCTCGTCGGGCTTGAGGCTGCACCAGTGGTTGGACAGCGCCTCCGGCAGCATCGGCACGACGAGGTCCGGGAAGTACACGGAGTTGCCGCGCTCGCGCGCCATGGCATCGAGCGCCGAGCCGGGGCGGACGTAGTGCGCGACGTCGGCGATGGCGACGATGAGGCGGTGACCGGTCGATGTGGCTTCGGCGAAGACCGCGTCGTCGAAGTCGCGCGCGTCCTCGCCGTCGATGGTGACGAGCGGGATGTCGCGCAGGTCCTCGCGGCCGCTGGCGCGGACGGCGCGGGCACGCTTGGCCTCGGCCTCGGCGGCCGCGGGGATCTCGGTGGGCACGGTGTGGAGCGCGAGCGCCATGCGGGCTGCGGCGCGCGGGCCCTCGGCGGGGCCGAGATCCTCGAGGATGCGGACGGGGATGGGGCCCCAGCCGGTCTGGGGCAGTATTTCCGCGCGGACCAGCGCGCCCTCCTGGGCGTCGCCGGCGGTGATCTCGAAGCTGCCCGCGATGCGGCGGTCGATTGGTTCCACGGCGCGGCCGCGGCGGACGCCGATCAGCGTGTCCGGGCGCTCGCGGGGCTCGCGCCGCGCCGGGCGGACGCCCCGCCGGTGCCGGTCAGTCCGCGGACGCGGGCGGGGCAGCGGCGGCGCGGCGCGCCGGCCGCTCCCCGGATTTGGTGGCGGGCTTTTTCGCGCCGGGCTTCTTCGTGGTTGCCTTCGCGGGTTTTTTCGCCTTGGGCTTGGCGACGGGCTTCGTCCCGGCAGGTTCCGTCGTGGCGGGCCTGGCGGTGGCTTTCGCGGGTTTCCTGGCCGCGGCCTTCTTGCCACCGCGCCCCGGCTTTGGCTTCAGCGCCTTGCCCTTCTCGGCGAGCAGGGCGACGGCCTGGTCCAGCGTGACGTCATCCATCGCGACGCCGCGGGGGAGGTTGGCGACGATGTCGTTGTGGCGGGCGTACGGGCCGAAGCGGCCCTTGCGCAGCGTGACCTCCGCGCCGTCGCTGGGATGCGCGCCGAGGCTGCGCACCGAGGCGAGTTTCTTGGCCAGGAGGTCCACCGCGCGGTTGAGCCCGACGGCGAGCACGTCGTCGTCGCGGTCGAGCGAGGCGTAGACGCTGGCCATGCGGACATAGGGGCCGAAGCGGCCGACGCCGGCGGTGATCATCTGCTTCGTTTCGGGATGCGGGCCGATCTCGCGCGGCAGCGACAGCAGGGCGAGGGCCTGGTCCAGCGTGATCGTGTCGCCGTCCATGCCGCGCGGCAGGCTGGCGCGGCGGGGTTTCGTCTTCGATCCTTCCGCGACCTCGCCGGCCTGGGCATAGATGCCGTAGGGGCCGCGGCGGACGGTGACGGGCTCGCCGGTCGCGGGATCGTGGCCGAGTTCGCGGGCACCTTCCTTGAGCGTGGCGCCGTTGCCCTCGCCGTTCTGCACCGCGAGCGGGCGCGTGTACTGGCAGGACGGGTAGTTGGAGCAGCCGATGAAGGCGCCGAGGCGGCCGAGCTTCAGCCCGAGGCGGCCCTGGCCGCAGGAGGGGCACACGCGGGGGTCCGTGCCATCGCCGCGCGAGGGGAAGAAATGCGGGCCGAGATCGGCGTCGAGCGCGTTGATGACGTCCGAGATCGTGAGGTCGCGGGTCTCCTCGACGGCCTTGGAGAAATCGGCCCAGAACGCGGCCATGACCTCGCGCCAGTCGGCGCGGCCGCCGGAGATGTCGTCGAGCTGTTCCTCGAGCGAGGCGGTGAAGCCGGTGTCCACGTAGCGGCGGAAGAAGCTGGTGAGGAAGGCCGTGACCAGGCGGCCACGATCCTCGGGGATGAAGCGGCGGCGATCGAGCCGGACATAGTTGCGGTCCTGCAGCACCGACAGGATCGAGGCGTAGGTGGAGGGGCGGCCGATGCCGAGCTCCTCCATCCGCTTCACCAGGCTGGCCTCGGAGTAGCGGGGCGGGGGCTGCGTGAAGTGCTGCTCGGCCAGGACGTTGCCGAGGCCCAACGGATTGCCCCGGTCCATCGGCGGCAGCATTTTGTCGGTGTCGCCTTCGGCGCCGGGCTTGGCCTCGGTGGCGTCGTCGTCGGTGTCCTCGCGGTAGAGGCGCAGAAAGCCGTCGAAGGCGATGGTGGAGCCGTTGGCGCGCAGCACCGGCTGGCGCGGCGCGGCCGGGGCGGCGACATCCACCGCGACCTGGTCGATCTCGGCCGACTGCATCTGGGAGGCGACGGCACGCTTCCAGACCAGCTCGTAGAGGCGCAGCTGCTCGGGCTTGAGGTGGCGCGCGACGGCGTCGGGCGTGCGCTCCACGTCCGTTGGGCGGATCGCCTCGTGCGCTTCCTGCGCGTTCTTGGCGCGGGTCGCGTATTCGCGGGCGGCGCCGGGAACGTACTCGCGGCCGAAGCGGGAGCCGATGTGGTCGCGAATGGCGCCGATCGCCTCGCGCGCCATCTGCACGCCGTCGGTTCGCATGTAGGTGATGAGGCCGACCGTCTCGCCCCCACCCGTTTCGCTAGGGATATCGACGCCCTCGTAGAGCTGCTGCGCGAGGCGCATCGTCGCCTGGGCACCGAGGCCGAGTTTGCGCGAGGCTTCCTGCTGCAGCGTGGAGGTGGTGAAGGGGGGCGGCGGGTTGCGGCGCGTGCGCTTGCGCTCGACCTCGGCGACCGAGAACGCGCCGGCAACGACGGCCTGGCGCGCGGCCTCCGCCGTGCCGGCGTCCTTGAGGTCGAACTGATCGAGCTTCCTGCCGTCGAGATGGGTGAGCCGCGCGGTGAAGGGCGCGCCGGCGGGGGTGGTGAAGGCGGCCTCGACGGTCCAGTATTCGCGCGCGACGAAGGCCTCGATCTCGGCCTCGCGCTCGCAGATGAGGCGCAGCGCGACGGACTGCACGCGCCCGGCGCTGCGGCTGCCGGGCAGCTTGCGCCAGAGCACCGGCGAGAGGGTGAAGCCCACGAGGTAGTCCAGCGCGCGGCGGGCGAGATAGGCCTCGATCAGCGGCTGGTCGAGCTCGCGCGGGTGCGCCATGGCGGTGGTGACGGCGGAGCGGGTGATCTCGTTGAAGGTGACGCGGCGGACCTCCTTGCCGGCGAGCGCGTGGCGGCGCGCCAGCATGTCGCGCACGTGCCAGGAGATCGCCTCGCCCTCGCGATCGGGGTCGGTCGCGAGATAGAGGGTTGACGCGCCCTTCATCGCCTTGGCGATGGCCGCGACCTGGCGCTCGCCGCGATCGTCGGCTTCCCAGTCCATGGCGAAGCCTTCGTCGGGGCGCACCGAGCCGTCCTTGGCCGGCAGGTCGCGCACGTGGCCGAAGCTCGCCAGCACCGTGAAGTTGCTGCCGAGGTATTTGTTGATCGTCTTGGCTTTGGCCGGGGATTCGACGACGACGACGTCTGTCATGAGCGGTGGGTCATGGCGACCGCGTTCGGTCCTTCAGAGTTCTTTTGCGATGAGGGCCACGCGGTTTCCCGGCAGCGATTCGATGCGCCCGGCGACCTCCAATTCCAGCAGGATGGCCATGACCGCAGCGGCGGAGACCTGACACCGGCGGATGAGGTCGTCAACAGGCGTTGGCGAAGGGGAAATCAATTCAAGAAGTTGCGATTTTATCTTCGAGTAAAATTCTGGGTCTTCCCAGGCCGGCGCCGGTTCGGCGAGGGTACGCGGGGCAGGCGCCGAGGCGGTTTGCGGCAGTTCGCGCAGCACGTCGGCCGCGGTTTCGACCAGGGCGGCGCCCTCGCGGATGAGGTTGTTGGTGCCGCGCGCCCGCGGGTCGAGCGGCGAGCCGGGGACGGCGAAGACCTCGCGGCCCGCGTCCGCGGCCATGCGGGCGGTGAGCAGGCTGCCGGAGCGGGGCGCTGCCTCGACGACGACGGTGCCGAGCGACATCGCGGCGATGATGCGGTTGCGGCGGGGGAAGGCGCGGCCGAGGGGTGCTGTGCCGAGCGGCGCCTCGGCGAGGATGGCGCCGCGCCCGGCGATGCGCGCCTGCAGGGACGCGTTCTCGGGCGGATAGGGGATGTCGAGCCCGCCGGCGACGCAGGCGACGGTGGCGCCCCCGCGCGTGAGCGCGCCTTCCGCGGCGACGGTGAGAGCGCCCTCATGCGCCGCGGTGTCGATGCCGCGCGCGAGGCCGGAGACGACGAGGACGCCGGATTTCGCGAGGTCGGCGGCGAGCATCTCGGCGATGCGCTGGCCGTTGGCGGAGGCGTTGCGGCTGCCGACGATGGCGACGGCCCTTTGTTGCAGGACCGAGACGTCGCCGAGGCAGGCGAGGACCGGGGGCGCGTCGTCCGCGGTCGCGAGCAGCGTGGGGTAGGGCGCCGTGCCGAGGACGAGGAACCGTCCGCCGAGCTTTTGCACGGCCTCGATCTCGCGCTCGGCCTCGGCGCGGGTGGGGCAGCGCGGAGCGGCGTCCCGGCCGCCGGCGCGGGCGAGGGCCGGAAGTTCGGCCAGGGCCGCCGAGGGCGTGCCGAACCGGGCGAGCAGGCGGCGCCAGGCGATGGGACCCACGCCCTCGGTGCGCGCGAGGCGCAGCGCGTCGACGAGATCGTCGGCGGACTGGGACGTGGCGGAAGACGGGCGGCGGAACAGGTTCATGCGCCGTGGTTCAGGTGCGTGCGCCGATGCGCGGTTCGGTGCCGGCGAGCAGGCGCGCGATGTTGGCGTGGTGGCGGATGAAGACGAGGACGGCGATGGCGAGGACGGTCGCGATGGCGACGGCGGGCTGCCCGAGCAGCCAGGCGAGCAGCGGCACGGCAGCGGACGCCACCAGCGCGCTCACCGACGAGATGCGTACGACCACGGCAACGGTGAGCCAGACCAGGCCTGCGATGACGCCGACCATCGGCATGGCGGCGAGGAGAACGCCGAACCCGGTCGCCACCCCCTTGCCGCCGCGGAATTGCAGCCAGACAGGAAACATGTGCCCGACCACGGAAGCGAGCCCGCCGAGCAGCGCGCCCATCTCGGCGGCATGGGCGCCGCCCGCGAGCAGGCGTCCGGCGACCACCGCGGCCGCGCCCTTGGCGCCGTCCAGCAGCACGGTCGCGGCGGCGAGGCCCTTGTGGCCGGTGCGCAGCACGTTGGTGGCGCCGATGCTGCCCGAGCCGATGCGCCGGATGTCGCCGGCGCCGGCAAGGCGGGTGAGCACCAGACCGAACGGCACCGAGCCCAGCAGGTAGCCGAGGAGCGCGGCGGCGATGACGGCGTTCATCCGGCGAAGACCTGGCGTCCTGCCTTCCAGGTCGCGAGCACGCGGCCCTCGAGGCCGCGGCCGTCGAACGGGGTGTTCTGCGCCTTGCCGGGCAGCGCGCCGGATTCGACGCGCCAGGCACGCTCCGCGTCGAACAGGCAGAGGTCGGCGGCGGCACCCTTGCGCAGCGTGCCGGCGTCCGAGCCGAGCAGCTTCGCGGGTTCGGCGGTGAGGAGCGTCAGCGCGCGGGTGAGCGGAAGCGCGCCGCCATGCACCTGGGCGAGGGTGACGG
Organism: uncultured Pseudomonadota bacterium; assembly: GCA_963764465.1. Taxonomy (GTDB): domain Bacteria; phylum Pseudomonadota; class Alphaproteobacteria; order Acetobacterales; family Acetobacteraceae; genus JAJXXT01. The sequence goes on along the minus strand of CAVXSO010000006.1, from coordinate 454,242 downwards.
CGAGCAGCGTGGCGAGGCCGGTGCCGCCGGCCGAGGCCTGGGCGAAGGGCAGGCGCTTGTCGTCCGCGTCGCGCGGCTGGTGGTCCGAGGCGATGGCGTCGATCGTGCCGTCGACGAGCGCGGCGGCGACGGCCTGGCGGTCCGCCTCCGCGCGCAGCGGGGGCGAGAGGCGGGCGAAGCTGCGGAACTCGCCGATCGCGGTCTCGTTGAGGTCGAAATAAGGGGGCGCGGTGTCGCAGGTGACGGCGAGCCCCCGGTCCTTGGCCACGCGGATCAGCGCGAGGGCTTCCGCGGTGGAGACGTGGGCGAAATGGATGGCGCCGCCAGTGAGTTCGGCGAGGCGGATGTCGCGCGCGACCTGGATCGCCTCGGCGGCGGCGGGGATGGAGGGCAGGCCGAGGCGGGTGGCGAGCTCACCCTCCGTGGCGGTGCCGCCCTCGGCGAGACTCGGCTCCTCCGGATGCTGGACGATGCGGGCGCCGAAGCCGCGCGCGTAGGCGAGCGCGCGACGCATCAGCCGGGCGGAAGCGACGGCGCGGCCGCCATCGGTGAAGGCCACGGCGCCGGCTTCCCGCAACAGGCCGAGTTCCGCGAGGTCCTGGCCCTCGCAGCCGCGGGTGAGGGCGCCGTAGGGCAGGATGGTGAGCGAGCCGGTCTCCTCGCCGCGGGCGCGCAGCAGGCGCACCAGCGCGGGGTCGTCCAGCGCGGGCCGGCTGTCCGGCAGGCAGGCGAGCGTGGTGATGCCGCCGCTGGCCGCGGCCTCGGCGGCGGAGGCGATGGTCTCGCGGTATTCGTAGCCGGGCTCGCCGAGCTGGGCGCGCATGTCCACGAGGCCGGGGCAGAGGATGGCGCCGCCGCCGTCGAGGATGGTGGCGCCATCCGGGCGGCCGAGTGCGGTGCCGTGGTCGGCGATGCGGCCGTCGCGGACGAGCAGCGCGCCGGGGGCGTCGAGGCCGGCGGCGGGGTCGAGGAGGCGGACGCGCTCGATCAGCGTGTCCGGTGGCGCCATGCGTTCCGAGGCGGCCTGGCCGTCAGGCATTGGCGAGCGCCGCCCTGGTGAGACGATCGAGCACGGCCATGCGGACGGCGACGCCCATCTCCACCTGCTCGCGGATGGCGCTGCGGACCGGATCGTCGGCGACGTCGCTCGCGATCTCGACGCCGCGGTTCATCGGGCCCGGGTGCATGACGAACGCATCCGGGGCCGCGGCGGCGAGCTTCGCTTCGTCGAGGCCGTAGAAGCGGAAGAACTCGCGGGCGCTGGGCACCAGGCCCTTGGCCATGCGCTCCCGCTGCAGGCGCAGCATCATGACCACGTCGACGCCGGCGAGGCCGGCGGCCATGTCGTGGAAGACGGCGACACCGAGGCGCTCCACCTCGGTGGGCAGCAGCGTGGGCGGGCCGACGAGGCGGACCTGGGCACCCATGGCGAGCAGCAGGTGGATGTTCGAGCGGGCGACGCGGCTGTGCATGATGTCGCCGCAGATGGCGACGGTGAGCCCCTCGATCCGGCCGCGGCGGCGGCGGATGGTGAGCGCATCCAGCAAGGCCTGGGTCGGGTGCTCGTGCGTGCCGTCGCCGGCGTTGACGACGCTGGCCTCCACTTTCTGCGCCAGCAGGTGCGGCGCGCCGGACTGGTCGTGGCGAACCACGAGCAGGTCGCAGTGCATGGCGTTCAGCGTGGCGGCCGTGTCCAGCAGCGTCTCGCCCTTGTTCACCGAGGAGGTGGAGACGCTCATGTTGAGGACGTCGGCGCCGAGGCGCTTGCCGGCGAGCTCGAAACTCGTCCTCGTACGCGTTGAATCTTCGAAAAAAAGATTGATAAGCGTGCGGCCGCGCAGGAGGTCGCGCGGGGTCTTGCCGGTGCGGTTCAGGAGGACATAGCTCTCGGCGAGATCGAGCAGGGCGCCGATCTCGGGGCGCTCCATGCCCTCGATCTGGAGGAGGTGGCGGCGTGCCGCGGCGACCATGGGCTCACGCAGCCATGGAGGCGGATGCCATGGCCTCAGTAATTGCCCGTGCCGGGGGCGCCGCTCGACGGGCCCTGCCCCTGGCCGGTCGGGGTCGCGCTGTAGCGGCCGACATTGCCGAGAACCTGCTGCAGGATACTGGGGTTGTTGCCCGGCGAGGGGGTGGCGCCGGCGATCATCGGGGCCGGCAGCGAGTCCTTGCCGGATTTCTGCTCGATCTTTTCCAGCACGCCGGCGCTGTTGAAGGAGAGCACGACGGTGTCCTGCTTCTCGACCTTCTGGAAGGCGGCGATCTGCGGCCGGGTGACCTGGCCGACATAGATCCAGGTGTTCGGGTCGAAGCTGGCCTTGGTGGTGGGCGAGCCGAGCAGGGCGGTGGCATCGGCCTCGGTGGAGGTGCCCGGGACGAGTTGCTTGAGCTGGTCGGCCGCCACCATGTTGCCGCGGACCTGCGGCTCGTAGGTCCAGAATCCCGGGGTGGACCAGAACCCTTCCGGACCGCAGCCGGCGAGGAGCGTGGCGAGGGCGACTATGGAAAGGGAGCGGCACCGCATGGCGGCGATCCGGTCCCATGCCGGGCCGGTGCCTGTCAATGATCCGAATCATCTCAATGATCCGAATCATCAAGCCGGCGATGGAGGCGTGGCCCGCCGCCTGGCGCATGGCTTCGGGGTGGACGACGAGGCTCCTGCCTCTTGGCGGGTGCGGAGGCGCGTGCGATGTCGGGCGATGTTGTCCCGCTGGCCATTTTCCTGGTTCCGCCCCGCGCCGCATCAGCGCGAGGGGCATGCGCTCTACCTCGCCGCGGTCGCCGCCGCGCGAAGGCCGGTCTTCTATGCCGGGTTCGGCGTGCCGGACACGCTGGACGGGCGCTTCGACTGCCTGGGCCTGCATGTCTACCTGCTGATCCGGCATTTGTGGCAGGCGCCGTCGCCGGGGCCCGAACTGGCGCAGGCGGTGTTCGACGCGATGTTCGCCGACATGGACCGCAGCCTGCGCGAGATCGGCGTCGGCGATCTTTCGGTGCCCAAGCGCAACCGGCGCATGTGGGAGGCGTTCCATGGCCGCTCGCTGGCCTATGGCGAGGCGCTGGACGCGGGGGACATGGCGGCGCTGGAAACGGCGATTGCGCGCAATGTGTGGCGCGGGCGGGAGGCGGGCGAGGGGCCGGCGCTGCTTGCCGCCTATGCGCGCCGGGCGGACGCGGCGCTGGCGGGACAGGTGGGCGAGATGCTCGCGGCCCGCGTGGTGTTCCCCGAGGTGGAGGAGGCCGGAACGCCTGCTCCCCCGGTGGCGGCTGCGGACAGGGAGAGACGGGTATGAGCGAGGGGCGCAACAGCCTTTCCGTGGGGTTCATCGGGATCGGGGCGATGGGGCGGCCCATGGCGGCTTGCCTGCGCCGCGGCGGCTTCGACGTTACCGTGTTCGACGCGCGGCCGGGGGTGGCGGAGGCGTTCGCGGCCGGGCATGGGGCGACCGCGGCGGCGGACCTGGCGGCGCTCGCGCGCGGCGCGGACGTGGTGATCACCATGCTGCCGACGAGCAAGGACGTGGGCCAGGTGCTGGAGGGCGGCGTGCTGGCGGCGCTCAGGCCCGGTGGCGTGGTGCTGGAGATGTCCTCCGGCGTGCCGGCGGAAACCCAGCGCCTGGCGGACGTCGTGGCGGCGGCGGGGGGCGTGCTGGTGGACGCGCCGGTTTCCGGCGGCGTGGCGCGGGCGGAGACCGGGGAGCTCGCGATCATGACCGGCGGCGACGAGGCGGCGCTGGCGCGGGTGCGGCCGGTGCTGGAGGCGATGGGCACGACCATCCTGCATTGCGGCGGCGTCGGTGCCGGGCAGGCGATGAAGGCGCTGAACAACCTGGTTTCGGCCGGCGGCTACCTGATCGGGATCGAGGCGCTGCTGATCGGGCAGCGCTTCGGGCTCGATCCCGGGACGATGGTGGATGTGCTGAACGTTTCGTCCGGGATGAACAACTCGACCAGGGGCAAATTCCGACAGCACGTGCTGTCGCGGCGGTTTGCCTCGGGCTTCGGGCTCGACCTCATGGTCAAGGACGTGACGATCGCGCTGGGGCTCGGGCGGGAGACGGCGACCCCGGCGCCGTTTGCGGCGCTGTGCCGGGAAATGTGGCTGGCGGCGCAGCAGCGGCTGGGGCCGGGGCAGGACCACACGGCGCTGGCCAGGCTGTGCGAGATGCTGGCGGGAAGCGAGCTCAAGGAAGGCGGTTGAATCGCCTGGGCCGATGGCGGCAGGATCGGCGCATGCGCGGTGTTGCTGCCATCGCCCTCGCCCTGGTGTTGGCTTGGTGTGTGCCAGGCGTGCGGGGCGCCCGCGCGCAGGATGCGGCGGCGCGTTCGGCGCAGGTCGCCTCGTTGCTGCAGGCGCTGAAGACCGCACCTGACTCAACGGTCGCGAACCTGATCGAGCAGCGGGTGCGGATGCTGTGGGCGGAGGCGGGCTCGCCGGCGGCGGTGCTGCTGCAGTCGCGCGGGGTGCGCGACCTCACCAACAACGCCGACAGGGACGCGGTCGCGGCGTTCGACGCGGCGGTGACGATCGACCCGAATTACGCGGCGGCCTATGCCAACCGTGCGATCGCGCGGTTCCGTACCGGCGATGTGGGCGGTGCCGTGGGCGATATCGAGACGGCGCTGTCACTCGACCCTGAGTTATTCCCGGTGTTCGACACGCTCTCGCGCATCGCCGAGGCGCGCGGCGACTGGCAGGCGGCGCTGCTGGCCTGGCAGCGCTATGCCGCGGCGGACCCGAAGGGTCTGGGGGTGGAGCAGCGGCTGCGTGAGCTGCGGCGCAAGGCGGAGGGCGAGAAGTCCTGAGGCGTCATCAGGCGCGGCGCGGCCGGCGGTGGAACGCGAGTGCCATGCCGGCGAGGCCCGCGCCGAGCAGGGCGAAGGAGGCGGGTTCCGGAACCTCCTGGATCTGCAACTGGAAGACGCCGTCCGGGCTCTGGGCGTTGGTGAATGTCGTGAGGTTCTTGCCGATCGCCACATACTCCGAGGCGACGCCGGTGCCGGTGAGGTCTCTCGTGTAGGACCAGACGGTGCCGGGAGATGCCGGGGCGGAAACCTCGATCCAGTAGCGAGTGGCTGCCGTGAGCGTGATCGACTGCGGCGCGACGGGAATGTCGTAAAGCGCCGGCGACGACCAGGAAGCGAGCGTGTTGTCCTGGATGGTCGCCAGGGTCTGGATCAATGCGCCTGGCGCGCCGGCGCTGTCGGCGACGAGGCTGACCGTGGTCGAGGAGTTGTCGCCGGGGACCGCGCCGAGCACCACCTGGACATCCGTCAGGAACATGCCGAACGGGCCGGAGGTGAAGGAGTTTGCCAGGGGGCCGAAATTTTTCCCGGTGAAGGCATAACCGGCGGGGGCGGCGCTGGCGGCATCAAAGATGACGTCGGCGCGTGCCGTCGGCGCCACGGCAATCAGGGTGAGGGCGGTGAACCCGGTGGCAGCGGCCCTCAAGAACCTGTCCATTTTTGATCCGTCCTTCCGACTTGGCCGGCTCGAACGGGTAGGCTGGCAGCGGCGAGAAAACGGCAGCCCGTCCCAATTCACGGCACAAGTTTCTTAAAGTAACTTAACTTGACCGTCGAGTCACGCGCTATCGGCGCGCGGATCGTGACAACGGAATTGGGACGCGCGATGCGCCCGGATGAGGGGCTTGGCCGGGCCTCAGGCGCGCGAGGCGGAGCGGCGGGAGACCACGCCGATGCCCGCCAGGGCCACGGCGAACAGCGCGGCGGAGGCCGGCTCCGGCACCAGCGGCGGATCCGCCAGGCCGCCGGCACTGCCGATGACCGCCATCTGATACGGGCCCTGGGAGTTCGGGTACACGCCGTTGGCGTCGGCGAAATAAAGCCCGGCGACGCCGGTGCCGGACGTGTCCATGGACCATGACCAGTCGGCCGACGTGTTCGTCGAGTTGAGCTGGATCCAGTATTGCGTGTTGGCGGCAAGCGAAACCGGGCCGAAGGAGAGGGCCACGAGGCTGAGCGCGCTGCCGAGGCTGCTGTCCTCGATGGTCGCGAGGTTCTGGATCAGGGTTCCCGGCGTGTTGGTGCTGTCGCCGAGGAGGCTGACGGTGAACGACCCGCCGTCGGTGGGCGCCGAGGCGTTGAGCAGCAGGTCGAGCTGGCTGAACGCAAAGGCGGTGGAGCCGGTGGCGAACATGTCCGCCAGCGGGCCGAAGGCGTTGATGGCGGTGCTGGAGATGGCGTCCCGGCCGCTGGAGGTTGCGGCGCTGTTGTCGTAGAGCACCGCGGCGCGGGCGGCCGGCGCGTGCGCCGTGAGCGCAATGGCGCCGAGCCCGATCATCGCAGCCTGCATCAGCAGCTTCATGGCCAATCGCCTTTCCCGCGCGCCTCGCCCGTTCGACGAGACAAGATATGAAATATGTGTTTAGACCATTTAATAGGACTCGTTCAACAAATATGAATGACCGGCCGCGCGCCGGCGGCTTGCGGGCGGCCCGCGGGCGCCTGCGCGCTGGCAGCTTCCCTCCGTCCCGGATAAAACGCGGGCAAGGGAGGACAAGACCATGGGCGCGCTGACGGCGAGTTATGTGAGCGGGACCTCGGAGGTGCCGCTGCTTGGGCTGACCATCGGCCAGCAGCTGGACGTGACCGTGGCGGCGTATCCGGACCGCGAGGCGCTGGTGGTGCGCCAGCAGGGGGTGCGCTGGACCTGGCGGGAGCTCGCCGAGCGGGCCGATGCCATTGCCGCGGGGCTGCTGGCGCTGGGGCTCGAGCCCGGTGACCGGGTTGGGATCTGGTCGCCGAACAACGCGGAATGGGTGCTGACGCAGTTCGCCACGGCGAAGGCGGGGTTGATCCTGGTGAACGTGAACCCCGCTTACCGGCTGGCGGAGCTGGAATACGCGCTGAACAAGGTGGGCTGCCGTGCGCTGGTGACGGCGACCGCGTTCAAATCGAGCGACTATGCGGGGATGCTGCGCACGCTGGCGCCGGAAATCGACGCATGCGAGCCGGGCGCGCTTTCGGCGGCACGGCTGCCGCAACTTTCGATCGTGGTGCAGATCGGCGGCGACAGCCTGGCCGGTGCGTATCGTTTCGGGGAGCTGGCGGGGTTGGGCAGCGAGGCGGAGCGGGTGCGGCTCGCGGAGCTGGCGACGACGCTGCAGTTCGACGACCCGATCAACATCCAGTTCACGTCCGGAACGACGGGAGCGCCGAAGGGGGCGACGCTCACGCACCACAACATCCTCAACAACGGGCTGTTCACCGCGCGGGGGATGCGCTTCACGCATGAGGACCGGCTGTGCATTCCGGTGCCGCTCTACCATTGTTTCGGCATGGTGATGGGCGTTCTGGGCTGCGTGACGCATGGCGCGACCATGGTGTTCCCCGGCGAGGGGTTCGATCCGCTGGCGGTGCTGGAGACGCTGGCGGCGGAGCGCTGCACCGCGCTCTACGGCGTGCCCACGATGTTCATCGCGGAGATGGACCATCCGCGCTTTCCCGAGTTCGACCTGACATCGTTGCGCACCGGCATCATGGCGGGCTCGCCGTGCCCGATCGAGGTGATGCGAAGGGTGATGACGGCGATGCACATCGCCGAGATGACCATCGCCTACGGGATGACCGAGACGAGCCCGGTGAGTTTCCAGACCGCCATCGAAGACCCGGTGGAGCGGCGCGTCTCCACCGTGGGGCGGGTGCATCCGCACCTGGAGGTGAAGATCGTCGATGCGGAGGGACGCGTGGTGGCGCCGGGTACGCCAGGCGAGCTGTGCACGCGCGGCTATTCCGTGATGCTGGGCTACTGGGACGACGAGGCGCGGACGGCGGAGGCGGTGGATCGCAACGGGTGGATGCATACCGGCGACCTCGCGACCATCGACGCGGACGGGTATTGCGCGATCGTGGGCCGGATCAAGGACATGATCATCCGCGGCGGCGAGAACGTGTATCCGCGCGAGATCGAGGAGTTCCTGTACCGCCATCCGGCGATCGCGGACGTGGCGGTGTTCGGCATCCATGACGAGCGAATGGGCGAGGAGGTGGTGGCCTGGGTGAAGCTGCGCGAGGGCGAGGCACTGTCCGAGGAGGAGGTGCGGGAGTTCTGCCGCGGGCAGATCGCGCACTACAAGGTGCCGCGGCATGTGCGCTTCGTGGACGGGTTCCCGATGACCGTTTCGGGAAAGATACAGAAATTCCTGATGCGCGAGGCGATGGTGAAAGACCTGGGTTCGCGCGAGGCGGCGGAGTAGCCAGGCGCGCCGGGTTCGCGCCGCGGCGCGCGGAACCATCGCCGCGGGTCTTGACGGATGTCATGGCGCCGCCGCCGTGGCGCGGGCATTTGGCAAGGCGTGCCATGCGGGGAGAGGGCCGTGCCGCGCGCCAACGTCCGGCTGTTCTGGGGCTTCTGGATAATCCTTGGGCTCCTATGGCTTGTCCTGAACACGTCGATTTTTTCGGCCGGCAGCGTTTTTGCCCTGCGCGACCCGTTCCTTCAGTTCAGCGGCGTTCTCGCCATGGCGGCGATGAGCGTCGCGATGGTTCTCTCGGTCCGGCCGCGCTGGCCCGAGGCGCCGCTCGGCGGCCTCGACAAGATGTACCGGCTGCACAAATGGCTGGGCATCGCGGTGCTGGCGCTCGCGGTTTTCCACTGGTTGTGGGTTGAGGCGCCGCGGTGGGCGGTGCGGCTCGGGCTGCTCACGCGCCCGCCGCGCGGGCCGCGCCCGGCGATCACGCAACCGCTGCGGCAGTGGCTGGGAAGCTACCGCGGAACGGCGGAGGAGGTGGGGCAATGGGTATTCTACGCCCTGGTGGTCCTGCTGCTCGTCGCGCTGGTAAGGCTGATCCCGTATCGGTGGTTCCGCTACAGCCACCGGCTGATGCCGGTGGCGTACCTCGCACTCGTGTTCCATGCGGCGGTGCTGCTGGACCACCCGATGTGGACGACGCCGCTCGGGCCGGTGATGCTGGCGCTGCTGCTCGCGGGCAGCTACGCGGCGTTCGTCTCGCTGTTCGGCATGGTCGGCGCCGGACGGCGCGTCGCGGGCGAGATCGTCGAGATGCGGCATTATCCCGGCGTCCGCTCCCTGGAGACGGTCATCCGGCTCGGGCCCGGGTGGCCGGGGCACAGGGCCGGACAGTTCGCCTTCGCCACGTCGAACCCGATCGAGGGCGCGCATCCCTACACGATCGCATCGGCGTGGGATCCACGCGATCCGCGGGTGACGTTCATTTCCAAGGAACTCGGCGACCATACGACGGGGCTGGTGGACCGGCTGAAGCTGGGACAGGGGATTGCCGTCGAAGGCCCCTATGGCGGGTTCCTGTTCGATGACGGCCGGAAGCGCCAGATCTGGATTGGCGCGGGGATCGGCATCACGCCGTTTGTCGCGCGGCTGAAGGAACTGGCCGCGGCCGCGCCGGGCGGGGCGCGGCCGGAGATCGACCTCTTCCACACGACGCGCGAGGTGGACGAGGCGGCGCTCGAGCGCCTGGCGCAGGATGCGCGAGCCGCCGATGTGCGCCTGCATCTGCTGGTCGATGCGCGTCACGGCAAGCTCACGGGCGAGCGGATCCGCGCGGCGGTTCCCGAATGGCGCGAGGCGAGCTTCTGGTTCTGCGGGCCGGCGCGTTTCGGCACCGTGCTGCGGCGGGATTTCGCCGCGCGGGGAATGGACGTGGAGGAGCGGTTCCACCAGGAATTGTTCGAGCTGCGCTGAGGCGTGCCGGCGGCGCCTCAGCCCGGGGCAAGAAGCTCGTCGACGAACATGCGGTAGGCTTGGCTTTTCGGCTTCGCCTGGTCCTCAGCGCGGAGGTAGCGGATGGAGGATTTGCCGAGGAGCGAGGCCGGCAGGATCATCACGCGGACGAAACGTGTGGCGCGGCTCGCGGCCTGGGCGAAGACAGGGTCCGGGCCGCTCTCGAACCAGGCGCCGCCGGGAGCGTAGCTGGTGGACTTGCCGTTGGCGTCGATGCGGATGCCGCCCTCGGCGAGGCAGCGTATCCCCGGGCCCTGGTGCGTGTGCAGGTAGGCGCAGCCATCGGGCGGGAAGGCGACGCTGTCGCAACGGACGAGGTGGGGCCCCGCGGGAAGTGCCACGTCCGCCACGTCGAGGCGCTTGTGGCTGGCGGGGCCGAAGGCGGGCGGGGCGTCGCCGAGCTCGAAGCGCCAGATCGTGGCGCCATGGGGGCCGGCGAGCAGCGTGGCGGCGCCGACGCGGCGCGCTGTCTCGCGCGCGAGGGTTTCGGAGCCGAGTTCGACCGAGCCCGCGGCGACGTGCAGGACGCGGATGGTGCCGTCCGCGGGCAGCGTGAGCGTGGCGCCGGAGACGAGCACGTCCTCGACGAGGCGCATGCGGGCCATGGTCAGGCGCCGAGCGCGACCCAGCCGCCGTCGCGGGCACTCTTGGCGATGGCTTCGAGGGCGAGGGCGATGTCGATGGATTCCGCCTCGCTGGCGCCGTTCCAGTGCCCGGGGCCACCGTGGACCATGCGGGCGAAACTCTCGGCTTCCAGCCGGAACCCGTCGGCGCCGTGGACCATTTCGGTCTCGAACGGAATGGTGCCGGGCGCGCCGCGCTTGATGGCGATGGGAAGCGTGCCTTCCGGCGCGTGGTTGGAATAGTTCGTCTCGATCGCGCCCTTTTCGCCGACGATGAGCGCCTTGCGGTGGAAGGCGCCGGACATGGAACAACTCACCTGGGCGATGGCGCCGGAGGGGAACTCGAGCGTCGCCGCGACGGTCTGGTCCACGCCGGATTTCGCCCAGCGGGCGGCGGCGAAGGCGCGGACGGGGCGTTCGCCGGCGGCGATGCGCGCGAGGCTCATCGCGTAGGTGCCGGCATCGAGCAGGGCGCCGCCGCCGCGCTCCGGGATCAGGCGGATGTTGGAGGGATCGGCAACGGGATCGCCGTCGGGCGTGAGGATGCCGAAACCGAAGGCGGCGTGGATGGTCTGCACGCGGCCGATGGCGCCCTCGAGCAGCAGGCCGCGCAGGCGCAGCGTCTGCGGCTGGGCCATGTAGGGGTAGGCCTCGACGAGGTGGACGCCGTGCTGCTTCGCGGCGGCGAACATCGCGCGGGCCTCGGCGGCGGACATCGCCAGCGGTTTTTCGCACAGCACGTGCTTGCCGGCCTGGCAGGCGCGAATGGCCCAGACGGCGTGCATGTCGTTGGGCAGCGGGATGTAGACGGCCTCGATGCCGGGGTCGGCGAGAAGGGCCTCGTAGGTCGCGTGGTGGCGGGGCACGCCGGTCTCGGCGGCGAACGCGGCGGCTTTCCCGCTGTCCCGCGAGGCCACGGCCTCGATGGACAGAAGCTCGGAGCCGGCGCAGCCCTTGATGAAGGCGCGGGCGATGTTGGCGGCGGAGAGGATTCCGAGGCGGAGTTTCTGGGTCATGCGCGGAGCATCGCGCCGCGCGGCGCGGACGGGAAGGGGGCAAGCTTAAGAGAACATGCCCGCGCCTTGCGGCGCGGGCATGGATAGGCGGCAGGCTGGGAGGGCCGCCCGAAGGCGGCCAACCGGATCAGACGGAGTAGTACATCTCGAACTCGACCGGGTGCGGGGTGTGCTCGAACTTGAACACCTCGCTCCACTTGAGATCGATGTAGCTCTCGAGCTGGTCCTTGGTGAAGACATCGCCGGCGAGGAGGAAGGCGTGATCCGCCTCCAGCGCGCCGAGCGCCTCGCGCAGCGAGCCACAGACGGTGGGGATGCCCTTCAGCTCTTCCGGCGGCAGGTCGTAGAGGTCCTTGTCCATCGGGTCGCCGGGATGGATCTTGTTCTTGATCCCATCGAGGCCGGCCATCAGCATCGCGGCGAAGGCGAGGTAGGGGTTGGCCGCCGCGTCCGGGAAGCGCACCTCGACGCGCTTCGCCTTCGGGCTCGTCGCGTAGGGGATGCGGCAGGAGGCGGAACGGTTGCGCGCGGAGTAGGCGAGCAGCACCGGCGCCTCGAAGCCCGGGATGAGGCGCTTGTAGCTGTTGGTCGCGGGGTTGGTGAACGCGTTCAGCGCCTTGGCGTGCTTGATGATGCCGCCGATGTAGTAAAGCGCGGTCTCCGAGAGGTCGGCGTAGCCCGAACCCGCGAAGAGCGGCTTGCCGGCCTTCCAGATCGACTGGTGGCAGTGCATGCCGCTGCCGTTGTCGCCATAGACCGGCTTCGGCATGAAGGTCGCGGTCTTGCCGTAGCTGTGGGCGACGTTGTGGATGCAGTATTTATAGATCTGCATCTGGTCGGCCATCGTGACCAGCGTGTTGAACTTCATGCCGAGTTCGTGCTGGGACTGCGCCACCTCGTGGTGGTGCTTCTCGATGATGACGCCCATCTCGCCCATGGTGGAGAGCATCTCGGCGCGCAGGTCGCTCTCGCTGTCGACTGGCGGCACCGGGAAGTAGCCGCCCTTCACCACCGGGCGGTGGCCCATGTTGCCTTCCGGATAGTCCTTCACCGACGCCTGCGGCCCCTCGATGCTGTCGAGCTGGTACATGCCGTAGTTGCCGCCGGTGCCGAAGCGCACGCTGTCGAACACGAAGAACTCTGCCTCCGGCCCGAACATGATGGTATCGCCGATGCCCGAGGACTTCACGTAGGCCTCGGCCTTCTTGGCCGTGCTGCGCGGGTCGCGGCCGTAGGGCTGGCCGGTGGAGGGCTCGACGATGTCGCAGAACAGCACGAGCTGCGGCTTCGCCGAGAACGGGTCCATGCAGGCGTTCAGCGGGTCCGGCATCAGGATCATGTCGGACTCGTTGATCGCCTTCCAGCCGGCGATGGAGGAACCGTCGAACATGATGCCGTCCACGAAGGTGTCGGCGTCGATGGTCGAGACGTGCTGGGCGGTGTGCTGCCACTTGCCGCGGGGGTCGGTGAAGCGCAGGTCGACATACTCGACCGCGTTCTCCTTGATCATCGCCAGGACCTTGTCCACCGGGGATTTCCCGGCTCCGGACTTGGCCGGGGCGGCTGCGGGCTTCTTCGCCATGAGTGCTCCTCGTCGTTAGCTGTTTGGGTCGTTGTTGGGCGTTGTCGGTCGCGCGCCGGGGGGTGCCGGTTCGCGGCGGCCTGGTCAATATCCCGACGCCGCACGACGCGGCATCGGGCCGGTTTATCCGTGCGAGCCGCGCGGCGTGGCGGCGGGATTATCTGGGCTTGTTGGCATCAGCTGGCTCGGTGCCCGATCATGACCACTCGGGTCGCGCCTGGTCAGATGGCATCGTGGCCGCGTTCGCCGGTGCGGATCCGCACCACTTCCTCGACGGACGAGACGAAGATCTTGCCGTCGCCGATCCGCCCGGTGCGCGCCGCGGCGATGATCGCCTCGACCGCACGGTCCACGATGTCGTCGTCGCAGACGACCTCGATCTTCACCTTGGGCAGGAAATCCACGACGTATTCGGCGCCGCGATAGAGCTCGGTATGGCCTTTCTGCCGTCCGAACCCCTTGGCCTCGACCACCGTGATCCCCTGCAAGCCGACCTCGTGCAGCGCCTCCTTCACCTCGTCCAGTTTGAACGGCTTGATGACCGCCTCGATCTTCTTCATGCGCGCACGGCCCGGCGAACCGGACCCCTCCCATCGTTGCGGAAAGCCGCGAACCCTTGGGCGGGCGAGCGGCGAAAAAGGTTTGCATGTCGCGTGCCACGCGGCAACGCGGGGCGCAAGACTGACCGTGACCAGTTTTTCAGCGCCCGCCGGGTCCGTCCGTTGGACGGTGCTTGGGCGGTGCTGCCTCAAATCCGGGCAGCGGCGGACGGGCTTCGCCGGGATGGTCTGATGAGGATTGCGGCATCACGGGTTTGCGTCCGCGGGCCGCGATCTCCATGATAACGGCTCCGCAATTCGGCAGCCGCGCTCCCCGCGCGGAGAGGAGCCTCCCGTGAAGCCAACCAACACCCTGCTCGGCGGTATCGGCACGACCATCTTCACCGTGATGTCGGCGCTGGCCGTGAAGCACCAGGCGATCAATCTTGGCCAGGGTTTCCCGGACACGGAAGGCCCGCGCGACGTGGTGGAGGCCGCGGCCGCGGCGCTGAAGGACGGGCGCAACCAGTACCCGCCGCTGACCGGCGTGCCGGAACTGCGCCAGGCGGTGGCGGCGGCGAACGGGCGCTTCTGGGGGCTCGAGGCCGATCCCGACCGGGAGGTGATCGTGACCTCGGGTGCGACGGAGGCGATCACCGCCTGCCTGATGGCACTGCTCAACCCCGGCGACGAGGTGGTGCTGATCGAGCCGCTCTACGACACCTACCTGCCGGTGGTGCGCCTGCTGGGCGCGGTACCGAAGCTGGTGCGGCTCGCGCCGCCGCGCTGGGAACTGCCGCGCGCGGAGCTTGCCGCCGCGTTCGGGCCAAAAACCAAGGCGATCCTGCTCAACACGCCGATGAACCCGACGGGCAAGGTGTTCACCGCCGCCGAGCTTGCGTTCATCGCCGACCTGCTGCAGCGCCACGATGCCTATGCCGTGTGCGACGAGGTCTACGAGCACCTGACCTTCGACGGGTGGCGGCATATTCCGCTGATGTCGCTGCCGGGGATGCGCGAGCGATGTGTGCGCATCGGCAGCGCGGGGAAGACCTTCGCGCTGACGGGGTGGAAGGTGGGCTACATCACCTGCGATGCGTCGCTCTCCGGCAACGTGGGGCGCGCGCACCAGAACCTGACCTTCACCACGCCGCCCAACCTGCAGCGCGCGGTGGCGGTGGGGCTGGCGAAGGAGGATGCGTATTTCGGGGCGCTCGCCGGCGACCTGCAGACGAAGCGCGACCTGCTCTCGGCCGGGCTCGCGGAGCTGGGGTTCAAGGTGCTGCCGACGCAGGGGAGCTACTTCGTGAGCGCCGATTTTTCCGGGCTCGGGCTGAGGGGGGAATTCGCCGGCGACGACGCGGCGTTCTGCCGCCACATCACCGAGCACGCGCGCGTGGCGGCGATTCCGGTCTCGGCGTTCTACGACCTCGAAGGAGGCGCGGACATTCCGCGGCACTACGCGCGCTTTGCCTTCTGCAAGCGCGAGGAGGTGCTTGGCGAAGCGCTCGGGCGGCTGCGCGCCTGGCTTGCCGATGCCCGCAGCGCGGGGGGTGAATTGACGCCGGCCGCGCGTTCGGCGTAGGAGCCCGCTTCCCTGTGGCGGACGTAGCTCAGCTGGTAGAGCGCCAGGTTGTGGTCTTGGATGTCGTGGGTTCGAGCCCCATCGTTCGCCCCAGGGTAATTCCCCGGACAATTCGGTCTTGAGGACGGTGGCGCCCAGCACGGTTGCGATCGCGGGGCTTGGCGCGATCGGGTTGCCGCTGGCGCGGCGGCTCGATGCCGGGGTCGAGGGTTTGCGGCTGGTGGCGGTGAGTGCCGCGGACCGGGCGCGCGCCGTGACCCGGGTGGCGGGGTTTCGCAGCCCGCCCGCGGTGGTTTCGCCGGCAGAACTGGCCGAGGCGGACATCGTGGTGGAGGCGGCACCGGCCGCGGTGTTCGATGCCATCGCCGGGGCGGCGATCGAGGCGGGGCGCATCCTGGTGCCGGCCTCCGTCGGCGCGCTGCTGCCGCGCATGCACCTGGTGGAGCGGGCGCGGGCGACGGGCGCGCGCATCGTGGTGCCGACCGGCGCCATCCTCGGGCTCGACGCGGTGCGGGCTGCGGCGGAGGGCGAGGTTTCCAGCATCACCATCGAGACTCGCAAGCCACCGGGCGGGCTGGAGGGGGCGCCGTACCTGGTTCAGCGCGGCGTGTCGCTGGCCGGCATCATGGGCGAGACGGTGATCTTCGAGGGCAATGCGCGCGAGGCGGCTTCGGGGTTTCCAGCGAACGTCAACGTCGCGGCGGCGCTGGCGCTGGCGGGGATCGGGCCGGAGCGCACGAGCGTGCGTATCATCGCCGACCCGGGAGTGAGCCGGAACATCCATACGATCCGCGTGGAGAGCGCGGCGGCGCGCTTCACCATGACGATCGAGGGCGTGCCGAGCGAGGAGAACCCGCGCACCGGCAGGCTGACGCCGCTGTCGCTGCTGGCGTGCCTGAGGGGATTGGTGGCGCCGTTGAAGGTGGGAAGCTGAGGACGCTCGCGCGACTCTTTCCCGAGAGCGCCGGGGCGGATGCGCGGCGCGTCGTGCTGGTGCGCGGCCTGCGCGCGATTGCCGACGGATTTGCCGCGATCCTGCTGCCGGCCTCGATCCTGGCGCGCGGCGGCGGAGCGGCGGAAGTGGGCGCGCTGTCGACGGCGACCCTGCTTGGCTCGGCGGTACTGACGCTCGCGGCGCCGCGCGTGGTCGCACGGTTCGGGGCGCGGGGCGCGCTGATGGGGCTGGGCGTGCTGATGGCGGCGACCGGGCTCGGCTTCGCCTGGTTCGACGGTTTCTTCCCGTTGCTGCTGGTTGCCTTCGCCGGCACGCTCAACCCGTTCGCGGGCGATGTCAGCGGCTTTGTGCCGGTGGAGCATGCAAGGCTTGCCGTTTCGGTTGCCGATCACGATCGCACCGCGCTGTTCGCGCGCTACAGCCTCGCTGGATCGCTGCTCGCCGCGGTTGGCTCGCTGCTGGCCGCGGTGCCGCAACTCGTGGCGCAACGTTACGGGGTGGCGCCGCTGGCCGTGATGCGCGCGATGTTTCTGCTGTACGCCGCGATCGGCATAGGCGCGGCGGCGATCTATGCGGGCATCGGCGCCAATGGCGCCGGCGCGGACACGGCGGCGGCGCCGCTCGGCCCGTCGCGGCGACGGGTCTGGGGGCTGGCGGCGCTGTTCTCGGTCGATGCGTTTGGCGGCGGGCTGTTCGTGCAGTCGCTGCTGGCGCTGTGGCTGCTGCGCCATGTCGGGCTGTCGCTTGCCGCGACCTCGTCCGTGTTCTTCTGGTCGGGGCTGCTGGCGGCTTTTTCGTACCTGCTGGCGGTGCCTCTGGCGCGGCGCATCGGGCTGATCAACACGATGGTCTGGACGCACCTGCCCTCCAACCTCGCGGTGATGGCGATCCCGTTCGTTTCCAGCCCGGCTGGCGTGGTGGCGCTGTGGCTGCTGCGCAGCGCGCTGTCGCAGATGGATGTGCCGACGCGCTCCTCCTACGTCATGGCGGTGGTCACGCCGGCGGAACGGGCGGCGGCGGCGAGCGCCACGGCGGTGCCGCGCAGCCTTGCCGCCGCGATGGCGCCCTCGCTCGCCGGGCCGCTCTTCGCCTCGGGCTTTGGCTGGCCGCTGCTTCTCGGCGGCGCGCTCAAGGCCGTCTACGACCTTGCGCTGCTGGCATCGTTCCGCCGTGTGCGCCCGCCGGAGGAGGTGTGATCGGCGCACGAAATGGGTGCCGGTCAGCGATCACGCCTGGCGTTGCCCGGCGCGGTCGGCGTTCGCCGCCGAGATTGCTTCCGATCGCGCGGCGAGGCGTGCTTATCTTGGCAACAGCACACGGGTAACATCTGGGGGACCATCATGACCGAAGCATCTCGCCGCGGCCTGGCGGCGGCATCGATCGCGACCGCCGGCGCGTTCCTGCTGGCCGGCGCCGGGGCGGCGAAGGCGGACAACGCCGAGAGCACGTTCGAGCGCGTGCGTGGCTCGAAGACGCTGCGCATCGGCGTGGTGCCGGGGGCATCGCCCTACTTCATCAAGGATATCGCGACCGGCGCGTGGTCCGGCGCGGCGATCGCCATGGCCGTCGATTTCGCCAAGGTGTTCGACGCCAAAGTGGTCTTTGTCGAGACGACCTGGGGCAACGCGGTGCTCGACCTGCAGGCGAACAAGATCGACCTGGCGTTCGCGCTGAACCCGACGCCGCAACGTGCCCTTTCGATCACCTTCGCGCACCCGATGATCATCCATCCCTTCGGCTGCATCGCGCGCGCCGGGTTCAATCCCGGGGCGTGGACATGGGCGGCGCTGAACAAGCCCGATGTGCGCATTTCCTGCGACATCGGCTCGCTGCACGAGGTGCTGGCGCGGCGCTACTGCCCGACGGCGCAGATCACCGCGTTCAAGGAAGAGCCCGACGCGCTGCTGGCGTTGCAGACCGGGAAGGTGGACGTGATCATCCTCGCGGCCATGCTGGGGATTGCGGCCCTGGGCAAGAACGCGTCGCTGGGGACGTATCACATCCTCAACGATCCGTTCGTGGCGCTGCCGAGCAACCTCGGCGTGCAGCGCGAGCCGGATACGCGCTGGGTCGAGGTGGTGAATGCCTGGCTCGACTACAACCGGGGCCTGGGCAACATCCGCGAGTGGATGATCAAGGGGCTGATCGCCGGCGGCGCCAAGCCGGAAGCGATCCCCGCCGAGCTGACCTTCTGAGATCCCGGGCGGCCGGCTTCGGCCGGCCGCCTGCCGCCATGGCGATCTATCACTGGGACTTCAGCGTCATCCCGCACTACGAGGCGCTTCTGGTGAAGGGCACGGAGGTGACGCTGGTCTACACCTTCGGCTCGATCGGGCTGGGGCTCGTGCTCGGGCTGGTGGTCGGGCTCGCGCGGCTCTCGCGCTCGCGGCTGCTCGATATCCCGCTGGTGGCCGTCACCGAATTCTTCCGATGTATGCCGCTGCTGGTGCTGATCATCTGGTTCTACTACGCACTGCCGGTGCTGGCGGGGCTGCAGATCCCGGCGACGGTGGCGGCGATGCTGGTGCTCGCCCTTTATACCGGGGCGTTCTACGCGGAGATCTTCCGCGGCGGCGTATTGTCGATCGAGCGCGGGCAGTGGGATGCGTCCCGCGCGCTGGGGCTCTCGCGCTGGACGATGATGCGGCGGGTGATCTTGCCGCAGGCGGTGCGGCGGATGATCCCGCCGTTCATGAACCAGTCGATCATCCAGCTGAAGAACACGTCGCTGGTCTCGACCATCGCGGTGCCGGACCTGCTCTACCAGGGGCAGCTGATCACCGCGGACACATATCGCCCGCTCGAGGTCTATACGACGGTGGCGCTGATCTATTTCGCGCTGCTGTTCCCGACGACGCTGCTGGCGCAGGCCTATGAGCGGCGGCTGGCGAAGGGGTAGGTCCTGGCCAAAGGGTAGGGCGGGTTGCTAAGCGCTTGGGCGTGAGCCAGGCGATCGACCTTTTCCTCTACGCGCTCGTCGCCCTTGCGGTGATCATTGATCCCGCGGGGACGGCGGTGCTGTTCATCGCGCTGACGCCGAAGGATACGCCGGCGGAGCGGGCGAGCCAGGCACGGCGGGCCTGTCTCGTGGCGTTTCTGGTGCTCGCGCTGTTCGGCGTCGGGGGCGAGTTGCTGCTGTCGCGGCTTGGCATCTCGCTCGCGGCGATGAAGGCGGCGGGTGGAGCTCTGCTGTTCCTGACCGCGGCCGACATGGTGATGGCGAAGGGCGCGCTGCGCGCGACCAGCGAGGAGCGCGCCGCCGCCGAAAGCGAGCAGGACATCGCGGTGTTTCCGCTGGCGATCCCGTTCCTCGCGGGGCCAGGGGCGATGACGACGATGGTGTTGCTGCACGCGCGCGCGGCCGGGAACGCGCTGGCGATCGGCGCAATCGAGCTGGCGCTGGTCCTGGTGCTGGCGGCAACGCTGGTGACGCTGCTCATGGCGCGGCACGTGGCGCGGCTGCTGGGCGAGGCTGGGGCGAACGTGATCGGGCGGGTGCTTGGGGTGCTGCTGGCGGGGCTGGCCGCGCAGCTGGTGCTGGATGGGGTGCGGCAGGGTTGGGGCTTCTAGATCTGCGGTATCGTGTTACCGCATCCGGAAAGTCTTGACGCGGCGGCGGTTCCCGACCATAAGCCGCGCCGATTTGAATGGGATCGTGCCGATGAAAACGACCGCCTCGCTGAAGCCCGCCGAGGTCAAGCGCGACTGGGTGCTGATCGATGCCGACGGGCTGGTGCTCGGCCGGCTCGCGACCATCGTCGCCAACCGGCTGCGCGGCAAGCACAAGCCGCAGTTCACGCCGCATGTCGATTGCGGCGACGAGATCGTGATCGTCAACGCCGAGAAGGTGCAGGTGACCGGCCGCAAGGCCGAGCAGTCCGTGTTCTACTGGCACACCGGCTATCCTGGCGGGATCAAGGGCGCGTCCGTTGCCGAGCGGCTGCGCGGCAAGCACCCGGAGCAGGTGATCGAGAAGGCGGTGGAGCGGATGATCACCCGCGGGCCGCTGCAGCGCAGGCAGATGAAGCACCTGCACGTCTATGTCGGCGCCGAGCACCCGCATGCGGGCCAGACGCCGCAGCCGCTCGATATCGCGGCCATGAACCGCAAGAACCGGAGGGGCTGACGCATGTCCGCATCCCAAACTCGTACGCTCGCCGACCTCAAGGACCTCGCGGTCGCGACCGCCCAGCAGACCGAGGCAGCACCCAAGCGCGAGCCGAAGCGCGATGAGTTCGGCCGCGCCTACGCGACCGGCCGGCGCAAGGACGCCGTCGCGCGCGTGTGGGTGAAGCCCGGCAAGGGCGAGATCACCGTGAATGGCAAGAAGGTGGGGCAGTATTTCGCCCGCCCGGTGCTGCGCATGATCATCACCCAGCCCTTCCTGGTGGCGGACCGCTACAACCAGTTCGACGTGAACTGCACAGTCGTGGGCGGCGGGCTTTCCGGCCAGGCGGGCGCGGTGCGCCACGGGATTTCGCGCGCGCTGACCTACTACGAGCCGGAGCTGCGCGGCATCCTGAAGGCCGCGGGCTTCCTCACGCGCGACAGCCGCGCGGTCGAGCGCAAGAAGTACGGCCGTGCCAAGGCGCGACGTAGCTTCCAGTTCAGCAAGCGCTGATCCGCGCGATATCCACGCGTTATGCGAGGGGCGGGTCGGTGGACCCGCCCCTTGTTCTTTAACGGCCACGGCATGACCATCCTCTGGAGAGGAGACGACCATGAGCACGCCCAGTATCTTCATCGACGGTGAGGCAGGCACCACCGGGCTCGGCATCCGCGAGCGCCTGGCGGGGCTGCCGGTGATGGTGAAAAGCCTGCCGGAGGCGCTGCGCAAGGACCCCACGGCGCGCCGCGACATCATGGCCGAGGTGGATCTGGTGGTGCTGTGCCTGCCGGATGCGGCGGCGAAGGAAAGCGTGGCGCTGGCGGCCGAGCTTGGCGAGCGGGCGCCCAGGATCGTGGACGCGAGCACCGCGCATCGCGTGGCCGAGGGCTGGGTCTATGGGTTCGCGGAGATGGCGCCTGGCCAGGCGCGCGCGATCGCCGGGGCGCGCCGCGTCGCCAATCCGGGGTGCTATCCCTCGGGCGGGGTCGCCCTGCTGCGACCGCTGGTGGATGCGGGCCTGCTGGCGCCCGATCATCCGGTGACGGTGAACGCGGCGAGCGGCTATTCCGGCGGCGGCAAGGCGCTGATCGCGGCGCACGAGAGCACCGGCGGGCCGGCGTTCAACCTCTATGGCCTGGCACTCGAGCACAAGCACGTGCCGGAGCTGCAGAAGAACTCCCGGCTCACGCGGCGGCCGATTTTCGTGCCGTCGGTCGCGCATATCCGGCAGGGGATGATCGTCTCGGTGCCGCTGCACCTGGACACGCTGCCGGGCAGGCCCTCCGCCGCCGACCTGCACGATTGCCTGGCGCGCCACTACGCGGGCGCGGAGCTGGTGTCCGTGGCGCCGGGCAACGCCGACCTCGACATCGCGGAGCTCGTGGACACGGACCGCATGGTCCTGCGCGTGCACGGCAACGAGAAGCACCGCGAGGCGGTGCTGACGGCGAGCCTCGATAACCTCGGCAAGGGCGCGTCCGGCGCCGCCGTGCAGAACATCGCGCTGATGCTCGGGCTTTCCGCCTACGCGCATGTCCGCGAGATGGCCGATGCCTGACGCGGGGCTGCCTGTCGTGGGCCAGGCATTGATGGGACCGCTCTACGCGCTCGGCGAGCGGCGGCCGCGCGTGGCGGCGGATGCCTTCGTGGCTCCCACGGCGGCGGTGATCGGGGACGTGGTGATCGGGTCGCAGTCGGGCGTGTGGTTCGCTTGCGTGCTGCGCGGGGATACGTGCGGCATCCGCATCGGCGCGCGGACCAACATCCAGGACGGCACCATCGTGCACGTCAACGGCGACGACCATCCGACGCTGATCGGCGACGACGTGACGGTGGGGCATGGCGCGATCCTGCATGCCTGCACGCTGATGAACCGTGCCTTCGTCGGCATGGGGGCGACGGTCCTGGACGACGCGGTGATCGAGGAGGGCGGCATGCTGGCGGCGGGCGCGCTGCTGACACCGGGCAAGCGCATCGGGCGCTACGAGCTTTGGCAGGGCTCCCCCGCGCGGCTCGCGCGCGTGATGACGGAGGAGGAGCGCGCGCGCTTCGACACCAACGCCGTTCACTACGTGGAGCGCGCGGCGGAGTTTCGCGCGCTGCTGCGGGGCGCCTGACGGGAGCCGTGCGGCACCTCGCCGTCGCGGCGTTTCTGCTGCTTGGCGCCTGCACCGTGGCGCCACCGCCGGACACGGCCGTCATCGCCGGCAACATGAACACGATGACGCCGGTGATGGAGCCGGCGATGGCGCTCAACTTCGCGGCCTGGGCGCTCGCGGATCCGTCGCGCACCAGGGACAACGCGATCAGCGGCAGCTACGCGATGGCGGCGGTCGATTATCTCGCGGGGTATGTGGCGACCAGCCCGCGGTTCACCGGGATCAACGGTTTCGCCGTGCAGCAGCTGCTGGCGGGACGGCAGGAGGAGCGGAAGATCCTGGGGGTGGCGCCTCGCGCGACCTCGACACAGGTGGTCAACGACCTGCTCGATGCGTACCAGGCGCTGCGGCTGCATGACCTGAATGCGGCGCGCGCGGCGCTGCCGAAGGATGTGTTCACGTTGGGGCCGGACCACACGATCCTGATCCTTGCGAACCTGCCGCCGCAGCCGCTTGCCGCCGGAGCGCTTGCCGCGATCGCGCGGCAGTACAACAGCGGCGCCTATAATTTCTGCCCGTTCTGCATGTAGGTCAGTTGCGGCGGACGAAGGTGCCGGTGCCGGGATGGGCGCGCACGGATGTGCCGTCCCACACCACGTCGCCGCGCAGCACCGTGGTCGCCACGCGCGCCTTCATCGCACGGCCGTGCCAGGGCGACCAGCGCTGGTCCTCGCGATCGACGATGGCGCTTTCGTCGAAAGTCCAGTCGCGGCGTTCCAGCACGAGGAGGTCGCAATCCATGCCGGGGCGCAGGAAGCCCTTGCGGTGCGCGATGCCGTGGAACGTCGCGGGAGCCTCGGCGCAGTAGCGGGCCATCAGCGTGAGCGGCAGGCCACGCTCGATGAGGAGGCTTGCCATCAGCGGAGCGAAGCTCTGCTCGCCGAGGAGGCCGGCGGAGCAGGCGAAGATGTCGGGGCTGCTCTTGCGCGCGAGTGGCCAGGGCGCATGGTCGGTGGAGACATAGGCGACCTTGCCCGCGAGAAGACGCTGCCACACGGCCTCGACCTGCGCCGCGGTGCGGAAGGGCGGGTTGCATTTGCCGCGGCCGGCGAGGCGCACGAGGTCGTCCTCCGTCATGCAGAGGTACTGGATGCAGGTCTCGCCGGTGGTTGCCGCACCCATGGCGCGGAAGGTTGCGGCGAGGTCGAAGCCGCGGGCGAGGGAGGAGTGGGCGATGTGGACATGCGCCCCGGTTTCCACCGCGAGCTCGAAGATCTCGAGATCGGCGAGGGTTTCGGCAAGTGGCGGACGGGTGCGCGCGTGCATGATGGGATGCGTCTCACCGGCCGCGCGCGCCTGGGCGGTGAGGTGCTCGACGAGTTCCTGGTCCTCGTTGTGGACGGCGACGGGAAGGCCGGTCTTCGCGATTTCCCTGAAGGCGGCGAGCATCGTCGGATGGTCGATGCGCGGGAAGCGCACCGCGTCGTATTCGTAGGTGGAGAGCTTGAAGGCGGTGATGCCGCCGGCCGCGAGCTCCGCGATGGCGGCGACACCGTCGTGCTTGCGGATGGTGCCGTAGAGGGCGACATCCACATGCGCGGTTGCTTCCACGCGCGCGATCTTGGCGGCGAGGACGGCGGCGTCGGTCACCGGCTGCGGCACGTCGTAGGGCATGTCCACGCAGGTGGTGACGCCGCCGGCGGCCGCAGCGCGCGTGGCGCCCGCGATGCCGTCCCAGCCGATCGCCGAGGAAGTGTGCATGTGCCCGTCGACGAGCCCAGGCAGGATGAAGCAGCCGCGATGGTCGTGCAGGCGCCGGGCGTCTGGCGGCGCGCCGGCGCCGGTGGCGGCGATGCGACCGTTGCGCGCGGCGACCCAGCCATCGGCGAGGATGCCGTCGCCGGTGACGATGTCGCCCTGAAAAACGCTGTCGAAATCAGCCATCGTTCCTCCGCATCCCGTCGTGCTCCCGTCCTGTCTTGCTCCCCATCGGGAGCGCATCTAAGCAACCCTAGGCAAGCGCGTGACCGTCGTCACGCCCACGAACCGGAGGATCCGCCATGAAGTTGCATACCGTCCGCGTGCATCCCTCGAAGGACCGGCTGCCGCGCGAGGAGCAGCTCGCGTGGAAAGTGGCGCAGGTCGCCGCCGACCGTGTGGCGGTGCCGAAGGACGTGTCGGAGATGATCGTCAACCGCATCATCGACAACGCCGCCGTGGCGCTGGCGGCGATCAACCGCCATCCCGTGGTTTCGGCGCGCGACATGGCGCTGGCGCGGCCGCACAAGGGCGGTGCTGGCGTGTTCGGCGTGCCGGCGGCGAAGACGGTGACCCCGGAATGGGCCGCGTGGGCAAACGGCACCGCGGTGCGCGAGCTCGACATGCACGACACGTTTCTGGCCGCCGACTACTCGCATCCCGGCGACAACATTCCGCCGATCCTGGCGGTGGCACAGACGCGCGGCTGTTCCGGGCGCGACCTCGTTCGCGGCATCGCGACGGGCTACGAGATCCAGATCAACCTGGTGCGCGCGATCTGCCTGCACGAGCACAAGATCGATCACATCGGCCATCTCTGCCCGGCGCAGGCAGCGGGGATCGGCACGCTGCTGCACCTCAAGCCCGAGGTGATCTACCAGGCGGTGCAGCAGGCGGTGCATGTAAGCTTCACCACGCGCCAGTCGCGCAAGGGCGAGATCAGCTCCTGGAAAGCCTACGCGCCGGCGCATGCGGGCAAGCTCGCGGTTGAGGCGGTGGACCGCGTGATGCGCGGCGAGGGCGCGCCGAGCCCGATCTGGGAAGGCGAGGATTCCGTGATCGCGTGGATGCTCGATGGGCCCAAGGCGGAATACCACGTGCCGCTGCCCGAGCCAGGCGAGGCGAAGCGCGCGATCATGGACAGCTTTACCAAGGAGCACAGCGCGGAATACCAGAGCCAGGCGTTGATCGACCTTGCGTTCCGCGTGCGCGAGAGGATCGCCGATCTCGGGCAGGTCGAGAAAATCGTCCTGCACACCTCGCATCATACACACTACGTGATCGGCACCGGCGCGAACGATCCGCAGAAGATGGACCCGAATGCCAGCCGCGAGACGCTGGATCACTCGATCATGTACATCCTCGCGGTGGCACTCGAGGACGGGCGCTGGCATCACGTCGACAGCTATGCGCGCAAGCGCGCGACGCGCGCTTCCACCGTGCGGCTGTGGCACACGATCGAGACCTCAGAGGATCCGGCGTGGACGAAGCGCTATCATGCGAAGGATCCGAAGGAGCTCGCCTTCGGAGGGCGGCTCGAGATCACGATGAGGAACGGCGAGCGCATCGTCGACGAGATGGCGGTGGCGAACGCGCATCCGCTGGGTGCCAGGCCCTTCGTGCGCGAGGACTACATCGCCAAATTCCACGCGCTGACCGATGGCATCGTGGCGCCGCGCGAGGCGAATCGGTTTCTCGAAACCGTGCAGGACCTCACGCGGCTGCCGGCGGGCGCGCTTGGCGGCCTCAATGTCGCCATACCGGCGGCAAAGCTCGCGAAAGGCCGCCCCGGACTTTTCTGATTGCGCATGCGTCCAGAATTCTCTTGACGTCGACAAGGAAATTCTGGATGGAGACGGCACCGCGGCGGCGTGGAGAGATGCTGCCGCGGTGTTGCATCGGCGAAGCGCCGTGAAAATTTTTTCCCTGGATGCACGTGCGGTGCGTGTTTTCGTTGACACGCGCGCCGCGATAGGCGGATAGCGGCAACAGCGCAGCCCGATCCGATTCGCATCGCGTCAATTTCGTTTTGCGTTGCGAGTATTCCGGCAGGGTTGCGTGCGACAGGGAAGGTACGGTCGATGGGCCGCAGTCTTGTCCGGATCGAGCGCAGTGCAACGCTGGTCAGCACCGGAGAGAGCTTTGCCCGCCGCCAGCCGGTTGCAGCACACCGCATCGTTGCGAAACGCATCGTTGCGAAGGTGGGAGCACCCGGTGCACGCCGGACCGAAACGGTTCGCCTGACGGGGCGTCGTGAACGACGCGTCGTCATCCGGGCGACCTCTCCGGTCCGCGGTCCAAGCCGCGACGCGCTGCCGCTCGCGACTGGGTCCGTAACTTCCGCCGGCCCTCATCATCACGGCACACCACAAGGAGTCCACTGACGTGTCCAAGGACGAAGAGACCCTGAGCGGCCCCGCGCTGCTCGCGATGAAGGCAGCCCCCAAGAAGGCGGCTGCGAAGAAGGCCCCTGCCAAGAAGGCCGCGGCGAAGAAGCCGGCGAAGAAGGCCGCGAAGCTCGCGGTCGCCAAGGCCCCGGCGAAGAAGGCAGCGGCGAAGAAGCCCGCCGCGAAGAAGGCCGCGGCGAAGAAGCCCGCCGCGAAGAAGGCAGCGGCGAAGAAGCCCGCCGCGAAGAAGGCCGCCGCCCCGAAGAAGGCTGCGGTGAAGAAGCCCGCTGCGAAGAAGGCCGCGCCGAAGAAGGCCGCTGCGAAGAAGCCCGCCGCGAAGAAGGCGCCCGCGAAGCGCGCGACGAAGAAGGCTGCGGCTCCGGCCGCGGCGCCGATGGCCTGATACGGGTCTTCGGCAGAACGCATGGCGGGCGCTCCCTCGGGGGCGCCCGCTTTTCTTTAAGCCCCGCGCTTGTCCGGCGTCAGCCGAAGGTTTTCAGCAGATCGTCGACCTGGGCGGGCGTGAGCGCGCGCGCGCCGGCGCCGCGCAGCAGCAGTGTGAGCTTCGCCGCCTCCTCCAGTTCCTCGGCCGCGGCGACGGCGTCGCGCAGCGTGGCCGCGGAAACGACCGGGCCATGGTTGGCGAGCAGCACCGCGCTGGCGCCGGCGGCCGCGGCGGCGATGGCGGGTTCCATCGCCGGGTCGCCAGGACGGAAATAGGCGACGACCGGCAGCGCGCGGCCGATGCGCATGACGAAATAGGGCGTGAGCGGCGGGATGGGCTGGCGCTCACCTGGTTGCGCGAGGCAGGCGATGGCGGTTGCCATGGTGGAATGAAGATGCACGACCGCCCCCGCCTGCGGCCGCGACTGGTAAAAGGCGCGGTGCATGAAGACTTCCTTCGAGGGCTTGTCGCCGCCGACGTGGCGGTAGCCGGCATCGAGCTTCGCGATGCGCGTGGGGTCCAGCATGCCGAGCGATGCGTTGGTGGGCGTGATGAGGTAGCCGTCCTCGAGCCGCGCGCTGATGTTGCCGGCGGTGCCGACAGCGTAGCCGCGGGCGAAGAGGCTGTGCCCAGCCTCAGTGATCGCGTCGCGCAGCGCTGCCTCGTTCATGCGGTTTCAAAGGCTTCGGCGAAGAACGCGGGGCCGCCGAAATTGCCCGACTTCAACGCCAGTTTCAGGGCGGGGCCTGAGCCCTCGGCCAATGTCCAGGGCACGCCGGGCGCGATCTCGTGGCCGATGCGCAGGCGCGTGGCACCGAGGCGCGAGACCACGGCGCCGGACGTCTCGCCACCGGCGACGACGAGGCGGCGCACGCCGGATGCGACCAGACCCTCGGCGATGCGCGCGAGCGTGCGTTCGATCAGGGCGCCGGCTTCGTCGCGGCCGAGCGCCTGCTGGATCGCCGTGACGCGCTCCGGCGGAGCGGAAGCGGCGATGACCACGGGGCGCTCGCCAAGCAGCGGGCGCGCCCAGGCGAGTGCGGCGCTTGCCATCGCTTCCTCGTTCGGGTTCGCCAGCGGATCGATCTCGAAGACCGGGAACAGGGATCGCGCGTGGCCCACCTGCATCAGCGTCGCGCGCGAGCACGAGCCGGCGAGCACGGCGGCGTTGCCGGTGACGGGCGGCAGGTCCATCGCGTCCTGGCGCGGCGGGAGCATTCCGGCGCGGCGGAAATTCCCGGGCAGGCCCATGGCGACGCCGGAGCCGCCGGTGATGAGCGCATGGGCTGCTGCGGCCTCGCCGATCGCCATCAGATCCTCGTTGCCGACTGCGTCCACGATGGCGAAGCGGCGCCCCTGTTCAGCAAGGCGCGTCATCGCGTCGCGGATGGCGGTCGCACCCTGGCGCACGGTCATGAACGGAACGAGGCCGACGGGCGCGGTGGTCTGGCGGCCGAGCACGCGCACGAGATCGGCATCCTTCATCGGCGTGAGCGGATGATTCTCCATGCCGCTCTCGTTCAACAATTTGGTGCCGACGAAGAGATGCCCCGCATAGACGCTGCGGTTGTTGGCGGGGAAGGCGGGGCAGGCGAGCGCGAAGCCGGCGCCGAGATCAGCGAGGAGCGCTTCCGCGACCGGGCCGATATTGCCAGCGTCCGTGCTGTCGAACGTGGAACAGTACTTGAAGAAGAACTGCCTGCAGCCCGCTTCGCGCAGCCAGGCGAGGGCCGCGCGGCTTTGCGCGACCGCATCCGCGACCGGCGCCGTGCGTGACTTGAGCGCGACGACGATGGCGTCCGCCTCGACGGTCTGGCCTGGCGCCGGCACACCGATCGTCTGCACGGTACGCATGCCGCGCGCAGCGAGCATCGCGGCGATGTCGGTCGCGCCGGTAAAGTCGTCGGCGACGATGCCGATGAGCGGTTTGGTCATGCGATGGCGGAGGCGAAGGCCTCGGCCTGGGTGTGCCAGCCGCCGATGGTCTGGCCGATCTTCCAGGCGGCGTCGGCCATCGAGCGACGCAGCGGCACGTCGGCGATGACGCGGCGCAGGCAGCGCGAGAGCATGTCCGAATCGTCCGCGGGGCTGACCGTGCCCGCGTCCGCGGAAACCAGCGCGGCGGCGGGCGCGGCGTCGGTCGTCACCACGGGCAATCCGTGGCGCAGCGCCTCCGCGATCGCCATGCCGTAGCCCTCGTAGCGCGTGGCGAGCGCGAACACGTCCGACGTGTCCCACAATGCCTCCAGTGCCTCGTCCACGACGGCGCCGGCGAAGACCACGCGGCGCCCGATGCCGGCTTTCTCCGCGATGCGCCTGAGCTGGGCGAGTTGGCCGGCTTCGCGCTCGCTGCCGGCGATGGTGAGCTGCCAGTCGAGGTCCTTGAGCCGGCTCAGCGCCTTGAGCAGCACGTCGTGGCCCTTGCGCATGGTGATGTTGCCGACGGAGAGCAGGCAGCAGGTGATGCGCCCGGAACCGTGGCTGCGCGACGCCGGATCGACGCCGGGAGGCACGCTCGCGATGCGCGAGGCGTCCGCGGCAAATTCCTCGGCGAGACGTTTCGCCGTCGCGTCGCTGCTGGTGACGATGCGTGCGAGGCGCGGCAGCATGCCGCGCTCGATCGCGCGCAGGGCCTCGCGCTCGTCCGGTGGCGCGCCGGTCTCGAGCGCCGTCGGGTGATGGATCAGGGCGACGGCGCGGCGGGCGACGAGATCCTCGCTATGCGGCGCGAAGGCGGGCAGGCCGAGCCCGTCGATCACCAGGCGTGCCGAGCGATCCGTGCGCGCGAGGAGCGCGCTCGCGGCGGCGAGCGCCGCGTCGTCCGGCAGCGGATGGCGGCCGGCGAGGGAGGCCACCTCCACGCTGTGGCCCGCGTCGCGCAGACCGGCGATAATTCGTCGGTCGTAGGCATAGCCGCCAGAGACGTCGTCGAGGGATCCGGGGACAGCGAAGACCACGTGCATCAGATCGCTCCTTCGTAGGCGGCCCAGGCCACCGGGCTTTCGCGCAGTGTCATGCGCAGGCTTGCGAGGCGTTGGCCGCCGGGGCCCAGCGCGCCCTCGCGGCAGCGGGCGGCGAGCTGTTCGTGCAGATGCCTTGCCAACGCCTCGGTCGTGGTGTTCCGCCCCCGAAACGCCGGCTCGTCGTCGAGGTTGCGGTAGTCGAGGCCGGCGAGGATGTCGCGCAGCAGCGCGCGCGCGGCGCCGATATCGACCAGGATGCCATCGTCATCGAGCGCCGGGCCGCGCATCTCCGCCTCCACGACGTAGGTGGCGCCGTGCAGGCGTTGCGCAGGGCCGAACACGGCGCCCTGGAAACTGTGCGCGATCATCGTGTGGTCGGCCACGGTGACGCTGAACATTCACCCTCCCTCGTTCGGCTCCGTCCTCGCCCGCGTCGTTCATGGCTCGTAGGTGACGACATGGCAAAGCCCGCCGGCCAGCAGCCTCGGCATCGCCTCCGGCAGGTCGGCGAAACGCGTTGGCCGCTCCAGCAGCAGGTCGTAGGAGGGCTCTGCAAGCAGGTCCAGCGCAAGCGCCAGACGGTCGCGGGTGGTGCGCCGTCCGCGCATGGGTCCGCCGACCTGGCCGACCTGCGAGGAAATCAGCCGCAGACGCCGCGCGTGGAAGGCCTCGCCGAGCGGCAGCGCGGGGGCGGCGGCGCCGAACCAACTGGCCTCGACGATGCGTGCCTCGTTCGTCGCGGCGGCGAGCGCGGTGCGCAGGCCCGCCTCGGTGCCTGAGGCGTGGACGATCAGCTCCTGCTCCGCCGGCGCGCGCGCCGGCGCGACGAAATCGACACCCATGGCGAGGGCCGCCGCTTCGCGCGCGGGATCAATGTCGGTCACGGTGACGCGGCAGGCAGGATGGCGCGCGAGGAGCGAGGCCGCGAGGAGCCCGACGACGCCGGCGCCGACGACGAGGATGCGCTCCCCGGCGATGGGTTGCGCGTCCCAGACGATGTTGAGCGCGGTTTCCATGTTCGCGGCGAGGACGGCGCGGTGGTCCGGCACGCTGTCGGGGATGGGCACGCACATCGAAGCGGGGGCGCGGAAGAAATCCTGGTGCGGGTGCAGGACGAAGACGCGGCGCCCGCTCTCGTCGCGGCCGGCGGCGCTGTAGCCGTATTTCACGGGGAAGGGGAACTCGCCCGCCATCAGCGGTGCGCGCATCGCCTGGTATTGGCTCGGGGGGACGCGGCCGGCGAGGACGAGTGCCTCGGTGCCACGCGAGATGCCGCTCGCGATGGTGCGAACCAGGACGCCGTCCGTGCCCAGCGTTTCGCCGCGCAGTTCGCATCGCCCGGGGGCGACGGTCCAGAGCGCGCGGGCCTTCATGCGGCGCGCAGAGGGATGTCGAGCAGAAGGTCGCGGCCGAGGCGATGGACCGTCCATTCGATGCGCTGGCCATCATCGGGCCGGGCAACCGGGGGCAGGGTGAAGGCGGGCACGCCGTGGCCGAGCAGCAGCGGCGCGAGGGCGACGTGCAGGCGGTTCAGCACGCCGTCGGCGAGGAAGCTGGAGACGGTGCGGCCGCCACCTTCGACGAAGACGCGTCTGAGGCCGCGCGCGGCGAGGGCGGCGAGGATGTCGCGCGGGCGGAAACCTTCCGGCATCGGGACGACCTCCGCGGCGCCGTGGCGCGGGGCGGAGGCTGCCGATGTCAGCAGGAGCGTGCTCGGCCCGTCCACGAAGACGCGGTAGCGGTCATGCAGCGTACGTCGGCCGTCCAGCACCACGCGCACCGGGTTCTCGCCTTCGCAGTCGCGGACCGTGAGCTGCGGATCGTCCGCCGCGATGGTGCCGGCGCCGACCACGACGGCCTGGGCCAGGGCGCGCAGGCGGTGCGTGTGCAGCACGTCCTCTTCACCGGAGATCCAGAAGGAGGCGCGCTGCGCGGTGGCGATGCGCCCGTCCAGCGTCTGCGCGAGATGCGCGCTCACATGCGCGGCATCGGCTTCGCGCGCCGCCAGCATGGGCGCGTAGAGCGGCGCCGCCTCGCCACCGGCCTCGCCGGAGAGAAGACGTCGCCAGAGAGCCGCGTCGGGAAATGCCGCGTCCAGCACGCGGCGTGTTTTGTCACACCGTGCGCAGCAATACCATCGGCGCGCCGTCGCGTGACGGCATCGGCGCCCCGGGGCGGAGAGTCGTTGCGCCGCCGTAGCGGGGCGCGGGCGCCCCGCTCGCCATGGCCGACCGCGCGGCCTCCGCGACCAGGGCGAGCACGCGCGCCTGGATGGCGATGGCGTGTTCCAGCAGGCGCTGGTTGGCGCGCGCGAGCCCGGCCACGGCGGCGAGACGGGATTGTTCCGGCGGCGGCGCGTCCGCGATCGCTTCCAGTGCCGCCTGTTTTGCCGCGAGCATACCCGCGGCGCGGGCGAGGTCGAGGCGCTCGAGCGCGTCGTTCTCCGCTTCCAGCACCGCGGCGAGCCGCTCCCATGCATGCCTCATGGCGTGGCCTGTCCCTTTCCCTGGGTTGCTCTCTCCTGAGCTGCCAGCATCGCCTGCATCACCGGGCCGGCGAGACCGAGGCCGCCGGCGGCGGCGACGGCGCGGCCGATCTGCTGGGCGAGGATGGGCTCCCATTGCCGCTCGCCGGTGCCGCCGTCGAACGGACCGCTGGAACCGCCGAGGGTTTCGAACATCGGCTGGAACAGCTCGCCGAGTGCCACGCCCTCGAAGTCGCGGGCGGCGGCCTGCAGGCGCGCGGGATCGGGGGTGGCCTGGCTTGCGATCATCGTACCACCAGGTCCGCCTGCAGCGCGCCCGCTTCCTTGATCGCCTGCAGGATGCTGATCATGTCGCGCGGCGCCACGCCGAGCGCGTTGAGGCTGCCCACCAGGTCGCGCAGCGTGACGTTGGCGGCGAGGATGCCGAGCTTCTTGCCCTGGCCCTTGTCCACCTGGATGTTGGTGCGTGGCACCACCGCGGTCGTGCCGCCGCGGGCGAAGGGGCCGGGCTGGCTCACCTGCGGCGTTTCGGTGACGCGGATGGTGAGGTTGCCCTGCGCGATGGCGACAGTGGAGACGCGCACATTCGCGCCCATGACGATGGTCCCGGAGGCTTCGTCCACCACCACGGTGGCGGGCGTGTCCGGATCGATGCGCAGGTCCTCGATGCTCGCGAGCGAGGCGATGACGTCGCGGCCGGCAAGGTTGAGGGCCACGGTGCGCGGGTCCGTGGCGTGCGCGGTGCCGGCGCCGAGTTCGCCGTTCACCGCGGCGGCGACACGTTCCGCTGTCGTAAGGTCCGGGTTGCGCAGGCCGAGCCGCAGCTCCGGATGCGCGCCGAGCTTGTAGCCGATCTCCTTTTCCACCGTGGCCCCGTTGGCGATCTGCCCGGCGGTGGGCACGCCCTGCGTCACCGAGGCGGCCGCACCCTTGGCGGCGATGGCGCCGGTGGCGAGCGGGCCTTGGGCGACGGCGTAGACCTCGCCGTCCGCGGCCATGAGCGGTGTGACGAGCAGCGTGCCGCCGGTGAGGTTGGTGGCATCGCCCAGGGAGGCGACCTGGACGTCGATGCGGCTGCCGGTCTGGGCGAAGGCCGGCAGGTCCGCCGTGACCATGACGGCGGCGACGTTCTTGGTCTGCAGCTGGTTTTCGAGGTCGCGGGTGTTGACGCCGAGGCGTTCGAGCATGCCGATGAGGGACTGGCGGGTGAACACGGCGTTGTTCAGCTTGTCGCCGGTACCCGGCAGGCCGACGACCAGGCCGTAGCCCACGAGCTGGTTGTCGCGCACCCCCTCCACGTCCGCGATGTCCTTGATGCGGACCTGGGCGCGCGCCGGCGATGCCGCCGCGAGCAGCGTGGCGGCGAGAATCATTGTCAACGCCAGGGCCGGGGCGAGGTGAGCGAAACCTCTCGTCAACCATCGTGGGATCATGGTCGTGCGCCTTGTCATGCCCTGTCCAGGCGAAGACCGTGCCAACGCGAAACCCCGGAATTCCGTGGCTTCGCGGGCGGGAGCACCGGGCAGGGTCTGCCGGGCGGCAGGGTTTTCCGGCGCAGGAGGCGCCCGATGGCGATGGGAACGATGCGGGTTGAGGCGCGTTACGGGGCGGGTTTCGCGGCGGCGCCGCGGCGGGTGGAGGGCGAGTTCGCGCTGCCGGCGCTCGCTTCGGTGCCGGACGCGCTGGAGGAACGGGGCGGGCGGCGGCGCGACGGCAGCGCGGCACGGCGCCAGGCTCAGGCGCTGCTGGACGCGCTCGGGACGGTGCAGCGCGCCATGCTGCAGGGCGACGAAACGGCCGCCGTCGCCGCGCTGGAGGCGCTTGCGGCGATGCCACCACCGCAGGCCGAGCCAGCGCTGGCGGCGCTGCTCGGGCAGATCCGGCTGCGTGCGCGCGTCACCGCCGTGCAATGCCGGGAAAGATGGCGCGCAACCCCTTGGCGTGACAGCACCGCCCCTCTATAAGCCCGCCGTCAGCGCCGGCCGGCTACGGTGCCGGCACAGGGTTCGTGACGACGGGAAACGCGACGCATGATGATCACGCTGCCCCCGGACTACCGTCCTGCCGAGGGCGAGGAGTTCATGAACCCGCTGCAGCTGGAGTATTTCCGGCAGAAGCTGCTGCGCTGGCGCGCCGAGTTGCTGCGCGAGGCGGATGGCACGCTGGCCAGCCTCTCCGAGGGCGGCATCCACGAGGCCGACATCACCGACCGCGCCAGCGTCGAGACCGACCGGGCGCTGGAACTGCGCACGCGCGACCGGGCGCGCAAGCTGATCAGCAAGATCAACCAGGCACTGGCGCGGGTAGAGGCGGGAACCTATGGGTTCTGCGAGGAAACCGGCGAGCCGATCGGGCTGAAGCGACTCGAGGCCCGGCCGATCGCGACGTTGTCGATCGAGGCGCAGGAGCGCCACGAGCGGATGGAGCGGGTGCACCGCGACGACTGAGGGCGCCGGCTCCGCGCACCCTGGGCCGGTATCCTGGGGGCCGGTATCCTGGGGGCCGGTATCCTGGGGGCCGGTATCCTGGGGGCCGGAGGCGGGTTCCGGTGCCGACGCACCTGGTGCAGCGGGCGGTGTCGCGCGGGTTTCACGCGGAATTGCGGATAGTTGGCGCATGTTGGCAGGCAGCGAGGAGGCACGACATGCCCGGGCCCTATTACAACCAGAACTATGACTCGAACCTGCTGGCGATGACGCAGTTGCTGGCGGCATGCGTTGAACCCGCCATCGACACGCATTCAGGACTGAAGCTGCCGCGGCTGCCCTTCAGCGCGCTCGGCGCGCTCAGCAAGGGGGCGCTGCAGGACATGGTCAGGAACATGGCCAAGGGCGTCTTTCCCGGCTCTGCCAAGGGCGTGCATCGCAATGAGTGGGGCTACCTGCCGGGAAACCGCTACGCCGTGCACGCGACCGATTCCAACCGGTTGACCACGCAGCTCTATGGCGAGGACATACCGGTGCTGAAGAGCGCGTGCCAGTTCCAGGAATATTATTTCGATGACGGCGAAGACCTGAAGATGGGCAAGAATGCCGACCGGCGCATCGTCTACGACCAGGAGAAGAAACACATCTACCTGACGATGGTGCATTACGACCGCTGGGTGAAGGGAACACGCAACGCCGACGGATCGCCGAAGGGCGGAGCCACGGTGCACAACCCGTTCCTGCGCATCGCCGACATTCCCTGAGGGCGGTTCGCGCGCGCTGGCGCTACCGTCGGGGCGCCATCTCCGCTAGAGGATGGGACTTTCCGGCCGGCGCTTCCGAGCCGGCGCCAGACGAGGGTAGCGACGCATTGGGCAGTGACCGCGGTTGCATGGGCCGAGCCGGATGGCGATGCGTGCGGGGCGCGTGGCTCGCCGTGCTGCTCGCCTGGGCGGCGCCGGTGGCCGCGGCGCCTGCGGGAGGTGGCGCCCCGGCTGGACTGCCACCGGTGGGATTGGCGCTGGTGGTTGGGAACGCGAATTACGGTTCGCTGCCTGGGCTTCCGGCCTGCGCCCTTTCGGGGCACGCCGTGGCCGCTGCGCTGAGGCGGCTCGGGATGGCGGTGATCGAGCTCGAGGACGCGACGCTCGGCCAGCTTGATGGCGCGATCGGCGATTTCAGCAGCCGCCTGGCCGCGACACCGGATCGCCCGGCCTTCGTCTATGTCTGCGGCTACGCGGCGAGCTTCAACGACCGCGCGTTCCTGCTGCCGGTCTCGGCCAGTATCGCGCAGCCGACGGACCTGCTGAGCCAGGGCGTGGTGGCAAGCTCGCTGATCCGCACGCTGGCGCCGCGCGAAGCGGCCGCGGTGCTGGCGCTGGACCTGGTGGCGCAGCCGGGTGGCGGCGAGGCAGCCGCGGCGATTGGGAAGGCGGCCCCGCCCGCCGGCCTCGGCTTGGTCGCGGCGAAGGCGGCGGGGCAGGGCAACGCGCCGACGGCGCTCGCGGCGGCGCTGGTGGCGGATCTCGCCGGACCCACGGTGCGGACGGGAACGCTGTTCGACGCGCTTGGGACACAGATCAAGGCGCCGGTGCCGGCCGTACTGCACGCCCCCGCGGCCTCCCTCTACCTTGCCGGGGCGCCGCCACCGCCGCCGCCCGCACCGGCCCCCACGCCGGCGGCCCCTGCCACAGCGCCCGCACTCCCCGCATCGCCCCCGGCACCGTCCCCGGCGCCGTCCAATCCCGCGCCGCCGGTGGCGGCTCCCGCGCCGGCGCCGTTTCCCGCCGAGGCGGACATGACGGACGCCGATCGGCGTCAAGTGCAGGCGGCTCTGCTCAATCTCGGCTACTATGACGGCAAGGTGGACGGGATCTTCGGGCCCGACACGCGGGCCGCGATCCGGCGCTACCAGCACGAGCTGCACGCCGAGATGTCGGGTGTCCTGACCTCCGGGCAGGCGACGCAACTCGTTGCCCGCATGAAACATTGAACGGCGGAAAGGGATGACCGGCGCATGAGCCTGCGCGTCAAGTTCAACCTGGTGCTGCTCGTGGCCTTCCTTGTGGGCCTCGGGATCGCGGCGGCGATCGGCTGGAACATCGTGCAGCGCCAGGCGCGGCGCGAGGTGCTGGAGCAGGCCGGCATCATGATGGCGCAGGCGGATGCGGTGAGTGACTACACCGCGAAGGAGATCGAGCCGCTGCTGGTGGACCAGCAGAAGCTGCGCTTTCTGCCCCAGTCCGTGCCGTTCTTCGCCGCCGAGGCGAACCTCCGGGCGTTGTCCAAGGCCTTTCCCGCCTACAGCTTCAAGAACGCGGCACTCAACCCGACCAATCCCGCGGACAAGGCGACGCCGTGGGAAGCGGCGATCATCGGCGAGTTCCGCCAGAACCCCACGCTCGGGGAGTTCGTGAGCATGCGGGACACGCCGGACGGGCCGATCCTGTCGCTGTCGAAACCATTGCGAATCGATAACAAGGACTGCCTGGTCTGCCATTCCACGCCGGAGGCGGCACCGCCGGCGATGGTCGATCTCTACGGGCGCAGCAACGGCTTTGGCTGGACGCTGGGCAGCGTGCAGGGCGCGCAGATCGTTTCGGTACCGATGCGCGTGGCGCTGGCGCGGGCGCAGAGCCTGTTCGTGACGCTGCTTCTGGCACTCACGGCTGCGTTCGCGGTGACGTTCCTGCTGCTCAACGTGCTGCTGCACCTGGTGGTGATCCGCCGCGTCAGGCGCATGGCCGCGATTGCCGGGGAAGTCAGCCTCGGCAACAACGACGCACCGGAGTTCGAGGCGCGCGGCGGGGACGAGATCGCCTCGCTCGCGCAATCCTTCAACCGCATGCGTCGCAGCCTGGTGAGTGCGATGAAGCTGCTCGGGGGCTGAACGATTACCGGCGAGGCACCGCTTCCCGCCGCCATCGGCCGCTATGTCGTGCGCGCGGTGCTCGGGCGCGGGGCGATGGGCGTGGTCTGGCGCGCGCATGACCCGGCGATCGATCGCGACGTCGCCATCAAGCTGGTGCGCGCCGACCTGCTGGAAGGCGAGGACCGCGAGGCGTTCGTCGCGCGCTTCCGGCGCGAGGCGCAGGCGGCCGGGCGCTTCGTCCACCCCAACATCGTGACCATCCATGATTTCGGGTTGCACGAGGGCAATCCGTTCCTGGCGATGGAACTGGTCGAGGGCGAGAGCCTGGCGGCGACGCTGCGGCGCGAGGGGCGGCTCGCGCCCGCGCGGGCGGTGGCGGTGATGCGCCAGGTGCTGTCGGCCCTTGGAGCGGCGCACGCCGAGCGCGTGGTGCACCGGGACGTGAAGCCCGCGAACATCCTGCTGCTCGCGGATGGACGCGTGAAGGTGACGGATTTCGGCATTGCCCGCGTCGCGGGGACGCGGGTGCAGGACGCGGGGTTGACGCAGGCGGGCGGTGTCATCGGCACGCCGAGCTACATGTCGCCCGAGCAGTGCCGCGGCGAGACGGTGGACGCGCGCAGCGACGTTTTTTCCGCCGGCGCCGTGCTGTTCGAGATGCTGGGTGGCGAGCGCCCGTTCGGCGGCGGCGACTTCACGGCGGTGCTGCTGCGGGTCGCGGATGAACGGCCGGTGGACGTGGCGGCGCGGCTGGCGGGGATGCCGCCCGGGCTGACCGCGGTGGTGGCGCGGGCGCTGGCCAAGCGGCCGGAGCAGCGCTTTGCCTCCGCCGGCGCGATGGACGCGGCGCTGGCGGACGCGCTGTCAGCGGGGACGGCGGGAGCGGGGGAGGCTGGCGGTGACGCGACCGTCATCGCGCGCGCCCCGCAGGGCGCGGAGGCGTCGATCGATGCCACGGTCCTGGCGACGATCGAGCGCCAGCTTGCCGAACAGGTCGGGCCGATCGCGCGCCACCTGGTGCAGGAAGCGGCGCGGGGCGCGACCTCCGTGGAGGTCGTGCGCGACCGGCTCGGGCTGATCACGGCGGCGGGACCGCGCGTCGCGCGCGAGGCCGAGGCAGGCTGCCCGGAGCCGGTGCTGGAGCGCGTGCGCCAGGACCTCGCGCGCATCCTCGGGCCGCTGGCACCGTTGCTGGTCAGGCGCGTGGCGGGGCAGGCCTCGTCGGAGGCGGAACTGCGGCGGCTGCTTGCCGATCATATCGAGAACGAGACGGAACGGGCGGCGTTTCTGGCGTCGCGCTAAGGCGCGCTCACGTATGCGCGCCGGGGTGCGCGGTTGCGTATCGGCGCCGAAGCGCGCGCTCCGATGGGAGCGCCGGGCGCTGCGTCCAGGCGGTGACGCTCAGTGGGAGGTCCTGGCGGTGCCCTTGGGGCCGGTCCAGCGGCGGCGCCAGCCGGGCAGGGCCTCGGCGCCGAGGGGGCGGGCGATGATGAAGCCCTGGCCCTCATCCACGCCGTACGCGCGCATCCGCTCCCAGGTGGCGCCGTCCTCGATACCCTCGGCGACGACGCGCATCCCCGCCACGCGCGCCGCCCCCACCGCGCGCTCGAGGAACTGGCGCGCCGTGGCGGATGTGATGGTCTCGGCGACCAGGTCCTTGTCCAGCTTCAGCGCCGCGAAAGGCATGTCGAGCAGGTTTTCCGGGGCGCGCGCGGACGGGCCGACGTCGTCGATCGCGAGTTGGTAGCCGAGCCCGCGCAGACGCTCCACCGCCTCGCGCAGGGCGGGGATGTCGGTCACCGGGAGGCTTTCGGTGAGTTCCAGGATCAGCATGCCGGCGGGGATGCCGGCAGCCTTGCGCTCGCGCTCGATCCAGGTGGCGGCACCGCGGCGGAGCATCGCGTCCAGCGGCATGTTGACGGCGAGCGCCATGCCGAGGCCGGCCAGGCCGTACTCCCGCCATTCCGCGAAGCAGCAGCGGATGACCGCCTGTGTGAGCCGCCAGGCGAGGCCCGCTTCCTCGAGCCGCGGCACGAAATCCGCTGGCTCCATCAGACCACCGTCCTCCTGGTCGAGGCGGGCCAGCACCTCCATCGCGACGGGCACGCCGTCGGACAGGCGCACCAGGGGCTGGTAGCGCACGGCGACGCGCCCCGCGGTCAGCGCCGAGCGCAGCGCGGTGAGCGAGGCGCGGGGGCGAGCGTCCGCGAGGGCGAGGGATGCCATGCGACGCTTCATGCCAGAGGCGCCATCATCGCATCATCAAACGCGCGTGCTGATTCGCGTGACGGCGGATGAATCCCGACCACGGCCTCGCCTGCCTGCCGCGGCACCGCCGGCGTTCCGGGCGGTGCCGCCCGCGGTCACCGCGCTTCCGCGGCCGCCTTGCCCGCCTGCTTCGTTCCCTTGCGCAGCCGTTTCTCGCCGAGGAACAGCAGGATCGGGGCGGCGATGAAGATCGAGGAGGAGGTGCCGACGACGATGCCGAACAGCATGGTCCAGGCAAAGGCGGAGAGCGTCTCGCCGCCGAAGAAGGCGAGCGGGAGGGAGGCGAGGAACACCGTCATCGAGGTGCCGAGGGTGCGGTTCAGCGTCTCGTTGATCGAGAGGTCGATCAGCTCCCTGAGCGGCATCGATTTGTACTTGCGCAGGTTCTCGCGCATGCGGTCGTAAACCACGACCTTGTCGTTGGTGGAGTAGCCGAGGATGGTGAGGATCGCGCCGACCATGACGAGGTCGAAAGGAAGCCGGGTGATCGCGAGAAAGCCGATCGTCTTGGTTACGTCCAGGATCAGCGTGACCACGGCGCCGACCGCGAACTGCCATTCGAAGCGGAACCAGATATAGACGAGGATCATCAGCATGCTGATGCCGAGTGCCAGCATGCCGTTGCGGAACAGCTCCGCCGAGACCGAGGCGCCGACGGCGTCCGTGCGCAGGATCTTCGTTCCCGGTGCGGCCTTCTGCAGGCCGGCATTGACCTTGGCGACGAGGGCCTGGGTGGCCGCGGCGTCCTTCTGGGATTCGAGGCGGATCAGAACACCCTGTGCGTCGCCGAAGCGTTGCACACCCGCATTGGGCACGCCGGCGCCGGCAAGGCCTGAGCGGATGGCACCGAAATCCGCGGGGCCGACCGTGCGCGCCTCCACCACGACGCCGCCGCGGAAATCGATGCCGAGGTTGAGGCCGGGGTAGAAGAACAGCGCCACCGAGGCGAGCGACAGGATCGCCGAGACGATGAGCCCGGCGTAGCGCCCGCGCATGAAGCGGATCTTGGTGTTGTCCGGGACGATACGGATGAGCGGGCGGTAGAACATGCCTACAGGACCTCGGGGGTCAGACCGGAAGGGCGGCGGGGCGCAGCGCGATGTACCAGCGCGACATCAGGAGCCGCGTGAGCATGGTCGCGGTGAAGAGGCTGGTCGCGATGCCGACGGTGATGGTGACCGCGAAGCCGCGCACCGGGCCGGTGCCGAAGATGAACAGCATGACGTGGGCAAGGAAGGCCGTCGCGTTGCTGTCGATGATCGTGGAGTAGGCGCGCCTGCAGCCGGCCTCCATCGCGTTCAGCGGCGTTCGCCCGGCGCGCACTTCCTCGCGGATACGCTCGTTGATCAGGATGTTGGCGTCGACCGCCATGCCGAGCGTGAGCAGGATACCCGCCATGCCCGGCAGCGTGAGCGTTGCCTGGAGCAGCGAGAGGATGGCAACCATCAGCACCAGGTTCACCACGAGTGCCACGTTCGCGAACCAGCCGAACAGGCCGTAGAACGTGCCCATGAAGGCGATGACGAGGACGAAGCCGACGCCAAGCGCGATGGCGCCGGCGCGGATCGCGTCCGCGCCCAGTTCCGGCCCGACGCTGCGTTCCTCGACGATCGTCAGCGGCGCCGGCAGCGCGCCGGCGCGCAGCAGCACCGCGAGGTCGGTCGCGGACTGGGCGGTGAAACTGCCGCTGATCTGCCCGCGCCCGCCGGTGATGGGCTCGCGGATCACGGGGGCGGAAAGCACCACGTTGTCGAGCACGATGGCGAACGGATGGCCGACGTAGCGCCGCGTGATGTCGGCGAAGCGGCGCGTGCCGATGGAATCGAACGTGAAGTTCACCACCCATTGCCCCGTATTCGGGTCCTGCGCGGCGCGTGCGTCCGTGAGATCGGCGCCATCCACGGCGACGCTGCGGCGCACGGCGATCTTGCTGCCCGGGTGGTCCTGCAGCGGCAGGAACTCGTCGCCGGGCGGTGGCGTGGCGGCGGCCGTGTTGGCGTTCTCGTCCGTGAGGTGGAACGTCATCTTCGCGGTCTTGCCGAGCAGCGCCTTGATGCGGCCGGGGTCGCCGATGCCCGGCAACTCGACCACGATGCGGTCCTGGCCCTGGCGGGTGATGGTGGGATCGACGACGCCCGATTCATCGATGCGGCGGCGAACGATCTCGATCGATTGCTGCACGGCCGCGGTGGCGCGGTCGGCGAGCGCGGTCGGCGAGAGGGTGACGGTGATGGAGCCGTCTGGCAGGCGCGCGAAGATGAGGTCGCTCTGAGAGGAGAACCCGGTGCTGGTGGTCTGCGCCAGCGGCTGCAGCGCGGCGAAGGCCCTATCCTCGGTGCCCGGTTCGAGCCCGTTGACCAGGAGGCGCTGCTGCGCGTCGTTCGCCGTGACGCGGTAGCGGGCGAGGCCGGCCTGGCGCAGCGCCTGGCGCGCGCTTTCGGCGAGACTGTTGAGCCGCTCCCTGGTCACCGCCGCCATGTCCACCTGCATCAGCAGGTAGGAGCCGCCGCGCAGGTCGAGCCCGAGGCGGATGGTGCGCCAGGGCAGCCACGAGGCGGGCTGCGGCAGCGCGTTGGGAAGGGCGAGCAGCAGGCCGAGCAGGCAGAGGCCGAGCACGGTCGCGGTCTTGAAGCGGGAGAAATAGAGCATCGGGGAATTTCAGTTGCTTGCAGCTACTTTGGGGCTGGGAGAAGGTGATGGAGCGGAGGAAAACGGCGCGCGGTCATTGACCACACACCCCGGTTTCGCGCAACCGGTCGCGCGGAGGTGGTCATGGCGGGCGGAAAGATCGGGATCGGGCTGTTCGGCGCCGGGCATTTCGGCCGTTTCCACGCCCAGAAGGTGCTGGCCAATCCGCGCGCGGAGCTGGTGGGCATCCACGACCCCGACGCGGAGCGGGCGGCGGCGCTGGCCAAGGAATGCCGCACCGTGGCGCGCGAGGCCGGCGACCTGATCGCGGCCTGCGATGCGGTGATCGTCGCCGCCCCGGCCGAGGCGCATTACGCCCTGGCGCTGGCGGCGCTGGAGGCCGGGCGGCACGTGCTGGTGGAAAAGCCGATCGCGGCGACGCTCGCGCAGGCGGACCGGCTGGCGGAGGTGGCGGCCGCGCGCGGGCTGGTGCTGCAGGTGGGGCATCTGCTGCGCTACTCCGCCGAGCACCAGGCGATCAGCACGCGGATGCGCCGGCCGCTTTATATCGATTGCGTCAGGATCGCGCCGTTCAAGCCGCGCGGCACGGATGTGAGCGTGATCCTGGACCTGATGATCCACGACCTCGACCTGGTGCTGGCGCTGGTGGATGCGCCGATCAGCAATGTGGATGCGGTGGGTGCGCCGGTCGCGAGCACGCACGAGGACATCGCCAACGCGCGGGTGCATTTCGCCAACGGGTGCGTGGCGACGATCACGGCAAGCCGGATCAGCCTCAAGACCGAACGCAAGATGCGGCTGTTCTCGCGCGAGGGGTACATGTCGGTCGATTTCGGCGCGCGCAAGCTGATGATGATCGGGCGCGAGCGTGGCATTCCGATCCCCGGGACGGGCGGCGGGCGGATCGAGGAGACGAGCTGGAAAGACCACGATGCGATGGCCGCCGAGCATGAAGCCTTCACCGCCTCGATCCTCGACAGCGCGCCGGTGCTCGTGGATGCGGCGGCTGGCAGGCGCGCGCTGGCGGCGGCGATTGCCGTCACCGAGAGCATGGCAGCGAACCGCGCGATTGCGCAGGCATCGGGGTTGCTCGACGGAAGCTAGCGAGGGGCGCCGCTGGCCGGACGGGCGGGCTGTCAGGCCGGGGCCTTGTCGAGCCCGGTATGGGTGCGGAACTCGGCCGTGGAGTTGACGCGCGGGAACGGTGTTTGCGGGACCGGGACGCCGAGGAAGGCGCAGAGCGGTTCCCAGCCGCGGTCGGCGTAGAACACGAGCAGACGCTCGGGCGGGATGGTGGCGCGGACCGCCTCGTTGTTGCGCCGGTAGGCGGCGATGGCGTGGTCCCTGTCGATCGGCATGCCACCGAAGGCGCGTGGCACGATGAGGTCGTGCGCCATCTCCAGCACGGCGCGGCGCTGCGGGTCCGGTGCGTGGGCGCGGTGCGGCAGCAGCGAGCCGATGGTGGCGGAGAAGCTGCGCCACCAATCCTCCTCCGGCCGCTCGGTGTGGATGACGCGGGCCTGGGGGAAGGCGGCGGCGGCCTCGCGCCAAAGGGCGGCACCCGGCCAGTCCACCTGGCTGATGTAGCCGGGGAACATGGCGGCCCAGTCCGGGCGTTCGCCGCGCGCCACCGCCTGCCAGGCGGGAAGCATGGAAGGGTTGGCGAACATCTCGTCCATGTGGTGGCAGGGGCCGAAGCCCAGCTCGATCAGCGCGAGCTTCAGGGATTGCGTGCCCGTGCGCCCGAAACCCGAGCCGATGATCTTCAGCATGTGTCCCCCGGTTTGTTGCGGGGGAGGGTAGAAGGGTTCAACCGGGTTTGTCATCCAGCAGCGCCAGCACCGCCGCGGCCGCGGCTTGCGAGGGCGGACGGCCGGGTGGGGCGAGGCTGGCCATGACGGCCTGGAACGCCTCGCGCTGGGCGCGGGCTGCGCTGGTGTCGCCGATGAGCGCCTGCGCCGCCGCCGCCAGTTTCTCCGGCGTGCAGTTCTCCTGCAGCAGCTCCGGCACGACCTGGCGGCCGGCGAGGACGTTGACCATGGCGACGTGCGGCAAGGTGAGCATGCGCCGCACCAGGGCCGCCGTCAGCGGGTGGACACGGTAGGCGACCGCCATCGGCACGCCCGCGAGCGCCAGTTCCAGCGTCGAGGTGCCGGACTTGGTGATGGCGGCGCTCGCGGCGGCGTAGGCGTCGTGCTTCTCGGCGACGTCGGTGACGAGGATAGGTGGGACCGGCCAGGTCCCGACCTCCTGGCGCACGGCATCCGCGACATTGGCCGAGAGCGGCATCACGGCGCGCAGGCCCGGCAGGCGGGCGCGCAGCAACACGAGGGCGTCGCGATAGACCGGCAGCAGGCGGGAGACTTCCGAGTGGCGGCTGCCGGGCATCAGGATGAGGAGCGGGCTGTCGGCGAGA
Source organism: uncultured Pseudomonadota bacterium (assembly GCA_963764465.1). Lineage (GTDB taxonomy): Bacteria > Pseudomonadota > Alphaproteobacteria > Acetobacterales > Acetobacteraceae > JAJXXT01. The sequence goes on along the minus strand of CAVXSO010000006.1, from coordinate 409,341 downwards.
TCATGCCGAGAACGGAACGAGGCCGCGTCGCCGCGATCGGCCCCCAATTCCAGGACCGGGTGGCCGACGAAGCTCGCCTGCAGGTTGTGGCGCGCGAAGAACGCCGGCTCGAACGGAAGCAGGCAGAGAAGCTTGTCCCACAGGCCTGGGAATTTCCTGACCCGGTTCTCGCGCCAGCCCCAAACCTGCGGGGCGACGTACTGCACGCGGCGGAAGCGTGGGATGCGCTTGAGGAGCCGCAGGCCGAAGCTCGGGCTGTCCACCGTCACCACCACGTCCGGTCGTTTCGCCTCGATATCGGCGACGGTCTCGCGCATGCGTCGGCGCAGCAGCGGCAGGCGGGGCAGCACCTCCGCGAGGCCCATCACCGCGAGGTCCTGCATCGGGAACAGGCTCGCCATGCCTTGCGCCTGCATGCGCGGGCCGGCGATGCCGGCGAAGCGGACATCCGGGCGGGCGGCGCGCAGGGCGGCCATCAGGCGCGCGCCGAGCACGTCGCCGCTCTGCTCGCCCGCGACGAGATAGACGAGCGTCATTCCGGAATGGCTTCGGGACGCAGGACCGGCGCGGGAGCGGCGCGGGGCCATTTGCGGTGGTTCTGCACCTGGCCCTGTTCGCGCACCGTTTCCAGCGAGGCGGGATCGAGCATGGCGGTCGCGATGCCCGGCTGGTCCATGGCGGCGGTGGCGATGATGCCGTCGGGCGGGAAACCGCGGTCCATGGGGCCGCAGATCAGCGCCTGGCCGTGGTTCATGTCCAGCGCGGCACTCCATGGGGCGGCGCCGACGCTGGGGGCGAGGGCCGTGAAGCACTGGTTTTCCATCGCGCGGGCGCGGGCGGCGATGCGCACGCGCTCGAACCCGGCCTCCGTGTCCGTGCAGGAGGGTATCAGGATAAGGAAGGCGCCGGCCTCGACCTGCGCGCGGACGAGGTTGGGGAACTCGGCGTCGAAGCAGATGGCGATACCGATACGGCCCCAGGGCGTTTCCACGACGCCAGGCGGGTTGCCGCCGACGATGCCCCATTGCTCGTCCTCGAAGCGGGTCATGACGTGCTTGTCGGCGAGCAGGACGTCGCCCGAAGGGGTGGCAAGGATGGCGCGGTTCCGCAACGCATCGCCGATGCGCATCGGCAACGAGCCCGCGAGCAGCCAGATGCCGGCACCACGCGCGACCGAGGCCGCGACGCGGATCACTTCGTCCGCGCCCGCGACGGCGCGGGCCAGCTCGCTCTCCAGATCAGGACCGAGGGGTTGCGGCCCATCGGGTTCCTGCCCGGTGATGTTGTCGGGGGCAGCGGCAAAGGCTTCAAGCGGCGCGTATTCCGGGCAGACGACCATCTCCGCCTGCGCGGCCTCGACAACCGCGCGCAGCCGCGCGGCCCAGCCGGCGATGCCGGCGGGCTTGCCGACCTCCCAGGCGACGGCCGCGAGTTTCAGGGGGGTCATCCTGACCCTGCCAATGTCGGGTCTCGCATCGTCAGCGCAGGGGTTTGGTCCAGAACACGAGGCTGTTCTCGACCTCGTCCTCGGAATCGACCTGCTTCCAGGCAATGCGGCCGACGAGTTCCGGGTGCTTCGTGTAGCCGCGGCGGGTCCAGAACCCGTCGAGCGGAACGTAGCCCGCGGGCCGGAGCGGGTGATCGTCCGGGCGGATCACCGAGCAGAAGGCGGCGAGATCGTAACGGCCGAAGCTTTTCGCATGCGCCTCCCGCGCGGCGAAGAAGGCGACGCCGATGCCCTGGCCGCGATGCGCCTCGAGCAGCACGCTTTCGCCGAAATAGAAGACGCGATGGGGCTCGATGCCGGCATCGCGGAACGGGCCGACGAGGCGCTCCGATTGTTCCTCCAGCGGCTGGCAGGTGGAGCAACCGACGATCTCGTGGCCGTGCCGCGCGGCGACGAGGGCCGCGTGTGGGCTGGAGGCGAAATGATCGAGGTGGCGTGCCTCCGAGGCCTCGTCGCCATCGTAGAGGTAGGGCCAGTCGCGGAAGACCGCGATCCGCAGCCGGGCGAGGGCGGGAAGGTGCGGGCGGATCGCTGCGCCGGTGAGGGTCTCGATGCTCATCCGCAACCTCTACGCAAGGACCTTGGCGGCGTCGATGAAGGCGGCAAAACCCTGTTCGATGATGGAACGGTCGAGCCCGTCGGTGATGAAGACGATGCGGCTGCGGCGATCCTCGTCCGGCCAGGCGTCCAGCAGGACGGGCTCGTGGAAGACGTGCTGCACACCGTGGATGGCGACGGGCTTGTCCTGGCCGATGAGGTTGAGCACGCCCTTGACGCGCAGCATGCGCTCGCCCTGGGTGCCGATCATCATTTCGAGGCAGGTGCCGACGCCCTGCCAGGGAAGCGGTTCGTCCCAGGTGAGGCAGAAGCTCTGGATCCGGCCTTCCGGAATGTGGCGGGAGAGGGCGCTCTCGCGCAGCCAGGCGGCGACGTCTGCGTGCTTGCCCCTGGCGTCGAACAGGCCGAGGTCCAGCAGCGCGGAGGCAGGCACGTCGCCGCGGGCGGCGATGATGGGCTCGGCGGCGGGGTTGAGCTCGGCGAGGCGGGCCAGCAGCGGCGCGGGGTCGGCGAGGTCCGGCTTGCTCACCACGATGCGATCGGCGATGGCCGCCTGACGCAGCGCCGTCGGGTGTTGTGCGAGCTGGTCGAGGCCGTGGACGGCGCTGATGACGGTGACGATGCCGTCGAGCCGCCAGCGCGGGGTGAGCAGCGGGTGGGACATCAGGGTCTGCACCAGCGGCACCGGGTCGGCGAGGCCGGTCGTTTCGACAACGACGCGGGCCGGGGCGCGCTGCTCGAGATTTTCGAGAGCCTTCACGAGGTCGCCGCGCAGCGAGCAACACAGGCAGCCGGAAGGGAGCAGGACGGTGTCGTCGTCGAGCTTCTCGATCAGCAGGTGGTCGATGCCGATCTCGCCGAACTCGTTGACCAGCACCGCGGCGTCCGCGAGTGCCTCGTCGCGCAGCAGGCGGTTGAGCAGCGTCGTCTTGCCGGCGCCGAGAAAGCCGGTGAGGACGGTGACCGGGGCGGGCACGTCAGCCATGGTGGGCGTGGGGCAGGTCGACGAGTTCGCCGCCGTGAACTGCGCGGAAGAAGCAGTTGTGCGAGCCTGTGTGGCAGGCGGGGCCCGTCTGGTCGACCATGAGCAGGATCGTGTCGCCGTCGCAGTCGAGGCGCAGTTCCACGAGGCGCTGGACGTGGCCGGAGGTCTCGCCCTTGCGCCAGAGCGACTGGCGCGAGCGCGACCAGTAACAGACCTGGCCGGTCGCGAGCGTTTCGGCGACGGCGTCGCGGTTCATCCAGGCGAGCATCAGCACCTCGCCGCTTTCGTGCTGCTGCGCGATGGCGGGGACCAGGCCCTGGGCGTTGAAGTTGATAGCGTCGAGGATGGCATCCATCCGCCCTATATCGGGCGGATGGACGCGCGTTGAAAGCCTCGGCGGCCGGCGGTTCAGCCTTTGTGGGCGGCGAGCGCCGCCAGGCCCATTTCGAGGTCGGCGACGAGGTCGGCGACATCCTCGAGCCCGATGTGCAGGCGCAGCATAGGGCCGCCGAAACCGCCGCTGCCCGCGGTGCGAGTGACGGCGGTGGGCAAAGCCAGGCTCTCGTAGCCGCCCCAGGAGGCGCCGATGCCGAAAAGGTCGAGTGCCTCGGCCATGGCGATGACCGCCTGCTCCGAATATTGCGCCTGGAACACGACGCCGAACAGCGAGCAGGCGCCGGTGAAGTCGCGCTTCCAGAACTCGTGGCCGGGGCAGGAGGGCAGCGCCGGGTGCAGCACCCGCAGCACCTCGCCGCGGTTGGCGAGCCAGGAGGCGACCTCGATGCCCGACTGCATCTGCCGCGCGAGGCGCACGCCCATGGTGCGCGAGCCGCGCAACGCGAGCCAGCAATCATCCGGCGAGGCATAGGCGCCGAGGGCGAGCGCCGTACCGCGCACCCGCTCCCAGTCCTCGCGCGTGTTGACGGTGATGCTGCCGAGCAGGACGTCCGAGTGGCCGACGACGTACTTGGTGAGCGCCTGGATGGAGCAATCGACGCCGTGCTGGAACGGCTGGAAGTGGTGGATGCCCCAGGTGTTGTCCATCAGCACCTTGGCTCCCTTGACGTGGGCGACCTTGGCGAGGCCGGGGATGTCCTGCACCTCGAAGGTGTGGCTGCCGGGGCTCTCCGTGTAGAGCACGGTGGTGTTGGGGCGGAACAGCGCCGCGATCGCCTCGGGCGTGACGCAGGGGTCGTAGTAGGTGGTCTCGACCCCGAAGCGGCTGAGGAAGGAGTCGCAGAAGCCGCGCGCCGGGCCGTAGACGGAATCCGGCATCAGGCAATGGTCGCCGGCCTTGAGATAGGCCTGCAGCGGCACGGTGACGGCAGCGAGGCCGGAGGAGACGATCTGGCAGCGCGTGCCGCCCTCGATCTCCGCGATCACGTCCTCGAGCGGCCAGTGCGTGGGTGTGCCGAGGACGCCGTAGATCAGCTCCTGCTCCATGCGCGCGGTCTGGAACTCCTTGCGCTTGGCCATCGAGGGCTGGAGCACGGTGGAGCCGCGATGCACCGCGGGGTTGACGAAGCCGTGCACCCGCTTTCCGGCGCGGCCGGTGTGGGAAAGCTTCGTGTTGAAACCGCGCGTGCGCGCGCCGTGGTCGTCCATGTTGTTGGTTTTCCTTTTTTGTCAGGTCTCGATCGTCTCAGGTCTCGATGGGCAGGTCCTGGCGGCCGCCCCATTCGGTCCAGGAGCCGTCGTAGACGGCGCCCGGAGCCATGCCCGCCCGGACCATGGCGAGCGTGATCATGGTGGCGGAGACGCCGCTGCCACACGAGGTGACGACGGAGCTGCTGCCGTCGATACCGGCGGCGGCGAGCTTCACCTTCAGTTCCGGGATGGGCAGCATGGTCTTGTCCGGGCCGATCAGGGTCGCCGCCGGCAGGTTGACGGCGCCGGGAATGTGGCCGCTGCGCAGGCCGGGGCGGAACTCCGGCACCTGGGCGTGGAAGCGGGTGGCGCCGCGGGCGTCAACCACCAGCTCCACCCTGGTTGCGAGGTTGGCGACGAGATCGCCGACGCCGCGCACGCGCGACAGGCGCGGCGACGGAACGAAGGTGGCGGGCCTGGGTGCCGCAGGCGTGCCGGTTTCGACCTGGCCCTTGGCGGCGAGCCAGGCGGTCCAGCCGCCATCCAGCACGCGCACCTTGTCGTGCCCCATGACGCCGAACATCCACCAGACGCGCGACGCCCAGAACATCGGGCCGCGATCGTAGGCGACGATCTCGGTGTCGTTGCCGATGCCGAGCGCGCCGACCATGCGTGCGAAGCGGCCGGGCGCGGGCAGCATGTGGGGTAGCGGGGAATCGGCGTCGGAGATGGCATCGACGTCGAAATAGCGGGCGCCGGGAATGCGGGCCTCGGCGAACTCGGCCGCCGGGTTTCCGGGTTCGCCGGGAAGGTACTTCGTCGATTCCAGGACGACGAGGTCGGGCTTGCCGAGAAGGCCGGACAATTCGGCGGCGGTGATGACGGGGTCCATCTTTTTTCCTTGGCGCGTTTCCTCGGCAGCCAAGCCTACGCCAGCGCGATGGCGATGCGGCGGTTCTGGCGGCCCTTGTTCTCGATCTTCAGCACGCTGACGCGGCCGATGAGGCCGGTGCGGGCGACATGCGTGCCGCCGCAGGGCTGCAGGTCCACGGGTGCGTCGCCCGCGCCGATGCGCACCAGCCGCAGCCGCCCGGTGCCGCGCGGGGGTTTCACGGAGAGCGTGCGGACCAGGCCGGGATTGGTGTCGAGCACGCTTTCGTCCACCCATTCGACGCTGACCGGATGGTCGGCGGCGACGAGGGCGTTGAGGCGTTCCTCGATCGCTTCCTTGGCGGGCGGATCCGGCAGGTCGAAATCGAGGCGGGAGCGCTCGGCGCCGACCGCGCCACCGGTGACGGCCGCGCCCGGGATGGTGGCGCAGAGCAGGTGCATCGCCGTGTGCATGCGCATGTGCGCGAAGCGGCGGTCCCAGTCGAGGATGGCGTCCACCGTGGCGCCTTCCGGCGGCAGTGCCGAGCCGGGAGCGGGGAGATGGACGATGGTCTCGCCCCCGCCATCCGCATCGGCGCCCTTGAACGTGTCGGCGATGGCGGTCTCGCCGCCTTGCCAGACGAGACGGCCGGTGTCGCCCGGCTGGCCGCCGGCGCGGGCGTAGAAGACGGTGCGGTCGAGCACGATGCCTTCCGGCGAGGCGGCCAGCACGGTGGCACTGGCCTGGCGCAGATCGGCATCGGCCATGAAGAGGCGTTCGGTCATGCCGCGACGATAGAGACGCACGCCGCCGCTGCCCAGACGCCACGGCCGCGCGGCAGGCATAACGTTTGGAGAAGGCGCGCGGTGACGCGACTGTTGGAGACCGCCGCGCCGGGGCGTCAGGGGCGTGCTTCAGCGGGCGGCCGCCGGCGATACGCGAGCACCGGAACGAAGCCGCTCCACGGGAAATCGAGGGGCTGGCCGCGAACTCCGGACCACGGCGAAACGCCGGCGGATAGCCGCTGAAGAGGCGTTATCGAACAGCCGATCAGGCGAAGGCTGGAATCAGGCCGCGCAACCGCGCTGCCCCCGGGGCGCCCTTGAGCGCGCCGCGCCATAGTGCCTCCGCCACGCGCTGGTGGGCGGCGAGCGCCTCGTCCGCGCTCGTCAGCATCGCCACCCCGGCCGCCTGACCCGGCCCGCTGTCGCAGCGGTGCGGATTGATGGCGAGCGTGGCGCGGTCCCGCGAGCGCAGGATCTTGAACGTGCCGGCCGGTTCCATGTTGGAGAGCAGGCCGAACTGCAGGCCCATGGGCTCGGCTTCCATCAGGGCGGCGATGTGCTCCACCTCCGCGGCCGCGACGTCCCGGCACTGGCGGCGCAGGCGGTCCGACAGCGGCAGGGCCCCGGCGATGCCAAGCTCGAGGAAGGAGCGGACGCGGCCGGCCGACATCATGCAGATGATGGAGGGGCGGCGCTGGCCGTAAAGGCGCTTCCGCGCGGCAAGGATGCCGAGGATCTGCTCGCCCGCGGCGATGATGGCCCCGCGTTCCGTGGTGGCCTGGGAGGCGGCTTCCTCGAAGGCGGCGGCGAGCGCCTGGTCGAACCGGTCCGATGTCGTGAGGTAGGTGATCGGCTCGGCGAGCTGGAGGATCTGGTCCGCCGTTTCCTCCGACTGGCGCAGGCGCTCGAAATAGCCGACCGGGCGGGCGTAGTACTCGACGCCAATGCCCAGCAGCGACAGCGGGGAGATCTTCAGCAGCTCGGCCAGGCGCTGGATGGTGTCCAGCTTGATGACCTCGCCCTTCTCGTACCGGTAGAGCGCGGCGCGGGAAACGCCGAGCCTGGCGGCGATTTCCTCGGCACGCAGGCCGGACTCCAGGCGATACGCCCGGAGCTGCTGACCGACTTCAGTGAACCGCATCGAAATGCTCCTCTCCAGTGCGGCGGGCCGCGCTTTTCCGGGCCCGTACGTGTCACGCGACAACGCTCCATCGGCCGGCAGTCATTGCCGGACCGACAGGCTCCTGTTTCGGGCGACACCCCACCCGCACCGCCAGCGCGAGAACCGCGCCGACTCAGCAACCTCAGGACGAGATCATAGGTGCCCGCGAAACCCTGTTCAACGGTTAATCGCAGCGGGCGAGACGGCCGATATATTTATGACGCGTTATTTACGGTGTGAGACCGGCCAGGGTCTCCACCGCCTTGACCAGGGCGGAATGGTCGAGGTCCGCCCCGCCCTGCGCGGCGACGGCTGAGAACATCTGCTGGGTGATGGCGGTGTTGGGCAGCGCCATGCCCATGTCCCGCGCCGAGCCGAGCGCCAGGTTGAGGTCCTTCTGGTGCAGGCGGATGCGGAATCCGGGCTGGAAGCTGCGGTTGAGCATGCGCTCGGCATGGACTTCCAGGATCCGCGAGGAAGCAAAGCCGCCCATCAGCGCCTGGCGCACGGCCGCGGGGTCGGCGCCGGCCTTCTTTGCGAAAGTAAGGGCTTCCGCGACGGCCTGGATGTTCAGGGCGACGATGATCTGGTTGGCGACCTTGCAGACCTGGCCAGCGCCCGGGGCCTCGCCGACATGGGTGATGTTCTTGCCCATCACCTCGAACAGCGGCTTGGCGCGGGCGAATGCGGCCGCGCTGCCACCGACCATGATGGTCAGCGAGGCATTCTTGGCGCCGACCTCGCCGCCGGAGACGGGCGCATCGAGCCACTGGCCACCCGACGATTCGATTCGCGCCGCGAATCCGCGTGTGGCGATGGGCGAGATCGACGACATGTCGATGACCAGCGCGCCCCTCTGCAGACCCTCCGCGACGCCGTGATGGCCGAACAGTACCTGCTCCACGTCCGGTGTGTCCGGCACCATGGTGATGACGACCTCGGACTGCTCGGCGACCGCGGCGGAGTCGCCGCAGACGGTGGCGGCGGCGCGCAGTTCCGGCGTGAGGCTCTTGCGCTCGGGGATGAAGAGGTCGTGGCCGGCGGCTTTGAGGTTGAGCGCCATGGGGCGGCCCATGATGCCGAGCCCGATGAAACCGATTTTCATGGAATTCTCCAAAATTTCAGGTTGTTGAACGGCAAAGCTGATCAGACTCCGAAGGTTTTGCGCCAGGCGAGGCCAGCCACGGTCTCGCCCGCGGGGCGGTATTCGCAGCCGACCCAGCCCTGGTAGCCGAGCTCGTCCATGCGGCGGAAGATGTGCGCCCAGCCGAGTTCGCCGGTGCCGGGCTCGTTGCGGGCGGGGACGTCCGCGATCTGCATGTGCGCGATGATGGGCATGAAGCGCTCCATGCGCTTGGTGACGTCGCCCTCGGTGACCTGGCAGTGATAGACGTCGAACTGCAGGCCGACGCGCGCGGCGCCGATCGCAGCAATAACATCCGCGGCTTGCTGCATGGTATTGAGGTGAAAGCCGGGCATGTCGCGGTGGTTGATGGGCTCGATGGCCAGCCGCACGCTGGCGGCCGAAGCGTGCTCCGCGGCCCAGGCGAGGTTGCTGGCGTAGAGCGCCGCGGCCGTGACGGGCGCCGTACCCTGGGGCGGGATGCCAGCCATCATGTGGACGAGCTTGCAGTTGAGCGCGTTCGCGTAGTCGAGCGCCTTGGCCACGCCGTCGCGGAACTCGTGAACGCGGCCGGGGAGGGAGGCGAGGCCACGCTCGCCGCCGGCCCAGTCGCCAGGGGGCATGTTGAAGAGCGCCTGGGTGAGGCCGTTGTCGGCGAGGCGCCGGGCGATTTCGGGGGCGGGGTATTCGTAGGGGAAGAGAAACTCGACCGCCTTGAAGCCCGCCTTCGATGCCGCCGCGAAGCGATCGAGGAACGGCAACTCGTTGAACATCATGGAAAGATTGGCGGCGAGCTTGGGCATGGGTTCCCCCGGTCTGGCGGGCGGAAGCTACGGGCGGGGCGCGAATGGGACAAGGGTGGGGGTTTGCGTGGGTCCTGATCTGTCCTGATCCATCACGACGCCCGCCACGAGGGTGGAATGAACCGGCGTGACGGCGTCTGCGACGCGGGAGAAATTCGCCACCCAGGTGGGTGCGACGATCGTGGCGACACTGCGCGAGCTGGCGCAGCGCAAAGGGCGGCAGATTCGGGCGCTGGTGGATGAGGCGCTGCCCCATCCGGCCGAGAAGCGGCGACAGTGCCGGCCGCGCGGCCACCTGGTGGCGGCATAGGAGCCGAGCCATGGCCGGTTTCCGAGCCTGCCTCGCGCTCACCAGCTCGCAGCCGCGTGCGACGGGATGCGATTTTTGAGCCGGGCCCCCAACACCGCGCGAGTTCCTCGTGATGCATTCTGATCCAGATCAATGAGGCCGCATCCAACGCAGCCTACCAGATCGTTGTCCTGTCGGCGTCGCTTTCCGCGGTGATGTCGCCTTGCTGCGATTGTTTCAAGCAGCCTGCGGTATCCCTGCGTAGCGAAAATCGGGGCCTGGAAGCGCTCAGAGGGCCGTGGAATGTACCAGACGTGCATTCTCGTTTCAGTCGCCCGGATTGACGGCCTTCGGACCGCCGCCAGGCGCCTGTCACAGCGTTGCGTGGACGGGGCAGGATGTCGCCGGCACCGGGAATGCGATCAAGAAATCCGCCGGCCGGCACACGCAATGATGACGCCACCGACGAGCGAACGCCGCGCCGCCGCGGTCCGGCAAAAATGGCTTCAGAACTGACAGGAAGGTGACTCATGAGCACAATTCTCATCCTCGTCCTGCTGATCGTGCTGCTCGGCGGCGGGGGCGGCTACTATGGCTACAGCCGATACGGCGGGCGGGGAGTGGGCGGGGTTCTCGGCCTGGTGCTGATCATCCTTCTCATAGCGTGGCTGCTCGGCGGAGTGCAGTTCTATCACGGCTGACATCCCGAACGAGGCGCCGGATATGGGCCGCCTCCCGGCTGCCCGCTTTTGGCGCTTTGCCTCGAGGTATTGGCATACGCCTGGCGCCTCGGTCGCCTGGATCCTCACGGCGGTGCTGGTCGGCTTTACTGTCCTGCAAATGGCCGTGCAGTACCGCCTGAACTATTGGGCGCGCGATTTCTTCGATGCGTTCGGACGCCGCGATGGCGCCACGCTACGGATGCAGGCACAGCTTTTCCTGCTGCTCGCAAGCCTGAGTCTCCTGGTGGCGGTCCTGTCGATCTGGGCGCGCATGACGGTACAGCGCAAATGGCGGGCCTGGCTGACCAGGAATCTGATCGATCGCTGGCTGGCGAACGATCGCTTTCTGCAGCTGCATTTCCAGCAGGGCGAGGACCGGAATCCGGAATACCGGATCGCCGAGGATGCGCGTGTGGCAACGGACGCCCCGGTGAGCATGGCTGCCGGCCTGCTGACCGCGCTGCTCAACGTCGTGATCTTCGTTGGCATCCTGTGGAACGTCGGCGGTGATCTCCAGGTCGTGGTCTTCGGTCACGTGCTGACGGTGCCGAAATACATGGTGATCATGGTGATCATCTATTCCGCGTTGCTGACGTTCGCCATGACGGTCATCGGCCGCCGCATGGTCCATGTCATCGCGGGGAAGAACGCAGCCGAGGCACAGTTCCGCTCGGTCGCTTCCAAACTGCGCGAGCGCGGTTTGGTTGGATCGGCGTCGGGCGATGGCGCTCCACAGCGTCGCTTGCTGGACAAGGCATTCGACACCGTGATCGCGCGTTGGCACGATTTGGCTGCCCAGTTCATGCGCACCACGCTGGTGTCACAGGGCAACATCCTGGTGGCGCCGGTTGTCGGCTGGATCTTGTGCGCACCCAAATACCTGATCGGTACCATGTCGCTGGGCCAGTCTGCCCAGGCGGCGGCCGCCTTCGTGATGGTGCAAACAGCACTCAACTGGCTCGTGGACAACTATCCCGGTCTGGCTGAGTGCCTCTCGTCGGTGAACCGCGTCGGCGCGCTCCTGGTGGCGTTGGACGAGTCCGACAGCAAACGCGCGTGCCGGTCGGGCGATGCCGCGGAGACCTCCACGTTGATCGAGCAGCGCGACCTGGAAGATCACGTCTGAGGGGTTTCGGGGTCTGACTATGGCGCGGCGGGCCGGTTGCGTTCGTTCGACCCAGGCATCTCCTGCTGGAACCAAACACGTCGTGGCGGGAGGACGTTGCCCGTTCGATGCAAGACGGTCACGCAAGCGTCTGGAACTCGCGGGCGTTCAGACACTCCGCGCGGCAGCGGAACCGGACTTCAAGCCCCGGACAGCAGCGGCCGAATTCGCCCACGGCGGCCAGGCTGCGCAAGCACCGGCGTGCGACGGACAGGCGAGGATTGAGCTTCGCTCACTGCACGGGGATCGTCAGGGCGGGCACTTGCGGCGTGACGCCGGTTTCCGCCAGCGAAAAGAAAATCATCAGTCCCGTGAAAGACACGCTTCGACGCGAAATCATGGTTGTCGATCCAGAACCAGGTGTCCTGATAGCGGATCGCGCAAAATGCGTCCCGAGGTGGAGCCGGGCCCGACAGAATGCGGACCAGCGGCCGGTCTCGCGGGTCCTTGGCGCTGGCCAGGCGCACGGACGGCACCGTGACTCCATCCGCCACATCTGCCGCCGGCACCTCGATGCCGGCTGCGAGCTCGATCAAAATCTCGGCCATGGAGCGGGAGAGCACCGCCAACTCCCGGTCGCTGCGCTGGACGGCGCCGAAGGCGAGCGTGATCTCGTCATCCTTTCCAGGCGTGAGATGCAGCTTGTCCATCACGAATTTCAGGTCCTGGTTGACTTGCGGGCTCCGTGAAGGGGCCAGCACCAGGACCCCCACCTCTTCCGGGCCGCGCTTTTCCAGCCGCAGACTGACCGCTCCGGAAATCTGGAGCCGCCGCAGGGCCTCCAGGACGGGATAGAACGCGGGATCAGCGGCCTGAACCCGGCCGCCCGAGGAACTCTGGTTCCTGATGCCGTTCAAGGATCGTACCGTTACCTGCAGGATGAAGTCCGCGGCGTAGCCAGCCTGGATGAGCTGGAAGATTCCGATCGGTGTGATCGGCCGCAGCAGGCTCTTGGTGAACTTGTCGCCCGACAGCGGAGTATAGGAGATGGTCGGTCGGTCCTGGTAGGCGACGCCGGCCCCGACGTGATGCGGTGCTCCAGGGCGCTACGCTGGTGAGGTTGGAGTTAATGGCGCCGCCAGCGGTGAGCTGGCCGCCGATGGCGTAATTGCTGATGACCGATGAGACATCGAGAAAGCTCGGAGCGTCCCCGTAACGTATTCGGACGACGTTGAGGAGGGTCTGTTCCTTCCATGAATTGGCGATGGACGAGAGATAGTCGATGCGATCGCGCGGAATGACCTGCGGCCCGATCGAGGCGCAGCCGACCATCGTCAGCACGAGGAGGGTCGATGTAAATCCGCACCGAACGAACCCACGATAAAACATCGAAAAATCCTTACCTGCCCGTACCGTTTACGCCGGCGCCGGATGACCGCGAGGCCTCAGGCTCCAGAAATCACCTCCACCCGTCCCTCGCGAACCGCCTTGATGAATGCCCTGTAGTCCCGCTCGTTCTGGTCGGCGTATTCCACCGCGAATTCGGTGATCGCGTCGTCGAATGTGGAGCTCGAGCCCATGTAGCCGGCGATCTGCGCAGCATCGCCCGAGCGCGCGTGCGCCTTTGCCAGCGCCCAGCCGCACAGTTTCCCGAACGTCAGCAACATCTCCTCGTCCCAGTCCTCGATGATGGCCGAGATCTTCATGTCGCGGAGCTGGCGCACGTAGAAATCACTGCCGCGCTCCCCGGTCGACCATCCCAGGAAGATGTCCGCCGCGGACTGCATCAGGCGCTGGCCGCACACCACCCGCTGGCCATGGTTCTTGTAGACGCTCTTGCCCGCATAAGGTTCCAGCACGGACGTCCTTCGCTTCCTTGACCTGCAGGAACAGGGGATCGTCCTCCGCCGCGATAAACAGCCCGACGGCGCACATGGTGCCGACGCTGCCGATGCCGACGACCTTCACCGCGAGATCGCAGAGGTGGTAGCGGTCGAACAACACGCGCACATGGTCTGGCAGCGAGGCGTGATAGCGTGCGAGAGGTTCCTTGAAACCCGACGTGACCCCGGGCGCCATCTCCTCCGAGGGGTGGAAGATCAACGGCGGATCATCCTTGAATCGCGGTTCGGCCCCTCGATGCTCGACGAGCTTCGGGAACACGAATTCCGGGGAGCTTTTTTCCTCGGCCGTGTCGATCCGCTTCTTCATAATCTCACGCCGGCGCTCGTCGACCAACTCCAGCACGTCGTCGGCGCCGATCGTCTCGTACCAGACCTCGAGCGCCCGCTTGGAAGAATAGTCGGCCATGTGCTCGCGATACGACCGCACGGAGGCCTCGGCCGCCCGAGCCGCCTGTGTCTCGCTAAAGCGGAGGTATCGGCCGGCGATGACGATGCTCGCGGCGAGGCGTTTGACGTCCCACTCCCAGGGCGCTGGCAGCGTCTCGTCGAGATCGTTGATATCGAACACGATGTTGCGTTCCGGCGTGGCGAAGCCGCCGAAGTTCAGCAGATGCGCATCGCCGCAGGCCTGGACGCGCAGACCGGATTGCGCGGTGGTCGCCAGATCAGCCGCCATGATGGCCGCCGACCCGCGGTAGAAGGTGAACGGCGACTGCATCATCCGTCCGAACCGGATCGGAATCAGCTGAAGCATGCGGCCTTCATTGGACTCGACCAGCAGATCGATCGGGTCGCGACGGTTCTTCGGCGCCTTCCAGCCCGCATGGGATTCGCGCGGCACCGCCACCCGCAGGGCCTTTCCCTTGGCGCGACTGTCGCTTGGCGCAGACACGTGTGACTCGCCGCCGCCGGCGTGGGCGCCATCCTGGGCCATCAGGATGACCTTGCCGGAATGCTTCACGGAGGCGGGACTCTTTTCTGCCCGGCCGCCCTTTTCCGCGGCCCCGTGCTTGTTTTTGCCGTTGCCATTGATTTTTTTACTCATTGCACCCACCGACCCCTTTGCACTCTCCGAAGGCGAACTTCATTTATTGCTGAAACTACAGGGTTTCCCGGAATTCGGCGTTGATCTGGATCATGTCTCGACCACGCCATCGGGGATCACCGCGCGGCAACCCGACCGCCACAGCCGGGACGTGATGCGGTTCCCGCTCATTGGCGCGGGGATGGCGATCTGCGCTGCGGAATTGGTTCCGCGCTTGACAGCGCGGCGGCGCGGCATTAGCTGCAATTGCGAAGCGTTCGCAAATGGAGGTTGCCTTGGCCGTTCACTCTCGCCGTGCCGCCCTGGTGGGGGGTGCGGCCGCGCTTGCCGCTCCGTTCGTGCTGTCGCGCGCGGCGCGGGCGGCGGGCGCGCTCGTGCTCTACGCCGCGCAGCACGAGCAGGTGGTGGACATGATCACCGCCGCGTTCACGAACGCCACGGGGATCGCGGTGAAGGCACATCTGGGCGAGGCGCCGGAGATCGCGAACCAGATCGCGACGGAGGGCGCGCACTCGCCGGCCGATGTCTATTTCACCGAGAACTCGCCGGAACTGCTGCTGCTCGACGAGCGGGGAATGCTGGCGCCGGTGGACAAGGCGACGCTGGCGCAGGTGCCAGGAAAGTGGAGCGCGCCTGCCGGCAACTGGCTCGGCGTGCTCGCCCGCGATTCGGTGCTTGCCTACAACCCGAAGCTGGTGGACGCGGGCGCGCTGCCCGCCTCGCTGCTCGATTTCGCGGACCCCGCGTGGAAGGGGCGCGTGGCGTTCGCGCCGACCGATGCGGACACGCTGCCGATCATCGGTGCGATCGTGGCGCTGAAGGGGCGGGAGGCGGCGCTCGCGTGGCTCAAGGCCATGCGGGCGAACGCGAAGGTCTACGACGACGACGAGGGGGTGATCGCGGCCGTCGACCGCGGCGCCGTCGCGACCGGGATCATCAACGCCTATTACTGGTGCCGGCTCGTGACCGAGCGGGGGGCGGCGAAGACGGCGAGCAAACTGCACCGGTTCGCGCCGGGCGACGTGGGCAACCTGATCAACGTCTCCGGGGCGGCGGTCCTGAAATCCTCCCGCCAACAGGTGGCGGCGCAGCGGTTTCTTGCGCACCTGGTCTCCGAGACGATGCAGGCGGCGCTGGCCGCGAGCGAGGTTGATTTCGAGTACCCGCTGCGGCCGGGCGTGGCGGCGAACAAGCTGCTGGCGCCGTTCGATACGCTGCGTCCGCCCGCGATCACCATCGCCCAGATCGGCGACGACCGGCAGGCGGCGCAGTTGCTGCAGGCAGCCGGGCTCGTCTAGAGCGTTGGCGGGAACGCTGCTCCAACGGCCATCCGATACGGCTGGCCGGGCAGGGCGCGTTTCCGCCCACGCTGCGAAGACCTCCGCGAACATGCCTTTTGCCCTGATCCTCGCCGCCGCCATCGGGCCGGTGCTGGTGCTGCTGCCGATCGTGGCCTCGATCGCGACGGCGCTTGGCGCGGGGTGGGAGAGCGTGCGCGCGTTGCTGTTCCGCCCGTTGGTTGCCGAGTTGCTCGGCAACACGCTGACGCTGATGGCGGCATCCATGCTGGCGGCTGGGGTGCTGGGGCTCGCCTGGGCGTGGCTCGTCGAGCGGACGGAGCTGCCCGGGAGGCGGGCCTGGGCGGTGCTGGCGGCGGCACCGCTGGCCATTCCGCCATTCGTCTCGGGCTATGCCTGGGTCTCGATCGCGCCGGTGTTCGAGGGGTTCCTCGGCGCCTGGCTGGTGGTGACGCTGACCTACACGCCGCTGGTCTACCTGCCGGTCTCTGCGGCGCTGCGCGGGCTCGATCCGGCGCTGGAGGAGACCGCGATGGCGCTGGGGCTCGGGCGCTGGCGCGTGTTCCTGCGCGTGGTGCTGCCGCAGCTGCGCCCGGCGCTGCTGGGCGGCATGCTGCTGGTGGCGCTGGACGTGCTGGTAGAGTTCGGCGCCTTTGTTTTGTTGCGCTATCGTACCTTCACCACCACGATCTACGCGCAGTACCGCACCGGGTTCAACGGGCAGGCGGCTTCGATGCTGGCCTTCGTGCTGCTGCTGCTGTGCCTGGCGTGCCTCGCGATCGAGTTCACCGTGCGTGGGCGGGCGCGGTACGCGCGGCTGGGCAAGGGGGCGAGGCGGCGTGCGCCGCGGCTTCCACCCGGGCGCTGGACGCTGCCGGCGCTCGTGGTGCTGGCGGTACCGGTGGCGGCGGGGCTGGTGTTGCCGCTGGCGACGATCCTGTTCTGGATGACGCAGAGCGCCTCGGCCGCGATCTCGCCGGCGGCGGCGAACTGGGGGCGGCTGCTGGCGGCGACGTGGTCCTCGCTGTGGCTGGGGCTGGCGGGTTCGGCGTTCACGGTGCTGCTGGCGCTGCCGCTGGGATACCTCGTGGCGCGGCGGCCGGGGCGCCTGGCCGCGGTGCTGGAGCGCGCGGCGTTCCTGGCGATGGGCGCGCCCGGGATCGTGGTAGCGCTGGCGCTGTCCGGGCTCGCGGTGCGGCACGCGCGCGGGCTGTATCAGAGTGCGGCGCTGCTCCTGGTTGCCTATGCGATCCTGTTCCTGCCGCTGGCGGTGGTTTCCGTGCGGGCGGCGCTGGAGCAGGCGCAGAAATCGCTCGAGGACGTCGCGGCCTCGCTGGGGCAAGGGTGGCTCGCGGTCGCCTGGCGCGTGGTGCTGCCGCTGGCCGGGCCCGGGCTGGGGGCGGCGGCGGCGCTGGTGTTCGTCTCGGTCTCGACGGAGCTGACCGCAACGCTGCTGCTGGCGCCGATCGGCACGCGGACGCTGGCGACCGAAGTGTGGGCTGACACGGCGACGCTGGCGTTCGCGGCCGCCGCCCCGTATGCCGCGGTGATGACGTTGTTCTCCCTGCTCTCCACCTGGCTGCTGGCACGGCGGTTCGCCGCGGCCACGGGCGGCTGAGGCCGTGTCCGCGCTGATGGTCTCGGCCCTGGGCAAGCGTTACGGGGGTCGAGCGGTGCTGGACGGGGTGGAGCTCGACGTGCCGGAGGGGGCGCTGGTGGCGATCCTCGGCGCCTCGGGCAGCGGCAAAACGACGCTGCTGCGGCTGGTCTGCGGCTTCGAGCGCGCGGATGCGGGGAGCATCGCGCTCAGCGGGCGAACCGTCTCCGGGCCGGGCGTGCACGTGCCGGCGCCGGACCGCGGCGTGGGGTACGTGCCGCAGGAGGGGGCGCTGTTCCCGCATCTCTCGGTCGCGGCGAACGTGGCGTTCGGGCTGCCGCGCCGGGAACGGCGGGATGCGGCGAGGATCGGACGGTTGCTGGAGCTGGTGGGGTTGCCGGCCGCGTTTGCCGCGCGGCAGCCGCAGTCGCTCTCGGGTGGCGAGCAGCAGCGCGTGGCGCTGGCGCGCGCGCTGGCGCCGGGGCCGCAGCTGGTGCTGCTGGACGAGCCGTTCTCGGCGCTCGATGCCGGGTTGCGGGCGGAGACGCGGGCGGCGGTGGCGGCGGCGCTGCGGGAAGCGGGCGCCACGGCGCTGCTGGTGACGCACGACCAGGCGGAAGCGCTGTCGCTGGGCGACGCGGTCGCGGTGCTGCGCGGCGGGCGGGTGGCGCAGATGGCGGACCCGGTAACGCTGTACCGCCGGCCGGCGGACGCGGCGCTGGCGCGGTTCGTGGGCGAGGCGGTGATGCTGCCGGGGATGGCGACCGCCGGGCAGGCGGCCTGCGCGCTGGGCCTGGTGGCGCTGGCCGGCCCCGTGGCGGACGGGCGCGTGACGCTGATGTTGCGCCCCGAGCAGATTCGCCTGGTGGCGGAGACTGACGCCGACGCCCTGCCCGCGCGGGTGCGCGAGGTGGTGTTCCATGGGCACGATGCGCTGGTGGACCTGGCGCTGGAGAGCGGAGTGGGCGTGGCGGCCCTGGTGCCGGGCCATGCCAGCCCCTCGCCAGGGGAGGCAGTGTGGCTTGCGGTGCGGGGGCCGGCCGTGGCCTATCCACCGGACGCCGCCTGACGCGATGATGGCCGGGGGCGGAACGATGGCTTGCGCGCCGGCGTCGCCGCGGAGATGATTTGGACTTGGGGGAGAATCTGATTGTCGATGATGTCTTGCTCTCGCCGGGAGGGCCGGCGATGACAGGCGCGGTGCGCTCTTGATCGCGCAACTGATTTCGCGCCTGTTGCAGGCGATCCCGGTGCTGCTGGTAGTGGGCTTCCTGGCCTTCGCCATCTTCACTTATGTCGGCGATCCGGTCAGCATCATGCTGGGCCAGGACGCGACGCCGGCGATGCGCATCGCGATGCGCCACGAGCTCGGGCTCGATCAGCCGTTCATGGTGCAGTACTGGCACTTCATGGTGCAGGCGATTCATTTCAATTTCGGACTTTCGTACCGCCTGGCCCTGCCGGTCTCGCAGCTGATCCTCGAGCGGCTGCCGGCGACGACGGAGCTGGTGATGACGTCGGCGGTGCTGGCGCTGGTGATCGGGGTGCCGCTCGGCGTCTATACGGGGATCCGGCCCAATGGTTTCGTCTCCCGCACGATCATGGCGGGCTCGCTGGTCGGGGTTTCGCTGCCGACCTTCCTGCTCGGCATCCTGCTGATCCTGTTCTTCTCCGTACTGCTGGGCTGGCTGCCGAGCTTCGGGCGCGGGACGGTGGTGAACTTTTCGCACTGGAGCACGGGGTTCCTCACGCTCTCCGGCTTGAAGTCGCTGATCCTGCCGGCGATCACACTGGGGCTGTTCCAGATGACGCTGATCATGCGCCTAGTGCGCACCGAGATGCTGGAGGTGCTGCGCAGTGACTACATCAAGTTCGCGCGGGCGCGGGGGCTGGGGCCGCGGGTGATCTATTTCGGGCACGCGCTGCGCAACACTCTGGTGCCGGTGATAACCATCGTCGGCCTGCAGATCGGCGGGCTGATCGGCTTTTCGATCGTGACCGAGACGGTGTTCCAGTGGCCGGGGATGGGGCTGTTGCTGGTGCAGTCGATCCAGAACGCCGACATCCCGGTGATGAGCGCCTACCTGCTGCTGATCGCGGTGCTGTTCGTGGTGATCAACCTGATCGTGGACATTCTTTATTACGTGGTCGATCCACGGTTGCGGGTGGGCCGATGAGTGCCGCGGCTTCCGCGCCCGGGCGGCTGGCGCGCGCCTGGGACAGCGACGTCGCCTGGAGCTTCCGACACGCGCCGGTGGCGATCATCTCCGCCGTGGTGGTGCTGGTCTGCTTCGTCGGCGCGTTCGGCTGCGGGTTCCTTGCGCCGCACGACCCGTTCGACCTGGCGAGCCTGTCGCTTTCCAACAGCTTCCTGCCGCCCATGCCGCTGGATGGCAGTTCCTGGAGCTTCGTGTTCGGCACCGACGACCAGGGGCGCGACGTGCTTTCCGCGATCATGTACGGCACGCGCATCAGCCTTATCGTGGGTTTCGCGGCCATTATCCTGGCACTCGGCATCGGCATCGCGCTGGGGCTGATCGCGGGGTATTTCGGTGGTGCCGTCGATGCGTTCCTGATGCGCTCCGCGGATGTGCAGCTTTCCTTTCCCTCGCTGCTGATCGCGCTGCTGGTGGACGGCATCGTGCGTGCGCTGCTGCCGCACGATGCGCAGAACGCGCTTGAGCTCTATGTGCTGATCTTCGCGATCGGGATTTCGCGCTGGCCGCAATTCGCGCGCACGGTCCGCGGCTCGACGCTCGTGGAGCGCGGGCGGGAGTACGTGATGGCGGCGCGGGTCATCGGCATCGGGTCGGTGCGGATCATGGTCTCGCACATCCTGCCCAACGTGCTGGGGCCGGTGCTGGTGCTGGCGACGATCAACCTCGGGCTGGCGATCCTCGACGAGGCGACGCTGTCCTTCCTCGGCCTGGGCCTGCCGCCGACGGAGCCCTCGCTGGGGACGTTGATCTCGAACGGCAATAATTTCCTCTACAGCGGCGACTGGTGGATCACCGTGTTCCCGGGCGTGGTGCTGGCGGGGATGGTGCTGGCGATCAACCTGCTCGGCGACTGGCTGCGCGACGCGCTGAACCCGAGGCTACGCTGATGAGCGGGACGAAGGGCAATGCCTCGCTGCTCGAGGTGCGCGACCTGGTGGTGGAGTTCCCGACCCGGCGCGGGGTGCTGCGGGCGCTGGATGGCGTGAGCTTTTCCGTCGCGCGCGGCGAGGTGCTGGGCGTGGTCGGCGAGAGCGGCGCGGGAAAGTCGCTGACCGGATCTGCAATCATCGGGCTGCTGGAGCCGCCGGGACGGGTGGCGTCTGGTGAGATACGGCTCGACGGGGAGCGGATCGACAATCTCTCGCAGGCGGCGATGCGCAAGGTGCGCGGCAAGCGCATCGGGGCGATTTTCCAGGACCCGCTGACGACGCTGAACCCGCTGCTTTCGGTGGGACGGCAGCTGGTGCAGACGATCCGCACGCACCTGCCGCTCTCCGAGAGCGAGGCGCGGGAGCGGGCGATTTCCTGGCTGGAGGAGGTGGGGATTCCCGCGGCCCGGCAGCGCATCGGTGCCTATCCGCACGAGTTCTCAGGTGGCATGCGCCAGCGCGTGGTGATCGCGCTCGCGTTGTGCGCGGAGCCGGAGATGGTGGTGGCGGACGAGCCGACGACGGCGCTCGACGTTTCGATCCAGGCGCAGATCATTGCCTTGTTGAAACGGCTCGCCGCCGTGCATGGCACCGCGGTGATGCTGGTGACCCACGACATGGGCGTGATCGCCGAGACCTGCGACCGGGTGGCCGTGATGTATGCCGGGCGGATCGCCGAGATCGGGCCGGTGCGCGAGGTGGTGAAGCACCCCTCCCACCCGTACACGGCGGGACTGATGGGCAGCATCCCCGCACTCGATCGCAAGGTGGCGCGGCTGGCGCAGATCGAGGGCGCGATGCCGCGGCTGACGGCGATCCCCCGCGGCTGCGCGTTCAATCCGCGCTGCCCCAAGGTGATGACGGTGTGCCGCGACGAAAAACCGGGGCTTCGGCCAGCGGGAGTGACGATGGCGGCGTGCCATCTCTATGAGGCCGGACATGTCTGAGGCGATGAAGGCCAGTTCGCAGGATGCGGGCGCACCGGTGCTGCAAGCGGCGCACGTGACGCGCGTGTTCGACGTCTCGCGGCCGCTTCTGGCGCGGATGATGGCGGGCGAGAAGAAGCGCTCGCTGCGAGCGGTGGACGACGCGAGCTTCGCCATCGCACGTGGCACGACACTCTCGCTCGTGGGTGAGAGCGGCTGTGGCAAGTCTACCATGGCGCGCATGGCCGTGGGGCTCTACCCGCCAAGTACGGGTTCCATGCGCTTCGAGGGACGAGAGCTTTCGGCCGCGCGGCGGGATGCGGGGCTGCGGCGGCGGATGAACATGATCTTCCAGGACCCCTACGCCTCGCTCAACCCACGCTGGCGGGTGCGCGATATCGTGGCCGAGCCGATCCGGGCCTTCGGCCTGGCGAGCGGGGCGGCGGTGGCGGAGCGGGTGGCCGAGCTGCTGGTGCAGGTCGGCCTGGCGGGTGCCGATGGGCAGAAATATCCGCACGAATTCTCGGGCGGGCAGCGGCAGCGTGTCTCGATCGCGCGGGCGCTGGCTTCCGAGCCGGAGTTCCTGGTCTGCGACGAACCGACCTCGGCGCTCGACGTCTCGGTGCAGGCGCAGATCCTGAACCTGATGAAGGGGCTGCAGGAGCGGCTGAACCTGACCTACCTGTTCATCAGCCACAACCTGGCGGTGGTGCGGCACATGTCCGACCGGCTGGGGGTGATGTATCTCGGGCGCATCGTCGAGATTGGGCCGGCAGAGGAGATTTTTTCGAAGCCGCAACATCCCTATACGCGACTGCTGCTGGAGGCGATCCCGAACCTCGAGATGGTGGGGCGCGCGAGGACGCCGGTCGGCGGCGAGGTGCCGAGCCCGATCGCCCCTCCGCCCGGCTGCACCTTTCATCCGCGCTGCCCGCTGGCGCGCGAGAAATGCCGCAACGTGCGCCCCGAGACGACGCGCGCGGGCGAGGTGGAGGTGGCGTGCCACGCGGTCGCGGAAGGCTGGGGCTAGCACCGCCGGCGCGGTTGGCGCCGGCGCCCGCGCGACAGGAACGCGGGCGCGGCGCGGAACGCGCGGGGCGGGAGGCGGAGGACGCCGCGTGCCTGCTGCTGGCCGAGGATGGCTGGGAGGTGTTCGCGCGGCGCGTGCGGACCGCGGCGGGGGAGATCGATATCGCGGCCGAGCGCGAGGGCGTGGTCGCGATCATCGAGGTGAAGCAGCGGGCGACGCTGGACGAGGCGGCGGCAAGCCTTTCCGGACGGCAGCAGGCGCGGCTGATGACCGCGGCCGAAATCCTGCTCGCACGCCATCCTCGGCGTGGACGGGAAGGCGTGCGGTTCGACGTGATGCTGGTTGACGCGACCGGGCGGTTGCGGCGGATCGAGGATGCGTTCCGGCTGACCTGAGGGTGCGATCGGGCGGCATCCTGAAGCGCTGGTGGCGGAGGCATAGCCTCGATGCCGGAAAGAACCGCCGCGCCATGTCAACAGACGGCGGGACGTCCGCGCGGGCAGGGAATGCCCGCGTCAACAGCGGCGAGGTACGTCAGGCTCAGTCGCCTGCTTCGTCCCCTCCTCGCGGCCGCCGTGGGGCTTGCGCGCGCATGCGCCGCGGTTCCGCGCCAAGCCGCCGCCGCCACGATCACGGTGACGCGTGACGGCGCCGCAGATGATGCAGACCGTGGGGGTTACCACCAAGGACTTCGCGAAACCGCACGGGCGGAGCTGTCCGCCATCATCGCCGCGCGGGCGGAGGGCGTGCGCTACATCTGCGCGCATCCGGACGCGGCGGCGGATATCGTTGCCGAAACGTACCAGGGCAATGCCGCGCCGTATCGCAGGGTGCTCCAGAACTTCGCCAGGATCCGCTACTGGGACGAGGGCGAGCTGGACTATGCCGGCATGGACCGGATGGTCGAGGGCCCGCAGATCATCGGCAAGCAGAAATCCGCCATGGATTGGAAGAAGGTGGTCGACACCGCCTTCCTGCCCAAGGACCTGCAGTCGAAGTCGAAGTGACGGCCGGCGCCTTGGCGGGCGCGGCGGCGGTGGCGGGCAATGGCTCCGCGGCCGAACGGCATCTTCGGCGGGAGCGATGAGGCCGCATGTCCCGAAGCCAGTGCGCCGCGCGGATTGTCTGCCACCGTCCGAGTGCCTAGGTTCCTTGGAAAGTTGGGAGAACGCCGATGGAGACCAGCCACGCGGCCCGCCTGCGTGCCCTGCTGCGCGAACACCGGATGATCGTCGCCCCAGGCGCGTTTGACGCGATCGGCGCGCGCCTCGTCGTCCAGGCTGGGTTCCCGGTGGTTTACATGACCGGGGCGGGAACCGCGGCCACGCTGGGCTTTCCCGATTATGGCCTGGTGACGATGAGCGAGATGGTGGACAACGCGGCCCGCCTGGTGCGGGCCGCCGACGCGCCGGTGATCGCCGATGCCGACACCGGCTACGGCAACGAGCTGAACGTGGTGCGGCTGGTGCAGGAACATGCGCGCGCGGGCACCGCGGGCATCCACATCGAGGACCAGGTATCGCCGAAGAAATGCGGCCACCTCGACGGCAAGCAGATCGTTCCGCGCGGGGATTGGCTGGCGAAGATCCGCGCCGCGGCCGCGTGCCGCCCCGACCCCGATTTCCTGGTGATCGCGCGCACCGACAGCCGTGCCGTCGCCGGCTTCGACGAGGCGGTGGCGCGCTGCAACGCGGCGCTCGAGGCCGGTGCGGACATGGCGTTCCTGGAAGCGCCGCGTACCATGGAGGAAGTCGCCGAGGTACCGCGCCGGGTCAACGGCCCGTGTCTCTACAACCTGGTGAAGGGCGGCAAGAGCCCCGACGTGCCGCTCGATGAGGCGGAGGCGATGGGCTATCGTCTCGTTATCGTTCCGGGCCTGTTGTTCAAGACCATGATCCATGCCGGCGACGGCGCGCTGGAGGCGCTGAAGACGTCACGCCGGCACCCGGAGGTGGGCGGCATGACCGTGCGCCAGGCCTTCTCGCGCGTCGGCGCCGACGAGTGGGATGCGCTGCGCGCCCGGTTCCACGCCGAGGCCGAGCGAGAAGCCGGCGAATGAGCGAGAAACTTTCGCTGTTCGACAAGATCTGGCGGCGGCACGCGATCGTGACGCGGCCGGACGGGGCGGTGCTGCTGCTGGTCGGACGGCATCTGCTGCATGACGGCTCGCGCGCCGGGTTCCGGTTCCTCGCCGAACGCAATCTGAAACTGCGTGACAGCCGCCATACCTACGGCACGCCGGATCATTACGTTTCCACGCTGCGGCACGACCTGGACGCCATCGACGAGCCGTTTCGGCGCGACATGGTGGTGGGGCTGGCGGAAAACGCGCGCACCCACGGCTTCACCCATTTCGGGCTCGGCGATCCGCGCCAGGGGATCGTGCACGTGGTCGGGCCGGAGCAGGGCATCACCCTGCCGGGCATCGTGATGGTGTGCGGCGACAGCCACACCGCGACGCACGGCGCGCTGGGGGCGCTGGCGTTCGGGATCGGCGCCTCCGAGGTGTCGCACGTGCTTGCGACGCAGACGCTGTGGCAGTCGCGCAAGCCGGATAGCATGCGCATCAGCGTCGAGGGCCGGCTGGCGCCTGGCGTCGGCGGGAAGGACGTCATCCTCGCCATCATCGCGCATATCGGCGCCGCGGGCGGTACCGGCAAGGTGATCGAATATGCCGGCCAGGTGTTTCGCGACTTGTCGATCGAGGGGCGGCTCACTGTCTGCAACATGTCGATCGAGGCGGGAGCGCGGGCCGGCATGGTGGCGCCGGACGAGAGCACCTTCGCCTATCTCAAGGACCGGCCGTTCGCGCCGCAGGGCGCGATGTGGGACCGGGCCGTGGCGTTCTGGCGGGGCCTGCCGAGCGACCCTGGGGCGCATTTCGATGCCGAGGTGACGCTGGATGGCGGCACGATCGAGCCGATGGCGACATGGGGCACGAGCCCGGAGCATGCCGCCCCGGTAAGCGGGGCGATCCCGGACCCGGCGCGCGCGCCCACCGCGGAGCGGCGCGAGGCGATGGCGCATGCGCTGAACTACATGGGCCTGCGGCCGGGGATGCGGATGGACGAGATTCCGATCGATCGTGTCTTCATCGGCTCCTGCACCAACTCCCGCATCGAGGATCTGCGCGCCGCTGCGTCCGTGGTGAAGGGGCGCAAGGCAAGGATCCCGTCCTGGGCCGTTCCCGGCTCGGGCCTGGTGAAGCAGCAGGCCGAGCAGGAGGGGCTCGACAAAGTCTTCAAGGATGCCGGGTTCGAATGGCGCGAGCCCGGTTGCTCCATGTGCGTCGGCATGAACGGCGACCTGGTGGCGGCGGGGCAGCATTGCGCCTCCACCTCCAACCGGAATTTCATTGGCCGGCAGGGGCAGGGGGCGCGAACGCATCTCGTGAGCCCGGCGATGGCCGCGGCGGCGGCGGTGACGGGCCATCTCACCGATGTGCGCCGCCTGATGGTGGGAGAGGCGTGATGCAGCCGTTCACGACCGTCGACGCGAAGGCTGTCGCGCTCGACATGACCAACGTGGACACCGACCAGATCATTCCGGCTCGTTTCCTATGGCGCCCGCGCAACGAGGGCTATGGCCAGCTGCTGTTCCACGACATTCGCCGCGAGCCCGGGTTTCCGCTCGATGCGCCCTCGGCTCCGGGGGCGGCGGTGCTGGTGGCGGATCGCAATTTCGGCTGCGGCTCCTCACGCGAACATGCGGCCTGGGCGCTGGTCGATGCCGGGTTCCGCGTGGTCATCGCGCCATCCTTCGGCGATATCTTTTACTCGAACAGCTTCAAGAATGGGCTGCTGCCGATCGTGCTGCCAGAGGCGCGCTGCGCCGAGCTGCGCGCGGCGCTGGCGCGCAACCCGAGCGCGCATCTGGTGGTCGACCTGGCCGCGCAGACGGTGACAGGACCGGTCAGGGTGAACGATGGGTTCGGGATCGACACGTTCGCGGTGGACCCGTTGCGCAAGGAACTGCTGCTCGCGGGGCAGGACGAAATCGGTCTGACGCTGGGGCTTTCGGAGCGGATCGATGCGTTCGACGCTGGCTACCAGGAGGCGATGCCCTGGGTCTGACGTGGTGTCCCCTACTCGACGGACCCTGGGCTTGACGGCCCCCGTGGGTTTGACGGGGCGCGCCCGGATGGGCGACGGGTGACGGCGGGCGGGCACGGGGCTATGAAGGCCGCATGATCGCGTGGATGCGCGCCGGGCCGGGACGGCGGGGCCTGATGGGCCTCGCGCTGCTGGCGCTTTGGCTCAAGGTCATGCTGCCGCCGGGGTTCATGCCGGCGACGGACGCTTCGGCGTTGCTGGTGATCTGCACGGGGCATGGTCCGCTGACGCCGCGCGCGGGCGGCAAGGCGTTGCCGCGCCAGGCAGACAAGCTGTGCACCTTTGCCGACCAGGCGACGAGCCCGCCGGGGCCGCCCGCGGCACCGGTGCTGGTGCCGCCACGCACGGTGTTCCTCGCCGGGATGGCGCCACCCGAGCGGCGGATCATGCCGCCGGGAAGGCGGCTCGCGGCACCGCCACCGCCGGCACAGGCGCCGCCCGCCCGCCTTGTCTGAACGGCGTGCGCCGGCTGCGGCCGGATGGTGCGCGCCCGATGGCGCGCGGCTCTGAACGAGGAATGAGACGAGACATGAAATCCATGATGCGCGCGCTGGCCGTGGCCGGCGCGATGATGCTGGCCTCCCCCGCCTTCGCGCAGGCCGTGAAGCTGGGCGACCTGACCATCTCCGCCACCTGGGTGCGGCCGACACCGCCGGGCGCGCCGACGGCGGCGGGGTACCTCACGGTCACCAACAACGGCAGCGCCACGGATCACCTGATCGGTGCGACCACACCGGATGCGGCGAGCGTGGAGGTACACGAGATGTCGATGACCAATGGCGTGATGAAGATGCGGCCGGTGGCGGGCGGGATCGCGATTGCGCCGGGCAAGACGGTGACGCTGGGGCCGGGCGGCTACCACCTGATGATCATGGGACCCAAGCAGCAGTTCAAGCCGGGCGAGACAGTGCCGGTGACGCTGGAATTCGCCAAGGCGGGCAAGGTCTCTGTCATGTTCCCGGTGAAGCAGGCCCCGGATACGGCGGCGGGGTCGCAGGGGATGGGTTCCATGCCGGGCATGGCGCCGATGAAGACGAAGCCATGAACCGGCGGCGGGTGCTGGTCGGCGGCGGCGTGGTGGCCGCCGCCGCCATGATCGCGGTCGGTGAATACTGGATGATCTCGCGGGGTGAGAGCCCGTCGGTAGGAAGCGGCGGCATCGGCGGCGTGTTCAGCCTCGTCGACGACAACGGCAAGACGTTCACTCAGCGCGACCTGCTGGGCAAGCCGGCGATGATCTATTTCGGCTTTACCTTCTGCCCGGAAGTGTGCCCCACGACACTCACGCATATGGGCTCCTGGCTGCACGCGCTGGGGCCGCAGGCTGCGGATCTGCGCGCAGTGTTCGTGACGGTGGACCCGGAGCGCGATACCGCGCCGAAGATGAAGGAATATCTTTCCGGATTCGATCCGAAAATCATCGGGCTCACCGGCACGCCGGCGCAGATCGCGACGATCGCGAAGGACTACAAGGTCTACTACAAGAAAGTGCCGCTGCCCGGCGGCAGCTACACGATGGACCACTCCTCGCTCGTCTACCTGATGGACGCGAAGGGGAAGTTTTCCGGGCTGATTGCCTATGACGAGCCTGCGGCGAAGGCGCTGGCGGCGTTGCGGGCCCTGCTGAAGGGATAGGCGCGGGGCCGCACACGCCGCCCCGCATTCCGCCCCGCATGCCGCGGGCGTGAGGAATCAGGGCCGGGCGACGTGCCAGGCCCCCTTGAGGAAGCCGTCGCCCGTGGTGTCGCCGGGCTTCTGGTCGCCCTTCCAGGCGTAGAGCGGATGGCCCTTGTAGGCCCACTGCCTGGTGCCATCGGAACGGGCGATGATGCTCCAGTTGCCGGAGGGGATGCCTCCGGCCGCCAGGAGCGGCGGCCAATTCTGGGCGCATGGGCCGTTGCAGGCGGACTTGCCGTTGGCATCCTTGGCAAAGGTGCAGTGCGTCATGCCCTGGCCATTGACGATCACCTGACCCTTGGCGGTGTTGCCGACGCCCGCGGGGGCAGCGAGGGCAAGCGAGGCGAGCACGACAAGGAAGGCGCAGGCGAGCGTAAGGCGAATGACCGAGCGCAAGGTTCCCTCCATGGTGCGGGTTGCAGGAAAGCCTTCCATCAAGGATCCGCGCGCTTTCCACGCGGCGACACACGCTTGCGTGCCCCTGGCCGCGGGGCAATCAGTCGTTGCCATGCCTCTTCCCTGGCCTGGCGATGGGGTAGAAGGCAGTGGAAGCCGAGGGAGCAATCCGGATGAGCGATTCAGGAATTGAGCGGTGGGACCACCGCTTCGCACAGGATGACTACGTGTTCGGCGAGGCACCGAACGCGTTCCTGGCGAGGCAGAGGGGGCGGCTGGCAACCTGCCGGAATGTGCTGACGATTGCCGATGGCGAGGGACGCAACGGCGTGTGGCTCGCCGAGACCGGTCTGGCGGTGACGGCGGTCGATGCGTCGCGCGTGGGGCAGGAGAAGGCGCGGCGCCTCGCGGCAAAGCGCGGCGTTACGTTGGACTTCGTGCTGGCGGACCTTGCCGAGTGGAAATGGCCCGAGCGGCAATTCGATGCCGTGGTAGGCATTTTCTTCCAGTTCGCCGGGCCGGCGCTGCGGACGCGGATCTTCCAGGGGATGCGACGCGCGCTGAAGCCGGGAGGGCTGCTGCTGATCGAGGGCTACCGGCCGGAACAGATCGAATACGGAACGGGTGGGCCGAAGGTGGCGGAGAACCTCTACACCGAGGCGTTGCTGCGCGCGGCGTTCGCGGGCATGACGATCGAGTTGCTCGAGGCGTATGACGCGCGCATCGAGGAAGGCAGCGGGCATGCCGGAATGTCCGCGCTGATCGACCTGGTGGCGCGCGAGATGCAAGGCGCGTGACGATGTCTGGCCAGACCGCGGCGCGGGAAAAGGCGATCGAACCCGCCTCGCGGTAATGGCGCCGGCTGCTCAGCCGATTGCCTCCGCGTGGTGGCAGGCGACCTGGTGACCGGCGACGTCGCGCGGCGCGGGACGTTCCTCCGTGCAGCGGGGTGTCGCGTGCGGGCAGCGGCTGGCGAAGGCGCAGCCGGGGGGCGGGTTCAGCGGCGAGGGGAGTTCGCCCTTGATGGTCGCGGCCTGCTTGCGATGACGCGGATCGACCGACGGGGTCGCTGCCATCAGCATGCGCGTGTAGGGATGGCGCGGCGCCTCGAACAGGCTGGTCTTGGGACCCATCTCCACCGGGCGGCCGCAATACATCACCATCACGTCGCGCGCGATGTGGCGGACCACGCTGAGGTCGTGGCTGATGAAGAGGTAGGCGAGGCCGAGTTCGTCCTGCAAATCCATCATCAGGTTCAGTACCTGGGCCTGGATCGAGACATCGAGCGCCGAGACCGGCTCGTCGGCCACGACGACACGGGGGTTGAGCATCAGCGCGCGCGCGATGGCGATGCGCTGGCGCTGGCCGCCGGAAAACATGTGGGGGTAGCGGCTGTACTGGTCCTCCCGCAGGCCGACGCGGCGCATCATCGCGCGGGCTGCTGTCTCGCGCGCCGCGGCGTCGCCGCGGCCGTTGATAGCGAGCGGTTGCTTCAGGATCGCGCCCACGGTCTTGCGCGGATTGAGCGAGCCATATGGGTTCTGGAACACCATCTGCACCGCGAGGCGCAGGCGCTTTCGGTCTGATTCCGTGACGACTGGCGCACCGTCGATAAGCAGCTCGCCGCCGGACGCCGGCTCCAGCAGGGTGGCGACGCGGGCGAGCGTGGACTTGCCGCAGCCGGATTCACCGACGATGGCGAGGGTGGCGCCGGCGGCGAGGGTGAAGGACACGCCGTCCACGGCGCGCACCGTACCCTTGCGCGCGAACATCCCGTCGCCCACCGCGTAATGGCGGGTGATGTCGCGCGCCTCCATCACCGTGCTCACGCCGCAGCCTCCATCGGCCGGCCGGAGGCGTCGAGCGGGGTGAAGCAGCGAATCCGTTCCGAGTTCGTACCAATAAGCGAGGGCGGGCTGGCGCGGCAGCGGTCGGTGGCAAAGGAACAGCGCGGGTTGAACAGGCAACCGCCTGGCCGGTCGTCGATGCCCGGCACGGTTCCGGGGATGGTGGGCAGGCGCGCCTGGCCGATGGCGCGCTCGGGCAGCGCAGCCAGAAGCGCCGCGGTATAGGGGTGCCGTGGGGTGGCGAAGAGCGCGTCGGTCGGGCGTTCCTCCACCATCTGGCCGGCGTACATGACCTGGACGCGCTGCGCGGTTTCCGCGACCACGCCCATGTCGTGGGTGATGAGGATGAGTGCCATGCCGCGCTCGCGCTGCAGCGAGATGAGCAGGTCCAGGATCTGCTTCTGGATGGTGACGTCGAGCGCGGTGGTGGGCTCGTCGGCGATCAGCAGGCGCGGGTTGCAGGCGATGGCCATCGCGATCATCACGCGCTGGTTCATGCCGCCCGAGAGCTGGTGCGGGAACGCACCGAGCCGGCTCGCCGGATCCGGGATGCCGACCTGGGTGAGCAGTTCCACGACGCGGTCGCGGACGCCACGGCGGGGAAGCTGGTGATGAGCGAGGAGCGATTCGCCGATCTGCCAGCCGACCGGGTAGCAGGGGTTGAGCGAGGACATCGGCTCCTGGAACACCATGGCGATGTCCTTGCCGATGACGCGCCGTCGCTGGCGGGCGGAAATGCCGAGCAGATCCGTGCCGTCGAAGCGCAGGACGTCGGCCGTGACTCGGCCGGGCCAGGCGACGAGGCCCATCAGGGCGAGCATCGACACGCTCTTGCCCGAGCCGGACTCACCGACGACGCAGAGGATGTCGCCGGCATCGACTGTCATGTCCACGCCGTCGACCGCGCGGAAGCGCCCGCGCGCGGTGGCGAACTCGACGGCGAGGTTACGGATTTCGAGCAGCGCCATCAGCGTTTCAGTTTCGGATCGATGGCGTCGCGCAGTCCGTCGCCGAACAGGTTGAAGGCAAGCACGGTAACCAGGATGGCGAGGCCGGGGAAGGTGAGCACCCACCAGGCGCGCTGGTAGAATTCGAGTGCGCCCGCGAGCATGGTGCCCCATTCCGGCGTCGGCGGCTGCGCGCCGAGGCCGAGGAAGCCGAGCGCCGCCGCGTCCAGGATCGCCGAGGCGAAGCCGAGCGAGACCTGGACGATGAGCGGGCCGAGGCAGTTGGGCAGCACGGTATCGAACATCAGGCGCAGTGTGCTGGCGCCGGCGCTGCGCGTGGCGGTGACGTAGTCGCGCGCGAGTTCCGAGAGCGCCGAGGCGCGGGCGAGGCGCGTGTAGCCGGGCAGGGCGACGACGACGACGGCGAGCATGGCGTTGAACAGGCCCGGGCCGAGGATGGCGACGATGACGATCGCGAGCAGCAGCGAGGGGAAGACGAGCAGGATGTCCATCAGCCGCATGATGGCGATATCGACCACGCCGCCGGCGAAGGCCGCGGTGAGGCCGAGCGTCGTGCCGAGCGTGAGTGCCAGCGCGGCCACCGAGAAGCCGATGATCAGCGACAGGCGCGCGCCGTAGATCAGCCGCGAGAGCATGTCGCGACCGACATCGTCCGTGCCCAGAGGAAATTCCGCGATGCCGCCCTTCTGCCAGATGGGGGGAGCCAGGAAATGGTCGCGGAATTGCTGGATCGGCGAGTGCGGCGCGACGACGTCCGCGAAGACCGCGACGACGATCAGCACCACCATCAGGACGAGGCCGAGCACGGCGCCGCGGTTTTCCGCGAAGGCGCGCCAGAAGACGCGCCAGGTTCCGGGGTCGCGCGAGGCTGTCGTGGAAATGCCGGCGGCGGACATCAGCGCCTGATCCTGGGATTGAGGATGCTGTAGGTGACGTCGACGCCGAGATTGACCAGGATGACCAGGGTTGCCACCAGGAGCGTGCCACCCTGCAGCACGGGATAGTCGCGACGCTGCACGCTATCCACCAGCCAGTGGCCGACACCGGGCCAGGAGAAGATCGTTTCGGTAAGGATGGCGCCGCTGAGCAGCGCGCCGACCTGCAGGCCGATGACCGTGACGACAGGGATGAGAGCGTTGCGCAGCGCGTGGATGACGACGACGCGAGGAGCCGCGAGGCCCTTGGCGCGGGCGGTGCGGATGTAGTCCTCGCCGAGCACCTCCAGCATCGAGGAGCGTGTCATGCGCGCGACGACGGCGAGCGGAATGGTGCCGAGCACGATCGAGGGAAGGATGAGGTGGCTCGCGGCGGAAAGGCAGGCGCCGGCATCGGTGGAGCGCCAGCAGTCGATGAGCATGAAGCCGGACCAGGGCTCGACATCGAAGGCGTCGCTGATGCGGCCCGAGACCGGCGTCCAGCCGAGGGCGACGGAGAAGATCAGGATCACCATCAGGCCCCACCAGAAGATCGGCATGGAGGCGCCGGTGACGGAGACACCCATCAGCCCATAGTCGAACACCGAGCCGCGCTTCACCGCGGCGATGACGCCAAGCGGCAGGCCGATGACGAGCGCGAGCAGGATGGCGCAGAGCGAAAGCTCCACGGTCGCGGGGAACAGCGTGATGAACTCATGCCAGACGCTGTCGCGCGAGACGATGGAAACGCCGAGATTACCGTGCAGGAGTTGCAGCTCGTAGTTCAGGAATTGCCGCCACAGTGGCAGGTCGAGGCCGAACTGGTGGCGGAGCTGCGCGAGTTGGACGGGATCCACCCCGTGCTCGCCGGCCCGAACCTCGATCGGGTCGCCGGGCACGAGGTGGATCAGGATGAAGCCGAGGAACGTGACACCGATGAAGGTGGGCACCACCAGTGCCACGCGCCGGACGAGAAAGCGGAGCAAGTCCTACTTGAGGTCGACAGTGGCGAAGTCGTGCGCGCCGAGCGGGCTCATGACGTAGCCGGTGACGTTGGCGCGCATCGGCAGGTTCACGATGGAGTGCGCGATGAAGAAGAACGGCGCCTCGCGGTGCATCACCACCTGGGCCTGCTCATAGAGCTTGGCGCGGGCCGCCTGGTCCGTGAGGGTGGCGGCCTTGTTCACCAGGTCGTCGAACTCCTGGTTGCACCACTTCGCCGCACCGCCGCCACCGGGCTTGCCGGCCTCGCAGCTTGCGAGCGGGACGAAGAAATTGTCCGGGTCGCCGTTGTCGCCGGTCCAGCCGAGCTCGGCCATGTCGTGCTCGCCGTTACGCACCCGTTTCAGATACTCGCCCCATTCGTAGCTGACGATCTTGGCCTGGATACCGACCTTTGCGAGGTCAGCCTGCATCAGCTCCGCGATGCGACGCGCGTCCGGGTTGTAGGGGCGCTGCACGGGCATGGCCCAGAGCGTGGTGGAGAAGCCGTTGGGATAGCCCGCCTCGGCCAGCAACTTCTTCGCCGCCGCCGGGTCGTACTTATAATCCTGGATGTCGTTGTTGTAGCCCCACATGGTCGGTGGGATCAGGTTCTTCGCCGGCTGGCCGGTACCCTGGTAGACAGCCTTGAGGATCGCCGCCTTGTCGATCGCCATGTTGATGGCGACGCGCACGCGGCTGTCGGTAAACGGCTTCTTGGAGCTGTTGAAGGCGAGATAGCCGATGTTCAGGCCGGGCTGGGACATCAGCTTCAGGTTCTTGTCCGCCCGGATCGAGGGCAGGTCCGCCGGGCGTGGGGAAGGGCGCCATCTGGCATTCATTGGCACGCAGCTTGGCCAGGCGCACGGCCGGGTCCTTGGTGATGGCGAAGACCAGGTTATCGACCTTCGCGGGCGGCCCCCAGTAGCCGGGGAAGCGCTTGTAGCGGATGGTCGCGTCCTTCTGATAGCTCACCAGCTCGAACGGGCCGGTGCCGATGGGCGCGGTGTCGATGAGCTGCGGCTTGCCGGCCTTCATCAGCACATCGGCGTATTCCGCGGATTCAATCGAGGCGAAATCCATCGCCATGTCGGCCAGGAAGGGCGCGTTCGGCTTCTTCAGCGTGATGCGGACGGTGTAATCATCGACCTTGACGATACTATCGAGCAAGCCCGGCAGGCCCATATCGTTGAAGTATTCGTAGCCGCTACCGACCTTGAAGTAGGGACTGTCCTTCTGCCACTGGCGATCGAAGGTGAAGAGGACGTCATCGGCGTTGAAGCCGCGCGTCGGCTTGAAGTATTGGTTCGACTGCCACTTCGCATTGTGCCGGAGGTGGAACGTGTACGTCTTGCCGTCCGCCGAAACATCCCAGCTCTGGGCGAGACCGGGTTCGACCTCCGTGGTGCCGGGCTTGAACTGGACGAGGCGGCTGTAGATCGGCCGGTTGGCATCGAACGTGGTGCCGGCGGTAAACAGCATCGGGCTGAACCCTTCCGGCGAACCCTCCGAGCAGTAGACGAACGTCTTCGCCTGCGCCGCGCCGGCGAGCATGGCGGCGAGCGCCACCGCACCTGTCAGCGCCCTGAATTTCATGGACATTTTTAACTTCGCTCCCTCTTGCCGTGGATGCCGCCGGAACGATGTCCGGCACGTATCCCCATACCGCAAGGTAGCGGACGATCCGGATCCGGCGCAATGGCGCGGCCGTCACAGCCCAGGGGCGGTATGATTTCGTGCTTTCCTGCTCAGCGGCGGTGGGCCCTTGCCCTGTGCGGCTCAGCGCCCCGGTCCGAGCCGAAAGTTCGCGTTGCCGAAGACGAAGTCGCCGGCCGCGCGCGGTATGCGATAGGTCGTGCCCATCGGGCCGGCGTAGAACTGGATGGCACTGACCGAGCAGGCAAGTTGCAGCGCCTGTTGGAGGGACGCGCAGATCGTCTCGGCCTCGCCAGGCACGGCGGCACGGGCGGCATTGGCGCCACCGTTGACGACGTGCTCGCGCAGCTGGGCGTTGAGCTGCACCGACCGCATCTTGGGCGCGGACTTGCCTCCGCGCCCGGTTGAGTGCCGGGCTGGGTGCTGGGCTGCGCGCTTGCGCGAAGGGCGCACGCCTGAGCAAAAATGGCGACGGGCAGCGGATATTCCATGCGCGGCCCCGAACCAGGCACATGGTCAGGCGCGTACGGCGGGAACAGCCGATCGCGCGTGGCGATTCCGGTCGCGGCTTCATGCGAGGGCATGGAAAACCCGCGTGACGGCCGGGATCGCATGCGGCAAGGTCGTTGCGCTGCTGGTATCGATCCGGAGGGGTGATGCGTGTTTGGAGGATGGTGGCGGCGATCGTATCTCTCGCCAGCGTCTCGATGATGCCGGCGGCGCGGGCACGGGCCGCAGGGCATGCCGATCAGAGCGGGGTGCTCCAACGGGTGGTATGCGACGGGTTCAACGTGGAGGATGCGTCCGGCCATTGCGTCCCGGGACCGCTCATGCGCGATAACAATGGCAGCCGAAGCGGCCCGAGCTACGGTGCGATCGCCGCGACTGCCTCGACCGGAGATTTCTACGGCTATTCCCACGGGTTCGGCTCGCGCAAGGAAGCGGAGCGGAGCGCACTCGACGACTGCAATGCGTCGGCCGGCAAGAAGGGCTCCTGCATTGTCGCGACATGGTTCTACAACGAGTGCGGTGCCCTGGCGCAGGGCAAGGGCGGAAACTGGGGCGCGGATTGGGCCGACACCGAGAAGCTGGCAGCGGAAAAGGCGATGGCGAATTGCCACGACGTGGACCTGTCCGGCACCTGCCATGTGGTGAAGAGCTACTGTTCGCACTGAGAACGGGCGGAGCAGGAGGAGGCGTGCATGGCTGAACGGCGCATCGGCGTCATCATCAACGGCGCGACGGGCCGCATGGGCACGACGCAGCACATGGCGAACCTCCTGGCGATCGCGGCCGAGGGCGGGCTGCCCTTACGCAACGGCGACCGACTGGTGCCCGAGCTGCTGCTGGTGGGGCGCGACGCGGAGCGGCTGCGGGCGCTGGCGGGCATGCATGGCGGATTGCGCTGGACGACGAGCCTCGCGGACGCGCTGGCGGGGCCGGACGCGATCTTCATGGATTGCGCAGCGACCGGCGGCAGGCCCGCGCGGGTGCGCCAGGCGATCGCCGCAGGCAAGCACCTTCATATCGAAAAGCCAACGGCACCCGATGTCGACGAGGCAATGGCGTTGGCGCGGGCAGCCCACGCGGCGGGCGTGAAGCACGGCGTGATCCAGGACAAGCTGTTCCTGCCCGGATTCGCGAAGCTGATGATGGTGAGGAATTCGGGGTTCCTTGGCCGCATTCTCTCCATCCGGATCGAGGCTGGGTCGTGGATCTTCGACGGCACGGAGCGGGCGTGCCAGCGGCCGAGCTGGAACTACCGGAAGGCGGAGGGCGGCGGACTCGCGCTCGATATGATGGCGCACTGGCGCTACATGGTGGACCGGCTGGCAGCACCCGTGACCGGCGTCTGCGCGCTGATGGCCACTGCGATCCCTGAACGCGTGGACGAGCAGGGGCGGCGCTACAGGGTGGATGTGGAAGACACGTCGCACGCGTTGTTACGGCTGGAGAACGGCGGCGTCGGCGTGATCACCAACTCCTGGGCAACGCGCCTCAGGCGCGACGACACGATGGTGGTGCAGATCGACGGGACGGATGGCTCGGCGGTCGCGGGGCGGTTCCGCTGCTTCACGCAGGCGGCGGTGAACACGCCGGATGCGTTCTTCGGCGGCGGCCAGCGCTCGACGATGGATTTCCATTCACAGTGGCAGGAAGTGCCCGACACGATGCCGACGGTGCCACCGTTCCGCCGGTGCTGGGAAGCGTTCCTGCGGCACGTGGCAGAGGACGCGCCCTACGTGCCTGACCTGGTGGAAGGCGCGAAGGCGGTGCAACTCGCGGACCTCGCCTATCGCAGCGTGGCGGAGGGACGGTGGATGGAGGTGGCGGCGCTGCGGCTCTGATTGGCTGGGTGGCGGTCCACGCCGGATGCGGGTTCTGTTCTTCGGCTATGTCCACCTTCAGGCGTCAGGGCGGGAAGCGGCGCTTGGCGCCGGCGTGATAGAGGCAGGCGTCGTTGCCGTCCGGGTCTCGCAGCCGGAAGTCAGGCTCCGCGAGCGGGAAGGGGCCCGCGGTTACCGGAGGATGCCACCGGCATCCTCCGGTTGTGCGGATGCGGCGGGGGGGGGCGTTACTGTGCCTCGTGCTCGCGCATCAGCTCGTCGATCTGCTGCTTCACCGCCTGGAGGTTGAAGGAAGCGGGCGCCTGCATCGGCGGGAAGTCGATCGCCGTACGGGCGAGGTCGCCGACGACCTGCTGGACCTGGACGAAGCGCCAGAACTCACGGGCCATGAAGTCGTTCATATAGCCGCCGCCCAAATTGTTGAGCGTCTCGCCTCGCAGCGACGGCGTGCGTTCGAACGGATCCTGGCGCAGATTGACAATGGTGGGCATGTCCGTGGTTACCTTCTCGCCTGGCCAGCCATAGGGTTGCTGGAAGAAGGTGAACTTGAAGTCGTCGATGCGCACCGCGCCGAGATGCGGACCGCCGAAATAGAAGAGTTCGTGCCGCGCGCCCGGCCCCTCGCCGGTGATCAGCGCCAACTGGTTGTAGCCGTCGAGATGGTTCTTGTAGGTGCGGCCGTTCAGCTGGACGCCCGTGAGCAACTGCTCCTTGATGTCGGGCACACCGGCGGCGGCGGCAAGCGTGGGCAGCCAGTCGAGGCCGGAAAAGAGTTCGTTCTGGATCGATCCCGGCTTCACCTTGCCGGGCCAGCGGATGATGGCCGGAACGCGAAAGCCCCCCTCATAGATCGTGCCCTTGGTCGACCGGAACGGCGTCATGCCGCCATCGGGCCAGGTGAATACCTCCGCGCCATTGTCGGTCGTGAAGATGACGATGGTGTTATCGGCCTCGCCTATATCCTCGAGATGCTTGAGCAGGGCGCCGACGGAATCGTCGAGATCCGCCATGCCCGCTTCCTCGACATTGTAGTCCGTCTTCGAGTTCATCATCGCCTGGTAGTGCGGCGAGAGATAGGTGAAGACGTGCATGCGCGTCGTGTTGTGCCAGATGAAGAAGGGCTTATCGGCCTTCTTCGCGTCGTCCATGAACCGCTTGCTGTTTTCGACGAGAACGCCGTCGAACGTTTCCATGTTGTATTTGGCGGGCTGTCCCTTCTGCCAGTTCTGCATGTTCTCCATGTTGGGGAACGGCGCGAGCGGGCCCTCGTCGACGATGCGCTGTTTACCGACCCGCCCCCAGCGCGGCATCATGGTGGAGTCGTCAGTCCCGGTCGCGTAGCTGTGCACGAGGTTGCGCGGGCCGTATTTGTCGACCCAACCCGGCGGGTAGTCGAACCAGTACGGATCCGACATCGCGTCGAGGTGGTACAGGTAGCCGAAAAACTCGTCGAACCCGTGCACCGTCGGCAGGTATTTGTTCAGGTCGCCGAGATGGTTCTTGCCGAACTGGCCGGTCGTATAGCCCTGCGCCTTCAGCACGGTGGCAAGTGTCACGGCCTGGTCGGGGATACCGATATCCGCGCCAGCCTGGCCCACGGTGGTCAGGCCGGTGCGCAACGGCAGCTCGCCGGTGATGAAGTTGGCGCGCCCGGCGGTGCAGCTCGCCTCGGCATAATAGTCGGTAAACCGCATCCCCTCGGCGGCGAGACGGTCGAGGTTCGGTGTTTTGCCGGCCATGATGCCCTGGTGATAGGCCCCGATGTTGAACCAGCCGACATCGTCACCCATGATCATCAGGATGTTCGGCTTGCCGCGCTTGCTGCCGCTGGCGGCCGGTGGTTTGGTCTGTGCCTGGGCGGTCTGCATGGGTGCCGTGGTGCCGGTGACAACGGTTCCGGCTGCGGCGACAGCAGCGCTGCTGCTGAACAGCATTTGGCGCCGGCCGATGCCGCGCCTGGTGGGCTGGTTGGCCATGTATCTACTCTCCGCTGTTGTGGTTCACGTTCGACGCACGCAACGAAACCCGACATGGCTCATGCCGGAATCGATCGGCTGCGCATGGCGCGCCGCCGGCCGGTAGCGCCGGCAGTAGTTCGGCGCGCAGAGGAAGGAGCCGCCCTTCACCACTTTGCGGGGGATGCGCACCGAACTGCGCGCGTCGTAGCTGTTGTCCTCGGCGCCGCCGCGGGGATTCTGCGGGATGCAGCAGGACTTGGCGGCATCCACCGGATGGCGGGAGGTGAACCAGTCCTCGGTCCATTCCCAGACATTGCCGATCATGTCGTGCAGCCCGTAGCCGTTGGGCGGGAACGCACCGACTGGCGAGGTGCCCTCGTACCCGTCGCTGGCCAGGTTCTCGCAGGGGAATATGCCCTGCCAGGTGTTCGCCATGTGCCGCCCGCCAGGCATGAGTTCGTCGCCCCAGGCGAATTCGGCGCCGTCGAGACCGCCGCGGGCGGCATATTCCCATTCCGCCTCGGTCGGCAGCGACTTGCCGGCCCAGGCGGCGTACGCGACGGCATCCGGCCAGGCGATGTGCACGACGGGATGGTCATCGAGCGCCTGCGCGGGATTGCGCTCGCCCTTCGGGGCGCGCCAGCTCGCGCCGAACTCGAAGCGCCACCATTGCGACCAGTCGCGCAATGAAACTGGCTGCGCTGGTGGGGTGAAGACCAGCGAGCCCGCGCGCAGCATGTGCGGCAGCGCGCCGGGATAATCTTTCGGGTCGGGTGGGATCTCGGCGATGGTGCGATAACCCGTGGCCTCGACGAAGGCGTGGAATTGTCGGTTCGTCACCGGGGCGCGGTCGATCCAGAAGGACGATACCGTGACCTGATGCGCCGGGCCTTCCTCGGCGTAATGCACGTCCGATCCCATGCGGAACGTTCCGCCCTGGATGAACGCCATCTCCACAGCATCCGCCCTACGCGATGCTGTCGTGGCAGTTTCTGCTTCAGGCAAAATACTTCTCCAGTCGAAGCATGAAGAAGTTACAGTGCCAGCGTGCTGCCGGCTATGCAGAAACGGCAATCAGGGTGCCGTCAGTCCCCGGGCGCCCATGCCGGCGGGCGCGGCGCGCCGGCGGCGGCCTGCGATGCCGCCGGCTTCGGCTTTTCTCGCAACGTTTCGGAAGGGGACCGACCGAACAGCGTCCGGTAATGGACGGCGAAGCGGCCCAGCTCCCCAAACCCGTAGCGGGTGGCGATGTCGGTCACGGTGGTGTGTCCATCCGCCTCGATGAGGGCACGATGGGCAAGATGCATGCGGCGCTGGCGAAGATAGGCCTGCAGCGACATCCCCAGGCTCTTCTTGCAATGGAGGCGCAGCGTGCGTTCCGCCACTCCGATCGCATGACGGAGTTCGGGCACGTAGACCGGCGCATCGGCGCGGGTGATGAGATACTCCTGAATGCGCGCCATGACGCGACGCGCGGGAAGATGGGGCCGGGCGGCCTCGTCGCGGGGCTCTGGGTCGGCGGGATCGATCATCGAGGCCTCCATGAGCGATTGCGCGACCGTGCGTGCAGCCTCCGGGCACGCGAGAATCCCGGACGCGCGGTTGCCGCGTTGAGCGGCAGGGTGGCCGGCGGATTGGCGAGCGGGCGGCGGGTCATCGCCGGTATCGACGGGGGCGAACGTGGCCGGAGGGAGCGAACTGGCATGCATCCGCATGCCGCGCGGCAGCCCCGGATAATGGCACCAGCCAACGGCGAGTATGGCGACCCTGCACCGTGCACGTCGTTCCTGTTGAACTCTATCAAAAAGCGCGCACCACCGTTTGGGGAACATGGCGGCTGCGCGGCCGGGAAGCATGTTGCCATGCGCGACCTGCGGCAGGCTCGCGCCGAGGGGCTGCATCCACAACCGCTGCAGATCGATACGCGCGATCTCCGCGCGCCAGGCGCCGCGTGCCGTCGGGTCGGTCCGCCGCGTGGCGGCGCGGAACGCCGGCCCGAAGGTATTGGGATCCTTGAAAACAGCAACGGCACTGCCCGGCATTCAATCTCTCCGGAGGCCAGAGTGATCTTCACGCCATCACAAATCGCCAGCGCAAGTCGCAAAGGTAAGGTCGCACATGTTGCAACATCAGTCGATCAATATTTCTGGCCCGGGCCGTTGCGGTGGCCGTGACCGGCCGCTCGCCGGCCGCGAAACAAGCGCGCACCCAGACAAAATGCCCGTCATGACGCGGAAGACCGGGTGTTTCGGCAATGCTGCCTTGCGCTATTTTGGCGGATGGCTTGTCCGTCGCGCATTGTTTCGCCTGAGGCCCTTGATCTGCTCCCCGGAAGCTGGATCGGTTTGGGGTAAAGTTTTCCGCTTTTGTTCCCTTGGTGGGGAGGAGCGGAGAGCGATCAAGGCATCGAGGTTTTCGCACGCGCAGAAGGCGTTCATCCCGAAGCAAGGAGCGGACGGCGTGCCGGTGGCGGAGATCCGCCGGTGGGCCTGGACCAGCGAAGCGACGTATTTCAACTGGAAGAAGGAGTATGAGGGGCTGACGCCGCCGAGATGCTGACGTTGACACTGCTCGCGGATGCTTGAACCGGGAAGTGGATCAGGGCGAAGCTGCGGAAGCCGGTTGCGGAACTGTGGCCGGGCCGCGAGATGCTGCAGGACATGAGTCGCCGTCCACGGGCAGCGCCAATTGCATCAACTTCGGGTCAGACCCAATTTTAGATGCCAATTTACACGACGCGCGGCAGATGGCTTGACCTATCTCAATGTGTCCGAGCGCTGTTTGTACGCATCTAACGTTTACTGAGCGGTGGTGACTTCGGTTACCGGCTTCGTGGCCGTGTCGAATGTCACCTCCGCCAGGACGAGTGCAGGAGCGCATAACACATCAGCATAGGGTTGAGATGGCTCAAACCGAGGGAAACGCCCGCTTTCTACATGGGAATGACTGCAACCTGTTGACCCGCAAACGAGAGGAAAAAAAGGCAATGACATACGTCGCGAAAACCGCCGGACTGGCTTTGCTCTTAGCGCCGCTGCTTCTGTCCGCCTGTGTCTCCCAATCGGACTACGATAAGTTGCAAGCGGAAAATACGCAGCTTCAGCAGCAGAATGCTGCCGACAAGGCGCATATCACCCGGTTGCAGGGCGCCATCAAGTATGTCGTGAACAGTGACCTGGCGTTCGCGCCCGGCAGCTGGGAACTGTCCGCCGACGGGAAGGACACCATCGCCAAGCTGGCGAAGCACCTCGTTCCCAGCCAGGAGAAGCTTGTGGTGACGGGTTATACCGACAATTCCCCGATCGGGCCTGGGCTGGCAAAGATGGGCGTCACCTCGAACCTGATCCTGTCGCAGAAGCGCGCCGATGCGGTGATGCAGTTCATCATTTCGCAAGGCGTGGAGCCGAGCATGATCCGCGCGCAAGGCATGGGCGAGCAGGACCCGGTTGCTTCGAACAGCACTGCGGAGGGTCGTGCACAGAACCGCCGCGTCGAGATCTCGCTCGACAAATAACCAACCCGGCATTCGACGGGCGCCGGATCGAGGTTGACTTCGGAGCCGAACCGGCCGTCGGATCCCGAAAGG
Organism: uncultured Pseudomonadota bacterium; assembly: GCA_963764465.1. Taxonomy (GTDB): domain Bacteria; phylum Pseudomonadota; class Alphaproteobacteria; order Acetobacterales; family Acetobacteraceae; genus JAJXXT01. The sequence continues at coordinate 366,453 of CAVXSO010000006.1, read as the reverse complement.
GGTTCGACGGCTGATCGACGAACAAAGCGGGCAACAACCATCAAACGCCGCGAACTGCTCATGCAGCCGCGGCCCGGTGTCAGTGCGTCTGTGAACGCCGAGCAGAGTTAGGTGATCCCGCAGATCGTGTCCCCGTGCGTGGCGTAGGAGCTGTCGGGAAGTCGACCTCCCTCTCATGGGCGGCGAGATACAAATCAGCGCGTATGCGGAATGTCATCGCCGCCGCATCGGTCTGCGCCGCGGCCTTGTCGCGAGCCTCGGCCGGCTTCACGGCATGGCGACCACGGGCCGTGCCGAGGCCCATCTCGCGCATCGGCCCGGCATGGATGTAGCGCGGCACCCAACAGGCGGGCTTTGGCGTCTTCACGAGCCGATAGAGGCCGTCTCCGTCCATATGCCGCCCGCGCTCCCGAGCGCGCGGACCTCAACCGCCGACAACCTGCCCACTCGCGCCATATCAAGGCCCTGAGGGAAGCTGTCTCGCGTCCATTCCCCGATCAGACTTTGCGATCGGACACGAACACCAATAAACGGCCCCGGGCGCGGTGGCCGAAAATTGCAGTCTTTAGCAAGACTTTTCTCGTGTCTTGCGAATGCCAGCGAGCGGCGGTGAATAGGGTTCTGGCGGATGGGGTGGGATTCGAACCCACGAGGGGTTGCCCCCTGGCGGTTTTCAAGACCGCTGCCTTAAACCGCTCGGCCACCCATCCGGCGGCGGGAAACTAGGCGGGCGCGCGCGGGTTCTCAACCTCAGGCGCCGCGGGCGATCGGATCGCCGCGAGTTGACCCGCGCGGCGGACACGTGGAAGCTGCGCCGCATGCCGCGCGATGCCCAGGGCAATCTGATGACCGCCGCGAGCGAGGCGAGTGCCGTCGCGTATGACGCGGCGCTGGCCTCGCTGCTGCGCTTCCACGCCGACCTGATGCCGAAGCTCGCGGCACTGTGCGAGACGGACCCGGCCTGCACCATGGCGCACGTGCTCGCGGGCGCGGTGCCGATGCTGGCGTACACGGCGAAGTTCCTGCCGGCCTCACGCGCGGCGCTGGCCGCGGCGCGCACGTCCTCCGCCAACGCGCGCGAGCAGCTGCATGTCGCGGCGCTCGATGCGTGGACGCGGGGCGATATCGACGGTGCGATCGCGGGGTGGGAGACGATCCTGGCGAGCCATCCGCGCGACCTGCTGGCGCTTTTCCTTGCGCATAACAGCAATTTCTGGCTCGGCCGTCCGCAGGACATGCGCGCCTCCGTCGAGCGGGTGCGCGGCAAGTGGTCAGCCGGCGTACCGGGGTTCGGCACGATGCTCGCCTGCCGCTGCTTCGCGCATGAGGAGTGCGGCGACTACCTGGCCGCAGAGCCGGACGGGCGGCGCTCGGTCGCGGAGGACCCGGAGAATTTCTGGGCGACGCATGCGGTCGCGCACATCCTCGAGATGCAGGCGCGGCGCGCGGAGGGAATTGCCTGGCTCGACGGGCTGGCGCCGCACTGGGCGGGCGCGAACAATTTGCGCCATCACCTGTGGTGGCACCGCGCGCTGTACCACCTCGAGCGCGGCGAGCCGGACGTGGTGCTGGCGCTGTACGATGCGGAGTTCCGCAACCTGGCATCGCCGCTGACGATGGCCATGCCGGACCTGCATATCGACGTGCAGAACGCGGCCTCCATGCTCGCGCGGCTGGAGATGCGCGGCGTGGAGGCCGGCGGGCGGTGGGAGGAACTGGCGGACCAGGCGGAGAAGAAGATCGGCGACACCTTCTCGCCGTTCACGCTGCCGCACGCGATGATGGCGCTGGCGGCGACGGGACGCGGCGAAGCCGCGGACCGGCTGCTGGCCGCAACGGAGGAAGGAGCGGCCGGGGCCGACCCTTCGCCCACGCGCCGGCCGATCCTCGCCGGCGCCGTGCTGCCGGCGATGCGCGGCGCGCGCGCCTGGCGCGAGGGGCGGCCGGCCGAAGCGGTGGAGGCGATGCGCCCGGCACTGGGGGCACTGGCCACCATGGGCGGCAGCCACGCCCAGCAGGACGTGCTGGAGCAGATCTTCGTCCATTGCGCGCGCCAGGCGGGGCTGGCACAGGACGTCGCACTGGCGATGGAACGCTTCGCGGGCCGCCGCCGGATGCCGCCCGCTTCGTTCTCGGTGTGGCGGGATGGAGCCTGAACCTGCCAATTCGGGCCGGGCAAGGCAGGTTAATTCAGGGGGTTCCGGCGCCAAGCCAAGCTGTTCTAGGATGAAACTGGTCCAACCGCCGGAGAGATCCTTGCTGTCCTCTCGCAACGCCGTCCTGCTGGCCGGCACTGCCCTGCTTGCCTCCACCGCGGCCATGCCGGCGATGGCGCAGCAGGCGCCTTCGCAAAAGCCAGGCGCCGATACGGCGAGCATCTGGACGATCCAGGAAGAGAACGCCTCAATCTCCACCCAGAGCCTCACGGACCGCTACTACACCAACGGGTTGCGGATCTCCTGGACCTCTGGCCAGGACACCGATGTGCCGTCCTGGGTGCAGGGGCTGGGGCGGGCGCTCTACGGGCCCGGGACGCAGCGCGTCTCGATCAACCTTGGCCAGAACATGTACACGTCCAACTACCAGGAGGTGGCGCAACTGCAGCCTGATGACTGGCCGAACTCGGCGCAGCTGCTGGTGACCGGTGCGCTGATCCAGGACACGCCGCTGACGCGCAGCACCTTCGCCGTCTCGCTCGGCGTCACGGGGCCGATGGCGCAGGGCCAGGAGTTGCAGGACTGGTGGCACAGCGTGATCGGCCAGTCGAAAAACCCCGGCTGGGCTGACCAGATCCACAACGAGCCGGCGTTCGAGATCCTGAACGAGCGCATCTACCGCTACAGCACCGGCTCGCTGTTCGGGCTGGAGACCGATGCGTTGCCGGAACTGACGGCGGGGCTCGGTAATGTCCGCGTCTACGGCCAGGTGGGGGTGACGTTCCGCATCGGCGAGGGGTTGAAGTCCGACTACGGCGTCTCGCGCGTGCGGCCTGGGCTTTCCGGCGGCGACGCATATTCGCCGACGCGGCCGCTCGTCTGGTACGTTTTCCTCGGCGGCGACGGGCAGGCGGTGGCGCACGACATGGCAATCGACGGCAACACGTTCCAGCCCGGGCCCTCGGCGCGACGGGTGCCGTTCATCGGCGAGTTCCAGACCGGCTTCGGCATTATCTGGCACGGCGTGCGGATCACGTACACGCAGGTGTTCCAGAGCTCGCAGATCCGCCACCAGAAGGGTGGCCTGCACGAGTTCGGCAGCCTGGCGCTGGGGATGCGGTTCTAGTGGCGCGCATCGCCGTCATCGCCCCTGGGGCGATGGGGGCGGGGGTGGCGCGGCGGCTGGCTTCGCGCGGCGCGGAGGTGGCGGTGACGCTGGCGGGGCGGAGCGAGGCGAGCGCCAGGCGCGCCGCCGGGCTCACGGTGCTCGCGAGCGAAATGGCGCTGGTGTCCTGGGCTGATCTCGTTCTCTCCATCCTGCCGCCGGGCGAGGCGGAGGCCCTGGCGGCGCGGGTGGCGCCGGCGCTGGTTCCGCGCGGGACGGCCGTGGCCTATGCCGATTGCAACGCGGTGGCACCGGCAACGGTTTCGCGCGTGGCGGCCCTGCTGCCGGGCGTGCGGTTCGCGGATGTGGGGATCATCGGCGGGCCACCGAAGGATGACGATCAGGGCCCACGATTCTATGCCTCGGGCGATACAGGTTGCCTCGACGTTCTGGCGGCACATGGCATCGATGTGCGCAGGCTGGCAGGCGAGGTGGGGGCGGCGTCGGCGTTGAAGATGGCCTATGCCGGCATCACCAAGGGCCTGACGGCGCTGGGCGCGGTGATGGCGCTGGGGGCAGCGCGGGCGGGGACCGCCGAAGCGCTGCACGCGGAGCTCGCCGCGAGCCAGAAGCCGCTTCTCGCCTGGCTCGACCGTGCCGAGCCGGCGATGTTTGCGAAGGCGTATCGATGGGTGGCGGAGATGGAGGAGATCGAGGCGTTTCTCGCCGGACTCCCGGGTGCCGCGATTTATGGCGGGGCGGCGCGGCTTTACGAGCACCTGGCCCGGGACGAGGACGCCGTCGGGGCGCTGGCGGCGTTTTACGGAAAGAGCCAGGGCCGTTGAATCAAAACGGGCTGGCGCCTGGATGACGCCAGCCCGCCTTGAAGCAGCGGCCTGCGTTCAGGCGCGCGCGCGGCGGCGAGCGAAGAGGCCGAGACCGAGAACGCCAGAGGCGAGCAGCGCCATGCTCGTCGGCTCCGGCACCGGTGGGGTATTCTGACCGCCATTGATGACCTGGACGTCGAGGATCTCCGGGGAGCCGTTTTCGTAGCCGTAATAAATGACCGTGTCCTGACCGCCCAACAAGCCAAGCACGTTGTCGGTCCTCGCCACGGTGGGGCTGCTGTCCGTCGTGCCGACCCGGGTCCCGTTCTGGTAGACGCTCGCGCCGTCGTCATGCGTGATCGACAGACCGGTTCCGGTCTGCACGGTGCCAAGGTCGATCTTGAACAGGGCGCCGTACTGGAAGCTCGAGGCGCTGCCGCTCGAGCCAAGAAAGTTGCTCAGGCTGCCGAAATTGGCGATCCCGGCAAGCGTGCCGGAGCCTGAATAACTGGAAATGCCGCTCGAGGTGGCGCCAAAGAACTGCGAGAAGAGGTCGCCCGTGGGCCCCGAGTTCTGCCCCGCATTGTTAGCCCAGTTCAGTGCGCCGCTGTAGAGGAACGACGCCGAGATAACGTTGCTGGACGACAGGCCCTGAAGATACGAAAGGCCGCCCGCATCCGCGTTGAACTGCCCGGGAACATTCGTCTCGTAGACCGTCACCTGGGCATTCGTCACCGTGAGATCCGGATAGGCAAAGGCCACACCCGAGCCAAGAAGGAACGGCGCGGCCGCCGCAGCGGCGAGCAGGATTTTCATGCGGATCATTACGGCACTCCCTGGAGAAGGTTAGCGATTGGTTACTGATCGGACGACATCCTACAAGGTGCCGTTTAAAAAATAAACAGCCGATTCATAATTTCATATTTCTGAGACAAATTGGCTTAACCGATGTTTTTCCAGGAGTTTTGACGCCGCGCCGTTGCAGAGCCGGTCGCTCGATCCGTTTCGCTAAACGAATAGGTGGCCGAATCGCGCGGGAACGCCCGCGATGGCGCCGGCCGGTGCGGCGACGGGTCAGGCGCGGACGCGGCGGCGGCGCGTGACGAGGAAGAGTGTGGCCAGGCCGGTGGCGAACAGCGCGAGACTCGTGGGCTCCGGCACCAGCGGCGGGTTGCGGCTGCCGCCGTTGTACGTGACCTCGAGGATGGAGGGTGTTCCGTTCTCGCGCGCGTAATAGAGGGTTGTGTCGGCGGTGGTGGTGAGGGTCACGCTGTCCGTGACCTTGCTGGTCGGGCCGGCGACCATGCTGCCGACCCGGGTGCTGCCTTGCCAGATGCTGGCGCCGTCGTCGTGCGTGACGGTGATCCTGGTGCCCGCGGGCAGGATGCCGAGGTCGATCGTGAAGAGCGAGCCGTACCGGAAGCCCGAGGCGCTGCCGCTCGAGGCAAGGAAGCTGGCGAGCGTGGCAAAGCTGGCGTTTGCCGGGGCCGCAAGCGCACCGGTCCCGGAATAATTGGAAATGCCCGAACTGTAGCTGCCGATGAAGGCCGAGTTCAGGTCGCCTGCGCTGGTGCTGTTCTGCGCGCTCGTGCTGCTGAAGGAAAGCGGCCCGCTGTACTGGAACCTGGCGGCGATGGCGCCGGCGGCGTTGAAGCCGGTGGCCACGGGATCTGCGCTGAAGCCGACGCCGTTCTGGTTCGCCTCCTCGACGGTGAAGTTATAGGTGGTCGCGGAGGCGATGGCGGGCCCGAGCAGCAGGGGCGCGGCAAGGGCGGCGAGCAGCAGGCGGCGGCGAAGCATCGGCGAAGATCCCCGGGCAGAGGGACCATCCCTCCGGCGCACGTGCCAGGAGGCTTACCAGCGGATGCGTCGCGGACTTAGTTCCGTTTTGTGATTAATTTTGGTCCGTGCCGAAGCGCGGCTATTCCGCCGCCAGCTTGTGGGCGCGCGCGTAATTCAGGAGCGCGTTGTCCGCCGCGCATTCGATCGGGGCGAAATCCTGGTGCGCGATCCATTCCGGGCGCGTGGGCTTGCGGATATGGTTCGAGACCGCGTTGAGCGTGAGATAGACAATCTTGCGCGGGAAGGGCGTGATGTTGCCGGCCGAGCCGTGCACCAGGTTGCCGTGGAACATCAGCATCGTGCCCGGCTTGCCCGTCGCGGCGACGATGCCCCCCTCGTTGACCAGCCGCGAGACCGTCGTCTCGTCCAGCGTCCAGAGTGGGTAGGAGGTGGTGCTGAGGTCGTGGCCAGCCGCGAGCACGCCGCCCCGGTGGCTGCGCGGGACGAGCAGAAGCGGGCCGTTGATCGCCATCACCTCGTCGAGGAAGACGGCGATATTCATCGCCCGCGGCTCCGGCATGCCGTCGTCGCGCGCCCAGGTGCCGTAGTCCTGGTGCCACTGCCAGACCTCGCCCTGGAACGCCGCCTTCGCGTTCACCTTGAACTGATGCATGTAGACATGCTCGCCGAACACCTGCTCGACGGGGCGGATGAGGCGTGGGTGGCGGCCGAGCAGGCCGAACGCCTCGTTGTACGTGTGGGCGGCAAACGCGGTGCGGGGGGCGCCGGATTTCTCGCGCCAGACCTCCTTGCGGTCGGTGGCGTAGATCGCCTCGCCCTCGCGGGCCAGGATCCCGACCTCCTCGGGGCGGAACCACTCTTCCAGCAGCAGGAAGCCCTCGGTCTCGAAATGCCGCAACTGCGTGTCGGTCAGCATCCGCTTCCTCCCCGGTGAGGCTTTCGTCGGTGGCAATTCTCCGGCGATCATTCCGCTTTCGTGACGACCTGCCCCTATTCCCCGGCCATCCTTGCGGCCATGAGCGGGGAGGCGAGGCGCATCAGGCCCGCGACGTCGGCGGTCTTGTCGATGGCGAGCACGGCATCGGCGAGGCGCGCGGCGCGATCGTCGCCGAGCACGCTGTCGGCAAGGCCCGCGAACTTGGCGCGCAGTTCCGCTTCCGAAAGGAAATTGGCGGGCTCACCCTTGGGCACGACGACCGTCTTCTCGAACACCTGGCCGCGGGCGCGGATGGTGACGCGGCCGGAAAGGTTCGCGGGGAACTCCGCCTCGATCGCCGCGTCGTGGACGCAGCGGATCTTCGGCAGCAGGGCGCGGATCGTGGGGTCCTGCAGCAGCGCGTAGCTGTCCCAGCCCATGGCCCCCGTGGCGAGCGCGGCGGCGAGCACGAACGGGCCGCTGAACTGGCCATCGACGACGTTCTGGGGGTTGGAACGGCGCTCCTGCGGCTCGCCGATCAGGGTGAGGCCGGAGCGCGAGGTGCCGTAGTCGATGCCCTCGACCTCCTCCGGCTTGATCGCGTGCGCCGCGCGCAGCGCCAGCACCGCGTCGATGCCGGCATGGCCGAAGCGGCAGGACGGGTATGGCTTCACGGCGGTGGCCATCAGCTCCCATTCCTCGCCGAGGCGCCGCAGCGCACGCTCCGGCGTGGGCGAGGGGGCATAGGCGCGCATGAAGCCGTGCTTGCCCTCCAGCGCCTCGGCGGCGCCCTTGAAGCCCTCGCGCGCGAGGGTGGCGGCGGTGAGGCCGGCCATCGACGACCAGCCGACCTGGAAGCGCTTGGTCCAGGCGCCGTTGGCGAGGAATTGCAGCGAGCCCGCGGACTGCGAAAGCGCGATGCCGAACGCGCTCTCGATCTGGCCGGCATCGAGCCCCATGGCGCGGCCGGCAGCGGCGGCGGCCCCGAAGACACCGCAGGTGGCGGTGGGGTGGAAGCCGCGCGCGTAGTGATCACCGGCGGGGAGCGAGACGGCGGTGCGGCAGATCACCTCGTAGCCCGCGATGATGGCGGCGAGCACGTCCGAGCCGGAGGCGCCGGCCATTTCGCCGGCAGCCAGCGCCGCCGGGATCACTGGCGCACCGGGATGCAGGCAGCCGGCGGCATGCGTGTCGTCGAAATCGAGCGAATGGCCGAGGGCGGCATTGAGGAAGGCGGCGCCGACCGGCGTGTAGCGCGCGGCATCGCCGAAGACGCCCGAATTACCCGCGGCAACACCCAGCGCTCGGGCGGCGGCGAGCATCGGCGGTGTGCTTTCCGCGTCATGGCGGGCGCGGACAATGTTGCCCACCAGGTCCAGCACCAGGAAGCGGGCGCGGGACGCGACCTCCGCGGGGATGGCATCGAGCGCGAGCCCGGCGGCGAAGCTGGCGAGTGTTTTTGTTACTTGCATCGGGAATGCCTCGGCGTTTCCTGGAGACGATCTGAAGCGTCGTCACCGAAGCAGTATCTTGCATCGGCATTCGCGCAACAAGCGGGGGGCCGATCCGGAGGCGCGGCGCACGATGGACGCCAACTCGGGGCCTGTGGAGAATCCCCCGCATGCTGACACGCCGCTTCCTTGCCGCCGCCCTCGCACTTCCCGCGATCCTGCCCGCGCCGGCACTCGCGGAAGATTTTTCTGCCTATATCAACGAGTTCCGCCGGAGGGCCCATGCACGCGGGATAGGCGAGACGACGCTCGAGGTCGCCTTCCGCTCGGTACGCTACGAGCCGAAGGTGGTGGCGGCGGACCGGCACCAGCCGGAGTTCACGCTGACCTGGGAGCAATACCGCTCGCGCGTGGTCTCGCCCTCGCGCATCCGGGACGGCCGGGCCCACTACGCCGTGAACCGCGAACTGATCGCGCGGGTGGTGAAGCGCTACGGCGCGGCGCCGGACGCGATCATGGGCATCTGGGGGCTGGAATCCGATTACGGCTCGGCGACGGGCGGTTATTCCGTAATTTCGGCGCTGGCGACGCTGGCTTATGACGGGCGGCGGCGGGCCTATTTCGAGAGCGAGCTGATGGATGCGCTGCGCATCATCCAGCGCGGCGACATCGACCCCGCGCGGATGACGGGAAGCTATGCCGGCGCCATGGGCCAGCCCCAGTTCATGCCGGATTCCTTCCTGCGCTACGCGGTGGATTTCTCCGGCGACGGCAAGCGCGACATCTGGGGCAACCGGGCGGACGTATTCGGCTCCATCGCCAACTACCTGCAGAGCATCGGCTGGAACCACGCGGTGCCGTGGGGGGAGCGTATCACGCTGCCGGCCACGTTCAGCACCGCCGAAGCCGGGCGCACGCACCGTCGGCGGCTGGGTGAATGGGCCAGGCTCGGCGTGCGGCCGCCACGCGCGCGGCCGGAGCAGACGGTGGCCTCCGTGATCCTGCCTGGCGGGCGCGGGGGCGAGGCGTTCCTGGTCTACGAGCCGAATTACGGAGCGATCCGGGATTACAATCCGTCGGATTTCTACTGTCTTTCCGTAGGGTTGCTGGGCGACGCGGTGACGGCATGAAAGTTCTCTGTCTGCTGGCGCTGCTGCTGCCGGTCTCGGCATGCCAGCAGGCGGGCGGGCCGCACTACGTGGTCGGCAAGCCCTATGTGATGGGCGGGGTGTGGCGCTATCCGCACGAGAACTTCAGCGGCGTGGAGACGGGGCTGGCGACCGTGTTCCGCGGGCACACGCCGACGGCGGATGGCGAGGTCTGGTCCGACGGCGCGATGCTGGCGGCGAGCCCGACGCTGCAATTGCCCGCTGTGGTGCGGGTGACGAACCTGCAGAACGGATTGCAGGCGGTGCTGCGGGTGAACGATCGCGGGCCCACGAACCTGGGGCGCGTGATCGGCGTAAGCCCGCGCGTGGCGTTCCTGCTGGGAGCGCCCGGCTCGACCGCGTTCGAGGTGCGGGTCGAGGTTCTGGAACAACCGAGCCAGGCGCTGGCGGCCACGCTGCAGGGGAAGACAACGCCTGTCTCGGTGAAGGCGGCGCCCACGGGCACGGTGACGGCGCAGAGCCTGGCGCCGCCGCCGGGAGCGCAGGGAAGTGCTGGGGCGGCCCCGAATGTCGCGCCCGTGGCCAGGACCAAGCTGTTCAGCACCGGGCCCGGCTTCCCGCTGCGCCCACCGGAGGAGCTGACGCGCGTCTCGGCGCAGCCCGGCCGGCTCTATGTGGATTGCGGCGGCGTGAGCGACCCGGACTATGCGATGCTGCTGGCCGCGCGGCTTTCGGCCTATGGCGCGCAGGCGGTGCCGGATTACTCGTATCCGCCGGAGCAGGCGTTCCGCGCTCGCGTCGGGCCGCTTCCCAACGTTGCGGCGGCGGATGCCATGCTGGACCGGCTGCTGCGCGCCGGGATAGCCAACGCACGGATCGTGGTGGAATAGGAGGGTATGATGCGCCGCCGCACGCTTCTGGCCGCCTGCACGGCCCTTTTCGGATCATGGCCCGCGCTTGCCGGGGCGGCGCCGCCGCGGCGGCACGAGCCGGCGCGTAACCCGGCCGCGCGCAAGCCGGCGGGGCCGCCGCCGCCGGCCGAGGTGGCGACCCCCGGCAGCTCGCCCCTCGGGCCGATCGATACGGTCGCGAAATGGGCGATCGCGATCGACTTCCAGACCGGGGCCACGCTGTTCGACAAGAACGCCGACGAGCGCATGCCGCCGTCCTCCATGACCAAGCTGATGACCGCGACCATCGTCTACGGGATGCTGGCGAGCGGGCGCCTCAAGCTCGACCAGACGCTGCCGGTCTCGGAGAAGGCCTGGCGGATGGGTGGGTCGAAGATGTTCGTACCGCTGGGCCAGGAGGTCTCGGTCAACGACCTGATCCAGGGGATGATCGTGCAGTCCGGCAACGATGCGTGCATCGTGCTGGCGGAGGGGATCGCGGGTTCGGAGGACGAGTTCGTCAAGCTGATGAACGCGAAGGCCAAGGAACTCGGCATGACGAACACGCATTTCGCCAACGCGACGGGCTGGCCGGACCCGGACCACTACATGAGCGTGCGCGACATCTCGACCGTGGCGCGCTACCTGATCAAGACGTTCCCGCAATATTATCATTACGATGACGAGAAGAGCTTCACCTACAACCATATCTGGCAGGCGAACCGCAACCCGCTGGTGCAGAAGGGGCTGGCCGACGGGATGAAGACCGGCCACACCGAGGCTGGCGGCTACGGGCTTGTCGCGAGTGCCGAGCGTGGCGGACGGCGCATCATCCTCGTGCTGAACGGCATGGGCACGGCGAAGGATCGCGCCGTGGAGGGCGAGCGGCTGCTCGACTGGGCGTTCCGCAGCTTCGAGAACGTGCCCCTGTTTGCCGCGGGGCAGACGGTGGACCAGGCGAAAGTCTGGCTGGGCAGCGCGCCCACGGTGGCGCTGGTGGCGGCAAGGCCGTTGCTGGCGACGCTGCCGGTCGGCTGGAAGGACAAGGGGCAGGTCGCGGTGCATTACCAGGCGCCGATCCCCGCGCCGATCGTCGCCGGCAGCGTGCTGGGGACGGTGAGTGTGAGCTATCCCGGCATGAAGACGGTCGCGACCGACCTCGTCGCGGGCAGTGCCGTGGGGCGGATGCCGCTGCCGGGACGCGCGCTCGCCGTGGTCAAGCACTGGCTGCGCGGTGGGTAGCAGCGAAGGGTCATTGCAGGGCCGTTTCATCGCGCTGGAGGGCGGCGAGGGGGCGGGGAAATCCACCCAGGCGCGGCTGCTCGCGGACTGGCTGTCCGCGCGCGGCACGGCCGCGCTGGCCACGCGCGAGCCGGGAGGCGCGCCAGGGGCGGAGCGCATCCGCGCGCTGCTGCTGGCCGATGGCACCCCGCTCACGCCGCTGGCGCAGACGCTGCTGCACGTGGCGGCCCGGGTGGAACACGTCGCCGTCACGATCCGCCCGGCGCTGGATGCCGGCATCTGGGTGGTGTGCGACCGCTTCATGGATTCCACGCGCGTCTATCAGGGGGTGGCGCAGGGCGTGGATGGCGCCACGATCGAGACACTGGCGGCGATGGTGCGGATCGAGCCGGATCTCACCGTGGTGCTGGATGTGCCGGTTGGTGTTTCGCGACGGCGCAGCGCCTCGCGCGGGGAAGCCGCGGATCGTTACGAAGCGATGGACGACACGGTGCACGCGCGCATCCGCGAGGGATTTTTGTCCATCGCCGCGGCGCGACCCAAGCGGTACGCTGTGGTGGATGCGACGGGGGCCGTGGAGGCGGTGTTCACGGCGCTGTGCGCGGTGGTGGCGACCAGGCTCGGCTAGCGGTGGCGGGCGCTTCGGGAGCGTCCCAGCAGGCGCAGGTGAGCGCGAGGCGGAAGGCGCGGTTGATAACGGTGCCGCGGACGAACGGGACGGCGGCGGCGTGGCCGGGAACGAGAACGGAGCCTTCGTTCTCGATGATGCCGGGCCAGGATGTGCTGCAGAGCGCGGGCCTGCCGTAGACGTCGGCGATGGTCACGCCGGGGGTGACGACCACCGGGCTGGTGCAGGCGGGCGCCGGGATGGTCAATCCACATGCGGAACCAGCGGCGATCGTTGTCAGGGCGTGGTGCACCACCCGTTTTCCGCTGGTGTCTCGGTGCCAACGATTGCCCGCGTGACCGGCAGGGGTTCCGTGCCGCGCGGCACGCGTGCGGTGACGCGGCGGCGCGTGGACGGTAGAGTGCGACGATGATTCCGCCGCGCGCCAATCCTGACCTGTTCGGCCATGAGGAAGCGGAGGCGACGCTGGCCGCCGCCATGGCGTCCGGGCGGTTGCACCATGCCTGGCTCATCACGGGGCCGGAGGGCATCGGCAAGGCGACGCTCGCCTACCGGTTCGCGCGGCGGCTGTTCGCGGGACCGTCGGCGGATGGGACGCTGGCGCTCGATCCGTCGCATCCCGCGTTCAGGCGGGTGGCGGCCGGGAGCCACGCGGACCTGCTCAGTGTCGAGCGCGCGGTCGACGAGAAGACGAAGCGGCGGCGGACGGAGATCGTCGTGGACGACGCGCGGGCGGTCAGCGCGTTCCTGCACCTGACGGCGGCCGAGGGCGGCTGGCGCGTGGTGATCGTCGATGGCGCGGACATGATGAACCGCAACGCCGCCAACGCGGTGCTCAAGGTGCTGGAGGAGCCGCCGCCGCGGGCGATCCTGCTGCTGCTGGCCGCCTCGCCCGGGCGGCTGCTGCCAACCATCCGCAGCCGCTGCCGCAAACTGGCGCTCAATCCGCTGTCGGATGCGCTGGTGGAAAAGCTGCTGCGCCAGGCGATGCCGGAACTGGAGGACGTGGCGGGCGTGGTGGCGCTGGCGGGTGGCTCGATCGGGCGGGCACTGTCGCTCGCGGAAGGTGATGGGCTGGCCTGCGCACGGCTCGCCGAGGAAGCGCTGGACGGCGTACCGGCGCTGCGCGCGCATGCGCTGGCCGACGAGGTGCTGCGGCTGGAGGACGGGTTCGGCTTGTTCATGACGCTGCTGCGCGGGCGGATGGCCGAGCGCATCGCGGCGCGCGGCAGGAGCGGGGAGGCGGGACCGTCCCGCGCATCTGTCCCGGGCCGCCCCCTTGCCGCCTGGGTGGAGCTATGGCAGGGCCTGGGCGCGGTGCAGGCGGCGACCGAGGGCGTCAACCTCGAGCCCCGCCAGGCGCTGCTGGAGGCGATGGCGCGGGTGCGCGCGCTCGCCTGACCTCTTTGCGGGACGTTTCATGAAGCCGAAATTCTTCGTCACCACGCCGATCTATTATGTGAACGGCGCACCCCATATCGGCCACGCCTACACCGGCATCGCCGCGGACGTGATGGCCCGTTTCAAGCGGCTGGACGGCTGCGACGTTTTCTTCCTCACCGGCACCGACGAACACGGGCAGAAGGTGGAGAAGGCGGCGGCCGAGGCCGGAATGGCGGCGCTGACCTACGTGGACGGGATCAGCGACCAGTTCCGCGCGCTGAAGGGCACGCTCAACCTCTCCAACGACGATTTCATCCGCACCACCGAGGCCAGGCATATCCGCTCGTGCCAGGAGCTGTGGCGGCGCGTGGCGGCGGCGGGCGACATCTATCTCGGTCATTACGAGGGCTGGTACGCGGTTCGCGACGAGGCGTTCTACGGCGAGGACGAGCTGACCAGGCTGGAGGACGGGACAAGGATGGCGCCGACCGGCGTGCCCGTGGAGTGGGTGCGCGAGCCAAGCTACTTCTTCCGCCTGTCACAATGGGCCGACCGGCTGCTGGCCTTCTACGACGCGAACCCGGAGTTCCTGGCGCCGGTCTCCACGCGCAACGAGGTGCTCAGCTTCGTCAAGGGGGGCATGCACGACCTCTCGGTCAGCCGCACCAGCTTCAAATGGGGCATCCCCGTGCCGGACGATGCGGCGCACGTGATGTATGTGTGGTTCGACGCGCTGACGAACTACCTGACGGCGACCGGGTTTCCGGACGACCATGCCGACCGTGCCGCGTTCTGGCCCGCCGACCTGCATATGGTGGGCAAGGAGATCACGCGGTTCCACTGTGTCTACTGGCCGGCCTTCCTGATGTCCGCGGGGCTGAAGCCGCCCCGGCGGGTGTTCGCCAACGGCTGGCTGACCGTGGACGGGCAGAAGATGGGCAAGTCCATGGGCAACGCGATCGACCCGAACGCGCTCGCCGCGCGCTACGGGCTCGACCCGCTGCGGTTCTTCCTGATGCGCGAGATCCCGTTCGGGCAGGACGGTGATTTCTCGGCCCGCGCGCTGGTGCAGCGGCTCAATGGGGAGCTGGCGAACGAACTCGGCAACCTGGCGCAGCGCAGCCTGAGCCTGATCGCGCGGCATTGCGAGGGCAGGTTGCCGGTGCGCGGCGCCGTGACGGAGGACGACGCGGCGCTGCTCGCCCATGCCGAGGCGCTGCCCGGCAAGCTGCGCGCGAGCCTGGAGCGACAGGCGATGGGCGAGGCGCTGGAGACCGTCTGGCAGGTGGTCCGCGCGGCCAACTCCTACATCGACCGGCAGGCTCCCTGGACACTCGCCAAGACCGACCGGGCGCGCATGGCCTCCGTGCTCAGGGTGCTGACGGATGTGCTCCGGTCGGTCGCGACCGTGCTGCAGGCATTCATGCCGGGCTCCATGGCGCGAATGCTGGACCAGCTTGGCGTGGCGGCGGATCAGCGGACCCTCGCGGACCTGACAAACCCGGTGCCGGACGCGACCGTCCTGCCGGCGCCGAGCCCGGTGTTTCCGCGCTTCGTGGAGGAAGCGCCGGGAGCCTCCGCGTGATGCTGGTCGATTCCCACTGCCATCTCGACTACTTCAACGAGCCGGAGCGCAGCGAGATCGTCGGACGGGCGCGGGCTGCGGGCGTGGCGGAGATGGTGACGATCGGGACCCGGCTGTCGGCGAGCGAGTCGCTGCGGCGAATCGCGAACGATCAGAACGTGTGGGCGACGGTTGGCGTGCATCCGCACAACGCCGGCGAATCCTGGAACGAGTTGGGAGAGGGGCCGAGTCCCGAATCGATCGCGGCGGAGACTGAGTATCCGCGCGTGGTCGGAATCGGCGAGTCGGGACTCGATTATTTCTACGACAAGTCGCCGCGGCCCGCGCAGCAGGCAGGGTTCCGCGCGCATATCCGTGCCGCGAGGCTCGCTTCCGTGCCGCTGGTGATCCATGCCCGCGAGGCCGACGCAGACGTGGCGGAAATCCTGCGCGACGAATGGGATAGAGGCGGGGCGTTCACCTTTCTGTTGCACTGCTTTTCCTCCGGCCGGGGCCTCGCGGAGGCGGCGCTGGCGCTGGGCGGCTATATCAGCTTCTCCGGTATCCTGACGTTTCCGCGATCGGAGGAGTTGCGGGCGATCGCGCGGGATGTTCCGGCGGAGCGGATCCTGGTGGAGACGGATTCGCCCTACCTCGCGCCGGTGCCGCTGCGGGGAAAGCGGTGCGAGCCAGCCTATGTGGTGCACACCGCGGCGAAACTGGCCGAGGTGCGCGGACTGAGCCCGGCGGCGCTGGCGGAGCTCACCACGGCCAATTTCCGCCGGCTGTTCACGCGTGCGGCGTAACGCGGGCCAGCGCGACGGCGGCCCCCGATGAGGGCCGCCTGATGCGCGTCACCCTACTAGGCAGCGGTGCCTCGGCTGGTGTGCCGATGCTGGGGGGCGCGGCCGGTCTCGGGGACTGGGGCGTCTGCGACCCCACGGAGCCACGCAACCGGCGCACGCGAGCGAGCATCGTGATCGAGGAATCGGGCGGCGCGCTGCTGGTGGACACGGCGCCCGAACTGCGCACGCAGATGCTGGCGGCAGGAGTCGGGCGGATCGACGCCGTGGTCTACACGCATGCGCATGCGGACCATGTGATGGGGCTCGACGACCTGCGGGCACTCAACCGAATCGTGAACCGACCACTGCAAGCATTTGGAACAGCGGAAACCATGGCGGAACTGGCGAATCGGTTTCCCTATGCGTTCCGGCCGTGGAAGCCGCCTGGGTTTTTCCGGCCGGTGTTGGAAGCGTGCGTGGTCGATCCATGGCAAGAGATTGATCCAGCAGGATTTTCCGTGCGTCTGTTCGAGCAGGACCACAAGGTCTGCAAGACGCTGGGACTGCGCGTCGGCGCCTTCGCCTATTCGACGGATGTGCTGATTTTGAACGAAAAAGCGATGGCGGTGCTGGAGGGCGTGGATACCTGGGTGGTCGGCTGCTTCCAGCGTGCAAGCCATTGGGTTCACGCGAATCTTGAGCAGGTCCTGGCCTGGGTGGAGCGGCTGCGGCCGCGGCGGACCGTGCTGACGCATCTCGGCACCGACATGGATTACGACTGGATGATCAGGCACCTGCCGCGTGGCGTGGAGCCCGGCTATGATGCAATGGTATTGGAGATTCCCGCATGAGCAATCTGATCGCAATCGTCTTCAAGGACGAGGAAACGGCCGACGCGGCCCGGACCAAGATCCTGGAGATGCAGAAGAATTACATGATCGAGCTGGCCGACGCCGTGGTCGCGGTGCGGCGTGAGAACGGGCACGTGAAGCTCAACCAGATGATCAACACCACCGGCACCGGCGCCGCATCGGGCGGGTTCTGGGGGCTGTTGGTGGGTGTGCTGTTCATGATGCCGTTGGCGGGTGCCGCCATCGGCGCCGCTTCGGGCGCGTTGATCGGGGCACTGACGGATGTGGGCATCAACGACGGGTTCATGCGCGGGATCGCGGAGAATGTACCGGAGGGAGCCGCGGTGCTGTTCCTGATGACCGGCAACACGACGCCGGAGAAGATCACCGAGGACCTGGCGGGACTTGGTGGCACGGTGCTGCGCACGAGCTTCGACCGCTCGCGAGAGAACGCGCTTCGCGAGGCGCTGGCGGGTCATCAGGCGGGCTGAGCGCAGGTGGGCTTCCCTGGGCGTATCTCGATTTGACATAATATATCTTCTGCGACAATCGGCGGTGCGGCTTGGGCGGGCAATGTTCGCCTCCCCGCGGTGATCCTCCGGAGTTTCAGCGCCGCAGGACGACCACTTCGGCCATTGTCTCGCGCAGGTTGATCGAGAAGCCCTGGGCAATCAGGTAGGCGATCATACGGTCCGTCGGCGCTTCGCCGGCGAAGCCGTAGTGCGTTTCCATGATGATGAGGCGCACGTTGTCGAGCATCGCGCCCTCGAACAGCGCGACCTCCCCGCCTTCGATGTCGCTGATGATGACGTTGGTGCCATCGCGTGCCAGGTGATCCTCCAGGCAATGGAGCGGCACGTCCACGGTCTCGACGATGTCGGGCGCGCCGGGGCTGGCATCGAGGCGCGAGGCCAGGAAGTCGCGCGCGATGTGGAACGGCACGGTTTGCCCCGACACGAAGCGCGAGCGGTTAGCCATGATGCCGAGATCCACGCGGATCGCCCCGAACCCGTTGCGGGCAAAATTGTCTCGCGCGGCCTCCACCATCCGCGGATTGGCATCGAAGGTCGCGACGCGGCTGGGGCCGACGATGGCGGCGGCCGTCATGGCGACGGCGCCGATGGCGGTGCCGACTTCCAGCACCCTGTCGGTCGGGCGCAGCAGGCGGCTGACGGCATTGCGCTCCCGCCCCTCGTAGGCGCCGGATAGCAGGGCATGGCGCACGCCAAAGCTGTATTGCTCGTCGACAAAGACGGCAAAGCCGCCGAGCAGGGCCACCTGCCCGCTCCTGCCTGGCGGCGGCAGGGCCCGGCCCGGCGGCTCGGCGTCTGCGGCTGCCTGGAGCTCGCGCGCGGTTTCTGGGTCGATCGGCAAACCGTAGACCTCGCAGCCGGTGAAGTGCAGGAAGCCGGTGTCGTCACGGCGCAGGCGCAGGAAGCGGGCAAGCTGCGGCGTATCGACCCGGATGGTGCAGGCGGCGAAATCGCTGTCGTCCGCCTTGCGGAAGAACTCGAACCAGGTCGTGCCGTTGATGGAGCGAAGCAGGGTGAAATGGCGCAGCTGCGCCTCGAACCCGGGCCGGTTGTGGATGACGACGCGGCCGATGTCGTGAATACCGTCGAGCTCGACCTGCCACCAGGGCTGGGCTTCCGCATCCGTGTGGCAGGAGCGGCCGGGATCGACGGTGCCGCTGTTGGCGATGCGGGCGTCCTGCTCCCTGTCGGCGTGGATGGACCAGGCGGAGACGGAACTCTGCGTCGCGGGCCGGCCCAGGGCGAGATTCGCAGTCGCGTCGGTTTTCTCCATGCGGCAGGCCAAGCCTTTGTTTTGCGTGGTGATCTTGGCTGTGGCGCAAACCTCGCGCAAGGGCGGGCGCGGCGCGCGCAAGGCAGCTGGAAACGCTTGCATCAGTGCCAGTGCATTGTCACAAGCCGGTGATGCAAACGACGCTGACACTCCTGGACCTCGGTGGCGCGGTCGCGTTGCTGCTCTGGGGGCTGCACATGGTCCAGACCGGGATCCAGCGCGCCTTCGGGGCGGAGCTGCGGCGCTTCCTCGGCATGGCGCTGGGGCACCGCGGCAAGGCGTTGCTGGCCGGGCTGGGCGTCACCGCGATCCTGCAGAGCTCGACGGCAACAGGGTTGATGGTCGCTTCCTTCGCCGCCGTGGGACTGGTGGACCTGGTGCCGGCGCTGGCGACGATGCTGGGCGCCAATCTCGGCACCACGCTGATCGTGCAATTGCTGTCCTTCGACGTGGCGGGCGTGGCGTCGCTCGGCATCCTGGTGGGCGTGATGATGTTCCGCCGCGGCGAGCAGAGCCGCACGCGCGACCTCGGGCGCGTGGTGATCGGGCTCGGGCTGATGCTGACGGCGCTGCACCAGTTGCTGGCGCTGGTGACGCCCTACGAGGACGTGCCGAGCCTGCGGTTGCTGCTGGGGACCGTGGCGACAGACCCCACGCTCGCCGCGCTCGTTTCGGCGGCGGTGACCTGGGCGGCGCATTCATCCGTCGCGGTGGTGCTGCTGATCATGTCCTTCGCCGCCAAGGGCGTGGTGCCTCCGGAGACGGCGTTCGCGATGGTCGTGGGGGCCAATCTCGGCACCGCGATCAACCCGTTGCTGGAGAGCTCGGCCGGGACCGATGGCGCGGCGCGGCGGCTGCCGCTGGGCAACCTGTTCAACCGCGTCGTGGGCGCGCTGCTGGTGCTGCCCGCCCTGCCCTGGCTCGCGCCGTGGATCGTTTCAATCGAGGGCGATACCGGGCGGGGGGTGGCGGATTTCCATACCGGGTTCAACCTGGTGCTGGCGCTGCTGTTCTTCCCGCTGCTCACACCCTATGCCGCGCTGCTGCGCCGCCTGTTGCCGGAGCGCGTGACCGAGCGCGACCCGGCGCAGCCGCTCTACCTCGGCGCGGCCGAGCGCGAGGCGCCGAGCGTCGCCCTGGCAGGCGCGGCGCGCGAGGCGCTGCGCATGGCCGATCTGCTGGAGGCGATGCTGCGCGCGGCGGGCGACGCGCTGGCTGCCGGCGATCGCAAGCGCATCGCCGAGGCGCGTCGGCTTGATGACGTGCTCGACAAGCTCAACACCGCGATCCGCGCCTATCTCGCGAAACTCGACGCCGATGCGATGATCGAGAGCGACCACCGGAGGCTCGCGCAGATATTTCATTTTGCAACCAATCTGGAGCATGCGGGCGACGTGGTCGACCAGAACATCATGGCCGCCGCAGGCAAGCGGCTGAAGCGTGGCGTGGTGCTGGGCGCGGCGGAGCAGGCGGAGATCCAGGCCGTGATCGAGCGGTTGTGCACAAACCTGAGGCGTGCCGCGTCCGTCTTCATGACCGAGGATCCGCGCGCGGCGCGCGACCTCGCGGCCGAAAAGGAAGCGTTCCGCGACCTCGAGGCGGCGGCGACGGCGGCTGAACTTGCGAAGCTGCGCGACGGGCACGCCGATGCGCTGGATACGCCGGTGGCGGCGGGCGCGCTGCACGTGGACCTGGTGCGCGACTTCAAGCGGATCAACACCCATCTCGTTTCGGCGGCGGCATATCCGGTCCTGGAGGCTGAAGGGACGCTGCTGCCAAGCCGGCTGCGGCGGGAGGCGTAGAGTACCGTATCAGGGCGCGGCCTCATCTGGTCCACTGGATGAGGGCGACGGCGAGGAAGTTTCTGGCCGTCTTGTCGTGGCGCGCGCCGATGGCGCGCCAATCCTTGAGGCGTCAGAAGGCAGGTTCGATGAGATGGCGCGCGCGACAGGCGGTTGCGTCGAAGGGGCGCGCGCGCCGCCTTGGCATCGGCGAGATCACCACCCATTGCGCGCCATTCAGCCAAAACCCGTCCACCATGCTCCGGTCCTCCCGGAGCCAGCCGAATCGGCCACGCCGCAACCAACCCAATGGGGACGGAACCCGGGCTCCAGCGGGAGGGCAATCCGAGTACGCCGTGCAGTTTCTCCGGCAAATGGATGTGCGCCGATACCAATGGTGGCAGCATCGGGTGCCGAAGGGCGCGCGGTCGCGCAGGGCGACATCACGTCCCCGACGTGGGGTCAGACCGGAAAGTTCAAACACCTGTCGGCGGGACTCCGGCGGATATGCCGCTCGAAAACGGCGCTTGGGACACCTCAAAACCTCGCTCCAAGGGTGTGCGCCGAGCCAGTCAACGCCGATGATCCAGGTCAATGCGGGCCTCGAGAAACTGGGCAAGTTGTGCGGTGCCCGGCAGTTGCTCGGAAGGTGCCAGGTGGCGGCAACCATTGCGCTTCGCCTGTTCAGACAAGTCGGTGGTGAGACTGCGGATGAGGTGGATCGAGTTTGTTGTTGAGAAGCCGGCTCATTCCACCGCGATGTTCGCCATCTTGAAACGGCGCCAGCCGATAAGGATTTTTATGAGCGGGAAGTTCCCATGAGCCTCACGCGACGTGGATTGATTGCCGGCTTGGTCAACCTGGCCCCGGCGGTGGCCCTCGCGGCCCCGAAACCCGACCCGGAGGCCGACCGCGCTGCCGCGGCCGCGCTGAAGCGGCTGATTGCCGGTAATTCAGCGGCAAGGTTGCTCAACGAGAAAGCTGTCGCCGTGCTGGTGTTCCCCAAGATCGTCAAGGCCGGCTTTTTGTTTGGCGGTGCCTATGGCGAAGGCGTGTTACGGCAAGGCGACGAAACGCTGGGCTACTACAACTCCGCGGCGGCGTCGTATGGCCTGCAGGCCGGGGTACAGTGGTTCGGCTATGCAATGTTCTTCATGAATTCCAACGCGCTGAAATACCTCGATTCGTCGCAGGGCTTCGAGATCGGCATGGGGCCCAGCGTGGTCGTCGTCGACCAGGGCATGGCGAAGAAGTTCAGCTCGACGACGATAACCCAGGACGTCTACGCGTTCATCTTCGGTCAGAATGGCCTGATGGCTGGGATCGGCATCGAGGGGTCGAAGATTACCAAAGTCCGGTGAGGGGTAGGCCGTGACGATTGTCGGGACGGCGAGCGGCGCGAGCGGCGCAAGCACCCTGTCCAGCGCTGCTGGCGGTGCGCGTACGATGGATCCCTCGCCGCGCGACACGGGCGGCGCGGGGAACTACGCCTGGGGAGGCATTTGAACAAAATGGCCCCATCCCTCATCCGCCTCGCGGGTCCCCCGCTGCGGCGCATGCTTCGTCGGCTGGTAACATTCACGAGTTGCGCAGCTTTGCTGATCGGCACCGGCCCGGTGCCGCTCCGGGCACAGACACCGCCCGCGGCGCAGACGGCTGATGCGCAAGGCTACAACGTGGAGCAGCTCGATGCCTTGCTGGCGCCGATCGCGCTCTACCCGGACCCATTGCTCACCCAGATGCTGATGGCCTCCACCTACCCGCTGCAGGTGGTTGCAGCGGAGCGCTGGGTCGAGGACCCGGCCAACAAGGCCCTGACGGGCGACGCCCTGGCGGCGGCGCTCGAGCAGCAAGCTTGGGACCCGTCGGTCAAATCGCTCGTGCCGTTCCCGCAGGTGCTGGCGATGATGAACAGCAAGCTCGATTGGATGCAGGATCTCGGCTACGCAATGTCTGTGCAGCAGAGCGCCGTGATGGACTCGATTCAGCGCCTGCGCCGCCAGGCGCAAGCGGCCGGCGAGCTGAAGACGACGCCGCAGCAGGTTGTCACCACCCAGGATCAGGACAACGTGATCGTGATCGCGCCGGCGCAGCCGGACGTGGTGTACGTGCCGACGTACAACCCGACGGTCGTCTACGGCGCATGGCCGTATCCATCCTACCCGCCGGTCTATCTGCCGCCGCCACCTGCCTACTACCCCGGGGGGGCACTCATGGCCGGGCTCGCGTTTGGCGTGGGCGTGGGCATCGTCGGTGGCCTTTGGGGCTGGGCGACGCCGAACTGGGGCGGCGGCAGCGTGAACGTCAACGTCAACCGCTACAACAATATCAATGTGAGCCGGCCACCGATCAACAATTCGGGATGGCGGCCACCGCCGGGACAGCCGGGACGACCCGGGGGCGGCTACCGCCCACCGGCGGGTGGTCCCGTCGGTCCGCCGGCGCGCCCCGGCGGCCTGCCGCCGAACGCAGTCGGGCGCCCGAGTGTCTCCGCGCCCGGCAACGTTGTTCGCCCGCCCAGCGACATGGGGCCAGGCAACAATCGCCCACCGATCCGTCAGGGTGGGGCGAATGGCCCGGCCGCCCGGCCATCTGCGCCTGGTCAAGGCAGCCGTCCGGGTACTGGCGCTGGTGCTGGCCAGGGAAATCAGCCTGGTCGCGCTCCCGCGGCACGGCCCAATACAACTCCGCGGCCCGCCGACCGGGGGCCGGCGGCATTTGGCGGCATGAGCGATGGACGCAATGCGGCGCAGTTCGGGAACCGCGGTGCCCAGAGCCGGCAACAGATAAACCGCCCCAGCGGTGGCGGTGGTGGGTCTCGGGGTGGAGGCGGCGGGCGCCGATGATCAGGGAGATTGGCATGTTCAGCGTGCTTCGCGTGCCGGGCCTGGTTCTGGTGTCACTGCTCGGAACCGGTCTTGCAGCACCCAACCTGTCTTACCAGGCGCTCGCCGCTTCCCCATCCGCGTCGGCCCCTTCTGGCCCGGCAGTGACACAGCAAGATTTCGCAACGCCCGATGCGGCGGCCGAGGCGCTGTTCCAGGCCGCTCGGACCGATGACGTCGCGGCACTCCGCACCATGCTCGGTCCGGACGGTGAGAAGCTGGTGGCCTCCGGGGATCCCGTTGCCGACAGCGCGGCGCGCAAGCGCTTCGTTGACGCCTACATGGCGAAACATACGCTGACACCAGCGGGCGACGGACGCGTGGTCCTGGTTGTCGGCCCTGATGCGTGGCCATTGCCGATCCCTATCGAACAGGCCGGCGGTCGTTGGCGCTTTGATGCCACCGTAGGGGCCCAGGAAATCGTCGATCGTCGCATTGGCCGCAACGAGCTGATGACAATTCGCACCCTGCTGGCAATCGTGGCGGCGCAGAAGGACTATTTCGATCGTCTGCAACGTGGCGCGGGCGACGGCGCCTACGCGCAGCGCGTCCTGAGCACGCCCGGCGAGCATGACGGCCTCTACTGGGAGGCGGCGAGCGGCGAGGCGCCGAGCCCGCTTGGCCCGCTGATCGAGCAGGCAAAAAGCGAGGGATATCCCGACACCAACGCAACCAACGGCAAGCAGACGCCATATCAGGGATATTTCTATCGCCTGTTGAAGGCGCAGGGACCGAACGCACCTGGCGGCACGAAAACCTATGTTCGAAACGGACGTATGACCGAGGGTTTCGCCTTCGTGGCATGGCCTGCGAGCTATGAAAGCTCTGGCGTCATGACTTTCCTGGTCGACCAGGACGGCGTCGTTTTTCAAAAGAATCTCGGTCCCGACACCGCGAAAATCGCCGCCGGAATGACGCGTTTCGATCCCGACTTGACCTGGGCACGGATCGATATCAGCGACTAGCGTGGCTTTATGCGATCAGGGGAGCGCCCAATGAACCGGCGCAAGTCCTGGCCGACGCACTCGCGATCCGCCAGTTGCCGCCTTCCTCCGCGTAAATGGCCTACGCGAGGCTGGGTGATTGGATCACAGATTCTCCGCGCGCGGGCTGGATGATCTTCTGCAACGTGACGGATTCGGTGTCCCTGTAGCCCAGGTGTTCGTAGAAGGCGCGCGCCTTTTCGTTGCCGTTGCGGACCAGAAGCTGGACTTTCCATACGCCGCGCGCGGCGAGCCAGGATTCGACGGCCGCCATCATGCGGCTTCCGATGCCCCTGCCCTGCAGTTCGGGCGCGGTCGCGAGGTAGTAGACCCAGCCGCGATGACCGTCCTCGCCGAGCATGGCGGAGGCCGTGATGCGGCCCTCCTGTTCCATGACGAGGATCGTCGATTGCGGGCCGCGGCGGGCGAACGCGATATCCGTTGCGGGATCGTTCCATGGGCGGGCAACGCCGGCCTGGTGCCAGAGGGCGACGACCTGCTCCTGGTCCTCGTCGCGCATCTCGCGGATGTCGGGGTCCGCAATGGCAGGGCGGCGGAAGACCAGCATGAAATTGTTGGCCGGCATCGCAATGATTTCCGGCGAGGCATAGCCGTTGGCCGAGGCGAGGCCGGCCAGCGCCTCCATGTCGCGCACGCCCCAGGCTGGATTGCGCGAACGGAGGTCCGCGTCGAAGGCTTCGTTGGAGGGCGCGGTGTGCCGCCCGCGGCGGCGGTAGGGACCGTAGAGGACCAGTATTGCGCCAAGGCTCGTGGCGCCACGGACCAGCCCCTCGGCCGCAGCCCAGGGGGCAATGTGGATCATATTGATGCACAGCACCGCGTCCGCCGCGACCTTGGGCCAGGTGCCGCTGGCGTCGAGGTCGATGGGCGGCAGAAGGTTGGGCAGGCTCGCGTCGCCGACATAGGCCGCGATGGAGGCGCGGCGCGTCTCGTCCGGATCCGAGGGTTGGAAGACCACGCCGGGGAGCGCGCGGGCGAAGTGCATCACGTGCTCGCCCGAGCCGCTCGCAAGCTCCAGCACCCTGCCCTGCGACGGCAGGACGCGGCGCAGCACCTCCAGGATCGGCTCGCGATTGCGCGAGGCTGCGGGCGCCGTGATGCGGGGATCGGTCAACGTTCGACTTGCGAGACGTCGCGCACCGCGCCGCGGGCGGCACTGGTGGTCAGCGCCGCATAGGCGCGCAGGGCCTGGGAGACGACGCGATCGCGCTTGGCCGGCTTCCAGGTCGCGCGTGCGGCGCGGCGCCTGGCCAGAACCTCGTCCGAGACCTCGACGCGAATGGAACGGCTCGGGATGTCGATCGAGATCGTGTCCCCCTCCTCCACGAGGCCGATGGCCCCGCCCTCCGCGGCCTCCGGCGAGACGTGGCCGATGGAAAGGCCGGCCGTGCCGCCGGAGAAGCGGCCGTCGGTCACCAGCGCGCAGACTTTGCCGAGGCCCTTCGACTTCAGGTAGCTCGTGGGATAGAGCATTTCCTGCATGCCGGGGCCGCCCTTCGGGCCCTCGTAGCGAATCAGCACCACATCGCCGGCACCGATCCTGCCACCCAGGATTCCGGAGACCGCGTCCTCCTGGCTCTCAAAAATCCGAGCCGGCCCCGCGAACTTCAAAATTGATGCGTCCACGCCGGCGGTTTTGACGATGCAGCCGTCCTCGGCGATGTTGCCGAACAGCACCGCGAGCCCGCCGTCGCGCGAAAACGGCGTGGCGGCGCTGCGGATGACGCCCTTCTCGCGGTCGCGGTCGACTTCCTTCCAGCGGCGGGACTGGCTGAAGGCTTCCTGCGTCGGCACGCCGCCAGGGGCGGCGCGGTAGAACTCGTCCACCATGGCACTGTCGCTGGCCATCACGTCCCAGCGGGCCAGCGCGTCGCCGATGGTGGGCGTGTGCACGGTGCGGCAGTCGCGGTGGATCAACCCGGCGCGATCGAGCTCCGCCAGGATGGCGAGCACGCCGCCGGCGCGGTGCACGTCCTCGACGTGCACGTCGGGGACGGAGGGAGCGACCTTGCAGAGTACCGGGACGCGGCGGGAGAGCCGGTCGATATCGGCCATGGTGAAGCCGACCTTCCCCTCCTCGCTCGCGGCGAGCAGGTGCAGCACCGTGTTGGTCGAGCCGCCCATCGCGATGTCGAGCGCCATGGCGTTCTCGAAGGCGGCGAAGCTGGCGATGCTGCGCGGCAGCACCGAGGCGTCGTCCTGGTCGTAATAGCGGCGGGCGAGGTCGACGATGAGGTGGCCGGCTTCCTGGAACAGGCGCTTTCTGTCGGCATGGGTGGCAAGCACCGTGCCGTTGCCAGGCAGCGCCAGCCCCAGAGCCTCGACCAGGCAGTTCATGGAGTTCGCGGTGAACATGCCGGAGCAGGAACCGCAGGTGGGGCAGGCCGAGCGCTCCATCGCCGCGACCTCGGCCTCCGTCACCGTGCTGTCGGCCGCGTAGACCATGGCGTCGATGAGATCGACGGCCCGTTCCTTGCCCTTGAGGATGACCTTGCCGGCCTCCATCGGGCCGCCGGAAACGAACACCGTTGGAATGTTGAGGCGCATCGCCGCCATCAGCATGCCCGGCGTGATCTTGTCGCAGTTGGAGATGCAGACCAGCGCGTCGGCGCAATGGGCGTTGACCATGTACTCGACGGCGTCCGCGATCAGTTCGCGCGAGGGCAGGCTGTAGAGCATGCCGTCATGGCCCATCGCGATGCCGTCGTCGACGGCGATGGTGTTGAACTCCTTGGCGACCCCGCCGGCGGCCTCGATCTCGCGCGCCACGAGCTGGCCGAGGTCCTTGAGGTGGACATGGCCGGGGACGAATTGGGTGAAGGAGTTGGCGACGGCGATGATGGGCTTGCCGAAATCCCCGTCCTTCATACCGGTGGCGCGCCAGAGGCCGCGGGCGCCGGCCATGTTGCGGCCATGGGTGGTGGTGCGGGAGCGGTAGGCGGGCATGGGCGTTCTCCGTGGACGTATCCTTGGGAGATGGGAACCACAGTCACCCCGGGCGGGCAAGTCGGGACTGTCCATACCTGTCCCGCGCGTCTATGCGTTTGGCATGGACAGAACGCTGCCCCAGAACGATGGCCCGGTTGACGACGACCCGGTTGCGCGGCTGATCGCGGTGATGGCCGCCCTGCGCCACCCCGAGCACGGCTGCCCGTGGGACAAGGTGCAGGATTTCGCCTCCATCGCGCCCTACACGATCGAGGAGGCATACGAGGTCGCGGACGCGATCGCACGGCAGGACATGGCCGCGCTGGAGGACGAGTTGGGCGATCTGCTTTTCCAGGTCGTCTACCACGCGCGGCTGGCGGAAGAGCGCGGCGCGTTCCGGTTCGAAGACGTGGCGCGTCGCATCGTGGACAAGATGATCCGCCGGCATCCGCATGTTTTCGGCGATGCCGCGGCACGGGATGCGGCGGAGCAGACCGATGCCTGGGAGGCGCAGAAGCGGCAGGAGCGCGCGGCGCGGGCGGAGACCGGGACGCTCTCGGGGATCCCGCTCGACCTCCCCGCCCTCACCCGCGCGCTGAAGCTGACCAGGCGCGCGGCACGCGTCGGGTTCGACTGGTCGGAGCCGGAGCAGGTGCTGGACAAGCTCGCGGAGGAAGTCGGCGAGCTGCGCGCCGAGATCGCGGGTGGGGATCGCGCGCGGCTGGCCGACGAGATGGGCGACATCCTGTTCGTGGTGGCCAACCTGGCGCGCAAGCTCGACCTCGATCCCGAGACCTGCCTGCGCGCGGGGAACGACAAGTTCGAACGGCGGTTTCGGGGCGTGGAGGCGGTGCTCGCCGCGGAGGGGTTGGCACCGCAGGACGCAGGGCTGGCGGCGATGGAAGCAGCCTGGCAGGCGGTGAAGCGGGCGGAGAAAAAGGCGTGAGCGAGACCGCCGACATCGTCGTGGTGGGGCTCGGCGCCATGGGCAGTGCCGCGCTGATGGCGCTGGCGCGGCGTGGCATGAACGCGGTTGGGATCGACCGGTTCCGCCCGCCGCACGACCGCGGCTCGACGCATGGCGAGACGCGGCTGTCGCGCATGGCGGTGGGCGAAGGGGCCGAGTACGCGCCGCTGGTGCGCCGCACGCACGCGCTGTGGCGGGCGATGGGCGAGGAGGTCGGCGAGACGCTGTTCATCGAGACGGGGGGGCTGATCATCGGGCAGCGCGAGGGGGCGCCGGCGCTGCACGGCCACCCGGATTTCGTCCGCCGCTCCCGCGACGTGGCGCGCGAGCATGGCGTGGCGCACGAGATGCTGGATGCCGCGGAGCTGATGCGGCGGTTT
The DNA here is from genome assembly GCA_963764465.1 of uncultured Pseudomonadota bacterium. GTDB lineage: Bacteria > Pseudomonadota > Alphaproteobacteria > Acetobacterales > Acetobacteraceae > JAJXXT01. The sequence continues at coordinate 337,992 of CAVXSO010000006.1, read as the reverse complement.
CCGCAATTCGCGGTGAGCGGGGACAGCTGGGCGCTGTACGAGCCCACCGGTGGTATGGCGTTTCCGGAGCGCTGTGTGGCGGCACAGCTGCGGCTGGCGGAGGCGGCGGGCGCGCGGGTGCTGACCGATGAGCGCGTGCACGATGTGCGCGAGGTTCCGGGCGGCGTGGTGGTGAGCACGGAGCGGCGGGAGATTTCAGCCGCCGGCGCAGTGCTGGCGGCGGGGGCGTGGATCGCGGAGTTGGCCGGCGCGGTGGCGCCGCTTGCCCGCGTGCAGCGGCAGACCATGCACTGGTTCACGGTGGACGATCCGGCAGCGTATGCGCCGGGTCGGTTCCCGGTGTTCATCTGGACGCATGGACCGAGCGAGACGGATTACCTCTACGGTTTCCCGACCGTGCCTGGCGGGCACGGGGTGAAGCTCGGGACCGAACAATATGCCCTGACCACGACGGCGGACACCATGGCGCGCGAGGTGACGGCGGAGGAGTCCGCAGCTTTGTTCCGGGATCATATCGATGGCCGGCTGCGCGGGGTTCGCAAGGAGGTGCTGCGCGCGGTCACGTGCCTCTACACGACGACGCCGGACCATGGGTTCATCGTCGACCGGCTGGCGGGGATGCCCCGCGTGCTGGTGGCCTCGCCCTGTTCGGGGCACGGGTTCAAGCACTCGGCCGGGCTCGGCGAGCTGATCGCGGAACGGGCGCTGTCCGGTGGCGATGCAGGGGCGTTCGGGTTCGCGCGGTTCGACGCCCCGGCAGGCGCGGCTCCTTGACCGCCCCCCTGCCCTCGCGCGTAGCCTCGGTTCGTCACGGGAACCAGCGAGTGAGGTAGGAAACGATGTCGGACGACTACGCGAGGCGCAGCTATGGCGAGATCGGGGTCGGCTTTGGCCGCAAGCCGGGCATCGTCGTGGTGGATTTCATGCTCGCCTTCACCGATGCGCAATACCCGCTCGGCGGCGCGCCGCTGGTGATGCGCGCATTCGAGAACACGATCAGGCTGCTCGAGGTCGCGCGCCGCTACGGCGTGCCGGTCGCGACCTGCAACACCGCCTACATGAACGAGCGCGAGATGCCGTACTGGAAGATCACCGCGGTGCGCGAGACCTTCCTGCACGACCATCCGAGCGCGCCGATCGACCCGCGCGTGTACGACCCAGGCTACGACCTTGCGGTCGTGAAGAAAGGGCCTTCGATCTTCTTCAACACCGGGGTGGCGGATTATTTCACGAAGGAGCGGGTCGATACCGTCATCGTGACGGGCTGCAACACCAGCGGCTGCATCCGCGCGAGCGCGCTCGACAGCTTCAGCTATCGCTATCGAACCATCGTGCCCGAGGATTGCGTCGGCGATATCGAGGAGCAGCCGCACCGGGACAACCTGCGCGACATCGGCCGCCGCTATGTCGACGTGTCGGACCTCCGGACAGTGCTGGCGCAGCTGGAGGACTGGCACCGGCGCAACGCCGATGAGGGTGCCGCGCCGTAATGGTGGGGGCCCCTGCCCGGTTGCGCCCCGACCGCCTTGGGAGCTAGGCCTTCGCCGCGCCGCGCGCCATGCTGAGCGCGGCGGCGAGGCCCGTGGCGGCGGCGACAGCGCCCACGAGAAAGGCAACAGGCACGCCGAAGCGATCGACGAGCAGACCCGCGAGCGGACCGGTGGTGGCGTAGGCGAGATCCTGGAAGGCGGAGAACCCGCCCATCGCGGTGGCGCGCTGCTGCGGGGCCGTACGCTGCACCACGACGACGGCCATGCAGGGATAGACGAGCGAGCAGCCGAGCCCGGTAAGCAGCGCGCCGGCGAGCGCCCAGGACGGGCCCTGCGCGAGCCAAAGCACCGCCTGGCCAAGCGCCTCGACGGCGAGCGAGGCGATCGCGACCGGAACGCCACCGAGACGATCCGGCAGGCGGCCGCCGATGATGCGCATCAGGACGAAGCCCAGCGCGAAGCTGGTGAGGCCGAGCCAGGCGCGCGGCCAACCATGCGCGACAAAATCCAGCGCGGCGAAGGCGCCGATGGCGGCGATGCCCACCCCCTGCAGCCCCACCACCGTGCCGGGGCGGCCGATGCCGCGCATCATCTGCCAGAACCTCGCGCGGGAGCCGCCGAACGGGGCGACGGGCGGCAATGGGCGGATCATGACCAGGCCCGCGAGCGGCAGCAGCACGGCCGCAAGCATCACGGACGCAAAGCCAGCCTGCTGATAAAGCCCGAGGCCGAGCGGCGCGCCGAAGGCGAAGGCGCCATAGAGACCCATGCCCATCAGCGCGATGAAGCGGCCGGCCCGCGCCGTGCCGGCGACGTGGATGCCCCAGCCGAGCATGCCCACCAGGGTGAGGCTCTCACCGAGGCCGAGCAGAAGGCGCCCGGCCAGCAGGACGGCATACGAGGCCAGGTGCGACAGTTGCGGAAATGTGGCGGCCAGCCCGATGAGGTTCGCCATGACATACACACCGAGCCCCCACGTCATGCCACGCCGTCCGCCATGGCGATCGGCGAAACGCCCGGCATAGAGGCGGGTCGCGATGGTGGTGACGAAGGGCAAGCCCGCGGCGAGCCCCGCGGCGGCGCCGGAGAGGCCGAGCTTGCCGGTGACGAAGAGCGGGATCACCGGCAGCGGTGCGGCGACGGCGAGATAGGAAAATGTGAGGGCGACCGTCAGCCACCAGAGATCGAGGCCGAGACGCGAGGATGCGGGCGGGTTCACGCGGAGGCCTGCCTGATGGAACGGCTACGACGTTATGCCGGGAGGGGAATGAACTCGGTCTCCCCCGGGATGGCACCGAAGCGGCCGGCGCTCCAATCCTCCTTCGCCTGCTCGATGCGCTCGCGACGGGAGGAGACGAAATTCCACCAGAGATGCCGGGGGCCCTCCAGCGGTTCGCCGCCGAGGAGGAGCGCGCGGGTCGGTGCCGTCGCCGCGACGATGATCTCCTCGCCAGGCTGGAAGACGAGCATGCGATGCGGGCCGTATTCCTGCCCGGCGATGGCGAGGCCGCCATCGAGGATATAGAGTGCGCGCTCCGGATGCTCGCGCGGAAGGGCGAGGCGCGCGCCGAGGGCGAGGCGCAGGTCCGCCTGCAGCGTCTCCGAGAACGTCACGACCGGCGAAGCCATGCCGAAGGCATTGCCGGCGATGAGGCGGATGGCGGTGCCGCGGTCCTCGGCACGCGGCAGGTCCGCCGCGTCGTGATGGGCGAAGCCGGGATCAGCTTCCTCGTGCGCGGCGGGCAGCGCGATCCAGCTCTGCATGCCGTGGGCAGCATGCGCGGCGAGCCGGTCCGAGGCGTTGGTGCGTTCGGAATGGGCAATGCCGCGCCCGGCGGTCATCCAGTTGACGGCACCGGGCTCGATGTCCTGCACCGAGCCCAGCGTGTCGCGATGGCGGATGCGGCCCTCCACGAGATAGGTCAGCGTCGCCAGCCCGATATGCGGGTGCGGTCGCACGTCGATCCCCTCGCCGGCCCGCATCAGCGCCGGGCCCATATGGTCGAGGAAGACGAAGGGGCCGACGGTACGCCGTTTCGCCGCCGGAAGGACGCGGCGGACGGAGAAGCCACCGAGATCCCGGCTCACGGGCTCGACGACGATGATTCCGGCTGATTCCGGGGCGAGTGTGCTCATGGCTCTTCCCGCATCAGCGCCTCGTGCAGCGCGTGGAAGGATTCCTCGTCCGGCGCGCAAAGCAGGCCGCCGGTGGTCTCGTCCAGGCCATAGGGACGCTTGTCGAGGCGGGCGGAGAAGCCGCCGGCCTCACGGTGCAGCAACACGCCGGGAGCATGGTCCCAGGGCATCAGCTTGCTGAACAGCAGGTAATGGCAGTGCCCGCCGGCGGCGAGACGGTATTCGTGGCCGGCGCAGCGGTAGACGAAGCTCCCGGCGACGCGGGGCAGGCGCTGCGCGATACGGCTGCGCAACGGTTCCGCGAGCGCGCGCCAGCTTGCGGCGCCGGACATGCGGCGCACGGGAACCGGCGCTGCGACGCGCAGGTCCCGCGTGCGGCCCCCGGCCTCGATCCAGGCGCCCTCGCCTCGCAGCGCGTAGGCGGTGTCCTGGCCGACCGGATCGTGGATCGCGGCCGCGACAATCTCGCCGCGTACCGCGACGGCTGCCATGGCGGCGAAGAGCGAAAGCCCGTTGGCAAAATTCCAGGTGCCGTCGAGCGGATCCACGGTCACGGCGAGATCCGCCGTCGCCGCGCGGACGAGCATCCCTGGATCGCGCTCGGAGGCTTCCTCGCCGAGGACGAAGGCGCCCGGCAGCAGGCGCGCGATCGCCGCCGTGATGCGCCGCTCCGCGGCCTCGTCCGCCTCAGTCACCACGTCCATGGGGCCGGACTTGACGCGGATGTCGCCCGCGCCGAGGCGGCGGAAGCGCGGCATGATCTCGGCGGTGGCGGCTTCGGCGAGGATTGCGCCGAGCTCCAACAGGGTCGCGCGGTTCATGATTTCGTTGGCTGTTCAAAACGGGCCCGATCGGCCCGCGCAAGGCGCACGCGCAGCCGCACGCCGCCCTCATCGTCGTGCCGCTCCACCACCTCGCCGTGGCGGTAGAGCCAGGCGAGCCGCGCGCCATCGCCGGAGGGGAGCGTGTAGTCCGCGAGTTCCATGCCGGCTGCGATGCGCGCGTCGATCGCGGCGCCGAGTGTCTTGAGCCCCTCGCCGGTGAGGGCGGAAACGGCAATGGCGCCGTTGCGCGCGGGGACGTGATCCGTGCCGCCGAGCAGATCGGCCTTGTTCAGCACTTCGATGGTGCGGCGCGGCCAATCCTCGTCCAGTATGCCGTCGGCGACCATCGAGGCAAGAACGCCAAGCACGTCGGCGCGCTGGGCCGCACTGTCCGGATGCGCCGCGTCGCGCACGTGCAGGATGACATCGGCGCTCGCCACTTCCTCGAGCGTGGCGCGGAAGGCGGCGACGAGTTCCGTGGGCAGCTCGCTGATGAAACCGACCGTGTCGGAAAGAATGGCGCGGCGGCCTGAGGGCAGGCGCAGGCCGCGCATCGTGGGGTCCAGCGTCGCAAAGAGCTGGTCGCGGGCGACGACCTCCGCCCCGGTCATGGCGTTGAACAGAGTGGACTTGCCGGCGTTGGTGTAGCCGACAAGGGCGACGACGGGGAACGGCACGCGGCGACGGGCGCCGCGATGCAGGGCGCGGGTCCGGCGGACCTGTTCCAGCTCCCGCTTCAGCTTGACGATGCGCTCACCGATGAGACGACGGTCCGCCTCGATCTGCGTCTCGCCGGGGCCACCGAGGAAGCCGAAGCCGCCGCGCTGGCGCTCCAGGTGGGTCCAGGAACGCACCAGGCGCGAGCGCTGGTATTCGAGGTGCGCCAGCTCCACCTGCAGCGTGCCTTCGCGCGTCGCGGCGCGCTCGCCGAAGATGTCGAGGATCAGGCCGGTGCGATCGATGACCTTGCAGTTCCAGGCGCGCTCGAGGTTGCGCTGCTGCACGGGCGAGAGCTGGGCGTCCACGATGGCGACTTCGACCTGCTCGCGCGCGATCGCATCCCGCTGGCCTTCCACCTGGCCCTCGCCCAGCAGGGTGGACGGCCGGCGCAGGCGCAGCGGCAGGGTGGCGGAGTGGACGACGACAAGACCGATGGCACCGGCAAGCCCCACCGCCTCAGCGAGCCGTGCCTCCGCGGCACGGGACGCGTCGATACTCCCCTCCGGTCCTGCCCTGGGTTTTTCCCAGGGCAGAATGACGGCGGCACGGGTGGGGCCGGCGGCGCCGGCGGGCTGGCTGTCGCGGTGAGGGCCGATGCGATCAGACGTCGGCAGGAATCGACTCCCGCTGTGGAATTGTCAGCGTGCTGGCAGATTGGGCGCGCTCCGCGGCCCCTTCCTTCGTGCCCTCGAAGAGCTGGATCGGCGCGCCCGGCATAACCGTGCTGATTGCGTGCTTGTAGACGAGCTGGGTATGCCCGTCCCGCCGCAGGAGCATGGAGAAATTGTCGAACCAGGTGATGATGCCCTGCAGCTTCACCCCGTTGACGAGGAACACTGTCACGGGGGTCTTGCTCTTGCGCACGTGGTTCAGGAACACGTCCTGCACGTTTTGCGATTTTTCGGTAGCCACGGCCGAAATCCTTTTGTTGTTACGGCTTTAGTACCAAGTGACGGGCGGGCCCGCCGCGCCTACCGGCCCGCCTACACGGCGGCCAAAGCCAGTATACCGCAAGGCAACATACCATGGGATACCGCGCTGGTGCATATGTTTCGTGACGGATTGGGGCTGGGTTGCCGCTGACGCGGGCGTTGCCTAGGAATGAGGCAAACCAGTCATCAGCCGCAAGAGGCGCCCAGGCAATTCCGCCGCCGGCGAGCGCGCGCGGCAAGGGGAACGCCGTGATCGCATCGACGCCAGATAGCAAGGTTTTTCGCGACATTTTCTCAACCGCGGCCATGCGCGCCGCTTTCTCCGACGAGGGGCGCGTACAGGCCTATCTCGAGATCGAGGCGGCGCTGGCGCGCGTGCAGGGGCGGCTCGGAATCATTCCGGCCGAGGCGGCCGAAGCCATCCAGAAGCACTGCGACCACCGCGAATACGATATGGAATTGCTCAAGCGGCAGACCGAACGCATCGGTTATCCGGTGCTGCCGGTGGTGCAGCAACTGGTCGCGAAAGTCCCAGGCGGCCTGGGCGAGTGGTGTCACTGGGGGGCCACCACGCAGGACATCACCGACACGGCGACCATCCTGCAGATCAGGAAAGGCCTGGCGCTGCTGGAGGCGGAGTTGGAGGCGATCTGCGCCGCTCTCGCGAGGCACGCGCGCGAGCATCGGAACACGGTGATGGCCGGACGCAGCAACCTGCAGCAGGCGACGCCGATCACCTTCGGCTATAAATGCGCCGTGCTGCTGGCCGGCTTCCGACGTCATTTGCAGCGGCTCGCCGAGTTGCGCCCGCGGGTGTTGGTGGGCGAGTTCGGCGGTGCGACCGGCACGCTCGCCTCGCTGGGCGATACCGGCTTCGCGGTGCAGGAGGGGCTGATGGCGGAGCTCGGGCTCGGCGTACCCGAGATTGCCTGGCACACGGTGCGCGACCGCATCGCGGAGGTGGGCTGCTTCCTCGGCCTCGCGACCGGGCTCTGCGGCAAGATCAGCATGGACGTGAAGCTGATGATGCAGACGGAAGTCGAGGAGGCGTTCGAGCCGTTCCATGCCGGGCGCGGCTCGTCCTCCACCATGCCGCAAAAGCGCAATCCGATCGCGTCGCTGTATATTCACTCGACAGCCTCGATCGTACGGCAGAACGTCGCATCCCTGCTCGATGCGATGATCGAGGACCATGAGCGCAGCACCGGGCCGTGGGAGATCGAGTGGATCGTGGTGCCGGAAATCTTCCTGCTGGCGTCCGGGTGCCTGGCGCAGACGCGGGCTCTCGTGGAGGGGCTCACCGTCGATCCCGCACGGATGCGTGCCAATCTCGACCTCACCAAGGGGCTGATCGTTTCTGAGGCGGTGATGATGGGGTTGGGGCCGGCACTGGGGCGGCAGCGGGCGCACGACCTGGTCTATGACATCTGTCGCGACGTGGTGGCTGGCAAGGGCACGTTCCTCGACCTCCTGGCCGAGCACGCTGAGATCAAGCCGCACGCGGACCGCGCGGCACTGGCTTCGATGCTGGATCCCGCGAATTACACGGGCCTGGCCGGGGCGATGGTCGATCGCGTGCTGGCGAGGGAACCATGACGCTGGACGTGGAGTTCCTGCGAAGCTGGATCGGGCGGCAGGAGACGGCGGAGGACCACGTCGATCCCGCGCGGCTGGCGGCCATGTCTGCGACGCTGGACCGTGACGATCCCGCGCCGCGCGACGGCGATCCCCTGCCGCCGTTGTGGCACTGGATGTGTTTCCTGCCGCATGCACGCCAGTCGCAACTCGGGCCCGATGGGCATGCAAGGCGCGGCGGGTTCCTGCCGCCCGTGGAACTGCCGCGGCGGATGTGGGCGGGCGGAAGGCTGCGCTTCATGCAGCCGCTGCGCGTCTCCGAACGGATCACGCGGGTTTCCACCATCGCCGATGTTTCGGTGAAGGAAGGGCGTGCGGGCACGCTGGTCTTCGTGCTGGTGCGCCACGCGATTGCAGGCGAGGACGGCCCTGCGATCGAGGAAGAACACGATATCGTCTACCGCGCGGCGCCGAGCCCGGGCGAGACCCCGCCCCCTCCCCGTCCCGCGCGGACCGATGCCGCATGGTCGCGAACGATCGCGCCGGACGACGTGCTGCTGTTCCGCTATTCGGCGCTGACGTTCAATGGGCATCGCATCCATTACGACCGGCGCTACGTGGCGGAGGTGGAGGGCTATCCCGGGCTCGTCGTCCATGGGCCGCTGATGGCGACGCTGCTGCTGGACCTGGTGCGGCGGAACAGCGCGCGGGAGGTGCAGAGCTTCCGCTTCCGTGCGCTGGCGCCGGTGTTTGATACGGCCCCGTTTCACGTCCAGGGTGCCGAGAGCGACGCCGGCGCGAGCCTGTGGATCGCCGGCGACGATGGCGGACTCAGGATGGAAGCGGAGGCGGTGCTGGCGCGCGCCTGACGAACGACCCGGACATGAACGCGCCTCTATTCCGACACCGCAACAACGCGGGGCGAGCCGTTCATCCGCCGGTGCCGACGCAGTGCGTGACAAGCGGGGCGAAGCCGTTGAACTCAACCGACGCGTAGCTTCCCGTGTAGGCGCCGGCGCTGAGGAAATCGACATGATCGCCAATCGCCAGGTCCAGCGGCAGCGTGTAGCCGGCCCGGTCGTAGATGATGTCGGAACTGTCGCAGGTCGGGCCGGCCAGGACGACCGGCTCACCCGGCGCGCCATCACGCGACGAGCGGATCGGGTAGCGAATTCTCTCGCCCTGCGTCTCCGCCAGGCCGTTATAGCGTCCGGCATCCAGATAGACCCATCGGCGCCGGTCATGCGCGTGGTGCCGCGCGATGAGCAGGACCTGGGCGCGCAACAGGCCGGCGTCGGCGGCAAGGTGCCGCCCGGGTTCGATCATGAGCCGCGGCGCGGACGCCCCGAAATGCTGTCGCACCGATCGCGTGATCGTCTCCGCATAGACGGAAAGGCTCGGCACGGGCGTGCGATACTGCGCCGGAAGACCGCCGCCGACATTGAGGAGATCAAGCGCCAGGCCCTTGCGCTGGCAGGCGCTGAAGATGCCGGAGGCGGTGCCGATGGCGGCGTCCCACTGCAGCGGGTCCGTCTGCTGTGAGCCCACGTGGAACGAAACGCCCGCGGGGCGCAGGCCGAGCGAAGCGGCATGCGCGAGCAGATCGACGGCCATCAGCGCATCGCAGCCGAATTTGCGCGTGAGCGGCCACTCGGCGCCGCGGCCATGCACGGAGAGGCGGCAGAATACCCGCGAACCCGGCGCCGCGCGTGCCAGCTTCTCCAGTTCCGCCGGACAGTCGAAGGCGAACAGGTCCATCCCCGCTGCGTGCGCCTGGGCGATGTCCCGTTCGCGCTTGATGGTGTTGCCGAAGCAACAGCGCGTCCGGTCAATGCCGATCGCCGCGCAGCGGTCGATCTCGCCGCTGCTGGCGACATCGAAACCGATATCCAGTGTAGCCAGCGCCGCCAGGACCGGCGCCGCGGGGTTCGCCTTCACCGCGTAGTAGATGTGCGCCTCCGGCAGCATGGCCCGCAAGGCGCGATAGCTCTGCCGGACGGTTTCGAGATCGATGACGACGCAGGGCGTCGGTGGTGCGTGTCGCACGAGGTAGCGATCAACCCGCGCCAGCATCGCTGCCCGTTGCGGATACGTGGCCCCGTAGCAATCGGACGCCGGCGGCAGGCGGTGGTTCACCGCCTGCCCCAGCGCCGGTAGCCGCCGGCCTCCTCTACGCGCCTGGTGGCCAGTGCGATCGCCGCGGCGCGCGGCTGTTCCTTGCGCTCCCGTGCCCGTTCCAGAACCTCGCGCGTGTTGGCGGGGATCTTCTCGGCGATGGCGGCGAAGGCGGAGGCCTCGGTGCCGCCGTGGTACTCGACCGCGGCACAGATCACACCACCGGCATTGGCGATGAAATCCGGCAGTACCAGCACGCCACGCGCATGCAGCGCCGCCTCCGCCTCCGCGGTCGCGGGAATGTTGGCGCCCTGTGCCACCAGCTTCGCCTGCAGCCGCGCGACATTGTCGGCGCGCAGCACGTCCGGCCGGGCGGCGGGGATCCAAATATCGCAGGCAACACCGATGATCGCGTCGGGATCGCTCGTCTTGCCCTTGGCGTAGTCGCGCAAGGCCCGGCCAGCCAGTTTGTGGCGCGTGAGGGCAGCGACATCGAGCCCTGCTGGATCATGAACCGTCCCGGAGGTGTCGGACGCGGCGACCAGCACGGCGCCCTTGTCGGCGAGGAAGCGCGCGGCGTGGCGGCCGACCGCGCCATAGCCCTGGATCGCGACGCGGGCACCCGAAAGCGACAAGCCGCAATAGGGCAGCGACGCCTCGACGGCCGCGGCCAGGCCGAAGCCGGTGGCGCCGATCTCATCGAGCGGGATGCCGCCGAGCAGCTTCGGCAGGCCGGCCGCGCGGCCGTTCTCGTCGCGCACCCAGGCGATGCAGCGCTCGTCCGTGCCCATGTCGGGACCCGGGATGTAGTCCGTGACATCGCGGATGGCGTACGCGAAGGCGCGGATCAGCCGCTCCTTCTCCGCGGCGGGCATGCGCGGATCGGCGGCGATCACGGACTTGCCACCGCCATGCGGCAGGCCGGCGGCGGCGTTCTTCAATGTCATGGCGCGAGCGAGCCGGAGGCATTCGGTGACCGTAACGTCCTTTGCCATGCGTACGCCGCCGATCGCGGGGCCGCACCACGTGTTGTCGACAACCACGATGGCCCTGAGGCCGGCCGCCGGCAGGTGGAGGTGCACGATCTTCTCGGGTCCCAGCGCATCGGCGAAGGCAAACATGTCGTCCACGTTCCATCTCCCTGCGGTGACGTTCGTTACGATAGGCGCTCCAAGGCATTCTTCACGGCGGCAAGAAACCGCGCCGCCTCGCCGCCGGAGACGGCGCGATGGTCGAAGGTGAGCGAGAGCGGCAGCATCCGCCGGGCGACGAAGCCGCCTTGCCACTCCACGACGAGCTTTCGCGCGCGCCCGGCGCCGAGGATCGCGACCTGCGGCGGCACCACGACAAGGGCGGCGAACAGGCCGCCGAGCGAACCGAAATTGGAGAGCGTCACGGTCGCGTCGCGCAGCGCCTCGGGTGGCAGGCGCCGTGCCCGGGCGTCCGCGATGAGTTCGCGCAGCGCCGCCGATACGGCGGCCTGGTCGCGCGCGCCGCCGTCGCGCAGCACCGGCACGATGAGCCCGTCCCCGGTATCGACGGCGATGCCGACATTGACGGCGCTGTTGAATCGGCGCGTCCGCGCCGTGCCATCGTAGCTTGCGTTCAGCGCGGGTTCAGCCTGACAGCCGGCGACCAGCGCTGCGACCAGAAGCGCCGTCACGGGTGCGTCGGCGGGCCAGGCATCGATGTCCGCTTCCTCCGTCACCGTGGCCGGAACCACTGCGCGGCCGGCCTCTTCCATGCGCAGCGCCATCGCGTGGCGCATGCCGCGCAGGGGTTCGCCGCCCGCTTGCCCCACGGCCGCGCGTGCCACGTCGGCGCGCGTGATTTCGCCCTCGGGTCCGGAGCCGGAAATGGTTGCGAGATCGACATCACGTTGCGCCGCGAGCGCGCGCACGGCCGGGGCGGCGCGTGGACGGGAGGCGGGTTGTGAAACCGCCTTGGTGGGCGATGGGGAAAGCACCGGCACCGGCTCCCCAAGCTCACCGACGATGGCGCCGGCATCGTGTTCCGCGCCGTCCGCGAACGCGACGAGCGGCGCGCCGATCGGCACGCGCGCGTGCGCGGGAGCCAGCAGTTTCTCGATCCGTCCCGAGCGAGGCGAAGGGATTTCCACCACGGCCTTGTCCGTCTCCACCGAGACCAGCGGCTGCTCGGCGACGACATGGTCGCCCTCGGCGACATGCCAGGCGACGATCTCCGCATCCTGCAGGCCCTCGCCGAGATCCGGCAGCAGGAAGACGCGCTTGGGTTCTTCCGTCATGATCGCCCTCCCCTAGCCGTGAGCAAGACAGCGCCGCGCTGCGGCGAGGATGTGCTCGACGCCGGGAATGTAGCGCTGCTCCAACCGCGGCAGCGGCATCACTGTGTCCCAGCCAGCAACGCGCTCGACCGGCGCCAGCAGCGACATCAGGCCGGGTCCGGCGAGCTGGGCCGCTATTTCGGCACCGAAACCGCCGGTGAGCGGCGCCTCGTGGCAGATCACGCAACGGCCGGTCCTGGCGACGGAGGCGAGGATGGTCGCGGCGTCCAGCGGCACCAGGGTGGCGGCGTCGATCACCTCGGCCTCGGTGCCTTCCGCCGCAAGCCGTTCCGCGGCCGCGAGCATGTCGCGGACGATGGCGCCCCAGCCGACCAGTGTCACGTCGCGGCCTTCGCGCAGGGTGAAGCAGCGATCGAGCGGCAGCGCCGTACCGTCGTCCGCGACCTCCTCGCGAAAGGCTCGGTAGAGGCGTGTCGGTTCGAGAAACACGACCGGATCAGGGTCCCGGATCGCTGCCAGCAGCAGGCCGTAGGCGCGACGCGGCGAGGAGGGATAGACGACGCGCAGGCCTGGAATATTCGTGAAGCAGGCTTCGCCGCTCTCGGAATGATGCTCCGGTGCGTGAACGCCGCCGCCCGCGGGCATGCGCAGCACCATCGGGCAGGAGAGCCGGCCGCGGGTGCGCGTGCGCAGCCGTGCCGCGTGGTTCAGCATCTGGTCGATGGTGGAATAGGCGAAGCCCATGAACTGGATCTCCGCCACCGGGCGAAAGTGCTGCGCGGCCAGGCCCACGGAAATGCCGGCAATCGCGACCTCGGCGAGCGGCGTGTCGAGCACGCGTTCGGTACCGAAACGAGTGAGCAGCCCGTCGGTCGCGCGGAACACGCCGCCGTCGCGCCCGACATCCTCACCGAGGACGAGGACCGTTTCGTCTTCGGCCATGGCGCGGGCGAGGGCGCGGTTGATCGCCTCGACGAGGGTGAGCTCAGGCATGGGGGGCCTCGGCCGGGAGGGCAAGCGCGCGCTGCACGCGCAGCGCGGCCGGGAGGTTCGCAAACATATGGTCGAACATGGCCGTCACCGGCTGCGGCGATGTCGCCAGATAGGCCGCGATGGCGCGGTCGACGGTGGCGGCGGCGTCCGCGAGGGCGTGCTCCTCGTCCTCGCGGCTCCATGCGCCCAGCGCCACGAGATAGGCGCGCAGGCGCGCGATAGGCTCGCCGTGCCAATGGGCGCTGACCTCCGCCTCCCCGCGATACCGCCCGGCGTCGTCCGCCGTGGTGTGATCGGTGAGGCGATAGGTGATGGCCTCGATCAGCGTGGCACCGCCACCCTCGCGCGCGCGCGCCAGCGCCCGCCCGACCGTGTCGCAAACCGCGATCACGTCGTTGCCGTCCACCTGCTCGCCCTCGATGCCGGCGGCGATCGCCTTCTGCGCCAGGGTTGCCGCCGCACTCTGCGCCGAGCGCGGTACCGAGATTGCCCATTGGTTGTTGTTGACCACCATGACCAGGGGCAGGCGCCAGACGCCGGCCATGTTCAACGCCTCGTAGACATCGCCCTTGGAGGTCGCGCCATCGCCTAGGAGGCAGACCGACGCTCGCTTCTGCTTGCGCAGCGCGAAGGCCAGGGCCACGCCCGCCGCATGCGGGGCATGGGTTCCGACCGGCACGCAGATCGGGAAATCCTCGCGCGGGCCGGCGAAGTCGCTGCCGCGCTCGTCGCCGCCCCAATAGAGCAGGAGTTCGAGCGGTGTGACGCCGCGCAGGAGTTGGGCCGACTGGTCACGGAAGGAGGGCAGCAGCACGTCGTCCGCCGCCATGGCGCTGGCGGTGCCGACGCCCACGGCCTCCTGCCCGAGAGAGGAGGCATACGTGCCCAGCCGCCCGGTGCGCTGCAGCGCGACCGCCTTTGCATCGAACGTGCGCGTCAGCACCATGGCGCGATAGTGGGGAACGAGATTGGCCGGCCCCAGGGCCCAGGCGGGCAAATCGCCCATGGGCCTGCCCTCCGCGTCGATGTAACGCGTGAAGCCGACAGAGAACCGAGCCACGGTTTCGGTGGTCATCCGTTCCTCCCCAGGTCGCGTTCACCTTATCTGGGTAGGAAGATCCACGGCATTGCGCTGGATCAACGCGATTTAATGCCGGGGTTGCGGAAAGCCGGCGGGTTAGCGCCCGGGCCCGAGTAATGCCTCGCGGCGTGCGAGACTTTCGGCGGGCCACTCCTTTTGCATGTCGTAATAGACCTCGAAGGCGCGTGCCTCCGGCGGCAGCGTCATCCAGGGCACCTTGGAGCGGGTGAAGATGTGCGCGTCCGGCGTCAAGGCGTGGGCGTTGTCGAGAGTGGAAACGCGCAGGAAGAGCATCACCCGCCGGCGGCCGTAGTCGCTCCAGAGCGCGGTCTGGCACGTGGGGCAGCGGTAGATGTCGTGCGGGCGGCCGGAGCCCGTGGGCATTGCGATCGCGACCGGCTCGATGGCGGTGGGTTCCAGTGCCACGGCGTCATGCTCGACGATGGCGTTGATGGCAAACGCGCCGCCGGTCTGCTTCTGGCAGTCCAGGCAATGGCAGCAGTTGATGAACATCGGGGGCCGCGTCATGCGGTAGCGCACGGCACCGCAGAAGCAGCCGCCGGTGAATGCCGCCATCGCGCCAGGCCCCATCTCGCTAGAGCTTGCCTTCGGCCTTGAGCTGGGCGGCGATGGTCAGGCGCGAAACGGTGAAGACGTGGGACTGCGCCATCGAGGTTTCGGTGCGGTCGCGCACGTCCTGCAGGAAGGCCGCGAAATACGGCAGCCTCCCGCCCTCGCAGGGGATGTAGCGCGTGCCCTTGCGGTCCACGAGGAAGAGATGATCGGTGCCCGGCTTGCCCTCGACATCGACGTATTTGCGCAGCTCGATCGTGCCCTCGGTGCCGAGCACCATGATACGCCCGTCGCCCCAGGTGGGCAGCCCGTCCGGCGTGAACCAGTCCACCCGGATATAGCCACGCGGGCCCTCGCTGCCGAGCACGATCTCGCCGAAATCCTGAAAATGCGTCCGGTTGCCGAAGCTGCCGACGCGGGCAAGCTCGACGCGCGGCTCCTTCGCCCCGGTGAAGGTGATGAACTGGTCGATCTGGTGCGAGGCGATGTCGCCGAGGATGCCGCCGTAGCGCTCCCGCTCCCAGAACCAGGCGGGGCGGATCGCCGCGTTGAGCCGGTGCGGGCCGAGGCCGATGGTCTGCACCACCTCGCCGATGGCGCCGGCCCGCACGAGGGCTAGCGCCTCGTAGGTGGATGGGGTGAGGAAACGCTCGGTGAAGCAGGTGTGCCAGATGCGCTTCGTTTCGCGGACGCAATCCTCGAGCAGTTCCAGCTCGTCGAGCGTGGTGACACCGGGCTTGTCGCTCATCACGTCCTTGCCCGCCCGCATCGCGGTGAGCGCGATCTGCGCGCGGTCCGCGGGGATGGCGGCGGTGGCGACGATGGCGACCGACGTGTCCTCGAGCAGCGCGGCACGGGGCTTCGGCTGGATTTGCGGGAAGCGCTTGGTGAAGCCCTCGATGACACCCGGATCGGAGGTTTCGGGGCAGTAGCCGGCGCATTCGGCACCCGCCTTCAGCAGGTTTTCCGTGAGGTCGTAGATGTGCCGGTGGTCGAGGCCGATGGCGGCGAATTTCATTGTCTTGCCCTCAGGAAATATGGTCGACGCCACCGAGCCAGGGGCGCAGCGCCGGCGGGATGCCGATGCTGCCATCGGCGCGCTGGTGGTTTTCCATCACCGCGATCAGTGCGCGGCCCACGGCAACACCAGAGCCGTTCAGCGTGTGGACATGCGCCACCTTGCCGTCCGCGGCGCGGAAGCGGGCGTTCATGCGCCGCGCCTGGAAGGCGCGCATGTTGGAGCAGGAGGAGATTTCCCGCCACGCCGCCTGGCCGGGCAGCCAGACCTCCAGGTCGTGCGTGCGCGCCGAGCCGAAGCCGGTGTCGCCGGAGGCGAGGATCACGCGCCGCCAGGGGATTTCCAGTTTCTCCAGGATCGCCTCGGCGCATTGCGTCATGCGCTCGTGCTCCGCCGCGGAATGGTCCGGATGCGCGATCGAGACCAGCTCCACCTTGGTGAACTGGTGCTGGCGCAGCATGCCGCGCGTGTCGCGCCCGGCAGAGCCCGCCTCGCTGCGGAAGCACGGCGTGAGCGCCGTGAGGCGCATCGGCAGTTTTGCCTCGGGCACGATCTCGCCGGCGACGAGATTGGTGAGCGGCACCTCGGCCGTCGGGATCAGCCAGCGCCCGTCCGTGGTGCGGAACAGGTCCTCGGCGAATTTCGGGAGCTGGCCGGTGCCATAGACGGTCGCGTCGTTGACCAGGAGCGGCACGAAGACTTCCTCGTAGCCGTGCTGCTCGGTGTGGATGTCGAGCATGAACTGGCCGAGCGCGCGCTCGAGCCGCGCCAGGTTCCGGCGCAGCACGGTGAAGCGGGCGCCCGCGATCTTCGCGGCGGCGGCGAAGTCCATCTGGCCCATCGCCTCGCCCAGCTCGAAATGCTCGCGCGGCTTGTGGTTCGCGGGCACCGGTCCGCGGCCGACGCGCAGCACCACGTTCGCGGTCTCGTCGGCACCGTCCGGGACCTCGGGGTCGAGAATGTTGGGCAGCGCCTCGAGGATGAGGTTCATCGCCTGCTCGGCGCTGGTGGCCCCCTGCTCCAGCGTCTCGATCTGGGCACGCAGCGCGGTGCCCTCGGCCTCCAGCGCCGTGCTGTCTTCCTTGGCGCGCTTGGCCTCGCCGATGCGTTTGGCAAGCGCGTTGCGCGCGGCCTGCAGCTCCTGAAGCTTCGTCTGTGCCGCGCGCCGCGCCGCGTCATGCGTCAGGATCGTCGCGGACGGGTCTGGCGACACGCCGCGGCGCCGCATCGCGGCATCGAACGCGTCAGGCGCTTCGCGGATGGCGCGAATATCGTGCATCAGTTCCAGTCCCTACGCGTCGTCGTCGTCATCGTCATCGTCGCGCTTCGGCTCGACCATGCGGGCCGCGATGATGGAACCTTCGTAGAGCAGGAGCAGCGGCACCGCGAGCCCGGTCTGCGTAATGACGTCGGGCGGCGCCAGGACGGCGGCGATGACGAACATGCCGACATAGGCGTAGCGGCGGTAGCGCTTCAGCGACTTGGACGAGACGATCCCGACCTTGGCCATCAGCGAAAGCCCGACCGGCATCTCGAACGCCAGGCCGAAGGCCAGGATCAGCTTCATCACGAGGTCGAGATATTCCGAGACGCGCGGCATCGCCTCGATGGCGAGGCCGTCGGCGCCGCTGGAGGACTGGAAGGAGAGGAAGAATTTCCAGGCGAACGGGAACACGAAATAATAGGCGAGCGCGGCACCCATCACGAACAGGATCGGGGTGGCGATGAGGAAGGGCAGCATCGCCCGCTTCTCGCTGCGGTAGAGGCCGGGAGCGACGAACATCCAGAGCTGGGTGGCGAGGACCGGGAAGGAGAGGAAGAAGGCCCCGAACATCGCCACCTTCAGATAGGTGAAGAAGGCCTCGTAGAGCTGGGTGTAGATCATGTGCTCGCCGCCCGGCTGGTTCTTCAGCAGGTTGGCGAGAGGCGCGGCGAGGAAGCTGTAGATCGGCCCCGCGAAATGGTAGCAGATCATGAAGGCGATCAGGAACGCGACCGCGGACCACAGCAGGCGGCGGCGCAGCTCGATCAGATGCTCGAGCAGCGGCATCGGCTTGTCGTTGATCGGGTCTTCGGTCTCGGTTTCGGACACGCGCTTGGCTCGCGAAAGGGCTCGGATGAAGGGTCAGCCCGGCAGCAGGATGCCGGGCGGGATGAACGGCGGCGGCTTCGGGGCGTTCGCGATCTCGGGCGGAATGAAGGGGGGTACGCCCTCGATCTGCGGCGGCCTGGCCACCTCCGCCAGCGGCTCCGAGGTGACCGGGGTTGCGGCAGTGTCCGCGGTGCCGCCCTCGCCCAGGATGTCGCCAGCGAAGGCCGCCTTGAGACTGCCGTCGGGATCGACCGCCTTCTCGACGGTGGAGGCCACGTCGAAATCGGTCAGTTCCTTGAAGCCGTCCTTGACCGAGCCGAGATCGGCCTCGCGCACCAGCTCGTCGACATGGCTCTGGAACTCGGCGGCGAGCCGGCGCGCCTTCTTGATCGCCCCGGTGACCGCCTTGATGGCGACGGGCAGATCCTTGGGGCCGATGGCGATCAGCGCCACCGCCCCGATGAGCAGAACCTCGGACCAGGCAAGACCGAACATGGGGGCCTGCTAGCAGGTGCGGGCGGGGAAGGTAAACCGCCGTTGCAAAGGCGTCACGAACCCGCCTCCTTTCCATGGCGCTCCTGCTGCGCGGGTTCCGCGCGCGGCGCCTCGGCTTCGCTCTCCGTTTCGGGGGCGGCGCCGACCGATGGTGCCGCTTCCTCGCCATCCTGTGCCGCTTCCGCAACCTCGCCTGGCGTCTCGCCACCCGGTTGCTCGGCGGTGGGTTCCCCCACGGGCGCCTCCTCCGACGGTGGCGCCGATGCGACGGCGGCGTTGCTGGCATTCGGGGTTTCGACCAGCAGTTCCTCGCGCCGCGGCAGGTCCCGCAGGCTCTGCAGCTGGAATTGGGCGAGGAAATTGGCGGTGGTGCCCCAAAGCGCCGGGCGGCCCGGGGTCTCGCGACGGCCGCGCGGGCCGACCAGACCTGCCTCCAGCAGCGCGTCGAGCGTCGCCTGGGAGACCGAGGCGCCCCGGATCTCCTCGATCTCCGCGCGCGTCACCGGCTGGTGGTAGGCGATGATGGCGAGCGTCTCCATCGCCGCGCGCGGCAGACGGCGCGGCTGCGGAATGACCCGGATCAGCGCCTGTGCGAGATCGGGCGCGGTGCGGAACTGCCACCCGCCGGCGGACTGTGTCAGCTCCACGCCGCGCCCGGCATAGCGCGCGACCAGGGCAACGAGCACGGCGTCGGCGTCCGAGCCATCGGGCAGCGCCTGAACCAGGGCGCGCGGCGGCACCGGCTCGCTGGCCGCGAAGATCAATGCCTCGGCCAGGCGGAGCTGTTCCTCCGTCACCTCGGCGGCGGGGGCCGGAGCGGGCGCCGCGGGTCGCGACCCGGCGGCTTCCGGCAGCGCGTCGGGAGGGGGCTCGGGGGTGGCTTCGGAGCCAGTTTCGAAAGCTGTGCCGACGGTTGTCTCCGGAGCCGCCTCGGGCGTCGCCGCGTCCGCGGGCCCGGCCGCGGGTTCGGCCCCCCCAGGCGCGCCCGGCGTCGCCGCCGGCGCCTCGGCTCCGTTCTGAGCCGGCGCGGCCATCGCCAGTGGTTCCTCCGGTGGCGCGTCCTTCGCCGCGTCCGGCGTCACCTCATCCATCCTGTTCCTCCACCCGGTCTTCCTCTCCTTCCCTGGCGGCGCGCACCATGATCGGCTCGAACGGGCCTGACTGGCGCAACCGCACCAGCCCGCCGCGGGCCATTTCCAGCCCGGCCACCAGCGTGCTCGCCATTGCCGCGCGCCGTTCGGCGGGCGAGGCAATCTCGATCGGCAGGAATGCCTCGAGGCTCGACCAGTCCGGCAGGCTGCCGACCAGCTTCGCGAGCCTGGCCAGCGCGTCCTTCACGGTCCAGACGGTGAGCGGGCTCGGTTTCCAGACACCCTGGCCGGCGGCGCGCCGGACGGCGGCGAGATAGGCGCGCATCAGTCCAGCAACGTCCAGCACGAGCCGCGAGCGGTCGATCTCGGTGAGCGATTCCGGAGCGCCGCGGGCAAAGACGTCGCGCCCGAGCTGCGGACGGGCGCCGAGCCAGGCGGCGGCGGCGCGCATGCGGGCGAGTTCCGCGAGGCGGGCGGCGAGCACGTCCGCGGCGAGCGCGCCCTCGTCCGCCGCCTCCTCGCCCTTGGGCAGCAGCAGGCGGGATTTGAGCCAGGTGAGCCAGGCGGCCATCACCAGCCAGTCGGCCGCGAGTTCGAGGCGGATGCGGCGCGCGCCCTCGATGACCGCAAGGTATTGCTCGACCAGCCCGAGGATGGAGACGCGGGCAAGATCCACCTTCTGGGCGCGGGCGAGCTCCAACAGCAGGTCGAGCGGCCCCTCGAAGCCTTCCAGCCGGACGACCAGCGCGTCGGCGGCCTCCACGGTCCCTTCCGGGCCTCGCGTGGCGGCTGCCGGCGCGGGGGATTCGGCCGTGGAGACTTCGGCCGCGGTGGTTGCCGGCGTGGACGTTTCGGACAGGGGGATCTCAGGCGCCGGGCTTTCGCGGGCCACCTCGCCGGGTGCTCCTGCGTCGGGCACCAGTGTCTCGGGCACCAGTGGCTCGGGCACCAGTGGCTCGGGCACCAGCGTCTCGGGCGCTGGATCGTCGGGCGTGTCTTCCGGGACATGTAGCGTCCCGGTCATGGATGGTTGCCCGAGAGCATCA
The DNA here is from genome assembly GCA_963764465.1 of uncultured Pseudomonadota bacterium. Taxonomy (GTDB): domain Bacteria; phylum Pseudomonadota; class Alphaproteobacteria; order Acetobacterales; family Acetobacteraceae; genus JAJXXT01. The sequence goes on along the minus strand of CAVXSO010000006.1, from coordinate 317,545 downwards.
GAACCAGACGCAACGCGCCGGGCAGAATGCGGTCCAGCGCCGCGCCCACCGGGTTGAAAGCATAGCCCATCTCCCGCGCAATCTCGGGCAGCACGAAGACCACGAGCAGCACGACGAGAATGCCGTAGCGCTCCGCCCGCGCCCAGATCTGGGCCGCCCGCAACGGCAGGATGCCCACCGCGATACGCCCGCCATCCAGCGGCGGGATGGGCAGCAGGTTGAACAGGCCCAGCACCAGGTTCGTGAGAATGAAGGCAAAGAGGAAATTCTCGGCCGGCGTGCGCAGCAGCAAAGGGATGACGGGCAGCAGGTGAAAGGCAAGGCCGCCGAGCCAGGCGAGCAGGAAATTCATCCCCGGCCCGGCCATCGCGACCCACATCATGCCTCGGCGGGGGTTGGCGAAGCGCCAGGCCGCCACCGGCACCGGCTTCGCCCAGCCGAACATGAAGGCCACGCGGTGGATGGTGAGGAGCTGCCCAATGAGCAGCAATGCCGGCAGCAGGATGGTGCCGACCCGGTCAATGTGCACCAGCGGGTTGAGCGAGAGCCGGCCGGCGCGCTTCGCGGTGTCGTCGCCCAGCGCAAGGGCGGCATAGCCGTGCGCCGCCTCGTGCAAGGTGATTGCCAGCACCGCGGCCAGCAGGGAGAGGATGATATCGGTCAAGTCGGCTCCGGGGGTCGAGCCCCGGCGGTTACAGGCCAGGGCCGGCGGGGTCTAGCCTCAAAAGGGGCCGCCGCGCGAGCCCCCTCCCTGGTCAGGCGGCCGGTTGCCGCGACCGGGCGAGGCGCGCCGAGGCCTGTGGCGTGAGCGGCGGGACGGCGCGCAGGACATCCGCCGTGGCGGCATCGCCGGGACAGTAGAGTGCCAGGTCGCAACCAGCCTCGAGGCAGGCGAGCGCCCGATCGACGGGTGAACCGGAAAGCGCGCCCATGGCCAGGTCGTCGGAGACCAGAACGCCGCCGAAGCCGATGCGGCGGCGGACGATCTCGCCCAGGATCGTGGGCGAGAGGGTGGCGGGGCGCTCGCGGTCCCAGGCCGTGAACAGCACATGCGCGGTCATCATCCAGGGCAGGTCGGCGTTGGCGGCGAACGGAAAAAGATCGTCCTGGTCGATGCCGTCCACCACGGGCAGCGCCTCGTGGCTGTCGACGCGGGCACGGCCATGGCCGGGGACGTGCTTGGCGACTGGGATGATGCCCTCCGCCATCAGCCCCTGGGCAAAGGCACGGCCGAGGCGGGCGACGGCGTGGGCGTCGCCCGGGAAGGCGCGGTCGCCGACCACGGAACTGGCGCCGGGGAGCGCGCGGTCCAGCACCGGCGCGGCAACGATGTCGAACCCTGCGCCGGCGGTAATCCGCCCGATGGCCTGCCCCCCTTCCCTCGCCGCCTCCTCGGTCGCCAGTGTCGCGGCGGCGGGGCGAACGGGCCAGTGCGGCGGGCGCAGGCGGGCGACGCGCCCCCCCTCCTGGTCGACCATCAGCAGGGCACCGGGCACGCAGGCGCGGATATCGGCAATCAGCCGGCCAAGCTGCGCCGGGTCCACGATGTTGCGGGCGAAGAGGATGACGCCAACCGGCGGGAACGCCGCGAGGCATTCCCGCTCGGCCGGCGCGAGCACGGTACCGGCGACGCCGACGATGGCGGCGCGCCGGGGCACCGCATGCGTTGAGGCCAGCACGGTGGCGGGCGCGCTACGACCTCTCGACCGCGCAGGCACCGCCCTTGGCTTTGACCTGGGCGCAAAAATCCTTTGCCTCGGTGCCAGACGCGAAGCCAGTCGTGCGCAGCCGCCACCAGGTGTGGCCGTTGACCTCAGCTTTGGTCACCTGCGGTGTGTGGTGGCCAAGCAGGCCGGGCATGAGGCGCGAGAGGCGCTGCCATTCGGCGTGCGCCGCGGCCTCCGTGGGCAGCGCGCCGAGCTGCACCTCGGCCTTGCCGGCGGCGGCCGGGACTGGCTTGGCGGCCGGGGTCGCGACGGCATGGTCGGTCGGCGGCGCCATGGCGGCGGCCTTGGGCGCCTGAGCCGGCACCGGGGTTGGGGCGACCATGGCGGTTTTCGAGGCTTCGGGCGCAGCCGGTCCCGCTGGCACGGAGCTCTCAGCGGTCATCGGCGCGGCGGCCGTGTCCGGCTGGGCCGTTTGCGGCGCCGCCTTGTGCTCGTCGCGAGCAAGCGCTGCGAGGTCCGGCGTTTCCGGGCCGGGCATCGCCTTGTCCTGGCCGCTGGGCCTGGCGCCGTTGAAGATGGCGTTGCCGGCGCCGGTGACCTGCATGCCGCCGGGATTGGCCGGCTTCACCCGCCATGGCCCTTCCTGGGCCGCGACCACCGGCAGGCCGCTCGGGCGCATCAGCGCCTGGCCGGCAACCGCGAGCACGATCACGCCGGCGATGCCGGCCGCGACCAGCGCCATGTTGCGCGTCGTCGTGTCCATGCCGGCGCGCCGCCTGGGCACGCGGAAACTGGCGGAAGGTCGCGGAATTTCCAAGTCGTCGTCGTAGCCGTGATCGTCGAAAGCGTGACCGCTCTGGCTCATCTCGTTCCACTCCGGGGCGTACCCCGGAGGCGGGGAACGCCGCTAACGCATCTCCTCGACCGGCGTGACGCCGAGCACCCGCATCCCCGAACGCAGGACCGTCGCCACCGCCGCGACCAGGGCGACGCGGGCTCCGGTCTCGGCGGCGCGGTCCTCGATCAGGAACCGCAGTGCAGCATCGTCACGCCCTCGGTTCCATAACATATGAAAGTCGCTCGCTAAATCATAGAGGAAAAACGCTATTCGGTGCGGCTCCCGTGCTTGCGCCGCCCCCTCCACCAAGCGCGGCCAGGCAGCGAGGCGGCGCAAAACCGCCATTTCCGCGGGATCGGCGAGGGTTTCGAGGTTGCCGCCGGGGGCAATTCCGCGCTCGTCGGCCGCGCGCAGCACCGAGCGGGCGCGCGCGTGGGCGTACTGGATGTAGAAGACCGCGTTCTCGCGCGTCTGGGCGACCGCGAGATCCAGGTCGAAGGTCATCTGCGCGTCGTTCTTGCGCATCAGCATGGTGAAACGGATCGCATCCGCATCAACCTCGTCGAGCAGGTCCGCGACGGTGACGAACGTACCGGCGCGCTTGCTCATGCGCACCTGCTCGCCGCCCTTCTGGAAATGCACGATCTGGCAGAGCGCCACCTCGAAGCTGGCACCGCCGATCGCGGCAACCGCGGCCTTCATGCGCGGCAGGTAGCCGCCATGGTCGGCGCCGAGGACGTCGATGAGGATCTTCGCCCCGCGCGCGATCTTGTCCGCGTGGTAGGCGATGTCGTTGGCAAAATACGTGGCCGTGCCATCGGATTTGCGCAGCGGTCGATCGACGTCGTCGCCAAAGCGCGTGGCGCGGAACAGCGTCTGCTCCCGCGGCTCCCAGTCGTCCGGCAGCTTGCCCTTGGGCGGCTCCAGCACGCCCTCGTAGATAAGGTCGCGCGCACGCAGGACGGCGATCATGCGGTCCGCCGCGCCATTTTCCACCAGCGCGCGCTCGGAGCTGAACACGTCGTGGTGGATGCCGAGCCGCGCGAGGTCCTGTTTGATCGTCTCGAGCTGGAAGGCGATGGCGAAATCGCGCACGGGTTCGAGCCAGAGGCCGGGCTCGGCCGGGACCGCGCCGGGGGCGAAGGCATCGCCATGCGCCTCGACCAGGGCGCGAGCGACGTCGCGCAGGTACTCGCCGCCATATTGCAGGCCGCCAGGGATTCGGGCGGCGAACTCTGCCTCGGTGAGCGCGGTGCCGAGCGCCTGCAGGTAACGCCAGTAGGTGGCCCAGGCGAGGGCGGTCACCTGGTTGCCGGCGTCGTTGACGTAGAACTCGCGGGTAACGCCGTAACCAGCCTTCGCGAGCAGGTTGGCGAGCGCGTCGCCGACCACGGCACCGCGGCAGTGGCCGACATGCAGCGGCCCCGTTGGGTTGGCGGAGACGAACTCCACGTTCACCGGAACGGCGCCGCCGACAGTGCTGTCGCCGTACGCCTCGCCGGCGGCGAGAACCGCCGGGATCACGCTGCGCCAGGCATCGGGCACCAGCGTGAGGTTGAGGAAGCCGGGTCCCGCGACCTCGGCCGCAGCGATGGGGGACGTGGCGCCGAGACGCTTCGCCAGTTCCGCCGCGATCTCCGCGGGTTTGCGGCCGGCGGCCCGGGCGGTGACCATGGCGGCGTTGCTCGCCATCTCGCCCCTGCCCTCCTCGCGCGGCGGCACGACCTCGACACGGGCGAGCGCCTCCTCCGGCAGACCGGGGAAGGCTTCGGCGAGGGCGGCGAGCACGCGCTCGCGGATCTGTGCGTAAAGGTCGGACATGGCCGCTCCGCTAGCCCAAATGCGGCGCCGCATCAAAGCCGCGCCGGTTTGCGCCCCGCCGATGCCGCGCCGATAGTGGCGGCAGGGAAGAGTTGTTTCCAGGGAAACACCATGGACCGGATCGAGGCGGACTACGTCGTCGTCGGCGCGGGGTCGGCAGGCTGTGTACTGGCCAACCGCCTTTCGACGGACGGGAAGACCCGCGTGGTGCTGCTCGAGGCCGGCGGGCCGGATCGCGACCCGTGGATCCATATCCCGGCCGGGTTCTACCGCAACATCTACAACCCCGCGATCACCTGGCAGTTCGAGACCGAGCCGGTCCCGGGCATGAACGGGCGGCGCATTCCCTGGCCGCGCGGCAAGGTGCTGGGCGGGTCATCCTCCATCAACGGGCTGATCTACATCCGCGGCCAGCGCGAGGACTTTGACCTGTGGCGGCAGATGGGCTGCGAAGGGTGGTCGTACGCCGATGTGCTGCCATATTTCCGGCGCGCCGAGGATCAGGAGCGCGGCGAGGACGAGTTCCACGGCAAGGGCGGACCGCTCGCTGTCTCCGACCTGCGCTCGCCGCATGTGCTGCATGACGCGCTGATCGCGGCGGCACAGCAGGCGGGGATTCCATTCAACGCCGATTTCAACGGCGCGGTGCAGGAGGGTGTGGGGACGCTGCAGGTCACCGTGCGCGGGCGGCGGCGATGCAGTGCGGCGGTGGGGTATCTGCGCCCGGCGATGGCCCGGAGCAACCTGCGCGTGGAGACACACGCGCTGGCGCAACGAGTGATCGTGGATGGCAGGCGCGCGACCGGGGTCGCGTTCACGCAGCGCGGGGTGGCGCGCGAGGTGGTGGCGTCGCGCGAGGTGATCCTGGCCGGCGGTTCCATTGCGTCTCCGCAACTGCTGCAGCTCTCGGGGATCGGGCCTGGCGCGTTGCTCGCCGAGCACGGCATCGAGGTCCTGCACGATTTACCGGGCGTAGGCGAGAACCTGCAGGACCATCTCGGCGGGCGCACCATCATGCAGCTGAAGGGCGTTGTCACGATCAACGAGATCGACCATTCGCTCTGGCGCAAGGCGGTGGAGGGGCTGCGCTACTTCCTCGCCGGCACCGGCACGCTGATGACCGGGGCGGCGCCGATCGGGATGTTCGTCAGGACGCGGCCGGAACTCGCCTCGCCCGACGTGCAATACCAGTTCCTTGCCGGCAGCGCCGAGAAATCCGGTGGCTCGATGCACGATTTTCCCGGCTGCACGCTGATCGCCATTCCCTGCCGCCCTGAGAGCCGCGGCTGGCTTCGCATCAAGTCACGCGATCCGACGGTGGCGCCGGCGATCCAGCCCAACTATCTCGGGACCCATAACGATCGCGAGACGATGGTGGCGGGGATGCGCGTCGCGCGCAAGGTGATGGAGCAGCCGGCGATGGCACGCTTCGTCGAGGCACCCTACATGCCGAAGGCGGACGCCGACAGCGACGAGGCGCTGCTCGCGGAAGTGCAGCGCACCGCGGGCACGACCTTCCACCCCACGAGCACCTGCATGATGGGGCATCACCCGACTTCCGTTGTCGATCCGCAACTGCGCGTGCATGGGATCGAGCGGCTGCGTGTGGCGGACGCCTCGGTGATGCCGACCGTGGTTTCCGGCAACACCAACGCGGCCGTGATCATGATCGCCGAGAAGGCGGCGGATCTGCTGCACGCCGCCTGACGCATCTTCGCCATTCCGGCAGCGCATTTCCGCCCGATTGCAGGCGCGAGGTGTCGGCACTGAACCGGATTGCCAAGGATCATGATCCTCATTCTGCCACCCCTGCTCGTATGGTTGATCGTCGGCGGCATCGCCGGCTGGCTCGCCGGCGTGATCATGAGCGGGCGGGGCTTCGGCGTGTTCGGCGACATTGTCATCGGCATCGTGGGCTCGGTCGTCGCGGGGGCGCTGTTCGGCTCCGTGATCCCGGTGTTCGCGCATGGCCTGCTGGGTGCTATCCTGGCCGCGACATTCGGCGCGGTGATCGTGCTGTTTGTGGCGAAGCTCATCCGCCGTATCGCCTGAGATCTCGCGTATCGCCTGAGATCTCGCAACGTGCCTGCCGAGGGCCGCCAGCCGCGCCATCGCTAGATGATTGCGGCTTCTCGTCTTCGCCACACAGCCGCCAAGCCGGCGCTGCATCGAACCTCGGCCCACATCAGGGAGGCGTTCGCGCATGCGCTGGGCTCTACTGCTGCCGGGACTGCTGCTCGCAGGCTGCAACGCACCGCCGTCGGTCGCATTCCATGACGGCAAGGCGCGGCCCGCGGACCCGGCCGCGCAGCCAGCCTCCGCCAGGGCCGAGGCGGCCGCGCCGTTCACCGACGGCAACCGCGTGACCCTGCTGGACGACGGCAATCAGACGCTGATTGCGATGTTTCGGGCCATGGCGGAGGCACGGCACTTCATCAACCTCGAATACTATATCTTCAACGACGTGACGGTGGGGCAGCGACCCGTGGCGTCCACCGGACATGGCAGCACGCTTGGCGACGTGCTGCTCGACCGGCTGGCGCATGGCGTGCAGGTCAACATCATCTTCGATGCCCTCGGCTCCAGCGACACCAACTCGGCGTTCCTCGACCGGCTGCGCAAGGCCGGCGCGCACGTCATCGCCTTCCACGCGGGGCTGACCACGAAAGCCGGCGCGCTGGTCAGCCCCAACGACCGCGACCACCGCAAGATACTGGTGATCGATGGGCGCATCGGGTTCGTGGGCGGGGTCAACCTCGATCCTGTCTACGAGATCCACCTGGCCAGCTACGACGCAAGCCCCTCCAACTCGGTCTGGCGCGATATCGACGCGGAGATCGAGGGGCCGGCCGTCGCCCAGCTCCAGCGCCTGTTCCTGCACACCTGGCGAAAGGAGTCCGGCGCCGAGCTTACCGGGCGCGACTGGTTCCCGCCGGAGCCGCCAGCCGGCGATCAGGCGGTGCGCATCATCGGCAGCGCGCCCGGCGAGGATGCGCCGCTGGAATACCTCACGCTGCTGACCGCGATCCGCAACGCAAAGCGCAGTATCGATCTCAGCACCGGCTATTTCGTGCCCACGCACGAGGAGCGCGAGGAGCTGGTGCGCGCGGCGCGGCGTGGCGTGCGGGTGCGGCTGCTGCTGCCGGGCAAGAGCAATTCGACGGAGGCGCTGGCCGCCGGCCGCGCCGCCTATGACGACCTGCTCGAGGCCGGCGTCGAGATCGACGAGATGCGCGGCGACGTGCTGCACGCCAAGATCCTGGTGGTGGACGGCGATTGGACCAGCGTCGGCTCCTCCAACCTCGACCGGCGCAGCGTGGCGTTCAACAACGAGGTGGACGCTATCGTGCGCGGAACCGCGACCGCGCAGGCGATGACGGAACTGCTCGACCGCGACCGCGCGCGCGCGACGCCGATCACGCTTGCCGAGTGGCGGCAGCGCCCGCTCGAGGAGCGGATGCACGAGTTCATGGCGCGGTTCTGGCAGTTCCTGCTCTAGCGCGGCGCCGCGACCATCCGCGCACCGGCGCGAGGTGCCGCAAGGGGCGAACGCCAGATCAACCGCCGCTACACCGCTCATCGGCTGCGCCTCGCCGAGGGTGAGCTGATTCCTGGCAATGCGCTGCCGGCCTTGAGCTCCTGCCGGAAGCCGGTGCCGGCGTTGACCAGCAGCATGGCGAGGATGATGGCCAGGTCGCCCCAGGGCGAGGGCACCGCGGAGAGGATGGCCGCCATCTCGATCATCCACGGGATCGGGCCCCGGAAGAAGCCCGCCATCAGTTCGAAAATGCCGACCTTGTGCTCGGCGAGCGCGTTCTCGCCGCAGTGCGCAGGGCCTGTGGCCTTCGCCAGCGTGCAGCGCGATCCCGATCAAGCCACGCCGGGCACGATTGGCTCGGCATCGTTACGATTAACCGCCCACCCTGGGAGACTAAGCCAGCACCGTGCGCACCGATGAGGACAGCTAGCTCCGGACGGAGAGGTCCGTGAGCCTTCGGTACTCGTCCGCGGCGAAGCGGTCGGTCATGCCGGCGACGTAATCGCACACGGCAAGTGCGGCGCGGTCCGTGGTGCCCGTCTCGCCCGCGCGGGCGCGCCAGTCATCGGGCAGCATGCGCGGGTCGGAGGCCAGCAGCGAGAACAGCTCCGCGGTGAGGCGCTTGGCCTTGGTGGTCATGCGCACGACGCGCCAGTGGCGGTACATGCGGCTGAACAGGAAGTCGCGGATGGCGGCACGCGCTTCCGCCATGGCGGGAGAGAAGGCGACGACCGGGCGCTTCGCCCGGCGGATCGCGTCCGAATCCTTCGGTGCGAGCTTCGTGATCCGCGCCGTGGTCTCGGCCATGACGTCCTCGACCATGGCGTTGACGACGCGGCGGATGGTCTCGTGGCGCAGCCTGGGCGGCGGCATGTCCAGGCTCGCGCGCCGCGCCTCGGCAAGTGCCGGGCCGACGACGGGCAGGTGCGCCAGGTCCTCGATGGCGAAGAGGCGCGCGCGCAGGCCGTCGTCGATGTCGTGGCTCGTGTAGGCGACGTCGTCCGAAAGCGAGGCGACCTGCGCCTCGGCGGAGGCGTAGGTGCCGAGCTCCAGCTTGTGGCGTCGGTCGTACTCGGCAACGTAGTGCGGCGGGTCGCGCAGCGGGCCGTTGTGCTTGGCCAGGCCCTCCAGGGTTTCCCAGGTGAGGTTGAGCCCGTCCCAGCCGGCGTAGCGGCTTTCCAGCAGCGTGATGATGCGCAGCGACTGGGCGTTGTGGTCGAAGCCGCCATGCGGGGCCATCATCCCGGCGAGCGCCTCCTCCCCGGCATGGCCGAAGGGCGGGTGGCCGAGATCGTGCGCCAGCGCCAGCGTCTCCGCGAGATCCTCGTCGAGCCCCAGCGCGCGGGCGAGCGAGCGGGCGACCTGCGCCACTTCCAGGCTGTGGGTGAGGCGGGTGCGGTAGAAGTCGCCCTCGTGGTTGACGAAGACCTGGGTCTTGTATTGCAGCTTGCGGAAGGCGGAGCTGTGGATGATGCGGTCGCGGTCACGCTGCCAGGGTGAGCGGGTGCGGCTTTCCGGCTCGTCGAAAAGGCGTCCGCGCGAGGTTTCCGGCCGCACCGCGCAGGGCAGCAGAGCGGGACGCATGGTCACGCCCCCGCCAGTTCCTCGGCAAGCCGCAGGGCCGTGCTGCTGCGCCCGCCGGCGGAGCCGAGGAAGAAGCGCAGGTAGCGGTCGAGAACCGCGATGAACGCGTCGCGCGCGGCCTCGCTGCGGACATAGGGGGTGGCTCCTGGAAGCAGCGCCGTGCTGTGATAGGTCAGCATGAAGACGCGCGTGCCGGCGGCGAGTGCCGCGCGCGTCTGACGGACCAGATCGGCAAGGCTGTGTCCTTCCGGGCTGAGTCGCAGCCGCTCGAGCAGGCCGAGCCGGGCTGCGATACCCGCAAGCCGAAGTCGCGAGGCGGGGCGGCTGAGGAGGCGGGGATAGAGCGTGGGGCCGAGGCGCGCCATGGCGCCGACGAAGTGCACGGAGAGCGGCAGTTCCACAACCCCTGGCGCCACCACGACCGGGCACGCTGGAAGGCCGCGGAAGTCCGGCCCGCCCTCGGTCAGGAAATCCGTGTGCGGCACGACGCTGACATCGACGCGGTAGCCGAGCGAGGCCAGCAGCGCCGGGGTTGCGGGCCCGATGCCGTAGCGGCCAGCCTTGTAGACCAAGGGGCGGGCGCCGAAACCTTGCTCGATGGCCCGGGTCAACACCGTGAGTTTCTCCGCCTCCATCGCGGGCCGGAGGTTGCCGGGAAAGGACATGGCCGAGGTGACCGGCCGCACGCCATCGTCTGGCGGGTTCACCCACGGCTGCAAATGCGCGCCGATTTCGCACCGCTGCTCCGCCGCGAAGCCGCGCAGAACCGCGAGCGCCTCGGGATTGGTGGCCACGGGATAATCCACGACATAGGTCGGCACCACGCCATGGGCGTCGAACACCGCCTGGGCCCTTCCCTGTTCCGCGATGTTGGCGACCGAGGTGCTCGCGGGGTCGAAGGGCGCCGACCAGTCGAACTCTTCCTCCGTGTCGACGACGACGACGAGCACGGGCCGTCCGTCGCCAGGTGGCGGCAGACGACGGCTGATGGGCAGCCAGGTCGCAACGGCCTGGCCGGATGTCGGTCGCTCGGTCTCGGAGGTCACAGCGTGATTCCCACCCTGCTCATAGGCCAGCACCGCGTGGTGCGGAAACGCATGCTCTTCAACTTTTGCCGACAAGATCCTAATTACCGGGTATGGAATCCACCGCCACGCCGACCGGACAGACAGTTTCGCCGCGCATGTCCCTCTCAGCGCGCGCGGCGCACCGGATTGCCGAGATCACCGCCGCCGAGGGCGCTGCGGCATTGCGCCTGGCGGTAGCCGCGGGTGGCTGCAGCGGCTTCCAGTACCAGTTCGCGCTGGAGAAGGCTCGCGCCGACGACGACCTGGTGGTCGAGCGTGACGGCGCGGTGCTGCTTGTCGATCCCGCCTCGATCGAGTTGTTGGCCGGCGCCGAGCTCGACTTCACCGACGAACTGATGGGCAGCCATTTCGCGGTACGCAACCCGAATGCCGCCTCCGGCTGCGGCTGCGGCTCAAGCTTCTCCGTCGAATAGCGGGCCCAAGCCTCGGCGGGCGTGACGCGGGCTGGACAGGGCGCGGTTGCGCCAGACCCCCCTTGCCGTGGCGCGCCGACGCGAGTGTGGTAACGCCCCCTCATGCACGGCTTGCACCACGTCATCATCGACTTCGCGCGGGCGCACGCGGTGCTCGCCTGCGTCCTCGCGGGCCTGCTCGCGAGCGTCGAGACGCTGCCGGTGCTGGGCGCGCTGGTGCCGGGCACGGCAACGATCGTGGCCATCGCCGCCCTGGTGCCGAGCGGCGCGATCCCGTTCGCGCCGCTCGCCGTCGCGGTCGCGCTGGGTGCGATGCTGGGCGACACGCTTTCCTACGGGATTGGCCGCCGCTTCGGGCGATCGCTGCTGACCTCCTGGCCGCTCAACCGCCATCCGGCGCTGGTGAGGAAGGCCGAGGACGGGGTGGCGCGGCATGGTGGCAAGACCCTGCTGGTCTCGCGCTTCACCCCAGGGGTACGTGCCATCGTGCCGCCGCTCGCGGGCGCGCTTGGCATGCCGATGGGCCGGTTCGTGCCGATCATCGTCGCCGCGGGACTGATCTGGGCGGTGGCGCATGTGGCACTCGGGGTGGCGATCGGCGCCGGGCTGGAGCTGCTGGGAGCCGTCGCCGGAAGGCTGGCACTGGTGGTGCTGGTGGCGGGACTGCTGGTCTGGCTCACGGTCCGGCTCGGGCTCGCGCTTGCGCGGCGGCTGCCGGTGCTCATCGCGCGAACGGCCTCGTTCCTGCTCGCCGGGCTGGCGCGCGGCGACAACCGCTTTTCCCGCCGGCTGGCCCGCGTGCTGGACTCGCCGCCGCGCTCGGTGACGGCGCTGGCGCTGATGGCGCTGCTGCTGGCCGGCGGCGCCTGGCTGTTCGGCACCGCGCTCGACATGCTGCACGACCCAGTACTGGGCGCGGGGGAGGCTTTGCGCACCGCGTTGTCGCTGCTGCGCACACCCTGGTCGGACCCGGCGCTGCGGGCGCTGGCGGCGACCGGCAATCGCTGGCTGCTCGCGACGGTGGCGCTTTCGGTGCTGGCGGGGCTGGCCTGGCATCGCCGCTCGCCGACGCTCTGGGTCGCGGGGTTGCTGGGCGCGATGCTGCTGGACGCGACGATGGGCGGGACGCGCGCGGCCGGGGGGGCGGCCCTGGGCGCGCCGGCGGCGCTGGCCGCCACGCTGTACGGCATGGTGGCGTACGCGGTGGTGCACGACGTGCGCGCGCCCTGGGGCCGGTATTGCGCAGTGCCGATCGCGCTCGTCATCGTGCTCGCGGGCTTCGCACGCGTCGTGCTGGGGCTGTCGATCGTCGCCGAGGAAGTGGCGGGGGTGGCGTTCGCTATCGCGTGGGTTGGGCTTTCGGGTGTTGCCGACATTCTGCGCCACCACGAATTCGAGGACGCGGCCACGCCCGGCCCCACGAGCCACGCCACCTCCGGCACGCTGGTGGCGCTCGGCATGGTGGCGCAGCTCGCGGGCGTGGCGCTGGTCGTGCCCCCCGCGCCGCCCAATCCCGGGCCGCCGCGCGTGCTCGACCTGGCAACCTGGCGCAACGGCGGCTGGGCGACGCTGCCGGCGGAGCAAGCGCCGCTGCTGGGCACCGGGCACAACCCGCTGGTGCTGCAGTGGGCGGGCCCGGGAAAGACACTTGCGAAACGCCTCGAGGCGGCGGGCTGGCAACGCCCTGTCCGCTGGGCGCCACGGACGGTGCTGGGATGGCTGATGCCGCAGAGCGACGCCGCCACCCTGCCGGTCCTGCCGCATCTCTACCGTGGCGAGCCCAACCGCATGATCCTGATCCATGCCGGCGCGAACCCACAGGACCGCCTGGTGCTGCGGCTATGGATCAGTCGCACCGAGGTGGCGGGACCGGCCGGAACCTACGCGCTGCAGGTCGGCACGCTCTCGCGCGAGCGGCTGCAGCGCGTGTTCGGCATGCTCACCATGGCACGGTCAAGCCGCGCCTCGGAGGCGGAGCTGCGCAAGCTCGCCACCGCATTTCCCGCGACCGCCTGGGTGATGGCGCCGAGCGAGCACGCGCTGGCGCAGAAGATGCTCCTGGCATGGCCGCTCGCTGCCGATGCAAAGAACTGACATGGCCGCTCGCAGCCGATGCAAGGAACTGACATGGCCGCTCGTGGCCGATGCGAAGCGCTGACGTGGCCGCTCGCGGTGGAGACGCAACGATGACGCAACGACCCACGATTGGATGCCGGCCATGAAGCTGGCGACCTGGAACGTGAACTCGATCCGCCAGCGCCAGGCACATGTGGCGGACTGGCTGCAGCGCCACCAGCCCGACCTGGTGCTGCTGCAGGAAATCAAGTGCGAGGCGGAACAATTCCCTGCACTCGCCTTCCCCGGCTACCGCGCGGAGCTGGTTGGCCAGAAATCCTATAACGGTGTCGCCGTGCTTGGGCGCATCCCGTTCGAGGTGCGCGCGCGGGTGCTGCCTGGCCTGCCGGAGCCGGCGCAGGCCCGCTGGATCGAGGTGGAGGCCGGCGGCATCGTCGTCGGCAACGGGTATTTCCCGAACGGCAATTCAGGCGGCGCGGAGGGGTTCGCGGCCAAGCTCGCCTGGATGGAGGCACTCAGGCTGCACGCGGCCTCGGTGCTGGAGGAGGGGCGCGACCTCGCGATCCTCGGCGACTACAACGTGTGCCCGGGCGAGGAGGATCTCGCCGCAGGGGCGCTCTCGCCCGGCGACGCGCTGGTGCGTCCGGAAACACGCGCGGCGTTTCGCGCGCTGCTGTGGCTGGGGCTGACCGATGCGGTGCGCGCGTTGCATCCCTCGGGGCGCGTCTACACGTTCTGGGACTACCAGGCGGCGTCGTTCGAGCGTGACAGCGGGCTGCGCATCGACCATGCGCTGCTTTCGGCACGCCTCGCGGAGCGGTTGACCAGCGCCGAGCCGGACCGCGAGGAACGCGCCAAGGCGCAGCCTTCCGATCACGTTCCGGTGCTGGTCGCCTTCGAGACACCGTAGCGGCGCGCGCGCACGAGAAGGCGCATGTGCGCCGCGCGCAGCGATGGGGCGGCGGTGTCGGTGAGAATCGGCGCGCATCCCCGCTCCGCCCAGACGGTGCGCGCGAACTCCGGGTGGAGTTGCACCGGCCCGTCCGCATTCTCAAAAGCGGAACGATTGCCGGTATCGAGATAGGTCTCGCAAGGCAGGCCCTCGGCCAGCACGATGGCGTGACGCGCAAGCTCCACATGCCAGTACGTGACGTGATCGCGCCGCTCCTGCGCGATGCTGAGCCCGTTCGCGAGATGGCGGATGGGGACCAGCGCGCCGTCCACGAGCACGGCGTGGTCGGGCGAGAGCACGAGATCGCGCAGCGGCAGCCCATCGCCAAAGGCCCCGGCGCGGACGCGGACCGGCATCACGTCGTGCGGGTTGGGGTGGCGCCGCAGATCCGTGCGGCGGTGACCGATCCAGCGTATCGGCGCGAAACCGCTCGCGGTGAGGAGTTGGTCGCCCTCGCGCAGCGCCTCGACCGCGACCGGCCCGCACGACGCGAGAAGCTTCGTGCCGGTGGCAAAACAGGCGGTCACGAAGGTGTTGGCCCCGTCGTTGCTGACATAGGCCTGCGCGACGCCCTGCAGGTTGAGCGTGGTGCCGCCCGAAAGCGTGAGGACGCCACCGGCGAGGGTGCCGAAATCCTCCACCGTGCCGGTCAGCTCCAGCGTGCTGCCGGCGGCCAGCCCGCTGATCGTCTCGCCGGCGAAACCCTGTGCCGTGCCGGAGACAAGCCAGTGCGCGCCGTGGTCGATCGCGATGTTGCCGAAACTCTCGTAGCGCGCGCCAAAGCTGCTGATCGTGCCGGTACCGGCACCGGTGAGCAGTTCAAGCGTGTTGGCCTGCGTGCCGCCGGAGCCGACGGGGGCCGTGATATCACCCGTGAAGACGGCACCCGGCCCCACCTCGAGCAGCAGCGAGGCGGTGGCGGCGGCGAGCGCGGTGTTGCCGGGGACGATCGGGCCCTCGTGATACGTTGTGCCGGCGTTCACCACATCGTAGGAGCCGGTGATGGTGCCGAGATTGACCACCGTGCTGCGGTCGTAGAGCACGAGGCCGAACGGCCCCGCGCTGATCACGCCGGTGTTGCGCACATAGACCGGACCGCGCAGCCAGAGATCGGCGCCGTTACCGCTCGCATCGACCGCGCCGATGCTGCCGGCGTTGAGGATGGTGCTCCGGATCGTGCCCGAGGCAGTCGTGTTGCCGATGCCGACCCCGATCCAGTGGCCGCCCACCGTTCCCGTCGCCTCGTTGGTGAAGCTGCCGCCGTAGCGCAGGTTGACCGTGGCGTCGGCGAGCGTGCGGGTGCTGGTGATGGTACCGCTGTTGTCCAGCGTGCCGGCTCCCCTCAGAACAACGCCGTAATTGCCCCCAGCGATGTCACCGGCATTGACGACGGTGCCCGCGGGAGCGGTGAACACGGCATAATTGGCGGCCACGGTTCCGGTGTTGTGGATGTAACCGCCCTGCGAGAGCACGATGCCGCCGATGCTGCCGGAAATCAGGCCGCCTGCGTTGTCGACGGTGCCGACCGCGGCAAGATCGACCGCATAGCCGCCCGCGATGGTACCGGCATTCTCGATCCTGGTAGCCTGCTTCGTGAAGATACCTTCCGAGGCGCCCGAGATCAGCCCGGCCAGGTTGTCCACCGTTCCGCCGGAGACGAGGAACACGCCGATGCCCGCGTGGCCGGCGATGATGCCCGAGTTCGTTACGGTCACAGGCGAGCCGGCCGCGAGAATGCCACTGTAGCCGCCGGAGATGACGCCGCCGGATTGGTTGGTGACGCTGTCGGCGCCGCCCAGCATGACGGCAGCGGCGTGCGTCCCGCTCGCTGTCACCAGCCCGGCGTTGGCCAGGCGGCCGGTGCCGTTGATGCCAATCCCCTGGACGACGCCCTCAATCGTGGCTCCCGCCGCGTTGCTGACGCCGCCGCCGCCGATCACCACCGCACCCGCGACGGCCGTGATGCTGGGCGAAGGCGTCGTGAAATAGCGGTACGCGGGCAACGAAGCCACGGTGCTGGCGATGGTGCCGTTGTTCACCACCGTGCCCGTGCCATGGACATGCACGCCATAGGCGAACCCCGAAACCACGGCGTGCGCGGCGTTGGTGATGGCGCCGCCACCTGCGAGGTCGATGCCCGCCGAGATCGTGTAGGCGCTGCCGCCCGAGACCGTTCCAGTAATTGGATACCGTCCAGTACGTGCCCGACGCGCCGTGCAGGGCATTGCCGATATTGCTGATGCGGCCGGACGGCAGGATCGTGGCCGGGTTGTCGCCCGCGCCGAGCACGAAGCCGGAGGTGATCGTCGACGAGATTGTGAGCGCCATGGCGGCAGGGTTTCATTCCCCGCTGCGTGGCGCAAGCGCGACCAGCTTAGATCAGGGCGCGGGAGCCGGATTCCAACCCCTCGGCCGGCCGCTCCGGGCGATGACCCTCATGCGCCAGCGCGGCTTTGCGATCCGCGTTCGCCCGGCTACCGTCCCCGGCATCACGCGAAGAATCCCGGGGAGAGATGCGATGAGCGATGCCGAATACGTGCCGCCGAAGGTTTGGACCTGGAACAAGGCAAGCGGCGGCCGGTTCGCCAATATCAACCGCCCCGTTTCCGGCGCCACGCACGAGAAGGCGCTGCCGGTGGGCAGGCATCCGCTGCAGCTTTACTCGCTGGCCACCCCCAACGGGGTGAAAGTGACGGTGATGCTCGAGGAATTGCTGGCGCTTGGCCACAAGGGCGCGGAATACGACGCCTGGCCGATCCGTATCGGCGAGGGCGACCAGTTCGGCAGCGGCTTCGTCGCGGCCAACCCGAACTCCAAGATCCCGGCACTGATCGACCGTTCCGGACCGAAGCCCGTGCGCATCTTCGAGTCCGGCGCCATCCTGCTCCACCTCGCGGAGAAATTCGGTGCGTTCCTGCCGAAAGACGCGGCGACGCGGGCGGAGTGCTTCTCCTGGCTGTTCTGGCAGATGGGCAGCGCGCCCTATCTCGGCGGCGGGTTCGGGCATTTCTATGCCTACGCGCCGAGCAAGATCGAATACGCGATCGATCGTTTCACCATGGAGACGAAGCGGCTGCTCGACGTGCTCGACAAGCGCCTGGCCGAGGGCGAGTACCTGGCCGGCCCCGACTACACAATCGCCGACATCGCGTGCTGGCCGTGGTATGGCGGGCTGCTGATCAACAACCAGTACGGCGCGTCGGAGTTCCTCGCGGTGGAAGAATACAGGCACGCGCAGCGCTGGGCGAAGGCGATCGCGGCGCGGCCGGCGGTGAAGCGCGGGCGGATGGTCAACCGTCTGACCGGCGAGCCCGCGGAGCAGCTGCACGAGCGGCATGACGCGAGCGACTTCGCGACGAAGACGCAGGACAAGATCAAGTAGCAGCGTCGTTCTTTCCTGTAAGAAAGAACCAGGGAACCTTGGCGATGCGGCAGGCGCGGCGGCTGCTGGCGGATTGGCTGGGGCCCGTCGCGTCCGTTTCGCTGGCGCAGCTTTTCGGCACCTCGCTCTGGTTCAGCGCCAACAGCGCCGCCGCCGACCTCGCCCGGGTCTGGAAGGCCACGCCCGCGGACATGGGCTGGCTCACCAGCGCGGTGCAGGCGGGTTTCATCGCCGGTACGCTGGCGATCTCGCTTTCGGGCCTGGCCGACCGGTTCCGCGCCAGCCGTATCTTCACCATCTGCGCCATCGCGGGAGCGGCGTTCAACGCCGGCTTCGCGCTGCTCGCCCATGGTGTCGGGGACGGCATGGCCTGGCGATTCCTGGTCGGGCTCTCGCTCGCGGGAATTTATCCCGTGGGGATGAAACTCATCGTCGGCTGGGCGCCGGACCGCACCGGCTCGGCACTGGCGGTGCTGGTGGGCATGCTCACGCTGGGGACGGCGCTGCCGCACGGGCTGCGGGCACTGGGTGCCGGGCTGCCGTGGCGGGACGTGATCCTGGCCTCGTCCTTGCTCGCCTGCGTGGCCGCCCTGATGATTTTCGTCCTGGGCGACGGGCCGAAATTGCGCGCGCCAGACCCGGGCCGCGCTGTGCCCCCGCGGCGCATCGGGGTGCTGGCGGCGTTCGCGGCGCCGCGATTCCGTGCGGCGATGTGGGGCTATTTTGGTCATATGTGGGAGCTCTACGCGTTCTGGACCATCGTGCCGCTGCTGATCGCGCGGACCTCGCTCGCGACCGCTTATGGGGTTGGGGTCTCGACACTTGCCTTTCTCGCCATCGGCATCGGCGCATGCGGCTGCATCGCCGGTGGCATGCTTTCGCGTGTGCTGGGCAGCGCGAAGGTCGCGCTTTCCGCGCTGGTGATCTCCGGGCTGTGCGGGGCGCTGTTCGCGCTGGGCGGGCGTGGCTTGCCGGCGCCGGCGCTGCTGGCGCTGATCCTCGTCTGGGGCGCCGCCGTGGTGGCGGAACTCGCCGCAATTCTCGGCGCTGGCCGCGCGCGCCTGCCCGCCGGAGCTGGTGGGCAGCGCGCTCGCGATCATGAACTCGATCGGTTTCGCGATCACCGTCGTTTCGATCGCGGCGGTCAGCCTCGCGATCGAACGCATCGGGCTCGACGCCGTGTGGCTCCTCGTGCCGGGCCCCGTCTGTGGCCTGGCCGGCTTTACGCTGGCCGCGCGGCGGGCATGAACGCCGGCGGGGCGCGTCGGCGGCGTTCAGCCGCTAACGCAAGGCACGCAGCGCGAAGCCGAAGCTCGTCCAGGTAAAGCCCTGCACCAGGAGCTCGATGCCAATCAGCATGCCGAGCACCCACAGCCCGGACCAAGGCAGGCTCGCGAACAGCATCGCGGCAAGCGTCAGGCTGATCACGCCGCCGAGCATCAGCAACCACCAGCCGTGCACGTCCCGGTGGCGCAGTGCCAGGACGATGCGCAGGATGCCACCCACCGCGAGGGCCGCGATCAGGAAGACGGTGATGACCAGCGAGCCGCGCACCGGCTCCATCATGATCAGGAAACCGCCGACCACGTAGAGTGCGCCGCAGACGGCGCCGAACAGGGAGCTGCGCCAGTCGCGGTTGCCGAAGGCGTGGACCAGCTGCACCACCCCGGCAACTATCAGCAGCGCGCCGATGACAAGCACGCTCACCAGCGTCACCATCACCGTTTCGCCGAGCGCGAACACACCGGCCGCGATCATCAGCAGGCCGAGGACCACGAACCATCCCCATTTTCCGGCAAGGCGGCGGGATTGCTCGAGAAATTCAGGCGCGAGATCGGACATGCGTTCACCCTCCCTGCGAATGCGACGGATGCACGGCGCAAGCGCCGCCCGTCGCGAAGGGAGGTTTCTTACGCGAGAAGTTCGCCGTCGTCCTTAAGTGCAACGCCGGAAAGCCCGCGCTGGCGCATCGCGGCGAGCAGGAAGGCGAGGCGGCGCGCCGCGCCTTCCGGCGAGAGTCCCGCGGTGTGGATGTTGGAGAGGCAGTTGCGATCCGCGTCCGTGCTGCCGAGGCGCGGACGCCAGGTGGCGTAGACGCCCAGGCTGACCGGGACCGAGAGCCCGGGGCGCTCCCCGATCAGCACCGCGACGGCGCCGGCACCCAACGCGGTCGCAACCGCGTCGCCAAAAGCCACGCGCGCCTGCCGCGCGATGACGAAGGGTGCGATGCGCCAGCCAGGGAGGCGTGGCAGCAGCGCGGCGATGAGTGCCGGGGCGGCAAGCGTGGCACTGGCGGAAAGCCCGTCGGCAAGCACCAGCGCCAGGTCATAGTCCCCGTGATGGGCGGCGAGCATCGCGGCGGATGCACCATCGAGGCGCCGGCCGAGATCGGGGCGGCGGAGATAGGCCGCGCGGTCCGGCGCCGCGCTCGCGGCGCTGAGAACGGGACCTAGCGGGGCGAGCGCCGTGGCGAGGGCCGCTTCGTCCAGCTCATCGCCTACCGCGTCGCGCGCCCGGGCGTGGTCGGCGCGGAAATCGAGCAGCGCGGCCGTTGCGAGCGCAGAGCCGCTGCGCGGGAGCCCGATGCGCGCCGGCGTGTGCGCGCGCAGCCCGGCCCAGGCATCCCCAGGATGATCGGGGACCGCCAGCTTCACGCGAGCAGGCGGCGCAGTGGCGCCGGCAATGCCGCGGGCTCCGGCGGGCGGACGCGGCGCAGGGTGTCGAGGATCCCCTGCCCTTCCAGCCAGGTCTCGAACTCTGGTGCCGGGCGCAGGCCGAGGAGCTCGCGCACGGCGAGTGCATCGTGGAACGAGGTGCTCTGGTAGCCGAGCATCACGTCGTCGGCACCGGGCACGCCCATGACGAAATTGACTCCGGCCGCCGCGAGCAGCGTGAGCAGCGCGTCCATGTCGTCCTGGTCGGCCTCGGCGTGGTTGGTGTAGCAGACGTCGCAGCCCATCGGCACGCCGAGAAGCTTGCCGCAGCAATGGTCCTCGAGCCCGGCGCGGATGATCTCCTTGCCACTGGCGAGATATTCCGGGCCGATGAAGCCGACGACGGTGTTGACCAGCAGCGGGCGGAAGCGGCGCGCGACGGCGTAGGCGCGGGCTTCCAGCGTCTGCTGGTCGACGCCGTGATGCGCGCCCGCGGAGAGCGCGCTGCCCTGGCCCGTTTCGAAATACATCGCGTTGTCGCCGATCGTTCCGCGCGCGAGCCCCGCAGCGGCGTCCGCAGCCTCGGCAAGGATGGCGAGGTTGATACCGAAGGACGCATTGGCCGCTTCCGTCCCCGCGATGGACTGGAAGACGAGATCGACCGGCACGCCCTGGTTCATCAGCCCGAGCGTGGTGGTGACGTGCGCGAGCACGCAGCTCTGGGTGGGGATCGCCAGGCGCTGGCGGATATCGTCCAGCAGATGCAGCAGCTCGGCGGTGCGCGCGGGGGAATCGCTGGCCGGGTTGATACCGATCGTGGCGTCGCCGGAGCCGAGCAGCAGCCCGTCCAGGACCGAGGCGGCGATGCCCTTGAGGTCGTCCGCCGGATGGTTGGGCTGCAGCCGCACGGCGAGGCGCTTCGCCAGGCCGATCGTGGTGCGGAAGCGCGTGACGACGCGGCATTTCGCGGCGACCGTCATGAGGTCCGAGAGCCGCATCAGTTTGACGCACGCGGCGACCATTTCCGGCGTGAGGCCGGGCGCGAGGCGGGCGAGCGCCGCTTCGTCCGTACTGTCGGCGAGGAGGAATTCGCGGAACGCGCCGACCGTCATCCCGCGCACGGGCGCAAAGGCGGCGCTGTCATGCGTGTCGAGGATGAGGCGCGTGACCTCGTCCGCCTCATAGGGAACCACCGGCTCGTCAAGGAACGCGGTGAGCGGCGTGTCGGCCAGCGCCATCTGGGCGGCGACGCGTTCCTGGGCCGAGCTGGCGGCGACGCCGGCGAGCGCGTCGCCGCTGCGGGCGGGCGTGGCGCGGGCGAGCAGCGTCGCGAGGTCGGGGAAGGCATGGCGCGTGCCCCCGATCGTCGCGGCGCGCGCGGTCATCGAATCTGGCCGGGATTCCAGCCGAAGCCGGCCCCGGCGTGCTGCTGCCAATAGCCGCGGATATACATGTCGCGGGCCAGCAGCTTGCTGCGGTAGCGGCCGTGGAACCAGCGCCAGGTGGTGCCATCCCACCGCCAGCGGCCTGGCGCCCAGACAAATCCGGGACCAGGCGGCGGCGGAATGCTCTCGAAGCGCGGCGCGGGCGGCGGTGTCTGTGTGATCACGGAGTCCGGAATGAACTGCGCGCGCGCGGTGCCAGCGGCGAACAGCGCCACCAGGACCAGCAGAGCGCACGCCGCCTTCATCGCGTGAGGTAGGACAGCAACCTGACGGGGGCGGCGAGCGGCAGCAGCGCGGGTACCTCCTCGCGGTAGCGCGCATAGCTGGCGCCGAAGGCGGCCTGCATCAGCCGCTCCTCGTCGCGGATCTGCTGCACCAGGCAGCTTCCGACGAGGCCGAGGCCGGCCAGCGCCATGAGCGTGCCATCGGCGAGCGCCCAGGCGACGGCGGCGAGCAGCAGGCCGGAATAGATCGGGTGGCGCATCAGCATGTAGGGCCCGTCGGTAATGAGTTCGTGGTCCTCCCGCAGCACCACGACGTTGCTCCAATTACCGCCCAGCACAAGCCGCGCCCAGAGCGTGAGCCCGAGGCCGCAGACGGTGAGCAGGATGAGGACGGGCGCGATCTCGTCGCCGGTGGGGATCACACGGCGGGCGAGCGAGCCCAGCGGCACGGGCAGCGCCAGCATGGCGAGGCCCATGAAATAGGGAAACTGGCGGACCATCCAGTCGGCCCAGGAATCGCCACGCAGCACGGGCTTCACGCCGCGCGAGAGCAGGGCCCAGAGGACGAACCAGAGCGACCAGATCGCCGCAATCATCACACGCATCAGCATCATGCGGTTTCCTTAGCCCGGTAAACATGTCGAAAAACTTGCGATGCCGCGGGGAGCCTCGTTCGGTGTGCGCCCCTCATGCGATACGCCGTAGCGCGGCTTCCAGCCGTGCCTCCTCGCTGCGCGCGGCCTCGAGACGGGACCGGTTCTCCGCCACCACCTCCTCCGGCGCGCGGGCGACGAAATCGGTGTTGGAAAGCTTGCCTGCGATCTTGCGGGCCTCGGCCGCGGCCTTGTCGCGTTCGCGCGCCAGCCGCGCGCGCTCCGCGGCAAGGTCGATGAGGCCTGCGAGCGGCAGCAGCAGCGTGGTCTCGCCAAGCACCGCCACGGCACTGCCCGGCGGCGGCTCGCCGTCGTGCACGTCGATCGAGGAAGCGCGGGCGAGCCGGCCGATCGCCTGCTGCCAGCGCCGCGCCCAGCCGAGCTGCGCGGCGCCAGCGCCACGCAGCAGCACCGGGGAGAGCTGCGATGGCGGCACGTTCATCTCCGCGCGCACGGTGCGCACGGCGGAGATCAGCGCCGTCACCCACTCCATTTCCGCGCGTGCCTCGGTGGCGCCTTCAACCGCGAACGGCGTGGGCCAGGGAGCGCCGATCAGGCTCCCCTCGGCGCCGTAGCCGAGCCGGTCCCACAATGTCTCGGTCACGAACGGCATCAGCGGATGCAGCAGCCGCAGGATCAGGCCCAGCACCTGGCCCGCGACGCGGCGCGCCTCGTCGGCCGCCGGGCCGGGTTGCGCGAGCACGGGCTTGGCGAATTCCAGGAACCAGTCACAGAACACGTTCCAGACGAAGCGGGTGCAGGCACTGGCATATTCGTCGAAGCGGCAGGCCTCGAGCGCCGCGTCGGCCTCCGCGATGGCGGCTGAGGCGGCATCCAGCAACCAGCGTGTGAGCGGTAGCGTCGCGACCGGCGCGGCATCCGCGGCAATGGCGACAATACCCGACATCTCGCAGAAGCGCGCGGCGTTCCAGAGCTTGGTTGCAAACGCGCGCTTGCTCTCCACGAGCGAGGGGCCGAGCTTGATGTCGCGGCCGAGCCCCGCCTCCGAGCAGATCGTGTAGCGCAGCGCGTCGGCGCCGAAACGTTCGATGAGGTCCAGCGGGTCGACGATATTGCCCTTCGACTTGCTCATCTTCTGGCCGCGCTCGTCGCGCACCAGGCCGTGGATGTGCACGGTGCGGAACGGCACGTCGCCCATGAAGTGCAGCCCCATCATCATCATCCGCGCGACCCAGAAAAAGATGATGTCGAAGCCGGTGACGAGCACGTCGCCGGGGTAGTAGCGCGCGAGCTCCGGTGTCTGTTCCGGCCAGCCAAGGGTGGAGAACGGCCAGAGGGCGGAGCTGAACCAGGTGTCCAGCACGTCCTCGTCCTGCCGCAGGTCCCGCTCCGCGCCGTAATGGGCGCGGGCGGCGTTCCTCGCCTCATCGTCGCTCTCGGCGACGAAAACCTCGCCATCCGGCCCGTACCAGGCGGGGATTCGGTGGCCCCACCAGAGCTGGCGGGAGATGCACCACGGCTCGATCGAGCGCATCCACGCGAAGAACGTGTTCTCCCATTGTTTTGGGACGAAAACGGTCCTGCCCTGCTCCACCGCCTCGATCGCGGGCTTCGCCAGCACCTCGGCGTTGGCGTACCACTGCACCGTCATCAAAGGCTCGATCGGCACACCGGACCGGTCGCCGTGCGGCACCTGATGCGTGTGCGGCTCGACCGCGACGAGCAAGCCCAGACGTTCCAGTTCGGCCACGATGCGCTTGCGCGCGTCGAACCGGTCGAGGCCCTGCAGCGTACGGGTAAAGGCGGGATCGGCGACGCCGTCCACCGCGCGCAGCTCCGCCCCGATCTCGGCGAGGGTGACGGCGGCCCCCATGTCGAGCACCGAGGGCATCGGGAGCGCGTGGCGCTTGCCGACCGCGAAGTCGTTGAAGTCGTGCGCCGGCGTGATCTTCACCGCCCCGGTGCCCTTCTCGGGGTCCGCGTGTTCGTCGGCGACGATGGGGATGGCGCGGCCGACCAGCGGCAGGATCGCGTGCTTGCCGATGAGGTGCGCGAGCTTCGGGTTTTCCGGGTGCACCGCGACAGCGGTGTCACCGAGCATCGTTTCGGGCCGTGTGGTGGCGACGACAATGCCCTCGTCGCCGCCCGCGACCGGATAACGGATGTGCCAGAGACTGCCACGGATTTCGCGGGATTCCACCTCGAGGTCCGAGATCGCGGAGCGGAACTTCGGGTCCCAGTTCACCAGCCGGCGGTCGCGGTAGATCAGCCCCTGGCGGTAGAGGGTGACGAAGACGCGGCGCACGGCGCGCGACAGGCCCTCGTCCATGGTGAAGCGCTCGCGCGGCCAGTCCAGCGAGGCGCCGAGGCGGCGCAGCTGCTGGGTGATGGCGCCACCGGATTCCGCCTTCCACTGCCAGACGCGCTCGAGGAAGGCTTCGCGGCCAAGTGCCGCGCGGCTGCTGCCCTCGCTGTCCAGCAGGCGCTCGACCACCATCTGCGTCGCGATGCCGGCGTGGTCCGTGCCGGGCTGCCATAGCGCGTCCCGCCCCTGCATGCGCCGCCAGCGGATCAGCGTGTCCTGCAGCGTGAAGGTGAGCGCATGGCCCATGTGCAGCCGCCCGGTGACGTTGGGCGGCGGGATCATGATGGTGAAGGGAACGGCGTTGGACGACGGGTTGCAGGCGAAGGCGCCCGCATCCTCCCACTTGCGGTAGGTGGCGGCTTCGTCGGTCGCTTCCTGGTAGGTCTTGTCGAGCATCGGGAACTCTTCGGGGATGTCGCGGCGGCGCGAAAGCGCCTTCCTGGGCGGGGTGGGCGAAAGCGCTGGGGTCAGTCGACGTGCCGGCTGACGACGCGCTCGATTTCCGCCCGGACCAACCGGTCGACGACCCTCGGCAGGTTCTCGTCGAGCCAGGCCTTGATGAGGCCGCGGACTTCCTCGCGTACCAGGTCCTCGATGGTGGGCCCGCCGCGTGTAACGGCGGTCTGCTGGCTGCCGGCGAGCCGGCGTACCAACTCGCCCATGGAGGCGGCGGCGGCGGCGGCAGCAGCCGGAGCCACAAGCGACGGCCCATCCACCGCCGGCGGCTTCGCTTCCGCCGGCGCAGGCGCGCTGGCGAACGGCGTGACGGATGGGGGCGTGACGGATGGGGGCATGTCGGATGGGGGCGGGGCGGATGGGGCCAGAGCGGGTGCCGACGGGGTGGGCGACATCGAGGTAGGCGAAACCGAAGTGTATGGCGGCACGGCCGCTCGTGCCACGGAGCCCGGTTCAGCCGCGGGGGTGGAAGCCAGGTACGAGGGCGCGACGGCCGGCGACGGTTCGTCGTCCGGCTTTGCCTCGGCAGGCGCGGACGATGGCGTGGCCGTCAGCGGAACGGGCGGCGCGGCCGGCGCCGGTGGCACGGCCGGCGGCGTGGCCACCGGTGCCGCCCCGCCTGCCGTGTCGACCGCCCGCATGGCGGAGACACTCAATGGCTCGGGCGCGGGTTCTGGCACGGGCGGGGGTTCGCGCGCAGGGACGAACTCGGCCACGGGCTCGCGCACGGGCATCGGCTTGGCGGGGTGCTCGGCGGCTGCAGGTATCGGCGACGGCGGCTCGACGCGCATCGCCGGCGTCAACTCCAGCACCTCCGGTGCGGCGGGTCTTGGCTCTTCCTCGTTCAGGATGCGCCGGATAGAGGCGAGAATGTCCTCCATCGACGGATCACCGCCCGGTTCCCCGGCTTGCGGATTGTTCGGGGTGTTGCTCATCGCCCGGGCTGGCCCGTCGCCGCGTCGGAGGTTCCGATCCACAGGTCCTTCACCGCGTTGTAGTACGCGGTTTCGTCATAGAGCGGCACGTGCAGGCCGAGATCGCGCGCGGTGAGCCGACCCACGGCCTGGGCCAGCGAATAGGACGCGTTCACCTGGGTCGAGAGGTTCTGCACCAGGATCACGCGCGACTGCAGCAGTGTCTGTTCCGCGTTAAGCACGTCGAGCGTGGTGCGGCTGCCGACGATGGCCTCGCGCTGCACACCCTCCAGCGCGACCTCGTTGGCCTTGATCTGCTCGCGCGTGCTGGCGATTGCCGCCTTGGCGCCGATATAGGCGTTCCACGCCGCGGTCGCCTGCTGCACGGCGGTGCGCTTGCTGTCGTCGATCGATTTGAGCGCCTGCTGGATGAACTGGCGAGCCTGGCGGATGGCCGCGTACTCGTTGCCGCCCTGGTAGATCGGCATGCTGAACTGCAGCATGATCTGCGCCAGGTTGGTGGTGTAGTTTGTCTGCTGCGTGTCCTCGTTGTGCGCGACTTGGCCCACCAGCGACAGGTTTGGCATCAGCTTGGAATAGGCGATGTCGAAATTGTTCTTGGCCTCGGCGGCCTGGAACAGGGCCTGGACCACGGTCGGGTTGTTGGCCGCGGCGAGCGCGTCCGCGGCGGCCTGGTCCCTGGTCACCGGGATCAGGGGCTGCGGCGGGACCAGCTGGGGCGCGGGATCGACGCCGATATACTGGCGGTACGAGGCGTACGCGATCTTGAGGTTGGCTTCCGCGGTCTGCCGCTGCGCGGTGGCGCCGGCGAGCGCCGCCTCGGCCTGTGCCACGTCGGTGCGGGTGATCTCGCCCACGGTGAAGCGGTCGTTGGTCGCCTGCAGTTGCTTGGCGAGCACCTGCTCGTTGTTGACGGCGAGTTCGAACACCTGCTGCGCCTGGATCACGCCGACATAGGCCGAGACGCTGTTGCCAAGCACTTGCTGCTCGCTCGCGATCAGGCTCGCGCGCTGCGCGAACACGGCGTTCTTGGCATGCGACACATTCGCGCGGGTACCACCGCCACTGTAGAGCGGCTGCGTGACGGTCAGGGACTCGGAGTTGGCGCCGCGCGTGCCGTAGGTGTTGACGTTGTAGGCCGTCGGCGTCTTGAAGTGCGTTGTCGTGCCTTCCTGGATGTAGCCCGCGCTGGCGCTGATCGAGACCTGCGGTCTCCAGCCGGCCACGGCCGCTGGCACGCCCTCGTCCGTCGCGCGCAGCGCCGCGCGCTGCGCCTGCAACGAGGGATTGGTGAGGTAGGCGAGAGCCAGCGCCTGCATCAGCGTGGTGGGGACGGTCTGCGGCGTCGCCTGCGGCCCCTTGGCCGCTGGCGGCACCGGCTTCGGCGGCGGTGATGCCGAGGGCGAGCCGGCGGCGAAGGCGGCGTGCGGCGATACCCCGGCGAAGGCGGCCCAACCCGCGAGAACGGCAACGATAACCTTGCGTGTCATGGAACGCTCCGGAATGGCGCCGATGATGTCGCCCTCGGGGCCTGCGATGCAAGCCCGTCCTGCTTCATCGGCGCGCATGCTGGGGCCGCGAGGGGTGCGGCCGTCGCGACGCGCCGGCCGACCAGCATCATCAGAAGACGAAGCTCGGGGCCGCGGCCAGCCCGGGAAGGCTGGGCGTGAACGCGTCGAAGAGCACGGCCAGGGCAAGCCCGGACCCCGTCATTTCGCCGGCGACCGCCTGTCCGATCCCTGTCGCGTCGCGGCGGATGCCGTAGAGCCGGCCACCGGCGGCGCCACCCCGCGGTGTGAGCCGCGCCGCAATCGCCGGTGGCAGCGTCTCGAACCCACCCTCGATCAGGATGACATCGAACGGGCCCTTCGGGGGATCGGCCGGGCCAGCCTCGACCAGCGTCACGCGCGGAGCGACCGCCGCGAGCGCCGGCCGCGCGATGGCGAGCAGCGCCTTGTCGTCCTCGCAGGCGGTGACGCTGAAGCCGCATGCATCGACCACGGCCGCGCCGTAGCCGGTGCCGGCGCCAATGACGAGCGCCTTGCCGCCGTCGGCCGCGGCGAGGATCGCCTGGACCAGCCGCGCCAGCAGCATCGGAGCCAGCAGCACCCTGCCGCCGCCGAGCGGCACGTCCTCGTCGGCGTAGGCGAGCGGGCCCGCGGCGGCCGGCAGGAAGCGCTCGCGCGGGAGCGTGCGCAGCGCCTCGAGCAGGCGCGGGTCAGTGACCCTGTTCGGCCGCACCTGGCCATCGACCATCAGGCGGCGCGCAATGGCGAAATCCGGGGTTTGCATGGCCCGAGGTTATAGGCAGGGCGTTGCCGCACCGCAAACGCGCCAAGCCCGAATTTGGCCAATCCCGCTCGGCCCTGTGGGCATGGTCTTCGGGTTTGGCCTTGACCCCGGATGCCCGCTCACGGGATAAGCCGCGCCGGTCCGGTCCGGTGGCAGAGTGGTGATGCAGCGGACTGCAAATCCGCGAATGTGGGTTCGATTCCCGCCCGGACCTCCACCCTGGTGGCCTCGGTTGTCGGCCACGCGCCGCGTGCGCCGCTGCGGCAAATGTCCTGACATTCGCGGCAGCCTGATGTAAAGGCGCATCACATGCGCTGGAACAGCGACGAAACGAACGAGCGGCGCGGCTATCACCACGGCAATCTGCGCGAGGCGCTGATCGAGGCCGCGCTGGCGCTGATCGGCGCCAAGGGGGCGGCCGGATTCACCATCGCCGAGGCGGCGCGGCGCGCCGGCGTGTCTCCGGGTGCGCCCTACCGCCATTTCCGCGACGGCGACGCGCTGCTGGCCGAGGTGGCGGCGCGCGGCTTCACGATGCTCGGCGCGGCAATGGCCGGCGCATGGAATCACGGCAGACCGGAACCGCTGCGTGCCTTCGAGGCGATGGGCCGCGCCTATCTCACCTTCGCCCGCGCCCGGCCTGAGCACTACGCCGCGATGTTCGACACCCGGCTCGCCGATGCCGACCACCCCGGACTGGCAACCGCGCGCGACAACGCCTTTGCCGTGCTGCGCGAGGCGGCGGAGCAGCTCGTCGTGGGCCTCAACCCGCGCCCGCCGGGGTTGATGGTGGCGCTGCATATCTGGGCGTTGACGCACGGCATCGCCTCCCTTTTCGGCCGGGCGGACGCAGGAAAGCGACCGCTGCCGATGCCGGCCGAGGACCTGTTGGAGGCCGGTGTTCTGCTTTATCTCCAGGGACTTGGACTGGCGGGCGGAGCCTCGAAGCGCTGAGGAGCGACAGCTGCTTTCGAATCTCCTTGACGAAGAGCGCCCGTCTCACCAAAGTAAATGTGTCTTACATTCACCGGAGGGACCATGTCCGGCTACGCCGCAAACGGACCCGCCTATGGAGGCCCAGGCTACGGGCCTCACGACCGGCCCTGGGGACCAGGTCCGCAACCCGAAGCCGGTTGGGCGCCGCCCGGCTGGCATTACCGCGGGCCGAGCCGTCTGTTCGCGATTGCGCTCACCATTCTCGGCTTCATGATCTGGTGGCCGGTCGGCCTCGTCGTTCTCGCCTTCACGCTTGGGAGACGCTGCATGCGCCGTTCCTTCTTCCGCGAAGCTCGCCAGCAATGGGACGAGCGTGGCATGTCTTGGAAATTCGCCGGCTGGCAGGGTCATTGCGGCCGCGCACAGACCGGCAGCGGCAACCGCGCCTTCGACGAGTACCGCGCCGAGACGCTGCGGCGGCTCGAGGAGGAGCAGAAGGATTTCGCCAGCTTCCTCGACCGGCTGCGCTTCGCGAAGGAC
The DNA here is from genome assembly GCA_963764465.1 of uncultured Pseudomonadota bacterium. Classification (GTDB taxonomy): domain Bacteria; phylum Pseudomonadota; class Alphaproteobacteria; order Acetobacterales; family Acetobacteraceae; genus JAJXXT01. The sequence goes on along the minus strand of CAVXSO010000006.1, from coordinate 287,725 downwards.
AAGGCGGAGTTCGATGCCTTCGTGGCCGAGCGCCGCCGCGGCGCGGAGCCGCCGCCGCCGGAGCCGCGCCCCGCGTGACGACAAGAGCGTGACGACAAGGGCGTAACGACGAGGGCCAGGCGGCCATGGCCTGACCACGTGGCACCTGACGCCCGGCACATCGACCCCCTGCCAACCCAGACGCCCCGATGCACGGACGACGCGCATCGGGGCGTCGCTTTTCCGGCGGGTTCATTTGGCTTGCGAGATGACCTTGGCGATCGGGAACGAACGCAGATCGGTCTGGGCAGCGCGGAACACGGCATCCTGCTGATGGCCGCGGCGGCGGGCGAGAACCCCGACGCGCTGGGACACGTATTCGCCGAGCGAGAGCGCGCCGATGTCGCCCTGCGCATCCGCGCCTGCCTTACCCTCCAGCGCCTCGCGCACCGCGTAGACGAAGACGCCGTTCCTGTTGTCGTAGCTGTCCAGCGCCTCCTGCACCGAGGTCGAGGCGGTGAGCAGGTAACGGCCGGTCTCGTGGCCGAGATTGGCGAGGTTGTCGAGCGTGAGCTTGCCGGAATGGCAGGTGTCCACGAACAGCAGTGCGTCGCGCGCCTGGATGCGTGCCAGCGCGGCGACCAGCGTGCCCTCGTCGATCGCCTGCGCGGCCATCGATTTCCAGCTCGAAATGTCCTTCATGTCGGCGGGGATCATGAGGAACCGATTGGTCTCCTCGTCGCGCACGCCGTGGCTCGCGACGTAGAACAGGAACGTGTCCTCCGGCCGCACGATGCCTGCGAGCCGGTCGAAGGCGGCAAGGATGCCCGCTTTCGTCGCCTGGCTGTCGAGCAGCAGCGTCATGTCCACGCTGGCGAAGAGGGGCGCGGCCCCCTGGCGCACGATATCGGTGAAGGTACGCGCGTCGGCGTCCGCGAAATGCAGTGTGAGCGAGGGATTGGCATAGTGATCGATGCCGATCGCGAGGACGAAGAGCCGTCCCCTGCCCGCCTTCCCGGCTTCGGCCGCGGGACGCAGGCGAAGCGCCGGGCTCTCGCCGTAGATCACGCCGCCGGCATCGTATTGGCGAACCGTAACGATATCCGTTCCGGGATCGAGCGGGACCTGCACACTGAACGGAGCGTCAGGCTGCGGCTTGTCCACCCTGAGCGCGTTGCGCCCGTCCACGAACACGTCAAGCGGGCCGAGCCCCCGGCCATGATCCGTGACGGCAAGCGAGAGGCGCAGCGTGCCGGCACCCTCTGGCAAGGTGGCGATGCCGCCGAGCGCGATGTCGTGGCAGGCGTTGCTCGCCGCAACGATGCCGCGCCCCGGCTGGCCACCGGCGGCAACACAGGCGCCGTGGATCGCGACCTGCGGCTGCTGCGCCAGCGCTTCGGCGAGGTCGCCGAGCTCCGCCATGCGCGCGCGGGCTGGCGCGGGATCGCCGGAGAGCCGCGCCTGCACCGCATCCGGCGCGTAGAGCGCCCGATAGGCCTGCGCGAAGCTGAGCCAGAGCGGGGCCTGGTTGGCTGCGCGGTCGAGCTCCAGGCCGACGAGATCGCTGCCGCCGCGATCGGAATCGTCGAACACTCCCTCCGGCGTGAACATCACCCAGCGCACCAGGTCGGCATCCAGGAACACGCCACCGCGCGGGGTGAGCCCGTCGCCGGCGCCGAACCAGCGCAACGTGCCGTCGAGCAGGGCCGCGACGATGCTCTTGCCGTCACCCGAATAGGCGACCGCCCAGGCGGCGGCGGGCAACGGCGCGGTCGCGAGCAGCTTGCCCTCCGCGCCATAGAGGCGCAGCGCCGTGTCCGTGCCGAGCACCAGCGTGCGTGCGTCCGGCGCGATGGCCACGCTGCGCGCGAAGTCGCCAGGCTCGAGCGCGAGACGCCTGCCGTTGAGCGCCGGTGCGTCGCTGTCCTTCCAGAAGGTGAGCGCCATGCGCGGCGCCTCGGTGCGCGCGGAATGCAGGGTGGCCTCGTTTCCGGGTGCGAGGCTGCGGCGCCTGATGGCGAATGTTTCAGCGCCGGAAGGCGTGGCGAAACCGACCGTCATTCCGTCATCCGACACCGCGAACCTGCCGCGCGAGGGGCGCAGGTCGGCAATGGGCGGGCGTGGGCGCAGCGCCAGGCCGCCGTCGCGCGCGAGCCGCCCCCAGCCCGGATCCTCGGTCGCGAACACCGCGCCACCACCGGGCACCGGCGCGATGTCGCGCACCGTGTCGCCGCCCACTGCGGTATCCGTGGGCGGCCCGAGCCCGTAATCGGCCCAGGCGCGGATGATGTAGCCGTCCGGCCCGTGCGCGTAGCCGCCGGCGAGCAGCTTCGCGCCGCCATCGGCGTCCGCGGCCCAGGCGACGGCGAGCAGCCCCTCCCCAGCGAGCCCTGCCGTGTCCGGCGTGAAGACATGCGCGAGCCGTGCCGCCGACAGCATTTCCACCAGGAGCTTGCCGTTGCCGTCGCGACTATCCGCCGACACGGCGACCAGCCCGCCATCAGGCGAGACCGCGAGCCCCCACGGATGCAGCCCGCCGGGGAGCGTCGCTTTTGCGACCAGTTTGCCGGCGGCGTCGTAATGCCGCACCGCGCCATCCGCGGCGGTGGTGAACAGCGTGGAGTCGCGGCCGAAGGCGACGCGCCGCACGGGCCCGCCATACGCCTCGTCGGCAAAGACCGGCTTGCCGTTATGCGCGTCCCACACTCGCACGCCGCCCTTGGCGAGGCCTGCCGCCAGCAACGCGCCGTCGCGCGAGACCGCGAGATCCTCCACCGGCGCCGGCAGCCCAGGCAGTCGGCCGATCATGCTGCTCGTTGCGACATCGAACAGGTCGATGCTGAAGCTGCCGTCCCAACTGCCGCCTGTCGCACCACCGGCGAACACCCGCCTGCCATCCGGTGTGATCGCGACGGCGTAGATTTCCCCCTCGCGGCCGGGGCCGATCGGCGGGCGCAGCACCGCCTGCTGCCGCCCATCCGGCAGCGACCACAGCCGCACCGTCTTGTCGTAGCCGGCGGATGCCATCAGCGTGCCGGCGGCATCAACAGAGAGCCGCGGCACCGCGCCGGCATGCCCGCCTGCCTCGATGCGCAGGAACGGCGTGGTGGGCGGCGAGCCTGCGCGGGCCGAACCGATTGGTGGAACGAACGCTCCGACCAGAACCACGGCGAGAAGCAGCAGAGAACGGCGCATCCTAGCCGGAGAGGTCGAAACCGGTCGCCGCCTCCTGCTTCGAGACGGCAACGCTCTCGGCGAACTGGTCGCGCCGGGCGGCGTTGCTGCCAGCGAGCGTGCGAACCTCCCCGCCGCCGCTGATCTGCGGGGTGTTCGCCGCGCTCGCGTTGGCACCTGGCCCCGAAAGGTCCGTGAACGGTGTGTAGCCACGCTGGCCATTGCCGGTCTCGACCAACGCGTAGCTGCCGCGAGCGCGCGCCACCGTGACCTTGTCGCCGGCGGCGAGCGTGGTGACGTCGGGCGCCGCGGGATCGGGCCGCAGCTTCAGCGGCGCCGCCTGGCGCACCGTTGCCGGGTGGCTTGGCGGCGGCTTGTCCGCGGCGGCGACGGCGGCGGTGGTACCGGGGGAGAGATGGTCGGCAGCAACCTGGAACTGCGCGCTGCGGTCCTGGATCTGGCCCTCGATCTGCTGCGCGACCTGGGCGTCATGGATGGCGCGCTGCTTCACCACGCCGAGCTGCGCAACGGCGGTCTGGCGGTCGATACGGTGGTCCTTGTAGGCCTGTTTGATCGCGTTGGCCTGGCGCACGCGGCAGTCGGTGAGCTGGTTGAAGGCGTCTTGCGTCTTGTCGATCTGGGCGTTGTCGCGGCTGATGTCGCCACTGACGCGCGTCGTCAGCACCGCCTGGTCCTGCCCCTGTTTTTCGAGCGCCACCCAGTAGCCGGTCGCGGCGCCGGCCGCCGCGCCCGCCGCGGCACCGATCAGCGCGGATTTGAGATCCTGGCCGAACAGCGCGCCCAGTGCCGCCCCGCCTGCGGCGCCGGCGGCGGCACCGGTCAGGATATCGGTGCCGAAATAATTGCCGGTGGAATCCAGCGCCACCAGATACGGCCGACAGGAGTCCGTTCCGTCATCGGGCCCGATGCGGCTCGCCTGGGTCGAGAACTGCCCCGAGGCGCAGCCGGTCAGCATGGAGCACGAGACCAGCATCAGCATGGCTGTGCGCGCCGCCTGGCGTGGCCCCGCGCTGCCCGCAGGCTGGCCGCGAAACATTCCGTTCCTCGCCCTCACCCCATTCCCTTTCCGTTCCGTCTCGTTCTCACGCGCGCGCGCCGGGCCAGGACCAGACCGGCGCCGGGCTGCCCCTCTGGAGCGCGCCTGCCGCCCGCTCGCCGAATTCGCGGAACTTGCCCGAGATGTCGGCGAGCTTCTGGTCCCATTCCGCCTGAATCGGTTGGTTCTCGATCAGCGCGTGGTAGCGGACCATGACGATGATGAGGAACAGCGGTTTGACGAACGCGGCACGCAACGAGCCCGCGAGCAGGATGGCAATGACGATGGTGATCAGCCCGCCGGACTCGCGCGCCGAGGCGGGAAGCATCACCGTGATCAACCCCGCCGGCGTGAGCAGCAGCAGCCACATCACGACGGTCAGCACGCGCTCGAGGATCGCGACGCGCACCGCGGTCATCAGGATCGGCTTTGCGTTCTGGGCGTAATAGACGAGCCCCTCGCGCGCGCACGTCCACGGGTTGTCGCCGCGGGCGAGCGTGTAGGAGAGGATCACCTCGTCGAGGTAGCGGGTCGCCGCGCGGAGCACGATGTCGATCAGCTTCGACAGGCTGTCGAGTTCCGGAATCGGCAGCATGCCGGCGATGAAATCGAGCGTGCGGTGGAACGCCGCGACCACGGCGCGGACCGTGCCCTTCATCGCGTAGAGCAGGTTGATCTGGATGAACCTCTCTCGCACCACGCGCACGCCATAGGCGAACATCCCCTCGCTGCCGTTGCCGACCGAGCCCTTGGTGATGAGATCGGTGAGCACGGCGGTGTGGCCGGCGGCGACCAGGTGCAGCACGTAACGCAGGACGCCGGACCAGAAGAAGCCGGTCGCCAGCAGGCAGAGGATAAACCAGAGCCAGCCAAAGACGTGCGCGATATGGGTGCCGAGGAAGGCGGCGCCGCCGAACACGATGACGATCCATACGATGGTGGCGATGGTGGCGGCGAGCATGATGCCGAAGCGCGCCAGCGCATACGGCAGCGTGCGCATCAGAAGCCCGAACGCGGAGGCGAGCGAGGCGCTGCGCACCGCGAGCGGGTAATGGTGGCGTACCGGATCCGGCTGCGCGGCAAAGCCGCTGCCGGGCGGCATGCGAACTGTTTGGTCCTCGTCTCCCGTGGCCATGGGCGCCCCCCGTTATCGTTTTGCGTCAGGAACACTGCACTGGAACGGCACGGCGACCGCCATGATCCGCCGGCGGTCCGGACTACACGCGCCAACCCCTCGGAACGCGTGTTCCGGGCGTCGGAAGGTGACGAAAATGTTAGCCTTAAAGAAGGGGAGCCTACAACCGCGATCTTGCCGCTGGAGGATGGTGCGAGAGGGGGGATTCGAACCCCCATGCCCGGAGGGCGGTCGATTTTGAGTTCGACTGCGTCTACCGTTCCGCCACTCTCGCCTGCCGCTCTCCTAACACATGCGAGAGGGTTTGCATCCACCTCGCGGCGAGGGTATAGCGCCGCTCGCGCGAGCCAACGGCGCTCCGCGCGGGGTGATCCCGGATAGCTCAGCTGGTAGAGCAAGCGGCTGTTAACCGCTCGGTCGTAGGTTCGAGTCCTACTCCGGGAGCCACCCACGCCACCCTGCCGCCGACGACGGTCGCAAGCAGGCGCGGCGCGCCCTCTTCCATTGTGACGACGACAAGGTCCGCGCGCAGGCCGGGTTCGATTCGGCCCCGATCCTGGAGCCGCGCCGCGCGCGCGGGGTTGGCGGCGACCAGCGCCCAGGCATCCCTGAGCGCCATGCCGTTGGCGGCGAGCTTCAACGCCGCCTCCAGCAGGCATGGGTAAAAGTAGTCGCTGGCGAGCACGGTGCAGAGGCCGCGCTTCGCCATCGCCGCCGCCGACGCCCAGCCGAGATGCGAGCGGCCGCGCACCACGTTGGGCGCGCCCATCACCACCGCCTCCCCCGCCTCGCGCGCCGCGACGGCGACTGCCTCGGCCATCGGGAACTCGCAGATCGCGGCACCGAGCGCGCGGAAATAGGCGCGGTCCTCCACCGTGGCGTCGTCGTGGCTGGCCATGGGCAGGCCGGCCTCGCGCGCGGCTTCCGCCACCACGCGGCGCGCCGCCTCCACCTCCGCTGCGCGCGCGCCGGCGGCCAGTGCGACCTCGCGGAAGGCTTCGACCCTCATGCCCGCGCGCTCGGCATATTTCGCGGCGGTCGCGGCATCGCCGAGCTTCTTCACGATGGCGGGCGTATGGTCGTTGTAGGCGAGGAGATGCACCTGCCCGGCACGGATCGCGGCCGCCGCTTCGGCCGCGGCATCGATGTTGAACGCCTCCCAGCGCAGGTGCACGCGCATGTCGCAGACGAAACGACCCTGGTCCAACCCCGCGAGCAGCGCCCGCCAGGTCTCGAGCCCGCGCAGCCCCGGCTCCCACGAAAACGTCACGCCGTGGAAGGCGGTGGCGATGCCGTTGGCGAGAAGCTGGCGTTCGGTCTCCGCGAGGGCGAGAGGGATGGGGAAATCAACACCCGGGCGCGGCTGCAACTGCCGCTCGAATGCGTCGCCGTGGATATCGACGATCGCCGGCAGCACCATCGCGCCGCGTAGGTCCCATCCGCTCGCCTGCGTGAAACCCGCGATGCGATCGCCTTCCACGGCGAGGTTGCGCTCGGCGAGGCCGGCTTCGGTCAGCACCCGGGCGTTGGCGAAAATCATTCCGTTCAGGCTCCGGGTTCGAACACGATCTGGACGCGCGGCGTGGGGTATCGGGCCAGGCCGAACTCGACGACACGCCCCTCCGCGTCGACGTTGATGTTCTCGGTGATCAGCAGGGGGCGGCTGCGCGGGGTCTCCAGCAGCGCCGCCTCCTCCGGCCGCGGCAGGCGGGCGCTGACGCGGGTGACGCGGCGGAAATAGTCGGCGACGCCGAGCGCGGCCAGCGCGGCGCTGATCGTGCCGTGGCTGGCGAGCGCCGCCTCGATGCCGGGGAAGCGCGCGACCGCGAAATGATGCTGCGCCAGGCTCACCGGGCGCCCGTCGGCAAGGCCGAGTCGCTCCAGCCGGACCATGGCAGCACCCGCCGGAATGCCGAGCGCCTCCGCGACCGCCCGGGGGGCTGGCAGGGCCGCGAGCGAGAGCACGCGGCCGGAAGGCTCGCGGTCGTGCTTGCGGATCCATTCGGAGAAGCGGGTGCGGGCCGAAACCTCGTAGTCCAGCACATCCTCGGCGACGAAGCTGCCGCGCCCCTGCTCCACCCGCACCTGGCCGTCCCGCGCGAGTTCCTCCATGGCACGGCGAACGGTGTGGCGGTTGACGGCGTAGTGCTGCGCGAGGTCGGCCTCGGTCGGCAGGCGGGCGCCGGGGATGAGCGTGCCCTCGGCGATGGCGCGCTCGATGTCGCCCGCGATCTGCCGCCACAGCGCGACGCCGCTGCCCCGGATCGCACCCGGGACGGCGCCCGTCGCGATGGCCTCGCTTTCGCGCGGCGGCCAAGGGAGCGCGAAGGGCGAGCCGACAAGCGTTGTCATCGTCACTTCATCCCGCGCGGGGCTGCTGGCGTGCCATGAGGCTTGCGGTGTAGGGCAGAAGCGTCTAGTTGTCTAGACATCCGCATGAGCACTGCATCCCCATCCCCCGGCGCCCATGCCGCAAACACCAAGCGCAGCCGGGAGCCCGGCGCGCCCGATGGCGCCCCCCAGGACCGTGCGAACTGGATGGGGCTGCTTGCCCGCGCCAAGCCCTCCGACCTGGCGGCGCTGCTGGAACAGGCCCCACCGCTGCCAGCCTTCACCCGCCTGCGTGGGCCCGAAACCGGCCTTGTCATGGTTCGCGGGCGGGCCGGTGGCGGCGGCGCGCCGTTCAACCTCGGCGAGATGACCGCGACGCGGGCAAGCGTGCGTGACGCGGAGGGACGCATCGGGCACGCGACCGTCGCGGGCCGAGACGCCACACACGCCGAGACCGCGGCCCGGCTGGATGCGGCGTTGCAGGACCCGGTGCGCCACGCGGCGCTGAGGGCCGCAATCCTCGACCCTCTCGCCGTCTCGGAGGTGGAACGTCGGGCCACGCGCGCGCGCCGTGCCGCAGCGACGCGCGTCGATTTCTTCACCCTCGCCACGCAGCGGTGACGGCCGTGACGACTGACATCCTCGCCCATCCCGGCTTCGCCGACCCGGTGCACGACGCACAGGCGAGCTTCCGCGCCGTGCTGCAGGCGCTGGCCCGGCCCGGCACGCTGCACGAGGTGGCAAGTCCGCCCGACCCGCCGCCGCCGCTGGCGCCTGCGACCGCTGCCGTGCTGCTGGCGCTGGCCGACGGCGACTTGCCGATGCATATCACGGCGTCGTTCGCGTCGCTGGCGCCGTGGGTGGTGTTTCATACCGGCGCCGGCGAGGCCGGGCCCGCCGAGGCAGCCTTTCTGCTCGCCGAGGCATTGCCGGATTTTTCCACGCTCTGCGCTGGGACCGATGAGATTCCCGAGGCCTCGACCACGGTGATCCTGCAGGTGCCGGCGCTGGAAGGCGGCAAGCCGCTCACGTTGCGAGGACCCGGCATCGAAACGACACGAGCGTTCGCACCGCTCGGCCTGCCCGGCGATTTCGTCGCGCGCTGGGCCACGAACCGTCGGCTGTATCCACGCGGCATCGACCTTCTGCTGTGCGCCGGCAGCCGCGTCGCCGGCCTGCCGCGCAGCACGACCGTGACGGAGGCGTAACCATGGCCTATGTGGCCGTCAAAGGCGGCGAGCGCGCGATCGATGCCGCCCATGCGTGGCTTGCCGCGGCGCGGCGCGGCGAAACCGCGGTACCGGAGCTCGGCACCGCGCAGATTCGCGAGCAGCTCGGCCGCGCCGTGGACCGGGTGATGGCGGAAGGTTCGCTCTACGATCCCGACCTTGCCGCACTCGCGATCAAGCAGGCGCAGGGCGACCTGATCGAGGCCGGGTTCCTGCTGCGCGCCTTCCGCACCACGCTGCCACGCTTCGCCGCGAGCCTGCCGGTGGAAACCGCGGCGATGCGGCTGTCGCGGCGCATCTCGGCGATCTTCAAGGACCTGCCGGGTGGGCAGGTGCTGGGACCGACCTATGACTACACACACCGGCTTCTGGATTTCACGCTGATGGAAGGCGCGGCCCCGGCCAACGCGCCGGAGGCCGAGGCTCGCCCGGATGCCGCGCCGCGGGTGCCCGACATCCTCGGCCGCGAGGGCTTGCTGGAAGCCGATGGCGCGGCGGAGGCGGAGCCGTTCGACCTCACGCGCGCCCCCCTCACCTTCCCCGCCACGCGCGACGCGCGGCTGCAGGGTCTGGCGCGTGGCGACGAGGGGTTCCTGCTCGGGCTCGGCTATTCCACGCAGCGCGGCTACGGCAACAACCACCCCTTCGTGGGCGAACTGCGCGTGGGCGAGGTGGATGTCGAGATCGTGCCGCCGGAGCTGGGCTTTCCGGTCTGCATCGGCGCGGCGGAGCTGACCGAATGCCAGATGGTCAACCAGTTCGCGGGCTCGAAGACGGAGCCGCCGCAGTTCACCCGCGGCTACGGGCTCGCCTTCGGGCACGCGGAGCGCCGCGCGATGGCGATGGCGCTGGTCGACCGCGCGCTGAGGGCGGATGAGCTGGGCGAGACGCGCACCGCGCCGGCGCAGGACCCGGAGTTCGTGCTCTCGACCTGCGACAACATCGAGGCTACGGGCTTCGTCGAACACCTGAAGCTGCCGCACTACGTGGACTTCCAGTCGGAACTCGAAACAATACGCCGGCTGCGCGCGACCGCGGAAAGGGAACAGGCCGCTTTCCCGGAGGCGGCACAATGAAGGGCTACAATTTCGCCTATCTGGACGAGCAGACGAAGCGCATGCTGCGCCGCGCGCTGCTCAAGGCGGTGGCGATCCCCGGCCACCAGATCCCGTTCGGTGCGCGCGAGATGCCGCTGCCCTATGGCTGGGGCACCGGCGGCATCCAGGTGACGGCGGCGGTGATCGGCCGCGACGACACGCTTAAGGTGATCGACCAGGGCGCGGACGACACCACCAACGCGGTTTCCATCCGCCGCTTCTTTGGCAAGACGGCCGGCGTGGCAACGACCACGCGCACCGCGGAGGCAACCCTCATTCAGACCCGTCACCGCATCCCGGAGACACCGCTGACGGACGCGCAGATCATCGTCTACCAGGTGCCGCAACCGGAACCGCTCTACAAGCTCGAGCCTTCGCGCACCGAGACGCGACGCATGCACGCGCTCGCGGATTACGGGCCGATGCACGTGAAGCTCTACGAGCAGGTGGCGCGCTACGGGCAGATCGCCATCAGCTATGACTATCCGGTGATGGTGAACGGGCGGCACCTGATGGCGCCCTCACCCATTCCCGCCTTCGACAACCCGAAGATGCACCGGATGAAGGCGTTGCAGCTCTTCGGCGCCGGACGGGAGAAGCGCATCTACGCCGTGCCGCCGTACACGGAGGTGGTGAGCCTCGATTTCGAGGACTATCCGTTCCGCGCCGGGCGCGCGCCGCATGCCTGCGCGCTGTGCGGCGATGCGACGACCTATCTCGACGAGGTGGTGACCGACGATCGTGGCGGGCGGATGTTCGTCTGTTCCGATACCGACCATTGCGCGGAACGCCGGGAGAGCGGGGAGAAAGCCCCCCGGGAGAGCGTGGCATGAGCGAGTTTCTCCTCTCCGCGCGCGGGCTTTCGCTTCGTTTCGGTTCCATCACGGCACTCGACGGCGTGGATGCCGATCTCTGGCCCGGCGAAGTGCTGGCGGTCGTGGGCGAGTTTGGTTCCGGCAAGACAACGCTGCTGAACGTGCTGGCCGGAAGGCTGCGCCCGGACGCGGGGCATGTGTGGTACCGCGAGCCGGATGGGCATCTGGCGGATGTGCACGCGATGCCGCTGCCCGCGCTGCGGCGCCTGCACCGCTCCGACTGGGGCTTCGTGCAGCAGGACCCGCGCCAGGCGCTGCGCATGGATGTTTCGGCGGGCGGCAATGTCGGGGAGCGCCTGATGGCGGCGGGTGCGCGGCATTACGGGCGCATTCGCGAGGAGGCCGCACGCTGGCTCAGCGAGGTGGAGATCGACACCGCGCGCATGGACGACAAGCCCAGCACGTTTTCCGGCGGCATGCTGCAGCGGTTGCAGATCGCGCGCACGCTGGTGACGCAGCCCCGCCTGGTGTTCATGGACGAGCCGACGGGCGGGCTCGATGTTTCCGTGCAGGCGCGTCTGCTCGACCTCATCCGCACGCTGGTGCGACGGCTCGGCATCGCGGTGGTACTGGTGACGCACGACCTCGCGGTGGCACGGCTGCTCGCGGGGCGCATCATGGTGATGCAGCGCGGGCGCGTGGTGGAAGACGGGCTCGCGGACCAGGTGCTGGACGATCCGCGCCATCCCTATACCCAGCTTCTCGTCAGCTCGGTGCTCGCGGCGTGACCGTGGCAATTTCCGTGCGCGGCCTTGGCAAGGGGTTCACGCTGCATTTGCAGGGCGGCGTGCGGCTGCCGGTGCTGGCGGGCGTCTCGCTGGACGTGGCGGCGGGTGAATGCGTGGCGCTCGCCGGCCCCTCCGGGGCGGGGAAGACGACACTGCTGCGCTCGCTCTACGGCACGTATCGCGCCGATGCCGGTGCGATCCTGGTGCGCCACGAAGGCGCGATGGTGGATCTCGCAACGGCCGATGCGCGCACCATCCTCGGGGTGCGCGCCCGCACGCTCGGCTACGTCAGCCAGTTCCTGCGCGTGGTGCCGCGCGTGCCGGCGGTGGCGATCGTCGCCGAGGCCGCGGGCATGGACGAGGCGGCGGAGGCGCGGGCACGCGAGCTGCTTCTGCGCCTCGCGATACCGGCATCGCTGCACGGGCTGGCGCCGGCCACGTTCTCGGGTGGCGAGCAGCAGCGCATCAACCTCGCGCGCGGCTTCGCGGGTTCGCACCCGATCCTGCTGCTCGACGAGCCGACCTCGGCGCTGGATGCCGCCAACCGGGCCACCGTGATCGGCATGATCCGCGAGGCGAAGGCTGCGGGACGCGCGATCGTGGGCATCTTCCATGACGAATCCGTGCGTGACGCGGTCGCCGATCGCGTGCATGAGGTGCGCCCCTATCGCGAGGCCGCATGAACGAGACGATCCTGACCAACGCCATCATCGTCGCGAAGGACGAGGCGTTCCCCGGTACGCTGGTGCTGCGCAATGACGCGATCGCGGAGGTCGCGCGCGGGCACAGCGCGACGCCAGGCGCGATCGACCTCGAGGGCGACACGCTGATGCCCGGCGTGATCGACGTGCACACCGACAATCTGGAGCGCCAGGTGCAGCCGCGCGTGCATGCGCGCTGGCCCTCGCGCTCGGCGATGCTGGCGCATGACGCGCAATGCGCAGCCGCCGGCGTGACCACGGTCCTGGATGCGCTCTGCGTGGGCATCGTGGGGTTTGAGCAGGAACGCACGCAGACATTTCGCGAGGCGGTGGCGGATCTCGACGCGCTTGGCGAGACCGGCGTGCTGAGGAGCGACCATTTCCTGCATCTGCGCTGCGAGCTGCCGGCCGCCGACATGCGCGAGCTGTTCGAGCCGGTCTCGCGCCACCAGGCGGTGCGCATGATCAGCATCATGGATCACACACCAGGCGTGGGGCAGTACGCCGATCTCGACCGCTATCGCGCACTGCGGCTCAAGGAGGGTATCCCGGCCGAGGAGATCGAGCGCTCGCTGGCGAACCGTATGGAGCAGCGCGAACGCATGCGCGCGCCGAACCGGGATTTCGTGCTGCGCGTGGTCGGCGAGACCGGCGTGGCGCTCGCGAGCCACGACGACCGTACCGAGGAGGAGATTGCGGAGAACGCGTCGCTGGGCATCCGCATCAGCGAGTTCCCCGTGACACTGGCCGCGGCAAAGGCGGCGCACGCACATGGCATGCAGGTCATCGCCGGCGCGCCGAACATCGTGCGCGGCGGTAGTCATTCCGGCAATGTGGCGGTCGCCGAGCTGATCGCGGCAAGTGCGGTGAACACTCTTGCCTCCGACTACGTGCCGGCGAGCCTGGTGGAGGCAGCGTTCATGGCGGCGGAGCGGCTCGGGCTGCCTCGCGCGGTCGCGATGATCACCGCGACGCCGGCTTCGATGGCGGGGCTGGCCGATCGCGGCACGCTGGCGCCGGGCCTGCGCGCCGACCTCGTGCGCGTGCGCATGCATGAGGGCCTGCCGGTGGTGCGGGAGGCCTGGCGCGCGGGATTGCGCGTCGCGTGAGCCGCCCGCGAGCGAGGCCGCACCGGATTGCCGTCTACTACGCGCCAGCGCCGGATGACGCGCTGGCGACGGCGGCGACTTCCTGGTTCACGGCCCCGGAGCGCCAGGCGATCACGACAGACGCCCGTCGCTACGGTTTTCATGCGACGCTCAAGCCACCGTTTCGCCTGCGTGACGAAATTGCCTGGGAAACGGTGCTGGCAGCGGTGCGCGACCTCGCGCGGGGTATCCCGCCCTTCCCCCTGCCCCGCCTCGCGGTCAGCAACCCGCACGGGTTCCTCGCCCTGCGCGAGACCGTGCCCTCGCCCGAATTGCAGGCGCTGGCGGATGCTTCAATCGCGGAGCTGGACCACCTGCGCGCGCCGCCGAGCGAGGCGGAAATCGCCCGCCGCCGGCCGGAACGCCTCGCCGCCGCCGAGCGGCGGATGCTGGAGCGCTGGGGTTATCCGTATTGCTTCGCGACATGGTTCTTCCACATGACGCTGTCGCAACGGCTTGAGGCGGCGGACCACGCGCGCTGGCGGCCCGAGGCGGAGGCGCATTTCGCGACGGCACTCGCCTCGCCCCGAACCGTTGACGCCATCGCCCTGTTCATCGAACCCGAGCCGGGCGCCGCGTTCCGCGAGGCTGCGCGGATTCTGCTCGGCGGCTAGAGCAATACCCGGCCGGATGGAAAATCCGGTCGGATTTCTTGCTCTAGAAAACTCGGTATCCAGGGCAACCTCAGGCGGGAAGGTTCATCTCCGGCACCGCGTCCGGCACGATCAACCGCGCTTCCGTGGCCGCGACAATCTGCTCGACGCTGACACCGGGCGCGTGCTCACGCAGTTCCAGCCCTCTCGCGGTGGGCGCGAGCACGGCCAGTTCCGTCACGACGAGATCGACGCGCCGGACCGAGGTGAGCGGCAGCGAGCATTTACGCACGACCTTCGCCTCACCCTTGGCGGTATGGGTCATTGCGACGATGACCCGCCGCGCACCAGTCACCAGATCCATCGCCCCTCCCATGCCCGGGATCATCTTGCCCGGGATCATCCAGTTGGCGAGCTGGCCCTTCTCGTCCACTTGCAGACCGCCGAGGACGGTGACGTCCAGATGCCCGCCGCGAATCAGGCCGAACGACATGCAACTGTCGAAGCTCGCGGCCCCCGGCACCGCACCGATGAAGCGTCCGCCGGCATCCGAGAGGTATTCGTCCACCGCCCCTTCCTCTGGTAGCGGGTCGACGCCGATCAGGCCGTTCTCGGTCTGGAACCACACATCGAGGCCCGCGGGCAGGAAATGGCTCACCAGCGTTGGCAGGCCGATGCCGAGGTTGACCAGACTGCCGTCGGTCAGCTCCATCGCGATGCGGCGGGCGATCACTTCCTTGGCGTCCCAGATTTTAGCAGGCATGAGGTGCCTCCCTCCGCACGAGATGTTTGACCAGCACGCCAGGCGTCACGACCTCGTCCGGCGGGATCACCCCGACCGGGACGATCGTGGCCGCCTCCGCGATGACCGTGCCGCCGGCCATCGCCATGATCGGGTTGAAGTTCCGCGCCGTCATCGCGTAGTCGAGGTTGCAGCGGTAGTCGGCGCGTTGGGCGGCGATCAGCGCGAAGTCCGCCGCGATCGGCAGGTCGAGCAGCCAGGTCTTGCCGTCGATCTCGATCGTTCGCTTGCCGTCCTCGACGCTGGTGCCGAGGCCGGTGGGCGTGAGCACGCCGCCAAGGCCGAAGCCCGCGGACCTGATGCGCTCGGCGAGCGTGCCCTGGGGCACCAGCTCGAGCTTCAGGTCGCCCGCGATGACCTGCTGTTGGGTGACCGGGTTGGTGCCGATATGCGAGGTGATCAGCCTGGCGACCGCCTTGGCGTCGATCAGCTTGCCGATACCGAAGCCGGGGCGCCCGCTGTCGTTGGCGATGACGGTGAGTTTCCTGCGGCCCTGCCGCACCAACTCGCCGATCAGCCGGTGCGGCGACCCGATTCCCAGGAAGCCGCCGATCATCAAGGAGGCGCCGTCTGGGATCAGCTCCACCGCCCCCTCCAGCGTGATCATCTTGCGCATGACACCACCCGCCTTCCCTGCCGCTGCCACCAGCATGGACAGGCTGGACGAATGCGCCATGACCTGGGTCAACGCGGCGCGGGGAGGCTCCGGAGGGTCGCGAGCACGGCGGCAACGCCGTCCTCGATTGCGCCATCGTTGAGGACACGGGCCGAAGCAACCCCTCGTGGCAGCGCCACGCGGCGCGCGAGGCGGCGGGCCCGGTCCGCCGCGTCCTCCCGGCCCCGCGCGGCGAGCCGGATCGCGAGCACCTCGGGCGAGGCGGTGATTTCCAGCACCAGGACGGCGAACCGCGTCGCGGCTTCCCCGATCACGGTACGACTGACATTGGCGACGACGACGCGCCCCGAAGCAAGGTCGGTGGCGATCGCACCGGGGATGCCATAGCCGAGGCCGTGCGCCTCCCATGCCAGCGCGTACGTGTTGTGGCGGGCGGCATACTCCTCACGCGAGACAGATTGGTGGTCCTCGCCACCGGCCTCCGCTGGGCGGGTGATCTCACGGCGGACGAAGACATAACGCTCGTCGCCGGCAAGCGTCTCGCGGGCGAGCGCCATCAGCGTGTCCTTGCCGGCCCCCGAGGGACCCACGACCAGCACCAGCGTGCCCGCTCCGACCATGCGTCTCTCATGCCGCGTCGCGCGCCTGGCGCCAAGGCGGGTGACTGCCATGGTCGTGGGGCGGCTTCCGCAACCGGTGTATTGGTCCTAGCTTCCGTCGAAACGCCGGAGAAAATGCCGCATGGCCACCACCCCGTCCTTCACCACCCGCCCCGAGATTGCCGCCACGTTCGGCGCCGTCGCCACCACGCACTGGATCGCCAGCCAGGTGGGCATGGCAGTGCTGGAACGGGGCGGCAACGCGGCGGACGCGGCGGTGGCCTCGGCCTTCGTGCTGCACGTGGCCGAGCCGCACCTGAACGGACCGGGCGGTGACGCGCCGATCATCCTGCATGATGCCAAGGGGGCCACGCAGCACGTGATCTGCGGCCAGGGTGTCGCGCCGGGCGCCGCGACGCCGGAGCATTTCGCGGCACTCGGGCTGGACCTGGTACCGGGTACCGGGCTGCTGCCCGCGGTGGTACCGGGAGCCTTCGACGCGTGGATGGTGCTGCTGCGCGACTGGGGGACGATGGAGGTGGCGGACG
Source organism: uncultured Pseudomonadota bacterium (assembly GCA_963764465.1). Lineage (GTDB taxonomy): Bacteria > Pseudomonadota > Alphaproteobacteria > Acetobacterales > Acetobacteraceae > JAJXXT01. The sequence continues at coordinate 271,113 of CAVXSO010000006.1, read as the reverse complement.
TGCTGTCCTATGCCATCTACTATGCCCGGCGCGGCATCCATATCGTGGCGCGGATCCCGGCCGCGATCGAATCCGTTCGTCCATTGTTCGAGGAATACTGGCCGACTTCGGCCGCCGTGTTCCTGCCGCATGGCGAGGTACCGGCGGTGGGCAGCCTGTTCGCGCGGCCCGCGCTCGCCGATTGCTGGGAACGGTTGTTGAAGGAATGCAACGGACCGTCGCGCGAGGCGCGCATCGATGCGGCGCGGCGCTGTTTCTACCAGGGCTTCGTGGCCGAGGCCGCGGGGAAGTTCTACGCCGCGAACGAGTTGCTGGACTGCTCCGGGAGGCGGCATCGCGGGCTGCTGACGGCGGACGACATGGCGCGCTGGCAGGCGACGGTGGAGGACCCGGTGTCGCTCGATTATGCCGGTCATACGCTGCTGAAGTGCGGCGCGTGGAGCCAGGGGCCGGCCTTCCTGCAGCTGCTGGCACTGCTGCGCGGGGTCGATATCGCGGCGATGGACCCGCTGGGCGCGGATTTCGTCCACACCGTGGTGGAGGGGCTGAAGCTCGTCTTCGCCGACCGTGAGGCGTTCTACGGCGACCCTGATTTCGTGAAGGTTCCGCTGGGTACGCTGCTTTCGGAGGAATACAACGCGCAGCGCCGCAAGCTGATCGGCGAGGCCGCGAGCCTGGCAATGCGGCCTGGCAGCATCGAGGGTTTCTCCAACGACCTCTCGCATCTCGCGCGGATCAAGGCGCCCGAGATCATGGCCGCCGGCACTGGCGAGCCGACCGTCGCGCGGCTTGGCACGGTGGGCGGTGATACGTGCCACATCGACGTGATCGACCGCGACGGCAACATGGTGAGCGCCACGCCCTCGGGTGGCTGGCTGCATTCCTCGCCGGTGGTGCCGGCACTGGGCTTCCCGCTGTCCACGCGCGGGCAGATCTTCTGGGCCGCACCCGGGCTGCCGAACTCGATCGCGCCGCGCAAGCGCCCGCGCACCACGCTCTCGCCCAGCATGGCGCTGCGCGACGGCAAGGCATGGATGAGCTTCGGTACACCGGGCGGCGACCAGCAGGACCAGTGGCAGCCGATCATGTACCTGCGCATCCTGCATCACCGCATGACCATTCAGGAGGCGATCGATGCGCCTTCGTTCCATACGGAGCACTGGAACAACAGCTTCTGGCCGAGGCTCGCCAAGCCTGGCCGCGTGGTGATCGAGGGCCGCTATCCGCCGGCGGTGCTGGCGGCACTGAAGGCGCGCGGGCACGATGCGGAGATGGGCGGCGAATGGAGCGAAGGGCGGCTTTCCGCGGCACGGCTGGAGGATGACGGGCAGATCTTCGCGGGCGCCAACCCTCGCGGCATGCAGGGCTACGCGGTAGGGCGATGACGCAAGCGCTGAGGGCGGCGCTGGACGCCGCCCCGGTCCCGGCGATCGCCGGCTTCTTGGCGCGACGCGACGGCATGCTGTGGCAGGGCGCGGCGGGTGCGGCCACGACGCAGAGCCGCGCCTTCCTCGCCTCGATGTCCAAGGCCGTGACCTCCGTCGCGGCGATGGTGCTGGTGGAGCGCGGCAAGCTCTCCCTCGACGCGCCGCTGGGCGCGCTGGTGGAAGAACTTGTGGCCCCGCAGGTGCTGGAGGGTTTCGACGCGGCCGGCGAGCCGATGCTGCGCCCGTCGCGGGTAGCAATCACGCTCAGACACCTGCTGACCCACACCGCGGGATTCGGCTATCCATTCTTCGACGAGCGCATCCTGCGGTGGTCGCAGCTCCGCCCGCCGCGCCGGCCGGTCGCGCTGTTCGATGCCGGTACGCAATGGGAATATGGCATCAACACGGACTGGGTCGCGAAAGCGGTCGCCGCCGCCTCTGGCCAGGCGTTCGAGGATTTTGTCCACGATGCCGTGCTTGCGCCGCTCGGCATGACGAGTACGGGCTACGAGTTCCCGGATGACCGGCTCAGTGTCCATGCGCGCCAGCCCGACGGCAACTTCGTTACGATACAGCACGAACCGCCCAAAAACCGCGAGTTCTTCCAGGGGGGCGCGGGGCTTTGCGGGGATGGACCGGATTACTGCCGCTTCCTGCGCATGCTGCTTGGCGCTGGCGCCCTTGACGGCGTGCAGGTGCTGCGGCCGGAGACGGTGGAGCTGTTGTTCAGCAACCAACTGCCGGGCATCTCGCCGGGCCTGGCGGCCGGGCCGATGCGCCCGGTGCAACCGGAGATCACGCTGGCCGCCGAGTTGTTTCCCGGCATGGACGCAGGCTGGAGCCTCGCCGGAGCGATCAACCCGAAGCCCTTGCCCACCGGACGCGCGGCGGGGAGCCTCACCTGGGCCGGCATCGCGAACACTTATTTCTGGGCCGACCGGGAAAACGATCTCGCAGGCGTGGTGCTGATGCAGTTCTACCCGTTCGCTGACCCGGCCGCGCTGGCGACCCTCGTGGCATTCGAGACGGCCGCGTATGCGGCATTGGCCGGACAATAGCCGCACCGAGAGATGCGGAGGCCCGTCACGACGGCCGGCGGCATAGGCGGGCAGCGTCGCACCGCATGGATGACCCTGGAGTTCGGCGTTCGCTACGTCGGGCACGGCTGGAACACGGCGGTCGGCGTCGCCGCGGACCTTCAGATCGCGGCGGCAATGCCGAACACCGAGGTGGTCGAGTTCATCGGTGCCAGCGCCTATGTCGATGGACGTCTTACCCAGCGCTTCAGGCTCGACGGCGAAGGCTGCCTCGAAATCCCGATGTCCCCGGGGATCGGCGTCGCCCTCGATCCGGAGAAGGTCGCCAGATATTCGCCGGCTTGGCGCCGGCTCTTTGAGATCGAGGCGCGCTCGGAGCCGGGCGGCGCGCGGAGCGCTCGGTTGGCGTCACGCGCTCGTGGTCCGAAGGGGCTATCGGACGCCGCTACCGGCAGCTCACCTGCATCGGGTCGTCCTTCGGTCGCTCGCATGCGCGCACATGCTGCGGCAGGCGGATACCAAGCGGCGGACGGTCGTAGCCGTATTCGCAGCTGATGAAGTAGGCGTCGCCCGGCCAGTCATGCGGCGGCAGGCTCCATTTGCCGCCATGCTGCGGCATCAGCGTCCCGCGGATTGGCGAACCGTTATAGACATCGGAGCTGACGAGCAGTCGTCCGCCGTGCACGGTCGGGCATGTGATTGCCATGCGGCTGCCGGGCAGCGGCGGCAGGCCGGTGCCGGTATAAAGCCTGGAACTCGGCGCGTTGTTGGTGGACGTGCCCGGCGCCTGCTCCGAACGGTTGGACGGGTTGGTGCTGTCCCCGGTTCCCAGTCCCGGGATTCCCGCGCCGGGCACGCCCATGCCCGGCAGGCTGGTTCCTGGCAAGCCGGTTCCTTGCGCCAGCGCGGTCCCCGCGAACAGCGAGGCCGCGAACAGGACCGCCATGCGCGTCAATGCAGAACCCGCGCCTCGGCGTCCTCGGTCGCGGGCAGCAGCACCGGATGCTCCAGGCTGGTCCGCTCCAGGTTGGCGCGCTGCTCCGGCTTCGGGGTCCCGCGCGCCACGGCGCGGAGCAGGCTGGCGACGAAGCTGCGCCCCCACAGTGCCGGCGAGCGGTTCTCGATCGCCGCCCAAAGCGCCCGCCAGCGCGCCTGGCGCTCGCTGCGCGCCATGGTCAGCGCCGTTTCCATCGCGTCCGCCATCGCGTCCGGGTCGTGCGGGTTGACCAGCAGCGCGGCCTCGAGCTGGCGCGCGGCGCCCGCGAAGCGGGAGAGCACCAGCACGCCGGGATCGGCCGGGTCCTGGGCCGCGACGTATTCCTTGGCGACCAGATTCATGCCGTCGCGCAGGGGCGTGACGAGGCCGACGCGGGCCAGCCGCATATATCCCGCGACCTGCGCGCGATCGGTAGCACGGCTGACGATGCGCAAGGGCTGCCAGTCCGCCGTGCCGAGATCGGCGTTGATGCTGCCGGCCTCCGCCTCCATCGCGGCGCGCAGGTTGCGGTAGCTGCCCACGTCCTTGCGTGAGGTGGCGGCGATCTGGAGCATCGTGACGCGGCCGAGCATCGCCGGATGACGCTCGAACAGGCGGCGAAAGCCCTCGAGGCGCTGCATCAGCCCCTTGGTGGGATCGAGCCGGTCGATGCCGAGGATGAGATCCTGTCCCGCCAGAACTCTCGCGCAGGCGCTGCCCGCCCGCCTCGCCCGCCATCGCCGCCGCGGTGCGCGCGAAGCTCTCGGCCGAGATCTCGACTGGAAACACGCCGAGGCGGATGCGCCGCCCGCCGAAGAACAGGCTGCCGGAGGCGAGGCGCGCGGCGCCGGCAAGCTGGGTCGCGGCCGCCATGAAATTGCCCATATCATTATCGGTCTGGAAGCCGATGAGGTCGGCCGCGAGCATGTCGCGCACCAGCCCCGCCACTTCCGGTGCCTGCCCCAGCACGTCCGGCGCCGCGAAGGGCACGTGCAGGAAGAAGCCGATCGGGTTGGCGACCCCCTTGGCGCGCAGGCAGGCCGCGAGTGCCAGCAGCTGGTAGTCGTGCACCCAGATCAGGTCGTCGGGGCGCACCAGCGGCATCAGGGAGGTGGCGAAGCGTTCGTTGACCGCGCGATAGCAGGCGGCGTCGCGCCGGTCGTAGCGCATCAGCTCCGGCAGCGTGTGGAACAGCGGCCACAGCACGCCGTTGGAAAAGTTGTTGTAGTAGCGGTCGTGTTCTTCGCGCGACAGGTCGATGGTGACATAGTCCACCCCCGCCTGCGTCTCGACCGCGGCCAGCGCCGCGCGGCCGTTCTCGGCGATCTGGCCGGACCAGCCGAACCACAGCCCCCCACGCTTTTCCATCAAGCCGTCGAGCGCCACGGCGAGCCCGCCGGCCTGCTGGCCGGTCGAGGGCACGGGCACGCGGTTCGAAACCACGACCAGCCGCGTCATTCGTCCTCCGATTTCCGTCCTTCTGGGGGATCGTCCCAACGGATGGGACTCTCGCTCCAACTCGTGGCAAGAAAGCGGCAAAACAGGCGGTTTGACGGATTTTCTTGCATGAGCGTCACGACTGGCCCGTAACAGGCGCAGCACCCACTGGTAAACCCCGGACTTTGTGGGATGATAAACGGATGGACAGTGAACTCCTGGCCCGGCTCACCGCCTGGCGCCGCCACCTGCACGCCAATCCCGGCCTCACCCTGCACGAGGAAGCGACCGCGGCCTTCGTTTCCGAGCGGCTCACCGAGATGGGCATCGCGCATCAGCGTGACATCGGCCGGAACGGCATCGTCGCCACCATCGCGCGCGGCAGTTCCAACCGCGCCGTCGGCCTGCGCGCGGACATGGACGCGCTGCCGATCACCGAGGCAACCGGCCTGCCCCACGCCTCCACCAATCCCGGCGTGATGCACGCATGCGGGCATGACGGGCACACGACGAGCCTGCTCGGCGCCGCGGCGCTGCTCCTGGCCGATCCCGACTGGTCCGGTACCGTGCACCTGGTGTTCCAGCCGGCGGAGGAAGGCGGCGGCGGGGCAAAGGCGATGATCGCGGACGGGTTGTTCCGGCGCTTCCCGATGGAGCGCATCTTTGGCTACCACAACTGGCCAGGGCTCGAGGCCGGCACGGTCGCGGTGCATGACGGGCCGGTGATGGCGGCCGGCGCGCGGCTCTCCTTCGACATCGAGGGTGCGGCGGGCCACGCGGCGCTGCCGCATTTCACGCGCGACCCGATCGTCGCCGCGGGTCACCTCATCGTGGCGCTGCAATCGATCGTCGCGCGTAACGTCGATCCGCTGGAATCCGCGGTGATCAGCCTCGGCGTCATCGAGGGTGGCTCGGCAGCCAACCAGATCCCATCGCGCGTGAGCCTGCGCGGCACGCTGCGCTACTACCGCGACCACGTCCGCGACGTGCTCGACGCGGGCGTGCGGCGCGCCGCCGCCGGCATCGCCACCACCTGCGACGTCGCGATCGAGGTCGGTCTGCATTACGGCGTGGGGGCAACCATCAACACCGGGCCGGAGGCCGATCTCGCGGCGGCGGCGGCCGGGCGCGCCGGGCTGGCGCTGCGCCGCGACATCCCGCCGGCGATGACCGGGGAGGATTTCGCCTGGTACCTGCGCGAGAAGCCCGGCGCCTTCGCCTGGATCGGCAACGGGCCGGACAGCGACGGGCGGGAACTGCATTCGCCGCGCTACGACTTCAACGACGCCGTGCTGCCGGCGGCCAGCGCCTGGCTCGCGACGGTCGCGCGCGAGGCGCTGCGCTGAAGCCGCTCGCCGCGATCCTGCTGCTCACGGGCGTGCTGCTTGCCGGCCCCGCCGCGGCGCAGGCGGTGTCGCCGGGCGACGCGGCGGCGATCCGAGGGGTGATCGCCGACCAGATCCAGGCCTTCCGCCGCGACGACGGGACGGCGGCGTTTTCCTTCGCGACACCGGAGCTGCGGCAGCTTTTCGCGACGCCCGGAAATTTCATGGACATGGTCCGCCGGGGCTACCGGCCGGTCTACCGGCCACGGCAATACGTGTTCGAGGCGCCGCACGTGGAAAATGGCAAGATCGTGCAGCCTGTGGACGTGATCGGCCCGGACGGGCGCCCCGCGACCGCGATCTACACGATGGAGCGCGAACCGGACGGGCAATGGCGCATCGCCGCCTGCCGGCTGGTCGAGGGGCCCCAGGTCGATTCCTAGGGCAATATCCGACCGGATGGGATCATCCGATTGGATTTCCTGCTCTGAACAACACGCGTCGAGGAGCGGGCGCCCCTACAGCGCGCCGCGCAGGCCGGCACCCGCCCACGCGCCGACGACGGTGGCGATCAGGCAGAGGGCGACGGAGAGCAGCACGTTGGCCGTGGCCGCGATCGGGTGACCGGCGCGGATCAGTTCCAGCGTCTGCAGGCTGAAGGACGAGAATGTCGTGTACCCGCCGCAGAAACCGACGATGATGAGGGATCGCACCACGCTGCCGCCGCCGACCGTGTCGGCGAGCCCGATGATGAGACTGCCGACGACGTTGATGATCAGCGTGCCGAGCGGGAAGTCGAGGCCGAACGCGCCGGCGAACAGCACTCCGCTCCAGTAGCGGCTCACCGAGCCGACGGCCCCGCCGAGGGCGACAAGAAGTGTCGGAATCATGGCAACCTGATGCCACGCGAGACGCTGCCCGGCAACGCGGCCGGCGCCGCGACGCGCCAGGGAGCACCAGTGTCGGCGGGCGTGTGTGTCGCGCCTATAGGGTGACGGTGGAAACGGCTGCGCCTTGCCGCGCGGCCGCACGCCGCTCCCGCGCGGCAAGGCGCAGATGCGCGGCACGGATCGCGGGGTCGGCGGGGTCGGTCAGGATCGGCGCGCAGCCTCGCGCCGCCCAGATCGCCATCGCCGCCTCTTGCGGGGCGAATTCCGGATGCAGTTGCAATACCCCCTCGCCTTCGAAAGCATCGCGATTGCCGGTATCGAGGTAGAATTCGCACACCAGCCCCTCCGCGATCAGCGCGTCGTGGCGGTCGAGCTCGAGGTGGAAATACGTCACCTCGGCGCGCGCCTCGGCGGCAATCGAGCGGCCATTGGCGAGATGGCGGATGGGGATCAGCGCGCCATCCACCAGCACCGCGTGATCCGGCGACAGCACCAGGTCGCGCACCGGCAGGCCATGGCCGAAGGCATCGGCGCGCACGCGGATCGGCTCGACATCGGCGGCACGCGGGTGGCGGCGCAGGTCGATCCGCCGCCGCCCGACCCAGCGCAGCGCGGCGATCCGTCCCGAGGCTGTGACGACGAGGTCGCCCGCGCGCAGTTGCTCGACCTTGCGCCCTCCCTCCGGCCCCAGGATCAGCGTTCCCCTGGCGAAGCAGTTGGCGGACGGGTTGGCCTGGCCGCCCGTGTTGGCGGTGATCAGCGTCCCGCCATTGCCGTCCGGCAGGGAATGGAAGGTCTTTCCTGCGTCGCCAACGAGAAAAAGGTAGATGTTCTGGTCGCCAGTGAGCGAGAGCACGCCACCGGCATAGGACGCGACGGTCTCGCTCTGGCCCACGAGGTCGAGCGCGGCACCACCGAGCCCGGCGATCACGCCTCGTGGCGCGTCGCCCGGCAATGCGCCGAGCGTCACGCCGGCGGCCAGCGACACCGTGCCCGGGCCGCGCAGCGGCGTCGCCAGCATCAGCCGCCCCTGGTCGTGCAGGGTGACATTCGGTGCCAGCAGCGCGCTCCCCGCCAGTGTCCACGTTCCGCGGACGCCGACATAGGAGAAATTCACGAACTGCGTGCCGATGCCGGAGAGCGTGCCCGGATGCGCGCCCAGGCCGAGTTCCAGATAGGAGGCCACGGTGCTTCCGGGCACGTTGCCGCCATCGACGGTGCCGACGAAGGTTCCGGAAGGGTACAGGTCGACGAAGGCGGGGCTTCCGGGCGCCGCGCGGACGGCGTCCGGCCCGGCGATGGTGCCGTAGTTGATCAGCGTTGCCGGACCGTTGGCGAGCGAAACGCCGGCGCCGCCGCCGCTGACCAGCCCACCGATCCCGACCTCGATGGTGCCTCCGCGCGCCATCTCCACGCCAGACCGCTCGCCGATGATGGTCCCCGTGTTCGTCACATTGTTGTAGGTCCCGGCGAAGCGGACGCCATCCGCCAGCGAAGCCGTCGCCATGATCGTCCCGGTGTTCACCAGCACCCCGCCGCCGAGCGCCTGCACGCCATAGCCGACCACGCCCGAGCCTTCGATCGAGCCAAGATTGACCACTGTGCCAGCGTGGACGAGTTCGATGCCGGCATGTCCGCTGATCCGCCCCGCGGCGTCGTTGAGGACGTAGCCGCCACCGTTCAGATACAGCCCGCTGTCGAAGGATCCGCTTCCGCCGCGGATGGCGCCGCGGTTGACGACCGTCGAGCGTCCGAGGAGGGACGCGGCATAGGACCCGGAGATTGTACCGGAATTAATCAGCGTGCCGCCGCCGAGCAGATACACGCCCTGGCCGTGCACGGCGTTGCCGGCGATGCCGCCGGCGTTGACAATAGTGGAATCCGGGCCGGCGCCAACTTGAAGCGCGGGACCGTAATTGCTTGTTAAAGAAGAATTTGACGGCAGCGCGAGGCTGCTGCCGGCAACAATTGTTAATGAATTGGCGTTAGGGTCGGACGTGGTCATGCGAGAGAATACGGCTCCACTTCCGGCCTTCGAAGGTCGTACACAATATGCTGTTACAAGAACCAGCGGTGGTCTATAAGTAAAAGATTGTTATGCGGTCCAGGCTAGGATTCCGGGCCGCCTGACAGGGCGTCGCCGAGGCTCAGCAGGATCTGTCCCGATGAACGCTTTCTCGATCCATAGCGACTGGCTTCTGGCCACGATGCCAATCATCGGCGCGCTTATCATCATCAAGGGGACGGGCCTCGGCGCGATGGTGGACACGGTGATCACCATCTGCGCCATCGTTGCGCTGCTGAGCTTTGCGCACGTCATCAACATCTCCTCGCTGATCGCGACGTTCTGAGGGCCGGCGGTTACCCTGGCATCCGCGAGTCGCGATCCAACGGCGCGCCGCCTCATCGATCCATGACGACCCGCATTTTCCGCCCGGGAACGGCCCGGGGCTTTCCGGGCTACGGCGGTTGCTGGCAAAACCGCGGCATGCCGCACCCCACCCTGCCGTGCCCCGTCCGCTGACCCCGGCCCGCGCCTGGCTGCGCGCGCGCGAACATGAGGCACGAGGGGCGACACGCCGCATCGTCGCCGTGCAGGCGCTGGGCACTTTCCTCGCCATCGGCCAGGCAGCCTGCGCCGCGCTGCTGCTGGCGGGTGCGGGGCTGCTGTGGCCAGGGCTGGGCTTCGCCATCGCGGCCGTGCTGCGCGCCGGGCTCGCGGTGCTGGCCGAGCGGCTCGCCTTCGACGCCGGGGCGAGCGCGCGGCGGCGGCTGCGCGACACCGTGCTGACCTCCCTGCTCGACGCCGGGCCAGGGAAGCTGCGCGGCCGGCACTCGGCGGAACTCGCGGGAATTGCCGTGGACGCGGTGGAGGCGATGGACGGCTACCACGCCCGCTGGCTGCCGGCGATGCAGTCCGCGGTGGTGGGCCCGGCGCTGGTGGGCCTCGCCGTGCTGGTCGTAAACCCCGGCGCTGGCATCCTCATCGGGTTGTGCGGCCTGCTCGTGCCCATCGCGATGGCGCTGGCCGGGATTGGCGCCGCGGCGGCCGCGCGCCGGCAGTTCCGCGCCATGCAGCGGCTGCAGACGCGCTTCGTGGACCGCATCCGCGGCATTGCCACCATCGTCCTCGCCAACCGCGCGGAGGCGGAGGCGCAGGCGCTGGCACGGGCCGCGGACGAGTTGCGCCAGCGCACGCTCCGCGTGCTGCGCGTCGCTTTCCTCTCGTCCGTCTCGCTCGACATGGCCGCAGTGCTGGCGATCATCCTCGTGGTCTGGCACGCCGGCTTCGCCTGGCAGCCGCGCGCGCTGTTCGCGCTTTGGCTGGTACCGGAATTCTTCGCGCCGATCCGCGCCTTCGCCGCCGCCTATCAGGACCACATGGCGGCCGGACCGGCGGCGGAAAAATTCGCCGAGCTGCCGCCGCCCGCCGAGCCCGCCGCACCGCCGGCCGCGATCCGCACCGTCGCCGCGCACGGCGTCACCGTGGCGTTCGAGGGCGTGCGCTTCGCCTGGGACGAGGCGCGCGGGCCGGCGCTCGAGGGGCTGAGCTTCCGCGTGCCGGCGGGCGAGACGCTGATCCTCACCGGCCCCTCCGGCAGCGGCAAGACAACCATCATGGAGCTGTTGCTCGGCTTCGCGACGCCGCAGGAAGGGCGCATCACCTTCAACGGCGCCGACGCCACGAGCCTGGTGCCGGCGGCGCGCATGCGCCTGATCGCCTGGATCGGGCAGCGGCCGATGCTGTTCGCCGCGACCATCGCCGAGAACATCCGCTTCGCCAAACCCGAGGCGACGGCCGAGGAAGTGCAGGCGGCGATCCGCTTCGCGCGGCTGGAATCCGTCATCGCCGCCCTGCCGCAGGGGCTGGAGACGTCGATCGGCGAAGGCGGCTTCGGGCTTTCCGGCGGCCAGGCGCAGCGGGTGGCGATCGCGCGCGCCTTCCTCAAGGGCGCGCCGCTGCTGCTGCTGGACGAGCCGACCGCGCATCTCGATCCCTCGACCGAGGCGGAGGTGCTGGACAGCCTGCGCCGCCTGGCACTCGGGCGCACCGTGGTGCTGGCAAGCCATGCCTCGGCGGCGCATGCGTTTCCCGGGCGAAGGCTCGATTTGCAGCCGGCGACCGCCGGCACGCGAGGTGCGGCATGAAGGACCTGCTTCGCATCATGGGGCTGTGGCGCAGCCAGGACGACGCGCTGCTGCTGGGCGCAGCGATCGCGCTGGCCTCGCTCGCCTCCGGGATCACGGTGCAGGCGCTCGCCGGTGCCGCGCTGGGCGGCGCGGCGGTGATGGCGGTGCTGCGCCTGCTGGGGCCGATCCGCGTGGCGCTGCGTTATGCCGAGCGCATGGCGACGCATGACGCCACGTTCCGCGCGCTCGCGGACCTGCGCGTCTGGCTGTTCCGCGGCATCGCGCGCGGGGCGGCGTGGGGCATCGGCTTCCGCCGCTCCGGCGACCTTCTGGCGCGACTGGTTGCGGATATCGACATCCTGGACGGGGTCTACCTGCGCATCCTGATCCCGCTGGTCGGCGCGCTGTTGATCTGGCCGGTGCTGGTCTGGCGCGCCTGGGACGTGGATCCGCATCTCGCGGTCTCGCTCGCGGTGCTGTTCGCGCTGGCCGCCTTCGCCGGACCAGTCGTCGCGGCAAGGGGCGCGATGCGGCTCGGTGGACGGCGCGCGGAGGCGGGCGCGGCGCTGCGGGTCGCGGCACTCGACCTGCTCTCGGGCCTGCGGGAGGTGCGGGTGTTCGGCGCCGAGGGCCGCATGCGCGCCGCAATCCAGGCGCGCGAGGCGGCGCTGCACGGCGCCGAGCATGGCATCGCCAATGTCGCGGCCAACGCCTCGGCCCTGGCGCTGCTCTCCGGCCAGGCCGCACTGCTCGCGGTGCTGATCGCGATCGGGACATCAGGCCACGCGCCGGCGGCGCTGCTGCTGCTGTTCCTCACGCTCGCGGCGTTCGAGGCGACGGGCGGGCTCGCCCGCGCCGGATCGAGCCTCGGCCAGGCGGCGCGCGCGGCCACACGGCTGCTGGAGGCGGTCGATACGGCGACCCCGGCGGAGCCCGTCCAGCCCGCCTCCTCCGCCGGCTTCGCTTTGCGTTTCGAAGGCGTTACGTTCCGCTGGGCGGTCGATCGCCCGCCGGTGTTCGACGGGCTCTCGATCGAGATCCCGGAGGGCAGCCGGGTGGCGCTGCTCGGCCCCTCGGGCGCCGGCAAGTCGAGCCTCGCGGCGCTGGCGCTGCGCGCGGCCGAGCCGGAGGCGGGGCGTGTCACGCTCGGTGGGGTCGACATCGCGCGCATCCCAACGGCGGAGCTGCGCGCCAATATCGGCTATCTCTCCCAGGCTACCCATCTCTTCGCCGACACGGTGCGCGCCAACCTGCTGCTCGGACGGCCCGAGGCGACGGACGACGAACTCTGGCAGGCATTGGAGACGGCGCGCATCGCCGACGTCGTGCGCGCGCTGCCGGAAGGGCTCGATGCCTGGGTCGGCGAAGGCGGGGCCGGGTTCTCCGGCGGCCAGGGGCGCCGGCTCGCGCTGGCGCGCACGCTGCTGTCGCAGGCACCGATCCTGATCCTGGACGAGCCCTGTGCCGGGCTCGACGCGGAGACCGAGCGTGCCTTCCTTGCCACGCTGAACGAGGTAGCGGTCGGGCGGACGGTCGTGCTGATCGCGCACCGGCTGATCGGCATCGAGCGGCTCGATCGGATCTGGCGCCTTTCCGCTGGGCATGCGATGGCGGCAACGGGATGAAACGGGACCGGACCATGCGCGCGACACTCATCGCCCTGCTGATGCTGCTGGCGACCCCGGCCCTGGCGTTGGCTGCGCCGAAGACCGTGATCTTTTTCGGCAGTTGGTCGGCGGCACTTGACAGCTCCGCCCAGGCCACGATCGCAGGTGCCGCGCAGCAGGCGCTCGCCCAGCCCGGCGTGCCGATCACGGTGGTCGGCGCGGCGGATACGGACGGGTCAGCCGAGGCCAACGGCCTGCTGGCACGGCTGCGCGCGCAGGTGGTGAAGGACCAGCTTGTCGCCGACGGCGTCAGCGCCGACCGCATCAGCGTGCATGGCATCGGCGCCGTGGCATCCGCGATGAACACGCAGGAGAGCCGGCGCGCCTCGATCACGATCGGCAATTGATTTCGCCCGCGGCCGTTCGCGGTCGCGGGCGGACCGCTCGACCGACTCCTGCCGCCTCGCGTAGCGGGCATGCATCATGATGCCGTGCCGATGACCGCGAGCCCTCACGACATTCTGCGCCGGGTCTTCGGCTTCCAGGCATTCCGCGGCTTGCAGGAGGCGGCGATCGGCCATGTCGCCGCGGGCGGCGACGCATTGGTGCTGATGCCGACAGGCGGCGGCAAGAGCCTCTGCTACCAGATCCCCGCGATCTGCCGCCGGGGCCCCGGCATTGTCGTCTCGCCACTGATCGCGCTGATGGACGACCAGGTTGCGGCGCTGCGCCAGGCTGGGGTGGCCGCCGGGGCGCTCCATTCCGAGCGAGATCCCGCCGATGCCCGCGCGACCGCGAGGGCGCTCGAGGACGGCACGCTGGACCTGCTCTACGTCTCCCCCGAGCGGCTGCTGATGGAGGGCACGCGCGAACGCATCGCCCGCGCCGGCCCCTCGCTGATCGCCATCGACGAGGCGCATTGCGTGAGCCAGTGGGGGCATGAGTTCCGCCCGGAGTATCGCCAGCTGCGCGGGCTGTGGCCGGACTTCCCCGGGGTGCCGCGCATCGCACTGACCGCGACCGCAGACCGGCGCACGCAGGGCGACATTCTGGCGGCCCTCGACATACCGGACGCGTGCGTCTTCGCCGCCTCGTTCCATCGTGAGAACCTGGTGATCGGCGCAGCCGGCAAGGACGCGGAGCAGGCGCAGCTCCTGGCGTTTCTGCGCCGGCACAAGGGCGAGGCGGGCATCGTGTACTGCGGCACCCGGGCGCGCACCGAGCGGACCGCTGCGATGCTGGCGGCGAAGGGGATCGACGCCGTCGCGTTCCATGCCGGGCTCGATCCGGAGGTGAAACGGGCGGCCGCGGCGCGGTTTCGCGGCGGCGAGCCGGTCGTGGTGGTCGCGACCATCGCCTTCGGCATGGGGATCGACCGCCCGGATGTGCGCTTCGTCGTGCATCTCGACATGCCGGATTCGCCGGAAGCGTATTACCAGCAGATCGGCCGCGCCGGGCGCGACGGCGCGGAGGCGGAAACGCTACTGCTTTACGGCGCGGAGGATATCGCGCGTGCCCGCTCCTTCCACGCCGCCTCGGCCGCGCCCGAGGTGCAGAAGCAGGTGATGCGCACGCGGCTCGAGGCGATGATCGGGCTCACGGAATCGCCCGCGTGCCGCACCAGGGCGCTGCTCGCCTGCTTCGGCGAGATGCTGGAGGGCGATTGCGGGCACTGCGATAATTGCCGCGGCAGCCCGGTGCTGGAGGACGCGACGGAAGAATCGCGGAAACTGCTTTCGGCGGTGCATCGCACGGGCGGGCGCTTCGGGGCGGCGCATGTCGCGGCCGTGCTGCGCGGTGAGACGAGCGAGGCGGTGCTCCGCCACAGTCATGACAAGCTCTCGGTCTTCGGCATCGGTGCCGACCGGACGGCGGTCTATTGGCGCGCGCTGATCCGGCACCTGGTGGTGCTCGGCGCGCTCGATGTCGCGATCGGCGACTATCCGACGCTGTCGCTGGGCCCCGAGGTTGCGCGGCCGATCCTGCGCGGCGAGCGGCAGGTGGCGCTCCGCGCGGCGGTGGCGGCGGGGCGCGCACGCTCGCGCGACGCACGCGCGCCGCGCGAGGAGACGCCGGAATTCGAGACGCTGCGCGCCTGGCGCCGGGCCACCGCGCGCGCCCAGGGTGTGCCGCCCTATGTCATCTTCCATGACAGCGTGCTGCAGGAGATCGCGGCGAACCGGCCGTCGACGCTCGCGCAGCTTGGGGCGATCAAGGGTGTCGGCCAGTCGAAGCTTCAACGCTATGGCGAGGAGCTGCTGGCCGCACTGGGCTGATGCGCCGCCCGCCGATTTACCGGCGCGCGCGCCGCATGATACGTTGGCGTCACGATCTGGGGAGACTCTGATGGCGCATTACCTTATGGGACTCGACGCCTGCAGCTTCATGAAGAAGTATCGCGTCCAGCTGGCCTACATGGGATATGGGACCGATACCCCGCCCATCGACCAGTGCACGGCGGGGCCGCTGGCCAACACCAAGGAGTTCCCCGAGGGCATCAAGTTCAAGATGAACGTCGTTGTCCAGGCCCTCAATGCGACCATCCAGATCGAGCGCAACACCGGCGCCGACCAGGGGGTGCGCTACCTGCCGTGGCAGCCGGATTACTGCACCTATACGCGCATGGACGACGCGGCCTCGATCGTCTTCACCGGACCGTTGACGGGGTGCAACATCTACGTCGCCGGCCCGCGTGACCAGCCCGTGCTCTTCCACACCAACTCGAACACGAACGCCGACAACGCCGTCCAGAACAACAACGCCAAGCGCACGATCACGCTCAACATGCTGGGCCACAACCCGATGGGGCTGTCGCCGGGCACGCTGATCGGCGGCAAGCTCGAGCGGGCGAGCTATTCGGACAATTTCCTCGGTTTCGTGTTCGGCGAAAAAACCGCTGGCGAGTGGAAATTCTACTTCAACGGCATTGGCGCCGGCAGCAGCGTTCTGCGGCGGATCTTCTAGGGCACGTCGCGGCCCCGCAAGGACGAATGGGAGCCCCGCCCGGGTGGAGGATTCCCGTCCGGCCGGAGCCGCGCTAAGCAACGCGGATGAGAAAACAGGGCAACCCCAACGGATCGCTGATGGCTTTCCTGGCGATCAGCTTCGGGATCGTCGGTCTCGTGGGCGTTTTCGCGACCTACGCCATCCCCATCCCCTATGAGCGGCTGCTGCTGGCGCACCCGGATCTCGCGGCCGGCGCCGGCAGGACGCTGGTCGCCGAGGCGCATGCCACGGCCAGCCGCATCCGCCTGCTGATCGTGATCGCGACGGTTGCCGCGGCATTGTTCGGCATGGGGCTGATGGGAGCGGCCGGCCGCCGGAACACGCCGGAACGCGATGGCGGCGCCGGTTGACCCCTGGCGTGCTGACGCCAGACTGAACCCTCGTATGCGGAAGGAAGGTTGTGATGAGTCTCGATTTCACGGATCGGCGTGTCGTGGTCTGCGGTGGCAGCCGAGGCATCGGTCGCGGCATCGCGCTTGGCTTCGCGCGCGCGGGGGCCGCGGTCTCGATCTGCGCCCGCAGCGAGGGCCCGCTGGAAGCAACACGCAAGGAGCTGGGGGCGAAGGGGCATGCCGCCATGTGCGACCTCGCCGACGAAGCCTCTATCCGCACATATGTCGCGGCGGCAGCGAAAGCGCTCGGCGGCATCGACATCCTGGTCAACAACGCCTCCGGGTTCGGCACCACGGACGATGCCGCGGGCTGGGCTGCGTGCGTCGCAGTCGACCTGATGGCGATCGTGCACGCCACGCACGCCGCCCTGCCCTATCTGGAAAAAGCCGGTAACGCGGCGGTGGTTTCCGTCTCCTCCATCTCCGCCTACCGGGTTGCCGTGCGCAATCCGCCCTATGGCGCGATCAAGGCGGCCGTGAACCACTACACCGCCACGCAGGCGGCGGCGCTGGCGAAGAAGGGGATCCGCGTGAACGCGGTGGCCCCCGGCTCTATCGAGTTCCCCGGCGGCACCTGGGAGCAGCGCAGGCTGGCCGGCGACCCGCTTTACGAGGGTGTGCGAAGCCGCATTCCCTCCGGCCATCTCGGCGCGCCGGAGGATGTGGCGGATGTGGTGCTGTTCCTCGCCTCACCGATGGCGCGCTGGGTGAGCGGCCAGACCATCACCGTGGATGGCGGGCAGCTGAACGGCTGATGGCCACGAAAGCCGCGCGGGGCACGACGGCTGTGCGCAAGCCAGCCCTGCCCGCGCGGCATCGCCGCGATACCCTCGATCTCGGCATCCTGCCGGGGCTCGTGGGCTACAGGCTGCGCCGCGCGCAGCTGGCGCTGTACCAGGATTTCCTCGCCGCCTGCGCGCCCTTCGCGCTGCGCCAGGCGCAATTCGCCGTGCTGGAGATCCTGGACCGCAATCCAGGTGCGGCGCCGAGCGCGGTGAGCTCGGCGCTCGGCATCAAGCGCACCAATTTCGTGCCGCTTTTCGACGAGCTGGCGCGGCGCGGCCTCGGCGAGCGGCGCACCGATCCCGGTGACAGGCGCGCACGAGGCCTGTTCCTCACCGAGGTGGGCGCGGCGCTGGTGGCGCAGGCGCGCATGGCGATCCTGACGCAGGAGGCACGGCTCGCCGGACGGCTTGGCCGGGACGACGCCGAGCTTCTGCGCGCGTTGCTCGCCCGGGCAGAGGCGGCTGCTTCGGCGACGTAAGCCTTCGGTCAGCCGCGGCCGATAGCGTCCCAAGCGTCGCCAACCGGGGTCGCGTGTCGGAAGAGGTTGAAATAGAGGGCCATAACTGGTCACAGCGGATCTCCTCTGACCAGGAGACCCGCATGCCGTCCATTCTCCGCGCCCTGATCCGCCATATTGCGCCCATGCCACCCGGGAGTTCCGTGCCGGTGTGGCACTGGACAGTGCGTGCCTTCCACTGGTCGCTCCTGCTGGCGGTGGTGGTGGCAGGCGTGACCGGGTTCCTGGGCGGGATGTCGGCGTTGACGCTGCATCTCGTGGCCGGCGTTGCCATACCGGCGCTGATCCTGCTGCGGATCGGCATCGGCCTGTTCGGCGGCGGCTATGCCCGGTTCGACAGTTTCCCGCCGTCGCGCCGGGCGGCGCTGGAACACCTGGAAGAGATTCGCACCGGCCGGCACGAGCGCCATCTCGGCCACAACCCGCTCGGCGCGCTGATGGTCTATGCGTTGATGGCGGTGCTGTTCCTGATCACGCTGACCGGGACCGCGGCGCTCGCCGGCATGTTCAAGCAGGGACCGTTCCGAAGCTTCATCGGTTTCGACCTTGGCTGGGCGATCTACGGACTGCACCAACCGCTCGCCTGGGTTCTGATCGCCATGATCGCGGCGCACCTCTGGGGCGTGTGGTTCGAGAGCAAGCGCGGGCACGAGAACCTGGTCGCCGCGATGATCCATGGCCGCAAGGCGGCACAGCCGCCGGCACCGCCCCCGTCGCGCCGGCGCGCGCATCCATGGCTTGCCGCGGGCAGCGGCATCGGCGCCGTGGCGGTGCTGGCGCTGGCCGTGCTGCGCGCCACCGCGGCACCGGCGCCCGGGCTGCCGCCGGCGAAACTCAACGCGGAATACGCCGAGCAATGCGGCGCCTGCCACACGCCCTACAGTCCGGTCCTCGCGCCCGCCGCGGTGTGGCAGGACATGATGATGAACCTGCAACATCATTTCGGTGAGGACGCCAGCCTCGGAGATCCGGCACTGCACAGGCGGATCCTCGACTATCTCGTCGCGAACTCAGCCGAGCATGCCGACACACTGGTATCGCACATGGTGATGCGGCGCGATCCCGCGGACCCGGTGCGCATCACCGCCACGCGATTCTGGCAGCATATGCACGGCGGCATCCCGGCACGCGTCTTCGCCAGCAAGAAGGTTGGCGGCAGGAGCAATTGCGATGCCTGCCACCGCGACGCGCAGAGCGGCCGTTTCCTTCCCGAAAACATCGAGATTCCGGAATCCGTCGAATGAACCTGCCCATCCGCCTTGCCACCGCCCTGGTACTCGCGAGCACCCTCGCCGCCGGTGTCGCCGTCGCCGCACCCGACTATGCCGCGGAGCGCAACGCCATCCTGCAGCATTACGCGGCGGAGGCGCGCAACACAGACCCGGGGTTCAAGGATTTCTCGGCGGCGGCAGGGCGCGCCTTCTTCCTCGCCCATCCGGCCTCGGCGCGGCCGGCAACGCCCTCCTGCTCCACCTGCCACACGACGGATCCGCGCAACGCGGGCCGGACGCGCGCGGGCAAGCAGATCCTGCCGATGGCAGTCTCGCGCACCCCCTCGCGCTTCACCAAGCTTTCGAAGGTGGAACAATGGTTCCGCCGCAACTGCCACAGCGTCTACGGGCGCGCCTGCACGCCGCAGGAAAAAGGCGACTACATCACCTTCATGGCAAGCGAATGAGGGAACGAGAGTCCATGAGGCGCGGCGCGATCACCCTCGCCCTCGTGCTGCTTTCCTTGAGCAGCGCGCGCGCCGCCACGCCGCAGCAGACCTACACGTCACAATGCGGCGCCTGCCACATGGCTTATCCGCCAACTCTGCTGCCGGCCCGCTCCTGGAAGGCGATCGTCGCCGGGCTCGCCAATCATTTCGGTGAGGACGCGACCCTCGGCCGCAAGGACACCGCGACGATCTCCGCCTACCTCGCCGAGAACGCCGCGGACGGACCGCTGGGCGACAGCCGTTTCCTGGAGGGCGTGTCCGCCAGCATGACACCCGCGCGCATCACGGACATGCCGTTCTGGCGCGTGATACACGCCCGGCTGCTGCGGCCTGGCGTGGGCACCGGGCCCGGCATCCGCAAGGCCGCGGAATGCAACCGCTGCCACGGCATGAGCGGCGGCGAGGACGACTGAAGCGTTGGGGACGACGGCCGCCGCTCAGCCCTGACCGAGCAGGCGCCGCACCTCCGCCGGCACCGGCGCGCCTCGCAGCCGTGCGGGATCGTTGGGGTCGCGCACCGACCACACCCGCTTCTCCCAGCATTCCGCACCGAGCAGCTCCGCCCCATCCTCGCCGGGCTTGAGCAGCCGGTGGTGGACCGAGAAGCTGCTGCGGCCGATCTCCGTCACGCGGCTCTCGATCACCACCTCGTCGCCGAAGCTCGAGGGAATGTGGAAGGAGGCACGGGTATCGACCATCGGGATGCCGGCGATGTTCCAATGGCGCAGATAATCAGGCTTCCTCATACCGAACGCGGCCGCGAGCAGGCTTGCGGTGGACCAGTCGAACATCGCGAAATAGCGTGGGTAGAAGACGATGCCGGCGGCGTCGCAATCGCCCCACTCAATGGTGACCGCGCGGCGGTTGACGAAGCTCATCGCCTCACCTCGGGGCCATGCGCAGCGCGCCGTCGAGGCGGATCGTCTCGCCATTGATCATCGTGTTGCCGACGATGTGCAGCGCCAGCGCGGCATATTCTTCCGGCATGCCGAGGCGTGGCGGATAGGGGACCGAAGCGCCGAGACCCGCCTGCACCTCCGCTGAAAGGCCGCGCATCATCGGCGTCTCGAACAGGCCGGGCGCGATGGTGACGACACGCACGCCGACGCGCGCAAGCTCCCGCGCCGCGGGCAGGGTGAGGCCGACGATGCCGGCCTTGGAACTGGCATAGGCGGCCTGCCCCACCTGACCGTCATAGGCGGCGATGGAGGCGGTGTTGATGATCACGCCGCGCGCGTGATCCGTGCCCTGGGGCGCATTCTTCTCCATGGCGGCGGCGGCGACGCGCAGCATGTTGAAGCTGCCGACGAGGTTGACGCGGATCACGCGGGCGTAGGCATCGAGCTGCATCGGTCCGTCGCGGCCGAGGATGCGCCCGGCGGTGCCGACACCGGCGCAGTTGACCAGCACGCCGAGCGGCGCGAGCGACACAGCGCGAGCAACCGCGGACCCGGCGAAATCCGGCTCGGCGACATCGCCGGTGACGGATGCACCTCCTAGCTCCGCCGCCAGCGCGAACCCATCCTGCAGATCCGCGATCACGACCTTCGCGCCGGCGCCCGCAAGCGCGCGGGCGGTGGCGGCGCCGAGGCCCGAGGCGCCTCCCGTGACGATGGCGGAATATCCTTCGAGCTTCATGCAGCCTTCTCCGGGTTTTCGATGAGCAGCGCGATGCCTTGCCCGCCGCCGATGCAGGCCGAGGCGATGCCCCGCCTCAACCCCAGCCGGCGCAGCGAACGCGCGAGGGTGACGGCGAGCCGCACGCCGGTCGCGGCGAGCGGATGGCCGATGGCAATGGCGCCGCCGTGGATGTTGAGCCGCCCCTCGTCGAGCCCGAGCTCGCGCGAGCACGCCAGCACCTGCGCCGCGAAGGCCTCGTTGATCTCGACTAGGTCGATATCCGCGAGCTGCAATCCGGTGCGCTCCAGCAACGAGCGGATGGCGGGAACGGGCCCGATGCCCATCACCTCCGGCGCGCAACCCACGGCCACGCCGGCCACCAGGCGCGCGAGCGGCGTGCGACCCTCGCCGCGCATCCAGGTGCCGGAGACGACGATGCCGGCCGCCGCGCCATCGACCACGCCGGAGGAATTGCCGCCGGTCTGCACGCCGCCGAACGCCGGGCGGATTTTTGCCAGCGCCTCCGGCGGCGAGGGGCGGACATGGGTGTCGAGTTCCACGGTCTTGACCGCGCGATCGAGCTTGATCGCGCGATCCGCGTAACCCTCGAGGTGAAACACTTCGCTCGTAGCCGGAACGATCTCGCCGCCGAGGAATCCCTCCTCCTGAGCCCTGACGGCGCGGGCGAAGCTGCGGGCGGCAAAGGCGTCCACCTCCTCGCGGCCGATCTGGTAGCGCTTTGCCAGGTTCTCGGCGGTGCCGCCCATGGTGAGGCCAGGTGCCGGGTCGAGCAGGGCCTCCCACAGGAAATCCTTGAACTCCACCTGCCCCATGCGGAACCCGTTGCGGTGGGTGTAGGCCGCCACGGGGTTGCGGCTCATGCTCTCGGTACCGACGCAGAGCGCGGCATCGATGCCCTTGTGGCTGACGGCATCGGCCGCCTGCATCAGCGCCTCGATGCCGGTGCCGCAGACGCGCTGGACGAGATGCGCGGGCACATGCTGCGGCACGCCGGCATAGAGGCCGATATGGCGCGGCAGCATGTAGGCGTCGAAACTCGCCTGCGCGACGCTGCCGGCAATGACGGTACCGATGGTCCCAGGCGGTATTTCGGCGCGCGCCAGCGCCTCCCGCGCCACCTTGATGCCGATATCGATCGGCGAGACCTGGGAAAACGCGCCGGTGTAGTCGACGAAGGGTGTGCGACATCCATCCAGCAGCCAGGCATCGCGCCAGGCGGCCCCGACGCCCGCGCTCGCAGCAGCCCCGGTGCTCATTGCATCTCCATCACGATTTCCGTACCCTCCGCCCCGGCGTCGGTCGCATAGAGTTGCTCCACCAGATCACGCCGTGTCGCCAGCACCGCACGCTGGTTGACCGAGCCCTTGTCCGTGACCTCGCCGGCATCGATGGAGAGCGGCGACCAAAGCAGCGCCGCGCGGACGACACGCATGGAGCTGCCCGTGGCGGCCGCGGCCAGCGCGCGCAGGCGCGTTGCGATCTCGGCCTTTGCCCCTGCGGCGCGCGCGGACGTATCCGGAATGATCAGCACGCGGATATCGTCGCGGTCGGCGCCGGCGACCACCACGTCGCGGGCATAGGGGGCGAGTTCGCGGATCAGGTGCGCGCGCAACGGACCGACGCTGACCCACGTGCCGGTCGCGAGCTTGAAATCCTCCGACACGCGCCCATCGAAGCGAAAACCGAGCTCCGGGCGCGCTTCGTCGACGAAGGCGAGCGCGTCACCGAACTGGTAAAACCCCTCCTCGTCAAAGGCCGCCCTGGTCTTTTCCTCGTCGCGCCAGTAGCCCGGGGTGATATTGGGCCCCTTCACCCGCGCCTCCAGCTTCGTGCCGTTGGGCACAAGCTTCAGCACCACACCCGGCGCCGGCAGGCCAACAATTCCGGGGCCAGTGCAATCCGGCCGCGTGGCGATGGCGAAGGGCGCGGTCTCGGTAGCGCCGAGGCCGGTCATCATCATGATGCGCTCACCGACCGTCTCCGCCGCGACATCCTCGAGCCCCTTCCAGACATGCGGCGCAAGCGAGGCGCCGGCGTAGAACAGCATCCGCACGCGGCTGAAGAAATTGCGCGCGAGCTCCGCATCCGCACGCAGCGCCGCGAGAAGTTCCTCGTAACCCTTGGGCACGTTGAAGTAGACCGTGGGCGCGATCTCGCGCAGGTTGCGCGCGGTCTGGGCGAACATCTCCGCGGTCGGGCGGCCGTCGTCGATGAAGAGGCTGCCGCCATTCTGCACCACGATGCCGATATTGTGGTTGCCGCCGAACGTATGGTTCCACGGCAGCCAGTCCACCAGCACCGGCGGTTCCTCGGCGAAGAACGGATAGCAGGCAAGCAGCTGCGCCTGGTTGCTGCACAGCATCCTCTGCGTGTTGATCACGCCCTTCGGCTGGCCCGTGGAGCCCGAGGTGTAGAGCAGCTTGGCGACCGTATCGGGGCCGACACGAGCGGCGGCGTCATCCACGGCCCGCGTCGGGCGCGTCGCCAGGAGATCGGCGAAGGAGGTCATCGCACGGGCGTTGGATAGCCCGTGCGCCACCACGAGTTCCGCTTGCGGCGGCAGCACCGGAAAGGCGCGGGCATGGGCCTCGCCATCGGCGGCGAAGATCAACCCCGGCCGCAACTGGCCGAGAATGTGCCGCAGCTTCGAAAAATCCTTCGAGATCAGCGAATACGCCGTGGAAATTGGGGTATAGGGCACGCCGACATGGATGCAGGCGAGGCCGAGCAGCCCGTGCTCGATATCGTTGCCGGAAAGCACCGCGACCGGGCGGTCGGCGCCGAGCCCGCGCTCGATCAGCGCCTGGCCGAGCGCGCGCACCGCTTCCCACGCCTCGCCATAGCTCACGTGGCGCCAGGCGCCGTACTCGCGCCGGGCGAAAAGCGTGCGCGCGGGTGCCACATTCGCCCAGTGTTCCAGGCGTTGCGTAAGGCTGCGCGGATAGGGGCCGATCGCGGCGCGCGGCGTGACCAGCAGCGAGGCATCGGCGCGGCGCTCGAAATCGGCCTCCAGCGATCCCAGGCGGACGTTGCGGAACGGTACTGTCATTCCGGCCGCGCCACTTTCGCCGCGCGGCCTTCCAGGAAGGCGGCGAGCCGACGCTTCGCCTCCACGGAATCCTGGGCGATGGCGCTCATCAGGCTTTCCATCAGCAGCCCCGTTTCCGGGTCCGCCGCGGCAATGCGGGGCAGCGCCTGCAGGATCGCGAAATTGGTGAGCGGCGCGTTCTCCGCCGCGCGGCGGGCAAGCGCCATGCCCTTCGCCAGCCCCTCCCCGTCTGGCACGACATATTGCGAGAAGCCGAGCGCGGCGCCCTCCGCGGCAGTGTAGGAGCGGCCGGTGAGCATCATGTCCGCCATCCGCGCGACACCGATGAGGCGTGCAAGCCGCACCGAGGCACCGCCACCGACGTAGATGCCGCGCGCACCCTCCGGCAGCGCGTAGAACGCGCTCGTCTCCGCAACGCGGATATGGCAGGCGGCGGCAAGCTCGAGCCCGCCGCCAACCACCGCGCCATGGAGCACCGCGACAACGGGGATCCCGCCGAACTCGATGGCGCGGAACGCACTGTGCCAGGCGCGGGAATGCGCAATCCCCTGCTCCGCATTGCGCTCGGTGAGCGTGGAGAGGTCCAGGCCGGCGGAGAAATGCTCGCCCTCGCCGTGCAGAACCACCGCGCGTGCCTCCGGCGGCGGGGCGGCGAAGAAGCCAGCGATCTCCGCCACCGTCGCGTCGTCGATCGCGTTGCGCTTATGCGGCCGCGCCAGCGTGACGACGGCGACACCATCCTCGACGCGCGCGCGCAGATTGCCGCCCATGGTCCTGCCCACTCTCCCGGCCCGGAATGTTTTCCGATTTAGTTATGGGCTATACGTATTGGCCGGCGCGGCGTCAAACCGCGGTCAGCCGAAGTATTTCTTGAAGATGGCCTGGTAGACGCCGTTCTGCATCGAGGTGTGCAGCCACTGGTCCACGAACGCCTTGAGCGCGAAGTCCCGCTGCATCCAGTAGGCCTTTTCTGCGAAGTCGAACGGCTTGTCCGGGTGCACGGAGCAGAGCACCCCCTTGTGCACGTTCGCCTGGAATCGCGTCTCCGAGGCGTCGGTGATCATGAGGTCCGCCTTGCCGGCGGCCAGCTCGTCGAAGATCTTCGTGTTGTCGGGGAAGACAATGATCTTCGCGGCCTTGAAATGTGCGCGGTCGAACGCCTCGTTGGTGCCGCCCGGGTTGGTGATGACGCGGACATCCGGCTTGTCGATTTCGGCGAGTGTCGCAAACTTCGCCACATTGGCGCAGGCGGTGATCGGCGTCTTGCCTTCGTGCATGTAGGGGATGGAGAAGACGCCGACGAGCTGGCGCGGATAGGTGACGGAGACGCCGCCCATCGCGATGTCGAATTTGTCGGCCTTGAAGTCGGCCATCATCTTCGGCCAGGCGGTCGGCACGACGACAAGCTTCACGCCCATCGCATCGGCCAAACTCTTGGCGAGATCAATGTCGAAGCCGGAGAACTCGCCGGTCTTTGGATCGCGCGCGGTGAAGGGCCGGTAGTCGCCAGTGCTGCCGACGCGCAGCACCCCCGCGGCGACGATGGCGTCGAGCCGGGAAGCGGGTGCGGTTGGCGCTGCGGGCGCGGTCTGGGCAAGAGCGATGCCGCAGCTGGCGGCGAGCGCGAGCGCGGCGGCGACGAAACGGTTGAGCATGGCGTTCCTCCGGTTTGCTCCATCGCAGCACGCCTCGCGGCAGTCGGCAACGCCCTTCGCGCCGGGCGTCCTTGTCAGGCTCGGGCCGCGGCGCCATCGTCACGCCATGGCACCGCATGACCCCACGCCCCCGCAATTGCGCTTCGCCTTTCAGGTTCGCGCCAGCGTCGCCAGACCGGTCGATACCGACGCCGCGATGGACATCCGCCGCCGCATGATCCCGATCACCGGCGGAACGGTCGCGGGCCCGCGGCTCAGCGGCCGCGTACTGCCGGGGGGCGCGGACTGGCAGGTGATCCTCCCGGACGGTACCGCCGACCTCGTCGCGCGCTACGTCATCGAGGCGGCGGACGGCACGCTGATCACGGTGGTGAACCGCGGCCTCCGCCACGGCCCGCCAGAACTGCTGGCGCGGCTCGCGGCGGGCGAGACGGTGGATCCCGCGCTGATCTATTTCCGCGCGACGCCGCGGCTGGAGGCACCGCCGGGGCCGCATTTCTGGATGGCGCGCGCGATCTTCGTCTGCAAGGCAGCGCGGCGGCCGGACTCCGTGGAACTCGATTTCTTCGAGGTGCTGTGATGGCGAAGCCACCAACCGGCCTGCGCAAGGGGCTCGCGACCTATGGCGACGCGGGGTTTTCGCTTTTCCTGCGCCGCGCCTTCATCAAGGCGATGGGCTTCACCGACGACGCGCTCGACCGGCCCATCATCGGGCTCACGAACACGATGAGCGACTTCAACCCGTGCCACGGCAACGTGCCGGACCTGATCGAGGCGGCACGGCGCGGCATCATGCTCGCGGGCGGGCTGCCGATGGCGTTCCCGACCATCTCCATCCACGAGAGTTTTTCGCACCCGACGAGCATGTTCCTGCGCAACCTGATGGCGCTCGATGCGGAGGAGATGATCCGCGCACAGCCGATGGACGCCGTGCTGCTGATCGGTGGCTGCGACAAGACGCTGCCGGCGCTGATGATGGGGGCGGCGAGCGCCAACATCCCCGCGATCGTGCTGCCGACCGGGCCGATGCTGGTGGGCCACCACAAGGGCGAGATCCTCGGCGCCTGCACGGATTGCCGGCGGCTCTGGGCACAGCACCGGGCAGGGAGGATCGACGAGGCGGAAATCGATGCGATTTCGGGACGACTGGCGCCGACGCGCGGCACCTGCATGGTGATGGGCACCGCCTCCACGGTTGCCTCGATGGCGGAGGCCGGCGGCCTGACGCTGCCCGGCGGCGGCACGGCGCCCGCCACACACGCGGACCGGTTGCGCGTCGCCGAAGCCTCCGGGGCGGCCGCCGTGCGGCTCGCGCGCGAGGGGACAACGCTGCGTGACCTGCTGACGCCGGCGGCGCTGCGCAACATGCTGGTGGTGCTGCAGGCGATCGGCGGCTCGACCAACGCACTCATCCACTACACGGCGGTCGCGGGACGGCTCGGCATCAAGCTCGATCTCGATGCGTTCGATGCGATCGGGCGCGACGTACCGGTGCTGGTGGACCTCAAGCCCAGCGGCGCCGGCTACATGGAGCATTTCCACCATGCGGGCGGCGTGCCGCGCCTGCTGCGGGAGCTGGCGCCGTTCCTCGATACCGGCGCCCGCACGGTGGGGGGCGGGACGATCGCGGATGTGATCGCGGCTGCCGAGGATGTGCCGGGACAGACGGTCATTCGTTCGGCTTCGGACCCGATCTCCGTCGGTGGCGGGCTTGCGGTGCTGCACGGCAACCTGGTGCCGCTTGGGGCGCTCATCAAGCGTTCCGCCGCGACGCCGGCGCTGCTGAAGCACGAAGGCCGCGCGGTGGTGTTCGACGGCCTCGAGGACATGACGGCGCGGCTCGACGACGAGGCGCTGGACGTGCGGCAGGAGGACATCCTGGTGTTGCGCAACGCGGGGCCGATCGGGGCGCCGGGCATGCCGGAGGCGGGGTATATTCCGATCCCGAAAAAACTCGCGCGGGCGGGGGTGGCCGACATGGTGCGGATTTCCGACGCGCGGATGAGCGGCACGGCGTTCGGCGCCATCGTGCTGCATTGCGCGCCGGAGGCCGCGGCCGGCGGACCGCTGGCGCTGGTGCGCGACGGCGACCGAATTCGGCTGGATACCGAGGCGCGGCGGCTCGACCTGCTCGTTTCGGAGGAGGAATTGGCGGCGCGACGTGCCGCATGGGTGCCCCCTGCCCCGCCAACGGGTGCCGATCGTGGCTATCTGCGGCTCTATCGTGAGCAGGTGACGCAGGCCGATCAGGGCTGCGACTTCGCGTTCTGTATTCCCGCCCGCAGGTGAATTTTTGACGGCGTGTCTATCCGATCATTGAAGCGAGCCAGGAAATCGAAGAGAGCGCGGGGATCGCGGGGTCGGGTCTCGACCGGAAGGGGGCGCCTGACGATCCGGATCCTGGCGCCTTTGGTTCTCCCGCCCCTGTACGGGCAACCGGTCTGGGCCGAGTAATTTCAGCCCACATGGGTGTGACCTCTCGACGGGGCGTCTGGCCGGCCCCGAGCGGGCAAGCCGTGCCGGCGCTGGACCGGCCCAGGCATTGCCGCCGGACGGTGTCGCTTCGAAACGTCTGCCGCGCACCCGCGCGGATCCCCGGACCGTCCCGCCAGTTTTACTCGATCGTCCGCGGCGGGTAGCGCCAGACTTGGTTGCGGGCGCCATGGCGTCGCGGCCGGCGACGTCGACCGGGACGACGAGGACGGTCTGGATGTCCGGGCCCGCGGGTACAGCCATGCCAAGCAGCACTGCGCCGAGCAGCACACCACGCAGCGATTGGCCTGGCCGGAACCAGGCGCATGGCCCGGTTTCCGCGAGGCGCTGTGGTCAGGTCCAGGCGGTGTAGCGGCGGATCGCGGGCAGGCGCCAGGCGAGCAGCGCCACGCAGAACATGCAGGCAACGCCACCGCTGACGGCGCTGGTGACGGGCGAGAACATGGCGGCGACCAGGCCCGACTCCACGTCGCCGAGCCGCGGCCCGACACTGCCGGCGGCAAAGCCGAACGCGCCCACCCGACCGCGCAGCGCATCGGGTGTCAGCACCATCTGCATTGTCTGGCGCAACACGACGCTTACCAGGTCGCAGGCGCCCGCGATCGCGAGGAGAGCCAGCGCCAGGGGCAGGTGCGTGGTAAGCGTGAAGAGAGCGGTGGCCAGCCCCCACATGCCGGCCGACAGCGCCACGACAGCGCCCTGGCGGCGGACGCGGGCGAGCGGGCCGGAAAGCACCGAGGCCGCGAAGCCGCCCACCGCGATCGCGGCATAGAGCATGCCGACGGTGCTGGCGCCGCCACCGAAACGAAGGGCAGCGAGGGCTGGGAACAGCGCGCGCGGCATGCCGAAGAGCATGGCGGAGACATCGGTCAGCGCCATCGCCGCCAGGATCGGTGTTCTGGCGACGAAACGAAATCCCTCGAGCGCCTCGCGCAGGCCCGGCCGCGATTTGCCGTCAGGCTCCATGCGTGGCAGGCCGAAGACACCCCAGATGGCGGCGACGAAGCTTGCGACGTCGAAAAGATAGGCCGCGGGCAGGCCAGCCCAGGCGACCAGGAATCCGGCCAGCAGCGGCCCCAGCATCACACTGCCCTGGAACGAGAACTGGCTCAGCGCCGAGGCCGCCAGCATCCGTTCCGCCGGCAGCAGCCGTGGGATGAAGGTACGCCGCGCCGGCGCGTCCAGCGCGAACAGGCAGGATTGCACGGCGACCAGCGCGTAGAGCAGCAGCGTGCTGGCAAGGCCGAGCCAGGCCTGCGCCACGAATGCCGCGGAGACCAGTGCCAGCGAGGAGCTGGTGATCAGCACCAGCCCCCGCCGCTCCACGCGGTCAGCGATCAGCCCGCCGAGCAGGCCGATCGCGACCAGCGGGATGCCGGAAGCGAGGCCGGTCAGCCCGACGGCGAGCGAGGAATGCGTCTGGCCGTAGATCTGGATCGGCACCGCGACGGCGGTGACCTGCGCGCCGATCCCCGAGAGCGTCTGCCCGATCCAGAGCCGGCGATAGGCCGCCGACTCGCGGAGCGGGCGGAGGTCGGCGAGCAGCCGCCCGCCGACCACCGGTCACGCCCGCAGCTTCTCCACCCAGGTGGCGAGATTCTCCAGCAGCGTCTTGATGAAGCCGAGCGCGGGCTCGTCCTTCAGCACCCCGTCCTCGATCTTGTTCTGCGCCGCCGCGACGAAAACCTGCGGCGCGTTGACCATGCGTGCGTCCAGCATCGTGAGCACGTCGCGCAGATGCAGCTGCGAGCGCACGGTGCCAAGTGCGCCGCCGCTCGCACCCATGATCGCGACCGGCTTCGCGGCAAACGCCTGATGCGGCGAACGGGAGGCCCAGTCGATCGCGTTCTTCAGCACGCCGCTGAACGAGCCGTTGTATTCCGGCGTCGCGATCAGCACCGCGTCCGCGGCCCGGATCCTGGCGCGCAGGTCCTCGGCCACGGCCGGGATGCCGGTGCTGGATTCCACGTCGCCGTCATAGAACGGCAGCTTCGAGATATCGGCGATGGTGATGGTCATACCGGCGGGTGCGAGCGTCTGCGCCGCGCGCAGCAGCGCGGTGTTGAAGCTGCCCTTGCGCAGGCTGCCGGAGATGGCGAGGACGGAAATGGGATTGGCCATGGGAACTCCTTCGATATCGAATGATTTATGGTGATGGCTCAGCCACCCGTCAAGCGGCGAGCAACTCGGCAAGCGTCGCGGCGACGACCTCGGTGGCAGCGAACAGGTCCGTGAGCTTCACGCGCTCGTCGGCGCGGTGGGCGTTCGCCTCCTCGATGGTCCGCGGCCCGGCGCCGTAGAGCACGATGGGCACGCCCGCCGCCGCGTAATGCCGCGCGTCGGTGTAGAGCGCCACGCCCTGCGGCCTCACCTCCGTGCCCAGTACACGCGCCGCATGGGCGCAGAGCAGGTCCGTGAGGCGCCGGGCACGCATATCCGGCACCAGCGGCCTGGCAAGCAGCACGCGGCGGACCGCGACCTTCGCCTCACCCACTGGAACGGCGCCGATCACCTGGCGAAGCTCCGCCTCGACGGCTTCCGGCGCCTCCTCCGGAACGATACGGCGGTCGAGCCGAAAGACGACACGGTCCGGCACCACGTTGGTGTTGATGCCACCCTCGATGAGCCCGACTGTGAGCTGCGGCGCGCCGATGCCCGGCGTCCTGGATTCGCGCGCGGCCAATCCCTTCCGCCAATCATAGAGTTTCGCGAGGATGGCGGTCGCTGCTTCCAGGGCGTCGACGCCTGTCCACGGTCGCGCGGCATGCGCCGAGCGCCCGCGCACCTCGACCTCCAAGTGCAGGCAGCCGTTATGGGCCTCCGTCACGGCATAGGAAAATCCGGCGCCGATGGCGAGATCCGGCGTTGACAGGCCTTCGGCAAGCAGGCGCGCGGGGCCGATCTCGCCGCCGCTCTCCTCGTCATAGGTGACGTGCAGTTCCACCGTCCCCGCGAGATTGGCGCCGGAACGGATCAGCGCGAGCAGCGCGTACGCATAGGTGGCGATGTCGCTCTTGGAGACGGCGACGCCACGGCCGTACATCCAGCCGTCGCGGATCTCCGCACCGTAAGGGTCGGCGGTCCATCCCTCACCCGGCGGCACCACGTCGCCATGCGCGTTGAGCGCCACGGTCGGCCCCTTGCCAGAGGATTGGGGACCGAAACGGTGGCGCACGATGAGGTTGGTGGCACTGCGCATGCCCACCGCCTCGCACGCGTCCTGCGGCACCACGTCGCGCTCGACCGTGAAACCGAGGCGCGCGAGCAGGCCGG
This sequence comes from uncultured Pseudomonadota bacterium, assembly GCA_963764465.1. Classification (GTDB taxonomy): domain Bacteria; phylum Pseudomonadota; class Alphaproteobacteria; order Acetobacterales; family Acetobacteraceae; genus JAJXXT01. The sequence continues at coordinate 239,751 of CAVXSO010000006.1, read as the reverse complement.
CCGTCATTTCGGCATGCGGCGCGCAGTCGCCGGGCGGGTTGTCCGACGGCGTCCGTACGAGGGCGGCGAGGAACTCCTGCTGCTCGGCACGCAGGGCGGCGAGGATCTCCGGGATGGTGCTCATCCCCGGCGGATGCCACGCCGGCGCCGTTGCGTCTACTCCGCGGCCATGGCCAGGGTGGGTTTCGCCCAGGCATCCAGCAGCCGGGCACGGCGCTCGGCGGCCTGGCGCATCGCCTTCTCCTTCACGTGGCCGTAGCCGCGGATGGCGTCGGGGATGGCGGCGATCTCCACCGCCCGCGCGAGATTTCCGGCGGTGAGGCCACCGAGCAGGCTCGCGACATCCGCCTCGTATTGTCCGACCAGCGCCCGCTCCGCCCGCCGTTCCTCGGTGCGGGCGAAGGGGTCGAGCGCCGTGCCGCGCAGGAAGCGCAGCGCCGAAAGCACGCGGAAGCCGCGCATCATCCACGGACCGTAACCGCGCTTCACGAGATGCCCGGTGGATTTGTCGCGCGGCGCCAGGAGCGGCGGGGCGAGATGGAATTCGAGCTGCTTCCATTCGCCGAACTGGGCCTCGAGCGCGGCGCGGAACGCGGGCGCGCTGTAAAGGCGCGCGACCTCCCACTCATCCTTGATCGCGAGAAGCTTGTAGAAATTGCGCGCGACGGCCTCCGTCAGCGCGGTGGAACCCGGGGCGACGTGCGCTTCGGCCGCGCGCGTCGTTGCCACCAGCGCCTGGAAGCGTTTCACCAGCCCGCGCCCGCCATAGGCGCCAAGCCGCATGGCACGATCCGCAACAATGTCGTCGAGCGTCATCGCCTGAGCGGGCGGCTTCAGCCCAGCTTCCTTCGCGGCCCGCGCGGGATCGGCGGCGGCAATGCGGCCCCAGAGGAAGGCGGCCTTGTTCGCCTCCACGGCCTGGCCGTTGAGTTGGATCGCGCGCATCAGCGCGTCGTGGCTGAGCGGCACCAAGCCTTTCTGCCAAGCATAGCCCAGGAGCAGCAGATTGGCGCCGATCGCATCGCCCAGCAGGGCCGAGGAAAGCGCCGTGGCATCGAGCGCATCGAGCGTGCCGGATGCGCGCTCCACCGCCGCGCGCAGCCGGGCGGCAGGAAATTTCGTGTTCGTATCCATCACGAAATCCCCCGTCGGCGCCTCGTTGGTGTTGAGCACGACACGGCTGCCATCCGGGCGAAGCGCGGCGAGCGTGTCCTTGGCCGCCGCCGTCACGAGATCGGCAGCAAGCAGGAGGTCCGCGCGCGCCCGCCCAACCCGCAGCCCCTGCAGCGCGGCGGTGTCGGCGGCAAGCCGCACATGGCTCCACACGCTGCCGCCCTTCTGTGCGAGGCCCATCATGTCGAGCACGGTCACGGCAACACCGTCGAGGTGCGCCGCCACGCCAAGCAGCGCGCCGATGGTCACGATGCCGGTGCCGCCGATGCCGGTGACGAGAATATCGTAGGGCTGGGCGAGCGAGGGGAGCACCGGTTCGGGCAGCGAAACTTCCGCCGGTGCCACCGCGCTGCGCTTGCGCAGCTTCGCCCCGTGCACGGTGACGAAGCTCGGGCAGAACCCCTCGACGCAGGAGAAATCCTTGTTGCAGCTGGACTGGTCGATCCGCCGCTTGGTGCCGAGCGTGGTCTCGAGCGGTGCCACCGAGATGCAGTTGGAGACCTGCGAGCAGTCGCCGCATCCCTCGCAAACCTCGGCGTTGATGAAGGCTCGCTTGTCCGGGTCGGGGAACTGGCCGCGCTTGCGCCGGCGGCGCTTCTCCGAGGCGCAGGTCTGGTCATAGATCAACACAGTGCAGCCGGGCATGTCGCGGAAGCGCTTTTCCACGGCTTCGAGCTCGCGGCGATGATGCACGGTGACGCCAGGCGCGAAATCCGTGACCTTCGCGTGCTTCTCCGGCTCGTCCGTCACCACGGCGATGGCGACGACGTTCTCGGCCGCGACCTGGCGCGTGATCTGGGGCACCGTCAGCGGCCCGTCCACGTGCTGGCCGCCGGTCATCGCCACCGCGTCGTTGAAAAGCAGCTTGTAGGTGATGTTGACGCCGGCGCTGACGGCGGCACGGATCGCCATCATGCCGGAGTGGAAATAGGTGCCGTCGCCAAGATTGGCGAAGACGTGTTTTTCCTCCGTGAACGGCGCCTGGCCGACCCAGGCCATGCCCTCGCCGCCCATCTGGCTGACCATGTCGGTGTTGCGGTCCATCCACATCGCGAGCGTGTGGCAGCCGATGCCCGCGAGCGCGCGCGAACCATCGGGCACCCTGGTCGACGTGTTATGCGGGCAGCCGCTGCAATAGAATGGCCGCCGCGTGGCCAGGACTTCGACCGTGGCATTGGCCCGGGCTTGGGATTCGAGGAATGCGAGATGCGCCGAGATCGCCTCGGTAGGCGCGAAACGGGCAAGGCGCGTCCCGGCGGCGCGGGCGATGTCGGCGGAGGAAAGATCACCACCGCGCTTGAGCAGCACGGCTCCGGTTTCGTCGGTCTTGCCCACCACGCGCGGGCGCCTCGCAAGGCCGTAAAGGATGTCGCGGATCTGCGCCTCGATCAACGGCGCCTTTTCCTCGATGACGAGAATCTCGTCGAGATCGTCTGCGAAGTCACGGATCGTCGCGGGATCGAGCGGCCAGGCCAATGCCAGCTTCAGCAGGCGGATGCCACGCGGCTCGCCGAGCTCCGCCAGCGCCTGGCGCGTGTCGTGGTAGGACTTGCCGATGGTAACGATGCCGAGACGAGCGCCTTCGTCCCGCCGCACCACGCGGTCGAGCCCGTTGGCCCGCGCGTAGGCCTGCGCCGCCGGCAGACCGACGCCGAAGGCCCGCGCTTCCTGCTCCAGCGGCAGATCGTGCAGGCGAATGCCGGCATCCGGGTGCGGGCCTTCCGGCAGGCGAATGCGGAACGTGTCGAGATCGAAGGCGACGCTGGCGGATGAATCCACCACGTCGGCGACCGTCTTGAACCCGACGTAACGGCCAGACCAGCGCGACATCGCCCAGCCGTGCAGGCCGAGTTCGAGCAGTTCGCGCACATCCGCGGGCACCAGCACCGGAGCGCCAGCGGCGACGAAGGCCTGCTCGCTCTGGTGCGGGATCGTGGAGGATTTGCAGGAATGGTCGTCGCCCGCCATCAGCAACACACCGCCATGCCGTGACGTGCCGGCATAGTTCGCGTGCTTGAAGACATCCCCGCAGCGATCGACGCCTGGCCCCTTGCCGTACCAGTAGGCAAAGACGCCATCGACGGTAGCACCAGGGAAGAGTGTCACCTGCTGCGTGCCCCAGACGGAGGTAGCCGCCAGTTCCTCGTTCACGCCAGGCTGGAAACGGATATCGTGTTCCGTGAGCGGGCCCTTCGCCGCCCACATCTGGATATCAATCTGGCCCAGAGGTGAACCGCGATAGCCGCTGACGAAGCCGCCCGTGTTCAGCCCCGCGGCACGGTCCAGTGCGCGTTGCAGCATCGGCAGGCGCACCAGGGCCTGCGTGCCGGTGACGTAGAAGCGCTCGCTTTCGATGCGATACTTGTCCGCGAGCGTCGCCTGTGCGTGCTTCATGAACCCGCCTCCCCGATCTTCCAGCCTCGCCTACGCAGAACTATGCGCCGTTGGGGCCGAAGTTAGGACAGTATCGCTGTCCCAATCCAGGACGATTTTGTGCCCGGCTCAACTTCGCAGGGAGGTGTCGCGGCCGGGATGCACAACGCGTGCGAAGGCGCGGCGCATCACCCGGCCAGGAAAGATTCTGTCTGCCGCAGTGCACCAACGTCAGTCCGCGATCTCCACCAACTCTACCCCTTCCCCAACCATCTCGCCGGCGGCGCAACGTATGTGCGTGACCGTCCCGTCGCGGTCGGCGGTCAGCGTCAGTTCCATTTTCATCGCCTCGACCACCACCACCGGAGCACTGCGAGCGACGGCGTCGCCAACCGACACCAGGACGCGGGCAACGCGGCCCGGGATCGGCGAGGCGATGTGCCCGCCGGCTTCGCCCACGCTTTCCGGCGCGGCGAGACGGTCGGCGACCTCGAACTCATGGCAGCGCCCGTCGAGGAGTACCGCCAGCCGCGGCCCCTCGCGGAACAAACCGGCGCGCAGACGTCTGCCGTCCGCGGTGAGCGCCACGGCGGCGTCGCCGAGCGTGCCGCGCAGATTGTGTTGCTGACCAGCGAGCCTCACCCACCAGGCATCGCCGGCGGGTTCTGCCTCGATCACGACGGTTTCGCCGCCATGCCGCAGCGCCAGGCTGCGACCGGGCGGAAGGTTGAGCCGCCAGGCGTCGCGCGCGGACCAAGGGGAGCCATCTTCCACCGGCTCGGCAAGCACCGCGAAGGCGGCGATGAGCCATGCATCGCGCGGGGTCTCGCTGCTGTCCGCAAGCAACTCCGGATGGCGGCCGAGGAAGCCGGTATCAACGCCGCCGGCGCGGAACTCCTCGTGGCGGACCGTGGCCAGCAGAAGGCCCGCGTTGGTGCGCACGCCCACCACCTCCGTCCGCGCCAGGGCAGCCTCGAGCCGGCGCAGCGCCTCGGCGCGGTCCTCGCCCTGCGCGATCAGCTTCGCGATCATCGGGTCGTAGTCCGGCGTGACCGCGTCACCCCCGCGCGCCCCGGTCTCGACCCGCACGCCATCCGGCAGACCCAGATGGCGAATGCGCCCAACCGAGGGGAGGTAATTGTTGGCGGGATCCTCGGCATAAAGCCGCGCCTCGATGGCATGCCCGCGCGGCGCGGCGGGTGCATCCGGCAGGTCCTCGCCAGCGGCAACGCGCAGTTGCCATTCCACCAGGTCGAGCCCGGTGACACCCTCGGTGACCGGGTGCTCCACCTGCAGCCGCGTGTTCATCTCCATGAAGAAAAACGCGCCGGCTTCCGCGATGAACTCAACCGTTCCGGCACCGACATAACGAACGGCGCGTGCCGCCGCCACGGCCGCCTCGCCCATCGCGGCGCGCATCGCGGGCGCGATGCCCGGTGCCGGTGCCTCCTCCAGCACTTTCTGGTGGCGCCGCTGCACGGAGCAGTCGCGCTCGAACAGGCTCACGCAGCGCCCACGCGTGTCGGCGAAGATCTGGATCTCGATGTGGCGCGGCGTTTCGAGATAACGCTCGAGCAGGACACGGGAATCGCCGAAGGCGGAGGCAGCCTCGCCCTGCGCGCCCGCGAGGGCCGCGGCAAAGCCCTCTGAGTCACGCACCACGCGCATACCCTTGCCGCCGCCACCGGCCGAGGCCTTGATCAGCAGCGGGAAGCCAATCGTTTCGGCTTCGCGCGCGAGGCCACCTGGGTCCTGATCCTCGCCATGGTAGCCCGGCACGACCGGTACGCCGGCGCGCTGCATCAGCGCCTTGGCCGAGGCCTTGTCACCCATGGCACGGATCGCGCCGGCGGGCGGGCCGACGAAGACAATGCCGGCGGCCGCACAGGCCTCCGCGAAGGCTGCGTTCTCGGAGAGGAAGCCGTAGCCGGGGTGGATGGCCTCGGCGCCGGACGCCCGCGCGGCCTCCAGGATCGCGTCGATGCGCAGGTAGCTCGCACGCGGGGCCGCCTCGCCGATGCGATACGCCACGTCCGCCATCGCCACATGCAGCGAATCCCGATCGGCATCGGAATAGACGGCGATCGTGCGGACACCCAACGCACGCGCGGTGCGGATGACACGGCACGCGATCTCGCCACGGTTGGCGATGAGCAACGAACGGAACATCGTCACATCCTGAACACGCCAAAGCGCCCGGCCGGTTCCGGCGCCGCCGCGGCCATGGCGAGGCCGAGCGTAAGCGCGCGGCGCGTGTCCCCGGGCGCGATCACGCCGTCGTCCCAGAGCCTGGCTGAGGCATAATAAGGGTGACCTTGGGTTTCGTATTGCGCGCGGATCGGCGCCTTGAAGCTCTCCTCGTCTTGCGTGCTCCAGCTTTCGCCACGCGCCTCCATCGCGTCGCGGCGGACGGTCGCCAGCACGCTCGCGGCCTGCTCGCCGCCCATCACCGAGATGCGCGCGTTGGGCCACATGAACAGGAGGCGCGGCTGGTAGGCGCGGCCGCACATACCGTAATTGCCGGCGCCGAAACTGCCGCCGATGATGACGGTGAACTTGGGCACACGCGCGGTGGCGACGGCGGTGACCATCTTGGCGCCGTCCTTGGCGATGCCGCCCTGTTCGTATTTGCGCCCGACCATGAAGCCGGTGATGTTCTGCAGGAACACCAGCGGAATGTTGCGCTGGTCGCACAGTTCGATGAAGTGCGCGGCCTTGAGAGCGCTTTCGCTGAACAGGATGCCGTTGTTGGCGACGATGCCCACTGGGTAGCCGCCGATGGTGGCGAAGCCGGTGACGACCGTGGTGGCGTAGTCGCGCTTGAACTCATCGAAATCGCTGGCATCCACGACCCGCGCGATGATCTCGCGCACGTCGAACGGGATGCGCCGGTCCACCGGAACGATGCCGCCGAGCTGCGCCGGGTCGAGCAGCGGCGGGCGCGGCGCATGGGGTGGCGGCGCGAGGTTGCCCGGCATGGTGGCGACGATGCGGCGCGCAAGGCCGAGCGCGTGGGCATCGTTCTCCGCGAGATGGTCGACCACGCCGGAGGTGCGGGCGTGGACCTCCGCACCGCCAAGCTCCTCGGCCGAGACGATCTCCCCGGTTGCCGCCTTCACCAGCGGCGGGCCGCCGAGGAAGATCGTGCCCTGGTTGCGCACGATGATGCTCTGGTCCGACATTGCCGGCACATAGGCGCCGCCCGCGGTGCAGGAACCCATTACCACCGCGACCTGGCCGATGCCTTCGGCCGACATGCGCGCCTGGTTGAAGAAGATGCGGCCGAAATGGTCGCGATCCGGGAAAACCTCGTCCTGGTTGGGCAGGTTTGCCCCGCCGGAATCGACGAGATAGACGCAGGGAAGCCGATTTTCCCGCGCGATTTCCTGCGCGCGCAGATGTTTCTTGACGGTAACGGGATAGTAGGTTCCGCCCTTCACAGTCGCGTCGTTGCAGACAACGACGCAAAGCCGCCCCGCCACACGCCCGATGCCCGTGAGGATACCCGCGGCCGGCACCTCGCCGCCATACATCCCGTGCGCGGCGAGCTGCGAAAGCTCGAGAAACGGCGTGCCGGGATCGAGCAGACTTGCCACGCGGTCGCGCGGCAGCATCTTGCCCCGCGAGAGGTGACGCTTGCGGGCCGCCTCGCCGCCGCCCTCAGCGACGGCGGCCACGGTGGCGCGCAGATCAGCCACCAGCTCCGCCATGGCCGCCGAATTGGCACGAAAGCCTTCCGACCTTGGGTCGACCGCGGACACGAACGCCATCACGCGGTCTCGGCGAAGAGCTCGCGGCCGATCAGCATGCGGCGGATCTCCGAGGTACCGGCGCCGATTTCGTAGAGCTTGGCGTCGCGCAGGAGGCGCCCTGTCGGATAGTCGTTGATGTAGCCGTTGCCGCCAAGACACTGGATGGCCTCCAGCGCCATCCAGGTTGCTTTCTCGGCCGCGTAGAGGATGGCGCCGGCGGCATCCTTGCGCGTGGTGCGCCCGCGGTCGCAGGCCTGGGCGACGGCGTACACATAGGCCTTCGCCGCGTTCATCGTCGTGTACATGTCGGCGATCTTCGCCTGCATCAACTGGAACTCGCCGATCGGCTGGCCGAACTGCCTGCGCTCGTGCACATAGGGCAGCACCACGTCGAGGCAGGATTGCATGATGCCGAGCGGCCCGGCGGCGAGCACCGCACGCTCGTAGTCCAGCCCGCTCATCAGCACGCCAACACCGCCGCCGAGCGTACCGAGCACGTTGGCGCCCGGAACGAAACAATTGTCGAACACCAACTCTCCAGTGTTCGAGCCGCGCATGCCAAGCTTGTCGAGTTTCTGCGCGCAGGAGAAACCCTGCATCCCCTTCTCGACCAGGAACGCGGTTATGCCGCGCTTGCCCGCCGCCGCATCGGTCTTGGCATAGACCACGAGCACATCGGCATCTGGCCCGTTGGTGATCCACATCTTGGTGCCGTCGAGCACGTAGCCGCCGTCACGCGGCGTGGCGCGCAGCCGCATGGCAACCACGTCCGAGCCAGCGCCCGGCTCGCTCATCGCGAGCGCGCCGACATTCTCACCGGAAATCAGCTTCGGCAGGTAGTGTCGTTTCTGCGCCGGCGTGCCGTTGCGGCGGATCTGGTTGACGCAGAGATTGGAGTGGGCGCCGTAGGAAAGACCCACCGCGGCGCAGGCGCGGCTGATCTCCTCCATCGCCACGCAATGGGCAAGATAGGTCATGCCCGCGCCGCCATACTCCTCCTCCACCGTGAGACCGAGCACCCCGAGGTCGCCCATCTTGCGCCAGAGATCGGCAGGAAAATCGTTATCCCGGTCGATCGCCGCGGCGCGCGGCGCGATCTCGGCCTCGGCAAAGCGCCGGACCGTGTCGCGCAGCATGTCGATCTCCTCGCCAAGCGCGAAGTCAAGACCATAATCCGTGTTCGCCGTCATGCGCGCGTCATGTCCCTTCGCGGAATTCCCCTGGTGCAACCTCGCCGTTTCGGCTCAGTGTCTCCTCGCGCTGGCGCAGCTCCACACGGCGGATCTTGCCCGAGATCGTCTTCGGCAGCTCGAAGAACTCGATGCGCCGGACACGCTTGTAGGGGGCGAGCCGCGCACGGCAGTGCTCGAAGATCGCCGCCGCTGTCGCCGCATCCGGCGCATGGCCAGGAACGAGTGCGATATAGGCCTTGGGCACGGCGAGCCGCATCGCGTCCGGAGCCGGAACAACCGCGGCTTCCGCCACCGCCGGATGCTCGATCAGCACGCTCTCCAGCTCGAACGGCGAGATGCGGTAGTCGGAAGCTTTGAACACATCGTCGGCGCGCCCGACATAGGTGATGTAGCCATCCGCGTCGCGGCTCACCACATCGCCGGTACGATAGACCTCGCCCTGCAGCTTCTCGATATTGCCGGCGTCGTCCTGGTAGCCGACCATGAGCGAGGCCGGCGGGTTGTCGAGCGGGATACAGAGCGCCCCCTCCGCCGCTTCGCGCTCCTCGGCGTCGAGGATGCGGAAGCGATAACCCGGCATTGGCCTGCCCATCGAACCCGCCTTCACCTTCTGCCCCGGCGAGTTGCCGACCTGGCAGGTCGTTTCCGTCTGGCCGTAGCCGTCGCGGATGGTGATGCCCCAGGCACGTTCCACCTGCTCGATGACCTCGGGGTTGAGCGGCTCGCCGGCGCCGCAAAGCTCGCGCAGTGATCCCTTGAACGGCGCCAGGTCTTCCTGGATCAGCATCCGCCAGACCGTCGGTGGAGCGGCGAAGGTGGTGACGCCGGCCTGCGTCATGCGTTCCAGGAGGTCTCGGGCGTTGAAGCGCGGCTGGTTGGCGATGAAGATCGCAGCCCCTGCATTCCACGGCGCGAAGAAGCAGCACCAGGCGTGCTTCGCCCAGCCAGGCGAGGAAACGTTGAGGTGCAGGTCGCCGGGCTGCAGCCCGAGCCAGTACATCGTCGTGAGGTGGCCCACGGGATAGGAGCGGTGCGTGTGCAGCACCAGCTTCGGACGCGACGTCGTGCCGGAGGTGAAATAGAGCAGCATCGGGTCGCTCGCCACGGCGCGACGGGCGGGGACGAAATCCGCTGGCGAATCCAGCAGTGTTTCATAGGGCGTGCCACCGGCGCCGGCTACGCCGATGCGGATCGTGCCCTCCGGTGCCGCGGCGAGGCGCGCGGCATCGGCCGCGATCACGGCCTTGACATGTGCGCGTGCAACACGCTCTCGCAGATCGTCCTCGGTCAACAGCGTCGTCGCCGGTACCAGCACGGCGCCCAGTTTCATCGCCGACAGCATCACCTCCCACAGCGGAGCGACGTTGCCGAGCATCAGCATGATGCGGTCGCCATGGCCGATGCCCAGGCGCGCGAGCCCGTTTGCCACCTGGGTCGAGCGCAGCGACAACTCGCGAAAGCTGCGCGTGGCGGCACCATCGCCGGTGATGACCAGGGCCGGCTGGTCGCCGCGCTCGCCCTGGGCGAGGTAGGCATCGAACCAGTCGAGCGCCCAGTTGAAGTCCGGCAGCTCCGGCCAGCGGAATTCGCGACAGGCGGCGTCGTAGTCGGTACGGTGACGCAACAGCATGTCGCGCGACGCGAGGAAGGCTTCGGTGCCGCTCATGACATGCCTCTCAGGTCGGCGCCTTGTCGCGCAGCAGGGCATCGAGGAAGCGGAAGGCGATGGAAAAATCCTTGTCCGCCAGCCCCGCGGCGGCGAGCGCCTCGTACACGCGCGCGGCATGCGCACCCATCGGGGTCGCCGCGCCGGTGGCCTCGGCCGACTGCTGCGAGAGCTTCAAGTCCTTCAGCATCAGCGCGGCCGCGAAGCCCGGCTTGTAGTCCCGCGACGAGGCGGCCGTCGCAACCGGCCCCGGCACCGGGCAGTTCTTCAGCAGCGACCAGCAGGAGCCCGAGGAATTCGATGCGATATCGAACAGCTTCTGCCGGTCGAGTCCCAGCCGGTCGGCAAGCACGAAACCCTCGCACACGCCGAGCATGGAAACACCGAGGATCATGTTGTTGCAGATCTTCGCCGCCTGCCCGGCACCCGATGGCCCGGCATGCACGATGTTCTTGCCCATCGCGGAGAGGATCGGCTTGGCCCGCGCGAAACCCGCCTCGCTGCCGCCGACCATGAACGTGAGGCTCGCTGCCTCCGCCCCCGTCGTTCCGCCGGATACGGGCGCATCCAGCATCTCGTGCCCGGCCTTCGTCGCCGCCGCCGCAACGTCCCGCGCCGTCGCGACATCGATCGTCGAGGAATCGATCAGCAGAGAGCCCGGGACCACCGAGCGCAGCACCCCGTGCTCGCCGAGATAGACCGCGCGCACATGCTCGCCCGCAGGCAGCATGGTGACGATGACGTCCGCCCCCGCCGAACCTTCCGCAAGGCTCGCCGCAATGTGTCCGCCCTGGGCGATGAACGCGTCGCGCGCACGCGGCGCGGTGTCGAGCCCCGTGACCTGATAGCCCGCCTTGCGCAGGTTGCCGGCCATGGGCAGCCCCATGTTGCCGAGCCCGATGAACTGGATCCGCATTCTTCCCTCCCCGCGGCCTCCTACCCGGCCGCTTCCAGCAGCTTGCGCGCGATGATGACGCGCATGATCTCGTTCGTGCCCTCCAGGATGCGGTGCACGCGCAGGTCACGCAGGTACCGCTCCACCTGGTAGTCCTTGATATAGCCGTAGCCGCCATGCAGCTGCAGCGCCTCGTCGCAGATGTGCCAACACGTGTCTGTGGCGTATCGTTTCGCCATTGCCGAGCGTTGCGTGGCGTCCGGCGCCCCGGCATCGAGTGCCGCCGCGGCGCGGTGCACCATCAGCCGCGCCGCCTCCAGCTCCGTCGCCATGTCCGCGAGCTTGAACTGCAGCGCCTGGAAATCCGCGATCGGCCGGCCGAAGGCGCGGCGTTCCTTCACATGCGCCAGCGCGAGATCGAGGCAGGCGCGCGCGCCGCCCAGCGAGCAGGCGGCGATGTTGATGCGCCCGCCATCGAGCGCCGACATCGCGATGCGGAACCCCTGCCCTTCCTCGCCCAGGCGGTTCGCCGCCGGCACCACGACGCCATCGAAGTTGACGATGGCGGTGGGTTGGCTGTTCCAGCCCATCTTCTTTTCCGGCTTGCCAAAGGAAAGGCCCGCGGCCTCACGCGGCACGGCAATGCAGGAAATTCCGCCCGCGCCGGCACCACCCGTGCGCGCCATCACCAGGTAGAGGTCCGTCGCGCCACCGCCCGAAATGAATGCCTTCTGGCCGCTGATGCGGTAGCTGGAGTTGCCCTCGGCCACCGCGCGCGTCGCAAGCGCCGCGGCATCCGATCCGGCGCCCGGTTCCGTGAGGCAGTAGGAGACGAAGATGTCGCCGGCGACGATCGGCCGCAGCCAGCGCGCCTGCTGCGCCGTGCCGCCGTAGCGGGCGAGCATCCAGGCAACCATGTTGTGGATGGTCAGGAACCCGGTGGTGGAGGGATCGGCCGCTGCCAGTTCCTCGAAAACGATCGCCGCCTCGAGCCGTGAGAGGCCGGCGCCGCCGAGCGGCTCCGGCACATACATCGCACCAAAACCGAGGGCGCACGCCGCGCGGAGCGCGTCCGTGGGGAACACGCCGCCGGCGTCCCAGGCGGCGGCATGGGGCGCCCACTCGCCCTGCGCGAACTCCCGCGCCGTATCCCGCAGCGCGCGTTGCGTCTCGTTCAGCTCGAAATCCATGCACCCTCCCAACCCGGACGATGGCGTCTGCGCGCGGCCTCGTCCAGAACCACAAACGGCCCGCCGCGCAGCTTGCAGCGATCGCCCATGCCAATGCCGCGCCAAGCAATATTGGGCGCCAGGGTGGGGCGCGTGCGAAACTTTCGGCAAGGCGCCCGGCCGACCGTGGCGGCGCTGGCGCGCAAAGCCACAGGGTGGCGCGTCAGGCGATCAGCGCCTTGGCGAGCGCCCGCGTGGCGCCGGCGAAGCGCAGCGCCTCGCGGTTCTCCACCGCGTTGGCGAACGCATCGAAGTGGCGGAAATACCCCTCGCCATACCGCCCCCCCATTCCGCGATCCGCCCAGCGGCGCCGCTTCGCCTCGAACTCCTCGTGCGAGCGGATCACATAGTGGTGCAGCCCGATCGCGCCGAAGGACGGTGTATCGGCGCAGCCAGGATGCGGTCCGGGCCGGCGCAGCCTGTTGCCTTGCTGTGTCACGTAGTCACCGGACGAGAGCTCGACGCTGTGCGGGCTGTCGTAGGCCGCCACGCGCTCGGGCCGCACGAGGGAGTTGAACCAGCATCCTTCCGGGTGCCACGCGTCCGCGGAGCGCAGGAACCGCTCAATGACCAGCCCCTGCCCGCGCGACACGCGGCCGGCGGAGCCGAACGCCCGATAGCCGACCGCGACAGCACCGACACGCGCCGGCACCCAGGCGAGGGCCTGCGGAAGGCTCGCGTGCCAGCGCGGGAAAAGGAACTCGTCGATATCGATGCAGGCAAGGAACGTCACAGTACCCGCCAGCATGGCCGCCGTCCCGGCGTAGACGGCCCGCTGCTCGAGGTCGAAACTTTGCTCGCCCGGATCCCAGGGCGCCCACGTCACCCTGGGATCGCGCGCCGCGATCAGGCGCAGCAGCGGCACGGAGACGTCGGTGGTTCCGACGTCGAGCCGGATGTGGATGCGCGCGACCCCCTGCAAGAGGTGAAAGGCGATCCACTCGGTCAAAACGTCGGCTTCATCCCGCGCAATGGCGGCGATCGCCACCGATGGCATCGCGCCGCTTCGTTCCATACTGCCCTGTGTCAGCGTCACCCCGCCAATCTAGCGCGCGGCGAGCAGCCTGCTAGCCTCCATGTCGCAAAACGGGAGACGGGACGATGCTGGCAGCGATCCGCGGGACCACGATCTATTTCGACATCGAGGGCGCGGGCCTGGTGCCGGACGGAGCGCGCATGCGCGAGAAGCCGACCGGTTTCCTCATCCATGGCGGGCCCGGTGGCGACCATACCGGCTTCAAGCCAGCTTTTTCGCCGCTCTCGGACAGGTTGCAACTGGTCTATTTCGACCATCGCGGCCAGGGGCGGTCCGGCCAGGGCGACCCCGAACTCTACAACCTCGACGAGAACGTGGAGGACATGGAGGCGCTGCGCCGCCACCTGGGGATCGGCCCGATCGTCTCCATCGGAACCTCCTATGGCGGCATGGTGGCGATGGCGCATGCCGCGCGTTACCCGGACGCGGTCTCGCACCTGGTGCTGATCGTGACCGCCGCCCATGGCGGGTTCATCCCCAAGGCGCAGGCCTGGGTCAAGAAGCACGGCAACGCGGAACAGAAGCGCGTGTGCGAGCGCCTCTGGGCCGGCGCCTTCGAAACCGAGGCACAGCTTCGCGAGTACTACGACGCGATGGGCCCGGCCTATTCGCGCAAGCACGACCCCAAGGCCGCGGCGGCACCGCGCAGGCGCGGCACGGTCTCGCCGGTGCCGCTCAACCTCGCCTTCGGCCCGGGCGGATTCTTGCGCAGCTTCGACCTGCGCCCGGAACTGGCGCGGATCAACGCGCCGACGCTGATCATGGCCGGTCGGCACGACTGGATCTGCCCGCCCGAGTTCTCCGAGGAGATCGCGGGCCTCATTGCGGGCTCCGACCTGCGGATTTTCGAGGAAAGCAGCCACTCCATCCGCGCCGACGAGCCGGAGGCGATGTGCGACGCAATCGCCGGGTTCCTGGTGCACAAGCGGCGCCATGCAGCCTGAACCAACGCTGCCCAGGAGAGGGGCGGCGCCCGAAGAAGCACGGTTGGCTTGCGATTTCCGGAACTTAGGAGCCGATTCTCATTGACCGCGGCGGGTCCGAAATGAGATAGGTATGTTGCTTTACTCGCCTCGGACCGCGCGCGTTTTTATGCGGCCAGGAGTTTTACCGAAGCAGCCGGGCCGTTGTGGCCGGGCCTGCGGGCTTCCACGGGATATAAAAAAGCTTCAGGAGATTTGCCGGTGCCCACATCTCTGACGTCTCTCACCTTTGGTGGAGACGAAATCGTCAACCTGCCGTACAACGCCAGCCGCCCCGGATTTGTATCGCTGACAAGCCTTTCGGTCGGGGCACAAGACCATATCTTTGCCTATGCTACCACGTCCACGAGCTTCGCCTCAGTCACCGCCGTGTCGGCAAGCGCGTCGAACTCCTTGGTGACGTTGGTCCTGGCGCTGACCGATGGGGGCGGTGGTTCCACGACGAAAAACCACGAGACGCTCTTTGCGGGCGGCTCGTCGATCACCTACAATGCCAATATTACGCAAACGATCACTTTCACCGGCAATATCGCCGATGCGACTTCGTTTCTCGACAATGCCTACATCGTCGATGGCACCGCCAGCGACAGGTTCGTGATCGCGATCTCCGCGACCGAAGGCGGCGTTGCCGGCAGTTTCCGTGAATCCTATCAGATGGCCTGCTTCGTCACCGGCACGCGCATCGCAACGCCCGACGGCGAACGCGCGGTGGAGACCCTGGCGGCGGGCGACCTGGTTGCCACGAAGGACGGCGAGCGCCGCATCGCCTGGATCGGCACCCGTACCTACGAAGCCGAGATGCTCGACGCCGAGCCCTGGCTCAGGCCGGTTGAAATCCGCCGCGGCGCCCTGGGCCGCGGGCTGCCGCGCCGCGACCTGCACGTCTCCTCCGAGCACGCGATGCTGATCGACGGGGCGCTGGTCCGCGCCGCGGCACTGGTCAACGGTCGCACCATCTTCCACGCGCCGGTCACCGGCGACGTGACCTACCATCACGTGGAGCTGGAGAACGAGCACGGCATCCTGTTCGCCGAGGGCGCGGCCACCGAATCCTTCCGCGACGAGGGCAGCCGCGTGCTGTTCGACAACGCCGCCGAGTACACCCTGGCGCATGGCACAGCGTCTTCCCTGCCGCCACTCGCGGCACCGCGCGTCGACGAGGGCTACCAGCTCGAGGCGATCCGCCACCGTCTCTCCGGCGGCATGGACGAAGTGCCGGCCGGCACGATCCGCGGCCATGTCGAGCGCCTGACAGCCGGCGTGCTGGAGGGATGGATCATGGACGCGGCCAACCCGCTGGTTCCGGTGGAGATCGAGGTGCGCGTGGACGGAAAGCCGGTCGGCCGCACCATCGCCAATGGTTACCGCGCGGACCTGCACCGCGCCGGGATCGGGGTCGGCCGTGCGGGTTTCCGCTTCGTGCTGCCTGCGGGCTGCGACGATCTGCGCGCGGTCTCCGTGGTGCGGGCGTTCGACGGCGCCACGCTCCCGGTGGTGCAACAGGTCTCGGCCTAGGCTTTCGCCGACGCCTCAACGAACCCGGGCGGCGCGCGCTGCCCGGGTTTTTTGTCGCCTGCTCCCGCCTGGGCTTTCCGCAAAAACCACGAACGGTGCCGGACACCGCGTGGCGCCCGTTCGAGCATGTCACGTCGTGACGCGGATCAGACGGCGATGCGGCGCCGCCATGAGGCGTCCCGGGCGTGTCCGTCCAATCGCCGAACTGCCATCATAGTCAGCTTTTCGGGGACCAGGCCCGCAGCGCCTCCGCCACCGCCGGTAGCAACAGGTCCCAGCGTCTCGGGCCAGGGCAACGGAACAGTTGCATCGTCGGATACCAGGGCGTGTCCGCACGCTCCAGCAGCCACCGCCAATCCGGCGCGAACGGCAGCAACACCCAGACCGGCCGGCCCATCGCCCCGGCGAGATGCCCGAGCGAGGTATCCACGCACAGCACCAGGTCCAGGTTCTCCACGATCGCGGCGGTGTCTTCGAAGCTGCCGATCTCGGAATCGAGGTTGAGCAGCGGCGCCGCGCCCCGATAGGTTTCAAGCTCCGCCGCCGCCGGGCCCTTTTGCAGTGAAACCAGATGGATATCTGGCACATCGAAGATCGGCGCCAGTGTCTCCAGGCGGATCGTGCGGTTGATGTTGTTGTTGTGCGACGGCCGGCCTGCCCAGGTGATGCCCACCCGTTTCAGCCCCGGCGTGAGCCGCTGCGCCAGCTTCTCGCGCCAGGCGGCGACCAGCGCCGCATCCGCCTTCAGATAGGGGATCGCGGCCGGAATGGTCTCCACGCGCGTTCCGGCCAGCCGCGGCAGGCCGGAGAGCGGGCAGTAGGCGACGAAGGGCGGGCACGCCTCCCAGCGGTTGAAAGCGGGCAGGCCGGGTACGATCCGGTCGATTGTGGAGAGCATTTCCTTGGAGCAGGCCAGGACCACTTCCTGAGCACGCGCCTGCACCCAAGGGATGTACCGCGAAAATTGGATCACATCGCCGTACCCCTGGTCGGCGATCAGCAGCAGCCGCTCGCTCGCACCCAGCGGCCGCCCATCCCACTGCGGTTGGTCCGTCTTCGGCATCAGGGGCGCGGCGCCGGGGATCTGGTAGCGCCACTCGTACTCCTCCCACCCTTCCGCCATCTCGCCCATGAGCAGCAGGGACTGGCCGAGCTTCATGTGCGCCTGGGGCAGGTTCGGCTTGATCTCCAGCGCCGCGCGCGCCGCGGAGATCGCCGCCCTCACTTCCAGCCGGTCGTAGAGAACCATGCCCAGGTTGAACAATCCGAGCGGGTCCGCGGGATCGAGCGAGACCGCGCGGCGCGCCGCCGCGATCGCGGGGTCGAGCTTCGCCAGCAACCGGTAGATCTCGGAGAGGTTGCGATAATGCACCGGGCGCCGGCCGCCGGCCGCGATCGCCCGCTCCACCAGCGCCGCGGCCGCTTCGCCCCGGCCCCGTTTGTGCTCGATGAGGCCGAGCATGTGCACCACCTCCGGCTGGTCCGGCGCGCCGGCGAGCATATGGCGCAGCATGCGTTCCGAGGCATCGAGCCGCCCCGCCTCGAAATACTCGGACGCGATGGCAAACACCTCGCCCGCCGGCACGGCCACGTTGCCTGGCGGCAGGGAGCTGGGCGCCGGAACGGCTGGCGGCGCCGGCGGGGGCGGAGCGAGGTCGGCCTGGGACATGGCGCAACAGTAACCAAGCGCCTTGCGGCTGCGAACCCGGCCGGGCTCGGATTCTGTGGCGGCCGCACCATGTTCAATGGATCCACGGAGAAACGCCGATGCCCCGCCGTGTTGCCCGCCTCGCACTGCTCGCCCTGCTCCTTGCCATGCCCGCGCTGGCCTCCCCTGCCCTTGCCGGGACAACGCGCCTGCGTGGGACTGTCGTGAGCTTCGCCGATGGCGTGCTGACGCTGCGCCAGGGCGACGCCACGACGCGTGTTGCCGTGCCGGCCAGCACCCGCGTCATCGGCATCGCGCCCGCGACGCTCGCCGATATCGCCCCAGGCACCTATGTGGGCGCCGCGGCGCTGCCGGAGGCTGGCGGGGACCTGCGGGCACTCGAGGTCCACATCTTCCCCGCGCGCCTGCGCGGCGCCGGCGAGGGCCACCATCCGATGCCCGGCACGAAGCCGGACCAGACGATGACCAATGGAACGGTCGGCACCGTGGCCAGCGCGTCAGGCACGAAGCTCACCGTCGCCTACAAGGGCGGGCAGCAGGTGCTCGACGTTCCGCCCGGCACGCCAGTCGTCCGTCTTGACCCCGGAACGACCGCCTTGCTCAGGCCCGGTGCCGCCGTGAGCGTCGACGCCGAGGACGAGGCAAACGGCTTCACGGCACTGCGCGTGCGCGTGGGCGAGCACGGCGTCGTCCCGCCGCTCTAGGCCGCGCGGGTCGGGCGCGCGGCACTGGAGAAGCGCCATGGCGGGCGGCTCGGCGCCGGCGCACCCGCGACCGGCACCTCGCGCCGCACGGATTGGCCCGGCACCGATCCTGGTCGCGGTGTATGATGCGGAGTGGCCCCACCCGGCGGACCGGGCCAATCAAGTCGTTGTGGAAGCAGGACGGATTGTCGCCGGTGCGCCGGCCGGGCAAGGCCGCCGCGTCAGTTCCGCAACGGCCGGCCAGTTTCGAGCATATGTTCGATGCGCGCGAGGGTTGCGGGCTCACGCAGCAGCGCCATGAAGCCCTCGCGTTCGAGCGCATGGATCGCCGCGTCGTCGGTATCCTCGGTGTGATCGCGCTCGCCGCCGGTGAGCGCATAGGCGAGATGCCGCGCCACCACCGCGTCATGCCCGCTCGCGCGGCCCATCCGCATCTGCGCCTCGACCGCGAGCCGCAGCGCACCGCGGCCATTGGCGCCAGGCAGGCGCACCGGCGGCAGCGCCGGCGGCTGGTAACCGTCGACCAGCGCGAGCGCGCGCGCCTTGGCGTCCACGAGCAGCCGATCGCGGTTCATGGTGACGCCATCGCGCTCGCGCAGGAACATCATTCCTCGGGCCTCCTCGGCGGATTTGCTGACCTGTGCCGTCGCAATCTGCTCGAAGGCCCTGATGACGGCAGGCATCGGCCCTTTTGGCAGCCCGGATGCCGATTTCCAGCGGCGCAGCATCGCGGCACACCCGCCCCAGGCGGGAATAACCCCGACACCAACCTCGACGAGGCCCATGTAAAGTTCGGCATGCGCCTGGATGGCGCTGCAATGGAGAAGGATCTCGCAGCCGCCGCCGAGCGCCATGCCCGCGGGCGCGCCGACCGAAGGGAACGGCGCCGCGCGCAGAGCGCAATAGGCCGCCTGTCCGGCGACGACGAGCTTCTCGATCTCGTCCCACAGCGCGCCGTTGGCGGCGGAGAGCGCATGGCCGAGGTTGGCGCCCACGGAAAATTGCTCGCCCTCGTTGTAGACGACCAGCGCCTTGAAGCCGCCCTTGGCGCCGAGCCCGATCGTTTCGGCCAGCAACGCCATCACGTCGGCGTCGAGCGCGTTCATTTTCGTCGCGATCTCGAAACAGGCCACGCCATCGCCGATGTCCCACAGCGCGGCCGAAGAATTTTCAGCAGGGGTTCCGTGATGCGCTTGATGTCCTCGAGAAGGATCACGCCCTCGGGTCGCGCCAGGCGCCGCCAGGTACCGTCCGGCGCGAGGGCAAGACGCCCTCCACCCTCGGTGCGATAGAAGGAACCCGCCGCCGCCGCGCGCGCGAGCAAGGGCGGAATGCCGCGACCCGCCTCGCTCAGCATCCGGGCGACCGTTGCGGTTCCGATCCGGTCGGCAAGCTCGAACGGTCCCCAGCGCCAGGCGTAGCCCAGCCGCATTGCCGCATCCACGTCCTCGACGCCCTCGGCAATCG
The DNA here is from genome assembly GCA_963764465.1 of uncultured Pseudomonadota bacterium. Classification (GTDB taxonomy): domain Bacteria; phylum Pseudomonadota; class Alphaproteobacteria; order Acetobacterales; family Acetobacteraceae; genus JAJXXT01. The sequence continues at coordinate 220,096 of CAVXSO010000006.1, read as the reverse complement.
CGGGCACCAGGGAGGCAGCATAGGCAATCACGTCGAGCATGACCGCGCGCGCGTACTGCCCGCCGCGATCCGGATGCGCGAGCAGCTCGGGCGCGGTCCTGAGCTCGGCACTTTCGAGCCGCGAAGCCGCCTGCGCGCGATACTCTCCAGTGGCGAGGTCGACCGCCTCGCGCGTGCCCTTCTGCCGGCGATAGAACCCCGCGCCGGCCTTGCGGCCCGTCCGTCCGCTCGCGATCAGCCGGGTCACGATCTCCTCGTCGCGATAGATCGCGCGGTAAAAATCGTCCGCGGGCAGCGTCGCCATCAGGCTCGCGGCCACATGCGGACCGAGATCGATGCCCACGAGATCGAGCAGCCCGAAAACCCCGGTCCTGGGAATGCCGAGCGGCTTACCCATGGCGGCGTCAGCCTCCTCCACGGTGAGCCCGAGCTCCACCGCGTGGCGCAGCGCGGAGGCGATCCACAGCGTGCCGATGCGATTGGCGATGAAGCCCGGCGTATCCCGGCAATCCACCACCGTCTTGCCCATGGCGCGATCGGCGAAGGCGCGCACGGCCGCCACCACCTCTGGCCGCGTCATGGGTGCCGCCACGATCTCGAGCAGGCGCATGTAGCGTGGCGGATTGAAGAAATGCGTGATCAGGAAATGCCGCGCCCTTGCCGCCGCCATGCCCTCAGTCAGCGCCGCGAGCGGAATGGTCGAGGTGTTGGAGGAAAGAATGGCATCCGGCTTCGCCACGCCGTCGATGGCGGCGTAAAGGTCGCGCTTGGCGGACGGGTTCTCGACGATGGCCTCTATGATCCAGTCGCACACGGCGAGCATGTCGAGATTCGCCGGCAGATCGCCAGTCGCGATGCGCCGCGCGAAGCTTCGGTGCATCAGCGGCGCCGGATCGGCGTTTGCCATCGCCGCGACCGCCTTGGCGGCCGCACCCGGCACGACGTCGAGCAGCACCACCTCGGCACCTGCGTTCGCCGCATGCGCCGCGATGCCGGCGCCCATCGTGCCGGCCCCGACCACGCCGACGCGGCGGATCACGAAATCGCCTCGAGGACGGTCGCGATCCCCTGCCCGCCGCCGATGCATTGCGTTGCGAGCGCGAAACGTCCCCCCTCGCGCCTGAGAACGGCCGCCGCCTTGCCGGTGATGCGCGCGCCTGTGGCACCCAGCGGATGGCCAAGAGCGATCGCCCCGCCATCGAGGTTGACCTTCTCCTCCGGCAGCCCGAGTTCGCGCAGCGAGGCGATCGCCTGGCTCGCGAAGGCTTCGTTGATCTCGACCACGTCGATTTCCCTCGCCGTGATCCCCGCCCGCGCCAGCGCCTTGCGCGAGGCGCCGACCGGACCCATGCCCATGATCTCCGGCGCGCAGCCCGAGACTGCGACGGAACGAATCTTGGCCAGGATCGGCAAGCCCTGGGCGCGGGCGAAATCGGCGGTGGTGACCAGCACCGCGGTGGCACCGTCCGTCAGCGGCGAGGACGTGCCGGCGGTGACCGTGCCGTCCGGCCGGAATGCGGGCTTCAGCCCCGCGAGCCCCTCGGCCGAGGTTTCCGGACGGATGCAGCCATCGCGCTCAACGCTGCCAGATCTGGTCGAAATCGGAACGATCTCGGCGGCGAGGCGCCCGTCCTCCCGCGCCCTGGCGGCCTTGGCCTGGCTACGCACGGCGAAGGCTTCCTGTTCCGCGCGGGCAACCTGGTACTTGGCAGCCACGTTCTCCGCCGTGTCGCCCATCGAGATGTAGACCTGCGGGAAGCTCTCCATCAGCCCTGGGTTCGGCATCGGATTGAAGCCGCCCATGATGACGCGGCTCATGCTCTCCACCCCGGCGCAGACAAAGGCCTCGCCCGCACCCATCATGATCGCGCCGGCCGCCTGGTGGATCGCCTGCATCGAGGAGCCACAGAAACGGTTCACCGTCACCCCGCCCGCCGATTGCGGCAGGCCGGCGATGAAGGAGATGATGCGCGCGACGTTGAAGCCCTGTTCCGCTTCCGGAAACGCGCACCCCACGATCACGTCCTCGATGGCGCCGGGATCGACACCGGCTTCGGCGACGAGTGCCTTGACCACCGCCCCCGCCATGTCGTCGGGTCGCGTCTTCACCAGTTCACCCTTGTTGGCGAAGTGGAACGGCGAGCGCCGATAGCCGGCGATTACGATCTCGGTCATGGCTTGCTCCGTTCGTTCCTGTCGTTGCTTCGCCTCTCCGGACGGGGGGTGCGCATAACCATGTCGATGCCCACCCCGCACTCGCCGCGCAGACCCGTGACATCATGCAAGTCCGCGATGGCGGTTTCACGCAGGCCAATGACGGACATCACACCCCGGACCCATCCCGCGGCCGCGAGGCTGGCAGGATCGGCGCCGACGCGGCCGGATTCACCGGTGGAAAGGCGCAGGTCGAACCCGATCTGGCGCAGCGCCGGAAATGGCGAGGAAGCATCCGGCGCGCCCGGTGTTACCTGCAGTGAATCGCTCACGCCGAATACCGTATCGCTGTCGATATGTTCGTCGTCGGCGATGTAGAGCGCGGTCACCAGATCGCGGTGGCCCTGGCGCCGTCACCAGCATATGGATGTGCGCCGGGCGAAACCCGTGCCGCCCCTGCGTGCGAACCAGGCTGCCGACCGGGCCGTCCACCGGAATCGAGTAGTCGCGCGGCAGCACCGTGCGCGCGAGGTAGCGGCCCGCGGCGTCCGTCTGGAAGCGTCCACCCATGTCAATCGGCGGCGTGCCATCCGCGGCGAATTCCGCGTCGTAGAGGCCATCCTCGTTGGTTTGCCAGATATCCAGCATGGCGTCGGCGACGGGCTTTCCCCCGGCATCCAGCACCCGCCCGTGCAACACGATCTGCTCGCCATGCGCCGCCGCCACGATTGATGCGCCGGCCGGCAGTACCGGCACGTCCTCGCGAAAAAGCGGGCCAAGCAGGCTTGAGACGGTGCCCTCGGCCTCGGCCGTCGTGTCGTGCATCAGGTTCATGAGCGCCGAGAGGCCGATCACGTCGGAACCCAGGATGCCCGCCTGGCGTATCACGTCGCAGCGCGCGCCGGTTTCGGCAAGGAAGCGGATCCCCGCAAGCAACTCATCCGGGGTCGGCCGCACCTCCCGCGCGAAAGCGCGCAGGTGGCGCACCAGCGAGTCCATCACTTCGCGCAGCCTGGCATCCCGGATCTGCGCCATCTGCGCCCGCGCCGCGCCGGTGAGCGTGTCGTCCGTCAGGCCCATATCGCCTCCTCCGGGGTCCGCCGGCGCCGCGAACGCGCATCGCTCGCGCCTGGCCCATCACTCGCGCCTGGCCCCGCGAAAGCTTCACATGTTGTACTGGAACCCGTCCACCTTGAAATCCTGGCCGGTGATGAAGCAGGGCTCGCTCGCGGCCAGAAACAGGACAAGTTGCGCCACGTCGTCCGTGGTGCCGACGCGGTGCAGCGCGATCCCGTCCCGCGCGATCGCTTCACCGCGCTCCACGATCACGTGGTTCTTGGCAAGCTCGGTGCGGATCAAGCCCGGGCAGATCGCGTTGATCAGGATCGTGGGGCCGAGTTCCTTGGCAAGCGCGCGCGTCATGCCGATGATGCCCGCCTTGGCGGAGGCATAGGCGAAACGGCTCACGGCCGCCGTGACGCCTCCGGAATGGGCATTCAGTGACGACATCGAAATGATCCTGCCGCCCCCCTGCGCCAGCATGATCGGCGCGATCGCGCGGATATAGTTGAAGCAGCTCTTGAGGTTGACGGCGAGCGTGGTGTCGTACTCCGCCTCGCTGATCTCGAGGATGCCCTTGGGTTGCGCGCGCCCGGCATTGTTCACCAGCACATCGATACGCCCGAGGCCGGCATGAACCGCCTCGGCCACTTCCAGCGCGCGGGCGAAATCCGAGACATCCGCGGCACAGGTCATCGCGCGCCTGCCCAACGCCTCGATCTCGCCCCTGGTGCGTGCCATCTCCGGCTCCAGCACATCGACGAGGGCGATGTCGAACCCGGCGCGGGCCAGCGCCAGCGCGCAGGCCCGCCCGATTCCTCTTGCGCCGCCTGTGACGACGGCGACCTTTCCGGCGCTCATCCCCGCCTCAGCGCAGCTCTTGGTGCGCCGTCTCCGGCATGCGCCAGATGACGATGAAGCTCACCATGGCAGCACCCATCACGTACCAGGACGGCGACAGCGCGGAACCCGTGTTGTGGATAAGCCAGGTCGCGATGAATGGCGCGAAGCCACCGAAGATCGCGACGGCCAGCGCATAGGAAGGTGTCATCCAGCTTGAGCGGCTCATCGTCGGGAACATCTCGACGATCGCGGCCGGCCCCGCGCCGGAGAAGAGCGCGATCGCCGCATCGAAGACGAGCTGGATCAGGATCAGCACGCCGAGCCCAGGCTTGGAGTTGATGATCATGAAGGCCGGCAGGGTGGCAATCGCGAAGAACCCGCACGAAAGCAGCAGCAGCGGCCGGCGTCCGACACGGTCGGAGAGCCGCCCGAAGATCGGGATCAGCACGGTCATCAGCACCAGGCCGATCGTGTTGGCCCAAAGCGCAGCGGCACCGCCGACACCCGCGTGCTGGTGGGTGAAGGTCGGCATGTACGCGAGCAGGATATAGAACGCGACGGTCCAGTGGATGGTGAAGCCGAAGGCACGCAGCGCCGCGCGCATCGCGACACCGGGCTCGGGTAGCGCTGTACGGTCTGCGGCGCGGTAGACCGGCGTCTCCTCGACGTTTCGGCGCAGATAGCCACCGACGAGGGCGAGAACGATGCCGAGCAGGAACGGAATGCGCCATCCCCAGGCGGTGATCTGTTCGGGCCCGAGCAGCGAGGTGAAGAGCGCACCGGTGCCCGAGCCGAGCATCAGCGACAGCGTGATGGATGCCTGCTGGAAGCTTGCGTACCAGCCGCGCTTTCCGGGCGGCGCCCACTCAGCCATGAACGCGGTCGAGCCGCCCCATTCGCCGCCACCGGAGAAGCCCTGGATCAGCCGCGCCACCACCAGTAACGCGGGCGCGGCAACGCCGATGCTGTCGTAGCCCGGCAGGACCCCGACCAGCACGGTACCGAACGCCATGGTCATGATGGTGAGCGTGAGGGCCGCGCGCCGGCCATGCGTGTCGCCGTAGCGGCCGATGATGATGCCGCCCAGCGGGCGCATCAGGAACCCGACGCCGAACACCGCGAACGAGGCGAGCAGAGACACCGTGGCGTTGCCCGAAGGGAAGAACGTCGTGCCGATCGCGGTGGCGAAGAAGCCGTACACGCCGAAATCGTACCATTCGAGGACATTGCCGATGGCCGCCGCCGCCACGGCGCGGCGAGCGGCGACATGGTCGTGCGGTATCGTGGAGGCCGGCATCGCTGCGGACATGTGGGGTTCCCCTCTTTTCCAATTCGCGAAACGATTTGGCGCGGCAAGAACTATGCGCGCCGGACGCCGAGACCTGTCAAGCCGGGCCTGCCCGCCAGGAGAAGCGCGCCTTTCCGCCGAATTGTCCCCGCCAGCCAGCCCCGCAGGCCCCCTGCGCGATGGACCGCACGGTCGACCCGGCCGGCGGTCCGTGGCCGACAAGTAACGGAATGATCCGTCTGCCGCCGGCAGGTTTTATATTTCGGTGTCATCCGCCCGCCCGGCGCGGCGCGCGCTATGCTGCGCGCCATGGCCAATCCCACCGATCCCCTCGCCACGATCCAGGATTTGCTCGAGCAACGCGCTTCCGGCCGCTATGGCCTCGCCGATCTGTCGCAGCAGGAGCACGCGCTGCAGGCGGCATGGCTGGCCGAGCGCGATGGCGGGCCGGACGCGATGATCGCCGCCGCCTTGCTGCACGATATCGGCCATCTCGTGCACCATCTCGGCGAGGATCCGGCGTCCGAGGGCATCGACGACCATCACGAGAATCTCGGCTGGAAATTCCTCCGCCGCTGGTTCGGCCCCGAGGTGGCGGAGCCGGTTCGCCTGCACGTCGCCGCCAAGCGCTACCTCTGCGCCACGGAGCCGGACTATTTTGCCCGGCTCTCGTCGGATTCCGTGCGCAGCCTGGCGCTGCAGGGGGGGCCGATGGCACCGGAGGAGGCCGATTCGTTCACCGCCCTCCCAGGCGCCGCGGATGCGGTGCGCCTGCGCCGCTACGACGAGGCGGCGAAGATCGCGGGGCTCGCAACCCCGCCGGTCGCGCATTTCATGCCCGCCGTCGCGCGCTGCCTCCAGCCGCGCTTAGCGGTCGGCGGCGGATTCTAGCCCAGCACCGGCCCATACTGGGAAACAAAGACGCAGGACGGCGCCGCGAGTTCCTCGTGCGTGCTTGCGCGATGGTAGAAGGGCTGGAACGAGGCGCCGGTGAAATGCGTGACCAGACTGCGGCGCGACGGCCGCGCGATGGTACCCGAGGCACCCATCTGGCCCGCGCCCCCCTCGGCCGATACCGCCGCCTCGCCATGCGCGAGATCGGCGTGCCACACCAGCACATCGCCCGCCCTGGCGAGAAGGCTCTCGCGCCGGTGATTGAATTTCACGGCGTCCTCGTGCAGGTTTTCGAGGAAGCGCGGATGCGCCTCTGGTTCCGCTTCCATCCATTTCGATGTGCCACCGAACAGAAAGGCCGGCGCGCGGTGGCTGCCGACATAATATTCGAGCTCGCCGTTCTGCGGGCCGATGTCCTCGAGCGCGAGCCGGGTCGCCGCCAGGGCCAGCGGGTTGCCGTCGATCTTGACGTAGGCGGCATCCTTGTGCATCGCCTGCTGCGATCCTGTTTCGAAATAAAGTGACTGGAATGCCTTGGGCGTCTCGCCGAACACGGCGGCGAGGAAGCGCATCGCCGGCCAATTCGCGATCGCCTGGCGCAGCAGCGCGTTGTGGGCATAGATATCGAGCATCTTGGTCCGCCCATACCGGAACTCCACCTCGGGCGGGATGTAGCGCATCGCGCCATCCGGCTCGAACGTTTCGATGAGCAGTCCTTCCGGCGGGTCCCGCCAGAGGCGGTCCACGGCGGCGTTCACCGCAGCGAGCGTTGTCTCGTCCACCGCACCGCGCAGCACCACGCAGCCGTCGCGCACGAAATGGAACAGCCGCTCCGCCGTCTCGTCGTCGATCTCGCCACGCCGGTGTTTCGTCCCGAGAACGTCGATCCAGTCCTCGCGATCGATCCACAGCCCGCCCAAGCGGCTCGGCGTCGCTGCACGCTTGCCGCCCTGCAGCAGAAAAACATCGGTGCCCACCAGCCGCAGCCGCAACTCGGCTGGATCGAAGGGAGCGAAGGGCGGCACCTCGAAGCGGAACGCAACATTGCCACCGCCAATCCCGGCCGCCGCGAGGTCGTCGCGGTAAAGGTCGGCCGCGCATGTCCCGATCTCGCTCTCGCCCACCATCACCTGAAGCGTGAAGCGGTGCAGCGGCGCGCCGTCGTCGTAGACCCAGCCCTCGATCAGCTTGCCGTCACAGAGGTCGATCGAACCGCGCACCGCCATTCCCGCCCCCGCATCGAACGCGTTTCAGCCGGAGAGTGCCGCCCGAACCGCCGCGAGCGCCGCATCCGCCGCCGCGGCGTCCGGCCCGCCGGCCTGTGCCATGTCCGGCCTGCCGCCCCCGCCCTTGCCACCCGCCGCCGCCGCCGCCACGCGCACCAGGTCGACGGCGCTGACCTGCCCCGCTGCCTTGCCGCCAACATGCACGACGATGTTGGCCTTGCCGTTGGCGGTCGAGATCAGCGCCACCACGTCGGCATCGTTTTGCTTTCGTATCGTCTCGGCGAGGCCCTTCAGCTCGCCCGGCGCCACCTCGCCGAGGTTGCGCGCGACGAGCTTGCCGGATTTCGTTTCCTCCGCGCCGCCGGCCGCACTTTCACCCGACGCAAGCTTGCGCTGCAGCTCCGCGACCTGGCGTTCCAGCCGCCGCCGCTCCTCCAGCAGTGCTGCCACGCGATCGGCGGCTTCCGCGGGGCTGGTGCGCAACGCCGAGGCAATGGCGCCGAGCCGATCCTCGTCTTCCTCGGCAGCCGCGATCGCGGCAGCGGCCGCCACCGCCTCGATGCGGCGCACGCCGGCGGATACTCCGCTCTCGGCCATGATGCGGAAGGCGCCAATATCGCCGGTGCGCCCGACATGCGTGCCACCGCAGAGCTCGATCGACCAGGCGGAGCGGTTCCCCTCGCCCCCGCCCATGCTCACCACACGGACCTCGTCGCCGTATTTCTCGCCGAACAGCGCCATCGCACCCTCGGCGATCGCGGCGTCGGGCGTCATCAGCCGTGTCGTGACTTCGGAGTTCTCGCGGATGCGGGCGTTCACCTCGCGCTCCACCGCGCGCAGGTCCTCGGGCGCGATCGACGCGTGATGGGAGATGTCAAAGCGCAGCCGGTCCGGCGCGTTGAGGCTGCCCTTCTGCGCCACGTGCGTGCCGAGCCGGCGGCGCAGCGCCTCGTGCAGGAGGTGCGTCGCGGAATGATGCGCGCGGATCGCACCGCGGCGGGTGTGATCCACCTCGGCGATCACCGCCGAACCCGGCTTGACGGACCCCATGACGACCGTGCCGGCATGGACGATCAGGTCGCCCGCGCGCTTCTGCGTGTCGTCGATGCGGATCTCGAAGCCCTCGCCGGTAAGCAGACCGGTGTCGCCCACCTGGCCGCCGCTCTCGCCATAGAACGGCGTCTGGTTCAGCACCACGTAGACGGCGGTGCCGAGGCCCGCCTGCGCCACCTCCGCGCCGTTCTGCACGAGTGCGAGCACCTCGGCCTCCGCGCGCTCCGTCGCGTAGCCGAGGAACTCTGTCGCGCCGAGCTTTTCGCGGAGGGAATACCAGATCGCGTCCTGCGCTGCCTCGCCGGAGCCGGCCCAGGCGGCGCGGGCGCGCTTGCGCTGCTCCTGCATCGCCGCCTCGAAGCCCACGATATCGACGCCGCGCCCCTGCTCGCGCAACGCGTCCTGCGTGAGGTCGAGCGGGAAGCCATAGGTGTCGTAAAGCCGGAAGGCTACGTCGCCCGCCAGCTTTTCGCCGGTCCCGAGCCTGCCGGTCTCTTCCGCCAGCAACGCCAGCCCGCGCTCGAGCAGCGCGCGGAACCGCGTCTCCTCCAGCGTCACCGTCTCGGCAATCAGCTTCTCGGCACGGCCGAGTTCCGGATAGGCGGCCCCCATCTGGCGAATTAGCGCGGGCAGGATGCGCGCCATGACCGGCTCGCGCGCGCCCATGCGGTGCGCGTGGCGCATGGCGCGGCGCATGATACGGCGCAGCACATAGCCACGCCCCTCGTTGGAGGGCAGCACGCCGTCCGCGATGAGGAAGGCGGTGCTGCGCAGGTGGTCGGCGACGACGCGGTGGCTCGCGCGGTCCGGCCCGTCCGCGTCCCGGCCGGTGGCCTCCGCACTGGCAAGCACGAGCGCGCGCAACGTATCGGTATCGTAATTGTCGTGCTTGCCCTGCAGGATGGCGGCGAAGCGCTCGAGCCCCATGCCGGTGTCGATCGAGGGGCGCGGCAGCGGTACGCGGGTGCCGGGCGGGCCCTCCTCGAACTGCATGAACACCAGGTTCCAGATCTCGATGAAGCGGTCCCCGTCCTCGTCGGGCGAGCCGGGCGGGCCGCCGGGGATCCCGGGGCCGTGGTCGTAAAAGATCTCCGAGCACGGCCCGCAGGGCCCGGTGTCGCCCATGCGCCAGAAATTGTCGGAGGTTGCGATACGGACGATGCGCTCCTCCGGCAGGCCGGCGATCTTTTTCCACAGCGCCGCCGCCTCGTCGTCCTCGGAATAGACGGTGACCATGAGCCGCTCGCGCGGGAGGCTGAAGTCGCGCGTCAGCAGCGTCCAGGCATGGTGGATCGCCTGCTCCTTGAAATAATCGCCAAAGGAGAAGTTCCCCAGCATCTCGAAGAACGTATGGTGGCGCGCGGTGTAGCCGACGTTGTCGAGATCGTTGTGCTTGCCGCCGGCACGGACGCATTTCTGGGCGGTGGTGGCGCGCGCATAGGGGCGCCGCTCCTGGCCCGTGAACACGCGCTTGAACTGCACCATCCCGGAGTTGGTGAAGAGCAGGGTGGGGTCGTTGCGCGGCACGAGCGGCGAGGACGCCACGACCTCATGGCCATTACGGGCGAAATAGTCCAGGAACGTCGCGCGAAGTTGGTTACTGGTGGTCATGGGGCTGGCGGTCATGGGCCGGAACTAGCGCGCCCCGAGCCCCCTGTCACCTCGCATGGTTCACGGGTCAAGGCAGGTTGGCGAGCCGCTCCCCGAGCAGGGCGAAAAACGCCGGGGAATCCAGGCGCTCCAGGAGCCTGATCCGCCCTTCCCCGGAGGCGATCCGGATCCGCCCCCGCGTCTCGCCCGCGTGGTCAACCTCGGCGTGCGCCGACACATGACTGAAGATCTGTGGCGCGACCAGCCAGCCGATGGCGCAGGCATCGTGCTGCGGATGGCCAAAGCCCGCCGGGTAGGCGCGCATCGGGACACCGCCCAGGATCGCCCGTGCCGCGGCCATGCAGCGGCCGCCGGCTGGCAGGGACGCCAGCCATTCCGGCGTGCAGATCGCCTGGCGCGTGAGGTCCAGCGTGGCCAGCGTCACCGGCCGGCCGCAGCCGAGGACCACGGACAGCGCCTCCGGGTCCGACCAGGCGTTGAACTCGGCATGGGGGGTCACGTTGCCGCGCGTGACGGCCCCGGACATCAGCACGATCTCGGCGACATGGGCGGCAAGCGCCGGCTCCGTCGCGAGTGCCAGGGCCAGGTTGGTGGCCGGGCCGATGCCCACCAGCGTCAGGCCCCCCCGCTCGTCCCTGACCGGGCCGGCCGCACGCACCGCCGCGCGAATGGCGTCCGCGGCGATGCCCGGGGCTGCCGGCCGCCCCTCCGGCAAGGCAACGCCGGCGAGCCCGTCCGCGCCATGCACAGCCGCAGCGTCCTCGAAGCGGCCGAGCAGCGGCCGGTCCGCGCCGGCCACCACCGGCACATCCGCGCCGGCGACCGAGACGAGCGCCCTCGCGTTGCGGAGCGTCCGCCCGAGCCCGACATTGCCGCCGGCGACGGTGACCAGCGCCACCTCGATCTCCGGCGAGGCCAACGCCAGAAACAGCGCTATTGCGTCGTCCGTGCCGGGGTCCGTGTCGATGACAACCCGGCGGCTCACGGCTCCGAGCGGGGGTCGAAGGCGTGCTGCAGCCCATCGCCCAGGAAGTTCACCGCGATCACCGTGATGAAGATCAGGAGCCCGGGATAGACCGCGAGCAGCGGCGCCGTCTCCACCATCTCCTGCGCGTTGTTCAGCATGTTGCCCCAGGACGGCGTGGGCGGGACGATACCGAAGCCGAGGAAGCTCAGCACGCTCTCGAACAGGATCACGCGCCCGACGGTGAGGGTGAAGGCGACGATGATCGGCGTCGCGACATTCGGCAGGATGTGGCTGAACATCACATAGGGCGCGCGCGCGCCGGCGGCGCGGGCCGCGCGCACGTAGTCGCGCTCCTTGATCTGCAGCGTCGAGGCACGGACGATGCGCGCCACCGCCGTCCAGTCCACCAGCGAGATGATGACGACGATGCGCCAGAACCCGGCCGCGCCCGAATGCGCGAACTCCCGCGAGAAGCCGAGCTTGGTGAGATCGACGGCGCCGAGCACGATGAGCAGCGGCAAGAGCGGCAGCGCGATCATGCCGTCGGTGAAGCGCATCAGCACCGCGTCGATCCTGCCGCCGAAGTAGCCGGCGAAGATGCCGATGGTGAGCCCGATGCAGCCGCCGGCGACGGTCGCGATCAGCCCCACGAGCAGCGACATCTGCCCGCCGATCATGAGGCGCAGCAGCTCGTCTCGCCCCGCCTCGTCGGTACCGAGCCAGTGCTGGGCGGAGGGCGGATCGTAGCGCGAGAGCAGGTCTGCGGCGTCGGGATCGAGCCCGGTGACATGCTCGAGCGGCCAGGCTGCGAGCACGAACAGCACCAGCAGCGCCAGCACGACGAGCGCGATCATGCCGGTGCGGTGGCGGCGGAAGCGGCGCCAGCGCAGCCCCCACACGCCCACCGGCTTTTCAGTGCGCAGGGCGGCGGACTCGATCGCGGTGGCGCTCATGCTGCCCTCCTCTGCAACGCTCTCATTTCAGCGTGATCCGCGGATCGAGCCAGCCGTAGGTGAGATCGGCGATGAGATTGCTCACCAGCGTCACCAGGGTGGCGAACAGCAGGCCGGAGAGGGCGAGGTTGAAATCGTTGCCCTGGATGGCGTCGAAGATCATCTTTCCCATGCCGGGCTGAGCGTACATCGTCTCGGTGATCAGCGCGCCGTTGAACAGCGAGCCGAACGAGAGCGCCATGATCGTGACCACGGGGATCAGCGCGTTGCGAAAGGCGTGGATCAGCACCACCCGCGCCTCCGATGCGCCCTTGGCCCGCGCCGTGCGCACGTGGTCCATGCGCAGTGTCTCGATCATGCTCGCGCGGACGTAGCGGATGAACCCGCCCATCGTCGCGAGCGACAACGTCACCACCGGCAGCACGAGATGGCGCAGCAGGTCGAGCAGCCCGCCCTCGCCCACGGTGCTGATGCCGCTCGCCGGTAGCCAGTGGAGCTGCACCGCGAAGACCAGGATGAACATCAGCGCGAGCCAGAACACCGGCACCGACATGCCGCCGAAGGCGACGAGCCCGATCAGCCCGTCGACGAGCCCGCCCGGCTTGCGCGCGGCCGCGATACCGAGCGCAAAAGCGCCCGCGACGCTCACCACAAAGCTCGACATCATCAGCTTGCTCGTCTGCCATAGCGCCGGCAGCAGCACGGCGACGACGGGCACGGAGTGCAGCCGCGAATAGCCGAGATTGCCGGAGAGCGCCGCGATCAGCCAGTGCCAGTAGCGCAGCATCAGCGGCTGATCGAGCCCGTAGATCTCGCGCAGGCGCGCCACCGCCTCCGGCGTCAGCCCGGGCGTGGAGGCGAGCATGATGTCGAGCGGATCGCCAGGCATCAGCCCGATCAGGCCATAGATGATGAAGGACATCACCAGCAGGACGAGCAGGCTCTGGAGCACGCGGCGGAAAAGATAGGATGCCATCGCCTCAGCCCGGGAAGTGGCAGGCGGCCTGCTGGCCTGGCCCGGTTGCGGACAGCGTCGGCACCTCGCTGCGGCAGCGCGCCTGGGCCTTGGGGCAGCGCGGGTGGAACACGCAGCCCGGCGGCGGCGACAGCGGGCTCGGCATCTCGCCCTTGATCGTATGCCCCCGCGCGCGACGGCGGCCGATGCGCGGCACGCTGTCCAGCAGCGCCTTCGTGTAGGGATGCTGCGGGTGCGCGAACAGCGCCTCGCGCGTCGCGACTTCGACCAGGCGGCCGAGATAGAGCACCGCGACCCGGTCCACCAGGTGATGCACCACCGCGAGATCGTGGCTGATGAAGAGGTAGGAGAGGCCGTTACGCTCCTGCAACTCCTTCATCAGGTTGAGCACCTGGGACTGGATCGAGACGTCGAGCGCCGAAAGCGGCTCGTCCGCCACGATCAGCGCCGGGCGCGGCGACAGCGCGCGGGCGATGGCGATACGCTGGCGCTGTCCGCCGGAGAACTCGTGCGGATAGCGGTTGAGCGCGTCGAGCGGCAGGCCAACCTGCTCCACCAGCTCCGCCGCGCGCGCCTGCCGCTCCGCGCGGTTGCCGATGTTCTGGATGCGCAGCGGTTCGACGATGATGTCCGAGACCGGCATGCGCGGATCGAGTGCGCCGAACGGATCCTGGAACACGATCTGGATGGCGCGGCGTGCGGCGGGCCAGGTGGCGGCGTCCAGCACCTTGCCCCGGAAGCGCAACGATCCCTCGCTCGGCACCTGCAGGCCGGCGACGACGTTACCGAGCGTGGACTTGCCGCTGCCGCTCTCGCCCACCAGCGCCACCGTCTCGCCCTCGTCCACGCTGAGCGAGACGCGCTCCGCGGCCCCCAGCGTCCTGCGTCCGCGGCCGAACAGCCCGCCCGCGCCCACCTGGAAGCGGACGCTGATCTCCTCGAGTTCCACGAGCGGGGTCATGCGGCCGCCTTGAAGCAGGCGACGCGGTGGCCGGGCAGCAGCTCGCGCGCCGGCGGCTCCGTGAAACGGCAGCCCTCGTCGGCGAGCGGACAGCGGTCGGCGAAGCGGCAGCCCGTGACCTTGGTATCCATGTTCGGCACGCCGCCCGGGATGACAGGCAGCCGGTCCACCCGATGCTCGAAATCCGGCAGCGTCGCGATCAGCCCCCTGGTGTAGGGATGGAGCGGCCGCGCGAACAGCCGCTCCGCCGGCGCTGCCTCCACGATCCGGCCGGCGTACATCACGATGATGTCGTGCGCGATCTCCGAGACCACGGCGAGGTTGTGGCTGATGAACTGGATCGCCATGCCGATGCGGTCCTGCAGCTCGCGCATCAGGTCCACGATCTGCGCCTGGATCGTGACGTCGAGTGCGGTCGTCGGCTCGTCGGCGATCAGCAGCCTGGGCTCGCCCGCGAGCGCCATCGCGATCATCGCGCGCTGCCGCATGCCGCCGGAGAGCTGGTGCGGATAGGCACGCGCCCGCTCGTCCGGCGAGTTGATCCCGACCGCCTCGAGCATGGTGACGGCCTGCTTCTCGCCATCCGCCCAGGACATGCCGCGGTGCAGCACCATGACCTCGGCGATCTGGTGCCCCACCGGCATCACCGGGTTGAGCGCCGTCATCGGCTCCTGGAAGATCATGGCGATCTGCCCGCCGCGGGTGCGTCGCCAATCCTCCGGCGTCTGGGCGTTGAGGTCGCGGCCGGCGAAGTTGAGCGCCCCGGTGCTTCTGCCTGGCGGCGGCACAAGGCCCATGACCGCCAGCGCCGTCATCGACTTGCCGCAGCCGCTCTCGCCGACGACGCCGAGCGTGCGACCCTCGCCGAGCGTGTAGCCGATCCCCGCGACCACCTCCCGCGCGCCACCCCGCACGGGGAAGCGGACCCTGAGGTCCGCAACCTCGAGCAGCGGGGTCGTCAAGGTCGGGCTGGCGCCATCAGTAATGCCAGTTCTCGGCCCAGAGCGGCGTCATGTCACCATGGCCCGTGGGCGTATAGCCCTTGAGGCCGATCGGATAGACGTGCTCGTCCGCGCGGAAGAAGAGCGGGACCACGTAGGCGGCCCTGGCGTAGATCTGCTGCATGTCGGCCCAGGTCGCCTTCTGCTTGGCCGGATCGAGCTCGGTCTCCGCGGCATCGATGTCCGCGTCCATCGTCTTGTCGCAGAAGGCGATCGCGTTGTTGCCGCCCCAGTTGTTCGCCGCCGTGCCGATCTGGGCGCAGGAGAGCGTCCGGCGCGGCGAATCGCCGGGATTGGACGACCAGGCGTACATCACCATGCCGGTGTAGGAACGATGCTTAACCGTGGTGCCGAACAGCGTGCGCGGCGGCTCGTTCTTGATGGTGACGTCGATGCAGGCCTGCTTCCACATGCTCTGCAGCACCTGCTCCTGCAGCTCGCGCAGGCGGTTGCCGGAGGTGGTCATGAGCGTGAGCTGCAGCTTCTCGCCCTTGGCGTTTTGGCAGGTCCCGTCGGCACCCTTGGTCCAGCCCGCTTCCTTCAGCAGCGTGGCGGCCTGCTTCGGGTCGTAGGGGTACTTCATCACGTCATTGGTGTGGTTCTGGTCGAGCGGATTGACCCAGGTATCCGCCACCGGCTGCATGCCGTTGAACAGCTTCTGCACCATCAGCTGGCGGTTGGCGGCGTAGATCAGCGCCCGGCGCACGCGGATGTCCTTCAGGATCGGGTTATCGATCTGCAGGTCGATGTGCTCGTAGGTCAGGCTCGGGCGGAAGCTGTACTGGAAGCGCTTCGGGTACTTCTTCTGCAGTTCCAGCGCCTGGTCGATGGTAAGCCCGATGCCCTCGCCCGCCACCATGTCGATGTCACCCGAGAGCAGGTTCTGCTCCAACGCCGCGGTGTTCTCGATCAGCTTGATGACGATGGTCCTGATCGCGGGCTTGTGCCCGCCCCAGTACGGATTGGCCGAGAGCACGATCTCCACGCCCGACTGATACTTGGTGATCATGTAGGGACCGTCCCACAGGCCCGGCGTGGTCGGCGCCGAGTTGTAGGCGGTGTTCTTGATGTAGCTGCCATCCGCCAGGCCCTTGGCGAAGATCGGCGCCTCGATGTGCTCCGGCAGCAGCGTGTCCCAGGAGTTGTAGAGGTTCTGCACCTTGTCGAGGTGCAGCACCGCGGTGTGGTCGTCGACGATGGTGATGCTCTTCACCCGCGACCAGGGATGCGGGTTGGAGAAGCCGCTCTGCGGGTTGGTCGCGGCCTTCCAGGTGAACTCGAGGTCCTTGGTCGTCACCGGCACGCCATCGCCCCATTTGAGGTCCGGCTTGAGCTTGATGGTGACATCCATGCCCTTGCCGCCCCCCGGCAGGTCCACGATCTTCGCCAGCCCGTTCTTCAGCGACGGGACCTCGGTGCAGAGCATGCACGAGTTCTTCCACTGCGGGTCGAACGCGGTGATCGGCCGCACCGCGAATTCCAGCACGTAGGACTTCACCACCAGCGCGTCGATGTAGGGGTTGAGGCTGGAGGGGAACTGCGCAACCCCGATGGTCAGCGTGTCCTTCGGCGCCGCCTGTGCGGCTTGGGTCATGCCGGTCCAGGAGGCTGTGAACGGCAGCAAGGCGACCGCGGCGGCGGCGATCCATCGGCGTAGCTTCATGTGGGGTTCCCGTCTGGTAGGGCTGGGTGACTGTTTTCTTGCCGCCAGATGAAATAGGCACAGGGTTTGGATGTCAACGCGAGGCCACGCCATGCCCCCATCTCCCCACGCCGCCTCGCCGCGCACGGCCTTCCGGGCCCTGCTGGCCGGCGAGCGGGTGATCCATCCGGGCTCCGTGTTCGACCCGTTGTCGGCACGGGCGGCGACCGATCTCGGCTTCGAGGCACTGATGTTCGCGGGCTCGACCGCCTCGTTGGCCATCCTGGGCGCGCCGGACCTGGTCTCGATCTCGCTGACCGAGTTCGCCGAGCAGTGCCGGCGCATCACCCGCGCGGTTCCCGGCGGCCCGCCGCTGCTGGTGGATGCGGACCACGGCTACGGCAATGCCCATGGCGCGGCGCGCACGGTGGTGGAACTGGAAGCGGCCGGCGTCTCGGCGATGACGCTGGAGGACACCGACCTGCCGCAGCCTCACGGCACGAAGGGCACCACGCTGCTGCCGCTGGAGGCGGGCCTGGGCAAGCTGCGCGCGGCGCTCGGGGCGCGCACGGACCCCGGTTTCGTCATCGTCGCCCGCACCTCGGCACTGGCCGCGACGGACGCCGAGGACGCGCTCGCGCGCTGCCGCGCCTATGCCGCGGCGGGTGCGGACGCGCTGTTCCTCGCGGGCGCCGGTCGGCGGGAGGACGTCGCGGCCATCCACGCGGCGACAGGGCTGCCGATCATCCTCGGCGGCAGCAAGGCGGAGCCGCGCGCCGAGGACGGGGTGCGCGTGGCACTGCAGGGCCACCAGCCGGCGATGGCCGCGATGCGCGCCGCCTACGACACGCTGGCGCATCTGCGCGCCGGCCACCCGCCCTCGTCGCTCACCAACCAGCCGGACGCAGCACTGGTCCGCCGCCTGACCCGCGCCGACGACTACGCGAAGGCCGGCCGCGATTTCCTCGGCCTGCCGTAGAGCCAGTCCCACAGGCGGTGCAGCGCGCCCTTGCGCGGCGGCGCCGCGCCGCCCGCTTTCGGCGTCACCAGGTCGTCGATCGCACTGCGCACCTTCACCCGCGCGCGGTGCAGCAGCACGCGGTGATTGGCTTCCGTGACGCCGAGGATCTCGCACGTCTCCTCCGGCGTGCGGCTCTCGATATCGCGCAGCACGATCACCGCCTTCTGGTTGTCCGGCAGCCGCTCGATTGCCGCCTGGACGTGCTCCCAGAGCTGGCGCCCGCCGAACACGCGCTCGGGGTCCAGCTCCTCCCATAGCCGTGGCGCGTCCACCCAATGCCCGTCGGGCTGGAACGCGGAGAGCGGCACGGCGCGATCCTCGGCGCCGCCGAAGCTGGCCGGAAGCCCGGTAAGCCTTCCCTCGGCACGGATGCGCGTGCGGGCACGGTTGGCGACGATCGTGAAGAGCCATGCGGCGAGCGTGGTCCGGGGCTCGTAGCGGCCGATCGCGGTGAACACGGCGGCCCAGGAATCCTGCACCACCTCCTCCGCTTGCGCGCGCGAGCCGATGATGCCGCTGGCGACGCGCACCATGGACGCATGGAACCGATGCACGAGCCTGCGATAGGCCGCATCGTCGCCCGCCTGGAGACGCGCGATGAAGGCGGGCTCGTCGAACTCGCTGTCGGTCATGCTGCCGGCCCGGCCTCCCGGTTGGCGTCCCCGGTGGACGCGATGTAACAGATGGGCATGCGGCGCGTTTCGCCAAGAAGGGACACTCGATGCTGGTCTGCCGCGACGTCTCGGAGCTGTTGACAGACTACACGGAGGACAAGCTCGGCCTGCGCCGCTGGGTCGGCGTGCGCTGGCATCTGACGATCTGCCCGATGTGCCGCGCCTTCCTGGCGCAGTTGCGCGCGACGCGTGGCATCGTCGCGAAAACCCCCCTCCCCGCGGACGAGGCGGCCGAGGCCCATGCGCTGACCCGCCGCCCCGCCCCGCCAGGGCGCTAGGCGGGGGCGAACACCGGCAGCTTGCCGCCGCCCTCGGTTGGCGCGAACCGCACGTGGACAGCCTGCCCGATGCGGATATCGGCGAACGGACAGTCCACGATGTTGGTCATGATGCGGACGCCCTCCGCCAGCTCCACATAGGCGATGGCATAGGGTACCTCGGCACGCTCCATCACCGAGAAGCTGTAGATCGTCCCCTCGCCCTTCGCCTCCATCCATTCCGTCTCGCCGCTCATGCAGTGCGGGCAGACGGCGCGCGGGTACCAGTGGACCTTGCCGCAGGCACGGCAGCGCTTGATCAGCAGCCGATCCTGCTTCGCCGCCTGCCAGAACTCGCCGGTCTCCGGCGTGATCACGGGGGCGGGATAGGTGCGCTCGGCCATCAGATCCGCTCCATGACGAGGGTGGCACTGCCGTGCCGCGTGGCGATCAGCCCCCCGGTACCATGCGCCAGCGCCAGCGTGCAGCCCGGCACCTGCACCTTCGGGTGCGCCTCGCCGCGGAGCTGCCGCACCGCCTCGATCACCTTGGTCATGCCGCCGCGGTTGGCCGGGTGATTGTTGCAGAGCCCGCCACCATCCGTGTTGAACGGCAGCCTGCCGATGCCGCTGATGAGGTTGCCGTCGGCGACGAAGGCTCCGCCCTTCCCTTTCTCGCAGAAGCCGAGATCCTCGAGCTGGATCACGACCGTGATGGTGAAGCTGTCGTAGATCGAGGCGTACTGGATATCCGCGGGCCGCACGCCCGCTTCCGCGAAGGCAGCGGCACCGGACGCGCGCGCGCCGGTATAGGTGAGGTCCATGAACCCGCCGCCCGAGAATTTGGGCAACTCCCCGGCGCCAATGACGCGCACCAGCGGCCGCTTGAGGGTTCGCGCGATTTCCTCGCGCGTGACGACCAGCGCGCCACCGCCGTCGGAAATGACGCAGCAATCGAGCCGGTGCAGCGGCGTCGTCACCATCGGGCTGGCCAGCACCTGCTCCACCGTCACCACATCGCGCAGCATGGCCTGGGGGTTGTGCCGCGCGTGGTGGGAGGCGGCGACCTTCACCCAGGCAAGTTGTTCCGATGTCGTTCCAAACTCGTGCATGTGGCGCATCGCGGCCATGGCATAGCCGTTGGCGACGGTGAGCCCGTACGGGTATTCGAATCCCACCTCCGGCTGGCCGGGGTTGCCGGGGCGCGCCGCGGTTCCCGTCGCCATGCCCTCGCTGCGCGGCCGGCCGGCAAGCGTGATCAGCGCCACGTTGCACTTGCCCGCGGCGATCGCCTCCGCCGCGTGCGCCACATGCACGAGGTAGGAGGAGCCGCCGGTATCCGTGGAATCGATATGCCGCAGCTTGAGGTTCATGTAGTCGGCGGCCGAGAACACGCCCATGCCCGGCGCGTCGCCGGCGCAGAAATAGCCGTCGACGTCATCCTTGGTGAGGCCCGCGTCCTCCAGCGCGCCGCGCGCGGCCTCGGCATGAAGTTGCATGATCGACTTGTCCGGCGCCTTGCGCGTCGGGTGTTCGTAGGCGCCGACGATGAATGCCTTGCCCTTGATCGTCATGTCCCGCCTAGAGCTCCACCACGATGTAATTCTCCTCCACGCTGACCGGGAACGTCTCGGCGACGAACGGTCCCTTGGCGAGGCTCTCCCCCGGCTCCACCGTGACGTCGTAGGCACGCACCCAGATTGATTTGGGATCGCAATAGGACTGCCCGGTCCGCAGGTCGAACTCCCAGCCATGCCAAGGGCATTTCAGCATCTCGCCCGGGCGCGAGTAGTCGTAGGTGCCTGGCGACGTGGACGTCACCAGGCCGACCAGCGTGCCCTTGCACAACGCACCGCCCTGGTGCGGACAGCGGTTGAGCAGCGCGAAATACTCGCCCTCGTGGTTGAAGACGCCGATCTCCCGACCGCGGATCGTGACCAGCTTGCGGCTGCCCGGCGGAATCTCCTCCGCCTTCGCGACGACGTGCCGGGGCACTCAGGAAAGCCCGTAGACGCGCTCGGCGTTGCCGGCATAGACCATCCGCTTCTCCTCGTCGCTCATCGTCATGCGGAACGCATGCTCGGGGTTGTCCATGTCCCAGTGGGGATAATCCGTGGCGAAGAGCAGCCGGTCCCACCCCATCCAGTCCATCACCTGCCGCAGCTGCGCCGGGCTCTCCGGCTCGTCCGCGGGCTGGGAGGTGAACCAGAACCGCTCGCGGATCGTCTCGGACGGCGGGCGCGTGACGTGCGCGAGCTCGTCGCGAAAGCGCGCCCAATAATGGTCCAGCCGCCAGGCGAAGCCCGGAACCCAGGCGAAGCCCGCCTCCACGATCACCACCTTGAGCTCGGGGATACGCTCCAGCACGCCTTCCATGATCAGCGACATCACGATCGTCTGTTGCGAGATCGCAACCTCGTGGTGCTCCTCCACGTAGAAGGAGGGCCAGCCCGCCGGCGTCACCGCATGGCCGTTGTAGCCCGAAGTGTGCAGGCAGAGCGGCAGGCCGCATGCGGCGGCGGCCTCGTAGATCTTCCAGTAGCGGCGCCGCCCGAGCAGCTCGATCGTATGGGTGGCAAGCGCCACCTGCGCGAAGTCGCCGTGTCCGGCCCAGTGCTCGATCTCGGCCACCGCCGCGTCCGCGTCCTCGCCCGGCAGGATGATTCCGGCCTTGAGCCGCTTCTCGTGGCGCGTCCAGTGCTCGACCTGCCACTCGTTGAGCGCGCGGCACAACGCGTTGCCGAATTCCTGGTTCCTCTGGTCCATCGCACCCGGGAACAGGAAATGCAGCAGGCCGTAGCTGATCCCCCAGCGATCCAGCAGCTGCTCGCGCAGGAACGCGAGGTCGCTGCCCGGCGGCCCGCCATTGGGCGGCCAGGAATTGGTGCGCGAGAGCGCCGGCACCCCCTTCGGGTATTGCGGCGAGGACAGGAACGGGCCCGGCACGCGGAACCCGTAATGATCGAGATGCTCCTGCCAGCGCGACGCCAGGAACGGCCTGAGGTCGGAGACGCTGCGCAACGCGTGGTGCACGTCGCAGTCGATGATCTTGAGCCGCGCGGCACCCTCCCGGGTGCGATCCGCGAGTAGCAGTCCGTCGTCGGGCGTCATGGTGTCACCTCGATGCGGGGATAGATGGCACGGGGATTGTCTTCCGCCACGCGCCGGCGAAGTGCTTCGGGAAATCCGGCGGGGAACGGGTCGTCGCCGGCGAACTGCGCGTGCGGCCAGTCGGTCGAGAACAGCAGCATGTCGTCGCTGCCGAGCTGCTGCAGCAGCACGGGCAGCTCCGCCGGATCCGGCGGCGCCTCGGCGGGCTGCAGCGCGATGCGCACCCGCTCGCGCAGGATGGCGGAAGGGGGCGTGTCCACCCAGGGAACCTCGGCGCGCATCGCCTTCCAGGTACGGTCCGCGCGCCAAAGGAAATTCGGCAGCCACGCGAAGCCGCTTTCCAGCAGCACGAGACGAAGCCCTGGCGCCGCGGCGAACGCGCCCTCGTAGACGAAGCTCAGCAGCTGCGCCTGGAACGCGTGCGCCATGGCGATATGGTCCTCGGCGAGGTGCGAGGGCCAGCCGTTGGAGGTGGTGGCGTGCGTTGCCGTCATCTGCGCGTGGATCGCGAGCGGGAGTGCGTGGCGCGCGGCGGCCTCGTGGATCGGACGGAACTGCCGCTTGCCGAACAGCGTCTCGTCCATCGCCGGCAGCAGCACGTGGACGAAGCGGGGATCGGCAGCGCGGCGCTCGATCTCGTCCGCCGCCGCTGCGGGATCCTGCGGCGCCACATGGATCGCCGAGCGCAGACGGGGCTCGCGGTCCAGCCATTCCGCCGCGATCCAGTCGTTCATCGCGCGGGCCAGCACCGTGCCGAGATCAGCGTTGCGCACGGCGGCGACGTTGTAGAGCAGGTTGCAGACCGCGATACGCGTGCCGAACCCGTCGAGCGCGTGGCGCCGCAGCGCCTCGATGTCGGTTCCAGGCTTGCCGCCGTCCCGCCAGTCCGCGCGGCAGGAAAACCCCGCGTTCGTCGGGTAGAGGATGGAATCGAACCCGTCGGTGCCGCGCACGCGCAGCTGCTCCGACCAGTAGGCCGGCATGTAAGGAAACAGCGCCGAAATCGACGGCAGCGCCGGATGAATATCGCAATCTATTCCGGGCATCGCGTTTCTCCCGCCCGGGAGCCTACACGCGAGCCGCGAGCGAGGACAATCGCGCCACTAAAGTCGGCTCATGAACGCCCGCAGCGCCGTCTCCCACTTGGCGGCGTCGTCGCCCGAGGCGGAGTGGCCAAGCTCGCTGTCGATCAGCGTGTAGGTCGCATCCACGCCGGCCTCGCGGAACCTGGCCATCGTCGGCTCCTCGAGCGACGGCGGAAACAGCTTGTCGGTGCGGGAGATCGCATAGAGCACCTTGGCCTTGATGCGGCCCACGTCCGGCGTGATGTCGTAGAAATCGAGTGCCCGACGCAGCGCGATCAGCGAGTTGGGGTCGAACTCCTCCGCCCATTTCGCGGCGATCGCCTCGATCGCCCGCTCGCGCTCGGCGGCATCGGGATACTTCGGCGCCAGCCGCGCCTCGATGCCGTAGTTCTTCAGCGTCTTCACCCGCAGCTTCGTCATCGCAGCCTTGATGCCGTGCGGGTAGCAGTGCCCGCCGTTCCAGCCGGGATCGTGCTCGAAACCCTTGGCGAGGTCGGCCGACGTGCTGGCGTTCTCGTCGCGCGGGCGCTTCAGCGCCGTCACGGCCGCGACGATTCCCGTCATGAAATCCGGGAACGTCACCGCCCACTGGAAGGCCTGGAACCCGCCGTAGGACGGGCCGACGACGGCAACCAGGTGCTTGACGCCGAGCGCGTCGAGCAGCGCCTTCTGCCCGCGTACCATGTCGGCGACGGTGTATTCGGGGAAAGTCGGCCCGTAGGGCTTGCCGGTCGCGGGGTCGATGCTCGCGGGCCCCGTGGTGCCGTGGCAGGAGCCGAGCATGTTGGGCGCGACGACGAAGAGCTTGTCGGTGTCGATCGCGCGCCCTGGCCCGACCAGCAGCGCCCAGCCGCCCTCCGCGCCATCGGCCGCAGGCTCCGCGAAACGGTGGCTCGACGTGTAGCCGTGGGTCAGCAGCACTGCGTTGCGACCGTCGGGCGCCAGCGTCCCCGCGGTGGCGTAGGCGATCTCGAGCCGCGCGAGCCGGCCGCCATGTTCGAGCGGGAACGCGCCGCCATTCCAGATCCTGGTCTCGCTCCAAGGGTTCTTCATGGCCGCCAGTCCCCATAGCCCCGGTGCGAACTCGGTATCGGCAGCATCTGTGGCGCCCCGGCGGCGACCGAGCCATAGAGCGCCGTGATCAGCTCCAGCGAGCGCCGTGCGTCCCTGAGCGTCACCGGCGGCACCTCGCCCGCGTCCAGCGCCTCGCCATAGGCGCGGAACTGGCCCTCGAAGCGGATCGGGTGCGGCTTGTGATCCGCCAGCAGCCTGTCGATCGCCGCCTTGGCCGCCTGGCTGCGCGGGATGATCTGCCACGGCTCGTTGCCCGGCGCATAAGGCTCGGTGCAGCTCTCGAACGTCACGTTCTCGAAATGGAGCCGCATGCGCGAGATCTCGGCGGCGGCACCCAGCGTCGCGGACATCGCCACCACCGCGCCGCTGGTCATCGCCAGTGTCGCCGCGGCGCAATCCTCGGTCTCGATCGGGTTCACGCGGGTCGCGACGCGCGCGTAGGCGCTGGCGGCATCGCCCATCAGCTCCTGCATCATGTCGTGGATGTGGATCGCGTGGCCCAGCAGGCAACCGCCACGCTCGATCGCCCAGGTGCCGTGCCATGCGATGTCGTAATAATCCTTGTCGCGCCGCCAGGCGGTCTCCACCGTCGCGTTGTAGGGCTTGCCCGCGAGGCCCGCGCGCACCACGCGCACCGCGCGGCGGAACCCGTCGCCCCAGCGATACTGGAAGATGGGCATCACCGTGCCCTTCGCGGCGGCGGCCGCCGTCTCGATCTGGTCCATCTCCGCGAGCGAGGAGACGAAGGGCTTCTCGCAGATCACGTGCTTTCCCGTCGCCATCGCCGCCAGCAGCTGCTCGCGATGCAGCGAGGGCGGCGTGCAGAGATCGATCACGTCGATATCCGCCATGCCCAGCACATCCGCGAAGGAGGCGGTGCGCCGCGCGACGGCGAACTCGTCGCCGACCTTGGCGAGCCGTGCCGCGTCGAGGTCGCAGATCGCCGCCACCTCCCACTGGCCGGGCAGCCTGGAATAGCCCTCGTCGATATGGGCGCGCCCGATGCCGAGCCCGACCACCGCCACCTTGCGTTTCATCCTGTCTCCTGTTTCGCCTGCCGCGAGCGCGGGGTCGCGAGCCAGCCCATGACGGCGTCCGGCTCCGCATCCGTGCGCGGCAGATACGGCTTGATGTCGAGCAACTTCGTGCCGTTGACGCAATCAAGATAGATGACGGACAGAACGCCGTCCTCGATCCCGAGCAGCTTCACCACGGAGAGCCCGATCGGGTTTGGCCGGTGCGGTGCGCGCGTGGCGAAGATGCCGCGCGGCGTGTCATCGAAGGGCGGCGTGAACACCAGCTCCTGCCGGTCGCCGCGCGACTGGTCGAGCCAGTAGAGCAGGATCAGGTGCGAGAACCCGTCGAGCGAGGCGAGGCCCGGCCGGAACTCCGGCGCCACCACCGCGCGGCACACCGGCGGCGGATCGGGCTGGCGCCCGTTACGGGGGCACTCCGCCGTCGTCGCCCACGGCGTTTGCAGATGCCCGATCGGGCGGCAGACGAGTTCCTTCATGCCGGCGCCTTCAATCCAGCACCGGGCGCTTGTCCGCCCACGGCAGCGCGCGCTCGAAGGCGCGGGAGGCGCGCAGCACGCCGAGATCGTCGAAGCGGCGGCCCACGATCTGGAGCCCCACCGGCAGCCCGTCCTTCGTGAACCCGCAGGGCAGGTTCGCCGCCGGGTTCCAGGACATGTTGAACGGGTGGGAGAACTCCGCCCATTGCAGCCAGTCCCAGTCGTGCTGCGGCCAGTGCTCGGGGATCAGCCGCTCCGCCGGGAAGGCGGCGACGGAGACCGAGGGCGTGATGAGGAAATCATAGTCGCGGAAGCCGCGGTGAATGGCGGCGTTGTTGGCGTATTTCCGCTCGCGGGCCGCCTGGTATTCGGCGACCGTCATCCGTGCCCCCTGTTTCACGCAGGCGACGAGCCCCGGGTCCATGCGCGACTCCCATTCCGCCAGGAAACGGCCGTGGCGGGAGGTGTGCGCGGGCCAGAACAGCCGCACGATCTCGGCACTCTCGCGCCCCCAGGTGATGTTCGCCTCGCGCAGCTCGGCGCCGAGGGAACGGGCAAATGTTTCGGCGGCGGCGCGAACGAGGGCGGCCACCTCGGGATCGACGCGCGCGTGCCCGAGGTCGGCGGAATAGGCGATGCGCGCACCCGCGATGCCGTCATCGAGCCCGCCCACGTAGTCGGCCGGCGGCTTCTCCAGCGTGGAGAAATCGTCGTCCTCCGGCCCAGCCATCACGCCCAACATCAGCGCGGCGTCGCCGACCGTGCGCGTCATCGGCCCGATATGCGACGTGAAATCCCCGGTCGCGACCGGCGTGTACGGCACCCGCCCGAAGCTCGGCTTCAGCCCGTAGATGCCGCAGAAATGCGAGGGCATGCGGATCGAGCCGGCGCCGTCGCTGCCCTGGTGCAGCGGCCCGTAGCCGGCGGCGGCGGCGGCTCCCGCGCCCGCCGAGGAAGCGCCGGCGTTGTAGCCCTGCTTCCAGGGGTTGCTGGTGATGCCGGTGAGCGGCGAGCGGCTGACGCCGGTCCACCCGAACTCCGAGGTCGTGGTCTTGCCGAGAACGATGGCGCCGGCCGCCTCCAGCCTGGTGACGAAGGGCGTGTCCGTGGCCACACGGTTGCCCTTCATGATCTGGGTGCCGAACTGGGTCGGGAAATCCTTGGTCCAGGCCAGGTCCTTGATCGTCACTGGCACGCCATGGAGCGGCCCCGTCGCGCGGCCGGCCATCACCGCCGCCTCCGCCTCGCGCGCCTTGGCCGCGGCACGGTCGAAATCCACCGCGGCGAAGGCGTTCACCCTGGGCTCGAGGCGCTCGACGCGCCGTGCCAGGGCCGAGACGATATCCACCGGCGACAGCTTCTTCGCCCGCACCGCCCCCGCCATCGCGGCGGCCGGCATGTAGCCGATCTCGGCGTCGCTCACGCGATCTCTCCCTCTTCACGCAGCATGCCAATCGCAGCATCGAACGCGGCCGCGGTGTCGTCCACATCGGCGTCCGTGTGGGTGCAGGACAGGAAGCCGCCGATGCGCCCGCCGGTATCGACGCCGTGCACCAGCAGCGCCAGGCGCAGCCTGCCCACCAGCTTCTCGGGCATCGTCTTGAGTTCCTCCACACTGCTGGTGAACGGGTCGAACTCGCCAGGCTTCGGCGCGGAGAGATACATGTGGAAGCCCGAGGACGTGCCGTACATCGCCCAGTTGGCGTTGCGTTTTCGAAACACCTCGTTGCACCGGTCGCGCAGCCGTGCGGCCGCCGTCTCCGCCCGCTCCGCCGCGTCCGATTCCGCAAGCTGCGTCAGCGCCGCGATGCCGGAGGCGGCCGAGACCGGGTTGGCGTTGAACGTGCCGGGATGGCCGATCTTCTCCCGCCCCTTCTGCTTCATCGCCTCGAAGTCGAGCAGTTCCAGGATCTCGCGCCTGCCGCACACGGCGCCACCCGGCAACCCGCCCGCGAGGATCTTGGCGAAGGTGGAAAGATCCGGCCGCACCCCGAACCGCCCCTGCGCACCACCGGCGGAAACACGGAAGCCGGTGATCACCTCGTCCATGATCAGCAGCACGCCATGCTTCGCCGTCAGCTCGCGCAACGCCTGCAGGAACTCGGGACGGATCGGCACCTGCCCGAAGGACGAGCCCGTCGGCTCCAGGATCACGGCCGCGATGTCGCGGCGCTCCGCGAGCGTCGTCGCCACGGCGTCGATGTCCCACGGGTGCAGCAGCACGTTGGAATGCGCGACACTCTCCATCACGCCGGGTGTCGGCGAGCCGTCGAAATGGTTGGAGTAGCCGCTGGTCATCTGGTCGTGCCAGCCGTGGAAATGCCCCTTGAAGCGGATCAGCCCCTCGCGGCCGGTGAAGGCGCGCGCGAGGCGCACCGCCATCAGCGTCGCCTCGGTGCCGGAGGAGGTGAAGCGGATGCGCTCCGCACTCGGCACCAGGCGCTGCACGGCTTTCGCCCAGGCGATCTCGCGCGGGTGGTTGGCGGCGAACTGCGTGCCTTCCGCCAGCGCCTCCGCCACGGCGGCGTTCACCACGGCGTTGCCGTGGCCCAGGATCAGCGAACCGTGGCCGCCGTAATAGTCGATGTAGCGGTTGCCATCGACATCCCATTTATGCGGCCCCAGCGCCCGCTCGATGTAGAGCCCATAGGGGTCGAGGTAGCGCGCGTCGTGCGCGATGCCGCTTGGCAGCAGGCGGCGCGCCTCCTCCGCCATGCCTGCCGAGCCCGGCGTGCGGGCCCGGTATGCCGCGACGATCGCGGAGTTGGTCGGCTGCTCGATATCCATGCTCGTCCCCCTATGCCGGTCGGCCCCATGCCGGTCAGCCATTCGCGGCCCCCTGCCTTGCGCCAGGCGCCTTGCACCGCCGCCGACATACTGCGACGCTGCCGCGCCGTTGCAAACCGGGAGGGAAGATGTTCGATCTGGTGCTCAAAGGGGGCCGTGTTCTCGATCCCGCGCAGGAGATGGACGCGGTCGCGGATGTCGCCTTCACCGGCGGCAAGGTGGCCGCGGTGGGCGCCGATCTCGGCCCGGCGAAGGAGACGCGCGACGTCTCCGGCCGCATCGTCGTCCCCGGCCTGATCGACCTGCACACCCATGTCTGGTGGGGCGGCACCTCGCTCGGCGTCATGCCGGATGATTACGCGCGGATGAGCGGCTGCACCACGCTGGTGGACGCGGGCTCCGCCGGTCCCGGCACGCTGCACGGCTTCCGCAAGCTGATCATCGAGCGCTCGGAGTGCCGGGTGCTGCCGTTCCTGCATGTGTCATTCGCGGGCATTTTCGGCTTCCATCCGCAGATCAACGTGGGCGAGAGCCAGGACCTGCGGCTGCTCAACGCGAAGCTTGCGCTGCAGGTGGCGAAGCGGGACGCTGACCTCGTCGTCGGCATCAAGGTGCGCGTGGGCGCCGGCACCTCCGGCGTGCTCGGCGCGGAACCGCTGCGCATCGCGCTGGACGTCGCGGAGGCCGCGGGCCTGCCGGTGATGGGCCATCTCGACGCGACGCCGCCCTCGCGCCAGGAGGTGATGGGCCTGCTGCGCGCGGGCGACATCCTGACGCATTGCTTCCGCCCCTTCCCCAACCTGCCGTACCGGCCCGACGGGCGGGTGCAGGCGGACGTGGAGGCGGCGCGGGCGCGCGGCGTGATCTTCGACATCGGCCACGGCGCGGGCAGCTTCGGCTGGGAGACCGCGCTTAAGATGGTCGAGGCCGGGTTCCTGCCGGACGTGATCTCGTCCGATGTGCACGTCGTGTCGATCGAGGGGCCGGCCTACGAGTTGCTGACCACGATGACCAAGCTCCTGCATATCGGCATGCCGCTCAGGGAGGTGGTGCGCGCCGCCACCATCAATCCGGCGAAGGCGATCCGGCTGACGGATCGCGGCACGCTGAAGCCCGGGCTGCTGGGCGACGCCACGGTGCTGGATTTCGACACCGGCCGGTTCGAGCTCGAGGACGTGACGGGCGAAAAGCTGACGACGGACAAGAAGCTCGCATGCAAGGGGATCGTGCTAGGCGGGAAGTGGTGGCACGGCTAGGACCGGTGGCGCGGCCCCGCGCTGCGGACCGCATCCTGGACGCAAGCCGCTAAATCGCGCCCCGCGCCGTCGCGTTGAGCGAGGCGGTCTGCCGCCGGCGCCGCTTCACACCCGTGCCAGCAGGCAGCGGAACGAAGCCATCGCCCGGTAGCTGCCATCCGGCTGGCGGAACGGTGCCAGCGCGCTTGCGTGCGCCTCGCTCACCGCGGCCTCGCCGCTGTGCTCCATCGCGCGCACCGCCACCCCGGCCGAGTTCAGTCCGCGCACCCCGGTTTCCAGATCGCCATAGGTGTATGGGCAGGCGACGTCGAATACCTCCGCATCGGCCAGTCCCGCATCCCTTACGAAGGCACGCAGCTTCGCCTCCTCCGACAACGCGAACGGCCCGCCCGCGCCCGGCGGCGGCGGCGGCAGCAACGGCCGCAGCGCGGCCACGATCGAGGCCATCTCCATTCCTTCCGGCTCGCCCCAGGTCATCACCACCACGCGCCCGCCTGGCTTCGTCACGCGCCGCGCCTCGCGCAGCGCCGCCACGGGATCGGCGGCATATTGAAACGAATTGAATCCCGTCACCACGTCAAATCGCCGATCGGCGAAGGGCAGCTCTTGCAGCTCACCCTCGCGGAAATCCCCCACGGGCACGCGCTCGCGCGCGATCGCCACCAGGGGCGGCGCTGCATCGATGCCGGAGACCTGCGCGCCGCGTTCCGCCGCGACTCGCGCGGCCATGCCAGCGCCGCATCCGGCATCGAGATACGCCGTGCCCACGCCGACGCCCACCCGTTCCAGTGCGGCGACATAGGCCGGCATCGCCCCGCCTTCCTGGATGTCGGCCCAGTCCCGCGCCCTGCTTCCCCACAGCCGCCCGTTGACCGCTGCCGTTCCTGCCATCCGCTTCCTCCCGATGCACGTTGCCACGCCATACCCAGGACTGTCGCCGGATCAGAAAAGATGAGGTCAGTTTTGCACCAGGGTCCTTTGCCGACAAGACCGGAATGATCGCCCGCCTCGCCGCCGCCGCGCCGGCGTTGTAAACCGGGCACCCGCATTCGCGAGCGCACCATGACCCAGCTCCGCATTCCCGCCACCTACATGCGCGGCGGCACCAGCAAGGGGGTGTTCTTCCTCGCCGGAAATCTGCCGGCTGACCGGGCGGCGCGCGAACGCGTTCTGCTGCGGGTGATGGGCAGCCCCGATCGCTACGGCAAGCAGATCGACGGCATGGGGGGTGCGTCGTCATCGACCAGCAAGATCGTCATCATCGGCAAGTCTGCGCGCGCGGACAGCGACGTGGACTACCTGTTCGGCCAGGTTTCCATCGACAGGCCGGTGATCGACTGGTCCGGCAATTGCGGCAACCTCACCTCCGCCGTGGGACCCTTCGCGATCGAGCAGGGACTGGTGGCCGCACCCGCGGACGGCGCGGCCACCGTGCGCATCTGGCAGGCCAATATCGGCAAGCGCATCATCGCGCATGTGCCGATGCGGGGCGGCGAGGTGCTGGAGGAAGGCGATTTCGAGCTCGACGGCGTGACCTTTCCCGCCGCGGAGATCGCGCTCGAGTTCCTCGACCCCGGCGAGACCGGGGCAATGTTTCCCACCGGCAACAAAATCGACCGGCTTTCCGTGCCCGGGTCCGGCGACGTCGAGGCGACGCTGATCAACGCGGGCCTGCCCACCATCTTCATCGATGCCGCGACAATCGGTCTCACCGGGGCGGAGTTGCAGGCGGACGTGAACGCCAACCAGGCGCTGCTTGACCGCGCGGAGGCGATCCGCGTCGCCGGCGCCGTCGCCATGCGTCTCGCGCCGACGGCGCAGGAGGTCTACGCCAGGCGCCTCCTCCACTCGCCGAAGCTCGCCTTCGTGGCCCCGCCACGCGACTACACCGCCTCCTCCGGCAAGCCGGTCCCGGCAGCCTCGATCGACCTGCTGGCGCGTATTTTTTCCATGGGGCCGCTGCACCACGCCATGACCGGCACCGGCGCGGTCGCCATCGCGACGGCCGCGGCCATCCCCGGCACGCTGGTCAACCGCATCGCCCCGCCACGCCAGGACGGCCGCATCCGCTTCGGCCATCCCTCCGGCACGCTTGGCGTCGGTGCGGAAGCGGAACAGCACGGCGGCGAGTGGCTCGTCACCAAGGTCCTGATGAGCCGCAGCGCGCGGCGGCTGATGGAGGGCTGGGTGCGCATCCCCGCGCCCGCGCCATGAGCACGCCGATGTATCTCGAGGACCTCGCCCTCGGCCAGCGTTTCACGAGCCGCACGCACCTGCTCGATGCCGCGCAGATCGTCGCCTACGCGCGCGAGTTCGACCCGCAGCCCTTCCACCTCGACGACGCGGCGGCAAAGGCGACCTTCTTCGAAGGTCTTGCCGCCAGCGGCTGGCTCGTCGCCTCCATCACCATGCGCCTGGTCGTCGAGAGCGTGCCGATCGCCGGCGGCATCATCGGCGGTGGTGGCGAAATTCAGTGGCCGACACCGACGCGCCCAGGCGACATCCTCCGGACGGAAAGCGAGGTCATCGAGATCAAGCCGTCACGCTCCAGGCCCGAACGAGGCAGCGCCGTCCTTCGCATCACGACCATGAACCAGGACAACCAGCAGCGGCAGATCGTCACGCCGCGGATCATTGTCCCCCGGCGGTGATCCGTCCCTGGCTCAACGGCCCGGCGGAAGCTGCGCCCGTTTCACCACCGCATCGTTCTCGCGATAGCCGCCGAAGGCAAGGATGTCCGCCGCGGTGTAGAGGGGAATGCCGAGCAGCACGCCGGCGTCGTCGCCCATGTCCGTGGGCGGGGGCCCGGCAACCTGCGTGCGGCTCCCGAACATGCCGTTCGTGCACACCCAGGCTGGTGGCTCGTCAATCAGCACGCAGCCGACGAACGAAACGAAGGGCAGCATGCGCCGGACCACCACCCGCGTCAGCGAACCCATCCGCTTCCCATCGACAAACACGTCCGTCGAGTTCTCGCTGATCCCGAGCAGGCGCAGCGCCGGCGACGCGCGGTCCTCCTCCCGCAACACCACCACGGGGCCAGCCGGCCGCTCGACGCGCGTCAACACGCAGGGCGCGTTGGCCGCGTTGACGGAGGCGAAATGATAGAACCAGCGCGCCGGCGTCACGAGCACCGCCGCTCCATTTTGCAGGTTGCGCAGGCCAGCGCAGGCGGCAGCCGGTGCCAGCCGCGCCGCGCGCAGGCGGTCATAGGCGACGGGAATGCGATGGGTCGCGACGAAGAACTGCAGGTTGGCACTCGGCATTCCGGGCTTGGGTGTATCGAAGACCAGCGCCTCCGCCGCGGGATCGAACGCATACGCCTTGCCCGCATGTCGCGCCTCGATGCGCGCCTTCTCTGCCGCGACCAGATGGCCCTGCAGCACATAGGCGCCGTAGTAGCCACCATACGCGAGCACCGGCAGCACGATGAACGCAGGCCGCACGCGCCCGACCAGCGCCTCGATGAAGAGGGCGAGCAGGAAAAGATGGATCAGCAGCGCGTTCACCGGCCCCGCGCCCAGCACCATCAGCACGATGCCGGTATTCGGATACCACTGCAGCAGGAACAGCGTCAGCGCCGCGAGGAACAGCCAGAACGCGACCGAGCGCCGCAGCGCGCGCATCATGCCGCCTCCCCCACGTCGCGTGCCTATTCCCGCACGTAGCGCAACCGCGTGAAGCGGCGGCGGAAGGCGCTCACGTCCTTCGCGACATCCTCCGGCGCGCGGTTACCCTCGAGCGCCTCCGCGATGTAGCCGGCGAGTTCCTTCATGTGCTCCGGGCCCATGCCGAAGCGCACGATCTCCGGCGTGCCGAGCCTGAGCCCGTTCGCGTCGCCCTCCACCGGCGCGACCGGCAGGCCGATGCCGCAGGTGAGCACGTTGGCGCGGCGCAGCAGTTTCGCCGCCGCCTGGCCGCCGCCGTAGCGCGCCGCCTCGATGGCGAGATGATGCGAGGTGGTCATCCCGCGCCCACGGGCGAAGACCGGGACGCCACGGTCGGCCAGCGCCTCCCCCAGCGCCTTCGCGGTCGCCGCCATCGCGGCGGCGTACTCGCGGCCGAACTCCTTCCAGTCCAGCAACGACATCGCGAGCGCCGCCGTCTTCGCCGCGTCGAAATTGGCAGTGAGGCCCGGAAACGCGATCGCGTCCAGCCGTTGCGCCAGCACCGCGTCGTTGGTGACGACGAGGCCCGCGGGCGGGCCACCGAGGCTCTTGTAGGTGCTCATCGTCATCACATGCGCACCTTCCTCGAGCGGCTGCTGCCAGGCGTGGCCGGCGATCATGCCGGCCATGTGCGCGGCGTCGAACAGCACGTAGGCGCCCACCTCGTCCGCAATGGCGCGGATGGCGCGGACCGGGTGCGGAAAGAGGTTGAGGCTGCCGCCGATGGTGATCAGCTTCGGCCGCACCGCCAGCGCCTGTTCGCGCAGCGCCGCTACGTCCACCGTGTAGCCCCCGGCATCGACCGGCGCCGCGTGAGTCACCACGCCGTACATGCCCGCCGCCCCCGCCGCATGGTGCGTCACGTGCCCGCCGATCGCGGGCGGCGGGGCGATGATGCTATCACCCGGCTTCGCCACCGCCATGAACACATAGAGATTGGCAAGGCCGCCCGAGGGGACGCGGAACTCCACGTAGCGCGCGCCGAACACCTCGGAGGCGAGCTCGGCCGCCATGATCTCGATCTTCTCGACCGCCTCCAGCCCCATCTCGTACTTGTCGCCGGGGTAGCCGAGGGAGGCGCGCGTGCCGAGGCTGTCGGCGAGCAGCGCCTCCGCCTTCGGGTTCATCACGTTGCCGGCTGGGTTGAGGTTCACGCAGTCGTGTTCGTGGATGGCGTGGTTCTCGGCGACCAGCGCCAGCAGGCGGCGCTCGTTGGCCGCGGTGTCGCTCGCCGCGACCTCGGCCGCGACCTGCTGGACATAGCGCTCGCTGGCTTCGGGCACCCAGGCGCGGCGTTCGAGCATCGGCGGGACTCCTTCGGAAACACCGCTTTTGTGCCGCCTCGGCGCGCGTCACGCAAACGCGATACGGCTGAACAGCCAGAGCTTCACCCGGTCCAGCACCAGCAGCCAGGCCACCACCACGACGAGCAGCAGCAGCAGCAGGGGCAGCTTGACCGGCGCCATCAGCACGCCGGTCGTGGCCATCGTCACCACCACGACAAGGTCGGCGGCGGAACTCGTCATCAGCCAGCGGCCCGGCGCGGAGCGCCAGAACGGGCCGCGCTCGCGGATCAGGTAGACATTGCCCTGCCCCGTCGCGACCAGCATGACGAAGACCAGCGTCTGCAACTGCGGCAGCGGCAGGCCGAACCAGTCCCGCCCCGCGAAGAACACCGAGAACGACAGCACCAGCACGCACGCGGCGAGCGCGCCACCGGTCATCATCAGCCCGCGCACGTCCCAGCGGTCCGGCGCCGGCGATGGCACCACGCGGTCTGTCGCGATCGTCATGGTCACGAAATCATTGGTGAACAGCAACAGCACGATCAGCAGCGGCGTGATGACGAACTGCCCGGTGAGAATGACACCAAGCGAGAGAAAAACCGCGATTTCCAGCGTCTTCATGATCTTGTTGATCGTATAGGTGAGCATGCGCTGGTAGATCGCCCGGCTCGTCCGCACCGCCGCCAGCGCGTCGACCAGGCCTGGGGAGGTGAGCACGATTCCCGCCGCCGCACGCGCGACGTCCGTCGCACTCGCCACCGCGATTCCCACTTCCGCCTGGCGCAGCGCCGGCGCGTCGTTCACCCCGTCCCCGGTCATGCCGACGACGTGGCCCGCGGCCTGCAGGCGGCGCACCAGCGCGATCTTGTGCTCCGGCAGCACGCGCGCGAAGACGCCGAAGCGCAGCGGATCGCCCGCCCCCTCGAGCGCCGCCGCATCCCCCACCTCGCCGCCGATGCCCACGCGTTGCGCGATGGCGGCGGCCGTCGGTGCCGCGTCTCCGGTCGCCATCACCACGCGCACGCCCATCTCGCCCAGGCCCGCGATCAGCGCGGCGGAATCCGCCCGCGGCGGGTCCTCCAGCGCCAGCAGGCCGGCGAGGCGCATGCGTCCCTTGGCCGGGCCCACCGCCACGGCGAGCACGCGCGCGCCCATGCCCGCGAGCTCCGCCTCCGCCACCGCGACGTTCTGCGGCGCGTCGCACAGCTTCGCCACGGCCTCCGCGGCCCCCTTCGCCGCCAGCAACTCGGCGCCGCCGTCGGAGAAGCGGCCCAGCGAGTAGCGCAGCGCCGGCTCGAAGGGCTCGAACCCCAGCCGTTGCGGCAGCGACACCTCGCCGGAGCCCGCCAGGACGGCAAGGTCGATCGGGTCCTGCGTCGCGGCGTCGCAGGCCATGGCGGCGAAGCGTAGCAGATCGGCCTCCGTCGTGCCGCCCAGTGGCCGCGCGGCGGCAAGGCGCAGCCGGTTCTCGGTGAGCGTGCCGGTCTTGTCGGTGCACAGCACGTCCATCCCCGCCGCTTCCTCGATCGCCTGCAGGCGCGCCACCAGCACGCCCTCGCGCGCGAGTTCCGCGGCGCCCAGCGCGGTCGCGAGCGTGAAGGTCGCGGGCAGTGCGGCGGGCACCGACGCGACGAGCAGGATCAGCGCAAACGGCAGGACGTCGCGCAGCGGCAGGTTGGCCCAGGCGGCGTAGAACAGCAGCAGCGCGATCAGCACCGCGTCCACGGCGGCGAGGATACGCACGATGCCGAGGATGGTCGCCTGCAGGTGGCTCTGCGCGTGCGCCGTGCGCACCAGCTCCGCCGTGCGGCCGAAATACGTTGCCGCGCCGGTCGCGGTGACCACGCCCGTCGCCTCGCCGCGCCGCACGATCGCGGCGGCATAGGCGCGGGCACCGGGTCCGGCCTCCACCGGCACGGACTCGCCGGTCAGCGCCGATTGGTCGAGCAGCACGCTGCCTTCGCCGATGTCGATGTCGGCCGGCGCCAGGTCGCCCATGCGCATGTGCACCAGGTCGCCCGGCACCAGCTCCGCCGCCGGCACGGTGCGCCAGGCGCCGTCGCGGCGCACCCGCGCCGTTACCACCAGGCGCTGGCGCAGCAGGTCGAGCGCCTTGCTCGCACGCCCCTCCTCGATGAAGCCGATCACGGCGTTGGCCACCAGCAGTGCGGTGACGATGACGGCCTCGTCCGGCTTGCCCAGCAGGATCTGCAACGCGGCCGCCGCCTCCAGCATCCAGGCGATCGGCCCCCAGAATTTGCGCGCGAATTCGAGCGCCCTGCCGGGCCGCTTCTCGGGGATGGCGTTGGGGCCGAAACGGTCACGCCGGCGCGCGGCCTCGGCCTGCGAAAGCCCAGCCATGTCCGGCCCTTGCGGCCCTTCCGCCACTGGTCGTTGCGTGCCCGGCGGTCGTGGCGGCATCTGTTGCTTGTCCGAAATGTTACGTCTCCGTCATCCAACGGTGCAGGCCATCTCACCGGCACGGCGGCAACCGCGCGAAACGATCAGTAAAGGATAGCCTAACAAGCCACGACGTCTGCACAAAAGGTGACACCACCGGGCGGCGAAGCCCGCTATATGAACGCCACGACATGAACCGGAGACCTTCGATGCGACGCGCCGTTTTCGAGATCATGGTGGCTGGAATGGTTTTCTCGGCGACGCTTGGCGGCGCCATTGCCCACCAGGTCAGCCTGAGCAGCCGGGTCGCGACGATCGCCTCCGCCACCTCGATCGCCTGAGTTCGCCCGGCCTGACGACGCCTGCCGGAGCCCCGGCTTCCGGCCTCGACCCGACGTGCCGCACCACCGATCCGCAGTCCACCGATCGCCGTCCACCAATCGGCCGTCCACCAATCGGCCGAAGCACCCGCCGTGCCGACCACGCCCATGCGGCCCAGACGGCCTCCCCCGGCATGATCCGGGCCGTTCTCTCCCCACACCTCAAGCCGGGACCAAGCGAATGGTCCCGGTTTTTTTGTGGTCACGCTATTTTGGCAACGGCCGGGCACCGCCGGACCGCGCCGGGCTCAGGTTCCAGCCAGCGGTGAGGCCGCGAGCCTCCGGCCCGCGGCACGGATCGCGACGCGTGACGCATCGCCACGGCTCGGCTCGGCTCGGCATATGAGGAAAATGGTCGGAGCGGCGGGATTTGAACCCACGACCCCCAGTCCCCCAGACTGATGCGCTACCAGGCTGCGCTACGCTCCGACGCAGCGCGGTCTAGCCTGCGCGCCCGGCCGGGGCAACAGGGCCCGGCGCCCTCGGCGCGATCTTGACCTCGATCATGGCGCGAGCGTGTGTCGCCCACCATATCCTTGGCTTATGACTCGGAAATCGCCCCCGAAAACCACCGCCCGAACCCCACGCAAACCGCGCCCGGCCGCGCCGTTGCGCCAGAGCACCGGGCGACGGTCCGCGCCACCGGCCCTCCTGCCGCCCCCGCCGCCGCCGATCGGGAGCCTGTCCGACCTCGACCGGCTGTTCCACGCGACCGAGGCGCTCGGCACCGGCGCGCTTTCGCCCTCGACGCTCGCGATCGCGCATCTCGACTGGGCGATCCATCTCGCCAACGCGCCCTTCCGCCAGGTGGAGCTCGCTGCCCTCGCTCTGCGCCAGGCGCAGCGCTTCGCCGCCTTCCTGCTCGCCAGCGAGCCCGCCGCGACCGAAGACCCGCAGGACCACCGCTGGGACGACCCGAGCTGGCGGGTACCTCCCTTCAACGCGCTCTACCAGGCGCACCTGCTCGCGGAGTTGTGGTGCTGCGCGGCGATGGAGGGCCTGCGCGGCGCCTCGCCGCAGAGCCTGACCATCATGGGCTTCGCCCTGCGCCAGGTGCTGGAGGCGCTGGCCCCCTCCAACTTCCCCTGGTCCAACCCGCAGGTCATCGAAACCACGCTCAAGAGCCACGGCGCCAACCTGGTGAACGGCGCCGCGATGTGGATGCGCGACCAGGAACGCGCGCTCAACCTGCGCCCTTCACTCGACCCGCACTTCCGCCCCGGCCATGAGGTCGCGGTGACGCCGGGGAAGGTCGTGTTCCGCAACGACCTCATCGAGCTGCTGCAATATCAGCCGACCACGGCGGCGGTCCGGCCGGAACCGGTGCTGATCGTTCCAGCCTGGATCATGAAGTACTACATCCTCGACCTCTCGCCGCAGAACTCGATGATCAGCTACCTGATAAGCCAGGGCTTCACCGTCTTCTGCATCTCATGGCGCAATCCGGATGCGTCGATGCGCGATGTCGCCTTCGACGACTATCGCAGCCATGGCGTCATGGCGGCGATCGACGCGACGCTGGCGATCACGGGAGCGAAGCGCCTGCACGCCACCGGCTACTGCCTGGGCGGCACGCTGCTCGCCATCGCCGCCGCCGCCATGGCGCGCGAGGACGACAACCGCCTCGCCACCATCAGCCTGCTCGCCGCCCAGACCGATTTCCACGAGGCCGGGGAACTGCGCCTGTTCATCAACGACAGCCAGCTCGCCCTGCTCGAGGACGTGATGTGGCGCCAGGGCTTCCTTGATTCGCGGCAGATGGCCGGGGCCTTCCAGCTCCTGCGCTCGCGCGACCTGGTGTGGCAGCGCGCAGTGCGGGTCTACCTGCTGGGCGAGGACGACAAGCCCAACGACCTGATGGCCTGGAACGCGGACGCGACCCGCATGCCGGCGCGGATGCACGCGGAATATCTGCGCCGGCTCTTCCTCGACAACGAGTTCTCCGAGGGACGGATGCGCGTGGACGGGCGCACCGTGGTGCTGTCGGATGTGCACTCGCCGATGTTCGTCGTCGGCACCGACCGCGACAACATCGCCCCGTGGCGCAGCGTCTACAACATTCACCGCCTGACCCGCACCGACATCGACTTCGTGCTGACCTCGGGCGGGCACAACGCCGGCATCGTGAGCGAGCCGGGCCATCCCGGGCGGCACTACATGCTGCACGAGCGCCGGCCGCACGACATCTACCTTTCGCCCGACGAGTGGCTGGGCGCGGCCACACGGCACGAGGGGTCATGGTGGACCGCCTGGGCCAGCTGGCTCGCCCACCACTCCGGCGCGCCCGTGGCGCCGCCGCCGCTGGGCAACCGGGCGAAGGGGCTGCCCGCCCTGGGCAACGCGCCGGGAACCTACGTGCTGCAGACCTGACGGTGGAATCCCTGGGCGAGGACCGGCTCTAGAGCCGTTCCCAGAGACCCGTCTCCTCGTCGAGCCGGTCGATCTCGCCGCCGCGGAAATCGCCGTGGGAGACGACGCCGAGCAGCACGTCGCCCTCCACCACCGGAACGTGGCGGAAACCGCCGTCGCGCATCAGCCGCAGCGCCTCCACCGCGTGCATGCCGCGGCGCATCGTGTCGGGCCTGGGGGTCATCACCTCCTCGAGCCGGGTGTGGGCGGAACGGCCCTCCGCCAGCACGCGCGCGACAGCGTCGCGGCCGGTGAATATGCCGACCAGCCTGCCGTTCTCGTCCGTCACCAGCACCGCGCCCACGCGCCGCTCCCGCATGCGCCTGCAGGCCTCCACCACCGTCGCTGTCGGCGGCATGGTGAGCGGCTTCTGGTTGAGCACGATGACCCCGAGCGGACGCTGTTCCATGGTCTTCCTCCGGCGCGGGCGCTTCCCGCGTGCTCGTTATCGTTAGGCACCGCGGCGCGGGATGGCCTTGATCGCGATCAAATCGCCCAGCCTTCAGGGCAGCAGCGCGCGGATCGCCTCCAGCTCCTCGAGCACGCCCGCGAGCACCGCGCGCAGCCGTTCCGCCTCGCCATCCTGGCGCGGCTTCGCGGCCTGCTTCGACGCGGTGCCGCCGGCCGGTGCGAGGCCCGGCATCGGCAGTTCCGGCTCGCGCGCCTCGCCACGCTCGGCGGCCGCCGCGGCCTGCTCGGCGGGCGATGGCGGGGGAATGTTATCGGCGAGCTTCCCACCGCCCTCGCGCAGCAGGCGCTGCACGCCCTTGATCGTGTAGCCCTGGGTGTAGAGCAGGTCGGCGATCCGGCGCAGCAGCTCGATATCCTCGGGCCGGTAGTAGCGCCGCCCGCCACCGCGCTTGAGCGGCTTCACCTGGGTGAATTTGGTTTCCCAGAAACGCAGCACATGCTGCGGGATATGCAGATCGTCCGCGACCTCGCTGATGGTGCGGAAGGCACTGGGGGCCTTCTTGGCGCGCGCGCGTGCCGCCATCGGCTCCGCGTCACTCATTCACCGGCGCCCTCGCTGGTCGTTCCCGTCATTCATCGTCTCCGGCGGGAACGGCGGTATGGTTCACGTGTGCCTTGAGCACCTGGCTCGGGCGGAACACGAGCACGCGGCGCGGCAGGATGGGGACCTCGACTCCGGTCTTCGGGTTACGCCCGATCCGGCGGCCCTTCTGACGCACAGAAAACGTCCCGAACCCACTGATCTTGACGGATTCTCCGCCTTCCAGCGCCGAGCTCATCCGGCTCAGCACGGTCTCAAGCAGGTCGGCCGACTCGTTCCGCGACAGGCCCACCTGGGTGTAGATGGTCTCGGTCAGATGGGCGCGTGTGACGGTGTTCATGATTCGACGCTAGGGAGACTTGGGGGTCCCCGTCAAGAAGTCGAACAATCAAACGCTTGTCCGGGCACCATGAATCCCGGCGCGAAGGCGGCGGGCTACATCCGGACGAGCGCCGAACCCCAGGTCAGGCCGCCGCCCAGCGCCTCCATCAGCACCAGGTCGCCGGCACGGATGCGCCCGTCGCGCACCGCCTCGTCCAGCGCCAGCGGCACCGAGGCGGCGGAGGTGTTGGCGTGCCGCTCCACCGTCGTCACCACCCGTTCCGGCGGCAGGTGCAGCCGCTTGCCGATCGCGTCGATGATGCGCTTGTTGGCCTGGTGCGGCACCAGCCAGTCGATATCCGCCTTCTCGAGCCCGTTGGCGGCCAGCGCCTCCTCCACGGTCTCGGAGAGGCGGATGACGGCGTGGCGGAACACCTCCCGCCCGTTCATCACCAGGTGGCCGGGCTTGTCGGGCCTGCCGACAGCGCCGTCCACGTACAGGATGTCGCCGAGTTTTCCGTCCGCATGCAGATGAATTTGAAAGGATTCCCGGCAGACCCGGGCCGGCCTCCCCGGCGCGCAGCACGACGGCACCGGCGCCGTCGCCGAACAGCACGCAGGTGCCGCGGTCCTGCCAGTTCATGATCCGCGAATAGACCTCGGACCCGATCACCAGCGCGGTGCGGATGCGCCCGGCGGCGATCATCGCCTCCGCGGTGCCGAGCGCGTAGATGAAGCCGCTGCACGCCGCCGAGAGGTCGAAGCCGAAGCCGCCGGCGCCCAGTGCTGCCTGCACGCGCAGCGCCGTGGCGGGGAACGCCTCGTCCGGGGTCGCGGTGGCGAGCAGGATCGCGTCGATCTGCCCGGCTGCCATGCCGGCGGCGGCGAGCGCCCTTTCCGCCGCCCTGGTCGCCATGAAGGCGCAGGTCTCGTGCGGCTGCGCGAGATGGCGCCTGCCGATGCCGGTGCGCTCGCGGATCCACTCGTCCGAGGTGTCGATCGTCTTCGACAGGTCGTCGTTGGTCACGGCGCGTTCCGGCAGGTAGCTGCCGGTGCCCGCGATCACCGCGCGCGTCCCGGCCGCCATGCCCTGGGCGAGCCGCGCTTCAGGAAGCGGCGGCGTCTGCTGATCCATGATTCGTCTCCAGCCTGCCGATCCGCGCGAGCCCCTCGCGGATCCCGTCGTTGAAACCGTGCGTCACCATGTCCATGGCGACGTCGACCGCGTGGGCGAAGCCCTCCGCGTCGGTGCCGCCATGGGACTTCACCACCACGCCGTTGAGCCCCAGCATCACCGCGCCGTTGTAGCGCCTGGGGTCGAGCCACTCCCGCAGCCGCGCCAGCCCCGGCCGCGCCAGGAGATACGCGAGCCGGCTGGCAATGGACGCGGAAAAAACCTGGCGCAGCAGCTGCCCCACCAGGCGCAGCGCGCCCTCCCCGGTCTTGAGTGCCACGTTGCCGGTGAAGCCGTCCGTCACCACCACGTCCGTGGTGCCGGCGGCGATGTCGTGGCCCTCGACGAAGCCGTGGAACTGGGCGGCGAGGTGGCTCGCGCGCAGCGCCTCGGCGGCGTCGCGCAGCGTATCGCCGCCCTTCATATCCTCGGAGCCGACATTGAGCAGCCCGATCGTCGGCGCGGTGAGGCCGAGCACGGTGCGGGAGAAGACGTCGCCCATCAGCGCGAATTCCACGAGATTGCGGGTATCGCAGGTGACGTTGGCGCCGAGGTCGAGCATGACGATGTCGCCGCGCGCCGAGGGGCCGATCGCGGCCATGGCCGGCCGGTCGATCCCCGGCAGGGTCTTGATGACGATCTTGGACAGCGCCAGCAGCGCCCCGGTATTGCCGGCGGAGACCACGCCCGCGGCCTCGCTGCGCGCGACGGCGTCGATCGCGAGCCGCATCGAGGCCTGGCGCATGCGCAGCGCCGCCGCGACCTTGGTGTCGTTGCCGATGGCATCCGTCGTGTGGCGCAGCT
The DNA here is from genome assembly GCA_963764465.1 of uncultured Pseudomonadota bacterium. Classification (GTDB taxonomy): domain Bacteria; phylum Pseudomonadota; class Alphaproteobacteria; order Acetobacterales; family Acetobacteraceae; genus JAJXXT01. The sequence continues at coordinate 177,237 of CAVXSO010000006.1, read as the reverse complement.
CCGCCGTCGCCAGGCGCCGGTGGCGCGCCAGCAGCGGCGCCACCCGCGCCTCGTCGCCGAACAGCAGGAAGCTCGCGCCGGGATGACGCTCGGCCGCGATGGCGAGGCCGTCGACCACGATATCCGGCGCGGCGTCGCCGCCCATGGCGTCGATCGCGAGGCTGAAGCCGCTCACCGCACAGCCCTGGCGCGTGGCGCCATGCGCGTCGGCCGCGGCCGGGTCAGACCCGGACGGTGCCCTTGAGCGCCGCCCCGGCCTCCGCCACCTCGCGGCCGTCGTAGTGGCCGCAATGCGGGCAGACATGGTGCGGGCGCTTCAGTTCGCCGCAATTGGCGCACTCGGCGTGCGCCTCGGCCGGCAGCGCCTGGTGGCTGCGGCGCATGCCGCGACGGGACGGCGAGGTCTTTCGCTTGGGAACAGCCATCGGAGGAGAGCCCTTCTCTTCGGGTGACGACGCAGGGGCCGACCACCGTGGAGGCGGCAGCGCGCGTGACAGTCACGTAACGGAACCGGCGCCTCCTAGCAGACACCCCTACCCCCCGCAAGCGCGAGCCCATCCCGCGCCGGCAGGCAACCTATGCGCCAAGTGGGAGTCGCGCGAGGGGGCCCGTGCGGCGCCGCCGGTTCAGCCCCGCTCGTTTCGCCCCGCCCGTTCAGCCGGGGCAGAGCGCGCGCAGCCTCGCGAGGTCGTCGTGGCGGGTTTCCAGGTCGGGGCGGCTTGCCGCCATGCGCTGGTCCCTCAGCGCCTCGAGCGAGCGCAGCAGCGCCGCGAGCGGCGGGCCGCTGGCGGTGAGGCCGGCCATGTGGCGCTGGTCCATCGCCGCCGAGGGGCCGACGATGAAGCGCGTGACGAGTTCGTCGTGGTGCTGGCGGGCGGTCTCGGCGAAGACGTCGCAGATACGCAGGAAGGCGCGGGCGTTCGCCTGGAACCAGGCCTCGCCCGCCCCGCCCTGGTCGGCAATGGATAAAAACTCGTCGAGCAGCGGGCGGTGGCGCATGCAATCGCGCAGCCGCGCCTGGTCCTCCGGCACCATGAACGGCGTCTTCTCCACCAGGATCGCGGCGTAGGACGGGTCGTTGGCGCGGCACAGGCCGAGCAGCAGGTCGATCTCGTTGATGCCCGAGAAATCCCCGGCGTTGGCGCCGCGATATTCCATCCGCCCGACGCGGTAGGGCTTGTAGTAGGGGCGCACGGAATAGAAGAACCGGTCGATGTCCAGCTGTGCGAACAGCCGCTCGTTGGCGACCTTCGCCGTCTCCAGCGCCGCGAGTGCCGCGGCGAACTCCACGTCCGCGACAGGGTTGGAGACGCCGAGCAGCACGACGCGCCCGAGCGCGTCCGCCGCGCGCTGGATGCTGAGGATGCCGCGCGTGTTCTCGTCGATGAACAGGAACTCGTCGCGCAGGCTGGTGAAGCTCTTGCGGATGCCGCGCACGGCGAAATTGCGCTGCGCGAGATGGGCGGTGGCAAAGCGCGGCACCATGCCGATGGAGGTGCCGACATGCATCGCGAGCGACGACGCCTCCCGGAACGGGGAGCGTTCCTCGCGCGCGGGGTTGGTGAGCTCGTGCCGCCGCAGCGCGCCGAGATACATGCCGACATTGCCGAGCACGCCGAACGCGGTTTCGAACCCGTCGCCGGTGTTGCCCTCCTGCCAGAGCGCCACGACATGCCGGTGCCCCTCGCCCTGCAGGCGCGCCTTGATGTCTTCACCCACGCCCTCGGCATCGGCGCGGTCGGCGCGGGCGAAGTACATCTCCTCCAGCTCGGAGTTCATGGCCACGAAAGGCCCGCGGATCCAGCGGTCGAAGGCGTCGGCGTTGGCGCTCATGGCGGCGGACGGTCAGCGAACGGCGCCCCGGCGTCAAGGCGGCGGCGAGCGGGCAAACGGCTCAGGCGTCTGCCGGCGGTGGCACGCCGGGTGCCCTCGGATAGGGATCGAGCGCGAGGGCGAGTTGTTCCGCCGCCGCCTCGCCGAGGTCCATCGTTCCGCCCCCGCACGGAATCTCGTCGTCGTCCTCCAGGTCGGGTTCCGGGTTCTCGCTGCCGGCGGGGACGAAGCGGACGGTGAAGCGTTCGCGCACGGGGGCCTCGAACACCTCGCCGGTGACCACGCAGACCTGGCTGACCACCGCCGCGAGCTCGCCCTCCGCACGCACCGCGCCCCTGGCCGCGGGCGCGAGGCGGAAGCGGCAGGCGAGACGCGCGATCGACGGCAGGCCGAAGCGGCGGGCGAGCGCCGCGCACTCCGCCCCCGTCGCCTCGACGCGCACCTCCGGCGGCGGGCGCGCCATTCGTTCCGGCCGCGAGAACTCGGGGGTCAGAGCTTGCCCATGTCCTTGAGCACCTCGGAGGCGATCTTGAACGCCTCCAGGCAGGCGGGGATGCCGCAGTAGATGCCGGTCTGCAGCAGCGCCTCCTTGATCTCGTCGCGGCTGATGCCGTTGTTGATGGCGCCGCGCAGGTGCAGCCGCAGCTCGCTGCCGCGGTTCAGCGCCACCAGCATGCCGATGTTGAGCAGCGAGCGGTCCCGCCGCGCCAGGCCCGGGCGCGTCCACACCTCGCCCCAGCAATATTCCGTGACCAGCTTCTGGAAATCGACGGTGAAGTCGTCGGCGCGCGCGACGGAGGCATCGACGTACTCGGCCCCCAGCACCGCGCGGCGCACCGCGAGCCCCTTTTCGAAGGCCGGGCCCTGCAACTCCTTGCGGCGCGCGTTGGCGGCGGCGGGCTTGGTGGCGGCTTTGGCGGCGGCCTTGGGTGCGGCTTTGGCGGGCATGCGTTCCTCCGTGGGTTGTGGCGCGAGGCTAGCCCAGGCCGGGCGCGCCGTGGAGGCATGGTGCCCGCGCGGTTGCGCCCCGCGCAACGCGGACGGCCCCCGACGGGTATTTTCGGAAAATCGGGGATTTCGGGAACCAGGCGCGCGCGGCGGACAGACAAACCCAATGACGCGCGACGCCTATTCGCGCATGCTCCCGGCCTGACGCCGGGATAGCCCGGCGCAAGCGCGGGAGGCCAGCATGGCGAAGAACAAACACAATGGGAAAAACAAGCGGGACGCGGCGAAAAAGCCCGAAGAAGGGACGGACAAGCCGGAAACCGCGGCTGCCCTGAAGCCTGCCGGCAAGACGCGGCCGGAACCGGCGCCGGCATCCGCGGCGGCGGAGCAGGCGGCCATGTTCAATCCCGAGGGCCTCCTGAAGGAGAAGGAATACCTGAAGCGGCTGAAGCCGCTCCATGTGGAGCTCGTCAATCTCCAGCGCTGGCTGGTCGAGCGGAAGCAGAAAGTGTGCATCGTCTTCGAGGGGCGCGACGGCGCGGGCAAGGGCGGCGTGATCAAGGCGATCACCGAGCGCGTCAGCCCGCGCGTCTTCCGCGTGATCGCGCTGCCGGCGCCGACCGAACGCGAAAAAACGCAGATGTACGTGCAGCGCTACCTGCCGCACTTCCCGGCCGCGGGCGAACTCGTGATCTGGGACCGCTCCTGGTACAACCGCGCCGGCGTCGAACGCGTGATGGGTTTCTGTCCGGAGGAAGTGTCGCAGACGTTCCTGCGCCTCGCGCCTGAGTTCGAGCGGATGATGGTGAACTCGGGCATCCTGCTGCTCAAGTATTGGCTGGAGGTGAGCCAGGAGGAGCAGGAGCGGCGGCTCGAGGCGCGCATCGGCGACGGACGCAAGACCTGGAAACTGTCGCCGATGGACCTCAAGTCGTTCAGCCGCTGGTACGACTACTCACGCGCGCGCGACGACATGTTCCACGCCACCGACACCCCATGGGCGCCCTGGTACGTCGTGCGCTCGGACGACAAGAAGCGCGCGCGGCTGAACGTCATTTCCCACATGCTGCGCCATATCCCCTACGAGGTGATCCCGCCCGAGAAGGTGAAGCTGCCGAAGCGGCAGAACCAGGGCGACTACCGGGACCCGGACTACCCGTTCAAATATATTCCGGACGTTCTGTAGCCCCGCGGCGCGCCGCAGGGGGCTCCCGGGCGGTTTGTTGGGAACCGTTTGCTCGGGGCGTCCCGCCGCGCCGCGGGCTATTGGACCTATTGGGGCTTTCGGAAGACGCGCGTGGGCCAAGCCGTATCGTGAACCGCACCGCCTCGCGTCAGCTGAAGGACTGGTGCGGGGCGCCGCGCTGGCCGATGCGCGTGATTTCCGCCAGCGCAGCCCGGATGTCGTCCGGGGCGAGCGTGAGGCCGAAGGTCGTGGCAAGGACATCGGCGATGGCGTCGTCCCCGATCAGGTCCTCACGCGCCGCGGAGCCGTCGGGCCGGCGCATGGTGACGCGGCCGTTGAGAAAGGTGTGGCGCATCCCGTCCGGTCCCGGCCGTGCGGCGATCATGTTGGTGCGGAACAGGCTGGCGGGAGCGGTGGCGGCGAACCAGCTCGCCACCGCGAAGTCGGCGTCCACCGGCGCGTGCGAACACAGGCGCCAAAGGTTCTCCCAGGCATCGCCAAGCCGGGCCTGAGCAGCAGCTCCTGCGTGCCGGACTGCGTGGCGACCGGAACGAGCCGCATCGTCTCGGGCGGTTTGCCTGCTCGATCCCCGGCCGCATCGCGAGCGGCCCCGTCGGCGGATTTTGCCGAAGCCGACATCGACGAGAAAGGGGCCCTCCGCGAGGTCCACGGCAGCGCCATGTGCAGTGCCGCGCGCGGCGTCTGGCGGGAAAGCCGCGCACGACCCGCGCGAGCATGCCCTCGACGCCGTAGCGAGGGCGCGCAGCCCGGCCGCAGCAGCATGTTCTGCTCGAAGCAGTAGCCACCGCGCCTTCCCGCCACCAGCTTGGCATGCAGTGACGCCAGGTCGAGCTGCGGCGGACGGCCCGCAGGACATCGATGTTTTCATAGGCGCTCGCGGTGCAGTGCCCAGCGGACGACCCTCGCAGCGTCTCCGGCTCGATCGAGCGGCCGGCGAGACCGATCCGATCCAGATACGCATCGCGATCAAAGCCGGGCTCGGACATGCGCGGCACCCCTCCGCTGGCGGCATCCTACACGAACGAAACGCCGTCGAGCCCGCGCAGCATCCGGTATTCCCCCCAGCCGGCGCAAGGCTGGTTGTCGGATACCCAGTCACGCCGCGCGCCGCACGCGGGCGTGTACCGCGGGCGCGATGGCGATGTCGCGGCAAGTGCGAGATCCCGCCGAACAGGTACGTACCGTTGGCCACGAATCCGAGACCGGCCTTACCGCATTCCAGCGCGCCGGGGTTTGCCAACGTACGGAAGCGCCAAACCCGCTGATGGAGTTTGCGATGGCAGCCGCAGCTTCAGCCGACACAAAGGTCTTCATGGTGGATCACCGGGTCCGCGTCGCAATGCTCTGGACATGCGGCGTGGTCGGTGGCGCCAATGCAATACTGGGCTTCCTGATGCTCTTGAAGCTCTCGTTCGCTGGCGCCGCGCTCTTTGGCTTTTTGGCTTCCGTGATGCTGCTCATAACAGTGCACAGCCTGTCCGCAAGAGTTGAAATCGGACCTGAGGAGATCGTTTATCGAAGCTTCGCCGGAACGAAGGTCCTGAAACTGCGCGATGTGGAGTTGGCCCTGCCTCAGTCGATCCGCGGCGTCATCTTCCTCAGGATCGTGGCCGGAGAAAATTTAGTATTATGCTCGACCTATTCATTCTCGAGAGAACAATTATCTGAAATGCAGGCTCTGATCAAACAGAACTGCGGCGCATTATCTAAAGATGTTATGACTTATCGATCGATATCCGATAGAGACTTAATAAATTTTGGGGTGATATATTTGTTGGGAATCATGATCATTGGAGCCGCTATCATCATTATCGGCACCCACAATCTGCACGGCAGGGGCCTTCGGTAACTGCCGCGGGCAATGATCTCGCATCGTGTTTCTGCGCCTGAATGCGGCGCGACACGACATCTTTTCGTGCCATCCCAAGTCCGCCGGAACCTGGCGCTGGACCAAGCGTCCACCGCCGGGGAGCAGGCGCCCCGAAGTACAACGGTGCGGCCGGATCGCCCCATCCGGCACCGCGCATCGTTTCCAAAATCCCCGAATTCCCGAAAATCCCCCCGCCCAACCAGCGCGCTGCACACCCTCCGTCTTCCAATAGCTCCGATAGCTCCGATAGCTCCGATAGCCCCCGGGAACGGCCCGATCCGCGCCCTCGCCCTGTTCCCAAAACTCCCAAAACCCCCAAAACTCCCCGAAACCACCATCAGACCGCACCCCCGGGGAGAGAAGAACGCCATGCCGCAATACGAGATCACCGCGCTGCGCTACGCCACGCTCGCCGAGCGCACCCAGGGCGAGACCTTCATCTTCCCCGACGACCACGCCGCCCCGATGCCGATCGATTATTACGTCTGGGCGATCCGCGGCGAGGGGCGGACCATCGTGCTCGACATCGGCTTCGACGAGGCGGCGGCGCGCGCGCGCGGGCGCACCTGGATCGCCTCCCCGCTCGACCTGCTGCGCGGCATCGGCGTCGAGCCCGATGCGGTCGAGGACGTGGTGATCTCGCACATGCACTGGGACCATGCCGGCAACCTCGGCGGCTTCCCCCGCGCGCGCTTCCACATGCAGGAGGCGGAAATGAGCTATTGCACCGGCCGCTGCATGTGCCACGAGCCGCTGCGCCGCCCCTTCGACGTGGAATACGTGACCCAGGCGGTGCGCCACCTCTACGCCGGCCGCGTCGTGTTCCACCGCGGCGAGGCGGAGATCGCGCCGGGCATCACGCTGCACCTGGTGGGCGGGCATTCCGGCGGCCTGCAGGTGATGCGCGTGCCCACCGCGCGCGGCTGGGTGGTGCTGGCCTCCGACGCCACGCACTACTGGGCCAACATCCGCAAGCGCAACCCGTTCGTGCTGCTGCACAACCTGGAGGCGATGCTGGAGGGCTGGGTGACCTGCGAGCGCCTGTCCGACGGGCCGGACCACATCATCCCCGGCCACGACCCGCTGGTGCTGCAACGCTTCCCCCACGTGCCCGGCAACCCGAACGCGGCGCGGCTGGATCTGCCGCCCCAAGGCTAGGCACGCAGAAGCGATAGCCACACCGGCGCGCGGAATTGCACGCGGCCGGCAACTTCCCCTTCCCGGCCGTCCCCGACGTCCCGTAAGTTGCGCGGATGCGAACGCTGCTGCGCTGGCTGCGTCGCCTGGCCGTCGCCGCGCTCGTGCTCGCGGTGGCCGCTGGCGCCGGGGCCGCGGGACTGGTCTGGGCCACGGTGCCGGGCGGCAACCTCGACGCCAGGATTCCGGGGCTTTCGGCGCCGGTCTCGGTGACGCTCGACCAGGACGGGGTGCCGCGCATCAAGGCCGGCAACATGCTCGACGCGGCGGCGGCACTCGGTTTCCTGCACGCGCGCGAGCGCATGTTCCAGATGGACCTGATGCGCCGCGCCACGGGGGGCACGCTCGCCGCCCTGGTCGGCCCGGCCGCACTCCACAACGACGAGCTGATGCGCACGCTCGGCGTCCGCCGCGCAGCACAGGACGAGCTGCGCCACCTGCCGCCGGCGACGCTGGCGATGCTCGAGGCCTATAGCCGCGGGGTGAACGCGTGGATCGCGCGGCGTGGCCGGCTCTCCGCGCTGGAATACCTCTGGTTCGGCAAGCCGGCGCCGTGGACGCCGCTGGACAGCCTGCTCTGGGGCAAGGCGATGGGGCTGTATCTCTCCGGCAATTTCCGCACCGAGCTGGCGCGCGCGGAGCTTGCGGGCCGGCTCGGGCGCGCGGCGGTGGACGAGTTGTGGCCCGCCGGCGGCGGTGCCGGGCACCCGGAGGCGGCGCTGCTGCCCCGCCTGTGGACCGCCGCCATGTCGCGGATGTCGGCGCTGCTGGTCGGGCGCCTGCCGCGCTTCCCGGACCCGTTCACCCTGCCGGAGCAGGCCTCCAACGAGTGGGCGGTCGACGGCGCGCACAGCACCACCGGCGCGCCGCTGCTGGCCGGCGACCCGCACCTGGGCTTCGGGCTGCCCGGCATCTGGTACCTCGCGCGCATCGACACGCCGCGCCAGACACTGGCCGGGGCGACGGCGCCCGGCGTGCCGTTCCTGGTGATCGGGCGCAACCGCCACATCGCCTGGACCTTCGCCTCCACCGGCGCGGACGTGCAGGACCTGTTCATCGAGCAGCCGGCCGGCGACGGCACGTACGCGACGCCTGACGGACCCCGCCCCTACGAGGTGCGCCACGAGACGATCGACGTCGCCGGCGCGCCGCCGGTGCTGCTCACCGTCCGTGTCTCCCGCCACGGCCCGATCGTGGGCGACCTGCTGGGCCCGAACCAGCCGCCGCTCGCCGTCGAGATGGCCAACCTCGCGCCGGGAGATACCGCCGCCACGGGCCTCTACGAGCTCAACCAGGCGACGAGCGTGGCGCAGGCGGGGCAGGCGGCGGCGGCGATCACCTCGCCGGTGCAGAACCTGCTGGTGGCGGACCGCGACAACATCGGCCTCTTCGTCACCGGCCGTGTGCCGCTGCGCCGCGCGGGCCACGGCGCCTGGCCGGAGGACGGCGCGGACGGCCGGCACGACTGGATCGGCTGGGCCTCGGGCGATGCGCTGCCCCACGTGGTCGACCCGGCGAGCGGGCGGCTGGTCAACGCCAACGACCGCATCGCCCCGCCCGGCTTCCCCGTCTGGCTCGGCCGGGACTGGTTCGGCGACTGGCGCGCCCGGCGCATCCGCGCGCTGCTGGAGGCAAAGCCGAAGCTCTCGCCCGCCGACTTCGAGCGCATGCAGCTCGATACCGTGAGCCTGCTCGCGCGCGACGCGCTGCCGCGGCTGCTGGCGGTGAAGGTGACAGGCAGGCTGGCTGCGCGCGCCCAGGCCCTGTTGCGAGGCTGGAACGGAGACATGGCGATGGACGCGCCGCAGCCGCTGATCGCCGATGCCTGGCTGCGGCGCTTCCGCTCGCTGGTCCTGCGCAACCTGGACGTGCCGCCCGCCGCCGCGGCCCCGTGGCCGGAGTTTGTCGCCTACGCGCTGACCCCGAAGGCGGCGCACTGGTGCGGCGGCGATTGCGAGCGGCTGCTTGCCCGCGCGCTCGAGGAAAGCACGGCTTCCCTGGCCGCGGCGTATGGCCCGGACCCCGCGCGCTGGCACTGGGGTGCCGCGCACCCGGCGGTGTTCGCCAACCCGCTGCTCTCCCGCCTGCCGCTGCTGCGGCGCGTGGGCGAGGTGCGCATCCCCGCCCCCGGCGACGACGCCACGATCGACGCCGGCGGCATCGCCCCGGACCCCTTGGCCGCGTTCTCGGATGTGCACGGGCCGGCCTATCGCGGCGTCTACGACCTGTCGGACCTCGACCGCAGCCGCTTCGTCATCGCCCCCGGGCAGTCCGGCAACCCGTTCTCCCCGCTCGCCACCAACTTCCTGCGCCGCTGGCGCGACGGCGGCACCGTGGCGCTGGGCCCGGCGCCGGACAAGGTGGCGGCGACCATCACGCTGGCACCGGCCCGGACCGGCGCCAGCCAATGAGGCGACATCCATGAGCGGCGTTCTGACCATCCCCCCGAACGAGGACTCGCTGCTGGCCGGCGTGCGGCGGCGGCGGCTGCTGGCCTGGCTGGTGGACCTGATGCTGATCGGCATCCTCGCCGGCAGCACCGTGCTGACGCTGGCGGCGATGGGGTTCGTGACCTTCGGGCTCACCTGGGCGCTGCTCGGCTGGGTGCCGGCGATCCCGCTGCTCTACCACTGGCTCTGGGTGGCGAGCCCCGCCTCCGCGACGCCGGGGCAGATGCTGCTCGGCCTGATCGTGCGGCGGGACGAGGATCTCGGCCGGCCAGGCGTGTTGCAGGCGGGGGTTGCCACGCTGGGCTACGCGGTCACGATCGCGACCGGCGTGGTGTGGTTCGCGGTCTGCCTGGTGACGGTGCACAAGCGCTGCCTGCACGACATCGTCTCCGGCCTCGTGCTGGTGCGCCGCCATCCCCCCGCGGCCTGGCGTTTCCCGGAATGACGTCCGCGCCGACAGGGGCGTTTTCTCATTGACCGGCGAGGTCCGCTCTCCGATCATGGCGGCGTCACGGACCGATCCCGCATGAGCTTCAAGCCGCCGCGCCGGCCGCAATTCTTTTACACCACCGCCCCGTTGCCCTGCCCCTACCTGGCGGGCCGCACCGAGCGGAAGGTGGTGACCGAGATCTCGGGGCCGGAGGCGGAGGCGCTGCACGACCGCCTGTCCCGCGCCGGGTTCCGCCGCTCCCACAACATCGCCTATGCCCCGGTCTGCCCTTCCTGCAACGCCTGCGTGCCGATCCGCATCCCGGTCGAGCCCTTCACGCAGGACCGTACGCAGCGGCGCATCGTGAAGGCCAACGCCTCCGCGCGCGGCTACGAGCTGCCGGCGCGCGCGACGGCGGAACAATTCCAGCTCTTCCAGCGCTACCAGCGCGAGCGCCACGGCGACGGCGACATGGCGACGATGAGCTTCTACGACTACCGCGCCATGGTGGAGGACACGCCGATCGAGACCTTCATGGTCGAGTTCCGCGACGCGGACGAGCGGCTGGTCGGCGCCTGCCTCACGGACCGGCTCGCGGACGGGCTCTCGGCCGTCTATTCCTTCTACGACCCGGACCTGGACCGCCGCTCGCTCGGCACCTGGGCGATCCTGTGGCTGGTGGAGCGGGCGCGGGCGATGGGCCTGCCGCACGTCTATCTCGGCTATTGGGTGCCGCAATCGCCCAAGATGGCCTACAAGGCGCGCTTCCGTCCCGCCGAGATCCTGGCCGGCGGCGGCTGGCGCACCCTCACGGCAGCCGACCTCGATGCCGGCCCGCCGCCCCGCGTGGCGCTGCGCGAGACCGTCGCGTAGCTCCGCCGCCGGAGGGGCAGCCGGCGTTGACAGCGGTGCCCACGGCGCGGGAACGTGCCCGCGGGACTCGGGGGACCTGAAACGAGCATGACGGACGCAATGGCGCGGCTCGAGCGCGCGGCCGTGTCGCTGCTGGTGGCGATGGGGGTGGCGCTGATCGGCGTGCCGCTGGTGCTGACGATCTACCTCAGCGTGTTCAACGAGAAGCTGATCCTGTTTCCGCCGCGCGGCTACACGTTCGCGTGGTACGGCGCGATCGCGGGCAATTTTGGCGCCCCGATCTGGACCAGCATCCAGCTCGGCACGGCGGCGATGCTGGGCAGCCTGCTGCTCGGCGTGCCGGCCGGGATCGGGCTCTCGCGCCTGCGGTTCCGCGGCAAGGGCGCGGTCAGCACGCTGCTGCTCGCACCCATCACCGTACCTGGGATCGCGCTCGGGCTCGCGGTGTTCATCCTGCTCGTGGGGATCGACGAGAACATGGGCTCCTCGCTCACCGGGTCCATGGTCGGGCTGGTCCTGGGGCATGTGATGATCACCACACCATGGGTGGTGCGGCTGTGCCTCGCGAGCCTCGTCGCGCATGACGGCGCGGCGGAGGAGGCGGCGGCGAGCCTGGGGGCGAACCCGCTCGCCGTCATCTGGCGGGTGACGCTGCCGGCGATGCGCCCGGGCATCATCGCGGGCGCGCTGTTCGCCTTCGTCATTTCGTTCGAGAACCTGGAGCTCGCGCTGTTCCTCACCAGCCCCGGCGTGACGACGCTGCCGATGGCGGTGCTGCAATACCTCGAATACCACGTCGATCCGCTGGTGGCGGCGGTGGCGGTGGTGCAGGTCGCGGGCGTGGGCGTGCTGCTGGTGGTGCTGGACCGGTTCGTGCGGCTCGGTCAGGTGGTGCGATGACGGCCTCGGCACTGACGCTCGAGCGGGTGGTGCGCCGTTTCGGGGCGCACACGGTGGTGGACGCGATCAACCTCGACGTGGCACCGGGAGAGATGGTGGTGCTGCTCGGCCCCTCCGGTTGCGGCAAGACGACGACGCTGCGGCTGGTCGCGGGCTTCATCGCGCCGGACGGGGGCGACATCCGCCTCGACGGAAAAAGCATCGTGACGCTGCCGCCGCACAAGCGCGACATGGGCATCGTGTTCCAGAGCTACGCGCTGTTTCCGCACCTGAGCGTGGCGCGCAACATCGCGTTCGGGCTGCAGATGCGGGGCATGGCCACCGGCGCCACGGCGGCGCGCGTCGATGAGATGCTGCGCCTGGTGCGGCTGGAGGCGATGGCGGCCCGCCTGCCGCGCCAGCTCTCCGGCGGGCAGCAGCAGCGCGTGGCGCTGGCGCGCGCACTGGCGATCCACCCAAAGCTGCTGCTGCTCGACGAGCCGCTCTCCAACCTCGACGCGGCGCTGCGCGCGGACATGGCGCGCGAGATCCGCCTGTTGCAGCAGGCGCGCGGGCTGACCGCGATCATGGTGACGCACGACCAGGCCGAGGCGATGGCGATGGCGGACCGGCTGGTGGTGCTGCACGACGGGCACGTGCAGCAGATCGGCCCGCCCGAGGCGCTGCACCTGCGCCCGGCCAACCCGTTCGTCGCGCGCTTCATCGGCGGCAGCAACCTGATCCGCGGCCGGATCGATGCCGGATCGCATCTTCTGCCGCCGGCCGCGGCAAGGGTGAGCCTGCGCGGCCGCTACGCCACCTCGGGCGAGGCGACGCTGGCGGTGCGGCCGGACAGCATCCGCCTGGAGCCGCCCGGCCCCGAGGCCCGCGCCGAGGGCACGGTGGAGCTGTGCACCTGGCTCGGCGCCACGGTGGAACACGTGGTCCGGATCGGGCCGGAGCTCGCGGTGCTGGCGCGCGGACCGGGGCTGGGGCCGAGCGCGGTGAAGCGGCACGACGCCGGGGCGCGGGTCGCGCTCGACTGGGCGATCGAGGATGAGTTTCTGTTCGACCACGAGGACCGGCCGGTCATGCCGGATTCACAACAAACCAACTCTGCGAGGGAGTCTCACCATGCCTGAAACGCTTTTTCGTTCCACGCTGTCGCGCCGGATGGTGCTGGGGGCCGGTGCCGCGCTCGCGGCACCCGCGCTGCTGACGCGCCGCGCGTTCGCGGCGGAAACCTGTATCGTCGGCACCTGGGGTGGCGACTACGCGCGGCTGCTGCGCGAGAACATCGACGACCCGATCCTGAAGCCGATGGGCGTGAACGTGGTGCAGGACGTGGGCGACGAGGTGCCGCGCTACACCAAGCTGGTGGCGCAGAAGGCGCTGCCGCACAGCACGCAGGACATTTCCTGCCTCGGCGCGATCAACGGCTATCGCGCCAACGCGGCGGGCCTGGTCGCGGACCTGACGGAGAAAGAGGTTCCGAACATGAAATATATCATGCCGGAACTGCGGATGCCGGGCTTCATCCCGCACATCTACAGCGCGCAGGTGATCCTCTATAACCCGAAGACCGTCTCCGCCCCGCCGCAATCCTTCGGCGACCTGCTGGACCCGAAATGGAAGGGCAAGATCGGGCTGCAGAACGCGAGCCTGCAATGGCTGATGGCGGCGGCAAGCCTCTACACCACCGGCACGACGACGAACTTCGCCAAGGCGAAGGAGTACATGCTGAAGCTCAACGCCAACAGCCCCCGGCTCTATCCGCAGACCGACGATTTCGCCGCCGGGTTCAAGTCGGGCGAGATCGAGATCGGGGTTATCTGGCTCGCGCGCAACGTCATGTGGGAGAACGCGGGCGTTCCGGTGAAGGCGACCTACCCGAGGGAAGGCGCGATCCTCTATGTCTCGGGCATGGTGATGCCGAAGAACGCGCCGCACAAGGACGCGGCCTACAAGTACATGAACGCGCTGCTGGACCCCCGCGCGCAGCAGGGCTTCGCCGCCAACATGGGCTACCTGCCGACGGTGACGGACGCGCCGCTCTCGGGCAAGGTGGGCGAGCAGCTCGCCTTCCCCGATCCGCGGCCGAAGCTGGTGACGGTGGACTACAAGGTGCTGAGCGATGCCTCCGCGGAGCTGAGCGACTGGTGGCTGAAGAACATCCAGCACAGCTAGCCGCGCGAGCGGAAAGCCGGCGGCAGGCTGGCGCGGCCCTTTCGCTATTGGGGCCGGCCAGCCTGCTGATGCTCGTCATGCTGGTGACACCGCTCGCGGTGCTGCTGCGCGACAGCCTGAACCGGTTCGACCCGAACGTGCTGATGGTCGCGGCGGTGACGCCGGCGAACTATCTGCGCTTCGTTGTCGATCCGTTCTATCGCGGCGTGCTGTGGACGACGATCCGTGTCTCGGTGCAGGTGACGGCGATCTGCCTTGCCCTGGGCCTGCCGATGGCCTGGCGGCTCGCGCGCAGCACCAGCCGCTGGAAATCGGCGCTGGTGGTGCTGACGGTGCTGCCGCTCTTCATCGGCACGACGACGCGCACGGCGGGCTGGATGATCCTGTTCAGCCGCGGCGGCATGCTGGACATCATCTCGCAAAAGCTGCTGTCGCTGGGCCCGGTGAACCTGATGTTCACCGAGCTCGCGGTGATCGTGGGCATCGTCGCGATCAACCTGCCCTTCACCATCCTGACGCTGCAGAGCGTGTTCGAGGGCATCGACCCGCGGCTGGAGGAAGCGGCGGCATCCATGGGCGCGCCACCCACGCGCGCGTTCTGGCTGATCGTGTTTCCGCTCGCGCTGCCCGGCGTGCTGATCGCTGGCATGCTGTGCTTCATCCTGTGCATGAACGCGTTCGCGACGCCGGTGCTGCTGGGCGGGCCGAAATTCCAGATGATGGCCCCGCTGCTCTACTGGGCGTTCTCGAGCGACAACAACTGGCCCTTCGCGGCGGCGCTGGCTGTCATCCTGATGGCGACGACGCTGGCGCTCACGGGCCTCGCGAACGTGGTGATCCTCCGCCGCTACCGCGCGGCCTGAGCGGTCGTCAGGCCGCGCGCTCCACGCCGCACCAGTCCGCGACCAGCAGCGCGATCGCCTGCGTCACCGTATCCAGCGAGGCGAGGCCCACGCTCTCGTCGATACCGTGGATGTTGTCCGAATCGGGACCGTAACAAGTCGCCTCCGTGCCCTGGTAGAGCACGTAGTGGCGCGCGTCCGTGAGCCCGGTCGCGGCGTAGTGGCGCGGCTCCTCACCGGCCACCTCCGCATGGGCGGCGCTGACGGCGCGCGCGATCGCCTGGTCGGGCGGGAAGACGCAGCCATCGGCCATGAAGCCGGCGAACGAGACACTGGCCCTGGCACCGGGCATGGCCGCGACCGTTTCGGCCACGATACGCTCGATGTCGCGCGCCACCTCCCGGCAGGATACGCCCGGCATCACGCCGACGCGCAGGCCGATGCGCGCGCGCGTGGGCACGGAGGAGTTCCACTCGCCGCCCTCGATGGTGCCGAGGTTGATGTTGATCGGGTGGTTGTCGGCGCGGAAGGCGGGATGCCGCCGCTCGGCGCGGTTCATCGCCTCCTCGTACGGGCGAAAGGCCGCCGCGATGGCGGTGGCGGCCTCGATCGCGTTCACGCCGCTCTTCATCTCGCGCACATGCGCGGGCCGGCCGGTGACGGTGACCCAGGCCCAGACCACGCCCACCTCCGCGACATAGAGCGCGGGGTAGCCGGGCCCGGGCTCTGGGATGAGGCAGGCATCAGGCTTGTCCAGCGCCTGCATCACCGCGAGCGCGCCGTTGCCGGTGCATTCCTCCTCGATGACGGCGGCAAGCTGCACCGGGGCTGCCGGCTGCACGCCCGCGAGCCCGAGCGCGCGAAAGGCGGTGACATAGGCCGCGATCCCCGCCTTCATGTCCGCGGCCCCTCGCCCGTAGAGCCGCCCGCCGCGCACCACCGGCTCGTAGGGCGGCGTCGTCCAGAGATCCTCCGCTCCTTCCGGTACGACATCGACATGACCCTGCAGCATCAGCGAGCGGCCGGCGGCTTCGCGCGGCGCATGCAGTGCGACCACCGGCGCGCGCCCGGCGTAGCTCATCAGCGGCGGCGAAAAGCCGGGATGCTCCTCGATACCCGCGACCTCGATGCGGCGTGGCGCGAGCCCCAGCTCCGCGTAGACCGCCTCCATCTCCGCGAGGCAGGAGGCTTCATCGCCCAGCACGCTGCGGTGGCGCACGAGCCGTTGCGTGAGCGTCACGGCGTCCTGGTGCAGCGCGCGCGCCGCCTCGCGTATGGCGCGGCGCAGGCCCTCGTCCTTCACGCGGGCGTCGCGCGTCACGAGAATTTGCCGGAGCGCGGGAAGCCGTTGGGCACCATGCGCCCGGCCTGGGCACGCTCACCGCGCCAGGGATCGAGCTCGGTGAACAGGCGCGTGCGGTCGCCGGTGCGGCAGGCGAGCCCGTCCGCGTAGCGGAACACCATCGCGTCCTCCATCGCGCCGTCGCGGTATTTCTGCAGGATCACCCCGGCGCCGCGCGCCATCTCCGGCATCTGGTCGATGGGGAAGACCAGCAGCTTGCGGTTCTCGCCCACCACCGCGACATGGTCGCCCTCGGCAGGCTGGCAGATCGCGGCTTCCTCCCCGGGCTTGAGGTTCAGCACCTGCTTGCCGGTGCGCTTCTCCGCCAGAAGTTCCGCCCCGGCAACGATGAAGCCGCGCCCGGCACGGCTGGCAACGAGGTATTTCGCCCCTTCCCTCGCCACGAACATCGCCAGCACGTCGTCCTCGTTCGTCATTTCGACGAGCAGGCGGATGGCCTGGCCGTCGCCCCGCCCGCGCGGCAGGTCCGCGGCGCGCAGCGTGTAGGCGCGGCCGTTGGTGGCGAACAGGGTCAGCCGGTCCGTGGTCTCGCAGGGCACCAGCGCGCGGAGCCGGTCGCCCTCCTTGAAGCGCAGCTCCGCGGCATCGGCGACCGCACCCTTCACCGCGCGGATCCAGCCCTTCTCGGAGAGGATCGCGGTGATCGCCTCGCGCTCGATCAGCGCCTCCACGGCGACCGCGATCTCGGCCTCGCGCGGCGCCTCGGCGAAGGTGGTGCGGCGTGCGCCGAGCTTGCCCTCCGCGAATTGCTTGCGCACGCGCTCGATTTCCTCGGCGACACGCTTCCAGCGCAGCGCCTCGTCGCCGAGCAGCGCCTTGAGTTCCTTGCGCTCGCGGCCGAGGGATTTGTGCTCGGAGCGGATCTCCATCTCCTCGAGCTTGCGCAGCGAGCGCAGGCGCATGTTGAGGATCGCCTCGGCCTGTTCCTCGACCAGGCTGAAGGTCTTCATCAGCACCGGCTTCGGCTCGTCCTCGGTGCGGATGATGCGGATCACCTCGTCGAGGTTGAGGTAGACGGCGAGGAAACCCTCCAGGATCAGCAGCCGCTTCTCGATCGCGGCGAGCCGGTGGCGGGAGCGGCGGACCAGCACCTCGTGGCGATGGTCGAGCCAGGCGCGCAGCACCTCCGCCAGGCTCATCACGCGCGGCGTGCGGCTCGCGTCCAGCACGTTCATGTTGAGGCCGAAACGGGTTTCGAGCTGCGTGGCGCGGAACAGGCTCGCCATCAACACCTCGGGCTCGACGGCGCGCGTCTTCGGCTCGAGCACGATGCGTACGTCCTCGGTGCTTTCGTCGCGCACGTCGCCGAGCAGCGGTAGTTTCTTCTCCTCCAGGAGCTGCGCGATCTGCTCGATCAGCCGCGCCTTCTGCACCTGGTAGGGGATCTCGGTGACGACGACGCTCCAGGTGCCGTGCTTGGCCCGCTCGACTTCCCAGCGCGCGCGCAGGCGCAGCGTACCGCGGCCCGTTTCGTAGGCGTTCTCGATCGTCGCCGCGTCCTCCGCAAGGATGCCACCCGTGGGGAAGTCCGGCCCCTTCATGGACACGAGAAGTTCGGCCGTCGTGGCCTTCGGCTTCTTGATGAGATGCAACGCCGCGGCACACACTTCGCCCGCGTTGTGCGGCGGGATGGAGGTCGCCATGCCCACCGCGATGCCGGCAGCCCCGTTGGCGAGCAGGTTGGGGAACGCGCCGGGCAGCACGACGGGCTCGCTCTCCTCGCCGTCGTAGGTCGGGCGGAAATCGACCGCGTCCTCGGAGATCCCCTCCAGCAGCGCCTGCGCGACGGCCGTGAGCCGCGCCTCGGTGTAGCGCATCGCCGCCGGGTTATCGCCGTCGATGTTGCCGAAATTGCCCTGCCCCTCCACCAGCGGATAGCGGACGGCGAAATCCTGCGCGAGGCGGACCATCGCGTCGTAGATCGCGGCGTCGCCGTGCGGATGGTACTTGCCCATGACGTCGCCCACGATGCGCGCGCATTTCTTGAACCCCGCGGCGGGGTCGAGGCGCAGCTGGTGCATCGCGTAGATCAGGCGTCGGTGCACCGGCTTCAGCCCGTCGCGCACATCCGGCAGCGAGCGCGCGGTGATGGTGGAAAGCGCATAGGCGAGGTAGCGCTCGGACAGCGCCTCGGCGAGCGGCGTGGTTTCGATCAGGCCGATTCCGTCATCCGGCATCGTTCTCTCCAGCAAGCTTCTCGATCAGGTCGTAGAGCGCGAGACGTGGTTGCGGCAACGGCAGGTGCCGCGAGCCGAATGCGTCGCGGGCGAGGAAAAGACCGGTGAGCCTGAGCCCGTCGCGCCAGTCCGCCGGTTTGCCATCGTCCTCGGAGTCCGGCAGCAGAAGCTTCGGCAGGCGCAGCAGCTTCTCCTTCCAGATGCCGGCGGCGGCATCCGAGACGGCGCGGCCGGTACGTGGCGAGACCCAGGCAAGACCTTCCGTCTCGCCGCTGACGGCACACCGCGAAAGGTCGAGCCCGTAGCCGAGATCGGCGAGCAGCAGCGCCTCCCACCGGATCAGCGCGGCGGGGCCGAGCGCGCCCGCGGGAATGCCGGCGACGAGCCGCAGCAGCCCTTCGAACACGCGCGGGTGCGGCTCGCGCTCCGGCAGCGCGCCGTCCGCGACCGCGCAGGCGGCAGAGAGCAGGGTGAGCGCGAGCCGGTCCTCCATCGCCAGCGCGGCGGCGGCGTGGACCAGCTCCGCGCTGTAGGTGCCGAGCTGGTCCGCGAGCCGCCCGACCCAGCGCACCTGCACCGCGTTGCCCGGCTGCCAGGTGGCGGCGCCCCGGCGGGACAGCCCGCCGCGCGCCAGGCCCCGGTGCGCGCCGCGCTCCGGTGTCAACACGTTGGCAACGGCGTCCGATTCTCCGTAGGGCCGCAGCGAAAGGATGATGCCGGGCTCATCCCACTCCATCGTCAGCCCTCTTGCGGCACCGGACGCGGCTTGCCGTCGTCGCCGATGGCGACCAGGACGAACATCGCCGCCGTCACCTTGCGCAGTGCCGCCTCGTGCCGGTGGCGGCGATAGGCGGCGACGTCGACATGGACGGAGGTGCGGCCGACCTTGCTGATGCTGGCGTGGATCGAGACCTCGTCACCGACCGCGACCGGATGCAGGAAGCTCATGCTGGCGACGGCGGCGGTGGCGACGCGCCCCTGCGCGCGGCGCGCGGCGACGGAAGCCGCCGCAAGGTCCATCTGCGACATCAGCCAGCCGCCGAAGATGTCGCCCGCGGGGTTGGCGTCCGCGGGCATGGCGATGGTGCGGATCGCCGGCTCGCCCAGCGTGGCGGGGTCGGGCATGTCGTCGGTGTACACGTCGCCGCTCATGGTTGCTCCAGTCCGAGTGCCCGCAGACGGGCGGTTTCCTCGTCCCAGCCCGCGCGTTCCTTGACGTTGAGGAAGAGGTGCACCTCGCGTTCCAGGATCGAGGCGAGCTGCGCGCGGGCCGCGGCGCCGATGGCGCGGATTTTCGCCCCGCGCGCGCCGATCACGATCGCCTTGTGGCCGGGGCGCGCGACATAGATCGTGGCATCGATGCGCACCGAGCCGTCGCGCTGCTCGCGGAAGCTCTCGGTCTCCACGGTGGTGCCGTGCGGCACTTCCTCGTGCGTCTGCAGCAGGATCTGCTCGCGCACCAGCTCGGCGGCGAGCGCCCGGTCCGAAAGATCGGTGATGTCGTCGTCGGGGTAGAGGTGCGGGCCCTCCGGCATCGCCTCCGCCAGCGCGCCCAGGAGGTCGGCGATACCGTCGCCGGTCGCCGCCGAGACCATCATCGTGCGCTCCACCGCCACCAGCTTCGAGAGCGCGTCGGTCAGCGGCAGCAGTGCCGCGGGCGGCACCAGGTCGATCTTGTTGAGCACCAGCCAGGCGCGGCCCGAGAGCTTCCGCGCGATCGCGCGCACCTCGTCGGTGAGGCCGGCCTTGGCGTCGACCAGCAGCAGCGCGAGGTCGGCGTCCCTGGCCCCGCTCCACGCGGCCTCGACCATCGCACGGTCCAGCCGGCGGCGGGGCGCGAAGATGCCGGGCGTATCGACCACGAGGATCTGCGCGTCGCCACGCAGCACGATGCCGGTGGTGCGCCGCCGCGTGGTCTGCGCCTTGGGCGTCGCGATGGCGAGCTTGGCGCCGGCAAGCCGGTTGAGCAGCGTGGACTTGCCGGCGTTGGGCGCGCCGAGCAGTGCCACGTAGCCGCAGCGTGTGGTCATGGGGTGAGCCTCGCGAGCAATCGTGCGGCGGCATCCTGCTCGGCGCCGCGCCGCGTGGTGCCATTGCCTTCCGCCGTCTCCGCGCCGATTTCCACGCGCACGCGGAAGGAGGGCGCGTGGGCCGGGCCGGAGCTGGCGGCGAGCGTGTAGGAAGGCAGGCCCAGCCCGCGCGCCTGCGCCCATTCCTGCAGCGAGGTCTTGGCGTCCTTCGGCGGCGCCGCCTGCGCGGCGATCGCGGCCTCCCAGAAGCGGCGCACCACGGCGCGGGCGGGATCGAGCCCGGCATCGAGGTAGAGCGCCGCGAGCAGCGCCTCCAGCGCGTCGGCCAGCACGTTGTCGCGCGCCCGCACCCCCGCGCGCGCCTCGCCCGCGGCCACCGCCAGCACCTCCGCGACGCCGTTCTCGCGCGCGATGGCGGCGAGCGCCGGGGCCGCGACGAGATGCGCGAGGCGGCGGCCGAGCGCGCCCTCGGCCTCGGCGGGGAAACGCTCGGCGAGCCACTCGGCCATCACCAGGCCGAGCACGCGGTCGCCGAGGAACTCCAGGCGCTCGTTGGAGAGATGCGCCCGCGCCCGGTTCGTCCCCTCGCCGAGGACGGAGCGGTGGGTCAGCGCCTCCGCGAGCAGGTCCGGACGGGCGAAGCGGTGGCCGAGCAGCGCCTCGGCGCGGCGCAGGCGCTCCCCGGCCGCGCTGGAAGGGGCCGTGGCCGGCGGCGCCGCGGTCAGTGGATCACCGTGAGCAGCCGGCCCCAGCGGACCTCGAAGGGCCAGTACCAGAACTCCCACCAGGGCGCGGTGGCGTTGACGGAGAAGAAGACGATGTCCGCGCGGCCGACCAGGTTCTCCATCGGGATGAAGCCGACGGCGTCCATCACCCGGCTGTCCTCGCTGTCGTCGCGGTTGTCGCCCATGGCGAAGACATCGCCTGGCGGCACCTTGTAGAGCGGCGTGTTGTCGAGCGGCTCGTTGTCGCCGAATTTCAGGATCGGGTGGGAGACGCCGTTGGGCAGCGTCTCGATGTAGCGGCGCGCCTCCACCGGCGGGCCGTCGCCGGTGTAGAGGTAGCGCCCGTCGGCCTTGCGCGCGACTTCCTTGCCGTTGATGTAGAGCTGGCCGTCCTTCATCTGCACCGTGTCGCCCGGCAGGCCGATGATGCGCTTGATGTAGTCCACGGACGTGTCGCGCGGCAGGCGGAAGACGGCGACATCCCCGCGCCTCGGCGGCGTGAAGAACAGCCGCCCGGAGAACAGGTCCGGCCCGAACGGCATCGAGAAGCGCGAATAGCCGTAGCTGAACTTGGAGACGAACACGTAGTCGCCGATCAGCAGCGTCGGGACCATCGAGCCCGAGGGAATGTTGAACGGCTCGAACGCGAGGGTGCGAACGACAACCGCGATCACCACGGCGTAGACGACGGTCTTGATGAACTCGAGCGTGCCGCCGCCGGTCTTGCGTTTGGGCATCGTGAAGGGTCCGGTCAGGTGCCGCGCGACAAACCCCAAGCCCCCCCTTCTGTCAAGGAAAGCCCCGCCGACGGGTCACAGCCGGGAGCAACTTCATGGGGGTTACGCGCCATGGACGGCAACCGCGAGCAGCGCCAGGGCACGCTCCACGGTGGCGCGGCGGACCGCGGTTCGGTCGCCGGGGAAGACCTGGCGCTCCGCGACGGTGGGGCGGCCGGCACCGGCGAGCCCGAGCCAGACCAGGCCCACGGGCTTTTCCGCGCTGCCACCGCCGGGCCCGGCAATGCCGGTGACGGCGACGGCGAGGCTGGCGCGGGAGCGGGCGAGCGCGCCTTCCGCCATGGCGCGGACCACCGGCTCGCTGACCGCGCCATGCGCGGCGAGCGCCGAGCCGGCGACACCGAGGACCTCCTGCTTGGCCGCGTTGGTGTAGGTGACGAAGCCGCGGTCGAACACGTCCGAGCTGCCGGCGATGGCGGTGATGGCGCCGGCGATCAGCCCGCCGGTGCAGCTTTCGGCGGTGGCGAGCATCACGCCGGCACGGCGCGCGGCGGCGAGCAGGTTTTCCGCTTCGAGCAGAATGGCGTCGTCGAACATGTCCAGTTCCTGTCTGTGTGCGTCCTAGCCGACGAGCCCCGGGAAGCGCTGGCGCACGGCCCAGAGGATGCCGGCGGCGATGACGCCGGCGACCAGGTCGTCACCCATCACCGCGCTGGGGCCGCGCTGGCGGTCCGCCCAGCCGACCGGACCGGGCTTGGTGATGTCGAGCAGGCGAAAGACCAGGAAGGCGGCGGCGATGCCCAGGAGGCTCGGGCGCACCAGGCCGAGCAGCGCCACCCATTGCCCCGCGATCTCGTCGATGACGATCCAGCCGGGGTCGCCGGGCTGCTGCGCGGCGCGGATCGACCACAGGCCGAGCGCGATCGCGGCGAGAGCGGCGAGCGGCACGAAGCCCGGCCCCAGCCACATCAGCCCGGCGCCGAGGACGGCCGCGGCCGCCGAGGCAACGCTACCCGGCGCCTTGGGCGCGAAGCCGAGGCCGAAGCCCGCGGCAACGAGGCGCGCGAAGGTCAGGGGCCGGCGCCCGGCCACGGGTCCGTCCACGGTCACAGCGCCGCCAGGAAGCGTTCGATCGCGGCCACCGCCGCCGGCTCCGCGAGGCTCGGCGCGTGGCCGACGTCCGGGATGGTCACGACCGCCATGTCCGGCCGGCGGGCACGCATGCGCGCGACCGTCTCCGGCAGCAGCAGCGTGCTGGCGCCGCCATGGACGAGCAGCAGGGGCACGCCGGCCAGCGCGTCGAAATACGGCCAGAGGTCGCGCGGCGGGCCGGTGAGCATGCCGGCGATGCGCCGGTCCCAGCGCGGGTGGAAGCGTCCGTCGGCGCCCTCCTCGTAGGTAAGCCGGGCGAATTCCAGCCAGTCCGCGTCCGACTGGAACGAGAGGTAGGGCAGCAGCGCGCGCAGGTGGCGTGACGCCGTCGCGAGGTCCGGCAGCGCCGGGTCCTCGGCGACGAAGCAGCGCACGAACGCCTCGCCCGCGGCGCCGATCTCGGGGCCGATGTCGTTGAGCACCACGCCGCGCAGCAGGCCGGGGCGCAGCACCGCGATCGCCATCGCCATCAGCCCGCCGAAGCTGGTGCCGACCACGACGGCGCGGTGCAGGGAAAGCGCCGCCGCGACGTCCAGGACGTCGCGCAGTGTCGCCTCTGGTGTGTAGCGCGAAACATCCCTGCCCCGCGCGGAACGGCCGCGGCCCGCGTAGTCCAGCGCCACCACCCGGCGCGCGCCGGCATGGGCCGCGGCGAGCTGGGAAAAATCCCCGCCGGTACGCACCAGGCCGGGCAGGCAGAGCAGCGGCGCGGCATGCGTCTCCTCGCCCCAGCTCGTGACGTGGAGCGCGAGCCCGTCCCAGGCACTGACGCGATGCTCGCGCCCGCTCGTCGTCATCGCGTGATCATCGCCGGCGCGTCATCGGACTGGCGGCAGGTCCGGAGAGGCTCCCTCGAGCGCGCGGTAGACGACCAGGTTCTCGATCACGCGCTGGACGTAGTTGCGGGTCTCGGCGAAGGGAATCATCTCGATCCAGTCGATCCACCCCGGCTTGCCCGCGCCCTGCCCGCCCACGCCCTGAGTGCCCGTTGCCTGCGCGCTCGCCAACTGCACGCCGCCACGCGGATCGCCGTTCTGCAGCAGCCAGTTGTCCACGTTGCGCGGGCCCGCGTTGTAGGCGGCGATCGCGAGCGGCAGGGCGCCGCCGTAGCGCGCGACCAGGTCGGCGAGGTAGGAGGTGCCGAGGCGGATGTTGAGCGCTGGGTCCGCGGTGAGCGCCGCGACGCGGACGACGACGCCGATGCGCCTGCCCTCATCGGTGGCGGTGCTGGGCAGCAGCTGCATCAGCCCGAGCGCGTTGGCCGGCGATCTCGTCTCGCTATCGAAATTACTCTCCTGGCGGATGATGGCCAGCGCCAGCGCCTTCTCCACCGGCGCGCCGGGCGGGATGCTGGCCGCGACCGGCCAGCCGCTCTGCACCAGGGGCACGCCCT
Source organism: uncultured Pseudomonadota bacterium (assembly GCA_963764465.1). Lineage (GTDB taxonomy): Bacteria > Pseudomonadota > Alphaproteobacteria > Acetobacterales > Acetobacteraceae > JAJXXT01. Next base: position 152,944 of record CAVXSO010000006.1, on the reverse strand, counting down.
CCACGCCGGCACGCCGCGCGATGGCGACCGCCGCCGGCGCGATGCCGAGGCCAAGCGCCAGCCGCGCGGAGAGCACGCGGTCCTTGGCATCCGGCACCGTCGCATCGAGGCGCATCAGGAACGGCACCGCGCGGTTCGGCGCGCCCCAGGCGACCAGGATCGCGGCCGCGCGCGCCAGCTCCCGGTCGGCGAGGTCGCTGAGGCGGCTGGCGCTGACCGGCGGATCGCGCATCGCGCGGATACGCGCGCCGACGTCCTGGCCGAGCGCCGTCGCGGCGAGCTGGCCATAGAATGTCTCCGGCCAGGCGGCGGATTTGGCGAGATCGAGCGCGCGCGCCTTGGGGTCGGTCTCGCATTGCGCGAGCCAGTACCAGGCGCGGCCCTGGGTGATGGCGGCCTTCGACATCGCGGCCAGCCGCGCGAAGAACGGCTTCGCTGTCGCCGGATCGTTACGGAGACGCAACGCGATGAAGCCGGCGAGGAAGGCGGAATTGGTGGCGGGATCGGCGGCGGCCTGGTGCATGTCCGCGGCGAGCGCCTGGGCCGTCCCGACGTCGCCGGATTGCATCGCGTCGCGCGCCAGGCGCGAGCGTTCCCACCAGAAGCGGGCGGCGAGCGCGGGATCGGCCGCCTCCGCGGCGTCGCCAGGGCCGAGCAGCAGCTTTACCTCCTCGTCGCTGCGCCCGGCGCGGCGCAGCCAGCCGGCTTCGTCCAGCAGCAGCGCCGGATCGCTGGCCTGCGCGGGGCTGAGCGCGGCAAGGCGGGAAGCGGCATCCGGCGTGCCGGTCAGCAGCGCGAGCCGGGCCTCGGCGAGCGGCACCTCGGACGGCGCGAGGCGGGTGATCTGGCGCGACGCCGCCACGCGGTCCCGCCCGGCCAGCGCGTCGAACCGCGCGAGCTGGTCGCGGGGACGCAGCGCCGAGCCCCAGCGCGCGAGGAACGCCTGCTCGCGGCCAGGGTCGCCTTGCATCGCGATCCAGGCGGCGCGGATGAAGGGGGTCGCCTGCGCCGGGGGCATGACCTCGGCGCAGCGCTGCAGCGCGTCCTCCAGCGCCGGCATGCGGGCGAGGCAGAGGCGCTGGACCGTTGCGGGATCGGGCTCGCTCGCCAGCGCCTCGTCGCGCCGCCGGTCGAGCAGGAAGCCGAGCGGCCAGTCCGGGTTGCGCGCCACAAAATCCGCGATCTCGGAGGCACTGGCCTGGCCGGGGTCCAGCAGCCGGTAGAAGGTGACGAGCTTGGCCGCGACGGGGTCGCCGACCGCCTGCGCCGCCTGGGTGGCGCCAGCGTAGTCCCCCGCGCGGATCAGGGCGAGCGGGCTGGGCTGCTGGACCTGTGCCGCGCGGGTGGCGTTGGGTTGCGCCCATGCCGGAACGGCGGGCGCGGCGAGCAGCAGCAGCAGCGGGAGGATTCGGCGCATGGCCCATTCTAGCCCCACGCGCGCTTGCGGCGTACCCCCCGCGCGCCTAGTTTCGCGGCCCCATTCGAGGAGAGAGCCACGCCATGTTCAAGGGATCGCTGGTCGCGCTGATCACGCCGATGCGCGAGGATGGCGCGGTGGACGAGAAAGCCTTCGAGCGTTTCGTCGACTGGCAGATCAAGGAAGGCACGCACGGCGTGGTGCCGGTGGGCACCACCGGCGAGAGCCCGACCCTGTCGCACGGGGAGCACAAGCGCGTCACCGAGATCGCGATCTCGGTCGCCAAGGGCCGCGTGCCGGTGATCGCCGGAACCGGGTCGAACTCCACCGCCGAGGCGATCGACCTCACGCGCCACGCCAAGGAAGCGGGCGCGGACGCGGCGCTGATCGTGACGCCCTACTACAACAAGCCGACGCAGGAAGGGATGTACCTGCATTTCAAGGCGATCGCGGACGCGGTGGACCTGCCCATCATCATCTACAACATCCCGCCGCGCAGCGTGGTGGACATGTCGGTCGAGACGATGGCCAGGCTCGCCAAGCACCCGAACATCGTCGGCGTGAAGGACGCGACCGCGAACCTGACGCGGCCGCTGCACACGAAGCGCGCCTGCGGGCCGGAGTTCTGCCAGCTTTCCGGCGAGGACCACACGGCACTGGCGTTTCTGGCCTCGGGCGGCGTCGGCTGCATTTCGGTCACCGCCAACGTGGCGCCGCGGATGCTGAGCACGATGCACGAGACCTGGGCCGACGGCGACACCAGGGGCGCGATGGCGATCCAGGAGCGACTCGTTTCGCTGCACGATTCGCTGTTCGCCGAGACCAGCCCCGGCCCGGTGAAGTACGCCGCGAGCCTGCTCGGCCACACCTCCGAGCGTTGCCGCCTGCCGCTGGCACCGGTGAGCGAGCCGGTGAAGGCGCGGGTGCGCGCGGCGATGTCGGAGGCGGGGCTGCTGAACTGAGCCGCGCCCCTCGGGAGCGCGGCGCCGGGCAGGATTGTCATGGTTGCGGGTAAGCTGATCAGCCACGGGCTTGCGGCGCAGAACCGCAAGGCCCGATTCGACTACGCGATTCGCGAGACGATCGAGGCTGGGATCGTGCTCAAGGGGCCCGAGGTCAAAAGCCTGCGGCACGGGCGCGCGACGCTGGGCGAGGCCTGGGCCGGCGAGCGCGAGGGCGAATTGTGGCTGTTCAACGCCTACATCCCGGAATACCAGGGCGGCGTCCTGTCCCGCTTCGAGCCACGCGCGCCGCGAAAATTATTGTTGAAACGCAAAGATATGCGGAGGCTTGTTGGTGCAGTGGCGCGGGATGGCGCGACGCTGGTGCCGCTCGACATCCATTTCAACGACAGGGGCCTGGCGAAGGTGCAGCTCGGCCTCGGCGTCGGGCGCAAGAAGGCGGACAAGCGCGCGGCGGTCGCCGAGCGCGACTGGGCGCGCGACAAGGCGCGGCTGATGCGCGAGCGGGGCTGACGCGGGGCGCGTCAGGGGCTAATATTGGTTGTCAAATATTTCGGCGGTGGAATGATGAACGCGATCGAAACGGACTGGGCTCCGCGCGTGCTGAGCCTGCTGCGCATCGTCGCCGGACTGCTGTTCATGGCGCATGGCACGCAGAAATTCTTCAACTACCCCTCGCCGGGGCCGGCGCATCTGGCGCCGTTGTTCATCGCGGCCGGCACGATCGAGCTGGTGGGCGGACTCCTGGTGGCGCTCGGGCTGTTCACCCGTATCGCCGCTTTCATCATGTCGGGCGAGATGGCGGTCGCCTACGCCATCGCGTTCCTGCCGCATGGACTGACGCGGCTCATCGGCCACGGGGAAGTCGCCGCGCTCTACAGCTTTGTGTTCCTCTACTTCGTCGTCGCCGGTCCCGGCCCATGGAGCCTGGACGCGGCGCGGGCGAAGGCGCGCTGACGCAACCATTTCCCCAAGCCCACGTCGTCAGGCCGGCCCCTCCGGGCGTTGAACCGGCGGCAACCGCACCCGCGCCGTGGGCGCGTGAGCGGGGCTGACACGCGCGCTGGTTGCTGATATCATTCGTTATCGAATAATTCGGTGATGAAATAATGGACAAGATCGAGACCGAATGGGCGCCCCGCGCGCTCAGCCTGCTGCGCATCATGGCAGGGCTGTTGTTCCTGGAGCACGGGATGGTGAAGATGTTCGGGTTTCCCGCGGGTCCCGGGCTGTTCCACCTGCCGCCGTTGTTCATGGTGGCCGGGCTGATCGAGGTGATCGGCGGGGTGCTGATGGTCCTGGGCCTGTTCACCCGGCCGGCGGCGTTCATCATGTCGGGCGAAATGGCGGTGGCCTACGTCATCGGGCACCTGCCGCACGGGTTCCTGCCGCTCGCCAACCGCGGCGAGCCGGCGATCCTCTACTGCTTCATCTTCCTCTACATCGCGGCCGCTGGCGGCGGGGCGTGGAGCGTGGATGCCACGCGGGCCGGGGCGAGCACGCGCGGCGAGCGCAGCTTCGCCTAGCGCAGCCGCGGCGCGACGGAGGCGAGGACGGCGTCGAACATCGCCTCCGTCAGCACGCCGGTGTTCATGTTGTAGCGCGACACGTGATAGCTGTCGGCGAGCACGCGCCCGCCGGGTAGCTCGTGCAGCACGCCGTGGCCGAAGCGGGCATGGGCGGCGCGCAGGCCGAGTGCACGCAGCACCGCGTCATGCGCGATGCGGCCGAGCGCGAGGATGACGCGCAGCCGCGCGAGGCCGGCGAGCTCGGATTTCAGGAAATCGTTGCAGGCGCGGATCTCGGGCGGCAGCGGCCTGTTCTGCGGCGGCACGCAGCGCACCGCGTTGACGACGCGGATATCGAGCCGCATCGCCCCCCCTGGATTGTTGTCCCCCGGTTCCGCCGTGTAGCGCCCGTGCGCGAGCCCCGCCTTCAGCAGCGCGCCATAGAGCGTGATGCCGGCGCCGTCGCCATGGAACGGGCGGCCGGTGCGGTTGGCGCCGCGCAGGCCCGGCGCCAGGCCGACAACGAGCATGCGCGCGTCCGTCGGCCCCAGGCTCGGCACCGGCGCGTTGAACCAGGCGGGATTGGCCTCGCGGTTGGCGGCGCGAAAGGCGGCGAGCCGCGGGCAGCGGTCGCAGTTCCGGCCCGGCTCGGTGATCACGCGGCTTCGGTCAGGCGTCGGCGGGGTCGGCGTAGGGCTCCGCCGGCGTCACGCGCGGCGCGCGGGCCGGACGCGGCTCCATCTGCCGGCGGGTGAACTCCTGCCCGACCTCGGCGAGCTCCAGGAACTGGTCGGCCTGGCGGCGCAGCTCGTCGGCGACCATCGGCGGCGAGGTCTTGATCGAGGACACGACGGAGACGCGCACGCCGCGCCGCTGCACCGCCTCCACCAGGCGGCGGAAATCGGAGTTGCCGGAGAACAGCACCGCGTGGTCGATCTTGGGCGAGAGCTCCAGCATGTCGATCGCGAGCTCGATATCCATGTTGCCCTTCACGCGGCGGCGGCCCGTCGCGTCCGTAAACTCGCGCGCCGGCTTGGTGACCAGCGTGTAGCCGTTATAGGCGAGCCAGTCGGTGAGCGGCTTGAGCGGCGAATACTCCTCCGTCTCCAGCACCGCGGCGTAATAATAGGCGCGCAGCACGTTGGTCTGCTTGCGGAAGAAGGTGAGGAGGTTGCGGTAGTCGACGTCGAAACCGAGATTGCGGCTGGCCGAGTAGAGATTGGCACCGTCAATGAAGAGCGCCGTGCGCTCGTTGGGCGAAAAATGCATCCGCATGGGTCCGTGGTTGAAAGAATGCCGGAGCATAGGCCCCGGCGTTCGCGAAGCAATGGCGCCAGCCGCGTGCGGAAGCAAGGGCCGGAGGCGGCACGATGATCCTCGTGGCCATCGGGGCAAACCTGCCGGGACCGCATGGCGAGGCGCCGCTGGCGATGGCGCGCGCGGCGGTGGCGGCGCTGGCGGGGATCGCGGGCCTGCGGCTTGCCGCCGTCTCCGGCTTCTGGGAGAGCGCGCCCATGCTGGCCTGCGACCAGCCGGCTTCCGGCCAGCCGCGCTACGTCAACGCGGTGGCACGGCTGGAAGGCGCCGCGGACCCCGCCTGGCTGCTGGCGCGGCTGCAGGCGATCGAGGCGGCTGCCGGGCGCGTGCGCGGCGCGCGCAACGCGGCACGCCCGCTCGATCTCGATATCCTGGACATGGACGGCCTGGTGCGCACGGCACCGGACCCCATCCTGCCGCATCCGCGCATGGAAGGGCGTGCCTTCGTGCTGCGTCCGCTGGCAGAGCTGGCGCCGAATTGGCGTCATCCGGTGACCGGGGCGGGAATTCGCGAGCTCCTGGCAGCCGTGGCCGCGCAGGACGCAGCGCGGCTCTGAGGGATTGGCCTTGCATCGGGCGCGCCCCGCGCCTATGTGTCCGCTCTTACCCATTGATTTTGCTGTGGAGGACGCCGCATGGCGCGCGTAACGGTCGAGGATTGCGTGGAGCGGGTGCCGAACCGCTTCGAGCTGGTGCTGTTCGCTGCCCAGCGTGCGCGCAACATCTCCCGCGGCGAGGAGCTGACGATCGACCGCGACAACGACAAGAATCCGGTCGTTGCACTGCGCGAGATCGCGGACGGCACGCTGCCGCTCGAGAAGCTCGAGGGCGATCTCCTGAAGTCGCTGTCGCGCGCGCCGGAGCCCGAGCCCGCGGACGAGGAGGTGATGGACCTCATCCCGACCGACCAGAACATCTTCGGCCTGCAGGATCTCTCGGCCGAGGAAGAGGCCGCGGCGATCCCGCCCGAGGAAATGACCGCCGAGGATATCGAGGCGGCGATCGCCGCCGAGCTGGGCGGCGGGCGCCGCTGACGGGCAGCGCCGGAAGCACGGCATGCAGGGGCGCGGCGAACCAGGCTGGCGCGCCCCGATGCCGCGGCTCCCGGACGGGGTGACGACGGCCGAGACCATGGGGGAAGCCGCCGGGGCGGTTGCCCCCCCTGCCCTTATCGCGCCGTTGCTGGCCGCGGTACGTGGCTACGACGCCAACGCCGACATCGCGCTGATCGAGCAGGCCTACGAGCTGGCGGCGCGCGCCCATGCGCCCCAGAAGCGCGACAGCGGCGAACCCTACATCTCCCATCCCGTCGCCGTCGCGATGATCCTCGCGGGCTACCGGCTCGATGCCGGCTCGCTGATCACCGCCCTGCTGCACGACACGATCGAGGACACCACGGTCACGCGCGCGGAGATCGCGCGGCGCTTCGGCGAGGAGACCGCGGGGCTGGTGGACGGGGTCACCAAGCTCACGCGGCTGGAGCTGCAATCCGACCGCACCAAGCAGGCGGAGAATTTCCGCAAGCTGGTACTCGCACTTTCGCGCGACATCCGCGTGCTGCTGGTCAAGCTCGCGGACCGGCTGCACAACATGCGCACGCTCGGCTCCATTCCGAAGCTGGAAAGGCGCCAGCGCATCGCGCGCGAGACGATGGATATCTACGCGCCATTGGCCGACCGCATCGGCATGGACGCGATGAAGACGGAGCTGCAGAACCTGGCCTTCGCGCAGCTCGAACCGGACGCCTACGAAACGATCACGGCGCGGCTCAACTTCCTGCGCGGCCAGGGGGCGGACGTGATCGAGCGCATGCGCGTCGAGCTCGCGCGCATCTGTCGCGAGTCCGGCGTCGAGGTGATCGAGGTCACGGGGCGGGAGAAGTCGCCCTACTCGGTCTGGGAGAAGATGAAGCGGCGCAACGTGGAGTTCGAGCAGCTCTCGGACATCATGGCGTTCCGCATCATCGTGCCGACACGCGAGGCCTGCTACGCGGCGCTGGGCGCGGTGCACGCGGGCTATCCCGTCACCGCCGGGCGGTTCAAGGACTACATTTCCACGCCCAAGGCCAACGGTTACCAGAGCCTGCATACCGGCGTGGCGCTGAGGGCGCCGCGCAACCAGAAGATCGAGGTGCAGATCCGCACGCCCGACATGCACGCCATCGCCGAAAACGGCGTTGCCGCGCACTGGCACTACAAGGATGACGGGCGCCCGGGGCCGGAGGCGGACGAGATCAGGCGGTTCCGCTGGGTGCAGGACCTGCTTGAGATCCTCGAGAATTCAACCGCCGACGAGTTCCTCGAGAACACCAGGCTCGAGCTCTACCAGGACCAGGTGTTCTGCTTCACGCCGAAGGGGCAGCTGATCCAGCTGCCGCGCGGCGCGACCCCGGTGGATTTCGCCTACGCCGTGCACTCGCAGGTCGGCGATACCTGCGTGGGTGCGAGGGTGAACGGCAAGCTGATGCCGCTGCGCCACGTGCTGCAGAATGGCGACCAGGTCGAGATCATGACCTCGCGCGGCGGCACGCCGTCCGCGCAATGGGAGCGCTTCGTCGTCACCGGCAAGGCGCGCGCGCGCATCCGCCGCTTCCTGCAGCAGGAGCAGCGCGAGGCCAACCGCGACGCCGGGCGCACGGCGCTGACCAAGGCATTTCGCGCCGACGGGCTCGACGGCTCGGAAAAAGTGCTGGAAGGCGCCTTGAAGACGCTGAAGCTCGCGAGCCTCGATGAGCTGCTGATCGCGGTCGGCATCGGGCATCTCTCCGCCAGGGACGTGGTGGCGGCGGCCTATCCGGAGCTGCGCGCGGACGCGCGCGCGCCGCACCTGCTGCCGAGCCTGCCCTCGCGCGCGAAGCTGCCCGCGGGCGGCAACACGCTGCCGATCACCGGGCTCGTGCCCGGCATGGCGATCCGCTACGCCGGCTGCTGCCACCCGGTGCCGGGTGACCCGATCGTGGGCATCGTGACCACCGGCAAGGGGGTGACGATCCACGCGCGGGACTGCCCCACGCTCGAGACTTTCGCGCCGACACCGGAACGTTTCATCGATGTCGACTGGGAGCCCGGCGCGCGGCTGGAGACGTCGGCGAAGGGCGAGGGCTTCACCGGCCGGCTCTCGGTGATCGCCGACAACGCGCCGACCTCCATCGCCTCCGTCACCAACGCCATCGCCAAGCAGGACGCGGCGGTGGCGAGCCTGCGCGTGGTGAATTGGCAGGCCGATTTCTTCGAGATGCTCGTGGACGTGGAGGTACGCGACCTGCAGCAGCTCGCCGCCGTGATGGCGAGCCTGCGCGCGGCCTCGCATGTCCACGAAGTGGACCGCGCCCGCGGCTGAGCGGTGGTGCGTGCGGCGCGCGGCGCGGGCCGCGCATGATGGGGGGCGGGTATGGCGAGCAGTCGGGACAGCCGGTTCACCGCCGGGGACGGCGAGATCACGATGCTCGGCAGGGTGCTCGCCGTGGAGACGGTGGTGCATGAAGTGCACGAAGGGGAGGTAACGATGTCGCAACGGCTTGACCCCGCGCAGGCAGCGCCCGAGGCAATCCGCGCCATGCGCGCGCTGCAGGCGCATGTGAACCAGAACGGGCTCGACAAGCTCCTGCACGAGCTGGTGAAGATCCGCGCCTCCCAGATGAACGGCTGCGCCTTTTGCCTCGCGATGCACATCGATGTGGCGCGCAAGCACGGCGAGGCGCAGGCGCGCATCGACATGCTGCCGGCCTGGGCGGAGGCGGGCGACCTCTACACACCGCGCGAGCGGGCGGCGCTGGCCTTCACCGAGGCGGTGACGCGCATCGGCGAGGCCGGCGTGCCGGACGCGGTCTACGGCGAGGCGGCGCGGCATTTCTCGGCAGCCGAACTGGTGGAGCTGGCGCTGATGATCGCGGTGATCAACGGGTGGAACCGGCTGATGGCGACGTTCCGCGTGCCGCCGGCGGTCGCGGCGCCGGCAAGGGCCGCGTGACCGCGCGCGCTTGATCCCCAACCAATGATCCTGGGGCTCGGTTCGGATATCTGCGACATCCGCCGCATCGAGGCGGCGCTGGAGCGCTTTGGCGATCGTTTCCTTTTGCGCGTGTTCACGGAGGCCGAGCGGCGGAAGGCGGAGCGGCGCAACGGGCAGAACCGCGCCGGCACCTATGCCAAGCGCTTCGCGGCGAAGGAGGCCTGCGCCAAGGCGCTGGGCACCGGGTTCCGCCGCGGCGTGTTCATGTCCGACCTCGGCGTGGTGAACCGGCCGGGTGGGCAGCCCGGCTTCGTGCTCACGGGTGGTGCCGCGCTGCGCCTCGCCGCCCTCCTGCCGGCGGGCCTCGCGCCGCGGATCGACCTGACGATGACCGACGAATACCCCTACGCCTACGCGCAGGTGATCATCTCCGCCGTGCCGGCGTGAAGGCCGCGAGAGCGGCCGCGCGCGGCGCGCGCCGATATCGCGAGGCGGGAAATCTGTTAGAGAGACCCGCACAACGGAACGGGCGCACAGCGATGGCGCGACATTGGTGGCAGGCCAGGCGCGACGGAATCGGGGCGGGAGAGCAGGCGTGAGGCGCCGTGGCCTGGTCGCCGCCGGCGGCGTGGCGCTGCTCGGCGGTGTCGGCGCCTGGGTCATCGGCGCCCGCCCGGGCATGGCGGCGCCGACCGGCGAACTCACGCGCGAGGCGATCTTCTTCGATCCCGGGGCACCGGTGCTGGGCAACCCGAAGGGAACGCTGCCGATCGCCGAGTTTTTCGACTATCGCTGCCCGTATTGCCGCGGCATGCACCCGATGCTGCGGAAGCTGGTGGCGGCGAACGCCGACATCCGGTTCGTCGCCAAGGAATGGCCGGTGTTCGGCGGCCCCTCCGTCACCGCGGCGCGGGTAGCGCTGGCGGCGAACTGGCAAGGGCGGTTCAGCGCCGCGAACGACGCGCTGTTCGCGACGCATATCACCGACGATGCTTCCGTGATGCAGGCCGTGCGCCAGGCCGGCGTGGACATGGCGCGGCTCGAGCGCGACCTGAACGAGCGCGCCGGCGAACTGGATGACACGCTGGGCACGTCCGAACTGCAGGCTCATGGGCTGGGGCTGCAGGGCACGCCCGGGCTCATCATCGGCAATTACCTCATCCCCGGCGCGCTCAACGAGGAGAACCTTGCGCACGTGGTGCACGACGCGCGGGCACGCCTTGCCGGGCATGCCGGATGAGCCGCCCGCGGATCGCCATCCTTGCCGCCGCGCTGCTGGCGATGGCCGCGGCCCCGGGCGCCCCGGCGCCTGACGCGGCGGCGATCTTCCTGCATGGCCTGCCCCCGGCCGTGCCGGCCTGTGCGATCTGCCATGGTCCGCAAGCCCTCGGTAATGCGGCGCTCGGCTATCCGCGGCTGGCCGGGGCGCCGGAAGCCTACCTCGCGACCCAGCTCGCGGACCTCGCCGCGGGCCGGCGCGCGAACGTGCTGATGGGGCCGGTCGCGAAGCAGCTCAGCGTGGCGCAGCAATCCGCACTCGCCGCCTACCTCGCGGCCTTGCCGCCCCCACCGGTGGCCGTGCCCGCCGGGCCGAATGCCCTGGGCGAGACGCTGGCGCTGGACGGGCGCGATGCGGGGCGGCTGCCGGCCTGCGTCTCCTGCCATGGCCCGAACGGCATGGGCGTCGGCAGCACGTTTCCCGCGCTCGCGGGACAACCCGCCGCCTATATCGAGGGGCAGCTGCACGCCTGGCAGGACGGCAAGCGTCCGCCCGGCCCGCTGGGGCTGATGCCGGCCATCGCGAAGCGGCTGTCCAACGACGAGATCGTCGCGGTATCGGAATATTTCGCGTCGCTCGCGTCCGCGCCCGAGGTGAAGCAATGAACCGCGCTCCCATGATGCTGGCGATCGCCGGCGGCCTGATGCTCGGCCTGTTCCTCGCCTCGCGCGGCCCCTCCTCCGGTGAACGGGTGGCCGAGGCCGTGGTTGCCGCACCCCCCTCCGCCGCGCCCGCGCAAGCCGCCGCGGCGCCCGTCCCGCAGCCCGTCTCGGCGCCCACCGCGCCCGCGCGCGTCGCCGCCGCCACACCGGCGCCCGCACCGACGCCCGCACCGACGGCGGCGGCCGCCGGGCCAGCCGCGTTCACGCCCCCGCCGCGCTCCGCGATCCCCGCTGGCCCGCTCGGCGACATGATCCGCGAGGGCGAGGCGATCTTCCGCGACACCGGCGCGATGGCGCCGCATTTCGTGGGCAACGCGCTGGCCTGCAGCAACTGCCATATCGACGCGGGCCGCCTCGCGGACGCGGCGCCGATGTGGGCGGCCTGGGTCGCGTTTCCGGCCTATCGCAGCAAGAACGGGCATGTGAACACGTTCGAGGAACGGCTGCAGGGTTGTTTCAGATTCAGCATGAACGGCAAGGCGCCGAAGCTCGGCGACAAGGTGCTGGTGGCGCTCGAGACCTACGCCGCCTGGCTCGCGACGAACGCACCGACCGGCGCGAAGCTCGCGGGCCGCGGCTATGTGCACCTGCCGTCGCCGGCCGAGACGCCGGACGACGCACGCGGCAAGCAGGTGTTCGCGCAGAATTGCGCACTCTGCCACGGCGCGCATGGCGAGGGGCAGTTCGCCGGCGGGAAGACCGTGTTTCCGCCGCTCTGGGGACCGAAATCCTACAACTGGGGCGCTGGCATGACATCCGTCGCCGCGGCCGCGGGCTTCATCAAGGCCAACATGCCGCTCGGGCGCGGCGGCTCGCTGACGGACCAGCAGGCCTGGGACGTGGCGATGTACCTCGACAGCCACGACCGGCCGCAGGACCCGCGCTTCACCGGCAATGTCGAGGAGACGCGCAAGCGGTTCCACGACAGCAAATGGTCGATGTACGGGCGGACGGTGAACGGCGTGGTGCTGGGCGCCAACTCACCGCCGGCCGCCACCACGCAGTAGGGCTTCAGCGTCGCCGCTGCACCAGCTGAACCGGGTAGCCCTCGGGATCGGCCACCCAGGCGGCGCGCGGAAGCTCTCGACGAAGCCGAGGCGCGCATAGAACGCCATCGCGGGCGCGATGTCGTGCACGTAGAGGTTGATCTGCGGTCGCGAGAAGAGCGGCGCCGTCATCGGGGATCACCCGCACCAGGCCTGCGTGGGAATCCTCAGCCGGCGGCTACGACGCTCTCAACGGGTCAGCCACCCTGGGGCGGCGCCTGCTCCTGCTCGCGCCGGGTGCGGCGGGCGGCGATGCGCTGGCGGATGAAGGCGCGCAGATCGTCCTCCGTCACGTAGCCCTTCTGGCCCTGGTCGATGGCGGCGAAGTTCTTCACCAGCAGCGGCATGTGCGCCGCCTGCGCCTGCCCGAGCGTCAGGCGGCCGTCATGGGTCGTGTTCGCCGCTTCGAAACGCTCCCGTAACTTTGCCCGCAAATGCGCGGCCCGCCCGCCCGGCTGCGCCTGGCTGGGCGGCGGCTGGGTTGGCGTTGCGGGTGGCGGGGTTTGGGCGAAGGCGGGGGTGGCGGCGAACAGCAGCAGCAGCGCGAGGCGGCGCATCTTGCATCTCCCGGATAGGACGGGCGCAGCCTGCGCCCGTCCGGGGTTTCCGGGTGTTACGGCTTGAAAGCCTCAGTTGCGGACGATCTCGCGGATGACGGAGAGCGCCTCGTCCACGCCCTTGGCATCGACGTCCAGGTGCGTGCAGGCGCGGCCGCGCGGGCCCATCACCGAGAACGCGATGCCTTTCGCGCGGGCCCTGGCCGAGAGCGCCTCGGCCGTGATGCCCGCACCCTCGGGGTTGAAGAACACCAGGTTGGTCTCCGGCGTCTCCACCGCGAAGCCCGGGATCTGCGCGAGGCCGGAAGCCAGGCGTTTCGCGTTGGCGTGGTCCTCCGCGAGCCGCTCGACGTTGTGGTCGAGCGCGTAGAGGCAGGCGGCGGCACAGATGCCGCCCTGGCGCATCGAGCCGCCGAGCCGCTGCTTCCAGCGCCAGGCGGCGTCGATGAAGGCCTCGCTGCCGCACAGCACGGCGCCGAGCGGGGCACCCAGGCCCTTGGTGAAGTCGAGCCAGACGCTGTCAAAACCCCTGGCCATCTCGGCGGCGGGAATACCAGCGGCGACGGCGGCGTTCATCAGCCGCGCGCCGTCCATGTGGGTCGCCATGCCGTGGGTGTGCGCCCACTCCGCGACGGCGCGCAGCTTCTCGAGCGGCCAGACCGTGCCGCCGCCGATATTGGCGGTCTGCTCCACCTCCACCAGCACCTGCGGCATGGCGTAGCGGGATTTCGCGCGCAGCGCCGCATCCAGCGCCGCCACGTCGTACTGCCCCCCCTCGCCCGGCAGGCCGGTGATCTGGGCACCCGTCAGCGCCGCGCCGCCGCCGCCCTCGCTGGTGAGGATATGGGCGGTGACATGCGCCAGGATCTCGTCGCCGGGGCGGCAATGGGTGAGGATCGCGATCTGGTTGCACATCGTGCCGCTGGGCAGGAACACGGCCGCTTCCTTGCCGAGCAGCCTGGCCATCCGGTCGCACAGCGCGATCACGGTGGGGTCGAGCCCCGCCTGCTCGTCGCCGAGCTCCGCCGCCATCATCGCCGCCTTCATCGCGGCGGTGGGGAGCGTCTGCGTGTCGGAATAGAGGTTCACCCGCACCGGCGGCAGGCCGGGTGCGGGGCGAGGCGGAGCATGGACCATGTTGTTGTGGTTTCCGGCTGTTTGAGGATCAGGCGGCCGGGGCGTCAGGCAGGCGGATCGACACGCTCCAGCCAGCCGAAATACACCATCTTGCCGCTCGGTTGGCCAGTGGGCGACCCGCCTGGTGGCTCGATGGAGATCATGATCTGCGTGCCGGCCCGCGCCGGCGTGCCCGGGCGATCGATGATCGTCGCCGACGCGCCCGCCGGCATGACACCGAGCTTGCGCGCCTGCGTGGCGCCGGGCTCCCGTTCCCAGACCTCGAAGGCGCTGCCGGGGGGCGGCACGGCGGTGGCGCCGGCCGACGTGCGCAAGGCCGCCACGTGCACCGAGCCGCCGGGCATGACGGAGACGACGAAGGCCGGTACCAGGCTCTCGACGGCGCGGCGCGGCACCGGGGCTGGTGCGAACGCGGATGACGGCGGCGCGGGTATGCGGGGGGGCGACGGCGTGGCGGCGGCGCCGGCCGTGGCGAGAACCCCCGCCCCCTGTGGCGCGCCGCCCTGCATGATCACGCCCGGCCCGCGCGCGCTGCCCTGGCGGACCACGCCCGCCGCGGATGCGCTTGCGGAGGCGACACTCATGGTCGGGACCGCACTGCCGGGCGCCGTCGCGCTGACGAAGGGCGGTTCCGCCTGGTCGGGCAGCAGCACCGCGGTCATCGTCGGGATCGGCGGCGTGAAGACGTAGAGTTGCACCGCGAAGACCGCGGCGACGGCCGTGGCGCCGCCGGCCCAGGCGGGCCAGTGCCAGGGCGTGCGGGCGCGGGCGGGCGGGCGGGATTTTCCGCCACCCACCGCGGCCTCGATCCGGCTCCAGAGATTGGGCGGCGGGGCCTCCGCCACGGCGAGCGCGCCGAGAGGGATGAAGTGCCGCTCCCAGCGCGCGATGGCGTCGCGCCAGGCAGGGTCGCGTTCGGCCGCCGCGGCGACGGCGCGCGCCGTGCGGGTGTCCAGCGTGCCCAGCACGTATTCGCCGGCCATCACCACGATGTCGTCCGGGGCAGTGGGCAGCGCGGTCATGAGAGACAGGCCCTGAGGCTGAGCAGGCCGCGGCGGATCCAGGACTTCACCGTGCCCAGGGGCCGCCCCAGCCGCTCCGCGATCTGCGGATGCGAGAGACCGTGGACGAAGGCGAGCAGGATCGCCTCGCGGTCATGCGGGTCCAGACGTTCGAGGCAGGCGCGCAGGCGGCTCGCGTCCTCGGCGGCGCCGAGCTTCTCCAGCGCGTCCGGCGCCACCGCCTCGTCGCCGAGATTGGGGTCGTCCGACAGCACCTCGCGGCCGTGCGCGCGGGCGATGTCCAGGGCCGCATGGCGGACGATGCCGCCGAGCCAGGCCTCGGCCGGGCCCCGCGTCGCGTCGAACTGCCGCGCGCGCTGCCAGATCCGCAGGAAACTGTCCTGCAGGGCATCAGCGGCGGCATTGCGGTCGCGAAGGATGGCCATGGCGATCCCGAACAGCCTCGTGGACTGCCTGGCGTAGAGGGAACGGAGCGCCGAGCGATCACCGGACGCGACCGCCGCGAGGAGGTCGGCCAGGTCGCCCTCCACATCCATTACGCGGCGCCCGGCTGCACGGATGCAGAAGCGGAGGTTATGGGCCTGCGCCCGTGGATCACGGTGGCGCGGCGCACGAAGGCGCCGACCATGCGGCGCGTCGCCTCGTGGAACACGGCGCCGATCGCGGCCTGGAGGATGCGGCTGCGGAATTCGAAATCGACGTCGAAGTCGATTCGGCAGCCCTCGCCCGCGGGCTCGAAGCCCCAGCGGTTGGTAAGGTAGCGGAACGGTCCGTTCTCGTAGGCGACGGTGATGAGCCGCGGGCGATCCAGCGTGACGCGGCTGGTGAAGCTTTCGCGGAACGGCCCGAAACCGATCGTGAGGTCCGCGATCATCAGCGACTCGGTGCGCGAGCGCACGCGCGCGCCGACACACCACGGCAGAAACTCATGGTAGCGGCCGACATCCGCGACGAGGTCGAAAAGCTGCTCATCGCGCCAGGGAACGGTGCGGACCTCCGCGTGCCGGGGCATCAGGCACCGCGATTCGAGGCTGCCGCGCGCGCGGCCCGCAGCGCCGCGAAATCCTGGTCGGCGTGGTAGGAGGAACGGGTGAGCGGGCTCGCCGAGACCATGAGGAAGCCCCGCGCGCGGGCGAGCGAGGCATAGTCCTCGAACATCGCGGGGGTGACGAACTCCGCGACGGCGGCGTGCTTCACCGTGGGCTGCAGGTACTGGCCGATGGTGAGGAAATCGACGCCGGCGATACGCAGGTCGTCCATCACCTGCATCACCTCCGCGCGCGATTCGCCGAGGCCGACCATGAGGCCGGATTTGGTGAAGATGCCGGGCGAGAGCGATTTCATGCGGTCGAGCAGGCGCAGCGACTGGTAGTAGCGCGCGCCCGGGCGGATGGAGGGGTAGAGGCGCGGCACGGTCTCGAGATTGTGGTTGAAGACGTCCGGCGGGTCCGCGGCAACGATCTCGGCGGCCCCGTCCTTGCGCAGGAAGTCGGGCGTCAGGATCTCGATGGTGGTGCCCGGCGCGCCGGCGCGGACGGCGCGGATGGTGGCGGCGAAATGGGCGGCACCACCGTCCGCGAGGTCGTCGCGGTCGACCGAGGTGATGACGACGTGGCGCAGGCCGAGCTTTGCCACCGCGTCCGCCACCCGGCGCGGCTCATCCGTGTCGAGCGGCAGGGGCTGGCCGGTTGCGACGTTGCAGAAGGCGCAGGCGCGCGTGCAGGTGTCGCCCATGATCATCATCGTGGCGTGGCGCTGCGACCAGCATTCGCCCACGTTGGGGCAGGCCGCTTCCTCGCACACCGTGACCAGCTTGTTGGCGCGCATCAGCTCGCGGGTCTCGTGGTAGACGGGGTGGGTCGGCGCCTTCACCCGGATCCAGGCCGGCTTGCGCGCGATCGGGTTATCGGGGCGCGCGGCTTTCTCCGGGTGGCGGGCAGCGCCCACCCGGTCCGAGGGCTTCCGATGGTCGATCTCGATCCGCTTGAGCGGGGTGTCCATGGGTCAGAAGTGGACGGCCCGCCCGTACGCGTCAAGCACAGCCTCGTGCATGGTCTCGCTGATCGTGGGATGCGGGAAGACCGTGTGCATCAGCTCCGCCTCCGTCGATTCCAGGGTCCGCGCGATGGCGTAGCCCTGGATCATCTCCGTCACCTCCGCGCCGACCATATGGGCGCCGAGCAGCTCGCCGGTCTCGGCGTCGAACACGGTCTTCACCATGCCCTCCGGCTCGCCCATGGCAATCGCCTTGCCGTTGCCGATGAAGGGGAAGCGCCCGACGCGCACCTTGCGCCCGGCTTCCTTGGCCCTGGCTTCCGTCCAGCCGACCGAGGCGACCTGGGGCATGCAATAGGTGCAGCCGGGAATGTTGGTCCCGTCGAGCGGGTGCGGGTGCAGGCCCGCGATGTTCTCGACGCAGACCACGCCCTCGTGGCTCGCCTTGTGCGCGAGCCACGGCGGGCCCGCGAGGTCGCCGATGGCGTAGATGCCGGGCTCCCCGGTGCGGCCGTATTCGTCGATCACCACGTGCGTGCGGTCGACCTTGATCTTCGTGCCCTCGAGCCCGAGGTTCTCCACGTTGCCGACGATGCCGACCGCGGAGATGACGCGCTCGACGGTGATTTCCTGCGTCTTGCCGCCGGCCTCGACCGTCACCGTGACGTTGTCCGCCCCCTTCTTCACGCCCTTGACCGAGGCGCTGGTGAGGATGGTCATGCCCTGCTTCTCGAAGGATTTCCTCGCGAAGGCGGAGATCTCCTCGTCCTCCACCGGCAGCACGCGGTCCATCACCTCGACCACGGTGACGGCGGCACCCATGTTGCGGAAGAAGCTCGCGAACTCGATGCCGATGGCGCCGGAGCCGATGACCAGCAGCGACTTGGGCAGCGAGGGCGGCACCATGGCGTGGCGGTAGCTCCAGATCAGCTTGCCATCCGCCTCGATGCCGGGGAGCTCGCGGGCGCGCGCGCCGGTGGCGAGGATGATGTGCGGCGCCGAGAGCGTGCCCACTGGCTTGCCGTCCTTGGTGACGGCGAGCTTGCCGCCGCCGGCGAGCGTGGCGGTGCCATCGACGACGGTGATCTTGTTCTTGCGCATCAGGTGCGCGACGCCGGAGGAAAGCTGCTTGGCGACGGCGCGCGAGCGCTTCACCACCGCTGCTATATCGAAACGGATATTGTCGGCCGCGAAGCCATAGTCCGGCAGGTGGTGCAGGAGATGGTTGATCTCCGACGAGCGCAGCAGCGCCTTCGTGGGAATGCAGCCCCAGTTGAGGCAGATACCGCCAAGGTTTTCGCGCTCGACGACGGCGGTCTTCATGCCGAGCTGGGCTGCCCTGATCGCGGCGACATAGCCGCCGGGCCCGCCGCCCACCACGATGATGTCGAAGCTCTGGTCGGCCATGGGGTTCTCCCTATTCGGCGAGTGCGGCGAGCGTGTCGCCCTCGAGGCGCATCGTGGTCCAGTCGTCCAGCGGCCTGGCGCCGAGGCCGCGGTAGAAGGCGATGGACGGCGCGTTCCAGTTCAGCACCTGCCAGTTGAGGCGGGTGCAGCCCTCCGCGACCGCGCGCGCGGCGAGGCAGCGAAACACCGCGCGGCCGATGCCGCCGCCGCGGTGCTCCGGCTCGACGAAGATGTCCTCGAGATAGATGCCGGGCCGCCCCTGGAAGGTCGAGAAATTGTAGTGCCAGAGCGCGAAGCCAACGGGTGAGCCCGCCCTCTCGATGATCATGGCGTGGGCGTGCGGCTTCTCGCCGAACAGGGCGCGGGCGAAATCCGCCTCCGTCCCGATCGCGAGATGCTCCATCTTCTCGTATTCGGCGAGGCGGCGGACGAAATGGGCGACGAGACGCTCGTCGCCCGGCTCCGCGTCGCGAAACGTGACGCCGTTCGGGGTCACAGCATCAGGCTCAGCGGATCCTCGACGATGCGCTTGAAGGCGGCGAGCCACCTGGCCCCGAGCGCGCCGTCGATCACGCGGTGGTCGACCGAGAGCGTGCAGGTCATCACCGTTGCGATGGCGATCTGGTCGCCACCCGCCTTGTCGCCCCCCGCCCTGTCACTGCGCACCACGGCGCGCTTCTCGCCCGCGGAGACCGCGAGGATCGCGGCCTGCGGCGGGTTGATGATGGCCGAGAAGGTGGTCACGCCATACATCCCCATGTTCGAGATGGAGAAGCCGCCGCCCTGGAACTCCTCGGGCTTCAGCTTGCCGGACTTGGCGCGGGCGGCGAGGTCCTTCATCTCGTTGCTGATCGCGGCGAGGCCTTTCCTGTCCGCCTTGCGCACGATCGGCGTGATCAGCCCGTCCGGGATCGAGACGGCGACCGAGATGTCCACGTCGTCGTAGAGCGCGATGCCCTCATCGGTCCAGGAAGCGTTGACGCCCGGCACCCGGCGCAGCGCGATGGCGGAAGCCTTGATGATGAGGTCGTTGACCGAGAGCTTGAACGCGTTCGGCCCCTCCGCCGGCGACTTGGCGTTGAGCTGCGAACGCAGTGCCAGCAGCGCGTCCAGCTCCACGTCCATGGAGACGTAGAAATGCGGGATCGTCGCCTTCGCCTCGGAAAGGCGGCGGGCGATGACGCGCCGCACCGTCGAGTGCGGCACCAGCGTGTGCGGCGGCAGGCCGGCGGCGGAGACGGGTGCCGGCGCGGCGGCGGCGGCCTTCGGTGCCGGTGCCGTGGCGGGTGCGGCGGCCGGCCTTGCGAGCGCTGCCTCGACATCGGCGCGGACGATGCGCCCGTTGGGGCCGGAGCCCTTCACGGCGGCGAGGTCAAGCCCGGCCTGCTTCGCCATGCGCCGCGCGAGGGGGGATGCGAAGACGCGGCCTTCGTCATGGGCGCTCGCGGCCGGTGCGGGTGCGGGCGCCGGAGCCGCGGCCGCCGGTGTCGCCGGTGCGGGCGCCGCGGCCGCTGGTGCGGGCGCTGCGGCGGCAGGGGCGCGGCGCGGTGGCGGCAGGCGCGGCGCTCGGAACCTTCTCGCCGGGCTCGACCAGGATCGCGATCGGGTCGTTGACCTTCACGCCCTGCGTGCCGTCCGGGACGAGGATGCGGCCGAGCACGCCCTCGTCCACCGCCTCGACCTCCATCGTTGCCTTGTCGGTCTCGATCTCGGCGATCACGTCGCCGGCCTTTACCGTGTCGCCCTCGTGCTTGAGCCAGCGCGCGAGCGTGCCCTCCGTCATCGTGGGCGAGAGCGCGGGCATCAGAATGTTGGTGGCCATCGCGCGTTCTCCTCAGAACAGCTTCTTCACGGCGTCCACCACCCAGCCGGGCTGCGGCAGCGCCAGCTTTTCGAGATTGGCGGCATAGGGCAGCGGCACATCGAGCCCGTGCACGCGCGCGGGCGGCGCGTCGAGCCAGTCGAACGCGTGCTCCGTGATCTGCATCGCGACCTCCGCGCCGATGCCGGCGTAGGGCCAGCCTTCCTCCACGGTGACGAGGCGGCTGGTCTTCTTCACGCTCTCGACGATCGTTGCGGTATCGAGCGGACGCAGCGAGCGGAGGTTGATGACCTCCGCACTGATCCCCTGCTCCGCCAGCGCCTCGGCCGCGGCGAGTGCGACGCCCACCATGATCGAGAACGCAACGATCGTGACCTGCGTGCCCGGGCGCTCGATCTTGGCGCGGCCGAGCGGCAGGACGAAATCATCCGCCACCGGGCACTCGTTGCTGTGGCCGTAGAGGATCTCGTTCTCCAGCACGATCACCGGATTGGGATCGCGGATCGCGGCGCGCAGCAGCCCCTTCGCGTCCGCCGCCGACCAGGGTGCGACGACCTTGAGGCCCGGGCAATGCGCGTACCAGGACGCGTAGCACTGGCTGTGCTGGGCCGCGACACGGCTCGCGGCACCATTGGGGCCGCGGAAGACGATGGGGCAGCCCATCTGCCCGCCCGACATGTAGAGCGTCTTGGAGGCCGAGTTGATGATCTGGTCCATCGCCTGCATGGCGAAGTTGAAGGTCATGAACTCGACGATCGGCTTGAGCCCGTTCATCGCCGCCCCGACCGCCATGCCGGTGAAGCCGTGCTCGGTGATCGGCGTATCGATGACGCGACGCGCGCCGAACTCCTCGAGCAGGCCCTGGCTCACCTTGTAGGCGCCCTGGTACTGCGCGACCTCCTCGCCCATCAGGAACACGCGCTCGTCGGCGCGCATCTCGGCGGCCATGGCGTCGCGCAGCGCCTCGCGCACGGTGATGACCTTGGTGGGACCCCAGTCCTTCTCCGCCATGCCGGCGGGTTCCGGAGCGCGTGGCGCGGCCGCGACACTCGGCGCCGGCGCCGGCGCCAGTGCGGGTGTGGGGGCCGCGGCGGGTGCCGCTGCCGGCGCGGGCTTCGCCGCGGCCTGGCCCTCGCCGATCACGGCGATCGGCGTGTTCACCGCAACGCCTTCCGTGCCCTCGGGCACGAGGATGCGGCTGAGCTTGCCCTCGTCCACCGCCTCCACTTCCATCGTCGCCTTGTCGGTCTCGATCTCGGCGATGACGTCGCCGGCGCGGATGTCGTCGCCGACGTTCTTGAGCCAGCGGGCGAGCTTGCCCTCCGTCATGGTCGGCGAAAGCGCCGGCATCAGGATCTCGGTCGCCATCGCTCAGCCCTCCACCAGCACGTCGGTCCATAGCTCCGCCGGATCCGGTTCCGGCGAGGACTGCGCGAAATCGGCGGCCTCCTGCACGACGGCCTTCACCTCGTCGTCGATCGCCTTGAAGCCGGCCTCGTCGATACCCATCCCCTCCAGCCGGTGACGCGCGTGCTCGATGCAGTCGCGCTCGCTGCGCATCTTCTGCACCTCCTCGCGCGTGCGGTACTTGGCGGGGTCGGACATCGAGTGGCCGCGGTAGCGGTAGGTCTTCACCTCCAGCAGGTACGGACCCTTGCCGGCGCGGCACCAGGCGATGGCGTTCCTGGCGGCCTCCCACGTCGCTTCCACGTCCATGCCGTCCACCTGCATGCCGGGGATGCCCCAGGCGGCGGCGTTCTTGGACAGGTCGCGGCTGGCGGAGGCGCGCTCCACGCTCGTGCCCATCCCGTACTTGTTGTTCTCGATCACGTAGATGCAGGGCAGCTTCATCAGGGCGGCGAGGTTGAAGCTCTCGAACACCTGGCCCTGGTTGGAGGCGCCCTCCCCGAAATAGGTCACGGCCACGCGGTCATTGCCGCGATAGGCATTGGAGAAGGCGAGCCCGGTGCCGAGCGAGACCTGGGCGCCGACGATGCCGTGGCCGCCGAAGAAGTTCCGCTCCTTGCTGAACATGTGCATGGAGCCGCCCTTGCCGCGGGAATAGCCGGTGGCCCGGCCGGTGAGCTCCGCCATCACGCCGCGCGGCTGCATGCCGGTGGCGAGCATGTGGCCATGGTCGCGGTAGGACGTGATGACCTGGTCGCCCTGTTCCAGCGCCGACTGGATGCCGACGACCACCGCCTCCTGGCCGATATAGAGGTGGCAGAAGCCGCCGATGAGCCCCATGCCGTAGAGCTGGCCCGCCTTTTCCTCGAAACGGCGGATCAGCAGCATCGTCCGGTAGACGGCGAGCAGCTGGTCGCGGCTCATGCCGGACGCCACTTCCTTGCCCTTGCCACGCTTCTTCGCCTCGACCGCCATGCGCACCTCCCTCGATCGCGCGAGACCTATCAACCGGGTCGCGACGCTTCAAGCGCGAAACGGCGAAAAACCGTTATTGTGCAACGCAATACGAGATATTAACCGAATTCCGGTTAACCGCTTGGCGCGCCGACACGTTCCAGAGCCGGCGCGCAAGATTCTTCGCGCGCATGGCGGTTCGCCGCAAGCTTGCATCGTGCGCGGCGGCGCGATCGCAGCGAGGTTACGGGAAGCCAGGGATCAGAAAAGCTTCTGTCCCTGGCGGTAGGGAACGATGATGTCGTCCGGGCGGCTGAGATTCAGCATCGCGCGCACCCGCTCGTCGAGCACGTCGAGGTCGAGGCGGTCGCCGCGCAGCGCCGAGACCCGGCGCTGCCAGACCGCGAGGTCGGCGCGCGCGGCGGCAAGCTCGGCATTGGCCGCCTTTTCCTCCTGCTGGCGCTGCGCATAGGCGTGCAGGCCGCGGCTGCCCTGGGTTGCCTGCCAGCCGAAATAGGCGGCGAACAGGAACAGGATGGCGGGCACCAGCAGGGCGTGCGCCTGGCGGCGGATGGTACGGCCCAAGGTCATTGGTGAGGTCGACACGGTCAGGCGGATGGGATCACGGTTGGGGGAAGCGCGGCGTCACGCCACGATACGAATCACATTTTCTCGGTTTTGCCAAAGGTTTCTGAAAGAATTTTCATACCCCCGGGCAGATTTGCCTCGCAATCGCCACAACCCTGCCCGCGAGCGGTCCAAAAGTGGCGCTTCCATCCCCCCGTCAAACAGGCGCAACCACCCCAAGGAGGCTTGGCGATGACGACGAAATCTCTCCTGCTTTGCGCCATCATGGCCCTCGCGGCGCCAGGCGTGGCCCTGGCCGATGGGTGGCATGGGCACGACGGCGGCTGGCACGGCCATGACGAGCATTGGCATGGCGGCTGGGGGCCGCCCGCCTATGTCTACGCGCCGCCGCCGCCGGTCTACGTGGCGCCGCCCGTCGCCTATGCGCTGCCGCCCCCGCCCGTCTATGTCGCGCCGCCCGTGGTCTATGCGCCGCCGGTGGTGGTGGCTCCGCCCTCGCTCTTCCTCGGCTTCACCTTCCGCTGAGGCCGCGCCTGATGGCGCTCCCCCGGCCGGGCATGCGGCCGCGGGGCTGAGGGTTCCGCGGCACCGGCTTCAGGGGCGGGCGAGGATCGTCCGCCCCGCGTATTGCGCGGCCTGGCCCAGCGCTTCCTCGATGCGCAGTAGCTGGTTGTACTTGGCGATGCGGTCGCTGCGCGACAGGCTGCCGGTCTTGATCTGACCGCAATTGGTCGCGACCGCGAGGTCGGCGATGGTGGAATCCTCGGTCTCGCCGGAGCGGTGGCTCATCACCGCGCGCCAGCCGGCGCGGTGCGCCATCTCCACCGCCTCCAGCGTCTCCGACAGCGTGCCGATCTGGTTGACCTTGATCAGGATGGCGTTGGCGCAGCCCTCCGCGATGCCACGGCGGAGAAATTCCGTGTTCGTGACGAAAATATCGTCGCCCACGAGCTGCAGCTTCGCGCCGAGGCGCTCGGTCAGCAGCTTCCAGCCCGCCCAGTCGTCCTCCGCGCAGCCGTCCTCGATCGAAACGATAGGGAAACGTCCGGCGAGCTCGGCGAGGTAGTCCACCATGCCCGCGGCATCGAGCTCCCTGCCCTCGCCCGCGAGCTTGTAGCGCCCGCCTTCGTGGAACTCGGAGGCGGCGCAGTCGATGGCGAAGGTGACGTCCTCGCCTGGCCGGTAGCCCGCCGCCTCGCAGGCGCTGGCGATGAAGCCGAGCGCCTCCGCGGCCGAGCCGATATTGGGTGCGAAGCCGCCCTCGTCGCCGACATTGGTGGAGTGGCCGGCGGCCGAGAGCTTCTTCTTCAGCGCCATGAAGATCTCCGAGCCCATGCGCAGCGCATCGGCGAAGGTGCCGGCGCCGACGGGCTGGATCATGAACTCCTGGATGTCGATCGGGTTGTCGGCGTGCTTGCCACCGTTGACGATGTTCATCATCGGCACCGGCAGGATGCGCGCGTGCACGCCCCCGACATGCCGCCACAGGGGCACGCCGGTCTCCGCCGCCGCCGCCCGGGCGCAGGCGAGGCTGACGCCGAGCAGCGCGTTGGCGCCGAGGCGCGATTTGTTCGGCGTGCCGTCGAGGTCGATCAGCAGCTCGTCGATCAGGATCTGCTCCGCGGGGTCCATGCCGACGATGGCGGCGAGGATCTCGCCATGCACCGCCGCGACCGCCTCGCGCACGCCCTTGCCGCCATAGCGCTTGGGGTCGCCGTCGCGCTTCTCCACCGCCTCGTTGGCGCCGGTGGAGGCGCCGGAGGGGATGGCGGCACGGCCCATCGCACCGCTTTCCAGGATCGCGTCCACCTCGATCGTGGGGTTGCCACGGCTGTCGAGAATTTCGCGGGCGGCGAGATTGGCGATGGCGCTCATGCTGATCTCCGTTCGGCTGCGCGCGCTCCTATCAGAGGCGGCGCCACGCCGCTACCGCCCGGCCCTTAGCGGCCTCCCTCGCTGCCGCCGCCACCCTGCATCGGTGGCTGCCGGCGCTCGCGCAGCGCCGGGTCGCGCAGCTGGGCGGTGATGCCCCAGGCGATGGCGGCGAAACCCGCGAGTGCCGCGAGCGAGCCGGTCCAGAACCAGCCCAGGGCGAGCCAGGCGAGCCCGCCGGCCGCCAGCAGCGCGATCCCCGCGGCGGGTGCCGCGACCGCCCGGCGCTGGCGTGGCGTCAGCTCAGCCACGGCCCTTCATGACATGGTCGATGGCGAGCATCTCGTCGATGACCGAAGGCATGGCGGCGAGCGGGATCATGTTGGGCCCGTCCGACGGCGCGTGGTCCGGGTCCGGGTGGCATTCCATGAAGATCGAGGCGCAGCCCACGGCAAGGGCGGCGCGCGCGAGGACGGGGGCGTATTTGCGCTCGCCGCCGGAGGCGCCGCCCTGCCCACCTGGCTGCTGCACGGAATGCGTCGCGTCGAACACCACCGGGTAGCCGGTCTCGGCCATGATCGGCAGCGCGCGGAAATCCGTCACCAGCGTGTTGTAGCCGAAGGAGGCGCCGCGCTCGGTGAGCAGGATGCGCTCGTTGCCCGTGCTGGCGATCTTGGCGGCGACGTTCTTCATGTCCCACGGC
Source organism: uncultured Pseudomonadota bacterium (assembly GCA_963764465.1). Lineage (GTDB taxonomy): Bacteria > Pseudomonadota > Alphaproteobacteria > Acetobacterales > Acetobacteraceae > JAJXXT01. Next base: position 127,338 of record CAVXSO010000006.1, on the reverse strand, counting down.
GCCAGGAATTGCCCCTTCTTGACGTTGACCACGCGGCCGGTTTCGCCGGCGGCGAGCAGCAGGTCCGTCTGGCGGCAGAGGAAGGCCGGGATCTGCAGGATATCGACGGCCGCGGCGGCGGGCTTCACCTGCTCGATGGAATGGATGTCGGTGAGGACCGGGCAGTCCAGCGCCTCGCGGATCTCGGCGAGGATGGCGAGGCCCTTCTCCATGCCGACGCCACGCGCGCCCGCGAGGCTGGTGCGGTTGGCCTTGTCGTAGCTGCTCTTGAACACCAGGGCCACGCCGGCGGCACGGCAGATCGAGGCGAGCTCGCCCGCCACCTCCATCGCATGCGCGCGGCTCTCGATCTGGCAGGGCCCGGCGATGAGCACGAAGGGCAGGTCGTTGCCAAACGTGACCGGCCCGACCTTCACATGGCGGAGGCTAGACAAGGCGGGCCAGCTTCACGGCGGCCGCGATGAAGCCGCGGAACAGCGGGTGCGGCGCGAGCGGGCGGGACTTCAGCTCCGGATGGAACTGCACGCCGACGAACCAGGGGTGGTCCGGGCGTTCCACGATCTCCGGCAGCACGCCGTCGGGCGAGAGGCCGGAGAAGCGCAGGCCCGCGCCCTCCAGCTGGTCGCGGTAGCGGACATTGACCTCGTAGCGGTGGCGGTGGCGCTCGTGGATGCGCGAGAGCCCGCCATAGACCTCGCGCACCAGCGAGCCTTCCGCCAGCTCCGCGGGATAGGCGCCGAGGCGCATCGTGCCGCCGAGATCCCCGCCGGCGGCGCGGCGCTCGATCTCGTTGCCGCGCGCCCATTCGGTGAGCAGGCCCACGACCGGCTCGGCGCAGGGCCCGAACTCGCTGGAGGAGGCACCGGGCAGGTTCGCGCGGTGGCGCGCCGTCTCGATCACCGCCATCTGCATGCCGAAGCAGATGCCCAGGAACGGCACCTGGCGCTCGCGCGCGAAGCGCACCGCCTCGATCATGCCCTCGGTGCCGCGCTCGCCGAAGCCACCGGGAACCAGGATGCCGTGCACGCCCTCGAGCTGGCGCACCGCGTCCGGCGATTCGAAGACCTGGGAGTCCACCCAGTCGAGCCGCACCTTCACCTGGTTGGCGATGCCACCATGCGCCAGCGCCTCGGCCAGGCTTTTGTAGCTGTCGAGCAGGTCCGTGTACTTGCCGACGACGGCGATGCCGACCTCGCTCTCCGGGTTGCGCACGCGCTCGACGATGCCGTGCCAGCGCGCGAGATCCGGCTCGCGGTCGAAGGCGAGGCCGAAATGGCGCAGCACCTCGCGGTCCATGCCCTCGGCGTGATAGGCCTCGGGCACGGCGTAGATCGTGTCGACGTCACGCGCGGCGATCACCGCCTCCGGGCGGACGTTGCAGAACAGCGCGAGCTTGCGCCGCTCGTTCTCCGGGATCGGGCGGTCGCAGCGGCAGAGCAGCATCTGCGGCTGGATGCCGACGCTGAGCAGCTCCTTGACCGAATGCTGCGTGGGCTTCGTCTTCAGCTCGCCCGCGGTGCCGATCCAGGGCAGCAGGGTGAGGTGGACGAACATCGCGCGCTGCGGCCCGAGGTCGTTGCCGAGCTGGCGGATCGCCTCCAGGAACGGCAGGCTCTCGATGTCGCCCACCGTGCCGCCGATCTCGATCAGCACGAAATCCGCCTCGCGGCCGTTGGGGTCCAGGGCGTCGGCCGTGATCACCGCCTTGATCGCGTCCGTGATGTGCGGAATGACCTGGACGGTGGCGCCGAGATAGTCGCCGCGGCGCTCGCGCGCGATCACCTCGGAGTAGATGCGCCCGGTGGTGGCATTGTCCGCGCGCGTGGCATCGACGCCGGTGAAGCGCTCGTAATGGCCGAGATCGAGGTCGGTTTCGGCACCGTCATCGGTGACGAAGACCTCGCCGTGCTGCAGCGGCGACATCGTTCCGGGATCGACATTGAGGTACGGGTCGAGCTTGCGCAGCCGCACGGTATAGCCGCGCGCCTGCAGCAGCGCGCCCAGGGCCGCCGATGCAATGCCTTTTCCGAGGGATGAAACCACGCCGCCGGTGATGAAGACGAACCGCGTCATGGGCGGTCTTGATAGGCCGCACCCGGAGTTGCTGGCAAGGCCGGGGGCCTATTTCGTCGGAACGACCGGGCCGGTGGGGGCCGGCGCGGGGGCGGGCTTGGCCGGCACGCCGGGAATCGGGGCGCCGGGGGTCGGGGCGCCGGGGGTCGGGGCGCCGGGGGTCGGGGCGCTGGAGGCAGGCGCGGTGGGCGCCGGCGACGGGGCGAGCAGGCCGCCACCGCCCTGCGTGTGGCCGAGCAGCGCCAGCGTCATCGAGAGCGCGAAGAAGATGGTCGCCAGCACCGCGGTGGTGCGGGTGAGCAGGTTGGCGGTGCCGCGCCCGCCCATGAACGCGCCCATGCCCTGGGAGGAGCCGATGCCGAGCCCGCCGCCCTCGCTGCGCTGGATCAGCACGACGCCGATCAGCGCGATGGTGACGAACAGGTGGATGATGAGCAGGACGAGCGTCATGGCTGGAGGCGTACCGGGAAGGGTTGCGGGCTTGTAGCGCCCCTGCCTGCAAGATCAACCCGTGGCGACCGGCCGATGGCGCGATCAATGCGGGTTCAGGCAGGCCATGCCTGCGCGCGGGCCGTGTTCAGGCGGGCCGTGCTCAGGCGGGCCGTGTTCAGGCGGGCCGTGTTCAGGCGGGCCGCCCAGGCGGGACGCCGCGGCGATCGCGAGGAACGTTGCCGCGTCCAGGCTGGCGCCGCCGACCAGCGCGCCGCCGACCTCCGGCAGGGCAAGGATGCCCGCCGCGTTCTCCGGCTTCACCGACCCGCCGTAGAGGATGCGGATGCCGGGCCCGATGCGGTGGCGGATCGTCGCGTGCATGGCTGCGATGTCGGACTGGGTGGGCGTGCGGCCGGTGCCGATGGCCCAGACCGGCTCGTAGGCAACGAGGCCCCGCATCGGTGATTGCCCAAACCCGTGCGGCAGGCTGCCGGCGAGCTGGCCGGAAACCACGGATTCGGCCCAGCCGCCTTCCCGCTCCGCCAGGGTCTCGCCGACGCAGACGATGGGGACGAGGCCAGCCGCCGTCGCGGCGTGGACCTTGGCCTGGACCATGGCGTCCGTCTCGCCGTGGTTGGCCCGCCGCTCCGAGTGGCCGAGGATGACGTGGGTGGCGCCGGCATCGCGCAGCATCGGCGCCGAGATGTCGCCGGTATGGGCGCCGGCGGCCTCCGCGTGGCAGTCCTGGGCGCCGACCTGGCAGGACGAGCCGAGCAGGGCGTGGGCGACGGCGGAGAGCACGGTCGCCGGCGGGCAGACCAGGAGGTCGCAGGCAAGCCCGCCGCCCGCCTTGCCGGCGAGATCGCGGCGCAGCGCCGCCGCGAGCTGAAGCGCCCCCTCGCCCAGCATGTGCATCTTCCAGTTCCCGGCAATCATGCGGCGCATCCACCTTCCTCCTGCCCGACGGGCCGCACGGTATGGCATTGACCGCCTGGGCTGCCTATGGTGCGCCGCCTCAAGCCGCCCCCTTCGCGGCTCACGCCTGAATATCCCCGCGCCCAATCGCTTAAGGTCTGAAAGTCCCAGCATGCTCGCTGCCCTGCGCCGCTCGCTCGATACCTGGCCCGTGCGCCTGTTCTTCCTCGCCCTGGTGGCGGCCTTCATCTTCTGGGGCGTCGCCGCGCGCATCGACCTCACGGGCGGCATCCCGCCGGTCGCGCGCGTCGCCGGGCAGAAGATCGAGCTCGCGCAGGTGCAGCAGGCCTATCAGCGCCAGCTGCAGCAGATCCAGCAGAGCCTGCCCAGCGGCGAGCAGCCGTCGGACACGATCCGCCAGGCGGTGGCCGCCCAGGTGCTCGACCAGCTCATCAGCTCGACGGCGGTGGACACCGCGATCGGCAAGCTCGGCGTCGTGGTGCCGAAGCAGGCGCTGCAGCAGGCGATCTGGTCGATCCCCGCCTTCCATGGCCCGTCCGGCCAGTTCGACCCGGCGACGTTCCAGTCGGTGCTGAGCCGCAACAACCTCAACGAGGCGCAGTTCCTCGACCTGATGCAGGGCCAGCTCGCGCGCACGCAGTTCTTCGGTGCGCTGCGCTCCGGAATCGTGAGCCCCGAGGTGCTGGCGAAGATCGTCTACCAGTACCGCGGCGAATCCCGCGCGGCGGACGCGGCGAACGTGCTGGACTCCGCCCAGCCGGCGCCGCCGCAGCCCACGCAGGAGGAACTCCAGCGCTGGTACGCCAACCATCCGGCGGACTACCGCGCGCCGGAATACCGCCGCATCCGCGCGGTCGTGCTTTCGCCGCAGACGCTGGCGTCCCAGGTCACGGTGAGCGAGGCGGACATCGAAGCCGAGTTCAAGCGCCAGGCGCAGGATCTCGCCAGGCCCGAGCAGCGCAGCGTCGAGGTGGTGACGGTGCCGGACGCGGCGAAGGCGCAGGCGATCGCCGATGCCTGGAAGGGCGGCGCCGACTGGGCCGCGGTGCAGGCGCTGGCCAAGAAGGACGGCGCGACCCCGCTGAGCCTGACCGACACCGCGCGCGACGCCTTCCCCACGCCGGCCCTGGCCGATGCGGCCTTCGCTGCCAAGGCGGGCGATATCGTCGGCCCGATCGCGGGGGTCACGGGCAGCGTCGTGCTGAAGGTGACGAAGGTTTCGCCGGCGGTGACGCCGACGCTCGCGGAACTGCACGACACCATCAGGCAGGCGCTGATCCTGCGCCAGGCCCAGGACCTGATGGACACGCGCGCGGGCAAGATCGACGACCTGCTCGCGGGCGGCGCGGCGCTGGCATCGCTCCCCGGCGACCTGGGGCTTGCCGCCGTCGAGGGCACGCTGGACGCGCAGGGCATGACGCCGGAGGGCAAGCCGGCGCCCATCCCTGGTGATGCCGGACTGCGCCAGGCGCTGGTGGCCGAGGCGTTCCGCGCGAAGCCGGGTGACCTGCCGAGGCTGATCGAGGCGCCGCAGGCGGCCGACGGCTCCTCCACCGGCTATTTCGCGCTCGAGGTGCAGAAGATCACGCCGGCGACCGAGCGACCGTTCACGACGGTGGCGAAGCAGGTGACGGATGACTGGACCGCCGCCCAGCGGCGCCACGCGGCAGAGACGGTCGCGGCGAAGCTGATGACGGCGGTCAATGGTGGCGCCACGCTCTCGGACGCCGCGACCAAGGACGGGCTGAGCGTGACCCGCCTGCCCGCGGTGACGCGCGGCGCGCCGGTCGCGGGCTTCCCGCCGACGCTGCTCAACCCGCTGTTCGCGACGAAGCAGGGCGAGGCGACGATGGCGGCGACCCCGGATGGTTTCGTCGTCGCGCAGGTCGTCACGGTCAACGATCCCGATCCGGCGAAGGACCAGGTTGGCTTCGCCAAGCTGCGCGAGGAGATCGCGGGCACGATCGACACCGACCTCGAGAACCTGGCGACCCAGGCGCTGCGCGAACGGGGCAAGCCGGTGATCAACCAGGCGCAGCTCGACACGGTCGCGGCGGCGGCGGGGCCGTGAACGCGGCACCGGCCCCCGGCTTCGCCGCATTCCGCGAGGGCTACGAGGCCGGGCGCGGCGCGGTGCTGACGCGCCGCCTGGTCGCGGACCTCGACACGCCGGTCGCCGCCTTCCTCAAGCTCGCGCACGGCAAGCCGAACACGATCCTGCTCGAAAGCGTCGAGGGCGGTGCCGCGCGCGGGCGCTACTCCATCATCGGGCTTGATCCCGACCTCATCTGGCGCTGCCGCGGCGGGGTGGCGGAAATCAACCGCGACGCGCAGGCAGCCCCCTTCGCCTTCGTGCCCGACGCCGCGAAGCCGCTGGAGAGCCTCCGCGCGCTGATCAACGAGAGCCGGCTCGACGTGCCGGCGGGCGTGCCGCCGATGTGCGGCGGGCTGGTCGGCTATCTCGGCTACGACATGGTCCGGCTGATGGAGCCGGTCGGGAATCGCAACGAAGACCCGCTCGGCCTGCCGGAGGCGCAGCTGGCGCGGCCGACGCTCTATGCGGTGTTCGACAATGTGTCGGACCTGCTGACGCTCGCCGCCCCGATCTATCCACGTGCCGGCGTTTCGGCGGCGGCGGCGTGGGAAGCGGCGCAGGCACGCCTCGCGGAGGCCGAGGCGGCGCTGGCGCGCCCGCTGCCGATGGCGGCCCCGCCGGTTTCGCTGCCGGCGCTGGCCGAGCCGGCATCCAACTTCACGCGCGAGAGCTTCAAGGCGGCGGTGCTGCGCGCGAAGGAATACATCGCCGCCGGCGACGCGTTCCAGGTCGTGCCGAGCCAGCGCTTCTCCGTGCCGTTCGCGCTGCCGCCGTTCGCGCTGTACCGCTCGCTGCGGCGGATCAACCCGGCGCCGTTCCTGTTCTTCCTCGATTTCGGCGGCTTCAGCATCGCGGGGTCGAGCCCGGAGATCCTGGTACGGCTGCGCAACGGCACGGTCACCATCCGCCCGCTCGCCGGCACGCGCCGGCGGGGGGCGACGCACGAGGAGGACGAGGCGCTGGCGAAGGAGCTGCTCGCCGACCCCAAGGAGCGCGCCGAGCACCTGATGCTGCTCGACCTCGGGCGCAACGACGTCGGCCGTGTCGCCGAGATCGGCAGCGTGAAGGTGACGGAGAGCTTCGCGATCGAGCGCTTCTCCCATGTCATGCACATCATGTCCGACGTGCAGGGCAAGCTGCGCGAGGGGCTGGATGCACTGGATGCGCTGGTCGCGGGCTTCCCCGCGGGCACGCTGACGGGCGCGCCGAAGGTGCGCGCGATGCAGATCATCGAGGAGCTGGAGCCGGTGCGGCGCGGGATTTACGGCGGCTGCGTCGGCTATTTCGCGGCCGATGGCTCGATGGACACCTGCATCGGGCTGCGCACCGCGGTGGTCAAGGACGGCACGATGTACGTGCAGGCGGGCGCCGGCGTGGTGGCGGACAGCGACCCCGACGCCGAGGAGCAGGAAACGCGCCAGAAAGCCCGCGCCCTGATCCTGGCGGCGGAAGAGGCGGTACGCTTCGCCGCCGGCGGAACGGTCTGACCGGGCCCGGCGCCTGAAGGCTCCGGTGGAGCCCGGCGCAGCGCCCCGGCCCTTACTTCCCCCGCGCCACGATCTGGATCGGATTCACGAACCGCAACGCCAACAGCAGCCACACGATCGTGGCCAGCATGTAGATCACCGCCATCGCGTCGATCGACTGGTTCGGCCGGATGCCGGCCGCGAACACGGCGTAGTAGAGCGCCACGACCAGCGGCTGGCTGCCGGGGCCCGAGGTGAAGAAACTCAGCTCGAACATGCCGATGGTGCGCACCAGCACCAGCAGCAGCGCCGCGAGCACGCCGGGTGCCAGCAGCGGCAGCAGGATATGGACGAAGAGCCTCAGGGTGCGCGCGCCGAAGATGCGCGCCGCCGCCTCGATGCGCGGATCGATCTGCTGCACGAACGGGATCATCACCAGGATCACGAAGGGCACGCTGGGCACGAGGTTCGCGAGGATCACGCCGGAGAGATGGCCACCCGCCCCCACCCGGTAGAGCACGGTCGCCATCGGAATGCCGTACGTGATGGGCGGCACGATCATCGGCAGCAGGAACAGCACCATGATCGCGCGCTTGCCCGGGAAATCGCGCCGCGCCAGCGCATAGGCCGCGGGAACGCCGAACAGGCCGGAGAGCAGGACGACGGTGGCGACGAACTCCGCGGTCACGATCAGCACATCGGGCAACTGGAACTCGTTCCAGGCGAAGACGTACCAGCGCGTCGTGGCAGCGGGCGGCAGCCAGGTCGCGAACCAGCGCGAGGCGAAGGAGTTGATCACCACGGTTGCGATCAGCAGCCCGATATTGACCAGGAAGAAGATCATCAGCGCCCAGACCGCGACGTTCCATAGCCGCGAGAGGGTGCCGTGCCGCTCGACCATCATCATCCTGTCCCGCCTCCCGCCGTCATCCTTTGCCGCCTCCGGCGGGGCCGCGATAGACGAGGCGCTGGGCGCCAAGCAGCAGCAGCACGACGCCGATCTGCACCGCCGCCATCACCATCGCCACCGCCGAGGCCCTGGAGAAATCGAACTCCTCGAACGCGTCGTGATAGGCGACGACCGAGATCACCCGCGTGGTGCCGGCGGGCTCGCCGAGCAGCACCGCCGAGGGAAAGACCGAGAACGCCTGCACGAAGGAAAGCGCCGTCACCATCAGCAGGCCCGGCAGCAGCAGCGGCAGCAGGATGGCGCGGAACCGCGCCGCGGCGCGCGCCCCCAGCATCGCGCCGGCGCGCTCCAGCGACGGGTCGATGCCGGAGACAAACGACAGGATCAGCAGGAAGCTGAACGGAAAGCCGGTGATGACGAGCGAGAGGAACACGCCCCAGTAATTGTGGATGAGCATCACCGGGCTGCCCGCGAGCCCGACCAGCCGCAGCGTCTGGTTCACCCAGCCGCGCGGGCCGAGATAGGTGAGCAGCCCCTGTGCCACCAGCACCGTGCCGAGCGTGATCGGCAGCACCAGGACCGCGGTGATGAGCCGCGTGTGCCGCAGCCGCCGGACCCTGAGCGCCACCGGCACGGAGACCATGACATTGACCAGCGTCGCCGGGATCGCGATCCACAGTGTCTTGGCGATCGTTCCGAAATCGTACGGGTTGGAGAAGAAGCGGGTGTAGTTGTCGAACATGCCCCCCGTCTTCGGCACGAACGAGATCCAGAGCCCGTAGAGGAACGGGTAGATGAACAGCGCCAGCACCATCAGGATCGCCGGCACCACGAGGAGCGTGGTGCCATCGAGACCCTTCGCCGCGAGGCGGACGCGCAGGGGCGTATGGCTCATGCCGGGTACAGCAGCGCGCGCCCGGGCTCCGGCCCGAGGCGGATCGTCTCCCCGGCGGTGGGGCGCGTGTCGGCGCGGAAGAACAGCTCCACCCCGTCCGCCATGGTGGCGACGCCGTAGAAATCCCGCCCGCGGTATTCGCTGCTCTGCACCGTGGCCGAAAGCGGCGCGTCCGCGCCCGGCACCAGGTCCTCGGGCCGCACGGCGATGAGGCCGGCGCCGTCCGGCACCGAGCCGATCGGCCGCGCCGCGATCGCGGCGGCGCCGACCAGCGCCCGCCCGCCCTGGATGCTCGCCGGGATCATGTTGCGGAAGCCCATGAAGTCCGCGACGTCGCGATGCGCGGGGTGGGCATAGAGCTCCTGCGGCGTGCCGATCTGGCGCACCACGCCGTCGCGCAGCACGACGATGCGGTCGGCGAGCGACAGCGCCTCGTCCTGGTCGTGCGTGACATAGACGGTGGCACTGCCGATGAGCTGGTGGATGCGCCGGATCTCACCGCGCATCTCGAGCCGGAGCTTGGCGTCGAGGTTGGAGAGCGGCTCGTCCATCAGCACCAGCGGCGGCTCCACCACCACCGCGCGCGCGATCGCCACGCGCTGCTGCTGGCCGCCGGAAAGCTGGCCGGGAAGCTTGTGCGCCTGGCTCTCCAGCCGCACCAGCTTCAGCGCCGCGGCCACCCGCCGCTCGATCTCCGCGCGCGCCACGCGCTGCATCCTGAGGCCGAACCCGACATTGTGGGTGACCGTCATGTGCGGGAACAGCGCGTAGTTCTGGAACACCATGCCGAAGCCGCGATCCTCCGGCGGCAGCACGTCGATGCGCGTGTCATCGGCGTGGATCGTGCCGTCGGTGAGCGGCAGCAGGCCGGCGAGGCAGTTGAGCGCCGTCGACTTGCCGCAGCCCGAGGGGCCGAGCAGGGCGATGAACTCGCCCCGCTCGACCACCAGGTTCACATCCCTCAGCGCATCGAGCCCGGCGAAGCTGCGGCCCACGCCTTCGAGCCGCAGCCGCCGGAACGTGTGCAGCGTCACTGCCTACTTGCCACCGACATGCGCGCCGATCTGCTCGTCCCAGCGCTTGAACGCATAGACCATCGGGCCGGGGTCGAGCGGCAGTTCGAGAGGGTTGTCGGGGATCAGCGTGTCGTAGACCTTGCGGCCATATTCCTTGATCGCGTCCTGGCTTTCCTGCGGCGCCATGGCGAGCGTGACACCCTCGACCACCGGGCCCGGGTAGAAATAGCCCTTGTCGTAGGTCAGCGCCTGCTGCGGCTTCTCGTACATGAAGTCGATGATATCGAGCACCACGGCGAGCGCCTCCGGCTTCAGCCCGGTCGGTACGCAGATGAAATGGCTGTCGCCGATCCAGTGGAAGCCCTTCAGCGCGAAGATCTCGGCCTCCTTCGGCACCACGCCGAGGACGCGCGGGTTGATGTCCCAGCCGACATGGGACGCGATCATCGCGCGCGTGCCGTCGCCCAGTTCCTTCAGCGTCGCGACGGTGCCGCCCGGATAGTACTGGATGTACTTGCCGAGCTCCGCGAGATAGGCCCAGGTCTTGTCCCAGCCGCCCTTCGGGTCCTTCGGGTCCTTGTCGCCCAGGATGTAGGGCATGCCCATCATGAAGGCGCGGCCCGGGCCGGAGTTCGCCGGGCGGGCGTAGATGAACTTCTTCGGGTTGGCGCGCGCCCAGTCCAGCAGCTCCGCCGCCGTGGTCGGCACCTTCTTCACCTGGTCCGGCATGTATTCAAAGATCGGGCCGCCCGGGCAGCAGGAGATGATCGCCCCCTGGCCCTGGGCCGCGACATAGAGCTTCTTGGCCAGCGGGTTCAGCACGTCCGGCACCTTGGGCAGGTCGGCCGCGTCCTTGGGATAGAGATGCTCCCAGATGCCCAACTCGATGCCGGCGGCGAGTGCGTCGTTGCCGGTCAGCACGATGTCGATGTCGACCTGGCCCGCGGCCTGCTGCGCCCTGATCTTGCCAGGCAGTTCCGGCGCCGGCGCCTGCGAGAAGGTGATGTTGGAGACGTATTTCGGGTGCGACTTGGCGTAGGCCTCGAAGCCCTTCTGCGTGAGCTGCAGATTGCCGGCGACGTCAACGATGTTGATGCGAACCGGCGATTTCGGCATCGGCATCGCAGCGCGCGCGGCGAAGGGGGCCGAGGCGACGGCGGCACCGAGCGTGCCGATCACGCTGCGGCGGGTTGCGGAAAGCTGGCTGGTCATGGGTTCCCCCCAAGTTGAACGAGGCGTTGAACAGGACGTTGGACGTCGTGGTTGGTCATGGCGCCGCGCGCGGGCGTCGTGCACAGTGGCGCGCATGGCGAGCGAGGCGAAGAAAGCAGGACGCGGACGCAGCCGCGGCAGGAACGTCCGGATCACCGACGTGGCGCAGGCGGCGGGCGTCGCGCCGATGACGGTCTCGCGCGTGCTCAACGAGCCGGAGCGGGTTTCGCCGGAGACGGCGCGCAAGGTGCGGGCCGCGATCAAGGCGATGGGCTACGTGCCCAACCTGCTGGCCGGCGGCCTCTCCAGCCGCCGCTCGCGCATGGTGGCGGCAATGGTGCCGACCATCGCCTCGCCGATCTTCTCCGCCCCGTTGCAGGGTTTCACGGACCGGCTGGCACAGGCCGGCTACCACGTGATGCTGTCCCTCACCGGCTACCGCGCCGATGCCGAGGAGGCGATGCTGCCCGCGGTGCTGGCCCGAAGGCCGGACGCGCTGCTGCTGACCGGCGCGCGCCACGGCCAGGCCGCGCGGCGCTTGCTCGCCGCCGCGGGAATCCCGGTGGTGGAGATCTGGGATGCCGGCCCCGCACTCGACAGCCTGGTGGGGTTCGACCACGAGGAGGTCGGGCGGGAGGTCGCGAAATTCTTCCTTGCCGCCGGGCATGCGCGCTTTGCAGCGCTCGCCGCCTCCGACCCCAGGGCCGAGGCGCGCGCCGGCGGCTTCCTGCGCGCGGCGGCGGAAGGCGGCGGCGAGATCATCGAGGCACGAAGGCTGCCCGCGCCGTCCAGCGTCACCGAGGGACGCCAGGCGCTGCGCGAGATCGCGCCGCAACTGCACGGGCGCACGGCGCTGTTCTGCAGTTCCGACCTGATCGCCCTCGGCGCGCTGACCGAGGCGCGGGTGCTGGGCATCAAGGTGCCGGACGCGCTGGCGATCTGCGGCTTCGGCGATTTCGACGCCGGGCGCGCGGCGGAGCCACCCATCACCACCGTGAGCGTGGATGGCAACGCGATCGGCCGGCAGGCGGCGGAACTGCTGCTGGCACGGCTGGCCGGGGCGGCCGCCGGTCCCGGCGTGCGCGTCCCGTTCCGTATCCTGCCACGCGGTTCGACGTGACGACACCCGATTGCCCCTCCCCGCGGGGCAAAGCCGAACGCCGTTTGCCCATCGCTGGCGGCAAACTATGATGGTATCGGTAACATCGCAAGCCCGCGATCGACGCACGGAGGAAACAGCATGACCCCCGACACCCTCGCCCGCCTCAAGCGCGCCAGCACCGCGACGCTGACGACGCAGATGTTCAAGCGCGGCTTCCGCAACGTCTTCATCCAGGGCGTGCGCCCGCTCGGGCGCTACGGCGAGAACATGGTCGGGCCCGCGATGACGCTGCGCTACATCCCCGCGCGCGAGGACCTCGACGTGCTGGAAGGCTTCGCCAACCCCGAGCACCCGCAGCGCAAGGCGGTGGAGACGGCGCCGGCGGGCTGCGTGCTGGTGATGGATTGCAGGGGCGAAACCCGCGTCGCCTCCGGCGGGCAGATCCTGATGACGCGGCTCTGGAAGCGCGGCGTCGCGGGCATGGTCTCCGACGGCGGGCTGCGCGATGCCGCGGCGATCGCCGAACTGCCGATGCCGGTCTACTGCGCCGGGCCCTCCGCCCCGCTGAACCTGGCGATGCACCATGCCGTGGACATCAACCAGCCGATCGCCTGCGGCGGCGTCGCGGTCTATCCCGGCGACATCCTGGTGGGCGACACGGACGGGGTGGTGGTGCTGCCGGCCCACCTCGCCGACCAGATCGCGGCGGATGCGGCGGCGCAGGAGCACATGGAGATGTTCCTGCAGGAGCGCATCGCCGGCGGCGCCCCCCTGCCCGGCACCTATCCGCCGAACGAGGCGACGAAGGCGCTCTACGTGGAATGGTGCAAGGAGCGCGGGCTGACACCGTAGCCTGTCCATTGGGAATGCTCATCACTGGATGAGTATTCCCCACGGATCGTCAATGGGTCTCGACACACCCCCCCTGTTTGCGCAGAACCCTCGGCGGGAAACGCAACGGGGGCGGGCATGGCTTACGAGAGCGGGGCTTACGAGAGCGGGGCTTACGAGGATCGCGCGGGGCTGAAGGTCGCTGCGGAGCTTTGCCGCTTCGTCGAGCAGGAGGCATTGCCGGGCACCGGGCTCGATGCCGCCGGGTTCTGGGCCTCATTCGCGCGCATCGTCGCCACCTTCGCGCCGCGCAACGCTGGCCTGCTCGCGCGCCGCGACGAGTTGCAGGCGAAGATCGACGCCTGGCACCGCGCGCACCCGCTCTCGGCGTTCGATGCGGCAGCGTACCGGTCTTTCCTCGCGCAGATCGGCTACCTGGTGCCGGCGCCCTCGCAGGTCGCGGTGCGGACGCAGGGTGTCGATCCGGAGATCGCGCGGGTGGCGGGGCCGCAGCTCGTCGTGCCGGTGAACAACGCGCGCTATGCGCTCAACGCCGGCAACGCGCGCTGGGGCAGCCTCTATGACGCGCTCTACGGCACCGACGCGATCCCCGAGGACGGCGGCGCCACACGCGGCCCCGGCTACAACAAGCTGCGCGGCGAACGGGTGATCGCGCGCGCCAAGGCGATCCTTGACCAGGCGGTGCCGCTCGCCGGCGCGAGCCACGCGGATGCGGCCGGCTACGCGATCGAGGGCGGCAAGCTGGTGGCAAAGACAGCCTCCGGCGGCGTGGGGCTGAAGGACCCCGCGGCACTCGCCGGCTGGCATGGCGAGGCGGCATCGCCCACCGCGATCCTGCTGGTGCATCACGGGCTGCACCTGGAACTGGTGCTGGACCGCAACCATCCGATCGGGCGCGAGGACAAGGCCGGCCTCGCCGACGTGGTGGCGGAATCGGCGCTCACCACCATCATGGATTGCGAGGACAGCGTCGCGGCGGTGGATGCCGCGGACAAGGTGGAGGTGTATCGCGCCTGGCTCGGGCTGATGCTCGGCACGCTCTCCGCGAGCTTCGAGAAGGGCGGCCGCACGCTGGCGCGCCACCTCAACCCGGACCGCAGCTACACGGCGCCCCGATCGCCAGCAGGGGGCGGCGGCACGGTCACCCTGCCCGGCCGCAGCCTGATGCTGGTGCGCAACGTCGGCCACCACATGATGACGGATGCGGTGCGCGACGCGGCCGGACATGACATTCCCGAAACGATCCTCGATGCCGCCGTGACCTCGCTCTGCGCCATGGCGGACCTGCAGGGGCGCGGCCGGTTCCGCAACAGCCGCGCGGGCAGCGTCTATATCGTCAAGCCGAAGATGCACGGGCCGGACGAGGTGGCGTTCGCCAGCGACCTCTTCGCCGCCGTCGAGGACATGCTCCGCCTGCCGCGCTTCACGCTGAAGATGGGCATCATGGACGAGGAGCGGCGGACTTCAGCGAATCTCGCCGCCTGCATCGCAGCGGCGGCAGAACGCGTGGCGTTCATCAACACCGGCTTCCTCGACCGCACCGGCGACGAGATCCACACCGCGATGGAAGCGGGCCCGATGGTGCGCAAGGGCGACATGCGCAAGGCCGCGTGGATCGGCGCCTACGAGAACAACAACGTCGATGTCGGGCTCGCCTCCGGCCTCGCGGGGCGCGCGCAGATCGGCAAGGGCATGTGGGCGATGCCGGACCGGATGGCGGACATGCTGGCGCAGAAGCGCGCGCACCCAGAGGCCGGGGCGAACACCGCCTGGGTGCCGTCCCCCACCGCCGCCACGCTGCACGCGCTGCACTACCACGAGGTCGATGTCGCGGCGCGGCAGAAGGCGATCGCGGGGCGGGAGAAGGCCACGCTTGCCCACCTGCTGACGCTGCCGGTGGTGGACCGCGCCAACTGGTCGCCCGAGGACGTGCAGCGCGAGCTCGACAACAACGCGCAGGGCATCCTGGGCTATGTGGTGCGCTGGATCGACCAGGGCATCGGCTGCTCCAAGGTGCCGGACATCGACGATGTCGGGCTCATGGAGGACCGCGCGACACTGCGCATCTCAAGCCAGCACATCGCCAACTGGCTGCGCCACGGCATCGCCACGCGAGAGCAGGTGATGGCGACGATGAAGCGCATGGCACAGGTGGTGGACCGGCAGAACGCCGGCGATGCCGCCTACAGGCCGATGGCGCCCGGCTTCGACGGCGTCGCGTTCAAGGCGGCGTGCGACCTGGTGTTCGAGGGCACGGCGCAGCCCAACGGCTACACCGAGTTCGTGCTGCATCGCCGCCGGCGCGAGGCGAAGGCCGGCTGACCCGCCCCGCGGCCACTTTCCTCGCGCGCAAAATGGACTAGGCTGCTCCTGTTGGATGGCAGCAGGGGAATTCGATGCGCAACAGCGATCCGGTCTGGACCCACGTGGACGAGCGGCGCGACCGCTACAACGCGATGAGCGACCGCATCTGGGACAAGCCGGAGATCGCCTACGACGAGTACGCGGGTGTCGAGGAACATGCGGCGATGCTCGAGGCGGAGGGCTTCCGCGTGACGCGCGAGGTCGCCGGCATTCCCACCGCGGTGATGGGTGAGGCCGGCAAGGGCGGGCCGGTGATCGCGATCCTCGGCGAATACGACGCGCTGCCGGGCCTGTCGCAGGAGGCGGGAGTCGCCGAGCACAAGCCGCTGCCGGGCGACGGCATGGGCCACGGCTGCGGGCACAACCTGCTCGGCACCGGCTCGCTGCTCGCGGCGGCGGCGGTGAAGGACTGGCTCGCGGCCAACGGTGTCGCGGGCCGCGTGCGCTACTACGGCTGCCCGGCCGAAGAAGGCGGGGCCGCGAAGGGCTTCATGGCGCGCGACGGCGCGTTCGACGACGTGGACATCGCGATCTCCTGGCATCCTTCCGCCTTCGTCAGCGTCAACGACGCGAAGTCGCTCGCCAACACGCGCATCGACTTCACCTTCGAGGGCCGCGCGAGTCACGCGGCCGCAAGCCCGCATCTCGGCCGTTCCGCGCTCGATGCCGTGGAGCTGATGAGCGTCGGCGTGAACTATCTGCGCGAGCACGTGCCCGCGACCGCGCGGCTGCATTACGCATACCTGGATGCGGGCGGAATCGCGCCGAACGTGGTGCAGGCGAAGGCCACCGTCCGTCACCTGATCCGCGCCGACGACCTGCCGGCGCTGTGGTCGCTCGTCGAGCGCGTGCGCAAGGTCGCCGAGGGTGCGGCACTGATGACCGAGACCAAGGTCACCACCAAGGTCGTCTCGGCGGTCTCCAACCTGCTCGGCAACACGCCGCTCGAAAAGGCGATGTACGACGCGATGCTGCGCCTCGGCCCACCCGATTTCGACGATGCCGACCGCGCCTTCGCCGAGGAGATCCGCGGGACGCTGAAGCCCGAGGATATCGCGGCACCGTGGAAGCGCGTGGGCATGAAGGACACGGGCTCGGTGCTCGCCGATTTCATCGTGCCGCTCGATGCCGTGGGCGATGATTCCAAGGGCTCGACCGATGTCGGCGACGTGTCGTGGAAAGTGCCGACGGTGCAGGCGCGCGGCGCCACTTACGCGGTCGGCACGCCTGGCCATTCCTGGCAGCTGACCGCGCAGGGCAAGACGCCGGCGGCGCACAAGGGCATGGTGCACGTGGCAAAGGTGATGGCCTCCACCGCCATCGCGGCGCTGACCGACGAGACGCTGATCCCGCGCGCCAAGGCCGAGCACCGCGAGCGCACCGGGGGCCAGGCGTACCGCTCGCCGATGCCGCCGGAGGTGAAGCCGCCGCTGAAGCCGCGCCGCGCCGCCTGATCGCCGTTTCACCACGGGGCGCCGCATCATGCCGATGCGGCGCCCCTTCCCGTTTATTCCGCCAGCAGGACGTTTGCCATGCGTAACAGTGACCCGGTCTGGACCTATGTCGAGGAGCGGCGCGAGCGCTACAACGCGATGAGCGATCGCATCTGGGACAAGCCGGAGATCGCCTACGACGAATACGCGGGGGTCGAGGAGCACGCGGCGATGCTCGCGGCCGAGGGCTTCCGCATCACCCGCGAGATCGTGGGCATCCCGACCGCCATCACCGGCGAGGCGGGCGAAGGCGGGCCGGTGATCGCGATCCTCGGCGAGTACGACGCGCTGCCCGGCCTGTCGCAGGAGGCCGGCATCGACGAGCCAAAGCCGCTGCCGGGCGACGGCATGGGCCATGGCTGCGGGCACAACCTGCTGGGCACCGGCGCGCTGATGGCCGCCGCCGCGGTGAAGGACTGGCTCGCCGCGAACGGCATCAAGGGTCGCGTGCGCTACTACGGCTGCCCCGCCGAGGAGGGCGGTGCGGCGAAAGCGTTCATGGCGCGCGACGGCGCGTTCGACGACGTGGACATCGCCATCACCTGGCACCCGAACTCCTTCGCCGGCGTCAACCACGCGCGTTCGCTGGCCAACACGCGCATCGACTTCACCTTCGAGGGCCGCGCGAGCCATGCGGCGGCGTCGCCCCATCTCGGCCGCTCCGCGCTCGATGCGGTGGAGCTGATGAGCGTCGGCGTGAACTACATGCGCGAGCACATGCCCTCCTCCGCGCGGCTGCACTACGCCTACCTGAATGCGGGCGGGATCGCGCCGAACGTGGTGCAGGCGAAAGCCACCGTGCGGCACCTGATCCGCGCCGACGACCTGCGCGCGCTCGGGGGCCTGGTCGAGCGCGTGAAGAAGATCGCCGAAGGTGCCGCGCTGATGACCGAGACCAAGGTCACGGCGAACGTCGTCTCCGCCGTCTCCAACCTGCTCGGCAACGCGCCGCTGGAGCGTGCGATGCAGGACGCGATGGAGCGGCTCGGCCCGCCTGATTTCGATGCCGCCGACCGCGCCTATGCCGGGAAGATCCGCGCCACGCTGAGCGCCGAGGACATCGCCGCCCCCTGGAAGCAGCTTGGGCTGAAGGACACCGGGACCATGCTGGCGGATTTCATCGTGCCGCTCGGCTCCGTGGGCGACCTCTCGCTCGGCTCGACCGATGTTGGCGACGTGTCGTGGAAAGTGCCGACGGTGCAGGCGGATGGCGCCACCTGCGCGGTGGGCACGCCGTTCCATTCCTGGCAGCTGACCGCGCAGGGCAAGTCGCCGGCGGCACACAAGGGCATGGCGCACGTGGCGAAGGTGATGGCCTCCACCGCCATCGCCGCCTTCACCGACGAGACGCTGATCCCGCGCGCGAAGGCGGAGCACCACGACCGCACCGGCGGCATGGCGTATGCCTGCCCGATGCCGCCGGAGGTGAAGCCGCCGCTGAAGCCGCGCCGCAAGGTCTGATCAGCGACCTTTGAAGTTGGGCCGCCGCTTTTCGTTGAACGCGGCGATGCCTTCGCGGCGGTCCTCCGTGGGCACCATGCGGTTATAGGCCTCGATCTCGAAATGCAGCGCGCTCGCGAGGTCGAGGCCGATGCCGACGTTCACGCTCTGCTTGATCTGGCGCGTGGAGAGCGGCGCGTTGGCGGCGATGCGGCTCGCCGTCTCCAGCGCCGCTTGCATCAGCTCCGCCGCCTCGCAGACGCGGTTGATCATGCCCCATTCCATCGCCTCCGTGGCGGTGAAGGGCCGGCCGGTCAGCAGCAGTTCCTTCGCCCGCCGCGTGCCCATCGCGCGCGGCAGCAGCTGCGTGCCGCCGGCGCCGGGCATGATGCCGAGCGTCACCTCCGTCAGCGCGAAGCGGGCGTGGCTCGCGGCATAGGCGAAGTCGCAGACCAGCGTCATTTCGCAGCCGCCGCCATAGGCCGCCCCGTTCACCGCGGCGATGATGGGGATCGGGCAGGCGAGCATGGCGCGGACCATGCGCTCGAACACCAGGTGCTGCGCCTGCCACTGCGCGTCCGTCATGCCGAGGCGCTGCTTGAGGTCGCCGCCGGCGCAGAACGCGCGCTCCCCCTGCCCCGTCAGCACCACGCAGCGCGCGGTGTCCGGCGCGGCGCAGAGCCCGTCGAACACCGCGAGCATCTCCTCGCCCATGCGCGTGTTGAGCGCGTTGGCGACCTCCGGTCGGTTGAGCGTGAC
Source organism: uncultured Pseudomonadota bacterium (assembly GCA_963764465.1). Lineage (GTDB taxonomy): Bacteria > Pseudomonadota > Alphaproteobacteria > Acetobacterales > Acetobacteraceae > JAJXXT01. Next base: position 108,293 of record CAVXSO010000006.1, on the reverse strand, counting down.
GCGCAGGACGTGCTCGGCGGGCGTATCGACCACCAGCGTTTCGTATGGCGGTCACGCCGCGTGCGCCTTCAGCCGGTCCGCGAAGGTTTTCCTGAACTTCAGCACCTTTGGCGCCACCACGGCCTGGCAATAGCCGGTCCATGGGTTGCGCGCGAAATAATCCTGGTGCTCTGCCTCGGCGGGCCAGAATTTCTCCAGCTTCACGACCTCGGTCACAAGCTTCCCGGGCCAGATCTTCGCCGCCTCGATCTCCGCGATCATGGCGCGCGCCGCCTGCTCCTGTGCCGCGTCATGGGTGAGGATGATGGAGCGGTATTGCGGCCCGGCATCGTTCCCCTGTCGGTCCTTCGTCGTCGGGTCGTGGATGGTGAAGAAGACGCGCAGCAGGTCCTCGTAGCTGATCTCGGCGGGGTCGAAGTCCACCTGCACCACCTCCGCGTGGCCTGTGCCGTGGCCGCAGACCTGCTTGTAGGTGGGGTTCGGCGCATGTCCGCCCGCGTAGCCGGAAACCACGCCGGTCACGCCGCGCAGGCCGAGATACACCGCCTCGAGGCACCAGAAGCAGCCGCCGCCCAATGTCGCCTGCGCCATCCCTTTCCTCCTTCGTTCCAGAAGAGTCAGATTGGCGACGCCGGACACCATGTCCAGCCCCGCCTGCGACCGAGGGAGGAACCGATGACCGCGCCGGATGTGACAACCACGATCGAAAAACGTCCCGAGGGGGAGGTGGCGCGCATCACCTGGCACAACTCCGCCCGGCTGAACGTGCTGGACCGGGAGGGGATGGAGGCGCTGACGGCGGCGATCCGCGCCCTGATGCCGCACCGGGGGCTGCGCGCACTGGTGCTGCGGGGCGAGGGCGAGAAGGCCTTCATCGGCGGCGCGGATATCCGCGCGATGGTGGGGCTGGACCCGACGACGGCACGCGGCTTCATCACCGCGCTGCACCGCGTCTGCGCGGCGATCCGGGCGCTGCACGCGCCGGTGATTGCCCGCCTGGCGGGCTACACGCTGGGTGCGGGGCTGGAGATCGCGGCCGCCTGCGACCTGCGCATCGCCGCCGATGATGCGCGCATGGGCATGCCGGAGGTGCGCATCGGCATCCCCTCGGTGATCGAGGCGGCGCTGCTGCCCTCGCTGATCGGCTGGGGGCGGACGCGGCGGCTGCTGCTGACCGGGGAGATGGTCGAGGCACCGACGGCGCTGATCTGGGGCCTTGTCGAGGAGGTGGTGCCGGCCTGGGAACTCGACGCCGCAATCGAGCGGCTGCTGGCCGCGATCCTGGCCGGTGCGCCGGAGGCGGTGCGTGCCCAGAAGCGCCTCATCCGCGACTGGGAGGAGGCGACGACGGCGGAGGCCACGGCGCGCGGCATCGATGCCTTCGCCGCCGCCTGGACCAGCGAGGAGCCGGTACGGCGGATGCAGCAATTCCTGGGGCGGCGAAGGGATAGCCGCTAGCGGCTTCGCCGGGCGCGGTAGCGCAGCGCATCGACCAGCAGCGCGAAGGCCGGCGAGGCGTGACGGCGGTTGGGGTAATAGAGGTGATAGCCCGGAAACGGCGGGCACCAATCGGCCAGGACGCGCACCAGCTTGCCGCTGGCGATATGGCACTCGATCTGCTGCGCCGGCAGGTAGGCGAGGCCGAAACCGGCCAGCGCCGCCGTCAGGATCAGCGCCGAGGTGTTGAAGACGAGCGGCCCGTCCACCCGCACCCGGAACTCCCGCCCGGCACGCTCGAACTCCCACGCGTACAGCCCGCCATGGGTGGGCAGGCGCAGGTTGATGCAGGCATGCTCCGTCAGTTCCTGCGGCGTGCGCGGCGGGGTGTGGCGCGCGAAATAATCGGGGGAGCCCGCCACCGCCATACGCATATCGGGCCCGACCGGCACCGCGATCATTCCGCGCGCGACATTGCCGCCCGGGCGTATTCCGGCATCGTAACGTTCCGCGACGATGTCGGTGAGGCCGTAGTCGATCACCACCTCGACCTTGATGTCGGGGTAGCTGGGCAGGAACCGGCGCAGCACCGGCCAGAGGATGGCTTCCGCGGCGTTCTCGGTGGCGGTGATGCGGATGGTGCCGGCCGGCTTTTCCCGCAGCTCCTGCAGCGCGGCGAGTTCGGCATGGATTTCCTCGAAACGCGGAGCCACGCCGCGCAGCAGCCGCCCGCCGGCTTCGGTCGGCTCGACGCGGCGCGTGGTGCGGGTCAGCAGGCGGATGCCCAGCCGCGCCTCCAGCCCGCGGATGGTCTGGCTCAGCGCCGATTGCGAGACACCGAGGCGCGCGGCGGCACGGGTGAAGCTGCGCTCCTGGGCGACGGCGATGAAGGCTTCGAGGTCGTGATAGTTCGCGGCGGGCATTCAGAAGCCCCACGAATAATTGCATGCCGATCATACCGGCTAATCCCCGGCGCGCCAGACGCCTAGATTGCGGTCACGAACCTGGCGGCAGTGCCGGGACTCGCGATGAGGAGAGCGACGATGGAAATCCGCAGGATTGGCACGCAGCCTTCGGGCAAGGGGCCCGCAGAGTATTTCACCGGGACCGTCCGCATCGACCCGCTGTTCGCGCCACCCGAGCCGGCACGCGTCGCGATGGCACTGGTGACGTTCGAGCCGGGCGCGCGCACCGCCTGGCACACGCACCCGCTGGGCCAGACGCTGATCGTCACCGCCGGTTGCGGCTGGGCGCAGCACGAGGGCGGGCCGGTCGAGGAAATACGGCCAGGCGACGTGGTGTGGTTCGCGCCCGGCGAGAAGCACTGGCACGGCGCGGCCGCCACCACGGCGATGAGCCATATCGCGATCCAGGAGAAACAGGGCGGTTCGCCGGTGACCTGGCTCGAGGAGGTGACAGACGCCGAGTACCAGGCGCGGCCGACAAAATCCTAGGAGATGAGCAATATCATGACGGTCGCACAACGAACACCCGGCGAAACGGCAGCCAACCCCGCCTGGACGAAGGATGAACTGCGGCGGATTGCCGAGGCTGACGACCTCCACATCGCGCCACTGCGCGAGGACGGGGCAACCTATGGAACGCCGACCTGGATCTGGTCCGTCGCTGTCCGCGGCGGGCTCTGCGTCCGGGCCTATAACGGCCGGAAATCACGCTGGTACCAGGCGGCGATGACGCAGCGCCGCGGCCGCATCACGGCGGCCGGAATGAAACGGCACGTCGTCTTCGAGCGCGCGGACGGCCCAATCAACGAGGAGATCGATGCGGCTTACCGTCGCAAATACACCACGAGCCCATACCTCGAGCCGATGATCGGCAGGCGCGCGCGCGAGGCGACGGTCAGGATCACCCCCGCTTCACGGGGCCGGCCACGATGAGCGCGCTTCCGGCGCGTGAGCTCGGGCGCAGCGGGCTCGTCGTCTCGGCGCTGGGCCTCGGCTGCATGGGCATGAGCGCGAACCAGGGCGCACCTGGCGATCGCCGCGAGATGATCGCTCTGATCCGCCACGCGGTCGATTGCGGTGTCACGTTTTTCGACACGGCCGAGAGCTATGGTCCTTTTACCAACGAAGAATTGGTTGGCGAGGCGCTGGCGCCCGTGCGCCGACAGGTGGTGCTCGCCACCAAGTTCGGCTGGGACCTGCAACCGGGCGCGCCACTCGGCGGCCGCGGCCTGAACAGCCGGCCGGAACGCATCCGGCTTGTCGCGGATGCCTCGCTCAAGCGGCTGCGCACCGATGCGATCGACCTCTTCTACCAGCACCGCGTTGATCCGGACGTCCCGATCGAGGACGTGGCGGGCGCGGTGGGCGAGTTGATCCGCGCCGGGAAGGTTCGCCATTTCGGGCTGTCCGAGGCCAACGCCGCGACAATCCGCCGCGCCCATGCGGTGCAGCCGGTCTCGGCACTGCAGAGCGAATATTCGCTGTGGTGGCGCGAACCGGAGCGGGAGGTCCTGCCCGCGCTCGAGGAGCTTGGCATCGGCTTCGTTGCGTTCAGCCCGCTCGGCAAGGGGTTTCTCACCGGCGCGATCGATGAGACGACGAGCTTCGCGGCGGGCGATTTCCGCGCCAGCGTGCCCCGCTTCACGCCGGAGGCCCGCAAGGCGAACCGCGGGCTGGTCGAGAGCCTTGGCGCCATCGCCGCCCGCATGCACGCGACGCCCGCGCAGGTCGCGCTCGCCTGGCTGCTCGCGCAGAAGCCCTGGATCGTGCCCATTCCCGGCACGAAGCGGCGGCAGCGCCTGGAGGAGAACCTCGGCGCCGCGAGGCTTGTCCTCAGCGTCGAGGATCTGCGCGGGATCGATGCCGCGGTGTCGGCCGTCGAGGTGCTGGGCGAACGCTATCCGGAATGGATGCGCAAGACGGTGCAAACCTGAAACGGGAGATTGTGTCATGCCGCATGTGATCGTGAAGATGTACGCCGGGCGCTCGGACACCCAGAAATTCCAGCTGGCCGAAGCCATCGCAAAGGCCGTCGTGGCCGGGGCCGGGTGCACCAGGAACGCGGTATCAGTCGGCATCGAGGATGTACCGGCCGGCCAATGGGTCGATGCGGTCTACAAGCCCGACATCCTCCGCAAGCCCGAGACGCTCTACAAGAAGCCCGGATACGACCCGCTTTGAAAGGGGACCGCGCTCCTACGCGAAGCCGATGAACTCCGGCATCGAGGAGATGGGCGCGGCGGTCTTGAGCTTTGCGATGTCGGGCAGCGGACGCGCGGTGCGAGGGTCACCCGCCAGGGCCGCCTCAAGCGCCGCCGCGACGCCGAGCACGAAGGCGTCGCCGCCGCGCGGGCCCACGATCTGCAGGCCGAACGGCATGAAGTTGCGGTCCAGCCCCACCGGCAGCGCCACGGCGGGGTGCGTCGCGAGCGTGACCGCGTAGGGCAACGCCAGCCAGTGGAAGTAGCTCTTGGTCGGCTTGCCGTCGATCTCCGCAGGGTAAAGCTCGCGCCAGGGCCGCGGGCTGATCGTCATGCACGGTGACAAAACGATATCGAAACGGGAATAGAAATGCTGCCAGCGCCGGTACAGCGCGGTGTGCAGCACCTCCGCCCTTGCCACGTCCTCCGCCGTGTAGCGCAGACCCTCCTCGACATTGGCGTGCACGTTGGGGCCAACCAGTTCCGGCGTCTTGCGCGATTTCTCGAGATGGGTGGCGAGAAAGTTCTTCGCGCGCAGGATGGCGAAGGCCTCGTCGGCGCCGGTGCAGTCCGGCGTCGTGTCCTCCGCCACCGCGAAGAGATGGCGGAACAGGCTGGTCTTTTCCGCGAACACCTCGCGGATGTGGTTCTCCGTCGGCGCGAAACCGAAATCCGGCGTGATGGCAACACGCAGCGAGGCGAGGTCGACCTGTGGCGGCGGGTAGACGTCGTGCGGCGCGCGCACCTGCCTTCCGTAAATCGTCGCCGCCAGCGGGTCTTCCCTGTAATCGGCGACCATGGCGGAGAACAGCAGGCAGAGGTCGGCCACGCTGCGCGCCATCGGGCCCTCGGTCGAAAGCGGCGACCAGCCGAGGCCGCGCTTGGCCGAGGGCACCACGCCGGGGCTGGGGCGGAAGCCGACGACGCCGCAGAACGCGGCGGGGTTGCGCAGCGAGCCGCCCATGTCGCTGCCGCTCGCGATCGGCACCTGGCCCACGGCGAGCGCCGCGGCCGAGCCGCCGGAGGAACCGGCCGCGGACTTCGTGGGGTCGTGCGGGTTGCCGGTCGCGCCATAGACGGCGTTGCGCGTATTGGCGCCCGCGCCCCATTCCGGCGTGTTGGTCTTGCCGATGACGATGGCGCCGGCCGCGCGCAGGTCGGCGACGATGCGCTCGTCATGCGCCGGCACGTGGTCGCGATAGATCGGGCTGCCGAAGGTGGTGCGCAGGCCCGCGGTTTCCGTGAGGTCCTTGATGCCGACCGGCAGCCCGTGCAGCGCGCCGAGTTTTTCCCCCCGCATCACCGCTTGCTCAGCTGCTTTCGCGGCGGCGCGCGCACGCTCGAAGTCGCGCGCGACCATGGCGTTGATCGCGTGGTCGGTCGCCTCGATGCGGGCGATGCAGCTTTCCAGCAGCTCCACCGGCGAGAGGGCGCGGCGGCCGATGTGCGTGCGGGCCTCGACGGCGGAAAGATCGCAGGGTTCGGTCACGCGGCGGCACTCGCGCGGGTTTTCATGCGTTCGTACATGGCGGAAATGGTCTTGAGGCCGGGGTCGAAGGGCTGCTTCACCTGGCCGCCGAAATCGAGGAAGGCGAACAGCATGATGTCCGCGAGGGTCATGCGATCGCCGCAGACATAGGTGCGCCCGGCAAGCTGCGTGTCGAGCCAGGACAGCGCCTCCGCCGCCTTCAGCTTCAGGTCATCGGCCGCCTGCGGAATGAGACGGATGCGGCCGGTGAACAGCTTGGTCCCCTGCGAGTAGCGGAAGCCGTTGGCGAGGTTCTCGATGTAGTTGAGGTCGATGCGCCGGGCCCACATGCGCGTTTCGGCGCGTTCCTCGGGCGAGGTGCCGATCAGCGGCGGCGCGGGCTTGATCTCATCGAGATACTCGCAGATCGCGGTGATCTCGCTGAGCATCGTCCCGTTGTCGAGCCGCAGCGCCGGCAGCGTGCCGCCGGGATTGATGGTGGCGACATAGGGCTCCCGCCGGTTCTCCCCGCCCATGAGGTCCACTTCCTGCCTGGGCAGGTCGATCCCCTTTTCGGCCGCGAACATGCGCACCACGCGGGGATTGGGCCCGATCGAGTTGTACAGCAGCATGCGTTCCTCCAGGGTTTCGTTTTGTTATCGTATCAGACGCCCAGGCCCCTCAATAGCCGAGGGCAAGCCCGTCCTTGCGCGGGTCGGAGCCGGCCACCATGCAGCCGCGCGCGCGGTCGATCCAGATCGCCTGGCCGCCGCCATGCGGGCCAGCGACCTCCTCGACCACGTGGCCGCGTTGCGCCAGGCCCTCGCGGGCGGCGGCGGGAATGCCGCGCTCCACCTGGATCCTGCCCAGGCGCGGGAACAGGCGCGGCAGGTCGATCGCCTCCTGCAGATCGAGCCCGTAATCGAAATGATTGGCGAGAACGAGCGTCTGGCCGGTGGGCTGGAAATGCCCGCCCATCACCCCATAGGGCATCACCGCCTGCCCGTCCTTCGTCACCATGCCGGGGATGATGGTGTGCAGCGGCCTCTTGTCGGGCGCGATGCAGTTCGGGTGGCCGCGCTCCAGCACGAAGCCGTAGCCGCGATTCTGCAGCAGCACGCCGGAGCGTGGCGCCATGATGCCGGAGCCGAACCCCTCGAACAGCGAGTTGATGAAGCTGCACGCGTTGCCGTCCCGATCGACGACGCAGAGATAGACCGTGTCCGCGTGCACCGGCATCACCGCCTCGCCGGCGGCGGGCATCGTCATCGCCCGGTCGTCCTGGATCAGGGCTGCCAGCGCGTCGAGATAGGCGGGGTCGAGAAGCTTCCTGACCGGCACATCGACCTGCTCGGGGTCCGCGACGAAGGCGTCGCGGTCGCGGTAGGCGAGCCGTGCCGCCTCCATGTGGCGGTGCAGGCGGATGGCGCCGAGCGGGCCGTCCGGCGCGCGGCCCAGGCGCTCCAGCAGGCCGAGGATCTGCAGCACCAGCAGGCCGGAGCCGTTGGGCGGGCACTGCCAGACCGTCATGTCCTTCCAGCCGATCGAGATCGGGTCCACGAAGCGCGCGGCGGTACGCCCGGCGGCGAAATCCGCCTCCGTGTGCAGGCCGCCGCGGGCGCGCAGCGTCGCCACCATGTCGGCTGCGACCGGCCCCTCGTAGAACGCCTTCGAGCCGTGCGCCGCGACCGCCTTCAGCGTCGCCGCCAGCGCCGGCTGACGCAGCACGTCGCCGATGGCGGGCGCCTTGCCGCCAGGCAGCAGCACGTCCGCGCCGCCGCGCCGCAGCTTCTCCTCGCTGCCCGCCCAGACGACGCCGACGCGCGAGTGCACCGGCCAGCCATCCTCGGCGCAGCGGATCGCAGGACGCAGCAACTCGTCGAGCCCCTTGGTGCCGTGGGCGGCGAGCAGCGTCTCCCAGGCGCCGACGGCGCCCGGCACGGTGACGGCGTGGGCCGATTGCGGATCGAGTGCCGTGATGCCGTGCCGCTCATAGAAATCGATGCTGGCCGCCGCCGGCGCGCGGCCGGAGCCGTTGAGCGCCACCACCCCGCCCGCGGCCGGCGCGTAGAGGCAGAAGCAGTCGCCGCCGATCCCCGTCGATTGCGGCTCGATCACGCACAGCACGGCGCAGGCGGCGACGGCGGCATCGAGTGCGTTGCCGCCGTCGCGCAGCACGTCCAGCGCCGTGAGTGTCGCGAGCGGCATGGAGGTCGCGGCCATACCCTGGGTCGCGTAGACGGGGCTGCGCCCCGGAGCATGGAAATCCCGCATCATCCCCCCTTCGGTCGCGCGAACGCTGGCATGCGCCACCCCCATTGGCAACGGCTCGACAAGCGGGCATTCCTGCGCCGTCTGGCGGGGAGAAGCCTGTGGCGACGATCGAGGATTTCGACAGGATCGACATCAGGGTGGGGCGCGTCATCGAGGCCCTGCCCTTCCCCGAGGCGCGCAAGCCCTCCTTCAAGCTGCGCATCGATTTCGGGCCGGAGATCGGCATCCGGCAGTCCTCGGCGCAGATCACCCGCCACTACACGCCCGAGGCGCTGGCCGGAAGGCTGGTGATGGCGGTGGTGAACTTCCCGCCGCGCCGCATCGCGGGCTTCCCATCCGAGGTGCTGACGCTCGGCGTGCCGGACCCCGATGGCGAGGTGGTGCTGCTGCGCCCCGATCAGGACGTGCCGCCCGGCGCGCGGATGTTCTGATGGCGGAGCGTTATTACACGGTCACCTGGGACCAGTTGCACCGCGACGCGCGGGCACTCGCCTGGCGGCTGATGGGCAACGGGCCGTATCGCGGCATCGTCGCCATCACCCGCGGCGGGCTGATCCCGGCCGCCATCGTCGCGCGCGAGCTGGAGATCAGGCTGATCGAGAGCGTGTCCATCGTCACCTACGACGAGGAGAACAAGGGCCAGCCGCGCGTGACCAAGCCGCCGGCGGCGGCAGGCGATGGCGAGGGATTCCTCATCATCGACGACCTGGTGGACACCGGCACCACGGCGCGCATCGTGCGTGGCCTGCTGCCCCGCGCGCATTTCGCCGCGGTGTATGCCAAGCCGGCCGGCAAGCCGCTGGTGGACACCTTCATCACCGAGGTGAGCCAGGACACCTGGATCCTGTTCCCCTGGGATACGGAGCCGCAATTCGCCCCGCCCCTCGCACGCCGGCAGACGGCCCCCACATGATCGGCAATCCGTGGATCTGTGCGACCTGCGGCGCGCATTTCCCGGCTGCCGCGGCCTCCCCCAGGGCATGCCCGATCTGCGAAGACGCGCGGCAGTACGTGCCGCCCACCGGCCAGGCCTGGACACGGCACGAGGCGCTGGCGCGCGGCCACCGCAATTCGTTCCACCTCTACGAGCCCGGGCTGTTTGGCGTCGGCACCGTACCGGCCTTCGCCATCGGCCAGCGCGCGCTGCTGATCCAGGCGCCGACAGGCAATGTCCTCTGGGACTGCATCAGCCTGCTCGACGACGCCACGGTCGAGATCGTGCGCGCGCTGGGCGGTGTCGCCACCATCGCCGTCTCGCACCCGCATTACTACACCGCGATCGCCGCCTGGGCGCGCGCGTTCGGCGCGAAGGTGCTGCTGCACGCGGCGGACCGGCAATGGGTCACGCACCCCGATCCGGCGATCGGGTTCTGGTCCGGGGAGCGGCATGCGCTGGCCCCCGGCATCACGCTGGTCAACACCGGGGGTCATTTCGAGGGCAGCACGGTGCTGCATTGGGCTGCCGGCTGCGAGGGGCGCGGCGCGGTGCTTTCGGGCGACAACCTGCAGGTGGTGCAGGACCGGCGCTATGTCAGCTTCATGCGCAGCTACCCGAACTACACCCCGCTGCCCGCCGCCGCCGTGCGGCGCATCGAGGCGAGCCTCGCGGATCTTGCGTTCGACCGGATCTACGGCGCCTGGTGGGGCATGGTGGTACCATCCGAGGGCAAGGCGGCGCTCGCCCGTTCCGTCGCGCGCTACTTGGCCGCGATCGGGGGCTGAGCGTCTTCCTCCCGGCTGGCACGCACGCGCGCCACGCGCCGGTCGTCCATCGCCAGCACCTCGAACTGCCAGCCGCCGAACACGATGCGGTCACCGACGCGCGGCACGCGGCGCAACAGCGCCAGCAGCAGCCCGCCCAGCGTGTGGTACTGGCCTTCCGCCGGAAGCTGGGGCAGCGCGAGGCGCGCCTTCACCTCGTCGACGGGCATCAGCCCTTCGAGCAGCAGCTCGCGCGGCTCCTCGCCCTCGCCCGTGGTGCCGGCCGGCGCCGCGTCCTCGGGGTCGCCGACGATCGCGTCCAGCACGTCGGTGGCCGTCACCACGCCCTCGAAACTGCCGTATTCGTCGAGCACCAGCGCGAGGCCCAGCTCGTCGCCGCGGAACCGGTCCAGCGCCTCGAGCGCCGTGATCGTGTCCGGAATGACCATCGGCTTCACCAGCACCGCGGCGAGGTCGATCGCCCTGGCCGCGACCTTCTGGGCCAGCACGTCCTTCGCCCGCACCACGCCGACGACGTTGTCCACGCGCCCGTCGCAGACCACGAAGCGCGCCTGTGGCGAGGAGGCGATGGTGCGCAGGATTTCCGCCTCGCTGTCGGTACGGTCGATCCAGACCAGCTCCGTGCGCGGCGTCATGATGGCGCGCGCCGGCTTGTCCGCGAGGCGCAGGACGCGCTCGATCATGTCGCGCTCCCCGGTCTCGATCACGCCGCTGCGCTCGCCCTCCGCGAGCAGCACTTTCAGCTCCTCCTCGGTGATGTCCTCGTCCGCCCTGCCGGCGGCGCCGAAGCCGCGCAGCACCAGGTGCGAGGCCGCGGAGAGAATCCAGACCATCGGCCACCCGACCACGGTCAGCGCCTGCACCGGCCCGGCCAGCATCATGACGAAGCGTTCCGGCGCGCGCAGGGTGAGTTGCTTGGGCACCAGCTCGCCGAACAGCAGCGTGAGCAGCGTCACCCCGACAACCGCGATGCCGAGTGCCAGGCTGCCGGCGTAGGGCAGCATCGGCTCGAACCGCGCCAGCAGGGGCTCGAGAGCGTTCCCGATGGGTTCGCCGCCGAACACGCCGATCAGCACGCCCACCAGCGTCACGCCGGCCTGCAGGACGGGAATGAACCGGTCCGGCTTCTCGGCCAGCTGCCGCGCGCGGCTCGCCCCGGCCACCCCGCGTGACTCCAGTGCCGCGAGCCGGTTGCGGTTGGCCGAGACCAGCGCGATCTCGCTCATCGAGAGCACGGCGTTGACCCCGATCAGCAACGCGACGATGACAATATCCCAGATCGCCCGCATAACGCCCCTTTCCGCTCCAGCCGCGTTCCATGGAAAGCGCCGGCAGGATAGCGATGCGGAACGGAAGGCGCGATGGCGGGAGTGGCGATGCCCCAGGCGCCGCCGCGGGAGACGAGCCGCCACCTCGCCACGCGATGGGAGACGAGACGATGAACGCCCGCCCGCCCGCCTCCGCCATTCTCCTCGGCGCCGCCGGCGTGCTGCCGTTCCTGGCCCTCGCACTCGCGGCGCTGTCGCGTGCCGACCCGCAGGCCGCGCAATGGCTCGCCTGGCTGGTCGGCTACGGCGCGGTGATCCTGTCCTTCCTCGGCGCGGTGCACTGGGGCTTCGTGCTCGGGGCGGAGGCGCCGGAGCGGCCGGGCCTGCGGCTCTCGCTTGGCGTGGTGCCGGCGCTGCTGGGCTGGCTCGCGCTGTGGCTGGATGGCGCGGGGCTGGGTTCGCTCGCCATCGGGCTGCTGATCGCCTCGTTCCTGGCCGTCGCCGTCACCGAGCGGAGCTTCTACATCCACGGCTGGCTGCCGCGCGGCTATCTCTGGCTGCGCTATCTGCTCACCATCGTCGTCGTGCTGATCCTGGCGACGGTTCTGACGCTGCGCGTCCTGGGCGCGCGGATCCTGTTGTAGGAGCTCGAAATGGACCGCAACGAGATGCTCGCGCGCCTGCGCGCCACCCGCGTGGTGCCCGTGGTGCGGATGCAGAGCACCGCGAACGCCGCGCGCGCCGTGGGCTGGATGCGCGAGGAGGGTCTTTCGGTGTTCGAGATCACGATGACGGTGCCGGGTGCCGTCGAGCTCATCGCCGGGCTGGCGAAGGACCCCGCGCTGCTGGTGGGCGCGGGCACGGTGCCAGACGCCGCGGCGGCACGCGCCTGCCTCGCGGCCGGGGCGCGCTTCATCGTCGCGCCCTGGGTCGATGCCTCGCTCGCGCCACCCTGCCGGGAAGCGGAGGCGGCGCTGATGCTGGGCGCGATGACCCCCACCGAGGTGCGCGCGGCGCTGGCCGCGGGTGCGGACGTGGTGAAGATCTTCCCCGCCTCCTCCGCCGGCGGGCCCGCGCATATCAGGGCGCTGGCCTCGGTGTTTCCCGGCGTTTCGTTCTGCCCCACGGGCGGCATCGCGCCTGGCGATGTCGGGGCTTATCTCGCGGCGGGAGCGGCGTTCGTCGGCATCGGCGGCGCGCTGGTGGACGAAAAGGCGGCGGCGGCGGGCGACCGTGCCGCCATCGCCGCCGCCGCCCGCGCGGTGCTGGCATGAGCGGGGGAACGCAGCCCGCGCTCGTATGTATGGGCGAACCGATGCTGGAGCTGAACGCCCAGCCGCTGGATGCGGCGGGCCGGCGCCTCTACCTCGAAGGTTTCGGTGGCGATACGTCGAACGCCGCCATCGCCGCCGCGCGCCAGGGGGCCTCCGTCGCCTACGCCACCGCGATCGGGCGCGACGATGCCGGCGAACGCTTCCTCGCGCTGTGGCGGGCAGAGGGCGTGGATGTCGGCGCGGTGAAGATCGACGCCGCGCGGCCGACCGCGCTCTACCTCGTCACGCACGGCGCGGGCGGGCACAGTTTCCATTTCTACCGCGCGGGTTCGGCCGCGAGCGCCTATGCGCCGGCCGACGTGCCCGAGGCGATGATCGCGAAGAGCCACATGTTCTACGCCTCCGGCATCAGCCAGGGGATTTCCGACAGTGCCGCGGACGCGGTGCTGCACGCGATCGCGGTGGCACGGCACAACCAGGTGCGGGTTGCGTTCGGCACCAACTACCGCCCCCGCCTGTGGCCACGCGCGCGGGCCGCGGCGCTGATCCATGCCGCCGCGCGCCAGGCGGACATCGTGCTCGCCAGCATCGAGGACGCGACGGCGCTGGCCGGCACCACGGATGCCGAGGCGGCGGCGGATTTCTACCAGCGCCTCGGCGCCTCCATCGTCGTCGTGACCCTGGGCGCGGAGGGGGCGTTGCTGGCCGCGGGCGGGCGGCGCGAGCGCATCCCGGCGCTGTCCGGCGAGGTGGTGGACGCGACCGGCGCGGGCGACGCCTTTGCGGGCGCCTTCCTCGCGCGGCTGCTCGCGGGCGACGCGGCCGGGGACGCCGCGCGCTACGCGAGCGTTGCCGCCGGGCTCAAGGTGCGCGGCTATGGCGCGGTGGCGCCGATCCCGCGCGAGGCCGATGTGCGCGCGGCGCTTGCCCGATGCTGACGACGCAACGACTGATCCTGCGCCCCTGGCGCGACGACGACGCCGAGCCCTTCGTCGCGATGAGCGCCGACCCCCTGGTGATGCGCCACCTGCTGCCGATGGACCGCGCCCGTTCCATCGACTGGATCGAACGGCAGAAGGCACATGAGCGCGAACACGGATTCTGCTTCTGGGCGGTCGAGATCCCGGGCCTGCTGCCGCTCGCCGGCGCGATCGGGCTCTACACCGTCGCACCACCGATGCCGTGCGCGCCCGCGGTCGAGATCGGCTGGCGGCTCGTGCCCGCCGCCTGGGGCCGGGGCTATGCGGAGGAGGCCGCGCGCGCGAGCCTCGATTTCGGCTTCGCGCGCGGCATTCCCGAGATCGTCGCCTTCACCGTGACGGCGAACACAAGCTCCTGGGGGCTGATGGAGCGGCTCGGCATGACGCGCGACCCCGCGGACGATTTCGACCATCCACGCCTGGAGCCCGGCCATGCGCTGCGCCGGCACATCCTTTACCGCAAGCGGGCGCCGCGGCAGGCCTAGCTGGTGGTGTTGGCCATCGGCCGCAGGCGCAGCCCCTTGCGCAGGTGCCTGAACGGAAAGACCGAGGAGTCCGCCGCGACAGGCCCCGGTGCCGCGGCCACCAGCACACGCTCCGCGATCGGCTGGAAATCGGCACGGAAATGCACCGATGACTTCAGCGCCAGGATCCTGCACGCGCTCGGCTCGATGCCGAGATGGCGCGGGATCGCCTGGTCCAGCGCCTGCATCTTGCGGCTGACGACGACGACCTGCACGCCTGGCGCGATACGGATCAGCGCGCAGGGGCCGAGATTGCCGGGATTGCCCTTGCCCATCGGGCCGGTGAGCGTGAACCTGCCGTCGCCAAGACGTTCCACCACCGCATCGACCTTGAGCGGCACGCCATCGGACTTGCCGCCGAGGTCGAGTGCCAGCTTTCCACCCACCCCCGCCTTGTGGCAGGCCTCGGCACTCTCGGCATCGTTGATCAGCACCATCACCGCACCCTCCGCCCCCTGGCGGACGAGTTCCCCGAGCAGGCCCGTGGTGTCGCCATGGCCGCCGCCGCCGGGGTTGTCCTGCGTGTCGGCGATGACGACGGGCTTCGTTGCCGTGCGCGCGGTCTCGATGGCCTGGCGCACCGCCTCCGCCGCCGGCAGCACGTCCGGCGCGAAGCTCGCCTCCCGCGCGACCAGTTCCGCGAGCAGCGCGTCGGCGGCTTCGTCGGCCTGCGCCTGGGTCTCGGCGTAGGCGGCGAGTGCCGTGCCGCAATCCTCGAAATCGGCGTAGGGGAAGCCGAAGCAGAAGGCGAGTTCCGCGACACCGGGCTTCGCCGCGAGTGCCGCGCGAACCTCCATCACCGGCGCCATCGGCGGCACCAGCGTGCACTGGCTGGTGATCGGGATCCAGTAGTCGCTCTGGCGGAAGGCGCGTGCCCACGGCTTGCCGTGCCGGATGCGCGCGAGCAGCAGCCGCATCGCCTGGGCACCCGCCGCCGGCATGTCCACGTGCGGGTAGGTGCGGAACGGCACCAGCGCATCGACGCGCTCCACCATCGCGCGCGTGAGGTTGCAGTGCGGATCGAGGCTGATGGTGAGCGGCGTGTCGCCGGCGATGGCGCGCACGCGGCGCAGCAGCTCGCCCTCCGCGTCCGGGAAGCCGACGGCCACGGCCGCGCCGTGCAGGTCGAGATAGATGCCGTCGAGCGGGCCGGCGTCCAGCGCCTCGGACAGCCGCGCGCCGATCATCGCCGCGATGCGCTCGAACGCCTCTGCCTCGACCGGGCCGGCAGGGTTGGCGAAGCCCCAGGCGAGCGGCACGCACGCCGCCCCAGCCTCCTCCGCGACCGCGAGCGCGCCGGCGATGGGCACGGAGGTGCCGCGCACGCCATCGAACAGCGCGCCCCCGGCGGACAGCGGCGGAAACCCGCCCGGATGGACGAAATCCTCGTACCGCGTCGGCCGCGGCGCGAAGGAATGACTCTCGTGCAGGAACCCACCCAGCGCCAGGCGCATCCGTCTCGTACCTCCAATGTCGGAGCGAGTGTGGCGCCGCGGCGAGAGAGGGGCAAGCAGCGGTGGACACGCACGCGCGCTCCCGCCTACCGTTGCCCACGTGAAACTCTTCCACTCGCCCGCCCATGCGCGCCATGCGCCGCTTTTCTTCCTCCAGCGCGGCACGGTGCGGCCGAACTACGAGATCCCCGCCCGCGCCGAGGCCCTGCTCGCCGCCGGCCGCGCCATGGGAATGGAGGTGATCACGCCGCCGCCCGCGAGCGTCGCGGCACTCGCCGCGGTGCATGATCACGCCTACCTCGAATATCTCTGCGACGGGCATCGCGCCTGGTCCGAGCAGCCGGAGCCGGGGCCCGAGATCGTCGCCAACATCCACCCCGCGCCGGAAATGCTGGCGCAGGGCGGGCGGCTCGGCGGCGGCATCATCGGCCGCGCCGGGTGGTTCTCCGCCGACACTGCCTGCCCGATCGGCGAGGGCACGTGGGAGGCTGCGGTCGCCGCGGCAGGCTGCGCGCTCGCGGCGGTGGACGAAGCTGCCGCCGGACGGCACGCCTACGCGCTGTGCCGCCCGCCCGGCCACCACGCCTATGCCGCGCGCGCCGGCGGGCATTGCTACATCAACAACGCGGCCCTGGCGGCGGAACATCTGCGCCGGCGGGGTGCCGCGCGCGTCGCGGTGCTGGACATCGACTCCCATCACGGCAACGGCACGCAGGGGATTTTCTGGGCACGCGGCGACGTGTTCTTCGCCTCTGTCCACGGCGACCCGGATTATTACTACCCCTGGTATATCGGCCGCGCGCATGAGCGTGGCGCGGGCGCGGGCGAGGGAGCGAATCTCAACATGCCCCTCGCGCGCGGCAGCGGCGATGCCGCCTGGCTCGCGGCGATCGAGGCGGGACTGGAGGCGATCCGCGCCTTCCGCCCCGAGGCGCTGGTGATCAGCCTCGGCTTCGACGCGAGCGAGACCGAGCCGCTCGGCTTCCTTGCCGTCACCGCGGAGGGTTTCGCGCGCGCGGGCGAGCGCATCGGCGCCCTCGGCGTGCCGGCCGCGATCGTCCAGGAAGGCGGCTACAACACCGAAACGATCGGCCCGCTGCTGGCGCGCTTTCTCGGCGACATGGGATGAGCATCGCCCCATGACGATCGCACCATGACGATTGCACGCGTCCGCAGCTTCGCCTTCGCCGGCATCGACGCGGTGCCGGTGGAGATCCAGGTACAGATCGCGCCCGGCCTTCCGGCCTTCCTCATCGTCGGGCTCGCCGACAAGTCGGTGACGGAGGCGCGCGAGCGGGTGCGCGCGGCGCTGATCGCGATGGGCCTCGCCCTGCCGCCCAAGCGCGTGCTGATCAACCTCGCCCCCGCCGACCTGGTGAAGGAGGGCAGCCATTTCGACCTGCCCATCGCGCTCGCGGTGCTGGCGGCGATGGACGTGGTGCCGAGCGAGGCGGTGGCGGAGTTCGCGGCGGTGGGCGAGCTTTCGCTCGACGGCGCGATCAATCCGGTCGCCGGCGTGCTGCCGGCGGCGATCGCCGCCTCCGCGCGCGACCTCGGCCTGGTCTGCCCCGCGCGCCAGGGGGCGGAGGCGGCCTGGGCCGGGCGCATCGAAGTGCTGGCGGCCCCCGATCTCCTTTCGCTGGTGAATCATTTCCGCGGCCTGCAGGTGCTCGATCCGCCGGCGCTGAACGAGGGGGCGCCGAGCCCCGCCGCCGCGAGCGAGACGGTGCGCGACATGGGCGAGATCCGCGGCCTGGAATCCGCGCGCCGCGTGCTCGAGATCGCGGCGGCGGGGCGGCACAACATGCTGCTCGTGGGCCCGCCCGGCGCGGGCAAGTCCATGCTCGCCTCGCGCCTGCCGGGGCTGCTGCCGGACCTCTCGGCGCGGGAGGCGCTGGAGGTGAGCATGATCCACTCGCTCGCCGGCATGCTGGAGGAAGGGCGGCTCGTCGTCCGCCCGCCGTACCGGGACCCGCATCACGGCGCGAGCCAGGCGGCACTGGCCGGAGGTGGCACCCGCGCGCGGCCGGGCGAGATCTCGCTGGCGCATCGCGGCGTGCTGTTCCTCGACGAGCTGCCGGAGTTTCCCCGCGCGGCGCTGGAGGCGCTGCGCCAGCCGCTGGAGAGCGGGCGCACCACGGTGGCGCGCGCCGCGGCCCACGTCACCTATCCCGCGCGGTTCCAGCTCGTTGCCGCGATGAACCCCTGCCGCTGCGGCTACCTCGGCGACGCGGCGCGCGCGTGCAGCAAGGCGCCGCGCTGCGGGGAGGACTACCAGGGCCGGATCAGCGGGCCGTTGCTGGACCGTATCGACATCGCGATCGACGTGGACCCGGTGCCGCCCGCGGAACTCGCGCGCGCCCCGGCGGGCGAGGCCACCGCCGTCGTCGCGGCGCGGGTGGCCGCGGCGCACGAGGCGCAGCGCGCGCGCTGGGGCACGGACGGACCCGCGAGCAACGCCGAGGCCGAGATCGGCGACCTCGAGGCGGAAGCGGAGGCACGAACGCTCGCCGAACAGGCCGCGGAGCGGCTGCGGCTATCCGCGCGCGGCTATACGCGCACGCTGCGTGTCGCGCGCAGCATCGCGGACCTCGCGGGCGAAGCCACGATCCAGCGGCAGCACGTGGCGGAGGCGCTCGCCTATCGCCACCGCGCGCCGGCACGACGCGCGCTCGCCTGAACAGCAAAAAGGGGGGACGGATGCGCCTGCCCTGGTCCGGCCACGACGCTCGCCTCGCGGCGCTGGAGCGGCGCCAGGCGGAACTGGAACGCGGCCAGGCACAAATCCGCCGTACCATGATGCGCGGCTTCTGGCAGGCGATGGACCGGATCGACACGCTCACCCTGCCCGGCCGCGAGGTCACCTGCCCGTGCTGCGGCGCCACGGCGCGCCGCGAGGCGCTGGAGCGGAAGATCGCCACCTGCATGTTCGGCGGCGGGCGGCTCGAGCGCTATGTCTGCCACGGCTGCGACGCGATCTTCGGTCCGGCGAAGATGCTCGATCTCGACCCCGCCATGCTCGCGGCGGACTACGCCAACCTCTACACCGACTACCGCGAAGCCGATTCCACGGCGAGCGAGCTGCGCGCCTTCGAGATGCTGCGACCGAGGCAGGGCGGCCGCTACCTGAACTGGGGCTGCGGCCTGTGGAGCGGCAGCGTCGAGCCGTTGCGCGCGCGCGGCTTTGACGCGTGGGGCTACGAGCCATCGGCACCCGGTGCCGCGGCGCCGCACGTGCTCACGTCCCCGGGCGGGCTCACCGGGCCGTTCGACGGCATCTTCTCCAACAACGTCATCGAGCACCTGGTCGATCCGGTTACGGAACTTCATGCGATGGCGGCCCTGCTCGCTCCCGGCGGGCGGATGGTGCATGCCTCGCCGTGCTACGAATACGCCTATGCCGACACGCGTTATCACGTCTTCTTCCCGCTCGGGCGTGCGCCGGACGTGCTGGCCCGGCGCCTTGGCCTGCGTATCGCGGACCGGGTGAAGGAGGGCGAGTTCATCGCCGTCGTGTTCGCGCGCGATTGACCGGAACGGCCGGCGCGACGCTTCAGGCGGCCGAAAGAACCCGCTCGCGCGCCGCACTGATCCGCCGGCCCCAGGCACGGCCCATCCGGTGCGTCGGCTCCTCGACCAGGCGGTGCAGCGCCTGCGCGGCGGCGAGCACCAGCAAGGTGACCAGCGGCAGGGCGGCATAGGCCGGCACGCCACCCTCCAGCAGCAGCCGCAGCACCACGAAACCCAGCATCGCGTGCGCCGCGTAGAGCGGGTAGGAAATGTCGGCGAGCCAGACCAGCACGCGCGGCGCCGCGTGCATCCTGCGGTTCCCGCGCCAGCACGCGACGAAGACCACGACCGAGAGCGCGTAGCAGACGAGGCCCGTGCGCAGCGTCGCGGCCACCAGCCCCGCCGGCCATTGCAACGCCATCGCAACGAACAACAGGGCGATCGCCACGGTGGCATCACGCACGCCCACGGTGCCGCGATGCAGCAGGTGCAGGACGGTGCCGATCAGCAGGTAGGGCAGCATCTGCGCCGTCAGCGTCATCGCCAGCATCGCGAGATAGAGATGCCGCCCGCCGAACCCCTGCGGCAGAAGGCCGTTGACGACGCTGCCGAACAGCAGGCAGCCGGCGGCGGCGGCCAGGATCGGCGCCAGCGCGCCACGGCGGATGGCGGGCGCGAGCAACAGCACCAGGAGGTAGAACCGGACCTCGATCTGCAGTGTCCACACCACGCCGTCGATCGTGGGCCGCCATGCCAGGTCGCCCACGAACAGCGCCTGCAGCACGGCGCTGCTCCAGCGAAACGGCAGCGGCATCGCGTGGTACCGCGCCGAGACCACGATCGCCGCGACCGAGACCGCGAAGCCCGCGGCATAGGTGGGCCAGATGCGCATCGCGCGCGCCACCAGGAAGCCGAGCCGCGATTGCCGCTCCACGCTGAAGGGGATCACGAAGCCGGAGACGAGAAAGAAGATGGCGACGCCCACATGCCCCGTCGCGTGCTGCGGCGCCAGCGCGACGACGGCGGAGACGATCGCCGGCAGCGCCCAGGCATGCTGGGGGGCGGCGATCATCGAGGGCGCGACGACCGTTTCGGTCCAGAAACCATCGTAGAGATGCGACACCACGACGAGCGAGGCGGCGATGCCGCGCAGGACGTGTGCGAAGAGGAGCCGGTTGCCCGCCTCGCTCACGCCAGAGCCACGCGGCGCGTCTGTGCGCGGTGCCAGGCGGCAAGCGCCAGCGCCACGAGCACCGGCGGCACCACCGTGGCGTTGATCGCGTCCCAGCCGACGCTCGCGAACAGGGCGCCGGAGGAAAGGCTCGTCATCGCCACCGTGCCGAACACGATCACGTCGCTCGCCAACTGCGCGCGCACGCGTTCGCCGGCGGCGAAGCCGGTGGCCAGCAGCGCCGAGGACGAGGTGAACATCAGGTTCCAGCCCAGCCCCAGCAGCATCAGCGCCAGCGCGAAATGCGCGAAGGTCGGCGAGGTGAGCGACAGCACGGCGCAGAGGATGGTCACCAACCCGCCGATCGCGATGCAGACATGGTGGCCGAGGCGCTGGATCACCCGCCCGGTGACGAAGCCCGGGGCGTACATCGCGATCGCGTGCAGCTGGATCACGTGCACGCTGGCCGCGACGGAGAAGCCGCACAACTGCATCTGCAGCGGCACCGATGCCATCACGATGTTCATCGAGCCATACGCGACGAGGCCGGCGATGGCGGCGGTGACGAAGGTGGGCCGCGCGATGATGGTGCCGAGCGGCACGGGTGCCGCGACACGCGGCGAGGGCGGCGGCAGGTCCACCACGCGCAGCACGAAGAGCACGAACAGCGGCGGCAGCAGCAGGACGAGATAGGTGGCGAGGAACAGCGACTGCGGCAGCAGCAGCTGGGTGTTGATGACGATCTCGGGCCCCACGATCGCCGCGATCACGCCGCCCGCCATCACCAGCGAGATGGCGCGCGCATGCGCCCCCGCCGACGCCACCTCGGCCGCGGCGAAGCGGTATTGCTGGCCGATGCCGAAGCCGATCCCCATCGGGATGCTGCCGAGGCAGTAGACGAAGAAGTCGCGCGTCCAGACGCCGTAGGCAAAGACCAGCACCGCGACCAGCGCCGCGACGGCGCCGGCGCGGAACCCCGCCTTGCGCCCGAAGCGGGAGAAGATGTAGCCGGCCGGCAGGGCGGCGAGCATGCTGGAGAGCATCTGGATCGCGTAGGGCAGCGTGGCCAGCGTCTTGTCGGCGGCATAGGCGTGGCCGATCAGCACGCTCATCGCGACCTGGCCAACCGCCGAGGACTGGATCAGCGCCTGGCAGGCGAACAGCAGCCAGACGTTACGGTTCAGCCGCGTCGAAATGACTCCACCCTCCCCGTGCGAGGGCGATCTCGCTGCCCCGTTCGTCGAGCACCGTCACATTTGCCGGCGTGTCGCGGAAGTGCCCGACGCGCATGACCGGTGTGCCGCAAGCGGCCGCCGCCGCCCGCACCGCGCTGGCGGCGGAAGGGGCGGCGGCGAACAGCAGTTCGTAATCGTCCCCGCCGGTCAGCCGGCGCGCGAGATGGCCCGGCCCCGCCGCGCGCGCCGCCACCGAGGCGGGAACCAGATGTGCCTCGACCACGGCGCCGAGGCCGGCGGCGCGGCACAGATGGCCGAGGTCCTGCACCAGCCCGTCCGAGACATCCATGGCGGCATGCGCGATGCCGACCAGCCGCCGCCCGAGCTCCAGCCGTGGCTGCGGCAGCCGGTACCGGTCCACCAGGAAGCCGTCGGGGTCTGCCACCTCGCCGTTCAGCGCCAGCAGCCCGAGCGCCGCGTCGCCGATCGTGCCGGAAACCCAGATATCGTCGCCCGCGCGCGCGCCCGTCCGCCGCAGCACCGCGTGCGCCGTGCCGAGGATGGTGAGCGAGACGGTGACGGGCCCGGGCGTGGAGGTGGAATCGCCGCCCAGCAGCTTGAGGCCGAACTCCGCCTGGTCCGCGGCGAGCCCGGCGGCGAAGGCCTCGAACCAGGCCTCCGGCGTCGTGCGTGGCACCGCGATGGTGAGCAGGTAGCCGAGCGGCAGCGCGCCCATGGCCGCGAGATCCGAAAGGTTGGTGCGCAGCAGCTTGCGCGCGACCAGGTCCGCGGCCTCGCCGACGGGGAAGTGCACGCCCTCCACCATCGCGTCGGCGGAAAGCACGAGCTTGCCGGGGATGGAGGACAGCACCGCCGCGTCGTCGGTGAGGCCGAGCGCGCCCTCGCCCGCGAGCGGCGCGAAATGCCGCGCGATGCGCTGGAATTCGAGCGGCGGCGGTTCCACCGGGTTCAGCCGGCGGCGAATTCGTCGGGGCGCAGCAGCCGGGCGAGCTTTTCCAGCACCGCGTTGGCCACGCCCGGCTCGTCGCCGGCGAGGAACCCGTGCGCGACGTCGAGGTATTCGTTGATGACGACCTTGGCCGGCGCGCCGGTGCCGTCGTGCAGCTCCGCCGCGCCCGCGCGCAGCACCGCGCGCAGCACCGGGTCGAGCCGGGCCAGCGGCCAGTCCGCGGCGAGGTTGGCGGCGATCATGGTGTCGAGCGTGTCGCCGTGCGTCGCGGCCAGGCGGACGATGCGCGCGAACAGCGGCACGTCCGCGTCCGGCACGCGCCCTTCCTCGAACCCGCCGGTGCCGGGCGGCGAGCCCAGGCGATGGCGGATGAACTCGTCGATCACGGTCTCGGCGGAGATGGCGGCATGCTCGCTCTGGTACAGCGCCTGCACCGCCGCCGCGCGCGCCGCCGTGCGCCGCCGCGGTCGCGCGCCCCGCGTTTCGGCGGCGCCGCTCATGCGGCCCCCAGCAGGCGCGCTATGGCGAGCTGGCGCAGCGCCGCAACCGCGGCCTCCGCGCCCTTGTTGTGGCCGTCGGCACCCGAGCGGGCCAGCGCCTGCGCCTCGGCGGCGACGGTGAGCAGGCCGTTGCCAAGGCACAACGAGTGGTCGAGCGCCACGCGCGTCAGCGCGCTCGTCGCCTCGCGGCAGACATGCTCGTAGTGGTCGGTCTCGCCCTTCACCACGCAGCCGAGGGCGACATAGGCGTCGAAGCGCCGCCGGCCCCGAACCGCGAACTGGATGGCGGAGGCCAGCTCCAGCGCGCCCGCGACGTCGAGCACCTCGGCTTCCGCGCCCGCCTCGGCGAGGATGCGCAGCGCGCCGTCACGCAACCCGTCCACGACGGCAGCGTAGTAGGGCGCGCGCACCACCAGCACGCACGGCAGCGCGCCCACAACCTTTGGCGCCTTTGGCAGCGGCGCGTCCTTCGTGCTCATTGTCCCGTCCTCACGCCGGCTCGATCGGGCGCTGGTCGACCACCTTGAGCCCGTAGCCCTCGAGCCCCACGATGGTGCGCGGCGTGTTGGTGAGCAGCACCATCTGCCTGACGCCGAGATCGAGCAGGATCTGCGCGCCGATGCCGTAGCTGCGCAGATGCGTGGGCGGGCGCGCGGCACCGTCGATGAGGCGCACGCGCTCGGAAAGCGCGGTCGGGCTGCCGTCGCGCAGGATCACGATCGCCCCCCTGCCCTCGGCGGCGATCATCTGCATCGCGCCCGCGATGTGGACGTGCATGGAACTGCCGACGAGATCGCCCACGAGGTCGATCGCGTGCATGCGCACGAGCGCCGGCACCGGGGCCGAGAGGTCGCCGCGCACCAGCACCAGATGTTCCGTGTGGTCATCGACCGTCGAGGCATAGACATGCAGCTGCCAGGTGCCGCCGATGGCATGCTCCAGCCTGCCTTCCTGCACCCGGCGGACGAGCTTCTCGGTGCGGCGGCGATAGGCGATGAGATCGGCGATGGTGCCGACCTTGAGCCCATGGCGTTGCGCGAAGGCAACGAGATCCGGCAGCCGCGCCATGGTGCCGTCGTCGTTCATGATCTCGCAGATGACGCCGGCGGGGTTGAGGCCCGCGAGCCGCGCGATATCGACCGCGGCCTCCGTGTGCCCGGCGCGCACCAGGGCACCGCCCTCGCGCGCCATCAGCGGGAAGACATGGCCCGGGGTCACGATGTCGTTCGGCCCGGATTCCGGGTTGATGGCGACCGCGACCGTATGCGCGCGGTCATGCGCGGAGATGCCCGTCGTGACACCCTCGCGCGCCTCGATGGAGACCGTGAAGGCAGTCTGGTGGCGCGTGTCGTTCGAGGCACTCATCAGCGGCAGCCGCAGCTGCTCCACGCGATGGCGGCTGAGGGCAAGGCAGATCAGCCCGCGCGCGTGCCGTGCCATGAAGTTGATGGCGTCCGGCGTCGCGAACTGCGCGGGGATGACGAGGTCGCCCTCGTTCTCGCGGTCCTCGTCGTCCACGAGGATGAACATCCGGCCCTGCCGCGCCTCCTCGATCAGGTCCTCGGCGGAGGTGAGGTAGTCGGAGAGATTGCGCACCAGCGGCGTCGTCATGTCTGCCTCATTGTCCGATCAGGCTGGGTCCGACGAGGCGGGCGACGTAGCGCGCCAGCATGTCGATTTCGATGTTCACCCTGTCGCCCGGCCGCAGCGTGGCAAAGCCGGTGACGGATGCCGTGTGCGGAATGATGTTGACGGCGAAACCATCGTCGTTCGCGGCATTGACGGTGAGCGAGACGCCGTCCACCGCGACGCTGCCCTTCACCGCGATCAGCCTCGCGAGCCCGGGCGCCACGCGGAACCGCCAGCGCGTCGAGCCCTCGTCCGGCACTGCCTCGATGGCCTCGCCCACGCCGTCCACGTGACCGGAGACGATATGCCCGCCCATCTCGTCGCCGAGCTTCAACGAACGCTCCAGGTTGACGCGCGTGCCGACGCGCCAGGTGCCGAGGGTGGTGCGCGAGAGCGTCTCGCCCGAGACCTCGGCCGCGAAGCCCGAGGCGTCCACCGCGATCGCCGTAAGGCAGCAGCCGGAGCAGGCGATGGAGGCGCCGAGCGGGATCATCGGGACATCCTGCCCGCCGATCCATTCCCCGGGTGCGGCGATCTCGACGCGCATGTCGTGCCCGCCGCCAATCGGCGTCAGCGCGCGCACGGTGCCGAGCGCGGTGATGATGCCGGTGAACATCAGGCCGCCCGTCTGAACTCGGTGAGCATGTCGGCGCCGAGCGGTGCCGCGCGCTCGCGGGTGAAGCGCGGCATGGCGGCGAGCAGCTCGGTGCCGAGCGGTGCCGCGGCCGGATAGCCCTCCGCGCCCATGACGGTGGGCGCGTGGAACCAGGCGAGCCGGTCCACCAGCCCCGCGCGCAGCAGGCCGGCGGCGAGCCTCGCGCCACCCTCCGCCAGCACGCGCGTGACGCCGCGTTCCGCCAGCGCCTCCAGCCCCGCCGCGACATCGAGGCCGGCATCGCTGCCGGGAACGGAAAGCACCACGGCGCCGGCCTGCTCCACCGCGCGGCGGCGCGCGGCGTCCACGTCGTCGCGGGCGACGAACCAGGTGGGCACTTTCGAGGCGGTCGCCAGCAGCCGCGCCGTCAGCGGCGTCCGCAGGCGGCTGTCCACGACGACGCGCACCTTCGCCGGCTGCACGATGCCCGGCAGGCGGCAGGTGAGCTCCGGGTTGTCCGCGAGCGCGGTGCCGACGCCGATCATCACGGCGTCGTGCCGGTATCGCAACAGGTGCGCCGCCCGGCGCGCCGCCTCGCCGGTGATCCAGCGGCTCTCGCCGGCGCGGGTCGCGATGCGCCCGTCGAGCGTCGTCGCGAGCTTGAGTGTCACCATCGGCCGGCCGCGCGCGAGCGTGCTGAAGAAGCCTTCGTTGAGCGCCGCCGCCTCGGCCCCCAGCAGCCCTTCCTCCACCACGATGCCGGCCGCGCGCAGGCGCGCGATGCCGGCGCCGTCGACGCGCGGATCCGGGTCGCGCACGGCGATCACCACGCGGGCAACGCCGGCCGTGATCAGCGCCTCCGCGCAGGGCGGCGTCCTGCCGTGGTGGTTGCAGGGCTCGAGCGTGACATAGGCGGTCGCCCCGCGCGCCGCTTCTCCGGCCGCGGCCAGCGCCAGCGCCTCCGCGTGCGGGCGCCCGCCAGGCGCCGTCACCGCGCGGGCGACGACGCGCCCGTCACGCACGATGACGCAGCCGACCGGCGGGTTCGGCGCCGTTTGGCCAAGGCCGCGCCGCGCCAGCCCCAGGGCCGCGCGCATATGGGCGACATCACTCATCGCCCGCGGATATGGCGTCCGAGATGCCGCCGATGAAGGCCTCGAAATCCTTGGTCTCGCGGAAATTGCGATAGACGGAGGCGAAACGGACATAGGCCACCGCGTCCACCAGCTTCAGCGCGTCCATCACCATCTCGCCGATGTGCTTGGACGGGATTTCCGACTCGCCCGAGGATTCCAGCTGGCGGACGATGCCGTTGACGATGCGCTCGATCCGCTCCTCCGGCACCGGGCGCTTGCGGGTCGCGGTGCGGATGGAGCGCAGCAGCTTGTCGCGGTCGAACGGCACGCGCCGCTGGTCGGACTTGATGACCGTGAGCTCGCGCAGCTGCACGCGCTCGATGGTGGTGAAGCGCTGGCCGCAGCCGGCGCAGGCGCGGCGGCGGCGGATCGCCAACCCGTCGTCGGTCGGACGGCTGTCCTTCACCTGGCTGTCATCCTGGCCGCAGAACGGGCAGCGCATGCGTCAGGCCCTCCGGTTGGGATAGATGGGGAAGCGGGCGCACAGCGCCTTCACCCGCGCGCCGACCGCGGCTTCGGCGGCGGCGTTCGTTCCGTCGTTGGATTTCGCGAGCCCGTCCAGCACCTCGCCGATCATCCGGCCGACCTCGCGGAACTCCGCCTCCCCGAAGCCGCGCGTGGTCGCCGCCGGCGTGCCGAGGCGGATGCCGGAGGTGACGGCGGGTTTTTCCGGGTCGAACGGAATCGCGTTCTTGTTGGCGGTGATATGGGCGCGCTCCAGGCTCGCCTCCGCCGCCTTGCCGGTGGTGCGCTTGGGGCGCAGGTCGACCAGCATCAGGTGGCTGTCGGTGCCGCCGGTGACGATGGCGAGCCCCTGCTCCACCAGCGTGGCCGCGAGCGTCTTCGCGTTGGCCGCGACCTGGCGCTGGTAGGCGGCGAACTCCGGCTTCAGCGCCTCCCCGAACGCCGCGGCCTTGCCGGCGATGACATGCATCAGCGGCCCGCCCTGCAGGCCGGGGAAGACCGCGGAGTTGATCTTCCTGCCCAGCTCCGGGTCGTTGGCGAGGATCATGCCGCCGCGCGGGCCGCGCAGGGTCTTGTGCGTGGTCGTCGTCACCACATGCGCGTGCGGCAGCGGGCTCGGGAACACGCCGGCGGCGACCAGGCCCGCGAAATGCGCCATGTCCACCATGAGATAGGCGCCCACCGCGTCCGCCACGGCGCGGATGCGCGGGAAGTCGATGAAGCGCGGATAGGCCGAGCCGCCGGCGATGATGAGCTTCGGCTTCTCGGCGTGCGCGAGCCGCTCCAGCTCCTCGTAGTCGAGCAGCCCGTCCTCGCGGCGGACGCCGTACTGCACGGCGTGGAACCATTTGCCCGAGAGGTTGGGTGCGGCGCCATGCGTGAGGTGCCCGCCGGCGGCGAGCGACATGCCGAGGATGGTGTCGCCGGGCTTGATGAGGGCGAGGAACACCGCCTGGTTCGCCTGCGCACCCGAATGCGGCTGCACATTGGCGAAGGCGCAGCCGAAGAGCTGCTTCGCGCGCTCGATCGCCAGCGTCTCCGCCACATCCACCTCGACGCAGCCGCCGTAGTAGCGCCGGCCGGGATAGCCCTCGGCGTATTTGTTGGTCAGCACCGAGCCCTGCGCCTCCATCACCGCGGCGGAGACGATGTTTTCGGAGGCGATCAGCTCGATCCCGTCCTGCTGGCGCACCAGTTCGCGTCCGATGGCGGCGGCAAGCTCGGGGTCCGTCTCGGCGAGCGGGGCGGTGAAGAACCCGGGGCCGACGAAGGATGCGATGTCGTTCATGGCTCTCTTTCCATCAGACCGGCGTGAGCTTGGCGAGGCGGCGGACATGGCGGCCGCCATCGAATTCGGTGGCGAGGAAGGTGGTGACGATGTCCCAGGCCAGCTCCTCGCCGAGGATGCGCGCGCCAAGGGCGAGCACGTTGCCGTCGTTGTGCTCGCGGCCGAGGCGGGCGGTGGTGACGTCGTGCGCCAGCACGCAGCGTATAGCCGCATGCCGGTTGGCGGCGATGGACATGCCGATGCCGGTGCCGCAGACCAGGATGCCGCGCCCGGCCCGGCCCTCGATCACGGCGCGGCAGACCGCGTGGGCGAAATCCGGGTAGTCCACGGAGGCGGGGCTGTCCGTGCCGAGATCCTGCACCGCGACGCCGGCCTCGCGCAGGCGGGCGGCGAGCACGGTCTTGAGCGGCAGGCCGCCATGGTCGGCGCCGATGGCAATCGTGGCTACAAGGGATTGTGGCTGGAGCATCTGCCGCCCTCTATCACGGCGCCGCCGCAAGATGAAATGCGCTGGGCTGCTGCCCGGCCTGCTCGCGCCGCCCCCCGCTTGCCTGCACCGGCCGCCGCGTCCACTTTCAGCCGGCCGCGCCCGTTGCGGCACACATGTCGCGCTTTGGGGGGTTGGTGGATGCGGATTCTCGTTCTCGGCGCCGGGGGTATCGGCGGGTATTTCGGCGCGCGCCTCGCGGCGGCGGGGGCGGATGTGACGTTCCTGGTCCGCCCGCGCCGCGCCGCCCAGCTCGCGGCCAACGGGCTGGTGGTGAAGAGCCCGCTCGGCGACCTCGCCGTGCCGGTGAAGACCGTGACGAAGGAGGCACCGGGCAGCGGCTACGGCGCCGTCCTGCTCTCCTGCAAGGCCTATGACCTCGACGACGCCATCGCCTCGATCCAGCCCGCCGCGCAGGGGGCGCTCGTTGTCCCGATGCTGAACGGCATGGCGCATCTCGATCGGCTGGACGCGGCGTTCGGCGCGGACCATGTCGCCGGCGGCGTCGCCGTCATCGGCGTCACGATGGACGCGGACGGCACCATCCGCCACCTCAACCGCGCGCAGACACTGATCCACGGCGCGCGGACGGATGCGCAGCGCCAGGCGGTCGCGGATTTCCAGGCGGCGATCGCCCCCTCCGGCATCGAGGCGCGGGCGTCCGAGACCATCCTGCAGGACATGTGGGAGAAATGGGTCTTCCTCTGCTCCATCGCGGCGATGACCTGCCTGATGCGCGGCCCCGTCGGGCCCATCGCCAGCTCCCCCTACGGCGAGGAGCTGATGCTGGCGATGCGCGACGAGTGCACCGCGGCGGCGACGGCGGCCGGGCACGCGCCGCGCGAGGCGCACCGGGAGTTCACGAAAAAGCAGCTCACCGACCGCGCCTCCGCGATGGCCGCCTCCATGGCGCGCGACCTCGACCAGGGGCTGGAGGTGGAGGCGGACCACGTGGTGGGCGACATGCTCAAGCGTGCCCGCGCCGCCGGCCACCCCGCCCCGCTGCTCGCCGCCGCCTACACGCACCTCGACGTCTACCGTCAGCGGCGCGCGGCGGCTAAGCAGGGCTGACGGAGGACCCTGCCATGGCGCTCGGCCGCTACCCCACCACCCGCCTGCGGCGTAACCGGCGCGATGCCTGGACGCGCCGGCTGGTCGCGGAAAACACGCTCAGTGTCTCGGACCTGATCTGGCCGGTGTTCCTCGCCGAGGGCAGCGGCACGGTGGAGGACATTGCCTCCATGCCAGGCCAGCAGCGCGTGACGCTGGACCGGCTGGCCGGGCACGTGGAGCGGGCGGTGAAGCTCGGCATCCCCGCGATCGCGCTGTTTCCCGCGACGCCGCCGGCGCTGAAGGATGAGGAAGGGACGGAGGCGGCCAACCCCGAGAACCTCACCTGCCGCGCCGCGCGCCTGCTCAAGAAGGCGTTCCCGGAGGTGGGGCTGATGGGGGACGTCGCACTCGACCCCTACACCAGCCACGGCCATGACGGGGTGATCCGCAATGGCTACGTCGCCAACGACGAGAGCATCGCGCAGCTGGTGCGCCAGGCGCTGGTGGAGGCGGAGGCCGGGATCGACATCATCGCGCCGTCGGACATGATGGACGGGCGCGTGGGCGCCATCCGCACGGCGCTGGACGGTGCCGGCTTCGTCCACACGCGCATCATGTCCTACGCGGCGAAATACGCCTCCGCCTTCTATGGCCCGTTCCGCGACGCGCTCGGCTCCGGCGGCGCGCTCAAGGGGGACAAGAAGACCTACCAGATGGACCCGGCGAACGCCGACGAGGCGCTGCGCGAGGTGGCGATGGACCTCGATGAAGGGGCGGACATGGTGATGGTCAAGCCCGGCATGCCATACCTCGACATCATCTGGCGCGTGCACGAGCGGTTCGGCGTGCCGACCTTCGCCTACCAGGTCTCCGGCGAGTACGCGATGATCGCGGGAGCCATCGAGCGCGGCTGGATGGACCGCGACCGCGCGATCCTGGAAAGCCTGATGGCGTTCAAGCGCGCGGGCTGCGCCGGGGTGCTGACCTATTTCGCGCCGGCCGCCGCCGAGCTGCTGCGCGGCTGAACCCGGCCGGCCCGTTCGTTACGATCTACGATGAAAATCGCCCCATGAGGATCGCGCAGATCGCGCCGCTGTTCGAGACGGTGCCGCCGAGGCGCTATGGCGGCACGGAGCGCGTGGTCCACTGGCTCACGGAGGAGCTGGTGGCGATGGGCCATGACGTCACGCTGTTTGCCGCGGGCGACAGCCGGACGAGTGCGCGCCTGGTGCCGGTGCGCGAGAAGGCGGCGCGCTTCGTGCCGAATTTCGAGGTCAACGGCGCGCCCTACATGCGCATGCTGGAGATGGTGCGCCGGCAGGCGGACGAGTTCGACGTGCTGCATTTCCATATCGATTTCTGGCCGCTGCCGCTGTTCTCCCGCCAGGCGACGCCGTTCCTGACGACGCTGCACGGGCGCATGGACCAGCACTGGGTGCGCGACATCTATGGGCTGTTTCCGGACGCGCATCTGGTTTCCATCTCGGATTCGCAACGGGCACCGGCGCCGGAACTCGGCTGGCTCGCGACGGTGCTGCACGGCATGCCGCGCGACAAGCTGCGGCCGGTGGAAGCAAAGCCGGGCTACCTCGCCTTCCTCGGCCGCATGTCGCCGGAGAAGGGCATCGCCGACGCGCTGGACATCGCGCGCGCCGCCGGCATGCCCATCAGGATCGCCGCCAAGATCGGCGAGGAAGACCGCGCCTGGTACGAGGCGGTGATCGCGCCGCGCCTCGCCGAGCCCGGCGTGGAATACGTGGGCGAGATCGAGGACGGACAGAAATCCGCGTTCCTCTCCGCCGCCACCGCGGTGCTGCTGCCCATCGCCTGGCCGGAGCCGTTCGGGCTGGTGATGATCGAGGCGATGGCCTGTGGCTGCCCGGTGATTGCCTATCGCCGCGGCTCGGTGCCCGAGGTGCTGGACGAGGGCGAGACCGGCTTCATCGTGGAGAACGTGGCCGAGGCCGTGGCCGCCCTCCCGCGCGCGGCCGCACTGGACCGTGCCGCGATCCGCGCCACCTTCGAGCGGCGCTGGACCGCGCGGCGCATGGCCGGGGAATATTTGGGGCTTTACCGGCGGCTCGCTGGCTGATCGCGCCTGGCGTCGGCGCCGCGCTTGCGCCGGTGAATGTTATGTTATAACATTTCATCGTTTCCATCGACCAGGCTTGCCATGCCCCGCCCCGCACTCGCGGCTGTTGCCGCGCTGCTCGTCGTGCTTGCCCCACTCGCAGCCCGCGCGGCGGACCGGATCGCCATCGTCGCCGCCGAGAATTTCTACGGCGATGTCGCCAGCCAGATCGGCGGGGACACGGTTGCGGTGACCTCCATCCTCAGCAACCCGGATCAGGACCCGCATCTCTTCGAGGCGAGCCCCTCCGTCGCGCGCGCGCTTGCCCATGCGCGCATCGCGATCGCGAGCGGCGCCGGCTACGACCCGTGGATGGAGAAGCTGCTGGCGGCGACGCGGCGGGCGGACCGCGTGAGCATCGTCGTCGCCGGCCTCGTCGGCAGAAAGCCCGGGGACAACCCGCATATATGGTACGATATTGCAACAATGACCACCCTCGCCCGCCACCTCGCCGCGACGCTGGAGCAGCTCGACCCGGCGCACGCGGCGGATGACCGCAAGCGCCTCGCCGCCTTCGAGGTGTCCATCCACGGCATCGCGGCACGTATCGCCACCATGCGCGCCCGCCTCGCCGGCACGGAGGTGACGGCGACGGAGCCGGTCTTCGGCTACATGTTCGCGGCTCTCGGCATGCGGGTGCGCAACATGCGCTTCCAGCTCGCGGTGATGAACGGCACCGAGCCGGGTGCGGCCGATATCGCCGCCTTCGAGAACGATCTCAGGACGCGCCGGGTGAAGCTGCTGGTCACCAACGCCCAGGCCTCGGACGGGATCGCGCGCCGGATGGAAAAGCTTGCGCGCGAAGCGGGCGTGCCCGTCATCGCCGCCTCCGAGACCGAGCCGCCGGGCCTCACCTACCAGCAATGGATGACGCGGGAACTCGCGGCGGTGGACCGTGCCCTCCCATGAGCCGCGCATGACCGCCCTCGCCTTCCACGATGTCGAGATCGCGCTCGGCGGGCGCACGGTGCTGGCCGGCGTGAACCTCGCCATCCGGGAGGGCGAGTTCATCGGCCTGCTCGGCGCCAACGGCGCGGGCAAGACGACGCTGCTGCGCGCTGCCCTTGGGCTCGTCGCGCCGCGCCAGGGCAGCGTGACGGTGCTTGGCCAGCCCGCCTCCCGCGGCAATCCGGCGATCGGCTACATGCCGCAGGGCCGCGCCGTGCCCGCGAACCTGCGCCTCTCGGGCCGGGATTTCATCGCCTGCGTCGTGGACGGCGCGCGCTGGGGCCTGCCGGTGCTCGGCGCCGCGGGCCGGGCGGAGGTGGCGCGGGTGCTGGAACTGGTGGGCGCCGAGACGCTCGCGAAACGTCCGCTCGCGGAACTCTCGGGCGGCGAGCGGCAGCGGCTGCTGCTGGCGCAGGCGCTCGTTGGCAATCCGAAACTGCTGCTGCTGGACGAGCCGCTGATGTCGCTCGACCCCAGCCGCCAGGCAGGCGTGGTGGAGCTGGTTTCCTCGCTGCACAAGGCGCTGGGCATCACCGTGGTGTTCAGCGCGCATGAGCTCAACCCGCTGCTCGGCGCGATGGACCGCGTGCTCTATGTCGGCAACCGCCAGGCGGCACTCGGCACCGTGGACGAGGTGATCACGGCGCCGGTGCTGTCGCTTCTCTATGGCACCCAGATCGAGGTGGTGCGCCTCGGCGGGCGCATCTTCGTCATGGCGGGCGGCCTGGACATGGCGCGCGACACGCATGGCTGCGGCGAGCATGACCACGGGCACACGCACGAGCATGCGCACGAACACGGGACGGACGCGGCCGATGCTTGAATACGACTTCATGCGCAACGCCTTCGCCGCGAGCGCGATCGTCGCACTGGTCGCGGGGACGGTCGGGTATTTCCTGGTGCTGCGCGGCCAGACCTTCGCCGGCCACGCGCTGGCGCATATCGGCTTCACCGGGTGCGACCGGCGCGTTCCTCGTCGGCATTCCGCCGCTCTGGGGGCTGCTCGCGATGACCGTCGCGGGCGGCGTGGGGATGGGCCTGATGGGCGAGCGGCTGGCGCAGCGCGACGTCGCGATCGGGCTGGTGCTGGCACTCGCGCTCGGCTTCGGCCTGCTGTTCCTGCATTTCGTCACCAGCTTCGCGACCCAGGCGACGTCGTTGCTGTTCGGCAACGTGCTCGCGGTGGATCGCGGCACGGTCTGGTCCCTGCTCGTCCTTGGCGCCGTGGCGCTGGCCGCACTCGGGGCCATCGCGCGGCCGCTGCTGTTCGCCAGCCTGCAGCCGGAACTGGCGGAGGCGAAGGGCGTTTCGCTGCGCCTGCATTCCGTGCTGTTCCTCGCCATCGTCGCGTTCGCGACCGCGGAGGCCGCGCAGATCGTGGGCGTGCTGCTGGTGTTCACGCTGATGGTGGGGCCGGCGGCCGCCTCCCTGCGGCTCACGCGGCGCGTCGGCCCGGGCGTCCTGCTCGCGGCGGCGCTGGCGCTGTTCCAGGCCTGGGCGGGCCTGGCGCTGGCCTACGAGACGGACTGGCCCACCAGCTTCTGGATCACGGCGCTGAGTGCCGCCGTCTATGGCGCGACGTTGCTAGTCGGCGTCGCGCGCGCCACGGCCTGAGAAGCCGGCGAGTGCGGCGGAGCCGGCGGCCACCAGCGCGATCTTCACCAGGTCGCCGGCGATGAACGGCAGCACGCCGAACGCCAGCAGCTTGCCCGCCGGCACATAGACCGCGAGCCAGGCGACGCCGCAGGCGTAGACCACGCCGATCCCCGCGAGCATCGCGCCGGTGCGGCCGAGCAACGCTCGCCCGGCGCCGAGCGCGCCGACCAGCCAGGAGGCGAGCAGCATCCCCGCGAGATAGCCGCCCGTGGGCCCGGCCATGTAGGCGAGGCCGATGCCACGCTCCGGCGAGCCGGCGAACACCGGCAGGCCCGCGGCACCGGCCACGAGGTAGGCGGCGAAGATTCCGCCGGCGAGGCGCGGGCCGAGGGCGAGCGCGAAGACCATCACCGCCATCGTCTGCAGCGTCATCGGCACCGGCCAGAACGGTATTTCCGTCCGCGCCGCCAGCGTCATCAGCGCGACCCCGGCCACGAGCGTGAGGCCGGTGCGCAGGACCTGGGCACGGCCTGGGGCGAGTTTGGCGGCGATTGCGGGCATGGGCGCTCCTTCCGATATGTGAAACGGCGGTTCAGCCGTCGCACCCATGAAAGCCGGGCCGGCGCGGAATCGCAAGCGCCCCGCCGCCCGCCTAGGCCGTGAGCCGCGCCATGATGTGGTCGTCCACGAAGGCGCCGTCGACGATCATGGATTGCCGCTTGGTGCCCTCGATGCGGTAGCCGTGGCGCTCGTAGAGCGCGATGGCGCGCGTGTTCGCGGCATCGACGTCGAGTTGCAGCCGCGTGATGCCATGCTCCGCCGCCCATGCGTGCACCGCCGCGAACAGCCTGCCGCCGATGCCCCGGCCCCAGGCATGCGCGCGCACGCCGATGACGACGGTCGCGAGGTGGCGCACGCGGCGGAACGTGCCGCGCTCCGCCTGCACGTAGCCGACGAGTTCGCCATCCGTATCGGCAACGAAGACCGCGTCCCGCGCGATCTCGCGCTGCTCCGGCCCGATGTCCGGCGCGCGCTCGCCGGGCTCCAGCATCATGAAATGCGTTTCGTCGTCGAGCGCGCGCTTCAGTGCGTGCAGCGCCTCGGCGTCCGCGGCGACGGCGGGGCGGATGCGGATCACACCACGCCCTGTTCGCGCAGCTTGCCCACCTCGTCCTTCGACATGCCGAGCAACTCGCCCAGCACTTCCTCCGTGTGCTCGCCCAGCATCGGCGGCGGCAGGCGGTAGTCCGGCGGTGTCGCGGAAAGCTTCACGGGGTTGGCCACCACCTCGATCCCGTCCGGGGATTTCGGGTGCGGCATCGTCACCACCATGCCGCGCGCCTGCACCTGCTCGTCGGCGAAGACCTGGGAGAGCCGGTTGATCGGCCCGCCGCCGATCTTGAGCGATTCCAGCTTTTCCACCCACCACGCGGTGGGGTGGGCCTGCATCACCGGCGTCAGCGTCTCGGTCACCAGCGCGCGGTTGGAGACGCGCGCGGCGTTGGTGGCGAAGCGCTCGTCGGCGAGCAGGTGCTCGACCCCCATCGCCTCGCAGAAGCGCCTGAAGGTGGGATCGTTGCCGACCGAGAGCACGATGTGCCCATCCGCGGTGGGGAACACCTGGTAGGGCACGATGTTGGGGTGCTGGTTGCCCAGCCGCGGCGGGTCTTCCCTGGTGGCGAGGTAGTTCATCGCCTGGTTGGCGAGCCAGGCGACATGCGTGTCCAGCATGCCGATGTCGATCTGCTGGCCCTCGCCCGTGCGCTCGCGATGGCGCAGGGCGGCGAGGATGCCGATGCAGCCATAGAGCCCGGCGAACACGTCCGCCACCGGCACGCCCACCTTCTGCGGCATTCCGTCCGGCTCGCCGGTGAGGCTCATGACACCGCCCATCGCCTGGATCAGCGAGTCATAGCCCGGCCGCGGCGCATAGGGGCCGGTCTGCCCGAAGCCGGTGATGGAGCAGTAGATCAGGCCCGGGAACGCGCCCCGGAGGTTCTCGTAGCCGAGCCCGTATTTGGCCAGCGCGCCGACCTTGAAGTTCTCCACCAGGATGGCGCAGCCGCCGAGCAGCCGGCGCACGATCGCCTGCCCCTCCGGCCTCGCGATATCGAGCGAGAGGGAGCGTTTGTTGCGGTTGACGCCGAGGAAATAGGCGCTCTCCCCGGTTGGCGCCATTACTGGCGGGGCGAAGCCGCGCGTGTCGTCGCCGGAGCCGGGTTTTTCGATCTTGATCACCTCGGCGCCGAGGTCGCCCAGCATCTGCGTGCAGGTGGGCCCCGCCAGCACCCGCGTGAGGTCCAGCACCCGCAATCCCGTCAGTGGCCCGCTCGGCTTCTCAGTTCCCATTCGCTCTTGTTCCCGTGCTGCGCGCGGTCCATACCGCCGCCCATACTTCGCCAAGCTTCTTGGCATGCCGTCCGGCGGACGCAAGCCCGCCAGGCCAACTCGCGGAGGAAAACCCATGAACGACCGCCCCGACCTCGCGCCAGCGCTTCCCTCGGCGCCCACGCTGGACCAGGCCGCCCTCGCCCGCGCGCTTTCCGGCCGCCACCTGATCGGGGGCAAGCTGGTGCCCGCCGCCTCCGCCAAGACCTTCGACGTCATCAACCCCGCGACCGGGGATGCCATCGGCAACGCGGCCCTCGGCGATGCGGCGGACGTGGATGCCGCGGTGAGGAACGCCGCCGAGGCGCAGAAGGCCTGGGCGCGCATGCCCGCCCGCAAGCGCGGCGCGCTGGTCGCCTCCTGTGCGGCGCTGATGCGCGAGCACGTGGAGGAGCTGGGCCGGCTGATCGCGCTGGAAACCGGCAAGGCGCTGCGCACCGAGAGCCGGGTGGAGGCGAACACCGTCGCCGACATCCTGGAGTTCTTCGGCGGGCTCGGCAGCGAACTGAAGGGCGAGAGCGTGCCCTTCGCCCCCGACGTGCTGAGCGTCACGGTGCGCGAGCCGCTGGGCGTGGTCGGCGCCATCATCCCGTGGAACGTGCCGATGCTGCTGATGGCGCTGAAGATCGCGCCGGCGCTGGTGGCCGGCAACACGGTGGTGGTGAAGTCCGCCGAGGAAGCGCCGCTGACGGTGCTGCGCATCTGCGAGCTGATGAACCGCATCCTGCCGCCGGGCTGCTTCAACATGCTCTCCGGCTACGGGCCGGAATGCGGCGCGCCGCTGGTGGAACACCAGCTGGTGCGCAAGGTGACGTTCACCGGCAGCGTCGAGGTCGGGCGCATCGTCGCGCGCGCCGCATCCTCCAAGCTGATCCCCGTCACGCTGGAACTTGGCGGCAAGTCGCCGATGATCGTGTTCAGCGACTGCGACTTCGAGAAGACGGTGGCGGGTGCGATCACCTCCATGCGCTTCACCCGCCAGGGGCAGAGCTGCACCGCCGCGAGCCGCATCTATGTCGAGCGCTCGATCCACGACAGGTTCGTGGAGGCGCTGGCGGCGAAGGTGGACGCGATGGTGATGGGCGACCCGCTGGACGAGAAGACCGATATCGGAACGATCATCTCGCCCGAGCAGTACGCGAAGGTGCAGGCCTATATCGAGGAAGGCGTGAAGACCGCCGGCGCCAGCGGCCGCGCCTGCTCCGCCATGCCGAAGGACCCGGCGCTGAAGAAGGGGCTCTATATCCGCCCGCATATCTTCACCGGCCTCACCAAGGCCTCTCGCCTGGTGCGCGAGGAGATCTTCGGCCCCGTGACCTGCGTCTTCCCCTTCGACGACGCCGAAGCCGTGCTGGCGGAGGCGAACGACAGCGAGTACGGGCTCGCCGCCTCGCTCTGGACCAACAACCTCAAGCGCGCGATGAGCTTCGCGCACCGGCTGGAGGCGGGGCTGGTGCAGGTGAACCAGAACCTGGTGGTGCAGGCCAACCTGTCCTATGGCGGCGTGAAGAGCTCCGGCCTCGGCAAGGAAGCCTCGCTCGAGGCGATGCTCGAGCACTTCACGCACAAGAAGACGATCATGGTGAACTACGCCTGAGCGGCGCGCGCGCGAGCGACCGCCTCGAACCGGCACGCCAGGCCGTTGCTTCGAGGCCAATTGCAACGCGCCTTGCTTGCCGTTCCTATCCCGATGTCATGGTTCGGGAAACCATGGTTCCGTCCGGCGCATGAACTCGTCGAACAACGGCACCGTAATGCCGGATCGCCATGCGCGGGGCTCCAGATCATCCCCTTGGCGATTAAACTGGCTGCGTATAGGCCCGAGCTTCGTGACCTTGCGGCCGAGCCTCTCCGCGATGTCCCCAGATTGGTGCTGGTCCCGAACCCAACTCGGCCATCGCCCGCAAATAGCGCCGCTCCGAGGCGTTGAACGATCGTAGCGAACCCGGAAGAAACTCCTATCAGAGCCGCAATCACCGTTTCGTAGCGCGCTCGAAATCTTCGCCCGTGATCGGGGAGGCCGCGGCGACATCCCACGCGTGCTTGCCCCATTCCTGAAGGAAATAGGGATAACCACGAGCGTGCCGAAGGATGCCACGCAGCGCCCCTTCGCTCATCTCGACACCCTGATCGCGGGCTGGCTTTTCGATCGCGAGCCGGGCGGCATCGTCAGGTAGCGGGCCAATTTCGGGAAAATCGAACAGTCGTTCGGCATAGGACTTCGCCGCTCCCATCCGACCGGGCAACTGCGGCAATCCGGCTCCGATCAGGACGACTGGCAGCCGCCGTTGTGCGCAGCGATGTAGCGCCGTGATCAAGGCCGCCAACTGCTCCTCGGGCACATATTGCAACTCATCGATGAACAGCCCCAGTACCGTGCCGCCTGTCCCAGCCGCTTCGCCGGCCGCCTCGAGCAACGCCTGAAGATCGCGTTCAAGATCCCCATTGTCGGCAAGCCCGGGCTCCGCCGGCTGATCGAAGCCGATCTCGATGTCGTTGAACCGGATCTTGAGCGCCTTTGCAAAGCCCGCCAGCGCGCGTAGTCCGCGCTCAGCAAGATCGCGTGCCCGCTCATTGCGGGAAAGTCGAAGCAGCGCCAGCCGCAGGTCCGGCGCCAGCAACGCGGGTAATGAACGTCCTTCGGGAGCTTCGAGCCGGGCCGTGAGCAGCCCGCTCGGCCTCGGCGTCACTGCGCATACGTTCCAGAAGTCGGTTTTGCCGACGCCGCGAAGCCCCACCTTCAGCATGCTCTTGGCGGAACGCCCTTGCCGGCTCGTTCGAGGGCGATCCGAATATTCTCACGGACGATGTCGCGGCCGGCTAACTCTGGCAGGGTCGACCCGGCGCCCGGGCGTAGGGATTACGGATGGGTCCATAGACGATATTATACGAAGATTAGAAGATTTACAAGAGATCGATAAACTCTCTAATCTGACTCAAAATGGCGTTGCAAGGGCGTCCGCGACCGTCTCGCCTCGCGATCACGGCGCCGACGATTGGCCGTGCCCTGGCTTCCTTCCGCCCAATTGACAACGCCGCCGGCCTCGGCCCGCCGGCCATCCAGTCCAGCAGTTCCACCGTGTGCACGGTGGGGATGTCGCCCGCGAGCTGGGTGAGGCAGCCGATGTTGCCGGCGGCGATCAGGTCCGGCCGTGTCGCGGCGATGTTGCCGAGCTTGCGTTCCCGCAGGCGGGCGGAGATTTCCGGCTGCATCATGTTGTAGGTGCCGGCGGAACCGCAGCAGAGATGCGCCTCCGCGGGCTCCGCCACCTCGAACCCCGCCGCGCGCAGCAGCTTCTTCGGCGCCTCCGTCACGCCCTGGCCGTGCTGCAGGCTGCACGCCGCGTGGTAGGCGACGCGCAGGCCGGGCTTTTCGCGGCTTGGTGCGTAGCCGATACGATCGAGATACTCGCTGATGTCGAGCGCGAGGGCGGAAACCTTGGCAGCGCGGTCCCGCCATGTCGCGTCGTCGCGGAACAGGAAGCCGTAATCCTTCACCGTGGTGCCGCAGCCGGAGGTGTTGACCAGGATCGCGTCCAGACCCTCGCGCTCGTGCTCCCGCGACCAGGCTTCGATGTTGGCCTTCGCCGCCTCCAGCGCCGCGTCGTGCTTGCCCATGTGGTGGGTGAGCGCGCCGCAGCACCCGGCACCGCGCGCCACCACGACCTCGATGCCCATGCGCGTGAGCAGGCGGATCGTCGCCTCGTTGATCGCGGGCTCCAGCACCTGCTGCGCGCAGCCGGCCAGCAGCGCGACGCGCCCGCGCCGCGCGCCTTGCGCCCGATGCACGCCAGGCCGCTCGGCGGCGGCCGGCGGCGGCAGCGAGGCGGGGGCGAGGCGCAGCATCGCGGCGAGCCGCGCCCCGAAGACGTTACGCTGTGGAATCAGTCGCGCGAAGGGCCGCGCCAGCGAGGCCCCCATCATCGCAACCCGCATCCGGCGCGGATAGGGCAGCACCGCGGCGAGCACCGCGCGCAGCAGCCGGTCGTGCCAGGGGCGCCGATAGGTACGCTCGATATGCGTGCGCGCGTGATCGACGAGGTGCATGTAGTCCACGCCGGAGGGGCACGTGGTCATGCACGACAGGCACGAGAGGCAGCGATCGACGTGGCGCACCACCTCCTCGCTCGCGGCGCGGCCATTCTCCAGCATGTCCTTGATGAGGTAGATGCGCCCGCGTGGCGAATCGAGCTCGTCGCCGAGCAGCACGAAGGTGGGGCACGTCGCGGTGCAGAAGCCGCAATGCACGCAGGTGCGCAGGATTTTGTTGGCGACCTGGATCTCGGGGTCGCGAAGCTGCTCCGGGGTGAAGTTCGTCTGCATCGCTAGCTCGCCAGGAAGACGCCGTGCGGGTCCAGCACCGCGCGCACCCGCGCCATCTCCATCCGTTCCGTTATTGCAACGCTCTCGCCCTTGAGCGTGATCCAGGTCTCGCCGGCCGCGCGCGTCGCGGCGAGGCTCGCTTCGCCCGCGACGAACAGCACGGCACCACCGCCATCCATCATCCATTGTCCGCCCGCCGCCTCGATGCGCGCGGCGGCGGCGGCGGACGCGGAGGGGCGCAGCGCGACGTGCCAGATGCAGGGCCCGCTGCCCGCGAGCGGCGCCACGTCGCGCACCTGGCGCCAGAAGGCGCGGCTGTCATGGTCGGAAAAGATCTCGGCGGTGCCATGCTCCGCCAGCAGCGCGCGCAACCGGTCGCAGCGATAGGCGACGGAGGCGGAAAAATCCTCGATGCGCATCGCCGTCAGCCCGCGCGGATGGCCCTCGCCCGGCGCGATATGCGCGGCCGCCGAGACGGCGAAGGGCGAGCGCAGCGCCGCCGCCATCGCGCGCACGGCGGCTTCTGGCCCGAGGCCCGCGATCGCGACGGTGCCGACACGTTCCGGCGCCGGCAGCACCTTGAGCGTCACTTCCGTGATGGCACCCAGGCGTCCCCGGCTGCCCGTGAGCAGCTTGCAGAGGTCGAGCCCGGTGACGTTCTTGAGCACCCGCCCGCCGGCGCGGAACAGCTTGCCCTCGCCGGTGACGAAGCGCAGGCCCAGCACGTGGTCGCGCATCGCGCCACCGTGCACGCGCCGTGGGCCGGAGAGGTTGGTGGCGACCGCGCCGCCCAGCGTCCGCTCGCCCGACGTGCCGAGCAGCGCGCGCAGGTCCGGCGGCTCGGCGATCAGGTGCTGGCCCTCGGCGTGGAGTGCCGCCTCGATCTCCTCCACCGGCGTGCCGGCGCGCGCACGGATCACCAGTTCCTTCGGCGCGTGGAACACGATGCCGCGATGCGCGGCGAGCGAGAGCGCGTCCGCCGTGCCCTCGCGCCCGGTCTGCGTGCCGCCGCCGGCGATGCGCCAGTGCCCGCGCGCGGCATGGGCCTCGGCGATGGCGGCAGCGATATCGGCCTCGTGCTCGGGCGCGATCACGCGTCGACCAGCGGAAACACCTTGGCGGGATTGAGCAGCCAGGCAGGGTCGAACGCGCTCTTGATCCGCCGTTGCAGCGCCAGTTCCTCGGGCAGGAACTGCTCGCCCATCAGGTCGCGCTTCTCCACGCCCACGCCGTGCTCGCCGGTGAGGCAGCCGCCGACCTCGACGCAGAGGCGCAGGATGTCCGCGCCGAACGCCTCCGCGCGTTGCTGGCTCGCGGGATCGTTGGCGTCGAACATGATGAGCGGGTGCAGGTTGCCGTCGCCGGCATGGAAGATGTTGGCGACCTCGAGCCCGTATTCGCCGCTCATCTGCCGGATGCGGCCCAGCACGTCGGCGAGCCGCGAGGTAGGGATCGTTCCGTCCATGCACATGTAGTCGGGCGAGATGCGCCCCACCGCGCCGAACGCGCCCTTGCGCCCCTTCCAGATCGCGGCACTTTCCGCCTCCGTCTGGGAGATCCGCATCGATACGGGATCGAAATCGTCGACGATAGCGCGGAGGCGTTCCAGCAGCGCGTCCTGCTCCGCCGTGCTGCCCTCGACCTCGATGATGAGCATCGCCTCCGCATCCAGCGGGTAGCCGGCATGGGCGAAGGCCTCGCAGGCATGGATCGCGGGCCGGTCCATGAACTCAAGGGCGACGGGGATGATGCCGGAGGAGATGATGGCATCCACACAGGCGCCGGCGATCTCGTTGGACCTGAACCCCGCGAGCATCGCGCGTGCGCCTTCGGGCAGCGGCAGGATGCGCACGATGACCTCCGTCACCACCAGCAGCTGCCCCTCGCTGCCGACGACGAGGCCGAGCCAGTCGGTGGGATCGGCGTCCGGATACTTGCCGCCCAGGTTGACGATCTCGCCCTCCACCGTCACCGCGCGCAGGCCGAGCACGTTGTTGGAGGTGACGCCGTAGCGCAGGCAATGCGCGCCGCCCGAGTTCATCGCGACATTGCCGCCGATCATGCAGGCGAGCTGGGAGGACGGGTCCGGCGCGTAGAAGAAGCCCCTGCCCTTCACCGCCTCGGTGATCGCGAGGTTGGTGACGCCGGCCTCGACCACGGCGAAGCGGTCGGTCTCGTCGATCTCGAGGATGCGGTTCATGCGCGCGAGGCCGAGCACCACCGCGTCCGCCATCGGCAGCGCGCCACCCGAGAGCGAGGTGCCGGCGCCGCGCGGGACGACGCGCACGCCCTCGCGCGACAGCAGGCGCATCACCGCGGCGACTTCCTCCGTCGAGCGCGGCAGCACCACGGCGAGCGGCACCTGGCGGTAGGCGGAAAGCCCGTCCGTCTCGTAGGGCTTGAGTTCCAGCGGCGCGGAGATCACCGCGTCGCCCAATGATCCGTCGGGTGGCAGGATGGCGCGCAGGCCCGCCACGATCGCCTCGCGGCGGTCGAGCACGTCCTGCCTGGGT
This sequence comes from uncultured Pseudomonadota bacterium, assembly GCA_963764465.1. Classification (GTDB taxonomy): domain Bacteria; phylum Pseudomonadota; class Alphaproteobacteria; order Acetobacterales; family Acetobacteraceae; genus JAJXXT01. Next base: position 64,848 of record CAVXSO010000006.1, on the reverse strand, counting down.
TTTGGCTGCCGGATCATCGTCCCCTCACCATGAGGGGAATCTGGCGGCGAATGACGCCGCCGGCAAGAAGGCGGGCCTAGCCCTGGCGCACCTTCATGCGCGGGTTCTTCTTGTTGATCACGTAGACACGCCCGCCGCGACGCACGACGCGGCAGTTCTTGTCCCGGATCTTGGCCGATTTCAGGCTGTTACGCACGCGCATGGCACATCCAACGGGTAAGAGAAGGGCTCAGGGAAGGGGCGCGGAGTAGGCTGCCGGTCCGTTCCTGTCAAGCAAGCGCGGCTCAGCCGCCGTTGGTCCGCTCCTCGCCGCCGAGGCCGAGCTGCTTGAGCTTGCGGTGCAGGGCGCTGCGCTCCATGCCGACGAACTGCGCCGTGCGGCTGATATTGCCGCCGAAGCGCAGCAGCTGGGCCTGCAGGTACTGGGTTTCGAACAGGTCCCGCGCCTCGCGCAGCGGCAGCACCATCAGGTCCGCGGAGGGGTCGAGCGAGGCCAGCACCGGCGCCGCACCCGCCACCTCCGGCGGCAGCATCGCGGCGCGCACCGGCTCCGCCGCGGCGCCTGGCGCCATGATCAGCAGCCAGTCCATCACGTTGCGCAGCTGGCGCACGTTGCCGGGCCAGTCATAGGCCTGCAGCGCCGTCACCGCGTCCTCGGCGAGCATGCGCACCGGCATGCCGGAGGTCTCGGCCGAGCGCGCGAGCAGATGCCGGGCCAGCGCCGGCACGTCGTCGCGCCGCTCGCGCAGCGAGGGCACGCGCAGCGGCACCACGGCGAGGCGGTAGAACAGGTCCTCCCGGAACTTTCCGACGGTGATCTCCGCGCGCAGGTCGCGGTTGGTGGTCGCCAGCACCCGGACATCGACGCGCACGCGCGAGCCGCCGCCCACGCGCTCGAAGGACTGTTCCTGCAGCGCGCGGACGATCTTGCCCTGGGTCTCGAGCGGCATGTCCGAGACCTCGTCGAGCAGCAGCGTGCCGCCATGCGCGCGCTCCAGCACGCCGGCGCGGCGCGGCTCGCGCATGGCATCGGGCCCGCCCTCCACGCCGAACAGCTCCTCCTCGAAGCGCGCCGGGCCGAGGGTCGCGCAGTTGAGCATGACGAACGGCCCGTCCGCGCGGCGCGACAGGCGGTGGATCATCCGCGCCGCGACTTCCTTGCCCGCCCCCGCCGCCCCGCTGATCAGCACCCGCGAGCCGGTCGGCGCCACCTTCTCGATCGAGGCGCGCAGCGCGTGGATCACGCCGCTGTTGCCGGTGAGCTCCATCTCCGGCCCCGCGCGCAGGCGCAGCTCCGCGTTCTCGCGTTCCAGCCGCGACGCCTCCAGCGCGCGCTGCGCCACCAGCAGCAGCCGGTCCGACTGGAACGGTTTCTCGATGAAGTCGTAGGCGCCGTTGCGGATGGCGGTGACCGCGGTCTCGATCGTGCCGTGGCCGGACATCATCACCACCGGCACCTGCGGCTCCTCCGCGTGCAGCGCCTCCAGGATGCCGAGCCCGTCGAGCGGCGAGCCCTGCAGCCAGATGTCGAGGATGACGAGTGCGGGCCGGCGGTGGCGGAACGCGGCGAGCGCGGAATCCGAGCCATCCGCCTGGCGCGTCTCGTAGCCCTCGTCGCGCAGGATGCCCTCGACCAGGTCGCGGATATCGGGCTCGTCGTCGACGATCAGGATTTCAGCGGTCATGGGACGGCAGGGTCACCAGTTTCTCGGTTTTCTCGGTCTCCATGCTGCCTTCCTGCGACGGTGCCGGCCGTGCCGCAAGGGCACCCTCCGGCCGGGCCGCCGCGGCCACCCGCAGCGTCACCGTCGCGAGCGCGCCGCCGCCGGGCCAATCCGGCCTCGGCTCGCGGTCGGCGAGCGCGAGGTGCCCGCCGTGGTCCTCGAGGATCTTCTTCACGATCGCGAGCCCGAGTCCCGTGCCCTTCGGCTTGTGCGTGACATACGGCTCGGTCAGCCGTTCGCGGTCCACCTCGGGCAGGCCCACGCCGTCGTCGGCGATGGTGAGCACCGCCTCCTCGCCGTGCTGGACGAGCGTGATCTCGACGCGCCCCTTGCCCGCCTCCTCGGTGTTGCCGCGCATCAGGATCGCATCGACCGCGTTCTGCAGCAGGTTGGTGAGCGCCTGGCCGAGCAGGCGGCGGTCCGCGCGCACCCTGGGCCCGCCTGGCGGCAGGCTCGCCACGAAGGCGATGTCCGGCCGCGAGGCGCGGGGCAGCACCAGCGCCTCGCGCACGATCTGGCCGAAATCCTCGGGCCGCATCACCGGCAGCGGCATGCGCGCGAAGGACGAGAACTCGTCCACCATGCGGCGGATATCGCCGACATGGCGCACGATGGTGTCCGCGCAGGCGCGGAAGGTTTCGGGATCGGACAGGATCTCGCGGGCGAAGCGGCGCTTGAGCCGCTCGGCGGCGAGCTGGATCGGCGTCAGCGGGTTCCTGATCTCGTGCGCGATGCGCCGCGCGACGTCCGCCCAGGCCGCGGTGCGCTGCGCGGTTTGCAGCGCCGTGATGTCGTCGAAGGTGGCGACATAGCCGGTGACGGTCGCCTCGTCCTCGGCGAACTCGCCGCCGGGGTCGGCGCCGATGCGCTCGGCACCGATACGCACCAGCAACGTGCGCCGCGAGCCGGTGGGCCCGGCGATGATCTCGGCGGTGCGGCTGCGCTCCGGTGCCGCGCGCACGTCCGCGAACAGGGGGCCGAATTCCGGCACCGCCTCCGCCACGGGCTTGCCGATCGCGCTCCACAGGTCGCGGCCGAGCAGCGCGCTCGCGGCGCGGTTGGGCAGCTCCACCACGCCCGCGCGGTCGAGCCCGATGACACCGGCCGAGACGCCGGAGAGCACCGCCTCGGTGAAGCGGCGGCGGGTGTCGATCTGGCCGTAGGCGTCCATCAGCTCCCGCCGCTGCTCGGCGAGCTGGCCGGTCATGCGGTTGAAGGCGCGGATCAGCCCCGCCACCTCGTCGTCCGAGCGCGGCTCGTCCACGCGCACGTCGAGTTCGCCCGCGCGCACGCGCTCCGCCGCGGCGACCAGCGCGCCGAGCGGCCGCGCGAGGCCGGTCGCGAACACCAGCCCCACCAGCACCGCGGCCGACAGCACCAGCAGCGCCACGATGGCGAAGATCAGCGCGAAGGTGATCTGCAATCCGCTGCGGTTCTGGTCCAGGCGCTGGTAGGCGGAGACCGCCTGCTCCGTCAGGCGCATATGCGCGAGGATCGTGGGATCGACCGGGCGGCTGACCAGCAGCATCGTGGGCGGCGTGGAGGGCAGCGCGATCAGCGCCTGCACGCGCGTCGAATCCGGGCTGCCGAGCACCACCACCTGGCCCTTCTTGGCCAGCTCGATCGCCCATTGCGGCGGCGGGTTGGCGCCGAAGCCCGCGAGCAGCCCGGCGGAGGCCACCACGTCGCGCGTGGCGGGGTCGAAGATGATGGCGTCGGTGAGGCCGCGCAGCGTCGTCTGGGTGGCGAAGAACCGCGCGAAGGCGTTGTTGTCCCCGGCGATGATCTGGCCCGCGCGCACCAGGTCGCTCGCCATGCCGATGGCATCGCCGCGGATGTTCTGGCGGTGCTCCTCCACGTAGCCGCGCGCGACGGCGAGGCTTTCGGTGAGTGCGGCGCGCACCGGCTCCGCGAACCAGGCGCGGATGCCGAGGTCGAAGAAGATCACGGAGAAGGCGCCGACGACGATGGCCGGCACCACCGCCACCCCGCCGAACAGCAGCACGAGACGGACATGCAGCCGCGAGCCCGCGGAGCCGCGCCTGCGGTCCACCCACATGCGCGTGAGCCGCGCCGCGAGCAGCGTGGCCAGCATCAGCAGCACGGTGGCGTTGGCGAGCACCAGGGCCACGATCTCGTTCGGCCCCGGCACGCCGGTGGCAAGCAGGGCGAAGGTGGCGATGCCCAGCAGCAGCGCCGTGACCGCCAGGATGAGCGTGGGCACACGCCCGATCAGCCAGTCGGTCGGGGCCCGGCGCGGGCGCGCGGCCGCCGGCGACGCCCGGCCGGTGCGCAACCCGATCAGGCGATCCCCCGCACGACCTCGATCGCGAGGTCGCGGATCTTCTTGCGCAGCGTGTTGCGGTTCAGCCCCAGCATCGCCGCCGCCTTGATCTGGTTGCCGCGCGTGACCGAGAGGGTGAGGCGGATCAGCGGACGTTCTACTTCGGCAATGACAAGGTCGTAGATGTTGGCGGCGTCCTCCCCGCCCGCCGCGGCGTGCGCCGCGAGCACGCCCTGCACGTGCCGCTCGACGGCGCCGGCCAGCGTCTGCGCGACCGCCGCCTCACCCGCCGCCGCGCCGCCGCCAGCCTCCACCGGTTCCAGCGTCTCGGCGAGCTCGGCCTGGATCGCCGCCCGGCCGATCACCTCGTCGGGCCAGAGGGCCGCGAGCCGGCGCATCAGGTTCTCGAGCTCGCGCACGTTGCCGGGCCAGCGGTGCTGGCGCAGCGCGTCGATCGCCGGCTGGTCGAGCGATTTCTGCGGCAGGCCGTCCGTGCGGGCGCGTTCGAGGAAGTGCCGCGCCAGGTCGTCGATGTCCTCCGCGCGCTCGCGCAGCGGCGGCAGGCGGATCGGCACCACGCAGAGGCGGTAGAACAGGTCCTCGCGGAACTGCCCGGCGCGGATGGCGGCACGCAGGTCGCGGTGGGTGGCGGCGATGATGCGCACATTGGCGCGGATCGGCGTGCGCCCGCCGACGGAGGTGAACTCGCCCTCCTGCAGCACGCGCAGCAGCCGCGTCTGCGCCTCCGGCGGCATGTCGCCGATCTCGTCGAGGAACAGCGTGCCGCCGGTCGCCTGCTCGAAGCGGCCGGCGCTGCGGTTGGTGGCGCCGGTGAAGGCGCCGCGCTCGTGGCCGAACAGTTCGCTCTCGATCAGCTCGCGCGGGATCGCGGCCATGTTGATGGCGACGAACGGCCCGCCGCGCCGGCGCCCGTAGTCGTGCAGCGCGCGGGCGACGAGTTCCTTGCCGGTGCCGCTCTCGCCGCTGATCATCACCGTGAGGTCGGTGGTCGTGAGCCGGGCGATGGTGCGGTAGATCTCCTGCATCGCCGGGCTGCGCCCGATCAGCGGCAGCTTTTCCTCCGCCTCGCCCTTCGCCGCCACGGCGACGCTCGGCGTGGCGGGCGCGGCGAGCGCGCGGCCGACGACGGAGAGCAGCTCCGAGAGGTCGAACGGCTTGGGCAGGTATTCGAAGGCGCCGCGCTGCGCTGCCTTCACCGCGGTCAGCAGCGTGGATTGCGCGGACATCACGATGATGCGCAGGTCCGGGCGCACCCGCTTCATGCGCGGGATGAGGTCGAGCCCGTTCTCGTCCGGCATCACCACGTCGGTGATGACGAGGTCGCCCTCGCCCTCCTCCACCCAGCGCCAGAGCGTCGCGGCGTTGCCGGTGGAGCGCACCTGGTAGCCGGAGCGGCCGAGCGCCTGCGTCAGCACGGTGCGGATGGAGCGGTCGTCGTCCGCGACCAGGACCGTTGGCAGCGTCATGCCTCGGCCTCCTCCGCGTGCATCGGCAGGTGGAGGCGGAACTCGCAGCGGCCGGGGCGGCCATCCACCTCGATCAGCCCGCCATGGTCGGCGACGATCTTGGCGACGAGTGCGAGGCCGAGGCCGGAGCCCGACGGCTTGGAGGTGACGAACGGGTCGAACAGGTGCGTCTCGATGTCTTCAGGGATTCCGGGGCCGTTGTCGCGCACGGCGACGACGAGCGGCAGGTGCACGCGCTGGTCGGTGCCCGGCACGGCGAGCCGCACGCCGTGCTGGAAGGCGGTGCGCAGCACGATCTCGCCGCCGCCCTCGCCCCGCCGGTCGTGGGTTTCGCCGCCGGCGGTGACCGCCTCGGCCGCGTTCTTCACCAGGTTCAGCACCACCTGCACCAGCTGGTCGCGGTTGCCCCAGACGGCGGGCAGCGACGGATCGTATTCCTCGACGAAGCGGATATCGGCGGCGAAGCCCGATTGCGCGAGGCGGCGCACATGCTCGAGCACGCGGTGGATGTTGACCGGCGTGCGCTCGATCGGCCGCTCGCTGAACACCTCCATCCGGTCCACGATGCCGCGGATGCGGTCCGCCTCGTCGCGGATCAGCACCGTGAGCTCGCGGTCCGCCTCGCCCACCGAGCCTTCGAGCAGTTGCGCCGCGCCGCGGATGCCGGAGAGCGGGTTCTTCACCTCATGCGCCAGGATCGCGGCCATGCCGGAGACGGAACGCGCGGCGGAGCGGAAGGCGAGCTGGCGGTCCAGCGCCTTCGCCGCCGACGCGTCCTGGAACGTGAGCAGCACCGAGCCGGGTTCCTCCGGCATGGCAACGCCCTGCACCGCGACGCCGGCCTTGCGCAGGCGCGGGCTTTCGAGCGTGATGTCGTGGTCCGAGACGGTGACATCGGTCTCGCGCACCTGGCGCAGCAGCTCGAAGATCGGGTTGTCCGGCGGCACCAGGTCGGTGAGCCGCATCGCGTGCGCCTGCACGGCGGAGACGCCGAGAAACTGCTCCGCTGCCGGATTGACGAAATGGAACCGGTTGGCCGGGTCGAGCACCACGACGGGCAGCGGCAGGGCCGCGAGCAGGGAGGCGGCGTCCGGCGCGCGCGGCGGCTCACGCCGCGCCACCACGTTCAGCACCCTCCTCGCGACCGATTCCCGCATGCGCGCGCCTCAGGCCGCGAGTGCGAGCGGTTCGGCGGTATCGAAGAAACGGTGCACGAGCGACACGACCGCCTCTGCCTCCGTGACGCGGTTGACCTCGGCGCGGAAGGCGGCCGAGCCCGGCAGCCCGGCCGAGTACCAGCCGAGATGCTTGCGCGCGATGCGCATGCCGGCCTCGCGCCCGTAATGCGCGAGCATCGCGTCGTAGTGGGAGAGCAGGATGGCGCGGCGCTCCGCGAGCGTCGGCTCCGGCCCGGGTTCGCGGCCGGTCAGCGCCGCGGCGATGCGCGCGGGCAGCCACGGCCTGCCATAGGCGCCGCGGCCGATCATCACCCCGTCCGCGCCGGAGCGGCGCAGCGCCTCGCGCGCCGCCTCGATGGAGGTGATGTCGCCGTTGACGATGACGGGCAGCGAAACCGCCGCCTTCACCTGCGCGACGAAATCCCAGTCGGCCGTGCCCTCGTAGAATTGCTGCCGCGTGCGGCCGTGCACCGTCACCATGCGGATGCCGGCTTCCTCGGCGATGCGCGCGAGCCTGGGCGCGTTGCGGCTGGCGTGGTCCCAGCCGGTGCGCATCTTGAGCGTGACGGGAATGTCCACGGCGCGGACCGTGGCCTCCAGGATGGCGGCGGCGGCGGTCTCGTCGCGCATCAGGGCGGAGCCGGCCATCTGGCCCACCGCGACCTTCTTCACCGGGCAGCCGAAATTGATGTCGATGAGGTCCGCCCCCTGGCCGGCGGCGATGCGCGCCGCCTCCGCCATCGCCGCGGGCTCGCAGCCGGCGAGCTGGATGGCGGACGGCTTGCCGTCCAGTGCCGCCATGCGCATCGTGTTGCGGTTCTCGCGGATGATGGCCCAGGAGGCGATCATCTCGGAGACGACGAGGCCCTGGCGCTGCTCGCGCGCCCACATGTCCTGCACCAGCCGGCGGAACGGCAGGTCCGTCACGCCGGACATGGGGGCGAGGACCACCGGCGTTTCCAGGCGGATCGGCCCGATCGCGATGGGCGCCAGCATGCTCATGATTTAGGCATTTAGGGCACCACCTGTTGACGCGCAATCGCCGTCTCGCCATGGGAGGCGCCCATGCCAGAGCCCTCCCCCTCCGATACGGCGCAAACGCCCAAAATCGCGCCAAGGGTCGCGGCGGTGCTGCTCGCGGCCGGCAGCGGGGCGCGGTTCGGCGGCGCGGTGGCGAAGCAGTACCGCGCGCTGGCCGGCAAGGCGGTGCTGCGCCGGGCGGCGGAGGCGCTGGGGAACGTGGTGGTGCAGCCGGTGGGCGACGCGGACGCGATCGGGGCGGCGCTGGCGGGGCTCGGCTGCCGCGCGCCGGTGCCGGGCGGGGCGACGCGCCAGGCGAGCGTGCGCGCGGGGCTGGAGGCGCTGGCGGACGCGGCGCCGGATATCGTGCTGATCCATGACGGCGCGCGCCCCTTCGTGCCCGCGGGGACCATCGCGGCGCTGCTGGCGCTGCTGGAAACCCATGACGGCGCCATCCCGGCGCTGCCGGTGACCGACACGCTGAAGCGCGGCGCGGATGGGCGCATCGCGGCGACGGTCCCGCGCGAGGCGCTGTTCCGGGCGCAGACGCCGCAGGCCTTCCGCTTCCAGACCATCCTGGCGCTGCATCGCCGGGCGCCGGAGGGGGCGACGGACGATGCCGCCCTGCTGGAGGCGGCGGGGCTTTCCGTGGCGCTGGCGGCGGGGGATGAAAGAAACATCAAGATCACGGTGCCGGAGGACCTTGTTCGCATGGAACGCCTGATTGCCGAGACGGAGACCCGCACCGGCACGGGGTTTGACGTGCATGCCTTCGCGCCCGCCCGGCCGCTGGTGCTGTGCGGCATAACAATACCGCATGATCAAGGTCTTGCAGGCCATTCCGACGCGGATGTCGGCATCCACGCGCTGTGCGACGCGATCTATGGCGCGCTGGCGGAGGGCGATATCGGCCGCCACTTCCCGCCCAGCGAGGCGGCGTGGAAGGATGCGGATTCCGCCCGCTTCCTGCGCCACGCGGCGGAGCGCATCGCGGCCCGCGGCGGGCGCCTGGTCAACGCCGACGTCACCCTGATCTGCGAGCGGCCGAAAATCGGCCCGCATGCCGCCGCGATGCGGACACGCCTCGCTGCCTTGCTGGGCACCGAGGCCGGGCGCATCTCGGTGAAGGCGACGACGACCGAGCGCCTCGGCTTCACCGGCCGCGGCGAGGGCATCGCCGCCCAGGCCGCCGTGTCCATCGAACTGCCGCGATCCTGAGGAAGGGGTATCAGAGATGAGCGTCACCGCCCCGCCCGCCGAGACCGCCTGGATCATGGCAAGCGTCCTGGGTTTCGACGCGATGGAGGAGGCCGACCTCGCGCAGGTGCTGGAAGCCGCCGCCGCCTTCGCCGAGGGCGAGCTGGCGCCGCTGGACTGGAAGGGCGACCGCGCCGGCGCGCGCCTGCGGGACGGGCGCGTGGTGCTGCCGGAGGGCTTCCACGCGGCGTTCCAGGCCTATGCCGAGGGCGGCTGGATGGGGGTTTCGGCGGCGCACGAGCATGGCGGCATGGGGCTGGCGGAAGCGGTGGCGCTGGCGGCGTTCGAGCCGATGTCCTCGGCCAACATGGCGTTCTGCCTCTGCCCGCTGCTGACCCAGGACGCGATTTTGCTGCTGGAACAGCACGGGACGGCGGACCAGAAGGCGCGGCTGCTCGGGCCGCTGGTCGAGGGGCGCTGGACCGGGACGATGTGCCTCACGGAGCCGCAGGCGGGCTCCGACCTCGGGCTGCTGCGCACGCGCGCGGAGCCGGATGGGGACGGGTTCCGCATCACCGGGCAGAAGATCTTCATCACCTATGGCGAGCACGAGATGACGGAGAACATTCTCCACATGGTGCTCGCCCGCCTGCCGGACGCGCCGGAGGGCACGGCGGGGATTTCGCTGTTCGCGGTGCCGCGCATCCTGCCGGATGGTTCGCGCAACGCGGTGCGGGCGCTGTCGCTGGAAGAGAAGCTGGGCATCCACGCCAGCCCGACCTGCGTGATGGAGTTCGCCGGCGCGCGTGGCGAGCTGGTGGGCGAGAAGCACCGCGGCCTGCCCGCGATGTTCGCGATGATGAACGCGGCACGGCTGGGCGTGGCGATGCAGGGCGTGGCGGTGGCGGAACGGGCGTTTCGCCGCGCCACCGATTTCGCGCGCACAGCGGGTGCAGGGCGGCGGCGCCGATCCTGGAACACCCGGACGTGCGGCGCATGCTGCTGACGATGCGCGCGCTGGCGCTGGGCGGGCGGATGCTGACGCTGGGCGCCTCGCTCGCGACCGGCGCGCGCCAGGCGCTGCTGATCCCCGTGGCGAAGGCCTGGTGCACCGATGCGGGGGTGGAGGCCGCCTCGCTCGGCGTGCAGGTGCATGGCGGCATGGGCTTTGTGGAGGAGACGGGTGCCGCGCAGCACCTGCGCGACGCGCGCATCACGCCGATCTACGAGGGCACCAACGGCATCCATGCGCTGACGCTGCTGAGGCGCGGGCTGCTGCGCGACCAGGGCACGGCGGTCTCGGCGCTGCTGGCGGAGATCGGGGCGGTGCCGGCGCTGGCGCCCGCCGCGCGCGCGGTGGACGAGGCCGCGCGCTTCCTGCGCGGTGCCGAGCCGCGCGTGGCGGAGGCGAACGCGATGGGTTTCCTCGAAGCGCTCGGCACGCTGGTCGCCGGCTGGCACTGCACGCGGCTGCTGCGGCATGCCGACGCGCCGGAGCCCGCCGCCGATGCCGCGCGCGCCTTCCTTGCCCTCATCCTGCCGCGCGCCGCGCGGGCCGCCGCGATGCTGCGCGAACCGCCGGCCGCCCTGCTCGGCACCGGCGCGATCCTTTAGACCGCCTACGGAGGACTGCCATGACCATCCGCCATCTTTTCATCGCCGGCGTGGCGCTGCTCGGCCTCGCGGGATGCGACCTGCAGCAGGATGTCGGCTCCTGCCCGGTGCCGCCGACGCGCAAGGTGGAAGCGATCCCCAAGCCGCCGGTCTCCGAGGATGTGCTGCTGTGGCAGCCCGGGCATTGGGACTATGCCAACGGCGGCTACACCTGGGTGGAAGGCAAATGGGTGCCGCGCGACAAGAAGTCCGGCCAGTGGTTCGACGGCTACTGGACGCGCGACGCCGCCCCGAGCCCGTGCCACTGGGTGCCGGCGCACTGGCTGTAACGCCACGAAAGATCCTACGCGTTCGCCGCGTACACCGCGCGGTACAGCGCCACGATCTCGTCCTTGTCCGGCACGCGGGGGTTGTTCGCGGGGCTGCCGGAGGCGAGCGCCTGCTCGGCCATCAGCGATAGTTTCGCTTCCCAAACCTCCGGCGCGATGCCGTATTCGCGTGGCGACGGCACGTCCAGCTCCGCGTTCAGCGTCGCGAGGCCCTCGGCGAGTTTCCCCGCGGCGACGGGATCGCTGTCGGCCGCCGCCGCGAAGCCGGCGATGCGCGCGGCCTCCGCGTAGCGCGCCTCCGCGGCGGCGAGGCCGAAGCTCGTGACCGCCGGCAGCAGCATCGCGTTGGACAGCCCGTGCGCCACGTGGAAATGCGCCCCGATCGGCCGCGACATGCCGTGCACGAGTGCCACCGACGCGTTGGAGAAGGCGAGCCCCGCGAGGGTCGCACCCAGCATCATGCCCTCGCGCGCCGCCGCGTTGTCGGGCTCGGCGCAGGCGGCGCGCAGGTGCCGCCCGATCAGCGCCATCGCGGCCCGCGCCTGCGCGTCCGAATACGGGTTGGCGCGTTTGGAGACGAACGCCTCCAGCGCATGCGTGAAACTGTCCACGCCGGTATCCGCCGTGGTGCGCCGCGGCACCGAGAATGTCAGCGTGTAGTCCACGATGGCGGCGAGCGGCAGCGCGCCCATGCCGGCGATGAGCATCTTCTCGTCGCGCGCCGTGTCCGTCACCACGGTGAAGCGCGTCACCTCGCTGCCGGTGCCGGCCGTCGTCGGGACCGCGATGATGGGCAGCTTCGCCGCATCGGCCGCGAACGGCACCTTGTAGTCGCGCATCGGGCCCGTGCCGGTGGCGAGGATGCCCATGGCCTTGGCGGTGTCGATCGGCGAGCCGCCGCCGAAGCCGATCATGCAGTCGAAGTCGCCGCGGCGCAGGATGTCCGCGCCCGCCTCGATCACACTGTCCGTCGGTTCCGGCACGGTGTCGGAAAACACCTCGAACGCGATGCCGGCCTGGCGCAGCGGCCCGAGGCATTTCTCGACGAGGCCGATCCTGACCATCACCGGGTCCGTCACGACCAGCGGGCGGGAGAACCCGAACTGGCGCAGCACATCCGGCAGTTCCGCGACGGTGCCGCCGCCGACGCGCAGGCTGCGCGGGGCCACGATGGTGAAGCTCATGGTTTCCTCCGCCCTATTGGTGGGCGCCCTATTGGTGGGCGCCCTATTGGTGCGCGAGATGGCACGCCACGAGGTGCGCGTCGAGCCCGCCGCCATGCAGCGCATCGAGGCTCGGGCGCTCGATCCGGCAGCGCGCGACCGCGACCGGGCAGCGGGGATGGAAGGCGCAGCCGGGCGGCGGGGCGAGCGGGCTCGGCAGTTCGCCGGTGATGGCGGGGCCGCTCGGGCGCCTCGCCTCCGCGATGGTCGGCACCGCGGCGAGCAGGCCCTGCGTGTAGGGGTGGCGTGGGCTCGCGAACAGCGCCTGCGTCTCGGCCACTTCCACGACGCGGCCGAGATACATCACCGCGACCCGCTCCGTGAGGTGGCGCACCAGGCGCAAATCGTGCGTGATGAACACCAGCGTGAGCGCGAGCCGTTCCTGCAGCTCGAGGAACAGGTTCACGATCTGCGCCTGCACCGAGACGTCGAGGGCCGAGACCGGCTCGTCCGCGATCAGCATCAGCGGCTCGGCGGCGAGTGCCCTGGCGATGCCGATGCGCTGGCGCTGGCCGCCGGAGAACTCGTGCGGGTAGCGCTCCGCGGCATCCGCCGGCAGGTGCACCTGCTCCAGCAGTTCGCGCACGCGGGCCGCGATGTCCGCCTTCGGGCGGAGCTTGTGGACGCGCACCACCTCCGCGAGCGCGCTGCCCACGGTGAGGCGGGGATTGAGCGAGCCGAACGGGTCCTGGAACACCATCTGGGCCGCGCGGAATTTCGGCCGCCCGGCGAGTGCGGCACCGTCCCAGACGATGTTGCCGTCATCCGGCTGATGCAGGCCCACGAGACAGCGCGCGAGCGTGGACTTGCCGCAGCCGCTCTCGCCGACGATGCCGAGCGTTTCGCCATGCCGTATCGTGAACGAAACATCCGCGAGCGCGTGCACGACGGGCGCCTTCTCTCCGCGCAGCATGCGCCCGAGGCCGCGCCTGCCGGTGAAGCGCTTGGAGACATCGACGACGGAGAGGATATCGCCCGTCACGCTGGCACCCCCAGCCGGTCATGCGCGAAGCAGGCGGACACCCTTCCCTCGCCCACCGCCTCCATCGCCGGGCGCTCGGTGCCGCAGCGGCTCTCCGCGTGGGTGCAGCGCGGCGCGAAGGCGCAACCCACGGTAGGCTTGTCGATGCGTGGCGGCATGCCGGGGATGGGTTGCAGCCGCGCCCGCGCCGGCCCCTCCCCCGGCAGGGCGCGCAGCAGCGCGTCCGTGTAGGCGTGGCGCGGCGCGCGCAGCACCGCCCGCGTGGGCCCGGTCTCGCAGAGGCGCCCGGCATACATCACCGCGACACGATCGCAGGTGGAGGCGACGACGCCGAGGTCGTGCGTGACCAGCAGCATCGCCATCGAGAGCTCGGAAACAAGGCGCAACAACAGCCGCAGGATCTGGTCCTGGATGGTGACGTCGAGCGCGGTCGTCGGCTCGTCCGCCAGCAGCAGCCTGGGGTTGGCGGCGAGCGCGATCGCGATCATCGCGCGCTGGCGCATGCCGCCGGAGAACTCGTGCGGATACTGGGCAAGCCGTGCCGCGGCATCGGCGATGCCGACGAGATCGAGCAGCTCGCGCGCGCGCGCACGCCGCCCCCCCGCATCGAGCGTGGTGTGCGCGCGCAGCGACTCATCGATCTGCAGGCCGATGGAGAGCACCGGGTTCAGCGCCGCCATCGGTTCCTGGAAGATGGCGCCGATGCCAGCACCACGCACCTGCTCCAGCGCGCGTTCCGGCATCGTGAGCAGGTCCTGCCCCTCGCCCGCGGCACCCGCCCCCTTCGCGCCCTCGGCCTTGACACCGTGCCAGAGCACGCGGCCGGTGATGCGCGCCTCCTCGTGCAGCAGCCGGGCGATGGCGCGCAGCGTGACGGACTTGCCCGAGCCGCTCTCGCCCACCAGGCCCAGCACCTCCCCCGGCGCGATGGCGAGATCGATGCCATCCACCGCGTGCACCGGCCCGCGCGTGGTGCGGAACACGACGCCCAGGTTCTCGACGCGCAGCAGGTCGCTCATCGCCGCAGTTCGAACAGCGAGGCGAGCCCGTCGCCGGTGAGCGAGAAGCCCAGCCCCGCGAGCACGATGGCGATGCCGGGGAACAGGCTGGTCCACGGCGCCTGGGTGAAGAAGTTCTTGCCGTCCGCGATCAGCACGCCCCACTCCGCCGCCGGCGGCTGCGCGCCGAGGCCGAGATAGCCGAGCGAGGAGCCGAGCAGGATGGCCAGCGCCATGTCGGTGACGGAATAGACCAGCACCGGGCGCACCGCGTTGGGCAGGATGTGGCGGAACAGGATGCGCGGCGTGGAAAACCCCAGCGTGCGCGCGGCGGCGACGTAGTCCGCCTGCTTCTGCACCAGCACCTCGCCGCGCATCAGCCGCGCGTAGAACACCCAGCCGACCGTCGCGATGGCGACATACATGTTGACCAGGCCCGGGCCGAGGATGGCGACGATGGCGATGACGATGACCAGGAACGGAAACGTAACGACCACATCCACCAGCCGGCCGAAGACCATGTCGAGCCAGCCCTCGTACCAGCCGACGAGGAGGCCGATGACGGAGCCGATGAACAGCGGAAAGATCACCGCGAACAGCGCGATCTGCAGGTCGATGCTGGAGGCCGAGATGGTGCGCGAGAGGATGTCGCGCCCGAACTGGTCGGTGCCGAACGGGTGCGCGAGCGAGGGCGGTGCGAGCAGCGCGCTGTAGTCGAAGCTCAGCGGATTGTACGGGGCGATGCCGCGCGGGAAGACGGCGCAGGCCAGCAGCAGCAGCAGGATCGCGAGCCCCACGATCAGGGAAGCGGGAAGACGCTTCATCGCCCGATGCGCGGGTCGAGCGCCATCTGCACGATATCGGTGACGAGGAAGGCGGCCGAGACCATCACCGCGAGCACCAGCGTCAGCGCCTGGATCACCGGGTAGTCGCGCGCGAAGATGCTGTCCACCATCAGCCGCCCGACGCCGGGCACGGCGAACACCGTCTCCGTCACCACGGCGCCGCCGAGCAGCGAGCCGATGGAGAGCCCGAGCAGCGTGACCGTCGCGATCAGCGCGTTGCGCAGCACGTGGCGGAACAGCACCAGCCGCGCGGCGATGCCCTTGGCGCGGGCGAAGTCCACGTATTCCGCGCGGATGACGCCGAGGATGGCGGCGCGCAGGCTGCGCATCAGCACCGCGGCGAGCGACAGCGCGAGGGCAAAGGCAGGCAGGATCAGGTGGTAGAGATGGTCGAGCAGCCCGTCGCCGTAGCCGCCCACGGGAAACCAGCGCAGCCAGGCGGCGAAGACCGAGAGCAGCACCAGGCCGACATAGAAGATCGGGCTGGAAAGCCCGACCTGGAAGGCGACGCGGATGGCGATGTCAGGCGCGCGCTCCGCCCGCAGCGCCGCGACGAAGGCGAGCGGCACCGCCAGCACCACGGCGATGACGACGGCCATGCCCGTGAGCATCAGCGTCACCGGCAGGCGCTGCGCGATGAGCGTGGTCACCGGGATGCGGTAGGCGAGCGAATCCCCGAAATCGCCGTGCACGGCGGCGCGCAGGAACAGGATGAACTGTTCCGGAACCGAACGGTCCAGCCCCAGCGCGTGGCGCATGTTGATCACCGCCTGCGTCGTCGCGCGGTCGCCCAGCATGGCGGTGACGATGTCGCCCGGCAGCATGCGCACGAGCAGGAAAACCACGGCGCCGATCAGGATCAGCGTCGGGATGATCTGCAGCAGCCGCGCCGCGAGCCAGGTGCCGCGGCTCATCGCCACGCGACCGAGGCCGCTCCCCCCGCGAGCATGCGGGGGGAGACGCGAGCCGGAATCACAGGCTGGTGTATTCGAAGATGTTGTTGCCGAGCGGGATCTGGATGAAGCCAGCGACGAATTTCTGCCACACCACCGGGTACGGCGTCTCGTAGATGAAGACGATCGGCGCCTCGGAGATGTAGATCTCCTGCAGCTTCTTGTATTCCGCCGCCCGCTTCTTGGGGTCGATCTCCGCCTGGCTCTGCACGAACAGCTGGTCCACCGTCGTGTCCTTCCAGCCGGAATGCAGGCAGTCGATGTTCGGCGAATAGGCGAAGTAGGAGGTGATCTCCGACGGGTCGGCGATGTCGTCGGTCCAGGCGGAGGGGCGCAGCTCGAAATCCGCCGCGCGGTATTTCGCGACCAGGGTCGGGTTGTCCATCTGGTCGATCTTCATCTTCACGCCGACCGCGCCCCACATCTGTTGCACAGCCGTCATGATGTTGGTGTAGTCGAGGTTGCCGGCGAGCGTGATGCCCGTCAGCTCGAACCCGCCCGCGAAGCCCGCCTCCGCCAGCAGCTTCTTTGCCTGGGCGGCGTTGTAGGGATAGGGCTGCTGGGTGCCGACATGCATCGGCGTCGCCGAGGACATGAAGCTCGTCATCGGCTTGCCGAGGTTGAGGGTCGCGACCGCGATGACCGCTTCCTTGTTCACCGCGTAGTTGAGCGCCTTGCGCACGCGCGCGTCGCTCATCGGGTTCTTGCGGCCGTCCTTGAAGGTCGGGCGGCAGTTGAGCGTGAGGTAGGAAACGCGCGTGGAGGGCCACAGCTCCATGCGCAGCTTGGCATCCCCCTGCATCTCCTTCACCCGCGAGTAGGGCACGAACTCCGTGCCGTGCACCTCGCCGGACTTCACCTTCAAGAGGCGCGTCGCGTCGTCCGGGATGATGGGGAACTCGATCTCGTCGAGGTACGGCAGCTTGCCGCCGTCCGGCGCCTTCTTCCAGTAGTAGGGGTTGCGCTTGAGGTGCATCACCTGGCCGCGCTGCCAGTCCGCCAGCACGAACGGGCCGGTGCCGATGGGATGCAGGCCGAAATTCTTGGCCTTTTCCTCGTCCGTGCTGCCCGCCGCGGCCTCGACCTTGTCGCCGGGCAGGATCTGCGTGTTGAACGTGGCCAGCGCCGGCAGGATGGTGGGGTCGGCGTGCTTGAGCTTGATGACGATGCTGGTGGGGCCAGCGACCGAAACGTCGGCGATGGAGCTGATGAGGTCCGCCCAGGCGCCGTTCTTGGGGTTGCGCGCGCGGTCGAGCGACCACTTCACGTCCGTGGGCTTGAGCGGCGTGCCGTCGGCGAACTTCACGCCCTCGCGCAGCGTCAGCGTCAGCGTCTTGCCGCCGTCGGAGAGGGCCCATTTGGTGGCGAGCCCGGGCTCGATGCCCTTGCCGTCATGCGTCGGCGACAGCAGCGTGTCGTAGAGATTGGAAAGGATCCAGATATCGACGTTGGCGTCGGTGAAGACGGGGTCGAGGTTGAGGCTGTCGGCGTAGCGGGCATAGATCAGCTTGCCGCCGCGCTTCGGGGCGGCCTGCGCCTCGGCGCTGAACCCCACCGCCGATCCGGCGGCCACCGCCGCCCCCAGTTTCACGGCCGAACGGCGCGAGATGGCGCCAGTGCTGCTACGCGTTTTCATGCTGCCCCCGAATGAGTTTGCTGAAGGCCAAGCATGTGGCGTGCCGCGCATCGCTGTCAACGCACCGGGACCGTACGATCAGGACACGACGCCGCCCGCGCGGTTAATGTCCGGCGCCTCTATGGTGACGCCTGGATCGCGCGCCAGACCGCGAACGGCGTCGCGGGCATGTCCAGGTCGCGCACGCCGAGCGGCGCCAGCGCGTCCAGCAGCGCGTTCATCACCGCCGGCGGGGCGCCGGCCGCCCCCGCCTCCCCCGCGCCCTTGATGCCGAGCGGATGCAGCGGCGAGGGCGTGGGGCGGGAGACGAGCGCCAGCGAAGGCAGCTCGTCCGCGCGCGGCATCGCGTAGTCCATGAGCGAGCCGGTGAGCGGCTGGCCGCTTTCCGCGTCGTGCACCACCTGCTCCATCGCCGCCTGGCCGAAGCCCTGTGCCACGCCGCCCTGCAGCTGCCCTTCCAGCAGCAGCGGATTTATCACGGTGCCGAAATCATGCACCATCGTGTAGGCGGCGAGCCTCCACGCCCCGGTCTCGGGGTCCACATCGACGGTCGCGACGTGGCAGCCATTGGGGAAACTCGGCCCCGCCGGCTTCCACACCGCGGTGGCGGTGAGCGTCTGCGGCAGCCGGGCCGCGAGCTGGTACCAGCCGATGGCGAGGTCCGTGCCCGCGACGGAAAACACGCCGTCCGCGTAGGCGATGTCCACCGGCGCCGCCTCCAGCGCCTCGCCCGCGAACGCGCGGAGCTTCTGGATCATCTCCGCCGCGGCCAGCGCCGTCGCCTGCCCGCCGATGGCGAGCGAGGAGGAGCCGCCGGTGCCGGAGCCGGAGGGAATGCGGTCCGTGTCGCCCTGCACCACCTCGATCATTCCGGCCTCGATTCCGAGCCGGTCCGCGAGCAGCTGGGCATAGGCCGTCGCATGCCCCTGCCCGTTCGACATCGTGCCGATCAGCAGCGTGACGCGCCCGTCCGGACGCAGCTCCAGCCAGGCGTTTTCCGTCATGGCACCCGCGACGCGCTCGCAGTAATGCGCGAGGCCCTGCCCGCGCAGCCAGCCGGCAGGCGGCGGCGGCGGCGCGTGGCGTGCCAGCGCGTCCGCCAGCGTGCCGGGGAAGTCGCCGCTGTCGTAGTTGAGGCCGAGGCGCGTGCGGTACGGCATCGCGGCGGGCGCCAGCAGGTTGCGCCTGCGCAGCTCCAGCCGGTCCACCCCCAGCTCCCGCGCCGCGTGATCCACCGCGCGCTCGAGCAGGTGCACCGCCTCCGGCCTGCCGGCGCCGCGATAGACCTCCGTGGGCGCCGTGTTGGTGAAGACGCCGGTGACCGCGACATGGATCGCCGGCAGCGCATAGACGCCGGCGAGCGCAGGCGTGTTGGCGGTGGGCGAAAGCGCGCCCTTCGGTGCCAGGTGCGCGCCGATCGCGGCCTGGGTGTGCACGCGCAGCGCGGTGAAGCGCAGTTGCCCGTCCAGCGCCAGTTCCACATCCGCCACGTTGTCGCGCGCCTGGTAGTCGGAGAGGAACCCGTCCGTGCGGCTGCCGAGCCAGGCGACCGGCCGCGCGAGCAGCTTCGCCGCCCACAGCACCAGCACCTGCTCCGGGCACAGCGCGTTGCGGATGCCGAAGCTGCCGCCGACATCGGCGACGGTGACGTGCACCGCGGTTTTCTCCACGCCGAACACGCCGGCCAGCGCGTCGCGCAGCCCGTGCGGCATCTGCGAGCCGGTGGCGAGGTGGTAGCGCCCGTCCTGATACCGGCCGATGGCGCCACGCGATTCCAGCGCGCCCACATGCACGCGGTTGTTGCGCACCCGCAACCGCACCACGTGCGCGGCCGAACGGATGGCGGCATCCGCCGCGGCCACGTCCCCCGCCTGCCAGCGGAAGCAGACATTGTCCGCCGCCTCGTCCCAGACGGGGGCACCGCCCACCGCCGCGTCCGTCGCGACGACGCACGGGCGCTGCCGGTATTCCACCGCGACAAGCTCCGCCGCTTCTGCCGCCGCCGCCGCTGTTTCGGCCACCACCATCGCCACCGCCTCGCCCGCGAAGCGCGCGCGGCCATGCGCCAGCGCGGGGAACGGAGGACGGTACGAAAAGGCAACATCCTCCGGCGTGCCCGGCAGGCGGATCAGCGTGTTGTCCGCCGGAATGGAGCCGAGGCCCGCCGCCGCGTAGTCCGCGCCCGTCAGCACCGCGAGCACGCCGGGCGCCGCGCGCGCCGCCGCCACGTCGAGCGAAACGATGTCGGCATGCGCGTGGGGCGAGCGCACGACCTCCGCCCATGCCGCCCCCGCGGGCACCTCGTCCGCGAGGAAATGCCCGGTGCCGGTCAGGAAGCGCGCATCCTCCCGCCGGCGCAGCCCCTGCCCGATCGCGTTGCGTTCCATCAGGTCGCGGCCCTTGCTCAGGCGTCTGGTCCGACGCGCACCAGCATCTTGCCGAAATTGCCGCCGGTCAGCACCAGGCGCAGCGCCTCCGGCGCGTTGTCCAGCCCGTCGATGACGGTTTCGCGATACTTGAGCGAGCCGTCGAGCACCCAGGGCGTCGCGAGCTGCCGCCACTCCGCGAAGCGCTGCGGCTTGTCGGAGACGATGAGCCCCTCGATGCGCAGGCGCTTGCCGACGACCGCGCCGAGATTCGGGCCCGGCCGCATCTCCGCGTCGCTGTACTGCGCCACCATGCCGCACATCACCATGCGGCCGAATGTGTTGAGCAGCGGGAACACCGCATCCTGCACCGCGCCGCCGACGTTCTCGAAATAGACGTCGATGCCCTTCGGGCATTCCTCCGCCAGCAGGCGGCCGAGATGCGGCACGCGGTGGTCCACGCAGGCATCGAAGCCCAGCGTGTCCTGCACCCAGAGGCACTTGTCCGGCCCGCCGGCGATGCCCACCACGCGGCAGCCGGCGCGCTTCGCGATCTGCCCCGCGACCGAGCCCACGGCGCCGGAAGCGGCCGAGACCACCACCGTCTCCCCCGCCTTCGGCTGGCCGATATCCAGCATGCCGGAATAGGCGGTGGTGCCGGGCATGCCGAGCACGCCGAGATAGGCCGAGAGCGGCGCGCCCCTGCGCGGCAGCTTCGTCAGCTGTTTTGCCTTCGAGACGATATGCGTCTGCCAGCCGCGCGCGCCGAGCACGATGTCACCGGCCGCGAAGCCGGGGTCCGCGGAGGCCATCACCTCGCCCACCGTCTCCCCGGTCATTGGCGCGCCGACCTCGCACGGGGGCGGCATAGGATTTCCGGTCTGAGAGGCGCCCGCGCATGTAGGGGTCGATCGAGAGCCAGATCGTGCGCGTCACCACCTCGCCGGCGGCGGGTTCGGGGATCGGGTCTTCGTGCATGCGGAACGTGTCGCGGTCCGGGTGGTGCCTCGGCCGCTCCCGCAGGATGAGTGAGCGGCGCATCACGCGGCCTCCGCCTTGAGCACCAGGCGGCCGGTCACCTTGCCCGCGCGCAGCCGCATCAGCGCCGCGTTCGCCTCCCGCTGCGGCACGGTCTCGACCGGGATTTTCGGCAGCTTGCCGCCCTGGGCGAGAGCCACCAGCTCGCGCAGTTCCTTCGGGTTGCCGACGTAGCTGCCCTGCACCGTCAGTGCCCGGATCGGCACCAGCGGCAGGGCGAGCGAGAGTTCGCCGCCGAACAGGCCCACCATCACCAGCTTGCCGCCCTTGCGCAGCGCGTCGTAGGCGAAGCGCGCGGAGGCGGAGCCGTTCACCAGGTCGATGATCGCGCGCGGCTGCATGCCGCAGGCCTCGATGATGCGCTTGGTCACGCCCTCGCCCGAGCCGTCCACCACCTTGCTCGCACCCTCGGCGAGGGCGGCCTGGCGCTTTTCCTCGCTGATATCGACGGAGACGATGGCGCGGTGGCCCATGGCGCGCAGCACCGCGATTGCCTGCAGGCCGAGCCCGCCGGCGCCGACCAGCACGATGGGCTCGTCCGCCGGCAGCGGCATCAGCTTGTTGATGGCGGAATAGACGGTGATGCCGGAGCAGGCGTAGGTGGCGGCGATGGCCGGGTCGAGCGTGCCGGGATCGACCAGGTGGCGCGGGTGCGGGGCGACCACGTGCGTGCCGTAGCCGCCGTTCGGTACACGCCGAGGGATTTCGGGGTGAGGCACATATTGTCCTCCTCCGCGCGGCAGGCGGCACAGGTGCCGCAGCCGACCCAGGGGAAGACGATGCGGATGTCGCCGACCTTCACCCCCTTTGCCTCCGGCCCGAGCTTCACCACGCGGCCGACGATCTCGTGGCCCATGGCGAGCGGCAGGGAGAGGCCGCGGTCCTTGAGGTTCATCACCTTGCCGCCGCCGAGGTCGTAGCGGCCTTCCCAGATGTGCAGGTCGGAGTGGCAGACGCCGCAATAGGTGGTTTCCAGCAGCACTTCCGTGCCCGTGGGCTCGGGCGTTGGCAGCTCGATCTCCTGGAGCGGTGCTTCGTTCTCGACGACGGCCCAGGCGCGCATGGCGATCCTCCACGATTGGCCCCACGACTGGCCCCAGGATTGGCGCGGGGCGGGGGTTCGGCGGATGGGACCGCGCCGGGCTGCGCGGGTCAAGGGCGGGTGGCAACCGGCGCCGTGACGCGCTACATGTAACGCATGACGACGAGCGGGACAGGCGCGCGGCGCGTGCAGCGCCGGCGGGACAAGCTTCGGGCGGCCGGGCTGCGGCCGGTGCAGATCTGGGTGCCCGACACGCGGGCGGCCGGGTTTGCCAGGGAGTGCGCCCGGCAGGCGCGGCTCATCCGCGACAGCGAGAGCGCGGAACACCGCGCGGAGGACGAGGCCTGGCATGAGGCTTCCGACACCAGCGGCTGGACGGCGTGACGCGCGGGGACCTGGTGACGGTCGCGCTGCAGGGCGACCAGGGCAAGCCCCGGCCCGCGCTGGTGGTACAGGCGGACCATTTCGGCGACCTCGCTTCCGTCACGGTGCTGCCGATCACCAGCACGCTGGTCGATGCGCCGTTGCTGCGGGTGCCGGTTGAGCCCGGCGAGGCGAACGGGCTGGCGAAGCGCTCGCAGATCATGGTGGACAAGCCGCAGACGCCATCACGCAACCGGCTCGGGCCGGTCATCGGCCGTCTCGATGACGCAACGATGGTGACGGTGAACCGGGCGCTGGCGGTGTTTTTGGGGTTGGGGTGAGGGGGCTGAAGGCCCCGCTACTCGCCCTTCCTCTACCGTGACCGAAACGGCATCTAACCTGTGTTCAATCGGCCGACCGCCTGCTGTCGCGTCGCCACAGGATACGTCCGCCCCGCTAAAAACTTCCTCGCCGCAGTCTCCATCGCAGCTATTGGCTACGAGTTCAGCCACCAGCAGGATCGCGCTCAAACCCCAGGATCAAGCCTAGACGGGTCGCGCAAAACCTCCATACTTGCGAGACTGTTTAGCATCCTGCGGATTGGCTTTCTGAGTGGATCAAAAGCGAGACCTAGGCCAAATGATACCGCGAACGATACGATATAGATCACCCAAACGAACTGATAGCCCCGGTTAAAGCCAAAATGCCAGCATAACGCTCTTACAAAATAACCGACAGGATAATGAAATAAGTAGAGTCCGAAGCTGCCGTCGGCAAGCTGTTGTGCCGCCGGCGCAAGATATTTGAGGCTGCCGTCCAACCAAGCTGAAACTGCTTCAAACCCGTAAATATTCGCCCCAACAATGACACCAATCAGGTAGCTGTTAGGCCAAAAATCCGCGTCCCACATAGATTTTGCCATGTTTTCAGCCGCAGGGAATTGAGCGGCCAAGACAGATTTAAATGAAATTTCGCGTGGATGATCACCAATAGTATCGACCCCCACCAAATCGAAACGGAAATCCACCCACGCGAAGGACCATATTTTGCAATCAATAGATAAACAGCGACGCCAATTAACCAGACTGGGAAGGCAATCAGAATTTTCGGACCAGCAATTGCAACGCAGAGAGCCACGGCCACCAACTTCCTCCATCCAGCGAAATAAAATATTGATGCGAATATGACGTAATACCAAAACTCATACGATACTGACCAAAACGGCCCATTCGAACCAATCCACAAATGAAAATGCCAAATTTGATTTAAGAATAACACACTGGCGACGGACGAAACAATCCATTTTTCGAGATCGTATGGATGAAGATTGCCGTATGCCGCAAGGGATAGTCTTTGACCAAGCGTATCTAAAATAAATGTTAGAAAAATTGCCGGTATAACTACGGACCACAACCTCGAAAAACGCGCAATTGAAAAATCGACCAGCCCAGAATGCTTCGTCGTCGCCGAATACGCAATAACAACACCGGAGAGGACAAAAAACGCAAGAACCGCCTCATCGCCGAGATTCCCAATCCATCCCAGTCGATATCCGGAAAAATAACCCATATGAAATATAAAAACGAGAAAAGATGCAGAAAATCTGTATATATTTAGATAACACGACGTCCGAAGCGTCAATGTTACGTCAGTTTTCATCTTTTCGAAATTCTCGCTACGGTTGGTACTCTTCATCGCAACCCCGCTCGCCGCAATTAGAAAGTCCACAACTGCACATGTTCACTAAAAAATTGTCAATCCATCTCTTTCTTGCTTTTCCTAAGAGAACATCGCAGTGATCTTCGTTACGAGAGACGCTATATCATGAGATGCACAGAGTGTTTATCAGTTTGTCTTGTTGTTGACTGTCCTGCTGGCGCTCTACCTCCTCCGCGGATCCAGCGCGTCCCTCAACCCGTCGCCCACGAGGTTGAAGCTCAGCACCGCGAGAAAGATCGCAGCCCCCGGGAAGATCGCGAGCCAGGGCGCCTGGGTCAGGAAGCGCTGCGCCGAGTTCAGCATGCTGCCCCAGGAGGGGGCGGGCGGCTGCTGGCCGAGGCCGAGGAACGACAGCGACGCCTCGGCGATGATGGCGGCGGCAACCGCGAGCGTGCACTGCACCAGCACCGGCGGGATGATGTTGGGCAGCACGTGGCGCGCCGCCACGCGCCAGGGCGGGTTGCCCAGCGCCCGCGCCGCCTCGACATAGTCGTTGGTCGAAACATCCAGCGCCGCCCCGCGCGCCACGCGCTGGAACACCGGTGCCGCGGCAACGCCGATCGCGATCATCGCGTTGGTCAGCGACGGGCCGAGGAAGGCCGCGAGCGCGATCGCCAGGATCAGGAACGGCACCGCCAGCATCGCATCCACCACGCGCCCGATCAGCGCGTCCGTGATGCCGCCGAGAAACCCCGCGAGCAGCCCGAGCGGCACGCCGATCCCCGCCGCGATGGTCACCGCGACCACGCCCGCGAGCAGGCTCGCCCGCGCGCCATAGACCACGCGCGCGAACACGTCCCGCCCGTTCTCGTCCGTGCCCATCCAGTGCGCCCAGGACGGCGCCTTGCGGATCAGCGACCAGCTCGTGGCATCCGGGTTGTCGTGCGCGATCAGCGGCGCCGCCAGCGCGATGAGGATGAAGGCGACGACGACAACCAGGCCCGCCATCGCCGTGCGGTGCGCGAGGAAGCGGCGCAGCGCCGCCTGGCGCGGGCTTTCGTGCACCATGCGCGCGACGCGGCCGGCGGTGGTGGCGCTGGCCGCCGTCATGAACGGCGCACCCTCACGCCGCCCTCAGGCGGGGGTTGATGAAGATGTAGAGCACGTCGGCCAGCAGGTTGAGGCTGATGTAGACGGTCGCGGTCACCATCACCACGCCCTGCACCACCGGGTAGTCGCGGTTGAACACCGCGTCCACGATCAGCTTGCCGAAACCGGGGATGCTGAACACCTGCTCCGTCAGCACCGCGCCGGAAAGCAGCGCGCCGAACTCCAGCGCGCCGAGTGTCACGACGGGGATCAGCGCGTTGCGCAGCGCGTGGCGCAGCACGACGACGCGCTCGACGAGCCCCTTGGCGCGCGCGGTGCGCACGTAGTCCTGGCTCAGCGCCTGCAGCATCGCGCTGCGCGTGTGGCGCATCAGCACCGCGGCGATGGCGTTGCCGAGCACGAAGGCCGGCATGATCGTCGTCTCCAGCGACTTCACCCAGTTGACCGTGAGCGGCACGTAGCCGGAGGGCGGCAGCCAGTCGAGATCGACGGAGAACAGCAGGATCATCATGATCCCGAGCCAGAAGGTGGGGATCGACAGCCCGCCGAGGCCGATGCCGTTGGCCAGCCAGTCGAGCGGCGTGTCGCGCTTCACCGCGGAGAGCACGCCCATCGGCACGCCGATCGCGATCGCGATGAGGAAGGCCATCGCGCCGAGCTGCGCCGTCACCGGCAGCTTCTGCGCGATGAGCGTGAGCACCGGCTCGCGCAGGCGCCAGGAATAGCCGAGGTTGCCGTGCAGGATGCGGCCGAGCCAGTGCACGTACTGCACCGGCACCGGCCGGTCGAGCCACAACTCGGTGCGGATCTGCGCGATGACGGAGGGGTCCGCCTCCTCCCCGGCGAGCAGCAGGGCCGGGTCACCCGGCATCACCTGCTGCAGGCCGAAGACGAGCATGCTGACCAGCAGCAGCGTCGGAATCACCTGCGCGAGGCGAATACCCAGCCGGCCACGCATGCCCTTCTGTCCCGCACTCTATTTCGTCATCGAAACGCCCTGCAACCGGATCATGCCGTCGGGCACGGGCACGAAGCCCTGCACCGACTTCTTCATGCCCACGATGTTGCTGAGCGTGTAGAGGTACATCAGCGGCAGGTCCTTGTTCGAGAGTTCCTGCACCTGGTCGTAGATCGCCTTGCGCTTGGCAAAGTCGTTCTCCGCCAGGCCCTCGCCGAGCAGCTTGTCCATCGCCGGGCTGCTGTAGTGCCCGTAGTTGAAGAACGAGCCGGTGTGCAGGAACGGTGTGAGGTTGCCATCCGGATCGACGCGGCCGGACCAGCCGATGAGATAGGCCTCGAAGTCGCCCTTGTGGCCCGCCTGCAGGCTGGTCGCGAACTCGAGCGTGCGCAGCTTCACGTCGAAGCCCGCTTCCTTCGCCATCGACTGGATCACCACGCCGAGCTGCTGGCTGTCCGAGTTGTTGGTGATGGTCAGCGTCACCGGCACCGGCGTCTTCACCCCGGCCTGCTTGAGCAGTTCTTTCGCCTTCGCAACGTCGCGCGCCCCCACCGTGAGCGACTTGTCGAAATAGGGGCTGAGCGAGGACATCGCCTGCGCGGTCGGCGCGAACATGCCGTTGTAGACCACCTGCACCAGCGCCTGCCGGTCGATCGAGAGCTCGAACGCCTGGCGCACCAGCGCGTTCTCGCCGAGCGGCGTCTTCGACTGCGGGCCGTTGCCGGTGTTGAAGGTGATGCCGTTGTAGCCGATGCCCGGCGAGATCACGACCTCGAGCTTCGGGTCCTTCCTAACCGCGGCGACATCCGTCGGCAGGATCTGCTCGGAGAGGTCGAGCGCGCCGGCCTGCAGGTTCGCCAGCCGCACCGAGCCGTCCGGGAACGGGCGGTAGACCACCTGGTCGAAGTGGATCGCCTTCGCGTCCCAGTAGCCGGGGTAGCGGTCGAGCACGATCTGGTCCTGCGCCACGCGGCTCTTGAACGCGAACGGCCCGGCGCAGACCGGGTGCAGGCCGAAATCCTTGCCCTCCTTCGCCGTCGCGGCGGGGGAGAGGATCATGCCGGCGCGGTCCGTCAGCTGCGCGATCAGCGCCGCGTTGGGCTTGGAGAGCGTCACCTTCACCGTCAGCGGGTCCACCACCTCGGCGCCGGTGACGTTGGCGAGCTCGCCCTTGCGCGCGCTGCCCTGCATGGTGAGGTCGCGGGTGAAGGTGGCGACGACGGCCGCGGCATCCATCTTGGTGCCGTCCTGGAAGGTCACGCCGGGGCGCAGGTGCAGGATGAGCGAGGTGGGCGATTCCCAATTGTAGGAGGTCGCCAGCATCGGCACGACGTTCAGCTTCGCGTCGATGTCGAACAGCTTGTCGCAGAGCCCGGCGAAGACGATGCGCCCGACATAGGATTGCGCCAGCGTCGGATCGAGAAGATCCGGATCCTCGCGCAGCGCGATGTGAAAGGTTTGCGCGCTCGCGGCCTGGATGCCAGGCACACCGACGGCGAGCACGCCAGCCGCCACGGCGGCCAGAAGCGATTGACGCATGAGTAAAACCCCCTCTTGTTCTTGAGGACCATCTTCGCCCGATATCGGAAGCTGGCAAGAGCCGTGCCGCCGGTTCGCGCGAATTATGCCTCGTTCATCATCCGGCGGCCGCCGTGCTGGCGGGCTGCGCCGGAGCCGTCACTCCGGGCCCGTCGCGCGGGCCGCGCTACTCCGGATCGCTCTTGGCACCCTCGACCTGCAGCTCGCCGAGATACGCCTCGCGGATGTTCTTGTCCTCGCGCAGGTCCGCCGCGGTGCCGGACAGCACCACCACGCCGGTCTGCAGCACGTAGGCGCGGTGCGCGATGGAGAGCGCCATGGAGGCATTCTGCTCGACCATGAAGATCGAGGTGCCCTGCCTGTTGATCGTCTGGATGATGTCGAACACCTGCTCCACGAACAGCGGCGAGAGGCCCATCGAGGGCTCGTCCATGCAGATCAGGCGGGGCCTGGCCATCAGCGCGCGGCCGATCGCCACCATCTGCTGCTCGCCGCCGGAGAGCGTGCCGGCCATCTGGTTTCGCCGCTCCTTCACGCGCGGGAACAGCTCGTAGACACGCTCGAGGTCCTCGTTGAACTCCGGGCCGTGCTTGCGCACGAAGGCGCCCATCTCGAGGTTCTCGAACACGGTCATGCGCGGGAACAGGCGCCGCGCCTCCAGCACCGGGGCGATGCCGCGCCGCACGCGCTCCGACGTCGGCAGGTTCTCGATCGCCTGGCCGTCGAAGATCACCGTCCCCGTCTTCGGCCGCACCACGCCCATGATGGTCTTCATGGTGGTGGACTTGCCGCAGGCGTTGCCGCCCAGCAGGCTCACGATCTCGCCGTGGCGGATCTCGTAGTTGACGTCCTTGAGGACGTGCAGGTCGCCATAATAGGTGTTGATGTTCTTGAACTCGAGCAGCAGGCCCGAGTTGGATGCGTCAAGCGGCATGGGCTGCTCCCGCGCCGCGGCCGAGATAGGCGCGCAGCACTTCCTCGTTGCGGCGGACCTCGTCGGCCGGCCCCTCGGCGATCTTTTCGCCGTGATCGAGCACGATCACGTTGTCGGCGAGCCGGGTCACGACGTCGAGCTTGTGCTCGATGAGCAGGATGGTGAGGCCAAGGCTCTTGAGGTCCTTGATCTGCTCGGCGAGTTCCAGCGTCTCGTTCGGGTTCATGCCCGCGGTCGGCTCGTCGAGCAGCAGGATCTTCGGCCGGGACGCCAGCGCGCGGGCGATCTCCACGCGGCGGCGGTTGGCGTAGGACAGCCCGCTCACCGCCTGCGTGATGCGCGGCGCCAGCCGGTTGCCGAACATGGTGATGATGTCGCTCGCCCAGGTGACCGCCCGCTTCTCTTCCTCCTTCGTGCCCGGCATGCGCAGGATCGCGCCGACCGGGCCCGTGGTGAGGCGCGCGTGCTCGCCGATCAGCACGTTCTCGAGCACGGTGAGGTTGGGGAAGACGCGGATGTTCTGGAACGTGCGCGCGATCCCCTTCTCCAGCACCTTGTGCGGTGCCAGGCCCAGGATCTCCTCCCCGCGGAACCGGATCGAGCCGGATTCCGCCTGCACCAGGCCGGTGATGACGTTGAACAGCGTGGACTTGCCGGAGCCGTTCGGCCCGATCACCGCGACCACGTTGCCCGAGGGCACCACCAGATTGACCTTGTTGAGGGCAACCAGGCCGCCGAAGCGCACCGTCACGTCCTTCACCTCGAGCGCGTTGCCCGGCTCGACCGTGAAGCGGCCGAGCTTCTCGAGCCCGACGAACCCGCCGCGCTGCACCACGGCGTGCTGCGCGTCGAAGTTGAGGTTGGGCGCGCGGCGCGTCGCCGGGATCAGCCCCTCGCGGCGGAACAGCATCATCACCACGAGGATGATGCCGAAGATGAGGTCGATGGACTGCACCAGGTCCAGCTTCTCGAGGAAGGAGACGCCGGTCACCTGGCCGAGGGCATGGATCCAGTTCGTCAGGTCCTGCAGGAACCAGAACTGCAGGAACGAGAGCATCGTCGCCCCCGCGATGGCGCCCCAGACGGAGCCCATGCCGCCGAGCACGACCATGACCAGGATCATCGCCGAGACGTTGAAGTTGAACATGTCCGGCGTCGCGGTCTGCAGCTTCGCGATGTAGAACGTGCCGGCGATGCCCGCGATGGCGGCGCCCGAGGCGAAGGCCAGCAGCTTGAAGTTCACCAGGTTCACGCCCATCGCCGAGGCGCCGATCTCGTCCTCGCGGATCGCCATCCAGGCGCGCCCGACGCGACTGTCTCGCAATCGTATCGAGACGAAGGTGAGGATCACGATGAGGACGATGGCGACGTAGTAGTACGGCACCGCGTTGACGCCGAAATTATAGCCGAACAGGTGCGGCGCCTGGATGCCGTTGAGGCCCGCGGCGCCGTTGGTGATGGGATCGGCGTTGAGGAACACCAGCGGCACGATCTCGCCGAAGCCCAGGGTGACGATGGCCAGGTAGTCGCCCTGCAGCCTGAGCGTGGGGAAGCCGAACAGCACGCCAAAGAAGGCCGCGACCAGCGCCGAGAGCGGGAGGGCGATCCAGAAGCTGAGCGTGAAGTGCACCACGTCCGCGCCGCCGATGCTCATCTTGTGCACCAGGCCCACCACCTGCAACGGCTCCCAGAAGCTGGACCAGGGCGGCATCACCTGGAAGGCGGTGAGCACGCCGTAGAGATAGGCGCCGATGGCGAAGAACGCGGCGTAGCCGAGGTCGAGCAGGCCGGCGAAGCCCACGACGATGTTCAGCCCCATCGCCAGCAGCGCGTAGGAGATGGTCGTCGAGATGACGTCCACGTTGGCCTGGCTCGCCAGGCCCTGCAGGAACGGGATGCCGGTCAGCGGCAGTGCGGGGAAGATCAGCAGCAGCAGCAGCAGGACCGTCACGAGCGTTGCCGTGCGGCGGCTGTTTGCCTGGGTGGGGGCCGCGATCGTGCCCGCGGTGGTGGTGCTCATGGAGCCTCGCTCAGGGCTTTGTCGTCAGGACTTGTTGGGGGCCACGCGCCCGAGCAGCCCCGCGGGGCGGAACACGAGCACGAGGATGAGGATGGAGAAGATCACGACCTCGGCCCAGTTGGTGGAGATGAACTGGGAGGTCATGGTCTCGATGATGCCGATGAGGATGCCGCCGAGCATCGCCCCCGGCACGTTGCCGATGCCGCCGAGCACCGCGGCCGTGAAGGCGCGCAGGCCGGCGTCGAAGCCGATGTAGAAGTTGGTGTAGTTGTAATAGAGGCTGAAGATCACCGCGGCGGCACCGGCCATGGCGGAGCCGAGGAAGAACGCGGTCATCACCACGCGGTCCACATCCACGCCCATCATGCGCGCGGCCTCGGGGTCCTGCGCGGTCGCGCGCATCGCCTTGCCGAGTTTCGTTCGCTGCACGAAATAGGTGAGGCTCAGCATCAGCGCCGCGGAGATGAACCAGATCATCGGCTGGCGCACATCCATCACGGCGCCGCCGATATGGTACTTCACGTTCGGGATCGGGCTCGGAACGTTGAACCCCTGGCCGCCGATGAACAGCAGCACGGTGTTGGACAGGATGTAGGAGATGCCGATCGTGGTGATCATCTGCGCCGGCCCCTTCACCGCGCGCAGGCGGCGCAGGAAGAAGCGCTCGATCCCCATGCCGATAACGCCGCAGACGATCATCGTGACGATGAAGGCCACCAGCAGCACGCCAATGAGCGGCGCGCCCGTCAGCACCTTGATGCTGCTGCCGACGCCGAACGCCTCCAGCGTGTAGAGGGCCACGAAGGTGCCGATCATGAAGACGCTGAAATGCGCGAAGTTGATCAGCTCCAGGATGCCGTAGACCATCGTGAAACCAAGTGCCAGCAGGGCATACATCGCGCCCAGGCTCAGCCCGTTGATGGATTGCTGAACGAAAAGATCGAAACCCGTCATGGAGGCGCGCCCCGGCTGATAGCACAAGAAAAACCGTCGTGGCCGGCTTGTCGCTACCGACCACGGCGGCGGATCACGAAACCGGCCGCCCTCGTGGTTGAGGGCGGCCGTCATATCGTTTCGTCAGGCCTGCGGCGCGGCGCCGATGTACTTGTAGTGCGCCTCGCTGTCGCTGAGCGGCTTCGAGGGGTCCTGCTTGATCTGGAAGACCGAGACGATACGGCTCTTGATGTCGCCGTTGGCGTCGAACGAGACCGGGCCCTGCAGCGTGTCCACCGTGATGGTGAGCAGCGTCGCGCGGATGTTGTCGCGGGTGACCGGCTTCTTCTCCTCGACCAGCTTCTTCACCGCCTGCACGATCACGTTCGCCGCGTCATAGGAGGTGATGGTGTAGTCGTCCGGCGCCACCTTGAATCGCGAGATGAAGCGCTGCGTGAAGGCGCCGACCTTGTCGCTGCCCGCGAGGTGCGGGCCGGCGATGGTGGCGTACCAGCCCTCGACCGCGGGGAAGCCGCCGGCGGTGAGGAAGTCCGCGCCGACGATGCCGTCTCCGCCGCCCTTCATGACGTGCGGGATGATGTCATAGGACTGCTTCGCGAGCTTGGCGCCTGCCTGGGTGACGCCGCCGTAGTACAGGCTGTCCGGGCTGAGCGACTTGATCTTGGTCAGGACCGCCGTGTAGTCCGGGTTCTTCGGGTCGAGCTTCTCGTGGCCGAGGACCTCGATGCCCTTCTTCTTCGCCTCGCCCTCGAACGCGTTGGCGATGCCCACGCCGTAGGCGCCGGAATCGTCGAGGATGAAGATCTTCTTCGCCTTCAGGGTCTCGGCGAAGAAGTTCGCCATGTTCGGGCCCTGGAACGCGTCCGTCGTCACCGTGCGGAAATAGACCGGCGCGTTGTTGTCCGCCGGGCGATAGATGCTGGCGAATTTCGGGTCGGTGATGTCCGGGTTGGTCGAGGACGGCGTGATGGTGATGAGGTGGCCGGCCGAGAGGATCGGGCTCATCGCCTTGCCCACGCCCGACATCTGCGGGCCGATGGCGGCCAGGATCGCCGGATCGGAGACCATCTTGCGCGCGTTGATGGCGCCCTGCGCCGGGTCGTACTGGCCCGCCGTCGCGGTGCCGTCGTCGAATTTCTCGTACTCGAACGTCACGCCCGCAACCGTCTTCAGCGCGTTCGCCTCTTCCAGCGCCATGATCGCGCCATCGGCGACGCGCAGGGCCGAGGCGGCGTCGGCACCCGTCAGCGAGGCATCGATCGCGACTTTGACAACGGTCTCCGCGTGGGCGCCCTTGGCGACCCCGAGGGTCGCGGCGGCGGCGACGCCCGCGGCGGCCTTGAAGGTGTTACGACGGGTCAGCATGCAGTGAGGTCTCCCTGTTGAAGCCTTGAGTGGCGTCTCGCGCCACGACGCGGGCACCATGAGGCGGTCATGATGAAAAGGCAAGCCTGCGTCCCGCCTCGCGCAGGTGCCTGTACGCAGATTTCATCCGCCGCATATTGACCTGTAAGCCGCGCGCAGCGTGGCCGGGTCGTTGACGTTCATGAACGCCGCATCGTCCGCCCAAGCCACCCCCGCGCCACCCAGTGATTCGAGCAGCGCGCGCGCCGACCCGCCCGCGGCGGCACGCCCCGAGAGCACCTGTGCCACCACCTCCTCCGGCCGCCACAGCGCCAGCAGCGGATGCAGCCGTCCGGCGGAAGCCGCACAGGCGGGAAGCGGCGCCGCGCGCAGCAGCACCACCAGGTCCGGCGGCAGGAACGGCACGTCGCAGGGCGACGAGAGCAGCAGCGCGCCCGGATGCGCCGCCATCGCCCAGCGCGCGCCGGCGAGAAGCCCGGCGAGCGGCCCGGCGAAGCGCCCCCCCGGCCCGGCGGCGGCAGCCGGCGCTGCGCCCGGAGGCATCGGATCTGCCGACGCCTGATCTGCCGGCACCGGATCTGCCGACACCTGATCTGCCGGCACCGGATCTGGCAGCACCGGAACGCCGAAGGCGGCGAAGCGCGCGGGGTCGCCGTTGGCGCTGATCGCGATCGCGGCCACCTGGGGCGCGAGGCGCGCGAACACGTGCGCGATGAGCGGGCGGCCGGCCAGCTTCACCATCGCCTTGTCGGTGCCGCGCCCATCGCGCCCCCGCCTATCGTCCCCCCGCTCATCGTCGCCCGGGCGCAACCGCCGCGTGCGCGGGGCCTTCCGCCGCCACGCCGGCCATGCGGCTGCCGCGCCCGCCGGCGAGGATCACCGCGACCACCTTTGCCGCCACCGTCACGCCCGCGCTCCGCGCCCGCGGGGTTGCCGCCCCCGGTGGGGCGCCCTACGAAGCGTCGCGCCGGCGCGGGCCCGGGCGCCGGTTCCGGCGCGGGCACCAGCGCATGCCCAAGCAGCAGCCCAAGGAGCTTCCATGTCCAAGATCATCCGCAACGAGCCCAACAAGATCCTCTCCAAGGCCGTCGAGTTCCACGGCTTCGTGTACCTCCAGGGGTGCACCGCCGCCGACCTCTCCAAGGACATCACCGGCCAGACGAAGGAAGTGCTGGCCGCGATCGACGCCATCCTCGAGGCGCACGGCACCGACAACACGCGGCTGCTGCAGGCGCAGATCTGGCTCAAGGACATCCGCGACCGCGACGCGATGAACGCGGTGTGGTCGGCCTGGCTGCCCGCGGGCATGGCGCCGGCCCGCGCCTGCGTGCAGGCGAACATGGCGGACGCGCGCCACCTGGTTGAAATCATGGTCACCGCCTGCAAGTAACCGATTCTGTGGCGAAAAGATCACATGCAAGGTGGTCTTTTCGCTACACCTGCCTGAAACTGACATGAAATAGGATAATTTCCCCCATACTCATCATTATCCACCGAGGGGTTTTCACAAAAGCGCATAGCTGACGCGCTTTTTCGCGCCCCATGGGTTGTCATGCGCCGCATCCCCTTGTTACCGCCGAGACAGAATTCGTGAACTTCGGTGGAGCAGGGAGGCGAATGCAGGAAAGGTGGCTCTCGGGCGTGGCTGTGGTGGCCATGACACTGATACCCGCCACCGCGCTTGCGGTGGTGCCGGGCAGGCAGCACGCCCCGGTTGTGCATCACGTGGAGCGCCGCGCGCCCATCCACCACGTCGCCGCCAGGACCGAGCCGAAGCACGCGCCCGTCAGGCACGAGGAGGCGCGGCGCGCGCCAATCCATCACGTCGTCGCCCGCCAGGAACCCGTCCGCCACGAGGCGGTGCGCCACGAGGCCGTGCGGCACGAGGCCGTCCGCCACGAGCCGGTGCACCACGAGGAAGCGCGGCGCGAGCCCGTGCACCACGTCGTCGCCCGCCACGAGCCCGTCCGCCACGAAGCCGTGCGCCACGAGCCCGTCCATCACGAGGAAGCGCGGCGCGAGCCGGTGCATCACGTCGTCGCCCGCCATGAGCCCGTGCGGCGCGAGCCCGTCCACCACGAGGAAGCGCGGCGCGAGCCCGTTCGCCACGAGCCCGTCCGCCACGAGCCGGTGCGCCGCGCCGTCGCCTACCATCCGAAATACGCCCACACGCAGATGAAGTTCCACAAGGCGGTCTATTTCTCGCACTGGGAAAGCTGCGTGCCGTTCGCGCGCGCCACCTCCGGCATCATGCTCAAGGGCAATGCCGCGAACTGGTGGGCGGCGGCCGCCGGCGTCTATTCCCGCGGGCAGCAGCCGGAGGTGGGCAGCGTGCTCAACTTCCGCGCCACCGGGCGCATGCGGCTCGGCCACGTCTCCGTCGTGACGCGCGTGGTGAACAGCCGCGAGATCCTGGTTGACCACGCGAACTGGTGGGGCCCGGGGGCGAACAAGGACGGCATCTCCCGCCATGTCCCGGTGATCGACGTGTCGCCGCGCAACGACTGGACGGAGGTCCGCGTGGGCCTCGGCCGGCCGGGCGAGTTCGGCAGCGACTATCCCACCTACGGCTTCATCTACGACCGGCCGGACAACGGCGTGATCCTCGCCAACGCGCATGGCCGCGCGCCGACGGTGGAGGTGGCGGAAGCGCCTTCCGCCTTGCCGATCTCGACCCACGCGATCCACCACTCCCTGCTCGACCTCGGCGGCGGCAGCTAGGTCCCGCCGCGGGGCCAGCCCCCGCGCCACGCCGGCGAACCCGGTTCAACGCACCAGGGGCTCAGCGCCCCCGGTTTCAGTGGCGCAAGCTCGGGGCCGCAAGCTCGGGGCCGCAAGCTCGGGGCCGCAAGCTCGGGGCCGCAAGCTCGGGGCCGCGTCCTCAACGACCCTGGCGCAGCCGCGGGTCCAGCTTGTCGCGCAGCCCGTCGCCGAGCAGGTTGAGCCCCAGCACCGCGACCACGATCGCGATCCCCGGCAGCACCGGCAGCAGCGGGTCCGTCCAGACATAGCTCTGCGATTCCGCGAGCATCCGCCCCCAGGAGGGCTGCGGCGGCTGCGCGCCCAGGCCGAGATAGGAAAGCCCGGCATCCGCCAGCACCGCCAGCGCGAACTGGATCGTCGCCTGCACCAGCAGGATCGGCGCCGCGTTGGGCAGCAGGTGCCGCCACGCGATGCTGCTCCACCGCGCGCCGACCGCGCGCGCCGCCAGCACGAAGTCCCGCCCCAGCAGCGACAGCACCGCGCCGCGCGCCAGCCGGGCAAAGACCGGGATGTTGAAGATGCCGATCGCCAGCATCGCGTTCACCGCGCCCGGCCCGCGCAGCGCCGTGATCATCA
The DNA here is from genome assembly GCA_963764465.1 of uncultured Pseudomonadota bacterium. Taxonomy (GTDB): domain Bacteria; phylum Pseudomonadota; class Alphaproteobacteria; order Acetobacterales; family Acetobacteraceae; genus JAJXXT01. The sequence goes on along the minus strand of CAVXSO010000006.1, from coordinate 28,691 downwards.
CCGCCGTCAGCAGCGCGGGGAACGCGAAGGTCAGGTCCGCGAGGCGCATCAGCGCCAGGTCCGCCCAGCCGCCGGCGACCGCCGCGAGCACGCCGAGCGGAATGCCGAGCCCCGCCCCCACCACGACGGCGACGATGGCGACGAAGAGCGAGGTCGCCGCCCCCGCCATGAGCTGGGAGGCAACGTCGCGGCCGAAATTATCGGTCCCCAGCCAGTGTTGGGCGGAGGGCGGGGCGAGCCGGTGCAGCACGTCGATGCGCAGCGGCGGCCACGGTGTCCAGAACAGCGCCACCACCGCGACCGCGACCACCGCGCCGGTGAACACCATGCCCACGCGCATGTTGCGCGGCAGGCTCATGCCCCGCCCCCGGCCGCGCCGCCACCGACGGAGACGCGCGGATCGATCGCGGCATAGGCGAGGTCCACCACCGTGTTGACCACGATGACGCTGGCGGTGAGCAGCACCACGATGTCCTGCACCGTGATGAGGTCGCGCCCGGCGATGGCCTGGAACAGCAGCCGGCCCATCCCCGGCAGGGTGAACACGTTCTCGATCACCACCGTGCCGGCCAGCAGGTAGGAGAACTGGAAGCCCATGATGGTGACGACCGGGATCAGCGCGTTGGGCAGCGCGTGGCCCCAGATCGCCGCCCGCGCGGCGAGGCCCTTGGCGCGCGCGGTGCGCACATAGTCCTCCCCCGCCGCCTCGATCACGGCGGAGCGGGTGACGCGCGCGAGGATCGCCGCCTGCGGCAGCGCCAGCGAGACGGCGGGCATCAGCAGCGCCGCGATCCCCGGCAGCAGCCCGCCGGACCAGCCCGGGAAGCCGGTCGCCGGCAGCCAGCCGAGCTTCACCCCGAACACCAGGATGAGCAGCAGGCCGAGCCAGAAATTCGGCACCGCGACGCCGAGCTGTGCCGCCCCCATCAGCGCCGCGTCCGCCGCCCTGCCCTGGCGCGTCGCCGCGACCACGCCCACGGGAATGGCGATGGAGACCGAGAGCAGGATGCTCATCAGCGCGAGCGGCACGGTGACGCCGAGCCTGGCCGCGATCAGCCCCGCGACCGGCGTCTGGTACGTATACGAAATGCCGAAATCGCCGCGCAGCAGGCCGCCGGCCCAGCGCAGGTATTGCAGCCACAGCGGCAGGTCGAGCCCCATCTGGTGGCGGAGTGCGGCGAGTGTGGACGGCGTGGCGCCGGTGCCCAGCATCACCAGCGCCGGGTCGCCCGGCAGCACGTTCATCACCACGAACACGACGAGCGAGGCCGCGACGAGCATCGCGGCCAGGCCCAGCAGCCGGCGCAGCAGGAACCCGGTCAAATCCGGCGACGAGGCTGTTCGCGAAACCCCGCGATGCCTACTTCGCCCAGCTCATCTGGCTGACGATGTCCACCGTGATCAGCGCGTTCTTCCACATGCCGCGCAGGTCCGCGTTCCACACGCCGACCTTGGGCAGGGCGGCGAGGAAGATGTTCGGCTCGTCCGCGGCGAGCTTCTTCTGCAGGTCGCCCCACAGCGCCATCTGCTCCTTGGGGTCCGTCGCCGCCTGGTACTTCGCCCACAGCGCGTCGTAGGCGGCGTTGTGGTAGTTCCAGTAATACTCGGGGTTGGCGTACTGGTAGAGGTCGCGCGGCTCCACGTGCGCGATGATCGTCGCCTCGTAGTCCTTGTTCTTGAACGCCTGCGACAGCCACTGCGCCCATTCCACCGGCACCAGCTTCACCTTGATGCCGACGTCCGCGAGCATCGCCGCGATCACCTCGCCGCCGCGCCGCGCATAGGCCGGCGGCGGCAGCAGCATCGTCATCGAGAAGCCGTCGGGGAAGCCGGCTTCCTTGAGCAGCGCCTTCGCCTTCGCCGGGTCGTGCGGGTAGGTGTTGGCGAGATCGACATAGCCGGCATCGCCCGGCACGTCGTGGCTGCCGATGGGCGTGCCGTAGCCGTTCAGCACCGCCTCGTTATAGGCGCTCTTGTCGATCGCGTAGGCCATGGCCTGGCGCACGCGGATATCGTCGAACGGCTTCTTCGCCTCGTTGAGCGAGACGATGATCTTGCCGGATGTGGTGCCGATCTCGACGGTGAGCTTCTTGTCCGCGCGCAGCTGCGGCAGCGCCTCGGAGGCGGGGAACAGCGGGAAGGCATCGACATTGCCGGCGAGCATCGCGGCCGTCGCCGCCGCGGGGTCGGCGATGAAGCGGAACGTGGCCGACGCCATGGCCGGCGCGGGCCCGGAATATTTCGGGTTGCGCACCAGCGTCACGTGGTCGCCCTTGACCCATTCGCCGAGCATGTAGGGCCCGGTGCCGACCGGCTTCGTCTTGTCGTCCGCCTGCGACTTCGGCGCCTCCATGATCGCGGCGGGCATCGCGAGGCCGAACAGGAAGCTCGCGGTCGGCTGCCTGAGCGTGACGACGGCGGTCGCTGCGTCTGGGCAGGCGACGTCCGCGATGGGCGTGAACAGCGCCTTCTGCGGGTTGGTGCTGGCCGCCCCGCGCGCGCGGTCGAGGCTGAACTTCACCGCATCGCAGCCGAACGCCTCGCCGTCGCTGAACGCGACCCCCTTCGCGAGGTGGAAGGTGTAGGTCTTGCCGTCCGCGGAAATATCCCACGACGTGGCGAGCGAGGGCACCACCTGGCCGCTCGCCGCGATCTGCGTGAGGCCCTGGTAGATGTTCTGGTACGTCACCTCGCCGATGGCGGCGGCGGCGTTGGCGGTGGGGTCGAGCACCGGCGGCTCCAGCACCATGCCGATGCTGACGCTGTCCTTGGCGTGTGCCGCGCCGGCGGCGAGAACGAGCACGGCGAGAGCCGGGATGATGGCGCGCATGGAACCCTCCGTTTCGCGCCACTGCATCAGTGTGGCGCGGCGCGGTCAAGCGTGGGGCGGTGACAGCCGCCGCTGGCCCCTCCCCGCCGCCTTCGCGCGCCCCCTAGGCGGCCAGCGGCCTGACGGTCTGGGCGATCTCCGCGGGCCCCTCCCCCGCCGCCTTCGCGCGCCCCCTAGGCGGCCAGCGGCCTGACGGTCTGGGCGATCTCCTGCCCATGCGCGCGCTGCGCGAGTGCCAGGTCGTGGCGCGTCTGCAGGTTGATCCAGGACTGTGCGCTGGTGCCGAAATACCGCCGCCAGCCGCAGCGCCGTCGCAGGAAATCTACAGCGTCGTGCACGACGAGCTGCTGCTGGACGGCAACGCGCGGCAGAACCTGGCGACGTTCTGCACCACCTGGGCCGAGCCCGAGGCGCACCGGCTGATGGACGACGCGCTCGACAAGAACATGATCGACAAGGACGAATACCCGCAGACGGCGGAGATCGAGAACCGCTGCGTGCACATGATCGCCGATCTCTGGCACGCGCCCGGCGCGTGGAAGGCGGTTGGATGTTCGACGACGGGGTCGAGCGAGGCGTGCATGCTGGGCGGCCTCGCGCTGAAATGGCAGTGGCGCAAGCGGCGGATCGCCGCGGGCAAGCCGTACGACAAGCCGAACTTCGTCTGCGGCCCGGTGCAGGTCTGCTGGGCGAAGTTCGCGCGGTATTTCGACGTGGAGATGCGCGAGGTGCCGCTGGCCGGCGACGCGCTGGGGCTGCGCCCGCAGGATTTGCGCGATCATTGCGATGAAAACACGATCGGCGTGATCCCGAGCTCGGGCGTGCCGTTCATCGGCGGCTAGATCCGGTCGCGGCGTCGCCCGCGCGCTCGATGATCTGCAGCGCGAGACCGGCCTCGACATCCCGATCCATGTGGACGCGGCGAGCGGCGGCTTCATCGCGCCGTTCATCCAGCGCGAGCTGGAGTGGGATTTCCGCATCGAGCGGGTGAAGTCGATCAGCGCGTCGGGCCACAAATACGGGCTGGCGCCGCTAGGCGTAGGGTGGTGATCTGCGCGACAAGGCGGACTCCGAGGAACTCATCTTCAACGTCGAGGATCTCGCCGGCCAGATGCCGACCTTCGCCCTGAACTTCAGTCGCCCCGGCGGGCAGATCATCGCGCAGTACTACAATTTCCTGCGTCTGGGCCGCGAGGGCTGCACGCGCATCCAGCGCGCCGGCGCCGATACCGCGCAGTGGCTGGCGGGCGAAATCACCAAGCTCGGCCCGCTGGAGCTGCTCTACGACGGCAAGGGCGCGCTGCCGGCGGTGTGCTACAAGCTGCGGGACGGCCAGAACCACGGGTTCACGCTCTACGACCTTTCGGAGCGGGTGCGCATGCGCGGCTGGCTGATCGCGTCCTACACGCTGCCGGCCAATCGCGACGCCACCGGCATCCAGCGCATCCTGGTCCGCCATGACATCAGCCGCGATCTCGTGAAATTGCAGCTCGACGTCCTCGGCCTCGCGATCGCGCACCTGCAGGCGAAGCAGATACGCCATTCGACGGCTGGGGCCGACGTTTCACCACTGATCCGAATACAGCCCGCGGAGGCACCGATCTCCGACCCAAAGAAGCAGTCGCCTCGACGTTCAGCATGGCGATGAGGACGGCCGCGGCCGTGGTCAACCTGCGCGGACTGCCGATGATGGCGAAGGAACAGCTCACGCTGTTCATCTATATCGCGTTCGCAACGTTCATCTTCCTGATCCCGGCCGCCCTGGTCTCGGCCGAACTCGGGGCCCGTTCGGCGAGCAGGGCGGCGGCGTCTATATCTGCGTCAAGGAAGCCTTCGGCGCGCGCTGGGGTTTCGTCGCCATCTGGCTGCAATGGATCCAGAACGTGGTGTGGTACCCGACGGTGCTGGCCTTCTCGGCCGCGGCGCTGGCCTATGTCGTGGGCAGGCCGGCGCTGGCCGATCACGGGCCCTATGTCGGCCTGTTCTGCATCATCGCCTATTGGGCCGCGACCTGGGTCACGCTGCGCGGCGTGAGCGCCATCGCGAAGGTGACGAGCTGGGCGTTTCTCGCGGGCACGGTGCTGCCCGGCGTGGTCATCATGATCCTCGCCGGGATCTGGATCCTCCAGGGCAACCCGATCGCCATGCTGCACCCCACCGGGACGACCGCCACCTCGGTGATGTCGATGGCGGGCGGCCATGCGCATCCCCGGTATTTCCCGGCCATCACGGGACTGGGCGATATCGCGTTCCTCGCCGGCATCATCCTGCTGTTCGCCGGCGTCGAGGTGCACGCGGTTCACGCCAATGAAATGTCGGCCCCCAGGCAGCAGTTTCCCGTGGCCATGCTGATCGCCTCGGTCGCGGTGATCCTGCTGTTCACGCTGGGCTCGTTCGCGGTGGCAACCGTGCTGCCCAACGCGCAGATCAATCTGCAGGAAATGCTGATGAAGGCGTTCCAGGCGATCTTCACCCGTTTCGGGATCGGCTGGGCAACACCGATCGTCTGCCTGCTGCTGGCGTTCGGCGGGCTCGGTGGCGTGATGTCGTGGATCAGCGGTCCCAGCCGCGGCCTGCTGTGGACCGCGCAGAAGGGCGAGATCCCTCCCTTCCTGGCGAAGACCAACAAGGAAAGCGTCGCGATCAATGCCCCTTGCGTAGCGCGCATATATACGTCAAATGTATATATACGTCAAACATAATCATCGTGGCTCCCGGGCGGACCGGAGCATCCGGCCGGGAGTCACCCTGCTCCGCCCGTTCTCGCCCCGCCGCTACTCCCCTGTCCCCCTCGGCAGCTTTTCCTCCACGATGCTGGCCCAGAGCGCGATGCCGTCGGGGATCGCCTCGTCGTTGAAATTGTACAGCGGGTTGTGCACCTCCGCCCCGGCGCCGTTGCCGAGGTTGATGAACGCGCCTGGCACTTTCTCCAGCATGAAGGAGAAATCCTCCGACGCCATGGTCTGCGGCCCCTCCGCCGTCACGCGCGCCGCACCCGAAACCTTCGTGGCCGCGGCGACCATCGCCTCCGTCTCCTTCGGGTTGTTGACCAGGGGCGCGAACAGGAAGCGGAAATCCACCTCCGCCCTGGCGCCGAACCCGGCGGCGACACCCTCCGCGAGGCGGCGCATCTCGGCTTCGACCAGCGTCATGGTCTCGCGCTTCATCGTGCGCGCCGTGCCGCGCAGCACCGCGGTTTCGGGGATGACGTTGTAGGCCTCGCCGGCGGCGATCTTCGTCACGCTCAGCACCGCCGTGTCGGTCGGCGTCACGCGCCGCGCGACGATGGATTGCAGCGCGGAGACGAGCTGGGCCGCGACCAGCACCGGGTCGATCCCCGCCTCCGGCCGCGCGCCGTGCGAGCCCTTGCCATTGATGGTGATATCGAAGAACGCGCCGCCGGCCATCTGCGTGCCGGGGCGGATGGAAAACTTGCCCACCTCCAGGTTCGGCCGGTTGTGCATGCCGAACACCGCGTCGCAGGGGAACTTCTCGAACAACCCGTCCTCCAGCATCGCCTGCGCGCCGCCCATCCCCTCCTCGCCGGGCTGGAAGATGAAGTGCACGGTGCCGGAGAAGCCGCCATTCTCCGCGAGGTATTTCGCAGCCCCCAGCAGCATCGCGGTGTGGCCGTCATGGCCGCAGGCATGCATCACGCCCTTGTTGCGCGACGCGTAGGGAAGGCCCGTCGCCTCGTCGATCGGCAGCGCGTCCATGTCCGCGCGCAGGCCGATGCGCCCGTGCCCGTTGCCCTTGCGCAGCACGCCCACCACGCCGGTCTTGCCGATGCCGGTATGCGTCTCGATGCCCCAGGAGCGGAGCTTGTCCGCGACCAGTGCCGCGGTGCGCACCTCCGTCATCCCGATCTCGGGGTGGGCGTGGATGTCGCGGCGGATCTCGCTGATCTCGGGGGCGATCTTCCCGATCGCGTCACGGTTGGCCATGGTTCTCCGTCCAATGAAGTGTGTGGCTAGCATCGAGCGAAGGCGCGCGCCCCGCAATCCTCGGGCGCGCGCCATCGATGGTCATCGGCAGGGCGGTCAGACAAAAATCCTCGCCGGGCACCGCCTGGTGCATGGCGAGCGCCGCCACCTGCGGCTGCGCCAGCGCCTCCGGCAGCGTGTGGATGGGCGAGACGGGCACGCCCGCGCGCTCCAGCTCCGCGAGCCAGTGCGCGCGGGGCCGCGCCGCCAGCACCGGCACGATCTCCGCGAACAGGGCCTGCTTGTTCGTCAGCCGCGCGCGGTTGGTGGCGAAGCGCGGGTCGGCGGCGAGCGCCGCGCGGCCCAGCGCTGCCGCCAGCCGCGCGAACAGCCGGTCGTTGCCGGCGCAGATCAGCAGCGGTCCATCAGCCGTCTCGAACGCCTCGTAGGGCACCAGCGCGGGGTGGCCGGAACGGTGGCGCTCCGGAAGCTGCCCTCGCCCATCAGCGCGTCCGCCTTCTGCCCCGCCCACATCAGCGCGGTTTCCAGCAGCGACGTGCGCACGATGCCGCCGCGCCCCGTCGCCTCCCGCCGGCGCAGTAGGGAAAGAATCCCAATGACCAGCCACATCGCGCTGCCCTGGTCGCAGAGCGAGGCGGCGGCGCGGATCGGCGGGTCGTCCTCCCCGCCATTCAGCGAGGATAGCCCGGACCAGGCCTGGATCAGCGGCTCGTAGCCAGGTGCCGAGGCCATCGGCCCCACCGCGCCGAAGGCCGAGATCTCGCCATACACCAGGCGCGGATGCCGCGCGGTGAGCGCCTCCGCGTCGAAGCCGATGGCGGCGGCGACGCCGGGGCGGAGGTTGTGCAGGAACACGTCGGCCCCCGCGACAAGCGCCTCCAGCGCCGCGCGGCCGGCCTCGCTCTTCAGGTCCAGTGCCGCGGAACGCTTGCCGCGGTTCATCACGTGGAACGTGAGGCTGTCGCCGTGGCGGAACGCCTGGCCCATGCGCCGCGCGTCGTCCCCGCCCAAGCCGTCCGCGCCCGCTGGTCGCTCCACCTTGATCACATCGGCGCCGAGATCCGCCAGGATGGCGCCCGCGAACGGCCCCGCCAGCACCTGGCCCAGCTCCAGCACGCGCAGCCCTGCCAGCACGCCCATTCCTTCCCCCGAGACCACCGCGTTTCGCGGCTTCGTTGTAGGGAACATGGCGGCGGAAGGGTATGGCGGGGAATCCGCGCGCGGAAGCATGTGGCCGCTACCCCCGCCACATGCGCAGCAGCACCGCCCGGCCGCGCCGGTGGTGCCGCCACGCCGCCAGCGCGTGGCCGGTGGCGAGCACCACCAGCGCCACCGCAGCCCCGCGGTGCACCGGCCGCAGCACGCCATACCAGGCAGGATCGGGGCCGACGACGGAGGGTATCGGGATCACCGCCAGGAACAGCGTTGGGATCCCCGCCGGTGCCACGCAGGCGGTGAGGTAGCCGAGCACCGGCACCGCCAGCAGCAGCGCGTAGAGCGCGCCCTGCCCCAGTGCCGCGGCACGGTGCTCGCGCCGCGACATCGCCGCCTCCGGCGCGGGGCGGCCGCGCCGCGCGCGCAGCCCCCAGCGCCAGGCCAGCAGCGCCAGCACCGTGAGCCCGAACGTCTTGTGCAACTGGTAGAGCAGGAACTTCGTCACCAGGTCGCGCAGCGGCACCGCGACCATGACCCAGGCCAGCACGAACCCGGCACTCACCAGCACCGCCGTCCACCAGTGCAGGCGGCGCTGCGCGCGGCTCCAGCCGCCCGGCGGCGGCAGCATCGGCCCGCCGCCAGCCCCGCGCCCCAGGCCGCCAGGCGCCTGCCCGCCGTCACGCCGCACCGCTCGCCTCCACGCAGGTCCCCGTTCGCCGCGCCGCCTAGCCGGCGGAAGGATGGCTCAGCACGATGCGGGCGCGGATGGTGATCGCGACCTGGTCGGCGATGAACAGCGGCTCGGCGACGATGCCGAACGCCTTGCGGCTCACGCTGCCCGTCACCACGAACTCCTCGATCTGCCGCCCGCTCGCCGGGTCGCGCGCCGAGCCGACCAGCCGCGCGCGCAGCCGCACCGGCCCGGTGTGGCCGCGCATCGTGAGTTGCCCGAGCACGGTGAACTGCCCGGCGCCGTCCGCCTGCACCGCCTCGCTCTGGAAGCCGATGCGCGGGTATTCCGCCACGTCGAAGAAATCCGCCGAGCGCAGCATCCCCGTCTCCTGCTCCCACTTCGTGGTGACGGAATCCGCCGCCACGGTCACCGCGATCCGCGTCGCGGCCGGGCGGGCCGGGTCGATCTCGAGCTGCCCCTCGAAGCGCGCGAATGTCCCGCTGGCGTGCAGCACGCCGAGATAGGCGACGGAGAAGCGGATGGAGCCATAGCGCTGGTCGAGCTGGAACAGGTCCGCCGCGCGCGCCGGGGCTGCACCCAGCAGCACCAGCAGCACCAGGCCCCACGCGGCCGCACCCCGGCCGGGCCGGATGCGCCCAGACGCCGCGCGGAACGCTCGATATGTCCTGACCATCACGCCTGCCGGGCCTTTCCACGGAGCGGCACCGCGCCCGCCACCGCCATATGGGGACGAAGCCGTAAGCCGCCTTGACCAGCCGGATCGCCGTACCGGCGGTTTTGCCGCGCCGCGGCGGGGGCCGTTTTGCCGCGCCGCGGCTTCATCCACTTTGCCGCGCCGCGGCGGGGGCCGTTTTGCGGCGCGCGACGCCGCCGCCTATGCTCGCCGCGAACCTGCGCCGGCCCCATTCCCGCGACACGGCTTCCCGCCACGGGGCGAGAACGCCCCCTGCCGCACGATGCGGCGGCGCGACCGACGCATGGAACCCAACGACGCATGGGACAATGAGCCTCATCGGTATCTTCGACCTCTTCCGCATCGGGCTCGGCCCGTCGTCGTCGCACACGGTGGGGCCGATGCGCGCGGCGGACCGGTTCATGTCAGGTCTCGCCCGCCCGCCCGCGCGCGTCGCCGTGACGCTCTACGGCTCGCTCGCCTGGACCGGGCAGGGCCACGGCACGCATGGCGCGATCCTCGCCGGGCTCGTGGGCATGGAGCCATCGAGCGCGGACCCGGACGCGGTGCGCGCCGCCCCCGCGCGCTGGGAGGCGGCGGACCACACGCTGGCGCGCGGCGGCACGCGGTTTGCGACGACACTCGACGTGGACAGGAAAACCAAACCCGGCATGCACCCGAACGCGATGCGCTTCGCCGCGTTCGACGCTTCGGGCGCCACGCTCGCGGAGGAACGCTGGTATTCCATCGGCGGCGGCTTCATCCACCTTGAGGGCGAGGCAGCGGCGGCGGAGGAAACGACCGCCCTGCCCCACCCCTTCGCCAACGCCGCCGAGATGCTGGAAGCGGCGCGGACGACGGGAATGTCCATCGCCCGGCTCCAGCTCGCCAACGAATGCGCGCTGCGGCCGGCGACGGAGGTGCATGCGCACGCCGCCGCCATCGCCGCCGCGATGGAGGGCTGCATCGATGCCGGGCTCGCGGCCTCGGGCGAGCTGCCGGGCGGGCTCAACGTGCGCCGCCGCGCGCCGATGCTGGCCGCGCGCGTCGCCGATGCCGCGCGCCGCAACATCCGCCGCCCGAACGAGATGGCCGACCACGCGAGCCTGTGGGCGATCGCCGTCAACGAGGAGAACGCGGCCGGCGGGCGCGTCGTCACCGCGCCCACCAACGGTGCGGCCGGCGTCATCCCCGCCGTGCTGCGCACCTGGCGGCGCTTCTACGCGGAAGACCCAGCGGCACCGGCCGGCGACTTCCTGCTCGCCGCCGCGTCCGTGGGCGCGATCGCCAAGCGCAACGCCTCGATTTCCGGCGCCGAGGTCGGCTGCCAGGGGGAGGTGGGTGTGGCCTGCGCCATGGCGGCGGCGGGGCTCGCACAGGTGCTGGGCGGCACGCCCGCGCAGGTGGAAAACGCCGCCGAGATCGGGCTCGAACACCATCTCGGCATGACCTGCGACCCGATCGGCGGGCTGGTGCAGATCCCCTGCATCGAGCGCAACGCGATGGGCGCGGTGAAGGCCATCGCCGCGGCGTCGCTCGCACTCGCCGGCGACGGCACGCACAAGGTGAGCCTCGACGCCGCCATCGCCACGATGCGCCAGACCGGGCTCGACATGCGCGCCGAATACAAGGAAACCGCGCGCGGCGGGCTCGCCGTGCACGTGACGGAATGCTGATCGATCCCTGGCCGTAACGAGGTTCCATGGCATCCCGCACCATCGCCGTCCAGCCCTTCGACCTCGTCATCGTCGGCGCGACGGGCGACCTCGCGCGGCGCAAGCTGCTGCCCGCCCTGTTCCAGCGCGAGCGCGCCGGGCAGATACCGCCAGGCGCGCGCATCATCGGCGCCGCGCGCCGCGCGATGGACGCGCAGGGTTTCCGCGCCGAGGCCGCCGCCTGCATCGCCGCCGCCACGCCCACCGCGGAGGAGGCGTCGCGCTTCGCGGCCCGCCTCGCCTACGTCCACCTCGACGCCACGGGTGAGGACGGGTGGCCCGAGCTCGCGCAGCTGCTGGATGCGCGCGACGTCGTCCGCGTGTTCTACCTCGCGACCGGGCCGCAGCTGTTCGCGCCGCTGTGCGAGCGCATCGCGCGCCACGGGCTGGCGCAGGGCGCGCGCGTGGTGGTGGAAAAACCCATCGGCCGCGACCTCGAATCCGCGATGGCGGTCAACGCCGCGATCGGCGCCGTGTTCCCGGAGCGCGCGATCTACCGGATCGATCATTATCTCGGCAAGGAAACGGTGCAGAACCTGATGGCGCTGCGCTTCGCCAACGCGCTGTTCGAGCCGGTGTGGAACAGCGCGCATATCGACCACGTGCAGATCACGGTCGCCGAGACGCTGGGCGTGGAGGGCCGCGCCGGCTACTACGACACCGCCGGCGCGCTGCGCGACATGGTGCAGAACCACATGCTCCAGCTGCTCTGCCTCACCGCGATGGAGCCGCCGACCTCGCTCGACGCCGACGCGGTGCGCGACGAGAAGCTGAAGGTGCTGAACGCGCTGGTGCCGCTCGATGCCGCCTCCGTGGCGGAGCGCGGCGTGCGCGGCCAGTACCGCGCGGGTGCGGGCAATGGCGGCCCGGTGCCCGGCTACCGCGAGGAAGTGGGAAGCGAGACGCGCACCGAAACCTTCGCCGCCCTGCGCGCCGAAATCGCGAACTGGCGCTGGGCCGGCGTGCCCTTCTTCCTGCGCACCGGCAAGCGGCTGCCGCAACGCATTTCGGAAATCGTCGTCGCCTTCCGCCCGGTGCCGCACAACGCCTTCGGGCCCGTGGCGGGGCCGGTGCTGCCCAACCGGCTCGCCATCCGCCTGCAGCCGGACGAGAGCATCGACCTCTGGCTGATGATCAAGGACCCCGGGCCGGGCGGCATGCGCCTGCGCCAGGTGGCGCTGAACATGAGCTTCGACCGCGCCTTCGGCGTGCGCAACCCGGACGCCTACGAGCGGCTGCTGATGGACGTGGTGCGCGGCAACCAGACGCTGTTCATGCGCCGCGACGAGGTGGAGGCGGCCTGGCGCTGGATCGACCCCATCCTCGCCGCCTGGAGCGCCGCCGCCGAGCCGCCGCGCCCCTACACCGCGGGCACCTGGGGGCCCTCCGCCTCCGTCGCACTCATCGAGCGCAGCGGACGGACGTGGTTCGAGGACGGGACATTCGACGACGAGCGGCTCGGGGACGAGCGGCTCGGGGACGCGGTGCCCGGCGACAACGGTTTCGAGACGGCAACGACAGGGCCGGACACCACGCATGGCTGACGCCGCCGCGGCTGCCAGCGCCGCCGCCGTTCCGGACGGCCTGCCCCTGCCCCGCCGCTACTGGGCCATCACCACCATCTCCCTCGGCCTCGGCATGGCGGTGCTGGACGGCACCATCGCCAATGTCGCGCTGCCCACCATCGCGAAGGACCTCGGCGTCTCGGCGGCGGACTCCATCTGGGTGGTGAACGCCTACCAGCTCGCGGTCACCATCTCGCTGCTGCCGCTCGCGGCACTGGGCGAGATCGTGGGCTACGAGCGCGTGTACAAGGCGGGGCTGGTGTTCTTCACCCTCGCATCCCTGGGCTGTGCCGCCTCCCACTCGCTGGCGACCCTCACCCTCGCGCGCATCGTCCAGGGCCTCGGCGCCGCGGGGCTGATGAGCGTGAACATGGCGCTGACGCGCTTCATCTATCCGCGCCGCCTGCTCGGCGCGGGCATCGGCATCAACGCGACCGTCGCCTCCCTTTCCTCCGCCCTCGGCCCCACCGTCGCCTCCGGCATCCTTTCGGTGGCGAACTGGCCGGTGCTGTTCGCCGTCAACGTGCCGATCGGGCTTGCCGCGATCCTGGTCGCACGCCGCGCGCTGCCGGAATGCCCGCGCTCGCGGCATCGTTTCGATATCGTCAGCGCGGTGCTCAGCGCCATCACCTTCGGGCTGCTCATCATCGGCATCGACGCCGCCGGCCACGCGCAGGGCCCGCTGCCCGTCATCGGCGCCTTCGCCATCATGCTCGCCACCGGCTGGGTGCTGGCGAAGCGCCAGCTCGGGCAGAAGGCACCGCTGCTGCCCATCGACCTGCTGGCGCGGCCGGTCTTCACGCTCTCCGTCGTCGCGAGCCTGTTTTCCTTCGCCGCCCAGTCCGCCGCCTTTGTTTCGCTGCCGTTCTTCTTCCAGCGCGCGCTGGGCCGCAGCCAGGTGGAAACCGGGTTCCTGATGACGCCCTGGCCGCTCACGGTCGCCGTCGTCGCCCCCATCGCCGGGCGGCTTTCGGACAGGCTCTCGCCGGCCAAACTCGGCGCCGCGGGGGAGGTGCTGATGGGCCTCGGCCTGCTGGCGCTCGCGATGATGCCGGACAACGTGACGGTGCCGGACCTCGCCTGGCGCATGGCGCTGTGCGGCTTCGGCTTCGGCATGTTCAACTCGCCCAACAACCGCACGATGATCGCCGCCGCCCCACCCGCGCGCACCGGCGGCGCCTCTGGCATGCAGTCCACCACGCGCCTGCTGGGCCAGACGCTGGGCGCCGTCACCGTGGCACTGATCTACGGCCTGTTCCCCGCGGCGGGCACGCGGCCGGTGCTGCTGCTCGGGGTTGCCTGCTGCCTCGTCGCCGCCGTCGCCTCCATCGCGCGCGAGGCATGATGGACGCGGCCCCCACCGGCGCGCACGCGGCCGGGACCGCGCGCCCCACCTGCGGCGCGCTGTTCGCAGGCTTCTTCTCCATCGGCATCTCCGGCTTCGGCGGCGTGCTGCCATGGGCGCGGCGCATGATCGTGGAGCGAAGGGGCTGGCTCACCGGCCCGGAGTTCACAGACCTGCTGGCGCTGTGCCAGTTCCTGCCCGGGCCCAACATCATCAACCTCTCGGTCGTGCTGGGCTCGCGCTTCCGTGGCCTGCCCGGCGCGCTGGCCGCGATCAGCGGGCTGCTGTCGGCGCCGCTCGTCATCGTCAGCATCCTGGGTGCCGTGGTCGGACGTTTCGAATCCGATCCGGTGGTGGCGCGCACCATCACCGCGGTCGCGGCCGCGGCCTCCGGGCTGATCCTGTCGATGGCGCTCAAGATCGCGCGCCCGCTGCTGGGCGATGCGCGCGCCATCGCGGTCGCGGTGCTGGCCTGCGGCCTGCTTGCCTTCCTGCACCTGTCGCTGCTGCTGACCATGGCGATCACCCTGCCGCTCGGGCTGCTGCTGGTGCGGCCGCGCGCATGATGCACAATCTCCTCGCGCTCGCGGGCATCTTCGGCGAGCTGTCGCTGCTCGCGGTGGGCGGCGGCAACACCGTGCTGCCGGAGATGCAGCGCCAGGTGGTGGATGTCCATCACTGGATGACATCGGCGGATTTCGCCGCCCTGTTCGCGCTCGCGCAGGCATCGCCCGGGCCCAACATGCTGGTGGCGACGCTGATCGGCTGGCGCGTCGCGGGGCTCGGCGGCGCGCTGGTCGCGACGTTCGGGCTGATCCTGCCTTCATCCGTGCTGAGCTACGCCGTGGGCGATTTGTGGACGCGGTTCCGCGACCGCGCCTGGCGCCGGCGCGTGCAGGCCGGGATCTCGCCGGTGACGGTGGGCCTCATCATGGCCGCGGCGATCATGCTGAGCGAGGCGACCTCCCGCTCCGCCGGGCATATCCTGCTCACGCTCGCGGTCGCGGTCGCGGCGACGATGACGCGGCTCAACCCGCTCTGGCTGCTCGGCGCCGCGGCGGTGCTGGGGGCGGCGGGCCTGGTCTAGCCGGCCCGCGCCCGGAACGTCCTCGTTCCGCCAGCGAGAGCATTCTGCAAAAAACGACGGCAGCCGCCGCGCCGCTGTGAGCAGATAACAGGCACTCCGCGCGCCTTGCCCCGCGCGCCCGCGGCGCAACACGTGGCACACGCCTTGCAGTTTCCTGGCGACAGGGATGGCACCGGGCCCCGCCGCACGGCGCCGCACCAATGCAAAACACCCAGAAGAACACAGGAGGCTTCACGAATGCGCCGCCGCATGTTTCTTGGCTCGGCTCTGGCCACCACGCTTGCCACCCCGTTCATCTCGCGGGCCTGGGCGGCGGAAACGATCAAGGTCGGTATCCTGCACTCGCTTTCGGGCACCATGGCGATCAGCGAGTCGACGCTCAAGGACGTCGATCTCATGCTGATCGACGAGCAGAACAACAAGGGCGGCCTGCTCGGCAAGAAGATCGAGGCCGTCGTCGTCGATCCCGCCTCCAACTGGCCGCTGTTCGCGGAAAAGGCGCGCCAGCTGCTGGCGGTGGACAAGGTCGCCGCCGTGTTCGGCTGCTGGACTTCCGTCTCGCGCAAATCCGTGCTGCCGGTGTTCGAGGAACTCGACGGCCTGCTGTTCTACCCCGTGCAGTACGAGGGCGAGGAAAGCAGCCGGAACATCATCTACACCGGTGCGGCGCCAAACCAGCAGGCGATCCCGGCGGTCGATTACCTGATGAACGAGGGCAAGGTGAAACGCTGGGTGCTCGCCGGCACCGACTACGTCTATCCACGCACCACCAACAAGATTCTCGAGGCCTACCTGAAGCTCAAGGGCGTCGCCGACGCCGACATCATGATCAACTACACCCCGTTCGGGCAGAGCGACTGGCAGAGCATCGTCTCCCAGATCAAGGCGTTCGGCTCCGCCGGCAAGAAAACCGCTGTCGTCTCCACCATCAACGGCGACGCCAACGTGCCGTTCTACAAGGAGCTGGGCAACCAGGGCATCAAGGCGACGGACATCCCGGTCGTTGCGTTCTCCGTCGGCGAGGAGGAACTGGCGGGCATGGATACCAGGCCGCTGATCGGCCACCTCGCGGCGTGGAACTATTTCGAGAGCATCCACACGCCGGAGAACGCGGCGTTCATCAAGCAGTGGCACACCTGGACCAAGAACCCCAAGCGCGTCACCAACGACCCGATGGAGGCGAGCTACATCGGCTTCAACGCCTGGGTGAAGGCGGTGGAAAAGGCGGGCACGGCCGCGCCCAGGGACGTGATCCCGGCGCTGATCGGCGTCGCCGTGCCCAACCTCACCGGCGGCATCGCGACGATCATGCCCAACCACCACGTCACCAAGCCGGTCTTCATCGGCGAGATCAAGGGCAACGGCCAGTTCAACGTGGTCTGGCAGACGCCGGGCACGGTGGTGGCGGAGGCCTGGTCGCCGTACCTGCCGGGCTCGAAGGACCTGATCTCCGACTGGCTGCCGCCGATGGATTGCGGCAACTTCAACGTCGCCACCGGCAAGTGCGGCGGCGCGGGCAAGTAGGGAGGCCGCCCCGGGGGGAGCTGGCCCTGGGGGGAGCTGGCCCCGGGGAGGCGCGCCGCGGTGCCTCCCCCACCCTTCCCGCGCATCCGCCGCGCCCGTGATCGCATGATCCGCGTTCTTCGCCGCCTGGCCCTGGCTTTTCTGCTCCTCGCGCCGCTGCTGGCGCTCGGGCCGGCGGCGCGCGCCCAGGCGCCGGACCCGTTCGCTGGCCTCTCCGCCAACGGTTTCGATGGCGTTATCAAGGCGATCGGCGTGCTCGCCGCCTCGGGCAATCCGCGCGCCGCCGATGTCATCAAGGCGATCGCCAGCGACGCGCTCGATATCGGCCCGGACGGCAGGCTGCTGATCCAGCTCGACACCGACAAATACGCCGATGC
The DNA here is from genome assembly GCA_963764465.1 of uncultured Pseudomonadota bacterium. Classification (GTDB taxonomy): domain Bacteria; phylum Pseudomonadota; class Alphaproteobacteria; order Acetobacterales; family Acetobacteraceae; genus JAJXXT01. Next base: position 11,782 of record CAVXSO010000006.1, on the reverse strand, counting down.
CCGCACCGGCGCCCCGGCACCCGGCGTGACGGACGACGACGTCAACGAGATCAAGGTCAACAACGACGTGCGCGCCGCCGCCCAGGCAGCACTTGGCAGCCTCGACCTGTTCTCGCCGGTCGCGGCGACGCGCCTTCGTGCCGCGGGCGAAATATTCCACAACCATCCCGCCGGCGCGCTCGCGGGCGTCACGAAGGCGCTTGCCGCCGAGAAGGACCAGGCCGTCGCCCGCGCGCTGCGGGCGGCACGCGCGGCGATCCTGCTCGCCGACGGCAAGGGCAGTGCTGCGGATCGGATCGCGGCCATCGCCACCCTGCGCGCGCGTGGCGGGCTGGAGGCGCGCGCCCTGCTCGCCGCCGTGCCGGCCGAGCCCGCCGCCGTGCACGCCGAGGCGATGAAGGCGGTCGCCGCCATCGACCACGCCCAGGCGCTGCTCTCCCAGGCGCAGAACGTGATCTACGGCATCTCGCTCGGCTCCGTGCTGCTGCTCGCCGCCGCGGGGCTTGCCATCACCTTCGGCGTCATGGGCGTGATCAACATGGCGCATGGCGAGCTGGTGATGCTGGGCGCCTACACCACCTATGTCGTCCAGCTGCTGCTGCGCGCGCACGCGCCCTGGCTGATGCCCGCGAGCCTCGTTCTCGCCGTGCCCCTCGCCTTCCTGGTGACGGGTGCGGCGGGGGTCGCGATCGAGCGCTGCCTGATCCGCTTCCTCTACGGCCGCCCGCTGGAAACCCTGCTTGCCACCTGGGGACTTTCGCTCGGGCTGCAGCAGGCGGTGCGCAGCCTGTTCGGCGCCGACAACCGGGATGTTTCGACCCCGGCATGGATGCAGGGGGACATCGCGCTCGGCGGCCTCACGCTCACCTGGAACCGCATCGCCATCATCGTCTTCGCCGCCCTGGTGCTGGCGGCGCTGATGGCGCTGCTGCGCTACTCCGCCTTCGGCCTCAGGATGCGCGCGGTGACGCAGAACCGGCGCATGGCGGCCAGCATGGGCATCCGGACACCGTGGATCGACGCGCTCACCTTCGGCCTCGGCGCGGGTGTCGCGGGCATGGCGGGCGTCGCGCTGTCGCAGATCGACAATGTCTCGCCCAATCTCGGCCAGGGCTACATCGTCGACAGCTTCATGGTGGTGGTGTTCGGCGGCGTCGGCAATCTCTGGGGCACCATCGTCTCCGCCATGGTGCTCGGCGTCATCAACAAGATGCTGGAGCCGTTCGCGGGCGCGGTGCTCGGCAAGATCGTGGTGCTCGTGCTGCTGATCCTGTTCATCCAGCGCCGCCCGCGCGGCCTGTTCCCCATCAAGGGGCGGGCGGTGGAGGCATGAGCCGGCCTGCCACCGCCATCGCCGTTGCCGTGCTGCTGGGTGCCGCGATGCTGCTCGCCGCACTCAACATGTTCACCCCGCCGGCATCGGCGCTGCACGTCTCGGACTTCGCCGTCTCGCTCGCGGGGAAATACACCTGCTACGCGGTGCTGGCGCTCGCACTTGATCTCGTCTGGGGTTTTGCCGGCATCCTCTCGCTCGGCCATGCCGCGTTCTTCGCGCTCGGCGGCTACGCCATGGGCATGTACCTGATGCGCGAGATCGGCGCGCGCGGTGTCTATGGCAATCCGCTGCTGCCGGACTTCATGGTCTTCCTCAACTGGCACGCGCTGCCCTGGTACTGGTACGGGTTCAACAGCCCGGTCTTCGCCATCATCATGGCGCTGGTGGTGCCGGGCGTGCTGGCGCTGGTGTTCGGCTTCCTCGCCTTCCGCTCGCGCGTTTCGGGCGTCTATCTCTCCATCATCACCCAGGCGCTGACCTACGCGCTGATGCTCGCCTTCTTCCGCAACGACATGGGCTTTGGCGGCAACAACGGCCTCACCGACTTCAAGGACATGTTCGGCTTCGACCTGCACGCCAACCGCGTGCGCGTGGCGCTGATGCTGGCGAGCGCGGTGCTGCTCGCCGTCGCCCTGGTGCTCGCGCGCTTCGTCGTCGCCAGCCGTTTCGGCAAGGTACTGATCGCGGTGCGCGACACGGAGAGCCGCACGCGCTTCCTCGGCTACCGGCCGGAGGACTACAAGCTTTTCGTCTTCGTCCTCTCCGCGATCATCGCCGGTGCCGGCGGCGCGCTGTATGTGCCGCAGGTGGGCATCATCAACCCCTCCGAGTTCTCGCCCGCCAACTCCATCGAGGCGGTGATCTGGGTCGCGGTCGGCGGGCGCGGCACGCTGGTGGGCGCCATCGTCGGCGCGATCCTGGTCAATCTCGGCAAGACCTGGCTCACCGGCGCCTTCCCCGCCGTGTGGCTGTTCGCGCTCGGCGCGCTGTTCATCCTGGTGACGCTGCTCCTGCCGCGTGGCGTCGTCGGCCTCTTCGCGCGGCGTCCCGCCAGGCCCGCCACAGGCGATGCCGTGGAGTCCACGCCATGAGCGGGCATCGCGCCGACACGCTGCTTTATCTCGATGGCGTCACGGTCACCTTCGACGGGTTCCGCGCGCTGAACGAGCTTTCCCTGGTGCTGGAACGCGGCGAGATGCGCGCGGTGATCGGCCCCAACGGCGCCGGCAAGACGACGATGATGGACGTCATCACCGGCAGGACCCGCCCCGACACCGGCCGCGTGGAGTTCGCGGGCCAGGTGGACCTCACGCGGCTCGACGAGCCCGCCATCGCCAGCCTCGGCATCGGCCGGAAATTCCAGAAGCCCACGGTGTTCGAGCCGCACACCGTCTGGGACAACCTGCTGCTCGCCTTGGCCGGCGACCGGCGGCCGCGCTTCGCCCTCTGGGCCCGCGAGAGCGAGGATGAGCGCGAACGCATCGAGGCCATCCTGCGCACCATCCGCGCGGGTCCGCTGCGCCACCGCCTCGCCGGCTCGCTGAGCCACGGCCAGAAGCAATGGCTGGAAATCGGCATGCTGCTGGCGCAGGAGCCGGAACTGCTGCTGGTGGACGAGCCCGTCGCCGGCATGACCGATGCGGAAACGGAACAGACAGCGGAGCTGCTGCGCGAGATCAACCGCGAGCGCAGCGTCGTTGTCGTGGAGCACGACATGGCCTTCGTCCGCGCGCTCGGCGTCAAGGTCACGGTGCTGCACGAGGGCGCCGTGCTGTCCGAGGGCTCGATCGATCACGTCTCCGGCGACCGGCGCGTCGTCGAAGTCTATCTCGGGCGCTAGCGATGCTGGAAGTCGGCAACGTTTCACTGCATTACGGCGCCGCCGTGGCCCTGCGCGGCGTCTCGCTCACCGCGAAACCGGGCGAGATCACCTGCCTGCTCGGCCGCAACGGCGTGGGCAAGACCAGCCTGCTGCGCGCCATCACCGGCCTGCACCCGATCTCCTCCGGCGCGATCCGCTGGAACGGCGAAACGCTCGCCGGCCTCCCCGCGTATGAGCGCGCGCGCCGCGGCATCGCGAGTGTCCCGCAGGGGCGCGACATCTTTCCGCTGCTGACGGTGCGGGAGAACCTGCAGACCGGCTTCGCGGTGCTGCCGCGCGGCGCGCGGCGCGTGCCGGACGAGATCCACGACCTGTTCCCCGTGCTGCGCACCATGCTCGGGCGGCGCGGCGGCGACCTCTCCGGCGGGCAGCAGCAGCAGCTCGCCATCGCCCGCGCGCTGGTGATGCGCCCACGCCTGCTGGTGCTGGACGAGCCGACCGAGGGTATCCAGCCCAGCATCATCAAGGATATCGGGCGCGTGCTCTCCCTGTTGCGCGGGCGCGGCGACATGGCAATCCTGCTCGTCGAGCAGTATTTCGACTTCGCGCACGATCTCGCCGACCGCATCGCCGTGATGGACCGCGGCGACATCGTGCTCGAAGCTACGCCACGGGAGCTCGATGAACATCACGTCCGCCGACTTCTCTCGGTCTAGACTGCAACGGTCGCCCATGCTTCAGCGTTCATGGGGCGGCGTCGTGCTCGGCTACACCGCGCGGGACGGCGTCACGGCGCTGGCGGAGCTGCGCCAGGAGGGCTGCCTCAAGGCGCGCTTCCCCCGTGCTCTCGCCTGGCCCGAAGCCGTGCTGCTGAACAGCGCCGGCGGCATCGCGGGCGGCGACGAGACGGCGGTGCAATTCTCGGTCGGCGCCGGCGCGCGCGCGACACTTTCCACCCAGGCCGCCGAGCGCATCTATCGCGCGCTGCCTGAGGACCCGGCCTCGCGCATGCGTGGTGAGGTCCACGTCGCCGCCGGTGCGCACGCGGAATGGCTGCCGCAGGAGACGATCCTGTTTGACGGCGCCAGGCTCGACCGCCGGCTGGACGTGGCGCTGGAAGCCGACGCCGCCTTCCTCGGCATCGAGGCGCTGGTGTTCGGCCGCGCCGCGATGGGCGAGGCGCTTCGTTGCGTCTCCGTTCGCGATCGCATCGCCGTCACGCGCGACGGCGCGCCGCTGCTGCATGAATCGATCCGGCTCGATGGCGACGCGGCCTCCCTGCTGTCCCGTGCCGCCATCGGCGGCGGCGCGCGTGCCGTCGCGACCTGCCTGCTCGTCTCGCCGGATGCCGCGCGGCTTCTCGCAGCGGTGCGCGCCGCCATCGGCGATGCGCCGGGCGGTGCCAGCGCCTGGAATGGCATGCTGCTCGTCCGCCTCGCCGCCGCCTCCATGGAGGCATTGCGCGCGGCCGTCACGCGCGTGCTCGCGGTGCTGCGCGACGGGCGCCCGCTGCCCCGCGTCTGGGCGACATGATCGTGTGGGCCACATGATGCTTGCCCGCCCCCGCCAACCAAGCCACTCTCGCCCCGGGAGCACGACACGATGAACCTGACGCCGCGGGAAAAGGACAAGCTTCTCATCGCCATGGCCGCCATCGTCGCGCGACGGCGGCTGGAGCGCGGCGTGAAGCTCAACCACCCTGAAGCCATCGCGCTGATCACGGATTTTGTCGTGGAGGGTGCCCGCGACGGGCGCAGCGTGGCGGACCTCATGCAGGCGGGTGCCCACGTGCTGACCCGAGCGCAGGTGATGCAGGGTGTCGCGGAGATGATCCACGACGTGCAGGTGGAGGCCACCTTCCCGGACGGCACGAAGCTCGTCACCGTCCATCACCCCATTCGCTGAGGCGACCAGATGATTCCAGGCGAAATCGAAACGATGCCGGGCGAGATCGAGCTCAACCAGGGCCTGCCGCGCACGACGCTCAGCGTCGCCAACACCGGCGACCGGCCGATCCAGGTCGGCAGCCACTACCATTTCGCGGAAGCCAACCCCGCCCTCGCCTTCGACCGCGCGGCGGCAGCCGGCCAGCGGCTCGACATCGCCGCCGGCACCGCCGTTCGTTTCGAACCAGGACAGACGCGGCAGGTGACGCTGGTGCCCTATCGCGGCCACCGCGCCGTCTGGGGCTTCCGTGCCGGCGTGATGGGAAAACTGATGAAACGCATGACCCGCCTGCCGCGCGCCGTCTATGCCGACATGTTCGGCCCCACCACCGGGGACCGCGTGCGCCTCGCCGACACCGAGCTGTGGATCGAGGTGGAGCGCGACCTCACGATCTATGGCGAGGAGGTGAAGTTCGGCGGCGGCAAGGTGATCCGCGACGGCATGGGCCAGTCCCAGGCATCGCAGGCCGAGGGTGCCGCGGACACCGTCATCACCAACGCGCTGATCCTGGACCACTGGGGCATCGTGAAGGCGGACGTTGCGATCACGAACGGACGCATCAGCGGCATCGGCAAGGCGGGCAACCCTGATGTGCAGCCCGGCGTCACCATCGTCATCGGCCCCGGCACGGAAATCATCGCGGGCGAGGGCAAGGTGCTCACCGCCGGCGGCATCGACTCCCACATCCATTTCATCTGCCCGCAGCAGGTGGAGGAGGCGCTGGCCTCCGGCATCACCACGCTGGTGGGCGGCGGCACCGGCCCCGCCACCGGCACGGCGGCCACCACCTGCACGCCCGGCCCCTGGCACCTCGCGCGCATGCTGGAGGCGGCCGAGGCGCTGCCGGTGAACCTCGCCTTCGCCGGCAAGGGCAACGCGTCGCGCCCCGCGGCGCTGGAGGAAATGATCCGCGCCGGTGCCGCCTGCCTCAAGCTGCACGAGGACTGGGGCACAACGCCGGCCGCCATCGACAACTGCCTTTCGGTCGCGGATCGTTTCGATGTGCAGGTGATGATCCACACCGACACGCTGAACGAGAGCGGCTTCGTCGAGGACACCATCGCCGCGTTCCGGGGCCGCACCATCCACGCCTACCACACGGAGGGCGCGGGCGGCGGCCATGCGCCGGACATCATCAAGGTGGCGGGGCTGCCCAACGTGCTGCCCTCCTCCACCAACCCGACGCGGCCCTACACGGCCAACACGCTCGACGAACACCTCGACATGCTGATGGTCTGCCATCACCTGGACCCCAGCATCGCGGAGGACGTGGCCTTCGCCGAGAGCCGTATCCGCCGCGAAACGATCGCCGCCGAGGACATCCTGCACGATCTCGGCGCGCTTTCGATGATCTCGTCCGACAGCCAGGCGATGGGGCGCGTGGGCGAGGTGATCCTGCGCACCTGGCAGACCGCGCACAAGATGAAGCTGCAGCGCGGCGCGCTGCGCCGGCGACACGCGCGCGGACAATCTCAGGGCGAGACGCTACGTCGCGAAATACACCATCAACCCCGCCATCGCGCAGGGCATGGCGCATGAGATCGGTTCCATCGAGGTGGGCAAGCTCGCGGACCTGGTGCTGTGGTCCCCCGCCTTCTTCGGCGTGAAGCCCGATCTCGTCATCAAGGGCGGCGCCATCGCCATGGCGCCGATGGGCGACCCCAACGCCTCCATCCCCACGCCGCAGCCGGTGCATTACCGGCCGATGTTCGGGGCGCTGGGCCGGGCACTTGGTTCCACCTGCGTGACGTTCGTCTCCGCGGCGGCGCTGGACGGGGGCATCGGCGCCGGGCTCTCCCGCCGCTTTTCCGCCGTGCGCCACAACCGCGACATCGGCAAGCGCGACATGATCCACAACGACGCGATGCCCGCGATCGAGGTCGATCCCGAAACCTACGAGGTGCGCGCGGACGGCGTGCTGCTCACCTGCGAGCCCGCGACCGTGCTGCCGATGGCGCAGCGCTACTTCCTGTTCTGACCATGCAACGAGCAACCACCGTGCTCGCCGCCGGCACCTGGTCCGGCCCGCCGGCCGGCCGCGTCCTGCTGGACTGGGACCGCCGCTTTCGCCGCCGCATCACGCTCACCACCGAGGCCGGCGCCACCGTGCTGCTGGACCTGCCACAGGCCGCAAGGCTGCGCGCGGGGGAGGCGCTGGTGCTGGAGGATGGCGGGCTGGTCGAAATCGTTGCGCGCGCGGAGCCGCTTGCGGAAATCCACGCGCACGGCGGAGGGTGCCCTGGTGCGCATCGCCTGGCATCTCGGCAACCGCCATCTGCCGGTGCAGCTCATGGCGGATGGCGAGCACCTGCGCATCCGCCGCGACCACGTGATCGAGGCGATGGTCGAGGGCCTGGGCGGCCACGTGGACCATATCGAGGCGCCGTTCGACCCCGAGGCCGGCGCCTATGCGGGCGGCCACGCCCATCACCACCACGACGACGATGACGGCCATGGTCCCGCCCACCATCACGGCTGAAACCGCCGCGCTGCGCCTGCAGGCCTGGCTCTCGCCCGCCTTTCCCGTGGGTGGCTTCGCCTGGTCCCAGGGCATCGAGACCGCCGTCGCCGACGCGCGGATCCACGACACCGAAACGTTGCGGAATTGGATCGAGGACGTGCTGCGCCACGGTGCCGGCCGCAACGACGCCATTCTGCTGCGCCTCGCGCACGCGGCGGAGCCCGCTTCGCTGGAAGACCTCGCCGCCTTCGCCCGCGCCACCGCGACTTGTGCGGAGCGCCTGGCCGAGACCGTGGGCCAGGGCAACGCCTTCCGCCGCGCGGCCGCTGCCTGGGGTGCCGCCCCGCTCGATGCGGTTGCAGGCGACCTGCCCTACCCCGTTGCCGTCGGCGCGCTGGCGCGTGCGCACGGCATCGGCGCGGACGAAGCCGACCGCCGCCTTCCTGCAGGCGCTTGCCGCGAGCCTCATTTCCGCGGCCGTGCGCCTGGTGCCGCTGGGCCAGTCCCAGGGCCTCGCGGCGCTGGCCGGGCTTGAGCCCGCCATCCTCGCCGTCGCCGCCGAAACACGCGGTGCGGCGCGGGAGGATATCGGCTCCGCCACCTTCATCGCCGATATCGGCACGCTGCGCCACGAAACCCAGGAGACGAGGTTGTTCCGCTCATGACATCACGCCCCGCCCCCCAAAGGAACGGTCCACTTCGCGTCGGCATCGGCGGGCCGGTCGGCACCGGCAAGACGGCGCTGATGGACGCGCTGTGCAAGACATTCCGGGATCGCTACGACATCGCCGCCATCACCAACGACATCTACACCAGGGAGGACGCGGAGTTCCTGACGCGCGCCGGTTCCCTGCCGCCAGAGCGCATCCTCGGCATCGAGACCGGCGGCTGCCCGCACACCGCCATCCGCGAGGACGCCAGCATCAACCTCGCGGGGGTGGCGGACCTCTCACAGCGGTTTCCGGCGCTCGACCTCATCCTCATCGAGTCCGGGGGCGACAACCTCGCCGCCAATTTCAGCCCGGAGCTCGCGGACCTCACCATCTTCGTCATCGACGTCTCCGCCGGCGACAAGATCCCGCGCAAGGGCGGGCCAGGCATCACGCGCAGCGACCTGCTGGTGATCAACAAGATCGACCTGGCACCGCATGTCGGCGCCAGCCTCGCGGTGATGGAGAGGGACGCGCGGCGCATGCGCGGCGAGCGGCCCTTCGTCTTCGCCAACATCCGCGCGGGGCAGGGTGTGGCGGAGATCGCGGCCTTCGTCGCCGGGGCCGGCGGCCTGCCTGGCTGACATCGTTCCGACATCGCTACGAAGCCAGCCGCCGAGGCGCTGCTGCCAGAGCGAGGAGGCGATGAGCATCGCGCGCCCCTCCCCGCCTCAGCCGTGCTGGACCTGGCGCGGCTGCTCCTGCCGCGCCGGCGGGTTGTAGTGCTGCGGCGGCGGTGCCGCGTAGTGCACCGGTGGCGCGTAGTGCGGCTGCGGCGGCGGTGCGTAGCGCATCGGCTGCGGCGCGACACGCTGCTGCGGCGGCGGGTTGTAGCGCTGCTGCTGCGGTGCGTAGCGCTGCTGCTGCTGTGGCGGCGGCGCATAACGTTGCTGCTGCGGCACAGGCTGCTGCGGCGGCGCGTAATGCTGCTGCGGCACGGGCTGCTGCGGCGGCGGCGCATAACGTTGCTGCTGCGGCACGGGCTGCTGCGGCGGCGCGTAGTGCTGCTGCGGCGTGGGCTGCTGCGGCGCGTAACGTTGCTGCTGCGGCACGGGCTGCTGCGGCGCGTAACGCTGCTGCTGCGGCACGGGCTGCTGCGGCGCGTAACGCTGCTGCTGCGGCACGGGCTGCTGCGGCGCGTAACGCTGCTGCTGCGGCGTGGGCTGCTGCGGCGGCGCGTAGTGCTGCTGCGGCGCGGGCTGCCCGGGGGCGTGGGGTGTCACCGGCTGCGCGGGGCGCAGCGGCGGCAGCGCGCCGTTCGGGTGCGGCGTGATGGCGGGGCCCGGCGCGCCGAGATGCTGCGGCGCTTGCGGCGCCTGGCCACGTGGCGGCTGCGGCGCCCCACCCTGCGGCACGGCGCCCGGCCGCGACGGTGCCTGCGGGCCCGGCGCATGCGGGGCCTGCGGCGCGGGGGTGGCCTGCGGCGCGCGGGGAGCCTGCGGCGCGGGCGGCGCCAGCGGCCGCTGCACCGCCGGGTTCGTCGGCCCGTGCAGCGTCGCACCCGGAGCGGAGGGATTGGGCGCTGAGGGGCCGGGCGCGGGGCGCGTGCCACCTGGCCCGGTGATCGCCGGGTGCACCACCGGCGCGCCACCGGGCGGGCGCAGCGGCACCGGCGCGCCGGCCGGCGCGGGGCGCACCACCGGCCCCGGCGCCGGGCGCTGCGGGCGCACCGGGGTCATGCCGTATTGCCGCGCCACGTTGGGCGTCAGCCCCGCCGTCGCCGTGGTCGGGTGCACCGGCGCGCTGGTGAAGGGGTGCGCGCCGTCGAACTGCCCGGGCCCGCCATGCTGCAGGTTTTCCCGCACCTGGCGCGAGCCGCTCATCACCTGGGAGTTCACCACCGTCACCGCGTTGTGGTTGGCGAAGCGGTTGATGGAGGTGGTGCGGTACATCTCGTTGACGTTGATGGTGTTGACGTTGCGCACGTAAACCCGGTTCACGTTGCGCACGTAGGCCGGGCTCGCGTGGTACCAGGGGTGGTACGGCTCGTAGGGCGCCAGCGGGCACCAGCCCACCGGGCGCCCGGACGCGATCACCGCCCCCACCACGACGCCGATGCCGAAGAACGCCACCAGCGCCGGCGCATAGACCGGCGGCTCCGCGTAGGAGACCACCACCCCCGGCGCCACCGGCACCCACGCCCAGCGCGGGCCGACCATGATCCAGCGCCCGTAATGGAACGGCGCGAAGCCCCAGGGCGCGTTGTCCACCCAGGTCCAGCCCCACGGCGCCACCCAGGCCCAGTGCCCGTCCTGGTACGGCACCCAGCCGGGGGAAACCGGCGGGTACCACACCGTTCCGTATTGCGGGCTGTTCTGCCAGCTGCCGACGTCTTCCAGCTCCGAGCCGCCGGTCATCTGCGCCACCTGCACCGGCGGCGCCACGCCGCCCTGCGGCGGCATCGGCGCGGCGGCGAACTGGGCGGCCAGGAACGGGTCGTTCTGCGCCGGCCCGAGTGCCGCGACGAAGGGCGAGCTGCCGGTGATGGTCGCCGTCTGCCCCGCCTGCACCAGGCTGGAGACGCCGCTGCCATAGACCTGCGCCGCCCCCTGCTGCACCGTCACGCGCGTGGGCGTCGCCTGGTCGCCGGACGCGATCTCGTACACGCCGGGCTGGCCGATGGTGACCGTGCCGCGCGGCGTGGCGACGGAGACCTCGTCGCCCGGCTGCACGTTGCGCAGGTTCAGGAAGACGGTGCCCTGCGGCACCGCCGCCACCAGCCGGTGCTGGTCGAGCGTGTTGACGTCGAGCTCCGTCGCCCCGTCCATCGCGATGCGGTTGGCGCCGAACACGACGGAGGCGCCGGCCCCCGGCTCCGTCCACAGCGCGTTGCCGGAGGTGATGGGGTAGTTGGGGTCCGCGGGCTGCCAGGTGGTTTCGTCAGCGGTATGAAAGGAAACGGCGCCCGAAAGCCGCGTGAGCTGGCCGGCGATGGAGGGCGGGTCTGCCTGCGGCCCGTTCGCCTCGGCCTGCGCCAGCGCCGGCACCGGGGCGCTGGTGAGCGGCAGCAGCACCGAGAGCAGCAGCGCGAGGCCGCGGAATGTCTGTTGGCACAACCTCGTCACGAGCCTCGGCATGGTGGCGGTTCCCATCGCGATCCTGCGCAATCTGGTCTCGCATCATGGCGAAAGCGCGTCGGGATTGTTGCGTATCGTTGCCGGACGGTATGAAGTTTTCTCCACTGTCCATTTGTCACCGCTGTTGCACGCCGCCAACACGGTTCGGCCGCAATCCGTCCCCAGCTTCCGCACGGAAGACGGAGACGCAGCCATGCCCACCATCCACCCGCTTGCCCGCCCCTTCGCGCGCGCCTTCGCGGGGCCGCTCCTGGCCATGCTCGCCGCCCTGGCGCTGTCCGGCTGCGTGTACGAGCCCGGCTATTACGCCCCGGGCTACGGCTATGCCGGGCCGGTCGTCGTCAGCCCCGGCTGGGGCTGGTGGGGCCATGGCGAAGGCTGGCACGGCGACGGCGGCGGCTGGCACGGCGGGGGCGGTGGCGGCTGGCA